>NZ_AP012549.1 GCF_000829235.1 cyanobacterium endosymbiont of Epithemia turgida isolate EtSB Lake Yunoko | reverse complement strand
TATTTTCTTATTGAGTCCCAATTGTCTTTAATATAATTTAATTTTTCTATCCAACAATATCCTCTCAATTCTTTCCACATTTATCCATCTACATAGTCTTAATTCTAACTAGAATACTAATTTTAAACTAGTTTAAAAATCAATAAATATTTTTATATTATTCTTTATTTTAAAATTTTATTTCTTAGATTTGTAACCCCTTCTTTTTGGTGTTTATGAGATTTATTAAAAATATCCTTGATATAAAAAAATATCTCATTACAGAGAATGCACTCTGTTTAAGTGTTAATTCCTAAAATTTTTGCAAAAATGGATATTATTTTTTAGTTTAGGTAAATTAAGATTTGGAGATGACTAAGCTTTTATAGACATTGTTTTTATCTAGATTATTCCTTTATTATTAGGAATTAATTTTCACATGTAGATTCAGTACAATTCAAAATTATACAAACTTTAAAAAAGTCAAGATAAATTTTTCTGTTAAAACAGTTTTGATATTCACTAAGCATTGAAATTTAAGTAAAAATAGATAAAATTAATCAATAACATTGTTTGCAGCAAATATATAAAATCTATAAAAAATGGAATTATAATTTTGCTAAACCAATTTTTTCAGCGTAATGGAAATAGTGACTATTAAAGAATTATGATTAATAAAGAATAATTTTAAATATTGATTGTAATGGTATTACATAGAATAATTAAAGCTATTTTCTGTTAGATTATTTTCAATAATATAAAAAATATTTTATTGAAAATAATCTAACAGAAAACTAACTTGCATAAAGTTTATAAAACTTTTGTACAAGTAAAAAGCAACTAAGTATCGTGTAAAAATATATGCTAAACAAAACTCATGCAAGAGTTATTTATGTTTTATAAAAAATAACCAAACATAATTTTACCACTAGAATATAGACAACAGTGAGTTCCTTTTTTAAATAAAAACGTAAAATATACTAGAATATCTATGCAAAAAAAAATATTCTCTTATTCAATATTTATATTGATACTTTTCTTCATAAGCTGTTCATGATGCTATGAATGAAGACTAAGTATAACATTATCTTACATGGTGTAGAATTTATTATTTCTCTATTTTCTATTCTCTGTAAACATACAGAATAAACCAAAATCTTAAAAATTTTTAAGATTTTTTAAAATAATCAAAATAAACTAATGTAGTTCTTTAAAATATCTTTTACTTTAAAATATATTGGCTCTTTCAGGCTGGGCATGATAAATTAGTCACTAATAACTTTAAGAATTAGTATTCTGACTGCATTTTATTTTTTTAAAAAAATTAAACCGTTTAAAAACAAGTTTTTATGATTCAGGAAGTTTTATATAATAAAACTTTTAGCTCTTAGCTGTTATTGTTTTTTTCTACTATTCTGAAATAGCTAATTTATTGATCCAAGACAATTATTAGATTGACACAATGTAACTAGTTATCGGAAAAATCGTCGAGTACGGTGAATATTAAGATACATAAAGAGAGTAAATCATGGAAATTAATACAATTTACAACTCTAATTCAAAAAAAGCTGAACCATCAAGACAAACTCAAGGGAGTCATTGGTGTTCGTTAATTCTAGGCTGTTCAATAGAGCATCAGAAGATATCAGACGAAGGGTTACGGGCGTATATCAGAGAGAAAGCTGAACAAGAAGACTATCGAGGTGCTATTACTCTGCTTAACCAATTGATTAACCGTCATCCCAAAAGTGCTATGGATTACAATAACCGAGGGTTAATGTACTGTAAACAAGGGAACTTTTTCAGGGCTATAGAAGACTTTGAAAAAGCTATTATCCTCAACCCTTACCTCGACAAAGCCTATAATAATCGAGGTAATTGTCATGCTGATTTAGGTAACTTAGTCAAGGCGTTAGAAGACTACGAAATATCCTTAGACTTAAATCCTTATAATCAAAGAGCATGGATTAACAAAGGAATTACCTTGCGAGAATTGGAATGGCACGATCTAGCCTTGGAAACCTTTGATTTTTCCTTAGTGATTGGAAAACCCCTTAAAGGAAGAATTTATGGAGAACGGGGATATACCTACTATCTTCGTGGAGATTGGAATTGTGCGACCGCAGACTACCGTCGCGCTTTATCAGAATTATTGATCGGCGATCCTTACACTAGTAAAGTTCAACGGCGGTTATCAGAACTCCTCAATTTTTAAGGGACTGATTATTTTCAGAGTAGTTGCTTACCGTTATAATTATACTAATCACTTATAATAATACATACTAATTTAACTAAACAGTGTTATAAGACTTACAAAAACTGGGTTTTATCGGCTAAACAATTGAGGACAGTCCTACCTTTAGCTAACTAATATGAAAGTAGAGATGGTTAAGCAGCACGCCTGGATGGGTCAGTGATACCTGGATAGGAGTTCGGGATAATTCACTCAAGGAAGATTATAGCAAACCGCCCGACAGACCTTTTTCTATCAAGAAAACCCGCGTCGGCATGACTAAGGCTAGTAGGCTTTTGAGCAGCTAATTGTAAAGTAAGTAGTAACGATTTACTAGGGCAGTTTCGCCTTCAGAGTTTGTTAAGATTGGTAACTGAATGACCCCAACTATTTCTTCTGATCAAGTTAATCAAATTGTCTACAACCTACACCATGATCCCTTTGAGGTGTTAGGTTGCCATCTTCTTAATAACGATAGATCTTCTCCTCGATGGGTGGTCCGCGCCTATTTACCAAACATTCAAGCCGCTTGGATAGTATGTCCAGCCGAACACCAAGAATATGAGATGGAAGCGGTTTATCACCCTAACTTTTTTGAATGTATTATTGAAACTTCCCAATTAAACAATTATCAATTACGGGTAAAAGAAGGAGAAAACGAGCGAATTATATATGATCCTTATAGTTTCCCTTTTTCTAACTTAACCGAATTTGATTTACATTTGTTTGCTGAAGGAAACCACCACCGCATTTACGAAAAATTAGGGGCACATTCAGGGGAAGTTAAGGAGGTAAAAGGAGTTTATTTTGCCCTGTGGGCTCCTAATGCTCGTAATGTTTCTATTTTAGGAGATTTTAACCAGTGGGATGGCCGCCAACATCAAATGCGTAAACGCTTCAATAATGTTTGGGAATTGTTTATTCCCGGAATTGGTGTGGGAACCCACTACAAATATGAAGTGAAAAACTGGGAAGGTCATATTTATGAAAAATCTGATCCCTATAGTTTTTTTCAGGAAGTTCGTCCCAAAACTGCCTCTATCGTTGCCGATCTTGAAAGCTATCAATGGCAAGATGCTGACTGGATGGAGAACCGTCGCAATCAAGATCCCCTCAGTCAACCAGTTTCAGTATACGAGGTTCATTTAGGTTCATGGTTACATGCTTCTTCGGAAGAAAAAACCTCTGTCCTTAATGGAGAATTGGATCCTGTCCAAGTCTCAGAATGGAATACAGGGGCGCGTTTTCTCAGCTATTATGAGTTCGCGGATAAGCTAATTGCCTATGTTAAGGAATTGGGGTATACCCATATTGAATTATTACCCATTGCTGAACATCCGTTTGATGGTTCCTGGGGGTATCAAGTTACCGGATACTATGCTCCTACCTCGCGTTATGGCCGCCCCGAAGATTTCATGTATTTCGTAGATAAGTGCCATGAAAATGGTATTGGAATCATTTTAGACTGGGTTCCAGGTCATTTTCCTAAAGATGGTCATGGGTTAGCTTTTTTTGATGGCACTCACCTCTATGAATATGCTGATTCTCGTGAAGGAGAACATAAAGAGTGGGGAACTCTTGTCTTTAACTATGGACGTAACGAAGTTCGTAACTTTTTAGTGGCTAATGTTCTGTTTTGGTTTGATAAGTATCATATTGATGGCATTCGAGTAGACGCAGTTGCATCTATGCTTTACCGTGATTATCTGCGAAAAGATGGGGAATGGATAGCCAACGAATATGGTGGACGGGAAAATCTAGAGGCTGCTGATTTCTTGCGACAAGTCAACAGTGTTCTTTATAGCTATTTTCCAGGGGTATTATCTATTGCTGAAGAGTCTACTTCCTGGCCAATGGTTTCTTGTCCTACTTATGTTGGGGGACTAGGATTTAACCTCAAGTGGAATATGGGGTGGATGCATGATATACTCGACTATTTTGGAATAGACCCTTGGTTTCGTCAATTTCACCAAAACAATATCACCTTTAGTATGTGGTATCACCACAGTGAGAACTACATGTTGGCGTTGTCCCACGACGAAGTAGTACATGGCAAAAGCAACATGATGGGAAAAATGCCAGGAGATGAATGGCAAAAATATGCTAACGTACGCGCGTTATTTAGCTATATGTTTACCCATCCTGGGAAAAAGACCATGTTTATGAGCATGGAATTTGGCCAATGGAGTGAGTGGAATGTTTGGGGAGATTTAGAATGGCATCTGTTGGAATATAACCCCCACCGACAGCTTAAACGGTTTTTTACCGAACTAAATGCCCTTTATAAAAGTGAACCCGCCCTTTATGACCGTGATTTTGAAGAAGAAGGATTTCAGTGGATTGATTGTAGCGATAACCGTCATAGTGTAGTATCTTTTATTCGATGGAGTAAAAACCCTACAGAGTTTGTGATTGTTGTTTGTAATTTCACCCCCCAACCTCATAGTCATTACCGAATTGGTGTTCCCGAAGAGGGATTTTATACTGAGTTATTTAATAGTGATGCTAGGAAATACGGCGGCAGTAATATGGGAAATTTGGGAGGTAAATGGACTGATCAATGGTCATTCCATAGCCTTCCCTGTTCTCTTGATTTATGTTTGCCACCTTTAGGAGTTTTAATTCTGAAGTTAGATCGAACTAAGACTCAAACGATAGATAGTAGAATCTAACAATTTATCAGGTTAATGATGAATAATCAATAGTCGACCACGAACTAATCTAGGGGTCAACAGTTGTTAATTCCTCCTGATTTTTGAAAGTCGTTCATGCTCAATTTTACGTTCTACTATAGCTTTGCCAAGCTTGCCAAAAAGTATAAACTGCTAAAATGACTAATAGTCCATAGAAACAAAATTGAACCACTCTATCGGGTAACTTTGGAAGAAGACTGGTACTTATTCGTGAGCCAACTAATCCTCCTACTCCTAATATAAGTCCAATAGGGAATACAACATTTCCTTGTAAAGCATGGCCTATAGTAGCAGAAAGGGTGGTAATAACAATCACTCCTAAACTCGTCTGAATAGCGATTTTAATGGTTTCCCCTAAAAATAATATCTGTAGTGGAACCATAATGACTCCCCCACCAATACCGAATAAACCTGCCAGAAATCCGGCGGTTCCTCCGGTTCCTAAACGAGCTATTTTCGTAAAAATTTTGATGGTTTTAGTATGAGTAGAAGCTAGTCGGGTAGCTAACCGTTGACGTAAGTTTCCTAAGAAAACATTAATAATTAGTAAAATCCCCAAAGTAGTTAACAACATATAATCGGGAAGTAAATTAGCAGTATGTACTCCAAATTGAGCTGTAATTAAGGCCGGAGACCCTAAAAGGATAACGCGCTGTAGATCTAAATAACCCCTACGCCAATTCTGAATACTTCCTGATAAAGAGGTAATAAAAATGGCTAAACTACTTGTGGCAACAGCCTGTACGGGCATATGACCAAGGGTTACTAATAAAGGAACTAATATAGTTCCTCCCCCAATGCCTAGTAGTCCAGCCAACAAACCCGAAAATAAACCACTAACAATTAAAAATAATAAATTATCTAGCATCTGGCGATTTTAGCCCTCTGGTATTTTATGATTGATTGTAAGCATCAATAGTTATTAACTGATTTATTAGTTTAAAATGGATTATCGACTATTAACATATTCAAAAATTCATGGATATTGGAGCCTTAAGAGAAGAATACACTCACAATGGTTTATCTCGTAAAAACCTTGAAACTGAACCGTTTAAACAATTTGAAACCTGGTTTAAACAGGCTGTTAAAGCTGAACTAACTGAACCGAACGCCATGAGTTTAGCAACTGTTTCAGCTAAAGGTGAACCCTCATTAAGAACCGTTCTTTTAAAATACTTTGATACTCAAGGGTTTGTTTTTTTTACCAATTATGAAAGCAATAAAGCTAAACAGATAGATAGAAATTACTCTGTTGCTCTCTTATTTCTCTGGTTGCCCCTAGAACGTCAGGTCAAAATAAAGGGAAAAGCAGCTAAAGTTTCAACGGCAGAATCCCTGAAATACTTTGTCACTCGACCAAGAGGAAGTAAACTAGGTGCTTGGTCTTCTTCTCAGAGTTCTGTTATCTCTTCTAGACAGCTTTTAGAAATGAAGTTTAATGAAATGCAGCGTAAGTTTGATCAAGGAGAAATTCCCCTTCCTTCATTTTGGGGCGGCTATCGAGTTGTTCCTCATTATTTTGAGTTTTGGCAGGGTAGGCCTAATCGATTACATGATCGCTTTTGCTACAATTTACAGGATAATAAAACTTGGGAGATTGACCGATTAGCTCCTTAGAGTTTTACATCTTAATGAATAGAATGATTAATATTAACTAAATTTAATTAGAAATAAATTCAAAAATTATGGTCTAACATAGAATTTATATTCTGCAGCTTTAGTAAAAATATATTAAAGGTGATATCATTTTGGAGCATTGTAAGGGGGCAATTCCAATTCTTAGGTTTTATTTGAAACTTTACTTAGTTAGTTTAGAGATATATTAATCTTTTCCTCGTCGCCGTTGAGATGTTCTTTCCTCACTAGTATCTTCAGCTACGACCTCATATAAAATAGCTAATCCGTTTTTGCTGGTTCCTTTGCGTAAAATTCGACCTAATCTCTGAATATACTCCCGTGTGGAACCTGTTCCCGATAAAATAATTGCAATCTTAACTTCAGGAACATCTATACCTTCATTAAGAACATGAGAAGTGACCAAAGTCGTGTAAATCGCCTCTCGAAATCGAGTTAAAATCTCGTAACGTTCTTTCACAGGAGTTTGGTGGGTAATGGCGGGGATTAAAAATTCTTGGGAAATTCGATAAACGGTGGCGTTATCATTAGTAAAAATTAAAATAGATTCTTCGGAGTGTCGGCAAATTAAATCCGTTAGTATTCTGAGCTTTTCATCAGTTCCTGCTGCAATTTCTTTGGCCTCTCTATGAGCTAACATCGCCCGTCTTCCCGAAGAAGATCTAGAACTTGTTTTAAGAAACAATTGCCAATTATTTAAATTGCTCAAAGAAATATTAGACTTTTTTAAAAATTCATTGCGAATAATGATCGCTTCTTTATATCTTTCTCTTTCTAACTCGGATAATTTAACTTTAATTTGAATAATTTGATGTTGTGCTAAAATTTTGCCCGCGAGATCTTTTACTCCTTTGTGATAAACCAACGGACCAATAAGGGTTTCTAAGTCCCGATAACTGCCATCAGCCCTTTCTGGTGTTGCTGTTAACCCTAACCGATAGGGGGCAATGGCGTATTCAGCAATGACTCGAAAAAAATCTGTCGGCAAATGATGACATTCATCGAAAATAAGAAGAGCATATTGATTTCCCAAGATCTCCGCATGAATAGCTGCACTATTATAAGTAGCGATTAAAATAGGAGTGCGATCACGCGAACCCCCTCCTAATAACCCCACCTCCACATTAGTAAACGCCCCCATAATTTGAGTGTACCATTGGTGCATTAAATCCAAGGTAGGAACCAAAATTAAAGTAGTCTTGGAAATAGATTCTAGGGCTAATTGCGCTAAATAAGTCTTTCCCGCTGCTGTGGGAAGGACAACTACCCCTCGATGTTTATGTTGTTTCCAAGCAGCAAGGGCTTCAAGTTGATGGGGATAAGGAATTCGTTGGAAATTAGGGTTTAATTCTAATGAAATAAAAGCTTTCGCTTCATCAATAAAGTGAACTTTGTCAGCTTGTAGAGTCTCTACTAAAAGATAATAGTGAATGGCTTGGATACGGAATTTTTCGATGCGAACATCCCAAGTTGCCAATTTGCTCCAAGCTTTCCCCCTGGGGGGAGGATGAAGAATTATAGTTCCGCGATCATATTTTAGTTTTGGAGTAGAAGACATTTTGGGCAAGAGGAGGTGAGTTGGTTAAGATTTATAAAACTTAATTGTATCTAATGCGATCATCAAGATGAAATGCTTAGAAACAGTTGGATATTTTTTACAAGGGTGAGATGGGACAAGCTAGAATGAAATTATTTCAAATTTTAGCGAAGATAAACGCTTTATTGCCATGACCCAAGGCTATCAACAAGGAAGTCTCGTTGAACTAGAAATTACTGATCTTAGTAACAGTGGTGATGGCGTTGGACATTTTGAAGGACGTGCTATTTTTGTTGCTGATACGGTAACGGGTGATCACGTCTTAGTCCGATTAGTTCACATCAAAAAGCAATACGCCTACGGAAAATTACAGAAACTTCTCTCTCCTTCCCAACATCGTCTTCGTCCCTCTTGCATCGTGGCTGATAAGTGTGGAGGTTGTCAATGGCAGCATATTGATGAGACTTACCAACGTATCGTTAAACAGAACCACGTCATCAAATCTCTAGAGTATATTGGTAGGTTCAAGAATCCTCCTGTTGTCCCCATTTTGGCACCAAAAATGGGACTAGGCTATCGTAATAAGGTTACCTATCCCCTAGGACGTTCAGCCGCAGGCAATGTTCAAGGAGGCTATTTTCGCAGAAATAGTCATCAAATCATTAACCTTAACCAATGCCCTATCCAAGATTCTCGCCTTAATCCTCTCCTAGTCGAGGTAAAAAAAGATATTCAAGAACAAGGGTGGTCTATTTATGATGAAAAACGTCATCAGGGAAAACTACGTCATCTTTCTCTAAGGATAGGACGGCATACTGGAGAAGTACTTTTGACCTTGGTTAGTACCGACAAAAAACTGCGAAATGTTGATACACAGGCACAGACATGGTTGAAAAGGTATCCTGATTTAGTCGGAGTTTCCCTCAATCATAACCCTGATCGGGGCAATGTCATTTCTGGACAAGAAACTCTAACTATTGCTGGTCGTTCCTATTTGCGGGAAATATTTGTAGGACTGGAACTACACTTAGGTCCTGATACATTTTTTCAGGTAAATACCGAAGCGGCCGAAACCCTGATAAACAAAATTATTGAACAACTCAATCTAACTGGAACCGAACAGTTAGTCGATGCTTACTGCGGCATAGGGACTTTTACCTTACCTTTAGCTCAACAGGTACAACAAATTATTGGTCTAGAAGTTAACTCCACTTCGGTTACTCAAGCGCGAAAAAACGCCCAACTTAATGGTATTAACAATGTTTCGTTTCTGATGGGAACTGTCGAAAGCTTATTACCCCAACTATCATTCTTACCTGATGTTGTGATTCTTGATCCTCCTCGTAAAGGCTGCGATCAATCAGTCATCGAAACTCTCAGGAACGTTCGACCATCTTATATAGTCTATATTAGTTGTCAACCACCAACTCTAGCACGAGATCTCCAAAAATTATGTCAGGGGAAGACTTATGAATTAATTTGGGTACAACCGAGTGATTTTTTTCCACAGACTTTCCACATTGAATGTGCAGCCTTGTTAAAACTCAATTCTTAAGTATGCTACAATGATCATGCGAGCTTTAACCTATGAAAGTTTTTTTGTCCAGGTTTCCATGGTAGTTCGTAGTTCTGGTCTATTTTTCTATTATCTTCAATCATAGGAGAGTCTAATTTTATATCACTTATTATTTATTAGTAACCTTATTAAATTAATTTATTTTAAACAACCATGAACCAAGAATTTATTATATTAGTGGGAGTGATTTATTTCTTGACTGCTTTTACAAAAAATATTTAATTAATTAACATTATTATTTGACTATAGTGATGATATTACCTAAAATTTGGGTTAGTTGATTTTTTTCCAATTCTTAACCATGATTCATATAAATTACATCTTGATCTATTAATTAGTTTTGATAAAAGCTTGACGTGAAATCTGCTAAGACCAAACCTGGCTAAAGCTTGATTAGCAAAGGACTATAATATTACACAAACAAGCATTTTAAAACAGATGAGATCCTTAAAAGATTAACAACTGAGGTAAAACGCGTGATTTCTATTTCACTGCCTCCGACAAAGAAGAGCTGGACAACAATGAGCTTCACATCCACTCTTTATTTATGTCCAGTGCTTGACTTGTTATTAACTAATATTCCTATCTATTTAAGACCAGAAATTAGGTTAGGTCTACAAGAAGCTTTAGTTAATGCTGCTAAACATGGCAATAAGTTAGATCCCAGTAAGTCAATTATAGTCAATTTTTCTGTGACTGAAGAAGGTTATTCCTGGGTAATTTCAGACGAAGGACTAGGATTTTCCAGTGGGTGCAATTGTCACAACCTAACATCCCAACATCTGCCTCCCGAAGAAGCTGAACATGGACGAGGGTTATGTCTACTCCACGAAATTTTTGATCAAGTTTACTGGGATCAACATGGAACTCGCGTTAAATTGTGCAAGCAGGTGATGAAAAAAACAACTAAACCCTTGTTGACTTAGATACTTGGGGGTTTCTAGTTTGAATTCCAGTGGAAGTTCCATGACCTGGACAAGGAAAAGCAGAAATAGAACGATCTAACCAACCAACTGCTTGAGTCAAATGGTCTAGGGCCTCTTGTGATTGATCTTTGAGTAAAAAAACCAGTGCAAAGGCTATTTGTTGCTGAGCTTGCGCTTTACGGTTGTTTTTGAGGCGATGCCAATCATTGGGTGTAATAGCAAGTTGTTCAGCTAATGCCTGAGCAAGTTTTAGAGAGCTGATGGTTTGATCTTGTCCAGGGTTAGAAACTTGAGTGATTTGAGACATAGGAAGTCTAGGGTTTAAAATTAGAATAGAAGACGTAGAACTATTGCGTGGCCGGTCAGCAAAGAGACGAGTTAACCAAGTTGCTTGTTAAACAAAGGTTTTAGCCGTTGTATCTAACTTTAATTAGTCAATACCGACGGCGCCGCGACTACTATGCTTTACTCTTTAGTGTAACCAATAAAGGTGAGTATGAGAATTTTGAAGTGTTTGAAGCGGCTCTGGAAAATACACAGTTATCTCTCATAGAACTCAAAGAGGGCTACCAACAAATTTGCCAAGAATAAATTTGACAACACTTTGTGGGATCTTTTTTTAAAGAAACCTTTTTCTCTATTTATTCGTACAAACAATAAAAGTAGACTGTCTTCTAAAAAAAAACTCAAATATTAATTCTTTGAGTAAGTTTTATTTGTTAAAATGTGTAGTAATTTTTCTATTTTAGTGCCGTGATAGTTATTTTAAGATGGTTATTTCAAACTTGAGTTAGTTAATAGTTGACGGTTAATTATGACTACATTTCTTCGGTTTAAACATCAAGCGTTATTAGACTGTGCGTTAACCCATCGCTCTTACGTTAACGAACATTGTGACGTTACAGAACATAATGAACGTTTAGAATTTTTGGGTGATGCAGTATTACAATTTGTCGTAAGTGAAGAACTTTATCGACGCCATCCTGAATTAAGCGAGGCACAATTGACTCGTTTGCGGTCAAAATTAGTTGATGAACCCCAATTAGCTCAATTTGCAAAGATCTTAGACTTAGGAAAATTTATGTATCTTGGACAAGGAGCGATTAAAGATGGGGGACAAAACAATCCTGCTTTATTGAGTGATACCTTTGAAGCTATAGTAGGGGCATATTTTCTTGATGCAGGAATAGAAGCAGTACAAAAGTTTGTGCGATCACTCTTTAAAGATACAATTGATACTCTAATAATCCCTGAGTCAAAAAAAGTTTCTAGTAAAATTATCGATGTCAAGAATCGTCTTCAAGAATGGGCATTAGCTAGCTACAGAAAAGTTCCTGAATACTTTTTAATTGAGGAATTAGGACCTGATCATGCAAAAGAGTTTATTTTCGGTGTACAAATTAATGAGCAACTATTAGGGACAGGAAAAGGTCGCCGTAAACAGGAAGCGACAAAAGCCGCCGCCCAAGATGCTTTAAATAGATTGCCAATTTTCGATGAGTTAGGATAAATTAGTAATTCTTACAAAGTGTGATTTTGAGATATTTTTAAACTAATAATAGAAAGCATAAGAATTACTAAAAATAGGATTAATCCCATAGTACAAGCATAATTAATCTCTAAATCTTGAAAAGCTTTTTCATACAAATAATAAACAACAGTTTTAGAACTATTTCTGGGTCCTCCTTGGGTCATAATATAAATTTCCTCAAATACTTTAGTCGCCGCAATAGCAGAAATTACCCAAACTAATAGTAAATAAGGGCGCATTAAAGGAATAGTTATATCCCAGTGTTTACGCAAACCGTCTGACCCGTCGATAGCAGCGGCTTCATATAATTCATTAGGAATTGATTGTAGTCCCGCTAGATAAATAACCATGTAATAACCTAGTCCTTTCCAGATAGTAACTGCCATGACGCTAAAAATAGCAATTTTAGGATTTGTTAACCAAGAAATTCCTTCAGAAAATCCAAATTCTTGGAGAAATTGATTAAGCAATCCTTTAGAAAGATAAAGGGCTTTCCAAGCAATACCAGCTACCACCATAGAGATGACAACAGGAGTATAAAAAGCGACCCTAAACAAACTAATTCCTCGGATCCTTTTGTTTACTAATATAGCTAACCCTAGAGGGACGGTTACTAAAACAGGAACAACGACTATTAAGTACAACAAAGTGTTGCCGAGAATTTTCCAATACGCAGTATCTTTAGCCAAACGTTGAAAATTTTCTAACCCAATCCACTTTGGTGCTTGGGTGATATCATAATCGTACTGGGTAAAACTTAAGGCAAAAGCTTGCAATGCTGGAAAAATAACAGTAATTCCCAACACTAAAATAGCCGGAAATAGGAATAAATAGGGAGTAACTTTAGACATAATTTTTAGTTTGCTTCTTAGCATTAATTATGCTCCTACCTATCAGGTAACTTGTCCAATTGACTAATGCAATATCAATCGATTTATTATGGGATTGTAAGCATAGACTTCTCTGCGGTGAGAAGCAATGGTAATAGAATTAGATGGTTCAGCCCTCAATGAATTCAAACAGGTGATCGCTGTTTCTAAATTTTCTATTTATAAACAGAGACTGATACTACCACTCAGGATAAAAAACCCCTAACCGTAATCCAGGTAGCTGAAATTCAGCATAACGTTTGGGAAGATGGAGATTAAGAAATTTGGCTAAAAGTTGTTAGTGAAATCTAACTGTAGTACTAAAGTTTACGGTAGCTACAGTAACAAATGCCGTCTGATAATTTAAACTAAGATTTTGTACCAACATAAAAAACATTCCTACCATATTTACTATGCCTAACTAATAACTAATAAAAGACTAAATCTTTGTTTCTGTACTCTTCAGAGTTTAATTTTATGATTTGCAATAGCTTAGCATAACTTCTATTATAATAATAGCAGCAAAAAAAATTAACTTAAAACAGTTACCGTTAGGTTTTAACCCTGTTTGAGTGTTGACCGTTACGGTGTTTCTTTTCCTTAGCTAGTTAATTTTAAATCAAGTACATAATCTTAAGTAACATCATTAATCAGGTAAAGTTAAAATTTCTACTCCTGTTTCTGTTACCGCGAGAGTATGTTCAAATTGGGCTGAAAGTTTGCCGTCTTTCGTAATTGCTGTCCAGCCATCGTTTAATACTACCGCTTCCCAGGTTCCCTCATTAATCATGGGTTCAATCGTAAATACCATCCCTGGACGAATGCGTTTTCCTTTTCCCCGTTGTCCAAAATGGGGAATTTGGGGAGGTGTATGGAAAATATTGCTAATTCCATGACCAACGAAATCTCTAACTACTGAGAAACCGTAGGATTCAGCGTATTCTTGAATTGCAGCTCCAATATCCCCAATTTTAGCTCCAGGCTTCACTACAGCAATCCCCCTTCTTAAACACTCCTCTGTAACTTCTACTAATTGTCGAGCTTTTGAGGAAGGAGTTCCGACAAAAAAAGTACGGGAGGTATCACCGTGATAACCATCAAGAATAGGTGTAACATCAATGTTTATAATGTCCCCTTCTTTAAGAATTTGCTTAGCATTAGGGATACCATGACAAATTACCTTGTTGATGCTAGTACAAATTGATTTAGGAAAGCCATGATAACCTAGGGGCGCGCTAGTAGCGTTGTGCGATTGAGTCCAACGTTCAGCCTCTTCATTTAAGTACAAAGTACTTATGCCTGACTTGACCATTGGGGCTAGATGATCTAATAACTGGGCTGCTAAACGTCCAGCTCGTCGCATTTTTTCTATTTCTCGTTTCGATAATAGGGTGATTGTTTCTCCCATCAGTTCTATCAATAATTATATATATACCCTGATTTTAACATCTTTTTGAACAAAGGATATTAATTGAAAAATAAGCAAATGTATTGCACATTGATTATTAAGTGCTCTACAGTATAAAATTTATTAGGAGAAAAGTAATTATAAGCGTTGGTAGAATAATTATTTAAATTTTTTTTTACAGTGATGAAAATATGATATTTTGTCTAGGAGCGATCAACTAGGAAAAATTTAAACCGTTTTGAGTTGAGAATCACTTCAAAACCTCGAATACTTTTAATTGATTGTGGGAGTTATTATTTTCTCTTGATTGTCAATTTTATTTTTGTATTAATCATTAATTAATCGTAATTTAGTATTTTTATAATTAATTAACCTTAATAAGTTATAAATAAATATTGTTTTAAACATTATTATCAAATCTTAATTGCATATATATTCTAAAATAGAAAAGTAATTAAAGTTAAAATATGGAAAAAATACAAATCTATAAATATAAACAGAAAAATAATTAATTAATTCATACAGCATAAATACATATTATTGACAACTTCTTAAAATAAAAATTTTTTTGATTTTAAAGGCAAATAGAGGTGTTAATTATTGCGTTTTACTATAATTAATTATTGTTTAGTATATGCAAGTGAGCTGCTTGATTAAATTGCAATAAAATAATTGCATCTATAATTTTACTAATTGATAGTTCAGTACAGAATTTGATAGGAAGGACATGACATCAGATAAAATTTATTAAATTACTGAAGGGATGTTAAAAAATAAACATAATTGAGACAAGACAAATAAAGCAAAGTATTACTCAAAAGAGTTGCCCTGATAAATACCTGTTAAATCAATATAAATTAAGTTCTATAAATTGAATACAAAGAGACAACATTGTTAGCATCTTTAATATTTATTAAAAGCTATTTTTGGGGTTTAATAGATAAACTTTAATTTTCCACTGATATCGCGACCACCACCATTATTTAGTCTGTAACTTTACTGAAGTTACAGACTAAATATTTTCTGAGAGTACACCCGAGATTTAGATATAAAATGTGATATAGTCAGAGTGCAGTAAACATATCGCACATTCAGAACTTCGGGTGTTTCTTGTGAGAAATCCATCTGAGTGGAGGATAAACCCGAATAGGAGAAAGTTAAACATGTCAGTTGTTTCCCTTGCAGAATTGCTAGAGTCTGGAGTACACTTCGGTCATCAAACCCGCCGCTGGAACCCCAAAATGGACCGCTATATTTACACAGCTCGTAATGGGGTTCATATTATAGATTTAGTACAAACCGCCCAATTAATGGAAGATGCTTACGAATATGTACGTATCTCTTCAAGTAAAGGGAAGCGGTTTCTTTTTGTGGGAACTAAACGTCAAGCAGCTGGGATTATTGCTCAAGAAGCCTTTCGTTGTGGAGCAAATTACGTTAACCAACGTTGGTTAGGAGGAATGCTCACAAACTGGGAAACCATAAAAACCCGGGTTGAACGCCTCAAGGAATTAGAGTTTATGGAAACTAATGGAAACCTAGCTCGCCGTCCCAAAAAAGAAGGTTCGATGTTACGACGAGAACTAGGGAAACTCGATAAGTACCTAGGTGGGATTAAAACGATGCGCAAACCTCCCGATGTGGTTGTCATTGTCGATCAGCGACGGGAATACAATGCCATTTCTGAGTGCCAAAAACTAGGAATTCCCATTATTTCTCTTCTAGATACTAACTGTGATCCTGACTTTGCTGATATTCCTATTCCGGCTAATGACGATGCTATTCGTTCGATTAAGCTGATTCTAGGTAAATTAGCTGATGCTATTTATGAAGGTCGTCATGGTGAACTTAGTTCCCAAGGGGATTACGAGGAGTTCGAAGAAAACCTCGACGGAGATGATTATGAAGACTATGATGATTATGAAAGAGAAGAGGATCAAACAGAAGGTGTAGATCCACAAGAGATCATTGCTGAAACGAATCATGAAGAAGAGGAGTAAATTCGCTTCATTTTAGGACTAAGTTTACGGGATGTCTATGCAATATCTAGACATCTCCCGCCATTCTGATTAAATAAAATAAGCACTACCGAATTTCCTTATGATTAAAGATAAATTGTAGAGTGTGACTTGTGATAGGATTCTAAGACGGGTAAAAAAACACCTACTGAAGGTCACTCAACCAATTAAGCCTAACACTAAAGCCAACAGGGTAATTTGGAAAAATGATCAAGAAAACCTAATCAGTCTGGAAATCCAAATATCGAAACACTAATTCGTTCGATGGAAGGGATTTAGCAGAAGTGATGTTGCTGAGGATCTGAGACGGCAACTACAGTTTAATCTTAGCGGTTCAAGTCATTACAGTTAAAGCATTAGGAACATAAAGTTAACATGACGGAAATCTCAGCAAAACAGGTTAAAGAGCTTCGAGAAAAGACAGGTGCTGGCATGATGGATTGCAAGAAAGCACTTCGAGAAAACCAAGGCAATATAACTAAGTCCATAGAATGGCTACGGCAAAAAGGGATCACCTCAGCCGAGAAAAAATCTGGACGACAAACGGCAGAAGGACTAGTAGAAAGTTATATTCATACGGGAGGCCGCATTGGGGTTCTCGTAGAAGTTAATTGCGAAACTGACTTTGTTGCTCGCAGAGATGAATTTAAAAATCTTGTTCGCAATGTGGCTATGCAAATTGCCGCTTGTCCTAATGTGGAGTATATTCGAGGGGCAGATATTCCGCAAACCATCATCGCTAAGGAAAAAGAAATCGAGATGGGGCGAGATGACCTAGCTAATAAACCTGACAACATCAAGGAAAAGATTGTTCAAGGACGTATTGACAAACGTATCAAAGAATTATCTTTGATGAACCAACCCTATATTCGCGACCAAAGCATTGATATTGAAGAATTGATTAAACAAACTATTTCTCAACTAGGGGAAAATATTCAAGTCCGCCGTTTTACTCGCTTTGTTCTTGGAGAAGGAATTGAAAAAGTGGAAATTAATTTTGCTAAAGAGGTAGCAGAACAAACTGGTCAAATAAGTTCTGAGCTATAAGTTATAGTAGAAGAGAAAGTCGAAGAAGTTTCCCAAAAAACTAGGAACTTCTACAGAAAGAAAGTCGACTCCGTCAGCTGAAGCTGAAATATATTAAAGACTCTCTCCAAAAAAGGGAAAAGAAAGGATAGTCTTCTTTTTATGTAGACTTTTTGTAAAAGGCAAAAGAAAGAGCAATATTGCTAAACTTTTGCCTTTTTGACATTAATCGTAAATTTATTAAGTAAACTGTTAGTTAGAAAGTTATCTAAATCAATCTTAAATTATGCCCAAATCTCTCCAGCAAATTAGACAAGATCTGAAAGTCTTTGAAGAAAAAACTAAGGAACTTGCACTTGAATTAAATATACTTTATAGTAATTACTTAAAATCTTTAAGTAATTCGGCTCAACAACAATTAATTTTAGCTTGCTATCATATTTGTACTCAAATTTACCCTGAACAATTTTTAAAATTATCTTTTAGTCAAAGGGAAACCCTACAAAATAATTTACGTCAATTATGTCAAGAAATTCAATATGAAATTGAATTTCATTCAGAAACCTCTTCTTCTGTTCTACAGGCTACCGTTAAGGAGCAAATAGTATTGTTATCTGAATTAGAAGAACCTTCATCTAAGATAGATGATTCAGAAGTAGATCCAGAATCTCAAGTTTTAAAAATTGAAAATCCTGAAGAGTTAGTGAACTGGTGTAAGACTATAGAACAGAGAATTAATGACACTTTAGAAAGTCTTTCTAAAAAAGCTAATAATTATTTGCAGCAAGCTCAAATCATCTCTCCCAATTTGCCTCCTCAGTTATTAGAAATGGCTTTTAAAGCTGAAGAAGGAGAAGTATCTGCTGGGAGAACACCTAACATCATTAATTTGTTGGTGGAGACTAATCGAGAAACAAAGGAAAAAGAAGAAAAATCTGAATCGGAAATTACTAGATTTTCTGCTATTCAGTTACAATTATCAGAAATCGTCTTTGCTAATGCAACTTTAAGTCTGAAACGTAAAGAAATTCGTAAGGGTTTAGAAAAAATTAAAAAAATACATCAAAGTTATCGTCAGGCGCAACAGGAATACGCAAGAGTAGAGGCCGAAACTGCTTGGCGTTCGAGTTGGCATGAATAGTGATTCTACATTAAGAAAAACACAAAATAAAAAAGTTGATGAGCTAACTTTTGTGATCAAAAACATTGTTAATTTTTTCCTGATTCATCAAGGTAATTATGGAACGCAAAAAAAATAAGCCAAATAACCCTGATAAGCCAAAACCAACCACAGCTAATTTAAAATATGTGGAGATGACTAATATCAAAGTTAATAACAAAGTAAATCCTGTTAAACAGGTATAAATCAAACACTTAATCCCTAAACTAATGAGTTTAAAGTTTTTTTTATTTTCTTCTAGATAACGAATCCGAAATTGCAGTTCCTCTTGGTCAAATTTTTGCACCAGCCTTTGCATTAATCGATTAGTTGAGTTGGGATTTTGCCAGGTTTTTTTAATAAAGTCTTTTGCTTGTTGAGCTATGGCACTAATAACTATTCCTTGTCCATTACTTAAGGCAATACTTTTGACAAAAGGTTTGCTTGCTGTTAAGAAATTATATTGAGGATCTAGTGCACGGGCAATACCATCGAGGGTAGTTAAAGATTTAATAATAAACGTCATCTGAGGCGGTAAACGAAAGGGTTGTTTTTTGAACATTAAATACACTTCATCGTTAATAACTTCAAATGCTTTAACATCTACCGGTTTATCTCGAAAATTTTCCAAGATAAATCCAACAATCTGTTTGATAGCACTCATGTCTTTCAAGGGTTCAATTAACCCCATATAGACTAAAGTTTCAACTACTTTATCCGTATCTCTTTTTAAGACGGCAAAAAAGGTTTGAATCATTTGTTCTTTGTCCATCAATTTAACTTCTGTCATAGAACCAAAATCATAAAAAATTAATTCCCCTCTTTGACTTACAGCCATATTTCCAGGGTGGGGATCTGATTGAAAAAAACCATCAATTAATAATTGTTTTAGATAAGAGCAAATTCCTAGTTGGATGATACTATCCAAATTAATTCTGCTATCCTTTAAAGTAGTACGATCATCTACTTTAATTCCTGGGAGATATTCTAATACTAAGATATTTTTAGTAGTATATTTCCAATAAACTTTAGGCACTTTAATTTGCGAGTAGTGTTTGAAGTTTTTTCGAAACCGCTCGGCATTTTTACCTTCACGAATATAATCTATTTCTTGAAATAAAAGCTCAAAAAATTCTTTGTAAATTGCTTCGAGTTGATATTGTCTTAAATTAGAAAGATAGCGATTAAGTAAACGAATTAAACGATGTATAATTTCAAAATCTAAATTAAAAATTTTTTCTAATCCAGTCCGTTGAACTTTAACAACAACTTCTTGTCCTGTATACAATTTAGCGCGATGAACTTGTCCTAAACTTGCTGAGGCTAGGGGGATTGACTTAAAGTCCTTAAATAACTCATTAATTGACTTACCCAGTTCAGTTTCTATTACTTTGATTGCCTCATCAGAATTAAAAGGAGGAACCCGATCTTGTAATTGACTCAATTCTTGAATATATTCAAAGGGAATAATATCAACACGGGTAGAAAGAGATTGACCGATTTTAATAAATGTTGGACCTAATTCTAACAAGTTTTTTACCAACCATCTTGCACGTTTATGTCTACGTTTAGAGGAATTATTCCGAATCAGTTTATCCCATCCTAACCCTAGAAAAAATTTAAAACTAAACCCTAAAATCTCCCATTGACGCATCATAGGAGAAAGTTTAGAGCGTTGCCAACGTGGCGATTTATACAATACTCTCTGGGTAAGCATAAAAATCGAAGATAGCTATTAAGTAACGACTTAATCTTACAACAATTATACCGTCTTCAAGATTACCTATTAATTCATGAGTTATTTTAATTGTGTCATTAAGTAATTCTACTATTTCTTGTAATATAGTTAACCCTACGTTAATAAGAGCAATTATTTTCTACCAAAATACACAATTTTTATCTATGAAAAAACTTAAAAAATATATAAAAATTTTATTGCTAAGATAATAAATATTATTAAATAAAAAAAACCTAAAATTGCGTAATGTAATTATAGTTTAAGGATTTTTTATATAATTTTTGTGTATTTTCTAGGAGAACATAAGTATTAAAATTTTTTTAAAATACTAGATATATCGAATATTTTTTCATGAAATTAGTATCTATTAATAGATTCTTAAGAAGTCAAGTTAGTAGTTTTACTCTCCGATAGTAGCCGATTAAAGCTGACCTCCAAATTTTATAATTTATATTTTTTATGAAAACTTGTTTATCTCTTCAATTAATTTTTAAAAATTAGTTAAAGTAAAGATAAAACGTTAATATTTTCAATTTTAATATTTTATCTTCTAAGTGTAGATTTCTTTCTTTTATCTAGTTAATAACTTTTGTTTTATATGATTGCTCTTTAAGAACATAATTGGTTAATTTTTGTTACCAGAAAATTACAATTATTTTTTACAACAGTTAAAATATTGCGAATTTTATACCCAATAAAAACGGATCAATATTATTTATTTGTTGTTTATTATACACAAGTTGTTTACGGGTTATTATCTACTCAAATTTAAATATGTACTTTTATATTGAAGACTACAGATATTCATACTAAAGAGTAATTAGTATAATGATTTTTGAAAGATAAATTACCGGTGATAGATTATTTACAGTAATTAAAGTTACAAGCGATTACTATTCAATTAAATGGAAATTAAATTTTCTCTATTGTAATCACCTTAATTTTTCCCTAAAATATAGGGGTTTCTTGAAAATTATTCCTCCAACATATCAGTAAAATTGTGTGTTAAGATATCATTGATGGTTTGAGAAAACCTAATAATTGCCCTCACTTTTAGTAGTTAGGATTGGTTTGTCAATCCAAAGTTGAAATGTTAACTATGACAATATTTATTTAGAAACTCGAATAGTTGCTAATTATCTATCTTAGTAAGAATGGGAGCAGTATTTGACGGTGTTACCTTTTAATCAGCAATGGTTTAAATAGAATAAATAATGTATTGTTATAAATTACATAATTTTTTATCATATAGTATTTAAGTACTACCATATTTCTAGAAGTTGAATAAACAATTCGGAGATAAACAGTGATCATTAATGAGTCACCGTTGGCTGTTAACCATTCGCTGATAACTTAAAATAGTTTTTTGCTCCACTTATTTTTATTGGATGTCTAGTCCACTAAGAAATTTTTAGTTAGATTCAATTGTATTTGCACTTCAATCATGACAAGAACTCAACGCGCCATAGAATAGGTTTTCAGGACAAGTTTTACAAACCTAGATCAACGGCAATACGATGGCTGCAAGCAAACCCCGAGAAAGCAACTGCATTTAACCCTTGTCCAGGAAAAGTACTGTCTCCCACACAATAAAGTCCAGTGATCGCAGTTTGGTTAAAAGGCATTCCCAACAACCCTGCTAATTTTCGCTTTGGAATAGGTCCATAGGTTCCGTCATCTCGTCCTAAAAACCTTCGATGAGTTCGGGGGGTTCCCACTGCTTGATAGTCCAAAGCTTGACTTAAACCTGGAAAAATTTTTTCTAATCTTCCAATTAAATCATTAGTAGCTCTTTTTTTTTGTTTTTGGTATTCTCTAGTAGAAAGTCCTTGCCATCCTTTAATCCAGCTTGGGGTAAAGGTGTGGATAATATGATGATCACGAGGAGCTAAACTCGGATCAAGAAGCGTGGGAATAGAAACAAAAATCGTTCCCTGTTCAGCTTCCATTTTGTCCCAATTTTCTAACAAAACGTGATGACATTCGGTTTGAGGAGGCAATAAATCAGCCTTTACCCCTAAATGTAAACTAAGAAAACTGGGGGATTTTTGATAACGATTTCTCCATCGGTTTTCCTTAGCCAGCATTACTTTTGGAGTCAATAATTTTTCAAAAGTATCCCAACGAGTGGCATTAGAAACAATACGCTTAGCAAAATATTGTTGGCCATTGGCTAATTCTACGCCCACCGCTTTTTTCTTTTCTAGCAAAATTTTAGTGACTCTAGCTTTATACTGAACTTTTCCCTTTACTTTTTCAAGTCCTTCCACTAATTTCTGGGCAATTTGTCCTACTCCTCCTTTAGGATAATTAATACCTCCATAATGACGGTCAGAAAATACCATCCCTGCATTGATCATTGGGGTGAGATCGGACCGAACCACTGACCAGCAGTAACATTCCATATCAATGAATTTCAATAGTTGGAGATCACTGACATAGCGTCTGGCAATTTCTCCCACATTTTGTGGTAAATATTTAATCAACTTTAAACAGGACATGGGATTCTGGAAAAAGACCCGTGTTAAGTAACGAGGTTCTTCCAAGGAAAGTAACTCCATGGTATTGAGGCAGTTAAAGACTTTCCAACATTCATCGTAAAAACGGCGAATTCCTGTTTTCTCTTGCGGAAATTTAGTGATTAATTCTTCTATAAATTTTTCATAGTCTCGATAAACTTTTAGGTCTAATCCTTGAGGTAAATGATAATGAATCTGTACAAGATCTTCAATTGTTTCCAGACTAACGTCAACGGCTTCTAGGGCGCGAGTAAGTAAGTTGGTCGTTCCTTTGCTACCAAACCCAAAAATCATAGACGCACCCACATCAAAGCGATATCCTTCCCGTTCAAAATATCCCGCACTTCCTCCAGGAATTAAATACCGTTCTAATACTAGGACTTTTGCTCCCCTGACTGCTAATTGAGTGGCAGTTACTAACCCTCCGATTCCTGAGCCAATTACAATGACATCATAGTCCGGAGTCTTCCCCCTGCTTGTAGATACCATCGTTGAAGACTCGCTTTGTGCGATCATTGTTTTTTTCTGCTCCATATCCTTCAGTTACGATAACAATTTATTGACTTTTCTAGTTTATCTTGTCAAAGGAGCAAAAGATAAGTAAAAGAATAGGGTAAACGTCCTCAATTTTTTGAACAATTCCATCTGCTAATTTTTGCCAAAAATATATTAGATATATAGAAAAATAAACTTTATAATCTTAGTTTTAGCGGACTTTCAAGCTATCACTATAGATAGTGATACAACTTACAATATAGTCTTAATAAGAAGATTTATTAGGAATTTTTATAATTTTTAAAATAAAATTGATATTAGCAATTATCATCACAAATAGAAATGACAATTTGATTTAGTATTAATATTTCGCAATCTTTGTCAATCATATTTTTGGTAATTTTCCAAGGTTAAATTATGATATAAAGTTAAGAATATTTCTTGCTCGTCTTTTTTTACGAGCGTTGAAGATTATTGATTACCTGATCATGAATTTTTTAACGTTTGTTGGAGATTTACTCCAAAATTTATTGCTTTTAACCCTTATTTTTTGTGGTATTTGTTTGCTATTATCTTCGTCTAAGTCTTCAAGTAAAGGTCTTAATAGCCAATTTAAACGACTAACTTGTTTATTGGAAGATGCTCCCCAAAGTTCTTTGCGTGGACAAGCTTATCCTTTAGCTAGTCCTCTTATGACTCCTTTAACTTGTTTATTGGAAGATGCTCCCCAAAGTTCTTTGCGTGGACAAGCTTATCCTTTAGCTAGTCTTCTTATGACTCCTTTAACTTGTTTATTGGAAGATGCTCCCCAAAGTTCTTTGCGTGGACAAGCTTATCCTTTAGCTAGCCCTCTTATGACTCCTTTAGCGTGTATCTGGGAGAAAGGGTGGTATATTTTTTACCGCCAAAGATTAGCCACACCTGGGGTTAATTATTGGGAATGGAAAAATTTTCCTCTCGCCACCCAAGTTGTCCCAGAATTATTCTGGTTATGGAGTTTGCCTGAACCTCAAAGAACTCCAAAATTAATCCTAGAATCTTTAGCCAAAGAGGATCAGTCTTTTTGGAACCAAGAAACTATCGATAGGTTTCGGCAATGGCACCACCAAGCTACAGAACGTCTAGGGTTAAGTAAACTTAAGACTATTTATCAGGTGTTCTATGGAACATCTTGGGGACGGTTGCAACCTATTGTGAGTGAATATCCTCTCCACCTTCATCGTGCGTTTTTTGATGAGTCATCTCCTTGGTGGAAAGTTCTAGACCTTAATCCTTTCCCCACTTCGTTGCAAGTTGAGCAAACTTATAGGGGTTTAATTCGTCTTTGGCATCCTGATCGAACTCAACATCCCCTAGCTCATTATATTACAGCCCGTATTAATGGCGCTTACAAAGAATACCAACTGCGTCAGCAGAGGAATTCTCAAAAACTTGGTTTAGTTCAACAATGGTTCAAATCACGATTTTATTCCTGATATTTTTCCCGACGAGCTACCTAAGGGGATAGCAGGGGCTCCCTTGCTGTTCCAGTGGTCTTTTCTAGATAAGAAATTATCTTTTATTTACTCTTATCTAAACACCTCCAAAGTTAAAACTACAAACTATTGATCAGCTAGCTGTAAATGTGTAGGTTGTTAACTACTATGAAAACTCTTCTACCCTTTTCTGGTTTCTTAGCATTGTCGACTGTCTGTCCTAATCTAGAGATATGTATCCCCACTGTCCTAAACTCGAGGTTCGCCCTTTGATTTCTTAGCCTGTTTCCAAGCGTTGGTTATACTTATTCTATTCCAGCTTCTATAGCTTTGTCTCAAGCCCTGACCACACTTCTATTTCAATGCTAAGACATTGTGGAATATGGTGCTTCCGTGTAGAAGCTAAGGCTTACCCCCATTTATGTTAGTTGGACACTCTACAACGACTCTACTATATAGATCAAAGACATCCAATAGTCAAGATAAAAAAGTGATAAACAATTAAATTATTTTGATATAAGATGTAATTTCTTTCTTAAGGGAAACCTGTTGAATATTTTCTTTACCAAATTTTTAAGTATTACAACAAACATACTAAATCAAATTGTCACTATATTAATATATATTAGACATCGGCAAAAAATATATTTACTTAATCACTGCCAACGACATTTCAGTAGAAGCCTATGAATACAAACCTACAGCTAAAACAATTCTTGCTTTATGGAATCCAATCACTGGATTGATGTTAAATTCCATTAAATCGATTTTATCGATGTTATTCCTTAATTATTGTAAATAACAATAAATATATTATCTAGATATAAAACAGACAGTTGTTTAAATTTTATTGTATGAAATAAGGAAGCACTTTAACTAAAATTAATATAAGAGAGGTAATTTACCGATAAATTGCCATTATAAATAGATAATAGTCAACTGACGATTTTAAACTAATTTAAACAAGGAGAATTAGGTCCGTTTTTTAAGATTTAATTAAAGAGAAAAAGCCCCGACTGGTACAGTTAACAACCCCATCTAAGATGACTTTAAAGTTACGTTCATCTACTCCTTTATATAAGTTTTTCAAAGCTTAATTTTCACCCAAAAGGGTATCAACTGTATAGTAATCATGGATGTGATAATCATAATTACTAGCATACTGAAAAATAGAATTAAAACATAAAGCAGTAATACCTAAGTCCTGTAAAGAATAAAGTCTATGAATGACTTCCAAAAGATTCCCCCTTTATATCCTTAAAAAGTTGGAGGGACATCCCAATTTCCCAAGGTAGCATTCAATAAGCATTGTTGATAGGAAAGGACTTTCTTCGCAAGAATACATAGCATATTCAACTAAATCTGGAATAAAAATCGACATTGTTAAAGTCAATAGAAAACTACAATTGTTGCTATTGCTTGTTTCTAGTTAGGGATAAAAACACAATTGAGGTAGTCCTAGGGTTTGATCCCAACCCATCATTAAGTTCAAGCACTGCACTGCCTGTCCTGCTTGACCCTTGACTATGTTATCAATAGCAGACATAACGATGACGCGATCAGTATGGGGATCTGTTTCAACTCCAATATAACAAAGATTAGTTCCCCAGGCCCATTTAGTTTGAGGATAAATACCGTGAGGAAGAATTTTTACGAAGGGGAAAGAACGGTAAAATGCACTATAAATGGTCAGAATATCATCTCTAACTAGCCCAGGATCTCTTAGAGATGCATAAACCGTTGCCAGAATACCTCGAACCATAGGAAGTAAATGGGGGGTAAACTGAACCCGAACTTCATGTCCGGCTAAATCAGAACAAATTTGTTCTATTTCTGGTGTGTGGCGATGTTTAGCCACTTCGTAAGCCATACACGAACCCTCTGCTTCTGCGAGTAAGAGATGAGTTTTAGCTTGCCGGCCTCCCCCTGATGTTCCTGACTTAGCGTCAATAATGGCAGTCTCAGGAATAATTAAGCCTTGTTTGAGGAGAGGAGATAAAGCCATCAAACTTGCTGTAGGGTAACATCCAGGACATCCCACCAAAGAAGTAGATTTAATTTCTTCTTGGTACAATTCAGGAAGCCCATAGACAGATTGCATGGCGGTTTCGTGATCAGTGCGATTCTTGTTGTACCATGCAGTGTAGGTGTCTAAATTACGAAAACGATAGTCTGCAGACAGATCTAGGACTTTACAACCTTTTACCAGTAATTGGGGGGCTAGCTCGCAAGCTAGCCCATTTGGAAGTCCCAAAAATACTACTTTACAACGGGAAGCTACCACATCTATGTCAATAGGTTCGATAGTCAGATCAACGCGATGTACTAAATGGGGATAAAGATCCCAATAGAGTTTTCCTGCACTTTTAATGCCTCCAAGATAGACGATATCTATGTTTGGATGTTCTAGTAATATCCGCACCAGTTGTATACCACCGTACCCTGAAGCTCCAATAATTCCGACTGGTATTTTCTCTGATTCATCCATAAATATTACTTCCTAGAGTTAAGCCACCGTCTCTATCTCACATTGGTTATTGTAGTCTCAAATCTTTCTCTTGAATCGAAAAAATTGTTGAAGCTTCTCGCTTAGTCTTAAAAGATAATGCATCACTTCAATAAAAGTTGAATCAATAAATTTATTTTTAAAATTATTGAATAGGTAGTAAGTTATTTTTATTAAAATTGACGATATCCTCATTACTAGATTTTTTTAAAAAATTGTTTTTGAATTTTATTGAACTTTTAAAATATATAAGTATCATATTACCTTTACATACCCTCTAGTTATCTTATTATATAATTTATAAGCAGTCTATTTTAGCTTAGGGTTTAGACTGGGTATAATAAATTGGTAGTTAAGCAGATGATTTTAAATCCGTACAGAAGAGAAAGTATCGTTTTAAATAAGCGAGGATTTAGATAGTAATTAGTATAGCTAAAAAAATAGTAGAATTATAGAGTTAATAACTATACAAGTTAAAATACAACTATAAAGTTATATGTATAATCAGAACAATAGCATAATATTTATGTTTGAATATCAGGCAATAAAAAGTAAAGAAATTACCAATTATATTGAAAGAGAGTAGGTCAATAAAAAAGACAGAAAATAAAAAAGTAAATTAACTAAATTTAGTAGTTTAATTACAATATAATAAAGGAATAATCTAGATAAAAACAATGTCTATAAAAGCTTAGTCACCTCCAAATCTTAATTTACCTAAACTAAAAAATAATATCCATTTTTGCAAAAATTTTAGGAATTAACACTTAAACAGAGTGCATTCTCTGTAATGAGATATTTTTTTATATCAAGGATATTTTTAATAAATCTCATAAACACCAAAAAGAAGGGGTTACAAATCTAAGAAATAAAATTTTAAAATAAAGAATAATATAAAAATATTTATTGATTTTTAAACTAGTTTAAAATTAGTATTCTAGTTAGAATTAAGACTATGTAGATGGATAAATGTGGAAAGAATTGAGAGGATATTGTTGGATAGAAAAATTAAATTATATTAAAGACAATTGGGACTCAATAAGAAAATATTTTTTTAAAACCCCCTCATATATTATTGTTAGAGTCTGAGACTAAAACTT
The DNA here is from genome assembly GCF_000829235.1 of cyanobacterium endosymbiont of Epithemia turgida isolate EtSB Lake Yunoko. Taxonomy (GTDB): domain Bacteria; phylum Cyanobacteriota; class Cyanobacteriia; order Cyanobacteriales; family Microcystaceae; genus Rippkaea. Next base: position 2,765,895 of record NZ_AP012549.1, on the reverse strand, counting down.
AGAAAATGCGCGTTTATTCAATAAGAAATATTGACTTTTAAAAGTTGATATTTATAAAAAAGATATCCACAAGTCGAAGCATATATATGCTTGTTTAATGTAAATAGAGTAAGATTAAAGTTCATAATACAAGCTTGAAGTATCATGTAAGAAAGAGCAACTGTTATGGTAAGCTGAAGCTACAAATGGTCATATATATATAAATTTGTCAACCTACTAATTAACCCCAAATTATATAATTTTATTTTATAAAAAAATACAAAATAGTTAAATTAATTATATAAATTTTTAGCAAAAAAACTTTTTTCTAAAAAGTACTTACAAGAATTAAATAGAATAGTGATAGCAGATAATTATATAGAAAAAAGTAAGTTTTTAAAAGTAATTATTAGGAAATATTTTCCATATTATTCTATATAATTAGAGCCTGTAAAAAAAATGTATACGTTAGTAGATGCACCTTAAGTTAATGAATATTTTAAAACAATCCATAAAATAGAAGAGGTTTTCCTAGATCGTTATTTTTTTGAGGATAGTATAGCAATCTGGTTCAGTATTATGTAAATTTCTACTTTTTGATAAAAGGTTTCCTCCAGCATACATAGTTGAGCGTAGTATTCTTTTGATTATCTTAGGTCTGAGAAAGAACAAAACAATTTTAGTTAATTACGAAATCCTAAATGGCAACTAAATAATTAAAAGGGTTGCAACTTCTAACAATTATGGTAGTCGACATTGCCCTCCCTATTTCTTTTGTCTCTTCTCTTCGCTCCTTAACTACTCCCTGATAAACTCTAAAGAACTATTAACCAAAGTTAATAAAGGGCCAGTTTGTTCGGTTCCTTTTATGCTGAGATCACTGTGACATAAAATAATTTTTTCTTTAACACGTCCCAACAAATCCCTTAAAATCCTTTCTAAACGGGCTTTATCAGCTTTAAATTCATCTTCAGGAGTCAACATTCTTCTTGGACATTCTCGTGCAAATAAAGGTGCACCAAACAACACTGATGCTCCCCCTTTCTCCCATAAAATTGAAGACGCGTCTAGCCAAAATTGCCAACGGTGGGAATTACGTAATGAACGGTATTGAAAAATCGTTGCCAATGTGACAAAACCAGGTGTTTTACCCAAATAACGAACGGGTTGAGGATTGGCTGTGATTGTTCCACGACGCAACAATTGAATAAACTTAATCAGGGTTTCCTGGTGCGGTGAAGGTGTGGCATTATATTGATGTAAACGGTGCTCAACTTCCCAAAAATGTTGGGCAGTTTCCATTAATTTCCGTAATGCTGCAATTTGATCGTAAGGCATGTGACTCCTGATCATCACAAAGTGTTTAATTGCCCAATCTAAGATAGTTACTGGAGTAGTTAATGGTTTCTTTTGTAACAGAGTTTGACTATCGGTGATCCATTGACAAATTACTTGATAAGCTTTGGTAGCAAGATGTCCCAGACGATCCCAACGAGAAAAAGTTTCAATAGATAATAATTTGGGGCATTCCGGATCAATATGGTAGCAGTAATCGGCAATTAAGCCCGCCCTGACTGGATCGATCGCCGGAACTAAAGTTTGAGTTCCATCTATGGTTTGTTGACTCAATACCGTTAACATTTGAGCGACATCATCAGTCAAAATCAGTCTTCCTAACCCTGGATATACCAACCCCAATAAAGATAATAAAGCACGGACTATCGAATAACTAATTAAAGATCTTTGTTCATTTAGGGGTTTAATAGGTATTCCTGCGTTTGAAACAATTGAAATAAGAGTATAACGAGCAATTTCATCTAATCCCGGGGCTATAATAGCGATGTCTTCCGGAATAACTCGGTCAACTTTAATTGCTTCAATAATCAGTTGTGCAGTTTTACGTAATAAGTCCGCACGGGAGATAGTTTTAATTGATGAAATATACCCAGGCAAATTACTGATTTCTGAGGGATCAGTGGCTAATTTCACTAAGAGTTTTCCACAGTCCACAGCTAGTCCTGAAGGAGAAGGTAACACTTCTACCCGGCAGCGAGAGGCTAATTTAGATAAATATTGAGGATCAGCGTCAAGTCCTAGACGAACTTGTCCATCGTAATTGTATGTGAACACCCCAAATACTCTATTTTCAAGGAGAAAGTCGAATAAATTTTTAGTTATTGCCGGATAATCATCAACATCATCGGCAAAAACACCTTGGTAGCGATTAATCAAATGTTGTTGATACCTGGGGTTAGGGAGAAGATATCGCCAATAAAGAGTATAAACTAATCCATAGGTAAGTAAACCTTTATCCAAACACCAATTCTGCCATTTTGAAATCAACTTTTCTCTCAATTTCCAATCTGATTCTAAAGAAAGTTCCGGGTTATTTAAGGAATCATTATAGTGATCGCCTTCAGGTAGACCCTGTCTTAAAATGTAGGGGATATCTTCGATTGGAATACCACTAGCCCCTGTAAGCTGTAGTAAATCTAAGGTTTGACGGACAAAGCGAGACTCACTGGTTCTGGTTAGTCGAACCTTAGGTAGCTCTAAATGTGACCGCCATAGCTGAAGAGCTAATTCCTGTTCTGTTTCTGGACGTAATAGTAAGGGAAATTGAGCTTTTAAGGTTAATTCTTTAAATAGAAGTGGCCAAAAAAGGGTGACCTCCTTGGTAATAAATCCTAGAGGAGTTTTACAGATAATAGGGTAACTGCCCTGAATAGATAAAGAAAGTCTGTCGGCAAGTTTTCGGGAATTGTCACTGTTTGCTGACAAAATTAAGAGCGAAGACGCTAAATTTTGAGGAACGAAATCAGGAACCGAAATTGTTTGAAGGGAATGATGTTTTTGCTTGAGCCAATGACAAAATTCCTTAACAAGATGAGTTGTTTTCCCACTGCGGGTTGTTCCTTCAATCCAAAGAGGTTGACTATTCACACAGACTCCTTGATTCAATTTGTTAACATGACATATACAATCTCCTTATTTTAAGACTGCAAGTTCCTATTCCCATGAAACTTAAATCCTTCATTCAAAATACCTCAGATTGGTTCTTCGCAATCCCTGAAAAATCATTAAGTAGCGCCTATAAATCCGCTTTGAAAATCAAAGAGATTGAAAACAAACATTTTGGAGGAAAAAAAGTATCTGTCGAAAATTCTAACTATGGAACAAGCATTATTACTTATTTTGAAACAGAAGTTAATGGCTATTTACAAAAAATAAACACGGGATTAGCTTTTTTTAAAGCTAGTCGTTTTTTTTTAAAAATATCTGATTTGCAAGATAAACAACTCCATTTAAGAGATCAACGAGATTATCAGGATCAAGAGACAAACACTTCTGTCATTTTTGACAAGCTTGAGTTTATTGATGAGGTAACAAATCACTATCAAACTCCTAATATTAATCCAGAAGTAGAGGTTGAAAATAAAACAGTAGCTCCTGGAGAAAAAATAAATCCAAATCAGTTAAGTTCTACCAATAATGAAAACTTTAGTAAATTTAGAAATACTTCCGTTAGCCAGAAAAAAAATAATGATAATTCTAACTTAGCCTCTGCTTCGAAAAAGATTGGGGTACTTCCGAGATCTTTTATTAATACCCTCAACCGAATTAAACAGGAAATTGATCCTAAATCTGGAGAAACTGAAGAAGAGGTTTTAGTTAAATACCGTAAATCTCGCTACCGAACTGCTTTATCAATTAAGTTTATTTTGTTGTTGATTATTGTTCCTTTACTTACCCATCAATTAACTAAAACTTTTTTTTTGACACCTATTGTTGAGAGATATTTTACAAGCCATCAACAAGTCATTTTCATTAATAGAGATTTAGAGGAAGAAGCGTTAAATGAATTACAACATTATGAAGAAACTTTAAGATTTAGAGTACTGATTGGATTAGGACCAGAATTTTCTCCCGAAAAAATTAGGGAGAAAATTAAACATAAAGCCGAAGAAATAACTGATGAATATCGACATCAGGGAGTTGATTCTATTGCCAATATTTTCGCAGATATTTTCTCTTTTGTTTCTTTCTTTGTAGTCATAGTAACTAGTAAAAAAGAAATAGAAGTGGTTAGATCCTTTCTTGATGAAATCCTTTATGGGTTAAGTGATCCAGCTAAAGCTTTTTTGATTATTCTCTTTACCGATATGTTTGTGGGGTTTCACTCTCCCCACGGATGGGAGGTAATTTTACAAGGAGTTTCTCGTCACTTTGGACTCCCAGAAAATCAAGAGTTTAATTTTCTATTTATCGCGACCTTTCCCGTAATCTTAGATACAGTTTTGAAATATTGGATCTTTCGTTATCTTAATCGTATATCACCTTCTGCGGTGGCGACTTATAAAAACATGAATGAGTAAAAGCAATCTTTCCATGTTTTTATCATAGAAATAGTTTTTTAAATGATAATCTAAACCAAACTAAAAATAGAATATTTTCACTGGCAAAACTAATAAAACATAGTATTATTACAATCGATGGGTAACTTAATCAAAGTCGAGCTTAAAATATAATTAACAGGCAAAAATTACTAAAAAAATAGGCTAGATTAACAGAACAATACGTTAAATCAGAGGAAAACAACAATGACAATTAGTCAACTTGCTTTACTGTTTGCCTTATTGTTCCCTGGAATTTTATTATCTGCCTTAGTGATGGGAAGTTTTGCAAAAGGAGGATAGATAAGCTATCAGTCAGCAGTCATCTGTTTAAAAAACTTATGTCTGTTGACTGTCCACTGTTTAAATATTCGACTACAAAGAGTCTGTATTAGATAAGTTAGCTTCTAGGTTTTTTCGTTGTTCCATCTGTCCTAAAAAATAGCCCGTCATCATAGCAGAAGCTAAAAGATTAGCCAAATTTTCCCTATCTGTTGTTACTTGAATGTTAAAATCCTCAGATGGAAGCATTCCCACTAGTCCCTGTACGTTTTGGGTGATGATCTGCCTGATTTCGGGGCTAGCAGATTGAGCTATACGAGCTAATGCCTCGGGGTGCTGTTGTCGTAAGTATTGAATGAGAGCGTTAGCGTCTTGTTCTCCTTGTTCAGAAGCGAAAAAATCAAAATTAAATGCCATTAGAACTCCAAAAAGGGGGTTGCCTGTTTTTCAGGGTTACATGTTCTTTACTTTAACACTCTTAGTGATTACACGTCAGGGGGTCTAGAAGTTTAAATAATTGTCTATGTCTGGTTTTATGATTGTTCAATTGCCAGTACAATGGGGAACGATCTATTAAGTCTGATTAAGGAGAAACACTGTGATTGAACCCTTACTGTTAGGTATTGTTTTAGGATTAATCCCCATCACTTTAGCCGGTTTATTTGTTGCGGCTTATTTACAATACAAACGCGGTAATATTAGTCTTGATTAATTTAATTTAAACAACATGTAAAAAATCTTTAGAATAAGCTAAAGAAAAAAGGGCGGGTCAACATCCGTTGAGCACTATCGTTGATTACCCTGATACCTCATTTATTTTTTCCTCGGGTTTTATCTTATATCAATTGCCCTAAGCTGCCCCAAAAACTAGCTTTTAAAGAGAGATTCCCAACCTCCTTGAGAATAGCTTGACGGACTAGTTTAGGTGAGTTTATTAACTGAATCTCTAAATAATCTGACGGTTGATAAGGAAGTCGTTGCGCCCATTCAATTGCGGTAATTCCTGGAGGAACTTCTTGATATTCCCAATACAGTTCGGGATATAACTTCTCAACTTCTTGAGGTTCTAGACGATATAAGTCTAAATGATACAATCGTAACCGTCCTCGAGTGTATTCGTTAATGAGGGTGAATGTAGGACTAACAATCAGTTCTCTTATGTTCAACCCCTTCCCAATTCCTTTCACCAAAGTAGTTTTTCCTACTCCTAAATTCCCTTCTAGTAGAATAACCGTTCGAGCCGGTAATAATTTTCCTAATTGCTCTCCTAGGCCTAGGGTCGCCTTTGCTGAGGGTAACTCGATAATCACTATTAATTAAAATTACTTGCTACTATACCAGCGTAACAAAACTTTAGCTAATCGCTGAGGGTCATGGCTAACCTTTCCGGTAATTTCGTCCTCGGTCATCACATTACCTAAAATAACACGACAGCCTAATTTAGCCACCTCTTCACGATCAGGAAAAACAGGATGACAGTTTTCTAGGGCATAACGTTTTAACGCTTTCGGAGAGGGAGGTCTACGTTGAATCAAAACCGCATCAAATAACCGTTGCTCACAAACATGATCAATGGCTTTTAGATGATCACTAACAGTATAGCCGTCAGTCTCCCCGGGTTGGGTCATAATATTACAGATATAGATCCGGGAAACCTTTGCTTTAATCAAAGCATTTCTAATATCTGGAACCAAAAGATTAGGAATCACACTTGTATACAAACTACCAGGCCCGATGATAATGTAATCAGCATCTTTAATAACATTCATAGCCGCTGGTAAAGCTAAAGGATGAGCAGGAATACAGCCAATACGTTCAATTTTTCCCCTGGCTTCAGTAATATTAGATTCCCCTTCAATGAACCGTCCATCACTTAATTCTGCCCAGAGACGGACATCATTAAGGGTAGCGGGTAAAACTTTCCCTCGTATAGCTAAAACTTTAGAACTGGCTGCAATCGCCTGTTCTAGGTCTCCGGTAATGTCGGTTAAAGCTGTAAGAAACAAGTTACCAAAGCTGTGCCCAGTGAGTCCATCCCCAGCCTGAAAACGATATTGAAACAATTCGGTTAAAAGTTTTTCTTCATCTGCCAAAGCAGCAACACAGTTGCGGATGTCTCCTGGAGGAAGAACACCAATTTCTCGTCTTAGCCGCCCGGATGAGCCACCATCGTCGGTTACGGTGACAATGGCGGTTATATTACTACTATATTGTTTAAGTCCTCTTAACAGAGTTGAAAGGCCAGTCCCTCCTCCAATGGTTACTATTTTCGGTCCTCGGTTTCGACGACGGTGGGCTAGAAGACGATCAACAAGTTCTTGATTTCCTTCAGGATGCAATGCTTCGGTAATTGATCCTACGGTACGACTTTGCCCCCATAACAGTAAAAATAGCCCTAATAAAATCGCTAACGGACCAGAAATATAATTAGGAACATAAGTGGTCAGAAATTCTAGTAGGGTAGAGATGCACTCTAGCAAGCGATACACTGGGGTTAACTTAAGAAAAACAGCTAACCCTAAAAAAGTTAAGATTAGACCGGTGATACTGATAAGCAACCAGCGTTTGACCAAGAGGCCAGGAGATAACCATTTAAACCATCGATTCACCTGTTTAGGCGTATATTGACCTACAGCCGCCCATTTTCTTTGTTCTGACTGAAGTCTATGTATTGCCTGTTTTAAAGGGCTCTTGGGCATAGGATAATGACCAAATAAATCTTTTTTTCAAAATTGCTATTTTAGGCATTGTAACGGATGTCAATACTCAAAAGATATGTTCGTCAGTACAGATATAAGTGAACGGCTAAGGCTAGTGCCGACAAATTTTAGGTCGTTAACGATGGTTTGCTAAGTTTAAATACTCATGTGCTCACTGAACTTTGAGTGCGATCTAAGCAGTGGAATTAATAACTAAGTTACTGAGTGACTAAATCAAATATTTTCAATTCTTTAGTAATATCAATTGCCAAAGAATTCGCTTAGCAAATTCTGGAACATGATCAGATAATTTTCGGGGATAGTTGCGTTTCACATAAAGATAATTGCGGGTTAAATGATAGTCCATAGAAAAGCGGCATACTCTAATCCTTTGACACCAAGTTTTTCTACGATTATCCCTATTAACTTTGCTGCCCACATGGGCAGAGTAACTTCTTTCTTATAAGTAAAAATACTTTGTTATACTGCCTGTTTTCTATCCCTCTTAGAAATTAGGGCTTGAGTATCTAGTTAGTTTTTGAGCAACCCTAACATTTTCTCTCTAGTGTCATTGCAAACGGTAACTCATTGCGAACCGAATTATGCCCTTATATAGCCGACCACTAAATCGTCTAAAATTAATATAATTAAAACAACTCATGCCAAAGGTAGTAAAAATATCTTTCAGTTTATTGGTTTTGAAATCACAAAAATAATTTTTAAAATCGACCCATTTTGGTATTTTAAATGAACACGAGAGTCCTGCATAAATTCATAATTAACAATGGTTTCAGTAGATTTACTCGTGGTCTCAAGGAATTTTCCTGATTTGTTACCGGTTACATTGTAAACACAAGTAATCCCCAAAAGATAAAATTTTTCCAAAGATAATTTTCTTTTTACAGCTTATAACGCTTTAATTTGACAACCCAACCCAATTACTAATAGTAATTTTGTCCCGAATTTTTTCAGTTCTTCCAAAATAGAAGATTTTCGGGATAAAATTAGGTTTATTCATCCTAGTAGCTAAAATTTCTTCAGTTGTCCTAGTAATCACAGACATGGGTTAAAAACGGTCTTCTATGGTATTCTGAAGACAGACAACCCCCTCTACCCATCCTTAAGTAAACATGCCACAAGCAATGATACTAACAATGCCTGTCCATTGTGATACCTAGATGGGCTATTTTGGGGCGCGGCTATCACATCTTGATAAACTTCAAAATACCAGTCATTTTCGTCATTTAAATTGTGGCTACGACCATGAGCTATCTCTTCAAGTTTGCTGATTTGTTGGTTAAGAAAGGCACAAGTGTCTTTAAACATGGCGGATATAGTGAGTATCACATAATCCACACTCACTGCAGAGTTCTTTGTCCGTACGATTATTTCTGAGTTTGAAAACTTTGTCTTTACTTTGGGGAGTAATGGACATAGACAGATTGCAAGAGGTGTGAAGAAATATTACCAATCATTGTTTAGGGTACGGCAAAAATAATTATAAAAGGCAATTCTTTTTAAGAAAAAATAACGTTTTGATGATATTTTACGTTTGAATGCTTCTAAACATACCGTACCATTAAAGTGTTTATTCAAAAAATTTTAACTATTCTTACTAAGTTTTTTAACCGTTCATCTAAAAGTAATTCTTAAAACTCTGTAACAGGATATTTTCCTCACTTCCCATTTATTCAACTTAAATAAAAAGTGTAAATTATAGAAGTAATAATGGTTTACTTCTGAAGTAATTTAATTCTAAAGAGATAATAATTATTATGATTTTGTTTACTGTTTACCTGTTCTTGTCTTTTATTTATTCCCAGTTAATTATATAATGAAGTTTTTGACATAAGTCTAGTTTATAAAGTGAGTCAACAATAAAAGTTATGGCATTTTCAGTTACTTTCAAAAAAGAGCAATATTTAACCTATATTCTCTCAGACTCTGAAGCTATCTCTCAAATAACAGTTGTTCCTGAACGAGGAGGCATTATTCTTCTATGGAAAATCCAAGGTCAAGATGTTCTCTACTTAGATAAGGAACGGTTTTCTAAACCAGAAATGAGTATTCGGGGTGGAGTTCCTATTCTCTTCCCTATCTGTGGAAATATTCATGATAATACCTATATTTATCGCGACAGAACTTACACTCTTAAACAACATGGGTTTGCTCGAGATTTACCCTGGGAAGTAACTCAACAAGGAACAGATAACTGTGCTAGTTTAACTATAACCCTAAAGAGTAATAAACAAACCCTCCTAGTTTATCCCTTCGAGTTTCAATTAGATTTTACCTATGAACTTAAGGGGAACTCTTTAATTATTCGTCAAAAATATACTAATAAGTCTGAGAAAAAAATGCCTTTTTCTTTTGGCTTTCACCCTTACTATTATATTCCTGATAAAAGTAAAGTTATCTTTGATATTCCCTCCTCAGAATATCAAGATCAAGCGACCAAAAAGATTGTTTCCTATGATGGAACCTTTAACTTTGACCAAGATGAAATCGATGTAGGGTTTCAGTCTTTAACTCGTTCTTTAGCTACTATGACTGATAATCACCGAAAGTTAAAATTAGTCCTCAGTTGGTCAGATATCTATTCTACCTTTGTCTTTTGGACTCTCAAAGGAAAAGATTATGTGTGTCTTGAACCTTGGACAGCACCCCGTAATGCCTTGAATACAGGAAAAAAACTAACGGAACTCGACCCTGGGACAACTTGCGAGGCAATGTTTGAAATGAGTGTCGAATCAATTTAAGTGTTTTTTAAAAAGTCACAACTTCCTAGTGTCTTCTAACCCTAACTGTGTCAATCCCCTAGAGGTTTTAGGTAAGTTCTTCAATAGGGCTTGCACTTCTCTAAAATCGATGTTATCATTTGCGAGAGTGTGTAAATAAGGCACAGCGGGTCGCTAGCTCAGCGGTAGAGCACTCGGCTTTTAACCGATTGGTCTTGGGTTCGAATCCCAGGCGACCCACTTATTATGTCTTGACAATAAATATTTGTTGACTGTGACAGTTATTGATTCCAGAGACCAGTTAAGTTAGTTAATTGTCAATATGATAAGTTGACATAGTCGTGGTTATAGAACAACAGAATCAAGACACTTAATACCATGGCTCAACCTATGATCTATTTAGCTGAAACCGGTCATGTTTTTGGTTATACAGTTCGTCTATCTTCTTTAGATGCTGCTATTCAAACCTTAAATCCTAGTTTTTTATTAATGGTAGTTACTACTGTCCCTCGGTATTTACTAAAGTCTTACATTACAAAAGATTTTATTTAGCGTCTACGAAAATTTAATGTCGCAATAATCCAATCTGATAGTCTGAAAATAGACGCCAAAACAACTCGGCAAAAAATACAAGATTTTTTAAAAACAAACAGACTCTAATTGTTTAGAAAGTCAACTTTGTATAGAGAAGGCTGTGGGGATTCCTTGTTGTATGATGAGCATGGGTGGGATTTAATCTGTCAAGCCTGAGAAGAAGAATTTTTAAAAATTACCGATTTGACTAGCCAGTATTATCAAAAGTATGCTCATATGTTTCTCTTGCCGATAGCTAGACCAATGATAGCATTGAATAAAATTGTTGATGTATGATCAACTAGAAATAATATTAATTATAATGGAGTGAAATTAAGATAAAAATCTAAGCAAACTAACCCATAGAAAAAATTATTTTATTAACATTTAAAGAATGAGAATTACAATCAATTTGTAATTCTCATTCTTTAAGTCAAATTTAATTAAAATTACTGGACATATTTACATACAGTAGACTTTATGCCTGTGAGTGAGCAAGTAGTTAATAAGTTTGGGTTTAGTCTCTTTTCTGAAACAATGTGTGTAGATGTTCCCGTTGTTTTCTTGACCAGATAAAATTAAGAATCTTTAAAATAAACTACTATAGGGTGAAATAATCTCTCATGTTAAATTAAAAAGAATTAACCATATTCTAATGAATAAAAAATAACATAAGAGATTTATAATACCTACCTCTTTTATTTACAAATTACTACTTAGTGGGTTGAAGAATGATATGTAAGTATGGTTTGATTACAGTAAATATTTTTAAAAATTTGTGTTTAGCTTCTTCCCTAAAAACAAAAAGAACAAGGACACAATCACTTCTTTTTTTAAAACAACAGGAGTTGTAACTTAATGATAAACCGTCAACTCAAAAGAATCAATTACCCGCAAAATTTTGATTAAATTTTGTCCACTACTAGCTGGATAGGTGATGGTTAAGCGTAGTTTCTTGTTGAGTTCGATAATAAACACCTAACACACTCTCAGGTTATTGAAGGAATTCTGGTTAATCATTATATAACAGAACTTTGCACCATGTAGAAAATCCAATGCATTCTCCCCTATATCGTTTTCTACATCCTTCTGCTATCTTATCCAAAATTATGGCAACACTCCTTTTTTGTTAACTCCTATAATATATCGAACTTTTTGAAGTTTTTTAGGGAGAAGACAGCGCTTTCCGGTAATATACGAACCTTTTTGCTAAATTTTTAGGTCTTTAAAATAATTAATATCTGACATTTTTTTTATCTTTTCCCTTATACTATTCTCTGTTCCCGATTCCCAACTATCGGTTTACCATCCTATCTAATACTAACCTATGCCTAATTCTGTTTTACCTCCTGTGTATAATATTAGTCTTTTAATTTGGATGAAGAAGAATCTTTTTAGTACGTGGTATAACATCCTTCTCACTTTCATTAGTATTCTTTTTTTATACTGGATTAGTTCAAGTTTAATTCATTGGTCTTTTAACCAAGCACAATGGGAAGTCATTGAAGTAAATTTACGGTTATTTTTTGTAGGAAGATATCCCATTAATTTATTGTGGCGTGCTTGGTTAAGTCTAGGAATAATTATTACTTTATCTGGGTTTTCTTGGGGAATTATATACTGTAAAATAAAACTGTTTAATACGGCTACTCTTAGTTTACTTTCTCTGTTAACAGTATTTTTTTTTCTATTAGCTATTCCTGTAAGTACTCAGTCTAGCTTATTACTTCTAGGATTACTAATTTTATTGATTATCAGTAGTTGGGAGGGACAAAAGTTAGGACAAAAATTTAACGCTCTAAAAACTTGGTTAGGATTAATTTGGTTATCAACCTTTTTTGTTGTTCTCTGGATACTTCAAGGAGGACTATTTTTTCAAACTGTTAGACTGGATGACTTAAGTGGATTAATTCTAACTCTGTTAACCGCTATTATAAGTATTACACTATCTTTTCCTTTTGGAGTTTTATTAGCCTTGGGACGACAAAGTGATTTACTTGTAATTCGATGGTTATCTATTGCTTATATTGAAATAATTCGCGGGTTACCCTTAATTGGTATTCTTTTCATGGTTCAGGTTATGTTACCTCTGATTTTGCCTATGGAAGTACGCCTTGATCGAGTAATTCGAGCGATTGCAGGGTTAACGTTCTTTAGTTCGGCCTATTTGGCAGAAAATATCCGTGGGGGATTACAATCAGTTCCGAAAGGACAAATAGAAGCAGCCAAAGCATTAGGATTTAATACAATCTTTGTATCAACATTAATTGTCTTGCCCCAAGCATTGAAAGCTGTTATTCCTACTATTGTTGGTCAATTTATTAGTTTATTTAAGGATACTTCTTTATTAGCTATTGTCGGATTAGTCGATTTATTAGGAATCTCTCAATCAATTCTAGCTAACCCTAAGTTTATAGGTCGTTATGCAGAAGTTTATTTATTTATTGCTGTAATTTATTGGGTATTTTGTTATTTGATGTCCTTAGCGAGTCGTCAGTTAGAACAAAAACTAAGTACAAGCAAAACTTAGATTTATTTTTGCTCCAAAAACAGACCGAAAAATCTTATCTTAACATCGCTAATTTGATTGACGGGAGATTATCTCTGTTTCTGATTACTTTACTACCCTAATTAAAGTATTTGGCGTGCATGAGAATGCTGCTTTACATTATCTTTTTTCTGTACAACATTAATTGCATTAGGAACTCGCTTTCTTTCTACTGAATAGTTAAAATAATCTCTGGAAGTTCCTTCAGGAATATGAGATTTTGCTTCCGTTCGTATCTTATAACTTCGTACTGTTGCTGCGATTCTTTCAGTACAATTAAAACAAAATTTGGCGTTATCAGAAAACCCTGAGGGTTTGTGTAATACTTTTCTTTCTATAACTTTCCTTACCGATTTTGCACAGGCTAATTGATAGGAAGTAGAAATACCTTTAAAAATAGCTTCTAATACAGCAGAAGGAATAAGTTCTATTATCTAAATTTTTAAAAATTCTCCATCTTCTTTTAGATAACAGGTTGCTAAGCCAAAAACACAGTAATCATCAATTGAAATATCAGGTACGTTAGGAGATAAAGTTATAGTTGCCATAAACGCGAGATAAAATTCTGTAATGAAGAATAACTCAAGCAGTCCTATCAGTTATTGGCAGTGATGATCGTGTCTATTAATTTATCTCGCCGCATATAAAGCAGCACCAATTAGTCCAACCTTAGAGTTTAAAACGATATATACAGGAATCTTTTGCATTAACGTTTTCATCCGTCCTTTTGCATGAAATGCTTTAAGAAAATCTCCCTGTCGCATCAAGGGTAATATTTTGGCCGCAAAACCGCCAACAACGTATAATCCCCCGTAAGGTAATAATTTGAGGGCTAAGTTCCCTGCTTCTGCACCATAGGCTTCAACGAACAATTGCATCGCTTGTTGACAAAGGTAATCGTCTTTTTTTATAGCTTTTTTGGAAATTTCATTCGATAAATCTATATTTTTGTCTAGGTCCTCTCGCCAAGTGTGATAAATTTGAGCTAATGTTTCTGATTCTTTATCGGGATAGCGATCACGTAAAAATTGATAAATAGTGGCAATTCCCTTCCCAGAAACTACCCTTTCTACCGATACCCGCTCTAAATTAGATTTTTTACTGATATAGTTAAGTAATTCAAATTCTAGGGCGGAACGAGGGGAAAAATCTGCGTGAGCTCCTTCTGAGGCAAAAACACGAGGATTTCCTGAGGTCAAAGGGACTAAAAAGCATTCTCCTAAACCAGTTCCAGCTCCTAAAATGGCAATCGGAGCTTGGGGATCAGACTGAACATCTTGTAAAATAAACAAGTCGTCAGAAGTTAGTCCTAAAATGCCATAGCCGATGGCAACATAGTCATTGATTAGGGTAACCTTGTTTAAGTATAGATCTTGTTGCAAGCGATCACCGTCTAAATACCAATTTAAATTGGTTAGTTCTGAAGTATTATTCACCACAGGACCAGCTATCCCAAAACAAGCTTTTTCTATCTTAAAAGATTGATTTAAGTTCTCAGTTGCCTCTTGAATAAACTTTTGTAACATCGGCACGAGATCGGAGTATTTTTGACTTGGATATGTTTTTTCATATAAGGTTGTTTGCTCTGGTACGTTGTTTGTATTGTCAGGAGATTCTGATTTAACTACACGTAAACTTGTTTTGGTTCCACCAACATCTCCGGCTAATAAAATACTCACGACAAGATTTCTCTCCGTTTAAAATTCAAAGTAAGGGTTCAAGAGGGAGCAATACTACTTACAATCTCTTAGGACTTAGAGCTAAAGTATATTGTAAAAATGCAATTGAAGGAAGAGTCGAGCAATAGATATTATATTAATAATAATTTAATTAATTAAAATGTGTTCTTAGTATTAATGGGCATTTTTAGGGGTCGCCTAAATTTCTATTTCTATTTAGCAATTGATATCGGATTCAATAGGAATAATGAGGCTCGTTGTGCCATTTTTTTAGAAAGTCTAATTTGAGTTAAAGTCACTAAACCATCTTTGACAAAAGAATCTCTAACTAAAAGTTTATCTCCGCTATTGAATTCGGTTTCGTAGAAAACTTTTTTTATACCAGCAGAAATAATTAATTTCAAACAAGAAATGCAGGGTTCTAAGGTAATATAAACAACCGAACCATCGGTGGTAATTCCATGTCTTGCTGCTTGGGCAATTGCGTTTGCTTCTGCATGAACCGCACGGGACGGTAAGCTGTTAGAAGCATTACAGCTACTTAATTCGCTATAACAAAATCCTTGGGCAGTACAGTGAACTGATCCTGACGGAGAACCATTATACCCTGTGGCTAATACTTGTCGATCTTTGACAATAACTGCACCGACAGGAAATGCTAAACAGGTTGATCTCGTTGCTGCTAGTTTAGCGATCATTAAAAAGTATTCATCCCAGGTTGGTCGTTGTTCTTCTAATAGTTTCATTAGCTATTCTGTATTTATTTTGTATAATTAGTTTTTTTGTTTTAGGAATTCTTATTCTAGGAATTATTTATTAATTTTAATTACATAGAAAATAAATTAAAAACCAGTTGAGCCAAATCCTCTAGGTCCTCTGGTTGTACCACTCAAATAATCTACTTCTTCAAGAGTAACTCGAATTACTGGAGCAATAACCATTTGAGCAATTCTCATTCCCTGTCTTACTTGAAAAGATGTTTTTCCATGATTAATTAAGATAACTCCAATCTCTCCTCGATATCCCTCATCGATAGTCCCTGGCGTATTTAAAACAGTGATTTTATGCTTTAATGCTAATCCACTTCTGGGACGTATTTGTGCCTCAGTATTTGGAGGTAATTCAATAGAAATCCCTATTTTAACTAATCGACTTTCTCCTGATTCAATTTCTACATCTTCTATAGAAATTAAATCAAGACCTGAATCATTGTTATGTTCATATCTAGGAATCACTGCTTGTTCTCTTAATTTTATAATTTTAAGTTTCATATACTCACGTTTGCTTTTCATTTTTTATAGATGTCTTTATCCCTTATGATAATCATTGTCAAAAAGAATAAATAGTTAATTTTTTGATCAAAAAATTAGAGGTTATAATTCTATTATCAGAATACAAGGAAAAATTTTAAAACCTATTTTAAAAAGTACATAATTCTTTCCTCTTAATGTATTTTTTGACAATCCAATAGTCTTATCGAGACTTAAAGGTGAGTTTTTAAAACTAAACTATTTTCTAAAATTTATCAAATCACATTCAAGCAAATACTTAAGGACAGAATATTTCTAATTATTTGCACATTTATTCTAACCACTTTTTTAAAAAGAGCACACTAGTATTTACTATAAGTTACTGAAAAAAATCTTTGACTTTTTTATTACTTTAGTTTATTCAGATAACATATATCTAACAAAGAATATCAATTAATTCTATGTAACTTTCACTTATTTGTTCAAGGTCTATTATATTTTCTTATAAAAATAAGAGTATAATGCACCTTTATTTATGAAAAATTTAATGGTAGATCTTGTTGGTAACAATTTAATTTCTTAACTAGACATAATTCTGCTTTTTGTAATTCTTTCCCTAAGTACATCGCATGTTCAATGTGAATACTAGGGGAATTTAAGGCAATTTTTTTATACAGTTTATGAGCAAGTTTACCTGAATAACAGTTGATAATTTCTCCTGAACCTGGAGTTAAATGTTCAACAACAATACGATTATCTTTTACCGAAATCACAAAGTTGCCACTGGGGTCATTAAAATTTTGTCTCTGATTTATTTTTGTATATTCAGTATCAATAATTTGTTGTGTATGTTCCCAGCAGTCACTATAAATATGTGCACTTTGACTAATAATAATTAGAGGTCCTAAAGTAAGACTATAATTGGATTTTGTGATAATTTTATCTTGGATAAATTGCTGCAAAAATCTTAATCCCATTGCATTAGATGGCCAAGCAGAAAACATATCATTACTACGAAATGTAGCAGTTAAAGATAATTCTTTATCAACAATTCTCACCCAAATATGATTAAGACAAGGAGGACTATCACTATCTTCATAATCGTTTACATCCCACAATGACATTACGGCTCTTGATGAATCAATATCTCCTGCCAATTTATTAATTAGTTGTTCAATTTGGTCTTGTCCAAACCATGATCTTAACCGTTGTCCGTATGTATATTTTACTCCTTCTTTTTTGGGTGCATCGTCTAATATTTGTTCAATATAATCTTTGAGATAATTTCTTTTAATAGGTAAATAATTAGGCTCAGGAAAATAAAACTCTGGTGGTTCATCGGTAACAATAGCTATTAGATCAATTAATTCTTGCCATTGTCCATAGATTGTCTGTCTAATTGTTCCTATTGTTTTAATTCTATGTAATACTTTAACCCAGGTTTCTGCAATAGTTTTTCCTTCAATCCGATGGCCATATCTAGGACCTGGTAAAACTGTTGGAGAACTTTTTCTTTCAGGAAAAGTTAACGGTTCACCCCAAGGTTCTATTTTAAATTGATTAAATTCTTTTATTATATTCATTACTTCTTCAATTGATTTTGCTTCTTTGAATTTTAAAGATTGACGCAAATTCTCTGAGACATCAGCAGGAATTTCAATGTCAATATATCCAGTTATCTTCGAATTGACTACCCATATATTTCTGCCTATATCGCTGATTCCTTGTCTAAAACCTTGTTGTAAGAAATCTAATAAACATTGACATCCTCCAGAATTTTTATCTTCTTTTGTTGCCTGTAAAATCACTAAATATCGGACATGAGGGTTAGCTAACAAATTACGAATTAAGGGACTAATTCCCCTAGTAGGACTATATAAATTACCAATAACTGCATAGTCTTCTGGGTTTAAACGTTTAGCTACTGACTGTCGAACTGTCCATCCAGTAATGATAGCAGTCTGTCCATGACCACAGATCAGTTGATTAGGTTGATAATGAGGAATATATTCAACTTGATATTTTGATTGAGTGATTCTCATGAATTAATTACTTATAATTAACTTGGTTTTAGCGAACCTTTTATGTAAAAAGTTACAACATGGATACAAAGTTTGAATATCAACAATCGCCTTCTAAAAAGCTGTAATTATTATACATCTAATACTCTATTAATGTTTATTTTGAAGTTAAATTATGTTAAGATTAGCACCCTGATTTAACTTATATCTATAATATTAGATATTTAACTCGGCTTAATAAATGAGACTCTAAATTTATAAAACTTAACCATTTATCACCCATTTTTTAGATCTAAAAAATGGGTGATAATTAAAATTAACAGCAACTTATATTTATTGTATTTAACTAGTGAAAAAATATGTTAATCAAAAATTAATCACTTTAATTACTATGAAATTATCTTTGATATATAATCTATTTATCTTGAAAAAGATTATTATTAAATTAGATACAATCAATACGTAAATAAATTTGCAGTAAATTTTAACTGTTATTTTTAAGATAGATACTAAAAAAATTAAAGCCATAATCTTTAAAATATTCTTACCTAGTAACATTAAGAATATAAATAAAAATAATAAAGTAATTTAAGAAAAAATAGAGATGATACTCTACAATTTAGATTAGATAAAGAATTGTAGGTTTTTCAAAAACCTACAAAAATAGTAAATTTTTAATAAAAATACCGTTTTTAAAACCCCAAAAGTTATTCTTTTGTGTTAAAAGTCAGTGTAATAATTATAGAAATAAAAAAATAGAGACAACGAATAGCTAAACGTTTTTTGAAAACATATTTTTACTAAAATTAAAAATAGCAATATAGATTTTAAAAATTTTTTTTTAAAAAAATTATCAATCAATATCATAAGTTGAAGTAGCAACAAATTTATTCCATTGAATGAAACAAGTAAATGCTCAATTGGGTACTTAACGAAAAATAATTTAAATACAAAATAAAGAGCTTAAAAATAATAGTTAAAAATTTAGTATTGATAATAAATTAATGGTAAATAACAACAAACATATATTAATTAATAATAACTCAAAAAAATAATAAAAAGCTAAGTCAAACTAAGTATATAACACCTCGTTAGTTATTTTAAAACTACAGTAATATAGAACAAGTTTTTAAAACACCGAAAAATAGTTATCAGGAATATTGAAACTAGCTTTAGAATTTTAAAACTTATTTATCATAGCTAAAAACCTGTGGGATGGTTATATGTTGCATTGAAAAAAATATTATCTATCTTGCAGAAAAAATAGAAGGTATTAACAATAAATTTGAGGTTGACAAAAAGAGAGCTTATGGACTTAGAAAATTTGTGAATTTTAAACTTTAAAGTGTTTTGTTTTTGCACGTCACTAGTTGATTCTACATTATTTCAGTTTTATATAACATTAGGGTTTAATAAAAATTAAAAGTTTCTTGAAGATAAGTTAAAATCTTCTTATGTATTGCTTCTATAGATTCAGTTCCATCTACTTTAAATATTTTCCCTTCATAAGTTTTAAAAATATTTTCGTAGTTATGTCTAACTTTTCTAAGTTTTTTTGCTGTCTCATATATTTCTTTGGCAGAAGAATTACTTAGTCTAGACAAAGCTATTTTTAATGGAATATCGATATAAAAAACCACATCAGGATCAGGAAATTCTTGGTTCAATGTTGCTACAAAAGTAAATTTTTTTTTAGTATTGCAATTATAAGCTAAAGATGAAAAATAATAACGGGTTGCTACGACATGAGTATGGTCTTTATTAATTAATTTATAAACTCCATTGATGTCATTAAATAAATGATAATGCCTGTCGGCAGTAAATAAATAAGCCATTTGTTCATCAAAGCTTTCTTTCTGTTTAATGGCAATGATTTTACTTTGCATAGCTTCACGAATTAATCTACCAATTGGCCCATCAGTAGGTTCAGAGCTAATAACAGCTTGCTGTTGGTGAGCAAGAAAATAGTTTTTTAATAATTCTGCTTGAGTCGACTTCCCTGCCTTGTCAATTCCTTCTAATACAATAAACAATGATTTCATAGTCATCTCATATTAAATCAGTATAGTAGTACGTACTGCTCCAATGACAGCGATGCCTTAATCTTGAATACTCTTTGTCAATAGGAGACTTCTAAAACCCCCTATGTAGGTAGGGTAATTATATTAAGGATGGAAAAATTTCTACTTAATTCCACTTCTAAAAAGAAAAGGGGCACGACTACGACCCCTGATATCTAGGGTTTTGGGACTGACATCACCAATTTGTTTCCTATATAGTAAAGGCGTCCATACCAAGGAGTAACCACCAAGATGTTTAGCAAAACAACTACTGTTAACGAAAACGTTATCGTTATTCGTAACTATATCATTCTCGCGACTACTGTCATGATAATGAGTTCTGGCTTAGTTGATACTTTTGTATCTCCTTTTCGTGCTGCTCAACAAAATCGTCTCGATAATTATGGACGTTATGTAAGTGCCGGACTGGTTGCTCAAGCTCAAAAATTTAGCCGTTAATTAAAATAAGTCGAATAATTTAAAAATCTGATAATAAATTAATAGTCACAAAAATATTTTTACAAAACCAATAATAAAATTTTTAGTCAAACTAATTTATTTTTTAAAATTAATATAATTTTCATAAATTTTAAATAAATGGTTACACCTGATTTAGGATATAAAATTAACTAATTATATGCTAAATTTTAAATTTTAAAAATTTAAAAATACAAGATTTATAAATACATAAGCTCTCCTATTAATAAGCTTTAATGTATTGTTAATACTTTTTCCTATCTATTTAGTTGTCCTTTGAGTAAGAATAGAAAATAATTACTCCAACTTAACACCTGATTATTCCACAATTAGGTGCAAGTAATAAAATTTTTAATACCAATCAGCCTATTTTACTAATCTTAATACTTGATCTAGGCTTTACTAAAAAAATATTCTAACTTCGTTTTTAATTTAGTCAATTTTTAATATAATCGATGATGTTCTATAAACCTACTTTAATTTATACTTTTTTAGTCCAATTTTATTTATTTTGAAGTAAAATAAATTGTTTTCTTAGAAAAAGTTTATTATTAAAATAACTAATTCAGAATAAACTACTATTTTTACTTTTATTTTTATTTAAAATTCTCTTATCTTTAAAAACTAGTTACTTTAATACATTTTTTATGTCTTTTTTAATATTTTTTCTCCAAAACCTTAGACATTTTATCTTTTGTGGCTCTTTAAATTATTTTATATATAAAATATATGAATATCCCTCCTTAAAAAATCAGCTAATTGCTTCCCCTGTTTAAAAGTTAATTTTTTGTTAACATATCGCTTATACAAACCCAACCATAAATAGTAGGGTTAACCGTCTTAACCTAAAAATTTATCATATTTACAATGTTTTATATGACTTTACTACACTTATTCCTAAACAATGCAACCGACTAATCCTAATCAATTTACTGAAAAGGCATGGGAGGCTATTGTCCGAACTCCCGATATTGCTAAACAACATAGTCATCAACAAATTGAAAGTGAACACCTGATGGCATCTCTTTTAGAACTAGAAGGTTTAGCTACCAACATCTTTAATAAAGCGGATATTAGTATTCAACATCTGCAAGACCGAATCGAAGAATTTATCAATCGTCAACCCAAAGTATCTAACCTTGGTAAGTCTATTTACTTAGGACGGAGTCTAGATAGTCTTCTTGACAGGTCTGAACAATTTCGTAAAGACTTTGGAGATGATTATATTTCTGTTGAGCATTTGTTGTTAGCCTATGTTAAAGATGACCGTTTCGGTCAAGATTTACTACAAGAATTTGGTCTCAATGAAGCTCAATTAAAAAAGATTATTCAACAAGTCAGAGGAACTCAAAAAGTGACTAGCCAAAACCCTGAAGAGACATACGAATCGTTAAAAAAATATGGTCGAGATTTAACTCAATTAGCGCGAGAAGGTAAACTCGATCCTGTTATTGGAAGAGATGATGAAATCCGTCGAACTATTCAAATTCTTTCTCGTAGAACTAAAAATAACCCTGTCTTAATTGGGGAACCTGGAGTTGGTAAAACTGCTATCGTTGAAGGGTTGGCACAACGAATTATTAGCCGTGATGTCCCTGAATCTTTACGAGATCGAAAGTTAATTGCCTTGGACATGGGAGCATTAATTGCCGGGGCAAAATACCGTGGAGAATTTGAAGAACGTCTTAAAGCAGTTCTCAAAGAAGTTACAGATTCTCAAGGGGAGATTATCATGTTCATTGACGAAATTCACACCGTTGTTGGAGCGGGAGCAACTCAAGGAGCTATGGATGCAGGGAACCTCTTAAAACCTAAGTTAGCACGTGGACAATTGCGCTGTATTGGGGCAACAACCCTCGATGAATATCGTAAGTATATCGAAAAAGACGCTGCTTTAGAACGGCGTTTTCAAGAGGTCATAGTTAATGAACCAAATGTAGTCGATACTATCTCTATTTTACGGGGACTGAAAGAACGTTATGAAGTCCATCACGGGGTCAAAATTGCCGATACTGCTTTGGTTGCTGCGGCCATGTTATCTAACCGTTATATTAGTGATCGTTTTTTACCAGATAAAGCTATTGACCTAGTAGATGAGTCAGCCGCTAAATTAAAGATAGAAATTACTTCTAAACCCGAGGAATTAGATGAAGTAGATCGCAAAGTTATTCAGTTAGAAATGGAACGATTATCCTTACACAAAGAAGTAGATACTGTTTCTCTAGAAAGGTTGGAAAAACTTGATAAAGAACTTGTAGAGTTAAAAGAAGAACAGTCACAACTTAATGCTCAATGGCAATTAGAAAAAGAAGCTATTGATGAAATTAGTCAAACAAAAGAAACTATCGACCAAATAAACTTAGAAATTCAACAAGCAGAGCGAGATTATGACCTTAATAAAGCAGCAGAACTGCGATATGGAAAACTAATAGATTTACAGCAACAGATTAAGGAACTTGAAATAAAAATTGCAGAACGTCAAACTACTGGAAAAACTTTATTACGGGAAGAAGTTTTAGAATCAGATATTGCTGAGATTATTTCTAAATGGACAGGAATTCCTATTAGCAAGTTGGTAGAATCAGAGAAAGAAAAATTACTTTATTTAGAAGATGAAATCCATAAACGATTGATTGGACAAGAAGAGGCTGTAACTGCTGTTTCAGAAGCTATTCAACGTTCTCGCGCTGGACTTTCTGATCCTAGTCGCCCTACTGCAAGTTTTATTTTTCTTGGTCCTACAGGGGTCGGTAAGACTGAATTAGCTAAGGCATTAGCCGAGAATCTTTTTGATACGGAAGAAGCCTTAGTTCGTATCGATATGTCTGAATATATGGAGAAACATACAGTATCCCGTTTAATGGGTGCGCCTCCGGGGTATGTTGGCTATGATGAAGGGGGACAATTAACAGAAGCTATTCGCCGTCGTCCTTACTCTGTAATTTTGTTTGATGAAATCGAGAAAGCCCATAACGATGTTTTTAATCTCATGTTACAAATTCTCGATGATGGGCGATTAACTGACGCTCAAGGTCATGTGGTAGATTTCAAGAATACCATTATTATCATGACCAGTAATATTGGATCGCAATACATCTTAGATGTAGCTGGAGATGATTCTTTTTATAAGGAAATGCGTTCTCGTGTGATGGATGCAATGTCTAATAGTTTTCGTCCTGAATTTCTTAATCGTATCGATGAAATCATTATCTTCCACGGATTGCAAAAGTATCAATTACAAAAAATCGTTGACATCCAGATTCAGTTATTAAAAACACGATTAGCTGAGCAAAAAATTAACCTAAAGCTATCGGAATTAGCTTTAGATTTTCTAACAGAAATAGGCTACGACCCAGTGTATGGGGCAAGACCATTAAAACGAGCAATAAAAAAATATTTAGAAACTGCGATAGCTAAGTCAATTTTACGGGAAGAATTTAAAGCAGGAGATACTATTTTTGTAGATTTAGAAAATGAAAAACTGACGTTTAAATGTTTGTCTGATATGATCATAAGTGAATAGTTGAACTGATAAAGTAGATAAGATTTATCCTATCTAATAAAAACTAGAGACTAGAAGTTAAAATAGATAGCTATCTTTCTATACTAAGAATGATAGCTTCAGTATCTGATAACTTGTAAACCTCTTAATTTTGACTATATTCTGCATTCCAGAATCACCAAAAATTAATTATTGGTGATTCTGGAAACTTTGTGTATCAATACTTTTAATTTTTGTTTATTAAATTTCACCCAACCTTTTGTATAAAAAAATAAAATATATAAACAAAGTGTAATTATTAATCATAAGCTTATAATAGCTATAGTTATTATATAGACATTGTTATATCAGGGTTTTCGTTTCAATTAAATTAAGTTTAGTATTTAGTGCTATAGGTATTAAGCCAGTGGAAAGGCAGAGTTGAGCACAAAATAGTTATATATTTTGACATACCTACTATTGATAATTATTTTTTTTTATATTTTGTATATTGACATATTAGGCTCGCTATAATTAAGAATTTTGATATATATTCATATATACACTTCTAAACCCCATGGAATATTCACTAATAAACTGTCCAGTTTTAGATTCATAAAAATCGCATACGATAATAATAAAGTCTTATCTCTTGATCTAATTCCTGTCCCCTATATCTAAACCGTACATTAACATTACTCTCCGTCTCAGAAGTTATCTGACTAAGCCTATCGTAAGCAACATGTACTTCATTATTGGCGAAGTGTATAACTTGTGCTATTTCTCTTTTTTTATCATCATCAATTAACTTAGCTGCCCTTTTATCATAGATTTGTTGTCTAACACATAAGTTGACCAGTCACCGCATTACTGACAACTGGTCACTACTATTAATTATCAACCATTTCCTAAGCCATTACCATCCCGCCATCAACATTGAACACCTGTCCAGTAATATAAGAAGCGGCTGGATCAGTAGCCAAAAAACGAACCATTCCGGCTACTTCTTGAGGCATTCCATAACGACCAAGGGGAATAAATTTAATTATGTCTTGAGACTTAACATCCTTAGTCATATCCGTCGTAATAAACCCCGGTGCAACTGCATTAATCGTCACACCACGACCAGCTAATTCCTTGGCTACGGTTTTTGTCAATCCAATTACGCCAGCTTTAGCTGCGCTATAATTAGCTTGACCTGGATTACCGATTTGTCCAGAAACTGAGACAATATTAACAACCCGCCCCTGCTTCTGTTTTAACATTAGTTTAGTGACAGCTTTGGTACAGAGAAACACCCCTGTTAAATTAAGATCGATCACTTCTTGCCACTGTTCAAGTTTCATCCGTACGAGAAGAGTGTCGTGGGTAATTCCAGCATTATTCACTAAAACATCAATCCTTCCGAATTGCTCTAAGGTAGTTTTAATTAGAGTATCAACCTCTTCAGTTTTGGAAACATCTCCTTGAACTGCAATCGCTTTTCCTCCTTTATCAATAATACTTTGTACTACTTCCTCGGCGGCTGTGCTCGAACGAGCGTAGTTGACCACCACTTTTAGTCCTGTAGATCCTAAAGACAGAGCGATCGCCCGACCAATTCCCCGTGATGCCCCTGTAACGATCGAAACTTGTTCCGTTAAATCTACTTGACTATTCACCATAATCATTCTCTCTAATTAAATCTTGCTAAACACTATATTACGGGTTCAGGGAACATTTATTTGAAAGTAGCTAGAGTATTACATATACTTTTAAATAAATGTTCCTAC
Source organism: cyanobacterium endosymbiont of Epithemia turgida isolate EtSB Lake Yunoko (assembly GCF_000829235.1). Lineage (GTDB taxonomy): Bacteria > Cyanobacteriota > Cyanobacteriia > Cyanobacteriales > Microcystaceae > Rippkaea. The sequence continues at coordinate 2,739,942 of NZ_AP012549.1, read as the reverse complement.
TTTTCTCTCTATATTTAGTTTCTCGGCTTTCAAGTCTTCTATATTATTTTGTGAATTAAAATATTGATATAATCCTAAAAATTTATATTGATATAAGCATAATTTATCTTTAATCTCTTTGTAGGTTGTAAGCCTGATTATAACTATTTTTTAAAACTTATTTAAGTAGTATTTATGTTGTTTTTTTTAGATCCACTTAATACTAAATTTAGTAAAAATTTTAGTATTAAAATTACTATATTCTTGAATATACTGCTATAGTTATTTGGTCAATCCCAATTTATTGTTATTATTTTTTATAAAGTGATATCTAGTGTTTCTTCTTATAAAAGTTACTATAAATATGCTTTAAACATTCAGGATACTCATTATATTAACGTCTGTATTAAAGCTTTTTTCTGTTAAATTATAGACATTTGTTATGGATTAAATATCCGACTCTTGAAGTTAAATTTGCTAACATCTATTGTTACTCAGCTCCTGTAATTTTAGGGTTTTACGCGAAAATACAAAAAATAAAAAATTAATTACTTTTTAAATTCTCAAACATCAATTTCATAATAAATGACTGCTTAAGTAACCCTCGCAAAGTAGCAACAGCAAAGTAACCATATATATATTAATGAATATCTAATAATATAAGATGCCAATATTTATTTAGAAGGTTAAACCTATTTATATAGAACAAAAAATATTAGTTATATCACTATGTAACATCAGTAATATATAGTTTTACACGACTAATAGCAGAACTGATTATAATGTAATCGTGGTCATTAATGATGTATCATACTGAGATACATCATCAGTCATACATTGTTGTAATTCTTGTTGAAAAAATTCTTACTACTTTTTTTCAAACAGAGTAATGAAAATTTTGAACTAGAAAATCAAGCAATAACGAAAGAATAAGTTTAAACTAAATGACCAGTGATTAATCCTACTGGCAAGTTCTAAATGGTGATTGCTATGTTGTCTCACCATTACCCCTGTTCTCCTAAAGCAGTCCTCTATGATTAACCCCTTTGACTCAGAAGAAATCGCCGCAGAAGGTATCAAACCTCAGGAATATGAAGAAATTGTTCAAAGACTAGGACGCCATCCTAACAAGGCGGAATTAGGAATGTTTGGGGTTATGTGGTCAGAACACTGTTGCTATAAAAATTCTCGCCCCTTGCTAAAACAATTCCCCACAAAAGGAGATCGCATTCTCGTTGGACCAGGAGAAAATGCAGGGGTCGTAAATTTGGAGGATGGACTACAATTAGCTTTTAAAATTGAATCCCATAACCATCCTTCTGCGGTCGAGCCTTTTCAAGGGGCAGCCACAGGGGTCGGTGGTATCCTCAGAGACATTTTTACAATGGGAGCGCGTCCTATAGCTTGTTTGAACTCTCTGCGCTTTGGTAATTTGGAAGACGCCAAAACCCGAAAATTATTTATCGGGATAGTTGAAGGAATCTCTCATTATGGAAATGCAGTTGGAGTTCCTACTATAGGAGGTGAAATTTATTTTGATACTGCTTATAGCGGCAATCCTCTAGTTAACGTTATGGCCCTGGGGTTGATGGAAACTTCCGAAATTATTAAATCTGGGGCATCAGGCATTGGCAACCCAGTTTTATACGTCGGTTCAACTACTGGAAGAGATGGCATGAGAGGAGCGAGTTTTGCTAGTGCGGAACTGACGGTCCAATCTATCGATGATCGCCCTGCAGTACAGGTTGGAGATCCTTTTTTAGAAAAATCTTTAATTGAAGCTTGTTTGGAAGCCTTTAAAACCGGTGCAGTTGTCGCCGCCCAGGATATGGGTGCAGCAGGAATTACCTGTTCCACCTCAGAAATGGCAGCTAATGGAGAGGTGGGAGTTGAATTAGACTTAGATAAAATTCCTGTACGAGAAACCGGAATGGTTCCCTACGAATACCTGTTGTCAGAGTCTCAAGAAAGGATGTTATTTGTTGTCAAAAAAGGTAGGGAACAAGAATTAATTGAGATTTTTCACCGTTGGGAACTGCAAGCAGTGGTTGCAGGAACCGTTATTAGTGAACCCATTGTTAGGATATTATTTAAAGGAGAAATTGCTGCTGAAATTCCAGCTACGGCCTTAGTCAATAATACTCCTATTTATCATCGAAAACTACCAGACAATCCCCCTAAGTATGTCCAAAAGGCTTGGCAGTGGACAGCTAAAAATTTACCTGATTGCACAGTAAATGGGATTGAGATTAACGGGCAATTGAAGACTTGGAATGAAATTCTTTTAGACCTATTAGATACTCCCACTATTGCCTCAAAAAAATGGGTCTATAGTCAATATGATCACCAGGTTCAGAATAATACTGTGATCTTGCCTGGAGAAGCTGATGCGGCGATAATTCGTATTCGTCCTATTGAAGCAAACCCAAACACCTGTCAGATTGGGATTGCGGCTACTACTGACTGTAATTCCCGTTATGTTTATCTTGACCCCTACGAAGGGGCGAAAGCCGCCGTAGCTGAGGCTGCTAGAAATTTAAGTTGTGTGGGCGCAGAACCTTTAGCAGTTACGGATAATCTCAATTTTGGTAGTCCTGAAAACCCTACTGGATATTGGCAATTAGCTTTAGCTTGTGAGGGTATTTCTGAAGCTTGTCGAGATTTAAATACTCCGGTGACTGGAGGAAATGTTTCCCTTTACAATGAAACCCTTGATTCTGCCGGAAAACCTCAGCCTGTTTATCCTACTCCAGTCATAGGCATGGTGGGTTTAATTCCTGACATCACCAAAATATGTAGTCAAGGGTGGCAAAAAGTAGGGGATTTAATTTATGTTTTGGGAATAGGAAATAAACCTACCTTAGGGGGGTCAGAATATTTAGCTAGCTTGCACGGGATAGTAGCAGGGAAGCCACCTAAAGTAAACATTAATACTGAAATATTAGTACAAAAAGTATGCCGTAATGCCATTCGTCAAGGTTGGGTACAATCTGCTCATGATTGTTCAGAAGGTGGACTAGGTGTTGCCTTGGCAGAATGTTGCATTAGTGGCAGATTAGGAGCAGAGATTTTCCTACAAGTGGAAGATGAGAAACGACTTGATGAATTATTATTTGGAGAAGTAACTGGACAAATAATTGTTTCTGTTAGCCTCATCAATCAAAATAAATTGGAAACCTATTTAAATCAAGAGTTAGGTAAAAATTGGCAAAAAATAGGTCAAACCTCCGCTAAAAGTTTAAATATCACTGCTTCTGACAACTTGTCTTTGGTTAACTTAGATATCAAGCAGATGCTTAAACTCTGGTCAACGGCAATTGAAAGAAAGTTGAAAGTTTAAACTTAAATAAAAGCATAAACGTCTCCAATAGACTTTTATACTTAAGTTTTTTAAATGTTTAAACACAGCTTAGTGTTCTCGTTCTCATTAATTAAATTTTATAAAGATAGAAAAAAATATGCAGAAGTACAATTAATAGCAGATTGTTGACTCACGTTATAATAGTTTTTATAAAAATTTAGTCGGTATTGTCAAGCATCTAATTAATATTGGATGCTCGACAATAGTTTAAAGTTAGTATCACTGGTCTATACAAATTAGAGGGCTACACCCTATAATCGTTTAACCTTAGATAAAAACTTTGGTAAGAGATTAAGTTAAAGAGCTGTTAAAGCATGTTCGTGTATTCTTTACTGGACCGATTTGAGCAAGAGTTACCAGACCCGCCTCTTTCAGGAGCAAAATCCTATCCATGACCGCTAACGATCAGATTCTTAATGCTCATCAGCAACTGACTGATACCATTAACCCTCTCTATCGATTCTCTGAAAAACTCGAAGAAGCCTGTGGTGTTTTTGGACTTTATGCCCCCGAAAAAAGTGTTGCAAAACTAACATATTTTGGACTTTATGCCCTGCAGCATCGAGGACAAGAATCGGCTGGAATTGCCACTTTAGATGGAAATCGTGTTCACATTCACAAGGACATGGGGTTAGTTGCCCAAGTTTTTAAAGAATCTACTTTAAATAAATTGACTGGGAAAATAGCCATTGGACACACCCGCTATTCAACTACAGGATCTAGTCAAAAAGCTAACGCTCAACCTGCTGTTCTCAACACCCGTTTAGGTCATCTAGCTCTAGCACACAACGGCAACCTTGTTAACACTCTAGAGTTACGTCAGATCCTCACAAAACGAGGCTGTAACTTTAATACCAGCACCGATTCAGAGATGATTGCAGTGGCAATTGCCCAAGAAGTTGATAAGGGAAAAGAGTGGTTAGAAGCAGCTATTAGTGCGTTTCAACTGTGTTCTGGAGCCTATAGCTTAGCTATTGGAACTCCAGTGGGATTAATGGGAGTAAGAGATCCTAACGGTATTCGTCCCTTAGTTATCGGCATTTTGGAAGGAGATCCTGTTCGTTATGTCCTTGCCTCAGAAACTTGTGCCTTAGACATTATTGGAGCAGACTATCTACGGGATGTAGAACCAGGGGAATTAGTTTGGATTACCGAAAATGGCTTATCATCTTTCCACTGGGTAATTCAACCGAAACGGAAATTATGTATTTTTGAAATGATTTATTTTTCTCGTCCTGATAGCATAATGCACGGTGAAACTCTGTACAGTTATCGGGTACGTTTAGGGCGACAATTGGCGCGAGAATCTACTGTTGAAGCTGATTTAGTGATGGGAGTTCCTGATTCTGGTATTCCCGCAGCTATTGGATTTTCCCAGGTAACAGAAATTCCTTACGGGGAAGGATTAATAAAAAATCGTTATGTAGGAAGGACGTTTATCCAACCCACTCAACAGATGCGAGAGTTGGGGATTAAAATGAAGTTGAATACCCTTAAAGATGTACTTGTAGACAAACGAGTGATTATAGTAGATGATTCTATTGTACGAGGAACCACTAGTCGTAAAATTGTCAAAGCCTTGCGTGATGCTGGTGCTAAAGAAATACATATGAGGATTTCTTCCGCCCCTGTTACTCATCCATGTTTTTATGGGATTGATACTGATAGCCAAACTCAACTAGTAGCAGCCACCAAATCTGTTGCTGATATTGGAAGACAAATAGGAGTAGATTCTTTGGCTTATCTGAGCTGGCAAGGAATGTTAGAAGTAACGGAAGAAGATCCCAATAGTTTCTGTTCTGCTTGTTTTACCGGAGACTATCCTATTAGCATTCCCGAAATAGTTAAGCGCTCTAAGCTCCTTGTGGAAGAAGCAAAAACGTGATTTAATTTATTTAAAAATAATTAGCAGGTTGATCTTAATTATTTAAAATAAATTGAATAAGACCAATAAGTTTTGGCACTGATGTTTAAGTTTAAGAGGATGGAACAGTAAAAAAATTGCAGATTTGATAAATATATTAAAAAATATCTTTTAAGGAAATAATTTCTGTATCAATAATTAGAGGAAAAGAATAATTGTTGGATTATCCGAGAAGTAAAAATAAATAATTTGGCAAGAATAAAGGTATAATATCCCTTAAAGAGGGAGAGCTTAGAAAAGAATAAAAGAACTGATAATAGTCAACAATTATTTAATGTCTTAAAACAGTTTATACTGAACCTGTTATGTGAATACAAAAAATATAAAATAAAGAAAAATTTTAATTATCAATGATGAGTTTGTCAAAAACATAATTATGGTGTAGATTCCATTTAGGAATAGTTTGATTTGTCAAAAAAATAGACCGAATAGAAACTTGGATTTATTTTGGTTCAGCCACCATAAATTCCATGAAAACAATAAATTAACTATCGAAGATTGGCTTTGCCTTGAGAAGAGAGCGCCGTCAATCTCAGGGTTAATCATCGTCAATGGAGTTATTGAACAAAAAATAGAAATAATACTTGAAGATTTAGGTCAAAAATTACAGATATCAAAACCGTAGCAGTTGAAATAGTTTACATTTGATTAAATTGCTATAATTAAAAGACAGGGAAGTTATCATACTAAATTTAATTGCCATACTATCATGAAAAAAATACGGAAAATTTAACTCATTATCATTGATATAATTTTTAATTTTTTTTTTATTTATTGATATAGCTATATATCTATTTCAACTTCTGAATATCTTTTATCTAGTTTTTTATTAAAAAAGTTTTATTTTTAATAAATATTTCTTGTTCGAAAGGCTATATATTTTGATCTTAAACTTTTTTGAGTAATATCATTTTCTCTACCTGTCCAATCGACTACTGTCGTTTATGTCTATATTTGCCTATCTGCTGGTCTTTAATTTTAATTTGTGACCTAATTTTTTAGGCAGTTTATTGGTTGATAATTTTATTTTCATAAGAATCAACTCTAATTATATTAAGAGAAGGTTTTTAAAAAGTTGATTTATAAAATTTTTAAAAAAGAAAATGCTATCTTAAAAAGATAGTAAACTAAGAGGTGGAACTAAATAATATTTTCTATACATCATTTCTCTCTAGACTATTGCCCTCTTATTCTAAGTTAGTTTTTATAACTATATTTAGTATTATGTAGTGTTAGTAGATTTATATCAAAAAATGATGGTGATAATTGAAAAACAGGAAAATTTTAAGAAGGAGCAAAATAGTCAGAAGCTTGGGAGGAAGAAACTTTAAAAAAGATTAAAAATATTTCTCTATATTTAATAAAATCCTATAAATATGAATAAATTAATGTCATAAACTTAAGTGGCAGCAAATACATATCACATCATCAAATAAGTCAATACTTAATTAAATAATTTAAACCCTCTTAAATAATAAACTATAGAACTTAAAAATCAAGTTAAGATTAAACAAATCCAGCATCAAAGAAATATATATAAGTTAAACTAGACTCATAAAATTAAACCCGTCTCTAAGAAATACATCAATTATCAGAAGAATTTAGAATAATTCTAAAAAAAATAGAACTAGGTATCAAGACTGTTAAAATAAATTGAGTGGTATAGAAAACCTTGCTAATTAGGGATAAAACGCTATTAAAGAGGTTTTAAATAAGAAAAAATATTATCTTTTTAGCAAGGAACATTAGAAGATATAAACAATAAATTTGAGTTAATTTAAAAGAGATCTTATGGATTCATAAATTTTACTAATTTTTAACTCTGAGGGTTCTTAAATAAGTATTTAACTAGTTTATTCTATATGGGCAGTTCGGCAAAAACACATTTATAAAAAAATTTATTGTAAAATAAATTAATTAAAACAATATATAGATCCAAAATAATTTGCTTTTTAAATATTAATTGATATTTACTTACTCAACTAACTAACTCTAATTGAGATCCTTGATTGTCTTTATATACTTCAATACGACATTGAAAAGCTTCTTTAAATCGCGGCATGTGAGTGACACTAAAAATACAAGAAAAGTCTGAAGCGATAGCATTAATTGCAGCAATTAATTGCTCACAACCTTGAGCATCTTGTGTGCCAAATCCTTCATCAATAATGAGCATTTGTACAGAAGTTCCTGCCTGTTGTGCTAGTAATTTTGCTAAAGCTAAACGAATAGAAAAATTAATTCTAAATGCTTCCCCGCCCGAATAAGTTTCATATGAACGAGTTCCTTGAAAATCAGAAATTAAAATATCTAAAGTCTCAATAATTTTTGTAGTTTTCTTTCGAGAACTACCACTACGTCCTTGTCTTTGAGTAAAGAATTGAATATGAAGTTGATTATCCGTTAATCGAGTAAGAATTTGATTAGTTTCAGCTTCTAATTGAGGTAAAATATTTTCAATCATTAGTGCTTGGATGCCGTTTTTTCCAAACGCTTTAGCTAATTCTGTATAAACACGATATTTCCTATAGATATCTTTAAGCTGTTTTTTATCATCAGTATATTGTTGTTTAAGGCTTTCTAATTGAGAAATAGATTGTTCTAATCTTCCTCTATTTGCTAATAATTCATCTAATTTTTGTCGTTGGCTCTGAATACTTTTTTCTAGAACAGCAATTACTTCTCTTTGATCTACTGTAGATTTTATCTTAAAAGATAAGATATCAATTTCTTGTTTAATTTTCTTTTGTTCAGTTAGGTTATCGCTCAATCGTATTTCTACAATTTCTAACCGGTTTTGTAACTGGGGATATTGTTGTTTTGCTTGTTGCAATTCTTGGAGTTTTAGTTCCCAAGACTGGGACTCACGAAGAGACTTTAGTAATTTTTGGTGATCCAGATTGTTATAGCCTAAATTTTGAATTGATTGTTTTATTTCCTCAATTTCTTGTTTAATCTTTGAAGTTTGATACAAGTCTTTGATTTCTTGTTTAAGAACAGATATTTTTTGAATAAGTTGAGGTTTTTGTTGTGAAATAATTGACTGACGGTGATTTGCATCTTCTAATTTAGCTTGTTTAACTTCTGCTTTACGCAATCGTTCGACTTCTCCTCTAACTAAAACATGGGTTTGCTCGTCATAATTGAGATATTTTAATTCTTGATTCAGAATATTAAGTTCAGATTGTAAATCTACAGCATAGCTATTTTGGTTTAATTTTTGTTCAATTTCTTTGATTTTGTCTCTAACTTGTTTAAGTTTAAAATTGACTGCTTCAATAGTTTCTAGTTGTGCTTCTAATTGTCCAAACTTTTTCTGTAATAAAGGATAAGCAGCTAAGTCTTTATTTAATTGAGTAAATTCTCCTCGCAGTGTTTTTAATTCTTTTTCTACAAGGGACATATTTTCTTGTAAAATCAAAATTTTATCTTTAATTTCTTGTTCCTGTAATTTAGTTTTACTGATGACATGATTCAGATGAGTTTCATTTAATGGCTGTTCACATAGAGGACAAGTCGAATTTGGGAGGTTTAGTTTTTGTAGTTTTTGTTGTAATTCTTCAATTTTTTCTTTAAAAATCCGCTGATTTTCCCTGAGCCTTTCTTGATACTCCCTTTGTTTTTGACCTTTTTCTTCCACTCGTTTTTGATAAACTTTTTTATTATTAAGATTTTGTATCTTAGTATAAATTTCTAGTGCAGATTCCCGTATTTTAGCAATTTTATCTACTTGGTTCAAACAATCAGTTTCAGAGATATAAAGTTGTTCTAGCTCGGCTTTTAAATTAGCCTTAACTTGTTTAATTTCAGATTGCAAACCGTAGTATCTTTGTTGAATTGGTGCAACTTTATACTGTAATCTATCTAATTCAGATAAGTGTCTACGATGATTATATAGATGTTGTAAAGTAGTTTTGACTTCATCAGAATTCTTTAGAATATCCTGCAGTTCTTTTTCCTGTTGTTCTAATATATCTAATTGAGTTTTAGCTTGATGAATTTGCAACTCAATTACACTATGTTTTTTATTTAGCTTGCTGGTTAACAATTGTTCTCTTTCAGTTTGTTCTTGATAAACTTTAAACTTAAGAGATAAGCTTTTTTCTTCTTTTTGTAATTCTGATAATTGCTGGTGACCTTTAATAATATTATCTTCTTGATTGATGATTATCATAAGACGATACATTTGTTGATTAATTTCATCCTTTTCCTTTTGTAATCTTTGTTTGTCTTCTACTAGTTTCTTATATTGTTGTTCTTGCCAATCTAATTGGTTAGACCAAGTTTTTCTCTGCTGTTCTTCTCCTTGAAGTTGCCAGAGCTTAGTTTTTTGTTTGTCTTGATTAAATTTAAGGTTTTGTATCTGTTCTACTAGGATTACTTGTTGTTCTTGAATATATTTTATATTTTCTAGTTTTTCTTTTATAGGTACTAGACTCAATTCAATTTGTTGAGATCGTCCCTGACATTGTTTAGATAAATCTTTTGCTCTATTAGATAATTCTTGATACTGTTCAAGCTGTAATAAATCTGCTAATATTTGTTTCCGTTCTGTTGGACGACGTAACATAAATTCATCAGCTCTTCCTTGACGTAAATATGATGAATTAATAAACGTTTCATAATCCAGTTTTAAGGAGGAAACTATTTTTTCTTGAGTAGCTCGTGTTCCTTTGCTAGTCAATGAACGAAATTCTCCTGAACTTTCTATTTGAAATTCTAGATGACTACTACGTCCTCGATGACGATTACGGATGATTCGATAAACTTCTTGATTACTAATAAATTGAAAATCAACTCGCACATATTTACATCCTGTATGAATAACATCATCATCAATTACGGCGCGACTTTTACCCCAAATAACCCAGGTAATTGCTTCGAGTAAAGATGATTTTCCTGCACCATTTGCACCACAGATACAGGCTGTATGTAACCCTCGAAAATCTAGGGTTGCTTCTCGATAGCTAAGAAAGTTTTTTAGTGTAAGTTCGAGGGGAATCATTCAAATCCTTATCAGTGGATAATTTCTTATTTTTACTGGAATTAGAGGAGGTATTTCCTTAGATAAATAGTTATCTATTACTTTTGTTTATTCTATCTAATAGCTACTAAATAATTCTAGCTTATTCATTAATCCAAAATTTAATAATTATTGACAACTTCATAAATTAATATCTGTTTATTATTGAAGTTTGAGGCAGGAATCATTTCCCCTCTAATGTCTAGTAATTGTACTAGGATAAGATAAGCAATCGCTAAAAAAATAGAAACTGCTCCTGTGATAATAGCAACGATTTTTCCTGAATTCATTAACAGTTACTAAATAACGTGATTTTATCAATATAACTTATTTATCCTAATTAATGATAGAGGTAGAACTAATTAATTTTTAGAAGAAGTCTCATGAAAAAATCTTTGTGATTAAATTTACACAATTGAAGTTTTCATTGAAAATATTCAGTTTAATTTTTTTTAAAAAATATTAGTAGGGTTTCGTTAAATAATAAGGATATAATACTAATTATTGCGTAATAATTGAGTCAAAGAGTTAGTTAAAAGAACCCGAAGCAAAAGTTTCTATATCGATAATATAAAGCTGAGTTTATTATCAAGTCTTAAACAAAATTATCTGCTCAATGGAGTAATCTAAATTTATATATGGAGCAATTAATTGATTGTAACTAATTATTCTCTTGTTTTTACTATATCAGGAACGCCAATCGGGGAGATATTTGCGAGCTTCTTAAGATGTTGGCAACGAATTAACTCCATAAAACTGAGACTGAAACGCCCTTCTAATTGGGAAGAGACTTCAATCGCGTCAAGGAGATTCTTCGAGGCTTCTACTGGATTGTAGCCTCGTCTAAAAGCAATTTTAATAGCTTCTTCATCAGCATCGAGTTCCCGTTGCACACCTAGATTACTGCGCCAAATTTGGTAAGTGGAAATCGCGGTCAATCCTCCAGAAACTATCATTCCTAAAATATCCCCTTGAGCCGTTTGAACTGTCAGTCCTACTAATCCGACTGCGGTGATTCCTTGATATAGATTAGGCTTAAGCCATTTAATTCTAATTAAACTGGCAGTTGCTCTTAAAAGTAGTAAATCTCGTTGTTTTTTTGGTAATTGCCACCATAAATCAAAGTTAATATATATGGGACGGCCATTTCGATTCCAGGGAGGAGAAAATGGCGCATCAATTACCTTTGACTGCTGAGGTTTGCTAATAATTTTGGTTAACATTCGCCCAGAAGCCGGCATAAGCTCCAATAATCGTCTAATCTCAGACTCAACACTCATATAAGAACTCTATCTAAAAAACTCTTTATTCTTTATTGAGTATAATCAATCTCTCCAGAGGTGAGCTTTTTTTAAACACTTTTCTAGGAATAAGATTTTATGGGAATATCAAAACCGAATAAGTATCCAGACCGTTGATGTTTTATGCTCAAAATACAACTCATTGAAATATTACTACATAGTCGTTCCAAGCTGTTTAAATTACCCGACCTTGACTTTATAGGTCATTGTCTTCCAATAGTGTAGAAAGTTATTTAACAGAAAAAATATTTCAAATTACTATTGAGAGTAGAACTAAGCTATTTTTTATAGTCCCTTGTTATTAACATGACAGATCTTGTTGTCACTGCATTTGTTTGAAAGTTCAGGAGATTATCCTCATATTGACAAAAAATTCAGTAGTTGATTAAAAATTTATTTAATTTCCTTCTAAAAAATTGTTGTAACCTTTGATATAACTAAACATTTTCGTTGGTTAGAAAAATATGACTGTTGTGCCCTTGACTTTTCCCCTAAAGACCAAGATTTTTTGTAGATTTATGATTAAACTCGATATTTATACTTGGACTTACTAACAAAGGGAAAAATTTAGAAGTTTTCTCGTCTTTTTGTCATATCAATGGTAATTTTTCCGCTATAATCAGCAATAGGAGCTGCCAGTTTACTCAAACGAATTCTAACCTGTTGAACCTTGTTCAAGGTTAGAATTCGTTTGAGCGATCACCTCAGCCATTTTTTCAACCAAGGCAAATTTTGGGGTAACAATGAAACGTTTAACTATGGCAATCACTTGACGATAATCCAATGTATCTTTAATTTGATCTCTGTTTCCCGCAGAGCTTAGATCAAGTCCTATGATTAGATCGACTTCAAACCATTGACCTAATACCTGTTCTTCTGGCAGATATCCCGTGTAGCCGTAGGACCTAATTTTAGTAATTTCAATGAATTCCATAGGTTTTTGCAATTTAATCAATATTTTTATAGTAAAATTGTGACTTTATAAAATATTATCGTTAATATACCTTAGCGTGGTCAGATTTAAGTTGACTTAAAGCGAAAACTTCCTCAAATATGAGCCCCATGAATTACCGCAAAGATAATAGTATCTCCTATAAAATAAAAAACCGTGTTAGTATCTTGGGAAGATTTATTAGTATTTTTTGGGTTTTAGAACTTTTAGATCTGTTAATTTTTAAAGGATATTTAGACCGATTTGGCATTATTCCTCATAAATTAATTGGATTGCGAGGAATTTTATTTGCCCCGTTTCTGCATGGCGGGTTAGGTCATTTAATTGCCAATACCATTCCTTTTATAGTTTTAAGCTGGTTTGTGATGTTACAAAAAACCAGTGATTTTTGGATTGTTACTTTACTAACGATGATAGTAGGGGGTTTTGGGGTTTGGTTGTTTGGGGTTCCTGGTTCAGTTCATATTGGGGCTAGTCTCCTTATTTTTGGTTATTTGGGATTTTTGCTATTACGAGGATATTTTCAAAGGAACTTCGTCTCAATTTTTCTGTCCATTATTGTGAGTTTTCTCTATGGTGGATTAGTGTTAGGGATGTTACCTTTTAGCCCTGGAATTTCTTGGGAAGGCCATCTATTTGGGTTTCTCGGCGGAGTCTTAGCTGCTAAGCTAATCGCTAATGAAAAGCAAGGTAGCCTAAGTTAGGTGGGTAACTTCAATAATTTGTTGGTTAGGTTTCCGTAATTCAGTTAAAAATGCTTGCCAAATAAATATGAATCTCCCCACCTTAGTTACGTTATCGCGTTTATTCGGATTGCCATTTATGTTTTATTTCTTGCATGATCCTACCCCATCTCATCGCTGGATTAGCGTAGCAATTTTTTTAGGATCAGCAGGGACAGACTGGTTAGATGGCTACTTAGCAAGGCGATTAAATCAAGTTACAGAATTAGGAAAATTTCTTGATCCCTTAGTAGATAAATTATTAGTTCTCGCCCCGTTATTAAGTCTAATTGAATTAGGAAAGGTTCCCTCTTGGGGGGTTTTTTTGATTATGAGCCGGGAATTGGCAATTACTAGCTGGCGAGTTAATCTAAATTTGACGACTCAAAATAGAAAAGTTCAAGAGGCAAATTGGTGGGGAAAATTAAAGACTGTCAGCCAAATAATAGCCATTGCTCTATTAATTGTTCCTCTTAGTCCTCAGTGGTGGGGTACTTTGTGCTCAATTGTATTTTGGGTTGCTGTCCTTCTAACATTAATTTCTGGAGTTAGCTATTTGTTACCACAAATATTATCAAAAACTGAGTTATCCAAGTTTTTGGAAAAGACTAATATTAAAAATAAGGCAAGAAATGCTAGTTAGAATTATATGAATTCAACTGGCAATGAGTTGGTAAGTACAAGGAAAATAACATTGCACTAATCTGCTAAAATTTTCCTAACTAGTCGTAGTTATTAACCGTTTTAATCGAATAACACTTACGAAATCAAATTTAATCAATCAGTTTCACTAACTTTTGCTTCATCTTCGTTGATAGAGTCTTCAAAGAGTCCTTGAGCAATGTATCTTGGATTTCTAAATAATTTGTTAATTAAACCTTATCTTAACTCAGAAACAAGTTTACGGTCATCTTTACTACCTAGACTTAACTTAAAAGGCAATAATTTGCTGTGGTATGTTGATGCTGTTCAAATCTTTAGTAAAAGTTATCTAGATAAAAAATGCTTCGGTAAGATCGAGACGAAATTTTATCTTCATAAGGTCATACCTCAATAAATCATGCTTCTCTTTCCTATTCTTAACTTTCCGTCTAACCTGTATTTTACCGAAATACTCCTGCCTTGACCAGGTGTTCCTGATAAACTGGCTAAAGTATTCTATCTTGTATATTTTTATCTCTTCTTAGGAATAAAAACAAACTTTATTTTCAGATAAAGTTTGTTTTTATTTACTTAATGTATAACTGACTTTTCTTTCTTGAGAAGAACAATGCTCTTAAAGATAAGAATAATTTGTTGAATATGTAAAAAACAGCCAAAAACTACTTTTTTCGTAAGAGTGTCAATGATGAATGGTTGTCAAAAAAAAAGAGAGATACCTATGTACTCTCTTTTCAAACTAAAATCAATATGATTAGTAGCTATACAATAGCTCTAGCTCTCATCAGTTTGGTAAGTATAACTTTTTTTATTCTTTATCAAAAGGATAGGCTCAATCGTTGATACTACAGTTTAACTTCAATCTCAACCCCTGCCGGTAAATCCAATTTCATTAAAGCATCAATAGTTTTGGAAGAGGGCTGATAAATATCAATAATCCTTCGGTGGGTTCTGGTTTCAAAGTGTTCACGAGAATCTTTATCTACGTGAGGTGATCGCAAAACACAATAAATCCGACGTTTAGTGGGTAAAGGAATGGGGCCTATTGCGGTTGCATCTGTTCGGTTAGCTGTATCAACAATTTTCTCACAGGAGGTATCAAGTAAGCGACGATCAAAAGCTTTTAAGCGAATCCGAATTTTTTGTTGCAGTGTAGCCATAATTTTTAGTTGTCAAGGTTCAGTTGTAATTGATAGATTAAGCCATCATTCTGCCAGCGACCAGTCAAGAATTGATAACTGGCCGCTAATCAGGGTTAAGTTGTCCTACTTGATAATTTTCGCAACAACACCCGCACCAATAGTACGGCCACCTTCGCGAATCGCAAAACGCATTCCTTGCTCAATAGCAATAGCATTGATGAGTTCCACTTTCATTCTAATCCGGTCACCAGGCATTACCATTTCCACTGCACTGCCATCATCGGCAGTGTAGTCTTGAATGGTTCCAGTTACATCGGTAGTACGGACATAAAACTGAGGGCGATAGTTCTTAAAAAAAGGCGTGTGACGACCCCCTTCTTCTTTTGTTAACACATAAACTTCACCTTCAAATAGGACATGGGGAGTAATTGAACCAGGTTTAGCCAGAACCATTCCTCGTTCAATGTCTTCTTTTTGGATACCCCTCAGAAGCAGACCCACGTTATCCCCTGCTATTCCTTCATCAAGGGTTTTCTGAAACATTTCTACCCCAGTAACAATGGTGTTACGGGTGTCTCTAATGCCAACAATCTCAACGGTTTCGCCCACTTTAACCTTGCCCCGTTCAATCCGTCCGGTGGCAACTGTTCCCCGCCCAGTAATGGAGAAGACATCTTCAACTGCCATCAAGAAGGGTTTATCGATTTCTCGCTCGGGTTCGGGTATATAGGCATCCACTTCTCCCATCAACTTCAGGATTTTATCTGTCCATTGATTATCCCCGGCAGCAAGCTTAGGATTTTCTTTTAGAGCTTCTACGGCCATCAAAGCCGATCCAGTGACGATGGGAATTTCATCTCCAGGAAAATCATACTCACTAAGGAGTTCACGGACTTCAAGTTCTACCAGTTCGAGAAGTTCTTCGTCGTCAACTTGGTCTTCTTTATTTAAAAAGACCACTAGGCTAGGAACCCCAACCTGTTTTGCTAATAGAATATGTTCACGAGTTTGGGGCATAGGTCCGTCAGCCGCCGATACTACCAAGATGCCTCCGTCCATTTGAGCAGCTCCGGTAATCATGTTCTTAACGTAGTCAGCGTGTCCTGGGCAGTCTACGTGAGCGTAGTGGCGATTTGGGGTTTCATATTCAACGTGGGCGGTATTGATGGTGATACCCCGCGCTCTTTCTTCAGGGGCTGCATCAATCTCCTCGTAGCTACGAGCTTTAGCACTACCTGCAGCAGCCAAAGTCATGGTAATAGCTGCTGTGAGGGTGGTTTTTCCATGATCAACGTGACCGACGGTGCCGATGTTAACGTGGGGTTTTGTCCGTTCAAATTTTGCGCGTGCCATTAGTCAATTGTTCCTTTTTTTGTCTTCTGTTTAAATCACAGTGATAAATTTCAGTGATTAGTAATCAGTTACCCGTAGTTCATTATTAACTATTAAGGGTTTACTATCCACTTTTCACCGTTTGCTATTCACTGTAGTAGGCGTTCCCTGTGTTTTTTGCTATGATCGCTTTGGCGACACTGGACGGTACTTCGGCATAATGGCTAAATTCCATCGAGAAGATTCCCCGACCTTGGGTTTTTGACCGGATATCGGTTGCGTAACCAAACATTTCTGCCATAGGAACATGAGCAGAAACTTTAGCAAGGCCGTATTCAGATTCCATCCCTTCGATGCTGCCACGACGAGAGTTTAGATCTCCCATGATCTCTCCTAGAAAATCTTCAGGGACTTCTACCTCAACTTTCATCATTGGTTCTAGCACAACGGGGGATGCTTTAGTGACCGCATTGCGAATAGCCATTGAACCGGCAATTTTGAAGGCCATTTCTGAAGAATCAACATCATGGTAGGAACCATCAACCAGCATTATTTTAAGATCGATGACGGGATACCCTGCAATAATACCTGATTCACAAGCTTCTTTTATCCCCTGTTCCACAGGGGCAATGTACTCTTTAGGTATGATTCCCCCGACAATTTTGGAAATAAATTCAAAACCGCTTCCCAATTCTCCTGGTTCAAGGTGAATAATGACATGCCCATATTGACCTTTTCCCCCACTCTGGCGAACATACTTCCCTTCCGCGTCACAGGGTTTACGGATGGTTTCGCGGTAGGCTACTTGGGGTTTACCCACTGTCGCCTCTACCTTATGTTCTCGCAGCATTCGATCAACAAGGATCTCTAAGTGTAATTCACCCATCCCAGCAATAACTGTCTGATTGGTTTCAGGATTGATACTCACTCGGAAGGTGGGATCTTCATCAGAGAGAGATTGAAGGGCTTTGGAAAGCTTTTCCATATCCTGTTTAGTTTTGGGTTCGACAGCAACCGAAATTACCGGTTCTGGGATGAATAAAGATTCAAGGATTATGGGCTTATTCTCATCACATAGGGTATCCCCGGTGGTAGTCTTTTTTAAGCCAATGGCAGCTCCTAAGTCTCCAGCTCTCAGTTCATCAACTTCAATGCGATCATTAGACTTTAAAACTATTAAACGTGAAAGTCGTTCTTTACTATTTTTGGTTGAGTTATATACATAAGTCCCTTTAGCCAAAACCCCAGAATAAACCCGCATAAAAGTCAGGCGGCCATAGGGATCAGCGGCAATTTTAAAAGCTAATGCGGAGAACGGTTCATCGTCTAAAGCTTTTCTCTCTTCTTCAGTTCCATCAGGTGATAGTCCTTTAATTGCTGACACTTCCAGGGGAGAGGGTAAATAGTCGACTACAGCATCGAGAAGCAGTTGCACCCCTTTATTTTTGAAAGCAGAACCACAAAGGAGAGGGACAATAGAATGCTTAAGAACTCCTAAGCGTAGTCCCTGTTTGATCTCAGCTTCAGTTAGTTCTTCTCCTTCGAGATATCTTTCTAAGAGATATTCATTATTTTCAGCTACCGCTTCAATAAGTTTACTTCGATATTCAAGGGCTTGCTCTAAAAATTCCCCAGGGATATCTGTATCTTCGATATTTTTACCTAAGTCATCTTGATATATTTTAGCCCGCATCCGAACCAAGTCCACAATTCCACGAAAATCGTTTTCACTCCCAATGGGAATTTGAATCGGTACTGAATTAGCTTTGAGGCGATCTTTAATTTGTTCGCAAACCCTGAAGAAGTTAGCTCCGGTGCGATCCATTTTGTTCACAAAGGCAAGGCGAGGTACTTGGTAGCGATCCGCTTGTCGCCATACTGTCTCTGATTGAGGCTGGACACCTCCGACGGAACAAAATACGGCTATTACACCATCTAATACCCGCATAGAGCGTTCTACTTCAATGGTAAAATCCACATGACCTGGAGTATCGATGATATTAATCCGGTGGTCAAGCCAACTTGTACTAATGGCAGCAGCAGTGATGGTGATGCCTCGTTCCTGTTCTTGTGCCATCCAGTCCATGGTGGCAGTACCTTCATGGACTTCGCCAAGTTTGTGGGCGATTCCTGTATAAAACAGAATCCGCTCGGTCGTGGTGGTTTTGCCTGCATCTATATGGGCTGCGATGCCTATATTTCGTACTTTCTCCAGTGGAATAGCACGTGCCACAGCTACCTCCTTGGTTTTGTCTAAACTAGTTTCATCTGTTATCTGTTCACACTATAGGAGAATGGGCGTTTTATCGGGCTTTAGTCACTACTCCCTGGCAAAACTAGCCCTTAATAGCGATAGTGGGCAAAGGCTTTGTTCGCTTCAGCCATACGGTGGGTTTCATCCCGCTTCTTCATTGCTCCCCCGGTTTCGTTAGCTGCGTCCATAATTTCACTGGCTAATTTGCTCGACATGGTGCGACCTCCTCTAATACGAGCATAGTGGACTAACCAACGTAATGCTAGAGTTGTTCCCCGTGAGGAACGAACCTCCATGGGAACCTGATAAGTAGCACCTCCAACCCGACGTGCTTTAACCTCTACTAAGGGGGTCAGATTTTTAATAGCTTTTTCAAAAACTTCTAAAGGTTCAGTTCCCGTCTTTTCATTGATGGACGTCATCGCATCATAGATAATGCCAGTCGCTACCGACTTTTTGCCGCTTTTCATTACTCGACGGATTGTCATACTGAGTAAACGGCTGTTATAAACGGGATCGGGGGGAACCGGTCGTCTTTTTATGTTTCCTCTACGAGACATAGCTGGGTTTTCCTCTTAAATTTAATATAGCGATTATGGTTTCCCCTTCTTCCCATGAAGAGGATAGTATACTTGGGAGACATTCGTCGTTTATGGACTTACATTATTTAGCATTGCCTTTGAATCCGATTTCTCTCTAAGAAAACTACAATCGTTGTTCAAGGCAAGACTAGGTGAAACTAAAGTATATGGTAATCGCCTAACTAAAGATAATCATACTTTTAGACTTAGTGATAATTAATAATTAGATGCACCCTATCTATAATCTTATCCTTTGGAAATTTTATCCTTGGGTCGTTTGGTTCCATATTTAGAACGCCCTTGTTTGCGATCTTTGACCCCTTGCGCATCTAATGTTCCGCGAATGATATGATAGCGCACTCCAGGTAGGTCTTTGACCCTACCTCCACGGATAAGGACAACGGAGTGCTCTTGTAAATTATGACCAATCCCAGGGATGTAGGCGGTGACTTCAAAGCCGGAGGTAAGACGAACCCGTGCTACTTTCCTCAAGGCTGAGTTAGGTTTTTTTGGGGTAGTTGTGTAAACCCTGGTACACACCCCCCGACGTTGGGGACACTCTTTGAGTGCTGGCGATTTCGTCTTCTTTTTCAGTTTTGAGCGTTCGCTGCGAATAAGTTGTTGAATAGTGGGCATGGGTAAACTCAAATTAGGGTTACAACCAACCCTTAATCATTAATATAGCCGTTGACAAATTACCATGATACCTATATTGAAGATAGTATGTCAACTCCTTAAGGCGTATTTTTTAAAAAATGGTTGATAGTAAAGGATAAACCACAACTACAGGTCGCTGCGACCTGGGGGTTAGAGAAGCGAAAACCCCCACCCATTAAGTCTTCAGCATAGTCCAAACGTAACTCTTTAAGATAGGGAAGACTGGACTGATCAATCAGCACTGAAATTCCTTCTATTTGGTAGAGATAATCGCTGTCTTGTCGGGTTTCAGACAATTCAAAAATATAGTATAGTCCCGAACATCCTCCTTTGTTTACCCTTAGTCGAAAGTAATTGTTGACTTTCTGACGGCTGCTCTGCATTCGTTGGACTTCTTTAACTGCGGCTGGTGTAATTTGAATCATAATAACTGCAAAGTATTGATTTTCAATAATTTTAATACTAGTTCTGGCATCCGTAATTGGATATTGGCTAACTAGGCTACAGTTGTGGAATTGAATTTTCATTCAAGACGTTATCCGCTTTCTGACAAATTACTCATAGGTAATATTTTCGGGGGAAGAAACTCCTTATCCAGAACTATTGTTTCTTCTCTTACGAGAGACCTAAAATTAGGATAAGAAAATAAACATTAAGAAATGTAAGGATGTTCGTAGCATAATAATTATGAATCAGGGTTACCGCAGTAGAAGATGTAATTAGAGCTGTTGGCATAATCTCGACTCTATTAACCGAAGAAGCAAGAATACGATACAACCTCTCTTAGAGCGTAACAGTAGCTTTAGGACCGGGAATGACATGGTGGTTATTACTTGCCTTAAGTGTGAAATGGCAAGATTATCGTGTCAATTTTCGTATTAAAAGCGATATACGAAGTTTTTGGGGTATATTTGCGGTTATATAGGACTTTATAAGGTCATGTAAACTTTTAAACTTCAACTATTTTCATATGGAATTGCCCCCCAATGTTATCAGTCAACTTGATGTTGGGAGAGCTATTGGTCAAAACGGGGCTTTTTATGTAGTATGCAGTTATCTCTATGTAACCATCCTAGAACTGGTGTTTAATGATGCGGGAAATGATGTCGTTCACTATTTGGTGACTTCGGAACAAATCCCTTCAGCGTTCAAAAATGGACTTGTTTTAGTCTCTATAGAAAATAGGTAATAGATAACTCCAAGAAAAATTGCTTATTTATTTATCACTAATTTATTTTTCTTATGTTCGTTCTTCAATTTTTTTGTACTGGTGGAAAATATCACTATTAGTCTTTTATCTCAACTTAAACTAGAGAATTTACAACAATTAAAAGTGCTGAAAACCTTTAGATAGAGTTAATTGTTGGGGAGGATGTCGTTCTTGATTATCAACTAAAATCACGTTTATTTCTTCTGTAATTGTTCCAATAATAGCAGCCCCATTTCCTAACCGATTCACTAATTTTTCGGCCAATTCTAAGGGTAGACAAAGAACTAATTCGAAATCTTCTCCCCCATACAAAGTCCAATATAAAGCTTCTTCTGGTGACATCCATAGTAATGAATTTGGAGGAGACGCAACTTGCGAGCGATCTAGTCTTGCTCCCACTCCACTCATACAACAGATTTGCAGAACTCCATCAGCTAACCCATCACTAGTGTCTATTCCGGCCACCGATGTTGTTTCCATTATTTCCCAAAGCAGTGGAAGGACATCTAAGCGAGGACTGGGGCGTTGGTGGGCTTCGATTAAGGCGTTTAGTTCAGATTGGGAGAGATTTTTGCCTAATTCTGGATTGAGCAATAATTGTAATCCTTTATAAGATTTCCCATGAGTTCCTGTCATCAGGATAGCATCTCCAGGTTGAGCTGAAGAACGACGAATAACACGGTGAGGCACAACAGTTCCAAAAGCCGTGATACTTATGGTAGCGACCCGGGAACGACAGATATCGCCACCAACAATGGGGGTTTTATACCGTTGCAAACAATCGGTTAATCCTTGATAAAGCTTTTCTACCCAAGTTACCCTCAACTCCCCTGGTAAAGATAATCCTACCGTAATGCCAATGGGAGTGGCTCCCATTGCGGCTAAATCAGATAAATTAGCCGCCGCAGCACGCCATCCTACGGTTTCAGGAGGAGTAGTCTGATCACTAAAATGAACCCCATCTACTAAAACGTCAGTAGTTACTACTAATTGTTCTTGAGAGTTGACCGATAAAACCGCTCCATCATCCCCGATAATATTTTTAGAACAAAAGGGCTGAAGTTTTTTTAATAACCCCTGTTCACCAATATCGTTGACAGATTGGTTGGATTTCATTTTTTCCCTCAAACAATTTATAGTATCTATACTATAAATTGTTTGAGCTAGAATAATAGTCATTTGTTAATAATTATATACCAGGTAAAAAATAAATGATTTACCATTATTAATTAAATTATTGGTTTTATTATTAATAATAATGTCTAATATTGAAAATTGATGTGGGATAAGCTTTTATCTTTGTTTCTTGAATTGTAGGGACTAGGAACATTGTAATTAAATTGTCTGAATAATTTGGCAGAAATTAACCTAATCTAGCTTTAGACACACTAGAATAATCTTAACTCAATCTATCAGGAGATTTTTGTGGCTCTATACGCGGACTTACATCGTCATTTAGGAGGATCTGTGGTTCCTCGCATTCTCTGGCGATATTTTAAACGCCATGACTTAGAAATGGCACGGCTATTTCCTGAATATCCAGAATTTGAAAAATTTTACACCCGTAAACGTAATACCCTCGATGAATATCTAGAGTTACACACTCTTGTCGAAAAGGTTCAAACCGAACAAACCCTTCCCTATTTTATTTATCGATTGATTCGAGGGGCTTATATTTTTGAGAATTTAGCCTATCTGGAGTTGCGCTACACCCCTTATTTACGGACCCCCGACCATCTGAACCAATCGAAACGTATTGACAGCATGAGAAATATTGTTGAAATTGTTGGAAAAGCGACTCAAGTTAAAGAATATCCGATTATTATTAGCCAGATTCTTTGTATGCATTCCCGTTTACCCTATGAAGTTAATAAAGCAATTATTGATTTGGCAGCTAATACAAAAGATTATGTCTGCGCTGTTGATATAGCAGGAGGAGACTCTCATTACGGAGAAAGATTAGGAGAGTTTATTCGTTTGTATCAATATGCTCATTCTTTAGGGTTAAAAACTACTGGACACCTTTACGAAACCCCAGATGGTTGTTATCGAGAACTTCTCCCTTATCTAATGCGCATTGGTCACGGGATTCAAATACCTTTAAAATATCCTGAATTATTATCAGAAATTGCTCAATCAAAACAATGTTTAGAAGTATGTCCTACCACTTATTTAAAGACAGGAACACTAGAAAATTTAAAAGAATTAAAAATTATCTTTGATCGTTGTTTTGAAGCAGGAGTTGATATTGCAATTTGTACAGATAATGCCGGATTACATAATGTCCGTCTCCCCTTTGAATACGAAAATCTATTGACTCAAGATGTTATTGATTTTAACCAATTACAAGCTTGTCAAGATTCAGCTTTTCGTCATGCGTTTGCTTGGCCTCATAAAGAACCTCCTGCTTCTTTACTTACTGGATTACTCTCAGATAATTCGGAAAATAAAAATTTATTATTGGTTTAATTTCTAATTAATTAAAGGATTTTTTAGACTTATTAGGTAAACTTTGATTTGTTCTTTGTTTCGACGTTTACAAAAAATAAAAAACTTTATATATCATAAGTATGCGAGTTGCTATAACCTAACCATTAGGTAGGAGATAGTCAGATTTTACCTCAATATAATTAACTCAAACTTAGTTTAATTGACTCTTCTAGACTGGCTATAACTAAATTATAATAAACAAAAGCTTAAATTCTTACTTTGGCGAAGGGTTATTTTTTTAAAAAATAATTTTTGGGAGTTATAATCCACATGCAAAGTAAAACTATTAGAAGTTATAGCTACTAATTATTTTTTAATAATTAAATTATTAAGGTAATAGCTCAATTCGGAATATTTATATTATTTCTTAATAAGAAGGTGAATCATGAAAGTGATATAGATATTTTAATAATGTTTGAACTAAATTTAAAACCTTGTGATATTTTAGTTCTACTAAACCTGTTATGTAAAAATTAAAAATATAAAGAAAGAGTTTGATTTTCAATCATGGGCTTATTAAAAACTATTTTTCCTTAAAAAGATAGTATTTTACGTATAAATTAAGTTATATAAACTGGCTTGAAATTTTTACTTAATTTATACTGATAGTATCGGATGCTTAACTCAGTTTAATCAACGAGATTATGAATTTAAAATAACTCACTATTATCAGCTTGCACATGGGTAACCCCAAAATTATATTGTTGCGTATCTTCGATGTATAGTCTACAATGACTATATTATAAACTTCGATAAACCATTATATCTTTGTTTTTGTTTTCTGAGCAAGGGATTTAGTTAGTTGATACCAATCGCTCAAACAATATTATTGTTTGTACATACAAATTAGTTCGATTATTTTAACTACACAAGCAAAGATAATTAACACAAATTTTTAGGATACAATCTCCAAAAAAGTGAAGATTTATTGTGGTAAAAATCGAATAGCAGGAGATGCTTACTGGTATTGTTTTAATATTTTTACTAAGGCAAATTATAAAATAACAATTTTAATAGAATAAACTTCTGATCTGATTATATTTATGATAAAATTTTAAAAAAGAATACAGTGACCAACTAATAGTTAATATCAACTGAATATTCAAGAACAATACTTGTAAACATTTTTGTTTATAGTGACTTTAGATGAATACTAGATCATAAAATAGGTTTTCAAGAGCATAAATATCTATAACAAAAACCTGATCAACTATTTTTTATTAATCAATTGAAAATTATCTTATATTTTTTTATAATATATTTTAATATATATAATTATATTTTGCCATAAAATTTATATTTTAGTTTGCAACCTAACCCACATTAAGTATATAAAATTATAGTACTAAAATAAATAAAATTAATTTCAAACTATTTCAGTAACTTAGCTAAAATTAACGTAAACAACATCCATAAAAAAGTAGATATAGTGTTTTTAAATTTTATTTAACGTATGAATAACCTCGGTATAATTATTAGCATTTTTGTTGAAAACAAGAGCTAAATAAGGCAAATAAATGTAGTAACTTCCACAAATGTTTGTTATCGATTTTTATCCCAAATTCATCAAATCTCTGATATCAACCGAGAAACTAATTGCATTAATGCTGAAGAGAGAAAAGCTCAGAAGAAAACTAATGTATTACATAATACAAAATTAAATTCCATAATGAGGAGTAATGTCATAGTATTACTACTATTTCTATTAGTCGAGGAATTTTTCTCACTTTTAATCTCTCCATTGTTCAACAATGCTTAAATGTAGTAAACAAAAATAAAACGGCATCTAATTATTCTTATATTGATTAGCTTAATTTTTAAATTAAAATTATTGAATAAACGAGATATATCATGAAAATTTAATAGTAACTCAATACTGAAAGTAACAACAATAGTGACAAAAAACAATAAGCTATCGAACAGAAAAAAACATTTTTAGTTTTTAGTTATAATCGGCTTGTTCTAAGGTATAATTTTTTGTGTTGGTAGGGTAAAACTAATAAATTATTGCAAATTAGATAAAAATTAAATCAAATAAAACTTTTTCAAGAGGAAACTAATTTACATATTTATTAAATTTCCTACCGATTGGTAACTTTAATATTTTTTAGAAAATATTTTGTATCTTATTTACTATAAAGAATGATTGTATCTTCGTTTCTAACTCCTCCTCATTTTGTCCTAGCTTCTGCATCTCCAGCACGTCGAAAACTATTACAAACCGTTGGGATTGATCCGATTGTCCGTCATAGTGAGTTTGACGAATCCCAAATAACATGCAAAGATCCTATAGAATTAGTCCAAACCTTAGCTCACTATAAAGCTAAAACTGTTGCCCCTTATTTTCAAGACTGCCTAATTTTAGGGTGTGACTCTTTATTAGTAGTGCGGGGAGAAATTTACGGAAAACCTAACTCGTCTGAAGAAGCGATCATCTGTTGGCGAACAATACGGGGAAACCAAGGGACATTGTATACTGGTCATACAATTTTTGATCAAAGACAACAAAAAACTTTGATTCGTTGCGGTATCACCCAGGTTTACTTTGCTAATTTAAATGATGTTTCTATTGAAGCTTATGTTGATAGTGGAGAACCGCTCGAGTGTGCTGGATGTTTTGCCTTAGATGGAAAAGGGGGTTTATTCATTGATAAAATCGAAGGGTGTCACAGTAATGTCATTGGTTTAAGTCTTCCTTTGCTCAGACAGATGTTAGAAGAATTAGGGTATCAATGTACACAGTTTTGGGGTAATCCGTAAAGTCACTAAAAATTAAATTTTTCCTAAATATAAATAATACTTTTGGTAGGATACAATACATGACAAATCTCTAATGAGGAAAGAAAAAAAGTTTATTATTACTACCACAGACTCAGTCAACATTAATTATTCAATCGAAACTGATGACCTTTGAAGTGATTTTTACCTTTTCTTATCTTAAAGTTGTTAGAATATCTTTGTTCAACCATTTTTTTGACAAGATTTTTTTTATTACAATTTAATTGTAATAATTATTTATGCTTCTTCTTTAGATGTTTTTTATTGTTAATTTTGTTATATTTACAATATTGTCTTTTTATGAAACCCTGAATAAAATCGATGGTAACATAAAAATGTATCAAAAAAAATATTAGACAATTTTATACTATTTAAAATTACATTTATCTAGGAAACAAAAATAAGTTTAAAACTGGGTTATGCTGTGGATAAATATATTCCCGCGCGTATATACCCAAAATACCTTTTATCTGACTATGATTTACTTCCAAATTAGACTGTATTGTAATACATTTATTAATACAATAATAGTGCTCTTAATATCTAAATACACTTTTTTTACATAAACACATTTTGTAGTTTACATGTTAATGAGTCTAATTTAAGAACATTTAGATTCATTAAAATGTGTGCTTACTACACTTTCAAAAGTCCCGTGTTTAGCATTCAATTAATAGATTTCTTCTTTAATTTTAAAAATTAAATTTATACTACTACAGTGTCTATAATTAATTTATTATCAACAGGATTTAAATCTTTAATTTTTATTTCATATAATTTATTATTTGTCTCATAAATTAAATACCAGTATCTCATGATTTTTATTATATTTTTGATACCAAGTATATTATACAATTTTATTTAATTATTTTTGTACTTCTTATAATGCTCTTTTTGTTAGGTATAATTTTTTATTTTAGATCTTTATTTTACTAATCAAGTTTATTGAAAATACGGTTCTCTTGAACAAATTATGTAATAATAACACTTGAAAAGTCAGAGTAGGAAACGGAGAACAAATTTTAACTTGTTAGTTTTTCGATAAAATTAATGATAATTATACTTTCCTCCTTCAATAAAGAAAGAATTATTTATACTTCTTTGTTCGAGTATAGTCCTACCTTTGGAGAAAAAAAGATAAGTTTTGTTCTTCATTTACTCAATCTTGTACTTTTGTTTAAAAAGTATTTTTTCTTTTCTTATATTATCTTCCATTATTTCTATGCTATTCTAGCTTAAATTGAGATGATTCTCCTCCTAAATTGTTAAATAAAACTGTATATTTTTTTAGGAAAGATTTTAGTGAGTAAATCTCACTTTTCGGAGAGACTTATGCCTTTTTACTAAACTCCAAATTATTAAGTCTTTGGAATAATTAATATCTTACTTTTTTTTGATTTTTCTTTCTTAACTGTTTTTTATTCCCTGTTTTCTATTCCTACCTATCAGCTCACTATTCTAAATTCAGTAGAAGCAGAAATACAAAACTTACAAACTTAAGCAATCAACAACCGTTTCCTCGGATAACTTCTGCAAAAGAAATTACGATAGATGGGATGACAATCATATGAATTGCTAGGCTTTGAAATAAAAAACCTGTTTTTATACAAACTTTTATGAAAAAGAATTGAATTTACTACAATTCTGTTCGCCACTTACAAAATTAAAATTTGTTGACAATACTTCTATTTTTTATGCCTCAAATTCTTTGCCATATTTCTGTGTTTACTAGAGTAATTTTAATTTTTTTAAGAACAATTATTGTCCTACATCGTCGAGAAACTCTTCAATCTCTTTGTTACTTAAATGACAACTTTGACTAGGAACAAAAGAAGATGAGTCCACTACAGTAGTTACCAAATCCCAATCTCTAGATTTATCTTTTTTAAAATCTTGCTTTAATTCTTGAACTTCCCGTTCTAAGGATTCAATACGGTCTAGCAGCAATCGTACTACTTTAGCTTCTGAATCAGGAAGATTATTATGAGCTAAAGGATTAACTCGAACTCCTGATTGATAAATGATGCGCCCTGGAATTCCAACCACAGTACAATCGGAAGGAACATCCCGTAACACCACTGATCCTGCACCAATGCGGACATTATTACCAATTGTTAAATTACCGAGAATTTTAGCACCCGCCCCAACTACTACATTCTTACCAAGAGTGGGGTGACGTTTGCCTGTTACTTTACCGGTTCCCCCTAAGGTAACTCCCTGATAAATCAAGCTATTATCCCCAACAACAGCGGTTTCCCCAATCACTACTCCCATCCCATGATCAATAAACACTCCTTGGGCAATTTTCGCTCCTGGATGAATTTCAATTCCGGTCAAAAAGCGACCTAGATGGGAAATAAATCTGGGAATGAAGGGAAGGCCAAGGCAATATAAGGAATGTGCAAAGCGATGACAAACTAAGGCTTGCAAACCTGGATAACAAACAAGAACCTCTAACCAATTACGGGCTGCGGGGTCACGCTCAAAGATGATGCGAAAGTCAACAATGAGAGAATATAGCACCAATGGTTTCCTATTGTAACAATACAAATCCTCATTTTATTTTATCATTACCTCTGTAGATTTATATCATCAAGGGATTAAGGTTGTTACAATGGGATTACTAAGTACACAACTTTTAGTCATATAGATTGTTGAATTTACTTTCACTTGTCGGGAATAAATAGTATCTAAAGTTATTCTATTGTTTACCTTAACAGAGCTGTATTCTAAATACACCTAAAGGAGCCAAAATAAAAGTAGTATAAGCTAAAAGTGAGGATAAGGATGAGCTGCGATAAAGAAGCAACGAAGTCCATAAGGAATGGTAACGAATGTAGAAGCAATTTCAAACTCTGCTAATTTTTTTCTTTTTACATCATGGAGACTTCATCCTCTCAAGGCTATCTATAACTTATTCTTTATTCATATATTCATACCACTATAAAATCTTTTCGAAAGTTGTTGCCCCTGATCTCTAAAATCGATAGGGAGGGTTATCGATCCTTAGGTTTTTTCAGGACCAAAGGAAACTTTTGCCAGCTTCAGCCGCCGTGAAACTTATCTTAAAAATTGGTGTTTTGCAATATAAAGTCATGGATTTAGAATAGTCTACCAACACTGCCAAATTATATAAAGACCTTAAACTCTATAGTTTT
Organism: cyanobacterium endosymbiont of Epithemia turgida isolate EtSB Lake Yunoko; assembly: GCF_000829235.1. GTDB lineage: Bacteria > Cyanobacteriota > Cyanobacteriia > Cyanobacteriales > Microcystaceae > Rippkaea. The sequence continues at coordinate 2,710,418 of NZ_AP012549.1, read as the reverse complement.
TTTCTTGACTCTACAAGTTCGACATCTGTCAAAGCAACATCTCCATGTTTATTCTCACGTTGCCGAACAATTTTTGTGAGATATCTTCAAAATTGAGAATAGGAAGAAATTTATTTAACACATGAATTAAACATTACCTAAAAGTCTTCCAGAAGAACTCAAACATAATTGACAATCGAGATACTTTTGTCCTACGCTATCGCAGTCTAAACCCCAAAATTTTCCTTGGTGTTCACCATACAAAAAATAGCCAAGAGCCTTTAGTTGTTATTTGCCGTTTTTTCTGGGATATAGTTGTTTTTACGCTCTTCAGGTTTTATTTAAATCTTATTATTTTACGATTGTCTTAACTGAACATTCTAGGAGTGATATTAACGCTATAATCAACTACTTCTGTTATTATTAAATTAAGTAAAATTTTGCTATTGACGGAACTTATTGCTCTTTTTTAGAATATTTTAACTGAATTGAGGGTTTTGAATCCACAAAATTTCCATATCATAGAGAAATTCAATACCTAACAGCTCACTTTCTATCAATGTCATTGGCTATTTAAAAAATATACTATTTTAGCTTTAGCAAGTGCGTCGGTCAACTTTAAAGTATTAAAGCAGTTTTGCCTGCCATGGGGTCACTCCTTTGCGGTTGTCCTCCAGTTGATTGCTTCCAATGTACTGCGGTGCGGCAAAACTTCCCTGCGGGACCAGAAGATTTAAAAAAAGATAGTCGCATTAAACGATGACTTTTTTGATGCGACTATTGGCAATGTTTTGGCAAAAACCCTTCACAAGTTATTGTACTAACTCTGATACTATCTTTTTCTGAAGATGGTATTGATTATCCCTACTATTCACTTTGAGATGCAGCCGTTTTAATAATTCTCCAGGAAAAATACTTAATTTCAGTTTTATGAGCTATCAACATAAGTATTATGCACATAAGCAATTTTGATAGTCTAGTTGCTCAGAAAACCTTAGTACAGGAGGTGATAGGAGATGAAGTTGGACTAGTGCTACAGGGGATTAAAGTAACTAATGTGGCATTTATTTCGACAACTTACGCTTCATACTATCCAATATCAATCTTTTTTGATATCTGATTATCTCGAATTCTTTTCTGAGGATAATATCTGCTTGAGTTTAGGAACTTGATTCCCATAAAGTATTAATACTTAGATTAGTGTTCATACTTTTTACCTTCAACTATTTTAGATTTAAACTACTTTGAACGGTGTTTTATCAACGCAAATAAATCATACTTAAACTTGAATACTTTGCTAGATAACTGAATACTTTCTTTAAAAGTTTATAAAACACTTATCTTCATACATAATTAAAAGATATAAACATTTACTGAAATCAGCAAACATGATACCAACTACTAAAAAAAATACGATAGTTTAGTCCAGACATCTTAAGATGGCTAAGCTAGTAGGTTAGCAGAAATTAGTAGAACATTATTCTTTTAGAGGATTGCTCGATAATACCTTTTATATTAAGGAATAGGCTATTATCTTTGCCCTGTGGTACGGGTCATTACAACGAGTTATTTTTGTGCAAAGGAGTAAGTTCTGTTCATGATAGGGCTTGAATGAAATACATTAGCCGATGAGTATATTTTCTTTGAGTAGGACAATATTAAATATTATTATCCGCTAGCTTTATATGACCTAGGTTTTGGCATATAACTTCTGGACTATGCTCACCGGGGGAAGATTCTTTCAAACCATTGAACGTTATCTCAATAATGATGGGTAGTTTATTGACATCAAGATAATTGAGTGAATTTTCTAAAAACCTATTTATCCTATAAAAAGTACGGCTTTAAAAAGCGATGTTACTTACCTTGCTAACGAAGAGGCATGAGTTCTTTAAAAGTAAAGGGAGCCTGTACAGCTTGAGGTAGTTAACTATTGATGAAGTGAGGGAGTATGACGAGAGGTATTTGAAAAAGTTTAGACTGTTATAGGAGTTCTAGTGACCTAGATACATAGTAGAGGAAGAATAAAATTTTTTTAGTTGTATACCCGAAAAATCGCTTGTAATTGGAGTTAAAGAACAAAAATAGAGTTTAACCAGATCTGAATGTATTAGCATTGATTAACTATAAGTTAATCTAAATTATTGTTGCAATAGTAACTAAAATTATATTTAGTCATTCTTTAATCTACCTGATTTACCACCGTTAGTTTAATCATTATGAGTTGGAGTCTTTGTCAATTTTGGGCTTGAGGTTTAGGTGAACCTCAACTTACTCCTGAACAATCTGCTTCTAATTTTAGTTCATACACCAATAGCGAGGATGAGAAGGTAATTTTTTTAGACGTTCGAGGATAGTAGAGGTCTTGTATTTCTACTCTAAAGAGAGTACTGCCAATTATATTTATAAAAATATTTATTTTGGCAAAATTTATAGAAAATTAGCGTAAAAAATTTATATGTTGAAATTTAGTATAGATGGTGTCAATTTTTATGCTCGATTCCTTAATTAAAAAGTTTGAGGATTTCCTTAATCCGCAAATACAATAGGCGAAGTCGGTAAAAAATGTCAGTCGTTTTTGAGGGTATTTTCTTAAAGTCATTCCTATTTAATTGATCGTCAAGGAATTTTCCAGAAAAAATTTATAGGAGTAATTCAGGTCATTTATAATGCTGAAGTTTTAACCAATCTTGGAGATGTATAAACCCAGAAATGTTAAGTTTATCTGCGGTCGGATTTTGCCGGATAGGTTGGGCAAAAAGTTAACTTGAGATAGAAAACTCGTAACTTTTTATCCGTGCTGTGATTCATCAGCTATGTAATATTTTTACCTTTCAGTTTTTTTATTCCTACAAAAATAAAAAGGGTAAGTAGTTTACTGCGGGACACTCTTTATGTTAGCATCCGGAGTAAATTAACCTGATATTCCTAGATAGCCCATGGGCAAGGTTCTAGTGTTGAATGCATCCTACGAACCGCTCAATATTACTAGTTGGCGAAGAGCAGTTGTCTTGTTAATCAAGGGGAAAGCTGAGCAATTAGAACATAATGAACGGCTAATTTATAGTAACTTTCCTATACCTTCAGTCATACGACTGCGCCAATATATCCGAATTCCCTACAAAGAGATTCCCTTAACTCGACGCAACATTCTTGAACGCGATCGCCATACCTGTCAATATTGCAACTATCGGGGAGAACAATTAACCCTCGATCATATTATTCCCCGTTCACGAGGTGGAAGAGAGACTTGGGAAAATCTAGTTGCTGCTTGTGTTCGTTGTAATGTCAAAAAAGGAAACCGCACCCCAAGAGAAGCAAACATGATCCTGCACTGCACTCCCCGTCGTCCTTATAGCAGTTTACATTTTGAACTCGTTAAGTATACTAGAGAAAATCTCAATCACGAATGGCGCAAGTATGTGATTGGAATTTAATCATCTTAAAATTTCTTCCACCTCGGCAAGCTGAAAGCCCATCTGACATTGATAACGTTTCGGTTGATGACTTTCAAAATTTTTATGAACAGAAGAGCCACAACTGAGTGTTCCCTGTTTCCAGCGAGGTAATCCCTGATGATTCGCTAGTAGGCAGTCTTGACATACTGTTTGAGCTGATAAAACACTTTCCTGAGTTAGGATAACCAACATATAAAAAACCCCATCACTCCTCAATTATATTGAGTATATTGTAGTAGATTAAATTGTGAATCTTAACCTCAATTTCTTAGATCGCCATATAGCTTAACTATTTTTTCACGAATTTCTAGATAACTGTAAATAAGAGTGTTAGCCGTTTGGATAGCTATAAATTCTCTATCTTCATAATTTTTCTAGGTATTTTAAAATTTTGCTGCCTTAGTTTGCCGCCAAATTTAAATTTACTATAATGGATGATTCTGGGATATTATTTTCCAATTTCAAAAGGATTAAGCAAAAGTGACTAATACTAACTTAGATTTTTTAGCCCAAAGTGATTCAATGATGGCTGAAATTATTCACTTAGAACTCCAACGTCAACGGGAACATCTGGAGTTAATTGCGAGTGAAAATTTTACTTCTCCAGCCGTTTTAGCAGTCCAAGGTTCCGTATTGACCAATAAATATGCAGAAGGGCTACCAAAAAAACGATACTATGGTGGCTGCGAATTTGTGGATCGCGCAGAGCAGCTAGCCATTGATCGGGCTAAAAAGTTATTTGGAGCAGCCCATGCTAATGTTCAACCTCATTCGGGAGCACAAGCTAATTTCGCCGTCTTTTTAGCTCTTCTCAAGCCTGGAGATACTATTATGGGGATGGATTTATCTCACGGAGGACATTTAACCCATGGTTCTCCTGTTAACGTTTCTGGGAAATGGTTTGAGACATGCCACTATGGAGTTAACCAGGATACAGAACAGCTTGATTATGACCAAATTAGGGAATTAGCCCTTAAAAACCATCCAAAAATGATTATATGTGGCTATTCTGCCTACCCTCGAATTATTGATTTTGAGAAGTTTCGAGTGATCGCAGATGAAGTGGGAGCCTACTTAATGGCTGATATCGCCCACATTGCCGGATTAGTGGCCAGTGGACATCATCCTAACCCTATTCCTTATTGCGATGTTGTCACGACTACCACTCATAAAACCCTCAGAGGTCCTAGGGGAGGATTGATATTAACCCGTGATGTTGACCTAGGAAAAAGATTTGACAAAGCAGTCTTTCCAGGAATTCAAGGGGGTCCATTGGAACACGTAATTGCTGCTAAGGGTGTCTCTTTTGGGGAAGCCCTTAAACCTGAATTTAAAACCTATTCAGGACAAGTTATTGCTAATGCCAAAACCTTGGGAAATCAATTGATGACACGGGGGTTTAAATTAGTGTCTAACGGCACAGATAACCATTTAATATTAGTGGATTTACGCTCTGTAGGAATGACCGGGAAGGAAGCTGATCGTTTAGTTAGTGAGATTAACATTACTGCTAACAAAAATACTATTCCTTTTGATCCTCAATCGCCCTTTGTCACTAGTGGATTACGATTAGGAGCTCCTGCATTAACAACGCGGGGAATGAAGGAAGAAGAATTTAAAGAGATTGGCAACATTATCGCTGATTATCTTCTTTCTCAAGGAGATGAACAGGTTAAACAAACCTCTTTATATCGGGTTAAATCTCTGTGCGAGCACTTTCCATTATATCCCCATCTAACTATGCCCGTCTCCATTGTAGCTTAACTTCTCTTTCGATTCCTAACGTCATTTACACCCCTAACGAAAATAGAGTAACGTAGGGTAAACTTTTTCAGATGTGACTCCCGGCGCGTTAGCTAAACTCATGCCCATCCCACCAGCAGAATTATTCCATATTGTTGCTTTCCTGATTGCTATGATTGTCGTTTGGTGGATGACTCCCCTCATCAATCACATCGGTTTAAAAACGGGTTATGTGGATAAACCCAATGAGCGAAAGATGCACGAACGTCCCATGGTGCGTTTAGGGGGAGTTTCTATTTTCATTGGAACTATTACTGCGTTGCTGGTAGTTTGGGGGTTAGGGGGGTTTGGCTGGCTACCTCCCAATAAAGAATGGGAAATCTGGGGAGTGATCTTAGGAGGGGTATGCTTTTTCCTGATTGGATTAGCTGACGACTTATTTAATTTAAGTCCTCTAGCCCGTTTGATCATCCAAACAGTTGTCGCCAGTGCTGCTTGGGGAGTAGGAGTTCGTATTGATTTCTTCTCTATTCCCTTTGGCGGTTTAATTCAGATTAGCGATGGGTTAAGTCTTTTGCTAACGGTCATTTGGTTAGTGGGGATGGCCAATGCAATTAATTGGATTGACGGATTAGACGGTTTAGCAGCTGGAGGATGCGGAATTTCTGCAGTGGTGATGTTAGTGTTAACTCTATTTATGGCTCAACCAGCTGCTGCTTTAATTGCAGCAGCCTTAGCTGGAGGGGCGTTAGGATTTCTTCGTTATAATTTTAACCCCGCTCAAATTTTTATGGGGGATGGTGGAGCTTATTTTATGGGATTTACCCTTGCTGGAGTAGGGGTGATTGGGTTGGTAAAAATAGCAGCCGTGACGACGGTGGCAGTAACGGCAGTTTTATTACCTTTCCTGGTATTAGCTGTCCCTATTGTGGATATGTCAGCGGTTATTATTTCACGTTTAAGCCAGGGAAAATCTCCTTTTAGTGCGGATAAACGTCATTTACATCATCGTTTGATTAATGCGGGAATTTCTCATCGTTTGACGGTATTGTTTATCTATACATTGACCTTATGGGTGGGAAGTTTAGCCTTGGGATTTTCTAATATTCCTAGTGGTTGGGGTTTTGCAACGGGGTCAACCTTTTTGTTGGTATATGTGGGCTGGCAGGCTTGGCGTAAGAGTCGTAAAGTACGAGAATAAATAAGATAGTGAGCGAGTTAAGGAGTATGAAAACCTGGTCTTCGAAAAGGTGAAAACAATGACTTTAAGATTCTATAAACTAAGAAAGCTGTCTGATTAAAATTGCGATGTAACTAGTCATTCAAAACTGGGAGACTATCTAATTAATAGATTAGTTCAGATTCTCTTCTAGTATCAATAAAAAAATCTTTTTATATAAAAGTGAAAATTATACTCATATAATTTCTGTTAAAAAATTACTCATTCTCATGTTACGAATAATTAACTTATTGCTGATAAATATATTAAAATCTCGATGCAATGGTTCTCCTGGTATATCTTTTTTAATCAGGATATTTTTTGATAAAAAATATTATATTTAAATTTTTTATCTACTTTGTAGATAAAAAATACTAACTTAGGATAATCTCTACATTCTTACTAAAAATAAGTATGAATAATGTATTTTTTAATAGACTAATAGAAGAATAAATTACAATTAAAATAAGATTAATAATCTTAACTACTTTCCCACGGAATTCGTAATATATTTGCCCACTAAATTTAACACTATTTTTATAAACTACATCTACTATCGTTGACCATGATTTTAAATAGCTAATATTTCTAATAAAAGAAATACTAAGTTATGGCTAAAATATCACACAACTTTAATGACCAATAAAAGTCGAATTTTGTAAATTTATCGTTAAAATTTAAATAAAAGATTAATAATTTAGGTGATAAGGTTTAATTGTTCCCCAGAATAAGGCTAAAGCTAACAAGAGTAACTTTTCTGGACTAGCTGTAACAACGCAATAATACATAAAGGTTAAAAGTATTGCTTTGTAAGACTCCCTATATTCTCACAAACTTAATTTTTATTCTAAATGTATTTTTAAAAGTCAAAAAATACATTTAGAATAAAAATTCTAATAGTTATTAGCTACTAATTTGTTAATACTTAATCCGAGGTAGTTTTGTATTCTTCTTATTGTTTGATTATTAATCATAATACTATAAATTGCTATAAAAAAATACAATTAATAATATTTAACTCAGTAGATATTAACCGTTTTTAATTACTGTATTTTTTCTTTACATCTTCTACCCAAAGATATATCATTAAAATTTTCAAGTACTTCTTTTTGTTACAAGCTAGACTAAAATCTAGACATAATTTTCTAGATAAACTTAGTAGTCTTAAGTAACTTTCCTAAAATTATCATAAATCCGAGTTTGAGTCTTGATCGCATGACGAACATAGGTAGGTGTTTGAAAAATTCCTAATAAAGTTTTTCCATCGATAAAACGTAAACCCCCTGTTGTTTTTTCAGCTAATAGTCGGTCCACTATTGTAGGATCAGGCTTTGTATTGACAGGATGTTCTGAACAAAGAGCAAATCCCCAAAAAGAACCATTAGTAGGGATACAATTAGAAATAGAATTGACCCAGGGGAATACTGTTCGCAAGGTATTAATTAAAAAAACATGTATATCTAATTCTGCTGGAGCAATAGACCCAGCTTGGACTATCATAAATCCCCCAGGACTTAAAACCTGCTTTAATTTCTTAAAATAGTCTTGGGTAAATAAGGGACAAGATACTTTTTTATTGATAGGTTCTATTAGGTCAAAAATAATAATATCCCATTGTTTAGAAGTAATTTCCAATATTAGTAGGGGATCAGCGATAGTTAACTCGACACGAGGATCGTCAAAAGCATTTTGGTGCATTTCTACAAGGTTTTGACGACAGGCTTCCACTACTTCTCCGTCAGGATTAATCATCCATACTTTTTTGACATTTTTCCATCGCAAAACTTCCCGCAATGTTGCCCCTTCACTTCCCCCTAAAATAAGTACGTTCCTCGGGTGCTTATAAGATATCATAGCTGGGTGAACTAAGGCTTCGTGGTATATAAATTCATCTATGCTACAAGACTGCCATCTACCATCTAGAATAAGGGCTTTACCATAAGCCCCTGTTTCTACAATATACATCTCGTGGTAAGGAGTAATTGTATGAGCTAAAATCTGATTAATTCCATGAATATAAAGATCCCAAGGGGTAACATATTCGTTCATCCATAGAACCGGTTGATGCTCTTGAGCATTCATCATATTTATTAACTAGTTAAAGCGAAGTGTAATAATACTATAAATTGTTTACACCTGAGACAGACGTTGTACTAATTTTCCCCCTAACAATTGATGAGTTTCTACTAGCAATTCAGGAATTTCGTTTTGATGAGGACTATTGACTAAACAAGGTTTTAAATCAAATTCTTTGACTCTTTCAGCATTCTTACCTGGAAACCAGTGTCCTCCATTTCCCAACAAATTATATCGCATAACTCCATAGTCAATCATATCATAGGCAAGGGCTAAATTTCTCAGCCATAAAATTACTGGGATATTAATATTTCCTGGTGTATGGTCTTGACTTGGCAAGCCAATATGCCAGGTTCTATACCAACTTTCTCCCAAAACTTTAATACATTCTTGCTCTAACTTTTGAATAACTGGGGTTAATATTTCGTTAGGATTACCTAAATAAGATAATGTCTTTAAATGTTCATCAAAATCCTTTGGACAAGAGGCTCCTAAACTTAATGTATGGATTTGAGGACAGGATAGACAGAATAAATCATTAAAGACAATAGGACTTAAAGGTTGACAGAGTTCCACTAACTTTTGTGGAGGATCATAGAGTTTACCACCTTTATCAGAAGGACTAATAATAAACACCCCCATATCACGTTCTCTCGCAGCTTTTATGGCTGGCCAATTATTTTGATTAATATAATACCAATGTAAATTAACATAGTCAAAATTATCAGTATTAATCGTTTTCATAATAACATCTGTAGAGCCATGAGTTGAAAAACCAATAAATCTTATTTTTCCCTGTTTTTGTAATTTTCTGGCCTCCTCTAGATAGCCTCCTGAGCGTATACAAGATTCGAGTATTTCTAAAGTATTAATTCCATGAATTCCTAATAAATCAACATAGTCTAAGTTTAGTAGTGAGAGTCCTTGCTTGAACTTATTACTAAATTCTTTCACTCCTCCTTCTGGAATAACTTTTGTTTGAATAATTAATTTATCTCTAGGTAATTTAGGTAAAATTTTTCCTAATTGTACTTCAGATGTACCGTAAGATCGCGCTGTTTCTATGTGATTTATTCCTACTTCCAAAGAACGATAAATAGTTTTTTCTAAGTTTTGTTGATTATCATCAGGAATATCTTTCAAAGGAAAATCTTGCCATTTATATTGATAGCGCATTCCACCACAAGAAAAGATAGGTATTTCCAACTCAGTCCGTCCAAATCGTCTGTACTTCATGATTTTTGGGGTAATGCATCTATGATTTATTGTAAACAATATTAGCTCTTCTAGACTCAGTATACTAGGTTGGTAGCGAACAGCTTTCAAAGCCATCATATCAACTAGATTTACATAATCCTTACAAAGGGATACTATACTTTTAACTTCTTTTTGTTGTGCTGTTGTCACATTTAGGCTAAAAAAGCCGTAAAACCGCATTATTTAACACAATTAAATTAATCTGTCAGTTAAGGATTAACGAATTGTATTGTACGATTTCCCTGCCCATCCTAATAATAAATCTGAGTTTTTTCTTGAGATCATAAATGCTAAAGTTATTGAACTTCAAGTAATAAAAATAAAAAAGTAGATACAGAGTTTTTTTTCAAAAGAAGTTAATTTTAAAATATTACCCTATAGGTTCAATAAATTGACCGGAGAAAGACTGGTTTAATTACTGTTGTGTCTTATATAGAAAACTTCTTTCAAAAGCTGTCTCTTACTTTGTATGACGGACCATCTTCTGTTTTTTTACTCACTAAGGTTATGTTTTAAAACCCCTAAATTTTTCACATTTTTGGCTCAAATATCAATATCTATCTTCCAAAAATTGATAATATCTGTAAATTTTTTACTATAAATATATTTATATTGTCTATAGTTAATAGATTTTTGTAATCCCCTAAAAATAACTGTTTAATTGATTATCCGCCTCTTAATACTAATTGAAGTTAATTTAAGCAACAAAACTAAAATTCACTTCGATTTTAACAAATAAAAAAGGCTAAAGCTAATAGCCAGAGAACTAGAGGTTTAGACATTATTCTGATACCATTTAAAGATATAAAAGAGTGTTGACCTAATTATTGTCTACTCACTATGATGGATGCTTAAATTCAGTGACTATTAATTCTTTACTACAATCTTTTAGATTTATGGAAGTGACTCTAGGGTTAGAACGAATTCAAGCCCTATTAGAATCCTTAGATAATCCTCACCATTGTCTTCCTATTATCCATGTTGGGGGAACTAATGGAAAAGGGTCTGTTTGTGCTTATCTTTCTTCTACATTAACTGAAGCTGGTTATCGGGTTGGACGTTATACTTCGCCTCATTTAGTTGACCCTACAGAAAGAATTTGTATCAATAATCAACCTATTTCTGAAACAGACTTTGAAAGAATTATTATTAAGATTAAAAGCCTTAGTCATTCCTATGAAAATAGGCCTAGTTTATTTGAAGCACTGACCGCAACAGCATTGGTTTATTTTGCTCAAAAAAGAGTAGAAATTGCTGTTATTGAAGTAGGATTAGGAGGGCGGTTAGATGCAACTAATGTTTGGAACAATCCCTTAGTTACAGTTATTACATCTATTAGTCGAGAACATTGGCAAATACTAGGTCCAACACTGGCTGATATTGCTTATGAGAAAGGAGGTATTTTAAAACCTAAATGTCCTGCCGTTATTGGACAACTTCCGTTAGAAGCAGAAATGGTCATTAGAGCTCGTATCAAAGCGTTAAATTGTCCTTCACTCTGGGTAAAACCTGCCATAGCCATCAAAAAAAATTGGGGTCAATATCAAGATACTAGCTATTACTTACCTCTATTAGGAAAAGTTCAATTAATGAATTCTGCTTTAGCAATCGCAGCCTTAAAAATTTTACAAAAAAAAGGATGGAAAATACCATTAGCTACTATTCAAAAAGGAATAAAAAATACTCAGTGGCTGGGAAGGTTACATTGGACAAAATGGCGTGATGTTTCTATTTTAATTGATGGAGCACATAATGGAGCAGCAGCCACTGCTCTACGAGATTATGTAAATACATTAAATAAACCGATTACTTGGGTAATGGGAATTTTATCTACAAAAGATCATGATAGAATTTTCGAAGCTTTATTGCGACCACAGGATAATTTATATTTAGTTCCTGTCCCTGATCATCAAACGGCAAATCCAGAAGACTTAGCCTTGTTGGCAAATAAAATTTGTTCTCAGTTAAGCGATATTCAAATATTTTCTGATGTTTTTAAGGCGTTAGACAGAGCTGTTGATGATTTTGAGCATACGATTATTCTTTGTGGTTCTCTTTATTTAATTGGTTATTTTTTAAAGATAACTTCAGCTATGAGTCATGTTGACAAGATAGAATAATAAGTAGGGGAAAATGGTCAGATGAATAACTTTATGGGATTGCAAAACTTAGCTACCTTTATGTATAAACGAGGTCTAACCTTTATTCTCACTTTTTTATGTTTTTTACCTCTAACGAGTTGTATCACAACAGACAATACTAATCAAGCAGTTTTTGCTTGGATTAGTGATCCTAAAACTTTTAATGCTGTGCTTAATAGTTCTTCTCCAAGCATATTTCAATATACTTATGAAGGACTAATTTCAGAAAATCCTATAACTGGGATTAAAGAACCTGCTTTAGCAGAGGTTTGGAATATTTCCGATGATAAATTACGAATTATTTTTACCTTAAGAGAAGGTTTGAAATGGTCAGATGGTGAACCACTAACAGCTGATGATGTAGTTTTTACTTATAATGACTTATATCTTAATAAAGAAATACCTAATAATTATCGAGATAGTTTTCGGATAGGATTGGAAGGAACATTTCCTAAGATTAGAAAACTTGATAACCGGCGTATTGAATTTAAAATAAATGAACCATTTGCACCTTTTTTAGATAATGCAAGTATTCCAATTTTGCCAGCTCATATTCTACAAAAAACATTAACTCAGAGAGGAAGTGATGGTAATCTAGCTTTCCTCTCAACTTGGGGAACTGATACACTTCCTGAAAAAATTATTGTGAATGGACCTTATAAACTAAAAAACTATATAACAAGTCAACGAGTTATCTTTGAAAGAAATCCTTTTTATTGGAAAAAAGATAAACAAGGAAATCAACTTCCTAAGATTGATAAAGTCGTTTTTGCAATTGTAGAATCCACCGACACATCTTTATTGCAATTTCGCTCAGGAAGTTTAGATTCTATTGGGATCGCTCCCGAATATTTCCCCTTATTAAAACGGGAAGAAAATCGAGGTAACTTTACCATTTATAATGGAGGTTCTGCTTACGGAACTACATTTATTTCATTTAATCTAAATAAAGGAAAAAGAGAAGGTAAACCTTTAATCAACCCCATCAAATCAGAGTGGTTTAACAATTTAAATTTCAGAAGAGCAATTGCTTATGCTATTGATCGTCCCCGTATAATTAATAATATTTATCGTGGGTTAGGTGCATCTCAAAATACTCAAATTTCTGTCCAATCTCCTTATTATGACAAATCTATTAAAGGCTATGATTTTAATCTTGATAAAGCCAAAGAATTGCTTCAACAAGAAGGCTTTTGTTTGAATGAAAAAGAGGAACTTTTTGATAAAAAAGGAAATCGAGTTCAGTTTAGTTTAATTACCAATGCAGGAAATAAAATTCGAGAAGCAATAGGAGCGCAAGTTAAAGAGGATTTAAAAAAACTGGGGATGAAAGTTAATTTTAGTCCTTTAGCGTTTAATGTATTGATTGATAAGTTAAGTAATTCCTTGGATTGGGAGGCTCATATCATTGGATTTACTGGTGGGAATGAACCTCACGCCCCTAATATTTGGTATACTGATGGCAACTTACATATGTTTAATCAAAAACCTCAGGTAGGACAAAAACTTATTACTGGACGGGTTGTTGCAGACTGGGAAAAAGAAATTGAACAATTATATTTGGCAGGGGCACAAACATTAGAGCGAGAAACCCGTAAAGAAATCTATAGCAAAGCACAGAAATTAGTCTCGCAATATGTTCCATTTATCTATTTAGTTAACCCTTATTCATTAGAAGCTGTTAGAAATCGCTTTGAAGGAATTGAATATTCCCCATTAGGAGGAGCATTTTGGAATATTGAAAATATCTCAGTTAAAGAAATTAGCGAATGAGAAAGTTATAATCTAAAGTTATAACACTCTATATTAAAAAATATAGTATTGATGTATTTTGGGTGAAAGTCATTCAAGGATAAGGGTTCTTTATAACTATTATTTTAGCCAATTTATCCAAACTCAATCGGACTTAAGTTGATTAAGCTATATAGAACTTTGAGCAACAAAATAAAATAGATAGTTATATACCAAAAGTTAAGTTTTAATGTCCATAAAATAAGACCTACTTGTCACAATCGAAAATAATCCCGACCTCTGCGATCTGGGATACAAATATGCTGAAGTCGACCGTTTAGTCCACTGCCTTTAGATAATTGATTGTGTTCAGCATCTTATGCCGATAGCTAGGTGACATTTGTCGGATATAGGCATAATACAATTGACTGACGCACTAAAGCAATTCCTTCATAATGACTTTGATGCTGTCGCGGAGTCGACTGTCATTATCTCGTGATTTAATAAGATAATTTCCTAAAATAGATAGATAAAATTTAGTTAATTGATAAGGATAATAATCTAAATATAGATTGATCTTAATTTTAGTTTTTAGGGTATTTTAAAAATTATTTAAAAATTAATCTAGTCTATTAATTAATAATTTTCTCTACCTTTTCTTTATTTTAAATTATTATGCTTTAGATTTTAAATATTTTCTTTTCCCAGTTAATTATTTATTTAAAAATTTTCTGGCTATAATTATAGATAGTTTGTTGCTATAGCGAGCGCACTATTTCAAAAATTTACCCTCGAAGATATTTTATAGAGTAGATGCCATATCCTTGATTTTGCCGATTAGATAACTGATATTTTCTATGCATTATCTATATAATATTTACCTCTTATTAAGAAGATTTATTGACAACTAAACCTAGGATTAATTAATCTAAAAATTAGAGACTAACTATAAAAATAGTTACGATTATTACTGTTTTGTAGAGAGAGTAAGTATTTTACCGTATATGACTACTAAAGATAATTAGTGTGTTTATTTACCCTACAGTATTATAGTTTTAAAAAATTTTTAATAGTTCAATTTTTATTGGTTATATTTCTTCAAATATCTTTCAATCAACACAATAGCCACAATATCATCAATAGGACGGGAAGGAAACCTCATGCCGAGAGGAATTACCCGAGTGAGCCCTTGAAGTGGATACATTTCCCAATAGCGATCACGAGCTTCTAAACTACTATTACGTTCATCGACCATTTGAATAAAAACAGCAAAAGAAAGTTCACTTTCTAATTTTTTTTTCCACTGTTTAGATGTTGTTTGATTACCCATCACCAATAAGGTAATTGGGAACTGTTTGCAAAGAGATTGTAAAGTAGTGATCACATCTTCGGAATTAACTACTTGATGATAAGGGAATTGTCCTTGATCATCCCTTACTGCAATACCACATTTATCTCGTCCAGGGTCAAATCCAATAATCATCTTAGGTTTCTTCAAATATTAACTATCAAATAGTAACCATTAACCATTAACTATTCAAGTACCTAAAAGAATCTCACCGTCTTTAGTTCCAATTAAGCGAATTTTAAGAGGTCCAATAGTATAGGTTTCTTCAGCCGCAATCGCTTTAATTTCATCTAGTCCTTCCTCCCTAGTACTGATTTCTTCAATGAAATTAACAATAGTTTTTAACCGTCCATCTTCAACCTGAATATTACCTACTACGCCAGCACGACGAGCACGAAATTGGGTTGCTGCTAATAGGATATCAATACGTTGTTGAATATTTTCTTCAGTAATATCCGAGGTATCAATAGAAACCCTAGCAATCGTTTCTTCTTGACTAAAAATCTTTTGATTAACTACAATATCAGCAAAAACTCTCACCTCTTTTTCTCCTTCGACATAATTGCCAGCCGAAATAATTCTTACCACAAAATTTTGATCTTCTTTGAGTTGTTGAGTTAATTGTTGTACTTGAGCTTTAGTGATTTTTACCACCCGTTCTGATGGTTTGACATCATTACTGCCAACTGCCTCAATAGCTGATTCATTAGCACGTCTGAGAAGTTCATCCACCACTTGAAGAACTGCATTGGGAGAGACAATTCGAACGGCTCCTAGAGCTAACACTTGGCCTCGAACAATAGCAATTTGGCGTTCCCGTAATTCTTGATATATTTGATAGTATTGCTCTAAAACTTGAACTGCTGTTTTAAGATGAGATTCTAACTTATTTAGTTGGGATTCTCTATTTTTTAAGGCAAAATCTTTTTGATTAATCGCTTTGTCAAGTTCGGCAATTCTACTATCTCGTTGTTCTATTTCAGTTTGTAATTGATTTTGCTGGTTTTCAAGAGATTGTAAACGAGTTTCAAGTTCTTGCAAATGAGTTTGTCTTTGTTGAAGAATCCTATTTTGAACTGCAATTTTTTCTTGACCTTTTTTGAGTTCTTCATCTCTAGCGCGAACTTGTTCATGAAGTTGGGTAATTTGTTTATCAAGCCTAGTTTTACTCTCTAAAAGTTCTTTGCGCTCCTTAAGAAGGGTTTGAATATCTTTTTTTAATTTTGTCGCTTGATCGGAAACCGATTTCAGTTGAGCTTTAGCATCTTCGAAATTCTCGTTGATGGACTTAAGACGTCGTTGGGCAAGATTTTGTAATTCTTGAGCAGTTTGCAATTCTTGAGCTACGTCTTGTTTCTCTCGAGAAACTTTTTGCAAATCGGACTGAGCAGTTCGTAACTGTTCGAGGATTTCATCGAGACGAAATAGCCCTTCACGCAATGACTTACTAAAAGTAAATAAAATACCTAGAGTAGAGCCGGCAATAAGGGTTCCGGTTAATACTGTTACGACAATAGCCGTATCCTTCGGACGGAGATTCCATAAACGGAGTCGAGCTTTACCTACTTTAGTGCCTAAGCGATCGCCCAAGGCAGCGATTAAGCCTCCGAGGATGAGAATCGCTGCAATTAAGATATAAGCACTGGTCATTGGTGATCAAGGATGATTGAATGGGTTAGGTAAATTGTTGACTGAGGGCGACAGGGTTATGAACAGTAATTTTTTTCTTATAGATAGAAATCATCTCTTCTTGACGTAAATCTCCCAAAAGACGAGTAACAGTAACACGGGTTGAACCAATAGCTTCAGCGATCGCCTGATGGGATAACTTTAAATCAATACGAATTCCCTCAGAAGTAGGAATTCCAAAATCCCTACATAAAATCAACAAAAAACTGACAAGACGTGAACCCATATCACGGTGTGCCAAGGTTTCGATCATCATTTCTGTTTGTAAAATCCGTGAAGATAACCCTTGAAGCATCAAAATAGATAGCTCAGGCTCTCTTTTGAGAGCTTGCTCCACTTGCTCGATTGGAGCAGATAATAATTCTACACGAGTAAAGGCAACTGCATGATAAAAGCGATCTGAGCGTTGCCCTGTAATTAGGGACAAAACCCCAAATACACTATTCTCGCGTAACAAAGCTACAGTAATTTCTTCCCCAGCTTCATAAACACGGGAAAGTTTGACTGCTCCTTTCAATAAAAAGTAGACTCTTTCGGCTGGATCACCTGGAAAAAAAATTGTTTTACCCCGTTCAAAAGCTTCAACGAAAGGGGGATATGCACTGCCACCAATACGGCGAAAAACGGTTGCTAGAGGTTTATCTTGAGACAAGGATGCTTCCATCACACTTTGATATTAAGGGCGGTAAGTATAGACTCTATTAAACAGATAGGTGATTGTTAACTTCAGTATAGACACAATACTTTAATCTATCTTCAGAGGTTTTTGCTACGTTTTGCTTCACAATGTTTGTATTGGGATGAGAAGTTCCCAGTTCTGTGAAGATTATACTTACCCATCTTAAACAGTGGGAGACTTCATTCGCTAAAAATTGCACAATTGTTGATAATAATTATGTTAGATCTCACCGGAAAAAACGCACTAGTAACAGGAATTGCTAATAGTCGCTCTATTGCTTGGGGTATTGCCCAACAAATCCATAAAGCCGGGGCAAATCTTGGTGTTACCTTTTTACCCGACGAAAAGGGTCGTTTTGAAAAAAAAGTTCGAGATGTCGTAAAACCCATAAATCCGGCGATTTTTGCCGCCTGTGATGTTCAAAATGAATCTCAAGTCAAGGCAACTTTTCAAGCCGTGGCGGATACTTGGGATAAACTCGATATTCTTATCCATTGTTTGGCCTTTGCAGATAAAGAAGGATTAACAGGAGATTTTAGTGGGGTGTCCCGTGAAGCCTTTTCCAAATCTTTAGAAATTAGTACTTTTTCTTTAGCCAACATGGCTAAATATGCTAAGCCCTTAATGATCGATGGAGGAAGCATTGTTACCCTCACCTATGTAGGTGGGGTCAAGGTGATTCCTAATTACAATTTAATGGGAGTGGCTAAAGCAGGTTTAGAAATGAGTGTGCGCTATTTGGCATCTGAATTGGGCTCTAATAACATTCGCATTAACGCCATTTCTGCAGGTCCTATTCGTACCTTAGCTTCATCGGCAGTAGGAGGTATTCTCGATATGATTCACCACGTGGAAAAAGTTGCTCCCCTTAAGCGAACCGTCACCCAGCTAGAAGTAGGTAATGCAGCAGCTTTCTTATGTAGTGATCTCGCCAGTGGCATTACAGGACAAGTACTCTATGTAGATGCTGGTTATGAAATAATGGGGATGTAACTTATCCCCATTATTAATTTGGATAGAATAATGGAGAGAAACAATTAGCAAATATATGGGTAAAATTTAAATTGAATCTCCCAATACCAGGGACAGAACTTAATTAAAAGTTTGTCTTAACTGTACATACAAATTAATTGTATGAATAATTGAATAAGTTTCAGTGGAGCGACTTAAAAGCTAAGAAACTGTTACCAAACGAAACTTGGGGGAGAGTAAATTGGGAAAACTACAATTTTTTAAGTGGTTTCTCCTTTTCTGGTTTACCTCAGTACACCACAATATTTTTGTTGTGTATTGGCGTAGCGTAATATGAAAACATTTCTCTAATAATTTATTTTATAAACAGTTTCCAAGAATAATGGAATCAAGCTTTCAGTTCCTTTTCCCTGTGTCACAGAGATCTTCAATTAATGAATATGTAGATTACTGTCAAATTAATTAAATAACCATTCGTGTAAATTTAACTACAATTAATTAAATGTACAGATACGAAATAATTTATTTTTTTTTAGTCTAATTTAGAGTTATCTACGTCGATCTAATTTTAGGATTACTTGTAGAGGATTATTGACCGTCGTATTGTGTGTAACACCAATATTATAAACAACGATAATTCTCTCCTACCTTGTTGGTATGTCAAAGTTGGGAATTTATAACATCGATTTTTCACTATCTGAGGTTGGACTGTATCGTCTTCTAAATTAATGATAAACTGCTCTACTTAACTTAGATCTAGCGGTAAATTACAATAACAGATTGAATAAAGTATAGATATATCTTTTAAGTTTAAAAGTCATGAGAAGTATTCAAAACAAATCTATATAACACTACGGAAATGATAGAGTAGTAACTATCTCTGGGGACTAAATTCATAAACTATAATTTTACTCGATAGTCCTAGTTCAATAAAAAATTTTACTAAACAATATTGATTATTATCTAATTTACAATAAATATAAACCTAAGGATTGGCAGTAATTGATTCCTCATCTTATCAAATTATATTTATACAATTGAAACAGAAGGTTTCTAATATTTTAGTGGATAAAGTATGGAAATAAACTACGTAGATAGTAGCAATATTTTCTATTTTTATATTAAAAATATTATTCAAGCATTCCCTTGTTTTTAACATTTTAAATACTTGTCAATTATTCTTGTGTAATCTTTCTTTTGTGAAAATAGCTTTCACTATAAACAAAGCAGTTATAAAAATAAGTCCGTGTATTAAGCAAAATGGACAACACAAATAACTCCATCTTTGTCACAAGTACATTTAATAGTTTAGTACCTTTACAAAAGAGAGTTCCTCGCGATTAAGACATAATTTGTCTTTTAATCTCATCAATATAAGAGTCCTATTTATTAGATTAAAATCGATAACTTTGCTTCTAATTATTTAGAAAACAAGTATTTCTATAGCTTATTTAAATTGATAAATGAGTTATAGCTATCTAATTTGATTAGAAATTATTTTTGAGTATACTTAGCAGGAAAATTTGGTAATATCAGGAATCATTTAGTCTCTAGTAGAAAATTATAAATCGTAATATCCTGAGATATCTATTAGGAGGTTAAATATTAATTTATAGTTTCTCTGCTTGAGGATCGGTAGCTGGCAACCAACCTAAAAAAGGAAGCGGTAAAAGGGTCGAAAGATTGGTAATGATAACTAATATCCAGAGGTTATCAAAGTTCGTTTGTGTTATTCTTAGCCATTGAGTTAATAATGCCCCTAATGTATGGGATATTAAACCTGATAAGTTCAGAATAGACATAAGTAGAGCAAAGAGAGTAGCTTCAATACCTCTAGGACACAAACGAGCAGACAAAACAAGAATAGGCATAAAAGTAATTTCTCCCATGACTGTAAGGATTAAACTATCTCCTAAACTAAACCAGCGATCACTAATTCCTATCACTCGATTGGTATGAGTTACTAACAGTAACATCGTCATCCCCAAGCCTGAGGAAATAACAATACTCCAACCTAAAATACGGCGAAAGGGAACGGTTTTAAGGAATTTTTGATAGAGTACAATTCCGACTAGAGCAGCTATACTGGTAACTAAGCGAACTAGCCCTAAAAATTCTGGTCCAAATCCTAATTCATTGGTGATAAAGAAAAAGAATGCTGAATCAGCATTAGGTGTTGCTTGCCAGATAAAAATAAAGACAACGGGGAATAATATAGATTTTTGTTTAAAAGCTTTCCAGAGTTCTTGTGAGTGTTGCTTGATTGAAAACTTTTTAGAAGCTGTTTTATTAGCATAATTTTGATTAACCGATTTTTCAGTAATTAACCCAGCAACCATTGCAACAATTAAGGGAAAGACAGCAGTAATAACAAAAATTGTTTTATTACTCAAATGTTGTAACAACCAACCACTTAGATAAGCAGTAATTAATCCCCCTAATGTAGAAGTTCCCCAGGTTAAAGATTGCAAAGAACCTGCTTTTTTTAGAGATTCTTGTCTTGTCCTTTCTACTACTAAAGAATCTACAATAACATCACTAATGGCAACAGATAGGGAGATTAATAGTAAACTGACAGTAGCGGACCAAGGATCATCAACAACAGTTCCTAGCATTATCCAGACGATGCTCCCTAATAACCCCGATAGAATTAAATAGGGACGACGACGATAACCAAAGATAGGCAAGCTGTCAGATATGAACCCAAAAATAGGTTTAATTACCCAAGGCAAGGTAGCAATCCCAGTTAATGCGCTCATTTGGGCGGGATTTAGCCCTAAATCATCTTTAAGAAAAAAACTAACTGATAAACGGGCTAAACCCAAGATTCCTTGAACGAAATAAACTGTTAAAATTCCCCAGAGTTCAGGGGTAGATTTATTACCTAACAAAAGCGTATTAACGAAAGTGTCTTTGATCTTACTGAATCTGGGTAAGGCAACGGTCATAAAAATAAATAAAGTTTTATTAACTATAAATAGATGATAAACCACAATGCCATTTGTGTCTCTACGACTCAGTAAGTGATCTAAAATTATTGAAGTTAAAGATGAGGTGCTCTAAAAAAGTAAAAACAATGATTATTTCTACCTTTTTTCAGAAAAATAAAATTAATTGCCAGTTTTATACGTTTTAAGACTATTTATTCAAATTTTTTCTCTGTGTTTCAACTATGTCAAGTAATAAAATTTCAATAAATGCATTTATGTTCAGGTAAATTTTGATAAGTTTTCTGAAATATTTGAGGAAACAAGTCCATAGATCGTCTTTCATAAAGATAAAAAGAGTAAACATTATTGATTTTTACTCGTGACCCTAAAATCTCATGTAAAATGAGAACAAAAGCAGGAATATTTTCTTGAATACAAGATAGTGAAAAGTTTAATAACTTACGGATTGGGTAAAATTTTTAAAAAATACAATTTAAAACCCAATTTTAAAAGGGATTATTTTAAGAATAAAAAAGTATTAAAATATTCTACCTCTTAGAATAAAAATGATTTACAATAAAGAGTATATTGCACCTTTCCAATAAATCTTAAAAAGATAAAATTTTTAGAATAACTAGAAATTATCTAAATCTTTTTTAAAAAATAGAGAAGTCAGATAATCTCCAGGTATAAATGGTAAATTTTTTAAAAATTACCATTTATAACAACGAATGAAAGTGAGGATCAGAATTGATCTATTTCCTAAATAAAGATAAATTTTAAAAAATACTTTAAATAAATAAGGAGATAAAACAAAAACAAAGACAATTATTATTAATAATAATTGAGTGTATTATGAGTGGTTAAGTTAACGCCAAACTGAAATAATGAAAATAAAAAAGATTATATCTATATTTTTTACCAAATCATAGTCCATAACTAAATATAAAAGAAAAATATTTGGTTTTGAGTTATTTTAAGGGGGATATATTGTTGTCATATGCGGGTGATTAAATTTGCATTAGCTGAAGCAGCAATCTCTTTATAACGAACAATTGCTAACCTAAGAGGAAGTATTCATCAAACAGAGGTTATCATTCCCATAATTTATTACTGACAGCTATGGCTGATTATGCCCAGTTAATACAACTATTTCTCAATTTAATCAGCAACGTTTTTAAGTTCCTTAGCCAAAAAAACGACAAAGATTCATAATCTTAGCCAAAAATTAGAGTGTTATGAGTTTTCTTGATAAGAGATATTTAAATTAGCATTACATTAAGTTCAGTATCATGGATATATTTGTGTTTAAAAATATATCCATGATAGATTTTCAGGGAAAGAAATGAGCCTGGCAATTGTTAAAAAAATTCTGGAATACCATCGAGGACGTGTTTGGGTTTAGGCAGAATTTAGACAGGCATCAACATTCTATTTGACTAGACCTGTAGGAGAAGGCAAGCGTGATCGCAGGATAATATGAATCCAATAAGATTATTCTGTTGGTTGAGGATAGTAAGACTGATGTTTATTTGATCTAAGAAGTGTGAAAAACTAGCACAGTTTCTCACAAATCGTCGTGAGTGATTGCACAGATGCAATAGACCATTTACAATAACAAGAAGAGTTTACTTAGGATCTCCATCCTGACTCGATTATCCTAGATATTGATTTTTTACAAACAAATAGTTGAAAAGTTCTAGCAGAAATCAAAATTAATATTTAAAACACATTCCAGTGGTAGTTTTAAGTACCGATGGTAGTGAGGTAGAGACTTTTTACAGTTACGAACTTTATGCTAACTGTTATGTGACGAAATTTAGGTTAAAAAGATTATCCTCACTTTTATTAACGAAGTAAAAATCAAAAAATAAATAGAAGTTGTATATAGAAACTTGGAACTAAAATCTTTACCCCAAAATTTTAATTCTCAAAAACTAAGTAAATCAAAGTCGTTAATTAAATAACTATTTATCCATTTCTATTTAAAATAATATATAAATACTAAAAACATAGGGTTTTAAATAAAAGAGTTTATTGAAAATTACAATTGTACATAATTGCTACTAGTCGATTACGTTAACTCCTATTTATATTTATGGAGCAATTTAACTTTTTTAAAAAATATAAAAAATCATAGTAAGACACTCATGGAAAATAGAATTTTATTACATTTTTTTTTGAAGAAAAGTAATGTATTAGTATACATACTTGGTATAGATTACCCAGGAAAAAAAAATAAATTATGATACCTCAGCCGTAATTTGTGTATTAGAACCTATATTTATTGAGTAAATAACTAAATAAGTTTATTGTTTAAAATAAATAATATATGATTTCAAACTCTAATATTGCAATTGAAATGTAGTCAATTTTATTGATAATATGTAAATTACAATATGTTAATTTAACTTCAGTTTTTTTATCCTTTACAGGTTTATACAATTAATACTATATTAGTATATATAGGATTAAATCCAAACAAATAAAGTGGCTAGTTTGTCTAAGGTACTATTATTAATAAATATATCAAATATATAAAGAAACTTCTCTTGTTATCGAGCATAATAGTTATTATGCTCGATAACAAATTAGCTCAGACAGATTTCAAAATTTTAATGAAGGATAAATTATCTACACATTTACTAGATATTTTAAAAACTTGGTGTATTAAATCAGATAAGTACTATTTAGCTAACTACCTAGAATTATATAATAAACCCAGAAGAATTAAAACAATAAAAGAAAATACTAGAAAACGACAAGTCTTTATCAAGAGTCAAAACAAGTTGGACTAAATCTTAAAATTCAATTCTTCGTAAGATTAACTAAATAGTTGTTAATGCTGATAGAGTGTCTAAATAAAATTTTAAAATACTACAAGCAAGAATTATTCATCGTTTATCTAGATTCAATTATCCTTCTAGTCAGACAGTTCTCTTAATTTATATTTAAATTAAGGACTTATATCACCTCACCAATAAGTAAAAATATTCTTTAGTCAAAAAGGTTAAATATCTGGCACAGCAATAAAAATTTTATCATCGATGACATCATTTATTCAGGAATAATAGTGGCATTGAAGCTCAGATTTAAAAAGTTAATAAAGATCTCTGTTTATACTTTAATTTATGATACAAGAGTTCAATATAATTAATCTTTTAAAGAAAGCTCACGATTAAATTATCAAAATATATTGATTTATGACTATTTATATCTATAAATTAGTCAGACTTTGCCATAACCTTTCCAGGTTGACTACCATATTTTTTGATAAAAGCTGAACTGCTATTCTTCAATTACCTAAGTTTGATTTAAACCTAAAATATTTAGCAAAAATAAAAAGATTTAGATTCAGATTGAGATAAAAGTGATCGAGAGTAATAATAATAATGAGTAGCCAATCATTTCTAAAAATATTATTCGGAGTGTATCTAATAATTATAAAAACTTGATTACTATAAAAATCTGATTTTTATAATTATTGAATACATCGCCAAGCAATACTTTTAAATTTTGCTTATTTATTATAATTTTATAATATCTAGCTGATAAGATCTGAATCAATAAAATAAATAAAAACCTTTAAAGTATAAAAATGTACAGAAAAATCTAAATTACTTAGATCTATAGTTAATCTCTTTATACAGATTTTATTGTTAATAATAAAGTATGCTGAAAATATTACGAATACCTATAGTTTCATAGGTTAGAGAATATATCTCTTAAAAAATAGTACCTTTAGTAAAAACAGAAATTAGTAATACAGTAACTTATTAACTGTCTATATAAACTGTAATTAACACAAAAAAACTTGAATTTAGTCTCGTTTTCTCTGTCACTTCAATCTAGAGCTCAGAACTACCTAATATAGTATTATCTCTTAAGGTTAGTGAAGTTGGTGACTTAAATAGTAGCATTAGCTATGTACTAATATACCTAACCCAATTAGAGTAATGCCAATTAATTTACGTTCTTTAATATCTTCTTGTAAAATATATTTAGCTCCAAACATGCTTATAAGATAAGTTAAAGCTGTTGCAGGACGAACAAAACTAATATCCAACCAAGTCAACACAATTATAAAACAAAAAAAGGCAATTCCCTGACAGGCAATACCACTAATAATCATAGGATTAGTAATAATTTTAATCACTAATTCAACCATAGATTTAAAAGTTAAATTCTCTATTTTACCTATTTTTTTCATTCCCAGTGCTAAGAGCAAATCTCCTGCAGAATCTGATACAGAAATTCCTAAAACTACTAACCAAGATTTAGAAATTACTGCATTTAATGGAAATAGAAATAAAGGAAAATTTTGGGGAGTTATATTTCTATTAGGAGAAACCTGGGCGGTTTTACTATCACTTAACCCAACAAAAAATACACCAAAAGCAATTAATAAAGTACTTAACCATCGCATGATAGAAATTTTTTCGTCCAGAATTAACCAAGCAAATACCCCGTTCAAAACATAACTTGATGCGTGAATAGGTAATACATAACTCAAATCTAGATTAGAAATTGCCGTCAGATAAAGAACCAATGAAATAATTAGAACAGTAATGCCCAAAATAATCCAAACATTAGTTAAAATGTAACTAATTAAGTGAGGTATAATTAAGGGATTGGAAAACTCAAAAATACCAAAATTATTCATGCCTAGACTGAGTAATATATCTCCGGAAACCTGAGTGAATACTAGAAAAATCAGTAAAATAAAAACTTTCACAGTTATCAATAAATTCGGTAATTAGTTGTTAATTGATCCGTTAAACGAGATCATCAGTAATGATAATGATGGGTGATTATGTAAATAAGTGCCAATAAATTTAAAATTCTTCCAATTTAATGAGAATCTAAATGTCACCGTGTTTAACTGCATCAGGTATGTGAGCTCCGTCATAGAAAAAACGACGAAGTACCAATAACTCGACATTGCTAGTGTTGTCGTAGCTAGTCGATCAAACGTTTCAGATTTTCCTGAAACCTCTGGTAACTAGAATTTTCTTGTAGCCCAATATTAACCACCATCGTTGGAGGTATATCTTCTACCTCAATATTTTGGGATTTTGGGTTGGGCAATTTTTGAGAGACTGATATCTATAGTGCGGTACAGAAAAGACACCTAGTGCAACTCCAGTGTTACTCGAGGAGGTTCCCCTACCTTCCAAGATACTGTTAGGACAACGGGCTCCCACTGGAGCAGTGATAAAGTTTTTATCACTGCAATTGGCTGCTTCAAATAATGTTCTTTGGCAGCGACAAGTGGCGTAGAGATAACCTGGATATTGTTCAGATTTGAAAGGTTAAGGTTAGTAAACCCTTCGGGCAAAGATGCTCTGCTAGTCTGATAAACACCAAAAGTTAAAGCTGTGGTCGCCACTACTTCTACTAACAAAAAAAGATGATTGATTTTTGATGATCCCAAAAAGTCTGTCATTAATTTGGTTGAGTCGCTAGTTTATCCATTTCCAGTTGTACCTTCTTGTGATCGTGGCGCAGAGAAATTTGCACAGAAATCGGCAATTGTTCTACCTTAATCATTGCCTGTTCAAAATAAGTAAAAGCCTCTTGAAGATTCTCTAAATTTTGATTTTTAATACCAATATTAAGAAGAATTTGACCTTTAAGATACTGAACTTCAGGGTTTTCAGTATTACTTTCTAATGCTTGATCAATAGATTCTAGAGCCTTATCATAGTCTTTTAAATCTCGATAGGCAGCAGATAGGGCTCTACTGACCATATAATCAGGGGCTGCATATCGTTCAAAACGAGTGATCGCATCTTCGGGACTAGAAAAAGGTAAGTTAACAGCTAGAATTAAGTCAAGATAGCCTTTAAGCAAATTTAATTCAGGATCATTCGGGGCTTGTTTTTCTGCCTCATCAAGATAACTAAACACCTGTGGAAGTTTATTGACTGCTCCAATAGCCCCTTTTGTTTTAAACGTATGAGCTCCTTCAAGAAAATGTCCCACAGCTAAATAAAGATTCCCTCGTAAGGGATCTTTATTGATCAGTTGTTGAGCAGCTTTTAATGTTTGTTGGGCATAAGTATTCATGGACCCTAAATCTCCATCAGAATAAGCTAACGATGCCCGCATAGCATGAGCTAAGGGTTCATTAGCTTCTGTCTCAACCGCTTCTTTGAGATAGATTTGAGCTTTAGAATAATTTCCTTCATGAAAGACAGCGATAAAAGCTGCTTCTGTTTGACCGCCAATGTTACGAGGATTATCCTTGCGGAAGGGGTCGCCAGCTAAAGAAGGACTTCCCAAAATACTCAAGGCAACCGCACAGGCCACTGATATAGACAGAGACATCTGTTCAACTCTAATGAATCGCGCTATCATAGCCTCACTCCTAACAACACAAAATTATAATTCTAATGATAGACACTGAGTATTAATATTGATGCTAGCAAAAATCTGTCAAAATGAAAGAATAATTTTAAATTGTCTTTAGTATAAGTTTATACTTTGCTGTTTGAATGCTCTATCTTAAAAATGTGATTTATCATCCCCCAGCAACCTTGAACCCTATTCTGAAGGAGGCTAACCTAGAACTTGCTCCTCAAGAATTAGGTTTAATCATTGGTCCGAGTGGTTCAGGAAAAACAACATTATTAGAAATAATAGCCGGGTTGGCTGAAAAAACCGGAGGGAAAATTTTCTGGAGAGATCAGGAACTTACATCTCTAGAATTACAACAATTAGGAGGGTTGGTTTTTCAGTTTCCCCAACGGCATTTTTGTGGTAGCACCATCTTAGAAGAATTACGTCTAGGACATCCAGAAATTCTTTCTGAGCGCATCAAAACTGCTTTACAAGAAGTAGGATTAGAACATATTCCCTTGAATCAGTCTCCCCATGCCCTCAGTGGCGGACAACAGCGTAGGCTAGCTTTAGCCGTTCAGCTAATTCGCCAACCCAATTTACTGCTCTTAGATGAGCCCACGGCTGGGTTAGATTGGTCTATGCGCCATCATTTAGCTAAGTTGCTATCTAAACTGAAAGGAAACTGGACTTTGTTAGTTGTAAGTCATGATCCAGGAGAGTTATTTACGATCGCTGATCGTTGTTGGAAGATTTACCAAGGACACCTAGTATCATTGGATACTGCTATGTTTAAGTCCCAAGAAAGTCAATGAAACATTCCGATCCTATACTCAATAAACAAGTTCAACGTTTATACCAACTTAATCTTTGTCGTCGCTGGTTATTTATTATTTTATGTTGGTTAACCCTGGGTTCTTTTTCTCTTTGTAAATTATGGGGAGAATTTGAATTATGGCATGAACATTTTACTTGGGTTGCACTACGTTATGGATTGGCCTTTAATTTACTTCCTGCGTTTAGTTTATTTTTTTGTACTGCAGTTACTGGAGCTGTTTTGACTTGGCATAGTAGCCATATTATTCGTGGTCTTTCTCCCCGGCAAAAAGTTCGTCTTAAAAATCAGCTTAAAAAAATTCAGCAACTGAAGCCGAATCATCCTTTGCGAAAATGGGTTTGTAGTCGCGTAAAATAACTTGAATTATAAAAAATCTAGTTATATAAACTTTCGAAGAAGTTAAGAATAAGTACTTAAAATATAGGAGAATAAACACTAAAAGCTATCAGTTTAAATCACCTTTAATTTATTTATATGTACTGTTTACGTAAGTAGTATTTACTAACTTAAATTTATTCAAAAATAGACAACAATCTAACTGATATTATAAACTTCTATATTTCGTAAATATAAAAACTGTTACCCTAAGTAGACAGCCATAAATAAACATTAATAATGAAAATTATTTTGTATTTCTGTACTTAAATAATCAAAGAATAATTTATATTACTCAAAATGATTTATTCAAAGTAAAACCAAATCCAGTTGTTAAAATTAACCTCTCATAATGTAAGATGACTTAAATAAAAGTGATACTCAGGTAAATATTATTTAGTACCGCATTTTAGGGTTTTAAAACTAAAATATGAATACCTAAAAAAATCTGTAAAATAAAGAAGATAGCATTTATTCTTGAAAGTGTCTTGTAAGTGCACTCGCTATAGCAATATTTTTTATTTATAATAAAACTCTTATAAATAAGAGCTCGTTAGAGAAAGAAAGAAAATTTTGCTAAAAAGTTTAAGATAAAAGAGTAATAAATTACTTATAAAAGTACTCATAAAAGTTTAAATACTCTTGTAAGAGAGTAAGACTAAAATATAGAAAGTGAGATCTTCTTGAATAAAAAAGATTTACATTAAAAAATAAAAAAATAGACAAAATATATCTAGAAACTTAAATAGATATATGGTATTTCTATTCAAATAGAGTAGGATTGAAGTCAATCAAAAGAAAA
The DNA here is from genome assembly GCF_000829235.1 of cyanobacterium endosymbiont of Epithemia turgida isolate EtSB Lake Yunoko. Classification (GTDB taxonomy): domain Bacteria; phylum Cyanobacteriota; class Cyanobacteriia; order Cyanobacteriales; family Microcystaceae; genus Rippkaea. Next base: position 2,680,839 of record NZ_AP012549.1, on the reverse strand, counting down.
GTTTGGATATAAATTGTAAAATACCAACTACTATAGTAAGACAAGACTGTAAATAATTACATATCTACGTATGTCTACGAACTTGTCAAACCACTAACGGAATAACCTGTATATAATTACACTCAAAAAGTGAATACAAAATGGCTGAGTTTAATTGATGACTATTTTTCTAAAGATGTAGGACTATATGGCATGATTTTTAAAAAAATACTAAATAAATTACTAGGGAATATTTACCAATATACTATCTAGCATTAGAGTCAGTAGAAAGATTATCTACTAAAGTAGATAATCCTTTATTTCATAAGTATCTTGTAAGAATTAATGAAATACAATGTATTACTAAATCATTGTGATATCCTCAATTAAATGAAAGAAAAAAATAAAAATTTCAATCGTCATAATTGGTTATATTTGCTCTAATTTACTAGCATAATAGTAAAATTCTACTTAGTGAAATATGATGTTAGTAGTAAAACCCAAAATAGTACTTGCATTAACTTTTTATTAGCTATTTATTTGAGTTAATAAATCAGTAAAACTTATTTATCATAGTGTCAAAATTTAGTAATACTTAAAAGACTGGAATCCTCAAGTTCTGTATAAGTGATATTAACTACTTATACTAGATATAAAGATGAATCATCTTATATGTATTTTTGCAACCTTGTTAAGGTTTGATGTAGATATATTTTTTTCTAACTACACATCAAGATTTAAATATTTTTTTAAAATTCATTTAATTTTATTGCATTTATTATTTCACTTATTTTAGCAAGAAAAATAAGAAAGGATAGAAAAAATTTTAAATTATTTTAACCAAATTTTATTGATAAAAACATAAAATTTTTAAACCAGTTAACCAAGCTACCGATTTAAACAAAAAAGCTCATTATGCACCTTAAATATTTTTGTGATTAAGGGGCACAATGATTGCAACTTACATTTAGTGACTTTGTCGTTAACAAACATCATTATTTAAGTAATATAAACTTTTTCCTAAAGTTGAGATAATATCAAAATTTATAAGTAAGATCGCCGTGAATATTCTTATTTTTTTCCGCACCCTAATCCTGTAACTTTTCTTTCTGTTTTTGATCAGTCCCTGGACTCTCTAGTGCAAACCATAGTGTCCTCGCAGCCATGAGTCTTTTTTCCACCGGTCATTCTACCCATTCTATCTTCAATTAATAGACAAAATATAAACTCTGTTGCGCTACGTGTAGCAAACTAATCACCTTCTAATTATTTTTGTGAGTAGGACGATAAGCGCGGGGACAGAAACAACCTTAGTAAAGGTAGTTGAAGCTGAGGATAAGGTTTTAGTAGGAATCATAGAATATTTTAGCCATTACTGAGTAGATATAAATAGTTACTACGGGGGAGAAGTTCATAAACCAACTAAACTTTTTGTAAAAGTCTTTAGTTTGGAAGAATTAAAATAGAGGTTATAAACCTATGGTATTGCAATTTTAGCTTTAGTAAATGCAGAAACTTCGACCATTAGGTTAATGGGTTACAACTCCCGCCCTGAAAATACTTTATTGCTTTTAAAAGCCTTTAAACAAGTATCAGAGTAAGTTTTAAGGAAGTTCACTAATTGTACGAGATAGGATAATCATCCCAATATAACCTGACTGTATTAATTGACAAATGTTTTGGTAAATACTGAATCATCAAGCAAGTAGGTTAGTATAGTTTACGATTAAAGATTCATGGATAATTCTCACAAAAGTTCCAACACTATGTTTCCAAAGACAACCTTACCCTGGACAATAAGTGTATTAGTGAGTGGCCTAATTTCTCCAGCCATCGCAAGTCCCTTGTCCCCCCAATTTATTGTCCAGCAATCATCCCAAAGTAATCAGCTAAAAGAGCTTCTCCGTTTAGGTCGAGAATATGTAGATGCCAAAGATTATAACAATGCTATTGCGGTTTATGAAAAAGCGGCAATTCTCGACAGAAAAAATCCCAGAATTTTCTCAGGGATTGGCTTTTTATACGCAAAGAAAGGAAATTATAGACAAGCTGTTAAAGCTTATCAACAAGCTGTTACTCTTGACTCCGATAATGCGGAATTTTACTATGCCCTAGGATTTAGCTTAGCTAACATTAATGATAATGCTAACGCTGCATCAGCTTATTATTATGCCATTCAACTTGCTCCCAAAGTAGCCAAAAATTATATTGGTTTAGGAGTTGTATTGTTGCGTCAAAATGACTATGAAGGGGCAGCACAAGCTTATAAACGAGTTATTGCTCTTAATCCCAATAATCCAGAAGCTTTTAACATTATGGGATCTTCTTTGATTCAACAAAAGCAAATTGATGAGGCAATTAAGTATCTTGATAATGCAGTGAAAAGATTCCCTCATAATAGTGATTTAAGGTTGTTATTTGCAACAGCTTTATTAGAAAAAGGAGAGGTTGGACAAGCATTTAAAGAGTTGAAACTTGCTGAAAAACTTGCTCCAGGAATAGTTAAAATTCAGTTGAAAATTGGTAGACTGTTAGAACAACAAGATAAACTTGAGCACGCTCTCAAAACCTATAAACGTATTACATACTTATATCCCAGTTTAACAGAAGCTCGTGCCGGAGTAGGAAGAATTCAGTTGGCAACAGAAGATTATTTAGGGGCTGTTATTACCTATCGAGAATTGATTGGTATGTTACCAGAAACTCCTGAACCGTATTATTATCTTGGCTTAGCTTATAAAGAACGCAAAAGGAAAAGAGAAGCAAAAGAAGCCTTGAAACAAGCTCGCCAACTATATGAAAAGCAAGATAATCCCAAAGGGGTTGAGCAAGTTGATAAATTACTAGAGGAACTGTAAACTAGCTTTAACCTAAAGCTAAGGAGTTAAGATTATGGCAAGAACCCCTTCAACGATGTTACCACTCGGCACAAAAGCCCCCAATTTTCAATTGCCTGAAGTAGTATCGGGAAAACTTATTTCTTTGGATACCTTTGCTAATAAACAAGCCCTCTTAGTTATGGTTATTTGTCAGCATTGTCCCTTTGTTAAGCACGTTCAAAATGAACTAGTTAAATTAGGCGAAGATTATGTTAAACAAGGGTTAGGAATTGTCGCTATTAGTGCCAATGATGTCTCTAATTATCCTGATGATTCTCCTGAAAATCTTAAAGCGATGGCTCAACAATTAGGATTTAACTTTCCTATTTGTTATGATGAGAGTCAAGAAACAACTAAAGCTTATACTGCCGCTTGTACACCTGATTTTTTCCTTTTTGATAGTGACTTTAAGTTAACTTATCGGGGACAGTTAGACGATAGTCGTCCAGGGAATGATATCCCCGTCACGGGTAAAGATTTAAGAGCGGCGATAGAAGCCACTTTAGAAGAAACCCCTGTTAACAATGACCAAAAACCTAGTCTGGGTTGTAGCATTAAATGGAAATCTGGGAATGAACCCTCCTACTATAGTTAATTTCTTCGACAATATGGGAGTTAATTTATCGTGGATGATTTCATTACATTAGATACAATGGACTTGATATGGTCATCTGGTATTATTACTATGGCTATAGGTTTGTCAAATTGGCAAAAACTAGAGTTAGAAGGACAATTAATCTTAGCTGCGGGGAGATCACTTCTACAGTTGTTAGTAGTGAGTTCGGTTTTATTAGTAATATTTGAGTTGGATAATCCCCTCGCTGTTCTAGGAATTTTAGGGATTATGTTAACTATTGCCGCCATAGCAGCTAATAACCGTATTACTCATCAAAAACATAGTTTATTCCCCGTTGTTTTGGGAGCATTGTTGGTAAGTAGTGTATTAACTCTAAGTTATTCTCTAATTGTTATTATCCGACCCGATGTTTGGTACTCCCCCCAGTATTTAATTCCTTTAACCGGTATGATTTTGGGAAATTCCATGAATAGTGCTTCTTTGACTGGGGAAAGATTAGGAAGTATGATTGCTCAAAATCGCTTAGAAGTGGAAACTCATCTGTGTTTGGGAGCAACACCAAAACAGGCTATAGCTTCTTATCGTAAAGAGGCTATTCGCATTGGATTAATTCCAACTTTAAATCAAATGATGGTAGTAGGAATCGTCAGTTTACCTGGGATGTTTACAGGACAAGTGTTAGCCGGAATTGATCCTTTAACTGCTGCTTCTTATCAAATTTTAATTCTATTTATGATTGTTTTTAGTAATTTATTGACTGCTATTTTAGTTACAGAAGGAGTTTATCGTAAATTCTTTAATTCCCAAGCCCAGTTGATTCTTTGAACACTGTTCATTTTTGCCAAAAACTAAAATGTGAATGCCATACTCATTAAAATCATGGAGAACACCTCAATAATAACTATTATTACTATATTATCATTAATAATATGGTTATATCTGTTACTCTTTAGAGGGAAATTCTGGTTATCTAATCAAAAAATAGATCCAGAAAAAATTTCGTTGACTACTTATCCGTCTGTTTGTGTAGTTATCCCTGCTAGAAATGAAGCAGATGTTTTACCCGTTAGTTTAATATCATTGCTCAATCAAGATTATTTAGGTGATTTTAAAATCATTCTAGTTGATGATCAAAGTGATGATGGAACTACAGAAATAGCCTATGAATTAGCCACAATTTTTGATAAAACTGATCGGCTAACTGTTATTTCTGGAGAGCTATTATCCTCGGGATGGTCAGGAAAATTATGGGCAATGGAACAAGGAATTAAATACATCAAAGAACAAAATTTACACCCAGATTATATTCTTTTCACTGATGCTGATATTGAACATCATAAAACCAATCTACGGGAGTTAGTAGGTAAATCTCAACAAGAAAACTTAGCCCTGACCTCCTTAATGGTTCGGTTGCGTTGTCAAAGTATCTGGGAACAGTTTTTGATTCCTGCTTTTGTTTTCTTCTTTGAAAAACTATATCCTTTTTTGTGGGTAAATGATCCTCATCATAAAATGGCAGCCGCTGCAGGAGGTTGTATTTTAATTCGTCAAGACATTCTAGAACAGGTGGGAGGACTTGAAATTGTCCGTCAGGCTTTGATCGATGATTGTTCTCTGGCAGCAGCCGTTAAATTAAAGCTACAAGATGTTTCAGAAAATCCTCCTCAAGGTATTTGGTTAGGATTGAGTGAAAAAACTTGTAGTTTACGACCTTATGATTCCCTAGAAACTATTTGGGATATGGTAGCTAGAACTGCTTATACTCAATTAAATTATTCTCCACTTTTACTCATAGGGACTGTTATGGGGCTAACCATAATTTATATTGTTCCTCCGGTTAGTTTGATTTGGGGTTTAGTCGTTGGCAATAGTTTAATTACTAGTTTAGGAGGAATTACCTGGCTATTAATGAGTATTTCCTATTTACCAACTTTGCGGTTATATAAAACCTCGTTATTATGGTCAATTAGTTTACCCGCAATTTCCTTTTTATATTTGTTGATGACCATAGACTCTGCATTACGTCATTGGCGAGGAAAAGGAGGACGTTGGAAGGGAAGAGTTTATTCAGTTGATCACTTATCTTAAAATTTAAGTTCAAATATATCATAGATAACTATACTTTTGTATAAATTTATTTCTATATTTATTAGATCTTATTTAACGAAGATCAATTCTGAAATAGACAGCTCTCTCTGTCCAAGGTGAATCTCTCATAGTTAATTATTGTGATGAAGTTTTCTGACGGTTTAAACACACAAAATATAAATTGCTTTTTGGTCTATTGTTTCGATAGATTAAATTATTCCTATTTCATTTAAAACCTGATAGTGGGTAATGGTAAACTTTTATAAATCTAGAATTTTATTCATTAAAGTGATTGAAGCATTTAATCCTATAGGTATCAATAAAGTTAAAATATCGAGACTAATATAATTTAATTTGAATCCAATAACGGCTGTATTATAAGCTATACAGCCGTTATTGCTAATAACATTCCTTCAGAAAAGCCTTTGATTTATACTAAAACTTTATCTTTATATTTCGGGCTTTTATATGACCGGTTTGGCAAAACCACATTTATGAATTTTGTTGTCTTCTATCTTGTAACTTCCGATAAACGTTTTTAATATCAACTTGATGATAAGATAAGGCCACCAAAGTATGATAGAACAAATCAGCTACCTCAGAGGCGATTGCCTCTGGATTGTTATCCTTACAAGCCATTATTACTTCGGCTGATTCTTCTCCTATTTTTTTAAGAATTTTATTGTCTTTTCCCTCTAATAAACTGCAGGTATACGATCCCTTAACAGGATGATCTCGACGATTACAGATTACTTCAAAGACCCCCGATAAGGTATCAGCTGGGGGGGCTACTTTTCGACTTTCTACTTGGTGAAAACAGCTTCTTTCTCCCGTGTGACAAGCAATATCTCCAAGTTGTTCCACCGTAATTAATAAGGCATCACTATCGCAGTCATAGCGCATTTCTTTAACCTTTTGAATATATCCAGAGGTCATCCCTTTATGCCATAATTCCTGTCGAGAGCGACTCCAATACCATGTTTCTCCTGTTACTAAAGTTCTTTCTAAAGACTCTCGGTTCATCCAAGCCATCATTAAAACTGTTCCATCCAAATAATCCTGGGTGATCACAGGAACTAATCCTTGTTCATTGTATCGAATGTTATTTACTGGAATGGCATTAGTGGAAGAAAACATCTTGGGTTATTTAATAACTGTATTCTTTTGCGGTGAAGACAACTGTCGAATTTTATATACTGAAACTAATCGTTTTTGTAACAAACAGTTATCATCACTATGATACTTGATATTAAAATGAAAATTTTTTCACTTTATTAACTTTTAAGATTGTCTGCTCTAGCTTAAATCCCTTTTAGGGAGATAATATAAGTTGAATTATGGTAATTATAATGATAGATTTGGGGAGCAACAATAGGATTACGCATGAACCAATAGAGTAGTTAAAGTCTCATCTATTAAGTTAATATAAGGACAATAATTATAACTAAGTAGAACACCTAAACTTGCTATTTAAAATTATTATTAATCATTCTAGCTAAACAATTAAAAAAGTCAAAGATATTTACGGATAAAAAATATTTGTAAATTATAGATACTAATTTTGGGCCTGAAAGTTTGGCTAAACAATATAAAAAACTTATTATTACTTTCTTTAATAATTTTTTTTAAAAAAATTATTAAAGTTTTTGGAGTATTTAGAAATTAAAATTATTACAATTTTAATTTTTTATTAGCTTTTTGAATAAAAGTGTAGAATAGCTATAAAAAATTAATTTAACTAACCGTTAATTCTTAATAAATAAAAAGGTGTTGTTTTAGGGTAAGTCAAATTTTTTGTCAACACGATGCATAGCAGAAATAATAACTATAACACCTATTTTCTATGTAAGTGAGTATTCAGTTTCTGCGGAATAGTATTGTTATTTTGTTCGAGTAATTTTTATACTATATCAAGTTGTTATGCCTTGAGTAAAGAGACTTTCTCTAAGCCATAAGAAAATAGTTCTATAGTTTTTATTATTTTATAATGTATAGGGAGACGATTAACAAAACTATGATTGACTTGAACATTCTCGACCAGGTATTGAATTGCTTGATTAATTTTATTATTAGTGGTTATTATTTTAGGGTAAATATCTATGTAGCATTGCTTCATTTTTTTTCTAATCAGTTTTTTTCATTTCTTCACTTCAACCTATTTAAATAAAATCCGTTATTAAAGAGAATCACCATTACTATTGGTCTTATTTTTTAAAAAATAAGACCAATAGTAATGGTGATTGATTGTGGTTTAACTACTAATAAACTTCATCACAATAATTAATTAACTATTAGATATTTGCATTGGGCAGAGAAAGTAGTCTATTTCAAGATTAATCATCGCCAAATGAGATTTAATCAATCAAGAGTTAAGTTTTTTAAAAAATAAAATAAATTCTACATAACTTAAGATAATAAACTGATAGTTGGGAATCAAGAAGAGGAAACAGTTAAGAGGAAAAATTAAAACAAATGATCAGATATTCATGACTTTAAAAGCTTTTTTCGGTAAAAACCGTATATCTTACTTAGAAGTGCTATTTAATCACCATAATTTTTCTTAAAGATTAACTACATGGTATGGTCCAATAAGTTGGAACTAATATTGCCCCAATTTGAGCTAGCATAGCAGAGGGATGCAATATAGGGAAGAATACATCAGATACCTAATCATGGCGCAAGGTTAAGTTAATAAAAAACGAGATTGAGCTAAACTTTATCTCTCTTTGGTAGGAGAAGTTTAGCTCTGGCAACGCCTCTCCAGCATTTTCTATTCTCTTTTCCCCTCCGCGTTTCCTCATCTATTAAAGTGTTAGTCTTACTTGACAGGTTTGATAGAACTCTATTAACTTATCTTTACTAACACCTGTCCTAGAATTTCCGTCGCTTGTTCTATCTCCGTTTCAGAGACAATTAAAGGGGGAATAAACCGTAATACTTTTGGTCCGGCTGGGGCCAATAGCAACCCATCTTTTATTGCTGCTTTAACGATATCTAGAGATGTTAATTTAATCTCTTGTTTTAATTCTATTCCATTGATTAAGCCCCATCCTCTAACCTCTGTAAATAAAGTAGGATATTTTTGAGTGATCGCTCGTAAGCTAGCTCTTAACTGTTCTCCTCTAGCTTGAACATTCTGTAAGAGATTTTCTTTCTTAATGGTTTTTAATACTGTCAAAGCTACGGCAGTAACAAAGGGGTTCCCCCCAAAGGTGCTCGCATGGGTTCCTGGACTTAAGACATCGCAGAATCTTTTACACATCATCGCCCCAATGGGAATACCTCCGGCTAGTCCTTTCGCGCTAGTGAAAATATCTGGTTCAACCCCTAAATATTCGTAACCCCACAATTTGCCGGAACGGCCTATCCCGACTTGGACTTCATCAAATACTAAAAGAATATTATTTTCATCACAAATTTTCCGCAACTGCAGAAAATACTCTAAATCTCCTGGACGAACTCCTCCCTCTCCTTGAAGAGGTTCTAACATGACAGCAACTACTCGACTGTTCTTTTTATGTAGGTCAGTAATCGTGTCTTCCACCGTTTTGATATCGTTGTAGGGGACATAGACAAATCCAGGCACTAAGGGGTCAAAATCTTTTTGATACTTGGGTTGTCCAGTAGCACTAATAGTGGCTAGGGTGCGCCCGTGAAAACTGCTTTTAGCGGTTAGAATTACGGGCTGTTCGCAGGAGTCTAGCACCGTATGGGCGTATTTTCTGACTAGTTTAATGGCTGCTTCATTAGCTTCTGCACCAGAATTGCAGAAAAAGACGCTATCAGCACAGGAATAATCCACAAGCCACTTAGCTAAAGCTCCCTGTTCGGGAATATAGTAAAAATTCGAGGCGTGGTGGAGTTTTTGTATTTGTTGGGTAACTGTTTCGATTAAAGCAGGATGGGCGTGGCCAAGAGTACAAGTGGCAATTCCTGCGACAAAGTCTAAATATTCTCGTCCCTCAGTATCCCAGAGACGACACCCTTGCCCCTTTTCGATAGCAATAGGGAAACGCTCATAGGTGCGCATGACATAGGTATCAAACTCATTATAATCAAACGCCTCGGGGGTGTGAAGATCGACGGAGTTTCTCACAGGTTTCTCTTAGTAAAGTCACGCTAAGCTCAATATACCATTGTATTATAACTAATAGGTTTAGAGAGAAGACCGATATTTATTTAGATTTTACCTCGATTCAATCTTTGATTTTTTAGATGGGATAAACAGAGAAAAGAATTTATATAAAAATCTAATTCATTGGTTTAAGTAATAGCTATAAGTTAAGTAATGTCTTTATAAATCACTATATCTTATGAGGTGTTATATTTGATTAAATTATATGAATTAATTTATATTTATGAATAATTAACTGACGCTATATCTAAGATTCTAGTATTTAATAGACCAGCTCCTTAATCTTGATTACTATTAACATCAAATGTCTAACTTTACTTCTTCTCAGTACGGTCTTGCTTTACATACAACTAGCTTTCAGCTTGGACTAAGTATTAGTGATTTTTCAAAAGAAACCCGTTTTAAAACTTGGGATGTTGATCACGAACTATCTACCTACTTACATCAACATTTAGTTGAATTTATTAGCTACAAAGTTTTGGAGAAATTGGCATTTATTGCTGTTGCAAAAGGGCCAGGAAGTTTTACCAGTACTCGTATTGGTGTAGTTACAGCACGGACGTTGGCACAGCAGTTGAATATTCCCCTTTTTGGCATTTCAACTTTAGAAGCTTTTGCTTGGCAAAATAAAGATAATTATTCCGTTAATTCGTTAATTCCTGTTCAAATGTCAGCCTCACGTGAAAAATTGTATGTCGCTATTTATAAAGTTATAAATCAAAACCAAAAATTTATTCTTACTTTACCTGATATGGTGATTGAGCCTAATATTTGGGGACAAAAAATACAACATTTAAATTTTAATAAAAAACCTTTAGTCACCCCTAAAAAATTAGGTTTTACTGTGACTAGTCTTCTCAAATTAGCTTATTATGATTGGCAACAGGGTAAACGCCCTCATTGGTCAGATGTGATGCCTTTTTATGGTATGTCAGTAGTTAATTGATATTAATTTATAATTAAAATTATATGACGAGAACATCTCAAAAAAAGAGTTTAGTTAAAAGTCCTTTACGCTTTTCTGGGGGGAAATAAAAGGCTATCAAACAAATTATTCAACCAAATTATTCAACATCTTCCTAAAAATTTATCTAAGTATACAGAATATCGGGAACCGTTTTCTGATGGGGGCTCAATGTTCATTTATCTTAAACAAACTTATCCTAAACTTGATATTTGGATTAATGATTTAAACCACGAATTATACTTGTTTTGGAAGATCGCTCAATCAGATCTAAAAGAATTAATGATTGCTTTGTGTGAGATTAAATTAAATTGTACTGATGGTCGAAAAGTTTTCAACAAATTAACTTCGGTTAACGTTGAATACTTATTAGATTTTGAAAGAGCAGTTCGTTTTTTTATTTTAAATAGAATTACTTTCTCAGGAACTGTAGAATCTGGGGGATTTTAAAATCAATCTTTTTTAACTAGATTTACTGATTCTTCTATTGATCACCTTAAAATTTAGAAACTATTTTAAAAGATATTAGAATTACCAATTTAGATTACAGTGAAGTTGTTAATACAGGAAAAGATCAAGTATTTATTTTTTTAGATACTCCTTATTTAGCTGCTGCTAAATCTAAATTATATGGAAAAAATGGCAATTGACATATCTCTTTCGATCATCAAAGATTTGCTCAAAGTTTAGTAAATTGTCAACATAAATGGTTAATTAGTTATGACAACTATGAAGAAATAAAAGATAACTTCAAAGATTTTAATATTATTAATTCGGAATTTCAATATAGTATGAATAATTATAAACAAGGAAAAGCTAGAAAAGGAAAAGAAATTTTTATTAAAAACCAATACAGCCAAGATAGCTTTTTCATGATACTGATTACTTTTATTTAGTTTTATGAATTTTTATTTTATGAATATAGATCTTGATAGTCTCGGATACACAATATGAGAGAGATTTTTAAGTTGGTCATTAACCGTTTCAATCAAAGAATGCCGACTAAGTAAAAATTTACCAATTAGTTTTACTAACTTTTACTTCATGTTTGATCGATAACGAGTAATTAATTAAAGTCATTGTTGATAGAGAGCCTCAAAAAGTTATTGAGTAATATATCCTCGGTATCCTAATGATTTACTAATTAAATCTCGCCTTAACGCATAAATACATTTACTGTCATCTGTATTGCCTGGAGTTAAGTTCAAAGCCAATAATCTAGAGTGGTTGTTTACAATTAAATGTAGTTTAAACTTTAAATTCTATATCATAGACTTTTAGTCCTATCTAATTAAGCCTTGAAAAACTTAGTTCACTCCAGTGTAAGCCTAACCAAAGACTTCCGTAAATCTGTAAAAAACAGCACAGTAACATCTTTAGTTGATCACATTAGGAAATGTTTTTTATAAAAGGGAAGAATCTTTGATAGATAGTGATTTAGATCACAAAATATTTCAGTAAGAGCGGGACGAGATTTTATCTCTAGAGCATCAGATGTCAATAAATAAGACTTATAGCATATGGAGTTTTCACTTCCCCTTTTCTCCAGAATTTTCTGTCGAACTTACCTCACTTTTAAAAATAGATATAAAATACACAAATAATTTTATCTCAGTCTTCACAATAATTTTTGTTAAAAACGTCTATAACTGCTCCTATTGTTCCCTGTTAGAGTTAAATTTGACTCTAGAATAATAGCCAAGTCTTGGTTAGTATCAATAGAGATAACTTGAGTTTCACCCCCTCCAATAAGTCCGGTCTCTGGTAAGCCCCACCCAGCTAGGGTTCCTACCGCAGCACCTGCTAAGACTTCTAAGGCATCAATGCGACGATCACCAGTAGTTCCAGCAATAATAGCAGCAGCAGCAGAACCTGCCAAAGTTCCCCCTAAAATTTCCTCCACACTTGCACCTTCATTAATAGTTTCTGTCCGAGTCACGACCCTAGAACTTGCATAAAGAGGATACCGTTGATTGTCAATGATAATTTCTCGTGTAACAAACTGCGCTCCTCCATTAGCTGGTTGTATGAAGCCCATAACTTTACTACCTATCGGAACTAAAAAATTACCGTAGCGATCCTTAACATTAGCCGCAGTTTCTAGGGTTATCTCAAGACTTTCTTCGTTAGTGACAAGAATTTTTTTAACATCTTGGTGTCGGAGGGGAATTCGAGTCCCAAGAGGAATTATTACATCATCAGAAATGGTACCAGGGTTATTGTTATTTTCTGGAGAAAATAGTTGAGCTGCTGCCGGTTTTAAGAAATAGATGGGAGTTACTGCCGTTATTACAATTAATAACGAGATTGCTGTAGCTATCCCAGATTTACCATAACCTAAGTCAGACATGATCTTAAATCTCCTTACGACTCCCGTGTAATACATAGAGTAATTTCTTATCTATACTTCGATTTTATCTTCCCTAACTAGGGAATGTCAGTCCCAAATAATGAACAATTCTTTTTTTGCCTAAGTAGAAAAAAGTGGAATTTTTTTGTATTAAAGCCAATATGTTTTCCCCTCAAGTAATTTATTATAATTTTTATTAAGAGTTAAATATTTACTATTGATTTAGTAAATCAAACTGATAGACCAATTCAAATAGAAATGATTTTATAAATTACAAATTTTTTACTCATTTGAAATAACAACTTTAGGCATCAAAACCTGATAATCATCAAATTTTACTATATTTCCTATGCCCAATAATCTTTCTTTTGGTTGATACACTCTAACAACTCCGGAAACAGATAATGTCCGTAAATCTTGAACAATTTTTTGTCCTTGAAGCCAACGTTTTCCGTCCGTTTCTGACAAAAGGATTTGATTTAAATGTTGCAAGGCAATATTTGCCGAAATTAAGCTAAAATTTCCCTGTTCAATTTCTGTTTTTAATTGTCCTAAGGTAATACTTTCAGATAACTTCATACCACAACTTTCAGTACGAGTTAACCTAGCTAAAGTTCCCCCTAAATTAAGCATAGTTCCCAAATCGCGAGCGATCGCTCGAATATAAGTCCCTGGACCACAAACAATATCAACTTCTAATTCGGTAAATTCCCCAATGTACCAACCAACTAAGTTGATTTGCTCAATATAAACTTTTCTTACCGGAATATCTACTGTTTTTCCTTGTCTTGCTAGATTATATAACCGTTTACCATCACGTTGAATGGCACTATAAATAGGAGGAGTCTGTTGAATAGTTCCAATAAACTGATGGAGTAGGGGCTCAACTTGTTCTAAGGTTAACATAGAAGCAGATTGAGACTTAACTATCTCTCCTTGGAGGTCATCAGTGATTGTCTGCACTCCCAGGCGAATCAGGGCACGGTAAGTTTTATTTTTTGGGAGAAATTGTAACAAACGAGTGGCTTTCCCCACAGCAATAGGTAGAACTCCCATTGCTAAAGGATCCAGGGTTCCACCGTGACCAACCTTCCTGAGGTTAAGAATTTTTCTAACCCTGTCTACACAATCATGAGACGTAATTTTTGAGGGTTTATTTAAGGCGATAAATCCAAACATTTGCTCCTACAAAAGTTTAGTTTTGTTATTATAATCTTAGAAGTTACAGAGTCTTTTTGAAAACCAGTGACAGCGATTTTAAATTCCAATAATAACACAACATTAACTCAACAATGGCACGCTCTCGACATTATTTGGAAAGGTGGTCAAGAACAAGTTAAACAGGGACTTCCCCATCATCAATTGTCTCCTGTCTGGCAGATTCTGTTGTTAGGGGATGGTTCTCTAACTCGTCATTTTCAATTACTTACGACAGAAAACACAGAGATTGATCTCATCGACATGTCCTTGATTGATAGGAATGGAGATGGCGCTCCGGCACAGATTGAAAATGTCCTTGAACCTCGTTTTCGACGACAGGTTTGGCTACGAACAGCATCAGGACAAAGATTAGCCTATGCTACTTCTTGGTGGAATGCAAATCATATAGATAAATATTTACAGAATCGCTCCCTACCCATTTGGGAGAGTCTTTCACAATTAAATACAGAATTGTACCGTGATATTCAAGAGATTTATCATGGGAATTCCTCTGCTTTAGAAGAGGCGTTTGGAGAAAAAGGACCTTTTTGGGGTAGACATTATTTGTTTTGGCATAATCGTAAACCTTTAACTCTGATTTATGAGGTGTTTTCTCCCTATTTACGCAAGTATTTGGGGCCGATCAGTTAAAACCACTTCCAAATTAGTAAATCTGTCTTGAGCCTATATTTTAATCTTTCAATTTTCTTTTTTACCATTGCTACGGGCAAATAACCGTAAGCAACTTGATCGCAAATAAAATCCATTAGTGATTCCAAAAGTCTTGCAAGAAAAGACAGTAGCTTGATATGTTTCAATTAACTTTTTAACTAAATCAAAATCTTTTATATCGGTATGAATTTTCAGAAAAATATAAGCCACCCTTCGGAGGTAATAACGATATATATACCCCCAATCTTATTAAGATAAGTCTAGCAAAACTTTATAATATGAGCAATTACAGTAAATGTCGCTAACGATATATCTTATCTACATTTAAAGCATCTAGTGTTGCATATTTAAGAATAACAGGCGGACAAATTAAAATTGTGTACTTAATTTTTTTACTCCTGCTAAAAGACGTTTAAAAATCAATATATAACCAATACATAAACCAGAAAACCCATATATCTTAGAAAGACTATATAGGAAAATCGTATTAGGTTTACCACTAAATAATTGACCCAGGGAAAAATATTTAACCTTATTGTAGGTACAATATTCATAGGCTTCATCAAAAATATAATAAAGTCAAAAGAAAAGACTTTATTATATTTCCTTAAGACTGACTTATGACAAACGGCTCCAGCTAGAATTGTTAGGAAAAATAGTAATAAAAGTTGAGCAGTTTTATTAAAAATTGCTTTTTTGATAGTATCAAGACAAAACTGACAAGAGTTATAATTGGCTACTAACACAGAATGACAGCTAGCCATCATGATTGCAGTTTCATGTTTAAAACAATAAGGCATATTGAGAATAATTTTATCTCCGCCTTGAGTGGATGCAAAAATAGCATTAATAAATGCCATGTTTTCCCCAGGCGTTAAAATTATAGATTGTAACTTGTGAGAAATAAAACAATGATTTTATGCATTTAACATTCTTATACTTATGGTTATCATGATTTTTAATAAACTCACTAATTTTAATTTTTGCCTCTAGAGGAGTGCAATAATCAACAACTTATTGCACTAAAGAAGTTGTTCCAGAATTATATTGAATTAATTTTCTAATAGTGAGTATAATGGGAGACTGTATCGTCATCCTAGAGAAGGAACATCGATTAGCCATAGAAGATATCTATTTCGAGGTATTTGTTGTTTATTTTTTGTCTGTTATTTTTACATAACAATATAACTATTCTCTAAATTCAATTGATGATATTTTTTATTTTTTAGGGAAAAGACATAGTAATTCTTATAAAAAATTATATTTTTTATTTAAAAAATATAATCCACATAATATATTTTATAAGTAATAGTTTCTCCTTCAAAAGGAGAAACTACTTAACTCTTTATCGAATAATTGATAAAGAGTTAAGTAGTTTTTGACAATAAATGATAATCTTGATCGTATTTTTTCAAGGTATCGAGTCAAGTATGAACTAGAAGTTCTGTTTCTTAAGCTAATGCCTTATATGAAAGACTCTAAAGCACAGCTCTTACTTTAATAAAAAATTTAAATTTAGTCAAGTTTTTAATTTAAAAGTCTCTTTAGACTGGCAACACTTTAGAATTTAAATATTAGGATTAATAGAGTTTAAATAGGAGATATATCCCCAATAATAATTGTCAGTCTCATTTGAAAATGGTTCCTGTTATTTTGCCAATACCTGTTCATAAATAGAGACTATATAACTAATCTAAAGAGTTTAGAGAAGAACAGCAATTTAATTTAGTTTGCAGATATCTTCTCCTGATTTATATTAATATAGGATTAGTTAATAAAGTTATAGTCAACAGACTTTCTATATAGTTATAGGATACTTTCCATAGTTTTATAGTAAATTGTAGAATTGACAATCTTGTTAAAAGAAAGTTTGATAAATTATAGGTTGTCATAATATAAATATATGGTGCTATAAAATGAGTTAAAAATATACTTCAGCATGTAAAATATTGACAGCATTGGATAAGTTTTGTCATCTATTGTCCTAATACTAACTATAATAAATAGTTTCAATATATTAAAACTTCTAAAACTACACCATCATTGTGAAAGCTTTTGTTTTAAACATTCTAACGAAGCCCAACGATTATCAATGGGGGATGGATTTTGAGCACAATCATAAATAGGTTGCTGACAGTTCTTTCCACATAACCGTCTAAGAGGCATTGCTAATGATAATTGTTCATAAAGCCAGGTTTCAGAATTAAGATGTCCATCAGGGGAAAGGGTTTCCGATAAATCCTCAGAAGAAACTTTTCTTTCTTGGGGAATTTCAGGCAAACTTAGGTTTTTATCTAGCCAGATAATTTCCGAAGTGTCGACAACAATACGATGATTATACTGTTGCACGCAACGATCGCAGATCAACGTAATAATGGTTTCCCCCTTTACTTTCATAGCTAGGAATGTTCCCCCATGACGAATGCTCAGGGTCCCGCGAAAAGGCATCAAAGTATCTAAGCCAGGGATAAAATCATCAATAAGAATAGTTTGGGTTCTCTCGACAAGTTGAAGTAAATGAGGAATGTAGAGGGATTGCATCGTATCACGCCTCCTATCCGTAACTATCATTGGCTAATCTCATTGTACTAAGTTTCATACTAAAGGCGAAAAGTGAAAAGTCCAAGTAACCTAAAGTTTAGTTTAATTCAAGGTTCAACAGACTTAAACAAAATCAGTTAATATACTTTTCCAAAAAAATTAATATATTCCATAAAAATTAATATATTCCATTCATCTAAAAAAGATAAAATAGCTACAAATACAAGAAATACCGCCAGTTGTTTTTTATCTTGAATGACTGGTAATTTTAGTTTTTTTAGACTAAGTCTGATGAATGCGCAGCTAATAACTTCAACGACTGTTACTCCAAATGTATTCTATCACTGCGAAAACTTGACTTTGATCAAAATCAAGGTTTTAAAATCCTGTAAATCTTGCAGAGCAAGAATTTCAGCTTTTATGATGAAGATTTTGTCATAGCTAGTCTAGAAGAGCTGTGATTCCTGACTATCAATAGTATAACTTCTCAAATTCATAAGCTACTCATAGCCAAAACTGTATGCTTCACCACCAGCATGGGAATTGCGATAAATTACTTACCCATGCCTAACTGTTGAGCTTTTTGGTATATTTTTCCTTCCGTTAATAACGACGGCGCAATGACAACTTCAACCTGTTGCATATCTTTGATAGTTTTTGCTCCTAAAATTCCCATACTGGTTTTGAGTGCACCTAATAAGTTGTGGGTTCCATCGTCTAACCGAGCAGGTCCGGTGAGAATTTCCTTGATTGTTCCAGTAGTTCCCACATCAATCCTAGTTCCCCTCGGTAATACTGGAGAAGGAGTCGCCATACCCCAATGATATCCACGTCCGGGGGCTTCTATAGATCGAGCAATTGGGGAGCCAATCATCACCGCATCGGCCCCACAGGCGACACATTTACACATATCTCCCCCTGTCACAACCCCCCCATCGGCAATTACAGGAATGTAGTGTCCAGTTTCTTGGTAATACTCATCGCGTGCCGCGGCACAGTTAGCTACAGCAGTTGCTTGAGGAACTCCTACCCCTAATACGCCACGAGAGGTACAAGCAGCCCCAGGTCCTATGCCTACTAAAACACTCGCTGCCCCGACTTTCATCAGACTTAATGCAACTTCGTAGGTAACACAGTTGCCCAAAACCACGGGCATAGGCATTTCGTGGCAAAATTGCCTTAGGTTCAGGGAACTGATTGATTTAGGGGAGGAAAAGTGTTCGATAGAAACCACCGTAGCTTGAACAAACAATAAATCTGCTCCTGCTTCGGCCACAATTTGACCATATTGAGAAGCTCCGGCTGGAGTCAGACTTACTGCTGCAATACCCCCTTGGTTTTTAATATCAGTGATACGCCTCCGAATCAATTCCGGTTCAATAGATTTGGCATATAGTTCTTGTATTAACCCCACAAATTCTGATTTCCCGACTGATGCAATGCGATCAAGAATAGGGTTAGGATTTTCATAACGAGTTTGTATCCCTTCTAAGTTTAGAACTCCCATAGCGCCTAACTCGGATAGCAATACCGCCATTTTGACATCAACGACGCCATCCATTGCACTGGCGATAATAGGTATGTTCCTTTCAATGCCACCAACAGTCCACTTAGTCTGTGTTAAACTCGGATCTAGAGTCCGGTTTCCAGGAACAAGAGCGATTTCATCTATCCCGTAGGCTCGTCGGGCAGTTTTGCCTCGACCTATCACTGTATCCACAAATTTGTATCCCGTTCCCTATAAGTATTAGTTTAGACTATCAAATTTTGAGTAGTTTAGGAATCGGGTTTTCAGAATTGTTTGAATAATTCCCGGAAGTATCCGAGCGAGGACAAGTAAAAAAGTAATAGAGTCAATGAAATTAAACAAAAATATTGAGCATAGACACTACCTGAATTTTCTTCTAGTCAAGAAGTTTTACGTAAAGATTATCAAAGTCAGAGATAATGATATTTTATAATTTTTGCCTTTGTTTGTAAGTAGCAATAAATATTCTCTATACTGATATCAAAAATAATTTTCTTAATTCTGAAACAGCTAATTGTATGATGGAAGTCTTAGTTAAGTTATCTCTTTACTTTTTTAGAAAAAGCTTATTGATGTTGAAATAGAAATATAGTTCTTATAGACTAAGGATAATTATTATTGACTAACAGACTAATAATGATATTATTCTGAACTATATGTCATAATGACGCAAATAGATGTTTATTTATTTTTCTGAACTACCCCAACTTTCTGATTTCGCCTCAATACTGCTCCAGCGAAGGGGATAAAATTATTATGCATGATTTTTGGATTGATATCTAAAAACAAAAAATGGTTATACAGTTCCTGATGATAAACTGAATTTAAAGTATTGGTAGTAAATTGTGACGAATTAGAACTCATAAACAAAACTAGACTTAATATATCCGTTACTAGCTTTGGTTAATTAAATAGCAATAAAGATATAAAATCAAAAAAAACTCAATTTTTACCTATTGTTTATTGCCTTTTCCAAATCCATTAAATCTGAATAAAGGATTAGGGTAAACATAAAATCATACAGACAGTCGATACAATAACCTCGGTTTATTCTATCTACTCTACAAAAACACTTATGCCACGCCGCAACGACTTAAAAAAAATCCTAATTTTAGGTGCAGGACCCATTGTTATTGGACAAGCTTGCGAATTCGACTATTCTGGGACTCAAGCTTGTAAAGCATTGCGAGAAGAAGGATATGAAATTGTATTGGTCAACTCTAACCCTGCATCCATTATGACCGATCCTGAAATGGCTAATCGTACTTATATCGAACCCCTAACTCCCTATATGGTAGAAAAAGTCATTGCCAAAGAACGTCCTGATGCGTTATTGCCGACAATGGGAGGTCAAACTGCTCTTAATGTGACGGTGTCTCTAGCCAAAACTGGAGCTTTGGATAGATATAATGTGGAATTGATCGGTGCGAAACTGCCAGCTATTGAAATGGCAGAAGATCGGGAGTTATTTAAAAAAGCGATGGTAAAAATTGGGGTTCCTGTTTGTCCTTCGGGTATTGCCAGTACCCTCAAACAAGCACAGGTAATTAGTCAAAAAATTGGACCTTATCCCTTGATAATACGCCCTGCATTCACTCTGGGAGGAACGGGAGGAGGTATTGCTTATAATCAAGAAGAATTTGAAGAAATGGTGCAATTTGGGATTAATACGTCTCCTGTTTCTCAAATCTTAATTGAAAAATCCTTGTTGGGATGGAAAGAATATGAATTGGAAGTGATGAGGGACTTAGCTGATAATGTGGTCGTTATCTGTTCAATCGAAAACTTTGACCCTATGGGAATCCATACAGGGGACTCTATAACAGTAGCGCCTGCACAGACGTTAACTGACAAGGAATATCAACGGTTGAGAGATTATTCTCAAGCAATTATCCGCCAGATTGGCGTAGAAACGGGAGGGTCTAATATCCAATTTTCTGTTAACCCTGTCAATGGAGATGTGATTGTCATTGAAATGAATCCCCGTGTATCACGATCATCTGCATTAGCATCGAAAGCAACAGGGTATCCCATTGCTAAAATTGCCGCTAAATTAGCAGTGGGATACACTCTCAATGAAATAAACAACGACATCACTAAACAAACTCCCGCATCTTTTGAACCGAGTATTGACTATGTGGTGACGAAAATACCCCGTTTTACATTTGAAAAATTCCATGGTTCCCAACCCATTCTAACTACCGAAATGAAGTCTGTAGGAGAAGTAATGGCTATAGGACGAACTTTTCAAGAGTCTTTTCAAAAAGCCTTACGAGCACTAGAAACAGGACGATATGGCTTTGGCTGCGACCGCAAAGAAACTTTACCCACTCTATCCCAAGTTCGCGCAAATCTACGAACCCCCAACCCTGATCGTGTTTATAGTATACATCATGCGTTGCAACTGGGGATAACCGTAGACGAAATTCACGAATTGACTGCCATTGATATCTGGTTTTTGGATAAGTTACAAGACCTCAGTGAAAGCGAAAAATTCCTCAAACAAACTCCCTTAACTAGCATTACGACAAAAAAAATGCGGTTGATTAAACAACAAGGGTTTAGCGATCACCAAATTGCTTTTGCCACGAAAACTAATGAAGATGAGGTCAGAAGCTATCGCAAGAGTTTAGGCATCATTCCGGTATACAAAGTTGTAGATACTTGCGCGACAGAATTTGAAGCCTTTACTCCCTATTTCTATTCCACTTATGAACCTTTGGAAACAGAAGTAACTCCTAGTGAGAAACAGAAAGTCATGATCTTGGGGGGAGGTCCTAACCGTATTGGACAAGGAATTGAATTTGACTATTGTTGCTGTCATGCCTCCTTTTCCCTCAGCAATGCAGGATTTGAAACCATTATGGTGAATTCTAACCCTGAAACTGTTTCTACCGACTACGATACAAGCGATAGATTGTATTTCGAACCCATAACTAAAGAAGATGTTTTGAACGTCATCGAAGCTGAGAACCCTGTGGGGATTATTGTTCAGTTTGGAGGTCAAACTCCCCTGAAATTGGCAGTCCCCTTGCAAGCATACCTCGATAGTCCCGATTGCCCTGTCCAAACCAAAGTTTGGGGAACCTCTCCCGATGCAATCGATACTACAGAAGACCGAGAGCGCTTTGAAAAGATATTACATGATATTGACATTAAACAACCTCCTAACGGAATTTCTCGCAGTTATGAAGAATCATTAGTTATCTCTTCTCGTATTGGTTATCCTGTCGTTGTACGTCCTTCCTATGTGTTGGGAGGAAGGGCCATGGAAATTGTCTATTCCGACGAAGAATTAGAACGTTACATGACATACGCTGTACAAGTAGAACCTAATCATCCTATTCTAATTGATAAGTTTCTTGAAAATGCGATCGAAGTTGATGTTGATGCTTTATGTGATATAACCGGAAATGTGGTTATTGGCGGCATTATGGAACATATTGAACAAGCAGGTGTCCACTCTGGAGACTCAGCTTGTTCTCTTCCTTTTACCACCCTTTCTGCAACAGTTATTGATACTATTAGAATTTGGACAACTAACTTAGCAAATAGGTTAAAAGTTATTGGGTTAATGAACATTCAATATGCTATTCAGGGGAAAACTGTTTACATTTTAGAAGCAAATCTTCGTGCCTCTCGCACCGTTCCCTATGTGTCTAAAGCAACGGGAAGACCTTTGGCTAAAATTGCTTCTTTACTTATGTCAGGAAAAACTTTAGAAGAGTTAAAAATAACTGAGGAATTTGTTCCCCGTCATATTGCTGTTAAAGAAGTAGTTTTTCCTTTCCAAAAATTTCCAGAAACTGATACTTTATTAGGACCAGAAATGCGTTCTACTGGGGAAGTAATGGGAATAGATGATGACTTTGGCAAAGCTTTTGCTAAAGCAGAAATTGCTGCTGGAGTTGAATTGGCTACGACCGGAACGGTCTTTGTTTCCACGAGTAATCGAGATAAAGTTTCGACAGTTTCAGTCGTTAAAGACCTAGTTTCTTTGGGATTTAAAATAATCGCAACTTCAGGAACTCAAAAAGTCTTATCTGATCATGGAATTGAAGATGTAGAAGTTGTGGGTAAAGTCCATGAAGGCGGTCCTAATATAATAGATTGGATCAAAAATAAACAGATTCAATTTATTATTAATACTCCCAGTGGTGAAGAATCTCAAGTGGATGGCCGCTTAATTCGTCGCACTGCCTTGGATTATAAATTACCGGTTATGACAACAATAGCAGGGGCAAAAGCAACTGTTGCAGCTATTCGAGCTTTACAAACCCAGCCTCTAGAAGTTAGGGCGCTACAGGACTATTTTTTGTAAATCATCAGGTGGGAAACACCCACCCAGCTTAACATAATAAAGAGGCAGAATCTCCTGAGATGAGTTGTTTATCAATTAAATTACTTGAGATTCTAGAGATATATTCTCTACAATAGTCTATGGGAATAGAATTTTGTCTACTCTAAATTTTAGTCAGACTAACTGTATAATTATATCATTATATTTATACTTAATTTTTCCGTAAAATAAGTTAAAAAGTAATCTTAATCAAAACTAACGTTAAGTTAAACTGAATTTGCCCAATCTTTTACCCAATTTAAAATTTGATGAACTTGTTTATTGGTTATTGATTCACAATATAACCGTAATACTGGTTCAGTCCCACTAAAGCGAATCAATAACCAACTTCCATCAGCTAAGCGATGTTTATAACCATCTTTTCTCGAACAATTTAATACTTTTTGTCCAGCAATTTGGGTCAATGGTTCTTGTTGCAATTTTTCTATTAGTTTTGCCCGAATTTCTATATTAGCTAAAGGTAAATCAAGACGCTCATAAACATTATAAAAACCGGTTTTATCTTGTAAATAAGCGTAATATTGACCTAAATCTTGGCTACTTTCTACCATAGCTTCTAAGACATATAAAGCTGATAATAAAGCATCTCGTTCAGGAATGTGAGTTCCATAACCAATTCCCCCAGATTCTTCTCCACCAATCAAGGTATTAGTAGTTAACATCCGATCCGCAATATATTTATAACCAATAGGAGTTTCATAAAATGAAAGATTATAAATTTTTGCTAGACGAGAAGTTAAATCCGAACCACTTACAGTTTTAATAATTTCCCCTGTAAAGCCCTTACGTTTGGACAAATGATCAATCAAAATAGGAATTAAAACTTGAGAACTTAGAAAATTTCCTTGTCCATCTACTGCAGCAATGCGATCACCATCTCCATCAAAAACTAAACCAACTTTTAATCTATTGTCTCCCTGACAGGCTGAGGTTTTGATAGCATTAAATAACTTTGACAAATAACGAGGTAAAGGTTCAGGCGCACCTCCTTCAAATAAGGTATCGCGATCACCGTTAATCTCTTCAATAGCACAGCTTAATAATCGTTTTAAGCCTGTTGCAGCAGCCCCGTGCATCACATCAACAAACACCTTTAATTTGCCCGATAAAATAGCCTCACGAATTGTTTTGATATTAACTTTTTGTTGTAACTCATAACAGTAACTTTCCCAAGGATCAAAATAAGTTAAGGTTCCTGATTGAGAATTAAAAATAGGAGTATTAAGCAGTAAAGTTTCAATTTGTTGGGTTATTTCCCGAGAAACTGAGCCACCAAACGCTCCTTTTACTTTTAGTCCTAGATATTTAGCGGGGTTGTGACTTGCGGTTAAGACAATAGCACCTAAGGCATTTTGTTGTTTGGCTGCCCAACTAAAGGCGGGAGTAGGGGCATAAGATTGGGATAATATCACATCAAATCCCGCTTCTTGTATCGCTTCAGCGGCAACTTGAGCAAACTCTTCGGCTAAAAATCGACGATCATATCCCACAACCACTTGGCGTGTTCTATCAGGGGTTCCATAATTATCAGCTAAGATTTTAGCTGCGAGGGGGGCTAACAAAGCGACTCGTTCAAAAGTAAACTCGGCAGCAATAACACCACGCCAGCCATCGGTGCCAAATTTAATCGGATTAACAGGAAATAGCATAGTGAAAAACCTTCAACAAATATTGACTCTTTTTCAGATTAGCTTCTTAAGTTCTCTTTGAGAACAGTTTGAGGAAGTATTTTATATATAAATTAATAATATTTACTTTTTAAAAGTCGAGTTTTGATTTATTTTTTGCTACGTTTATTTATTTTATTATTGTCTTTATTTTTTTATAGTAAATGTTTTTATAGATCTATATCATAATATTAATTATACTTACCAATATTTAGCTTGTAAAAAATATTTTTAAAAAATAAATTTAAAAACATAAACTTATTTTACTGTCTCTTGATTTTACTTAAAATAAAACTATAGATTTTCGCTTATTATATCTATTAAATAGAATAAGACTACCGCATAATTATTTTACTTATTTAATAATAGTAATTTTATAAAATGTTAATTGTTTATCTTCTGAGATATTTTAATAATTAATATACTTTTTTTTGATAACCTGTTGGTATATGATATTTTCTTATATTACTTATAATAATATTTACGATATTAACTTTTGAGATAAATAAAAATATTTTTTATATTATTTTTAGCATATATTTTATTCATAAAAAATAGCTATTAATAAATAAAGGTTATACGTTAATATAATAGCAGTGTTTTTCATGAAATCTTTTAGTGATGATAGTAATATTTTTCAGTTACATCCAGATTATATTTAGACTAACAAGATAGCAATTATCTCTTTTTGAGCTGTCGATATTAATTACTTAAATAATATGGTTAAGTAATAGACTATATAGTTAATTTATTAAATAATTAAATTTAATTATTGTATTTTTTGTATTGTTTGTTGATGACATAGTTTGTGTTTATCTATCAAAAAAAATATTTAATGTGTAGATATACGATAAATAATCTAGAGTAGCTATAAATTTTTTTAAATAATTTATGGCTACTCTAGTAATAATCTTTTATCACCAACAAAGGTAACACCATCATTACCATGAACTAAAGGACAGAAAGGAAGTTAATTTTTGCCTGTCAAATTTAACTTATTATCAATGATTTTAAGATTATCAATCAAGGATTTTTTAAACTGGGTGTGACTAACTAGTAATAACTGAATTCTTAAGTATGACGATTGTTAAAAACACTGCTATTATTCTTAATATATAAGTCGAAATATGACAATGTTGACGATTATATAAAAGAATAACCCTCAATAATCAAGACCACCACTTTTCGTCAAATTCATGTTTTACGAAAAGGGAGGAAAGGAGAACAGCAGCTCCATGCTAGAAGCCATATTTACTGATATCTGGCGCTATGGATATGAAATCTAATCTCGATCCTACCGAAGTATTTTGTGATCTAAATTACTCCTCTCAAAGATTTGAACAGTAGCTAACTAGTGACGCAGCTCTCTGCCGTTCTTCTTGCTGTACAGACAAATAATAATATTCCCCGAAAATATAGTTTGTATTGAGTACAAGGTACACTTTTCGCTAAATTAGAAACTTTAATATCTTACTAGTATCTCTAAGTACCGTAACTGATGTATATCTCTCCAAATACCACTTTTACCTCATCTTTGTCGTCTTTTATCGAGTCCTCCAAACCGCCACTGAATACGCCAAATCTTTTCACTTAATTTAAAAACTAACATATACTAATAATCAAGCAAAGGATCTTCGAAAGTAACCAAATGACTGCCTTTCCTATTCTCCTGGACAAAGGAGATTAAACCAGATGGACAGAGAAGAATTGGTTCCTAAATCCCTACTGTTGAATCTATTTTAGACTTATTTAAGCCCACCCACAATCCACATTATAAGAAAGTAAATATAAATACTAACAGGAAATCGTCTGTTGTTTGATAAAAGTGTTTTATCTCACAAACTTAGGTATTGTTTCTGCAGTGGTAAATAGTCCATAAATTTCCCGACGATGTAACGCCATACTTGCTTTAAGATAGCTAAAAGCAGATACGCAAACGTTAGCTGCCATACTGGTTTCGTCTCCTATAGCCAAAGTAGGGGTAGAGATTTTGCCATCAAAACTACGCCCAGTTATTTGAACATTATTACTTAAAGGTTTTCTGGAGTTACGAGTATCAACTACACCCCCAACTGTTACCCAATCACGATCGCAGACTCCCACCAGTTACAGCATAAGATCATCGGCGTGTTCCATATTTTCTAAGGTTAGAATACCATTAGGTTTGTCTAAAAATGCTTCTACCTCGGCATCGCTCATCCCCTTGGCTTTTTTCACGTCAACCCCTGGCAAATGAGCGGTATATTCATGAATCGTCGCCCTATAAGCTTCCCATCTAGCAATACCGACTCCAAAGGAGATTTGAACACGGTTAACCTCGGCGTAGCTTTGGGTTGCTATGGTTGCGGCGGCGGTGAGTAAACCAGAAATTGCCCCACATCCGGTTAAGTCAGTGATTCCTCCTTCAGCTAATTCGTATTGTAATTTAAGTAATTGTTCTACTGCACTGGTACACTTGAGAGCATCTACTAATACTCCTTGCCATCCTGACGCGATCAATTACCTAGTCACATCCGCTATAAAGGTATTAGAAAAGTTAGGTAAAGCTAAGAAATAGCCATTAACCGTCTTAGTTTCAAGTAAGTCCTGAATGCTTGTGTTACTGAAGGTTCCATAGGGCTTACAATAGCCAATCGATCTTTTTTCAGGATAGTTGAAGATTACTTGAGCAGGCTCTAATTCTTTCTCACAATAACCATAACCTTTAAGATTGGCGGCTGCTACTCAGGTCATCTCTTATTTAGGAGTAAGAATTCGGGCAGCCGCTTGTCCTAATCCCCAAAATCCTAAGACTCCCACTTTGAACGCTCTATTGATATTCATTATTTGTCTTTTTCACTATTCCATTCATTCTTTATTATTAATGTTGAATCAAGTTATTCGCGATTATCTTAAAAATCTCTCTCATAACTTATGAGGTTAGCTTAGCTAACCTCATCTTTTAAGATTATTTAAAGAAGAAAGACAAGAAGTAATAGGTAAGAGGTAAGAGTCGTAAAATTTGACGATTACCTCCTTGAATTTGACTATGCATAATCTAGCTATCTGGTTTTATTCTACTCTTTACAAGATCTCAGTGCTAGGCTGTTGTCCATTTAAACTGGATCTAGTCTAAATCATATAAAAACTGTCAATTATTTCCCTACCTCTCAGTCTAAATTACCAATTTATAATAATGAACAAATATTTTAGGCTCTCCCTATAGAATTGGGTCGTTCAAATCGGGAATACCACTTTGACCCAAGCTCCGTGGGTATTAGGATGATTTTTGGCAGTAATCGAGCCACCATGAGCATGAACAATTTCTTGGGCAATCGCTAGACCTAAACCACTTCCTTCACGAGGAGATTGGGGATCGATTCCAGCACGTACTCGTGAAGGATCTCCCCGATATAAACGATTAAAAACGTAAGGTAAATCCGCCTCTGAAAAACCAGAACCGCAATCAATAATATCAACTTCGATCGCTTGATTAATTTCGCATAATTTAAGATTAACTTGAATGGTAGATCCAGAAGGACTATGTTTGAAACTATTGTCTAGCAGATTAAGAAATGCTTGGTATAAACGAGAGCGATCACCCGAAAACCGAATTGCCGAGCTACCATGACATTCGAGAGTGACTTGTGTTTTTTGCGCTAGGGGATCTAAAGTTTGCCACGCTGACAAAATTAATTCATCTAGCTCTAGGTGTTCATAGGCGAGATTTTTATGAAGATTATTTTCGATTTCACTCAGATCAAGCCAATCTTCGACTAGATGAATTAAGCGAGCGGTTTCCTTCAATAGTTGTTCAACCCAACGACGTTCAGGGTTTTTTAGGTGAGTCTGTAACGTTTCAGCCACTAAAAAAATAGAGGTTAAAGGAGTTCGTAGTTCATGGGTAAGATCCGAAAAGGCGCGATTACGCGATTGCGACAGTTCTGCTAATGGTTGTTGATTTTCCAAGAACACTGCCACAGCTTTATCCTGGAGGGGATAGCTTGTCCCTTTGAGGGTAATAGCTCCATTATTTACAAGCATTTGATTAACATAAGGTGTTTGATAAAACACCCACTCTTCTACTTGAGTAACTTGAGTATTACGTGTTTTTTCAATTAGTTGATCGAGTTCATAGGAACGAACTAACTCGAGAAAAAGACGCACTTGTCCAGGTTGCCAACGATCAATATGGAGCAATTGTCGCGCTTGTTGATTACACCACAGCAATTGATTATCCCGATCAATATGTAGATAACCAATTGGGGCCAACTCCAGGATATATTGTTGTCGTTGTAGTTCTATAGCTTGCTGTTGAGACGTTTCTTGAAGATAAAGAATTTCCCGTCGCACTAGGGACGTTGCAGATAAAGACTTAACTAGATCTTCTGTATCGGGCGAAGCAGTCAATATTTTCTGCAATTGGTATTTAAAGCGGTAATAACTACACCCCCAAATGACCATTCCTAATAAGAAACCCAGAATAAAGAAAATCAATGAACTGATAGCCTACTCTACTGTAAGTCGTCTGTTGAACTTTAATCATCTGTTGACTATTGCTTGACTCCATCTTGATCAATTACTTAATGTAATTAACCAAAGCGATAGCCAAATCCCCTTACCGTAATTAAATATTCTGGTTGACTTGGATCATGCTCTAGCTTTTCCCTCAACCAACGGATATGAACATCAACAGTTTTCGTATCTCCTAAGAAATCAGATCCCCATATCTGCTCGATCAATTGTTCGCGAGACCAAACCCGACGAGGGTAGCTCATGAACAAATCTAATAAGCGATATTCCTTGGGAGAAAGGTTCGCCTCCTCACCCCGAACCTCTACCCGACATTCGTTGGGATATAGGGTAACATCGCGGAACTTACGGACGGAAACTGATGACACATTACTAAACCCTTGACGACGGATCAAGGCACGACAACGAGCTACTAATTCCCTTATGCTGAAAGGTTTGGTTAGATAATCATCTGCTCCAACTTCCAGACCTAAAACCCGATCAGCTTCACTGGCTTTGGCACTAAGAATTAAAATAGGGACAATGTTCCCATTGTGTCTCAGGAGGCGACAGATATCTAAACCGTTAATCTGAGGTAGCATTAAATCTAAAACCACCAAGTGAAACTCCGGTCTAGTGTCTGAAGAGACATTATCTTGAAAGAAATTTAATGCAGTACGTCCATCGGGAGCGCTTATCACCTCATAACCTTCTTCTTCTAAGGAAATAATAATCATATCTCGGATCACATCTTCGTCTTCGACCACCAAAATTCGATGATGGTTGACGTTTTTTGGGGAGGATAAAGCTTGAGGTAAGTCTAGAGATAGCATGAAAAATACTTTTAACGTTGACTCTAGGTTAAGATATACAACAAAGTTAGCCGTTGAGTATAGTTTTTTTTCCTTTTATTTCATAGTCTCCTTAGACATTTAAATGTTTTATGCTGCTAAACTTAAGCACTTGGACGGAAGTTGAAGATTATATAAAAACCTCTCAAGGACTGATTATTCCCATCGGTTCGACGGAACAACATGGACCGACAGGGTTAATAGGAACTGATTCGATTTGTGCGGAGGTGATCGCTAAAGGAGTTGGCGAAAAAATGCAAGCGATGGTAGCCCCCACCATTAATGTAGGTATGGCATTGCATCATACGGCTTTCCCTGGAACTATTAGTTTGCGTCCTACAACCTTAATTCAAGTAATTGAGGATTATTTAACCTGTTTAACTAAGGTGGGATTTTCCAAATTTTTCTTTATTAATGGGCATGGCGGTAATATTGCCTCCCTTAAAGTAGCTTTTTCACAGTTCTATAATTACTTAGCTCATCTTAATCTTCCTCAAGCGGATCAAGTTCGTTGTCAGGTAAAAAATTGGTTTATGTGTCGTTCTGTATCCGAAAAAGCGAAAAAATTGTACGGTGATCAAGAAGGATCTCATGCTACCCCCTCAGAAGTAGCTATTACTCAATATATCTATCCTGAGTCTATTAAAAATGTCCCTTTATCTGAAAAAGTAGCATCTGGTTATTCAATCTATGGAGCGGTGGATTTTCGTCGTCATTATCCTGATGGCAGAATAGGCTCAAATCCTACGTTAGCTACCCCAAAACATGGTCAGCAATTATATAATTTAGCGGTTGAGGAACTTTGTGAATCTTATCTTAAGTTTTTGCAAGATAATTAATTTTTGCGACTTAACTCTCCCTAAAATAGTCTTAGGCTCTAAAATTATCTTAGGATTTATTTCTAGTCTCTAAATTATGGCGACATCAGACATTAAAACTCAATATACTCAAGCATACAATGTAGAATTAGCTATTATTGATGTTTATCTAGCTATGCGAATATAAAAGGTGTCTGTCCTGGTATTCTTGTAGTTCAAGAAACTTTCAGAGTTGATGCCCATGTTTTTGAGGGGTAACTGAACAGATTGCTAAACAAAGTTATGTGGTGATCGATCCAAATACTTACCCATGTCTCGTCCCTAAATTTGAAGCCAGCTACATCTCAGAAGATATTAAAATTAGTTTAGTTTATCGTGATCAGTGGGTTGTTGTTGTCACCGCGATGACCTAACTGACTGTTTATTGCTTTTCCTTGTTCATTTAATCACCATGACTCCAGAATCTATCCCCTCTAAATCATCCAAGATCAGCTTTTCTATAGATGACTTTGCTAAAGCTCTAGAGCAGCACGATTATACCTTTGAAAAAGGGCAAATCGTTAGTGGAAGCGTGCTTCAACACACCTCTGATGGGGCTTATATTGATATCGGAGGCAAGTCTACGGGATTTGTTTCCTTCAAAGAAGCCGCTTTAGACTCAACCTCTGATTTAGTTGAGGTTCTTCCTTTAAATGAAGAATGTCAGTTTTTGATTATCAGTGATCAAAATGCTGAAGGTCAAGTTAAACTTTCTGCCCGTCAACTTCAATTACAACAAGCTTGGGATTATGTAGCAGAATTGGTTAAGACTGGACAAACGGTTCAAATGCTCGTGACTCAAACCAATAAAGGGGGAGTCATCGGTAAGGTTGAAGGGTTACGAGGGTTTATTCCGCGATCACATCTTCTCGAAAAAGAGGATTTAGAGTCTTTAGTGGGTAAGTCTTTAACTGCTAATTTTTTGGAAGTTAATCAGGAGAATAATAAATTAGTCTTGTCCCAACGCCGTGCCATTATGGCAGAACAAATAAATAAAATTACGGTAGGAACGTTAGTCGCTGGAAAGGTAGCTAGAATCCAACCCTATGGAATATTCGTAGATTTAAATGGAGTAACAGGATTACTACATATTACACAAATTAGTGGTTTACGGGTTGATTCTTTAAATACACTGTTTAAGTTTGGCCAAGAAATTCAGGTGGTTGTTCTCAATATTGATGAATACAAAGGCCGTATTTCCTTATCCACTAAAGTCTTAGAAAATTATCCTGGGGAAATCTTAGATAACTTTAATGAGATGATGAAAAAAGCTCCAGAAAGAGTAAAACAAGCCTTAGAAAGGCTACAACAAAAATAATAAGTTATTTGTGAATTAATTTAGGGTTTAGTGAGCATTTGTAAATAACCGATTAGGAAGAGATAAAGAGGTATTTAATCCCCGACCATAAATCACAATATTCCATTGTCTCCTTCAGTTTAATTAAAAATAAATAAGAAGACCATTTCCACTAATATTCATACTAAGCACCTCTCACAAGCAGTTGTTGGTAATTTTTTAGCATGAAATATCTGGCAATTATAAACAAAAAATTAGGGGTTACTTTATTCCTCAGAAATATAAACAATATAACGTCCATACAAACTAATATTAGGTTTATCCTAACTACTTCTTAGCTTATTTAATCCTGGGAAAGGTAGAAGACAATAAACTCGAAAATCATAAATTCAGTTCCTTCTTTTTCCTCGTATGTCTGAAGCAAACACTAAATATTGGCCATCGTAGCAAATCGTAGCAAAAAGGAGAGTATTCTTCTGCTGTCCGTGTATTTAAACCTACTTTTAAGTTTTGTTTTGGTAGGATAGCAAAATTTCTTTGTTAAGAGCGACTTAAACTCAAGATCAATATGCTAACTATACTTTCAACCATCTATTAAAGGTGTTAGGAGACCACTTCGTTAATGTCAATCACATTTGCTTGATGGGATATAGGTAAGGGTAAGGAACAGCAGTTAACATCGTCAAGACAGACCTTGCCCCACTGTAACGCCCAGCGCAACAGTTCCACTCTGTTTTCTGTCTTTGTTTTTGTTAAAGTATTACTAATATGATTATCGACGGTTCGTTTACTAATTTCGAGCTTCTTTGCAATTTCGAGATTGCTTAAACCAGTGGCTACGAGTTCGAGAATTTCCATCTCCCGACTCGACAGAGAGGCTGTCGTCTGAAACTTCTCACTCACCATAAGTATATTTTTCGTAGTATATTTACTTATTCGCTTATCTCATTGTCCTATTCCAGGAAGATAATTAGACATAAAGGTTCACAAAATAAAATAATTTCTGCAAATTGTGGAGCTTCAAAACCATTTCCGCACCACACACATTGCGACCACTCAAAAACAGTCTCTTAAACATTGAGCAATTCGTTTAGCAGATCCCGATGTCCCAAGTCTTCTGCGTCCATTATCGGCAATGCGCTGTAGTTTTTGAGGATTTCTTAATAAAGAATTAATAACAGTTGGTACTTGTTGCGGATGGTCAACTAAACTAACTGATTCTCCTAAAAGATAGGTTTGTTTTTTAGCAAAATTTAGAGTAAATTGCGGTCCATTTCCAGGGATAGTAATTGCTGGTTTACCTAATCCAACAAATTGCTCTGTTGCTGTTCCGGCCATAGAGATCGCTATATCAGCCATTTGCAAACAATCTTTATAGGAATGTTGAGTTAATATGAGGGTAGTCTGGCGTTGATTAAAAACTAATCTATGAGGATCATTTAAAGCAAATTTGCTAGTTTTTATGGGTTGAAAAATCCAACCCATAAAAACTAAAAACTGAATAAAATTTTCTAGATTTAGAGCGGGAGAAATTGCTCCTAAAAAAGTAAAAGTATTTTTATTTTTTTCTTTTATTATTTCTTGAATTGCTTCCAGAATGATTTCCCAGTTCTGTTGTGCTTCCGGACTTCTTGAACCAGGGAGTAACACTATGGTTAATGAATCATATCTCAGGTTTAAATTAACTGTTGGATTCGACTCAAAACCATCCATCATAGGGTTACCTAAATCAAAAATTCGTATTGGCCATTGCTCTAAAATTTTGGAGGTCAATCGGTCTCGGGGAAAAACCCCCCGACATCGGGGATGACTCATTAACCAACATTCCCAAGGAAAATACATCGATCCAAACCAACGTGCTAACCAAGAAGTTTGAGGCAACCAACCTTTTTCATCCCGTAAATAATATTCTGATTTAGCGGTTCCAACAAATCCATAATCTGCCCCACTCAACCACGCAAAAAGTAAGGGAACTAAATCCCCAACTGCTATAATTTGACCCCCATTGTTTCCCCATTGACGAATATTTTTATACTGATCAAAAGTCAATTTAATTAGTCCTCCACTAATATCTTGTAGTAGATGTTTTGGATTTTTATTAAACCCTCCTGATGGCATCTTTTGAACATTCCCAATAATAGGAATATTACAATTTTTGTAGGCATATCCTTCTCCCACTAGGGGAAAAGCTGCTATTTGAGGCGCATCAGATAGATCTCGTAATTGTTCAGCAATACAAGCTGCAATTACATCTTCTCCGTGACCGTTACTTACCATTAAAATTGCCATTATACTTTTGATTATTAGTTAATATTATTTACCTGAATAATTTCTAGATTATACAGTTATATTCTAAAATAACTAGAGTAAAAATTAACATTAATTTTTATTTCCTTAAATCACTTGAAGAAGTAAATTAAACACAAATTTAGATAACAAATTATAGACTGGCTATGACTTCACAGAAGTGCATTATGTTGCCAGTACTGATCTGAGATTTCACTCACTATAACTATCAGTTAACTCAAGTTGTAACAGATATTTTAACTTTATTCAAAAAAATCAACTGGTTGAAACTCATATTACTTGTTTTTGAACAACCTTTTATTACATTTTATAGGGTTTATATTGTGGTAAATTTATTGTTATATTAGAAACTTTAAAATAAATATAAATTATCTCTAATGTTGTTTTATATAATAATCAATATATTGCTCATCATCATTGATAAATTACGTATTACTTGGTCGTATTAATCAATTTCATAGCTATTAAATTAGCTGAATTTTTAGTTTAAAATATATCTAAAATAATTACCTCTAAAAGAATAGATTTATAGTCGCAGACTAACGTAGATATTATTTATATATCTACGTTAGTCTGCGAATGAGCTTGTTAATAGCTATTGAATATGTCATAAGTTGCCTAATAATTAACCTTATTTTTTAAAAAATAAGGTTAATTATTAGAACACTATTATTCCTTTAAAATTTATTACAAATAACTTACTAATCTTACTGACCAATAATTAGGCAACTTTTTAGATTTAAAAACAATGTTTAAATAACTTATATGTAGAGATACTTTATACCAATTACTAGATAAAATTTATATATTTTTGTTAGATGTTTTTGCTTGAAAAATATAAGAATAAATATTCAAAAAAATTCTCTGGTTTTTAAACAGGTTTCGTAAAGTTTATTTAAATTATTATCCTATCTTTATAGGTAATTTTAAAAATATTTTTTTATTAAAAAAATGTAAATTATTGTCAACAGTAAAAATACAAAGATATATATACAAAAATACAATGCTGCTCAAATAATAATTATTATATATAGTATATTTATACGAAAACTGAATATTATAATCACCGATACTTGTTATGCTATTAATGGCTAAATAAACAGAATAAATATATTATCTAGTAACAGGAATACTTTAAACTTATATACTTTTTATATAATGACTTTTAAAGTAAATTTTCTACGAAATAAAAAAGAAATTAAATACATATTATATAATGAATTAGCAAAATAATAGTAATTAATAATTTGTCAAAGACGAAATATTTTGCTAGATTTTAAAAAATCAAATAAATTTATATAATTATTACACCAATATAAGCAAAAAATATAAAAGTAAAATTGGTCAATAAGTTATTTTAAACCCATCAAATAACTAAGAATTTACTGATTTAAGTTAATCGGACTCTTTTTGGCATAGAAAAAATAAGTACAATATCTATCTTTATAAATAAATTTTACTGCTCAGTTATAAAAATAATCGTATTAAAAATAAAATTAGATTAAATTAATTTAGTTAATAACTATGGATATTTTTTAAAAAAAGTAAGTTTAAGTATAATTAATTTAATCTAAATATAAGCTAATATGGCTAGAATTAGGATGAGCTTGTCAACAAAAAAATATTCATTATGTTTACAAATAAACTATGAGCTTTTCAGTTAATTTTTCTCAGTTTCTGTTTGGTTATACAAAAGTACAAGATAATTATGATACAAATTTAAAAATTTTTGACTAAAAATGTCGTGGTCTGGACAAGGTTCCTAGTTCACCTCAAATAGGAGCCAGAAGCAAGCATGCATGCGTTATACTATAAGTATAAATCATCTCTAGTTCTGTAGTCATTTTACGGGGTTGATGAGTCTGTGCAATTAGAGAATATCCTGGCTAAGGAAGTAGCTGATCCAGTTGTATCAGGTGACCTAAATAACAAAATAAACGATATATAAAAATTTAGCTTAAAATAATAATTATTTTAAATAATAATCCATCCGTGGCTATAATCGATAATGTTATAGTCTGAACAATAAAAAAGCCAGACAAGGTATCAAAAACACTAATTTTGATACCTTGCTTGGCTTTTTTATCCATATCGATAAAGGGTTGATTGAGCAACTAACTAATCTATATCGAGAATGTCTTAAACCTCAAACTCGTATTCTGGACTTAATGAATAGTTGGGTGTCTCATTTTCCCGATGACCTGGAATTTTCTCATGCTATGATCAGCAACTTGAGACAGGTTTCTAAGAAAACTCCCCAATTAAACAATGTCTCTTTCTGTGATTTTTAATCTTCTCTAGTTTTCTGTAAACTGTGCTATGAAATTTTCAGAGATTCGAGCATAGTTACTTTAGCCTTTAAAAATGACCAATTTAACCGCATTATAACGTTAGGCTCGCTAAAGTAACATAGGTGACAATTAAGTATTTTCAAAAAGTTAGCCGGAAATTTAATTTTTAAAAAAGATTAAGGACTAAGAGTATTGAGGAATTGGAAGTGTTTCGACAGTGAAATCGTTACATTTACACAACATCTCAAATAACTAAGACAAAAGTTAAAAGGTCTATCCTTTTACTTCATCCTTCTCTCGCCGGAGGTTCACCAACTACGATACAATTTGTTATCGGATCTCAATTTCGCAACGGCATCAACCGTAGCCGACCATCAAGGTAGATTCAGTGGACTTGACTCAAATTTTCAACAAAACATATCCGGTTATTGGTGTCGTTCACCTGTTACCCCTTCCCACTTCCGCTCGTTGGGGAGGTAGTTTGACCTCAGTGCTCGAACGGGCTGAACAAGAAGCAACTGCCCTTGTCGCCGGGGGAGTAGATGGTATTATCATCGAAAATTTTTTCGATGCTCCTTTTACAAAAGACCAAGTTGATCCGGCTATTATCAGTGCCATGACCTTGATCGTTGATCGTATTAAAAATTTAGTAGTCGTTCCTGTCGGGATTAACCTCCTACGTAATGACGCTATCGGGGCAATGGCAATCGCTTCCACCATTAACGCCCAATTTATTCGGGTTAATGTTCTCACGGGAATTATAGCAACCGATCAAGGATTAATTGAAGGCAATGCCCATAAATTACTTCGTTATCGACGTGAATTAGGGGCTGATGTTGCAATTTTAGCCGATATCTTGGTTGAAAACGCCTGTTACTTAGGAATTCAAAACTTAACTACCGCTGTTGAAGATACCCTCGAAAGAGGGTTAGCCGACGGAATAATCTTATCAGGATGGGCAACAGGACGTCCCCCTAGTCTCGAAGACTTAAAATTAGCCTCAGCCGCCGCCCAAGGAACCCCTGTTTTTATCGGCAGTGGGGCAAATTGGGACAATATCGGACAATTAATGCAAGTTGCTGACGGTGTAATTGTAGCTAGTTCCCTAAAACGTAACGGTAGGATTAAAGAATCAATCGATCCTATTCGGGTTGCCCAATTTGTAGAAGCGGCACAACAAGTCAACGTATCTAAAGAAAGGTCACAATCTAAGCCTTCTTTAAAATTGACTCTATAGGATATTGTTAAAATCACTGATACAGACTGAATTTTAACACATCTTAACTATGAGTCGCCGACGTTCTATACCTTGGATATATCGCTGGTCACGTCCTATTATTGGAGTGATCGCTGTTGCTGGGGCTATTTTGACTGCCTATTTAACTATTACTAAATTGATGGGAGGAGAGGTTTCCTGTGGGGTAGAAGCTGCTAAAACTGGAGCAACAGGTTGTAAAAGTGTACTGGATAGTCCTTATGCTACAGTCTTTGGTTTACCTCTCAGTTTATTGGGATTTCTAGCGTATATTAGTATGGTAACCTTTTCTTTAGGACCTCTATTTGTCAAACTTGATAATAATAAACGTCTTAGAAAACAGTTTGAAGATTGGACCTGGTTACTTCTGTTGGCTGGGGGAACTTCGATGGCTATCTTTAGTGGCTATTTAATGTATATTCTAGCGACAAAACTGCAAACTCTATGTTATTACTGCATTAGCTCAGCAATATTTTCTTTATTTTTGATGGGATTCACTATTATAGGGCGAGAATGGGAAGAAACTGGTCAGATTTTTTTTATTCCTATAATAGTAGCTATGATCACCCTTGTAGGAACTCTGGGAGTCTATGCTGGTGTCAATGGACCTACCGCCGACAGTCGTACCCCCATCCCAGTGCCGAATACTCAACCCCAACCCCCCAATGGGTGGAATATTACCACCACATCAGGGGGAGCGGAAATTGCCTTGGCCAAACATCTCACGGCAATCGGCGCGAAAGAATATGGGACGTTTTGGTGTCCCCACTGTTTTGAACAAAAGCAATTATTTGGCAAAGAAGCCTTTAAAGAAATTGATTACATAGAATGTTCTCCTAATGGGAAAAATTCTGACCCACAGGCTTGCGTTACAGCTGGTATTAAGTCCTATCCTACCTGGGAGATCAAAGGACAAGTTTTTCGAGGAACCCAACTTCCTAAAAAGTTAGCTGAAGTTTCTGGATATGAAGGATCAATGGACTTCAAATATACAATGCCTGTCCACTAATTTATAAAGAATAAACCATTTGAAGTAGGGCTTAATATAATTCATTAAACTCTACTTTTATCTATGAACTATTACCCAATTATAAGGACCGTAATCAAACCATGACCAGAACCCCATCCTCGTTGCATTTCATATTCTAAAGTAAGTTCTAAGAGCGTACACTATACCCTAATTGGGGTTCAATAATATTCGAGGATCACAATACCACACCCAAACCACGTTTGAGATAACCCGGTCCATAGTCATTAAGGCAAATTGCAAAAGTTTGGGAAATCCATCCATGAAGTTCAGGAAGAGAACAATTATGAGACAAACGATGCCGAGTAAACTTAATTAAAATATTCCAAGAGTTGATAAGTTCATATGACAAAGGAGTGATAGACTGATGATCGGGGAAAACAGTTACATTTAAGTAACTATCAATTCTTCCAAGTTGGTTCGTAAATAATCTTCATGAAGAGAATTAATTAACCGACGACTTGGGTTAAGTTTAGGATTAAATGCCCGAGTATCGGTATGACGACCTACTAAAATAGAGCGATCTACTAGTTTTACTACTTCAAGGTTAATTCCTGTGTCAGCGTTTATTTTTTGGGTTAACTCTCTGATCTCTTCTCCTATCCCAAAACAAATCGGGAATGATTCAATATCTATGGTTTGACGGAATGGTTCAGACTAAAGATAATTCATATTATACTCATGTAATTTCTCCGCTTTCGACTGAGCATCCCAAAAATCAGGACATTCTATCGAATATCTCCAAATTAAGTCCATTACAACTAAACTACCCTGTCTACCAGGATGACAAATATCTTATAATAAATTAACTAAATCCTTTCGGGATCAGTGAGACAATGAGCCGTAGGATGAAAAATATAGATCGCAAGGAGCTTCAGTTATTTTGAGATCACCAAGTCCTTCTGAAGCTGTTACGGTTTTTTGTATTTCTTTGATGAGATCATCTAGCTTGGCGTCGATTTCAGGCAGAATATCCGGTAATATATAATAACTAGAAAATCCGGTTTCTGAGGAGAAAAAGGAACCTGGAGGAAATTATTCCACTTTCTCACAAAATTTAGTGATGGCTTTGAATTCAGAAGCAAACCCAAAATTACCGTCTTTTATACTATAATGAGGGGTTTGATTACAATCGGATCACAGGCAGCCATGAATAGATTTTTATCAACGATGGCAAAGGCAAACATTCTATTAATTTCTTTTATTGCAGTTATTTGCTTCCGTATCACGTTTAGTTAAAAACTGATATTTTTGCTGTAATGCTGGTAACAGTTGGGACTAATCATAAATTGCTCCATTCTCAATGATTGCTTTTCCTTTATAAAGGCTATCAATTGGTTGGTATCCGCCGCCTTCAAGATTAATAATAATAAGTCTTTAAAGAAGTTTATTTAGTAACAAACTCCTTTAAAGATTTTCTAATAAACTATAAAATCCCTGCAGCGAAACTTTATAGTTTATTTTGCTGATTTTCTACTGATTTAAGACCCAATGAACTAGAGTTTGGACTGGAAACCCAGTTGCCCCAGAATTATTGACTCCATCTTCTTTATCTAGCCAAACAGGTCCTGCTATATCAAGATGTGCCCAAGGGGTTTCCTTAATAAACTGTTTGAGGAATAAGGCTGCAGTGATTGCTCCACCAGCACGAGGTCCTGTATTCTTGATGTCTGCAATGGGAGATTTCAAACCCTCAAAATACTTTTCTTCTAGGGGCATTTCCCATACTTTTTCCCCTGCCATGGCTCCAGCTTTCTTTATTTGAGTAGCTAAGGTTTCATCAGTACTCCATAGCCCCGAAATATTATCCCCTAATGCTACAACACAAGCCCCTGTCAAGGTTGCTAAATCAACAATCGCATCCACACCTAATTTTTCAGCAAATACCAAAGCATCTGCCAGAGTTAATCGTCCTTCTGCATCAGTATTATTCACCTCTATGGTTTTTCCATTAGAAGCGGTTAGGATATCTCCAGGGTGCATAGCGCGACCACTAATCATATTTTCGGTTACCGCACAGATAAAATGAACTTCCACATCAGGTTTTAATTGACCAATTACTTTGGCCGCTCCTAGGGTGGCTGCCCCACCCCCCATGTCCATTTTCATGGTTTCAATACCACTCTGTGATCCTTTGAGGTTAAGTCCTCCAGAATCAAAGGTTAAGCTCTTACCGACAATAGCTAGTTTTTTCTGAGGAGTCTCGGACGGTTTATAGGTTATGTGAATGAATTTCGGAGGCAAATCAGAAGCTTGGGCCACCCCTAAAAAGGCCCCCATCCCTAAATTTTGACACTCTTTGCGCTCTAGAATTTCAATATCAAGTCCGTGGTCTTGAGCAATAGTTTGGGCAATTTCAGCAAAAGTAACAGGGGTGACACTGTTAGCGGGGGCAGCCACTAATTCCCGTGCTAGGATAACCCCAGAACAAAGAGTCTGTGCTTTATTTATGGCTTCTCTATGTTCTCCACAGCCTAAAATCTCTACTTTTTCGAGTTTTAGTTCATTTTTATCTGGTTCGGACTTAAAACGGTTATCTTGATGCAGGGGTAATATGACTCCTTGCGTAATCGCACTAACTGTACTTGCTGCATCATCATTAACCACCGGGAGGTTAATACCCAGAGTTTTAACTTTAGCTTGTTTAGCAAGACGGGCAATGGTTGCAGCTCCCAATCTAACGGTATCTAAGGTCAAATCTTCTGTTTTTCCCAATCCCACTAAGATTATCTTTTGAACAGGACTACCACTACCAATGCGAGTCACTACATTATTACTAGATTTTCCTTCGAATTCTGTTTCTGTAATTAATTCTCGTAAATTTCTGTTTAACTTCTCATCTAATTTCTGTAAAGTCTCTGTTAATTCCATAGAATCTTCAAAGAAACCCAAAGCTAAGGCATCTCCAGTCCAATTCAATAGTGGTGTTTCTGTCCCACGAATATCCATACGCTCCTCTCTAAAAATATTTTGTGTAGGTGTATATTGTTGTAACGTCCCGTTTAAAATTTTAACCTAATTTTCGGGTATTATTCTCTATAATAAGTTGAACCGGTTTAATCTGTATCATTAGTGATTCATTAATGATTTTTATATCTATAGCAGTTAAGTACTTATAAAGTATAACAAATATGTATTGTTTGAAATGAGTAAAACAATAGTTATGTATTTAAAATAACTCAATATCAATAATCACCAAATATCTTACTTAATATACTAAGACTAATAAGGGTACTAATTTTTATTTTTAATGCTATTAAGTAAAGTCACTATTAAATTCAATACTTAATTTTTGTTAGATTTAATACAAATTACTAATTTTATCTTTAGTTCTCATTAAATATAACTTAATTAAATAAGTTGAAAATATCTTATTTTTTTATGAGTTTATCAATTGCACCTAATTATTAGAGAATAATGCAGTAATACTCAATAACTTGATTAATTTTTTAGATTTTTAAAAAATACTGTTACTAACTTTGGTTCAGTTTTTATTATTTTAGTAAAACAAAATATTATATCTGCTTAAACTTCAACTTACTGATTATCTAGATATCTAATTTACCCATGACATCAGAAATCAAGCTTATTACATTGCGTCAGCTAGAACCTAAGTGGGTGATATTTTTAAATTGTTTCTTAGAACTTGAATCTTAGAAGTGCTAGTTTATGCACATCTGAATCTTAGAGTGTGTATTTTTTTATTTTTATTCAAGAAATAATATTTTGATTAGTTTGGCTATTGAGCTTTTTTTCTTTATTAGAAATTATATGACTGACTTTGCATTGTAACCTCCGTTATATTAGATTCATTAGTGGGTTTATTTTAGTCTTTTTTCAATTTATTCATAATTTATGATGAAGTCCTACAGTATCTCATTAAGTTTTCGATTTAAGAAGTTTTGAGAATTGGCGAATTAAATTGTAACTTTATTGTAAGGAAAGCACCTATAACCTTATCATCTGCATTTAATTGATAAATATTGTGCGACACGTTATAAGTGATTAACTATTTTTTTATAAATTATATTTCGATGTAGTTCAGTAAAAAAGAGTCTTAGTCTCACTAAAATTAAGTTTGTTAATCTAGTCAAGTTCAATTGTTTTTTTTGAGATATTTATAAACATTTTTTAAAAAGATTTGGTTGCAACAAAAGTTAGTTGTCCCTAAAGTTAGATTATTCTGGGAACAACTAAGCTGACTAAACCTATTGAAGTTGAAGTCAAAAAGACCAACCATATTCCAGAACTTAACTCTTAAGTATCAGAAGTTATTTCTACAAAGATTACGTAAGGATAACTAAAAGTGGAGAAAAACAAGAAAAATTTGGAAAAAAATGGCCGAAAAGGAGCCTCAAAACCCAGACCTAAATCGATAACAATCATAGCATTAAATACTTAAGTAGTCAACAGAGGTCTTATTTACGACTAAAATTAAATAAATTATGGTTACCGGTAGTCGTAATCGCTCGATCCCAGCTTATTTAAAAAGATTGAAATGAATAACTGAATCATACAATTAAGATAATTAACTGCATGAGAATTCACTCTTATTATTTATCAAAAGAACCAACCATAGGAATGTAAACCCTTGCCTAATAAATTAACTCCTAAATAGCAAACCCAGACTGCAATAAAACCACTAGCTGCTAGAATAGCGGGCTTGCGCCCTTGCCAACCGCGAGTAATGCGGGAATGGAGATAAGCAGCAAACACTAACCAGGTAATCAACGCCCAAGTTTCTTTAGGGTCCCAACTCCAATATGATCCCCAAACCTCATTAGCCCAAACTGCCCCCGCAATAATACCAATAGTAAGCAAAGGGAAACCTAATCCAATGATACGATAACTAATATTATCTAGGACATCAGCTAGACTTAACTTTTGGAGGGATAGAAGATGTAAATCAGCCGCTAAAGTTCGAGAGCCGACGCAATTCTTAATTGCTGTTTTTCCACTACCATTTTGGTCAGCCATTGTCGTCACAGAAACTTTTCCATTATTATCGATTTTAGAAAGTTGTAGACGATTTAGCTTATGGCGATAACTCCCTGTCCCGACTGAACTTCCTCGTAATTCTATATTTTGTCCACAGGTGACTATCAAAAAGGTGATTGCCAGCACTGAACCGACCATTAAAGTAGCATAACTGAGCATCATAACGCTAACATGCATCATTAACCAGTTAGACTTAAGGGCAGGAACTAAAGGAGCTGAAGTCTGCATATCTGCTGGTAAAGATAACGTAGCAAAAGCAGTAATGGACATCGTTACAGGGCTTGTTACTACCCCGACTAACCCACTACGACTCATTTTTTCAGCCATCAGATGAACAATTGTTATACCCCAAGCAAGGAAA
The DNA here is from genome assembly GCF_000829235.1 of cyanobacterium endosymbiont of Epithemia turgida isolate EtSB Lake Yunoko. Taxonomy (GTDB): domain Bacteria; phylum Cyanobacteriota; class Cyanobacteriia; order Cyanobacteriales; family Microcystaceae; genus Rippkaea. Next base: position 2,636,164 of record NZ_AP012549.1, on the reverse strand, counting down.
AATAAAGATTCATAGAGGTTGCTTAACGGAAAATAACCTCCTTCGATCCAACGGGCTGCTAATAATGCAGCTATTGACAGATTAGCCATTGCTATCCCTGTTGTTCCCAAAGTAGGTAAAACAGAAACCTCTTGAAACGCTGCCCCTGTCCAATAAATAAGCATAGTGAAGAACAATATTAAAAATGAAGTATTGTCAAGGAAATTTTGTAGGGTAATTAAGTCCATATCTGTAAGATTTGCTTAATAGGAATGCCAAATAGTGAAAACTAAGAAACCCATACTGTACGCCTGCGCAACTAGTGAGGAAGATGTTACTTTTCATTTTAAACTGGTATATCTAGCCTAGGCTGTTATAAAACATTGAGGGTGTAATTTTCTATACCATTAGAAGATGACAAATTGCTTAATAAGCTGAGTCCAACTAGAGGAAATCTATGAAAAACTTCCAACAAGCATCATAGTCCAACAACTTGATTCTATCGTTGAACAAATAATAATGCCTAACTCCTAAGCTCGAACCCACGTATTATAGCTTACTCCACCGTAAGAGACACTATCTATAAATTTTCATTTCAAAAGTAAAGATTTTCGAAATAGGTTATTAACGATAAAATGGGAAGGAGGATGTAAATATAGACAGCTATATAATATACCCTTTAAGAAAGTTAAATTCAATCAATGGGGACGAACTGTGATAAGTCTATTAAAGATTTAATATTCTTTTTTTTAAAAAAATAACCATCATTATAGTCTTTATTGTAGATATAAAATTTTATTTAAAAATATAAAATAAATATATTTATTTTATATGAGAGTAAAAACTAATTAAAATTAAGTGTTAGTTTTTATTGTGCCACTAACTTAATATAGGAATTAAATCGATAGCGTAGCACTTTTAATTATAATCTACTTTCTAATAGTTGATGATTTAAAGTTTTTTCTTTAGCTATAGACATGTAATATAAAACACAACAAATAATATAAGTAAAATTAAATATGATTAATGTTTGGTAGAAAAATGTAAATTAAGCGGTAAAAGTAATTGAGTTTTATTAAAATTATTTACAGTTATTTATTACTCTCTATAGTTCAAGCTAATCATGAGATTTTTTAAAGATTGAACTAAGTAATTACTTAATATTCAAATTCATTGAGTGTGATACTTAAACTGGACTTAGAAATTACATTTGATTCTAAAAATATTGATTTACTAGTAAGGTATTTATTGAACAATTAGGGAAATTGACTTAGATCAACTATCTTTAAAAGCTCTAGGTTGGCATGTAATCATAAACTGAATCTCGGATTTCATGCAAGATTAGAGGCATCAGGTTTATGATCATTAGTTAAAGTTATCGCCAATGTTCCCTAAAATATCCTCATTATTTTAGATGCTAAATACGGAGACGTTAACATCGACACCATTTTTTTAAGGACAGTTTTTGAGCAGTGGGGAGTGGATGTTGTTAATTTAAGTCGCCAACACTGCTGGTCATGATCGTGTTGCTCTCCTTATAGGTTACCCGATAAAATAGTTCTTGTTTTTCTCCTAGGGTGATCGTCTTATAATATTCTACCTATGAGACTCTTTTTTATTGACAAATGGTGAAAGAAGCCTGTCAAATTCCTCGGAAAGACTATTATTTTTACTAAGCAGCTGAAAAAAAAAGAATAACAATTTCATCATGTTTTGAGGACGAGTTTGAATCCCAATAAATTATCTTTATGCCCATTTTCTAAAATTCTATAAAACAAGATGATTTAGACTTACTTTATAAGTTAATAATCTTAATGAGAAAATTAATAAACCTCCCAACTAAATCATAAATATTATATTTTTATCTAAAAAATAATTACTTATATTACTTATGTTACTTATATTACTGACATAAACCAAAATCTTGATGAATGCTCAATACTAGTTACTTCTACTTCAGTAAAAAAAATATGAGTAACTTCTTTAAAAGATTTAATTAATTTATTTTTTTAAAAAACTTTTATCATTACCACTTGAATCTAATAAAATGACCAGTTCAAGTCAATTATGCTACGATAATAGATTTTTTACTTTTTTTAGCTAGATTAGCTTTATTTAAGTAAGTACCTTTGAGATTTGATTCTTGAAAGTAGATTCAGTTCCATAAATTCTCATCTAAATAATGGTTTTATATATTGATTTTCTGCTTGTTTTTAACAAATATTTTCTAGGTTTAAAAAATTTTATAAAATTTTTTCTTGTAGATTAGCTACACTTAAATAAGTATTTATAAAATTTATAATATTCAAATATAATTGACGTAATTTAATGATTTAAAAAATTCTTCAACAAGGTTAATATAATCGACTTGGCTCTAAGACTTCTTGAAGTTAACACATGATAGCCACTTTTCTTATATTGATTTTTAACCTAATTCAGGGTACTTACTTAAGTCTTCACCATTCTTAATGTGATTCAAGATTATTGAAACTAACCACCATAGAGGATGTCAATTCATTTGTAAGTACGTTGACTTTTTTTTGATGATTTTTAAGTTGGGCTATTTATACAAATACTGAAAACAATCAAAGGTTTTTTATTTTAAACAATAGGATTATTGTCTGAGTTTTTAGAAAAATCAGAGATAAAACTCACACAGTATCTGTGAGTTTTATTAACTAGAAATGGGTATCCTAGTTTCTCAACCCCAGACAACAGGTTAAAATAGCCGGTGAGTATAGTGACGTTTGCCATAGTTATGTAAGTTTTTATGACTAAATTTGTCTTTGTCACTGGAGGAGTAGTCTCCAGTATTGGAAAAGGAATTGTAGCAGCTAGTTTAGGTCGTCTTCTAAAATCACGAGATTATTCCGTATCGATCCTAAAACTCGATCCCTATATTAACGTTGACCCGGGAACTATGAGTCCTTTTCAACATGGAGAAGTCTTTGTAACAGAAGATGGGGCGGAAACAGACTTAGACCTAGGACATTATGAACGCTTTACTGACACTTTTATGTCCCGTCTTAATAGTGTCACAACAGGCTCAATTTACCAAGCGGTGATCAACAAAGAAAGACGGGGGAATTATATGGGAGGAACAGTTCAAGTAATTCCTCATATTACCAACGAAATAAAAGAAAGAATTCATCGGGTGGCCAAAAACACTAATCCTGATGTGGTAATCACTGAAATTGGGGGAACCGTTGGTGATATCGAATCTTTACCTTTTCTAGAAGCTATTCGCCAGTTTCGTAAAGATGTGGGACGCACTAACGTTGTTTATATGCACGTTACCCTAATTCCTTGGATTCCGGCCGCTAGGGAAATGAAAACTAAACCTACACAACACTCTGTTAAAGAATTACGGTCGATTGGCATTCAGCCTGATGTACTTGTCTGTCGCTGTGATCGCCCTTTAAAAGAGGGAATAAAAGAAAAAATCTCAGAATTCTGTGATGTTCCCGTAGAATCAGTCATTACTGACCAAGATACCAGCAGTATTTATGAAGTTCCCCTGATTGTAGAACGAGAAGGACTCGCCCAGCAAACTCTAAAACTCTTAAACCTCGAACCCCGTAAACCCGATTTAAGTCAGTGGCAAACCTTGATAGACCGAATGCAGTCTCCTACTCGACAAATCGAAGTAGCCTTAGTAGGGAAATACATCCAGTTGAGCGATGCCTATCTGTCTGTGGTAGAAGCATTAGACCATAGTGGTATTGCTATTGAAAGTGAAGTCAAACTGCGATGGATTAATGCTGAAGATATTGAAGAACAGGGTCCAGAGAAATTATTAAACGATGTTAGCGGCATTATTGTTCCTGGGGGTTTTGGCATTCGGGGAGTAGATGGTAAAGTTAAAGCCATCGAATATGCCCGTAAACAGAAGATTCCCTTCTTAGGGTTATGTTTAGGAATGCAGTGTGCGGTGATTGAATGGGCAAGGAATATAGCCCACCTAGAAAGGGCTAATAGTGTCGAATTTGATTCAGAAACACCCAACCCAGTAATTAACCTTTTGCCAGAACAGCACGATGTGGTGGATTTAGGGGGAACTATGCGTCTTGGACTATATCCCTGTCGTTTAACCCCGGATACTTTAGCGATCGCCCTTTATCAGCAGGAGGTAATTTATGAACGTCATCGTCATCGTTATGAATTTAATAATGCTTTTCGGAGTCTTTTACTAAAAACAGATTATCTCATTAGTGGCACTTCCCCCGATGGCCGATTGGTAGAAATTGTTGAATTAACCGGACATCCCTTTTTTATTGCGACTCAATTCCATCCCGAATTCAGGTCTCGTCCTAACAATGCTCATCCGTTATTTTTAGGCTTTGTCAGGGCCGCGGTTGACTATCACTCCGTCTATTTAACCTCCATTAATGGAGATTAACCCTTAATCTCTAGTTCCTAATCCCAATTTCTTGTACAATTAATCTTGACATTTCTAGGCTCTCAAAGCATTTCATGATTTCTAGTAATGATTTTCGGACGGGTACCACTATCCAATTAGATGGGACAGTATGGCGTGTTATAGAATTTCTACACGTTAAACCTGGTAAGGGGTCGGCGTTTGTGCGAACTAAATTAAAAAATGCACAAACCGGAAGCGTTGTGGAACGTACTTTTCGTGCGGGGGAAACCGTCCCCTCAGCCAACTTGGAAAAACACACCATGCAACATACCTATAAAGATGGTGGACAATACATCTTTATGGATATGCAAACCTTTGAGGAAGTGCGCTTAACTCCAGAACAGATGGGAACAGCAGTCAATTACATCAAAGAAGAAATGGAGGCTGATATACTTTTTTGGAATGATCAGGTGTTGGAAGTTCAACTTCCAGCATCGGTGATGTTAGAAGTAATTGACACCGATCCAGGGGTTAAAGGAGATACGGCAACCGGTGGTACAAAACCAGCTATTATTGAAACAGGAGCGCAAGTTATGGTTCCTCTGTTTATTTCTATTGGTGAAAAAATTAAAGTAGATACCCGCGACGGCTCTTATTTAGGACGGACATAACTTTAAAATATTGGAATTTACTCTGTGTCGGTTGTCATTATTTTGGATAACTGCCCTTCTATTAACTTTATGGGATGGATGATTTGTGTCGATCAACTTCAATGAACTTAAAGAACTGTTAGGAGCGATCGCTCAAACAGATATTGCAGAAGTTATTCTAAAAACTGAAACGTTTGAACTGACAGTACGTCGAGGAAACAGCAACATTCCGGTTTCGTCAACTGTGTTATCTCCTCCTGCTACTGTTCACTCTTCTCTCGTGACGGCGGAAACTTCTACTATACCCCCCTCATCTGAACCTCTTAAACCCTCTGTATCTTCTCCTATTGAGAAAAAGTGGGTAGAGATTACTTCTCCGATGGTAGGGACATTTTACCGAGCTTCTACCCCTAATGAGTCTCCTTTTGTCGAGGTAGGTGATTGTATTAGTAACGGCCAAACGGTTTGTATTGTTGAAGCGATGAAGTTGATGAATGACATTGACGCAGAAGTAGCCGGAGAGATCATGGAAATTTTGATCGCTAATGGGGAACCGGTAGAATATGGACAAACTTTAATGTGGATTAATCCTAGCTAATTTTTAAAAGGATTAGAAACCTGACTGTTAGAACAATAATGACATAAGCTGATATTGATTGATATAAATATCAGTCGTAATGACTCGTCCCAAGCCTAATGAGCTCTATTCTTCAGAAAATGGTAAGCATTTATTTTTTAATATTTAATTTATTATGATGATTTTTAAAACCCTAAAAAAATGTTCTTTACTTTTACTACTTTAATGTTATTAACGATAAATTAATTATTGGCAAGGTTTGTATAATCGCCATTTATGTTAAGTTTTTCATGAATGGTGTTAAACATTTTTATAATTACTTTTCTATTTATTAGAAAATAAATAATTATCAAAGTTAACTTGCAACTTTAATTTTTTTTAAGAACGAGAATCAGAGTAGAAATATTATGTTTAAATCCAAGATAATAGAAAGTTAGAGGAATTGTAGATTGAGTGAAACTATCATATAATTTAATTATAAGAATAACTTTATAATTGATTATTTAATGAGTAAAACAACTTTGATATAAAAAGTATAAAATACTTTAAATGGCTCTCAAAAAAGAAGAAGAAAGCTTGCTTTTAATAGTTGTGAAATATTTGAAATTTTTAAACAAGAGGTAAAAGTTAAATCAACTCTCATACGTAAAATTCTAAAAAAAAAGACTGATAAAGAGAAAAGAGTCAATATAAGAATTCGTCTATCAAGAAACAAAAATAAATTGAGAGGCAGATTAGGCTTTTAAAATATAGTAGATACGAAAAAATAGATACTTAAATTGTTGTTTAAACATAACTCATAACTCAATGCCTATAAGGGTTTTAGTTAAAGTAAAATTTAAACAATGGAAGGGAAAAAATATCTATGTTTTATGACAACTTCTAGTCCAGAACTAAATATAATCAAATGAGGATAGCATAAAATAAAAGTTCATAAGATTTTCAGAAGAATGTTTGAAGATAAATATGATTTAGCTAAGGCAGTTAAAAAATCTTTATTAAAGAAGTTACTCTAATCAAATATCAATTAAAGCGATATAAATGAGCTCTTCTATACTAAGTCTGGTATATTAGTGAGGAATAACTTCTAAAATTATTATCAAGCCTATAAGCATAACTCTATTTCCTTAAATACAAAATGATTTACTTGTTAAACATTGACTGGTAATGAGGGGATTCTACTATAGGATCAACTAATTAGATGTCAAGTCAAGAGACTTAGGAGTTAAAAATTTATCACAACTATAATTTAACTTAATCTAATTAATACAATTTAACTTTGTAAGTATTTTTTAATGAAAATAGTTAATGATAAAATCCTTTTCTCAATTTAGGAACAGAAAGTAAGTTTTCTGTATCTCCTGTTGGTCAAAAACAACAGGAGTCTGGATCACTGTCGAACTCGTGTCTCAATAATGAGTAGCATTAGAAAGTTTATTACAGCAACATCAAGAACCTTCTGAAGATTTATATTAATTAAGGTATAAGTTCTGAGTCTGGAAAGATAATTCCTAAATTCCTAGTCGTTGATAGACTCGATCTAAATTCTGTAAATGATATTGAGGATCAAAGCAACTATCAATTTCTTCAGTAGATAAATATTGAGTCACTTGGAGATCTTGCTTAATTAATCCATGAAAGTCGCCATCAATTTTATTCCAAGCTTGATGAGCACATCTTTGAACAGTTTTGTAAGCATTTTCCCGACTCATACCTTTTTCTACCAAGGTTAATAATACCCGTTGACTAAAAATAACTCCGCCATAAATATTCATATTGCGCTTCATATTTTCGGGATAAATTAATAAGTTCTTCACCAAATTAGTAATTTCAAACAACATAAAATGGGTTAAGATACAGACATCTGGCAACATAACCCGTTCCACCGAACTATGGGAAATGTCCCTTTCATGCCATAGAGCTACGTTTTCTAAAGCAGCAACGGTATATCCTCGAATAATACGAGCGATCCCAGTTAAGCGTTCTGAACGGATGGGGTTGCGCTTGTGGGGCATAGCAGAAGAGCCTTTCTGTCCCTCATAAAAAAATTCTTCGACTTCTAAGACATCAGTACGTTGAAGATTGCGAATTTCTACCGCAAACCGTTCGACAGAAGCAGCTAACAAGGCCAATTGTTGGGTAAATTCAGCATGGCGATCACGCGAGACTACCTGAGTTGAAGCGGTGTCAGGTTGAAGTCCCAATTTCTGACAGGTAATGGCTTCTACACTCGGATCGATGTTGGCATAGGTTCCCACTGCCCCCGAAATTTTTCCCACCGAAATATTAGTGCGTAGGTTTACTAAACGATCACGGTTCCGCAAGACTTCGGCTAACCATCCTGCCAATTTAAAACCAAAAGTAATAGGTTCAGCATGAATACTGTGTGATCTTCCTACCATCACAGTATTACGATGCTCTTGCGCTTGGTAGCGAAGAACTTGTCCTAAATCTTCTAGACGTTCTAAAATCAAGTCGAGACTGGCAACCATTTGAAGAGCTAAGGCTGTATCAAGGACATCGGAACTGGTTAACCCTAGATGAATATATCGCCCCGCATCTCCTACATACTCATTAACATTGGTTAAAAAAGCAATAACATCATGGCGGACTTCGGTCTCAATTTCTAGAACCCGTTGAAGATTAAAATTAGCCTTGGTTTTTATCTCTTCTACTGCATCTCGGGGAATATAACCTAATTCTGCTTGTGCTTCACATACAGCAATCTCTACTTGTAGCCAAGTTTTTAGCTTATAAGTATCTGTCCATAGTTCCCCCATTTCGGGAATAGTGTAACGCTCAATCACTTAATATTCTACCGAGTACGACCTTTTTATTCTACTCTGTTTTAGTTAAGAGAAAGATACTTAGGACAATACGAGTCAAAATAAATAAGTTAACATCAATTAATATTTTGTAATATGGTTATGCAGTTAGCTTCTGTTATATCAATATCTTCAGTTCCTGGAAATTATTGGCGATGGCAAGGCCATTCAATACTTCTGTTTTATGGATTTGGCGCTTCTACCGAATCGCTGGCGTAAAAATATTAGACAATTACCAATTACAAAAAGACTTTAAGATATGAGTGATTAATCTATCAGAATTTGGACAGTACGCCAAGTTAAATTGAGCTCAAAGTTACTACCTTAGGTGCAATCAGTTGCAAAATTTTATTATAAAAGGTTATCAGACAACCGATGGTTCCGGCGTGTGATTTCTTAAAGAAATATGCTGCTTTAATTTTTAGCGGCTTGATGTCCGGATACAGCAATCCGGATTATTTTTACTGGATAGTATACGTTCTTTTATCGAGCTCCCATTCCAAAAATATAATTTATTAGAAAAGTTAATTCCTCCTATTCTCTTACAACCTTGGGATGGTTATCTTTTTATTTCAAAAATATGTGTTGCTCAGCTAATATTTGTAGGATTATCAAAAAAGTTTATCTTGATTGCATTGCAGTAACTGATCGCTTAGTAGAAGAGATTTATCGCTCTTCTTGTGAGTGCGACGTGATCTATTCACCTCTATTTTTAAATTTTTTCAAAGGAAAAAAAATGATGTATTTTGGCAGTGACTAATACATCCTAATCCATCTTTGGATGAGGGTTATGAGGAAAGGATGTCCTTAAAATAATGTTCAATAACGGGGGAGCAAACAGTTTAGTTAATCAATATTAACTCTAGTTGAAGTTAGTAGCCGCCTTTATAACCAAATCTCTAAGAAAGTATTTTGAAAAATGTAATGAAACTTCGTAAAATCCGAAAAAATCCATCTAACTTAAGACCTTTTTGTTCTTTTATCTTATTAAATAACTTTTCCATTGGGTAGTTTCATAGGAAAGATTATATTCTCTCTTTAGTAAACGCCAGGTTTCCCCTTCTATTTGTCGTTGTAGATAAATGTCAAATCGATTCTTTTTCTGTTCTTTTATTTGACGAGAAAACATCAATTTTAAATTGTAAGTTCCCTGAAGGTGATAAGTGAATAACTGTTCTACTAAAATTGAGTCTAGTTGCTTAACTTGAATTTGATTAATTTTAAGCTGGGGAGGAGTTGTGTTTAACTGATTGCTCAAACTCTGGAAGTTTTGAGATAGTTGTAAGACAATCGCTTTTTCAACTATTTCTCCATCAGGGGCAAATTCTGTTGGGGGAGTTGGAGAATTACAAGCGACAATTAAGCTACTTAGGCTAATTAAAATAGTCGTTAATACAAAATGTAACCATAAACGAATCATATTACATATACGCTAGATAAGACTCAATTCACTCTTCTATTTTCCCATGAATTCTTTATATATTTTAGTCAACTTATTGATACTAAATTACGTTTTCCTGACAGGTGTTATTGCTAACCTACATGGAGCTTAACTCTCATTAAACTTTTAGGTAGTTTTTGTTATTTTATACAGTACTAACCTCGTCAATCAACCAAAAACCATTTTATAGCACTGTTCATTGGTAATAAATTATTGCTGTAATAAAAACTCTCTTAATCTATATAGATTGCCATTAGCGTAATATGTAATGATTGCCTAAGAAAATTTACTTTAAAAAATAAAATTTATTTGAAGTGATGTTTCGTGTAAATTCATAAAAATTTTAGAATTTGTTCTATAAAAAAGTATATTTATATTAGATAATATGTCTAGGTAAATAGCTTTAAATAAACGTTAAAAATGCAAACTATTTTTTACCTATATATTTAAGCAATCATTAATATTTGTTTACTTGTTAAATTAATATTTAATTTTAAGAAATTACTCCATTGATAAAACCTGTTTCATGATTGTTATTTATTTTAAACTATTTCACTTCTATTATATTCAGTTATGGACTACAAGCAGAGAAAAAAATAAACATTATTTTTTTCTCTATCATTTCAGATTTGCTCTAACTAAATTACTTGTATGTATTGAAGAATGAATAATTATCAAGAACAGTTCACGTGTCTATTCTTTTGTCTTTGTTCTATTTTCAACTTTATCTGTCTCTTTATCTAAAATTTTTCTACTTTTTAAGTTTTTCCTTAGTACATGGAGCAATTATCGTCTTCACTTTTGTTATTTTCTATTTCCGGTACCATTTTCAAGAGTTTTACATATTTCTCCAGAAGTTAATTTGACTTTTCTCTCTTTTCTGAAAACCTGAGATAATATAAGTTTTTTTTATCCTTTTCTTAAAGCCTTTCAAAATATTTTACATCTTCTTATTTCCTAATTCTTACTCTTTCATATCTCAGAGAAGCTCACAATCTTTGTCTTTTATGAAGAATTTGTCTAGAAATTGTTTTCCAAATTGCATTTTTTAAAAAAAGGTTAAAAAAATTAACCTTTTATCCTCTTGGATTTAAACATAATATTTCTGCTCTTGTTCTCCTGCTGAAGAAGATTTTTATGGGCAAGTTTAATTTGATAGTTTTTGTTATTCTAATTTTGTCAACTAAATTTTTAGGCTGGCTGGCGTTTAGAAATCACTTTTTCCTGACTATTTTTCTATTTTACGCTTATCTAAACCCACTTATTTACTTGGACTGCACAGCTTCTGTTATATGTAGATAAGTGATTTTCATAAAAATTTGTATTTCTTAACATAAGCAAAACAACTACTTAATTGTTAATCATATAATTTTTTGGACTTATAACCTTAGAAATATACCTAAACTTAGGAGTCTCTTGTTAAGAACGGGTCGTACTTCCTCAAGGATAGTTGACTTAAAGCTACACTCCATCAGAGATTGACTACTTTTTTCATTAATTTGAATCGCTCTGTTGCCTTCAAAAATAAAATTTGGGGTTTCAACTCTTCGTTGAATTTACTTAAGTATTACAAACATTAACGAACTTAAAGAAAGCTTCTTGAGCCGCAGCTTGTTCAGCTATTTTTTTAGAACGACCCTGTCCTGATCCTAATTTACGGTTTACGAGCCAAACTTCAGCTAGAAAACTAGGTTGACTAGTCGGTACAGAGTTTAGCCTTTGAACTCTATATTCTGGTAGGAGTTTATACTGAGCCTGAGTCCATTCTTGTAGAGCATCTTTATAGTTTTGGCGAGCCGGATCCTGTCGAATTTCTTCAGCTTTGGCTCTCAAAAGATCATCTAACCAGGGGCGCACTAAACTCATGGTTTGGGTACTCAAATATAGTGCGCCTAAAACCGCTTCAAAGGCATCTGCTAGACGAGAAACCTTTCCGGCCTCATCTCTAACTACATGATCAGCCATCAGGAGATAGCGTTCTAACCCAAAACTATCGGCAAATTGAGCTAGAGTGCGATCGCTGACCATCATAGAACGTAGAGCCGCAAATTCTCCTACAGACTCATTTGGATAGGTTTCTAAAAGTATTTCAGCGGCTGCAAGTCTTACTACGGAATCTCCCACAAATTCCAGTTGTTGATAGTTATTTTCCTTGGAAATAGTAGGATGAGTCAATGCAAGATCTAACCATGACCAATTAATCTGTGAGGTGTCAGATAACCCCAGTTTTTGTATTAACATTTGTAATTGTTTATTACGCCGAGGATCATTAAAAGTCATGAGAAAACTGTCTTGAAACACTATCGGCTGCTCTAGTATACAGATAAGTTAACGGTTCAACAATTTTTTGTATTTTAAACTTGTTCCCAGCACGTTCCCATAAGTCTGTGTCTTCTCCATAGAGAATATTTTGAAACCCTTGTAATTCGAAAAAGACATATCTTCTGCCAAACAAGGTCGGACAAATAACACAGTTTTGGATATTAACTTTTTGGTCAGGATTATAATAGTCTGTAACCCATGTTTCTTGATTGAGTTTAAATCCCCCTGCAATTAGCTCAATTTCTGGATGTTTTTCAAAAAAGTCTAGTTTCGATTGTAAGTGATTGTAAAGATATTGATCATCGCTATCGATAAAAGTTATATAATCTCCAAAAGAGGCTTTAATCCCTACATTTCTTGATAGTGCTGCCCCTCTATTATTATGTTTAAAATAACGAATATTGGAAAATTTTTCAAGATAAGGATTTACAATTTCAAATGTATGATCTTGACTGCCATCATCAACAATAATAAATTCCCAATTTTGATAAGTTTGCTCAAGGACACTTTGAATACATCCTGTTAAATATTCGGCTCGATTATAGGTCGTTAAGATCACAGAAACTTCAGGAATAAAAGAAAAATTAAAATTATTCATGGCTTAAGTATTAAGAGAAAACCAGGTTCAAATGATTACCCAATGAGGCTAGTCATTTTTATGCTACTATACAGATAGTAACAGGATAATTGGGATTAAAATTATTGATTTCTTCTGGAGACAATTCTTCAGTTGCAATACTATGATAACTAGCAATGAGAGTGATGAGATTACCATAAATGTATAATTTTTGTTCAGAGAAATCTTTGAATAAATACTTCATTCCATCAGGTAAAAGTCGTCATTAATCAACGGGAGTTCCATGAATTATTACAGCATTGGGGACCATTGCGAAATATTTTTCTCCAATTTTTAGGCATCTATAAATATTCTGACCCGCTATCCAAGGAGTATAGCAATGTTCTAAAACATTAAAAATAATCACTCAATCTACTGATTCTGGTTCTACCACGGAAAAATCATGAATATCTCCCACAATATCTATTCTTAACCCTGGTTACAAATTCAGGACTTGATCAAAATATTGGAAGTTCACTTCATAAAAATCTCGATCTTTGAGAATTGCTCCTATTTCTAAAATCTTTCCTTGAATTTCTTCTCTAATTTCTTCAATAAATTGACTCAGATAGTAACGATCAATAGGAGTACCTCGCGTTAAACTGAATAAGTAACAAACGGGAACTAACTTTTTAAAGTTTCCCCAATCTAGATAATTTATCTCTGGGTTTAATAGCCCTAAAGCTTCGAGTTTATTAACAATTTGTATGAACTTTTAATCGCTATCAACTAATTGATAAATACTTTTGAAGTTTATGTGTTTGAAACAGTTAAAGCATAATTTTTTTGTTTTAAAGACATAATTTACACAATTCAATTTCCTTACTTTACTTTTCTCAATAAAGCTACGAAATCATTGGAAGAAAATTTTAAAACTTTTATGATTTAAAAATATTAAAGCTTGAGAAAGATTTTAAATTAGTTTTTGATAAACAGTTAATTCTGCGATTGTCTCTTGATTCAAGTCATACTCTCTGATAGTTTGAAAAGTTTTATAAGCATATTTTATATAAATTTGTTGAATAAATATTTCTAAGATAGCTAACCAAGATTGAGCGGGTATTATCTCTTGCTCTTTTTTACTCCAAGCAAATATTGCGTCTAATTTAGAATTCTGCAATTGCAAAAATGCACTCATACTATATTTTTTATGATAAAATTTAAACAAGTAACATTAAGTTAAATATTAGTTAAATCATTAAATAGCTTAACTAAATACCGATTATATTCCAAAAGGGATAAACTAGGTCATCATTGAAGCTAAAGCTGGGTTTATCAATCCTATCTTCTACTTTAACCCCATCGAAATAGCCAAACTGAGAAGATTGATAATATTCGAGAAAAAATGTAATTATTATATCCAGAACTCCATTCTACGCTGTTTTGCTATTTTCATTTCAAGTAGAATCTAGCAGTGCTATCCTGTAAAACAGACAAGTTTATTATTGTAATCTATAATTTTCTATGATGTCTGTTACTTCTTCCTCCGTTCTCGATAAAACCATTTAACTTGCTCCCAATTATAAAATTACCTTAGCTTTAATAGTGGCGGCTATCGTGTTGATTGTAGTACAACCTTGGGTAAGTTTATCCTTAGTTTTCTTTGATTTTTACTTGTTATTTTAAACCGTCAGTATCCGTTTACAGTTTACTCCAATCGTTTTAGATATTTATCATTAGGGTCAATTAATTTACTGTTTTTTTTATGTCGAATGGAAAACGTGGTAAATTTTTTGTAGTCTAATACAAATTTTATTTTTAAGAAGTTAATGATATACACTTTTTGACGATTACTTTCGGTTGTAAAACATTAAAGAATGTCTATATCAATACTGTTATCTACGTAAATACTACTATTAGTGTATAATCTAAACATCTTTAGATAAGATAGATTATCTAGAAAAAATACTATTAAATAAATTCTTGTTATTCATCGTATCAATGCCTTTACCATAGATAAGTATGTTTCTAGTATAAAAACTCACGATCTAGAATTAGAACATTATTTAACTAGAATAGACTCGATAATTAATGTTGAACTATTAACATAAAAGTTCCCTTAAAAATTACTGTAAATTTATAATGAGAAAATGAATATAGACGATCATCAAGTTTCCAAAGCTGAGTTAACCAACGAGTCGACTAACAATACTGCCGAGAATGTAGTCACAAAGGAAGAAAATGCTCCTGAACCTAAAATGATTAAAGTTTCTGACACAATATTAAATCTTGAAAGTAGAGTTAAAGAGTTAACAGCACAAGTTCAGTCTCTAGAACAACAAAAACAAGGGTTAACACAAGAAATAAAACAGCTAGACCTTGAACATAAAATGATACCAGGAGGAATTCAAGATATTGAGCAACACATTCGCTTAATAGTTAAAGAAGGTTTAAAAGAACTCAAACAGCAAAAACAAGCCCTAGAAATTTCCGTTGAACAACTTGAACGTCGTCGGGATAGGATAAAAGAAGAAATGCGAACAACATTTGCCGGAGTTTCTCAGGATTTAGCGATTCGGGTTCAAGGATTTAAGGATTATTTAGTAGGCAGTTTACAAGATTTAGCGGCGACGGCTGAACAATTAGAATTGCCCACCGGAGAAACTTGGTGTTCTTCAGAAACAATCCCTTCTCAATCTTCGAGTTCAGGTGAGGTTCAGTTTGCCCCTCAAGAATTTGAAACACAAACTATAAAAATTAAGCAATTATTGGAGCAATACCGCAATAACCCTGATTATTATGGATATCCATGGCAACTACGTCGTACTTTTGAACCAATTCATGCAGAACGGGTACAAACGTGGTTTTTTTCTCAAGGAGGACGGGGAGCTATTTTATCCATGGGTACTCGCCTACAGAATATTTTGATTGCGTCGGCGATTATTTCTGTATTGAATAGTCTTCACGGTGATCGCTCTCGGTTTCTGATTCTAGCTAACAGTCCCGAAAGACTTGGAGAATGGCGTAGGGGATTACAAGATTGTTTAGGAATTTCCCGCAGTGATTTTGGTCCAGAAAAGGGAGTAGTTCTCTTTGAATCTCCAGATGCTTTAGTGCTAAAAACAGAACGTTTACTCGAAGATAAACAAATTCCCCTGATAATTATTGATGAAACCGAACAACAGATAAATCTTTCCCTCCTACAATTTCCCCTTTTGTTAGCATTTGCACCTGATCTTCAACAAGTGTCAAACCATTTATATTAATGACATAGATCTGTAAACTATCATAATGGCGGAATGAATTAGGAACTATGGCTTGGGTAATTAGTGGATTTTTATGTCTGGTAGCCTATTTACTAGGTTCTATTCCTACGGGTTATCTTGTAGGGAGAGTCTTTAAAGGGATTGACATTCGTGAACATGGATCGGGTTCTACGGGAGCGACAAATGTGTTGCGAATACTGGGTAAAACAGCGGCTGTCCTTGTCTTAATGACAGATTTAGGTAAGGCCATCTTATCTATGGCAATGGTTGAATGGTTTTATATATTAGCCCCTACAGGACTAATCACTTCGGACTGGAAACCTTGGTTAATGATAGTGACAGCGATAACTGTTATATTGGGCCATAGTAAATCAATTTTTCTTGATTTTACAGGTGGTAAGTCAGTAGCTACTGGTTTAGGCGTGTTGTGCGTCCTCAACCCCTTAGTTGCTTTAGGAAGCTTAACTAGCTTTTTGCTAGTGCTGAGTTTCTCCAGGATTGTTTCCCTGAGTTCCTTAACAGGAGTACTTGCAGTCAATATTTTGATGATTTGGCTACATCAACCTCTACCCTATTGTATTTTTGCTTTGGTAGCAGGACTCTATGTCATTATTCGTCATAGCACAAATATTAATCGTCTCCTTAAGGGGAAAGAACCTAAAATTGGTCAAAACTTACAAAATTCTTCTTTGTCTTAATCTTAAGAGTTAGTTTGATGTATTTTTATGTTCGCTTTTTGGGGTTGGTTACTCTCAAATACTCGATATTCAGACATTTTCATGAAAAAATACCTTTATAATTTGGAAGTAGACAAGACACATCGTTATAAGAAAACCCCCTCAAGAGAGGATAGGTAGGCAACTACAATATGAAATGAATGTTAAAAAATTAAACCATTTCTAATTTTTAGATTTCAACAATTAAAATTGACTTTGTATTGTTTTAATTATAGTTTTTTAAGACAATTCTCTTGATAATAACCTTATTTAACTACCTTGGCTAAATTATATTGGTTTTTAAACCTATTTAAGAAAATTTCACGAGTTCCATTAGACGCCTTATGATACTTAGTCGTCTTCTTTCTGCCCTTAATTATTTAAGCCTATCTTTCCGATTCATCATATTTCAGTTGTAAAAAAACAATTTTTTTTACCCTTACCTTAGTATTCTCCAATGCTAAAGTTACAGTCTAGTTTGGTGAATTATGTAAAGTATATGTAGTTTTAAAAAATTAGTTTGTGTTACTTTTAAAATATTTTGGCTATAATTAAAATTATGCAGGTTTATGAAATGCCATAGGATTTAGATCTATGGAGAAGTATAAATTATTAAATTATTTCTGTGCGAATGCAGTTATTATATAATGTTGATAACAACCGATCGAGCGGACGCTCTCGTATGATACAAGCTTGTACAATTGGTTCCCAAGGAATTTATTTGCTTTGGTAGATCATCACTGCTTATATGGGGATGGCAACTTCGGAGGTTAAGCTCAGATGCCGATTACCTAATTAATTACCTTTGGTTTTGATTAGGACTAGGAAAACTTTGTATTGACAAGATAATGTGTAGTGCATAGCATAAAAAACAATTCGTCAAAAAGGGAAATCTATCTTAATATTGAAAAATAAAGGAGTTGATTTTCTTGAAAATTAACTCACGTAAAACAAAAGATAGATTAGGAGGACATCTATGGCACTTGTCCCAATGCGAATGCTTCTAGATCACGCAGCTGAGAATGGTTATGGTATTCCTGCATTCAACGTCAACAATCTTGAGCAAATTTTAGCCATTATGCAGGCAGCTGAGGAAACTAATAGCCCGGTTATCTTACAAGCTTCTCGTGGCGCTCGTCAGTATGCAGGAGAAAATTTCCTCAGTCACTTAATCTTGGGAGCATCAGAAAGCTATCCTCATATTCCCATTGCTATGCACCAAGACCACGGAAATAGCCCCGCTACTTGTTATAGCGCAATCCGTAATGGTTTTACCAGTGTTATGATGGATGGCTCCTTAGAAGAGGATGGCAAAACTCCCGCTAGCTTTGATTACAACGTAAATATTACTGCCGAAGTTGTCAAAGTTGCTCATGCTGTAGGTGCTAGTGTTGAGGGTGAACTCGGTTGTTTAGGTTCTCTTGAAACTGGTCGAGGAGACAAAGAAGATGGTCATGGGTTTGAGGGAACTTTAAGTAAAGATCAACTCTTGACAGATCCTGATGAAGCGGTAGAATTTGTTGAACGTACTCAAGTTGATGCTTTAGCGATCGCCATTGGAACTAGCCACGGTGCTTATAAGTTCACTCGTAAGCCCACCGGTGAAATTCTCGCTATTAGCCGCATTGAAGAAATTCATCGTCGTTTACCCAATACCCACTTGGTAATGCACGGTTCTTCCTCCGTACCCCAAAAATGGTTAGACATAATCAACAAATACGGTGGTAAAATTCCTGAAACCTATGGAGTTCCTGTTGAGGAGATTCAAAAAGGGATCAAGAGTGGTGTTCGTAAAGTTAACATCGATACGGATAATCGATTAGCAATCACGGCTGCTATTCGAGAATCCTTCCATAAGGATCCTAGTAACTTTGACCCTCGCCATTTCATGAAAAATTCTATAAAGTACATGAAGCAAGTTTGTTCTGAGCGTTATCAGCAATTCTGGACTGCTGGCAATGCTAGTAAGATCAAGCAAGAAAGTATTGAGGCTTATGCTACTAAGTATGCTCAAGGAGAGTTATCTACTGGTAGTAGGAAGACTGTTTCTGTATAGAAGTTGACTGGCAAAAATTTTTTACTTGTCATTTACTATTTAACACTTGGGTAACTAATTAAAGTTATCCAGGTGTTTGCTTTTTTCTTTAAATTAGTAATTGTATTTTATTAAGTATTCCCAAGAAATTTAAATCATTGTGTTAAGATAACTTTTCAAAACTAAAGATTTAAATTAGTATATTTACCCAAACTAGTTGAAAAAATATAAAGATAGTTGAATGTAATACTGCGGGTACTTTAGTTGTCAAAAATTACGGTTCTATTGCTAGATAAAAAATTTTGAGTATAGTAGTTTTTTTCTATAAAAACTGAAAAATATAAATTTTATTAGGTTTGCCAAAAAGGACAATACAACTAATTGTTTCAAAAAAAAGATTAAATCAACTAGCATTTGATATAAAAATTGAAAGCCGTGATAAAAGTGAGCGATTAGGAGTCATTCGATATCCTAATCACCTTACTAAACAAATTTAAAATTTTAAAAAATAATCTTTAATCTATATATAATGAGATTTTACCGGTTAATATTTTAAATTTAAATATCAATAAAACTTTGATAGACGTGTTATGCAGTTATTAAAACTACAAAAAAATAAGATAGTCAGTAATAGGCTTTGTTAAAAGCTATAACTACAAGTATAAACAGTACAATAACAGATTTTATGTTTCAATTAAATTATGCTAAACTCATTATTTAAACTCAATTTATACCTATTGTATTTAATGCTCAATTTAGTTTGATTAATAATATGCTAAGTTTAGCAAAACTCCCTATTAATTATAGTATTCTTAAAATAAGATAGGAACGTTTTTATTTGTCAGCAAAATCGAAAGAACAATAATTTATATTTATTATGTGGTTTGACCACTAAAGAAAGCTGCTCATCTAAAAAAATTGTCATTACGTTAAATGTAATCAATATAGAAATAAATTTAGATAATAAGAAAGCAAAAAACATATGTCAAAGACCAATAAGCTAGAAATTATGATTTGTTTTTTAACAGAGAGATATTAAAAAAATAAAAACCAGAAGTATGATGAGTGAACAATAAATAGAAATAATATATAAAAATTTATGTAAATAATTACAGGCATTATAATTTTCTATTTTTTAGATAAATAAGTCCATAAGATATTATTAGTATTCTCAGAATACAACGACGACTAAAAAAGAAATTTATAAAAAATTTTTAAAAATCTTAGACTGAGTATCAGGACTATTAAAATTAGTGGATTAGTATCAAGTTAGATTTTAAAATAATTGTCTCTTCTGATATAGAAATAACTCTACAAACAGTAGAAAGTATTAATAATAAATCGAAGTAAATCAAAAAGAAAGATTCTGTGTTCAGAAAGTTCTTCAATCTTTAACTTTGAATCTTTTTGAATTGGCGTGTCACTAGTTAATTCTGTATTGCAATCTGGCTGTAATTGCAACAGCTACAAAGACAGAACTCATAAAACAAAGCAAGATCAACAAAATTTATTGTTTCTTTGACATATTGTTGACTATAATTTCTGCCGTATCAAGTCAAATTTATCAAAACTAAAACAAACATTGTCCAAAGTTACAAATTTATACTTTTAATCATGAAAGAGTAATAAAAACCTGTGTAGATTTATAAAATAAAGTGCAAAAACCTATAGGACACAGCTAAGAAGCTAGCAATCTTTAATCAAGATAGTAAGTAGATTAATACTATAGATAAAAATATATCTACTCAAAATTACATATTAGTTTAAAAACTAACAACTGGGAATAAGTTCAAAGGTTGAGCTTGATTTAAATACCTATTCATACAAAAAATTTTTAAAGTATATAGATATATAATCTAACTATATCTTACTCTAAAAATTAGATTAATTGAATCTTAAAGCCCTAAATCTGTTTTGGCAACTTCAGCTGCAATTAAAACCTCTTTATCAGACCATTCTGAACAATCAGTTGGCCCGATTTCAGTGTAAAATTGTTGATCATAAGCTCGGGTCCTAACAACTACTGGCATGGGGACGGCATGACCCAAAATTAATGCCTGTTGTTTAGAATCTAATTTAGATAAAACTGACCGTAAATTTTGTCCCCCAGATACCCCTGTGAAAATCGCTTCAATGTCTTTTTCATCATTCAACAAACAGGTAATCCGAGTCCCCACTTGAGACATAACTTCATTATCAATTCCTGATGGTCTTTGATCAACAACTAACAGGGTTACAAAATATTTTCGCATCTCTCTGGCAATGGTACCAAAAATCGTTTGATGAACAATTTTAGAATCAAGAAAACGATGCGCTTCTTCAATGGTAATGACTAGTTGTTTGGGGCGATCAATTATATTTTTACTTTGAAGAAATTTCTCTGATTGTTTGACATAACTGGCATGGATTCGTCGAGTAATCATATTGGTTGCTAGCATATAAGATAAAATATTTGATTGGGAACCGAATTCAACAACCACATGCTTTCCTGCCTTTAAAGATTGTAAAATTTGCGAGATATAATTATGGGAACAAGCAGTACGTAAGTATTTTAGTTTTTCTAAGCGCATTAACTTCCGTTGCAGAGACATAATTGAGCCAGGATGACCTTGTTTTTCCTGGCAAAAAATTTTAATGTCTTCATTGGTCATATTTAATAAATTAATAATCCAAGATTTCCCATATTCTTTCCGAAGAATCTCAGCATTATCTAAACTGGCTTCTGAAATGCCTAATTCATATTCAACTAAGCGAATATCTTCAATTTCAATTTGATCGAAACTAAGGTAAAGATCTTGAGCATCTCTAACCCCCCTTCGTTTAGTAGACTCTACATCTAGGGTATAAATTTCTACCTCGCCAGAGAACAGTTGACGTAAACCTTTCACTGTAGAAACGTGTTTACCTTCTCGTATCGCTTCCCAACCGTATTCCGAATGCATATCAAACATCAAATTAACAGCTGCTCGCTTTTTAATAATACCTGAAATCAACAAACGAGTAAGAAAAGACTTTCCAGTGCCTGACTTACCAAAGACTCCATTACTTCGTTCTACAAATCGATCTAAATCAATACAAATTGGAACCTCCATATCTAACGGTTTTCCAATAGCAAAATTACGACGGATAGGATCATTTTCCCAGCCAAAAACACAACGAAAATCCTTTTCTAAAGCTTCATAAACCTGACTGAAATGAGCTGGAATAGTTTTGACTGGGAGTAATTCAATATCACTACTTGTTTGTGTCTCAAATGATCCTAATGAACTATCCTTATTTTTTGTTTTAGCATTGACTTGTACTTCCTTTTCAATAGGAGTAAACATTAACATTGGGGCTAATTCTACTTTTCCGTAGGTTCCGCTTCCTGCCAGAACATCGCGCATCAAACTATCTTCAAAACTAGGAGGATTGGAAAGAATACGAGGGTTAGTCGTTCCTAAAGAAACGTCGGTGAGGATACAGAAAAACCGTGATCTTATTCCCTGAACGACTAAAAACTTGCCCACCCGCATTTGCTCGACGGAAATATCAGGATGTAAGAGAACCTCTAATCCTTGACTGAGAGAACCTTCAATAACTGATCCCAAGGGTTGTTCTATCATAAGACACAAAAAATAATACAGACATTATAGATAGGGGGTGATGGTATCAATTAACCCTAGGGCTATTGTATCGATGTCTTATAAAAATTAATCAAATTATTGCGAGTCCATTTCTTAATAGACTATAAACCCCTGTCTGGTTACGATTATTGCAATAGATTAACGAGCTTCCTGGCTATCTTGAAAATAACTAGAAAAAGTATGAAGCTATGTTTATAGCGGTGATAGCAGATTTACCTCCATTTGTATCTAAATGTTTAGTAATCCCAAAGCTATTTAAGTTTTTTTGATTATAATAATGCTCAAAAGTTTACCGCATAATGAACTAGTAGTAGTCTAATACATTTTTTGAAACCTAAATCGAGTACCATTATTGGTGGTAAAAATTATTAATAAAAATATAAACTATTAATGTTCCTTGCTTGTGATAAAAAAAAATCTATGATTAATTTGATTAAAATTATACCTATTATATTGGTGGTAAATAAAAAAATATTGCAATTGATTTACATGTTATTATTCAAGCTTTCATTAGTTTATCTTAAGGATAAAGATACCAACAACTTAACCTCCAATATTCGATATAATTAGGTTTTTTGTTAGATTGAATTTTGTATTTATTTGTTCTAATTTTCAAAATTAGACAAACTATAGTTGTTAGAGAAAGATACAATGTAACTATTAAAAAATATTGATAAGATTTTAAAACTTAAAAAGTTAAAGTTGATAGACGACAAAGTAAGAAATAAACAGAAGGAAAAGATATCCTAAGATTAATGGTATTAACACGGGATTAAATGAGGAACTTTATGACATCTATTATCTTAATAGATAAGCTGATAATCCTAAATAAAGGTTTTAAATTATTTTTTACTGGGCTCATAAATTACTAGTAGTTAAATTTTTAAAAAAAAATAGAAAGTTTTAGAAGCGATAAAAAATATAAAAACTTCCTAGTTAATAGCATTCTGTCAAAAAACTCTATATATTTATACTATAGCCAGGTTTACTTTTGGTCGTGTTACTAAAATTTTTGTTTGAATCATAAAGAATTTGTAACAGAAACGATGTT
This sequence comes from cyanobacterium endosymbiont of Epithemia turgida isolate EtSB Lake Yunoko, assembly GCF_000829235.1. Classification (GTDB taxonomy): domain Bacteria; phylum Cyanobacteriota; class Cyanobacteriia; order Cyanobacteriales; family Microcystaceae; genus Rippkaea. The sequence goes on along the minus strand of NZ_AP012549.1, from coordinate 2,612,760 downwards.
TGCCTTTCAATATTTATTGAACTCATCATCGAGAAGATACTTGTCTTAAGTCGAAACAATTTAGATCAGAATATTTTTTAGAACAAGGACATTTTTCTTGTCAATATTTACCCTTTAATAGGAGAATCTATCTTTGTATTGGTTATGCTTTAACTTAATTAGAAATCAACCTAGTATTAGTTATAATTTTATCTAATTAATATGTTAAACGAGCTTACAAAAAATCCGTTATACCTCAATCCTGTAGGTTAACTCTTCCTTTTTGGGGTGCTTTAAAGATGATCATAAAAGAAAGAGAAATCATGAAGAACTCAAATGTTACTAAGTTAGTCGGAACACAGTTTAGTTGTTTTCAATTCAAAGCGTGAATTCTTGGATTGAAGATGAAAGGAGACAACAAGGAAAAGCTGAACCTCTACGAAAATCAACGTCTGTTACCTCCAAATTCAGGAAAACTTCTGATTTTAATAATGACTAATTCTAATTCCACTTCCATCACGAAAAATCTTTATTAAAATACTTTCTAGTTAATAGTTGTAAAATTTTTGTCCTTGTTGTTGCAGCAACGTTAATTGTCATTACTGTTTTATTTGTGATAGGCAGCATTTTTTGGGGAACTAGAAAATATGGCCATATCTAGACTCTACTGTCCTTAAAGATTGCTTTCTAAATTCTTTTCTACTAATGGCGAGGATGGGATCGGGAGTATCGAGCAAATAATTTTAGGATAGTACGATACTTTAGGGTAAATACTTCGACAACAGGAACTTATGCTATAGAACTTGGTTTTGACTAGAGGAACGAGTAGCTGCTACGCAGTTAATGGCAGGCAATACTAGCCTTTTTTTTCTGTTTTATCTCTTTTGCTTTGGTATTTGTCGTTACTTATGTGTATTGCATTCTACTGATATTATTCTTTAATCCTTCATATGCTCTAGTCAATAATTTTTAGTAACTAGCTAACTATGATTTTATCTTAGTATTATTAACCGCTATCATAGTCTTAATCTTAACTTTAGTCATTGCTTATGGACTGTAGTCACTGTCCATAAGCGATAAGATAGGGACCAATATTGCTACTTTAGACTATCCTATTTTAATATCTGTAATTTGCGGTAGAGATCTTAATCCCCTTAGGAAGGTTAAATAACGTGATGAGGAACTTCATGTAAGCTATCTGTGGCAATCAATGCCACAGGGTTATTGATTAGATTAGTAGAGTAGGGCAATTCTTATCTCAATTTATATTTATTTACTCCTATATTAATCAGTGGCTTTTGGGGTTGTTACTATCAAGTTCAAATACAAAAAACAAGTTTAAGACGATGCAGACCGCAGTTTAGGCGACACTCTCACTAATACCTTATTTTAAATGCATACTCTCTTAATGTCTGAGGAAACACTTATAGCAGTCATGTTAGTCTTTGTTCATCTCATGGAGGAGTTACCAGCTACTTTCGTGATTATAGTTGATCAATATGCCTTCGATAAATGACTTCTAGAATCAGTTGCACCGGCTTTAGCTATTGTCATGGAACATATTTAGAAACTAACTTTACCTTTTGCTATATTTTAAAATTAACAACTCAAATAAAGAAAAAACTAAACAGTTATGAAACAGTAGTGTAAACAAATTTTTGAATATCACATCATAAAATACGATTACACGATAGAATACGGCAATTAACTTTTCAATCTAGGGACATTAAGAGAGCATACTTTTATTGAACAAATAATTAATTATGAGGAAAACATCAAAAAATGGATTTTGGGTGCGGAACAGAAACACAATCAATTCAATTATCTAGAATAATTCAGTTATCTACAATAGATTGTAAAACAGTAGATTATAAATAGATTAATCAGAATCTTTTCTGAAACGTTTAAAAGAGTCAAATATCTAAAAACTTGGTGATCAACTCTTAGAAGACAATAAAAAAAATCTACTTTTTTTAAAAATAATTATCATGATTTCTGAAGATTAACTTTTGTCAAAAAAACTAGATAAGAGCTTGACTACCTAGCTAATTAACAAACAAAGAGCTTTTTAAAAAAAAGTTTATTTTTAGCAACAAACTGTTCCCTCATCAAGGAATTACCTCTAAAATTTAAGACAACAACACTCATTGGAATAAACTCAATAGATCTCATGAGTAATTTACCTCAATCCTCTCAACCTACTGACATCCCATCTTTATCTCCTAATGTCACTCCTAGTGACACACCACCAAGTTACGTCAGACTAGCAATGCGTAATATGGTTCGTAAAAGAGGAACTTCCATCAAGCACTTTGTAGTAGTAACAGTAGGCTTATTAGTATTTCTTGTTAGTATTTCCTATTTAACTCGTTAATATCGAGGATATGATGGCATCTTCTTCTGCGAAAACCTTAACCGTTGACCTTTATCTTCAAGATGCTCTTAACTTCGAAGCATCAAATGATTCGGATGTCTCTGACATGATTAGGGCAACTTGGCAACAGTGGATTCAAATTTGGTTAAAGGAACTACACTCAATAATTGCTATAGCGGAGGCTTATGAACTGAGTCTAAGGTTAACCAGCGATGACGAAATACAAACTTTTAATAACCAATATCGCCATAAAAACCAACCTACAGATGTCTTGGCGTTTGCCGCTCTTGAAGTTAAGGTTCCTCAATCATCGGCAAAAATAAGCGCTGATGAACCCCTATATTTAGGAGATATTATTATTTCGGTAGATACAGCTAAAAAACAGGCACGACAAAACAATCATCCTCTAACCGTAGAATTAGCATGGTTAGTGGCTCATGGACTTCTACACCTTTTGGGTTGGGATCATCCAGATGAAGAAAGTTTGCGACAGATGCTTGCACAACAAGAAACTTTGTTAAAACTTGTAGGCCTTCAGCCAAATAGTTGATACATTGGATTTATTTAATTGTTTCAATTCCACAGTATTTCTAATAAACTTTAACAGTTCCGTCGTAAAATTTTTAAGATAATGAAAACAAATTTACACTTGAACCAATCCTCTCGTCCCCAGCTAGTTCATTCTTCCTCATTGCCTTCTGGTGTTGCTTTCAGGAGCTACCCTAGTCTCGAGACAAGTTCAACTGCAGAATTAAAATTGTATTCCCGACGGCAATTAGCTTGGCAAATGGCCCCTAACTTGTTTTTAAGTTTTAAATATGCTTGGGCTGGCATTTGTTACGCTTTTGAGACTCAACGTAATTTCCGTATCCATACTGCTATGACCGTGATTGCCATTAGCCTAGGACTATTTTTACAAGTTACTAGTGTGAACTTGGCTATTGTTTCTCTAACCTGCGCTCTTGTGATGGTTTTAGAGTTATTGAATACCGCTCTAGAATCGGTGGTTGATCTAACCGTAGGACAATCATACCATATGTTAGCTAAAATTGCTAAAGATTGTGCTGCCGGAGCAGTCATGGTTGGGGCGATGGCAGCAGTTTTAGTCGCCAGTTTTATTTTGTTGCCCCCTTTGGTTCCTTTTCTTCTTACCCTGTAAGACTTTGCGTTAAGGTCAAAAGCAGATTTTGGGCGGAGATTAACTGCTCCCCCAGCAAGCTTCAAGGAGATAAGTATTGATTCTCATTATTGATAATTACGACAGTTTTACCTATAATTTGGTGCAGTATTTAGGAGAACTGGGTGCTGAACTTCCCGTAGCTTTAGATATCCAAGTTTACCGTAATGATCAAATTACTCTTGATAAGATTCGTTATCTACAACCGAATGGAGTTGTAATTTCTCCAGGTCCAGGCCGTCCTGATGATGCAGGAATATCACTCGCGTTAATTGAACAGTTAGGCCCGACTCTACCCATTTTAGGGGTCTGTTTAGGTCATCAAAGTCTGGGTCAAGTTTATGGAGGACAGGTTGTAGCTGCACCTCTGTTGATGCACGGCAAAACCTCTCAAATCTATCATAAGGGAGTCGGAGTGTTTACAGGTTTAGAGAATCCTTTTAGTGCCACTCGTTATCATAGTTTGGTGGTAGATCGAGGTAGTCTGCCACAAGTACTTGAAATAACTGCTTGGGTTGAAGACGGGACTATTATGGGGCTTCAACATCAAGGTTATCCTAACCTTCAAGGGGTACAATTCCACCCGGAAAGTATCTTTACTCCGTCGGGGAAACAACTTCTCCGTAATTTTTTAGTCAGTCTGGAAAATTTTGACACCCAGAAAATAAAGAATAGGAAAATGTCTTAAGCGTTTTTGCAACTGCTATAAATGGCAAGAGGCATAAGCCAATAAAATAATTAATGAATGAAGTGGGGTGCTAACCAAAAACGAATTTTTGTAACTTCAAGAAGTTTTAGACTTACCCCATCTACTATACTTAATTAACAATTAAATCTTCTTTATTCTACGTTTATGTCAATATTTTGGTTGATAATTACTTCTATTTTAGCCTTCGAAGAACTATAGGCTACCTTATTTTAAGTAAAAATTCTTGTATTTATCAAATATTTTTACTTTAAAAAATACGCTCATTTTTCTTAATAAGTAAACTAAACTTTAAATACTGGTTATTATTTTTTATTAGTGGTTTATCTCCAAAAAACGATATATTTACTTAGAAAAAGTTAACATCACTGTAAAGATTACTGATAGAAGAAATATCCTCACATAAACTTATTAAGTTTTAAGAGGGTCGGGGATATTGTATGTGGGTCTATACTCCTTATCAATTAATTCATTAAACTAGTTAAAAATAATCATTAACTCCAGCCGTTCTGAATTGTTTTTCAATTTTAGTGAATGTAATCTGATCTTTTAATAAAATTAGAAACTTTTTCCCGGAGACGGGCAAAAGCCCTCATCAACTTTATTTAGGTTAACAAAAAATAGCGATTTTCTCAAAAAGAGACACCAGTATTTGTTACCATCGGGACTCTCACTGGTAAAAGTTAATGATAATTACCATAGGAATTATTTAAGTTAAACTTGAAAGACCATTAAAATTCGTCTATGATTTAAGTAAGTGATTTAATACTTCAGCAGACTCAAAATCTGACACGAGAGGAAATGCCCATTGATTCAAGCCACCCTACATCAGTTAAAAGTTTTTGAGACTATGGCTCGTCATGGGAGTTTTACCCGTGCAGCAGAAGAATTATTAATTACTCAGCCTACAGTATCAAGCCAAATTAAACAACTAACCAAAGTCATCGGTCTACCGTTGTTTGAACAAATTGGTAAACGTCTCTATCTAACTGAAGCTGGAAAAGAATTACTTCAAACCTGTCAAGAAATCTTTGGAAGGTTAGAAAATTTTGAGATGAAAGTAGCGGATTTAAAAGGAACCCGACAGGGACAATTAAGATTGGCAGTTATTACCACAGCAAAATACTTTATTCCTCGAATTTTAGGTACATTTTGTCAACAATATCCCGGCATTAACATTTCTTTAGCTATCACTAATCATCAACATATCCAGGAACGCATGATGGAAAACCGAGATGATTTGTATGTTTTAAGTGAACCCTCTGATAACATGGGATTATCAACTCAACCTTTTCTTGATAATCATTTAGTGGTAATTGCTCCTAAAAACCATCCATTAGCGGGAAAACGAAATATTCCTATCACCAATCTTGATAGCGAAGTTTTCATCATGCGTGAATCAGGATCGGGGACTCGACAGGCAATACAAAAGCTGTTTTATCAACACGGTTTATCTGTTGAGGTACGCCTAGAATTAGGAAGTAATGAGGCAATTAAACACGCGATCGCAGGTAATTTAGGTATTTCTATCCTTTCTCAACATACGCTGATTTCTGAGGGAAAGGATAGCGAACTGACAATACTTGATGTGGAACATTTTCCGATCAAACGTCGTTGGTATGTAGCATATTTGGAAGATAAACAATTATCAGTGGTAGCTAAAGCGTTTTTAGACTATCTACTTCAAAAGAGCACGAAATTTTCTATCCCTCCTGCTAGTCTTTTAGCAAAAGTTTGAGATTTAACGTAAAAATTGAGGTTCTATTAAACTTGTTATGTAAAAATCAAGAATATAAAGACATAGTCTTATTATCAATAATAGGTATGTCAAAAGCCATATCCATCTAGATGGACGATATTTTAGGATATTTTGTGTTTTAATTGAATTAAACTAAGCTTGGAGTTTTCACTCAACTTACACATGTAGCATTAAATACTCCACTTAGTTTAATAAATAAGATTTGAAATTTTGAAATACTTATCATTACTCATCATTGGATTTAAAATGAGAGAGGAATATTTAGACTTATCGGATAGATAAGTCTAAATATAACTTTTGTCCATTAAAATTAGACAATCAGAAAACTTTATCTAAATAATTAACTCTATTAGACAAAAAAGTTAGTCTATCGCAGACTTAATCTTTGTTAAGTTAAACATAATGAGCCATTAAATAAATTTAAAGAAGAGTATCGTTTTTTACTAAAATCATAAAAGTTGGCATATATCTTAGTAAACTGCATAATAACGTTGCAAATTAATGTAAAAAAATAAATTAGTAACAGATAGACGTCATGATGTTAAATAAGTTAATGCTAAGTCAGATAACTATAGAAAACCTTTTTAACAAGTGACTAAAAAGCTTCAAATACTAATATATAAAAATATGTCAGTTATGAATAAATAAAAGAGAATTTTTTTATGTGTATCAAGCGTTACTAGTCATCTTTATATATACCAATCAATATTCTAGTTAATAATTTTTTTGAGAAAATTAAGACTGCTGTTAATAATCTTTGAATCTACTAATTAATATTTAAATCTTATTCAAAAAAAAACAAAACCCAGTGCCGATTATATCTTTAATCTTGAAGAAGATATTACCTATTTTATAAAATAAATGGTAGAAGATATTAATGATAAATATAAGTTAATATTTAAAATAATCTATCGAGTAATCATCAGACTTGATTACTTTTGATTCATTTGAAAATTTTTTTGTATTCGGATAAAAAAATAACATAGAGTAAATAACAAACCCAATAAATTTATGCTAAGTGTTGGTTTTCATTCGAAGTTAACTCATCTACGAGAGAATTAATAGGACGATGGCTCCAAGTTGCTAAAATTAAAGTCACTCCTGGTTTAATAACTCTATAATATATTTCAATAAATTTAGTTTTATTAAGCATATATTTACCAGTTTAAAGGAACTATACTAGGTCAAAATTATTATCCTAAGAGGGAATATTTAAAGCATCAGCTACCTCAAAATCAACTATTTCTGTAAATAACATTTTTTATGTTTTCGTTAGCTCTAGCAGCTTGCACAGAGGATAGGAGTTTTTTATCCCAATTGCATTGAATTTTTGATATAAAATAGCAGGTACTTTTTAAAATTCCACAATCAACATCAATTAAATTTTCTGCTCTTTAAATACCGACCCAAATTAAGTAATTTTTAAATTAGGTCTATCTAGGCTTGACGACTATTAATTTTATAGTTACCTATTTCATCCTAATGACCATAATACATACGTTTACCCAAAATTTATTCTGACAGGTTACTAGAATCTTAATGAAATTAGGCTATTTTTATAGAAAGTATAGAACTCATTTTAATAGTTTATTCTTCGATGTAAACTCAATTCCATAGTATCCTGGTTTTTCTAACCTCATACCGTGGTTGACAAAATCTAATAGTTATTAGAGTATCATTCATTCTAGGGCTTTTTTGTAACCAATTAACACTTCTCTATCTAGTCTGCAATAGACTTCCTTGCTAATATCAACCATAATAACTATCGGAGCGCCACTTTAGAGGTCAATAGGAGATGTTCACTAGTGTAGGTTTTATTGGAGTTTCAAGTAACTGACAGTTAATTTATGATTGATCTATCAATGACTACATAGAAATTATATCTTGTCATTAAACACATATAAAACACGTATAAAATATTATGTTGCCTTCTGATTTACTAATTTATCGTCACATTGGCGAATCTATAATTCCTAGAAAACTATATTTAGATAGTAACACACTCACCCTGGCTTCTGAACAAATTGATTGTTTTCAAAATCATCTAGGGAGTACTCAAGAACAACTAAATAAGAAGCTTCTAGAACTAGAAGGAGATAATTTAAATTATCGGGTTAAACGAGGTTTAGCCCATCTGTTAAAAAATAACTTTTCAACTTTTGAAATTGTCAGCCCCCTCGAACCCCAACAACTACGACAGCGGGTATTTAGTCGCGCCGCGGAATCTCTCCCTATTCCCGCTAACCGTTCCTATCTGTTAGACAACATTGCCGGTTTGTTAAGTGAGGAATTAAATAGAGAAATCTTGCCTAGTGAAATTGAACAAGGACTTTATGCAGACTTACAAGAGAATCGTATTTTGACTGATTTTGAGTCTCCTACTTCAGAAGAATTAATTCATCGTTATAATTTATCACAAGTTCAAGGAATTTTCTATCGTTCTAGTCACATTAGAATTAATGCTCATCGCAATAATCCAGGGGAATATAAATTGCTGTTTCGTTATCTTAAATTGTTTCAATTAATGGCTTATATAGAAGGAGATGCAGATACAGGGTTTACCATTATGATAGATGGCCCGACAAGTTTATTTAAAGCTAGTACCCGTTATGGGTTAGCTTTAGCTAAAATGATTCCGGCTCTACTTCATGTTAGTAAATGGAGTCTCGAAACTAAATTACAAATTAAGGATAGTTATACCGAAAAAATTAAAACTAGTCATTTTAGTTTAGATGATCGCTGTGGTTTAGTGAGTCATTATCCTAAAGGAAAAACCTATGATAGTATGTTGGAAGAGTCCTTCGCCAAACGATGGGCAAAATTGAAAACCCAATGGCGACTAGAAAGAGAAGTGGATTTAATTCCTTTACGTGGGAGTGTAATGATTCCCGACTTTCGTTTAGTACATCCCGATGGGCGAGACATTTTATTAGAAATTGTTGGATATTGGCGGACAGAATACCTACAAAAAAAATTTTATCAGGTCCAAAATTCTGATGTAGACAATCTAATTCTAGCTATTTCTGAACGATTGAATCTAGAAAAGGCAGGAGTTAAATTCACAGATACTCCCGCGAAGATTGTGTGGTTTAAAAATAAGCTAAACCCCACAACCATCTTAAATTTATTAGAATGACTCAATGAATCAATCCATCGATATAAAGCTATTCCATTCTAAAAAGCCTCAAAATTCAGTCTATCCACATTCTTACTTTTGCTTTCAAGAATATTTATAAAGTGTTAAAAAACAGTATAAGTAATTTAGTTCGTCGCCAGATATGATTGGCAATTATGTATATATTTTTCTTTAAATTGTAAAATAAGGAAGGTTACTTGATCAACTGGAACTATGCGTGCACGAGTTGCTAAAAAGGGTCTTTAGGAAAGAAAAAAATTTTTATGCTTTCCCAGCAAACCCTAATTAATTGCGTAAGTTTTATTTGAAAAAAGAGTTCATCTCATTCAGGGAGAAAAATAGAAGTTATAGTCTCCGTTAAACGCGCGTTAATTACTGTGTTACCAACGCCAAACTTGTTTATATTGTTCAAACAAATTAGGTAAATCCCTACGAGATAATTTTTCAATTCCACTAAGTAATTTTGCTTCAGGAATACCTCTTTGGGCAATATCTTCTGCGATTGCATACACTTTTAACCCGCTATCAAGAGCTTGTTGTAAATCTTGATCAACTTTAGCCGGACAAATTTGTTGCCAAGAACCTAAGGTCAACCCCTCATTCCCTTGCCTGCTAACAGCATAATTAACGGCATTGCCTCGTAACAAAATATCGACTTCGCCACCAGCTCTATTTAAAACCTGAACTATCCAAATAGCTGGATCATCTTGTTCTTCAACAATACAACGATAAGCTGATTCAATAATTTGTAATGCTTTCATAGTCGATACTCCTTAAAAATTCAGAATCCTTTTACTCCTTACCTTACTAAAACTTGTTTTCAATAGGTTTTAGCTTATCTTGTGCCAATAACTAATGTTGATGTAGATTCAGTAGCCCATTGCCAAAAATCTTGGGGTCCGCCGCGACGACATCCTTTTATCGCTTCTTGTACACCTCTTTCATCAACACAAAGACCACAATTAATCCAATCAAATCGACAGCCTTTATCTTTTGCTTTTGCTTGCATAGCTGCTACCCAATCTTTAGTTAATGGATGATTTTCTTCTTCAAAGGTACGGCCATGAATACTATTAGCGTGAGGTCTCTGGTGAGAAAACGCTAAAGAAACTGCTCCTTCATAGGCAAAAACATTGACATTGTAGCCTTTTTCTAAGGCTGCATCCATCAGCCGAAAAGCAGTGGTTGTTCTCGCTTGTTCAAATGGTGCATCCATCAAGAGAAATGTAAGGGTTGTTGTACTCATTTTTTGTTAGTTACTAATAAACAATAATCAGTAGATAATTTCCGGTCATAGGCTGTCGTATGTCGACCCTCAACTTGATTTATAACCACAAGGTCTTTTGTCCTTGTCCCATAGCATCAGTTACTGAAGATATGGTAGAAACTTCAATACCAGAAGTCACTTCAGAATACTCAATTCCTCTTTCTTCGAGGGAAAATCTATCTGCCAAGACTTTAACTAAATTTAGGTTGGCTAATTCAGGGGGAATAATAGTTGAGCGGGTAGCTAGTACACCGTTTTCTACCAAAAACAAAGTCACTTCGTGCCCTGACTTAGCTAGATCAGATGCCAATTGATAATCGTGTATAACTTCTGTAGACTCGAAAGGACTTTTTGACTCAATCAAAAAATATTGACTCATGGACTCTTATTGAAAGACTATTGTTTTTGACTATATCTAACAATAGGTTTAAATCCAATTCTATTAGAATAAATTTAAGGCTTTCTTTAACAGTAACTGGGTGGGCTTTAAAAAGCCTAAAACAGAAAAGTAGTTTTAAAAGGGCTCCTACTGTATACTAAACTAAAAATTTAATTAACAAAATTAGAACAGTCAATGCTATTAAACTTGACTTGTAACTACCAAAAATACTAAGAAATTACAATAGTTTTCAAGCTATTATATTTAATATAAAAGGTTTAAAGGTTAAAATAATTGTATAGTAAAAACTATCAGAAGATTCAATAGAATTAAAATTCATAGTTCAATAATTTAAATAATATAAGCATGGTATTATTTTTGTATAAGTCAAAAAAAAAATTAAATCAAAAAAAATATAAGAATATTTATAATAGTCAACAACTATATAAGTAATTTAGTCTAAAATAATAGATTAAAAAGTAATTTTTGATATAAAAAAATGAAAAAATTCTTTTTTGCCTATATAAAAATTATAAATAAAAAGTAATTCCATAGAAAAAAAGTAACTAGACTAAATAAGATAATAATATACAAAATAAAAGTTTCAATTAAACTTGATAAATAGGCAGTTTTTAAAAAAGTTTTAGATCAATCAATATATCAAGCTAAAAAACACTATAAATATTGTAAATATAAAAGTATAAATACGATGATTGTTATTCATATTTGCTTAGTGTATACAAGTAGTTTATTTAAAGCGAAACTTAGACAATGGAAAGAAAACAAATTGTATATATTATACTTTCTACTAACTTATAGTCCAGGGCTCAATATAGTAGGAGAAGAATATCGACTAGAGCGATATAAATCTAATTATAACTACCTAAATATAGACATAGAAAATATTTTTTTTAGATTTAAATTGATTTAGAATTGATTTAGATACGCCTACTTACAAACATACTGAAAATACCACCTAGATATTAATAATGCAGATATTAAAAAGTTTTGTTGCTTCTAAGTATAAATAGAATATCCATTCATAATAAATTCGATTGAGGTGAAATACGTTCAAACAGATAAACTTGGTTTTTTTTATAGGCTAATTTAAACTCGGGAATTTGTTCAATTCTTCCTATTAGAGTGTTAACCAATTCTGGTGAACTATTCCAACCTGGATGACGTTTGTTTAACAAAATATCATCAAATTGTTGAAGATTAATTCCTTGTGAACCTTCAATTGCTAATTCAACTTTAGTCCGATGGGCAACATGGGGGGCAATGTTAGCTGAAGTTAACACATTACCTTCTTTTGTCACTTGATTTAACGCTTCTCTTGTTGCTGACCAAGTATCAATAGATTCAAGGTAACGAGAGCTAAAATAGCCAACTTTAGCTAGAGCAAAAAAAGTAACTAATGACCACAAAATAATATATTTAGGTCTTTGTAACCATCTTTGTCCTACACTCAGGGCTGCAATCACCACTAGAATTAAAAATGGTAAAATTGGAAGAGAATATTGGTGTAATAAATCTTTTTGTTCTTTATTCTCAGTCAGTAAATTTAAAAATAAAATAGGAAGAGCACCAATTAATGGAGAAAAATATTTGGGGAATAATCCCCAAATCAGAGGACATAAAAGCAACAACAAATACTCTAAGTTATTTAAAGTGAAAAGATGACTTAGAACAATTTGTGGTTTTAAAAAAAGATTTAAAATAATCTCCTGTAAAGATACTCCTAAAAAATTATATCTAGCAACAGCAGCTACCTGTTCTCCACTAAATCGAGGAATAATTACTTTAGTGGCTAAAACAAACCAGATTATTCCTATTCCTAAAGAAATCACTCCAAGCTTTATTTTTCTTTCTCCTAATATTAGCCAAACCCCCATTGCTGTTATAGTTAAAGATAAAGCATCCCGACAACTCAAAATAAAGATTAGTGCTAAGCTGAACGCAAAAAAGTTGTTTTTTTTAGCGAACAGGAATGCCCAAAAAAAAGCAGGAAGTGTCAATACTTCTGGGTGAAAATCGAATAAATTTAGGTTAAAAATTAAGGGGTAAAGGAGATAAGAAGCCGCAACTACTATTGCTAAGTTTGGGGTCAAATTTGCGTATTTTGCCAATTGCCAAACTGGTAATGCTCCCAGAGAAAGGGCAATCGCTTGTAATCCAAATAACCAATAAACACTAGGGTAAATCTTATATAATCCAGCAATCGCATAAAGAATAAATGCAGCGTGATCTCCTAGTATATGTATACCTCGAAAAGAAACAAAAGGAGTTTTTCCCTGACTAATTAAATAAATGCCATTATCAAAAATCGCTAAATCATAAGCAGTAGATTGAAATAAAATATGTCTTAAGCTACTACAAGTTAATAAAATTACCGTACTCACTATAATCATGATTTTCACAGAATGAAAATTAAAATTTTTGGGGGTCATTTATAAAATTCTTCCTCTACTGAAAATCATGATAGTTATTTTAATTGATGATTATAATTTTTTTATAGACAAAATCTTAATTAGTGTTTCAGTTCAACTTTTCTTATTAGATCATAAACTATTCTTATTATTAAGACACAACACACCAGGATTAGCAAGTACAGACCAAATTACTATATCAGGATTCTTTAGCCATTGGACATGGATTAGTAAAGTAGAGAACAATAGTCCTCTTTAAATAAGAAAAGCTGTTAATGCTGATAGATATTTTTCAATTGAGAAGAAAAGCTATTTTTTCCTATCATACTCGCATAATCTCCCAAAAGATAGTTTTAAAACCTCTCCCTTGTAGAAAGATTTTATGGTAAAATCACACATAGTAGAAATACTTTGTTTAACTGCAGCGTAGTTTATAAAAACAAGGGGCCGGCAAAAGTTCAAATTAGAAACCTCTGGTGGTGTAAATATGGTAAAAACAGGGAAGAAAATAACGTGGTTCCTGACAGCTTGAATAAATAAACCAAAATTGGAAGTAAACAGTAACAGAGAACATTCTTTACACTGAGGGCTAAGTAAACGACTGAGGACACTTCTGCCTATGGTTAACTGCTAAGAGAGTAGAGATACTTAAGCAGTACGAATGATTCAGTAGTTCCTATACACAAGTCCGGGCAAATCTACTTCCTGCACGTACAATGTATTAACAATCCTTGATCATCTTCAATATGCTGAATATTAAAAAGATTGCCGGGTACACCCAATTAAGTGCCAAAGAATTAGGAATCGATAAATATGATATTTATGGTTTATCTATCGACGAGACTAGTGTCGAGGTTGATAGCGGTGAACTTAAACAGGTCCAAGCATCAAACCGATCAAGCGTTATTGTTCGTGTGTGGAATAAAAGGAAAACAGTTGGAGTGACAACTACCACAGATATAGACGATAAAGGCATCAAATTAGCCTTAGAAACAGCTAGAGAAGCGAGTGAATGGGGCAGTGAAGACAATGCTCCTGAGTTCAGTCCAGAAGCTAAAAACCTTATTACCAAGTTATCCCATAATTTGGTAAGTCATGCACCTGTTCCTACTCTTGTTGGTACTTTAATCAAAGCTGAAAAAAACCTTTTAGAAGCACATCAAGCTATTATCGGAGTTCCCTACAATGGCTTATCTCAAGAGAGTATAGCGCGGTTCTATCTTAACAGTGAGGGAGCTCTTCGCCAAGAAGAAGGGTCTTATTCTTCGATTTACCTCTACAGTCGTACTGAGCAGGAGGGTAGAAAACCGAGAGGAGCTAGTTCAGTTAAAATTAGTCACAGCTTACCGGAGTTAGACATTGACGGCTGTTTGAAAGAGGTGATTGACAAGACAATTAGTCACATCAACTATCAATCTGTTCCATCAGGTAAATATCGAATTGTTCTCTCTCCTACATCATTTTTGAGCTTGATTGATGCTTTTTCTAATATCTTCAATGCTCAAAATATTTTAGATAATCAAAGTCTTGCTACCCGAGATTCTCTAGGAACAGAGATTGCTTCCCCCCTTCTGTGCCTATGTGATGATGCCCTTCATCCTCATAATGTTGTAACAAAAACTTTCGACGGAGAAGGAACTCCCACTCGTCGTGTAGAACTGATCACTAATGGAGTACTGTCGGGTTTATTGCACAGTGCCGGAACCGCAAAAAGAATGAACGCAAAACCTACAGGTCATGCAAGTATTGGCTCAAAAGTTACAGTTTGTCCTCATTTTTATCATGTTTTTGCTTCGGAAAAATATGCTCAAAAATTGAATTTAGAAGAATCAGACGGAGTTATCTTTATTGATCGTTTACAGGCACTTCATGCGGGAGTTAATTCCTTACAGGGCTCATTTTCTCTACCCTTTGATGGTTGGTTAATCAATAAGGGAGAATTAGCCAGTATTGATGCGGCAACGGTAGCTGGAGATATACAAGATTTATTAAAGTCAATCATTTATATTGAGTCTGAAGCAGAAGTTCTTCCCGGGGGAATTTGTCCGCGAGTTTGGATTGATGAATTATCTGTTACTGGAGAATAATTAATTGGTTTTTGCCATAAGAGATAGTTTATCCATAAAACACTGAAAAGGTAAACTAACTTTTTTTCTGCTATTTTTAAACAACTATTGTAGTTTTAGTGTTGTTGGCAGTTACTATTACTATCTCAGATAATTGTCAATTTTGTCATATTTTAATTTAGATATTGAGAATAACATTGGTCATAAGCTAAAAATTCGTACTAACCTCTTTTTGTATTGAACCAATCTTAATAATTCTAAAAAAAATCTTACCACCCAACAAACTATATTAAGGCTTTCAGAATATTAATATTAAAACTTTACATGACGGGTTTAGTAGAATTGAGTTAAGGCTCTCCTAGACCGAACATGATAAATTAGTAGCTAATATCAGCAGCTAGTAATTTCCCAGACCTTTATTATAAGTGTTTTCTAAAACTCCAAAGATCTGATCTCTATCAAGACAAATTTTCTGGAGTTTTAGAAAATCTGAAAAACAAGACTTTCAGCTTCTATTTATTACGGTTTTGTAACAGCTAGTCTATAAGTACTAGAGTGAATTATTGGTCTAATCAGAAACAGGTTCAGAAGATTCTTGTTGTAATTTTCTTTGTTGGATTAGCTTAAATTCCTGAGCTGCTTTATTGAGATTATTATTCGTATCCTCAGCAAAGTCACCGGCGTTACGACTTCGCTGTAAATTAGAACGGTGCATTAGATCCATTGGATTAAAAATATTACCAAGTTCCCCAGTAGACTCTTGTTCGTTACTTTGATAACCATTTTTCTCATTAATAACATCAACAGACTGGGCTAATATTATCTGAGGAATTCCGCTTACTGTTCCCAAACCAATTAAAATAGAAAATAATTGTCTCAAAGGCACGTTAATAGACATCATTAAGACCCACTTCTACATACAATCAAACATTAAACATCTTAAATCAAAACTACCCTAAGCAAAACGGCGACGCAACAAAGGTTGAATGGCTACTAATATTAACGCATTGAAGGCTAATAATAGAAATAAAACCAATCCAAAACTTAGGTCCGCCCAAGGAGTTTGTAGGACTAAACTATTCAAAGACCAATTTTTATTGAGGTAAATATAACGAATCGGTTCAATGGCATAGGTAAGAGGATTCAAACTGACGATTATTTGTAACCATTTTGCCATGAATGATAAAGGAGCCAAAGCAGTACTCGCAAATAATAAAGGTAAATTTGTCACGAAAATTACTGCGATCAATTCAATATGACCTGGTAAAGCAAAAGCTAGTCCCAGACTTAATCCCGTTACTCCTAAGACTATAAAAAAAACAACCAGGGAAATTGTAGCTAATCCAATTAAGCTTGGCAAACTAGCTCCTAGAATTGCACTAGCTCCCACAGTGACTGCCGTCTGGATTAAACTCAAGGCGATTATATAGATGGTAGAAGCGGCTACAATCGAATAACGAGAAGCCAATGGGGCGACTAATAAACGATTGAGAAAACCAAATTCTCTGTCAAACATCACGGGTAAACCCGCATTCAATGCGCCTGAAAAAGCAGTAAAAACTATAATACCAGGAGCAAGAAACTTAGCGTAATTAAGCTCTTCTCCAAATAACCCTTGAGGAGCATTGTAAAACAGTGCACCGAACAAGACTAACCACATAAGCGGTTGAATAATACCAGCAATCAAGGTTGATGGACGACGTTGCAGTTGAATAAAAAGACGCTTTGTCATTGCAAAGGTTTCTTGAATAAATTCACCGAAAATATTTCCGTCTTCATCTATAGTGGTTGTTTTTTGTTTTTTGGGAGATAAAACAGACTTGACCTTAGAAGGGGTCATAGTTTGACTCATGTAGTTATTCCTCACTGATAACAATATTTAAAAATTGATATGCTGACATATAATTTGTACCTAGAAACCCAATTAACTCATTTTTCTCTTGTCTATTGCCTGTCTTAATAAGCAAGTAGAATTTAAATCCAAGGTGATCAATTTCTACTCTTAGAGTAGAATAACTTCATTTCATTTGTTGTTTTTTCTCAGCCTTTAGATCTCGAATACTGGTGGACTCCAATTGGGCATCCATCAAAGTTTGACCAGTGGCTGCTAAGTAGACATCATCAAGACTAGGACGCGATTGAGCTAAGCTAAAAATAGGTATACCTGACTTTATTAAAGATTGTTCAATTTGACTTAAACAATTACTCCCTATCGTCACGACAAGGTTAAGAGAATTGCCTTGGCAGTGATTAATTATCACCTCTTCAACAAAGGGTAAATCTTGAAGTAAAGTCTTAGCTTGTCGGGCTTCTTCGGCTGGAGAAAATTCCCGAATTTTTAGGGTAACGCGATCGCCGCCCACTCGACTTTTTAACTGAGAAGGAGTCCCTTCAGCAACAACTTGTCCTTGATTTATAATAGCTAAGCGATCAGCGAGAGTATCAATCTCTTCAAGGTAATGGCTAGTAATTAAGACAGTTGTGCCGGCTTGTTGTAATTTTCGTAAAAATTCCCAAACAATGAAACGACTTTCTATATCTAGCCCTACGGTGGGTTCATCTAGCACCAATACCTCCGGTCTATGAAGCAAACCAGCCGCTAAATCTAGGCGTTTACGGATACCTCCTGAATAAGTTCCAGTTTGGCGATCAGCGTAGTTTTCTAAGTCCAGCAAGCTGATTAATTCAGCAATACGATTTTGGGCTGTCTTTTTGGGAAGATGATAAAGGGCGGCTTGCAGTCCTAATAATTCTCGTCCTGTTAATACTTGATCTAAGGCTACTTCCTGGGCGACATATCCTAAACGACGACGGGCCGCTTTAGGGCACTCAAGAACGGAAATTCCCGCTACTTCAATTTTACCCTTATCAGGCTTAGCTAAAGTACATAAACAGCGAATAGTAGTGGTTTTTCCCGATCCATTAGGACCTAATAAGCCAAAAATCTCTCCTGGTTGGACTTTGAAGGAGATGTCTTTAATCGCTTCAAGAGTACCATAATTTTTTTTTAGGGACTCAATAACAATAGCAGGGATCATAACCGATTAATAATTGGGGAATAACAATGCGAACAACCTCATCACTGTCGTATGAGATCTCCTAGCTCACTTCGAAACCGAACTGATGTCATCATTGGTCTTTTAACTTTTTAGTTCAGCCCCGGCTGCTTGATCGAGTAACCACCAGAGTTCGCCTTGGGGCTTAATAAAACGAGAGGGATAAGTCTTGTCATTAGCTTCAGGATCCATAATCTGAGCTAAAGCCGGACGTTTATTCTCGCCAGACACAATAAAAATTACACAATGAGCTTTGTTGATCAAGGGGATAGTAAACGTTAGGCGAGGTTGTCCATCTTTCTTCCCCACAGTAATTAAGCGATCACGAACATCGAGGGCTGCTGTTTGAGGAAACAAGGAAGCAGTATGACCATCATCCCCCATACCAAGTAATACGACATCTAAAGCGGGAAACTCTCCTGGAACAACCTGGAAAAACTCTCTTAATTCAGCTTCGTGGGTTTGTGCATCAATAGAGGGATCACCCGACTCTGTAGGCATGGGATGGATATTTTCTGCTGGAATAGGAACTAGATTGAGCCAAGCTTGACGTGCCATCCGTTGATTACTGTCTGAATGATCACGACTCACATAACGTTCGTCTCCCCAGAAAATATGTATTTTTTCCCAAGGTAAAGATTGTTTAGCTAAAGCTTCATACAATGCTTTAGGAGTGTTGCCACCAGATAGAGCGAGGCTACATTTTTCTTTGTTTTGAATGGCATTGGTTATTTTTTCCACTGTCAGAGACAGCGATCTCTCAATGAGAGCAGTTGCATTTGGTAAGACTTCAATTAATTTTTTCATTGCTTTTAAATTGTGTTTAGCTGTAACCTATATAGACTATTTCTGAGTAAGGTTTTTAGACAGAAGGCATAAGGATACACCGGATCTATAATCTTTTGATGGTATTTCACCAAGACGCAGTGTCAACCTAAAAAAACTGAGAGGAACAAATTTCTTCGAATTTTAAAACCGTTCCCAGTTATTAGCTGTTTTGGCACAGACCAATTGGACTACTAAAAATACTATCATATTGACAGTGATTGTTATCCTGACAGATTTGTACCTAATGTTTTCGCAGGATGGTTAGGAGAAGAGTTTATCTGTCAATTCCCCCAAAATATATATTTTGGGGGAAAGGGTTTGCCAAAAAGGGTATTATCCCGTAGCTATTTTCGATGTTTAAATTGTCTCTTAATGATGGATGGTGAACTCTATTATTGTCAAATATAGCTTAACCTCTTTCATCAATCCCCACTGAAATACATCAACAGCCAAGTAGATCAAATGACGATGAATAACCGTACCTTTACCTCTCTTTCGCTCAAACTCATTGGAGTAGTTTTGCTCCTATCTTCCTTGTTGGATTATATTACTCTAGCTATTCCTCTAAACTTGCAAAGTTCTCAATGGCAAATTGGATTGATTACAAGCATTGTTGATCGTGGAATCGTTCCCTTAGTGGGAATAGGGTTGATTTTGGTCGGATATTTTGTCGAAAACGTAAACGATGCTAATCTTCATAAATCCGCTGAATTCGATCTACGAGTCCCTATTTATGTCCTGGCTACCATCATGGGACTAATGTTTTTGTTAATTGTTCCGCTTCATCTCAATAATCTTAATGAAGCCAAAGTCAATGCCCTTAATCAAATTGAGCAAGGAGCTGGACAGGGGGCTGACCAAATTCAAGCCTTTTTAAGTCAAATCGATCAACTATCTAAAAATCCTCAACGTCTTAGCCAACAGATTCAACAGTTAAATCAAGTAGTTGAGTCAGGACAAGTTCAAGGACAATCCCTCAATACTCAACAGCTAGAACAATTACAACAACAACGTACCCAACTCGAACAATTACAGGATTTATCCCAAAATTCAATAGAATACAAAAATCGCATTGACGAGTTGACTAAACAATTAGAAGAGCAGTTAGTTGATCAACGCAGACAGGCCGAAAATAAAGCCAAAACTCAAGCTCTTAAGCAAAGTTTACGTATTGGGTTAAGTAGTTTGATGCTAGCCATTGTTTATAGTACTGTTGGCTGGATTGGATTGAAAGTTATGATGGGGAGCAAAAATTCTTGAATTTTAAGAAGAAAAACCATCATAGCTAAATTTTCAATGATCCTTTTGTTCTTCCGACTAAAATATTTTTTCAGCAATTCTTAAAAAGCCTACGATGACTAGACTCAGCACGATTGATTAGATTAATGCACCCTAAACTCTGAATAAACTATGATACTATAAGTGGGATTAATTACCTTCTTATTGAAGAGTTTTCGGACGTGCTTCAACGCTTCAAGCAAGATCTAAAAAATGATCTAATTGCCGGTTTGTTAGTGGTGATTCCTCTAGCAACAGCCATTTGGCTAACTATTACTGTTGCTAGCTGGGTGGTTAATTTGCTGACGCAAATTCCTAAGCAGCTTAATCCTTTTGACGGGCTTGATCCGATTTTGAGCTACTGTCTTAATTTACTCGTAGGATTAGCCGTTCCTTTGCTCTGTATTTTGATTATTGGCTTAATGGCTCGCAATATTGCAGGCCGTTGGTTGTTGGACTTAGGAGAACGAATTTTACAATCAATTCCCTTGGCTGGAGCTGTTTATAAAACTCTTCAACAAATTCTAGAAACCTTATTTAAGGATTCTAAAAGTAAGTTTCGCCGCGTCGTCATGATCGAGTACCCCCGTCAAGGAGTATGGAGTATTGGTTTTGTCACTGGAGCGTTGAGTGCTCAATTGCAATCCCATCTTAATGAGCCAATGCTTAGTGTTTTTATTCCGACAACTCCTAATCCTACCTCTGGGTGGTATGCTATTGTTTCTGAAAATGATGTAGTTAACTTATCCATTTCTATCGAAGATGCTTTTAAAGTGCTGATTTCTGGCGGTATAGTCAGCCCTCATGCTACAGCATCGGTCTCAGTTACCTTATCTCAATCTCATGATCAAAAGTTAGTTTCATTAGAAAACCCCATTATTCAAGAACCTGCTCATACCTTTTCGACGGAAGACGAAAAGATATGAATGGGGACCATAAACTGTGCGGTTCATGGTTAGGTTAATAGTTTGTCATGACCTTATACCTGAGTACGAGCCTATTGCCCATTGATGCGAGTTCAATTGTACAGTCAGTCCACTTTGGAATTTTTCTTGTTCTCCCACTTTTGACTTTTGATATCATCGTAACTATGCATTTTAACCAGAAACCTCGCCGAATCTCCCGTGAATTGGCCCTGTTGAGTCTCAGTCAAATTAAGGGAAGTTCCAAAAAACTTGAACAAACAGAGTTGAGTAATTTAGTCTTAGTGGCAATTCGTACTTTAACCACTGAAGGACAAGATATTTTAGAAACCGCTGCAGCGGAGGTAACACGTAGTCATAAACGATTGCTAAAAAGTGAGACTCAAGCGGCTGATGTTCAAAGTGCAAAAGCCATGGTGTCCGAAGCCATTGAACTAGCTCAAGGAGCTATTAACCGCCTAGTTCATGCAATTGAACTACCTGAAATGATTCAGCTTTCGAGTCAACACGAGGTGCGAGAATATACATTGGAGTTGATCGAAACTGTTTATCGCCGCCGACTCGAGATCGACCAGCAGCTTGAGTCCGTTCTTGTAGACTGGCAATTGAGTCGTTTGCCTAAAATTGACCGAGATATTTTAAGAATAGCAGCGGCAGAGATTATTTTTCTCAACGTCCCTTGCAAAGTCTCCATTAATGAAGCAGTAGAAATGGCTAAGCGTTATTCTGACGATGATGGTTATCGTTTTATTAATGGAGTTTTACGGCGATTAACTGAACACTTGAGAAAATCAATGAGCCCTAAAGACCCCACCTGAAAATTAGGAGACTTTGAAGTAGGGAATTAAAGCAACTTAGGAGGACTGACGATTGAAACGAGACATCCCTTAAAATTGTTGGATACTTTCCTTTAAAAATCGTTAAATTACTTGGACTACACCGTTTAACAATAACTTTAATTTCCTGGACTCCTTCAAATTGTAAGTCTTTGATATAACCTTCACAACTGGTTCGTACCGATTTTTTCCGGAAAACCAAACCAGTAATTAATTCCTTATGGTGTGTTAGTTATGAGTCACAATTTATTTCCTTAACTTTATAGTTCGGTCCAGATCCTAGATAAAGCCTACTTGACCAACGTTGACGATAGATCTCATAAAGGGTAATAGCCGCCGCTACAGAAACGTTTAAACTTGGAGTTTTTCCTTCTAAAGGAATAGAGATAAGTTGATCGCAAAGGCGTTGAGTTAATAAACTTAATCCATTTTCCTCAGAGCCTATCACCAATCCTATCGCGCCTCGAAGTTCTATACTGTGTAATAGTTTACCTCCCTCAGCTGTAGTTCCATAAATCCAAAAACCGGCCATTTTCAATGTTTCTAAAGCTCGACTTAGATTGACAACCCTAGCCACAGGAAAGAATTCTAATGCCCCTGCAGCTACTTTAGTGACAGTAGAAGTCACTCCAGCTGCTCGTCGTTGGGGTATCACTAATCCCTGCGCTCCTAACCCTTCAGCTGTGCGGATGATTGCCCCGAGGTTGTGAGGATCAGCAATGCCATCGGCAATAATAATTACCGGTTTATCTGTACTAGCTTTGGCTTGAGAAATCAACTCATCTAGATCTTGATAACTATAAGGCGAAATTTGGGCTGCTACTCCTTGATGATTTCCCCCGTGAGTAATTTGATTTAAGCGTTGAATGTTAACTTCATCAATTACTGTTCCTTTAGCTTTCGCTATTTGGAGTAAGGAATGAAAGCGAGTATCGTAATGGAGTTTGTTCGTAATCCAAATTCGATTTAACTGGCGACCACTTTCTAAGGAGGTGAGAACAGAATGGCGACCATAAACTAGATCATTAACTTCATCATCTTTCTCTAGAGCCTTAGGGTAACTATTTGTTCTCAATAAAGATTTTGTTTTGTTTATCGTTGGTTTTCTAGATTTATAAGAATTATTGCGGGAAACTGGATGAGGTTTTTCTGTCATAACCGATGTGTGGAGAAGAATAAAGATATGTCTATCCTTTTAGAAGCAAAGACTCTGGTAATGTATCCATAAAACAATAGATAGTGAGTTAATTACCATAGAACCCCTTAGAAATAGCTAATGAGATTTACTAGAGGTGTACAAAATCTGAACTTTTGATTATGGTCAGTTATATCATTTTTAGAGATAGGGTTACTTTGAACTAATTATAAGAAATGGACGAATAATTGAGGCAGAGCTCGTTTATTCCCGACTAGCAACGGTAGTGTAATTAAGACAAATAGTCATCTCGTACCTTCTAGAGCACCCTATTAGGGTCAGGCATGAATCACTTTATCTTCGGGATTTACTAACCTTAAAAGTTTTTGCTTAATTTGTGTGTCAAAGACCTTCCATTTAAGTTTAGTGTAGTTAGTGCTGTCTTTACTTCCCCCAAGAAAACCAACAGGAATCTCAAACCCACCAGCCATTTCTCTTCCACCTCCATAGTATCGACCTTGACCATCTTTTCCCAAAGCGTCCTTCAGAAATTCATCAGGATCGAGGGTAAATTTATTAGTTCTGAGAGAACCGATGACTACCTCAATATCATTATCTTGATCGTGGATAATGCCATACACCACGGCAGTATGAATATTTTCTTCTGTGACTAAAAAATCAGCAGCCTGAGGAATTGCATCTCGATCTTCGTAACGTAAATAACCTACTCCAGCAATAGAAACATTATTTTGAGTCCAACGATTTTTCAGTGATCGTTCAATCACATCCATCACTCGCCGTGAGCGCGCTGATTGCAGCACGGTATTGAGTAACTGGGAGTCATAGATACGAGATAAATAAGCTGCTGCTAATAAGTCTTGTTCTTGAGCTTGGAGTAAATTATTAGTATCCGAACGAATGCCATGCATCAAAGCAGTTGCACACTTTACATGAACGTTATCACTGCTATCAAGGTCTAACAGTCCTGCCTGTAGGTATTGAGTAATAATCGTTGCGGTGGCACGAGTTTGAGGTCGCAAGTCAAGAAATTCTGCTCTAATATCTCCTTGTTTGCCATGATGGTCAATAACGACAGCAATGGGAATTTCAGCTTGTTTCAACAACGGCATCAGTTTACTGGTATTCCCTTGACTGTCCACTAACACGCAACTTTGATAAACAGAAAGATTTTGTTCTTTAAGGGTATTAACACTCCATCGTTTAGCAGGTAGTCCAGTTAACTTAACTAAGGCAATATTTTCCTGATGGGATAGGGTTCCGGCATAGACGATATCACAGTTAATATCATAGGGTTGGGCAATGAGTTGATAAGCCCAGGCACTTGAGAGAGCATCAGGATCAGGAAAATCCTGAATTACAACAATCTGACATTCTCCTCGATGATGTTCTAAAGTCTGTTGTAACTTGTGAGCAAGTTTTTCCGAGAATACATCGTGATTTTTCTTTCCATGACTGGAGATGATAGTTGTTGAACTGTTCTTTTCAGAATCCGTGTTCTTTTGGTCAGTTTCTCCCAGAGCCAACTGCGATATTAACTTTGTCTGCGAGGTTTTATGGTTACTAGGAGTAAGTAAAGTTGATTTCATCTGCAAGTAGTTTAGTAAGAAGAGATGGTTAATAATGGAAATTAATTTAAGAGGTTCAGAGATTTTTAACTAACTGCGGTCAGATTCTAGCATTTTACTAGAAAAAATTAGCAAGAAGACAACTCTATGAAGTGTAAAAGGCAATTAGGATGGTTAACCGTATATTCAACTACTTTATTGAGATAAAGAAAGATACCTAAAGGTTACTTTCGGGTCTTCTTGTGATTGATCGGCAAGACAAAGCATTTCTAAATCTTTTGTTAAAAGATTTAGAAAAAAAGATCCAATTTGGATTACGCACATTTTCTCAATTACTCCATCATTTTAACTTAATTTTTACAGTAGGTTTTCTTTTGTCATAAAACAGTAAGATTTAACCACATATCTTTGAATAAGTATTATTTGATTTTTCTAGGAAATCAATAGTTTAATCTTCAATCTTTCTAGATTAACTAATATTTAATTATTGATATTTTTGTTTTGCTCTAAATTATTGTCAAAAACAAAATAAACAATAATAATTGTAATATATATAATATTTGATAAACTCTAGAATAATGTTCTAAAGTTAGGGAACAAGATAATAAGTATAATTGTTTAATTATGAGACAAAATCTGGCTAAATATTAGAAATATTAAAACTAAAACCAGTATATTTACAGGCTAAAATAATTTATATTTAAAATTATGGCTTAACTAACGCCTGTTGACTTATTTAATAATAAATAAAAAATAGTCCTATGATTTATATTATAATGGGTGTATCTGGTTCGGGAAAAACAACTATAGGAAAACAACTTAGCTGTCATTTACACTATCATTTTTATGATGCAGACAATTTTCATCCACCAGAAAATATCCAAAAAATGAGTCAGGGAATTCCTCTTGATGACAAAGATCGCCAGCCTTGGTTACTATCTCTCAGTTACTTAATTAATAATTTACAACAACATCAAAAAAATGCTGTTATTGCTTGTTCATCTCTCAAGAAATCCTATAGAAAATCATTGCAAGGTAATTATAAATATCTAGTTTGGATTTATCTTAAAGGAAGTTTTGAACAAATTCTAGAAAGACTTGAAAAACGACAAGAACATTTCATGAAAAGTCAGATGCTCAAGTCTCAATTTAAAGACCTAGAAGAACCAGAAAACGCGATCATTATCGATATTGCTTCAACTACAGAGCAAATAATAAAACAGATTTTATCTAATCCAACTTTTTTTCAATAAATAATAAAAAATTAAAATAATTAGTCAAAAAAAATATGATTAAGGAGTAAAATTATGATACTTAAGTTAAAGTATAAAATATTATCAATAATATGACTTATAATTGAATATTAAGCCATTATTGATATAGCCACAACTGATTTTTGACTTTACAAGTAGCTAACATAAAGTTTTTTTAGCAAATATCTCCCCGTCAGGAATAGCCATTACGTTCCCAAAATTCTAGCTGATTTTTCAGCAAACATTCTAACCGATTAATTTATTTACCTTTCTTTCAAGAATATAAATGAAAAACTATTAATCGCATTTGTTCATTATGATTGGGAAGTAAAGATTCTCCGAATAATTCAAACACTAAAAATTTATTCTCCCTTATCAAATTTTCAAGAGGAAGATTAATCGCATATCCCTCATAAAAATGTTGCACTACATAGGCTAATGGCAGAGCAAGTTCCACTAACTTTATAAAATAGATGACTTTAATTTCTTTCTACTTAACTTTTAATTTAGATCAACAGATAACACGCTAAAAGTACTTGGGACATACCTGATAAAAAAATTTAATCAAATCCAACCAACTAAATATTTTAGAAGCAGCTAATCCCCAGACTCGAAATTTCCAATTTTGGAGATTAATTCCGAGAGGTATCTCCATAGATAAACACTGGAAATCTTTTGGCTAAAAATTGTCTAGGAGTAACGTAATCGCTCTTATCAGATTTGGATTCTTCGAAAGACTTACCCCAAAATAGGCTACTAAACTGATTGACGACAGTGAACTTTTTTCATATGAGTCGCGCAGGTTTACAATATATATTTTTTTTGATTAAGATGTAGAACCAGGCATAATAATCTATCATTCAGACAATCTCATGAACGAGATCAAGAAATCTACACTTTACACGAAAGCTCACGAAGGATTTATTTATTCTTGATTTGATTCGGGAGAATGGGGATGAATTTGTTCCTCATGAGGACATTCATCAGCAATAGGAATCTCAGAATTGTATCTTGAGACGGACGCTAGTTTTTGACTCAGAGAACCTATACTCTCGAGTCGTACCATTTCTTCCCAGGAGCTAATCTCATCATCTTCTTCGGTTTCATAACGAATTGTGACTAGGTCTCCTTCTAGGGAGACTATAGTAGCCTCTTCAATCCAACGCTGTTGATCCCGCAAGAAGAGAGAGACTTCACGACCCTCTGTACAGATTTGATAAATCTTACGATGTAGCATAGGTCTCTCCTTAGCAGGTAATACATCTCAGTCATAATAATGTTATCTTAACCATAACATACTGACTCCTATCCATGAGAAGAGAAAATCTTTTAGTTTAGCTAGATAGTTCTGATGAGTTGCTCCCGAAAATAATCTAAGCCTAGATTGTTTGAGTCTAATGTTTTTGATAAAGGTTGTACTAACTATAATCTCTAAAAGAAGCAATTATAGATTTTCTAGATTGAGAATAACATAGTGGCAGGGCAGTCAATAACTTCTAAAATTATTATCAAGTCATAAATTTATTGCTGGCTAGCATATACGATGTAATACGTTGGTGCTCAAAAATTAAATGCTTCATCAGTTTTTAGGATAATTGAAATCAGATATTGCCTAAATATAATCTCGTCACCGTTGAATCCGTCGCTGAGAAAAATTAACAGTGTAAATAATGTTTTCTTTCCCTCTACAATTGTGTTGACTATCTTGGTGAATTTTAAATTTCTGGATTGTAATCTGTCCATAGAAATGGAAAAAAAGTCTGAACATAGTCTATATAGCATATCTATTGTAATAAATAGACAAGTATTAGCTAAAATTTAGGGATTAATTCTTCTAATCTATCGTATTAGACTATATAGTTCATCTTTAGCAATGATTTGAGCGCAGAAACAGTACTTTGCTGTATCTATCTATACTTAATTTTTAAGTTTTTACAATTCAAACAACTAGTTTGGTTAAAGCTAAACTAAAAAATAATCATAAAAAGGACTATATATAGTATTTATAAACTTATAGTCTGGAACTAATTCTACTAGAAGAGTAGTGGTATCAAACAAAAGTTCATAAGATTGCCAGAAGGATACTTAGAGTTATATACTCATAATAATTTAACCATTAAAAACCTTTATCAAAATAATTAGTTGACTATTAGATACTTGCCTTTGATAGAAAAAACTGTCTTTTTTAAAAAATTACTAGCTAAATGTTTTGCTTTGTAAGAAATATCACAATTTATCATACGCAATATGTAAAACATAAACAAAGGGCAGTTTTAAAAGATAACTTTACCTCTAAACTTGCCCTAAAATATTAAGAATAAATTAACCCTTAAGATTGACTCGCCAATTTAAGAATTTGGTCTACAACTTCCATACTTTCTTTGTAAAGAGGATCTTGACCCCACCGTTGCAATTGTTTATTCAATAGTTGGTCAGTTTTTTGATCTGCTAAGGAAGTTACTTGTTCAATACGACAAGCCTGTGCGCCGCCAGAAGCTTCCATCCGCATACATCCAGTAGTTCCTGAACAAAATACGGTACAACAGTCTGCTTCAAGATTAGTTGAACTCAACTTAAGACTAATTAAATCCCCTAAGACTTCACCCCAGTCTGTTAAAGGAACTCCGGCTAATTCTGCTTCAATGGATTTATTTTCACCATTGATAAACTCAACCTGTCGAATATCGTATTCTTCACCTTCGTGCTTATAACTAACAGGTTTCCATTGTAAGCGACTAGCGATCCATCCAAGGAACATCAATGCTTGAGCTGGATTTCCCTTCTCATAATCAATAGTTACCCGATCAATTTCTTGGACAGAGTTACGACGTTCGGGGGGATCAAATGCAGCGGCGGTTAACTCTTGCCATGGACTCAAACGCGCCCAATTTAAATCGGCTAGAGAAACATCA
This sequence comes from cyanobacterium endosymbiont of Epithemia turgida isolate EtSB Lake Yunoko, assembly GCF_000829235.1. GTDB lineage: Bacteria > Cyanobacteriota > Cyanobacteriia > Cyanobacteriales > Microcystaceae > Rippkaea. The sequence goes on along the minus strand of NZ_AP012549.1, from coordinate 2,583,681 downwards.
TCGACATCGACTAACATTTCAATAGTGCGAGATAAATCTTCTTCAGGATTCCTAAAGATGCTAGAGTCGATAATCAGGGTATCTCCTTGGGATACTAGACGTTTGAACAAGCCGTATTCAGGATTAGGTTCAGCTTTCCACCAAACAAAAGTAGATAGCCCGCTAATGATCAAATCCGAAATAATTCCTCCAATTCTCTCTAAAGCTTCTGCACTTCCGTGTAAGGTAATATACTCACAACAAACTAAAGTATTTTGATTGCCTTGATTGACTGGACAATAGGCAGACACTTGAGCTTTGACTCCTTTATCCTCGCTAACGCTAGGACAAAGGGTGATAATTCGACAAGGATTCGCAGAAGCGATAGTATCGGCAATTCCTGTCCCTTCCAAGTCTGGAGTGTACTTTTGAGAAGCCCGTTGCTGTACATCGGTTAACTTTCCTTCAGCTTTGGCTTTTCCAAGTTCTTTTTTTAACCTATCGAGTAAGGTCTGGTCAGGTTTCCCTGTTACCTTTATCTCATAATCTTTCTGGGCTGATTTAATCGCGGCGACGGTCCGAGGTCCAGCGATGCCATCTACCGGACCAGTATAAAAACCTAGGCTAGCTAACAAATGTTGGGTAGGTTCAGGGTCATAAACCACAAAGGTAAAAGTGGTTGCCCTAGTAGCACCTATCCCATCTCCATCGGTGCCGTAATTCTGCCAGATATTGGCTAGTTCAGCTTCAATGACATCAATAGAAACATCTTTTGGGTCTTGTAGGGAAACTAGAGGGGGAGTTTGGGTAGTCATGGTGAGTTCTTCGTTTACATTCTACAATTAACAATTGTTTCCTCAATTACAATCGTCGCCAACGCCGACCATCGCGGTTCAACAACAATTCAGCTTCTTCTGGTTCCCATGTTCCAGCTTCGTATTGAGGAACTGTAGACGGGTCAGCTTCGCCATCCCAAGCAGATAAAATAGGAGTAACGACACGCCAAGCTTCTTCCACTTCGTCGGCACGAGTAAATAGGGTTTGATCCCCTAACATAGTGTCGAGGAGGAGACGATGGTAAGCATCAGCAGTTGCTATGCCAAAGGAAGATCCATAATTAAAGTCCATTTCCACTGTACGGGTCCTTAATTCTGACCCAGGCATTTTGGCTTCAAACCTTAGGGCAATACCCTCATTGGGTTGAATTCGCATACTCAATACATTAGCATTAGTCTGATGAGCAACAGATTGGAAAATAAGTAGGGGAACTTCCTTAAATTGAATGGCAATTTCAGTGACCTTTTTAGGTAGACGTTTTCCTGTCCGTAGATAGAAAGGAACCCCTTTCCAGCGCCAGTTATCAATCATTAATTTCATGGCGACGTAGGTGGGGGTAGTGGAATTGGGATTAACCCCTGGCTCTTCCCGATAACCAGCAACAGATTTTCCTTTCATCCATCCTGCTTTATACTGTCCGCGAACTGCGGAGTTCGCTAGGTTATGAAGGTCTGCGAGGTGTGTCGCTTGCAAGACTTTGACTTTTTCGTTACGAACACTGTCAGCACTCAGAGCGTTAGGCGGCTCCATCGCCGTAAGACAAAACAGCTGCATTAAGTGATTTTGCAGCATATCCCGTAAAGCCCCAGAGCTTTCGTAATAACCCGCCCGATCTTCGACCCCGACGGTTTCAGCCACAGTAATTTGAACGTTATCTACAAAATGATGGTTCCAAAGGGGCTCAAAAATGGCGTTGGCAAAGCGGAAAACCAGCAAGTTCTGAACAGTTTCTTTGCCTAAATAATGGTCAATGCGATAAACTTGTTCTTCTTTACAAACGTTTTGAACAATCTGATTCAAAACTCGAGCTGAACTCAAGTCTTTACCAAAAGGTTTTTCAATGACAATGCGGTGTTTAACAGGATCACTTAGCATTCCCGTCGCCCCTAGTTGTTTGATGCCAGGAGGGAAGAATTCAGGGGAAACCGAGAGATAAAAGACGCGGTTGCCTCGTGTTCCTCGCTTGATGTCGAGTTCTTCTAGGAAGGTTTTAAGTTTGTAATAGCTTTCTAACTCATCCATGTTGCCACTGCAATAGAACAACCCTTGGGCAAAATCATTCCAGAGTTGTTCATTGCCGATGCCATCAGAGAATTCTTCAATTCCCTTACGTACCTGTTCCCTAAAAAAATCGTGACTCCAGTCTCGACGGGCAACCCCTACGATAGTTAATCCTGGGGGAAGTCGCCGTTCTTGTTTCATTTTATAGACGGCGGGAACAAGTTTTCGTTGAGTAAGGTCGCCAGAAGCCCCAAAAATTACGAGTATTAGGGGCTCTGGGGTTCTTTCTTGGCGTAGTCCTACGCGGAAGGGGTTTTCTAGCAGCGTTACCATAGAGTTTTCAAATGCTCCTTCGTTAATCTCCAGTGTATCTAGAACTTTTTAAATTTCAGGAAACTTATCATAGAAAATTAAGCTTTGGTCATTATATCTGTATTCAGATCTTTAGGGAAGAGTGGTAGAAGACAAAGAAACCCACAAAGAAAGCAACTTTTTTCAAATTTTTCTAACTTTCAGCTTTTATTTGTTAAAAATCATAGGATTGTTTTTTTTTTATGTAAGAACTAAGACAAATACTTGCTGGTATTAAAAATTAAAATATTTGAATAGCTTAAAAGAGTATTGGTTTGTTAATATTAAGTTAATTAAAATTTCTCAATTTTATTAGATTTAATAACTGTTAAATACGTAAGTAGATAATACTATCAATATCATCAATAAACTCTGCAAAAAGGTTTTAAAAAATATTATTTTTTCTTTAATATCAATCTATATGAGTAAAATTTACTAATGTTTTTAACTTTTTTTGCCAGCTTTCATTTGGAGTAATAAACTTTACTCTCACTTGTGTGTGGTTAATTACATTTTTGTTTCTGGGAAATAGGACTAATTCATTGAAAATTAGCTTTCCTAGAAAAAATAAACAGCAAAAATTGAGATTACTTTTTGCTTAAAAACTTTTGTATTGTCGTTGTTCCTGTTTTTTTTAGTGCTGATATGATTTCTAGATCCCATAAATTTTAACGAGCGAAGTCTGCCTTTTTGGTACTTAGCAAGCTCAAAAATTTCTAGAAGGAGGAACCCACAGCTCCTAGGTTTTGATTAAAACCTAGGAGCTGTGGGTTCCTTGTTTATTGCTCCCAGAGCCAGAAAAAACCGCATCTGTAGCTTTTTTATAACTATCTATAAAAGCAAACAAGCCTCTTAATACAAAGATTCTATATAAACCCAAATATTAGTCCTTTGCTGTCTAACTTTCTCGATGTTTGCGATCTTCAATAAATGACTCAACGAGCTTAACATCATCTTTAGAACCGATTACTAATGGAGTTCTTGCGTGCAGTTTATCGGGAACGATATCTAAGATTCTTGTGGTGCCGTCGCTAGCTTTTCCTCCTGCTTGTTCAATCAAAAAAGCTAGGGGTGCAGTTTCATAAAGCAATCGTAATTTCCCTTCAGGTTTTTTTACTGTGCCTGGATAAAGAAACACTCCCCCTTGCATTAAAATTCGGTGCACATCTCCAACCAAAGCTCCACTATAACGAGCGGTATATCCTTCATGGCGGTGAACATAACGGGTATAGTCCCGAATAGCTTCATCCCACTGCCAAAAATTCCCTTCATTGTTACTATAGACAGGTCCATGATCAGGAATTTTAATATTTTCTTGAGCAAGGATAAATTCCCCTAAACTGGGGTCGAGAAGAAAAGAATGAACCCCATGACCAATGGAGTAAACTAACATGGTTGAAGGACCATAGAGAATATATCCAGCCGCTAGTTGTCCTTTGCCATCTTGCAATAAATCCGCTCCCTTTTCATCTTCATCGACTACCTGTTGTTGACGAATGGCAAAAATGGATCCCACGTTCATATTAATATCTACGTTGGAGGAACCATCGATGGGATCATAAAGAAGAGTATAACGTCCAATAGGACAATTTTCTGGAATGTAATAGGGGTCGTCCATTTCTTCAGAAGCGAGACGACAAACTAAACCACTTTGTTTAAATACAGAGATAAATACATCGTTAGCATAGACATCCATCTTTTTGACGGATTCTCCTTGAACATTGGTTTCTCCCGTAAATCCTAAAACATCAGCCATAAGACCGGCACGGCTAAGGCGACGGGCAATCAGTTTCCCAGCCAAAGCGATGCGGGTCATGATAGCACCAAGATCCTGAGCTTCCGGAGAAAAGCTTTGGAGTTGTTGGAGAATGTGGCGAGAAAGAGTAGTACAGTCACGATCAAGGTTGTATTCTGGAACAGCCACGGGCTGAAAGCTAGTCATAATGAAGTCATCCGGTCAAAGGTTAAGAAGTCAAAAATTTGACTCCATCTGTATTGCTTGTTGTCGATCTTAATCAATAGATCGCTGCTTTGCCCAATAACTTTAGATTAGCTTCAGGTTATGTCAGAATTGTTGATTAAATAAAAATGAACACAGAGAGGAATCTTAAATTTTAGTAATCTAAAGATACAACACACATTTTCAGGGTAATTAATTCATTAGGCTCAATGCCTAAACTTCCTAATTATTTTTCTAGGTTTTTAACTTTTATTACTTTTTTTTGAGAGGTAAAGTATCGTTTACCCTGTAGATTCTGTTAATACAATTATGCTATTTCAAGATCGTAGTCAATGTCGAGCTATTGTTTCGATTACTAAGTAAATCTATGACCAACAAATGAGTTATTCTGCCAAAAATATGTATGTATTTCCTATTCTCTAATTCATAAAAACGGGAAAAATTAATACTTTCAAACACAGTATAGATAATAAAATACGTCATTTATTTAGGATTAGAATAGTATTATATATACACCCCAAAAAATAATATGTTTTTTAAACAAAAATTAAAACGATAATTTTATTGAAAGCACAAATAATTTAGTATTAAAATATTATTATCTATCAAATTATTAGTAGAATAAGGCTATCTTCTTACTTAGGGAAAAGAAGAGCTTAAATTACAATTTAAACTACTGATTATTAATCATAACTATCGATTAACTGATTATGAGGTTTTTTAAGAAAGTTTATTTATTAAAATTTGGTAATAGATTGACTAGCAATACAAAAAAATACTGCTAATCAGTCTACTTGGATTTTACATTTAAATTCCACTTATATGAATCATAACATTTCGTTCATGACTACCTGTGCGGTGTTCCCAAAGATAAATACCTTGCCAAATACCTAAAACTAATCGACCTTGACTAATGGGAATTTGTTCAGAGGTTTTTGTCAACGCCGAGCGGATGTGGGCAGGCATATCGTCAGGTCCTTCAGTACTATGAATATATTGTCGTGATTCAGGAACTAATCGGGCAAAGAAATTAGATAAATCTACTAAAACATCAGGATCAGCATTTTCTTGAATTATTAATGATGCTGATGTATGAAGTACAAAAATAGTACACAATCCTGTTTTAATTCCAGACTCAGTAACCACTTCTTCTATCGTATGGGTAATGCGATGAAAATCTTTTCCTTTGGTTGAAATAGACAGTTTCTTTTGATGGCAATTCATAAATTAGTGACCAGTGATAAACAATTAATAATCAACAATTAATAGTCAATTGCCAATTATTTTCAATTAATAAAAACCGATTAAATAACTAACGGAACATACTACTAACAGAAGTATCTTCATGAATGCGCCAGATAGCCTCACCTATTAAGTTAGCCACCGAGAGAACTGTTAGTTGTTTAAAATGATGTTTTTGGGGAACACTAATTGTGTTAGTCACAATAACTTCTTCTAATATCCCACTCGATAACCTAGAAATTGCTGGTTCGGAGAAGACGGCATGAGTTGCACAAGCATAAACCTGTCTTGCGCCTTTTTTACGCAACACTTTAGCCCCTTCTAAAATGGTGCCGGCCGTGTCGATCATGTCATCGACTAAGACGGCGGTTTTTCCATGAACATCCCCAATTAGATTTAACACTTCAGTTACATTATGAGCTTGACGGCGTTTATCAATAATTGCTAAGGGAGCCCCATTAAGTTTTTTAGCAAATGCCCTTGCCCTAGCTACGCCTCCCACGTCAGGGGAGACAACCACTAAATCGGAAAGCTGTTTATTTGCTAAATAATCAACGATCACGGGAGCTCCATAAACGTGATCAAAGGGAATATCAAAATAACCTTGTATTTGGGCTGAATGTAAATCCATAGCTAATACACGTTGGGCCCCAGCTTGAGTGAATAAATTAGCTACCAGTTTAGCGGTAATTGATTCGCGCCCTGCGGTTTTGCGATCAGCCCGTCCATAGGCATAATAGGGAATGACAGCAGTAATCTGTCGCGCTGATGCTCGACGGCAGGCATCAATCATGATCAGCAATTCCATGAAGTGATCATTTACAGGATGAGAACAGGGTTGGATTAGATAAACATCACATCCCCGAATAGATTCTTGAATCTGAACATAAAGTTCCCCATCAGCAAATTTTTTGCGAACCATCGGCCCAATATTCATTCCCAAATAACAGGCCACTTCTTGGGCAAGAGAAATATTAGCAGACCCGGAAAAAAGACTTAGACGATTATTCTCTGACAGTGTTGGCACTGTTGAGTTTAATGTTAATATAGGAATGTGACTCACGGCAGACTTTTGTTCTTTTATATTAGAGCAAATCCATCATCTCAGATTTTTTGCTTGCTTGAGGAGGTTTTCTTATTTACGTATGATCATAATATAAAAAGTTTTTTTGATGTATATACATGCATAGATAGTTTTTATTTACACTTGGAAGTTTTAGCTAACCTTTCTGAGAAGTTAGCAAACTGGTGAGACAATTAAAAAAGATTGTTTTTATTATTTCCTAAATTTAAACAAAACCGAAAATTATAAGAAAAATTTAAGAGTTTTTTATTTATAAAATGAAAACATTGTTAATTGCAGGAACAGATATAAAGGTCGGAAAGACCATTGTTACAGCTGCTTTAGCGGCTTATTGGCAAAAATATTATTCCCATCAACCTTTAGGTTTGATGAAACTGTTACAAACAGGAGAAGGAGATTACCAATATTATCAACGGTTATTTTCTGATTTTACTTTGGTGAAAGTAGTTAAACCTTTGTCTTTTCGAACTCCTGTGGACTCACCCATCGCAGCCGAAGGTGAAGGACGATCCATTCCTTTACAAGAAGTTTGGCAAGATTTAGTCTCTTTGCAGCAAACATCTGATTTTATTTTAGTCGAAGGATTAGGGGGTTTAGGATCTCCTCTAACTTGGGACTTAACAATGGCTGATTTAGCGGGAGAATGGCGGTTATTAACAGTTTTAGTTGTTCCGCTAAAGTTAGGAGATATCGCCAAAGCGGTAGCTAATGTAGCCTTAGCTCGTCAAAGCAATGTTAAACTTAAGGGTATTGTTTTAAGCTGCTCTGAGTCGGTTTCTCAACAGGAATTAACCGATTGTATTCCTATAGAGTTAATTCAACGATTGACGGGAGTCCGAGTTTTAGGGGTTTTACCCTACTTACCAGATATCAATAATCTCGACAGATTAGCTCAAGTTTCGTCTAATCTAGATTTAGAGTATTTATTTGATAACTTTTTTGTATACAAAATATGACTTCTATTAGCAAACAATTAACCCAATATTTTCGCCAAGCATTAGTTAATGCTTTCGGAACTGATTTTGCTGAAATTGATCCATTAGTAGTTTTGGTAAGTAATTCTAAATTTGGAGATTATCAATCAAATATTGCCCTAGTTTTAGCTAAAAAAATAAGGGAAAATCCAAGAGATATCGCAAAAAAAATTATTGACAACTTAGCGTTGAAAGAGTTAGCAGATCCACCCACTACTGCTGGACCAGGATTTATTAATATTAGGCTGAAGATAACTTATCTTGAAAGTAAACTTAAAGCGAGTCGATATGATCCACGTTTAGGTATAGAAAGAACTGATCTTTCCCAAAAAGTAATTGTTGATTTTTCCAGTCCCAATATTGCTAAAGAAATGCATGTTGGACATTTGCGATCTACTATTATCGGTGATTGTATTGCCCGAACTTTAGAATTTAGAGGGTATCACGTTCTAAGACTCAATCATTTGGGAGATTGGGGAACACAATTCGGGATGTTAATTGCTTATTTAGACGAAGTCTGCCCTGAGGCTTTAACCACGGCAGATGCTTTAGATATTGGAGATTTAGAAACATTTTATAAACAAGCTAAACAACGTTTTGATAAAGATGAAACCTTTAAACAAACTGCTAAAAATAAAGTAGTTCAATTACAAGCAGGGGATGAAAAAACACGTCATGCTTGGCAATTATTATGTGATCAGTCCCGTCGGGAGTTTCAGGTTATTTATAATCGGTTAGATATTAAATTAACTGAACGAGGAGAGTCTTTTTATAATCCTTTCTTAGAAGATATTATTAAAGAATTAGACAAACATAAGTTACTTAAAGAAGATGCAGGAGCGCGATGTGTTTTTTTAGATGGATTCACTAATAAAGCAGGTGCTCCTTTCCCCTTAATTGTTCAAAAGTCTGATGGTGGTTATAACTATGCAACTAGTGATTTAGCTGCTTTAAAATACCGTATTGAAAAAGATAAAGCAGAACGAATTATTTATGTTACTGATGCCGGGCAAGCTAATCACTTTGCCCAAGTTTTTCAGGTAGCTAAAAAAGCTAACATAATTCATGATCAATCAGAGATTATTCATATTCCTTTTGGTTTAGTTAAAGGAGAAGATGGCAAAAGATTAAAAACTCGTTCAGGAACAACAGTGAAACTACGAGACCTATTAGATGAAGCCGTTAATCATGCACGTCAAGATTTTGAAAAAAGATTAAAGAAAGAACAAAGAAAAGAATCTAGGGAGTTTATTGATAACGTTTCCCAAGTTGTGGGAATTGGTGCAGTTAAATATGCAGATTTAAGTCAAAACCGAACTAGTGATTATGTTTTCAGTTATGAAAAAATGCTTACCTTGCAAGGGAATACAGCCCCTTATATGCTTTATGCTTATGCAAGGATACAAAGTATTAGTCGAGAGGGAAAAATTGATTTTCAGAAGTTAGCAAAAGACATTGAAATTATTTTAAAAGAAGATACTGAAATTGATCTAGGAAAATACTTAGTACAGTTAAATGAAGTGATTAAGGAAGTCGAGAAAACCTTGCTCCCTAATCGTTTATGTGATTATCTATATGAACTGAGCAAAAAGTTCAACCGATTTTATGAAAATTGTCCAGTCCTTAGATCAGAAAACCCTTTGAAAACATCTCGTTTATTACTGTGTGATTTAACAGCAAGAACCTTAAAATTAGGCTTGTCTTTGTTAGGAATTTCTGTTTTGGAAAGAATGTAACGAAACTTTTAGAGCGTTTAGATTAGCTACAATAACAGCGTGATGGAAAAGTCTAAAGTCTTATAATAGACAATATAGATGAGCAACAAATAAAAATATTAGAAATTACTTAATTACCCATTTATCATGCTTAATCGAGAAGATCTATGCTTTATACTATAGAAATACATCGTTTTGTTATAGTTGAATTACTTAAGTTGGAATAAGTGTCTTATTTTATATATTTTATCTAATCTACAAACTTTTATGTCTCAAAATAAAATGGTTGACAATGAGTTTTTAAGTAAAATTTATGTTTTTTGCAAAATTTTAATTTTTAAATACATTAAAAATTAATTCAATAGTGTTAATACATAATAAATTAAAGAGTCTGAAAAATTATTATCTTTTATAAAAAATAGTTTACTAACGCAAATGAAAATTAGAAATACTATATTTTAGGGCAAAGTAGATAAATATTATATTCAATAATTTTTATGATTATATTAATAAATAAGAGGATTGCTTGTAAATTATGCCTGTAATTACTCAAGCTCATTATAGTTTAAATAATGATAGATTAGTTTTGTTTTCTAACCATAATAGTATTTAAATACAGTAATTATTATTTAAATTAATCTTGAAAAAGTTAAATATCTTTACGACTTTCTATTCAAGATTTTATCTTTTCTATTTATTATTTTTTTATAATTTTTGGCGCAAAACATGAGTCATAATATAAATTATACAATTTTTTAAAAATTAAATAATATTCACTGTTTTTCAATAGATTTCTAAGTCTCTAAATTAACTGATGAAAGTTCGCTGTTCCGGAATCGTTCAACAATACATCGAAAATACAACGATTAATCAAATTAAACTTGATATTTAATTGCTTTTATAGAGAAAAATATATACCCTGTAAAAGGTCACTAATCCATGAGAACTATAGAAATTTCTCAGTTATCGTTAAAAACTTTAGCTTACCCATTTTTTCGGAAATATTACGGCATTTTGGACTCCCAATGACGTTATTATAAACTTAAACTAGATGATGCTAAACACATTCTAGGGAGCATAATAACAGTCTAATTTTTGGAGCAGGCTCGCGCAAAACTAATAAAACTAGCTGAAAAAACCACTCTCAACTTTTAAAGTTGTCTGATTTGAGAAAGTAGTTACACAGAAACTTCGCAAAACCAGTCTAAAGCATAAACTATATTGGTTTTTTTATAAAAATCCTATAATACAATTGCGGATTGACCACAAAAGTTCAGTACAAGCAATTTATACTCTTCCAAATTTACAAACTGTATCTTTACCAACTGAATACGATGGCTTAGTGGTTGAAAAAAATTCAGTTAATCGGAAAAAATTATGAAATAAATCATCAAGAATAAGTAATTATTGCGGTAATCAAAGTGTCACGTTCTTAGTTCCAAAATACCTAAATCAAGACTAGCCTTGATTTAGGTATTTTGGAATAGAGGAAATTTTTACTTTATGTTAACTTTTAGGTAAATTTTAAATATAACAAATTCAGTAAAGGTAGATAGCAATTCTCTAATCAAAAAATATGCTTTCATTTAATTATTATTTCTGTTTTTATATAATCAAAAGTGATGGCTCAATCCAATAACTATAATACACCTACAAACTTCGCTGACATTGTTATTGAAACTGATCCAACTAACTTTTTTCCTCCTACACCTTTTGATACTAATTTAGGAAATAAATGGTTTATCTCTCAGTTATAAAGAGGTAGATATACTGTTATGTAGTATCCTAAAAATTAAGACCATCGGACTTATCCTTGCACAATTCCCAATAATTTAGAAAATAGTTAGACGGCACAACGACGTTGTCATGAAATTAGTCGTCGTCTAGAAATATATTGACCTGATAGATTATTAGAATTAAAAACAGGAAGATAAAATAACTACGACCCCATCTGTGTTACCACTCAACAAGATCGCTCGTTTCGAATTGTTTTAACCATTCCTCCTGGTAAAAATCCTGAGATTACTCGCAATCAAATTTTCTAAACCTTAATAGCAGCAGAAGAAAGACAATATACCCGAGGCGTTAATGCTTTTCCTGACGGTAAGACTAGTGAGTCAATTATCAATCAATTGAGTCTTATTTTTGATAGGAATTTACTCCTACAGAATAATTGATCTTCCTCAAAATAATGCCATTAATTTACGACCTTTTCTTGATCCAAGTGATGGGGGAACAGGTTTCCAATTACGGGATGATTCTGGCACTCCTGCTTTTACTCCTACTCCTGTTCCAACAAAACCCTCTAGCCTTTGGATATTAAATTTAAATAGAAAATAGATTTAATTCCCTGTATTGATAGTTAAGCTAGATAAATAAAACCTGCCTAGGTAAGTTCTTTAAGTATTAAAGAGAATTAATTACAAGAGATTATGATTAATCCCTAAGTTTACTGGGCTAATTTTCGATAGACAGCAGCTCTTAGCTTAGTATACAATTGGGAAGAATCCGAGTGGGGAATGAATTGGTGAATAGAAAGCTTGGACTTTATTTTTTTTGACTTTGTGTTTAATGAAATAAATTCATCAACTGGCAGTTCATTCTCTAAAGTCCCATCATGCAAATCAATAATTGGAGAAAACAATGCCAATCTTTGGGGTACATCTTTAGAAAACTGAGTTAACCTGCGTATTGCTACAGAATTTAGGTTTTTTGATGGTTGAAGTTGAATATCTTTTTTATCGGGTTGATCAACTTTCTTTATTTCTTGAAACTTTGTACTTGAAGATTGAGACTCAATTTTGTCAATATTTTTGTTAACAAAAATATTGCGGCAGATTAACCGTTCAAATTCATGAGGAAAGTGAAAGGTAGGGTGTCCTCTTCGTTGCCACAGACGAAGAATATGATCAACAGAAACGGCTTTGTAACGTCCTTGATACAAAGCTTCGACGATTGCCAAACGAATCCAGTATCTCGAACAAGAGGTCAACCAGTAGTCAATATATTCAGCTGGAGAACATTCTTGCAGGTCAAATCCGTAACAGTCTAGTAATACTGCCATTTGGGTTATGGTTTTGTTGTCGGACTGTAGTACGGATTCCACGGGTTCTATTAAGCAACTCACTTTCAAAGAGGATCGTCTCTTGAAGCTAATCAAGTTAATTGTAATTTTATTCTAGAGCATTTAAACTAGAATTTAGTCCTCTTACTTTTTTAACAAGTTTGGTTATTCATTAACTAAGCAACTTTGAGTTAGTTCGATGATATGCAGCAGCTGCTTTATTCATTCCGTACATTACACATTTTATGTATTCTGTCAATATACAACTTCTAACTACCTTAAATCCTGAAAGAACTCTAGAGAATCCATCGGTTTAAAAGGGAATCTTCGCAACCTAAATGATTAACATTTACTAATTAATAAATGAGGAACGAGATCCAATAAATAAAGTCGGTTATCCCTAGAAATATTTATCATTATTGTTGAACTGTGCCTAGGAAATATCTAATAAGCTAATTCTTTGCAAGTTCAAACATCTTTGTCTTCTTTATACTTAAATATTCCATTTTTAGAGTAAAAGAAGACAAGATCGGTCGATGTTACAAAACAGCATTTGAGACGGTTGACTAGAGCAAGTTCTTAGAAGTGGTATTTCAATGGAAGAAATAAAGTTAACATTATAAAATGTGGCAGATTTTTACTAATTTATGTTAAATCTGCCATATTATGGTACGTACGATTGTCGAAATAGTTAAACCCGTTGTGTGAAAGATATAAAAATACAAAATACTCTAGGTAGATGAAGAAGTAGCATTAATGATTGCAGGCGATCGCAGTGGCGTAGGGAAAACAACGGACACCCTAACATTACTTGCTTTTTTAGCATTCGAAAAGCACCGAGTACAATCGTTTAAAGTAGGGACTGAATTATATTGACTCTATGTTTCATAGTGCTATTACTAGCCGTCCCTGTCGTAATTTAGACCAGATTCTAACCTCCGAAGCTTATGTTTAATTATGTTTTGCTAAACACTGCTAAGGGGTTGAATATGCTTCAGTCGAAGGGGCAATGGGGTTATTTGACGGTATTCCCTGTAAAAAAGCAGATGGCACAAGGCTTAAGGGAGCAATGATAAAAAAATCTGAGGAAATAAGATCGCTAAACGGTGGAAGTACAGCTTATATTACTCGACTTTTAAACATTCCTGTGGTTCTTGTGATTGTTCTTATTTATCGGGGTCAGTAGCCGCTATCGCTCACGGTTATAGTTCTCTTGATCCTCATATTAATCTAGTAGGAGTCATTTTAAATAAGGCTAGTAGCAATCTCCACCTTGACCTACTCCAACAGTCTCTCTCTAGATACTCTTAATATTCCTATTCTGGGAACCCTACGCCGTCAAGACTCTCTAACAATTCCTGCTCGACATCTCGGTTTAATCCCCACCACTGAACTGACTCACCTGGAGTCTTTGTTTCGACAACTTGCCCACCTGTCCGAAACCGCTTTAAATTGGCAGTATCTCTTGCCATTACTTACCTCCTCATCTCTTGATTCTCTTACTCCCTCACCCATAAAAATTGCTGTAGCTAGCGATCACGCTTTCAATTTTTACTATCAAGACAATCTAGATATCTTACAGACCTTGGGCGCACAGCTTATTCCCTGGAGCCCCTTAGAGGATAAAAATTTGCCCCAGGATATTCATGGTCTCTATTTCGGGGAAGGGTTTCCAAAAATGTTTGCTCAAGATCTCTCAAGGAGTTGTCGGGGACGAAAAGCTGCAAAATCCGCAATTACTAGTGAAATTCCTGCCTATGCTGAATGTGGGGGGTTAATGTATCTTTGCCAGCAAATCATTAATTTTCAAGCTCAAGAATAGCCAATGGTGGGAATACTACCAACTACGGTCATAATGAGAAAAAATTTGATTTTGGGTTATCGTCAAGCCACAGCTCCCCAAATTTCACCGCTCACACTTAACTTTTCTATCTAATAATCCGCTATTTTTTGTATGAAAATGGATAGATAACTCATTTTTAATGAAAAAAGCGGAAAAACACATAAAATTCATGCTTTTTATATTCATCTTCATTTTGGTGGATATTCTAATTTTTTTAGAAAATTTTTAGGTCACTGTCTTGATTTTTTGAGATCAAGTAAGCTACTATAAATACAGTTAAGTTTTGAGATAAACCATTTAGGCAATAAAGGAGGTGATGCCCATGACAGATAGTAGTAAAAGTATGGGTCTCCTAATTGAATTAAGCCAGCTGTGCGCCGGAGCTGTTCTCTAGGAATCTTTGCAGTAATGTAACTGACTACTAGGTTTCCTTCCGGCAGTTAGGTCTCAATTAGAAGACCCCTCTCTGAAATAATTCTAATAACCCCAGTTAGTTTAACTCTTTCACACAAAAGAGCGAGGCTAGCTGGGGTTTTAACATTAATTATTTAAAATTTTTAAATATAAAAAAAAATAATAATAGAATTATTTAACTAAAAGATAAACTTATGTATATTGTTATCTAAAAAAGCTGTGTATAATGAGATGAGAAGTAAGACTATAAAACTTTTTGTAGTTCATCTATAAGGTGTGAGGAAAAGCTGAAAATGCTTAGACCATTTTGGAAATCATTGTTAATTAGTCCAGCCCTGTTGGGAATGGCTTTAGCCGTCTCACCCGCTGCAACGGCAGCCGAAACCAAGTCACAGGCTGGAGTTTCTCGGGACGAGATGACGGGTTCTGAGGTTGCTCAATTTGATCAATCTCAGTTGATCGAACAGTTAGAAACCTATAGCGACGAAGATGGACTGGAAACTAACCAACAAGTAACCAGCGTTAGCGAACTGCGGGATGTATCTCCTACTGACTGGGCTTATGAAGCTCTTCGTAGTTTAGTTGAACGTTATGGTTGTATTGTTGGTTATCCCGACCGCACTTTCCGAGGTAACCGTGCTACCTCTCGTTGGGAATTTGCAGCGGGTTTGAACGCTTGTCTAAACACCATGGAGCGTCTAATTCAAGAGAACGTCGCGGTTCTACGGGAAGATATTGAGAAACTCAAGCGATTAATGCAAGAATTTGAAGCAGAACTTGCTGCTTTAGGCGCGCGGGTCGATAACTTAGAGGGACGAGTAGCTTTCTTAGAAGATCATCAATTTTCCACTACTACAAAATTGGTCGGGGAGGTCATCTTTGCTGTTACTGCAGCAGGTGGTAGCCGTTCATCTGAAGATAACCAAGCTGTTCTACAAGATAGGATTCGCTTAAGCTTCAACAGCAGTTTCAGTGGAGAAGACCTTTTAGTAACTCGTTTATCTGCTAGTACGGGGACTGGAAGTAATCGTTTTACTATGAACCAGCCTGATCTACGGGTAATTAACCCAGATACAGGTCAGCCTATCGGAATTTCTCTTGAGGAGAATACTGTTGTCAACCCTACTGCCACCCAAACCTTTAACATTGGGCCACGGCGAAATGAAGAAGACAATGACGTTGTTATTGACTGGGTTGGTTACTACGCTCCAATCGAAATCTTCAATAACTTTAAGGTTGACACCTACGTATCTGCTTGGGGTGGTAAGTGGTATGATTTCGTGCCCACTTTAAACCCCTTCTTCGAGGATTTTGACGGTGGTAAAGGCTCTTTAAGTACCTTTTCTCAACGTAACCCCATTTACCGGATTGGTGGTGGTGCTGGTGCTGGTGCGAGTGTTCAGCTTGACTGGTTGAATAACGTTCTCGGTCCTACATCTATCAGCTTCGGTTATTTAGCAGGAACCCCCAACAGTCCTTGTGTAAATGGTGATGGTGGCGATAAATGTAACAGTGGCAAAAGTACTAACCCTGCGACCGGCAAACCCTACGCTGAAAGTGACGGTGGTAATGGTCTGTTCAATGGTAACTACGGTGCTTTAGCTCAGATCAATACCAATATTTTTGACAGTGTGAACATTGGTTTTACCTATGTTCACGCTTACCACAAACCCGATAGCCCCATCTTCGGTGAAGGTATTAACAAAGGACCTGGAATTGTTGGTACTTCCATTGCTAACGGTTCTCGTTCTACTCTAAATAATGCTTTTGCTGGTGGAAGCGTAGGAGATCCAGGAACTAGCACGACTTCCTTTAATGGAAGTGGACGTAACTCTCTAGACGGATTGGAAGTTAATCCTTTTGACTGGGGTGGTAAAGTCACTAACAGTTACGGTGTTGCTGGAACTTGGCGGCCTTATGACTGGGTTAACTTCAGTGCGTTTGGTTCATTCCACAACGTTCGCTATCTTGGTCGTGGTATGAGTGCTGAACTTTGGACTGGTGGCGGTGGCTTCGCCTTCCCCGATTTGTTCAAAGAAGGTAACTTATTAGGTGTGTTTGCCGGGGTTCAACCTTATCAAGGTGATAGTGATCGTCCCACCACTGCTGGGTATCATGAATTACCTCTGCAAAACCCTATAACAGTTGAAGTGTTCTATCGCTATCAGGTTACAGACAACATTTCTTTGACTCCTGGTGTGATTTGGATCTCCAAGCCCGAGCAATTTGTGAATATGCAAGGGTCTGATGGTGAGGTCGTTGGAACCCTTCGAGGTACCTTTTCCTTCTAAATATAGTGTGAATTAAAAAAAGCCCTGCTGATCACAGCAGGGCTTTTTGATACTTTAAATTTCAAAAAGCGGAGCTCAGAAACTTTTTTAGATCGAAGTTTGATTAAGTTAATACTCAACTAACATTTCTTCAATTAGGCGAAATTTAACTTTGAGATTCCTGATATTGCTAAGTTTCTACAAATTGCCTTCAACGCGAGTTCGACCCAAAATTATGGATGAAAAGGAAAACGGCAGCCTCATGCCAGAGGTAGTATTTGTCTCAGTCTGGTACTACGGACATAAGATATCATCCCGATCCTACCGAAGTTTTCTGTTATCTAGATCACTTCTATCAAGAATTTTAACTGATTTATCGTAGTTAACAGAAAATCAAGCAAAAATCAACATAATTAATTGATAATATACAACTTTGCAAGCTTTTTTGATATAAATAGTTAACAACTAAACTGGAAATATATCTTAGATAAAATATCTATTTACAAGTCCGAGTATCTTGACTATTTTTTATCTACCAGTTCTTTATATATAAATTTAAATGGTATCCTCTTAATTTAGATTAAAAAAGTAATCTCATCTAACTTCACACTACTTTTAAACAAAATCTGAGTCTTAATTGTTGGTAGTTACTATTTTTAGTGATTGTTAACTTTGTTATGTTTTTGACTTAAATATCAAGAATAATAACTATGTTTTTAACATTTGTTATACTTGTGTTGCGTAAAACCTAAGTATAAAAAAATTAGTGCAAACCAAAAATTATTTAATTTTAATACAAAATTATCTTCAATTAAGCTCGAAAAATTAACATTAAAACTTCAACAACTCTTGTTGAGTTAAAACAATCAAAGCCTCAGACTAATGTTGTAGGTATTTTATCCATAGATTAAAAAACAATATCTTTTTGAATATGGTCTATTAGAAAATAATAAAATAAACAGACCGAACACTAATATAAGTGTGGATATATTGTCATAAAACCTAGAATAATGCATCCACAGCAGCTGTAGTTGGTGGTTCAAATTATCAACTAAAAATTAAACTTCACTATTTAGTAACTTAATTAAATTTTTTTATCCTATAGTGAGGTTCCTTACTTTAGCATCTCGTCATTGAATATTAATCTTGTATATACTCTGTCCTATTAATTAAGGCAATTTCAGCACGAATAAATTCGCGCCCTAAATAAGCTGCATGGTCTAACATAGTGACTGGACAAGGTTTAATTTCTTCAAAGATTTTGACACACAATTCTTTAGCTGTTCTTCCCCTATACATTGTCTTAAAAATACGTTCAACTCCTCCTTCACAAGCAATTATTTCACCGGTTTCAGGATCAGCAGCCAATCCTTGCTCATTAATAACATTAGTAAAATGTTCAGCACAAATCAACTTATCCTCACGCTCAAGATAAATAATAAAGTAGCCCCCAGGATCAAGAGAAATAAAACGTTTTGACAGTTCGTTATCAATGGAAATGATTTTTTCTAGCATTTAAGTCATTCATTGTACCTTAAACTCTCTTTGGAATGAGAACACTATGATTCTAACTAATAGAATAAGTTAAGTAAGGTCAAGCAAAAACGATTAACAACTTAAAATAATTCGTTCCCATTGCCTCTAGTTACAGCTCCAGAATAAACATAGCCTTTTTCAGTATCTAAAGTTACGATTGACCCTTCACGAATAATTTTGGTAGCATCTTTCATAGCAACAATAACAGGAACTCCTAAGCGAATTCCAATAACTGCTGCATGACTGGTAATACTGGATTCTTCGGTAATAATGCCTGAAGCTTTTCGCATCATCTCCACAAAGTCGGCATTGGTTCGAGGAACTACCAGAATATCTCCAGCCTTAAAATCTCCCAATTCACGAGAACTATGGGCAATTCTCGCCCGTCCACTAGCAGAAGCCTGTCCAATTCCTAGTCCCTTTCCTAAAATAGCCTTGACCATTTCTATTTTAATTAAATCTGTTGATCCAGAAACCCCTTGAAGAGTTCCAGCTGTCATTACCACTAAATCTCCATCTTGGACTAACTGATTTTCCTGAGCAATATTAATAGCTGATTGGAATGTTTGACTGGGGGAGGGGAAATCGAGAACTAACAGAGATTTAACCCCCCAAACTAGCTGTAACTGTCGAGCCACATCTACATGAGCAGTGATAGCTAAAATTGGTTTGGGAGGACGGAATTTAGAAACATTTCGTGCTGTTGATCCCGTTTTTGTCAAGGTCATAATGGCCACCGCATCTAATTCCTGGGCAATTTGACTAACTGCCGAAGAAATAGCATTAGTTATTGATTGTTTGGGATTATAAGAAGATTTAATCAAGATAGGTTCTTGTTCCATACGTTCGGCAATAGTGGCCATAGTAGCTACTGCTTCGACGGGATATTTACCTACTGCTGTTTCATTGGAAAGCATCACGGCATCAGTTCCATCGAGAATAGCATTAGCCACATCTGAGACTTCAGCGCGAGTAGGACGGGGATTATTGGCCATACTATCCAACATTTGGGTGGCCGTAATCACCGGAATTCCCAACTTATTAGCCGTAAGAATTAGGCGTTTTTGAAGAATTGGTACATCTTCGGCGGGTAACTCCACTCCTAAATCTCCCCTAGCAACCATTACCCCATTACAGAGAGTAAGAATTTCTTCCATTGCTTCGATCGCCTCATGTTTCTCGATTTTGGCGATTACTGGAACTGATTTTCCAGCATTAGCGATTAATTCCTTAATTTCTAAGATATCTTGAGGATTCCGGACAAAACTGAGAGCAACCCAATCGACTCCTTGGTCGAGTCCAAACATCAAATCGGTTTTATCTTTAGCAGTTAACGCTTTAACCGATAGGTAAACCCCTGGAAAGTTAACTCCTTTATTACTAGAGAGAACACCCCCAACTACTACTCGACAGTGTAATTTTTGACTGGCGCGATCAATTTTCTCCACTCGCATTTCTACTTTGCCATCATCGAGGAGAATCTTCGCCCCATCAGGGACTTCATCGGTTAAATGTTCATAGCTAACGTAGCTAGCTTCTGAAGTGCATTCAACTTTACGACTAGTGAGAATAAAGGGATCACCATTTTTTAGATTGATAGATCCACAGTCAAATTTACCAAGACGAATTTTAGGACCTTGTAAATCCTGTAGGATACCCACAGGTTCATTAAGTTCAAAGGCTGTTTGACGAATGAGGCGAATCGTATGTTGATGGTAATCGTGATCACCGTGGGAAAAATTAAGCCGAAAAGTCGTAGCACCAGCTAAGATAAGCTGTCGTAGCACCTCTTTGTTTTGAGTAGCTGGGCCGACAGTGGCAACAATTTTAGTTCGACGAAATAGGGGTCGCGGTTGCATGTAGGTATCAAGACCCTAGAATTAGGGATCTATCGTAATTCTTAAAGATTAGTTTTCCTTGCTCATCATCTCATATATCAAACTATAAATCATAAAAAGTTCTCTATTTTTTTATACAGGAGTCATATTTAGTATGAACAAGTTTAAGCATACTGCAGTTTTCGAAACTCAGGAACATTAAGATAATCACTAGAAATCAATTCAAGAACAGACAACTGAATCAAATGAAAAGTGTATAAAAATAGTAGATAGCTCTCGAAATCATTACCAGAGGGTCAAATATTGAGTTTTATTCATTCTTTCATACTTAGTATTTTCGTTAACCCCCACCCAATACTCAGGCGGTAATAATTGATCCGAGATGTTTGACGACTTGTTTCGTGAGAGTGTGAACTGTTTTTGGCTAAGAGCCAATCATAAACTTATTTATACAATAAAGTTATGTAAGATATTGATTTTATAAGTAAAATCTTGAATATTTATAGTACAGCTATGGTAATATGAAACTTAAGTAAGATTATTGACTTTTTTAGTGAAACAAATAATTTGATTATGTTAGTTT
Source organism: cyanobacterium endosymbiont of Epithemia turgida isolate EtSB Lake Yunoko (assembly GCF_000829235.1). Classification (GTDB taxonomy): domain Bacteria; phylum Cyanobacteriota; class Cyanobacteriia; order Cyanobacteriales; family Microcystaceae; genus Rippkaea. The sequence goes on along the minus strand of NZ_AP012549.1, from coordinate 2,562,770 downwards.
ATTTCAACTAGTCAAATAGAATAAAAAAGTAATTAAGAAATAGCGAACATTAGATGATAGTCTAGCTAAAGAATTAGTCCAATAAACTTGGAAGAGTAGGAATCGTCAATATTGACTTACGTACAAATTTATTCTAAGAAGAGAATAAAAGCAAAAATATCCTGTTGAAATACACGAGGATGGAAAATATAACTAAAAATTGTAAATCAGGCAAAGCTTTTATAAAGAATAACTGGAAAGATAATTTATGAATTAATTTATAAAAAAATAGGAAAGTTATCATATTTTTCAGGAAGTAAAAAAAAATCAAGAAAAGAGGAGATATGAAATATCTCAAATAGGCCTCCTAAAATGTTAAATAACTTATGATATCTAACAATTATTTAATTCCATAAAAAAAACAAACTAACCTCCAAAAGTTATAAATTACTTTAAAAGAAGAGCTAGTAATATAAAAAAATAAAAATTAAGACTATAATTAGTTCTGATTTTAAAAAAAGAAAATTAATAAAGGTAGTTATTTTTCTTAAAATATTCTCAAATATAAAGTTATTTGACGTATTATAAAAAAATAAAATATGTATAGCAATGACTATTAATAATTACTTAGTACATACAAGTAGTTTATCCAAAAATATAGTAACAATTTCATGTCGAAAAATATTAATGTTGTTTAACATGAATCCTATTAAATTATTTTAAATATTTTAAATTTAAAGTAAGAATTTACTAAAAGAATCGAATCAAATATTAATCAAATTGAATGTAATCGAATAAACAATAACTTAAGCATAATCCTAGTTTTTTTTATTAAGAAAAAGTGATTTTAATTGTTTTCCTTAATTGTTACTTGTATTTACTTATTTGGCAAAAATTATCCAATTTTATTGGAATTAATTGACACTTAATTTTCTAGTATTTAAATAAAATTGAATAATTTTATTTAAATACTAGAAAATTATTCAATTTTATTAGGCAGTTTTAAGTTCATTCAATATATAGCAATTATTTTGTCTATTTTAGAGAGTTTATATTCTGCGCAATTTGTCAATTAGTAACCACTGTGTTTATAATGTTGAGAAATTCAGAGGTCTAAAAAAATATATGGCTGTTCAATTACGACAAGCACTTAAGGTGGGGACTTATATAATCAGTCAACGTTTATTTGGTCGTCAACGTTTTCCCTTGGTATTGATGTTAGAACCTCTATTTCGTTGTAATTTAGCCTGTTCAGGATGTGGGAAGATTCAACATCCGCCAGACATTCTTAAGCGCAACCTGACCCCAGAAGAATGCTTTGCTGCGGTAGAAGAATGTGGCGCACCGGTAGTATCTATCCCAGGAGGAGAACCTTTATTACATCCACAAATTGATGAAATTGTCAAAGGATTGATACAACGTAAAAAGTTTGTTTATTTATGTACTAATGCTCTCTTATTAGAGAAAAGTCTCTACAAGTTTGAACCGTCTCTATATCTAACTTTTAGTGTTCATCTTGATGGGTTACAAAAAAAACATGATGAATGTGTTGATCGCCAAGGAGTTTTTGATAAAGCGATCATCGGAATTAAAGCAGCGAAGACGAAAGGATTTAGAGTAACTACAAATACAACGGTTTTTAAAGGATCAGATCCCCAAGAAATGCAGGAGTTTTTTGATTTTCTTGACCATTTAAAAACCGATGGTATAATGATTTCTCCAGGTTATAGTTATGAATGGGCTCCCGATCAAGATCATTTCTTAAAACGAGAACAAACTAAGGCATTATTCCGAGAAATTTTGAGTCCTTGGAAGTCAGGTAAAAAGAAATGGAATTTTAATCATAATCCTCTATTTTTAGATTTTCTATTAGGAGAGAAAGATTATGAATGCACTCCCTGGGGAAGTCCCAGTTATAGTGTTCTTGGTTGGCAAAAACCATGTTATCTGTTGAATGAAGGTCATTATAAAACTTTTCAAGAACTGTTAGAAGAAACTAATTGGAATACTTATGGTAACAAAAGTGGTAATCCTCAATGTGTTGATTGTATGGTACATTGTGGTTATGAACCAACTGCAGCTGTAGATGCAATAAAGCTTGCTAATATGGGACGTGTTTTAAAAAGTCTATTTATTGTTTAAGGGTTGTCAAAAATAAATTCTTAGAAATTGGACAATTTCATATTATCCTAGGAGGTTTTCCTAGGTTATTTTTGATCTTCATTATCCTTTTTATATTAAAGTAATATATACATTATGTACAATTAGATATCAATGAACAATACTTTTAAAAAGATAGATAAACTTTAAACTAATACAAAAAACATACTTTACTTTAGTGAAAAAGTCTAAAATAAAACTAGAAACTAATAGAAATATTAGTAAGCATAAATTGGATGTTAATTTTGAGCTTAATTAAATACAGCCTAGTTAAATAATATTTAGACTTTTATGTTTAATTTTTAGTTAATTAATTTTCTTATTTTTTTAGTCTTAAAAAGGAATCTTTCTACTTATAAAATTTTTAAACAAATTAATAGGTTCATAAAAAGTAGCCCCAAAATAAGGTAATAATTTAATTAACTTTAAAAAAGTTAGTTTATTTTTTTAAAACCCTGATGATGATTTTATTAATCAATTAATACTAGAAGCTAAAGTAGCAGTAAATATATTTATTATAACAAAACAAGTTAATACTCAATTACATGATGATAAAAACCTTATACAAGAGATAGATGTAGCTCTTAAATACTAATTAATAAAAACAATTATGTCAGATTTAAACAGTAGGGTTTTAGCTGATTTTAATTAAATATTAAGACTAATATAACTAGTCAATTATTTTCAAATATCAAGGTATTGATAATTAAATTGAGATTAATTAAAAGAAGATGTTCTAGGTTTAAAACATCTATAAAATTTTAATTTTTAAATTTAATTAGCTAATTACACATCATCAGTTCGGTATAAACTAATGATTTTACTAAGTTTTAAAAATAATAATTTACTATATTAAAAGCGATAGTTTTATAAAATAAACTTGTTAGAAATCTAAAAAATAAAATCTTATTTCTATAAAACTCAACTAAAAAACTTATCTTTAATTTATAAATTAAGATAATATACAAAATTAATTACTACTAAATTATAAAAATAAAAGGTTAATTTGATCTATTAAAATTATTAATTCATCAACTATAAAGTTATTTTTTTAAAAAAAATAAGCCTGTCAATAATATATCAGTATCAACTTTAATTGTTTAGTCAAAAGCATTTTATTTTTTATCTTTAAACTGAACTCTTAGTTTATTTAATTAAAGAAATATATTGTGATCCTTAACGAGGGATAAAAATATATTATATCAGCATATTTAAAGATAAAACCGTATTTTATCTTTAAATATTAAGTTTTATAAATAAATTATTTATTTTAGGTTATTTATCTTATTAGCAATTTATGTAAAAGATAGAGCAATTTAAATTTTTTATTAAGAGGTGAGTTTTACTATTTTTAAAATTTATTTTGATTATAATTAATTATTTAATATTGCAAAAATTTAGCCGTTTTTCAGCTTTAAATAAATGAAATATCTTAAAACTAATTATAAATAATTGTATTTATTATATTTCTGTGTTTTACCTTAAATGAATTTAAATAAAACTTCTAAGTTTTGTCTCTAGTATTAACTTGACAATCGTATATAATAGTATTTATTTACTAAATAAAAAAATAACTATCAATTTAATTATTAAAAATATTTTTGCCGTTCATAATCTTTTTTGAGAATCAGTATAATTTAAAATAGTGAGAGGGGTAAGTAATCTTTAAAATCATAGGATATCTATTCTATAAATCAGCCATTTATCAAAATAATTTTTATTAATTTTAATATTTTTTATCTATAATTACCAATTATATTAGTAATATAAAAAACTAACATTTAAATATCTTTTTATTACTGAAAGAATTAGATCACTTACTTTATAAAACTTTATTATTATTACGTAAATTTCTTAAGAATAGACAATTGAAATAATTATACTTAATGTAGGTTACTTTAGTATTTTTGTTGATGTTATACTCGCCAAGATGGACTAATTTATGTTTCTTATAGTAGCTAATTATTTTATTAATGATCTTAAATAAGTTATGACAAATAATATAAACTGTCAAAGTTTTAGAAATTAATCAAAAACTTAAAAGGATAAATTTATTAATGAAAGATACTAATAAAAGTTAAATTAATCATTGAATTTTAAAGATATCCTGATCGCTTTTATTTTAGAGTAATAATAAATTTTGGGGGTAATGCTTCTAATTTACTCATTTTATTAGACTGAGTAAAAGGATAATTAAATGTGTAACAGGAATCATATTCTTCATCTTTTAACACCTAACCTATCCATTTATCATGTAATTGCTGATAGCAATCTACCTAAAATACCGCTAACCATTAGAAATAATGCGAGATTTGACGACAATAAATTAATTAGTTTTAGCTTCCAATAATTCCAATTCAGCAACCAAAAATTAAATCGTACATCCTTACATCTATTTTAAAAATCATTGATTGTAACCAAACTATTCATTATTAACTATCGATTATTAACTTCAATGTTCAGCTTCATTAATACGTTCGAATTGCCAGTGATCTGCATCAATTTCACTGAGTAACGCTTCTAATTTTTGTTTAGCTTCCTCCTTTGAGGTTGCTTTAATGGAAAAGCAAGCGCTAACAATTACCTCATAGAGTTTATCTGGTTTAAAGGGTTTAATAATATGTTGCATAAGAGGAAAAGAAGAAAAATTTCAAAATTCATGAGGAATAAGGACAAGATTGGAAACTGTTTTAGAGTCTACTCTTTCTATTATACTCCCTAAATAGTGATCAATTCTGCTTAGTTTGCTACCAAGTTGTAGATATTTGTATAAATAAATATTCATAATTGTTACTAATAAAAAATTATTGGCAAGTCAAAAACCTTAAATAAATATAAACCAGAGAAGTATTTTTATAACGGGCAATCATTAGATGCCAGTCTGCCTAAAAATTAAATTAACAGAGTTAGAAGAGCAAGAACTATTCAAATTAACTTGCAGCCTCAAAATTTTTTCGAGAACGAGAACAAAAGTAAAAATGTTGTCTTTAAATACAACAAAATCAAACATTAAAGAAATTGCAGACTGAATGGAAGTATTATAAAAGATAATAAATAAAAAAAATGGTTTATATAGAAACTATTTAAAACCCAGAATGATTATGGTCTTTTTTGAAAAGTAAAAAAATTGTACAGATATTAACTAATAATTACTGTAAGAACCTAAAAAAGAGCAAAAGATAAATTTATTTTTCCCTAAAAAGAGGATAGAAATATGAACCAATAATTGATAATAGTAATTGATATTTTTTCTATCTATAAAAAATATAGTTTGACTCTTGAATAAGGTATATTTTATTATATGAATTTTATAAAATTATTGATATAACATTCTAAATATTATATCAATAATTTTATAAACTAAAAAAATTGGCTAAATACTATAGTAGCCTAAGAAAGGAATAAAAATTTTAATTATGTTTTATTGATATGCAGTATAAAAAAGAAAGTTTACTAAAAAAATATACAAAAAAATAAATGTAGTTTAAAATATAGCAAAGACAAAGGAATAGAGACGGTAATTACTTTTAATAATTACTAATTGTATACAAGTAGTTTAGATCAAAGAAATTAACCTATACAAATAAAAATTACTCTCTTTTTAGGGATATAATAAAAATGTTTAAAAATAAATATAATCAAGCTAAGATACTCAAATAAAGTACTTTTTTTTAAAAAAAAATATGAATTAATGACTTCTATTAATAAGAAATAGAAAATAAGCAAGCTAGATATAGTCTACTTATTTTTAAGTAAATACATATTACAATTACACTATCAATAAATATAATCATTCAGTTTTATATAATAAATTTAGGTTGTCAGTAGATAATTTTATTATCACAATCGGACAATGTAAATATTTTAATTCAATACAATTATTATTGATATGTTAATACTATCAATATAGTATTAACATATATTGTTTTTAAATTCAATTGACTAACAATCTAACTACATTCTTGATGAATAAAAAAATACTAAGACCAATTAGTTTTTGGAAAATTAATTAAAAACTACGATTAATAGAAAAATTACTCATTTCAATACCAACTGCTTTCAATAGCTATTTATAATATTTTAACGAGAATGGGATTATAAAATATAAAAACCTATCAAATTATAAATTGAGTAGTATATATATTACCATTAATTTATAATTTTGATAAATAAAAAATTCTATTACTTTAAATTCAAAAAGCAGTTTAAATATTCTCTTAGGTAGTTTTATCAAAAAATAAACGTATCATTAGTAGTGATAATTTGGATAGATTTTAAACGTGAAAAAATTTTTTCACGTTTAAAATCTATATTAATTTTGGAAAATACCGAAAAAAACAAACCTAAAAAATAGAATTACAATATATAAATTATATAACTTATATTCATAATTATATAATTTATTTTTATATCAAAAATATAATTTTAGTCTCTATAAATAAATGGTTTACTTGATACTTATTTTTTAAAAGCATAAATATTATAATGTTAATGATAAATGTTCTAATATTTGCTATTAACATAATATAAATTAATTATAAAATATTTGAAGAATAATAAATAATTTTTAGTATAAATAAACACAGACAAAATTATCACTATTACTATCTGTAAATTAGGTGAATTACCGCTTAATTTTTTTTTAAAAAAATAATCTGTATTGAATTAATCGAAATGATATCTGTTCTAAGAGTACCATAAAAAGTCAAGATAAAAATAGGTAATTTTCGATAAAAAAAGCTAAATTTAAGTATTATTTTAGGGGTCTAAAAGAATAAAAAATAAGTATATATTTATAATAATAAATATTTATTCTTAGTTAATCAAACTATCTATTTATTAAAAAATATCTAAAAAAAATAAATTTACAAAAGTAATTTTAAACCACCGCAATTACTATAATCAAAATTACCTGTAAATTGTTTGAATGGGTTGACCTTAAAACATGTCGTTGTTGTGTTAAATTTTAAAATTTAAATAAATACTGAAGAAACTGAAGCAATTGCTTTAGTAATAGAATTAAAATATATTTTGCTTTTTTGTTATGACAAAAAAGCATGTTACTTTGCTAGACCACTTGATTGAAAAGTAATTAGAAACAGTGGGAAGTAGCTGTGGGAGAAGTGTAAGGGAGTTATCTCTAAAATCGAACTATTGATTTCAGGATTGTTGCAAGCAGATCTTCGCATTGGTGAGAAAATCTTAAAATAAACTTTGCAGTTGTCAGGAAAAAATTGATTTATCAAATCTTCATTAAATCCTTGATAAATACAATATAAGCTCGTTGAAAGATGAGTTAAACTAACCAATACGCCCCTACTAAATGAGCAATATCAGCGAAAGCTAGTTAAGGAACACAATTATATGACACCCACATTATTAACGTCTAAAGAACTCCCCGACCTGACTTATCATTCTAGCAGCGATCACTTTGATCAAAGTTGGCAGGACCCCTTATCTACTTTACTAGGATTGGGACGGGCAGCAGGGGCGGATTTTGTCGAATTTTTTCTTGAACGGGTAAACTATATCAGTTGTTTAGCCGAACAAGATATCATCACTAGTCTATCCCCTCGTCTCTCCACAGGGGCTGGTATTCGTGTATTTCGAGGTAAAAAAGATTGTTATGTCAGCACTAATGATACCTCTTTTACCGGGCTAAAAGTGACTCTAGAAAAAGCATTATCTATTTTAGAGTTAACCTGTCCTTCCCCTAACGCTTACATTCCTGAAATTAACCTAGAAATGATGCGAGACTATGCAAAAGTAAAAGATAAGGAACTTTGGTTAGGTAACTGTAGTTCCATTGCAGAAATGGGAGATATTCTTGTGTCAGCTAACGCCAAACTAGGACAAAAAGCCAGTCATGTTCAATCTCGTCGGGTTATGTATTTTCGCGACTGGCAGGAAATCTTGATTGCCACTAGTGACGGGGTTTTTGCTAGAGATATTCGTTTGACGCAATCTGTGGGTCATTCACTATTATGTTCCGATGGGGAACATCGCGCCTCTATAGGTAAACGGTTTGGCAATACCAGTGATCCTGGTTTCCTACGGGAATGGGACTACGAAACTGCTGCTGAAGAAGTAGCTGAATCTGCGGGTAAAATGCTCTATGCAGATTATGTAGAATCAGGGAGTTATCCCATTATCATGGCTAATCAGTTTGGTGGAGTCATTTTCCACGAAGCCTGCGGACATTTATTAGAAACTACCCAAATTGAACATAAAACCACTCCTTTTATGGAGAAAAAAGGTGAAAAGATTGCCCATGAAAGCTTAACTGCTTGGGATGAGGGGTTATCCAATCAGGAATTTGGAACCTTGGATATAGACGATGAAGGAATGCCCACACAACGTACTTTATTGATTGAAAACGGTATTTTAAAGAACTTTATAGCTGATCGTGCCGGCTCAGTCCGTACCGGACATCCTCGTACAGGAAGTGGTCGCCGTCAAAATCATACCTATGCTGCAGCCTCACGAATGCGAAATACTTATATTGCTCCCGGTGATTATTCTATTGATAATTTGTTTGCGTCAGTCGACAAAGGAATTTATTGTAAGCAAATGGGAGGGGGAAGTGTTGGACCTACTAGTGAGTTTAACTTTTCCGTTTCTGAAGCTTATCTGATTGAAAAGGGAAAAGTGACCAAACCCCTCAAAGGTGCAACTTTAATTGGAAGCGCCAAAGATATTATGACGGAGATTTCTATGTGTTCTCAAGACTTAGGGTTGGCACCTGGTTTCTGTGGTTCTGTCAGTGGAAGTATTTACGTTACAGTGGGACAACCCCATTTAAAAGTTGACAAAATTACTGTTGGGGGACGATAAGTTGAGACATTATTAATAAGCTACTGGGGATTTTAAATAGAAAAAATATAATCTTTATCCCCATTTATCTTCTAAGCTTTAATATTTTTAGTTACCTATAAAATAACCAGGGGTCAATATATTTTAATAAATAATTAGAATATATTGGAAGTGACTAAAAGTCCAATACATAGATAAAAACATATTCCTGGCAAAGGAACCATTTAAAATCTGAAGACAGTAAATTAGATTAGATAGATGAGAAGTTTGAGACTAAGTCAAACAACCCGCACAAAGATTTTGCTTATAAATTAAGATACGGCAGATTAAACTTGAAGAAAATATAGAAAGCCTAGAGACAAATTGCAAAGGAAGATGTCTAAATTAGACAGAATTAGCAACAATTTAGGTATGCAATAATTTGTCAATTTTCGGTTGCTGTAGGCTTTATTTAAGTCCTAATAAAGAGAGCCGTTAAGTTGGTTCTTTTTTCACTAGTTTTTAGAATGTAAATGACTAAAAAACGATTAAAAATGCGAATATTCGGGGCAGTTCAAGGGGTAGGATTTCGCCCTTTTATTTATCGACTAGCCACAGAATTGAATCTTACAGGGTGGGTTAATAATTCTGCATCAGGAGTGTATATCGAAGTAGAAGGAGAATCCAAGATACTCAAAGAGTTTTTGTCAAGAGTACAAACAGAAAACCCACCGAGATCACACATTCAATCAATAGAAACCACTCATTTAGATTATATCGGGTACACCACCTTTGATATTCATCACAGCGTTGGTGGAGAAAAAAATGCCATTATCCCGGCTGACTTAGCCACCTGTCCCGACTGTTTACGAGATATTTTTGACCTCCAAAATCGACGATATGGCTATCCTTTCACTAACTGCACTAATTGCGGTCCGCGTTATACCATCATTGAAACTTTACCCTATGATCGTCCTCGAACTACCATGAAAGAGTTTTTTATGTGTTCTGAGTGTCAGCAGGAATATGAAAACCCCCATGATCGTAGATTTCACGCTCAGCCGAATGCATGTTCCTATTGTGGACCCCAATTAGCCCTTTGGGATAAACAAGGAAACAGTATAGCTATTCAAGACTTAGCTCTTAAAATTGCAGTAAATTCTTTAAAAGAGGGAAAAATCATAGCAGTTAAAGGGTTAGGAGGATTTCATCTAATGACTGATGGAAGTAACCCTGATGCCATTAGGCAACTAAGACAACGCAAAGATCGCCCGCACAAACCTTTTGCTTTAATGTATCCATCCCTTGAGTTAATTAAAAACCATTGTCAGATTAGTCCTCTAGAAGAAGAATTATTAACCTCTCCTGAGTCTCCTATTGTTTTACTCAAACGTAGATCGAATTGCATCAACTTGTGGGAGTCTGTCGCTCCGAATAATCCCTATTGGGGAGTCATGTTACCCTATACTCCTTTACATCATTTGTTACTTTTCAGTCTAAAATTCCCTTTAGTTGCCACCAGTGGGAACATCTCCGATGAGCCCATCTGTATTGATGAAGGCGAAGTCATACAAAGACTAGGACATATTGCCGATGTATTTTTAGTCCACAATCGTCCTATTCTACGATCTGTAGATGATTCTGTGGTTCGCGTTATGGCAGGACGAGAAGTAGTTCTTCGTCGTGCAAGAGGATATACACCTTTTCCCATTATTCTGAAGTCAGAAGACAAAATACAAAATGCAGAAGTTGAACATTCACCTCCATCGATCTCCCTTCTAGCAACTGGTGGACAGTCAAAAAACACGGTGGCAATTTTACGGAGCAATCAAGTCTTTATCAGTCAACATATTGGAAATTTAAGTAATTCTCAAGCTTTAAGTGCCTTTTATCAGGTAATAGACAGTTTAAGAGGACTTTATGACTTTGAACCTCAAATTATCGCTTGTGATGCACATCCGGACTATTTTTCAAGTCAATTTGCTCAGTCCCAAGGTTTTCCGGTGGTTAAGGTACAACATCATTATGCTCATGTTCTCTCCTGTATAGCAGAAAATGGAATTACTGGACCTGTTTTAGGAGTTGCTTGGGATGGTACAGGCTATGGAGAAGATGGTACAATCTGGGGGGGAGAGTTTTTATTAGTTACTGATAATGGTTACCAACGAGTCGCTCATTTTCGATCTTTTAAATTGCCTGGAGGACATCGGGCAGTCAAGGAACCGAGGCGTATTGCTTTAGGCATACTTTATGAAGTGTTTGGATCTTTTGATGGCTTAGAAATATCTCAATTATTTGAAAGTTTTTCTAATAAAGAATTAAAATTAATTCAACGGATGTTATCTCGTAATTTGAATGCTCCGCTAACTTCAAGTGTGGGACGGCTTTTCGATGGGGTGGCTTCTATTTTGGGGATTTGTCAACAGACCAGTTTTGAAGGACAAGGAGCGATGGACTTAGAACACAGAGCTATCAATTATAAAACAGATAAAGTCTATACCTATGAAATATTAGGAAACGATTTCCCTTTAATTGTTGATTGGCAGCTAATTATAAAAGAAATTTTGGACGATCTTTCAAAACATTTATCTATCGAAGAAATTTCAGCTAAATTTCATAATACTCTAGTTGAAGTAATAATTGAAATTTCTCAAATTATATCAGAAAAAAAAGTTATTTTAACAGGAGGATGTTTTCAAAACAAATACTTAACTGAACAAGCAATCAGTCGATTAAATCAAAAACGATTAATACCTGTATGGCACCGAAAAGTACCTCCCAATGATGGTGGAATTGCTTTAGGACAAATTATGGCAGGGATAAGGCAAATACTAAGCCGATAGATAAAATCTGGTATTGGCTAGCATTGTTTTATAAATAATTAATGAGGAATTGTTATTTTATACCTTATGTTGCAGTAATTGACTTAACCTAATATTGTTTGTCCAAGATCAATATAAAAAGTTTAGTAAAGAAAATAAGCGAAAAATACACCTCCACAACTGCCAATAAAAAAAACATACATCGATAAAGAGATTGTCAAAATAGCTACTATATTTACAACAGCTAATCACCTTGCTTTACTATCTATCTCCGTGTTTCATAAGGGACCTAGCAAAGCAAAAGGTCCATAGAGGAAATAACCATAGGTCATACTAATTTATAACCTGCGCGCGACGCTTAAAAGATAATCCTTAGCAATAGGCAGATAAATTTCTGATAAACGCGAGGACCCCCCCCTTAAGAATTAAGAGAAGTGGCAAGGTTACCAACTTGAGAATCTTCAGTATGCCCAACTACGTCCATTTTTATGTCAATACTTCACTTCAATGTAAGTTGTTAAACTTTCCCCAAGTATATTCACTGTACCGCTCTTTTTAACTTTTCTTACTTTATAATTTTAAAAAATCTTTATAATTTTCTCATTGAGCTAAAGTTCTCAGTAACATTTTTGATGTTGCAATCTTAATCTGTCACCGGATGATTATAGTATTAGGCTTATAGATTTGTAAAAAAAACAGCATGTAAATTACATTTTCCTGTCCAGCTAGCTGCTTCTTATTTTCCCGTGGTTTCAGTTTCCCTGCCTAGTATCCTTGCCTTTGTAGTAATGAAACTTTTATTTATCTAAGTTAAAAACGAAGCCTAATTTTATCTTTATCTATATTTTTTATTGATGGTTTTCCCTTATTTAAGAGAAAAATTGATAACTCGGTTAAAAAACAGTTAGCATACTGTAGTCGCAAACAGTTTTTTCTCTTAAAAATAAATATTTACTTTATAAATAATTTTTAAGATTTTGATAGCTTAGAGTCCGAATAGTTTTACCCTAAAGGTTGTTAATGAGCAGTTCTTTATTATAAAGGATAATAGAAAATGTGTTTAGCTGTTCCAGGGAAAGTTGTTAGTATCATTGGTGATCAACCTTTGATGAAAAAAGGAAGAGTAAGTTTTGGTGGAGTAATTAAAGAAGTTAGCTTAGCTTATGTTCCTAATGTTGAAGTGGGTAATTATGTGATTGTTCATGTAGGATTTGCTCTCAGTATTTTAGATGAAGAAGCTGCGCAAAAAAGTCTAGCTGAATTTAAAGAAATAGAGACAATTTTACACTCAGATAGCTATAAGTCATGAGTTTTAAAAATTATATCTAAGTTTAGGAGAGTGCTAAAATGGGGCATTTAAAGTATCTCGTAAACCATTCCTGGTATCTAACCATTTATGGTATCTATAGTAATAATCTCGAAATTGAGAGAACATGAAGATTACTTATTAACGTAAATTCAATAAGATGCATGGGCACTGTCATTATTCTCAATATTTAAGTTTCAACACGAAGGAACTGACGATCATATGAGAATAATGACCTTCAACAATCAGAACACACTGCTTCTAGCATAGAAACTGGTCTTACAACAAAAATAAGTAACTGGTCAGAATACCCTACTCTGAGAAGGACTAGGGTATTCTGACAGAAGAATTCTAAATTATCCGAAGGAAATTAAATTAATCAACATCTTTAAATTATCTCCGACAGTTGCAACCAATTGATGAGTCACAGTTAGACTATCAAGAACCATTCCTGTGCAAAGAATCATTAAATAAAAGATGGAAAATTTAAACAGTGATCGCGCTAATTCTTGATTAAAGGGATCTTGTTTTAACCGCCAAGCTCTCTCGATAAATTTAACTCCTAAAACCACTGCAACCGTACCATAAATTATTCCAGATACTCCTAGGGGATAAACCAAAAGTAAAGTGCAAGGAATAACCAGCAGAGTATACCACCAAATTTTACGGACTGTAGACTCTTCTCCTTCGACCACCGGCATCATAGGAACATTAACCTGAGCATAATCTTCCTTGAGCATCAACGCTAACGCCCAGAAATGAGGAGGAGTCCACAGGAAAATGATGGTAAATAAAACCCAAGAGGTCCAACTTAAATCCCCTGTCACTGCCGCCCAACCCACCAGAGGAGGGATAGAACCAGCTGCCCCACCAATGACAATATTTTGGGTACTATTGCGCTTAAGAAAGTGGGTATATACTAGCATATAAAAAATAATGCCAGACATAGCCAATAAGCCACTAAAAACGTTGATAAACAAGGCAAAAAGGCAAAAAGAAAAGATCGCAAGGATGACAGCAAAAATGAAGGCATGGCGTGACTGTACTCGTCCGGAAGGGATAGGGCGGGCCCGAGTCCGTAACATTTCATAATCAATATCACGGTCATAAATGCAGTTCATTACCTGGGCTGAAGCCGCAGCAAGAGTTCCCCCTAATAAGGTGATAAATAAGGTAAATAGATTCACCCGGCCCCCACCAGCAATCCACATGGCGGCGGTAGTGGTGATCAATAATAGGGGAATAATACGGGGTTTGGTCAGCTGATAATAGCTTTTTACAACTTGTAGCCAGTTTTCATTCCGGGGGGCAACATCGGTCCCAATCATTAATACACACCAAATTCTGTTGATTTACTTGAGTTTTTGTCAGTTATTGTTCTTGAAGCATTGATGAAAACAGAATTTCTTTTGAAACCTAAATCGGTCAAAGGTTTTAATTCTGAACTTCTAACTTCTAACTTATAACTTCTGTGCAGTCGCACCGCAGGGAAGTGAGGAACTTCTGACATCGCGAATGGCTAACGTTGTCAAGGCGACTAACGTACCAAAGAGAGCAGCACCACAGGTATGGTGAGCCACAGTTAAAGGTTCTACTTGTAGATGTAATCGGAAAGTGGCAACCCCTAATAAGATTTGTAGGGCAACAATGCCTCCAGTAACCCAAGCAAGTTTTCGTAACCAGGGATGAAGGGCAGAGGTACGCCAAGAGATAAACACAACGCTGAGAGTGGCAATAGTAGCTGGAAAAACACCAATAATATGGCTATTCATCACGGCACATAGTTGCGAACCTCCAAAACATTGATGTACCGCCCATCGAGACCCCACTAATGCTCCTAATAAACATTGTAGGTAGACTAAAGTAAGGGCTATGGTTGCTCCCCAACTTAGTTTTTTGGCGTTGGTGGTTCCTTGATAGGGTGTAAGACACACAGCAATAACAATAAGGGTTCCTAAGAAGAGTAGGGCGGTTCCAAGATGGGCTGTGACAATATCAAACCGTAGCAATTGGGTCACTGTAAGTCCTCCTAAAACTCCTTGGAAGACGATTAACCCCAATGCACTTACCGATGCCCAAGGCAGCCATCTGGGGAGTTCTTTGCGAAACCACCATGAGAGTCCGACAAGAACAAGAGTACTTAAGCCAATGAGAGAGGCATCGAGACGATGGAACCATTCTAGGAACACTTGTAGATTCATCTGTTGACTGGGAACCAATTGACCATAGCATAACGGCCAGTCAGGACAGGCAAGACCTGCATTCATTACTCGTGTAGCACTGCCCACTGCCATCAAAAGTAGAGTAGCAATGGCGATCTTCCAAATAAGAAAACGCATCCGTTTCTGGACTTGAGAGCAGTCGCCAGGAACTTTTATTTTGGATTTAAGAACCGAATCTGTCATAGCATTCTAATGCTTTGTTAAACATTTTATGTCTTCATAGTGAGTGTTTACTCTCTTTGAAGATAGGTTTGGTTTAAACAGCTAGTCAGATTCTACTGAACAGTCTATCTTTCTTGCACCAATTAGTATAAAGGTTTTGACATATTCCAGATTCGGTTAATAATTGCTTTACATAAGTTTACACAAAAAGGATAAATCATTGCTCTAATTTTTTTTCGGAAGAATATTATATTAGTTTATGGTAAAGTTGGTGTCGGAGACAATAAGCTAAAATTTATTTATATGAAGAACAGCTCAAATTTTACTTTTTTATCTAAAAAACTCATATAAAGTCTTATATAGAGGTTAAAAAAAAATAGGTAATTTATGAAGACCAAGACTTCAACTCAAATCATCATTATCACTAAAATAGTGAAAACTTCTTTGTTATAACTAACTCTACTCCAACTATAACTATCTAGTTTTCATAAGCATATACAGAATTAAAAGATAATTTACTTGTATTTGATTACAAAAAACTCTATAGATTATCCGCCATTTAAACCGCTAATTGAAGGCGTTCTTTTCGAGTTTAATGTGATAATTTTTTCTGGATACTGTGGATTTTTTTCTCTATATTAAAATTTTCTGTCATCTTGACATATGGAGAAGTATAAGGTAAAGGATAGACTGTGGCAGGAAGAATATCTTAAGCAAAAAATAGACATACTTGACTATGCAGTCATAGTTTTCTTTCTTTGAGAGTTCGAATAAATTGAATTTATCACAGTATTATTTTCTTTATTGCCATTGCCTTATTGGGTATTAAATAAAACTAATTATTTAGAACAATTTTGACTACTTGATCAATTTATCAAACAACTATTCCTGAAGTTTATCTCCCTATTAATGTTATTTCATTATTTAGATTTAGATCAAATATTCTTTCGCATTTATAAAAAAATAATAATTTAATTTTTAAACATCGCACTATCATCTCTAGAAACTGACTAAAATATGATATATATGTTATTTATCTTTCTCATTTAGTGAGAGATTAACCTAGACCAAACTTCTTCTACAAAACTGGGGGAATTTATATCAAACCATTCAATTTCTCCATAAACGCGAAACCAAGTTTTTTGACGTTTTGCAAATTGACAGGTGTGTAAAACAATTGCTGTTTTAGCTTCGTCTAAGGACAGATATCCCTGAAGATATTGTTTTATCTCTGAGTATCCTAGGGTATTTAATAAAGGTAAATTCCAACCGTATTTTTGAGTAATTTTTTCAACTTCTTCAACTAACCCCATACTAACCATGTCTTCAGTTCGTTTTTTAATTCGTTTTTGCAAATATTTTGACTCACAATATAACCCAATTTGTACGATAGGATAAGAAGGTGGATTCTCCCCCTGTTGTTCAGAAATAGGGTACCCTGTGACGTAAAATACTTCCAAAGCACGGATGGTTCTTACTTTATCATTTGGGTGAATTTTACTGGCAGCAATAGGATCAACTTGCTTTAATATTGTATAACATTGTGATTGACCCAAAATATTAAATTGTGATCGTAATTGAGGTTGAAGCGCCACTCTAGGAATCTTCAACCCTCGTACAATCGATTTGATGTACAAACCTGTCCCTCCTACTAAGAAAAGGGAAGATAGAGGAGAAGCTAACTTAATTAACGATTGTGCTTGTTCTTGATATTGAGCTAGAGTGAATGTTTGTGTTGGTTCACAGACATCAATTAGATAATGGGGAACTAAGGCTTGTTGGTCCAAAGTTGGTTTAGCTGTTCCAATATCAAATTCTTGATAAACTTGACGCGAGTCAGCACTAATAATAAAGGAATTGAAGCGTTGAGCTAATTGACAAGCTAACCCTGACTTGCCTGTAGCTGTTGCACCACAGATAATAATTAAACGTGTTTGCATAAAAAACTACTATAAACCTGTTAGCATCTAATAATATTTTATCAAACATGAAAGCATGATTAGGAGTGTTAGGTGGTCTTCGCTACAAGGCTGTCATCAATAAAATTGTGATTAACTTCAAGAGGTACTTCACTTTGGATGAGAAACATATATTGATAATCAATATATGTTTCTCATCGATTTATTAAGTTTTCTCCTTATCGTTTTTGTGTCTATTTATAGATATTTTTTTCTATAAGTTATTAATCTATCCTTAGAATAGGACTTAATTCTTTCTTCTGCTGATAATATATTCCCTTATCAGGGAATATATTATCTCTTTTTGATCACTTTTATTCTTCACATAAATTTGTATTTTATATAGGTTCAAATTCTCTAGTTATAATTTTAACTCCTGTTAAGATTATAACCTCAACTCAATTTGCACTTATTATTATTCAGAATTAATATTTTTTAATAAAGGTTAATTGACTTTTATAGTAAATAGTATTTTTTTAAAATTTGTTAATTACTGTTTTCGTACTTACTTATTATCACACGAGCTGTGTCCCTAGTTCGACTGCCATTGCGTAACATTTCCTACCATTTGTTTCTTTATTTTTTCAGTGTTACCTGAATAGGACTAGAGCAAGATGAACTTTTAACGAAAACAATTATAGTTTTAAAGCTACGTCTTTGTTTTATTTCTGTAAAAATCTATGTTTAAAGATATTTTTATACTTTGTCTTACCTTCCTATGAACTCGGAACAGCAACATCAATCGCAGAATTTTTGATGGGGTTTTCTCGTTTTGACAAGTTATAATATCGGGTTTTTACTCTTTATTTTTAGAGATTGTTTCATATGTTTTTATAAATCATATTTTAATTAATTTGCTAATGGTTAACTCTTAAATTTTTCTTCGTTTTAAATAATATATTTAATATTTTTTCTATAATTATTTTTTTTATAAAACCACTCAATCTGCGATTTCCTTGATTTTATGTTCTCTTGTATCTGAAGATAATAGTTATGCTTTTGTTATTTTTATGGAAATAACTTTTGAGTTGTGAATTAACCTTGATAGGTGTTGCTTTTTTAGTTTTGTTGACTAATTTTTTATGCAAGTTGCTATCTAGTGATTGTCCTTTATTTAACTACTTTTCTATTTTATACTTATTCCAGTTCATTTACCCAGATCTGTTAGAGAATATTAAAATATGAACATAAGAATAACTATCTGTGTTAAAGGCTAATGTAAAGAAAAGAAACTCCTGAATATTATCCCAATGAAAGTGATTAAAAAATCAATGAGCCGTTTCTGGTATTTCAGAATAACTATTGATTACCGAAAAATCCTTACCCCTGTTCCTCTATTAAGAAATTAGCTGCTTTTTCCTACCTGTATTTCCACTCTAGATTTAGATACACGGGAGTACAGTTATAAAACAGACTAACTAAACCTCTCGATAAATTTTTCCTGTTATTTTATATCTAAAAAATCCTTATTGCTATAAACGGTTAGAAATTTGTGTGCAAAACAATCGTAAATTACGCGAAATTTAAATGTTTAATAATGTTGTACCTCTCGGGTTGTTACATAAATTGCTTCTCTCTGCTTCTGATGCATAGTGACTAGTCTTTTTATACTTTATAAACTAATTCGTGTTAATTATTTAGCGGAAATTGTTCATTAAGTTTTTTTCGAGTTCAATCTAACATTCTCTATCAAGAGAACTTGATGGTATTACTATTAAGTAAGCTAGTGTTTGAAGTTTTGAGCAAGACTTTCCTGGTTTCTAAGTAATTGCTGCTCAAACCTTACATTAACTCAGTAATAAGTGTACAGTTATCTGTTTTGCCTGGAGTTAGCTTAATCTAGACGAAGTTTTAGATCCATAGCACCACACCTAAATAAATACTGTCTTTTGTAGCATAGAGCTACTACTTCCCTATTTTCTCATGACTACCTATTGAACTTACGTTTATTGCTTGAAGTTATATTGACTGAAGCTGTCTTATTAAATGTTATTGTTCCGCGAAGTTAGGTTAAAGAAAACCTCAATCGGAAATCTTCAACAGAACTGTAGATTAGATCTTGGTTTTCTTGGCTTTAACTTTGTCTTTTTGTTTAGCTCGTTTTGCTGCTGCTTTAGCTGCTTTTTCGTCTTCTATTTTCTCTATCTTTGCTTTTTGTCTTTCTTCTTCTTTTTTCTCTAGATAAAAATGATAATCCCCTGGATAAACTATTAATTCTCCTTCTCTAATTTCAACAATTTTGTTAGCGACTCGAGAAATAAAATAGCGATCATGAGATATACATAAAACTGTTCCATCATATTTAGATAATGCTTCCTCAAGCATTTCTTTGGCTGGAATATCTAGGTGATTAGTGGGCTCATCAAGAATTAATAAATTAGCAGGTTTTAGCAACATTTTAAGTAAAGCAAGTCGAGCTTTTTCTCCTCCACTTAACCCTTCAACCTTCTTAAACACTGTCTCTCCACTAAAAAGAAATTGACCTAACAAAGAACGAATCTTCGTATTAGTCCAGTCGGGGACCTCGTCATGAACCGTGTTTATGACAGTTTTAGTTAAGTCTAATACTTCGGCTTGGTTCTGCTCAAAATATCCTATAATAACGTTATATTTTCCTAGGTTTACTTCCCCCTCATCAGCTTTTTCTAGATTTGTAATTAAGCGGAGTAGAGTTGATTTTCCAGCTCCATTAGGACCGAGCACGGCGATACGATCACCTCGTTCTACGAATAAACTTGCCCCTAAGAAAAGAATATTATTTTCATAACCATGGACTAAATCCTTAATGATAATGACCTCACGACCACTAGAAGGAGCTGGAGGAAACTCAAACCGTAGGGTTTTGACATTAGCAATGGGAGCGTCTACAACTTCCATTTTTTCAAGTTGTTTTTCACGACTTTTTGCTTGGGTACTACGAGTTGCACTAGCTCGAAAACGGTCAACAAACCCTTGTTGTTTCTGTCTTTCTTTCTGTTGCCGTTGATACGTATTCTCCTGAATCTCTCGACTAAGAACTTTTTGTTGAAGATAATCAGAATAATTTCCAATATAAGTGCTAGAAACGCCACGCTCTGTTTCAACAATTTTTGTACATAAACAATCTAAAAATTCCCGTTCATGGGAAACAATTACCATCGGAAGATTGAGTCCTTTGAGATATTTTTCAACCCATTCAATAGTTTCTAAATCTAGATGGTTTGTTGGTTCATCAAGTAGTAAAATATCAGGGTCTTGTAAGAGTATTTTACCTAAACTCATCCGCATTTGCCAACCACAGCTAAAGGAACTTACTAAACGCTCACCATCTTCAAGCTTAAAGCCCATTTCCGGTAATATTTTGGCAATAGCAGCATCGAGAAAATAACCATCAAGGGCTTCAAATTCTCTTTGTAATTTATCTAGTTTATGGATTAGTTCATCTAATTTATCAGTATCTGCAACCTCCATCTGGTGTTGAACTCTGATTAATTCTTGGTAGACTCGATTGGCTTGTTCAAATGCAGTCCAGAATTCTTCATGAACAGTACGACTTGGTTCCACCTCGAATTCTTGGGTTAGATAGCCAATTTTCAGGTTTTCTGTCCGCACTACTTCTCCAGAAGTCGGTTCCACTTGTCCCATGATAATCTTAAGTTGGGTAGATTTACCCGCCCCATTTACTCCCACCAACCCGATTCGTTCTCCTGGGTTGAGTTCCCAAGTAACGTTTTTTAGCACTTCTGCAGTTGGGTAAATTTTACTGATGTTTTCTAGTCGTAGCATATGATTGTCCGGCTAAATTTAGATATATAATTTACTATCTGCAATACAGGGTATAGCAGAACTTAGCAAGTGTTCAAGTCAAGATCCAAATCTCTCTTAGACCTATATTCCAGAAAAAAGTATTTTAAAACTTAATATTTTGACTACTTATAGTATTTTTTCCAAAAATAATTAAAACAATTTATCCAGTATAATAGTGATAATTTTTTTCTAGTTCCTGTTCTAATAAAGCGTGTTCTATTAAATTTATCTTCTACGATAGAATACATATCTTCTAGTATAGAAACAATATTACGATGGTCTATAAACATTGTTTTGTTACTTTCAATATTGCCAATACTAACTCCCATGTCTAAATATTTTTGAACTAGGACAAATTGTAGAACTTTATAGACATTAGGATAGGTGCTGATTTTTTTTTGTGAGATAATCGCTAAAGCTTGGGCAGTTGCTTCTGTTTTAATAATTTATACTTTTTTTATCGTTTCTGCTTCTAAAACTATTGCTTTGGCTTCTCGTTGGGCTGAATTTATATCAGAGTCTCGTTTATCTTTTGAGCTTAAAATAGCTACCTGTTTTTGTCCGTCAGCGACTATTTGGAGTTTCATAAAATTTTTAACTGTTTTTGAGGGGACAATATCGCGCAATTCTACGAAGGCTTATTTTAACTCCTCAGATATTTGTCGGAATGTATAATTATCGTAACAAAATATCGTCAATTTAAGTTCTGATTTACTTATTTACGAGCGAATTTTAGTTAAAAATAAGTTAACTATAGTAAATAGAAGATTATCTACTTTGTAATAAATTTTTTCCATATCTAAAATTCACCAATAAATGATACTATCAAGAGTAATTGTAACATTGTCTTTAGTAATACAAGAGTGAGAAGAATAACTAAAACCTTTTCCTGAATTATCTCTTTATAAACTATATAATCAATAAAAAGAACAACAAGGTTAAAATATAAACTTAACTTTTTATCATAACTTCCCAGTTGTTCCATTGAATAGTCATGTTTTTATTTTTAATAAAAACATGACTAAATAAAGTATAATCACCAAAAACTAATGATAAAGATATTTATAATAAACTTATCAATATTTAAGTTAAATAAACTAATATTTTATATATCATAATATGTATTCCTAGTAAACTAAAGCCTTTATTAGAATAATTAATATATTTTTTAAAAAAATCAAATTGTTTTTACAGTAATAGCGGATATTATTTTATAATATTTTGCTGATCAGGAGTTTTGGGAAAAGATAGTACCAAAATCAGCCCAAAAATAACTTGTAAGGAAACATTACCAATTACTAAGTTGATCGCCTCCATCAGGATAACACTAATGTTTATGATAAAAAACAAGGCAACAAATAATGCTTAGATGAAATCTATTATATACTGACACCAGTAATTGATTATAGTAGTAAGTGACTAAACACATAAAAGCCTTTGAAATCAATTAAAATTAAGGTTTTAATTGATTTCAAAGGCTTTTCATATTTTTTATAATAGGTTTTGTTTTCATAAAGTATATTATCAGATAATGTAAGATATACCAAATTCATTAAGCTTTTAAATACTTAATTTCAATTAAGTATTTAAAATTACTAATCTTTTTCTCTTGCCCTTTTGTATATTAATGATATTTTAAAAAAATCTGGGAATAACTAAAAAAATAATCTCCTGTTACCTTCTTTTTCTGCTCTTAGCAAAATTGTATTTATACTTTTTTTCTAACCCTCTATACTCTGAATTAATAGAAGTATTTATTGATCTAGATTAATCTATTATTACTAGGTTTTTTGGTAAAGAAAAATTGCCTTAACTGTATGGTTCTATTGTGTTGTTTTATTGTTTGTTACAGGTAGTCATATTTATTTAACAAGATAAAGAATATAAGTTTTTACAATATACTCTTTGGTATTATCTCTATTTACTTGTACTTTAGAATTGCTTTCTTCCATCGTGACTACTTATATTTATACTAAAAATTCTAAAATAAAAAAAAATAATGTTAATCCTGTTTATATTTAATTAACATTAACCACTCCGAAATTTAAGATAGACTTAAATTAATTTATAACCTAAATAAAGGATAAATTAGTATGTTTGCACTTTTATAAATAAAAATGTTTTATTAATCTCAAGATTGATTAGCTTTAACAATATAATATTTATTTTTATTAAATAATGTTATTTTTTTTTGAAAAAAGTTACTTTTACTATATTGAGCCATTTTACTTATAATTATGTTTTGAGTTGTGATAGTTTTATGATAGAAAAATTAACTGCTTTATTCTGTTAAATTTAAATATAAAAAAAATAAATTTTTTAAAAAATATGAAACAATTTTGTTTAAATATAAGTTATTTAATTCAAGTATTTATAATTTAAATTTTAAAAGAATGCTACTTTAAATATTAAAATAGTTAGTATAATGCATAAATTTATTAATTATTTTAAATAAAATAGATAAATATAATACTTTTTTACTTATTTTTAATATTTAATTATACTTTTGTATCAGTACTTACTTAATTAATACCGTTAGCGCTTAAATTTATAAATTTATTAATTGTAACATAAGATTTCTAATAATAAAAATTAATCATAGTCACCTTTTTTAAAACCAGATTTAATTTTATACTATTTTCATTCAATTGTTTTTGTAAGAGGATTTATATAGTCATAATAATATTCATTTATTTTTGATAAATTAGTATATTATTTTTACAATATTTTAAATAATTTTTATTTTTTATAAAAAAAATATATTTTTTTTATCTACTTAAGAACTTAGTTTTACAATACTAAAAAGCTATTTATATTTTTAGTATATCCCTTGATTTTTATTAGTACTCTCATATTCCAATAGGTAATCGCAAAAACAACATTATAACAATAGTGATATAATTAAACTATAATAGTACATTTACCGTAAGGAATAGCTTTATAAAATTGCTTACTATAGCTTCAGTTAGGCTGATAGTAAGCAATTTTATTATCTGATGATATTTTTTCCTTGAAATAGTGACCACTTTACTATAAGTAGAGATTATAGCCTATTGAGGGTTTTAACATGATTTAAATAAAATACTAGAAATTTTTTAAAAATTACTATGTTAATTTGGTTCTATTTAAAAATTTTAATGTTTCTTCAAGAAACCAGTAATATTTTCTATATTAAGTATTTTAATTAAGTATTCATACAATTAAGTATTTTAATTGTATTATTTAAAGTTTATAAAAATTAGTAATTAAATCTATAAGTTTGGACTAACTTTAAAATAAGTAAATTTTTACCATTTACTTTTATAAGTCGAGCAGATAAGTCAAGGGTTATTGACTCCTACGTTCAGTCAGAAGTTAAAATTGTTCTCTAATTTTGTTTCTACAACTACTGTCTGCACCCAAACAAAAAACTCTCTCCAGACCTCTCTAAAGCAGTCTTTAAACCTTATGTGCTAGAATTTTTGAAGATTTTGCTATCGAGGGGTTAGAAGTTCCCCTGTAAGCTATCATTGGGAAAGATTCATGACAACAAGTGATTATGGCGCGCAACAGATACAAGTCCTTGAAGGGTTAGATCCCGTACGCAAGCGTCCAGGGATGTATATTGGGACTACTGGACCGAGGGGACTTCACCACCTTGTCTATGAGGTTGTCGATAACTCCATAGATGAAGCCCTAGCAGGCTATTGTACTCATATTGAGGTTGATATAAATTCGGATGGCTCTGTCACCATCATAGATAATGGCAGAGGTATTCCCACTGATCTTCATCCTACTACGGGCAAATCTGCCTTAGAAACTGTAATGACCGTTCTCCACGCTGGTGCTAAATTCGGGGGAGGAGGTTACAAAGTTTCTGGAGGTCTACATGGAGTTGGAGTTTCTGTGGTTAACGCCTTGTCGGAATGGGTAAATGTCAGGGTTTGGCGAGACCAAAAAATTCACACCCAACACTACGAAAAGGGAATTCCCGTGGGGTCCCTAGAAGCTAGTCCTGATCCTAACCATCCTACTGGAACCTCTATTTCTTTTTTACCTGATACCGATATCTTTACAGTAGGAATCGAGTTTGACTATAGTACCCTGTCCGGTCGATTGAGAGAATTAGCTTACCTCAATGCAGGAGTTCAAATCACTTTCAGTGATTATCGACCTGAAGAACCTCACATTGAAATCTATTGTTATGAGGGAGGGATCAAAGAATATGTCCTCTATATGTGTCGGCAAAAAGAACTTCTACACCAAGATGTTATTTATGTTTCGGGAGAGAAAAATGGAGTTCAGCTAGAAGTAGCTTTGCAATGGTGTGTTGATGCTTATAGTGATAATTTGTTGGGGTTTGCTAATAATATTCGAACGATCGACGGGGGTACCCATTTAGAAGGGTTAAAAACAGTTCTGACTCGAACTATGAATAATATTGCTCGCAAACGCAATAAAATCAAAGATAATGAGCCTAATTTAGGGGGAGAAAATATCCGAGAAGGATTAACAGGGGTGATTTCTGTAAAAGTTCCTGAACCGGAGTTTGAAGGACAGACGAAAACGAAATTAGGTAATACAGAAGTTCGAGGAATTGTCGATTCTTTGGTAGGGGAAGTTCTTAATGAATATTTAGAATTTAATCCCCATGTTGTTGAGAACATTCTTGAGAAAGCAATCCAGGCTTTCAAAGCAGCAGAAGCAGCACGACATGCCAGGGAATTAGTTCGTCGGAAGTCGGTTTTAGAGTCTTCTCCTTTACCTGGAAAATTAGCAGATTGTAGCACTAGAGATCCTGAAGAAGCAGAAATTTATTTAGTGGAAGGGGACTCCGCCGGAGGAAGTGCCAAACAAGGACGTGATCGTCGTTTTCAAGCTATTTTACCTCTACGAGGAAAAATTCTGAATATTGAGAAAACCGACGATGCCAAAATTTACAAAAATAATGAGATTCAATCATTAATCACAGCTTTAGGATTAGGCATTAAAGGAGAAGAATTTGATGACTCTCAATTGCGTTATCATCGAATAGTTATTATGACTGACGCCGATGTGGATGGCGCACATATCCGAACTCTTTTATTAACCTTTTTCTATCGCTATCAACGGGAATTAGTAGACCGTGGTTATATATATATTGCTTGCCCTCCTTTATATAAAGTAGAAAGAGGACGTAATCATACATATTGTTACAATGAGCGAGAATTACAAGAACATCTCCACAGTTTACCCTCTAATGCTAATTACACCATTCAACGGTTTAAAGGGTTAGGGGAAATGATGCCTGTTCAACTATGGGATACCACTATGAACCCTGAAACTCGTACTATGAAACGAGTAGAAATCGAAGATGCTGCCGAAGCTGATCGTGTCTTTACTGTCTTAATGGGCGATCGTGTTGCCCCACGACGAGAATTCATCGAAATCTATGGACCTAAATTAAATCTAATTGATTTAGATATATAATCTCTGTACTGAATGTTCGGCACAGTGTGAATAATAAATGAACATTCGGTACAAATATATTCCATATTTCACGTTTTTTCCCAAAAAAGTAAAATTGCTCCATATAAATTCAACTTTTTTTAAAATGTTGATTGTTTTACAACTCTTAAGATAAAGTATTATAAATTAGCAAAAAAAATCACAGTCTAACAAGACTCATTTTTTAATAAATCTAATTTTATGCTTGATTCCTTCTGTTACTGCTTGGATAGTTCAACTGTAAAAATAAGCTTATATTTCGTCGACTTATTCACGTATCATCTGACAATTTTTCGTATAGGTAGCTTCCGTTCATTCTAGGTATTTATAGAAAGCCACATCACTCGTTATTTAAGCAAAAAATCTTATATCTTTTTATATTTAAGATATAGTCTCTAAGACTACAGGTACTTTTTTGATTTATTATATCTTAATTTTAGGTTATGCATATTTTTTGATCAAGTAAGACATATTTTCTATGGCTTATTTTAGCTAGCTTTTTATATCTCTCTCTTCGATTTTTAAGTTTTACTAAAATTAATTCGTTTTTATTTGCTAATATAACTTATTATTAATTTGTTTTCTACTATTTTAATCATTCTAAAATATTTTTTTTACAGCACTGTTTATAGGATATTTACAAATTTGTACTGATCTATTTTATTCAACTCAATATCTCTGAAACCAAGCTAGAGAACCATTATGTTATTACTTCTTTATTTCAATTCTCTAATCAGACTATAGAGGTTTAACTTTTAATATAAACTAATACTGTTATATATTTTTTCTTCTTTTAAGAGAAATTATATAATCAGGTCCTAATTTTTTTATTTTGTGATATTTGTGTCTTAAAAAATATGTCTTTAACTTTTTTAATTAACTGTCGATCTCTGACGAGTTCATTCTCTTTTTTTGAGAAGCAGTTTTAACACTAGTTTCTGAGATTTTTTAAATAACTTTATTTAGTTATTTCCTTGACAATTCATGGTATTAAATTTATCTAAACCGATTTAAATTTACTTTAAAAACAATTTAAATAATTACTTAAGGGGATATTTAAAACTCTATCCAGGTAATTTTAATGACTTTTATTTATTGATAAAATATTTACGGTAAGGACATGAAACTTTGTTGGTTATATTTTTAATTCATATTAATATTTGATCAGTAAAGATCAAATATTAATTAGCTACCTTTACCCCTTTAATATTAATTACACGATTAATTGAATAAAGTAATGATTTTAGATAACATGATTATTAAATCATAAATTTTTACTATAATTTAATAATTTTTAAAAAAGTAAAATAATTTTTATTTGTTCGTCAAGGTAGATGTTTTTTATATTAAATATTGATAAGTCGTTTTTAATTGACTTAACTATATTTTTAGATATTTTTTATACTTAATTCAATTAAATTATCATAATTAACTTCAAAATAGAATTATTTTTAGAGTGAATTCTGATTATTGGTTAATATTATTTTGTAATCTAAATTAATTCTATTAAAGTTTGAACAATATCCTCTCTCTATTCCTGAATTGGGAGGATTTATCAAAAAAAAGACACTGTTTTTATTTAAAAATGAATAAAGTTATGATCATCTTAATTGCTTTTCATGGGTTATGATAGCTAACCTTTAAAAATTTTTATTCATTACAGATTCTTCTCCATTACCAAAAAGTATTTCCTGGACTAGTTAACTATAATTATTTTCTATACTTATATCCTGTACAATAATGCTACCATGCTATTTCTTATAAATTGACAACAAGAAAATACAGGAGTTATTTTTATTGATTCTACTCTGATAAGAGTCTGTTATTAGGTTCACAGTAGAGCATAATGAGTTTTAAAAGGTTTAGTTGGATGGGAGTAAAATTCTGTGAGACGATATCAGGAATTGAAACTGAATCTGATTATGAACAACTGTGGCAAATATTGACTTTTAAGCTTTAGATAACACAAATAAAGATAAACTTGTCCCTGAGTTGAGGACGAATTTAATTGTCTAATTATTTAGAGACCGAGAATATATCCTCACTAACTTTTTAAAAGCTCTATCAACGTTATAATTTACATTTATTAATTCTAAATAAATGTAAAAAAGTTAATCGATAACTGGCACCAACCCCAAAACCAATTATTTCTTGAAGTTAATATAAATTTTATTATCAAGGATTTACAGACAAACCTATAACTGTGATTTATAATCACAGTTATAGGTTTGTCGTTGTTACGCCAATTTTTATTGCTCTAATTTCAGAATAACTGCTGGGTTTTTAAAAAAAGATCTTATATTTAAGTTAATTTTTCAATGCTTAACTTCTAGTAGGGATTGACAATCGTTGACCCCTACTTATAAATCTATTCTTCTTGATCTTCGTTTACTTCGTTACTTTCTTCCCCTTGTGCAGATTGAGAAACTAAGGTAACAGCAGCAATTGCGTCATCATTGTCTAACCTTTGTACCCTAACTCCCGTAGCCATACGAGATTGCAGAGAAATAGCATTAACCGCTTGACGAATAACAATCCCTCGGTTGGACACAATCATCAACTCGTTATCTTCATTCACAATATGCAACGATGCTAGACGATCAGTTTTAGATTTAAACTTAATAGCTTTGACCCCCATTCCTGCACGATTTTGAAGACGGAATTTATTAACGGGAACCCGCTTTCCATAACCTCCATTGGTAATAGCTAATACCCACGGGCCACCAGTGGTTTCTTCAATTTCGAGTAATTCTTCAGTTTCGAGTAATTCTTCAGTTTCGAGTAATTCTTCAGTTTCGAGTAATTCTTCAGTTTCGAGTAATTCTTCAGTTTCCTCCTCTTGTGTATTCTCCATTTCGGCTATCACTTGACTTGAAAGAATATCCATACTAATGAAGTTATCGTCTGACTTTAACTTCATTGCTTTAACTCCTCTTGTGGATCGTCCCAGGGGTCGCAATTGCTGGTGATTAGCGTGAAAATGAATTGCCATTCCTTGGCGTGTCCCAATAATGATGCTATCTTCTGCTCTGGCGAGTCTTACCCAACGCAGTTGATCTCCCTCTCCTAAAGAAATGGCAATTAACCCGTTGGCACGAATATTACTAAAAGCGGCTAAGGCTGTTTTTTTGATGTATCCTTTACGAGTTAACATAATGAGATATATATTTTCGCTAAACTCACTTACTGCTAAAATGGAGGTAATTTTTTCGTCCTTGGGAATGGGTAACATTTGGACTATTGGAATTCCCCTGGCGGTTCGAGAAGCTGAGGGAATTTGATAAGCAGGAATACCATAGACGACACCGCGATCACTAAAAAATAACACTTGATTGTGATCACAACAGCTTAAGAAATGTTCGACTACATCATTTTCTTTTATTTTTGCTGCTGCTTTACCCCGCGTTGCCCGACTTTGCGATCCAAAGGTACTGACAGGCATTCGTTTAATGTATCCTTGTTCTGTAAGGAGAATTATCGCTTGCTCATTAGCAATTAAATCAGTATCAATGATTTCTCCGTCGTCACGGATAATTTCGGTACAGCGAGGGGTAGCATGGATAGATTTAATCTGTTCTAGTTCTTCTTTTATAATGGTTTCGATACGTTCACGCTTAGCTAAAATATCTTGTAAATCTGCAATTTTTGCACCTAGTTCTTTGTGTTCAGCGTGAATCTTATCAGCTTCTAAGGCAGTGAGACGACGCAATTGCATTTGTAGAATAGCGTCTGCTTGAACTACAGAAAGACTAAATTGTTCAACTAATTCTTCTTTAGCTGTGGCTGTATCAGCCGCTTGGCGAATTAGTCGGATTACTGCATCTAAGTTATCCAAGGCGATTAGCAACCCTTGTAATAGATGATCCCTTTCTTCAGCTTTGCGTAACTCATATTGAGTTCTTTTAATAATGGTCTCAATGCGAAAATCAAGGAAAACTTGAATAAACTTTTTTATAGTAAGTAATTGTGGTTTTCCATTGACCAATGCCAGCATATTAGCCCCAAAATTGCTTTGAATTGGGGTTTGCTTATAGAGGTTATTGAGAACAACACGGGGATAAGAATCCCGCTTGAGTTCAATCACAATCCGCATTCCTTCGCGATCACTCTCGTCTCGAATATCGGAGATCCCTTCAATACGTTTATCGTTAACTAGATTAGCAATTCGTTCAATTAAAGCTGCTTTGTTAGTTTGATAAGGTAATTGAGTGATAATAATGGCTTCGCGATCAGGTTTTCCTTTTTGTTCAACGGTGGTAATAGTAGCTACCCCTCGCATGGTAATCGAACCACGCCCAGTGGTATAAGCATCTTTAATACCTGATCTCCCCAATATTTGTCCTCCGGTCGGAAAATCAGGTCCAGGAATAATTTTTCTCAGTTTTATCTCTTCTATTTCTGGTTCATCGATCAAAGCTACGGTTCCATCAATCAATTCTCCTAAGTTATGGGGAGGGATATTGGTCGCCATCCCTACTGCAATTCCCGAAGAACCATTAAGTAGTAATTGGGGAATTCTAGCGGGAAGTACGACAGGTTCTTGTTGCGAGCCGTCAAAAGTATCAGCAAAATCGACTGTTTCTGATTCAATGTCTCTTAATAAAGCATTGGTTGCTAACGTTTGTAGGCGACACTCCGTATAACGCATAGCTGCAGGGGGATCATTATCTACCGATCCAAAATTTCCATGCCCTTCAATTAGTGGATTTCGCATCGAAAAACTCTGCGCCATCCTGACTAGTGCATCATAAACGGCTGCATCACCGTGGGGGTGATATTTCCCTAAGACTTCCCCAACCACCCTTGCACACTTTCGGAAAGGGCGTTCAGGAGTCAAACCTAGTTCGTACATCGCGTAGAGAATACGACGGTGGACTGGCTTTAACCCATCCCTAGCATCGGGTAATGCCCTTCCTACAATGACGCTCATAGCGTATTCTAAGTAAGAACGGGACATTTCATTACTCAAGTCTGTGGGAATAATCCGATCTTGAGAGACAGTCATAGGGTAATCAACTCCATTAAAGGTTGTAGATTAAGGGAATATTGTCTTAAAAAGAGACAAAAAAGGCCTAATCAAAGGCTTAATTTTAATTTTAGATAATTAGATTTATTTTTATATCCTTTTATATTTTAACATAACTATATCCTAAATAATAGGTTTTACTTAATCTATTATTCGTGTAAAATTAACACTCTAATGAAGAGATAACAGAGAACAGATTTAAACTTTCTAGTTTTGTGATGAAATCAATAATTAATCGACTTTCCTCTCTTAATAAAGAGAAAATTATTCCCACTTCATTTTTCTAGTATTCTCCAGCCATTTTAGATGAAATCATAACTTTACTAAGCCTATTGTTTTGAATTTAAAAATATAGAGATAAAGTAAAAATATTGATCGTTAATTTCTTCAAAATTATAAATATCGTATTAGGTAATATTTTACCGATTTTTATATATAAAATTAATTATACTAGATTCAATACCTTCACCTATTTTATTTTTATAAAATCCAATAATAATCTCAGTTTAACAAATTAAATTTTAAAATTGAAAAAAGTAAAAATTATTCGTAGTTAGTTATGTTCTAAGTAAGATTTAAAGATTTTTTTAAAAGAATATCCTTAACAGTCGGTGAGTATTTATTTTAGCTCAATTATAAAAATATTTATGGCAATAATTAATGATAAGCGATTTATCTTAGACATAAAATATATATTTTTTTAAAAAAATTACCTAAAATAATAGACAATTGATGGTTAAAATAATTCATAAAAAAATAAAAATATTTAAAAACTCAATTATTCAATTGAGCTTAGCTGGTAATATTTAAATATAACTATTATAAACAATTTACATAAATAATAATAAGAGGCTTAAATAGATTTTTATAAACAAAAAATACCGGTATTAAAATGATTAATAATTAATAAATTATATGCCATTAAAATACGAAAAAATATTATGTAATAATAGTAAATTTTAATAAGAAATGAGTGAACAGATTATAAACCCCAAAATATCTAAAAAAAATAGTAGAATGACTATAAGTTTTATTAAAAGAGATTATCACAATAATTAAAAAGGTAAATACAGAGCTTTAAAAAGCTTATAAAAATATAATAAATTAATTAATAATATAAGTAAAAGTAGTAGCAGAGTAGATATATTTTATGTAATTAAATAAGTTAATACTCAATTAAATTATCAAAAAAAATTTAAATAGAAGCTAAAGAGCTCGCAGATACCACTACTTTTTAAAGAAAATATTAAGATTAAATAAAAGTCAATAGATCTTATCTAAAAAAAAGATGTAAGCAAATAATAAAAAGCTAAAATAAGCCAGATGTATAAAATGTCACTATATACATCACAAATATCACAATTTAAATTCAATTCAAGGAATTATTACTTAAATTGAATTTAAAAATAGTAAAAAATATTAATAAAAAATTGAAGCTGATTGAAAAGAGATCTTATAGGTCGGAAAACGTGTTCAATATTCAATCCAAAAGTTTCTTGACTTAGCATGTTACTAGTTGATTTTGTATTATCAGGTTAGTCTAACGAAAAGTTAGATAGGTTTTGTTCTGTATTTACCTAACTTTTTTGTTCTATAACTCAAAGTCTGGTACATTCTCTTCAATATATGTTTTCTCTATCTTTCTGCTATCTTAGCTTTAATAAAAATAGTAATTTTAAAATTAAATTATACCAAACTGTATGGTTCATTATATAGTAAAAATTTTACGCGTATTAAAGCAGAAAAATATATATTTATCCCTTTTATTAGATTTTTAAAGTCTTGAAAAAGATTAATATATAAAATTGGTTTAATTTTTTTTTAAAATATTGTTCATTCTTTATTTACAGCTATAAATTAACTATTTTTAGTTCATTAAAACTTAAATATATTTATTTTAAGTACTGTAAAAATTTTATTAATCCATAAACATAGGTTTAAAGATTATATACTTAATCACAAAATTTAGAAATAATAAATGTTAACAAAATTATGATTAAAAACTTCTATAGTACAGAATCAATCATGACTGAATAAATAAAACAAGTAGAGTTTGCTAAAAATTAAGCTCATTTAACGCCAAGTAAATCTGTTTTAGTTCTTATCTATTAACCTCTAAACAAAACTTATAATTTTAAAATTTTGACTAGATTATAATTGCTGATTTATTAGGCAATAAATCAGCAATTATAATCTAGTATGATATATTTATCAAAATAAATTCCTTTTAAATACACGATTGAAATAATTATGTTATTTCAATCGCGTATTTATAGATATAATTTTAATATTTTTAGTTATTTTAATTAGCTTTATTTTTATTGGTAAAATGAGAGGTTTCAGCAATATAAAGTGAATTTTATATTGCTGAAATTACTACACGAATATAAACAGATAAACAAAATAATAAATTAATTTTAGAGAATTCACTATTCTCTACTAAGATAAAATAATAAACTAAACTTAACTATTGATAATCAACTATTTTAAATAAGCAATAGTTACTCCTGAGCCTCCTTCATTTTGAGGTGCCAATTCAAACTTTTCTATTTGAGGATGTAGCTTTAAAAATTCATGAACTCCTTGACGTAGTTTTCCAGTTCCTTTACCATGAATAACCCATAAAATTCCTGATTTAGTTGCTTTAGAAATTGCATTTTCTAAATTTGATTCTGCTTCAGTTACTCTACTTCCTCGAATATCTAAGGTATTTTTAGATGTTCTAATCATCGGAATAGATTGAGGGGTTTCGGTTGTTAATGAAGTAGTAATAGGGATTTTTTTTCTCGCAGTAACTTCAACTTTTTTTCCATCTAAAGATTCAATCTTAGTAAAAGAAACAGTCATTTTCATTAATCCAAAACGAACAGTAACTTCTTTTTGTTCTTCATCTATTGCTAATACATTTGCTGTCTGTCCAAATTTTAGTAATTTAATTTTTTCCCCAACTTGGGGCTTATAAGCCGGTTTACATTGTTCCAGTTTAGATAATTGATGTTCACTAATTTCTTGTAAAGTTGCCGTAGCTTTTTGTGCTTGTTGTCCTGTTTGTTTTCCCTTTTGCAGTTTACGAATAACTTGAGCAATTTCTTCTTTTGCCTGGGCAATTGCTTTTTGAACTTCTTGTTCTTGATATTGTTTTAACGACTGTTCTCGTTGTTGCAAGGAGGAAGCTTTTTCTGAAATTTTTGCATAAAACTCCTTAGTTTGTTGTAACAAGTTACTAGCTTCTTGTGCTTTTTGTTCCTGTTCTTTTCGTTGTTTTTCTAACCCAGCAATAACTTCATTGATTTCTTCAGAAAACTCTCCAAGGCGATTTTTAGCCTCTTCAATAATTTCCATCTTTAACCCTAATCGACCAGCGATAGTTAGGGCATTAGAACGCCCTGGAATTCCCCACAAGAGACGATAAGTGGGAGAAAGGGTTCGATCATCAAATTCTACTGACGCATTCTCAAAACGGTCATCTTGGTATTTTAGCGCTTTCAATTCTCCATAATGAGTGCTGGCAATGGTAAGTAAAGCATTATCAGCCAAATAATGAAGGAGAGCGACCGCTAATGCGCTTCCTTCTGCGGGATCAGTTCCTGCACCTATTTCATCAAGAAGGACAAGGGAAAGAGAGGGGGTGGGGGAAATAGTAGTTGTTAGAGATTCGAGAATACGAACGATGCGGCGTATATGACCTGAAAAGGTGGATAAACTTTGTTCAATTGACTGTTCATCCCCAATGTCTGCTAGAATATGTCCAAACCAAGGGATTTTTACCGGTTCTTTAGCAGGAATAAATAAACCTACTTTAGCCATTAAAGCAGCTAAACCGATAGTTTTTAGGGTAACAGTTTTGCCTCCTGTGTTAGGACCGGTGATTGCTACAACTCGAATTTTTGGATCAACCTGAACATTTATAGGAATAACAAAAAAATCTTGTCCGTGTTGTTGTTGCCAAACAAGCAAGGGATGACGTAGTTCTCGCAGAGTGATCAGTTCTCCTTGAGTTGGATCAACAAATTCGGGAGCATTTCCTTCTAACCATAAGCTATAAAGGGCTTTAGCCGTTGTTAAATCAAGAATGGTGGCTATTCCAAGTAAATAGTCTATTTCATCGTAAATAAAGGCAATTTTTTCTGTTAAAGCACGTAAAATAGCTTCTATTTCTACCTGTTCTCGACGTAAATATTGACGGCGTTGGTTACCCCATTGTATGGTGGCATTCGGTTCAACATAAATAGTTGCTCCTGTACTAGATATATCATGAACAATACCTTTAATTTGGTCTTTTTGGGGAGCTTTTACAGGAATTACAAAGCGGTCATCCCGTTGGGTAATAACAGCTTCTTGGACTGCTCCTCCTTGCTGGTGGATAATATTTTGGAGTTTCTGATAAATATGAGCGCGGATATCTTTAAGGTTTCGACGAATCTCTCCTAATTTGACACTAGCGCGATCAGCGACTTTTCCTGCTTCGTCAATACAATGATTAATTTTCTGTTCTAATTCGGGATAAGTACGAATATCTGCTACTAATTTCTTTAAAATAGGACAATTTTCTTGATCATTGATTATTCGTCGCAGTCGCCTCACCCCAGCTAGAGTGGTAGCAATATTAAGCAATTCCTGTCCAGAAAGTATTCCTCCTAATTTAGCTCGTTCTAGAGAGTCTCCAATATCAGTGATCCCATTAAAAGACCATTGAACTTCTAAATTCTGTTTTAAACAATAAATTTCTATGGTTTGAGCTAATAGTTGCTCACTTTCTTCAATAGTGTCAGGAATTGACAATTTGATAGCCGCTGACA
Organism: cyanobacterium endosymbiont of Epithemia turgida isolate EtSB Lake Yunoko; assembly: GCF_000829235.1. Taxonomy (GTDB): domain Bacteria; phylum Cyanobacteriota; class Cyanobacteriia; order Cyanobacteriales; family Microcystaceae; genus Rippkaea. The sequence continues at coordinate 2,526,292 of NZ_AP012549.1, read as the reverse complement.
CTCCCAGTTTTGTCGCAGCAAAGGTAGACAAGTGTTGACAGAGTCGAGGCCATTCGAGAAGTTTTAAGGTTTCTTGTTGAATCAAAACTTAACTTAATAGAATAGTAAATAAAAAAACTTTTGTTTTTAAGATGTCACTAATGTTGTTTATGGTGCCAAAGTTAACTAGAAAATTTAAGGGCAGTCTACTCAACTTTATATAAAGCATAGACAATGTGATTACGTCTACCTTCCTTAGGTTGATAAAAAAGCTTTATCCGTCTTAGTTATTAACCTTTTTACTGATGTTGCCCTGGCTCAAAATCCTAGCAGCTACTCCTAGACTTAGGATAACACGATTATTGTACAGATAAAGAATTATGGGGAATTGTTGCCGGGTTTACCTGTTGTTGTATTGATTTCTGCCAGATATTTTCCCTATTATTAGGAGTTTATGGTAAAAAAATAGCAATTTTTCTTTTCTAACAGGTTACTAAGTCTGCTGGACAATAAACGACTGCACTAATAGTTTTGTAAATAACTTACAAATAATAATCTCTTTGTTGATGATAATAAGAATAACTATATTATTTAAAATAATCTATAATCGCATATAATTTACTGGAGAAAAAATTTTTTTTACACTGTTTTTTACTTATTTGGGTTTAAAAAAGCGACAGTTTACTAATTATGTAAACCTTTCTAAATTCATGAAAAACTACGATTTTTATTGAATTATTTATTTTTTTGTAAAAATATTATTTTTTAGTAACTGTTAATTTTTACTAAAATTTATATTTTATTAAAAAATTTAAGAATACAGTTTATGTTTTTTGTTTAAAACAAAAAATTAGTTTAATTAGATATTTAAATATCTAATTAAAAGATAAAGTCAATAAATTTCCCTATATTTTTTATAGATAATAGATTATTCGGTAAGTTTATATTAAAGTACTAAATTTTAAAATTATAATATTTTTAAATTATTTTTTATTATTTTACTTACTAATTATTGGTAATATATTGGTCATTAATCAGTTAATCAGAAAAAACCATTGAATAGTATTGCTGAAAAATGATAGTTATTTTGATAAGATTAAGACTACTTTAATCAGGGATAGGTGCAACATTAGACTTATGTCCATTGCTTATATTATTGGACTGGGAAGATCAGGAATTGCCGCAGCCAGAGTACTGAAAACAGACGGATGGGAAGTAGTTTTGAGTGATCGCGCTGACTCCTTACCTCTACAACAAACTCGACAAATATTAGAACAAGAAGGGATCACGGTTAAATTAGGACATGAACTAACTTTGATGGTGGCAAACCCACCTGACTTAATTGTAGTTAGTCCAGGAATTTCTTTAGATATTCCTTTTTTGATAGAAGCGCGCGCTCACGGTATTGATGTTATCGGAGAATTGGAATTAGCTTGGCGATATTTATATAGGTTTCCTTGGGTAGGAATTACGGGTACTAACGGAAAAACTACCACCACTGCCCTAACAGCATCAATTTTTCAAACATCAGGACTCAATGCCCCCTCTTGCGGCAACATTGGACATGCTGCTTGTGAACTTGTTCGATCTTCAGAGAAGTTTGATTGGATTATAGCTGAAGTTAGTAGTTATCAAGGAGAGTCTTTAAAAAAATTAGCCCCCCAAATTGGTATTTGGACAACTTTTACAGCTGATCATCTTGACCGTCACAAAACTTTAGATAATTATTATGCTATCAAGGCATCTATCCTGCATCGGTGTGAATATCAAATCCTTAATGGAGATGATCCTTATTTACATCAAGTGGGATTACATCAGTGGGCTGATGCTTATTGGACAACTACTAAAGGAAAAGATCATTTACTCTGCAATCCTTCTAAAGGAATCTATATTCAAGATAATTGGATAGTTGCTTTTGGGGAATTAATCGCGCCTTTGAATCTTTTTAAAATGGTGGGTTTTCACAATCAACAAAACTTATTAATGGCAGTGGGAGCAGCACGATTAGCAGGAATCAAAAAAGATGTGATAGCTCAGTCAATTTCTGAATTCAAAGGAGTTCCTCACCGGCTAGAACTAATTTGTAATGTGCGGGGAATTGACTTTATTAATGATAGTAAGGCAACTAATTATGATGCAGCAGAAGTTGGTTTAGTTTCTGTTAAATCTCCAGTAATTTTAATCGCGGGGGGGAAAGTAAAAGAAGGGGACAATGACCGTTGGATTAAACAAATTAAAAAAAGAGTTTCTACAGTTTTGTTAATTGGAGAAGCGGCTGAAATATTTTCTCAAGAGTTAAAAAAATCGGGATATGAAACCTATGAAATAGTAGAAACTCTAGAAAATGCTGTTAAACTAGGATTAGAATTAGGGCAAAAACAGAAGGTAAAAGTGGTATTATTTTCTCCCGCTTGCGCTAGTTTTGATCAGTACCAGAGTTTTGAACATCGTGGTGATCATTTTCGACAACTCTGTCAAGAATTGAGTTAGTGATTTGTTTTAAGATTCTACCGAAGAAGAAGAAAATGTACGGTTACGCCACCAAGCTAATAGGGTACTAGCAATAAAAATACTCGAATAAGCCCCAGCAAGAAAGCCAATGATTAGGGCGAGGGAAAAATATTTTAGGGTTTCTCCCCCAAACAGGAAAATAGTCAATAACGGTAATATGGTAGTAACACTAGTATTAATGGAACGGGCAAGACTTTGTTTAACGGAAGTTTCTACTATCTCGTTGATGGAGATGCCAGGCTTTTTGTCTATATTGTCTCGAATGCGGTCATAAATAACTACGGTATCATTAACTGAAAACCCAATAATTGTTAATAAAGCGACCAAAGATAGACTATCAACTTCAATTTCTGTTATTAACCCTAACACAGCAAAAACTCCCACCGTAATGAAAACATCATGAAAGAGAGCAATAATTGCAAAGAAGGCATAGTCGAATTGAAAGCGAACAGTAAGATAGATAATGATTCCGAAGAAAGCCACTAACAAGGCTAGAATTCCTGACTTAAATAACTCTTGTCCTACTGTCGGACCTACTGTATCAATTTGAATAGTTTCCGGGTTAAATTGTCCAATCTTCTTGTTTAAAACTTGTTGTAAGTGAGTGCGTTGGTCAACATCAAGATTTTTACTCCTAATTGATAGAATATTGTTTTCTAATACCTGAATACTACCATTCAGCCCTTGTTGAACAAGAATTTCTCGGACTTTCCCTGTATCGATGGATTTATAACAGGTTTCTTCTGCTGCACAGACTAATTGTAACTGTAGTCGAGTTCCCCCAATAAAGTCTATCCCTGGACGTACAGGCGAGTTGAAGGTAGAATAGGAAATCACCATCGCAATGATTCCAGCAAAAATAAGAAGTGCTGAAATCGACCACCATAAGCGTTCCCATTTAAGAATATGTAATTTCATTGTTTGGTCATTAATAAATTAGTAGAATGTAACAGTTAGGAAATTCATCAATAAAATTTTTTCCTCTTTTCCTTTGAGGGTTTCACTAGTAAATTTAATTTAAGGAAAAAACTAATTAACAGTTTTGGGTAGATTAGGACAAAATAGTTCGGGTTTTTTACGGACTGAGGGCAATCCTAATACCATTAATAGTAAAAGAGTTCGGCTACAAGTAACTGCCGTAAACATACTTACCAATACGCCGATAGCAAGTGTGAGAGCAAATCCCTTAACCAATCCTGACCCTAATCCAAACAAGGCACTGCAAGCAATCAAAGTAGTGACATTACTATCTAAAATACTTGAAAATGCGCGATTAAATCCAGATTCTACGGAACGATACAAACTATTTCCAGATCGCAATTCTTCACGAGTTCGCTCAAAAATTAATACATTTGCATCTACAGCCATGCCAATACTTAAAATAAATCCGGCAATTCCAGGTAGCGTTAAGGTAACGCCAATCAAAGCGTAAGAAGCCAAGGTGTATAAGGTGTAAACCCCCAAGGCTAAATTAGCAATCATTCCAGGAAGACGATAATAAACCGCCATGAAGATTGATACAAGAATCAACCCAGCCACCCCAGCATAAATACTGCTACGGATGCTTTCTTTCCCTAAAGTTGCCCCGACAGTACGGTTTTCTACTACTTCTACCGGAAATGGCAAAGATCCTCCGCGAATTTGAACGGCGAGGTCATTGGCACCATCAATAGTAAAATTCCCTGTAATGACAGCACTACCTCCCGTAATCCCAGTGTTAGCAAATTCCACACCTACAATTGGTGCACTAATCAAGGTATCGTCTAGAAAAATTCCAATACTACGACCGGTTCCCGCCAGAGTTTTCGTAAGTTCGGCGAATTTTTTGCCCCCGTCATTATCAAATTCGATAGCTACCTCCCAACTAGTTCCTGCTTGGGTGGGACTAGGACGAGCATTGTTAAGATTTTTTCCGGTTAAACCGACCGATTTAAACAAATCTAAGATGGCAAGGTTCGATTGTTTAATAGATTGAGTCAGTTCCACAACACGTTCGGTATTTTCATCTAATGTGTCATCCCGTCTTAGAACTGCTAATTCTACTTCTAATTGTCGTTTAATTGTAAATTCTGCTTGAAACTTACCTTCAGTTCCCTGTTTTTGTTCTTTAAACTCCAATTGAGCGGTTCCTCCTAACACTCGCTCTGCCTGTTGAGAATCAGTAACCCCTGGTAACTGGATAACAATTTTATCTTGTCCCAAGGTTTGCACAATGGGTTCAGCTACCCCCAAAGCATTAACTCTATTCCCTAATACAACTTTCTGTGCTTCCAAGTCTTCTGGACTGATATTTTGAATCTTGTCGGTGGGTTTAACTTGAATGGTTAACTGCGCCCCTCCTTTAAGGTCCAACCCTAATTGTAGGGGAATAGCTACTAAAATGGCGATTGCTCCAATAGCTAGGACGGTGATCAAACCAAGGACTAAACGCTGTTGTTGCATGATGATTCCTTTATGAAGTTAGGGAAGAGAGACAGACCACAAAAGATGACCCCCAGTCTTTCCCTTACATTTAAATTTGCAATGCAATTATTTTCTGCACTGCTTCAACAATTTTATGAGGTTGAACAATAGTTAGATTTTCTAGCTTGCCGTTGTAGGGGGTAGGGATATCTTGGGATGATAAGCGAATGACAGGGGCATCCAATTCGTCAAAAAAATTCTCATTAATTAGAGCAATTAATTCAGCGGCAATTCCTCCTGTTTTCATGCATTCTTCCACAATAATCACCCGATGAGTTTTACTAATAGAATTCCCAATGGTTTCTAAGTCAAAGGGTTTGAGGGAAATCAAGTCAATAATTTCGGGGTCATACCCTTCTGGTTCTAATTTTTTCAACGCTTGAAGACAATGATGACGCATTCTAGAGTAAGTTAATATAGTGACATCTTTCCCAGATCGGACGATTTCAGCCTTATCCAAGGGCACCGTATATTCTGTATCGGGAAGTTTTTCTTTGAGATTATAGAGAAGAACGTGTTCAAAAAACAGAACAGGATTGTCATCTCGGATGGCTGCTTTAAGAAGTCCCTTGGCATTATAAGGCGTAGAACAAGCAACAATTTTAAGCCCAGGAACTGCATGAAAATAGGCTTCAAGGCGTTGAGAGTGTTCAGCTCCTAACTGCCGTCCTACGCCCCCTGGACCACGAATGACCATTGGAATTTTAAAGTTTCCTCCAGAGGTATATCGCAACATCCCTGCATTGTTAGAAATTTGATTAAAAGCTAGGAGTAAAAAACCCATGTTCATCCCTTCGATAATGGGACGTAACCCTGTCATAGCAGCACCAACAGCCATTCCTGTAAAGCTATTTTCAGCGATTGGAGTATCGAGAACTCTTAGATCTCCATACTTTTTGTAGAGATCTTTTGTTACCTTGTAGGAACCGCCATAGTGGCCTACATCTTCTCCTAAAACAAAGACCGTTTTGTCATATGCCATTTCTTCATCAATAGCTTGACGGAGTGCATTAAATAATAAAGTTTCTGCCATACATTCACCAGCTAGCGCACTTGTCATCCTATCATTGAAACTTCACATTTTAATTTTTTTGAGAGGCATCGTAACCATGAAGTATTTTTTAGATTATTCTGTAAATGCCCCCTACTCATTTTGAAATGATCAATCCTCAAGCAATTTACGATTTACTCCTAGATTATGGTACCGACACTACACTCATTCAAGAGGTTATTATCGGTTTGACCTGGACTATTTGTCGTGGGAAAAAGATTGGACTGTGTATGAGTCCGACTATTCCAACACGTACCCTTTCCTGGTCAGGAACCCTAGTCAATCAAACCATAGCAGATGTAGCCCCCTGGTTGCGATCCTGGGATGCTTATCAAGCAACGATTGGAATGGCTGCAATTAATGCTGTGATCAATTCTCAGTCTAACCTCTTAGAAACAAGCCAGCCCGTTTTTTCATCTGGTCCAGCCAATTTAGCAGTCTTTGAGCATTTTCTTCCCCAATTGCGAGGAAAACGGGTTTCAGTTATTGGACACTACCCAGGGTTAAACCGTTACGAAACTGAAATGCAAATTAATATAATTGAACTTAAACCAAGTCCTGGCGACTTTCCCGCACCTGCATCAGAATACTTATTACCCGAGTCTGACTGGGTATTTCTAACGGGGACTTCTATCCCTAATAAAACCTTTCCTCGCTTAGTAGAACTTTCTAGGAATGCAAAATTGGTATTAATGGGACCGACAGTTCCTTGGTTAGCAGAGTTAGCTGAATTTGGGATAGATTATCTTGCAGGAGTGACCGTTGTTGATCCCAAGGTTTTACGACAGACTGTTGCTGAAGGGGGTGGAGTTAGGATTTTTGAAACAGGAGTTCAGTACCAATTGTATGATTTTTCCTGATTATTTTGTGTTTATAAAATTTGTTAACTTAAACGAAGTTAACTCTGTTCCTATTATTTCATCCATTTTGTCTCCTTAACCAGTAATAGATCATTAAATTTTCTATAAAAAAGTATCCTAAACTCAAAAAATATATGAGACAATTCGGCTATTAATTATAATTAATAGTCTATGTTAACTGTTGCCATTCCCAAAGGTGCACTTTTGTCCGACAGTATTAAACTCTTTCAAGAGATTGGATTTGATTTTGGTGCTTTTCTCGACCCTCAAAATCGTCAATTGCAAATTATAGACTCTACTAACACTGCTAAAGCATTATTAGTGCGAGCAACTGATGTTCCAGTTTATGTTGAATACGGACAAGCACAACTAGGTATTGTTGGCTATGATTTATTATTAGAAAAAAATCCCGTAGTAGCTGATTTAGCAGATTTAACTTTTGGACATTGTCGAATGTCTGTTGCAGTCTCTCAGTCCAGTCCTTATAAACGTCCTGTAGATCTTCCTCCTCATGGAAAAGTAGCTTCTAAGTTCGTTAATTGTGCTAAAAACTATTTTCATAATTTAAATTTACCCATAGAAATTATCACCCTTTATGGATCAGTTGAATTAGGACCTATAACCGGAATGTCAGAAGCAATTGTAGACTTAGTTTCTACCGGAAAAACATTAAAACAAAATGGCTTGGTAGAAATTGATACATTGTTTGAAAGTACTGCCCATTTAATTGCTCACCCCCTAAATTATCGCCTGAATTGCGATCAGATTAATTATTGGGTTGACAAAATTAGAAAGATTATAATAAGCTAATTATAGCCACAAAATATAGAAAATAAAGCATAATGGGACAATATTTTGTAGCTGTGTTTTTATTTATGAAGATTGAATATTGAAATTAAATAAAGATAAAATAATTATTGTCAATTCAACTTCTTAATTCCGAAGGCATCAATAATTTATAATGTAGTCAAATGTGACTCTCTAATTACTAAACTGACACTGGAAATATAACCTTTTCCTTCCCTACTTAGGTAATATTTTTATCAAAAATATTACTAATATACATAATCTAATTATAGATATTTATTTTTTTTATTAAATACTGTAGCTAAAAATACAGGAACATTTTTGGGCACTTTGATTACCCCATCTTTAAAAATCTTTAATTAATTAAAATTTTCTTTTTTCCTCAAAATATTATCTAGGATATTCATCGAAAGTTAATTCAATAATAGTCAATGTTATAAATTTTTTCTTCTAATTGCCTCTTAAGTGAAAGTATCAGAGACTGTTTATAAAGTAAATCTTAAGATAGCTGTGGGACTTATTAGTCCATCACAATGCACTAAAATTTTATGTGTACTACATTACAGTATAATAAAAGTTACAGTCTACTTTATCTCGTCATAACAAGAGTTTGTCTAATGTATCTTACTTGATGTTTTTTGATAAGTAGTCTCTCAATTATTTTTTCCTAATGCTAATTGAATTAATTGATCGACTAATTCAGGGAAAGAAACTCCAGTTGCTTTCCACAGTTGGGGATACATACTAAAAATAGTAAACCCTGGAAGGGTGTTAATTTCATTGACAAACACTTCTTGGCTATCTTCTATATAAAAAAAGTCTACCCGAGCTAATCCTGCCCCATCTACTGCAGCAAACGCAAGCACAGCCATTTCTTGAATTTGAATAGTAATGGAGTCAGGAAGTTGAGCAGGAATACATAATTGCGCCTTACCACCTGTATATTTCGCCTCATAATCGTAAAAATCACTATTATAAGTAATTTCCCCAATCACCGACGCTTTGGGGTTTTCATTGCCAAAAACCGCACATTCAACTTCTCTAGCTGTTACTCCTGTTTCAACCACAATGCGTCTGTCATAACCTGCTGCATCATCCAAGGCGGCTTTAAGTTCTGAACGTGATCGCACTTTAGCAATTCCTACAGATGACCCTAGGTTAGCAGGCTTTACAAAACAAGGATAAGTTATAGCTTTTTCAATTTTGTCACAAAGTTTGGGAAAAACAGAGGGATTAGACCAGATATCAGCTCGGTCTAGCGCAATATATTCAACTTGGGGTAATCCTACCTGAGCGAAGATCATTTTCATGGCAATCTTATCCATGCCTACGGATGATCCTAAAACCCCGCTCCCTACAAAAGGAGTTTGCATTAAGGTCAATAACCCTTGTATCGTACCGTCTTCGCCATTTGGTCCGTGAAGAATGGGAAACCAAACATCTACTTCACTCACTTGGGGTGGAAATTGCCATAATTGTTGTGTGGTTGCATCTTTACAGCGTAAGGGAGTTTCTTGATCGAGTATCTGTTGTGCGGTATTTCCTGCTCGCCAAACTCCATTTTTTTGAATATATACAGGAAATACCTCGTATTTTTGGTAGTTTTCTGCAGTCTTTAAGGCAGTTGCGATTGCCTTTGCAGACTTGATAGAAACTTCATGTTCTCCTGATCGTCCCCCGAACAATAACCCTACCCGTAATTTGACCATCGACTATACTCCTTGAATCTTTACAAACAGCAATTATACTTTTAGACTAAAGACGACCTATTCTATACTAGGGAAGTTCCAGCACATCAATTGATGAAATAGGGGGAGCCGGTTACTTTTATATTCTTAAGAGTTATAACTTATTTGTATAAATTAACTGTCCTTTTTATTTGATAGCAAAAAGTGAGCTAGGTGATTTATTCTAAACAATTAGGAGATTATGGTATGAATACCTAATAAGATGATAATTTAAATTACTTTACACACATAATATAAACCATAAAATAAGTAATTTTATAAACACTTTTATTAGTGTAATTAGAATAATTTATCTTAGCTAATTTTTTTCAAACTCATTTATTTATTTATGTCACTATTTTAGTGTTTATTAATAAAAAATTTTTATGATTAACGTCAATAACCCTATATTTGAATTAGTAAAATATAGCTAAGATTAACATAATCTTAGGATTTATAAAAAACTATGTTAAGTGTTAACTAATACAATTAAGTATATTTTTCTGTACTTTATTTTCTATAGAAAAAACATAAAATTTTAAAAAATATTTATATTTTTTAAAAAATAAATTTAAATTATAGGATAATATATATTTTTGATTAATATCAATTCAATCAAAGTAAACATAATAATAGAAAATAATCTTGATAAGATTTGCACACAATACTTGCTAAAATACATCATTATAGTTTTAATTTAAAGTATTTAGTTAACACTAATTAAGTGTTTTCATTTTAAAAACACTTATAGTTTATTTTTTTTATAGATAGAATATAAATAAATTTGATTAAATTAAAAAATAAATATTACAATTTATACCCATGGACTCAAATTAAATAATTTTTAATTTTAACAAAGTAAACAAAAGAATTTATTATCTCAATCAACTATAAATTTTAACTATCTATATTCATCTTTTTCGTGGTTAAAATAGGTTATTGTATCGTTAATTATAAACGAATTAATCCAGTTTTAAGCGGGTTTTAAAAATTAATAAATTAACCCAAAAAATACAACAGCTTAAAATGGTATAATGATACAATTATGTTTTTAATTACAATAACTTTAATACTAAAAACTGTAAATATATTCTTAAATTTATTGTATCTGATTTGACAAAAATTTATTTTGGAATAGACAGTTTTTTATGCTTAAGGAATATTTGTAATGGTTAATTCATTATTTTAATAAAGTTTTCTATTAATTAGACTACAATAAATATCAGCTGCTATTGTGTCTATTTATTGCCGAATTAAACTTTTCTTATTTTATTGAAAATCTAATAATGACTGATAGTCAGTCTTGCTCTATTTAGAATATTATTCATTAATATTAAATTTAGTTGAGCACTTTATAATATAAGTTAAACTGTTTAGTTTAAAAAAATTTAATTTAAAAATAACATTGACTGCACTACTAATAATATAAATTTGATTTATATTATTAGTAATTAATAAATAAAACTTATCTATCTTTCGAAAAAAAATTACATTCCCCTAAAAATAATCAGATAATATCGAGAGAATCTAGTTATTTTTTCTAGACATCAAGCTAACATCACCGCAATCATCGTTGTTTCTTATTTTCTAATCCATTTAGTTAATAAAAATACCTAGCCTATGAAACAGCTAGTGTGAAAATATCTTCACTTAAGTCACTTATGCAAGTCGCGGCAATAAATGATTAGCAATTACTATATTTTTCTAGTATATACCTCATATTTTGAGAGAGTCTTATACCATTTTTCCGTCGCTTTATTGGAAAAATAGAATGTTCAGAAAGTTTAGGAAAGGATTTTAATGCTAATTTAAAAAATAAACAACTGATATTCCAAGATGTCATATTGTAATTATAAAAAATCGTTAAGTCTTTAACTTTTCTACTTTCTAAAGTTTAACTCATACCAGAACTGAGCAAGTTTTTATTGAAATCGAGACAAACTTACCAAAAAACATCAAATTTTTGCCCAAAAATTACTATACTTTATGAGCAAGTTAGGATGAAAAAGGAACTAATTTTGCTATTTCTTTTAAACCTGCAACGAGAGTTTATCTTTGCTTGTTTAATAATTGAGGACAAGAAAAATCTATCTCTTTGGAAGTTGAACTCACCTTATACTAAGCTCTAAGTAAGAATATAAGTACTTAATATTAGTCCGTTTATGGTAGAGGAGATACTTGATAATTCATGCTAAGTGCTAGAAAACCGGTACAAGTGGCTAAAAGACCTTGTAAGAAATTTCATTAACCGTGAGCATAATAAGCAATCTAAAGTAATTAACCAATATCAAAATAAGGCTTATATCCGATCTATTTTTAAAATTTAAAAAGAAAAAAATCCTGAATAAGGATAGTTGATTAATACAAGCAGAACATCTAATTGCATTCTTATCAACCTGGACTAAAGATGCTAATCTTGTAGGAATCAATGGTCATTGACTTCTACAGATAATATGCAACTAAACTTCAGGAAATTGGTATAAATAGTCGAAAATAACAGGCTAATGAAAAAGTTAATAAAATAACTAACACTTCAAAAAGTTTGATTGGCATATTATAATTGTCACTTTCAAACCTTTTGGCAACGGAACCGAAATTAATCTTCAACAGTATGGCCTATTCCTTCAATAATTTTTCTAATAGTTTCTTCAGAAGCTGTCGTTTTAACAGTAACAATTTTTGTAGAAACATCAATAGATATGATAGTTTCCGGCTTTTCATTTTTAACTGCTTTAGTAATAGTACTGGCGCAAGCTTCACAGGCAATACTAGGGACTTTTAATGTAAAATTCATAGCACAATTGAGTCATATATTTGAGATTATCTTGATTATAACTCAATCTAAATATTATCGTCGATAATATTTAGATTGAGTTATAATCATTAAAGATTGGAGAGCTATTAATGATTTAAAGCTAGATTTTTATACCTTTTAATAGATAAAATAGATAAATTTAATTTTACGAATTTTTGAAAATGCAATCCATATAATAAAAATAGAAAATTATATTTTTTACAAATTATTTAATTTTTTGAGGATAAAAGCAATACTTTATGAGCATGTACATATTTTGTAAAAGTTATAAATTAAGTTAATAATTGTAATTATTTCTTAATATCAAGGTAGATAGTAATTGACAAGTAATAATTAATTAGTTAGCTTTAATTAAATATTTACAATTGTGTTCTCCTTCATTAATCGAGTGAGTTCTTTCAACAGTACAATCAGGTAAAATTTCGGTAAACATTTCTAGTTCGTAACCGCAAACTGTGGGGTAAGATTCAGCTACTTCAGAAATTGCACAATGATGCTCTGCTAAAATATACTCTTCTTTTAAGGATTGAGAACTATTTTTAGGATTAAATAAGTGTATTTCTGCCATATAACCTTCTTCTTGCCGTAATTTAACTAATTTATTCATTCTTTCATCAAGGGTTCCATTGCCAATGCGCTGGCGATAGTCTTGAGCTTTACGTTTCCATTGTTTGCGTAAAACTTCTCCTACCTTTTGTTCCCCTACCGTTTCAGTGAGAGTCTTGAGGAAAGAAACCGCAAATTCTCCATAGCGATTAGGGAAGTGATCACGTCCTTGTTTACTAAGATGATATATATATTGAGGCCTTCCTAACCCAACTTGTTGAGATTGATGTTCAATTAAGTCCTCAGTTTCCAAGTCTTTAAGATGACGGCGAGTTGCTTGAGGTGTGATTTTCAAAACTTGGGCTAATTCAAAAGCCTTGGCTTTACCATATCTAAGCAAATAGTTCAGAATATCTTCTTTAGTTGAAGAGGGCTCAATAATAGTCATCGTTGCGGTTACTGGCTTATTAAGTGTGACTGAGATAAGCAGTGGTATAGAAACACTAGGAATATCTTAATCATTATGGTTTTATTCCTGATGATTGTTGTCAAAGTCACATTCAAATTTTGTTTGAATGTGACTTTGACAACAATCACGTTGCTATTCTATTGTAGAATAGAGTTGACCAATATAAAAATTGTTTTAATGAACCTAAAGACTTTTGAGAGAGAACTTCTCTATCTAAACTCGTTGCTATCGACCACATGTAATTAAAGCGCGCTTTTGACGATATGAATTGAGAGACCTAAAACATCTGCTTCCAAGTGAGGTAAGTTTATCAACACTTGAAGCTGGCAACTCTTTAGATATACTAAGAGAAATTATTAAATTAAATGGAAACGAAGAACACACAACTTATGAATGATACATCAGTTAAGCTTCTGGTCAATCAACCCTATAAATATGGGTTTGTTACCGATATAGAGTCCGAGAAGATCCCTCATGGTATTAATGAGGATGTTATTCGCCTGATTTCTGCGAAAAAAAAAGAACCGAACTTTATGTTATCTTTTCGCCTAAAAGCTTATAGACAATGGCAAAAGATGACAGAACCAACTTGGTCTCATGTCACTTATCCGCCTATTGACTATCAGAATATTATTTGTTATTCTGCCCCTAAACAAAAGAAAAAAAAATTAGGCAGTCTTGATGAAGTTGACCCGACTTTACTTGAAACTTTTGAGAAGTTAGGTATTCCTCTATCTGAACAAAAACGATTAGGAAACGTAGCAGTGGATGCTATTTTTGATAGCGTTTCTGTAGCAACAACTTTTAAAGAAAAATTAGCTGAATCTGGGGTTATTTTTTGTTCTATTTCAGAAGCTTTACAAGAACATCCCGATTTGGTTCTAAAATATATCGGCTCAGTAGTTCCAGCTAATGATAATTTCTTTGCTGCTCTCAATGCAGCAGTTTTTAGTGATGGGTCCTTTGTGTTTATTCCCAAAGGGGTTAAATGCCCTATGGAACTATCTACTTATTTTCGGATTAACAGCGGAGATACGGGGCAGTTTGAGCGGACATTAATTGTAGCTGAAGAAGAAGCTTCTGTTAGCTATCTGGAAGGGTGTACGGCACCGATGTATGACAACAATCAACTTCATGCAGCTGTGGTAGAGTTAGTGGCTTTAGATAATGCTGATATTAAATATTCTACTGTCCAAAATTGGTACGCAGGGAATGAAAATGGTCAAGGAGGAATCTATAACTTCGTCACTAAGCGAGGTTTATGTAAAGGGGTTAATTCTAAGATTTCTTGGACTCAGGTAGAAACAGGTTCTGCTATTACTTGGAAATATCCAAGTTGTCTCTTAGTGGGTGATAATTCGGTTGGAGAATTTTATTCCATTGCCCTCACTAATAATAAACAGCAGGCAGATACAGGAACGAAAATGCTCCATATTGGCAAAAATACTCGTAGTACCATTATTTCTAAGGGTATTTCTGCAGGAGGTTCTAAAAATAGTTACCGTGGATTAGTAAAAATGGGACGAAAAGCTACAGGCTCAAGAAATTACTCCCAATGTGATTCAATGTTAATTGGAGATAATGCTGAAGCTAATACCTTTCCTTACATTCAGGCAAATAACAATACTTCTACGATAGAACATGAAGCTTCAACCTCTAAAATTGGACAAGACCAATTATTCTACTTTGCTCAACGAGGGATTTCTGAAGAAGATGCTGTCTCTATGTTAGTGAGTGGTTTTTGCCAAGATGTCTTGAGTAAGTTGCCGATGGAATTCGCTGCCGAGGCTGATAGACTTCTAGGTCTGAAATTAGAAAAAACTGTCGGCTAAGCTTAGGATAGACAATCTCCACCTTAATTCAAGTTCAGAACACATAAAGTCTAGTTGTTAATTATTACAAAAATCAATGAGTAAAGTTATCTTATCAGTTCAAAATTTAACAGTTAATGTTGAAGGAAATCCTATTCTAAAAGGTGTTAGCCTAGAAATAAAAGCAGGAGAAATACATGCGATTATGGGAAGAAATGGGTCTGGCAAAAGTACTCTATCAAAAGTGTTAGCGGGACATCCTGATTATGAAATAACTGGTGGAAATATAATTTATAAAGGGGAAGAAATTATCGGTAAAAGTCCAACTGAACGGGCGAATATGGGAATTTTTCTGGCTTTTCAGTATCCTTTAGAAATTCCAGGGGTAAGTAATTTAAATTTCCTGAGGGTGGCTTACAATGCCCATCGAAAATATCAAGGGCTAGAGGAAATTGACACCTTTGATTTTGAAGACTTAGTAGAAAAAAAGTTAGATGTTGTCAAGATGAACCCTAGCTTTTTGGAGAGAAGTTTAAACGAAGGGTTTTCTGGGGGAGAAAAAAAACGCAATGAAATTTTACAGATGGCTTTGTTAGAACCTACCCTAGGTATTTTAGATGAGATTGATTCTGGACTGGATATCGATGCATTAAGAATTGTTGCTAATGGTGTCAATAAATTAGCCACTGATGAGAACGCTTTTTTGTTGATTACCCACTACCAAAGGTTACTCAACTACATCGAACCTCAGTATATCCACGTAATGCACAATGGACGAATTGTGACGACGGGGGGAAAAGACTTAGCCCTTGAACTTGAAGAAAGCGGTTATGACTTTGTCGAAGAAACCCTGTTGACTAACGCTTAGAAGTATCCCTCAACAACTTAATAAGTTATCCCATATCTGAATCTTTCATAAGGGAAGTGATTATATGACAACATCGACCATAAAAAAAAGTGTACGTATCAACCAAATTTGGGAGAATATTCTGTTGGGATTATCAGAGAAATGTCAGCCCCAGGAAGCAGTGGGCGAGCTGCAATTTTTATCAAAATTGCGGGAGGATGCAATATCTGAGTCAAGGACATTGAACTTCCCGACAAAACAGGATGAAGATTGGAGATTTACCGACTTGTCTGAATTGTCCAATATTCAGTTTAAACCAGCTAAATCTGCTGATACCATTAATCTAGATGATTTTTCCTCTTTTATCTTACCCGAAACCCAAGAGAGTCGGCTTATTTTTGTTAATGGAGAGTATGTCCCTGAATTATCAAATTTATCTGCTTTACCTGAAGGGGTATATGTAGGAGATTTAATGGGACTTCCCGAATCTAAGAAAGCCAAGGTTATTCATTATTTTTCCCAAAATAATGGGGAAAAAGACTTTTTTGCCTTGATAAATACGGCATATTTTCATGATGTTGCCATCATTTGGGTCGATCCAAACATTGTTGTCGATATTCCTGTTAATTTACTCTTTATATCTGTTCCTACAGATTCTTATAATTTAATTCAACCTCGTGTTTTAATTGTAGCCGAAACAAATTCAAATATTACTTTGGTAGAGAACTATACGGCTACTACCCAAGAATGCTCTGATATTGTAGAGAACAAACCTTATTTAGTGAATGGGGTAACAGAGATATTTCTGGAAGACAATGCCCACATTAATCATAGTCGAATTCAACGAGAATTAGGAGATAGCTTTCACATTGGAAAAACCGCGATTATCCAAAATAAAGAAAGTCGTTATATTTGTAATGATATTAGTCTAGGTGCAAAACTCTCTCGCCACACTCTCAAGGTTTTTCAACAAGGAAAGCAAGCTGAAACTCACCTGAGTAGTTTAACAATGGTCGGAAGTTTACAGATTTCGGATACTCACAGTGCAGTCTATCTTAACTGTCCCTATGGAACAATCCATCAATTACACAAATATATCATTGATGATTATGGCCATGGTATATTTAACGGTAAAATATTCGTTCCAAAACCAGCACAATTAACCAATGCAACCCAATTAAATCGGAATTTGTTGCTGTCTTCAAAGGCCCGTGTTAATACTAAACCCGAATTGCAAATTACTGCAGACAATGTTAAATGTTCTCACGGGGCAACTATTAGTCAATTAAAATCTGATGAACTTTTTTATTTACAAAGTCGTGGGTTAAGTCAAAATGACGCCCGTAACCTCTTAATTGACGCCTTCGCCACCGAAATCTTGGATCGACTTCCTCTTAAGTCTCTACGTCAAAGACTCACTCAATGTGTCGCCTGTCGTACCTTAGCATCCTAAATAAATTATTAATTACCTTAATAACTTATAGTAGAAACATTTCAAGATGTTCAAGCCTCCAACTAACTTCTAACGTTTGAATTTGTCATGATTTCTGTAAAAGAAAAAACTCTTGCTGCTAAAGTTCGTTCTGATTTTCCAATCTTACATCAAAAAATTAACGGAAAGTCCTTAATTTATCTCGACAGTGCTGCTACTTCCCAAAAACCTTTGATTGTCCTTGATACTCTGCGTCATTACTATGAAAAAGATAACGCCAATGTTCATCGAGGAGCGCATAGTTTAAGTGTGCGGGCAACAGAAGCATATGAAGGGGCGAGGGACAAGGTGGCAAAATTCATTAATTCCCAATCATCTCAAGAGCTTATTTTTACTCGTAATGCTACAGAAGCTATTAATTTAGTCGCTTATAGTTGGGGTTTAAGCAACTTAAAACCGGGAGATGAAATTATTATTTCCGTCATGGAACACCATAGTAATATTGTTCCCTGGCAAATAATAGCTAAAAAAACAGGGGCAGTAATCAAATATGTCTTTTTAACTGAGCAAGAAGAATTGGATTTAGATCATTTTCAATCCTTGTTATCGCGTAAGACAAAATTAGTAGCTATCGTCCATGTTTCCAATACGTTGGGCTGTATTAACCCAGTAAAAGAAATTACTTCTGCAGCCCATCAAGTGGGAGCAAAGGTGTTAATTGATGCTTGTCAAAGTGTGCCTCATTTATCTATTGATGTACAGCAAATTGGCTGTGATTGGTTGGTGGCTAGTGGACATAAAATGTGTGCTCCGACGGGAATTGGGTTTCTTTATGGTAAGAAAAAAGTTTTGGAAGAGATGCCTCCCTTTCTTGGTGGAGGAGAAATGATAGGAGAGGTATTTCTTGAGAGATTTACCTATGGAAAACTACCCCACAAATTTGAAGCAGGAACCCCTGCTGTTGGTGAAGTGATAGCCTTAGGAGCAGCGGTAGATTATTTAACAACTATTGGATTGGATAAAATCCATCTTTATGAAGAGGAATTGACTACCTATTTATTTAAAAACTTAACAGAAATTCCTAAGGTACGGATTTATGGCTCTATATCCAATTTAGACGGTAAAAGAAGAGCAGCATTAGCTTCTTTTAATGTCGAAGGAATTCATGGGAGTGACTTATCAACTTTATTAGATAATGAAGGAATTTCCATTCGGTCAGGAGACCATTGTACTCAACCCTTACATCGCCTATTTAATGCCTCAGGAAGTGCCAGAGTTAGTTTATATTTTTATAATACCTTTGAGGAAATTGACAAGTTTATTTTAGCTTTAAAAGAAACAATTGATTTTTTCACTGAAATAATGTGATAATAAAGAACAGTCTGCGTTTTTTGGGGTGGGAAGGTCCCACCTCTTCTCATCTATTTTAGTATTTTCGCTTGAGTAATTGATAATTGCAAATGTACAAAAAATTTATGAAAATTATATTTCACAACTCTTATAGACTGAGTATGATAAATTAGTAGCTAATAACTTCCTAATTTTTTCTTACTGTATTCTATAAATTCCACAATCTTTATTCTTCTAGAAATCATTTTTCTAGAAGAAGTTCTTCTTTTTTTCCCGAAATTACTTGAGGTTACAAGACTATTAATATCATTAAAATTAAGCTAGTAAACATGACATTAAATGTCCCCACCTGACTCTGAATAAACATTGTTAATTGAGGTAAACTAAAACTAGTTATAGAATCATAAGTACACAAAATAGTTTACACGGAAATTACTACTGCGTTACTTAATTGTAGCTCCTCAAACAACAATATTCCAAGTATTAAAAGTTAATAATAGTTCGGAATTGTTTAGAAAAATAGTGGCTAATTGCTAAGCAAAGAAAAATCCTTAAAATCACTTCTTTAACATGAATGATTCCAATTTATACAATAAGATATTCTTTCCTAACGTTTAGGCAATGTTTTCATCCTCTCTAATTGTTTTTAAAATGCGTACCCAAGGGGGATGAACTAAAAAATCCTGTATAAACAATGGCTAATGTCAATAAAGTTAACACCATCAATCCAGCTTTGTACGTCTAGTTGGAAATAGCAACAGTCTTAGGAATATAAACTAAAATAATCAATGATATAGTTAGAACTCCCGAGATAATCAAACTCATAGTTTTTTTATGTTTAATACTTTTTTATTATATTTATTTATGTTGTCGCCATCGTTAATAACTTTAACACAATGAGCAAAATAAAATTAGTAAATAAATTTGCTTTAAAATCTAAGGCAATGGGATAGGTTTTAACATCAAAATCCAATCCATCAGCCATTCTTCATGATTAGCAATTTAGACAAATTAATTCAGATGTGCCAATAGTAACAATTGCTAAATAGTTTTCTCCTAAAGACAGTGTCGATAGAAAAATTCCTAACTCTAGAATTGCTGAAAAATCACCCCAATTAAGACAGCAGGAATAATAGGAAAGCCTTTAATACTTAAGAGAGCTGTGGTCTAAGATCTCAAGGTCATAAATGCCACTGTTCCGAAGTTGGTAAGTCCTGTAAACCCCATTATAGGTTCAACTTTAGTACAAAAAAAGATACCATAGATGGCTGATGAGGTTAGAAAAACAATGTAATCACTGATAGCGAAGAGTTGATCCCTAATTATCAATGACCGAATAAATAAATTAAGATATAGAGTAACTGCTATTGTACCGTGATCATCAGTAATTAGGCAGTAACTTCTTGGCTAAAATTTAAAGTTGTTTTAAAACATATTTTGGACTTCGTATAAATTTTAAAAACTAGCCTTATTTTTTAAAATTTATAATTCAAGTCTTAGATTCAAATTATTTGACGCAGAACTAAAATCGGGGATAATGTTTTAGACACAGACTTACACGAATGTTAACTCTTAACTCTTACTCTAATAGTTTATGCCCTTTCTGCGTTCTCAGGCTGGACGGCCCAGCGCAATTGACCTTGTTTTTGTCAGCCTAATGTCCATTTCTATCCTCTTAGCAGCGTATACAGGCGGGATGGAAGCCATAACCCAAGCTAGTGTAGACTCAGCGAAAAGTGCTGTTGAATTAGCCGTTGGGTTAATTGGAATTATGGCACTGTGGTTAGGATTAATCCGCGTGTTAGAAGCTGGAGGATTAATGTTAACCCTAGCAGAATGGCTTAAACCTTTGATGATTCAGTTATTTCCTGATGTTCCTCCCAGTCATCCCGCGATGGGGGCAATGTTGTTAAACATCTCTGCCAATATGTTAGGACTAGGAAATGCCGCTACCCCGTTTGGGCTGAAGGCGATGGCAGAACTCGATAAGCTCAATCCCCTTCCAGGAACAGCTACTAATGCTATGTGCCTATTTTTAGTGATCAATACTTCTAGTGTTGCACTATTCCCCCTGGGAGTCATTGGGGTGCGGGCAGCAGCAGGAAGTACCCTTCCTGCTGCTATTTGGATACCCACTTTCTTAGCAACAACGGTTTCGACAGTGTTAGGAATCTCGGTTTCAGCTTGGTTGGGACAAAGAGATCAAAATTATGCTAAATTGTCTTTTCAACCTTTTCTGCAGACATCTGAGATAAAAGAGAAATCCATTAAAATAAATAGCCTAATAGAAACAGAAAGAAACTCCAATTTTGAGCATCTTTTGTATTCCCCTGGTTTATTATCTCGCTTTTTTTCCTGGGGATGTTTTGGAGCATTTTTAGGAGCTATTCTTTATCGGGCAACCAATAGCAGTAATTTAGGAGAATTTATCCGCCAAGAATTTATCTCTCATTGGTTACTTCCTGCGTTAATTTTATTAATTGTTGTCTATGGTATCGGACGGGGAGTTAAAGTTTATGAGGCAGTCACTGAAGGAGCTAAACAAGGGTTTGATATTGCCATTCGAATCATCCCCTTTTTAGTAACAATTTTAGTAGCCATTGGCATGTTTCGTGCATCGGGGGCAATGGATAAAGTTATTCATGTTTTGAGTCCCTATACCAACTGGATTGGTCTTCCAGTAGATGTATTACCGATGGCTTTATTACGTCCCTTGTCTGGAAATGGTGCATTTGCCTTAATGACTGAGGCGATAGAACGCGATCCCAATTCCTACAGTGCCTTTGTTTCTTCAATTATTATGGGTAGTACAGAAACTACTTTTTATGTGTTAGCGGTTTATTTTGGAGCAATTGGGATTACGAATATTCGCCATGGATTAGTAGCTGCTTTGTTAGCAGATACTTCAGGAATTTTATCTGCTTGTTTATTTGCTCGAATTTTTTGGTCAAGTTAGTATTTTGGGCTCTTTCTTAACTAAATAGGTAGGTTAGTTTAGATAAGTGTAAAATGGCAAAGGAGTTGAAAAAAAGTGATCGCTAAATGCCAACCTGCCCTTCTAACTCTGCTTCTGTTGAAATTCTCTTCAGAACGAGAACAAGATCAGGAGTTTTGCATTTAAATACAAAAGAATAAAAAGTTAAAGAAATTGCAGATTGTGTTGAATCTATATTCCTATCTAAATCGGAGAGTAATTTCTCTGTATTCTTCAAAGAAGAGAAAGATTTGAGGATTTTCTGAGAAGTGAAGGGGAGAAAACTTAGAAAAAAAGTGTTATATTTTTTGAATAATTTTTAAAAAAGAATAAAAAATTCGATAATGATCAACAACTATTCAATTATTTAATTAACCCCTCGCTTAGTATTAAAAAGGTAGAGTGGGATAGAAAGGTTGGGGTCGTTGTCTACTCAAATGTTGGACAATAATCAGTTTTAAAAATGTGTCTTAGATACAGTTAGAATGAATAGATAATCTTCTCTCAATTATTGATGGCTCGAAATAAATCAAAGTTGTATTAATAATAAACAATCATCTCTGATAAACCCATGGCAATCGTAAAGGATTAAGTTAGGGGGAACTAACGATATCTTTATTGACTTATGTTGTGAGTGAAACTAACCGTAGAATTTATCCCCTAAAAAATGAGTATAAGAGCTTTAAAGAAGCCTAGAAAGAAGAACAGGATAGAAAATAGGAGATAAAAAAGTAAAAGATGACCTTTGTGGAGATTATTTCCGAATTATTGATATATATAGGGACCATTCCTCAGATAGATACGTCATTGTTAGAACATTTTTTAAAGCCTATCAATTGTTCACCCAAGCGAGAAGTGACATCAGCGGTTTCTCAACATGTCATCACATCCTAGAAGACTTTAAAAAAATCTACGAATTTAGGTATAGTGAAGATAAACACCCTTATTAAGGATCAAGGGTCTAAATATCAGCTATATTTAGACCTGTTAAAAATATACTTATTAGTAGCCAGCTGGAAATGGAGGGTATGAATTAGATCATCTACCAACGTGGAAAAAGTAGACAAAAATTTTAAATTATAAAGAATTCCTATATTTGAAGAATTAAAAAATGTTAACTTCAAAGAATGAAGTTAAAAGTTACAGAGATAAATAAATCTGTTGTTTTTCCTGAGCCATATTCCAATTGCGTCCAAAATTGTTAGCTAATTGGGTAAGAATTATCTAACAAAAATAATTAAAATAGTCGAAAAAGATCAAGCAAATCAGAACTACTATAAATTAGTAATAATTTTAAAAATATATTAATAAACGCCAAATATTGACCTAAAATCAAGAAAAAGTCATTAAATGAGAAGAAAAATCAATATTTACTAGATAGGATGTCTTGGTATTTTGTTAGATTAAAGACTTAAAAAGATGTTTAACTTTTGAGAAAAAGCTTTATTTTTACGTAGAAATACTGAGAAAAATGAGCAGTTATTTGCAGACAAGCTTCAATAAGTTTTGAAGAATTATCGTTTGACGTTTAACTGAATATCCTAAATTCTCAATGGAGAAAAGAATTAACTAGAAAAAAGTCTATAAAGGCTGTGAGATCAGCAGTGTCGAGTCTTCTGATTGACAATTTTTTGTTTTGACCTTAATTACAAACTGGGAATGTTTGTAAATCATAATTTAGTTTTTGGAGAGGATTTCCCTAAAAGATTGATTTACCTGCTCTACTAATTTATTTTTAATACTAGAAGTAAATTAAAGGATTGATACTTTTACTAAGCATTGTGATCAGAGTAAAAACTCTGATGGAATTAGTAGTGTATCGTTAGTTTCATCACTCTCAGTCTAGTTTAGCTGGATTTTATGAAAAAACCCTAAACACTTTACTAAGCATCTAGCCACAAAAAAATTTATGACTTTTTTACTTGACTAATTTCTTCTACTTAATCTGTACTAAAAAATTCTATGGGAGTTGAAAATAAAGGTTAATCGGCCTTGTCTATTGTTATTTTTAAACAATAATTTTAATTTTGACTTTTACAGTTACTACTTTAGATACTTGTCAAACTCGTCTTTAAACTTAAAACATTTAAGATAACAACTGTATTTTAAGTCTGGTTTAATTTATATTTGGAAGCAAAACTTTTAGCTTTTGTTTATTAAACTTTTGTCACAGTTATTCTATAAAAGTCATATTTTTTAGTTTGATTGGTCGACTTGATAATTGACAATCTCCTTACTAACAGTAAGGAGATTCATAATTTATCTTTCTTGTTTACTGATATTTCTTAAAAGCTAAAGTGACATTATGTCCACCAAATCCAAAGGAATTAGATAGGGCAACTTTGATATTACAATAGCGACTTTCATGAGGTACATAATTAAGATCACACTCAGGATCAAGATTATCTAAATTAATTGTAGGAGGAACTCTTCCGTTAGCAATCGCCATGGCAGTAGCTACTGCTTCTATGCCTCCAGACCCCCCTAATAAATGGCCTGTCATCGACTTTGTAGAACTAATGAGAATTTCGTAAGCGTGTTTTCCTAAAGCTTTTTTAATAGCTTTAGTTTCCGTGACATCATTAGCTACAGTACTGGTTCCGTGAGCATTAATGTAACTTACTTGTTCTGGAATCAGTCCCGCATCGGCTAACGCCAGTTCCATAGCTCGTGTTGCGCCGCAACCATCAGGAACGGGAGATGTCATATGATAAGCATCACAAGTCATCCCATAGCCGACGATTTCGGCATAGATTTTAGCCTCACGATCAAGAGCGTGTTCGAGTTCTTCAAGGATTAGGATTCCCACCCCTTCACCCATCACAAAGCCATCGCGATCACGATCAAAAGGACGACAGGCCATTGCTGGAGAATCATTGCGAGTTGACAAAGCTCGAGCTGCCGCAAATCCGCCTATTCCCAAAGGCGTAATAGCAGCTTCGGTCCCCCCACAAATCATCGCTTTGGCATAACCTCGTTGCACTAGGCGAAAAGCGTCTCCCACAGCATTGGAACCAGCAGCACAAGCAGTTACAGTACAGCTATTTGGTCCTTTAGCTCCTGTATGGATTGCTGTTAATCCAGCAGCCATATTGGCAATCATCATGGGAATCATGAAGGGACTACAACGACTGGGGCCACGGTCAAGGTAGATTTTTTGTTGATCCTCGAGTACCTTTAGACCGCCAATTCCCGTCCCAATCATGACTCCTACTTGGTCTGCGTTAAGCTGATTAATCACTAACTGAGAATCAGCTAAGGTTTGTAAACTCGCTGCTACCCCAAATTGTGCAAAACGGTCCATCCGTTTAGCTTCTTTCCGGTCTAAGTAATCGTGGGGGTCAAATCCCTTGACTTCTCCGGCAAAACGGCAGGTATGCTGGGCGGCATCGAAATGAGTAATTAAACCAATCCCATTGCGGCCACTAACTAATCCGTCCCAATATTCCATCAGGTTATTGCCAATGGGGGTTATTGCACCTAGTCCTGTTACGACAACGCGCTTTAATTCTGAATTGGTCATGATCTTCGCTTAAAGATATTAGGCTAACTCTGCCCCGTATATTATAGGGAGAGTAAGGGATGGAGACAGCAATCTCTCCCAACAAGTGAGGTTAAGTGGTTGCTGCAATTTTTTTGCTGATGTGTTCGACAGCTTTGCTCACTGTGTCAATTTGCTCGGCTACTTCGTCAGGAATTTCAATATCAAATGCTTCTTCTAATGCCATAACCAGCTCAACAGTATCTAGGGAATCTGCTCCTAAGTCATTAGCAAAACTTGATTCTGGTGTTACCGTTGCTGGATCAACTTCAAGTTGTTCAATAACGATACTTTTAACTTTTTCAAAGATTTCTTGGTTCATGAATCCTTAATTTACCGCTAGGTACCCCTTCCGAGGGTGTCGTCATGGGGAGGAAATGAGGCGGATAATACATTTCCTAAGGTCTGTGTCACTAATTAACATTAATTAATTGGAGTGAGCATTTTCTATATTATCGGTAAATGGTCAGTCGGGGAATAGCTATTTCTCTCAGTCTTCAATGTGAACCGCCTGTTCTAAACAATAAGCTGAGAATGGAAAAAAATAATTTTTTTTCTATGACTACTCTTTTAAAGATAGATAAAATTAAATATATTGTCAGCATTAATTCTTCCTAATATTTATTGTTTCAAAAATATTTATTTCTCAGTAAATTTAAAATATAAATTATAATCTCTCTTACCTCATCATTTCGATACCTAGGAAAGTGAGTATTGTTTGCCGTTTTAAAACTTTGAAAAAGTTAATCAATTAATGGTAATCGGGCATAAAATCAATAGCGATTCCTAGATTGTTGTAAGTTTAATTAACTATTTTATCTGAAATTTAAGTCATTTCCTAAATAACTTGATAAACAATACTTAAAGTGCTCCAAGTACTGCTATCAAGAGCATAGCTATCGGTGAGTGTTGCAGCTAATTCAGTTGAAAAAGCTCTAGAAGTATTTAAGTCTCCTAAGAGTGATTGTGTGATCTTGAGTGGCTCCTCTAGAGTAAATATTTGCCCCTGGTCAAGTTTAAATCCTGGAAACTCTGCTAGGGTTTCTAAAGTTTTTATAAAAGGGAATTTAGAACCGACAATCATCATTTGTCCCCATCCCTGACTACTAGCTAATGTCCAGTCAAGTCCTCGAGAAGAGAATGGAACAAGTCGGCTTTCTCCTGGGGATAAGTGGGCTGTCTGTTGAGTTTGATTTTTTTGTTGAGGAGGTAAATAGGCGGTGGTTTGCCCACTGGCATCTACTCCTAAAATTAGGTAATAGATATGACAATCACCTCGATTTTCCAATTGACATTGGAAACGACTTCCTTGGGGTAGTTGGGGTAAATACTGGAGTTGTAGAGAATTGGGAGAAAAACTTGTCGACGGTAAGAAATCAGCCTGAGTTAGGGGTAAAGATGTTTTCAACGACGATAGTTTGCGTAGAGTTTGTCGTCGTAGCATTAGGGAAGGATCTTGATCAAGATTTTTGAGGGTTACCCCTAGCCCCAATCCCGAAGAACCTTCATTAATAGTAAGCCGCCACCATTTGATAGCCAAGAGTTTTTTCAAGGCGGGTTGAAGCCTTTCGACAGCCGATTTAATGGCTTCTCCTGATTGACCGAAGGTATTAGGAACGGGGATACCCCCTTGTAAAAAGAGTCCATAGCCTCCTTCTGTTTCTAATTTAGATGAATCTCTCTCATCAAGAATTAATGTCTTTTGTTGTCGTCCTAAGACGCAATCAGCTCCTGATTCTCCTGCTGTAATGACTGACGAGACGATTTTCATTGAAGCAAAAGCACTCGTCGCATCAACCCTTTCAATTCTCTCTAAGTTTTTATCGAGGGCAACAGTAAGTCCTAGAGTTTTGGGAATCACACGCAAGGTTTCTTGAAGCAATTGTCCCTTTTGTAGGGGAGATATGTCAGTTTGGTCTTGTGGTATCTCGAGCAGTCGAACCTTACCAGTTAGTCCGTCACGGAAATACAATTGGACAATAATGGGGTGTAAGGATTGGGAGCCAACCACTTTAAAGCAAGAATTAAGTTCGTAGTGTTGCATGGCCGATAGAGGCAGTCCAGTTAGTTTGATGGTGGCGGTAGTTTTTTCTTCTACTTGTATAATTACCCCCTCAGCTCCTTGGGGGGTAACTGGAAGTAGATAGTAGGTAAAAAGAGGCTGTTTTTGGTTCGCTTGGAGTTGAGGTTGTTGTTGTTGTCCCCTGATGGAAAACATATGTTCACTGGAATTTTCTAGTAAAACTATAGTTTTACTAGTGGGGGTTGCTTGCCAGAGATATTGGGTTAAGAGATAGGTGAATAAACCGGTACTAAAGCCATTACCCATGATTTCAGTGGCTACTTGCTGGTGTTGAGCAGCCCTTAGCAGAGTGCCAACTATTTGTGACGGTTTAGCTTGGACATTTTTAGCTTTGAGCGTTTCTTTTAATTGAGTTTGAAAGGTCATTTCTTCTGGACTAGGTTGTTGAGCCTCATATGGAAAGGAACGTCCTTGTAGATTTCCTTCGAGTTCTCTCCCTAAATACTGATGACTGGTATCCAAGACCATGGTTAGTTTATCAGTGGCTAAAGATTGACCTAACAGTAGGAGCGTTTCTTCAAGAAAATCGTTGGTTGTAGGAGTGTCTTTAGTTAATAAAATTCCATCTTTGGGAACTAGACCCCGTTTTCGCGTTGACGACGAGAGAGGGAAAACATCATGAATATTTTCCTTGACATAATTGCCATAGCCACTAAAGTGAAACAGCACTACATCACCTGCTTTGGCCTGTTGAATTAGATGTTCGGTGAAAGCCCGTTCTATTCTTTCACGAGTTCCCTGTTGTTCCGTTAAGGTTAAGATATCTTTAGGGGCAAACCCAAAGCGATAAATTAGTAATTCTCTTTGTCGCTCAACATCAGTAACACATCCTTTCAACTTGTAATGACTACCATAGTCATCAATACCTACCAACAATGCCAGTTTACGGGGGGTTGGCGTAGCTAAGGTTTGATAGTAACGTTTAATTTTTGGTTGCCTAGAGAACCATTCAAGCCCTGCTTGACTAATTCCCCAGGTGAGCAAGGTCTTTAGAAAAGTCCGCCGATCCCATTCCATTGTTTTTCAGTATGCCGTTAGTGGGACTATATCTTAATAGTTTAAATCTTTATTAGCCTAATATACGGTTTGTAGAAGTTCAAATTTATGATCTAGCATGAGCAATACAGTACATATCAACTTAACATGCTTTTTCACACAGTACCATTGAATCTTGTCCAAAAGATGTCATTCCTGCAGGGAATTTAATATTTTTTTATACAAATTCTTTCCATTAGATATGGACGTAACTGGAATCGAACCAGTGACCCCATCGATGTCAACGATGTACTCTAACCAGCTGAGCTATACGTCCGTACAGGATATTATCCTAACATACTAAGTTTATAAAAGAATAGTTACTCTCCCTAACTTACATAAATTTCCTTAAGAGATGAAGAAATTGATTCATTGAGGGAGTGTAATTGAAAGATGACATTAAGTATAAAATAATTCTATGTACGAGAAACTAATACCCCCAACCACTGGTTCTAAAATAATTTATGAAGGCGGTAAGCCTATTGTTCCAGATGATCCAATTATTCCTTTCATTCGAGGCGATGGAATAGGTGTGGACATTTGGCCTGCTACCAAAAGGGTAATCGATGCTGCGATTGCCACTGCGTATGGAGACAAACGCCAAGTGAACTGGTTTAAAGTCTATGCAGGAGATGAAGCGTGCAACCTGTATGGAACCTATCAATATTTGCCCGATGATACTCTTAAAGCTATTAGAGAATATGGTATCGCTATTAAAGGACCCTTAACTACTCCCGTCGGTGGGGGGATTCGTTCACTCAACGTTGCATTACGGCAAATTTTTACCCTCTATGCGTGTGTTCGTCCCTGTCGTTACTATCATGGGACTCCTTCTCCCCACAAATCACCCGAAAAACTTGACATTATTGTTTACAGAGAAAATACCGAAGATATTTATTTAGGAATTGAATGGCGTGAGGGCACAGAAATTGCGCAAAATTTGATTAAATATCTCAATGATGAATTAATTCCTCTAACTCCTGAACATAGGAAAAAACGTATTCCCCCTGACGCGGGAATTGGGATTAAACCCATTAGTAAAACAGGTTCTCAACGACTAGTTCGCCGTGCCGTGGAGCACGCATTATGTCTACCTAAAACCAAACAAATGGTTACCTTAGTCCATAAAGGAAATATAATGAAGTATACCGAAGGGGCTTTTCGTGACTGGGGTTATGAACTAGCTACGACAGAATTTCGCAATGTCTGCGTTACAGAACGAGAATCTTGGATTTTAAGCAATAAAGAAGGTCATCCTAGTATTAGTATTGAAGATAATGCGCGTAAAGTCGAACCTGGTTACGATTCTTTGCCCTCTGAAAAGAAAAAAGAAGTATGTACTGAAATTGCATCGGTTTTAGAGTCAATTTGGGATAGTCACGGGGATAGAAAATGGAATAATAAGATCATGGTCAACGACCGTATTGCTGACAGTATTTTTCAACAAATTCAAACCCGTCCCGATGAATATTCTATCCTTGCAACTATGAACCTAAACGGGGACTATCTCTCTGATGCTGCTGCTGCTGTGGTTGGGGGTTTAGGCATGGGTCCTGGTGCTAATCTTGGGGATACGTGTGCTATTTTTGAAGCTACTCACGGAACTGCACCCAAACATGCAGGTTTAGATAGAATTAATCCTGGTTCAGTGATTTTATCTGGGGTAATGATGTTAGAATACCTGGGATGGCAAGAAGCGGCAGATTTGATTAAAAAAGGCGTTGGAAACGCGATTGTTAACCGCGAAGTAACTTATGATTTAGCCAGGTTAATGGAACCTCCTGTTGATTCTCCTTTAAAATGTTCAGAGTTTGCTCAGGCAATTATTGATCATTTTGTGGATTAGATTAATAATAAGGGTTGGCAATGCCAACCCTTATTATTAATCTAATAAGCTAGTATTTCGAGACTTGAAAGTTCAGGATAAAACACTTCTACAAATCTCACAGAAAGAAGTTTTCTTAATAGATCGTAGTGTTTATTTAAAAATTAATCAAAAGAAAGGAATAGATTCAACTAAATACCACTTTTAAAAACGTCTAGGTTCAGAAAGAAGACGGTATACTAATACTAGTAGCACCTCACTAATCCATTTTGGTGAACGGAGTTCATAAACTATTTTAAAATCAATAGTTGCTGCAATTGCTAGAAAAATTATAACATTGGATAGTTGTTTTTTGTATTTGCTAATCCACTTTTCCTGTGTAAGAGCCCCTAAAACGACAACTAGAACTGTTGCTACTGAGGTGCGAATTTTTTCTAGGATATTCTCGTATTCCTTATCATCTTTCTCAAAAACAGGAGAATAACAATCAACAATAATTTCACGCCTCAGTTTTTGATTGATTTTATTTTGAGCTTGTTGGGCAATATCTTTTCTAGACCCTAGTAAATATATCTTAATACTTGAATTATTTCTATATACTTGAATTATTTCTATTTTTTATCAAAAGCAGGAAATAAGTCCAAGCCAGAAAATTTTTCTATAAGAGGAGTTCCAAAAAATTTAGAGGCGTGTTGAACAATTGTGCTGTCGCACACTTAGTAGTTAGACTGTCGATAAGCCTCTTGTAGTTCAGGAGCAGTGCATAATTTTATTGAATGATCTACATTAGGTGTAAAAATAAACCTTCCCAAGCTATCAAGCTTTTATAATAATTCCGACATAAAAAAATTATGAATAGCAATATTAAGAATATTATGTTTATTGTATCCATTTTAAACTAGAAAATTTGTTTTCCCTGTATATTTTGGGATTTAAAAATATAAATCAGTTTTGGAGTTTTATATAACTTAATTTATCTATACTTTTAAAAAGTAATTAAAATCTGTAGTTTGTCAGAGTAATAAAGTATATTTCTGCCATTCTAAACATCGTTATAAACCAAAAGTTATGTTTGGCATAAATAGAGAACCTACTAAATAACTGAAGACTAAGAAAAAGATACTAATATTAGCGACACAAGGGTGTCAGTAATTCTTTATTTCAGAGAACTAATGAGTATCAGACCTCTTATAGAGACTATCTATTCCATATCTTCAATGCATGAAAAATACTCAATTTAGCTCTTTTATATTCAATTAATGTTGTCTTTTTTTTCTAATAACTACACATGAATATAATCTTAACTAGATAGTCTTTTATTGAAGCTAAGTTTTTAAATTACAACATACTGAAGTTTCTCTATGTTTTCAAATTAATATTTTATAATTTTAACTAGCCTTGGGATTGTCTTATAGAGCTCATTGTAGAAAGTTTTGCTTGACCATTATCTCTTCCCAAAAAATTTGACAAAAATTTTGGATTGGAGATGCTGTGAGCGAGAGGACTCCATCCCAAAGAAATCAACTAACTTTCCATGATGAAAACTTTGCCTATGATTCTTACTTAGCTGCTGACTGAAAGATTGTTTATTTACTGATTTTTACTTCTACGACCTGAATTTATCTCTCTATTTTTTTTTAAAAGATATACTCTATTGAGAGAGTCACTTGGTTCTCAATTTCATGGTAACAAACTAATAAAGTCTTTATTCTCTCTTAAAGCCGATGAGCGGACTTGAACCGCCGACCGTTCGATTACGAATCGAATGCTCTACCACTGAGCTACATCGGCACTGCCAACTACTCAGTATATCGCAAATGATGGGACCAAATAGCAATAACTCTCACTATAGTCCTCTAATGCCTAGATCTTTTAATCAAAATCTACCTCCCCTTCTATCTCAACAAGACCCTGAAAAATATACCAGACTTCAAACAAAGGCCCAGGTTGCTTATAAAAGTTTGAGACAGTTTTTTTACATTGCCTTTAGTGCATAGGGGTTTAGTTGATTTTAATTTTAGTACTTTGATCACGTCTAGCCGGCAGATATAACGTCGCGGAGAACCTACCTAATTTTAAGCTAGAGATAAGGATTGTAGCTTTAACAAAATAGTTATTCCACGTCAAAAAAATCTTATCCTAATACTTATGTACAAAATGTCAATGATAGAGGAATACATTTTTAATAAATTCAGAGAAATTTTATATTCTATCCGGATTAATGAAGAGACATTACCAGGATTTATTTTCAGCTTTGAAAAGATCGATTAATAGTCTAAGTTATTAGACATTTTAAATTTATATTTAAATAGGAAAAATTAATTTTATTCCTAACAATCCTAAATTAAAACCTGAGGTAGCATTGGGAGGAATAACGCCCCCTCTACCCCTTGCGCCGTACCCTAATTTCAGTAAAATTAGGGTACGGCAGCTTCCTACTTTCATACTTATTACTCCTCCGTCCTACACTTTAATTACTTGTCCCACAGCGATTCTGAAGGAGAAGAGTCGGCTACAATAACAAAAACTGTTAAATTTTTTTCCCATTCTCTAGGATTTCCGTATGGTGTGCCGTCAGTGTCTGGCTTTTACTTAGAAAATCTTTTATCCCTTCTTTAATTTTGACGTATTAAAGTCCACAATCAGTTTCAACAGTATTTTGGGGCTCCATTTTGTTGATTCCCTTGATTTAAAGTGTTTAAGGCTATTTGTAATAATTCTCTATTCGTTAGAGAAGCAATCATTGAAAGCTTACCTTCGGTGATTGCCTGTATTTTGTTTGGCGTGTTAAACAAAAATCTCACCAAGAATAATAAGCAAGCTAAAAGCGGTAATAATCCCAAAACTAATATAAATCTACAGCATAATTATTTTTTTTAACTTTACTTGCTTGACCTAACGCCACATTTTGTTTTCTAGATCTCTAATCTGACGTTCTAAACGATCAATACGCCCACGCAATTCATCCATTTCGGACTGACGAGAAACGCCTAAATCTTGTAGCATGTTTTGCAATTGACGTTCCATCGTACTTTCAAAGTTACCTTGTCCTACTTTAATCTGTTGCATTACATCCTCAACAAATCTTTGAGCTTCTTTCGAATCGATTCGGCCATCTTTAACCCACTGATCACTTACCTCTTTGATTTTTTCGGCAACTAGTGAGGTTGTACCGATTCCTACTAACAATAACTGTTTCATCCAGTCACTACTATCCATGAATTTTCATTACCTCTAAAATCATGCTCCCGTACTCCTAATTGATAGCCAAAAGACTCATTGATTATAACCATACCAAAATCTTTGACAACTTGACCTCTCCGTTGAGGATTAAGTTTAGGTGAAGTACCTCAAGATGAATAATAAACTGATAATTAGTTTAGGAGTCAAGACTGTATTTTGCTTAGATTTACATTACAATAATTTTAATTTAACTTAAAACTGAACGTTGTGATTTTTATTACTTTAAAGCACCTAAATCAGATTTATAACCACGCCTTGACAATTTATCCAGAAGAATGTTGTGGTTTGCTTCTTGGTGTGCTTAAAAACAATCAAAAACAAATAATTGAAGTTTTTCCAACAAAAAATAATTGGACTCTCGAAGAAAATAAGATATTACCCAATATTATTGATAATGTCGACCAATATTTAGGCAAGCATAACCGTTTTAGTATTGCCCCGTCAATACTTGTAAAAATACAAAAAGAAGCCCGTAATCGTCAATTGCAGATTATTGGTATTTACCATTCCCATCCTAATCATATAGCCGTTCCCTCAGAATTTGATCGGGCAATCGCTTGGGCTGAATATTCATATATTATTGTTTCAACTACTTCAAATCAAGTTAATAGGGTTACAAGTTGGCAGTTAGATGATACAAAAAATTTTAAACATGAAGATATAAAAATCATAAGAGTTGATTAGAACTAAGCTATTGTCCATTTAAAGTGAGTCAATTCTAAATTATCTAACGACAGTATATGTTATCTTGTGCTGCATTAGGACGTAATTGAAGTCAGTTAATCTCTTTTTAAGACTATTTTAAATAGGCATGATGAGAACTAAGTCAAAGTAATATTTCCCAGTGAACTTGTCGAGTAATTAGACAAAAATAGCCTAAAACTAATCCAATGAATAAAGTCCCTGTATAAATAGGGCTGACAATAATCAAAATTACCCATAAAGTTGACTCTGCTTGTACTCTTCCACCGGAACCAATATACCCTGACCAATCTAAGATTTTACTTATAAAAAACAAGGCTAAAGCAACTTCTATTTTTTATGACTATTCCACTACTAAAAAAAAAATACCTTCTCGTCTTTATCCAGTATTTAACTCATCTCAATCTATTACATCCAGCAACATTGACCAGGGAACAATATAAGCAGTTGCAATTCCAATACCAGCCATAACAGCAAAAAATGCAATAATACTACTTGTCCTGATTGTAAAAAAAAATAGTCCTAATCCTACACAAATTATAGAAGGTATACCCTTAAAAAAAGTAGTATAAATAATACTGTACTTTTAGGTATAATAGCAATTTACATAACGCAAATTGTTCGTGATTTAATATAATAAGTTATATAAAAAAATAATTAATTTAATTATTTAAATACTCAACAAATAACAATTATTAAATACCAAACATAATTATTTTGTAAAAGATAAAGTATAATTTTCATTCCTTTTTATCAGTATTGCGAGTAAAGAAAAAATTAATTTCATTAACAAATACTGTTGTTTTGTATTATGAATCTTTGCAAAAATTATTTGTGGAAAGGCTATAAAAAAATTCTGATAGTAAGATTAAAAATTAATAAATTTTATATATATTCTATCATATTTAACTAAATAGATCAATTTTAATAGGGTAAAAACCTGATATTTAATATTTATTAAATAATCAATAAGCCACTTTATAATAGATAAAAATATATAATTACTAGTAAGACTAACTCCTCATGATAAAATAGAAGTTATTCCCAAATGAACTGCTCTAAATAACATCCAAGGATAGCATCTTTTCCAATAAAAATAAGTATGATCGCTCAACTAATCAATGACTGGAACATTAATCCTATTTGATACTTTACCTACCAACATCATTAATCCCGCCAAACCAGCACTTAAACCAGCTACATTGGTAAATAAAAATAGAAAAAATAAAATTAAAATTTTACTAAAAAAATATACGCTTAATTATTTAATTTTATAAAAAAATATATAGTAGGTTAATTTTTATTTAACTAAATATGAGTAATTTTTAATAAACTTAAAATTTAATTTATATTAAAATCATCGCTAATTATAGATTGGGTAAATAATTTACTTTTAAATAGTTGATAAAAGAAATGTCAATTAAAGTTAATACAGCAGGAGTATAAGCTAAGGTTTTTCTATATGTAGATATTCAGTTAAAAGAGATCTGCTACAATAACTGGTTGAGTGCTTATCAAGAAACTAACGTGACACTTAATTAGTCAGGCGACGCCTATGCTAAATCCCAATTTACAAGAAATCGAACTCGATAAAGAAGAGTTTCAAAGATACTCTCGTCACATTATTCTTCCAGAAGTAGGACTAGATGGACAAAAACGCCTCAAGGCAGCCAGTGTTCTGTGTATAGGGACAGGGGGACTTGGATCTCCTTTACTCCTGTACTTAGCGGCCGCAGGAATTGGATGTATTGGAATTGTTGACTTTGATATTGTTGATAGTTCTAACTTACAACGTCAAATCATTCATGGGATATCTTGGATAGGAAAACCAAAAATTCAATCCGCAAAAGACCGAATTTTACAGATTAACCCCTACTGCCAAGTAAATTTATATGAAACTCACTTATCTTCGGAAAATGCGCTAGAAATTCTTAAGTCCTATGATGTTGTTATTGATGGGACGGATAATTTCCCAACTCGGTATTTGACTAATGATGCTTGCGTTTTACTTAATAAACCCAATATCTATGGGTCGATCTTTCGCTTCGAAGGACAAGCAACGGTCTTTAACTACCAAGGAGGTCCTAACTACCGTGACTTATATCCCGAACCTCCACCTCCTGGAATGGTTCCTTCTTGTGCAGAAGGGGGAGTTTTAGGCGTACTTTGTGGTATTATTGGAACAATCCAAGCCACTGAAGCCATTAAGATTGTCCTAGGAGCGGAAAATACTCTCAGTGGACGTTTATTACTGTATAATGCCTGGGATATGAAATTCCGTGAGTTGACATTACGACCTAACCCTGAACGTCCGCTAATTGATAAACTCATCGACTACGAACAATTCTGTGGAATCCCTCAAGCACAAGCAGTGGAAGCCCAGGAAAAGACAACTATTCCTGAAATTACCGTTAAAGAACTCAAAGACCTAATTAATTATGGTACAAATACTTTTGTCTTAATTGATGTTCGTAATGTCAACGAGTACGAAATAGCTAAAATTCCAGGGTCAATTTTAGTTCCTTTGCCAGATATTGAAGATGGAAGAGGAGTAGAAAAAATTCGCATATTATCACAAAATAAAAAAGTTATTGCCCATTGTAAGACAGGAGTACGGTCAGCTAAAGCGTTAGGAATTCTCAAGGAAAAGGGAATTTTAGGAAGTAATGTTAAAGGTGGAATTACAGCTTGGAGTAAAGAAGTTGATCCTGACATTCCTCAATATTAATGTTACTGCTGTCCCCCAGATTTTTAATCAAATAAAATATATTAGTCAAGTAATCTACCTTTGCCTGATTTAGGGGTAGATTTTTTCTTAAGATAACGATTTCATCTAATTACTAAGTATGTCACTAAAGAAATATCGATAAATCAATCATAATATATCTGTTGTTATTCCTGATTGATACTAATAAACTAGTATTTTTGTTTTAAGTTTATTAGTATTAAGAAATATTTGATGCTTGTTTATACTCAAAAAATATATCAATTATAAAATTGTGGGTAATATCTCTACAGACAGATAATGTTTTTTATAATCACTAAAAAACATTATAAAGAGTAAAGTTAAAAAACTCAGAAAAAATATCTCAAAAATATTATTTTTGATAAATTTCTTTGTTAAAAAAGTAGAAATCATTTATTAAATAAATTTATATAGTAATTAACGAAAATTATTTTAGTATATGAAGAATATAAAGTTTATTTAACGAATAATAAAAACCTAGGTTATCAATTAGCTGTTAAAAATAT
The DNA here is from genome assembly GCF_000829235.1 of cyanobacterium endosymbiont of Epithemia turgida isolate EtSB Lake Yunoko. Lineage (GTDB taxonomy): Bacteria > Cyanobacteriota > Cyanobacteriia > Cyanobacteriales > Microcystaceae > Rippkaea. Next base: position 2,488,969 of record NZ_AP012549.1, on the reverse strand, counting down.
ATATAACCTGTTAATTCTTGATTATAAGTTTTCTCGCAAACAAGTAATAGGGATTTATTAAACCTTATTCTCACAGATAAATAAGACTTATATCGTCTTTATAGCTAGCAAAGAGCCTATCAATGAATAGTAATGTTATGGCCACATTTCAATTTTTATTTTTACAGCATAAACTTCGCTATACACAGTTTAAATTTTAAAAATTTAAACTGTGTATAGGCAAAACTATCACCTTGATAATTAATAGACAATAAACATCTTTCTTTGAAAAGTAAAATTCAAGGGTTTTAAGGTTATTTAATTTAACTAAGTTAGAGATCAATAAATATTTTAAATATTAATTTAAAAATTTCTAATCAGAGCTAAATGATATTCTTTTTTTCTTGATTACTAATCTTCTATTGAGAGCTTACCCTAACTACTTTAACAACTTAATGCTAAGCTTAAATTTTAATTTTTTATTCTTTCAACCGATGAGCCTCAAGCCAAATATTTACTCAGAATGGGCAAACCACGAACCAGCCTCTTCCTCTTCTGGAGTTTATTCCCAAGTTCATTTAAAGAGTGAAGGGAAAAAACTCTTATTGATATTGCCTAAGATAACTAAAAAGGAACAAGATCCTCTGAAAGATTGGACAAAGATCTTCCAGGATATAAAACATTGTCTGACCTATCATCAAGGAACGTGGACATCGGGAATGCCAGTACATTTAGTAGTACAAAATCGTTTACTCGATAGTAGACAATTACAAAGTATTGGGGAGATTATGGAAAATGTCAATCTAAAACTTAATAGTATTCACACTAGTCGCCGTCAAACTGCTGTAGTAGCAGCAATTGCGGGTTACTCAGTAGAACAGGAAGTTTTTAGAAGCTCATTGTTTTCTGAAGGACAACCGACTTTGTTTCCCTTAGCTGAGCCTCTTTACCTAAAAACAACAGTACGCTCAGGAGTTACTATTTGCCATCCTGGGAACATTATAATCCAAGGAGATATCAATCCTGGAGGAGAAATTATCGCTGATGGCGACATTCTAATTTGGGGATGTTTGCGAGGAATTGCCCATGCAGGAGCCAAAGGAAACTCAGAATGTTGCATTATGGCACTGCAAATGCAACCAACCCAATTACGCATTGCCGAATTGGTTGCTAGAGCACCGTCAGGAACACCTGAGTTTCTTAGTCCTGAAGTTGCTTATATTACTTCTGAAAGTATTCGTTTGAAGCCAGCCCTAAATTTCAACAAAAACCACATTCTAAAATATGAAAACAAAGAGTAGAGCTAAAAAATTAATAATTCGTCATAATATCGGTAGAAGTTAAATTATCATCGGCCATTAAAATTGAACATTAAATTATGAGTCGTATTATCGTGATTACCTCCGGTAAGGGAGGCGTTGGCAAAACTACCATTACTGCTAACTTAGGATTGGCTATAGCAAGTTTCGGGTACAAAGTTGCTTTAGTTGACGCAGATTTTGGACTAAGAAATTTAGATTTATTACTTGGACTTGAACAGAGAGTTGTCTATACTTCAATCGATGTTTTAGAAGGACAATGTTCTATCGACAAAGCCTTAGTTAAAGATAAACGTCAACCTAATCTAGTACTGTTACCAGCCGCCCAAAATAGAACTAAAGAAGCTATTAGCCCTGATCAAATGAAGCAGCTAGTAGCACAAATTAGTGAAAACTTTGATTATATTCTGATTGATAGTCCAGCCGGAATTGAAATGGGTTTTCGTAATGCTATAGTTGCTGCAAAAGAAGCTATTGTCATCACGACCCCAGAAATGGCTGCTGTTCGGGATGCAGATCGGATAGTTGGGATATTGGAGAGTGAAGATCTCGAAAAAATTCAATTAATAGTTAATCGAATTAAACCACAAATGATAAAACTAAATCAGATGATTAGCGTCGAAGATATTATCGATCTTTTGGTTATTCCTCTCATTGGAATTGTTCCCGATGATGAACGAATCATTATCTCGACCAACCGAGGAGAACCCTTAGTCTTAGAAGAACCTCCTTCTGTTCCGGCTATGGCTTTTAACAATATTGCCCGACGCTTGAACGGTCAAGAGATTCCTTATCTGGATTTGATGGCGTCTCATGATAACTTAATGACTCGTATTCGTCGCCACTTTTTCGGTAGTTAAGTCCTTTCTATGAAAATAAAACCCATGATTTTTGACCAACTAGAAAACCTTTTTCCGTGGAAAAGTATTCCCAAAAGTGCCGAAGAAGCCAAACGCCGACTAAAAGTAGTTATTGCCCATGATCGGGCTGGACTAAGTTCAGAAATACTTGAATCTATGCGTCAAGACATACTAGAAGTGGTGAGTCGATATGTGGATATTGATTCTGAAGAAATGGAGTTTGTCCTAGAAAGCGATCAACGAATTACCGCCCTTATAGCCAACTTACCTATTCGTCGCTTAAGTAAAAAAACCTCAATTCCACCCCAATCTGATTAAAAAGTTTATTTCTTTCGAATAATGGGATGAATAGAAACTTTAGCTACCTTGGCTATTTTTTTACTTTTCTTTTGTTTTTAAAATTTTTGAGTTTATCTTCAAACTCGTCGACAGTAGTTAAATATTTCTAATACTTTCTGATCTGAGAAGATAAGAATATAATGTTTTACTATTAATTTTTCCATGTTGTTGTTCTTAATTAATATTTAAGGTAAAAATACTGGTTTTTATTTTTTGGTTTTCTTATTTTAGTTCTTAATTTATAGTACAGATATATTAATATTTTTCGGGTTGTTGTTCAAAAATTGCTCCAGCAGAAACTTGATTTTAGCGATAACTTAAAGTGGTGTTATCTTGATTTTAAAATAAATTATTGTATTCGGCATGATTTAGACTATATTTTGTCCGATTACGTTCTCTTCAGAGAAGAATTAACATGTTCTATTAGCTAGTATTTATTAACAGCTTGAAAATCCTCAAACAGCTTATAAGGTTCTAAAATTAGTCTAACTATTGATCGATGAATCCACATAATAAATTCAGTGACTATCATCAGCCACTAAATAAACTCCTAAAGATATTAGTAAAAAATACAAATTATTAAATAGTGAAAAGTTCTTTAACTAATAAAAACTCGAATAAATTTGTCATGTTTTTTAGTGAATAAACTTTACAGGATTGATGAAGAGCCTGACCCCGGTCTACAATAGGTAAATATGGAAATCATCCTTGACTATTTATAGTTAGTTATCAACTTCACAAAAATAAACCCCTATGTTTGATGCTCTCGCCGAACATTTAGAAGACGCTTGGAAAAAAGTACGCGGTCAAGATAAAATCACTGAAACTAACATCCAAGAAGCTCTTATACAAGTGCGTCGCGCTTTACTAGAAGCAGATGTTAACCTCCAAGTAGTCAGAAATTTTGTCGCAAATGTTGAAAAGGCGGCCGTCGGTGCAGAGGTAATTACTGGGGTTAGACCTAGTCAACAATTGATAAAAATTGTCTATGACGAATTAGTAAAGGTGATGGGGACAAGTAATGTGTCCCTTGCTAAAGCTGAAACGTCTCCCACAGTCATCTTGATGGCCGGGTTGCAAGGGACAGGAAAAACCACTGCTACTGCTAAACTTGCGCTCTATCTTCATAAAGAAAAGCGTAGTTGCTTAATGGTAGCTGCTGATGTCTACCGTCCGGCAGCTATCAGCCAGTTGATTGCCCTTGGACAACAAATTAAGGTTCCTGTCTTTGAACTCGGAAGTGAAGCAAACCCTGTTGATATTGCTCGTCAAGGGGTAGAAAAAGCTAAGGGAATGGGATTAGATACTGTGATTGTTGACACTGCCGGACGACTGCAAATTGACGAAAGTATGATGGTAGAACTAATCCGGATCAAAGACGCCATCAAACCTGATGATATTCTCCTGGTAGTCGATGCCATGACAGGTCAAGAAGCGGCTAACCTAACCCGAACCTTTCATGAACAAATTGGCATTACCGGCGCAATTCTTACTAAAATGGATGGGGATACGCGCGGAGGAGCAGCTCTATCTATTCGTCAAATATCAGAAAAACCAATTAAATTTATTGGAGTTGGGGAAAAGGTAGAAGCCTTACAAGCATTTTATCCTGATCGCATGGCATCCCGTATTTTAAACATGGGAGATGTTCTGACTTTAGTCGAAAAAGCTCAAGAAGAAATCGATATTGCAGATCTAGAAAAAATGCAATCAAAAATTGTTGAGGCTAAATTTGATTTTAATGACTTTCTTAAACAAATGCACCTGATGAAAAATATGGGATCATTAGGAGGTCTTTTGAAAATGATTCCAGGGATGAATAAACTCAATGATATAGACATTGAGAAGGGAGAAACTGAACTTAAGCGAACTGAGGCGATGATCAGTTCCATGACCTTTGAAGAACGAATAAATCCTGATTTATTGGCTAAGTCCCCCAGTCGTCGTCGTCGTATTGCCAGGGGGTCAGGCCATTCTGAAACTAAAGTCGGAGAATTGGTCAAGAATTTTACCCGTATGCGGAGTATGATGCAGCAAATGGGACAAGGAAGAATGCCCCCTATGTCTGAAATAGGCAGCGGAATGTTTGCGGGTATAGGTGGACAAATACCTCCAGGGTTTCGTGGTCATGGTAGCACGAAAAAAAAGAAGAAGAAGATCAAGAAAAAAAAAGGATTTGGCCAACTTTAAAAGATAGTCTAAAGTTGGCATTGCCCATCTTTAAGACAGCCTAAAAGAACTTTTTAGATATGAAGAGTGATTACAATGGCTTTTTTTAACTCAAACGACGCCCTACAACAAATTGGTAGCCAAACTTTGGAGGCTACGTGGTCCGAGTTTCCCCAATTAGCTCCTGATCAATTAGCCTTGACTTGGGTTGTTTATAATTCTCCGGTGATTGCTAATACCGGGGGCGCAATTTCCGCCAAAGAATTCCGGAAATATTCCGTCAGAGGATTTAGTTATCGGGGAATTGAACGCATCTATCCGGCAAGTATCGTCAAATTATTTTACTTAGTAGCGATTCATGAATGGCTAGAAGGTAAAATGATTCCCGAGTCAGTGGAGTTAACCCGCGCCATTCGGGATATGGTAGTAAACTCTAGCAATGATGCAACTAGTTTAGTCGTTGACGTACTGACAGGAACCACCAGTGGACCAGAGTTACCGGCGAGTCCATTTGACACTTGGCAACACCAGCGTAACATTATCAACCGTTATTTTAAGTCATTGGGGTGGGAAGGATTAGAGGCTATTAATGTGAATCAGAAAACCTGGTGTGATGGTCCTTATGGTCGAGAACGAGTATTTGTAGGGAAAATGATGGAAAATCGTAATATGTTGACGACTAATGCCGTTGCTCAGTTGTTATATAGTATCATTGCTGGGGTTGCCGTCTCTTCAAAGCGATCACAACAAATGATGGAATTGCTCAAACGAAATCTAACTCCCCAAAATTTTAATATTACGGGGGAAGAAAACCAAGTTATTGGGTTTTTAGGGGAAGGGTTGCCTCCAAGTGCCCAATTATGGTCAAAAGCAGGTTGGACTAGTAAAGTTCGCCACGATGCAGCTTATATTCAAATTCCTGGATATCAACCTTATTTATTAGTTGTTTTTACGGAAGGACAAGATAGTCAAAATAAAGCGATTATTCCTTTTATTTCTCAAAAAATTGTGACAGCAATGGCTAATCTTTAGAATTGTTCACCATCAGCACAAGAGACTATATAAAAAATCTTTATCGAGATCATAACCAAACATTCTTGCCATCGACTGAAGACGATCAATGCTAGGAATTCTCCTTAATTTTAGCCAATCAGACAAAGTAAATAATTTGTGCATAATAAAAATTTCTAGAGCTTCCGGATTATATTGAATTCCCTCAGTCCGGCTAAATTGATGAGGAACCAACATAGCAAAATAACGGGCTAATTCCCCTCCTTTCCAATCTAAAAAGAAAGGTATCCAGGGATAAACTGAGTCTAAACGAATAAACCACAAGCGAACCTCCGGAATTTCTGATAATTCTCTGAGATCAGTGGAACTACGAGGATAATAAATTTCAAAACTTAGAGTTTGCTCATAGGAAACGATCTCGTTTGAGGAAGCTTTTGGCTGTGTTGCTTCTATCAAAAGCGGTTCAACAATGGTGGTGACAGAAGATAAGTCCAATCGTATTAGATGATCCAGTTGTAAGACAATCGTATGAGTCATTCTTTAAGTGTTTTGTCAGAAGTTGTCTAGTCTATCGTAGTCTAGTATAGACCTAGAGAATTGGTATAAACACTGACGTTAAAACATGAAAAAGGCAGTTATTTGTGGTTATTATGGTCAAGGAAACGGTGGAGATGAAGCCTTATTAGTTTCTTTATTGCAGATGCTTCCGTCTCAAATACAGCCTATTGTTCTCTCAGCAAACCCACAGCAAACCCATAAACGTTATGGGGTTAACAGTTGTTCTAATCGTTCAGCTTTTGCCATTTTAAAAGCTTTAAAAACTTCTGATATGTTCATTTGGGGTGGAGGAAGTTTAATGCAAGATGTCACAAGTTGGGCAAGTCCTATTTATTATGCTGTATTGATGGCTTTGGCTCAACAAGAAGGCTTAAAAACTATCGCTTGGGCTCAAGGAATTGGCCCCTTACGACATCCTTTTACCCGTTGGCTAACCCATCAAGTTCTTTTGGGTTGCACGGCTGTTAGTGTAAGGGATGGGGCTTCTGCTAAATTAGTATCTCAATGGCAAATAAATCCTTTAATTGCTCCTGACCCAGTTTGGGCTTTGACAGGAAAATCAATCCCAGGATTAGTAGATATCCCTGCTCCTAGAGTAGCTGTTAATTTACGAGAACATCCCCAATTAACTCCCCAAAGACTAAAAATTTTGACTAAAGCGTTAATTGATTTTCAAAAAGCTACTAATGTTTGTTTATTATTAGTTCCTTTCCAAGCTTCCCAAGACTTATCAATTGCTCATTCACTTGCTTCACAATTACCTGGTTCTCATCAGATTATCCACCTAGAAGATCCTAGAGAATTAAAGGGGCTCTTTCGGGAAGTCAAAATGACTATTGGAATGCGTCTTCATAGTTTAATTATGGCAGTAGCTGAAGAATCTCGGTGTTTTGCCCTGAGTTATGACCCTAAAGTGAGCCGTTTGATGGAAGAAATTAATTTACCTGGATGGAAATTAACTGAACTTCCTGATGATCCCAATATTATTAGTAGCGCGTGGTTAGCACACTATGCTAATGGGAAGACATTAAACCGTAATTACCTTCAATCTTTAATAGATCGGGCTTTGATACACCAAGAAATCTTAAAACGGGTTTGTGAGTGATGAAAGAGAATTGCTAATGTAAACTTACCTGTTCTTGGAAAGTTACTCTAGAATCATTAGATATATTCAAAATTACTGTAGTATAGACCACATTAATGAGCTATAAAATAAACTTTTTTTTATTACATTTAGAAGTTTGTATATTTAGAAGTTTGTTAAATAGGTTTAAAAATAATTTAAAATTATGCTTTCAGGAAATCATTAAGTGTCCGATACCGTAAGCTACAAACTAGACAAATATAGCGATTGCAAAGACAAAAAAATATTGATTTTGCCCTGAAAGTAATTCGGTTACCTTTGTGTTTTTAGCTGAGAAGCTAAATTTAAGACTTTTTTTTCTTTGAATAAAAGATAGTTTGCTCGGCAAGAAGTCTTTATTTTAAACCTGAAAAAAAATATAGTTTATTACAGATTTTTTTTTGTGTTCGACTACTTAATTGAATATATGAAGATAAAATACTTTTAAATCTAGGCTTACTCTGTTATAGTCGATTTATATACTTTACTTTTGTAACTTTTTTAAAAACAATCTTTATTGTTATGAATTTACTAAACTGAAATTAAAATAGTAAAAATATGTCAAATAACATACTTTTACTTGGTAATTAATATAATAAGTAGACTTTGAAAACCTAAAATAATTACCCAATAAGGCATTTAAGATGTTAATACTGACAGTTATCCATTACAGATTCAGTAAAACTATCTTTATCCACAATGATAATAATTCCTTGTTTTGCTTCTTAGCTAGAGCAAACTTTAAGAGAAATAGGACAAACTCTAATAAAAACTAGATTGTGTGGGACCATAGGTTCCTATTGTATTAAGTAGGATATAAAAAGTGAGTGATTCATGATATCTTCTCAAAGAGCCAGTGGTATTTTATTACATCCAACATCTCTACCTAGTCGCTTTGGTATTGGTGATTGGGGAGAAAGCTCCTATCGCTTCATTGATTTTTTGGAAAAAACTGGTCAAACTATTTGGCAAGTTCTTCCTTTAGTCCCAACTGGATACGGCAACTCTCCTTACTTATCTTATTCCGCTTTAGCAGGAAATCCCTTATTAATTAGCCCAGATGTTTTGTACGAGGATGGGTTAGTTGACCAAGAAGATTTGGCTTATTTTCCAGAATTTCCGACTGATTATGTTGACTACAACCTCGTAATTAAAACTAAGTTTCCTCTTTTAAAAAAAGCTAGTAATGCTTTTAAAACTAACGCTTTATATGAACTACGCCAAAACTTCGAAACCTTTTGTAAGCACCATTCCTATTGGTTAGAAAATTACGCCCTTTTTATGTCTCTCCATGAAGTTCATCCAGGAAAGACTTGGAGACACTGGAATAAAGATATTGCTACCCGTCAACCTGAAGCAATACAGTATTGGACAGAAAGATTGTCCGAATTAATTTTTTACCATAAGTTCCTTCAGTTTGAATTTTTCCGTCAGTGGCAAAAGGTAAAAAAATATGCTAATGATCGCAACGTTCAGATTTTTGGAGATATTCCCATTTATGTCGCTTACGATAGCGTTGATGTTTGGGCTAATGCTGAATTTTTCTGTTTGAATGAAACAACTCAAGCCACATCGTTAATGGCTGGCGTTCCTCCAGATTATTTCAGTTCTACGGGACAATTGTGGGGAAATCCAGTTTACAATTGGGAAAAACTTGAAAAAATTAACTTTAAATGGTGGATTCAACGGTTTAAAAGAACATTAGAATATCTTGATGTTGTTAGGATTGACCATTTCCGAGGTTTTGAGGCTTATTGGGCAGTTCCCCAAGGAGAAACTACAGCTGAGAATGGGGAATGGCTGAAAGCCCCAGGAGAAAAATTTTTTCAATGTCTTAAAAACGAATTAGGTGAATTGCCGATTGTTGCTGAAGATTTAGGGGTCATTACCCCAGAAGTTGAATCGTTAAGAGATAAATTTAATCTTCCAGGGATGAAACTTCTCCATTTTGCTTTTGATAGTGATCGTGCTAATCCTTTTCTCCCTTACAATTATACCAACCATAACTGTGTTGTTTATACAGGAACCCACGACAACAACACTACAGTAGGATGGTTTTCAGAACGTAGTTTCGAAGAAAATATGAGAATTACAGACTATTTAGGTGGTATTTGTTCCCAAGGAATTCACTGGAGTCTAATTCGCTTAGCTATGGGATCTGTCGCCAATCGAGCCATCTTTCCCTTACAAGATTTACTCGGTTTGACGGAAACAGCAAGAATGAATACCCCTGGTCTAGCTGATGGTAATTGGGAATGGCGATACTGTCCTAACGCACTAACTCCAGAATTAACTAAACATTTGCAATTTTTAACGGAATTATATGGACGTATAGTTCATTAAGAAACTGAAGATTGGAATACTTAGATCGCAGCTATTAATCCTAAAGATTATTTATCAAAAAAACATTGAGCAACTGTGTGTAAACAGTCTTTAATGTAATTTAGGCTAATTGTTCTGATGGTAACCTAAACTAGGATGGAATTATACTGGAATTAGTGAAAATCAATGGGCTTTAGGTACGACGACGTGGCATCACGTCCCATGATTTCTGTAGATCTACTTTTTTCTTTTTCTCGAGGAGCCCAAAAAAAAGCCTCTGGTGGTTTTGAAGACACCAACCTCAAGGAAAATAGAGTTTTGTGACTTCAATAAACCACCAAAAGTATAGAGCAATTCTTGGTGACAAGAGAAGTTCTTGCAAGAGCAATGAACCTCTGCATTGAAAGAAGAAAATCTATTGATAATAGTTCCCTAAAGCTTAGTAAACAGTTATGAGTAAATAGTTATTAATAATTCATTAATTTTCAATGAAAAAACTAATTGTTGCCACAAGTAATCCTGGAAAACTTAAAGAGATACGAAACTATTTAATCGAGTTAGACTGGAAATTACAATTAAAGCCAGATACCTTAGAAATTGAAGAAACAGGAACGACATTTATTGAAAATGCTTGCTTGAAAGCCTCTAAAGTGGCTCAAGCCCTAGGAGAGTGGGCGATTGCTGATGATTCGGGGTTGACAGTTGATGCCCTAAAGGGTGCCCCAGGAATATATTCAGCTCGATACGGTAAAACAGATAGAGATCGTATTGAACGGTTGCTAAGAGAATTAGGGAAGGCAGACCAGCGTCAGGGACAATTTGTGTGTGCTATTGCGATCGCTCGTCAGGATGGTTCAATTGCCCTACACAGTGAAGGCATTTGTCCTGGAGAAATTCTTACCAGTCCGAGAGGAATGGGAGGATTTGGTTACGATCCTATTTTTTATGTTCCTCAATATAAACAAACCTTTGCCCAAATGCCGCCAGACATTAAACGTAAAGTGAGTCATCGAGGTAAAGCATTTGAAGCTTTACTTCCCCACTTATATAAAATATAAACTATACTAAGATGACTGTAGAGAGAAAAATAAAATGTTGAAAATCATCATAATGATTATTTTATTTATCGTTTAGTTTTTTTAAGATAGCTGTTAGCATGGATAAGGATAATCGGTTCGCGTTATTAGTGTTAGGACTTCCCATATTAGGCTTACTTTACTGCGTTGGAATTATTGTAGTTTTAAGAAGTGTTCTGTTTGCTAGAGAGCATCCTCTATTGATTGGTTTTGGAGTAATGTTTTTCCCATTCACTTTGGCAGTAACAATTTGGATGAGAGCTTCTGCTAAAGCTTACAAAGAAAATAAGTTTATGATGAAATCAGAAAACAAAAATAGATAAGATTCTCTAACTTCGATTTAGTGATGAACTAAGAAAGTGACACAAGAACCTATTAATTTAATTAAGAGGTTCTTGTGTAAAAGCTAATCCTGTTAGATTAAGCTAAAAAAAGCTAGGTTGACGACGAATAAAATTTAGGAACTCTTCACGGGTTTTTTGTTCTTCTTGGAAGACTCCTAACATCGTACTAGTAACAGTCGAAGAACCTAGTTTTTGCACCCCTCTCATCACCATACACATATGAGTTGCTTCCATTACGACTGCTACTCCTTGAGGATATAAAATTTCTTGGATTGCTTCCGCAATTTGATGAGTTAAGCGTTCTTGTACTTGTAAACGACGGGAATACATTTCTACAATCCTCGCCAGTTTACTGAGTCCGACTACTTTCTGATTAGGAATATATGCAACGTGGGCTTTTCCTATAAACGGGAGCATATGATGTTCACAGAGACTAGAAAAATGGATATCTCGCACTAAAACCATCTCACTGTGCCCTTCGTCAAAAATGGCATCATTGACTAAGGATTTTAGAGATTGATTATACCCATCAGTTAGAAACGCCATGGCTTCTGCAACTCGTTTAGGAGTTTTCAATAATCCCTCTCGATCAGGATCTTCTCCTAAGGCTTCTAAGATAGTTCGGACAGCCGCCATTATTTTTTCTTTGTTAGGTTTCTCAGCTGGACGAAAATGTACTTGTTCTCCATCGTGAGCATTATGGTCTGGTTGACTGGAAACACATTCGACCAGACTGGGGCTGAGATTGTTGAAGCCATTAGAATCAAGGGGATTGAATCCTTTAGAAGACGCTATTGTCATGATTAAATTAAAAACACTTATCTGGGCTTACAGAGTTCCAGCACTAGGTACAATGGTTATTTCTTCAATTACAGCTTCTGCTGGCAAGAGTGCCGCCTGAAGAATAGTTTGAGCGACGGTATAGGGGTCGAGCATAGCAGAACGATTAAAATCCACTTGAACAGTGTCTGTATCCCAGATGGGAGTATGAACTGCTCCAGGGTTAATGGTGATGATACGAATACCATTAACCTGTTCTTCAGCTGCTAAAATTCTAGAAAAAGTAGCTAAGCCAGCTTTACTGACGCTATAGGCTCCCCATTTAGTAAATGTATTAGAAGCAGCGATCGAAGATACATTAATAATCGTTCCATGACCTTGCTTACGCATCTGGGGCAAAATTCCCCGAACACATTGAAACACACTGGTCAAGTTTAGATCCATCACCTTTTGCCAGTCTGACAGAGAGGTATCTGCTAGGCGATTGGTATAACCCATTCCCGCATTATTAACAATAATGTCAATCCCTCCAAAACTATCGGCAATTTGTCGTACTTTTCCTGGTATCTCGGCTAGTTGGCACAAATCGATCCCGTAGGCTTGAGCTAAGACCCCTACCTCTTGGGCTGCTTTAGCAACTGCTTTTAATTTATCTGAAGGACGGCTGATTAAGGCGAGATTTATCCCAGCCTTAGCAAAAGTCAGGGTGGTAGCTTCTCCAATACCACTGCTGGCTCCCGTAATAATAGCTCGAAGTTGACTTGAAGAATGACTTGAAGAAAAACTCATGATACGCTTCTGCTTCAGTATCTACACTGCATCCTCGCTGAAAGTTTTTATCATTACACTAAGCTAGTCCTCCTAGGCAACTTAGATAGTTTCAGGAAATAATGGAAATTGATTTGTCAGGAATTCCTCAGTTGCCTAGGAGATGAGACCCTAGATAAGGGACAGTGGTACCCAAATGAAAATAAGCTCACCGTCTTGCTTGCTTTAGATATTTTTACGGATCGTCATCTGATGTAATTATAACATTCTAGAAATATAGAGCCCTAAATTTCAGGCAGTAAATTTCAGGTTATAGATAATTACTTATTCCTCGAAAAAAAAAGACATTATTCGTTGGTAATTGTCTCTTCATTCTCAACAAATTTACCGATCTGTCGATATTTTTGATAGCGTAATTTTCGTAGTTCCTCAGCTGTCATAGAACAGAGTTCATCGAGGGTATCGAGAAGGGTTTGTTTTAGTATAGATGAAGCTTCTAGGGGTTTCGTGTGAGCTGCCCCAGAAGGTTCAGGAACAATGCAATCTACAATACCTAATTCTTTAAGATTTGAGGCCGTGATTTTTAAGGCTGTGGCTGCCTGGGGAGATTTTTTGGCATCCTTCCAGAGAATGGCGGCACAAGCTTCTGGCGTAGCTACCATATAGACAGCATGTTCAAGCATTAATAAGCGATCACCTACCCCAATACCTAATGCCCCACCTGATCCTCCTTCTCCAATAACAGTAGAAATAATGGGGACATTTAAGCAAAACATTTCCCGTAAATTATAGGCTATTGCTTCTCCTTGCCCTAATTTTTCAGCCTCTACCCCCGCCCAAGCTCCAGGAGTATCAATAAAAGTTAAAATTGGCTGATTAAATCGATTGGCACGTTCCATCAAACGCATGGCTTTACGATAACCTCCAGGAGAAGCCATTCCGAAGTTACGGGCGACATTATCCTTAGTGTCTCGTCCTTTTTGTTCTCCTAAAATAGTGACAGGACGACCTCCTAAACGCGCTACTCCTCCTACTAAAGCAGGATCATCGCACCCACCACGATCACCATGTAATTCAAACCATTCATCAGTAATTGCTTGAATATAGTCAAGGGTACTAGGGCGACGGGGATGACGGGCTAATTGCAGCCGTTGGGATGGAGTAAGGGTACTAAAAATTTCTTTGCATAGCTGATTAGCCCGTCGTTCAAGTTGAGCAATTTGTTCAGATACATCAACATTATTCTCTTCGGCAAGCTCCCAAATTTGGCTAATACGGGCTTCTAATTCTGATAAGGGTTTTTCAAAGTCCAAAAGAAAGGTTCGGCGTTCAGTTTTTGCCATTGTTCGTTTTTATCGGTTTAATTTCTATTGACGGTTGGGAACATACAAAGATATAAGATAATGCTATTCTATTGATTTTAACCTAATTTAGTGAACATTACGGTTAATACCCGTCATTCAATAGAACATAAAACTTGACTATCTGTTTTCTTGTCTATTCTAGAAAAACTAGATTTTAAATTTACAATGAGGGGTAATTCTTTTATGAATTTAACTAAGTAAAAATATCTAAAGACTTTTGCCCTTCTATACTGAAAATGATTAACTAGCGGTTAATAACTTTTAAGACTCACTCTGATAATGAGTGTATTCTATATTTTAAAAAACTTAGTTCTATATAAATTAAATCTGTCAGTACTGTCTAATGTATTTAGGACAAAAATATGTGCCCAACAATAGACAATATATTTATATTTCTCTATTTTAAATTACATTTAAATATATAAAGTAAAAGTAAATAATTAGAGTAATATATTCTATTATAGATAGCATATATAATTAAACATATTTGAATCCAGTTATGAGGATAAAAATATGTATACTATAATTATACCGAAATTACCATGTAAATATCAAAAATAAAAATATTTAAGAAAGCTTAAAATAATAATATATAAAATATAGCCAAAAGAAACAAACTAAATAAAAAATAAGTATAAATAATTATCTATAATTGATATCAAAAATTACAGGTAAAGAACATTGCTTAGAAATAAGAGTGAAGCACAGAGTAGTGAAGAGAATTAAACTTGATATATCAAACTTCACTTCTTTTAAAGATATATCGATTAAATAAAATAGAAATTTTTAAAAATTTTCACACAAAAAATATAGTTTTTATATACTAAGTATAATAAGTTATTGATCAATAACTTCAAAACAAAATTTTCAGTACTTAACTAATGTACTAATAAAAAATAAAACCCTTATTCCATAAAAAAGTCAGTAAATGCTGACTTTTTTTGTTACTTGTATAGAAACTTTTATCTATATAGCTTAACTATCTAACAAGTTAAATCAGTTAATAACGATAAAATTAGTATAACTTATATAGTATACTCTCATTTTTTTGATTATACTAAACAAGTGAACGGGCAACTACAATACTCCCAATAGTGGTTAAAAAAGCTCCTGTACATAACCATCCCATAGATACTTGAGTCCACTCATTAAAAATAATTAAAGCAATAAGGACAGTAACTAAAGTATTAGAATTAAAAATAGGAGATATAACTGAGAGAGGAATTGGGAATTTTTGAAGAGCTAAGGCAATCATTAATTGTCCCAATGCCCATGTTACTCCAACACATAAGGCAAAAAAAATTGATTTAGAGTTAACCATAAAGTTTTGTTCTGCGGTAAAGCCACTAATGATTCCTACTAAGGTGACTGCTACTCCGACAATGGTCACATAGGCACTTGTTGAAATTCCACTAGAGTTACTAACTTTAATAAAAATATTAGAAAACCCAAACATTAATGCTGGTAAGACTCCACCGAGCATCAGTGCTGTTGTTTGCTGACTCATTTTATTTTTTTTCTCTCATTTAATCAGTGTTCTGTTTATAGCTATCTTAATGCTATTCTTTATTATTAGATATTAAACGTCTATTAAGTTCAAGCGGATTATTATGACTTGTGAAAATGATTTAAGACAGTATGCTCCCGCAACACAACGAAACCGTGATTCTATTTTGGAGACTCTAGTAAGTGTTTTACCTCCCGTAGGTAATATTTTAGAAATTGCTAGTGGCACAGGAGAACACGCCGTTTATTTTGCTTCAAAACTCCAAAATTATCAATGGATACCCTCTGAACCTGATGCGATGCGACGGAAAAGTATTGATGCATGGCAAAAGTTTTGTTACTCTCCTAATTGTCAGTCTTCTCTAAATATAGATGTACTAAATTCTACTTGGACTGAAGGATTAAAAAATCTAAAAATCATAGCAATTGTCAATATTAATATGATTCATATTAGCCCTTGGAAAGCTTGTTTAGGGTTAATCGAAGGAGCAGGAAATTTATTGCCTTCAGGAGGTATTCTTTATCTCTATGGACCCTATAAACAAGGAGGTAAACACACTGCTCCTAGTAATCAGTTATTTGATGAGTCTCTTTCCCTTCAAAATAAAGCTTGGGGAGTTCGTAATCTTGAAGATGTTATTAAAATTTCTCAACAGCAAGGATTAAAGTTTATGAAAATAGTTAATATGCCAGTAAATAACTTATCTGTTGTTTTAAAAAAAAATTGACTTCCTGTTCTGATAGTTTGACAGAATAGCGAAAATAGGTTTAAAGTAGTACAAAAAAATTATACCAGGTTACTGTCACTAATATAAATATTGTTAGAATAAGATTTAAATATTAAAGTAGTAAAAAAAGAGCGATTACAAAGAGATAAGAATAGGACTTTTCCTCCTTATATTCTATTAATTTTTCAACGTCTGTTGCTTTATAAGTCGGTAAACTCTCCATGATCATACAAGCTTATATCCATAGATTTGTGTGGCATTTACTTCTGTTTTATCAGCAAAAAAACCTCCTTTATTTATCTATTTGCCAAGAGGATAAGAGAGCAACAAGCTTGATGTGGTGAGCGCTCCGATTAAGGTGATATTTCTTTTTAGATTATTAGAAAGTTTTTCATGAGCTAGTTCTCTTTTAGTTTGTCTGAGAAAGTGATGAGTTATGGCTAATTTAATTAATCAAAATTAGATCTAAAAAATTGAATTCTATCTGTGCAAGGTTCTAGGGCATGAAGTATTTTTTGAGGTTGGGTTTAGTTTTGGGATAAAGTAATATACGGCAAGGATATGAACTTCAATATCTATTTTGTCTATGTAAGCAAGTACTTAGTTTTTATATAAAAGTAGCGTTATCTTGTTCTAGTAACTGTTCTGTAACATTAAGTTGTTCTGCTTCAATTAAAGAGTACTTTTCTAGTCTATGAAGAAATACTTGTATACTTTCTATTGTTTGCTAAGGTCTAAGAAAATAACTACTTAAACTATAAATAAGCTGAAAATACTTTCTCTATATCTCTAGCTTTTGTTGAATCTATGTTTTTTCGAAAGTCGATTAAATTTTTTATCTATTTTGAAATAATTATCGCATTATTTCAAAATAGATAAAAAATTTTTTTAAAAAATTAAAGGCATAATTATTCTTAGTAAGATTTAACATAATTTGTATTATCTTGTTTTTTAACATAGTGTTTATGCTATTAAATTTCTACCTTGAAAACTTTTTAATAATGAATCATTTTTTTATATTTTTATGCTTAAAAATTATTATTTTTAGCTAATTACTAGTTTTATTTAAACTCATCTATTTAGTCAATTATATTACTGCTATTCGTGCTTTAATTTTAATGTATAAAGTATAATTACAAGTAGTGTGCACTAATTTATAAATTCAAAATATGGATAGTTTTAAATTAATTAAAAAGATCATAGCTAAACATAACGTTACTCTTTTAGTTTTTAGTAAAGTTATGTAAAAAAAGAATATTTATCATATCTTTGATATCCTTGGAATTCGAAGCTTTAGATATAATCACAAAACCTCCAATAGCTTTAAGAGAAAATCAATAAACTCTCAAAAATATACTGATTATTAAAATCAAAGTCTTAGCTACTAAAAAAGTTATCAGTCCAGTATTAACTTAAACTCTAATAATCTCTAATAGGCAAATATATGTATAGTTTATATTTTGTATAATTCTATTTTTACTTTTCTATTCACAATTATTGGATATAAATAATCGTGAATATTTTTTTGAGCAGGATTTTGGTTAAATTACATAAAAATTTAACCAAAATCTTACCAAAAACCCCGCAAGTGAACTAAATACTAATTTAATTAGTATTTAGTTCACTTGCGGGAAGTTTTTATTAAAAATATTTGACATATTCACTAAAACATGGATAAACAAGATAGGGACATCTGCTGCAACGAGTTGATGCCTCAATGCATCACAATGAAAAGGATTAACATCACTTGATTTATCTATGACCCAGAAAAAACCATTGAAACGTCTTCACTGGCTTAGCCTGATTTGTATTACCATGTTCTCTGTATTGATCCTCCGGGTTCCTGCGATTGCCCAAATTCCAAAGCACTATGCTGAACTGGAATTTCCTCCTCTCCCTGAAATTACTATTCCTGACTACGAACGCTATGAACTTGATAATGGAATGGTGGTCTATTTAATGGAGGATCATAAATTGCCATTGATAAATGGCACCGCTATTATTCGTACTGGATCACGACTGGAACCATCAGATAAAGTAGGATTAGCAGAAATAACTGGAATACTGATGCGAACAGGAGGAACCAAAGACCATTCCCCCGAAGAATTAAACGAACTTCTTGAAAAACGGGCAGCCCACGTAGAAACCAGTATTAGTACTGCATCAGGGAAAGCAAGTTTTAATGCCCTGACTGAAGACATTGAAACTGTCTTTAACTTATTTAAAGAGGTGATTTGTGAGCCAGCATTCACTCCAGAACAACTAACATTAGTCAAAACCCAATATAAAGGAGCAATTGCACGGCGCAATGATAATCCCAAAGATATTGCTAGTAGAGAATTTCGTAAGTTAGTCTATGGTGATACCAGTCCTTACGCACGAACAGAGGAGTACAGCACCATTGATAATATCTCCCGTGAGGATATCATCACTTTTTATCAAAACTATGTGCGCCCCGATGGGATGATTTTGGGAGTTGTGGGAGATTTTGATCTCAAAGCTATGAAAACTTTAATTGATGAAACCTTTGGAGATTGGAAACCGTTCACTCCTAAACCAAACATTACAATCCCGTCTGCTAGACAGAAATATACTCAAGGACTCTTTTTGGTCGATCAACCTCAATTGACTCAAAGTAGTGTCCTAATAGGACATTTAGGCGGACAATTTGATAGTCCTGATTATCCAGCATTGAGTGTCTTAAATGGTGTGGTTAACGGATTTGGAGGAAGGTTATTCAATGAATTGCGATCACGTCAAGGACTTGCCTACTCAGTCTATGGCTATTGGAATAGTGCCTATGACTATTCAGGGATGTTTTATGGCGGAGGACAGACTCGTTCTGAAACCACAGTTCCTTTTATAGGCTCTTTTATGCAAGAAATTGAACGGATAAGGACAACACCCATTACTGAAGAAGAACTCTCTAAAGCTAAAGAATCCATTCTTAATTCTTTTGTTTTTAAGTTTGAAAATCCAAGTCAAGTCTTATCCCGTCTGATAACTTATGAATATTATGGTTACCATAAAGATTTTATTTTTAGCTATCAACAGGGAGTTAAGGCTACTACTATTAAAGATGTTCAACGGGTTGCTCAAAAATACCTGATTCCTGAAAAGATGATCATCTTAGTTGTTGGTAATAGGGAAGCTATTGAACCTCCTCTTTCTCTTTTAGAGAAAACCATCACTACTATTGATATTACTATTCCTCAATCAAATAAAAGTTGAACATTTGGGACCCAGGGGAATAGAAACATAGCTAAGCTCTCAATGCTTAGCTATGTTTCTATTCCCCCTTCCCTATTGCCTGGGTTGTACAATATTGGTGTCTTTGATCATAACCACATTGAAGGATTACGGTTTTTCCTTGTCTGTCTTTTGCCTGACACAAAACTAATCCATTTTCATCTTTGTCTTGTCCTTCACATTTCAAAGCGTTCAATTTATTTCCGTGGGAAAAAGTTCTTAAATTTTTGACAGCTAGTCTTCTAATTTGACGGCTCTCCGGGGTTTCCAAGAAATTATAGAAGGCAATGACAATAATCATTGTCAAAATTATCACTCCAATGATCAAATCAATTATGACAAAGCCTTGATGTTGTTTCTGTTTAAATTTTAAGGGCATCTTACGCTTAATTTGGTTATTAACTATAAGGTTTTTATTTTTAAATTTTATTTTTTATTAAAATTAATAAGGTTATTGCTGTAAATAACTAATCTCTTGAATTTAGGGTGTATAAGATAAGTTTAAATACTATTGCCGACAACATGAATTGTAGCTATTTAGTATAAATTAAAAATTTTTTCTATAAAGAATGATGTAAAATTAGGATAAGGACACTTTGAGATGATTACGGCATAACAATCTAATTTAGATTAGATATTATGGCTTCCTTTAAGAAGATAAGCAAGGGTAAATATGTCTCCTATGCCACTGGCAAAGTTAATAATTAAACTAGAATCAATATGCGTATTTGATTCTACCAGCTTACTTGGAAAATAGCGCACTATCATATTAGCTGACTGAGTGCAGCCTCCTATAATTAATAAAATTAGCCCTCACCAACTGATATAATTTTTTCTCATCAGATTTTAAGTATAACTGTAAAAAAAATTTTTTCTTCATATTTCAGTATTTAAATTCAAGTTTGTATTGTTTTTTTTATATTTTGTTATACTAAACTCATGGTATAAAATTAACTAGTAAAATTTTTATTCAGGACCACATAAAGTTAAAAATTATCTCTATTTTTTGTTCAATTAATCTATTTACTTTTACTACATTTTATTTAAAGGTTAAAAAAACTTTTTCTTGAGATAGACAGCCTTTTCAGTTAAACATAAATCTTTAATAATTAATTTATTATTTTCATGACATTTCCTGGTGTTTAAACCACAATAAATACAAGTCAATGTGAGTCTATCTTTGTGATAAATCAAATTAAGGTATTGGGTTTAGTATGATTTATGCGCAAAACTACCTAATATGGCAACTATAACCATTGTCTTAACAAAAAGATAAAAATTACTTTATAAATTACTAGAAAATATTTGCCAACTTACTCTCCAATGATGGAAAGTAAGTTGGCATAAAGATTATAGATGTTATTAGATGAGCCTCTAGTTTATGAGTATCTTAAAACAACTAATAAAATGTAATAAATATTATTTAATTAAAGAAAAAAGAAACAACTTATTATTACTAGTTAGATTGCTTGTAATTCTTAGAATAGAACGGTAAGAGGATTTAGTCTTAAAACACCTTTCTTCATATATTTTTTATATGAGCTAATAATGTAGGTAGATAAGGCAAAAAAGTATGAGAAATAATTTAAAACACTTTCTTTGAATTAAATTTAATTAATTACTATGTAATTGTAATACATTATTGTAGTTATTTTTCGTTTAGCTACAACCAAATATATGGAAGTTATACTAAATAGATAAAAATAAAAATTGCAATAATTTTATTCAAGTAATAAGTACTCTTGATCAAGATAATAAACAACAAAAATATAATTGTTCTATTACTAAAATTTGCACTTTTTCTGATCCTTTACAATTTTAACTTTTAGCCAACATGTAGGGGTTGACAATTGTTAACCCCTAGCATACCTAGATACTAGTCAGAAAAACTATTTTACACTGACCTTAGCACCGGCGTCTTCGAGTTTCTTCTTAGTTTCTTCAGCGTCATCCTTACCAGTAGCCTCTTTAATGGTTTTAGGCGCAGATTCCACCATATCTTTGGCTTCTTTGAGTCCCAAACCAGTAATAGCACGAACTACCTTAAGGATAGCGATTTTTTTATCGCTGGGAACTTCTTCGAGAATGACGTCAAATTCAGTCTTCTCCTCTTCGGGTTCGGGCGTAGCACCAGGGGACGTAACTCCAGGAGCCATCATCATCATACCACCACCCACAGGGGCAGCAGCACTAACATCAAAGGCTTCTTCAATCTGTTTTACTAATTCTGACGCTTCTAATAAAGTCAGACATTTTAGCTTTTCGAGAATTTCATCAGTTGCAGTAGACATAATTTAACTCCTTGAAAGTAAATAAAAAAAGTGGATAATTGGACAAACAATCGTTTAA
The DNA here is from genome assembly GCF_000829235.1 of cyanobacterium endosymbiont of Epithemia turgida isolate EtSB Lake Yunoko. Lineage (GTDB taxonomy): Bacteria > Cyanobacteriota > Cyanobacteriia > Cyanobacteriales > Microcystaceae > Rippkaea. Next base: position 2,467,125 of record NZ_AP012549.1, on the reverse strand, counting down.
ATAGATGCAGATACTTAGGTTACATCTCCCTCCTTCGTGTTGGACATTGCGCCAATGACGCGACTCAAAGAACTTGGAACTTCGTTGATGCCTCGTCCCACAGACGAAGGCACTTGTTTGATGCCAACGGCCAGTTTGGTTGCCAGTGAATTAATCGCTCCAGCAAATCGACCCATCAGTTCTTCTTTTGAGGGTAAGTCGGCGATCTCCGTCACTTGACTTTCATCTAGGGCTTGTCCTTGCATGACACCGCCGCGAAATTCAGTCTTTTTGGTATCTTTTTTAAAACTTTGATAAGCCCTAATTGCACCCCCGACATCATCCTTGACGAGAACAAAAGCTGATGAACCTTTCAGAAACTTCATCATCGGTTTCCAGGTCTCGTCTTCTTTGACTGCAATCTTCATTAAGGTATTTTTTGTCACCTTACACACTGATCCTGTTGGACGTAATCGGCTACGTAGATCAGTGATTTCAGCGACTGTTAACCCTTGATAATCAATCACAAAGGCAAGCTGAGCTTCACTCAAGAGTCCCTTAAGATCTGTAATCACAGTTCCTTTGTTTTTATAGGTTCTTCCCATTGATGTTTTTACCTTCTTAAGTTTAGGAACGTTAACTAATTGCCCAAAAAAGAAACCCCCAGCATTTTGCCGGGGCTGAGGTCGGATAAGAAGAGGACAAAAAGGTAAATTAATCCTTTAAATCTTTACTACTTAACTTTCTTCAGGCCTCAACCTCGGCAGGACATTAAGCAAATTGCCCCTGCTGTCTGCAGCATAAGCCAAACGAACATTCAGTTGTAGTGGGTTGCTTTTTAACTTAAATTAACTGATAGTTATTTCTCAATCACGATAACCTTAAACATCAGTCAATTTTAGATCTCTTAGTTCGCTAATGTCAATGCCAATCGACGGTCCCATAGAAGCCGATATAAATACACTGCGCCAATAACGCCCTTTAGCACCGGAGGGACGCTGACGCTCAATGGTTTCCTGTAAGGCCTTGAGATTGGCTAGCAAATCCTCAGGCGTGAAAGATGCCTTACCAAACATAACATGAACAATCCCTGTTTTGTCAGCACGAAATTCTAGTTTTCCTGCTTTAAATGCAACGATTGCACTTTCTAGCTCAGCCGTTACTGTTCCCCCCTTAGGGGAAGGCATTAACCCACGAGGACCAAGTATACGTCCCAATTTAGCAACTTTTGGCATCATATCAGGAGTAGCAATCAAAACCTCAAAGTCCATCATTCCGTTTTGAATTTCTTCAATCAATTCTTCTGAACCGTAAATATCTGCTCCCGCATTGCTGGCTTCTTGAACTTTTTCCCCTCTAGCAATGACAGCGACACGAACTTCTTGACCAGTTCCCTTGGGTAAAGAAACTGTAGTCCTTAGTTGCTGATCAGTATATTTTGGATCAATGCCTAAACGAATGTGAGCTTCTGCCGATTCATTGAATTTAGCCGTTGCCGTTTTTTTTAGCAGTTGTAAAGCCTCTAAAGGCTCATACAGTTTGTCTTTGTCAACTTTAGCTAATACTTCTTTAAAGCGTTTTGAGAGTTTTTTAGCCATGAGTAATTTTCTCCTTGGGTCAATAACGAAGCAAAGCTTCTCCCCTAAGTTAGTTTTTAGTAATTCAGACTATCTATTAATCGTTGATGGTAACTCCCATATTACGAGCAGTTCCCTCAACAATATTCATTGCCGCTTCAATATCATTAGCATTAAGGTCAGGCATTTTAGTTTGAGCAATTTCTCGTAGTTGATTACGAGTAATACTGCCTACTTTCTGGTTATTCGGTTGGCTTGAACCTTTTTCAGCTCCGGCCGCTTTGCGAATTAATACTGAAGCTGGAGGCGTTTTCAGGACAAAAGTAAAACTTCGGTCTTCGTAGACGGAAATTTCAACAGGGACTATCATTCCAGCCTGATCTGCCGTTTTGCCATTATATTCTTTACAAAATGCCATAATGTTCACCCCGTGTTGACCCAAGGCAGGTCCTACGGGAGGGGCGGGGTTAGCCTTTCCCGCAGGAAGGGCAAGTTTAATCATTGCAACAACTTTCTTGGCCATCGCTAATTTTGCTTCTCTATTTGGTTAAATTCCAGTTCAACTGGGGTGTCTCTTCCAAAAATGGAAAGTAAGGCTTTCACTTTACTACGTTCTGGACTTACTTCTATCACTTCCCCTTCAAAATCCTTAAACGGACCTGAGAGAACGATTATTCTATCTCCCACTTCTGTATCGATTTTGATGACGGGTTCTTGGACTTCTACCTGCTTAAAGATTCGTTCCACTTCCCCTGAACTCAGGGGGACTGGTTTAACATGTCCCCTTCCTCTACCAATACTACGCTTTTGTTCTGACCCCACAAAATTGATCACGTTAGGAGTATTTTTCACAACTAACCAAGCATCATCGTCCATAATCATTCTCACCAGAATATAGCCAGGGAAGACTTTTTCTTCCCCATGGTGACGAGAACCATCTTTACGGACTTTGATCGTGGGTATTTTTGGAATTTGGATCCGCAAGATTCTATCAGCTACATCTAGGGTATGAACCCGTTGCTCTAAGTTTGCTTTAACCCGCTTTTCACAGCCAGAAGCAACCTGAACAGCATACCAACGAGCCGCTTTTTGCCTTTCTTCGAGCTGTTCTATTTCCGGTGAGTTATTTTGGGCAAAACTCATTAAAATACCTTCCCCGCTCCCCAACTGAAAAGATTATCAACGAGATAAATTACCGTAGCCACTAAACTAACCATCAGGATGACTGCCGCCGATTCACTAAGTAGTTGCTGTCTAGACGGCCAGATAACCTTGGTCAACTCATCTTGAGTATTCCCAACAAAATTGGATTTTGGGGTTTCGTTATTGTTGGCTTTTGGCTTTATCTGCTCAACTTTTGGGCTTTCTTTTTTAACCACAGTTACCTATACTTACACATTACTTAATATACAGTTACATATCATCTTTTGTTGTTATTTTCGATAATTTATAGACATTTCAATAGTTCACTTGAGCCGCACAAAAACGCGCCCTGGAGGACTCGAACCCCCGACATCAGGTTTTGGAGACCTGCGTTCTACCAACTGAACTAAGAGCGCACAGTCTGAGGGATAACTGATAGTTAATCCTTACCGCTTTCCAAGCATAGCGCAATTTTACGCTTTTGTTTGTGTGCGCCGTTGTTGAAAAAATTTATAAAGGACGATCAAAACGTTGACGTATGCGAGTTGCTTTACCGACACGATCACGTAGATAGTAAAGCTTCGCACGGCGGACTTTCCCTCTGCGTATAATTTCAATACTAGCAATCCTAGGAGAGTGTAATAAAAAGACACGTTCAACTCCTACACCTTGGAAAATCTTGCGGACAGTGATTGTTTCATTAATTCCACCATTACGCATAGCAATCACTGTTCCTTCATAGGGCTGGGTTCTTTCTTTCCCCCCTTCCTTAATAAGGACTCCGACACGAACAGTGTCTCCCACATGAATGGTAGGCAAATTCGTCTTAATGTATTCGGTTTCAATTAACTTGATAGTTTCTTGGGCGTTCATGACTTTAGCAAAAACTCACGGCTCTTTATCATACCTTACTTTCTTTAATTAGATACAGACCACCGTAAAATTTATATAAAGTAATCCTTAAATTTTTATAATTAAAGATGTTCTTTCCTAAATTCTTATTCCGTCTAAATTTTTAGTATCTCGTCTGTCAATAACGATGACAGATGGTTGTGTTGTTTTATGACAAGGCACATTCAGTTTTTCTTAAAACAAAGTAAATTTAACAGTATGTGTAATCCGCAAAACACCAAATATTTATTGGTATATTAGAGCTTTTTAAGTAATCTGTTAACAGCTAGTGGTGGTAGCAGTTTGCTATTTAAGTCAGGCTATGAATGGAGTAAAAAAAAATTTGACTATAGCTACTAAGATTCAATGTATTGAGCTAAAGGATTTAACTACGAGTCAATCAACAGAGAATATTTGTGAACAATCACTTATAAACAAATCCTATTAATTCAAAAAATTAATTACCAAAATAAACCCAATGATAAACTAATTCCGATTCAATATCCTTAATTAAGGTATTTTCTTCCTAGGTAAACAACTTCTGACAGTTAACTGTCAGAAGTTGTTTAGAATGATGGTTTGATTACGCTATGATCTATAAATTTAGCCGGCGTTGTCGAATAAAGCAATATTACTTTATAGCTCGTTGACTAAGTATTCTTTTGTTATGGATTACTCAGGGAAAATTTTAACCTATCTTTTTCACCATTGAATCGGATAAAGTTTTTGATAAAGAAGCCAATGCCGATTACCTAAAAAATTCAATATATAATACGTTTTTCAAACGACAGTTTTATCTCTAACAAATTTATCTTCTATGATAAATGCCTTTTATTTCTTGGCTGAGAGTGGTTTTGTCGGTAACGAGTTAACTTTGATAGTTCTCAATCTTCTCATTCAAAATTAGAAGATTGAGAACTATTCCTTAATTAAAAGAGATAGAGATTATTGATCTGAGAGATAATTGAGCTAATAAAATATAAATCTACTGCCAGTTTAAGAAAGTCTTCTTAAGAGAAGACATTAGTACAAGTAGGTTTAGAAAACATAGTAGTTTGGGTTGGGTTTCTTTGTTTGTATACTATAAAATAGTAGGATTATTTACTTTATGTATTGCAGCTAATACACTCTACAGTTCTCTTGAAATTTACTGTATAAACAATTTATGAAATAATTTTAAAATGTACTGCCATAATCCATTCTATTTCTGATTGACTTTGCGAATTAACCAATAACTAATGGAAAGTGCTAAACTTGCTGCAGCTAAAGCAAATAAATCTGACTTTTGATGTTTAATTGGATTAAAAATTATTATTTTTCGAGCAACAGCAATTAAGGCAGTTACGACCACTAGTTCTACTTGAACAATATGTTTTTTTAGATAAGCAGTAACATTCTCTAAAAGTTCTAGCGCAATCAAAACATTCATAAATAGACCAAAAATTTCGATAATAGTTGGACCAAAAAATCCAACAGGTTCCTTCGCCAATAAGTCTTTTGAAAGAATTAAAATAAGCTCAAAAAGGGAAACAAAAATAACAAGAATTAGAGCTAATGACAATACTTTAGAAACAAAATTCTCAATAATGTGAATAAAACACAAAAATTTTTCATCTTCAAACATTTTCATAATTATTCTTTGTCTATTTAAAATAGTTTGTTAACTAGTAGTTATTTTTTTGAAAAAACAAAATACTTCTGAAAAAAATAAAACAATACTTACCCCATCTTCTTATTCTACATACACTTATTAATCTCTGTTGAACAGAGTGATTTTTCAATAAAATTTCCGGAACTAAAGTGGAATCATTTTTGATAGATGATTTTTTAGTATAAAACTTAACTACACCTGTACCCATCTATGTATCAATTTTTTGTAGTGTTTCTTCTTCGAGTTTAGCAACCGCAAAATGCAAAGCAGCTACTCGATTATCAAAACGATTTTGTGGAGGAATACGTTGAAAAATATCAAATTTTTGTAATCGCTCTTTAATTTTTATATTAGTCCCAATAATATAAATTTTTATTGATTTCTTAGCGGCCTCATCGATTATTTTTTCAATCGCCAAAGTTGCTGTTACTCCCAATAAGAGAACACCCGTTAAATCAATAATTAGAGCATCATAATTATCTATAATTGCCTGTCTTTGAGTAATCGCTTTAGCTGCCCCAAAACTCATAGGACCGCTCAACTCTAAGAGCATAATTCGTCTGTTAGCTTTTTCCATAAGACGCCTGCTTGTATCACATAATAGAGTCTTATCATCGGGCGTATCAATTGTTGTGACCAGATCGGATTGAATATCTGCTAAATGTTGAATAGTTAAAATATTAGCCATACACACTCCAAGACTAACTGCCGTGATTAAGTCGTAAAATACAGTTAGCAGCATTACCCCATACATAATAGCTGCTGCTTTAATTGAAAGTCTGTGAGCGCGTTTTAAGAATTTCCAGTCAATAATATCAATCCCCACCTTAAGGACAATACCAGCTAAAACCGCTAAGGGAATATTCTTGGTTAAAGGAGCAGCCCAAAGTACTACAATCAACAAAATAAAAGCCCTACTCAAACCAGATAAAGCGGTGCGTCCCCCTGCTTGGATATTGACCACCGTTCCCGTGGTGGATCCTGCCCCAGGAAGTCCCCCACACAACCCAGAAACCAAGTTCCCAATTCCTTGACCGATTAGTTCTTTGTTAGAGTCATGGTGAGTCTGAGTTAAGCTATCAGCAATGACAGAGGTTAATAAAGCATCAATACAACCAAGCATCCCTAAAACAAGACCATCTACCAACATTTCATTAATTTGGCCGAGGAAAAAGGCAGGAAAATATAACTGAGGAAGTCCCGTAGGCATTTCGCCAATGACATGGACATCTGCTTCCGATAAAAAGAAAATTGTAATTAAAGTTCCTGCTATGAGGGCAATTAATTGAGAGGGAACAAACTTTTTAACTTTAGAGGGCATTAAGTAAAGAATGGCTATTGTCAACAATCCTAAAGCTGTTTCAGTTGGACTTAGTGTTGTGATAAAATAGGGCAGTGCCTTCAACGCCTCATTGACTCCTCCTTTAGGGTTAACATGACCCAGGAGTGGTCCTAACTGAAGAATGATAAGAATTATTCCAACGCCTGACATAAACCCCGAGATTATCGTATAGGGCATGAGGGTGACGTATTTTCCCAACTTTAACAAGCCGAAGATGATCTGAAAAATCCCTGCTAACATTACTACAGTAAAGGCCATGGCTAAGCCGTTTTCTGGATTTTGTGCAATCATCTTGGTTACAATAGCTGTCATCACTACTGTCATCGGACCTGTAGGTTCAGAAATTAAGGTGGGTGTTCCACCAAATAAGGCAGCAAAAAAGCCAATTAATACTGCCCCCCATAGTCCGGCAATCGCTCCCACTCCCGAAGCTACTCCAAAAGCCAGGGACATGGGGAGGGCAATCACGGCTGCGGTAACTCCGCCAAAGATATCGCCCCGTAGATTTCTGAAGTGAATACGATTAATAATCTGCATGTATTGTTAAAAGTTAATTACATTGTTTTGTTTAGTTATTTTCTCTAGATTCTTTAATTTATTTTAAGCATTTTTGTACGAGCCTTTTTAGATTTTTATTCAACTTTGAGTTGAATCCCAGAACTACGCGAGAATCTACCTATTTATTGCCAAAATGGTTGGACTTATATAAGACAGATTATATTTTATACAATTACTCTTCTTGATAGTTTTTGATCTATCAAGAAGGCTACAACCTCACCAACAAAAAAGTCAAGTCCTTAAGACCTAAGTTTATGCTGTTAATCGGTGAGCAATTAAATATCATCAAAGTCAAAGGAAAAGTTAATTTAAAACAATTCAAATATTATTTATGCAAACGGTCTAGTCTTTATTGGAAAAAATTAATAATTGCTACTTTTAAAGCGTCTTAATAGATAAATAGTAGAGGATAAAGAAAGATACTTTTTATATAATTAACTAATTAAGATTGATTATGACTAAAGTAAATTATGCGTCTATAAACTTGTCCATGGGTTTCTTGTTAATTAGTTTTTAGATCTATTACTTCAATATTTTAATAGATTAAATTTTTTAGTAAATCAGATTACTTTTTAAGTATCAATTTCAAAGACTGGATCAATAACCATTCTTATGAAGATATTTTTTTATTTAAAAGTTTTTAACATAAATCATCTTCGACTTAAGACTCTTCATAATTGGTTTTCTTAATCAACTTGATACCTTATCTTAAATTAAGAGAGAGGACCATTAAAGGAATAGAGATGTTCATTATTGTGTCTTATGTCCTATTAATCATAAAGTTTTAAGGAGATCTCATGGTCACAAAATCTACTATTTTAGTAACAGGAGGAGCAGGGTATATTGGTTCCCATGTTGTACTTGCTCTCCAAGAGTCGGGATACAACGTAATCATCTTAGATAATCTCAGCGAAGGACATCCTGAATTTGTTGAGGATGTATTACAAGTTAAATTGATTGTGGGAGATATGAATGATCGTCCCGTACTCGATAAACTTTTCGCCCACCACGACATTGCGGCAGTGATGCACTTTGCTGCCTACATTGCTGTTGGGGAATCAGTAACTAATCCTGGTCGATATTATCGTAATAATGTAGTTGGTACCTTGACTTTATTAGAAGCTATGTTAGCTGCCAACATCAAAAGGTTTGTCTTTTCCTCTACTTGCGCCATCTATGGAATGTCTCAACAAATTCCAATGATGGAGAACCATCCCCAAAATCCCTTGAGTCCCTATGCAGTTAGTAAGGCAATGATAGAACAAATTTTGCAAGACTTTGATCGAGCCTATAATTTAAAGTCTGTCGCTTTCCGTTATTTTAATGCGTCAGGAGCCAATCCCCAGGGAAGGTTAGGAGAAGATCATCATCCCGAAACCCACTTAATTCCTTTAGCGTTATTAACAGCATTAAAAATACAGAATTATCTGTCTATTTTTGGGACAGATTATGATACTCCAGATGGAACAGCAGTTAGAGATTATATTCATGTTGATGATCTAGCTTCAGCTCATGTCTTAGGATTAGAATACCTTTTAGAAGAAGGAAAAAGTGATGTTTTCAATTTGGGCAATGGCAATGGATTTTCCGTACGCGAAGTAATTGAAACCGCTAAAAAAATAACGCAGATCGATTTTCCAGTTCAAGAAAATGATCGTCGTCCAGGAGATCCCCCTATCCTAGTCGGCAGTAGCCAAAAAGCCCGGATTGCCCTGGGTTGGAAACCTAAGTATCCAGACTTAGAAACAATTGTTAATCATGCTTGGTATTGGCATCAAAAACGTCATGGAAATGCAAATAAGTAAGAAAAATATCTAATTTTAGCTAAAAATTCTTCAAACTTATAGATTTGTGCTTGGTTAATATTTCTTAATGATGGCTTAAATTAAGGAACTTGGCCAGTAATACAGAGTTTACCTCACGGACAAGTGAGGTAAACTTAAAACCTATTTTGGGTAGATTGTACTCAGTGTCAACTTACCAAATTAATAAACTTGTTAAACTATTACTTCAAAACCCCAGAAATTTTCCTTCACAAAGCACCGATATTATTATATAATAATATCGGTGCTTTGTGAAGGAAAACAATATAATGAGTGATCAAACTGAGCAATTAACCAACATCATAAAAAATATAGGAGAAGCCATAATTGCAACTACAAATACAGTAGAAGAATTAGCTAAAAAAATAAATGATGTATCTAAAAAAATAGAACGACAAAAAAATCAAATACAACAGCAGAGATATCAAATATTTATTTTAACTGAATCTATACAAACCTTAATAGATAAGCAAAGTGAATCAAACGAGCAGTTGACTCAACTAACTAATATTCTCCGAACTTTAGTAAACAGTACTACTTCTTCTAATTAGTTACAATGACTTTTTTTAAAAAAATTTTTATAATCGCTCTATTGTTAATTATTTTGCCGAATATAATTTTAGTTAGTTGTTCTGAAAATAGAGTCTTTCAATGTAAAAAAATAATCTCAATTACTCAAGCAATCGCTAAAGAAAGCCACGCTAATCGTAAAACAGAAGATATCCAAAAAGCATTACAAGTGGCTGACTCTTTTGAAAAAGCAGCAGCTGAGATGAGAAATCTATCTATTTATGATAAAAATTTAGTTAAATATCAGCTAGAATTTGCTAATATTTACCAAGGATACGCTCAAACAACTCGGCAGTTCATATTCGCATTACAAAAAAAGGATATCAACACAGTTAAGTTGATGCAACAGCAACTGCAACAATTAGGTCAAAAAGAACCAGAATTGGGAAATAGAATAAATAGTTATTGTCAATCCAAATAATAGTTAATAATAAGGTAACCTATCGCCCTCAATTTGGGTATACACTTTCAGTATCTCAGCATTATCCATTAGTTATAATTCTCTGAATCATTTGATTAACCTGGGCTCTATATCCACCTCCAAATAAATTAAAATGATTTATAATATGATAAAGATTATAAATCATTTTTCGTTTTTGATAACCTTTTTCTAAAGGAAAAACTTCATTATAGCTTCTATAAAATCCACGCCCAAATCCTCCAAACAGTTCTGTAATCGCTAGATCAACTTCATGATCGCCATAATAAGTAGCAGGATCTAAAATAACCGGTTCTCCTTCCTGAGTTACCGCTACATTTCCTGACCACAAATCCCCGTGTACCAAAGAAGGTTTAGGTTGTCTATGGGCTAATAATTCCCTAACCATTTCCACAACTTGAGTACAGTCAGGAAAATTTCCCCCACGTCGTCTTGCCAACTTCAATTGATAACCAATACGGTATTCTGCAAAAAAATCTGCCCAACTATCAGTCCAAATATTTATCTGAGAGATAGAACCAATCGTATTGTTTTGTTCCCAACCAAATTGATCAGCCCCTTGATGGTGATGCATCGTCCCCAATTTACGTCCCATCTCCTCCCAAAATTGATTAGTCCCTCGACCAAATTTCATCCATTCAAGTACAATGTAACTAGTTTTTTCTGCTATTCCCCAACAAATTGGTTGAGGAACACGAATGGTCTTAGTGTTTGATATCTGTTTTAAACCCAATGCTTCAGCCGCAAACATTTCTACCTGGGAAGCTTGGTTGATTTTAACAAAATAGGTAATGTTATCCCCAATTAAGGAGTAACATTGATTGATACAACCTCCATTAACAGAACGTCGGTTTTTAGTCCGAAACTCCTGTTGAGTAGCCTGAGAAATATGTTGAGCAATTTGTGTCCACATTTTTGTTTAGTAATTAATAATTATTTATGAGTAGAATGTACTCCCTTAATCCTATAGTTTTTAGAAGACAAATAATCAAAAGCAGCTTCTTGGATATTTTCTAAACTCAGAGCTTGTATACGATTGGATAGATCAAAGCTGATTCCAAATACTGTAACTGAGAATAATAATCCCCATAAAGATGAGTACGATTGCTCGGACTTTCACTACTAAATACAAACCGATTAGCTACCTGAATTCGTACACAATTCAATTCAGTTTCAATCACTGATATTTGCCTGATATTGGTAATTTACTCAATGATAATTCGTTCCACCTCCAGAACATTTTCTGATAGTCATTGAGCTAATATATAAAATATGTCTTAAATTTTGGGGGTTATATTGTTAACGTTAATACGGGAAACTAACTTCTTGTCTTCGCGTAAATCCCGACATAATCGCGAGATTTTTCTCTGCCCTAAAATAACTGCTAATACATTCAAAGCATAGATTCTATCTAATTTAACTAACTCAGGAACTTGCCACATCATTATTAAGCGAGATTACCGTACACTGGAATCATCAAATTCCCGACGCACAATTCTAGCAAAAGAAACTTTAAATAAAAACTTAACCTCTTTTCTCTTTTGCTTATTTTGGGGCTTAATTCTAGAATACTTACAGGTTTGACTCAAACTCGTCGCTAAAATGTAAATTAACATTTCTACAGAAAGATTACCTACTGTCAGTGCTATTACCAATTCAAGTTGATACTAAGTTTTGTGAAAGTCTCGCATTTGTTGGGCAATTAATCCTTTAATGGTGGATGCTGGTTTTAGCACGCGACGACAATAGGGCAAAATCTTAAAACAGGGCTCCATCGCCCTGTAAAAAGTCCCAAGACGAGAATTATCATTCGACCAGTGGATTTCTTCTAAAACTACTAACCGTTCTCGTTCAAATGCCTCATCAGCAATATTAGGATTAAAGATCACATCTAATTGCAATGGGGCAAGGTCTTTGAAATTTTGGAGCACACAATTGATGTAGTAATAAGTACTCTCTTGGAGAGTCGCTGCATTGGTCAGTGCTCCTTGTTATTCAAGTAATCGTTCAAATTCTCTCCTTTTGAGGTGAGAGATTCCTTTGAAAATCATATATTCTAATAAATACGCTATCCCATTAAGATAATTGAATTACAACGTAGATATTACTTTTAACCAGAGGTTTAAATTGATCACTTTAACTGGCATTTGTTCAGCCATGATGGTCAACCCATTGGAAAGAATATGGATTGTGGAAACATTGAACGCTGAGGTTTTAAGCAAAGTCAAAGTAATAAGTGATTTTTAAATAACGGTTACATTTATATAAATATTAAACTTTTTGGGCTCGGTAGAATCAGGGAGCTATATCGCTCACTCAATGTCAAAAGTAAAAGTGTATTACCCTAAAAATAGTTTATCTAATTTTAATAATGTTAGCTCTAACTAAAAGATTAGTTAAATAAGGGCGGTTTTCGTTGTGATTTTCAAAGTTACAATCACAACGAAAAAACTGCATAACCGAGTAAGCTTGTTGATATCGTTTCTATTGGTTCCAATTATGAAGTTTTGTCGGGAGTTTTACAAACACCAGAAACTTTGTACTTATCAGCTGATTTATAGTCAAGGCGAAGATTAAGGGATTAAAGCCAAAACAGCAATTAGTCTGGATACAGAGTAAACTCGACAAACGTCATAAGCGAAGGATATTTATTTGATTATTTAAAGATAAAAGTCTTTTCTTCTATAAAATTATTGACTAAACCCCAATGTTATTTATTATAGTTCTCGACACGCTACTTTGCGTTTTTGTTGAGCACTTCATCGAATAACGCACTAGCCCTATATTAACTATAATCAAGACTTATAACTTTCTGAGTTATGAATATACAAGTAAATTAAGTAGAATTTTAAATGAATATAAATATAGTTTGACTTGACATTATTAGTATATTTTAACTGTAGCTTGTCGCAGTATAAAGCGTATTCGATAAAACTTGTTAATGTATCGTTTAAAAAATAGGAGGTTCAACACACGAACAAACTCGCTAAAATCAAAAGGAAGACACCAAAAAATAGAGACTTTATGATTCCTACCGTTATTGAAACTTCTGGGCGTGGTGAACGCGCATTTGATATTTACTCTCGTCTGTTACGCGAACGCATTGTTTTTTTGGGACAAGAGGTCAGAGATGAAAATGCTAACCTTATCGTTGCTCAGTTATTATTCCTCGAAGCAGAAGATCCAGAAAAAGACATTTATCTTTATATCAACTCTCCAGGGGGGTCTGTGTCAGCAGGACTAGGAATTTTTGATACTATGAACCAAATCCGTCCTGATGTCTCTACAATCTGCATTGGGTTAGCTGCTAGCATGGGAGCTTTCCTTCTCAGTGCAGGAGCTAAAGGAAAAAGGATGAGCTTGCCTAACTCTCGTATTATGATTCACCAACCTCTCGGAGGCGCCCAGGGACAAGCCACAGATATTGAAATTCAAGCTAGAGAGATTCTTTATCTAAAGCAACTCCTCAATAATCACTTAGCACATCACACAGGAAAGCCCCTTGAGCAAATCTCTCAAGATACGGAACGAGACTTTTTCATGTCCGCTGAAGAATCTCAAAAATATGGATTGATTGACCAAGTGATTAACCGTCGTCCTTCGGCTAGCAATCCTCCTCCTACTGTTAATTAGGAAATTAGGGTAAAACCCAAGGTAGGGGTCAACGGCGACGGTTAACCCCTAAATTAGTTTAGCTAGCAAGCGTTACTGATTTATTTTTAAAAGTAATTCTTTCCCTCGATTTTCAGGAAAAGTTAAGAAGTTGGTAAACTTTGGAGGTAATAAAGAAATTCGATGAGCTCCTCATTAGAAAGAACTTAACGTGATTGATTTCCATAAGTTTGAATCAAATATTCGCGTCCTTGCACTTGTGTCTAGCCTAAACACTTGATTTCTGTATTAGAACGGGCAATAATTTCCGAAAACTCAAGAGGTTCTTCAATTTTCGTTAGGGGAGATTTTTCTTTCGAAGAAGATACGTCTGGAAGCTCTTGGCGTATGATAGTCGTTGGCATTGAAATTTTGCCTATCTCTGGTGTTGAAATAAATGTTTCTTGTATTTTAGAAGAGCTTAAGGAAACCTCTTACATCGGTTCAGCTAATTTATCATTATGATTAGTATAATTTTCTTCTACTAAGGAGGGTTTGAGGAAAACTTTCTCCACTGGTTCAATTATGATTTCATTGATGTTAGAAATATATAATACTTGGCTTCAAGATTGGCTTGTAGTTTTTTCAGCAAAAGCTGATGGTTCAGAGGAGCTCGCCTCTGGCGTTTAGGGGACTTTGACAGAAGTCGCAACTGGAACTTGTTACTCCGGTAACGGTGTTTTAGAGTAGGTTTGATCAACTACCGAAATGTTCGGAACCTTAGAAGAAAAAAATGGTTCATGGTTTTTAACTTATACTTTCTGTGATCAATTGCTACTAATTCACTGATTACACCGCCTTGAGGATAAAGAATTCTGAATTGAGTCAACATAATTTTTTGAGCTACTCGCTACTATTTTTATTAAGTTTATTTGTACTTTATTAGTAAATAAAGGTAGGAAAGTATTGGAGAAAAACAAGTCAAATATAAACACATCTTGATTTTATGGATTCGTGAAGTTTAGAATTCCTTTTTGTGGAAATATTTTATATTGCTCTTGAAAAGAGATTTCTATATCCGGGTAAACCTATCTCTCATAATGTTGGTAAGCCCTATGTTATAAACGAACGGAACGTATCGAGCCGTAGGGAAATATACCTGCGATATCAGGATAAAAATGTGCTCAAGGCTTGACGATGAAGCTAGAAAAGAAGATAAAATGAAGTCTAATCGACACCTAGAAACGAGCTAGAAAATTAAAGAACGAACCCCATTGCCCTAGCTGTTGAAGATAAAGGTGCCTGGGTTTTGCCAGACAATCAAAAACACTAAAAAGTTTAAAACTAGTAGAAAAGCTTTTCTGATAGTAAAAAAACAATACATTTACAGTTGATGGATAGTCGTTAACGCTAATTTTATAAATATCTGGATAGAGGTGAATAAATGGCAACATTTTCTATATGAACAAAGTTAGTGAAGTAGTAAAGTCTTATGGTTTGACATGAAAGGCTGCGCTGTGGGCTTACGCAACTTGTTAGAGGAATCTAAAATGAGATAAAAATCAACATTTACTTTCACTTTTGTCAAAGACAAACCTCGTAAGTATCACGTTACCTTGGTAAAATTAAAATCCGGATAAGTTTGTGAAAGGGAAGTGTTCACGAATTAGTTCTTTACAATCATTTTCGACAGAGTTGACTTCCAATGAAAGTAGTCCTTCTCATTAGATAATACAACTCTCACCCTGTTCTCGTAGGACACTACTTTTCAAGTACAAAATCAAAGATTCCTAGGAGCAACTTCACTGCTAATATGGATTAGAGCTCCAGCAATAAATAATGCGGCAAATCCAGATATATCAAGGGTCGCTTCTCGATTGTAAACAGAGGTATAATTAGGAAAGCTAACTTAGCCATTCTAAAGATTAAAATCTTAAGAATGAAGACAGAATAAAGACAGTAATCACTTAACTGAGCCACAATCTTAGTTAGCTAAGCTCCCTAACTAGGCAATCTCCTCATTGAAGAAAGAAAAGTTCTTTCTTCATGGTGTTGGGTATAGAAGACGTAACAGTTTAGGGAGCTGTCGAGCAACTACTCTTCTATGATTCCAGCCACCAATAAGATCCACTCACATTTAGTAAGGAAGATTAATAGGTAAATGGAATTTTCAATCGCTACACTTTTGTCCAATTTTACAGATGACAAATTAGTTGCGGCTAAATTTCTGGAGAAAAAGTTGGGGTGTGAAGATGAAGAAAGCATCGAAAAGCTCCAAATAATTTTAGATATTCTAGAAAAAATCGGAGTTTTAGTTAAGGAGAGAGGAAAATATCGCCGTTCTATTGAGAAAAATCTGGTTGAAGCTAAATTACGTTGTTCAAGCAAAGGTTTTTGTTTTGCGATTCAAGATGAAGAAGACGCTGATGATATCTATATACGAGAAACCCATCTTAGCAATGCGTGGAACAGTGACCGCGTCCTTGTCAAAGTGATTAAAGAAGGCACTCGTCGTCGTTCTCCAGAAGGAGAAGTTAAACTGATTTTGGAACGGGCAAATCCATCTTTACTTGCTCAAGTAAAAAAAGATAATGGAGATTATAAAGCGATTCCTCTCGATGATCGCTTATTATTTGAACTTCTACTTAAACAGAATGAGGAGAATAGTTTAGAACAAGCAGTCAACCATTTAGTTCACGTCTCGGTAATACGCTATCCGATTGGAGAACATCCCCCCTGGGGAACTATTACCCGCATTTTAGGAAGTGATGCCGAAGAAGCTGCTGATACAGATATCGTCTGTTGTAAACACGATTTGCCCCAAATTTTCCCCGAAGCGGTGGAACGACTGGCGGAAGCTTTACCAAAAACTGTTGATCGAGCTGAAATTGATAGGCGGGTTGATTTACGTCAAAAGTTTACGTTTACCTTTGTTGAAGATGAGCAACGAGACCACCCTCCTTTTGTTGAAACAGCTTTTACGCTTGAACAAATTCCCGATCAGTACTGGCAATTAGGTGTTCATATTACTGATGTTGCCCATTATGTTACCCCTGATTCGCTCCTCGATAAAACGGCAAAAAAACGAGGGACAACGATTTATCTAGGTGACAAAGTCCTTCCCTTATTGCCAAAGGCTTTAACTGACTGTTGTTGTATTGTCCCAGAAAAGGATTGTTTAACCATCTCAGTGTTAATTACCTTTGATAAAAATGGTCAAATGACTGAATTCGAAATTCACCCAACAGTTATTAATGTTAATGAACAACTGACCTACCAAGAAGCTCAAGGGTTATTAACCCATTTTGACCAGCTGTCTGCCGAACAAGAAGAATTAGCTCAATGTCTTAAGCAACTATTTTTGACTCTTAGTCCCTTAGTTAAAGCACAACGGTTGCAACGAGGAGGGTTTGAACTACAGTTAGAGCCGCGATCACCTTATCAAGATGAAGGACGTTTAGGAGTCATTATTGCTTCATCGAAGGTTCCTGTGCGCTCGCTGTTGATGGAGTTGATAATCCTAGCAGGAAAATCGGTAGCGGATCATCTTTACGCTTTAGGAATTCCTTCCCTTTATTGTGCTCAACCTGAGCCTGATTGGGAAGAATTAGAAGATTTACTGAAACTGGTAGATAATTTAGGAATAGATATACAACTGTCTTCCGAAGAGGAGATTACCGCTCAAGATTATTACAATTTGACTCGAGGATTTAATCAATGTTCATCGGTGCGGGTGTTAAATTTTCTTTTGAAAGATACCCTAAAATCTGCTAAATACAGCAGTCATTCGGCTCCCCATTTCGGCTTAGCTTATCATGACTGTTATACTCATTGTGTTTCTCCTGGTCAAAGATATGGAGATTTATTAGTACAACGTATGATTAAGTTATTATTCAGTGAAGGGCGTGATCGTCGTACCAAACAGACTAAAACAGGGGTAGATCTCCACAGCAGTCGTTGTCATATTGATATTAACTGGAATGTTTTACCCCCTGCTATACAAGAAAGTCTTGAAGAAGAATTTCACATTTTAGTTTCTCATCTTAACGACCGTGAAAAGTTAGCTGAAGACGCAGAAAAAGATCTCGATGGCTTGAAGAAAGCTGAAAAAATGAAAGAACGCACTGGCCAAGTTTTTCGAGGGTTGATTACGGGAGTTCAATCTTATGGCTTCTTTGTCGAAATTGAAGACCTATTGGTGGAAGGACTAGTTCATGTTAGTTCTTTAAAAGATGATTGGTATGAATATCGCGCTCGTCATGGTTGTTTAGTGGGACGAAAAAATCGCATTGCTTATCGTTTAGGCGATGAAGTTGAAGTAGAGGTAAAAAGTGTAGATTATTATCGCCAGCAGATTGATTTAGTAACTGTCGGGGGTGGAAGCTTCGCTAGAAATGATGATTGGGACGATGACTAATTTTAGTTAAAAGTTAATGGTTAACCGTGAAAAATCAAGAACAGTATTTCAATAAAAAAAGTAAAAATCAGGCATTTAGTGGTTTGTTAAGGTTTTTTTTAACGCCTCTAGTCATTAGTTTATTAACCCTATTAAGTGGGTGTGTTCACTATGGTGTAAGTGTAGATTTTTTTCAACAACATCGAGGAGAAATTGTACAACATATTAGCTTGACTGAACAGTTAACTAACTTAAGTCAAACGGAAGTGAATAAATGGTTAGACAGCCTTGAAAAACGGGCAGAAAATCTTCAAGGAAAAGCTAAACGGATATCTCCCCGAGAGATTATTGTCAAAATTCCTTTCGGGAATGGTAAAGAACTGATTGAGAAATTCAATAAATTTTTAAATTTTCCTACGTCTAGAAAAACTCAGTCTCTTAAGGACAACGATTCAGATTTAGTGAACCTTAAAGCCAAAATGTCTTTAAAACAAGATAATTGGCTATTTATAGAACATAATTTACTTAATCTAGAAGTAGATTTACGAGCGTTAGGAATTTTATCGAGTCAGGGCAATGTTATTCTTAGTACAGGATCATTAGTAGACTTAGAATTTATTCTAAAAGCTCCTTTTGGACTTAAAAATATTGTTAGTAATACCTCTTTTAAGCAAAAAAAACATCAGATTATTTGGGAATTAAAACCTGGTCAAATCAATACTATTGAAGCCTCTTTTTGGGTTCCTAGTTATTTGGGAATTGGAACTATTGGCATTATTTTATTGATTTTGACTGGATTCTATATAAAGTATCCACATTTTTCAGAAATACAACCATCGAGATGAAAGATATAAATACAAAAACTGCAATTTCCAGTAATACTATGACTACAATACTAATCAATAAAAACTTTAGGTTTCAGGATTGTTTAAATTTATGATGATGGAATAGATAATTGTTACGAGTTTTAAAATAGAGATTTTTTATTTTAAAAGACACTAATTAGGTTGTCATGCGTCAACTGTTAGTTTGTTATCCCACTTTTAAAAAATAAATAGATTAATAGTTCTTAATATAATATTAAGCTCAATAAGCTTAAATAAGTAAGCAATAATGACATAGTTTAAAGAGAGTAAAAATTATTGAGCTTGACTTGTTATTGAGGTTGACTTGCAGACAAAAAATTTTTCTAACAACGAAAATAAAAGTAAGCACAAGTAGTCACCATATTCTGAAAAGAAATAAATCAAGTCATTATTTTTTGATAATAACCAAGTATATACAAGTGGTATAGTTAAAGCCGAACTAAAACTCTAAAAAAATAAATAATTTTATCTATTTTTTTTATTTATGGTCCAGAACTGGATATATATAGAAAGATAATAGTTTTAAATAAAAAATAGTATTAAATAAAAATTTATAAAATGGCAACTGTATATAAGAGTTCATGATTTTAGCTTGATAGTAATCAACAAATTAATCTTCATAGCTACTATTTTTTTTGTTTCCTAGCTAAAACTTAAAGGAGTTAACTATTCTATACTGGGTTTGATAAATTAGCAGCTGATGATTTTTATAATTTCTATTATAATTGTGTTATAGATTTATAAAAATCTAATTCTATAAAAATTAAGTATTCGCAAAGTTGGTAACCTTGTAAAATAAAATTTTTAATATCCATCGATTTTTACCTTATTATAGGTAGGCTAGAAAAACCAAGGAATTAAAGTCATTAACATAAGAAATATGATTAATAAACCCAACGCAGCACGGGTATCATCAGGTTCAGTTAACTCATTTAAACTTGGTCTTTCTAAGTCTCGTCGGAGAAAAAGAATCACAATTACCCAATAAAGAGGAAGAGAATTTTGGGGGTTAATTAATGTTACAATTCCTAAGACAATTAAGGACACTATTGTAGTCTTCCTTGCAGTTTTTCTTCCATAAATTGCCTGAACAATTCGTCCCCCATCTAACTGACCCGCAGGAAGCAAATTAAGAGCATTAATAACTAATCCTAACCATCCTATAATCGCTAATGGATGAACATCGATTAGCGATTTTTGTAGTTCTTCTCCGAACACCACCCGAGCTAAACTGCCAACTAAAATTGAGCCTTGAAAAAACTGAGTAGGTACTTGAAACAAACTTCCTGGATGAGACAATACCAATCCAACCGTCAGCAATACTAAAGAAAATCCCCATCCTGCAGCAGAGCCAGCAAAAGCCATATCAAATAAGACATTTCGGTTAGGCAGTAAGGATTCAAAGTGAGTAATTGCCCCAAACGATCCAATTTGCCAGGTGGGAAGAAAAAATGGAACACTCAGGCGCACATTGTGATGTTTTGCAAGAAGACGATGACTAATCTCATGGGCAATTAAAACTGTCCACAGTCCTAAACTAAGGGGTATAACTTCTAGATAACGACTCCAGTTACTGAACAAATCGAATCCTAACAGAATTCCTGATGCTTCTAAACTAGTTAAAATAGTTGCTACAAACAGGACCAAAGCGATATTTTTCTGCACTAAGGTGGTTGGTCGTGGATCAACAATACTTGGAAGCACTATCACTACAGGTTTTTTTTCTGTTCCTTCTACTAAAAAGAGACGGTACTTATCAAAAAAACGAGCTTTTAATTTTTCTGAAAGGTGATGGTAAACTGTGTCAGGTTCCCCTCGTAAATTACCTTTAAAAATTGCTCCCTCTTGATAAGAAATTGTTTCAGTCGCAAAAAATGTATCAATGCCAAATATGCCTTTAATCAGTCTAAGATCTTCTTTAGGAATAGGTAGAGTATCTGCTACAATTTTCAGGTTAGAATCAAGATGAGTCCTTTCAGATTGATTGACTTGAGAATTCTCAGCTTTACATTGTTCTTGTAAACCGTCAGCGACTTTTTTTTTTAGGATGACGTCTTGACCTTCAGCTCTTAGTTTTTTTCCTAAATAAATGTATACTCCTAATGAAGTTACCAACAACAATAAAATTGTAACTAAATTAAGATAAATTCCGGCAGCAAATAACCCGAAAGATACTAGCCAGGGAGCTATCAATGCTAACGACTGCAACTCGGCAAAAACTACTGATTTACCATAGAATTTAGTTCTGTTATAACCCCAGGTTAAAATCCCCGAGGCGACCAAAACGATCAAGAGTATAGTAGTTGTCTCAAATGGGTTTAACATGATTTATAAGTGTTTAGATAATTGGGGTAGTCGTCTTAGGAGTTATTAGTTAAAACACCAACTATACTGAATCTATACATTTATTATAGGATACTCAAGCACACCACACTAGTATCGACGTTTGTCAAGTTTTATAGAGGAGCTTAAGCAAGGTTTTTATGGATCTGGACTGGGTATATTCTAACCTCATGAAAACCGTCCATTTCTCCTCCTCTCACTCCCTTATCTTTCTAGTCTCAACATGTTGATTTAGATGATAAATAGCTTAGATCTCAATTTAAACTGAAAACGCAGGAAACTCCCATTAACGTCGACAGTTTACTACCTACTATAAGGTTCACTTATTTCTAACAAAAGTTGTTAACATTCCCTGAAAACATAGATAAATAGGGTAAAACTATAGTATTCTGTCTTTGACGGTAGATAAGTAAAATTGATATGCATAATAAGTAATTTATCTTTATTTAGAGTTACATTCTCTCCCAAGTGGGGAGTATCTAGTAGTTGTGAAGATATCCTTACATGCTGTATTTTTTATCAATGACGCAACTGACACTAAACTTAGTTCAAGGACCCGTCAGCTTTAATTTTAGTCCTGAAGTTGCTCAAACTCTTAAAGAAAAAATTGATGAGTTGATGGTTGATCTTAAAGGGCTATCGAATAGCCTCACATAGGAGCGGGTTTTGTTGAACTGTTTTGTAATCCTAAATATTGATCCAAATCCCTTTCTTTGTAGCTAAAGTTTTATTGACGGTCAAGGATGGACGTGTCCGAGACTTAAAAGAGTATCTCAAACCAGTTGGCTAGTACTGAGGCTGGTTATTTAATCGGATTGCCGATTTGATCTCGTAGTAAATAATTATATCTTTCTAATTCTGTTTTCACATATACCCATTCACGAGGGGAGACACACTCGCAAAGGATATTAATTAGGTTTATGACGACTCGTCGTTTCTTTTTTGACAAGTTGACGGACTTGATTAGTGATAATACTGATTATATGATGAACATCTTAAAGAGGACTTAAGGATAGGAAGGGTAGTAACACTCATAGGAATTGCTCAAGAAAGTTAATGATATCCAATATTTACTATTGTCGAAGTCGGCAGTTAATTGACATAATTTTGACTGGAATAAAAGCTATATTTTTTTAGCTAAAATCCTAAAACCTAATAAAGAAAAGGTTTATAGGACGTTAAATTGAGTTGCGAAGATCGCTAGGCTTGACGTAAATAATGAGAAAGGAGAAAGGAAAAATAAGAAAGTAGAAGGTTTGATTGCTCCTCCAACTCATCATAAATGACTTGATCCGATTGAGTCGCCTGTTCCACCACCCAAGCGTGCTCTAATAAATTTAACCGTCGCAAAATTTACCACACTTGGGAGTAGACCGAACTAACTTTTAACAACAGCACTATATCAGCCCACCCCAATGTTTGTTCTAAGTCCTCTAAGCTGTAAAGGATAGGAAGAAAGCTAACCTTTGATTCCTAAGCGTTAAAGGAAGGGTTAAAACCGAAGCCACAGCCATAGGAGAACAAACTCCTGGAACGGATTTAATTTTTACTGAGGGGTAATAATAGGTAAAGGTAAAAAAATTTTACTTATATCTCAGATAGTTATAGGAAAATCATAGAATAAATACAATAGTTTTGATCTTTTTATAAATAGAAAATAAATATTAATACTGATTAATTAGTTTTAATATAAAAATCAATAATAACGTTATATAATCAATGATTCCTAGTATATATAATTAATAATTATTAATTATATATACTAGGAATCATTATAACTTATAAAGAATTATATCCAAGTTAAACCGAAAATAAAATAAGTTTATAAGTTAGTTTACTGGGCAAAAGTTTTGATCACTAAAAATACTACTTCTTCAAAAGAAATATATAAAAAATGTCCTGAATATTATGTTACTCATATTAGTGATTTCTTTAATTTTGGAAGTTTAAGTAGTGAAGAAACAACGTGTAGATGAAATTGGCTATCTCTTAAGAGGGGAGTAGATTCAGAGTATGGTTGCAGCAGTAGTTACAATAAATGTGGTGGATGTGGTAGTGATTAACTATAACTTTGAAGAAGCGATTTTTTCTATTTAAGATAAGAATAGGATATTTATTTAGGTAAAAAACTATGAAATTATTTGGATTTGGTAAAAAATCAGCTATGCCTACTTCTGAGACAGCATTGCCTGGGCGAGAAGCGAAAATGTTCGTCTCAACTTTCCACTATGTTCATGGAAATCCTATTAAATGTCCCTTTCCTGAAAGAATGAAAACCGCAATGTTTGGATTAGGATGTTTTTGGGGAGCGGAACAGACATTTTGGCAACTTGAAGGGGTGTATACGACTGCAGTAGGGTACACAGCCGGGTTAACTCCTAATCCTACTTATCGAGAAGTTTGTACCGGACTTACGGGTCATAATGAAGTAGTGTTAGTAGTTTTTGAACCCAAAATTATTAGCTATGAACAACTGTTAAAGATATTTTGGGAAAGTCATAACCCCACCCAGGGAATGTGTCAGGGAAATGATATAGGAACTCAATATCGTTCAGGAATTTATGTTTATTCCCCCGAACAAAAACAACAAGCAGAAGCTTCTAAAGAAGTTTACCAAAAAGCATTAACTGAAATGGGATATAGCAAAATTACTACGGAAATTTTGGATGCTTCTGTATTTTACTATGCAGAAATTTATCATCAACAGTATCTTGCCAAAAATCCTAACGGTTATTGTGGTTTGGAAGGAATAAATGTTATTTTTCCTGCTGGTTTCAATACGACAGGTAATTAACTATTGACCAATTATTTTCTATCAGGTGTTAAGTTCATTTCAAATTCGAATAAAATATTAACTATTTATCTTTTGAGTCAATAAAAAATATCTGTTTATCTCAGAAAAATTTACTATTTCTTAGTAATAAAATAATTTATTACTAAGAAGTAGTAATATTTAGTTAATTACCATAGGACCTTTAGTAATTTGGACTACTTAGAAGCTTAATAAAAACCTAAAGGTGTTATTGCTCAATTGAATTATGTGCTAATATTATAAGATATACGGGAACAATATAAGTAATAAATGATAATAACACTATGCTTGATTTTAAGTTTTTAAATCAGCTTAAAACCAGCTATTTATTTAAAATACATAAATTTTCCATAGTATATTGACATATCTATGATATGAAAATAAATTTAGAGAAAAATTAAGTATTTTTAATATAAAAAATATACTAAACTATCAAAATAAAATTATCATAAATATTAGTATATATATTGAAAAATTTCATCAGAATACTGTCAATAAATTAGTAGTTCAAACTAAATACGTGTCAACTAGACAATCAAATTAAAATTTTTAAAAATTGGTTTGTAGCCCTCTTAAGAAAGAATATATTTATTTAACTTCAGAAAAATATAGTCAAGCAAAAAAAAGTTGTATTAAATCAAGTATAGAAAACTTCACTATTTATATCCAAAATATCTATCAAATATATCCATATGTAATTTTTTCATATAAAAGTGTAATTAACAACAAATAAAAATTGATTTTAAAAAGAGATTATTGATCTATAGGTTACATAAAATTAACCAGTAAAATTCTCAGATTTTAAATTTTACTGGTTAATTTTATATCATCAGTTCGGTATAATTGTATTTCTTAAAAGAACTAGATAGTGTGTTAGCATAGCATGTTACACAAAAAAACATTTCTGATGCATCACACAAAAAAAAGGAAAAAAATACTTATAATACTGTAGCTTATCTAACTCTTCCTAGGTAATATTTTGTTTAGCATATAGTCTTTAAGAAATATTCTTGTCTATTCACTTAGATATTAACTGATTTATCATTGATCGAAAATAAGTATATCGAATCTTCCAACCGCGCTAAATCCAATCTTGCTGTTACACATCCTAAAAATTGATTTATTCTAAAATAATCATTAAGGATAAGCAGAAAAAAATATAAAACCCGGTATCGTCAAGATTTTTAATAGTTTCCATTAAAATCATTGATAAGTTTTAGGTATTATGTATTGACAGAAAAACTTAAATATAAAATGTGTTGAAATATAAACTGGTTGCTGAAACTAAAGAAAAAAATTAACAGAAAAGAGGAGATAGTGATCCGAATCATCATGAGGAAGTAAACGTCCAATTTTCATTTAGACTTTTATATTTATTTCTTAATCTCAATATTTAGGCTGTAATTGTTTGTTCAGCATGATATATGTAAGAGCTTATATAATAACCAGAAATTAGGGGAAAACAAGAATAGCTAAAATCGATAATTCTTAATCCAAAAAGAAGAGTAACAGTCAGTTGAAAGTCTAGATACAAAGGAAAATCATATAATCATTTATTTCAAAGAGCTTGGGAAAATTAAAATTTTAAAAAAAATTACAGATAATACTAATCGACACTATATTCTTTTGAGGACTTAAACTTAAATGTAGTTACTAAAGATATATTTCTTCAGTCGAAAAATTAAATTACTGAATGTTACTCTTAAGTCCTAAAGTAATAATGTGGAACTGATAAAATCTTGCTTAAAAAATATGAGATGATCTTAACTTACTTTTTTAGTGCTCTGTGAGCTTTTATTCGATTAGAATTCATGAGGATTAAAGAGTTAATGGACAATTGGTGTTAAACTGAAAGGAAACTATTTTTTGAGGTTGACCGTGGTTTTACTAGTGATTACTTTATCTATTTTAGATAGTACACATTTGACATAATTTGTCAATGTGTACTATCTAAAATTTATCGGATAATGATCGACATGAGTGAATCAAATCCCAATCTTGAGATAGATGATCACAAACAAAAAGTAATATTCGTATTTAAGATAGAACCTAGTTAAAAGTTAGTAAAATGAAATTAGTTACCCTATTCATTTATATTCACTTAAGTTCGTCCATCTATTTAAGATATAACAACAAACGCCTGTGATAGATAAAAGACGCCCTCAACGGGATCTCCCCAAAATCAACGAAAGAATTCGTTTTCCTGAAATCCGAGTCATCGATAGCGATGGTGCACAAGTCGGTCTTCTGACTCCTGATGAAGCCTTAACCATCGCGCAAGAAAAGGAGCTTGATTTAGTCTTGGTGAGTGAAACTGCTAAACCTCCTGTCTGCCGAATCATGGATTATGGCAAATATAAATTTGAACAGGAGAAAAAAGCCAGAGAAGCCAAGAAAAAGCAGCATACAGCCGACGTTAAGGAAGTAAAGATGCGTTATAAAATCGGCGAAAGCGATTATATGGTACGTATTAATCAAGCCAAACGTTTTCTTAAGTCTGGTGACAAAGTTAAAGCGACGGTTACATTCCGAGGTCGAGAAATTCAACATTCCAATTTGGCCTTAAATTTACTAGACCGTATGGCTCAAGATCTTAAAGACATCGCTGACATTCAACAAATTCCTAAACGGGAGGGACGAAATATGATGATGTTCTTAACCCCCAAGAAGTAAAGAAAGACTAAAAAACTGTTGATAACATAGTCACATTTAGGCAATTAAATTCGTTAACTCCCCTCTTTAGGATGAGGGGATTATTTTGTCTTATTGTGACAGTCAGTTAAAGCTTTTAAAAATATTTTTATATTGTTATCAAAATAACAAGAGCTTGTTTTTCTATTATACTGTGGAGCGATGATTCTTAACCATTTGATGAAATCTTCTTCTGCTTAGATTTTGTTTTGAATTACAACTATTTTCTTCCCTATTTTATTTTCATCTGTTTCAGTTAATATCGTTTTTGATTAATGTAAAAAACATAGTATTTCAGGATATTTACATACTGTTTTGAAACCCCATCAGGCAAGAGAAATCACTTTAACAAAGTTAGGATATTTAACTATGACTGGCTATGGGTTTTCTTGAAGTTTTAATATGTTGATTAGGTCTAAGCTCCTGCTAGAATTGTCAACAATGCATTTAGTCATTTATGCTGTCAGCAGTACTACTTGATTAAGTGTTTGATTAGAAACAACAATTCTTTATTGTTTTTACAATGTTTAAAAAATACCTAATCTTTATATTATTCAACCGAATTTTTCTACTTATTGAACATTTTAGTTAGTGTTATTCTCTGTCAGTGACATAGTTTTTATGTTTGAGCTGTTAGCTTTTGCTTTAAAATAAGATGCCAGTAAAGTTTAAGATATAATGCTTTATTTAAGTTTTGATAATCTTAGCAAAATAAAATATAACAATATTATTTGTAAAAATTTTTTAAAACCTTGACTTTATATAACTCTTTTGAATAAACTGTCGTCCTATTTTCCTTTATCTCTAAGTTTTTAATTGAATGTTACTTTTCTTTTTTGACTGAGAACTGTAATTTTTTAGATGTTTATACTATGAAACTTTATTTTTGGTCATGAGATAAATTATCAAATATTTCGAATAAGCGGCTAAAGTCCGAACATTAAGATTCAGTGATCAAGTATAATGGAACTTAGCCTTAGCTATTAATTTCTTTATAAGAGTACCGATAGCTATCTCCTATTTTGAGAATCTCCTCTGTTTTGTTGATTTTTTATCCTTTATTTTTTACAATCCCTTTATGTTTCTGGACTAGATTATATTTAAGTCTATCTGTCAATAATATCTAACTCCTGTTCACTTACCCTTCGTCTTTTCAGATAGAAGTAGTTGAGAGGTTATTTTATTCTATTAGTTAGAGATTATTTTGTTTCAGGTTTTAAAATGTATCCTTCGGGCTTAATTACTCACCATAATATCTTTTCTCAAAGTTACTTTTTACTTTATCGATCATTCAATAGTTACTTATAAAAAAAAAATCCGCTAAAAAAAGGAATTATCCCCCTACAAGATTCTGTCTGTCGTCTCGAAAAAGATTAGCAGTCTCAATAGGAAATGTCCTTAGTGTCAGTCTGTTTATTTTAAGCGCTGGCTATGGAGCCATAAACACTATGGCTGCAGTAGTAGTCTTTCTGCTCCGATTTTAGGATTTGGTTTAGTAAACTTATTTATCTTTAACGAAATTTTTTAACCGTAGAATCAGCTAAACTAATTAGAATACTTTGATCTAATTTAAATTTAAATCTAATGGCAATTATACAGATGATAATTGTTTTAAAAAAGCGATCACGATATGAGCTAGATTGATTAAAAAGCTAAAAGATAACGCTATAATTAACTAGTATAGTCAGCCAATGCCACTCAAAAGTGAAAACACAGTCTTTACCAATAAGGATAATCTTACTCCATCCTCATCAAACCCTAGATAATTACCAAGTTGATTGGATACTTCAGGTTGGTAATTATCTAGAATTAAAAAGATAAATTTATATGGTGCTTGAACGCCATCATCATTATTAATACAAAGTTGATGGCTGTTTTTGAGTACAGTTTTTTTATGTCTAATTGACTTAACCCCTCAGAAAAAAATATTGAATGTCCGTTGGATAATTATAGATATTCCTTACTGTATTACAACTTATTTAGAGACAATGCGCTGTTTAGTAAATTCTAACCAACATTATAAGGGATCTTATTTATATAAGCCCATAAATCATCCTAAAGTTAGTTAAAAAAATTTTTCTCCCACGTTTACACGAGTTCCATTTAAAAAATCCCACCCTGACTGACGGCGTTTTCCCGATAATTGTACTTCTTTTAAGAGAAGCAGTCCTTCTCCTGTCTGTACCACAGGTCCAAAATTTTTAATGTTACTCATGATTTCCCCTGGGGTTCCTTTAAAAGTTGGTAATTTTGCTGCTTGTTGCCGAAGGGGTTGAAACGCAGAGGGTAAAGACTCCCAATCAATATCTTCTAACGGAATGGTCGCCATAACTTTCAGGGATTGGTCACGGAAATTGGTGATACAATTAGGATAAAATCCCCGTACTTGGTTATGAACGGCGATTGCGGATCTAGACCAATTAATCTTATAGTCAGATTTTTGAATTAGTGGAGCGTAGGTGGCTTCTGTTGGATCTTGAGCAGTGGCAATAATATCCCCAACTTCTAGTTTTTGTAAGGTTTTTAACAACAAATCTGCCCCATTTTGAGCTAGTTCTTCAGTAATTTGCTGACAATTATCTAATAATCCAATATATTTCACAGATTTAAGCAATATATCTCCTGTATCCATTCCTTCGTTCATTAACATAGTAGTAACCCCTACTTGTTGTTCCCCGTTATATACACCCCACTGAATAGGAGCTGCTCCGCGATATTGGGGCAAAATTGAGCCGTGAACATTAATACAGCCTCGTTTAGGAATAGATAAGATCTCAGGGGATAATATTTGTCCATAAGCCACCACAACAAAGACATCTGCCTGGGCTTCTCTAAGCTCAGAGAGGATCTTTTGCGCATTTCTGATTCTTTTAGGTTGCCAGAGAAGTAAATTATGTTGTAGAGCAACTTTTTTGACAGCAGAGGGTACTAATTGATTACCCCGTCCCCGTCGTTTATCGGGTTGAGTAACAACTCCTATAACTTTATAATCAGGATGATTTAGCAACCGTTGCAACGTAGCGATGGCAAATTTTGGGGTTCCAAAAAAAATAACCTGCATATTAAAAAAGAAAGGAAGAAGGTAGAAAGAATACTCCTAATACAATCTTAAAGCCTATTTATTGACAAAATGTTAAACCTTGACGTAGAGTGAGTGGGCGATCATTATCAATTAATCACAATATCTGATTAAATAATTCGCTGTAACCCAGCAGCTCAAACACTTTACACTGCTCTTTAAATTTATTTAATAAACATTTTTCAGTATTAACAAGTTGACAGACATTATTATTTGATCATCTTAAAGAAAAGTTTATCTATACTCGATGACAGTTAAAGAACATCTAAGTTTTTGGCTTGATTAGTGATCAATTAATTGTTAATCTTTTTTTTAAAAAATTAGTAAATTTAAAATTAGCCTATTGGCTAGTAATAAAAAAAACACAATGGGCCAGCCCTATATTACTGAAGTATATTGAACAATATCTTAAGAACTTACAATCTATCTAGATGGTAAGCAAACAAAAATTAACAAGAATAGAAGTAATTGAGTTTAAATCCCGCTTAAAATCATTGATATATAACTTTAAATTAATCGTATTTAATTACTTAAATGACATTTATCAAAAACCCTTACTTTTGTATTTCTGCCAATAGTAACTATTCCCTTTTCCTACACTATCAAAGACAGGTCAATTTTTCAATAAAATTATCGGTACCTGTTAATCCACAGAACATGATCGCCATTAGACTTGTAATGTTTAGTATGGCTTTGGTTTAATATAATTTAATGAAAATTTAAGGAATGATTGCTGGTATTAATGGAGTTATTTATTACGAAGTTTTGTTTTAGAGGCAGGAGACGGAATCCTATACTGTGTTAGGAATAGGACTTGATCAAGTATATACTTCTAAATCATCATCAATTACATCAAAATATTCAATAACAGAGCTTAATTTGAAGTAAATTTGCCATATAAACCGTATAAATTTTAGATAATTATAATTATTTCACTGTGCAGAATTATGTTATTATAGGGTAAAATATAAATCAATAATAAAAAATTATAAAAAAAATAATACATTAATTACAGCGCGTTATGTCAATCAATCCAGGTAAAATGTCTATACTTTTCCTAATTCTTCTAATTTTAAATAAATACAAGTTTTTTAGAGAAATTTATAAATAAAATTCATAAAATAAGATGGAAATAATCATCGGAGGAATTATTGGAGATATTATAAAAATTCTAAACTTCACTCAAGCAACAAAACAATTGCCTCTTTTAGATTTACTAAAGCCTAACCCTTTCTCTGAGTTAGCACCAGATTTACTTAGTATTATTCAGAGTATTTATACTAAATATCACCCTCTTTGATATAATTACTTAAAATATAGGATTATCCGTTAGAGAAGTTGACGGGAAATTATTACGATTGTAATTGTAAGGACTAATAACTAAACTACCTAAATTTTCTGAGATAGGTATTGCTTACCCCAGGAAATTTAGGTAACTTTTAAAAGTTAATTATTTTCCCGACTTGGAGCTAATTTAATATTAGTTGCTAACCCCAGTGACTTTAATACTTGAATGGTAATCCAAGTAATATCAATTTCCCACCAAGCTAAACCATGACGGGCGGAATACTGATAAGCATGGTGATTATTGTGCCAACCTTCTCCAAAAGTCAGAACAGCAACCCACCAACAGTTTCTAGAATTATCGTTAGATTCATGACTTTGATAGCCAAATTTGTGGGTAGCACTGTTGACAAACCAAGTAAAGTGAAAAACTATGACTAAACGAACAAAAATTCCCCAAACAACGAAAGACCATCCTCCTAAGAAATAAAGGAGTAGTCCCAACGCCATTTGAATCGGAATCATATACTTTTGACAAAATTGATAAAACGGTTCTTCCTCGATATCTTGAGTATAACGGGGAACTTCATTATCAGCAGTAATTTCATGTAGCATCCATCCCATGTGACTCCACCAAAATCCTAGATTGGAATCATGAGGATCATTTTCAGTATCAGAATATTTGTGGTGAAGTCGGTGTAAACCAACCCATCGGATGGGTCCACCTTGACAGGCCAAAGTTCCACAAAAAACAAGTGCGTATTCTAGCCATTTTGGAGCTTTAAAACTAGAATGAGTAACCAAACGATGGAACCCTAGGGTAATCCCTAAAGCTCCTGTCACCCAATATAAAAAAAATGTCACACCAACTGCTCCCCAACTAAAATTGCTAGGTAACAAAGACAGTAATGCTACTAGATGGATCGTAGCCATGAATATGATAACTGTCCAGTCGAAGGGAAGTTTTTGGGAGGTAGCCACAGTCATATAGTAACCTAAATGTAAATATATTTAGACGAGATTATGTATGCCAAAGTGCGTAACTTAAAACCTAGCCTTTCAATCATAAAGACAATCGATCATGAAAATTAGATTATTAGGGTTTTCACGAAAACGATTACTTTCGTATTATACCATAATTGAACTAGCATAGGTTTCTCTATTTGACAGAAATAACTATCTCAGCTTTAGAATCAGTAATCGTCAGCAACGAAATTGTCCTTTTGGAAAACAAATGAAAAGCAAAACGATCCTAGAAGAGGCCGAAAAAGCACTCCTTCCAATTTTTTCGGAAATCGACGCTAAGGTCAAGCAAAATCTCAAAAAAATCTTAAGTGCTTTTCGCCTTTACCGGGTTGGAGTTCACCATTTCGCGAGTGTTAGTGGCTATGGACACGACGACTTAGGACGAGAAACTCTAGATAAGGTTTTTGCAAAAGTTATGGGAGCTCAAACATCTATCGTCCGAGTACAATTTGTCTCAGGGACCCATGCGATAACCTGTGCTTTATTCGGTATTCTCCGTCCAGGGGATGAGATGTTGTCAGTTACTGGTTCTCCCTATGACACCCTAGAAGAGGTTATTGGTCTACGAGGGAATTATCAAGGTTCCTTGAAGGAGTTTAACATTAATTACCGAGAAATGCCGTTACTTGATTCAGGAACCCTTGATTGGGCAACTTTAAAAACTGTTATTAGTAACAATACTCGACTTGTTTTGATTCAACGTTCATGTGGCTATTCTTGGCGTAAAAGTCTCTCGATTGCAGAAATTAAAGAAATCATTGCTATCATTAAACGGCAAAACCCCAATACAGTTTGTTTTGTAGATAATTGCTATGGGGAATTCATTGAAACCATCGAGCCTACAGCCGTCGGTGCAGATTTGATAGCAGGTTCTTTAATTAAAAATCCTGGGGGAACTTTAGTTACAGCTGGAGGTTATATTGCGGGACAAAAAGAGTTGGTAGAAATGGCAGCTTGTCGCTTAACTGCTCCAGGAATTGGCACAGAAGGAGGAGCAACTTTTAATCAAAATCGGTTGTTATTTCAGGGATTATTTTTAGCCCCACAAATAGTAGGGGAAGCAGTAAAAGGAACTCATTTAATTGCCTATGTTTTCAATAAATTAGGATATCCTGTTAACCCGTTGCCGTTGGTTCCCCGTCAAGATGTTATTCAGGCGATTCAACTAGGTTCTCCAGAAAAATTAATTGCCTTCTGTCGAGCAATTCAAGGTTGTTCTCCAGTAGGTTCCTATTTAGACCCCGTTCCCGCCACAATGCCAGGATATGAGAGTCAATTAGTGATGGCTGGAGGAACTTTTGTGGATGGGAGTACCTCAGAACTTTCTGCTGACGGACCTCTGCGAGAACCCTACATCGTTTTTTGCCAAGGGGGAACTCATTGGACTCATATTTCCATTGCATTAGAAGCAACACTTGAGGCAATAATCTGATTCTATGGAGAGGATTAACCTATTTCTTTCGTCTCATCAGTTGATAGCGACTTCGTCATTTTGATGTCTTTAGGAGCTCCATTATGCCCGGTTTCCTACAATATGTACTGTCGGGAATAAATCAATTAGCTACCATATATCGGATTAACTTGAAATTATTCAATAATGACTAAATATTTTAAAAAATAAGTAGATCACAATAAGAGAATTAAATTTTAGTTTAAATACGCCAAAACTAAAATAAGGTTAAAGTTAAATCTGAAGAAAGTTATCTCTTCAGATTTAATATCAGTCATCGATTAACTCTTTAGCTCCATTATTTATGTCTTGACAAGGCATAGTATAAAAACTGGATTATATCATTTCAAAAATAATTCTAAACTGTGAATGTTAAATAAATAATTTTACCGTCTTTCTCTATTTCTAGGCTTTCAACTGACTAATACCTTCTTGATATAACTAAAAATCGTTAATTTTTAGCTATTTATAATCATAATACTAGATTACAGATCATTGAATAAATCGTTATACATCTCAGACAGATTATCATGATATGAATATTGGGCTTAGTTACAAAAAAAGGTAGAAGTCTAAATAAAACTTGATTTTTATGTATAAGTCTCCACACTGATCCTTTATTTCTATAATCTACTCTTTTATGTCAGTTTTTTGCTCTTCAACTTTAGCGATTACCTACGCTTTTATATAGTTTATCTATCAATTTTTAATTAAAAGTCTACTATGACCAGTTTTAGCTAAACTTCATCTAAATAGATGATAAAAATAAGTGAGATGTAAATTAGAACTTAATCTAGTTCAAGATAAGGTAAGCAAATGAATACAGATATGAAAATAAAACCTAACTATAATTCATACATTTCAATAAATAATTGATAAATCTTTCATCAAAGCTCATAAACTAGATTAAAAATTTAACTATAAAGCGGCTATGGCATGGTATGAGGGATAAAAACTCTTTTTTCACGTTTGCATCAATAAAAACCGACTAAATTACAACAATAGTGTCAATAATACCCCAAAACTGATAAGCACCACACTTTATAATGTTTAATTCAAAAAAACTTTACACCTCGTATTCTGCTTCATCACACTTCACAAGATTACCATCTATAGTAGAATATTTTTTATAAAAATTGATAGTTATGAAGCATAGGAAGTGACCATTATCCTAGGCTTAGAAGTCATTTACAATTTAGAATAAGGTGATACAACCAATAGAAATGTAAAACTATCCATTTTGGGTCTATCTTGCTGATACTTTTGACAACAATTCAAAAAATTATTAGACGCTGGTGGTCAGAGTTTACCTTACAAACCAGATTAATGGCAGGAGCTACTCTAGCTGTTTCTTTGTTCATGAGTGGGTTAACCTTTTGGGCAGTCAATAGCATTCAGCAAGAAGCCCAATTGAATGATACTCGTTTTGGCCGAGATTTGGGGCTTTTGTTAGCTTCTAATGTTGCTCACCTGATCGCTGAAGATCACTTAGCTGATGTTGCCCGCATTTCCAGTCACTTCTATCGAAGTACCTCTAGCGTCCGTTATATCATATATGCTGATTGCGATGGTCAAATTTTCTTTGGTATTCCCTATTCCGCCGCAGAAGTTCAAAATTCTCTAACCATTGAACGGCATATCCAGTTACCTAAAACTGATCTGACAAACATTAATCTTCCTCTTGTCCGTCAACATCTCAGCCCTGATGGAAAGGTGACTGATGTTTTTGTTCCATTGAAACATGACGGTAACTATTTAGGAATTCTCGCCATTGGTATTAATCCTAATCCTACAGTGGTAAATTCTTCCAACCTTACTCGGGATGTTACGATTGCAGTTTTTGTCGCTATTTGGGCTATGGTTATTCTAGGGGTTGTTTTTAACGCTTTAACCATTACCCGACCAATTAAAGAATTATTAGTTGGAGTCAAAAATATCGCTGCCGGAAACTTTAAACAACGGATAAATCTACCTTTTGAGGGAGAATTAGGAGAATTAATCTGCAGTTTTAACGAAATGGCTGAACGTCTTGAACGCTATGAAGAACAAAATATTGAAGAATTAACCGCCGAGAAAGCTAAGTTGGAAACTCTCGTTTCAACTATAGTTGATGGTGCCATTCTACTTGATTCTAACTTACAATTACTATTAGTTAATCCACGGGCACGGCGGATGTTTGGTTGGGAAGGAAAAGATGTCATTGGAACCAATATCTTTGAACTTTTGTCCCCGGAATTAACCTGGCAATTGACAGCTCCTCTTCACGAGATGGCTCAGGAAGACACTCACACAAACAAAGACAAAAACTCCTCCGAATCACTTTCTGAAATTTCCGAAAGTCACCAAGGGGGATCCCCTTGGGAGTTCCGTATTACGCTAACTCAACCAACCCAGCGTATTATTCGGGTTCTCTTAACCCAAGTTTTTGACCAATACCGCGAAACCCTTAAAGGTATTGCGATGACGGCGCAAGATATTACCCGTGAAGTGGAGTTAAATGCAGCCAAAAGCCAATTTATTAGTAATGTTTCCCATGAGTTAAGAACCCCTTTATTCAATATCAAATCTTTTATTGAAACCTTAAGTGAATTTGGCAAAGACTTAACGGAAAGTGAACGTAAGGAATTCTTAGAAACTGCCAACAATGAAACCGATCGCCTCACTCGTTTGGTGAATGATGTTCTTGATCTATCTCGTTTAGAATCCTCAAAAATTTATCATCTTGATCGGGTTGATATCAATCAGGTGGTCGAACAAATTCTACGTACTTACCAACTAAATGCTAAGGATAAACAATTAACCTTAACTCAAGAAATAGAACCAAATTTAACCCCTATCCTAGGACATTACGACCTTTTACTTCAAGTGATGACCAATCTAGTCGGTAACAGCTTAAAATTCACTGAGGCGGGGGGGAAAATCGTGATTCGAGCTTATCAACTTACGAAAAGCCCTCATAATCCTACCTATCAACCTCAGGTAAGAATAGAAATTGCTGATACAGGGATTGGAATTGATCCCGAAGATCAAGAGGCGATTTTTGACCGTTTCTTTCGTGTGGAAAATCGTGTTCATACGCTAGAAGGAACAGGACTAGGACTCTCTATTGTTAAAAACATTATTGATAAACACCATAGTCGAATCCATCTGATTAGTGAGATCGGTGTTGGAACAACTTTCTGGTTTGACTTAGTTATATATCAAGAGAGTTGCATGTCTCTCAAAGAAAGTTAAAATACTAAAAAACCAACTTCAACTTCTCTTGGAGCTTAAGGCTGTTAAAAAGGTGATTGAAATCACAGCTAAGAGTTGATAAATATACCACCCGCGGGTACAGTCCGCGACTTATCTTTGCAATACGGCTGCGCCTCAGTTTTATTTAGCTGCTGCAGGTTTTTTCAGAAAGTAAGTATACTCTAGACTTAACTGTAGAGGAGATAATCTGCCAGAAAAGTTCCAGCCAAAATGAGGGAAAGAGATATGAGCTCCATCGAGGTTCTCCTGCTTAAACTAGATAATAATAAAGATTAAGAACGAAAGACTTTTACTTGATGCCATAACTTGTTAGTGTCGCATAGGCACCCCTCACAATGTACAGTTTATAAGTTTGTCTGTTTTTGTACTTCCTCCAGATAGTTCACCCATTTGGGTTAAAGCCTTAAACCCTGTGGAGTAAACTTACAGTGCTAGTTTTCTCTCTGTAAGTTTACTCCATCACTATAACGAGTTGAAATGCATATCCCCACGTTTTGCAAAACAATCAAGCAACAATACTAACAAGCTCAAAACGTTTTAGACAGTCGATAGTACGGATTATGCAGTTATCTGAAGAGAGCTAGATGAATAGCAATATTTTTTATCTAGAAAAGACCGATTAAATGGTAACACATTATTCTGAAGTAGGGAAGCCTGCACCATATACTTGCGTTACTCATCGAGAGCAATATAAATTTAATTTTCGTCTTTTCATTGTAATGACCACTCCCTAGATTTTGACTTATCATTGTAGAGCGAGGTGTAGTGCAGTACAAAAAACACGGCTGAGGTTGGTTTAGTGTTGTGATAAAAAACTAGCTCTTTGCCTTGCACTGTCATAGTCGGAACTAATCTCGTTGATTTTTATTTGTTTGAAGTTGACGGACACTTATACGTAGTAATAATTATATGGGTATGGCCAATCAAGTTTTGCTTTATGACACCACCCTAAGAGATGGGGCACAACGGGAGGGAATTGCTCTGTCTCTGGAGGACAAGCTGAAAATTGCCCACCAACTCGATAAGCTAGGAATTCCTTTTATTGAGGGAGGATGGCCAGGGGCTAATCCGAAAGATGTCCAGTTTTTCTGGAAGTTACAGGAAGAACCTTTAAATCAGGCCGAAGTCGTGGCTTTTTGTTCCACTCGTCGCCCGTATATTCCCTCAGATCGTGATCGAATGTTACAGATGATTTTAGCCGCCGGAACTCGTTGGGTAACTATCTTTGGCAAGTCTTGGGATCTCCACGTCACTGAGGGGTTGAAAACCACCTTGGAAGAAAATTTAGCCATGATAAGAGATACGATTGAATATCTCCGCAGTCAGGGAAGACAAATAATTTACGATGCAGAACATTGGTTTGATGGCTATAAGCAAAATCCTGATTATGCTTTACAAACCCTAAAAGCTGCTAAAAATGCCGGGGCTATTTGGTTAGTATTATGTGATACTAATGGTGGAACTTTGCCTCAGGAAGTTAGTAAAATTGTTAAAGAAGTGGTAGAAGAGTTAGATGTAGCTCCTGATAGAGAAACCTTTCCTAAATTAGGAATTCACACTCATAATGACTCAGGAACTGCAGTAGCGAATGGGTTAGCTGGGGTGGTAGAAGGGGTGAGAATGATTCATGGAACAATCAATGGGTATGGGGAAAGGTGCGGTAATGCTAATTTATGTACCTTAATTCCAAATTTACAGTTTAAAATGGGGTATTCTTGTTTAACAGATACTCAAATAACGCAATTAAGTAAAACTAGCCGTTTCATTAGTGAAATTGTTAATTTAGCACCGGATGATTATGCTCCTTTTGTAGGGCGTTCTGCCTTTGCTCATAAGGGAGGAATTCATGTTTCGGCTGTTCAAAAAAATCCCCTAACCTACGAACACATTAAACCTGAAAAAATTGGCAATAAACGGCGTATTGTCATTTCTGATCAGTCAGGATTAAGTAATGTTTTATCGAAAGCAAAAACCTTTGGACTTGAGTTAAAAAAAGAAGATATTGCTTGTCATGACATTTTAGAACGGATTAAAAAGTTAGAATATGAAGGATATCAATTTGAAGCAGCCGAATCTAGTTTCGAACTTTTAATGCGTCAAGCATTGGGACAACGAAAACCTATGTTTCAACTTAAAGGATTTCAAGTACATTGTGATATGTTACGAGGACAAGAAATATCTTACAGTAATGCTTTAGCAACTATTAAAGTTACAGTTAATGGAGAAGATAGATTGGAGGTAGCCGAAGGAAATGGTCCCGTTGCCGCCCTAGATAGTGCCTTACGGAAAGCTTTAGAAAATTTCTATCCGGCAGTTGCAGAGTTTCATCTAACGGATTATAAGGTTAGGATTCTGGATGGAGAATCAGGAACATCTTCTAAAACAAGAGTTTTAGTTGAGTCTAGTAATGGCAAAGAACGTTGGAGTACCGTCGGAGTTTCTCCCAATATTTTGGAAGCCTCCTATGAAGCAGTTGTCGAAGGAATTGAATATGGTTTACTTTTAGAAAATTCGATAGAGGATACAGTAACCATATGAAGTTAAGTGGTACCATTGTTATGGTATCTTTATTGAAAAAGCATCGGGAGTCAAGCAGAAAAATGAACTAAAGAAACAGACAAAGCTTTGGAGTGAGAGTTGGTTCGGCTATTTTTACTCGTCGGAACCGGCGGTAAAGCGATGCAGATTTTGGTTTTTATAGCGGTTTCTAACTGGGTAACTTGGTAATAGCAGAAGTGGATACACTGGTAAATTATGTATTCATCAGTTGCTCAATCAATTGATTTATTGAGAGTTTGATTAAGGACTCTAGAGTTAGAGGATCATTTAATTTGTTAATGTTTTCTAATTTATGACTAATAGCTACTGAGGAAATAGGAACACGACTTTTGCTTCTATAGATTCCATCAGTTCCCCAACTTTTGTTGTTGTTTTACGAGTTAACAACTTAACTATAACTACAACAGTCACCGGCTATATTTAATCATATTAGAACTTCTATTTTATCAGTGCAAAAAATTTTTTTAGATTTATCTATTTTTAAAAAGTAAAAGGATTCAAAAAACCGACGTAGTGATCGTCCCAATTTCAGACAATATTTCTTCCTCTACTGATATATTCCTTATAAACGTATTTTCCCTTAGTTGCTTTAGTAAAATTACAAGTTATGGCTAGCTTAACTCCAGTTTCATCAATTAAAACTAGTCTCAAGAATTTGAGTTGTTCCAGCATTTTAAAGGAGCCGAACCTTATATTGAGAGTGATTTATGTCCTCAAATCAGTGGGTTTTTGACTCAAGCCATCCTCGCAAAAGTCGCCAAGGTTTTCTAACTATAGTGATAACTTCCCCTAATATTTTTGAAAAAATTTATCCCTTAATTTTGGCAGCCGCTCACTCAAGAAATAGGAATCAAGAGAATTTACAGGGTTGGCAAAAACAGCAGCTATTGTCATTTTAT
Source organism: cyanobacterium endosymbiont of Epithemia turgida isolate EtSB Lake Yunoko (assembly GCF_000829235.1). Classification (GTDB taxonomy): domain Bacteria; phylum Cyanobacteriota; class Cyanobacteriia; order Cyanobacteriales; family Microcystaceae; genus Rippkaea. The sequence goes on along the minus strand of NZ_AP012549.1, from coordinate 2,426,901 downwards.
CCTACGGAACTAAAACTTTCCCAAGAGTAGAAGTCATTACAGGAATAGGAGATCTCGAAGTTACGTTGGCGAAAAAACAGTTTATGGAGCGGTAGCTATTGGTACATCTTTTGATATTTCTGACTTAGTAATCATTGCTGAGCGCAAGGCTAACCTCAACTATATTGGGGCACTCTATTCGTATAAATAGAACAAGAGTCCACAAACGTAGTGATTTTGTTGACTCCTGATGTGACTTGAGGCACAATGCTACAGAAGATAGTCATTTATAAATCTGATGAATATTTCTCAGGAGTTCTCAGTGCAAAGATGATCTCTTACGATCGATTAATTGTTGTAGTGGATTCTTTAGAACAAGCCGTGTCCATTATCAATCAATTCTTTTCACAGTACTTTAATATTAGCTTTGGCTAAATCTTAAAATTTTATTTAAAAAATACGTCATGTAAGGACGCTCTTTATCGGCTCTAGTACTGCCCAAATAATTGACGATTATTTGAGCAGTTTAGGGGAGATTTTATTCTCTTCTGGGAAAGTGCGTCATGCTTCTACATTAGAGGTATAAATTTTACTGAATTTGAGCTGATAAAAATACAACTTAGAATAGGATAGATGAAGTAAAGATTTTAAATTTTTATCTATTTTTTTAGTCTATATATTGTGAATATAATGTTTGATTATGAGTGTAGATGGAAAGTTACAATAGAATTGTTTGTGATGACTTTACTGATATCTTATATTTTTAAACTTAATTATTATTTTTCTGATTTAGGAGATTTAAATAGATTTGAGAAATGCGCATTTAAAAAATAAATTACGTAAAATATGTATTGACTAGCTTAGGATAGATAAAGTGAGCATCGTATAGTTACAGTAACTAAAAATTACTCGATTATCTCTAAACTTTTAAACGAATAATATTCTACTTCTTTGATTGAGACTTATCAAGTTTTAACTATTACTATCATTAAATATAACTCTTGATCATGAGATAAATTATTAAATATCTCGGGTAAACTATTACATCCTAAATATTAAGATTCAACAATCGGATACCAAGTATAAAAATTTTAATATTACTTAGCCATTGATTTATTAGTAAAAGTTATAATGGTTTTTTACTTTTTAGTTTTTAGTGATTACTTTATATTTTTAGATAGACCGCATTTAAGTAAGTTTATCTGTCAATGCCCGACTCCTGGATTTAGAAAAATATTGTCTATAGTGTAATAATTAATAATATTTTAGAAGACATGTTAGTAAAAAACTCTCTTTTTTAGTAGAAAAAACAAGAGTTATATATTGTTCACATTGGTTGTGTTAAAAGAGAACTTATTTAAATCAATGAACTTGTTTTCTTTCTTTATAAAATTTATATTCATCAAGTAAAAGAATTAATTGTTTATTTAAAAGAGAAATATACGAATATCATCATCACCAATGATATAAAACTGGCAACCAAAATGGTAGATTATACTGTTTTTTTATGCCAAAAATAGGATCAAGAAAATTGTTATGGTTACTCAATCACATCTAAATCAAACAGAAAATATTTTTGGTAATCCTTAAGAATAAATGACTCGTAAATGTCTTGAAGTATAGTTTTATTAATTTGTTTAGTTCTATTGAACTTATCAGGTAAAACCAATACTTTTAAAGCGAGGAAATATAAAATTATGTTTTTCTGTCTAAATAAAGTAAGAATTATTCTCGTCTTTAACTTAAGTTAACACTATAACTAAAAATCTTATGTATTCTCCCCTATATTGTTTTCTGTATCCTTCCGATATGTTAGCTTTAATTTAGGTAATACCTCTTCCAAAAAGGTAAACCATACAATATAGTTTGTTTTTGAAAAATTTTTAGTTTTTAAATTGTATCTCTCAGTAATATCCACGCCTTTTTGTTGAAGTATTAAGTCTTGAAGATCACTAATATCATTTATATCTAAATATCTCTCTAATTTTTTATTTTTACTGTTCCCCATTCCTTGTTTTGTATTCCTAGCTATCAGTTAACCTTTCTAAGTTTAGTAAAACTATCTTTTTTCTTAGGTAATATCTAACTTAAATGATATACAGGCTAGTTCAACTCTTTTTAAAACGATATGCTTCCGCGTTAACTAACAATGATTGAGCAAATTCAATTGCTTCTTGTTCTGAATGTCCCACTGTTAATTGGGCTAATTCCTCTCGTCTAGTCTGTCGATCATCTAAATTAGTAACTCGAACAACCGTCCTAATTTTGGGTAAACTCAGTTGCTTATTGTCTAAGTTTCCAGTCTTAGAATATTCTTCAATCATTTGCTTAGTAACTCGAAAATGATTGTCTGCCATTGCAGCTACCAAAGGTTGATGGGTTACACATAAAACTTTATATTTACGACTCAGTTTATGTAACTTTTCGCTAATAGCCTGAGCAACTTTTCCTGAAACTCCTGCATCAATTTCATCGAAAATCAAGGTTCGAGAGCTCTTCTCTGATTTTGCAAAACAAGCCTTTAAGGCCAATAAAAAACGACTCATTTCTCCCCCGGATGCTGTACTAGAAAGAGGTTTTATTTTTTCCCCAGGGTTCGGACTAAAATAAAAAATAACTTCATCACTTCCCATTACTGTTGGTAAACAAGTGGTTATCTGACAGACAAAGATTACTTTATCCATTGCCAGCGATTTTAATTCTTCAACTAATTGTTTTTCTAATTTGATGGCCGCTTTCTGACGTAGCTCTGTTAATATTTTACAGGTTTGATAAAAAGTTTCTCTAGCAACTTTAGTATGTTGTTCCAACTGTTCAATAGACTGTTGATTGTCGGTTAATTCTCCTAATTCTTGCTGTAATTGCTGATGATAATTGATTACTTCTTCTAAAGAAGGACCATATTTACGACAAATACGCTTTAACAGGTTAATCCTCTCTTCTATCTCTATTAATCTCTCTGGATCAGCTTCTAATCTATCCCCATAGCCATTAATTTGCTGTCCTGCTTCTACCACCTGAGTTAAGGCAGATCTGATCATTTCTAAAATTAACTCTATTTCTCCGCCATATTTCGCTATCTTTGTCAAGATACTTTCAGCCTCTCCTAACTGATCAGCGATCGCGGACTCTCCAGTATCATTTTGATAGAGCAGTTGGTAGGTATAGTAACTCAACCGTTGTAACTCTCCTACATAGGAGAGGCAATCACGTTCTTGGTTAAGTTGTTCAAGCTCTTTAGGATTGATTAATTTAGCTTCTTCTAATTCTCTCAGTTCATACTCGACTATATCAAGGCGTTGTAATCTTTCTTCCTCTGATTTTCGGCATTTTTTAAGTATTTTATCTGCAATTTTCCATTTTTTGTAAGCTGACTCTACTAATTTTCGCTGTTTAAGAAGACTCATCCCTCCATACAAGTCCAGTAATTCTCGTTGTCGTATAGAGTCCACCAGTTGAACAGGTTTTCCTTGAGCAGTAATTTCCACAAGGCGATCACGCAATTTTCCCATCAGTTGCAAATTCACTACCACCCCATTGATCCGTGAACGTGATCGCATGGTTTCCCCTGTGAGGGTTAGCTCTCTATAACACAATAGAGTTTTGTCTTCTAACGGTTTAATTTCTTGTTCTTCTAGCCACACTTGTAAAGTGTTATCCATTTCAAAGGTGGCTTCAATAGATGCTTGTTGCATTCCCTGACGAATTAAATAATGATTGATTTTTCCACCTAAAACAATATCAATCGCATCAAGAATAATGGACTTACCTGCTCCAGTTTCTCCTGTAAGGACATTTAACCCTTGACCAAATTTTAAGGTAAGCTGGTCTACCAAGGTAAAATTTTTGATCTTTAATAGAGATAGCATTGAATAACCCTGACTTATCAATACCAGAGACTTCTGTTTATCTTAACCTAAGGTGAATATTTCAGACACAAAAGATTAAATTTTATGATACGGTTCCCAGTTTAGTCTTAAGATGCTGATATTTTCAGTATCTCGACAATCACTTTAAGTTAACAATAAGAGTTATTTTAAACTAGCTATAATTATTTTTATAAAACCCAAAATTTTAAAATTTTGGGTTTTATAGGCTTTTTATAATTCCAATAATTTCATCTTTATAGGAATAATGATTTAACATTGTTGCAATACAGTTAAAATGATAGGTTCAAGAATTATTATCTACTTATTTGGTATTATTTATTTTATAAAAACTCTAAAAAATTTAAAGTCAAAAATTGACTTTAAATTAATATTTATGATATTTTTTATAAAATCCAATGTCTACGTATTAATGATAGAGACATTATTTCTGTTCTAAGCAATTTTAAACTAGCTAAACAATTCCCTATTTTAGTTTATTCACAACCAGGAAATTTTGACAATCTAAAATATGCTTGGTAGATACAACAAAAGTTAATATAATTAAATAATTTAAAAATCATAATTCATTTAATCTAGATTAGTGGTTATAATTATAGAATTAGTTTCTGTGATTATACATTATTTAATAAAGATTAGTTATTTTTTGATCAACAAGTAGAAATTTATGATGAATTTAAACCTGATGAAGGACTATTATAAAAAGTAAATGAGCTTTCAATTAGTCAAAATACTTTGCTAAATTTGATGTTGATGTGTACTCGGCTTGGGAGTCGGTCAACTATCTCTGAATTCCTTTAGGGTTATAAAAATGATCTCAATAAACCTCAATTAATTGATGACCAGGAAGTGATTTATGCCATACTTCCATTTTTTCGTCAAAGGGTCATTCGTCAACGTTGCTAGAAATAACGGTTTTTAGCGACCTTTTGAATTAGCTACTCTTTTGTTACGAAATAGGGCATAAATCATAAGTAATTGGTAAATTTATATTCTTAATTCTGCTTGTTTACCTCAACAAATAGGTAAATTTAAATTTAAATTAAAAGTGAAATTACTTTATGAACAACGCAATTAAAATATTCTTTATTTTACTGAAACATGAATAGTCTTTTATTATTGTTATGGAGTAACTAAATTAATTATGAAATGGCGTTTAATTCCTCCTATTGAAGCATCAGGTACGATCCAAATGGCTATTGATAATTGGTTATTTATCCAGCACGAAAAGGGACAACATCCTCCTACTTTACGCTTTTATACTTGGTCATCACCGACAATTTCTCTGGGTCGTTTACAAAAACAATGGCCTTTATTCTGGTGTAATTTAACTTGGGAAAAACGTCCTATAGAATTAGTACGTCGTTCCACAGGAGGACGAGCAGTTCTTCATCAAGGAGACTTAACTTATGGTATAATTACTCCAATTAATAATCGAAGAACTTTAGAAATTTATAAACAAATTTGTCAGTTTTTGATTAAAGGTTGGTCGTCTTTAGGAATTAAATTAGATTACGGAATAGCTAGACGAGGTTATATTCATAACTCTAGTTGTTTTAATACGGCTACTATTTCTGATTTAATTACTTCTGATGGAAGTAAACTTATTGGAAGCGCACAACGAAGGGGAAAAAAATCTATATTGCAACATGGATCTATGGTTTTATCAACTAATAAAACACTATTTAAAACTATTTTTAATCAATCTGCACCTTGGAGTTTAGGACTTCTTGAACAATTACCTGATAATTGTTATCCAGAAAATATTATTAATATTTTAACTGAAACTGCCAAAGAATGTTTTAATATAGATTTTATTTTTAAACCTTTATCCTCAAAAGAATTGCGAGATGCAATTCAATTATCTAATGATTTAAAATTGTAGCTAATTCAGGTTTATTATTAATTTTTTAAAAAGTGTAATTAAAATAAAAAATAATATTATAAAATAAATAATTTTCAAATTTTTTATCTTAATTTATTTAACAAAAGATATCTAAGTTTATACTTGTCAACAAACTAATTCTAGTAAGTTTAAACATAACCTATTTAATGAAAATTAAAGTAGTAAATTGCTCATAATTATTTTATTTAAAATTTACTAATTTATTTTTTACTAAGCACAATAATTTTTATTATAGTTTATTTAATATCATTCTCATGACTAGTCTTTATATTAATAAATAATATAATTTTGGCTATGGAAAACTAACAATATAGAATTAACTAATAAAATGTAAGTTTGATAAATTTTGGAGGTAAGAATTAACAGAACTTCTAAATCTAAACGCTTTGCTTTTGATCATCTTTTTTGGCAACTTTAATTTATAATTGATTTTTTCTAATAGTCCCTAAGTTGTTTTTTTGTAAAAAAATAAATTTATTTCTAATGCCTAATATTATATAGGTTTTTAACACCAACTTACTAAGTTTAATAGTCTTAATATATAGTATTTAATTATCTAATAAATTAGATTTTTTTATCTTTTACTTAAGTTATATTTATTGTTTTAAAATAACATATTGACTTTTAATATAAACCTTATATTTTTGTGGTTTTAACCAGTATTTTAAAGTTATTTAACTTCGATTTTAAAATAAAGTAAATTTATCAGTTACTAACTATATTAATACCTGAAGGTTTTTTCCTTATAATTCTTTATTTTTACCTTTAAATATTATTTCTAGTTTTTATTTACTTGTTTCATTTTTGAATGCTATATTTTAAATATTAACATTGTAAATTTTTTCAACATAAGAAGTTTATTAATCAATATTTTTAGTTGATTTTTTTAAAAATAACCATTCTTTAAATATATTTTTAAATTAATATCTAAAAATATTCGTAAATTAAAGAAGCCTATCAATAAAACGATTGATTTAGCAACTGATGAAGACATAATTAGTTAGTTTATCTACTCTTATTATGTCTTCATCAGCTACCTAATTAAAATCGACTATAATTTTACATCCTTATATTAGGTATTATTTTTATAATAAAGTTTTGTGACTAGATAAATTATTGTCTTAATTATATTTTTTAATAGCTTCACTTAGTCTTAAATTTTTCTATCTTTCTATCCTCTTGTATTTCAACATAAATTTTATTTTATTGTTCTCCCTATGAAGGGAATTGTTTAGTTATAAATCAACTTTTATGATTCTTTATTTTTTAATTATGTTAGCTTAATTTTTAGTTAGGTTGATATCTAGTAAGCACTTTTAATTTAATTACTTTTCCATCTTACACTTATTTAAGAGCATCTACTTATCAAAGTTTTAATTACCATCAAAGATAGTTTTTACTAAAAAAATTATAATAATCAAAGTTTGAGTTGTTTTGAGTATCAAAACAAATGATATTTCTAGACTAGTTGTCACGTTATTTCAATAAATATTGAGAGTTATCTTCTGTAAGAAATATAATTTTGTAAAGATTTTTTTATAATTGAGTTATCTGAGCCATGAAGTATAGCTCAGATAACTCAATTATAAATTATTAATTTTCTAGCTAATCACATTCAGTTCAGAAAAGTTAAAACAAATAACTTATTGACTTTTGATTAATTGTGAGAGCTTTTTTAAAAAACCTTATTTAAAATTTACATAGGTAAGTAGGAAAAGCTATTTTTAAAATAGCTTTTCTGAAATATCATGGACTTAAGCCCTTTCTGACTTTCGTTTACCATACCAGTGATTTAATTCATATTTTTTTCCGGAAAAGTAAATTCAAATTCATCAATTAACTCATCAAGTTCTTCAATAGCCTGCTTGACATCGATACTCAAAATTCCTAAATCTGGTTTATTGAGAAGTTGGACTAAAAATTCTCTCTCACCTTCGATGGCTTTCACTTTTTCCCGAATAGTATCTTGGTTCATTGGTACTTTCCTAAAACTAGGACTTATCCTAGCATAATCAATCGTATTTTTCTACACTAGAACACCAGACTTTTCTCCCTAAAAAAATATATTTTAATGGTATATTAAGATCTTAATTAAGATAAAATTAGCTCAACAGTAAATTATAGGTTTTATCTGCTTCTTTTCTTTATCCCTCCAAACAAGGATAATAAAAATTGGAATACTCACATCGATAAAGAAAAGAATTGATACATTACCAATAATTTTATTAGTATCAATTAAAACTATAAAAATAACTATTTCTTTTCAAAAATTTTTAGGATATAAATCCTATGCTTATGGCCATAATTTTAATATTTAAATAAAAATAATTTTCTTTAAAAAAAGAACATTTTTTTTGTGTCTCCCCAGTCATAATGATATTTTAAAAATCAGCAAAGTGTGCTAGAAATAACAGTTTTTAAAAACGCGTTATAGTAGAGTCCTGCAAATAAGGTGTTTTTTGACTATAAAAAGTTAAGCTAAAAAATAAAGATTGCTTTTTTGAAGATATTTAGTTACTTTTGGGATAATTGTTCCTAGTCTAATTAAGTCTTCGTCTGTAGTTGATTATTATGTTTAACATTGATTACTGATTAACTTATGTTATTGTTACAATTTAGTACCTCTCATTATTGCCGTAAAGCTAGATTAGCATTAGGGTATAAAAAAATTTCTTATCAAGTCGAGAACCTAACGCCAGGCTTACATCTACTTAAATTAAGACCTCTTACAGGGTTGACAAAAGTTCCAGTCTTATTACCTCAAAGAGTAGAAGAACCGCAAGTAATTGCTGACTCAACTCGAATTTTTCAATACCTCGAAACCTATCAAAATAATCCTCCATTAATGTTACCTGACGCCAGCAAACAAACTCAAGCTTGGTTGCTAGAAGACTGGTTAGATGAGAGCATCGGAACCGCCACGCGTTTTATTTACTATCATTTTCGTGCAGAAAAAGGAAAATATATTGATTCTTCATTATTTAGTCAAATAGTGATTAATATTGTCCGTCACCAATATAATATTACTTCTGCTACCGTAGAATTAGCCTCAGAACGGTTGAAAAATGCCATGAATGTGTTATCTTACTGGCAATATCAGCCCTATTTGGTTGGTGAAAGTTTAAGTGTTGCTGATTTAACAGCCTCAGCTTTATTGAGCCCTTTAGGCTTAATTCCTGAGTATCGTCAGGATTATCCTTGGTTGTTTGAAAAAATAATTGCAATCCATCAAATCTGTGGAGAAAAGCTACCAGCAGGGTTAAATTAACTAAAAAAGTTTCTATGAATCATCGTTTATTAAAATGGTCAATTTTTATTAATATAGTTAGGTTAGTATTAGAGTTAAATTCAGGAGTAGCCTTGCCTCCTCCTGAAGATATACCTGAAGAAATTTTGCGGACAGAAATTGTAACTGAAGGGCGATCACCTATTGATGGAAAACCTTTAACATCTGGAGAATATGCCGAAATTAAAGCGAGATTAGCTGAGAGTCCTTACCCTTCCGAACTTAATTCTCAATTTAAACACATGATCTTTTTATTGAAGATAAGAAAAATGTTAAAAACATTTTTTCCATTAGATCTTTTTTAAAAAAAAATCTAATGGAAAAAATGTATATGATTGAAATATTGATAGGGTTATAAAACCTTGTAGGTCGATGTATTGCTCGCCTTGTAGTAATAATATAATCTTTTATTGTCCTACTATATAGTTTTGTACCATAATTAAATTGTATAATTTAATTATGGTACATTTTATCTACTACGCCAACTTTATAATGATAATTTTTTAAAATAGGCTGTTTTTATTAGGATACTAATTCATAAACTTCGGTGTTATATCTGTAAATTTTTCCAATACAAACCTATTAATTCTATTTATAATAAAAATTATTCTCATATAAAATTATCGGTTTACAATATTATCAATAATATTATTTTTAATAATAATTTTTTAAAATTTTAGGCTTTAATTAAAACTAATTATTTTCTGTTTATTAATACAAAAAATATTTTACTACCTGAACTAAATCAAAATTATTGACAATTTATAGTAGAATATTAAAAATAAAGATAATAAAATTTTTTCAAAAATTTAAATAACCTTTTAGTGTTAAAAACACCATCAATAGCAATACTTCATGGACTTTTATAAGTACAGAAAGCTTTCCCCTTAAACACAAACAGCCAAAAAGTCTCTCAGACAAAGGTATTGACAATAGCATTGATAAAATTGTCTCGAAAAAATTGTCTCGAAGAGTAACTATTTTAAACAGAGTTAACCCCCATTTAGTCCGTTTTATTTCCATCTGTTAGGCTCCATTAGTACGAGTGATTAGCTTAATAATTGCAACTAAGTACACTGAAAAGGCTGTTTCTTGCTGTCTGAGTTTCTGATTTGGTTAATGTGAAGGAGTTTGGAGCAAAAAAATTGAACAAACTACTAAATGAACAGTCTCTGCAAAGAAAAGCAAGATGGTATATTGTGTGCTTCTCAGTGACTTCCAACCAATCGAATAAATCCGTCCGAGCACTTCAATTACTCGGACGGATTTATTCGATTGTAAGCCATTAAGAACTACATTCCTGGAAGATTCAAACCACTGGTAAGTTCTTCCATCTTAGTTCGCATCATTTCGGCAGACTTAGCATAAGCATCTTTCATTGCCTCAGTAACTAATTGGGAAAGACTATCGGCTCCTTTTTCCATCGCGTCTGGGGTAATTTCAACGCAAAGAGGCTCTTGGTTGCCACTCATGATAACTTTAACCAATTCTCCCCCACAAGCTCCCTCGATTTCCATTTCCTCCAATTGTTTTTGAAGTTCCTGCGCTCCAACTTGAACTTGTTGTGCTTTTTGGAAAGCTTCTTGTAATTCTCTAATTTTGCCTAATCCAAATCCAAATCCTTGTCCTTTTGTCATATCTTTTAAGAGTATTGATTTTAATGATAATGAGCTAGAGCCTAATAGGGAACTCCATTAGTCAATCTTAGTATTCCTGTGGTGTTTCCTACAGCCTTAGGAGGCAGAAAATTCACCTAATATTTTGACTTCTGGTTCCAGTAATAAAGACCAACGAGCTTCTACTTGTTCTTGAGCATGATAAATCAGGCGAAAAATATCTTGCGCTTTAGCTTGACCACAGTTAAGGATAAAATTAGCATGACGATGGGAAATTTCTGCGTTACCAATACGATATCCTTTTAAGCCTAATTGTTCAATTAACCATCCCGCAGCATGAGAAGTAGGATTACGAAACACACTCCCACAACTGGGTTTATCATAAGGTTGGGAATTTTTACGTTGTTGAAGATTGTGTTGAGTAGTTGTCATGACTTCTTGACGACTGAACCCCATCTTTAATTGAAAAGTGGCTTCTAAAACAAGTTTCTCAGCTCCTTGTAACGAAGAGGTGCGGTAACTATAATCAAGGTCTTTAGATGTAAGAGTTTCTACTGTGCCATCAGGAGACACCACCACTGCACTGATCAAACAATCAGCAGCACATTGACGATGAGCTCCCGCATTCATTACCACTGCTCCTCCCACAGTCCCTGGGATGCCTACAGCCCATTCCAAGCCGCGCCAACCATGTTTAGCAGCTTGCCAAGCAATTTTAGCTACAGGGTCACCAGCCGCTACAGTAACACACCCTGTTTCAGGGTCAAATTTACGATAACGTAGATAGCGGGTGCTTAGCACTAAGCCATCGATTCCGCGATCGCTAATCAAAAGATTAGAACCTGCCCCCAACAGTATCAGAGGAATATCTTGCTTTTGAAACCATTCAAAGGTGGCTTGTAGAGCCTCCCAAGTACGGGGAGCAACATACCATCGAGCTTCACCTCCTACGCGATAGGAAGTTTGATTAGCTAGAGAAAAATTAGGGAAAATATGACAATTGGCCACGGGCAATCGTATTGGAGAAGACAACGCTTTAATCATTAGTTTATTAGTTTAATGGGAAGTCAATTGAAGACGGTGAACTAAAAATTATTCAAATTGTTTCCAGACACAAGGGTCTGAGAAATAGAGTTAAGACTAAATATCAAAAAAAACTTGAACCCCTAAGAGTGATAAGATGCTTCAAAACCCAGCAATTACCTGGGGAATAATTTGATTAAGATTCCCCGCCCCTAAAAACAGAACTAAGTCTCCAGGTCGCAAAAGTTTAGGAAGAGATTCAATTAAAGCTTCTAAAGAGGGTTGATAAATCACATCACCATGATGACGTTTAATCTCATTAGCTAAGTCTTGACTTGTGATGTTAGCAACATTAGCTTCCCCTGCACTGTAAATATCGGTTAGAACAATGAAATCCGCATCTTGAAAAGAAGTAGTAAATTCTTCTAAAAATGCAGCGGTACGACTATAACGATGAGGTTGAAAAACAGCAACTACACGAGAGTTTTGCTCAACCTTAGAACGAGCTGCCGAGAGGGTAGCTCTGATTTCGCTAGGATGATGAGCGTAATCATCAATAAACGTAATACCATGGGTTTGACCCCGGTATTCAAAACGCCGTTTTGTTCCGCCAAAGGTAGCTAATGCCTCAGCAATTATCTTAAACTCCAATCCCAATTGCAGCCCTACAGCTATAGTAGCCATAGCATTACTAACATTATGTTTTCCTGGAATGGTTAGGCACATTTGCCCCAAAAACTGCCCTCTTTCCCAAACTTCAAACGTTGTGTTCTCAAGACTATAAGTAATTTCCTTGACAATGTAATCTGCGTTTTGATTAAGATCAAGGCTATAGGTAATAGTCGGGTTTAGCTGAGTTCTCACTGTCTCACAGTCAACACACCCTACTAATATTTCACATTGAGTTTCAAAAATCTGAAAGGTTTTTACTACATCTTCTAGACTTTTATAGTGATCCGGGTGATCAAGTTCAATATTAGTGACAATTCCGATACTGGGAAAATATTTCACTAGAGAGCCATCAGACTCATCTGCTTCAGCTACTAAGTATTTGCTAGAACCAAAGTAAGCGTTACCCTTCCAAGCATCTACTTCTCCTCCGACGATAATAGTTGGATCGAGTCCTGCCTTGAGCAGTACGTAACCTAAAAGACTGCTAGTAGTGGTTTTCCCATGAGTTCCAGCTACCGCAATACTTTGATAATCTGTAATTAAAGCGGCTAAAACATCAGAACGGTGGAAAATCGGACATCCCTTTTCCTGGGCGGCCCGATATTCTGAATTACCTTGAGCAATCGCTGTTGAAAATATAACTTGAGGTAACTGTTCAGTTAAAATCCTTTTCGGACTCAATTCATGATCATGTCCATTTTTATCAACCAAAGATGTTGTCAAATTATTGACCAAAGGTAGGACAGATTCAGTGATTTGTCCGTTGCTAGAATGAAAGAGTTCTAGGTTAGTCGCCTCTTGACGACTAAAAATATACGCTCCAACTTCTTGCAATCTTTTTGTAATATGACTCGATCGTAAATCGGAACCGGATACGGGAATCTGACGCTTAGCTAGAACATAAGCTAAAGCCGACATCCCTATCCCGCCGATTCCGATGAAATGGAAAGGCCGTCCACTAAAATCAACCGTTTTTACCATTACATCTCCTAACACACCACACGATTACCACAAAACGTCGTTGCTTATTAATTACGGGCTATGATATCAAAAACTGACCACTTGGTCATCAATTGTGTTTTTATTAATTATGATGTTTGGTACTGTTTTTTACCTGAATCAGGATAGCTAAAAAGGAGTTAAAGTTAGATTTATTCTACATTTTGTCATTATTATCTTGGAAGTTTCCTATTCATGACTAAATTTGTCCGGTAAAAAAAAAATAAATTGGTGGACTTAGTCATACAGAAAAAAAGTACCCTTGTCGAAGGAGTGAATGATGTATTGCGAGAAGCTTCTCAGGGTTCTATGAAGGGCATTATTTTATAGAATGACTTACCCTTGTAGTTTTCTGTGACTATCATGTAACTGATCATTCTTCTATGGTTGATTCTAGCTTAACCATGGTAATGGAGAACGACATGGTTAAAGTCGTTGCTTGGTATGACAGTGGAGTTATTCTCAACGGGTTGTAGACACTAACGAAGTTAAGGATTGTTATTGTATTGGGTGATAGAGGCAGTTGTTTTTAGTTTTCCTCACTTGATTATTTGATAAATTGTTTATAATATTGATATTTTTAGAAAAATAAGTCTATAATTTCTTCTATGGAATTGAGTCAAATCAATCTTAGATACCATGGGTACAATTTCCTTAATATTGATTGGTTTATAACTTTTATGAAAAACCTTTTAATGTGCTTAAAATCAAGAGTTTTAGTGATATAAGAAAAGAAAATTGATGTAGCTATCGTACATATCTTCATCAACTATAATCCTTAAATATACGGTATTTTTATAGTCAAAATAAATGACACATATCAGATTCAAAATAAATAAAAGCGCCAATGAATAATTGCTGGCCTACTTCATTTAATTGATAGTATAATTATGTTGCAGGAGTTAGATTACTTAGGAGTTAGATTACTTTTCTTCTAACCAATCTAAGGCTTGAAATAGGGGAATAATATTTTATTCTTGAGCTTATTGAGTTTTTGCCAATCTCATTTTATAAAGTCTATTATTAATATGATTATAAATTCTGTCATTAATTAATAATGTCGAGTTGTTCTCTTAATTTTACTAGATAAAAATTTATATATTTTACTTCAAGTTTATGAAATACACTATTCAATATCTAAAATTATTATTGAGAATTTATTACTAATAATTTTGTTATTTATCTGTTCTTAAAGAACAGTAACTATCACCCTTTATGTATAGCTATAATTAGCCTGGGTGTATACTTTATATGAATAAAAAACACCATTAATCTAATAGAATCAAGATTTTTTCCTTATGATTCTCAAAATATATAGTCAACTTTTTCTATAAACTAATAAACAAAAGAGATAAAAATCACATCTCTTAGTCCTTTAATAGTCTGAAAAATAAAGATAGGATGGGCTCATAGACAAGTATATAAACATATAAAAGAAATATCACGGTCCTACTTTTAAACTATCTTTTCTATATATTTCTGCATTTTTATCTAATGTCATCCAATTATAAAACTAAGAAGATTTTTTAATAAAATGTCCTCCTTTACTTTTGGCGTCATACTATATACCATTGATTATACTAAAACCCATTAATTAAAAGTTTTATTGTTTCTTCCTTAATTATTAATTACTGTAATATTTAAAGTATGTAATCAAATGTCAACTTCTTTATCAAATTTAAAATACAACTGGTCTATTTTATTAAAAACTGCGTTTTTAATTTGTTAATTCAGAGATTATAAAGAGTTATAATCTGAGCTACTTTTAAGTCTAAATTAGCAATAGCAATAATTTTTTATATACTTTACACATTAAAGGCAATCTATTTTAGTCCCAAATATTCTTGTTGACTAAATCTCATAAGTAGGACAAAAAAAGTTTACTCATATATTGAATCTATTACTCTTAAAACTAGCTTGTAATATTCTTGTATTCTAAGCTAGTTTTATTAATTTTTAAAAATTTAAGGATTTTAATAGCAAAATCTTTGATCTCTGTCTTAGTCATAACAAACAATAGCAACATTATGTACTTTAATAATTTCTATTTTCTACTAATTTCAAAAAATATTAATTTTTTATTATAGATATTATTTATATATAATATATTTGTTATTTTTCTCGATACCATTGTACTAATTTTTTGGGAGAAACTCCTAGATAGTATCCTAGAATAATCAGTTGATTAATGAGCGTTGTTTTAACTACTCCTAATTTTTGCCAACGACGGCCAGAGGTCACCACTTTAGCTGATACGATGACGATTTTACCTCGTTTGTTGAGTTTTTGCATAAACTCGAAATCTTCCATGATGGGAAAATTTGTAAACCCTCCTATTTCTCGAAATACTGAGGTCTTAACGAAAATTCCTTGATCACCATAAGGAATAGAAAAAATTTGTGATCTCCAGTTAACTAAAATTTCAATTAAACGGAGTGAAAATAGAGAAAGATCGATCTTTAATTTAAAAGCTCCCCCAACTATTTTTGAGTTTGAAAAACTATTAAGTATTAGCTCATCATATCCTTCTGGCAATATAGTATCTGCATGAAGAAATAAAAGAATATTTCCAGTTGCCAATAATGCCCCTTGATTCATTTGTAATGATCGACTAGCTTGAGTAAGCTTTATTATTTTTACTCCCATATTTTGCAATAATTGAACGGTATTATCTTGACTTCCACCATCAACAACAATCACCTCGATAGCTTCATTTGTACGTAGATTATTTAAAGTTTTTAAAATGAAAGTTTCTTCATTTAACACCGGAATAATAATACTAATTTCTATCATTCAATCTTAATATATAATATTAATTCTTTGATATATTATATAATTTGCTCCTTATGGATTATAAATTTTTTTTTCTTTAGACTAATTGTTGTATCTTTCTTTAAATTAGGTACTTGTTGCTCGTTACACGTTGCTAATCCTTCTAAAATTCCTCGACGGACTAATGATTCTGTTTCTTTGGTTAACATTAATTTAAAATAATCTCTAAGCTGCTGGTGGTAATGATGGTTAAACCACTGTTTATTCAAAAGATTTCCCAGACTTTTAACAGCAATTAATCGTTTAAGAGGATCAGCACTAGTTAAATCTAATATCCATTGATTAAATTGATTTTCATAGCTCTTCTCTCTAACTTGAACAATTTGCCAGAGCAACAATCCAAAGCTAAGTAGAGTTCCTATCCCTTGTGCAATACATCCTATAGCTAACCAACGGTTTCCAGAATTAGCCCAGACAGATGCAGCAATATAGGCTACTATAGCCCCTAAACCTCCACTACTCACTGATAGGATTAATTTACCTGAAGATCCTCTGAGAAATTCACGGTAGTACGACCATCGACGTTGCCAGTTTCCCCCTTGAATTTGATACACTAGTCTCATTAAGAAAACGCCTGTGGTGGTGGCTAGTACTAGTTTCCCATTCCAAGCAACCATAAAGGTTAGACCGGTTGACCCCATTAACCATAATCCCCTTTTACGCCATCTTCTTTGAGTCAGGATAGTCGTCATTGAACTCTTGAAATATTTCAACAATGAAGGTGAGAGAAGATACTGGCGTTGTCTAGACCAAAATGAAACCTGTGTCACCGAGGTAGCCTAACGAAAAATTGTTCTGATGTTCACTATATCGTTAATTGGTCAAGTCCTGCCTTATACTTTAAGGATTTTTACACGAGCTGTTCTAAGATTTTTCCAGGAAGTTTTTTATCGACAAGTTAAATTCTGCAGAATAGTTTGGGCGCTAATACTTTAGTGTAACCAAATGGAATCGCAAAATGAATTTATTACGTATTGCACCTGTATTATCAATTGTGTATTTGTATCAATGACCTATAGCTTATATATTAAAAAATATTTATATAGTCGGTAATCTTGTCAATTCAGGGTCATTAATTAACTATGGTTTTTGTTGGGACTGTAATCTTAAGATCTTCTACAGATGTAGATAGTAGATTAATAATGATTATAACGTTTTAATGCCCCAACTTTATAGATTAAAACTATATTTAATATATAAACAGATTTTTATCTAATTAGTCATAATAATATATAAATATTTAATTATTGCAATGAAACTATAAATACTTTATTGACTAAATAACTAGAAAATAAGGAGTCAATATTGTAATTTTTTAGGAACAATAAATTAAGTCAGAAAATTTGAATTAATACATACGAAATACAGTTCTATTTTTACCTTTTATAAATAGAATTTTTAGATAAATATGTAGAGAGCTTTACTTATCTCATAAATAGATATTTTAAATATTAAGATTTTTATGTAATGTACCGATCAAAGATAGAGTTTCTTTGAAAGGTAATTAATTTTTATAAAAAACCCTATAAAAAAGACTAAATGAGAAGGATTGTTCAGAAAAAATATGACTTATATATGGAGTGAGTTAAATTGTATGCTCGTTGCAAATATTTCTGTAATAGCCAAATTTATGGAATTGAATAACGCAGTTATAATAAAAATATTAGAAGTCATTAATTACTAATCATAGATACATCATCTTTAGTATAGAAGAGTTATATTTTTATATATTTAACATTTTAATTAGAGTCAAGCTAATTATTTTATATTTGGAAATCGACAATTAAAATGATCGCTAACTTCAATTATTTAATGCTAGAAAATTTTATCAAAAAATATTTACCTGACGGGTTATACTTTATAGATTAGATTTTAAAAATTGAGGTTAAAGATAAATTATCTTATAATTTATCTTCACTAAGATAAATACATTAAAGCCAACTATGGATTTAATTTTATGTCATCAAAACGTAGATTTTGACGCACTAGGGGCAGCCGTAGGACTTTCTTGTCTCAAAATAGATAGTCGAATTGTCCTTACCGGGGGCGCACATCCAGCAGTTAGAGATTTTTTAGCCCTTTACCGAGACGAATTCGCACTAATTGAACTGCATATCATTAATCCTAAACAAATTCGTACTCTAATAGTAGTGAATAGTCAAAAATGTGATCGCCTAGGAACAGTGTCCTCTTGGTTTGATTTACCTCACATCAAAACTATTGAAATCTATGATCATCATCTCAACACTAATTCATATTCAGACATTCCCTCTACATTCACTAAAATAGAACCTGTCGGGGCGACTACAACCCTGATAGTGGAAAGAATGCAACGAGAAAGCGTTCATCCTAACCCTATCGAAGCAACGGTGATGGCCTTAGGTATTCATGTTGATACGGGTTCTCTTACTTTCTCTCAGTCTACTTCCCGTGATGCCTATGCCCTAGCTTGGTTAATGGAAAGAGGAGCAAATGTAAAAACTATTGATGAATATTGCGATCCTAGGTTTTCTCTAAAACTACAACAATTATTGCAAAAAGCGTTAGAAAATTTTCAAAAAATTGAAATTAGAGGTTACACTATTACTTCAGTTTTATTGAAAACAGAAACTTATATTCCTGGGTTATCTAGTTTAGCTGAACTATTAATTAAATTAACTGAAAGTGATGCCTTATTATTAGGTTATTTTGATGATAAATGTCGTAACAATAAACCTGATAAAAAGGGGTTACTAACTATTATTGGTCGCACCAGAATTGAGGGAACCAATCTTCAGCAATTATTTCAATCTTATGAGGGAGCAGGACATAAACAAGCTGGTTCTTTAATGCTACAGGAGGTAGAACCTCAAAGTACTTTAGATAAGTTATTGCAAGAATTTATTGCCCAAATTCCTTACCCTCTAACCGCTAGAGATTTAATGTCTTCTCCTGTTAAAACAATTCGCCCAGAAACAACTATAGAACAAGCGCAAAAAATCTTATTTCGCTATGGCCATTCGGGATTATCAGTAGTAGATGAAAATGAGTACTTAGTGGGCATTATTTCTCGTAGAGATATTGATTTAGCCTTCCATTATGGACTTAGTCACGCCCCAATCAAAGGACATATGGCACAGTATTTTAAAACTATTACTCCTGATACTATACTACCTGAAATTGAATCAATAATGGTAACTAATGACGTGGAAAGATTACCTGTTGTTGAAAACAATAAATTATTAGGAATTGTTACCAGAACAGATTTATTACGGCAAATTTATCAAGCTCGAAGAGAAAAAAAAAATAAAAATAGTAACCCAATTCCCTTAGTTTCTTGTTTTTTACCTTCTATTAGTCAGCGTTTATCTTCTCCTGTATGGAAATTATTACAACTCGCTGCAAAAGAAGCAAAAAAACGGGGCTGGCATTTGTATATAGTTGGTGGGGCAGTCCGAGATTTCTTTTTATCAGAAGAAGAGAAATTGTTATTACTGCAGGATATTGATCTAGTCGTCGATGGATTTCATCATTCCGCTGGTGTGGGAGCTGGGGTTGAATTGGCTTCGACCCTACGAAAAACTTTCCCAAATGCTAGACTATCAGTACATGGAGAATTCCAAACAGCTGCTTTAGTATGGGACAGAGATCCCCAATTAGGGTCTTTATGGGTAGATATTGCCACTTCAAGAACAGAATTTTATCCTTATCCTGCAGCTAACCCCAAAGTTGAAGCTAGTTCTATTCATCAGGATTTATATCGTAGAGATTTTACAATTAATGCTCTAGCGGTTAGGTTGACATCCCCAAGGGAAGGGGAATTATTAGACTTTTTTGGAGGAATGTTAGACCTACAATTGCGTCAAATTCGAGTACTTCATGCTAATAGTTTTATTGAAGATCCTACCAGAATTTATAGGGCAGTACGCTTTGCTGCGCGGTTGGGATTTAAAATTGAACCCCAAACAAAAGCTTATATTAACAATGCTATTAAAAGCGGCATTTATAAACAGTTAAAAAGTAAAAATTATGCAGTTCCTGCCTTAAAAACTAGATTAAAAATAGAATTAAAATCTATTTTAGAAGCTCATTATTGGAAACAAGCTTTAAAATTATTAGCTGATTTAGACGCTTTACTATGTTTACATTCTAAGTTAGCTTTAGATGATATATTATGGTGGCAAACTTGCTATATTTCCCGTTGGTTAAAATATCTTGATCCTGAAAATAATTTAGAACATTGGTTACTTCGTTTAGAAGTATTAATTAGTCAACTAGATACAGTAGAATCTATTAAAATTGCTCTTGATTTTCAATTACCAAAAGATAGCATTATACGCTTAAAAGTATTGTCAGAAGTCGAGTTAGAAATTAAAAAAAAGCTTTTAAAAAATAACATAATAAGTGAAAAAACTAGATTACTTAATTTATATAGATTGCCTACCTTAATCTTAGTAGCGGTTCGTTCTTCTAAAGAAATTCGTCGTACAATTTGGCAATATATTACAAAGTGGTCTAATATTCAGCCTCTATTAAATGGCAATGATTTAAAAGCAATGGGTTACAAACCAGGTCCTACATACAAAATTATTTTAGATAGGTTATTGACTGCTTCTTTAGATAAAAAAATTAAAACTAAGGAAGAAGCAGAAAACTTAGTTAAACAAATGATGAGTGATTAATCGATTTATATAGACTTACAATTCTTAAATTGTTACTACCCTATCTTCTGTCAAATGAATGAATAGTTCTTACTTATCTAGAAAAGAAGTTTAAAATAAGACGACAACATTGTAGTTAATGCCAAGACTAAGAAGTTGAATATTTGGGTATTTACTGCTAAGATTATAAGACACTTTCAAGTTATATAAATTTTACAATTTCCCTCCTAGATGTCAACAATAACTATCTTGTTTAAATTATTTTCTATTTATATATTTTGAATGAGTACTGTTTTTATATAAACACTTTACACATCGTGTAACTTCGCTACGGATTAAACGGCTCATTCGTATATATTGACTTTTAATCGCCACTTCTTAAAATTTTATTATGATATCTTATAAACAATTAAAGTAAATACTGTTTACTTAACTCATTAACTATCTTTTCACTATTTTTCTTTATCTTCTAATTCATTCTGATGAAAAGCATTAGGAACAATTGAACCTGTAAAGCTTAGCAAGTACGCCCCCGGCGTAACTATGCACCTTCCTTTTTACCAGAGATCAAACAAATTCAAACAACTGCCATTGCAGAGACTGAAGCGTGACCTTCAATTATTCAACAAGCTTATCGGGAATGGAAATATTTATATGTTACCCTAATATGCAAAAAATTTTTCCTTAACTTATCTGTTATACGAAAATGTAATCATAACTCATTCAAGTTAATCGCTTCGTAAATTTATTTAATGCACTGTATCATATATTAATTACACCTGTACAGCTTAATAAGCTTATAAATACATTCAATTAATTCTATTGTTTATCTACTTATTTTAGAAATTCTATACTTTGTTGATGTTGTTTCAATTGAACTTCTTTGTGCAATAAATTGAGAATTAACTAAATTTTTATTTTTATGACCAGGAATGGCTTAATCTCTAAACTAAAAGTTAGTTACTGATTTTTCTCTATAATCTAATTTTAGATATGGGTATATTGCTTATATTTAGTTTAATTAGTAACTATCATGAAGTTATATAAAAATTATATTTATGTATATACTATATATTTATATATTATGTTTGATATATAAAAAATTGTGTTAAATAACACATGTCAATTTCTTAGGTTTAATAAAATTTTTATTAAAAATCATATTTATTTTTGTAGATTAATACCAATAAAAGTAATCACTATCATAGTTGTATATAAGTATAATAATTTCATTTAATATTTAAGATTTTTATTTATATATTGATATTATTTGTAATAAATATTGTGCTACTTATTAATCCAATTTAAATACATAAAAAATAAATTATACCAATAAATTAATTAAGGTTAAATTAACAGGTTTATTCTCTAATTATTCTCTTTTTTTAAAAATTTAAATATAAAATTTAGATTAATTATTGGTTAGTCGGTAAAACGTTTAAGATCCATATCAATTGATAATAGCAGTAATATAAGTTATCAAATCACACTTAGGATAAAATCCTAGTGTTTTTTAGTTATGGACTAAACATATATAGAAGGGAAATAGTCTAAAATAAAAATGCATAAGATTGTCATAAATTTATTGGAATATAAATCCTATTTAACTAATGTAATAAACTAAAATCTCACGCAAAAGGTAATCATGATCAGTCCTCTTCTTAAAGAAGGTGATTTTTATTGATAATGAATAATCTTTTCTTACTATGAATAACCTCGTCTTTGCAAAAATTTTAAATAAAGCTAAAATTATTTTAGCTTTAATTCTTTAGTTAACTGTGAGCTTCTATAATTCTATCTGGATCAGAGTAATATTATCACCGGGCCCGAAAATATAGTTGTAAACATAAATTAAGCAGAAAACACGACTGTTATATTTCCTAAAGTCGAGCTTATAGTCCTTGCCAAAAAAAATTAGTAATTGCAGTAAATAGACAATTACTAATTTGTCAAATGAAAAGTTAAGTTGTCTCAGTAATTCTTACTGATATTTATGATTCAAAAATCAGGTTCAATGTCAATTATCCCATAGTGGGTTAAAACTCAATTTTTAATGCCGAAGTCGTCAGAGTTACTAGTTTAGAATAATTTATAACTATCTATATTATGAAACACTACTGAACGTTATCGACTTATGTGAAGAGTGTTATTTTTTCTATTAAACTTTAATTCAATAATTGTGTTAATAGCAGTTTCTAATTCTTGACGACTTAACTTTGTAACGATAAATACTTCTTGAACTGTTTTTCCTTGTCTTGCGATCACCTTATAACCGCCACGAACGGGAACAGATATCCGTAACTTTAAATAAGGATAGTGACTCTTAGAACAACTGATTACCCCGGGAGTAACCGTAGTAATTCCAGTGCAATTAATCAACTTTTCAAGGATAGGAATCAGTCCTTGAAGGTGAGTTGAATGATTCCAAACAAGCCGTCCTTTAGATTTGTTCATCATCTTAAGCTTCCTCTAAAGGAGCTATAGTTAATCCTTCTCGCCGTAACTGCTGGTGATAGAGTTCGGCAGGCTCTTGAGGACCGACCCAGACAATTGCCTGTCCTTCAGAATGAACTTGGTGTGTTAGTTCCCAAGCACGATCACCAGTCATGTTCGGTATATACTTCATTAAGCAGTTAGCAACATGCTCAAAGGTATTGAAATTATCATTAAGTACTATAACTTTATAGTTAGGGTAAACATTCCGTATAACTGAGGTTGACCCCTTGGGGGTAACCGAGGCTACAGCCATCATTAGTTTTAGTTTAACTCCCATAGATGGTATTATACTCATTATGTCCAAACTGGGTGCTTCTCGAATAATTTTAGTTACACTAAGTCTACATCCTAACAATCTTTTTTGATTTAGAGAAGTAATCACTGTTGACTGAAGAATAGTGATCGTCTCTAAGAATCTTATTAATTTTCAACGAACTTAAACAGAAATTTCACTAATATCAAGAGCTCTGTGAGCAAAAAAATTATTAAATGAGACATCTTTAATCCCAGTATCAGCCATTATGGTTTTTACCATGTCTTTCATAATTTGGATTTCCTTGATTTTTGAGATAATGAGAACTCTCAAGAAGTTATAGGTTTTGCGCCACTCTCGCAATATCCCTTTATCAAGAACATTGTACTCACCCTCTGCTAAAGCATAACTAGCATAGCGTAGAGAATAGTCTATTTACTCTAGAAAAGCTGAATAAGAAAGATTAGTATAAGTATTTACTTCAGAAAAAACTAATTAAGACACCTATTCAAATAATCTAAGTCTCACCTGTCTTAGAACTTCAGGAAAATTGGCATTAACAACCGCAGCCGCACTGATAGAAGCTATATCAGGCAAATAATAGTCTTTAAGCCTATTCATTGCGTTCTGATCCCTATCATATAACGTACGGTAAGATCATAATTTTTAATTAGATAATAATTACGTCAACAATGTTTTATAGCCTACTATAAAGTTTAGTGTTTTTTTCCTTATCTATCATCTCATAAGGACAAATCTTTATTTGAATTGACCGCCTAAGTTATTTTTTTAAAACAATAATTATGTTAAAATATTGCAATATCTTGTTAAAAAAATTTAGGTTTTTTATCTAAATAGAGGTTTAAATTAATAACCTATTATAATACCTTATTGATTTAAAATCAATTACCATAAATTCAAAGTTTATGTTAATGAAAGTTAGATATAAAAATTATGATTAACTAATGTTGTATTTGAGTGTAATGGTGTTTTTTAAAAAAAAGTAAAAAGAAGAATTTATATGAGTTAATTGAAGTTTAAAAAATTTCTATAACAACATAATATAGAGTTAATGTAATTAGATCATTAGCAATGAGGTGAAAGGCGAAAAAAATTGTTATTTATTTAAAAGAGGCTCCCTCGACAGTCAACAATTTACCGATGGGACAAAATTGGGTTAATGGGGTTATGGCGGTTATTAATATACTCTGCGAAATAGAAGAAAAATAAAAATATTTTCAAACCTTGTCAAATTCGCGTTAGCATAGTGTTGTCCATTTATGTCCGACTACTTAGGTTGCAGAGTAGCTTCAAAACTTTGCATTATCTACAGATTTAAACAAGGATGCCTGTATCATGGAATACAAAATATCTTGTGACCTATCTTTAGGGTTGGTGGTTTGAGGCTGAATAAAATAGGAGTCTGTCCATGGCTAAAACCCCTCAAGACGTCTTGAAAATAGTTCAAGACAACAACATAAAAATTGTTGACCTGAAATTCATTGATACCCCAGGTATTTGGCAACATTGTTCATTCTACTACAATCAAATTGACGAAAGTTCTTTTGTCGATGGGGTTCCCTTCGACGGTTCGAGTATTCGGGGGTGGAAAGCCATCAACGAGTCTGATATGGTCATGATTCCCGAGCCGACAACGGCTTGGATCGACCCCTTTTGTGAAGAACCTACCCTTAGTATAATTTGTAGTATTAAGGAACCTCGTACAGGAGAATGGTACGGCCGCGATCCTCGTACCATTGCTGCTAAAGCGGTTGAATTTCTCAAAACTACGGGAATTGGCGATACTGCTTTTTTTGGACCTGAAGCTGAATTCTTTGTCTTCGATGATGTTCGTTTTGACCAAACTGAGAATAAAGGATATTACTACCTAGACAGTGTAGAAGGACGCTGGAATACGGGACGTAAAGAGGAGGGTGGAAACCTCGCCTATAAACCTGGCTACAAACAGGGTTACTTTCCTGTACCCCCGACAGATACTCTACAGGATATGCGGACAGAAATGCTGCTAACTATGGCTAAATGTGGAGTTCCAATTGAGAAACACCATCACGAAGTAGCTACAGGAGGACAAAACGAATTAGGTTTTCGCTTTGCTACCCTCGTTGAAGCGGCAGACTATTTGATGACCTACAAATATGTCGTAAAAAATGTTGCTAGGAAATATGGTAAAACCGTGACGTTTATGCCCAAACCCTTGTTTAATGACAATGGTTCTGGCATGCACACTCACCAATCTATCTGGAAAGATGGGCAACCACTATTCTGGGGGAACGGTTACGCAGATTTGAGCAAAATGGCTTTAAATTACATTGGTGGTATCCTTAAACACGCTTCTGCTTTGTTAGCGTTTACTAATCCCAGCACCAACTCTTATAAGCGTCTAGTTCCTGGTTTTGAAGCTCCTGTTAACTTAGCTTATTCTCAAGGGAACCGTTCTGCTTCTATTCGTATTCCTTTGTCTGGACCCAATCCTAAAGCTAAACGGTTGGAATTCCGATGTCCTGATGCCACATGCAACCCTTATTTGGCGTTTGCAGCGATGCTATGTGCAGGAATTGATGGGATTAAGAATGAAATTGATCCAGGTCCATCTTTAGATGTGGATATCTACGATCTTACCTTTGAAGAGTTAAGTAAAATTCCTTCAACTCCCAGCTCTCTTGAGGCAGCCCTAGAAGCCCTCGAAAAGGACCAGACATTTTTAACCAATACGGGAGTTTTCACTAAAGATTTTATCGAGAGTTGGATTGAATACAAACTTGATAATGAAGTTAACCCTTTACGGTTACGCCCTCATCCTTATGAGTTTGCCTTATACTATGATGTCTAAGCTTTTATCAAATAGTTAAATCTTCATAATTGCTACCAATGAAGGTGGCAATTTTTAGATTTTATTGATATTCAAGATGATTAAATATCATGACTAATTTGGCGGGTTACAGTATGAATAAAAACTTATTAATTTCTGTTCAAAATAAATCTTATACGTAACTTACCCTACTTAAACGTAGTTCTACGGAAATTTATGGAGAGAAAAAGAAGTTACAGCTTTATGCGAGAAGTAGTATTTTTGAAAGGAACGGCATTATCATTTTGTTTCTTATTAAGATTAAAATGATATCGAGAAGATGAGAGATATTGTTGAAACAAAAACAATGAGTGACGAGTGATGAAGTTTTCAATCAATTTATATAATGGACAGAAACTACTTATAGTAAGTGGATGTACTTACATAATTAAAATTTATTTTAGTAATTGAATTTTCCAACTAATGGTGGAAAAGATAAATCAAAAATTAAATTGATTGACATATAAATTTATAGCTTAACTAATTCTAATGAGTTTACAAAGAGAATATTATTAAACTGGTATTATTAAACTGGTATTATTAAACTGGTATTATTAAACTGGTATTATTTTCCTAAACTTAATTATACTCAATCTCAAAAAGTCTTATAAGTTCTTTATTGACTTATAAGACTCATAACCTAAGTTGTAGCATGTAAAATCAACGACTTTGAACTCAAAAATTTTAATTAAAATTTACATAATTTTAATTTTTCTTTTAATCATATTTAACTAGAATTATATCCCAAGACTTAATTTTAAATTCTGGCAATTAAATACCAATTAGAAAAGACTTTATCTAATGGGTAAACATATTCCAAGGAAAGTTTTGTCCAAGTTTCTAAGGTAATGAGAAAATAGGAATCAGGTAGAGTATGCTAGTATCGCAAAAGGGTTTCAGAAGTTATTGGGATAACATGGTGATCGCTATATAAATTTAACGGTTGATTCTCTTGGACTAAATCAGCAATACCACCTTGTGGGGAGGAACCTTATTCCTTAACATCTGCACTAAGGGTTGAATCAATTTCTGAGACTGAATTTCCCCATTACAATAGAAAGAATTCACTAACAACATCAACGACACATACATTCCCCAAAACAATATGATGATAAACTGACGATTACGACAAGTTATGAGAATTGCTGTTATGGCAAAAGTAAGTAAAAGCAATAAAAAAAATACTTAAATGGGGGTGCTGATGATAGAATTCACCCCAAAGAGTCGGAAAAAGCCATCGACCCGATAAAAAGTTATTATTTACCATTTCCTTAGCCATCTGAGCTACTAAACTTTTTTGCCCATAGAGAAAAGGGGACGCTAAATTGAAACTAAACAGGGGGAAAGCTCCTAAGAATAAATAGTCCAGCCCAAACCTAAAATTATCGCCAGTGATTTTTAAATGCTCCTTGGTCCTGTGATTTATTCCAAATAAATCTTAGATGATTCATCTTGGGGAGATAAAGGTAATAGATAAAAGACAAAAAGAAAGAATACTAGGATGATCAATTGTTCCCTAGAAACTGAACCAATCACATTTATCGGATTAAATATCTAGTATCAGTCCATCATTTAATTGTTGACCGGATGACGGCTTCTAGAATCTAAATGTTAGAATACCCAGAGTGACTATTAAACTGTAAAGTCCTATTATTTTAATATTTAAGTAAAATTTGAAGCTGCGATAAGCTATTAATTTGAAGCTGAAAGTCATCGATAGTAATCGTCCCTTTAAACATTGCCGGCCACTGAAGTAAGCCTATGGAAGGATCGTTTCAACTGACCCTGCAAATTGTGATCACTGTTCTGGCTGGCATTGCTGCCCAAGTGACCGCTGAATTTTTCAAGGTCCCAAGTATTGTTTTTTTGCTACTGTTTGGAATTTTACTTGGACCTGATGTCTTGAAATTTCTCTATCCTCATCAACTAGGAGTAGGACTAGAAGTTTTGGTTGCCTTATCTGTGGCTATTATTTTATTCGAAGGAGGATTAAGCTTAGAACTGCGAGATTTAGGAAAAGTATCAGGTAGCTTGCAAAATCTCGTCACTATTGGTGTTCTTGTTACCTTAATTGGTGGCGGTATGGCAGCCCATTGGTTGGCGGAATTTCCCTGGTCCATTGCTTTTCTCTATGCGGCGTTAGTAGTAGTTACTGGACCTACAGTGATTAGTCCTTTACTTAAACAGGTTTCAGTGGATCGTCAAGTAGCTACTCTTCTCGAAAGCGAAGGAGTTCTCATTGATCCAGTAGGAGCCATCTTAGCAGTGGTAGTTTTAGATACTATTCTGAACAGTAATGCCAGTCCGGTAGAAATTTTTAGTAGTGTTCTTCTACGATTGGGGATTGGGGCAATCATTGGAGGACTTAGTGGAGCTTTACTAGGCTTTATTCTCAAAAATACCAGTTTTATCTCAGAAGATTTAAAAAATCTGGTAGTTTTAGCGGGAGTCTGGGGATTGTTTGGACTAGCTCAACTCAGTTGCAGTGAATCGGGGTTGATGGCTACCGTGGTTGCCGGGATTGTGGTTAGAGCTTCCTCTGTCCCAGAAGAACGCTTATTACGGCGGTTTAAAGAACAATTAACTGTTCTTTGTGTCTCAGTTCTCTTCATTCTTTTAGCAGCTGATCTTTCCATTGACAGTATTTTTGCTTTGGGATGGGGGAGTGTGTTAACCGTTCTCATCCTGATGTTAGTGGTTAGACCAATTAATGTTGTCCTATGTACATGGAACAGTAATCTTCATTGGCGACAAAAACTCTTTTTAGCTTGGATTGCACCGCGAGGGATTGTTTCGGCATCTGTTGCCTCTCTATTTGCTATTTTACTGACAGAAAAGGGTATTAACGGTGGAGAGTCAATTAAAGCCCTAGTGTTCTTAACAATTATGATGACTGTCTTTGTTCAAGGATTATCAGCCCGTTGGGTTGCCCAAGCATTAAAGATTAATCCTATAGAAGCTACAGGGGCAGTTATTGTCGGGGGTAATGACATAGGACGCTTAATTGGAAGGCTCTTTCAACAACAGGGAGAGTCTGTTGTGTTAATTGATACCGATCCTGAAGCATGTCAGCAAGCTGAAGCTGAAGGTTTATCCGTATTCCAAAGCAGTGGACTCGATCCTAACGTTCTAGAACAAGCAGGAATTTACTCAATGGGGAACTTTATGGCTTTAACCAGTAATGGAGAAGTCAATCTCGTTTTAGCTCAGCGAGCGGTGGAGGAATTTCAACCCCCTAGAGTATTTGCGGTATTTCCGAGTAATACACCTAATAATTCTACGACAAACAAAACCAAAGTTAATGCGGCTTTCATAGACCAACAATTAATTAAAACTTGGAATCAATACTTACGGGAAGAACAAATGAAGTTAGGGACAACCCAGTTTAAAGAACCTGGACTTTCTCTACAACAAGCCCATTTTCAAGCATTAATTCAATCTGGAGAACTCTTACCTCTATTAATCAAACGGCAAGGAAGCCTACAAGTGGTTAAAGCGACTCAAGATTGGCAGCAAGACGATGAAATTATTTATCTACTTCATGATCCTCGTCCCAAACTGCTTAAACGCCTATCCGGTGGTATTAAATTTTCTAAGGAGTTGAAAGAGTTGGTAGTAGAGCCTTTACCAGAAGTCGAAGAAGTTCCCCTTGCCTACCCTGTCGATGAACCTACTAGGAAGGACTTTTTTCAACAGGTCATGAACTCTTAAGAAAGTTATCACTTTCAAAGGCATCAAAAACATCAACAGCTATACTGTTTATTGTTTAAAATTAAATAATTAAAGTGAAAAGCCACTCAAAATATTATGGATGTTAAATTAGTTCTAGCAATTTTAACCGGTTTATTTATTGTTTCGAGCCTCTTTTTCGGAACAAAAAATGGATTTTATGACTCTGATGACTACAATGGTAATGGATCAGCTCACTAAAGAACTTTGGATAGATTTAAGGGCGAAGATAAATTACTTCACGATAAAATTGTTGTTCTAATCCTTATATTTTCTCTCCTATTAAGACGGCTGACTAAAAAAGTTCATAAAGAGGAAATCTCTAACTTATGTCCTTTATTCAACTAATCTGTGCTGTTTTGTCGGGTGATTACCGATTATATTTTGCGAAAATATAACAATTAAATTACTATCGGTAGGTCATCATACCAAGTGCATATTTATTCATGACTTGATCGAACCCTTAAACATGTCCATACACTTCTCTATTGCCGTTAGCCTGAAGAATATTCAGTTAAAGTACATTTATGGGTCTTTTGCTCAGGGAGGGAGTTTGCCGTTACCGGATTTTCTCCTAGGATTGGAACAGAGAATTTTAAAATTCTTGCACTCGTATACCATCAAACATCAATTTACGAGATAATATGTTGGATATCTGGGTAGATGGCAACGTAGCCCAAGTTTATGATGTTTGTCTAGACTCATTACCACAGTGTCTTTCCTGTATTTTTCTCTGAAAAGAACAATACAGGAAGGACATCTGATACCGAAGTCTAAATCAATTTTGCTGCCAGAAAAACACTAGTTCATATTAGGGCTTGATTTATCTGCAATTTTTAAATTTACATTATGGCTTTCGGTTCAAAAGATCTATGCCTATCTTTTGGCTAAGCATAGTGATTGCTGTAGTACAATCAAACTTATACGTAATCTACGGTTTTATAGTATCATATCTGGTTAATAGTTTCCCCCTTTATTCGACGATTTAACTAACTTAAAAGAACTTCACAATCGTTATTAGTCACATTCTCCTGACGTGAGGACTTTAGTTTAACTGCTCATTCCTAAAACTTTCTCTAACTGCCTGCTACACTAACAGTTTATGAAAGAGAGTTAAACGAATTAGGGAAGAATATTGTTCTAATTTTGTTCAAAGGAATATATTGAAATCTATGGAAATAATTGGTTTTTATGAGTATTTTTTAGCGTGTAGTCTTGAGTTAAACTCAGAAAGTTGGAAAATCAGATTGTTGTTTAACATGTCTTCACCATCGTAGCCAACAGTGTTGGAATCCTCACTCTTTTCTCTGTATATTTAAAGTGATTCCAAGAGGATGTTGTCCATTTTTGAATCCTCAAATCAAGAAGACCAGTAAAATTCGGTTATATTATGATAGTGGTCTCTGCATCTTAATTTTATTATAAAATCGTGGCTAAATCAGACCCTTGTGTTGACCTCCTACATACTCCTCTATATGATTTGATCATTCAACAAAAAGCCAAACTAACAGAATTTTCTGGGTGGGAAATGCCAGTTCAATTTGGGGGGCTTAAACTTGAACATCAATCAGTCCGTACTGATGTTGGGGTATTTGATATCTCCCACATGGGTAAATTTGCTCTCCAAGGACTAGAATTACTCTCATCACTACAGTACTTGGTTCCTTCAGATTTAGAACGGTTACAACGAGGACAAGCTCAATATACAGTACTTCTAAACTCGCAAGGGGGCATTGTTGACGACATTATTGTATATTATCAAGGGATAACGGAAACTGGAAAAGAAAAAGTCATCATTATTGTGAATGCAGGGACAACCCAGAAAGACAAAACCTGGTTTTTAGAACATTTAGATAGAAAACCAATTACTTTTAAAGATTTATCTCAGGAAAAAGTTTTAATTGCCATTCAAGGTCCTCGATCTATTTTGAAATTACAGCCCTTAGTGAAAGAAAATCTTAGTAAACTCAAGTTTTTTGGACATCTAGAAGGAACGGTTTTAGGAAAATCTGCCTTTATCGCACGTACAGGTTATACCGGAGAGGATGGCTTTGAAGTTATGGTTGATCCAGAGGCAGGACAAAAACTTTGGCAGTCACTATGTCAAACTGGTGTCACTCCTTGTGGATTAGGAGCTAGGGATACTCTCCGGTTAGAAGCGGCTATGTCTCTGTATGGACATGATATTGGGGATGGCACGACTCCCCTAGAAGCTGGCTTGGCATGGCTGGTCCATCTTGATTCTAAAGGAGAATTCATCGGACGGAAGATCTTAGAGCAACAAAAAGCCCAAAGAGTTAAGCATCGTCTGGTGGGTTTACAGATGGAAGGACGACATATTGCTCGTCATGGTTACTCAGTATTTTCAGACGGTAACAAGGTTGGGAAAGTCACCAGTGGAACTTTATCCCCCACCTTAGAAAGAGCTATCGCTCTTGCCTATGTTCCTCGTGCTTTAAGTAAAGTGGGAAGCACTCTTGAGATAGAAGTTCGGGGTAAATTATATCCGGCAAAAGTTGTCAACAAACCTTTTTATCAGTCTCCCAATCGACATTCAAACTAAATATGAGCAGTTTCTTGTCCACAAGAATTAATATTCAAACCAGAGACTTAAACCATCAGCAAACGCTTCGTCACAGTAATAATGTCCGATGGCGGACGGGGGGGCCGACTAAAATACTAGGTTTTCTTATCTGTAATTGTCCAATTTGATATGTACGTTAGTAGATTAGCCTTGAGTTTATTAGTTTTTAACAATAATGGGTAAAATAGAAGAAGTCTTGCCGAATTATTATAATATACGTCAGTCAAATAAAAAAAACTAAGAATTAAACCAATAACAATGAGTTAAATCCTTAATTTTTTAGAAAGGTATAACTATCGGGTGTAGGACCATATCATTAGTTTCGTATTACTGTCTTTATTAAAAGAGTTGTTCTAAAAAATATCAATAAAAGCAACATAAATTTATTTTTAATTTATTAAATATAGAGATATAAAATAATTTACTTTTTTAAATTTTATTTATAATTACCCAATTAACTCCTATATATTCAATAGTAATAATTATTGAAATTATTGTTCGGCTATGTAATCACTATGTAATTGTTGACAACATTGTTGTGAACACCATTAATTAATATTTTACTTACTATACTATTACGATTTTATAAAAAAATAAATTAGAAGGAAAATAGGAATAAACCCATTTTAATGTTGCTCTCTAAATCACTAGAATTTCCAGGTTAAACAATAAAAATCATTTATAAGCTACTGGTCCGTGAGTTGCAGTTTTCAGGAAGGCAAAAAAATTTGAATATAAAATTTAGGCAGTGAAGTTGTAGGGAGTTTTCTAAATTGTGCAGGGAGAACAACCCCATGAGAAACGGTTCTAAGTTATGAGCACTAAGGTAACTAAGAATCACAAACAAATAATATTATACTTTTATATTACGATAAGAAACTTTTATTTAAAATTTAGATTAAGTGGTCAAATGAACGCACAACGGAACGGATTGATTCAAGTATTTTTATGCAGGAAAGTAAAAAGTATTCAAAAAGATAAGAACTAATAGAAACAAATTGTCTATTATAATTCCGATTTGTTTGATTTACAAAGATGTTTTTAAATAAGCGTTAACTTGTGAGTTTATCAACTTTTTTCCAAGCCAATTTAGCTGCCCCAATCATTCCCGCTTTATTCCCCAATTTAGCCGAAATTAATTGTAATCCTTCTCTATGACTAAGAAGAACTCGCCGTTCAATCTCTAAGAGAGTAGCTGGGAAAAAATAGGGAGCACTCGCACTTACCCCACCCCCAATAATAACTGCCTCGGGGGTTAAGATATATATTAAACTCGATAGTCCTGCCCCTAATAAATAACCATAATCTTCCCAAAACTTTAAAGCTTCTCGGTTGCCTTTTGCAGCTAATTGCCCTAATTCAATCGGTTCTTTCCGTGTCATTCGACGAATAGCTTGGACCGAAGCATATTGTTCCAAGGACCCCTGATTTCCACTTTTACATGAAGGTCCATCAAAATCAAGGGTAATCAATCCCAATTCTCCTGCGGCTCCTAAATGCCCAGTAAACAAGCGTCCATCAAGAATAATAGCTCCTCCTACGCCAGTCCCTAGAGTCAACAAAATCAGATTTTTAAAGTTTTTTCCCGCTCCTAGCCAAGTCTCCCCTAATCCTGCACAATTAGCATCATTGGCAATAGTGGTGGGAAGTCCTGTTTCTGTTTCCAACCAATTCGCAAGAGGGACATCTTGCCACCCAGACAGGTTAATAGCAGCTTTAGCAATTCTTCCTTGAGCATCAACTGGACCAGGGGTTCCCACTCCCAAAGCGTGACAGTGACAGGTTTTATGAAATTCAAGCTGATTGATAGCTTCTACAATTGTCCTTAGAACTGTTTGTGGAGTAGAGGGTTGAGGCGTTGCAATCGTTAAAAACTTTAAACAGGTACCATCTCTGAGAAACTGCCCTAATTTGATAGCAGTTCCTCCTAAATCAATTCCAATAACTGATTGTTGTTTCATAAATCAGTAGATAGTCAATACGTTATCAATCGGAGTTTTGACAGTCACTAACCTAATCTTTATTAAAAACAATTTTATAAATATTCAGGATTGACTAATTTACGTTATAACAAGTTCCCCTAGACGCAATTTTAACCACCTACGTGCTTTTTTTGAAGACTATCGCAATCAACCATATCCTACTCCATTTCGATATAATCATCTTTGGAATAAATATTAGTGTTGATGATGGGTTCAGTCAGTTTAAAGGTTGTATGACTGGTTAAATTATGGTTGTTTATTTTGAAATTCCACTACATGATAGGTCGTACGGCGATTAGTGTAATAGCAGTGAACCTAAATACACACCATCCCTTATTGATATCCATCTTTTCATTGTTAATCTAACTTAGACAACGCTGAGATAAGCGGTTTTCTAAGTTTATCTTTATTACTTTTAATGATTGAGCAAAATAGTTTAACTTATTTATTAGCAGATTCTTTACCGTTTAGTTTAAAGTGGCTACCTCCAACGGCTTGTTTAGTGGGAGGGGCGGTCCGTGATGCGTTTCTTAATTGTTCAAGAAATTATCTAGATTTAGATTTTGTTTTACCGGATTTAGCTGTGGAAACTGCCAGAAGTATGGCAAATCATTATCATGCTGGATTCGTGATTTTAGATGAAAAAAGAAAAATTGCTAGGGTTGTATTCAAACAAGGAACAGTAGATTTTGCTCAACAGGAAGGGAATAGTTTAGAAATTGATTTAAAGCGGCGTGATTTTACTATTAATGCGATTGCTTATAATTTTCATGAGCAGAAATTGATTGATCCTTTACATGGATTACAAGATTTAAAACAAGGGATTTTAAGAATGGTATCCCCAAAAAATCTTAAAGATGATCCCTTACGATTGTTGCGAGCGTATCGTCAAAGCACTCAATTAAATTTTACTATTGAATATGAAACTAGAAAAACTATTCGTAAGTTAGCTCCTTTAATTGGGCAAGTTGCGGTAGAAAGAGTGCAAAATGAATTAAATTACTTATTATCAAATATTCGGGGAAGTGAAAATTTAATTAATGCAGCTAAAGATGGTTTATTTGATCCATGGTTTAAACAACTAACCGAAGAAAAATTTGATCAGCTTATTAAAATTGATCAAGTAGTTTGTTTGTTAAAAGAAAAGCTAAATACAAATAATTTCTGCAAGTTTTTAGACTATTCCTTAGATAATTACAAATATTATCCTCCAACTATTCGACAAGCAAAGCTATCAATTTTAGCTTCTTTTGTTCCTGATAAAGCTGATTTAGAATTAGTTAATTTAAAATACCCTCGTGTTGATATTTGTACTGTAACTAAGGCTCTAAATTATTTGCCTGTATTACAAGGAAATCAAGGTCTTATGAACTTAAGAGAGTTGTACTTTTTCTTTTTAAAAGTAGGCAAAATTTTTCCAGTATTAGCTATTTTAGCTTTAGCAAAGCGGATAGATTCTCAGGCTATTTTCTCTTTAATTAATCGTTATCTCGATCCTAAAGATAAAGTAGTCTATCCTTCTCCTTTAGTAACTGGGCATGATTTAATTCGGCACTTAAATCTAAAGCCAAGTCCTAAAATTGGGGAATTATTAACAAAAATTCAACTAGCTTGCATTGAAGGAAAAATTTCAACGAGAGAAGAAGCTTTTGACTTAGCAAAAAAAAACTAAGATAAATAGTAAATCTACTCTAAAAATTAAACTAATCAATAAAGTTCTAAATAAACTATTAATATAATAATATTCAACTTCTATATATATTTTTATCATATTTATTGACAAAGTTTAAAATAAATATAGAATAAAAAAATTAATTAAGAAAATTTAGATATAAATCAACTTAAAAGTTCAACTAATAGAATTTATAAAATCAGCGCTATTAAAGTAATTTACGATAAAAAAATTAGAAAATAGCAGAGATATGCTGTTTAAATAGAGCAAAATTGAAAGTTAAATCAATTTTAAAATGCATGAAATTTATATAAAATACAATTAATAGAAATAACTTTTATAGAGATAAAATCTCAGGCAGATAAGGATTGTGGTCCTCATAAAGAACTCAAAAATAAAGAACTTGAAATAAAAAATATATCAAATCTATTTAAGATTTATCAGAAAAAGATAAAAAATAATAATATATAAAATTGTTATTGGTAATTACTCAGGACATACGAATGGTTGAGTCAAAGGAAACCTAAAATAATAGCAAAAAAACAATTATATCTATATTTTTTACTAACTGAATAGTCCAAAAATGAATTCAATAGAAGAAGAATAATATCAAATAAAAGCTCATTAAATTGGCAGAGGTATATTTAAAGATAAGCTATCATTTAGTTCAGATAGTTAAAACCCTTTTATTCAAGATGGTTACTATAAACAATACCAATTGAAGTAATCTAAATTTTAGATAGGTATACAGAATTATTATCGAATTTCAATCTAAACCTGTATAAATATCCTCGTCAATATAACACCATCTTCTCCCTACCAGAAACAATAAATAATAAGTCAATAAAACTTTTAAAATAGAGCAAATTACTGTCTTTAAAATTTTTATTTTTTTCTAATCTCTTGAAATTTTGAAATTATTTAATAATAGTTTATCTGTAATATTTCATCCCCAATCAGCCAACGTATCAAATAAGTTTTTTGCGGACACAATAGCCTAAAAATTAGTCAGTTAAGCTATTTAGTTTAAATCAACTTAATCTTCTTTTATTATTTTTTTAGATTATCCTTTACTTTATAACCTGAAAAAAAGTCAGTAATTAAATAACTTAAAAATCGAGCATGACTAAGTATTTTTTCTATTAAGCAGAAGTAGTGTAGATTGCTGATGAGTTGACAAATATAGCTTTTAATCGCTATCTTGTTGTAGGCTAAATAGCCAGACGAGCTAAACGTTGTCGCTATAAAGATATAGAAACCTTAGATACTGTCATCATAAAACTGGTTATGCGTGTTGTATTTGGAAATGTCTTATAAATTAATAAAACCTGAAATCTTAGGAGATAAAGTGGATAAAAAAACTTTTATTCTTTATCCATAATTTATCTATATATATCTAGATAAACTTTAAATATTAAGTTAATTAATCTCAATTGGTGATATTAATAGGGAAGGCGTATGAAGCCCTTTGCCAAATAAAAATACCAAAAATTCAAGAATTTTTACAAATTAATTTTCCTTATAGAGTTGTTCCTCTCGAGTCGGAATGCAACATTAATTATCAACTCCTCAAGGACTTGCTCATCAATCAACAATTTAAAGACGCTGATACTGTTACACGACAAAAACTATTGAATTGGCAGGAGAGGCATCAGTTAAGTGTAAATAGGTTTATTTTACTGAAGTTAAACAATTCCCTACTACTGATTTGCATACTATTAATTCTCTGTGATGGGTTTATTCAGAAGGAAGATTTAGCTTCTCAGTATAGCGGAAACTTTGACTATATACAGGAAAAAATTTTACTAAATTATGTCCAAAAATTGGCTGTAAAAAATATAATAATTAGACATTTTATCCCAATGAGTTTACTTGGGATTTAAGCGTGCCTATAGGACACCTTCCTTTCCTTTATCAAATAAACTACGAGGAGTACAGGTTACAGCTTCTTTATTTACTTATCTAGTTTGGTCGGAAAATAACTGTTAACTTTAAATTAACTTGTTTTTTTAGCAAACGAAATAATTTTGAACAACAAAAATTTGCTATGTTTGATATAAGTCTCAATGATCAATTTGACCATACTAATTTTAATTAGTATGGTCAAATTGATTAGATTAATCGTTAATAACTTGAAACAAAATACCTATTAGTATATGCCATAAGTATCCTGGAGATTAATTTAGGGAAACTTTTTCTCAAGGCTGATGTTGCTGTTATTGTGATTTATGTTCTAGAACATAATCACTTTTGGCACAAGTTTCATCTATGCTAAAAGTCCAACCTCTAAATCCAAGCTTCATTCTTAATCTTAATAATTTGAACTAAATATAAATTATCTGGACTAATAATAGATACTGAATGTAGGACATTATCTACTATTTTCAGTTTTCCTAAATAAAATTATGCTTTTATTCTAAAGCAATGTCATGAATGACATGACGCAAAAACGTTAAGATAATTTTGGAAAACAGCGTATACACATACTATAATTTATTCCCCAAAAAGTAGTTTTTGTTTAAGTAAAATTTTTGTAAAATTCTACTAATTTTAAATTTTATTTAAGCCCGGAGAGTCAGATTATATTATATTATAGCTCGCATCCAGTTGCTTATACTATTTACTTAGTTATTTGTCCCTGATGAAGAGTAGTTTATTTTATGATAAAGATATCTCTTGATTATAGTTAATAAATTAAACTTTGAAATAGCTAAGCTTAAAATAAAGCTCTATTATTCCCATAAATAGTTAAAACAGTAAAAGTTTTTTATTTTGTAAAGCACTAATATAACTGTCTTTTTCCTTTTTGTATATATATCTTAGAGTGTAGTATCTCTAATTATGTTAAACTGCTGCCTATGGATAGTTTTGTCTATTATTAGATCTATATATATCTAGATGCACTCTTCTCTTTTTAGCTATTTTTTACAGATTTTTTAATTTTTTTTATAATAGTTCCTTGCTCTCTTAATATCTGTATTTTTTCTTCGGTCATCTCTAATTAAAGTTTATTTTTTTTTAAAAAAATATTAAAACAATGTCTATTTAATTCTATTTCCTGTTATAAGTAATCTTTAAATATTATTTGTAGATTCATTTAAATGCTTCATTAAAGTTTGCTGCGATAGTGGTCCGTGTAAATGATGCCAAGGTAATATTTGCTCTCTTTTCCAATCTCTATGAACATAAAAATCTAAGGGAGGTAATTCTTCTTTTAATTCTTTAAATGCTCGTTTATAACTTCCCAATGTATCTCCATAATTTCTGGTTAACTCTAATAACTTTGATAAACGGCGATCACCCCTAGAAATTAAAGCTTGAACCAAGGACCAATTGTAGCTTTCTGGACGGAAATCAATTCCTCTTTGTCCTAACTGTTTCTCTAAATATTTCAGTCTTTTTTTAGCCTCATTGTTAACCCCAAACCATTGAAACGGAGTGTGAGACTTAGGAACAAAAGTACTGCAACCAAATGTTAATCTTAATCCCGGTGCAACTTTTCTAACATCTTCTAAGATTCTAATAGTGGCTTCTATATCTGAGTCTTTTTCCGTAGGAAGTCCCGCCATACCATAAAATTTTATTGCTTTTAATCCACCTGCTTTAGCATTAATTACTGCTTGAATTATTTCTTTATTAGTTAACTTTTTATTAATGATTTTACGAATTTGCTCTGATCCACTTTCAATCGCAATGGTAATCGAACGAGTCCCCCTATTGGCTAAAGTTCTGGCTAATTTCTCAGTAACTGTGTTAGTTCGAACTGAAGCAATACTAAGGCGAATATCTTCATATTTAGATTGCGATAAATAATCTAGTAAAATTTCAAATTCAGGATGTTGGGTGACAGATGGACCTAACAATCCAATTCTATTTGTTACTGTCAAACCTTTTTCAATAGCGGGAATTAAAGAACCTTCTAAGTTAGCTGTACGAAAGGGTAATGTTAAATAACTAGCAAGACAAAAACGACACATTTCAGGACAACTTCTCACTACTTCTACCATATAAATATTTTCCCAAGCAGCCTTCTCTGTAACTACTGTAGAAGCAGCTAATGTGTTACTTTTAGAGGTTTGTTTTTTTATAATATTTGGAATATCATTGCTAATCGGTTCAATCGATTTGACTCCACCATCAAGACTATAATAAGTCACTTCATATAAACTGGGAATATAAACTCCTGGTATCTTGGTTAAATATCGTAATTTTATTTTACGATCAGCTGTTCTGATTTCTTTATAGGCATCAATGAAATTATCTAATAACTTTTCTCCATCTCCCAATAAAATTACATCAAAAAAGTCAGCAAACGGTTCAGGGTTAGCAGTTAACACCGAACCTCCGCCAAATACTAAAGGTTGATGATTATTTCGTTGATTACTATAAAGAGGAATCTCTAAAGATTCTAGAAGATTTAGAATATTGATATAATCTAACTCCCAGGAAAAAGAAAAGCCTAAAAGTTCAGGTGACCGAGGTAAAGGTTCATAAATATCCGTAAATAAACGACTGATATCAACATCTGATCTTAACGCTAAAGTTTTCCAAACCAATTGATAACCCAAACTAGTAATTCCTATAGTGTACTTATTAGGAAAAGCAAAAATAGTAGGTATGGCGTTAGATTCAGAAGGTGCAGGGGTAAATAATAAATGTTCTTGCTTAAATACAGTCATTTTAATTTAGGGAATAAATATCAATTATTAAAAAAGTGGTTAGGGATTATATCTCCAACCACTACTACATTACAAAAAGTCTATTTGTTGAGAAGACAATTAATTAAATAGTAACTAGTGTATCCTGAATAGTTTGATTGTAGATAATTCGACCTGGAGTAGTACGAACAAATTGGGCGAGAATTTCCCCATCCTTTTCTCGTGTTCGACGTTCGCGGTAATGTTTAACCAAACTTCCATCGTCTAGGGTCTCTGTTTTGAGAACTTCTTCATCAGCTTTAATAGTTACTACTTCTTCATCTGGACCAATACGAAGCCAAATATAGGCATGTAAATCTAATTTTTTCTGTTCGTAAGCTTTTAGCGCGTCATCAAAACTTCCAAAATAGTTACCTGCTCCTTTTTGTGCTTTTGGATTTTCAGCAGTGAGATAATAACATCCTAATACCATATCCTGAGAAGGAGCCACGATCGGTCTACCTGTTGCAGGTGACAGAATGTTATGACAGGCTAACATCAGTAGTCGCGCTTCAGATTGAGATTCTAATGAAAGAGGAACATGAACTGCCATTTGGTCGCCGTCAAAGTCAGCGTTAAATGCTGGACAGACCAACGGGTGTAACTGAATTGCCCGACCCTCTACTAAAATCGGTTCAAAAGCTTGAATCCCCAAACGGTGCAAAGTTGGCGCACGATTCAGCATGACAGGGTGGCCCGTAATAACTTCTTCTAGTACATTCCATACGCTAGGTTCTTCACGAACAATCAGTTTTTTGGCCGCTTTAATATTATTCACTAACCCCAAACGAATCAAGCGATGAATGACGAAAGGTTGGAATAACTCGATTGCCATTTCCCTTGGTAAGCCACACTGATAAATCTTTAGCTTAGGACCAACGACAATAACTGAGCGTCCAGAGTAGTCTACTCGTTTTCCTAAGAGGTTTTGACGGAAGCGACCTTGCTTCCCTTCGATAATGTCCGAGAGGGATTTTAATGCACGATTATTAGCCCCCACAACTGTACGTCCTCGCCGTCCGTTATCAATTAGTGCATCAACTGCTTCTTGCAACATCCGTTTTTCGTTACGAACAATGATTTCAGGAGCTAAAATTTCCTGCAAACGGGCGAGACGATTATTCCGGTTGATCACCCGTCGATAAAGGTCATTGAGATCAGAAGTGGCAAAGCGACCCCCATCCAGCTGGACCATAGGGCGTAAATCAGGAGGAATTACCGGAATCACTTCTAATACCATCCATTCTGGTCGGGATTCTGTCGCAATGAAGTTATCAATGACCCGTAACCGTTTAATTAATTTGGCTCGTTTTTGTCCTTTACTTTCGAGAATTTCTTCTCGGAGTTTTTCAGCAACTTCATCTAAATTAATTTCTCGTAGTAACCGTTGAATAGCTTCGGCACCAATTCCTACCTCAATCCCTTGTAGTTCAGAGTCTTCAGTGTAAATTTGGTCTTCGATTTCAATCCATTGATCTTCAGTTAAAAGTTGTTTGTAGGATAGGTTACTGGCATTCCCTGTATCAAGGACAACATAGGAGTTGAAATAGACAATCTGTTCCACATCCCGCAAAGCCATATCTAAAAGGATACTCAGGTAACTTGGAATTCCCTTAA
Source organism: cyanobacterium endosymbiont of Epithemia turgida isolate EtSB Lake Yunoko (assembly GCF_000829235.1). Classification (GTDB taxonomy): domain Bacteria; phylum Cyanobacteriota; class Cyanobacteriia; order Cyanobacteriales; family Microcystaceae; genus Rippkaea. The sequence continues at coordinate 2,384,162 of NZ_AP012549.1, read as the reverse complement.
GATACCAAACGTGGGTAACAGAAGCTGCCAATTTAATAAAACCCATACGATGGCGACGTACGCGAGATTCTGTTACCTCTACGCCACACCGTTCGCATACAATTCCTCGGTGACGTACCCGCTTATATTTACCACACCAACATTCCCAGTCTTTGGAAGGTCCAAAAATACGTTCACAGAATAAGCCATCCATTTCTGGTTTTAGAGTCCGGTAGTTAATGGTCTCGGGTTTAGTGACTTCTCCGACCACCACACCGTTGGGAAGAGTTCTTTCTCCCCACTGACGAATGCGCTCTGGAGAGGCTAAATTGATCTTAACGTAGTCAAACTGTGAATCTGCTTGTGGTTTCATACTTTATGCTTGAATAAAAGATCAGAGATTATAGATGGTTGATGGTTAGACCCGGACAAAACTTCTATTCCAGAATAGATAATCCCGCTACAACTTGGGTATCACAGCACTTTAATCCATAGATTGGTCAATTATTTTAAAGGAAGTACTAGAATTACTGAGTTAGAACAATACTTTTACCTCTAAAATGAAGGACTACAGTTCAATAAGTAACTTGTTTGAAAAAAACAGAAATTTGTTACTTTTGTATTATCTCAAGAAAATTGACTGTAAATAGCCTTAAACTATGGAGATAGAGCCTATAATCTAAAATTATAGAAATAATGACTGCACGGGGTCACTGGGATACTTTTATAGTTCGACCTACAATTATACTATTTTTTTTTACCATAATTATCTCTATTATGAGGCAATAAAATTTTCTGTTTAATAAATTTGATACACCGATAATTTTCATTATTAGTCCAATTTTTTACTACTTCTTCTCCAGAAATCAATTTTTACTTTAGATAAAGACTATCATACTAATCATTATCAAAAAATAGGTTGATATAACTAGGTTATTGTTGATAACAACTTTTGATCCATAAAAAGTATTTTACTATCTATATCTTGACTTAATTTATAGGATCTATTTAAAAGAAAATTAACTAGCTATTTTTTAAAAATCAAGTAAGACTATGTTTATTTAGATTAAGATATCTCTTGATATAGAAAACCTATATTTATTTTAAATAATATCTCGGGATAAAGTAATATTAGAGTTTTTACTTGGTTTGTATTTTACTTAGTTCGTGTACTACTGTAACTCTTGAGAAAGAAAATTATTTTATAATCAATTTTTTACACTTTGTTTATGCAATTTATAAAGCTTTATTCTTGTTTTTATTATTTTCCGTAAAAAGGTTTTTTTTATTTCGTTACTAGTTATTTCTTTTTAAAATTTACTGATAAAAGTATTCTATTTAAATAGTTTATTTAGCAATATCTTTTAACTATATTTAATGATAAATTTAATTTATCTGTAGTTTGGAAAATATTTAATACCTTTGCTCTTTTTGTCAAATAAATATATTGAAAATCTACCTATTTTATAAATGCACAATATTTTCTCTTAACCATTTTAATTTTTTTCTATATCTTTTCTTTATACAAATTCAGTAATTTTAATAGTATTGATACCCATCTCTATCTAGTTTAATAAGTTATTAAATATGTTACTTTTAACTAGTATTTTTGAAGAAAAAATATATTTACTCTCACTTAAACTGTATTTATTTTTATAATCTAGTTTTTTGTATCTTTTTTATGTTCTTATTTTTTATTATTTTTTCTCATAATTTAATTAGTTATTTACTTGTTATTTATAAAAATAAATTACTACTAATTTAGTCTGTTTTCTTAATTTATTCACATTAATTTTAAATTTTTAGTATTATTGGGTAACATTTATATCAATTTCAAGTTGCTTAAAATATTTTTTGGTTTTTATTTTTACTATTTTTTTCAATATTACTTATCTCGATTAATAACTATTTTTATATGTAAATATAATTATGATTATCGTATTTTTTATTAATTTATTTTATTTTCTTAGTTATATTTTTAGCATTAATAAGTAGGTTTAGTTATTTTTTTTAAAAAAATAACTAAACCTACTTATTGGACATATTTATATACTCTATAAGTCACATTAACTTAATAATAATTAATTTCAAAATAAACAGTTTTTTTACTCAATGCAAATTGAGCATAATTGATTAATTTTTTTGCTTATATTATCTGAGTAGTTAAACTACTCAGATAATATAAGTTGCTGTTATGTATATTTTTTTGATAAATCAAATAGAAAAAATTTGATTTATCATCTGAATTATGGTAAATGGTATATTTACTTGAATAAATTAAATTTATTAAACTGAGTTTAGTATTTGATCCTATAGGTATAAATTAAGTAAATATCCTATAATTAATACTTTTTAATATGAAAATATTATTAATTATATTTAATATTAAAAAGCAATTATAATTATTACTAATCCTATTATTGATAATAAAACTTTATTTCCATATTTTCAATTTTTATATGACAGATTCAGAGAAATTCTATAAGTTTAACTTATAGGATAGTCCAAAAAACAAAATAACTTTTACTTATAAAAAGAATTTATTCTGAACAGATAAGGGATTTGGGGTAATCTTCCTTTAGAATGAATCTGTTGTGTTGTGATTAAGCCGATAGATTATTAATCTAAGGATCGTGCCTATGCGAATATTAGCCCTTGTTCCTGGGGGAATTGGCGACCAAATTTTATTTTTTCCTACCCTCGAAGATCTCAAAGCCAAATATCCAAAGGCTACAATTGATGTCATGGTTGAACCCCGTGCTAAACCAGCTTATCGGGTATGTCCCTGTATCCATGAAGTTCTCATCTTTAATTATCAAGATCGCAATGGATTAGCTGATTATTTGAACGTCTTGGGTATGATTCGCGATCGCGAATATGATATCGCTCTTAACTTAGGACAAAAGTGGACCATTGACCTACTTTTGTGGTTGAATAGCATTCCTTTAAGAATTGGGTATCGAAGCCAAACCTCCTGGCTTGTATCTAATCCTGTTCCTCTTAAAACAAAACAGTACGCTTCCCATGTTGCCCACGACCTGCTAACCAGTTTGGGGGTTCAATCTTCTTGTCCTCCCCTAAAAATTGCCGTTCCGACGGAAGATATTGACTGGGCGCGAGCTGAACAGCAACGACTCAACCTAAAGAACAATTATATGCTGCTCTACAACGGTTCGAGTCGAATTCCTCAAGAGTCTAAAGCTATTTATCCAGTTGAGCAATGGAGAACTATTATCGATAGTTTTAAACAAAAACAGCCAAATTTATCAGTAGTATTATTGCAAGACAGCAATAATTTGGAGCAAACCATCTTGATGCAAGAAAATTATCCCATGCTCAAAGTTACTCGACCTGGTGATGTCGGTAAACTGGGAGCTATTATCGCAGGGGCTAATTCGATCCTCTGTACCGATAGTGATCCTCTTCAGCTGGCCGTCGCCGTAGGGACTTATACTTTTGCTTTGTTTGGACCTACAGACTCAACAAAACTGTTACCATTAGGATCTAAGCGTTATATTGGCATTCAATCCGCTACTGACAAGGTAGCTGATATTCCACCAGAAATTATAATGGTTAAAATGTGGGGAAGCTAGATTCTACCTTAGCGAGGGTATCACTATAGTACACCAAACTATAGAGACGTTGCTTGCAACGTCTCTGCTCTCATTTAATCCAAACCAATACGAGATCCCCATAAATCTTGAGAAATAAAGTCCCGATTTTTGGGTAAAGAAACTACGGGTTCGGTTAAAGTGAATTGTCCTGTTTTAATCCATTGCTTGAGTTCTTGGGCAACTTGTCGAGAACGGGAAATACTAGCTAAAGGAGCGACTCGAACTGTTTTTCCCTCAATGTTTATTTTTCCACTTTTGAGTTGAGCATAATTGACTAAACCAAAGGTTGGACGAACCCGACGAGGAATAGCAAAATCTACCACAGGGGCAACAATTTCTTGATCGTTAACTGAACAATGTTTAATTACGTCGAGAGAAAGAACCGGCAAGGGAATCCCTACTCCCAACATTAAAGACGGGCCATAATTGTGGAAGTAACACCCCCGAACCCATTTTGATGACATTCCTTTAGCATCTCCAATCAAGGCTAAAGTAGCTGCCGGGCCAATAGGAGTTTTGTTAGGTAAACGTTTTTGTAAAGGAAAATGTTGAGTCCCTTCCCAAGCAATATAACCAACACCACCGCCAAGAAAAATACGGGTTCCGATGCCAATCACTTCTAAGTTAGGATCATTGATTAGCGGTCCAATCGCTCCTGGATTAGAATAAACAGCGTTGCCTAATTCAGGTTGTAAAGGGCCAAGATAAGTATAGAGGGAATAATCACCTCCATTAACCCCCACAATAAAATTCTGATATAGGTTACGCGGATTATATAAATAAAATTGATTGATAGTCTCAAGGGTAATGGTAGTCTCAAAAGAAGTTCTAGGATAACAATCAGTCGCCTGTCCAACTGCCCGTAAAGAAACGGGTTTACCGGCAATTAAATCTTCAATAATATGACCACCCCCTCGTTCTGATATAACTGTTCCCTGACGATTATCTCCATCAGCTCCTTCTCCGGTAACAGCATAATCAATCATCGCCGTTGCGCCTAAGTATAAATCCACTGCTCCAAATGCTGCATAGGCTGGAATTCCCTCGATCCAACATTGACGAATTTTAATAGGGGGATCGGTATGACCTAGGTTAATAATCGCTCCAGAAGATTCCATCGGTTCAAAAGTTCCCGTACAAATAACATCTACTTCCTCAAACGCTTGTTCTACACTACTATCTTGTACTCGTATTTTCAGTTCTTCGACGGTCCACACCACCACTTGTTGGCGAAGGATTTTTTCATTAATTTCTTGAATAGTACGCATGGCCAATTATCTATGGAAATGGGAGGTCTGTTGAAACATTTTAGCTTTGCTCCCAAAAAACTCAACAAAATAGCTCAAATTTATAACTTTAATATTTAATGTATAAGCAACACTTAAGATTTTGCGCCATCTTACTAGCTATAAATAGAATGAGTTAGTCATAGTCAGGAGTGAGAAGAGGTCTTTTTTATTAATTCCCAAAAATAAACAGATATTGACTTCTGACTTTACAGGCTATTCTGTTACTTAAAAATTGTATACACAAAGTTTCATCGAAAATTTATGACGGCTAACTTTTGAATGTTAACTGAGCAGTTGGACAATAACTCACACAACCTAATACCTTGTTTAGATTTTTGATCTCTCGATAATGAACTAAAAGCTACTTAGAAAGGAAAAAGGGTCTTGTTACCTTTCGGTGATTACCTAGGAAATTTAGTAATTTTTAAAGCTCTCAACTGACAAAAACTTTACTAAATTTTTAGTAGTTGATAGTTTTATGAACAAATAAAAAACTATCAATAATGATATAATCACCTATGATTAACTCTACTTATTGGCTCTTGTCGGAACCATTTATCTCCTCATTCTCAACTCCAGAATCAATTAATTGTAGTTCCTAGGAATAAGGAGATACTGATGAGCGCTAAAGAATTCATGTTAACTTTTCAGGGAGAAATGACTCAGAGAACCAATTTCTGGTTACATGCTCATTACCCTTGTCATACTTTAACTGATTCTATAAAAAAGTTTACCCAGGAAGTAGAATTGGATAAAAGTGATGTAGTGCAAACAGAATCTTATTTAGGATTTTCTGGGGAAAATCCTAAATAAAGTTAATATCAATCGACTAACCTTGATTTAGATTGTGATCGTATCATCAGAGTAGTTGAGCAACCCAATTGAATTAAAGTCTTAATCTTGAATTTATTTATTGCTTTGAAAAGACTTTAACCATTTTTCCCATAAATCAGAGCGGCGTTCTTGAGTTCTTTTAAGTTGTTGTTGATACCGCCATTTTTCAATCGCTTGATGATTTCCTGACCTTAACACTTCAGGAACTTCAAAACCACGAAAAGTAGAGGGACGAGTATATTGGGGATAATCTAGTAGCCCAGCTTCAAAACTTTCAGACTTAAGAGATTCAATCTTACCAACTGTTCCAGGTAAGAGGCGAACTACTCCATTGATTAAAGCTAATGCGGGAATTTCTCCACAGGTTAGAACAAAATCTCCTAAAGAAATTTCTTGATCAACTAAGTGGCGAATACGGTCATCCACTCCTTCATAATGGCCACAAATGAGAACCAATTGATCATACTCAGTGGACAATTTTCGTAGTAAGGGTTGGTTAAGAGGTTGTCCTTGAGGAGTCAGTAAAATAATATTGGGTTTGGCTAATACAGATAGAGACTCTACTGCCGAAAAAATAGGCTCAGGTTTCAAAAGCATTCCTACTCCTCCTCCGTAGGGTTCATCATCTACGCGATGGTGCTTATCAAGAGCAAATCTACGAGGATTGACGAGATTAACCCGGGCAATCTCTTTAACTAAAGCTCTTCCTAAGAGTCCCTCTTGAAGAGGAGAAGTAAAAAAATCAGGGAATAGAGTTATAACATCAATTTGCACAAGAATGATTAATATATTTAAAGAATGTTGTCTGAAAGTCGTTTACCTAAGTCAAGATAAAACTAACAATGATAAATTGTATCATAATATAACGTCGTAATTTAACGAAATTTTTATAAAAAATTATGTATCAATCATACTGCTATATTGTAAACTGAATGCAGTATCATTAAGTATTTTACTTCAGGTTAGACTGTTTATTTGTGGTGGACAAACAGCTGCCGTCTGCATGTTTTCCTCAGTCAAAAGTTATTCAGTAACTAATGTGGTAGTCTTTGTATTGGGTGTGTTATTTCTCCCAGACACCCCTAAGAAAAAATTGTTGATCAGGTGTTTAGCAGCACTTTTTTTAGAGAAAATAATTGTGAATGTAAACTTAATCACAGGTAAATTGCCGATTTAATTATAAAAAAAATTTTACGTAAAAATTATAAAGCGATTATTTGGATGGAGTTTTCAATGTTGAAATAGGATTGTAAATCGCATGGAATAAGAGAGAATTGGTGGTTATTTTCCATAAAAGTATTGTTCAGGTGATTACTTTGGTCCAAAACCATGATACTTCCTATTGCAGACGAAGATCTTTAAAGATTTTAGAGTATATCAAGCAACAGATTTAAATAGTTTATTGGTGAGAATGTAAAAATAGAACTATTAACTAAAAACTCTATCAATACCTCAATTACCTGTGGACGCTTCACCAAACTCAATTACCAAATTTGATTCTATCGATGCTGCTTTAGCCGATATTAAAGCCGGTCGTTCCGTTGTAGTAGTAGATGACGAAAATCGGGAAAATGAAGGAGATCTAATTTGTGCTGCCCAATTTGCTACTCCGAATATGATCAATTTTATGGCAGTAGAGGCACGGGGGTTAATTTGTTTAGCCATGATGGGGGAACGGCTCGATTCCCTAGATTTACCCCTGATGGTTACAAAAAATACTGATAGTAATCAAACTGCTTTTACCGTCAGTATTGACGCTGCACCTCATCTAGGGGTAACGACGGGTATTTCTGCTGATGATCGCGCCCGTACTATCCAAGTAGCAATCAACCCCGATACTCACTCTGACGACTTAACTCGTCCAGGGCATATTTTTCCGATCCGAGCAAAAGCAGGAGGTGTTCTTAAACGTGCTGGACATACAGAATCAGCCGTTGATTTATCGAGGTTAGCAGGACTATATCCAGCTGGGGTAATCTGCGAAATTCAAAACTCTGATGGTTCTATGGCACGACTCCCTCAACTGTTCGAATATGCCCAAAAACACCATTTAAAACTGATTAACATCGCTGATTTAATCAGCTATCGTCTTCAATATGATCGCTTTGTCTATCGGGAAACAGTCTGTAAATTTCCTAGTAAATTTGGGACATTTCAAGTTTATGCCTATCGTAATGTTCTCGATGGAACTGAACATATAGCAATTGTCAAGGGAGATCCTGCACAGTTTACAGATCAACCGGTTATGGTGCGAATGCATTCAGAATGTTTAACAGGGGATGCCTTGGGATCATTGCGTTGTGACTGTCGGATGCAACTGCAAACCGCATTAAAAATGATTGAGGAGGCTGGGTTAGGGGTCGTTGTTTATTTACGTCAGGAAGGGCGAGGTATTGGGTTAGTTAATAAATTAAAAGCTTATTCCCTACAAGATATGGGACTCGATACGGTGGAAGCCAATGAAAGATTGGGTTTTCCAGCTGATTTGCGAGATTATGGTATGGGAGCACAAATGTTAAATGATTTAGGTATTGAACAAATTCGTTTGATTACTAATAATCCCCGAAAAATTGCTGGTTTAAAAGGATATGGTTTAGAAGTAGTAGATAGAGTTCCTTTATTAATTGAACCTAATAATTATAATTCCAGTTATTTAGCGACCAAAGCTGAAAAATTAGGACATTTATTATTAAAAAATTATTTAATTACAGTTGCTATTGATTGGGAAATAAAGGAGAGCTTAGCTAAAGAACGTTATGCTAATTTAGAGAAACTACGAAAGTTAGGACGTTCAGCTCAATTATTTTTACAGGAAGAAGTTAGACCCGTGGCAATCGCTTTGTTTGGTAGTCCTTCCTTGATTTTTCATCTAGGGTTTAAACAAGGAAAAATAGTTAATCCCCACTGGTATCAAAACTCAAAACATCCTTATTTACAAACGATTGCTGGAATTCTTGATGAACTTTATGGTTGGAAAAGTATTCAACGTCTAGAATTTCTTATTTCATCAGGGGATGATCCCATGCTAGGGTTGCAAGTTCAATTAGATCGTTATACTTTCCCTGTGACTCAAAAACCCTCTCAATATTTGAAAAACTTACAGATGCAAACTATATACAGTTTTTCTTAGAAGAAGTCTCCTTGAGAAGCTGTGCAAAGGTTATATTTAACACTTTAGCACTCCTCTTATCCTCTACAATATAGGTAAATATTATTTTTGTTCAAGGATTTCTTCCAACAATTTTATTAAAAGTGAAGATTTAGACGTCAACTAAAACAGAAAAAGATGTTGGATATAACTTAGTATAGAGAAAAATTATAACAATTTTGTTCAGTATTAACCAATCAGTTAGTTAGACAGTTTATTAAAAGCCGATATAGAATAATATTGACCGCCAACACCTTGATTAACTATTAAACAATACTCCTCCATTTTTGCTTGACTACTGATCAAACCCTTTAGATAAAAAAAGCTATTGAAAGCAATAGCTTTTTCTCAAATTTATATTGTATATGTAATTTTGATAGTTTAAATTAGGATAAAATCAAATCCTTGATCTTCTAGATTTTTAAGTAACAGATTTACCTTCTATTTGCTTAAAAGAGACCAAAAAAGTACTAAAATCCGAGAAAGTAGGTTTGTAGTTTGTCGGCGGAAATGTTTAGGAGAGAAGCGTATAATCGCTGTTTTAAATGTAGATTATTCTTAAAATTTTGATTAAATTACCTTTTCTGTGGTAATTATCAAAGCAATAGAGCAGCACGTAACCATTAAGGTCATACATTTGCGTTTTCATAAAAACTCTGCCGCCAATATTAACAGACACTTAAGAAAAGCTTCATAATCATGAAAGCGAATTGACTAAAGTAATTTTACAGAAGAGGGTTTGAAGCTATTAAACCTAAAGAAAGTGAGTTTTATAGAAGAATTATGATAAATTATAGTTGAAAAGAAAATTTAAATTGACCAACTGAATGGTATGACAGCCAGCCTAGTTGGCTCAGGTCAAACTACATCATTGATTAACTGTAAATTTAGATTAATTAAGTGAGCTGGTATTTAGTATCTGTCCGTTCGCGTAAACACGATGTATTATTGAAGTATGTAAAGCTTTTAATTGATAAAAATTAACTATAATAACTATTTATTAAAAAAATATCTTATAATAATCTAATATATTAAGATATGGTATTAGTTCAAGTTAATATTTTTTGATATAAACCAATCTAAATTAGGAACATTTGCAAATCTTTTACGGATAGAAGTAGGGATATTTTTCGAGAAAAATAACGCTTTTTGTAGATAAACTGTAAGAACTTTTTGATGATTAAAAATTACAATTCTTTCCTTAAAATTAAGTTAGTATAAGAGTTTCAAGAGTCATTAGCTACTAACTTAATAGACTTAGTTCAGCATAGACGATCTTTGACTGTTTACTCGTTGCCGTTTTCCTTCGTACAAAAGTACAGCACAGGCTATAGCGACATTTAATGACTCGACTTTTTTTCCTAAAGGGATGTTAACAATTTTATCAGCTAAAGTAACCAGTTTTTGTGATAATCCTGCCCCTTCATTTCCCAATACAATTAAACTAGGTTTAGTAAAATCTATCTCCCAATAAGGTTGGGTTGCGGTTGGTAAAGTTGCAATAACTTGTACACCTGTCTGTTGATAATTTCTAATGACAGTAGACAAATCAAAACTGACTATCATAGGAACATCAAACCAAGCACCCGCAGAACTTCTTAACACTTTTGGATTATCAACTTCAACACTGTCATCAGTTAGCCAGATTCCATTAACTTCAGTAGCCACAGCAGTCCGAATAATTGTTCCCAAATTTCCTGGATCTTGTAGTCTTTCTAAGATTAAACCCAACTGAAAATTAGTGATCACTGATTCTGGCTGTTTGAGGGAAACCATAGTCGCAACCACGCCATCAGGCTTAACAGTAGTTGTCATTGACTGTAGCACTTCTGTTGTAACAAGTTCGATGCGTTGCGCTTTTTTAGATGCAATTGTCCATAATTGAGGATAACGAACTTGCCATTGTTCCGTAAAACATAATGTCACCAGGGAACAATTAGCCTGACAAGCCGTCTGTAGTAAATGAGTACCTTCCAAAAGCAATAGGTTTTGTTCACGCCGTCCCTTAGTACGATGTAACTTTCTGATCTGCTTAACAAGAGGGTTCTTAATGCTAGTAATCATTGGGGATCTTTCAAGTACTCATCTCGATCCTAATCTGATGCGGAACTCGGGACTTGAACCCGAAAGTCCTTGCGGACACTAGAATCTGAATCTAGCGCGTCTACCGATTCCGCCAGCCCCGCAATTTGACAAAGTTACTTACTGATGGTAACTAGTTTGGCTAATTAAGTCAAGAATTAAAAACCACAATTATCAATACTCTTTTTTTTCCTCTTTTGCTAAGTTAAAGCGGACATATAGCGTACACATAAGAGTTAAAGCGGACATATAGCGTACACATAAGAGTTAAACTAGACTTTTTTAGTTATTTAGGGTTAAATTGTAGACGAATTTTAATTAAAAACTATAATCTTTTATAGTTTTAAAAAAACAATCATAAAGATTAACTATATCTTGATGTCTATGTCCTCTCATCTTGAAAAACAGCAAACGGTTTTAGAAATTCAGGGTCAAACTCCCCTTAAAGGCGAAGTCGTCATTAGTGGAGCTAAAAACTCTGCTCTGGCACTGATGGCAGGTTCTCTTTTGTGTTCTGAAGACTGTCGCTTGAGGAATCTCCCTTCCCTAGTTGATGTCAACCGCATGTCCCAAGTTTTGGCGGCTTTAGGAGTGAAACTTCACAGAAACGGTGACATTTTGGATATCAATGCTCGAAGTATTAGTAAATCCCAAGCTCCTTATGAATTGGTATCCCAACTGCGGGCAAGTTTCTTTGTTATAGGTCCATTATTAGCCCGTTTAGGCATGACTCGTGTACCCTTACCAGGGGGCTGCGCCATCGGAGCTAGACCAGTGGATCTTCACGTCCAGGGGTTACAAGCCATGGGCGCTGACGTTCGTATCGAACATGGAGAAGTCCATGCTTGTGTTAAAGGTAGTCGCAATCGCTTAACGGGAGCAAAGATTTATTTAGACTATCCGAGCGTTGGTGCCACAGAAACAATTATGATGGCAGCAACTTTAGCCGATGGGGAAACTATCATCGAAAATGCAGCCCAAGAACCGGAAATTATCGATTTAGCACGTTTTTGCTGTTCTATGGGAGCCAAAATTCGAGGAGCAGGAACTAATAAGATTATTGTCTCTGGGGTTGAGCGTTTACATAGTACAGACTACTCTGTTGTCCCTGATCGCATTGAAGCAGGAACCTTTTTAGTTGCTGGAGCTATTACCCAGTCAGAAATCAGTCTATTTCCTGTAATTCCTGAGCATATAGCTTCAGCTATTGCTAAATTGCGAGCTATCGGACCCCAGGTAATCATCGAAGAACCTAATCGTTTACGTTTAATTCCTGCACCGTTACGGTCAACTGACATTGAAACCTTACCCTTTCCTGGGTTTCCCACTGATATGCAAGCCCAATTTATGGCTTTGCTAACCCTAAGTGAAGGCAATAGTGTTATCACCGAAACTGTATTTGAAAATCGTCTGCGCCATGTGGCAGAGTTCCAACGAATGGGAGCAGATATCCGCGTTAAAGGTAACATTGCTTTGGTACGTGGAGTTCCCTTCCTTTCGGGTGCGCCAGTCATGGCAACGGATTTACGGGCTTCAGCTGCTTTAGTATTATCGGGCTTAGCAGCTCAAGGAAAGACCTTAGTACAGGGGTTACATCATTTAGATCGTGGTTACGATAATTTAGAAGGAAAGTTACGTCAATTAGGGGCTAATCTCCGTCGAATTAATCTTACCTCTAAAGAAGAATTAACCTCATATTCAACAGTAACTAATTAGTAGTTAAAAGTAGAAATATAAATAATTAAGGGTGAAAATTTTCACCCTTAATTATTTTGTGTTAATAGTCATATATTTAACTTGTAATTAATTATATTTTAAGTAAAAAAGTATTTTAAAATCTAAACTTAGATGCCACTTTTACTGTCAAATATCTTTTCAAGGTTTGCTATAAAAATTCAGTTTATAAAAATACTCAAAGGAACAAAATAACTTCTTTAAAAAAAGCGTTTATATAAATTTTTATAATACTTCATTTATAAGTGAAGTGCGGAATGTCAATTTAGAATAATTTTGTTGCAAAACTCGAAACCTTCATAGTAATTTATAGTTAATATCTTTATTCAAATCTTTATTTAAAATTCAATGAGTAATTCAACTCAATTTAAAGAGTCAACTAAATAAAGAACAGATTAATTGACTTTTTAGAAATCAAGTGACTTATTTATGGTTACTGTGTTGAAGCCGGTTATCACGATTACTTCATTTTCTTGTCGCTTACTTATATTCTCCTATATTTTTAAAAATAACTTATTTTTTCCTAAATTTTCTAAATTAGAGCTTCCTCTAAAAAACAGAATTATATTAAATTTTGTTTTTTATTTTAATGAAGATTCTCTCAAACAAAGCAAGTTAGTTAGCTTTTGTTGACTGTGGTTATTAACGACTCTATTAGGCATTATTTTTTGATCCTACAAGGTATAGAATGGCATCACACACTTTTAAACTGGATGCTGTTTAACTAACGAAATCTTCTATCTGTTTGTTGATAGTATTTTATGGGTTACATGTCTTGACAATAATAATTTTATTGTTATTTATATATTGTCGTTGTTTGATACCAGGTAAATTACACTTCCAGTAAACCCGATATTAATGTCAGTCAATATTCTGGCATTTTGTTGATGTTATTCGGATTATTTTGTTTATGCTGCTTTATCTTCAATAGTGTAGAGGAATAAAAAGCGTTAATGGTGTGTCTACAAACAGTCTCTGAGAATTTTTAATTTTGGGGCTTTGAGTAGTTGGGGTTTTTAAACTAAAATATCCAGAATCTTCTGGTATCAGTACATCGTTCACCATGAACAACATTCTTGTCGATAGGATGGAACAATTTCTCTAGTAAACCAGAAAAACAATTATAAGTTGCTTCGCAAAAACATACATAATAGTTGGAGCAAAACTGACTGAACTAAGTTTAAACTTTAAAGGCGGCACCCAGACTCGAACTGGGGATAAAGATTTTGCAGACCTCTGCCTTACCACTTGGCTATGCCGCCATTACTATAAGCTCTACTATTGTATCAAAAATTATGTAATTTATGCAATTCTTAAAACTGTCGTAGTGAAAATTATTTTTTTACCTCGGGTAAGAGTACACTGAGAGCGCAGAATAAAACTATTTGTTTGTTAGTTCACTGGATCGTCTGGAGTCGACCCTAGATTTATGATTAATAATACTCGCCATATATTTACCTTACTAACTTTACTAGTAGTAATAACAGTGTCAATTGTCTCTACTTCTAAAAATGTAAGCGCTGCACCAGATCCCTTTGCAGATTTCTATCAAAAAAATTGTGTCCCAGAAGCACAAGCATCCGGTCTTACCAAGGAGGAATCCAGAAAGTTATGTAATTGCACTGTTAATACACTGAAAAGTAAACACACATTTAATGACTTTCAGAATCTATTAAGTAGATACCGTAATAGAGATCCTAAGGCTAAAGAAATTTTAACTTCTTATGGAACAGCTTGCTTTGATAAAGTTCTCGGAGATCTCTTATTTGAAGATTAAGAAATCGTCATTAAAAAAGACGACTTGGTATAACCAAAGGAAATGACAGTGAAGTAGTAACTCGATGAAACAAGCCCTTCGAAAAAGTCTAAATATTTCTCGTTTTGCCATTAAATATGCACGATTAACCATATGCTTTTGGGTTATTGTGACATTTTTTGGTATTTTTGCCTTTAGTTCTTTGAGATACGCCTTGTTTCCTGATGTTTCCTTTCCAATAGTCGTCATACAGGCTACTGTTCCTTTAAATACGGCAGAGGAAACAGAATTAAAATTAACCAATCCTCTTGAAAAATCTCTGCGCTCACTCAACAATGCTGAGTTATTTTCTTCTAGCTATCCTGGGCAAAGTATCATTAATGTAGCATTTGATGCACGATTAAAACTAGATGAGTCTACCAAAATCGTGAGATCTGCTCTCAAACAAGCTGATTTACCTTCTAATGCTAGTGTAAAAGTTAGGACTTTCAGTATTAATGAATCAGCAGCTATCAGTTATGCGATTCAAAGTGAAACTCAACCTCTAGAGAGGTTAACAGATATTGCTCGACAGGCAATTATCCCCCCATTAGAAAAATTACCAGGGGTAAGTCGGGTAGAATTGTTAGGAGATGGCAATTTTAGGGAAGTCAAGAACACTAAATCTGATGAGACAAATCCCCCAACACTGGTACGCTTTAATAGAAAAGATGTCTTGTCGGTACGAATAGTAAAGCAGGCTGATGCTAATACCCTTAATGTAGTAAGTCTCACAAAAAAAGCAATAGATGAGTTACAAAACACTTTGCCTGATGTACAGCTAATTTTGGCAGAAACTCAAGCTGATTACATAGAGGAAGCCACTCAATCAACCATTCAGGGGTTAATTGGAGCAATTGTTTTAGCTATATTAGTTATCTTTCCATTTCTACGAAATTTTCAGGCAACTTTAATTACTGCCTTAACCATTCCTATTTCCTTATTAGGAACTGCTATTGTGATGATGATCGCAGGGTTTAATCTCGAAACCCTTACGTTACTAGCATTGGCATTAGTTGTTGGCATTATTGTTGACGATGCCATTGTGGATGTAGAAAATATTACTCGTCATATTGACCGTGGAGAAAATCCTAAGAAAGCAGCCATTAAAGGAACTGATGAAATTGGACTGACAGTAACAGCTTCAACTATTACTATCGCAGCTGTTTTTATTCCTATTGCTTTTATCGGGGGTAATCTTGAGCACTTTTTTAAACCTTTTGGGCTAACGGTTTCTGCTGCAGTTTTTATTTCTTTAATGGTTGCTCGAACTTTATCTCCTGTTTTAGCTATTTATTGGATGAAACCTAGGACAGGAAAACCTAAAAAAAAGAGAGTTTTTTTCTTAGTTCGTCCTTATCTTAATTTACTAAATTGGTCTTTGTTAAATCGCAAAACTGTAATGGCTATTGCCCTAATAAGTTTGATTTTAGGGCTTTCTTTAATTCCATTAATTCCTAGAGGATTTGTCCCTAAATTAGACCGGGGAGAATTCAACATTCTTTATACTTTGCCAGTCCCAAAAATTCCTCAACGATTACGTATCAATTCTAATAATACTACTTCTTCATGGATTTCTGATTTAGCTCAATCACCAGAACAATTTTTATTACGGATTAATAGTCGTGTAGGAAGAAAGTTTGAGCAGTTAATTTTAGATGATTTTAATGTTAAATCTGCTTATACTATTGCTGGAATACACGGTGATCCCTTGAAGGGAAAAATATATGTAAAATTAAACAGTGATCGCCAATTTAGTACTAGTGAAGTTCAAGAACGTATTAGAAATACTTTACCTAAGTTGCGAGGAGTAACCACTAGTATTGAAGATATTTTATTTGTAGAAACAGGTGATGACAGTACTTTAAAAGTTGCTTTATTAGGAAATGACTTCAAATCTCTGCGACAAACAGCAGATAAATTAAAACTTAAAATCAAAGAAGTTCCTGGATTAGTTGATGTAAGAATGTCTAGTGAAGATGAACAAACTCTTGTAATTGAACATTTTCAAAGACAACGAGTTATTTACATAACAGCTAATTTAACAGAAAAAGTAGGATTAGGAGATATTACTAATCAAGTTATTTCTATTACTCAGTCAAACTTGCCTTATGATATTAGTTTTGATATTCAAGGAGCATCGGCACAAGTTCGCCAGATTTTTAGTGAATTTGCCATTGCCTTAATCTTAGCAGTTGTCTGTATGATAGCCGTTTTGTATATTTCGTTTGGACGATGGCTAGAACCATTAGTTGTGGTTCTCTCCTTACCATTAACCCTTATTGGCGCAATGTTGGCCCTATTAATTACCCAAAATGATTTTGGAATGATTTCTTTAATTGGGTTGATTTTCTTATTAGGATTATTAGATAAAAATGCTGTCTTATTAATGGACTATATTAGCCAATTAAGACAACAAGGAATAAATCGTCATCAGGCTATTTTGGAGACAGGAGAAGTACGCCTCAGACCAATTATCATGACAACCACCTCTACAATTTTAGGAATGTTGCCTATTGCGTTGGGACTAGGAGCAGGTTCAGAATTAAGACAACCTATGGCTGTGGCTATTATTGGAGGATTAATTACTTCGTCTTTATTAAGTTTAATTATAGTTCCAGTCCTTTATACTTTATTAGAAGATGGATGGATGAAAGTATTGAGTAAAATCTTTAACCCTTTGAAGAAACTAGACTAAGTAATATACATCTAAAAATTAATATAGGAATACTTTTTTTATTTAATTTTTGATATGTTATTTATTACTTATCAAAATGGATATATAACGATAATATTTAGGCTAAATATTTAATATTAAATATTTAGCCTAAAAAAAATAGTTTTTAAAAACTATTGTAAACATAAATTATTGTAGGAATTGGCTTTATGAAAAATACATTGTTTTAAACAAACGTCTATTAAGGTTGATTACAGTAATTTATTGACTATTAATATTAATTTCACTGCATATCCGTATAGTGTAAGTAAAGTATATAAGCTTATTCTAGATTAATTTTTCAAAGAAAAAAAAGCAAAAATAATTAATGGAATAGGAATATATAAATACAACAAAAGTTTTAATTATGCTATACAGATAGAAGATATTTTGAGGTAAATTAACAGCAATATATTTTCCTTGACATCCAAAAGAATGAAAGCCTCTCAATGGAATATATTAATTAATTGTCCTAATAATAAGGACATAAAACCCACTGTTCTCCTTTAGAGGTTACTGGTATTGATCAACCGCTAAATCGAGATTATTTAAACCCATCAAAAACCTATGTTTACTTAAAGACTGTTAATTCCTGGACTGAAATTACATCAGGGGAAGTATCAAGTAGTCATTATTGCGCATCCAGCTTAACGACTAAATATCCTTATAATTACAGTCATAGAATTTCCACAAATATCAGACAATTAACAGGAGCCATTAATAAAATTAGTTCAACTTTCGAGAGCTAATGTTATTTCAAATATCCCAACTTAAAATATTCACGTATACGTGAATATTTTAAGTTGGGATATCTTTGGGCTTCGATGTCATTTTCATTTGTTCCTCAAAATCAAAATTATCTTTGAATATGAATAAAAATCATGTAATAGAACCCAATTATGTCTATTGGTGAAACATTTGAAGAAATAGGATCCAAGAGCCTCTCAAAATTTTCTCCAAGCTACTTTCTTTATTGGATAGCTTTATTGGATAGAATCTGTTATTCTAAATTAATAGATGAATGGGGGCGAATCCACACCTGAACTCTAGACTATAGCCATCAGGCTACACAAAAAGATTAGCGTGGTTTATAGCCCAAGTGTACAACAATGGGATGTAACCGAACAGTAATTCATGGGCAGTAAGCCAACTATTGCGATTTCTCACCTAGGCTGCGAAAAGAACCGTATTGACTCTGAACATATGTTGGGCTTGCTGGGGCAGGCAGGCTATCAAATAGATAGTAGTGAAGAATTAGCAGACTATGTGATTGTTAATACTTGTAGTTTTATACAAGAAGCTCGCCAAGAGTCAGTTCGTACATTGGTAGAATTAGCCGAAGCCAAGAAAAAAATTATTATCTCTGGCTGTATGGCACAACATTTTCAGGTAGAACTTCTTGATGAAATTCCTGAAGCCGTCGCCATAATAGGAACGGGAGACTATCAAAAAATTGTTGATGTTATCCAACAGGTGGAAACAGGGAAAAAAGTTAAAGAAGTCTCGGTTAATCCTATTTTTATCGCGGATGAAACAGTTCCTCGTTACCGTACAACCACTGAAGGGGTGGCCTACTTGCGAATAGCAGAGGGATGTGATTACCGTTGCGCATTTTGTATTATTCCTCACTTGAGAGGAAGTCAGCGGTCACGTTCTATTGAGTCGATTGTGGCCGAAGCACAACAATTAGCCGAGCAAAGAGTAAAAGAATTAATATTGATTTCCCAAATTACCACAAATTATGGATTGGATTTGTATGGAGAACCCAGACTAGACCAATTATTAAGGGCTTTGGGGACAGTGGACATTCCCTGGATTCGTATCTATTATACCTACCCCACAGGACTCACTAACAAAATAATTAACGCAATTGGAGACACCCAAAACGTCCTACCCTATTTCGATGTACCTTTTCAACATTCCCACCAGGCTATCTTGAAAGCAATGAATCGTCCTTGGCAAGAACATGTCAATGATGGCATTATTGAACGTCTCAAGAGATTCATTCCTGGAGCCGTATTGAGAACAACTTTTATTGTGGGCTTTCCAGGCGAAACAGATGAATATTTTAACCATTTAGTTAATTTTGTCGAATGTCATGAATTTGATCACGTTGGAGTATTTGCCTTCTCTCCAGAAGAAAACACTCCTGCTTATCAAATGCCCCATCAGGTTCCGTCAGGAATAGCCCAACAAAGACGAGAAATCTTGATGCAGGTGCAACAGCCAATTTCTCTCAAAAAAAATCAAGATTGTGTTGGAAAAACTGTTGACGTCTTAATTGAACAAGAGAATCCTCAAACTCAGGAGAAAATAGGACGTTCCTCGCGGTTTGCTCCAGAAGTCGATGGACTTGTTTATATTCAAGGAGAAGCTCCCTTAAACGAAATTGTGTCTGTCAAAATCACCTATGCTGATACTTACGACCTATATGGAAAAGTTGTGCAACAACACGATGTTCTAGAAATAGATTCTTGATCGAAAACACACCATAAGTTTTTCTTACTTAAGAAAAAGCTTGCTAAGCACTTTGTATTAAATTAATCTTGCAGTTAAGTTACTAACTAACATTTCTTATGACCATTTCCTTTCATAGCTTAGGACTCTCTGAGAACCGTGTTCATAAATTAGAAACCCTAGGTTTTACGACTCCAACAGAGATTCAATGTAAAGCAATTCCTTTAATTTTGGAGGGACATGACATTCTGGGACAATCCCAGACAGGAACAGGGAAGACAGCAGCTTATTCCTTGCCCATTATGGAGCAGATTGATACAAACAATTCCAACATACAGGCACTTGTTCTAACCCCAACCCGTGAACTTGCCCAACAGGTTGCTCTTGCTCTTAAGGACTTTTCTACTGAACGCCAATTGTATATTTTGACTGTTTATGGAGGTCAATCGATTGAAAAGCAAATTCGGAGTTTACAACGAGGTGTACAAATTGTTGTTGGAACTCCGGGAAGGGTTATTGACCTATTAGATCGCAAAAAGCTGGTTTTAAATAATTTAAAATGGGCTGTTCTCGATGAAGCAGATGAAATGCTCAGTATGGGCTTTATCGACGATGTAAAAAAAATTCTAAGGCAAACCCCCGACCAACGCAACACTGCTTGTTTCTCAGCAACTATGCCTCGTGAAATCCGAGAATTAGTTAACCAGTTCCTCAAATCTCCTGTTACAGTGACTATAGACCAGCCTCAAGCCGCACCTGATAAAATTGAGCAACATCTTTATGGTGTTCCTCGCGGTTGGTCAAAACTCAAGGCGTTACAACCAATTTTAGAAATTGAAATCCCTGACACAGCCATTGTTTTTGTTCGGACTAAACAGACAGCTTCTGAACTTACCAGCAAGTTACAAGAAGCCGGGCAAAGTGTTGACGAATACCATGGTAATCTAAGTCAGTCCCAACGAGAACGATTGGTCCATAGATTTCGAGAGGGTAAAGTTAGGATCGTTGTGGCTACGGACATTGCGGCAAGAGGGTTAGATGTTGAGAATTTAAGCCACGTTATTAATTACGATTTGCCGGATAATGCAGAAACTTATATTCATCGGATTGGACGAACTGGCCGAGCAGGGAAAAAAGGGACAGCAATATCCTTAGTTGAACCAATTGACCGTCGCATGATACGTCAGATTGAACGGCGAATTCGACAAAAAATAGAATTGTGTAGTATTCCTAACCGCTCTCAAGTGGAAGCTAAGCGACTAGAAAAACTCCAAAGGCAGATTCAAGATTCCTTGGCAGGGGAGCGGATGGCTTCATTTTTACCTATTGTGCGAGAACTTAGCGACGAATATGATCCCCAGGCTATAGCTGCTGCGGCTTTACAGATGGTTTATGATCAAGACTGCCCCAAGTGGATGAGAACTGACTGGGAAGTCCCCGAAGCAGGAATATCTAAACCAATTATTCAGGGGAATAATCGCAAAGATAATTCTAAACCCCGTCGTAATAACTCAGGTAAAAAATCAGATCGTAAGACAATCGGCCATCATAGAGGGCGTTAGAATACAATAGAAACTGAAATAGAGCAGTGTCAAGGTGTCTTGTAAAAAAGTAGGCTTAAGATAAATTTGGCACTGTTTTGTTTGTCTATTTTTTGGAGCTTGTAGTGAAGTAAAACAACACAAAAATACTAGGTAAGTTTTCTTTTCAAAAAAGACGTAATTGAATGATTAAGTTAGCACTATTAGTTATGACTTATGCCAAAAAGTGATTGTATTATAAAAATATTTAGGCTTATAATATTTCGAGTTTATTCAAAAACTTTAGATTTGTGATTAAAAAAGTAAAATTTAAGAGGCGATGCTCAGTAAAGTAATGCTCAAACTTCAATAAAGATGGCTCGATTATTAGGAAACAGTGTTACTCAGTAGTAGTATAGCAAGTGACATATATTAAGAAATAAAAAATAACCAGAAAATAACTTGCAAATATTAAACAGTAAATAAGCTATAAAAAGCATAATTGGGAATAAAGACGGAAGAGATAGCTAAAAACAGAGAATATCTTCAAATATAGCATAGTAGTATTTTGGTGTTATCTGACTACTTCGAGGAGAGGTAAATATTTCTTTGTAGGCTTGAGCATTAAATAGGTCTAAGTATCAAAAAACTCTTTTAAAGTAATCTTTATTTTGTTCTTAACTTAAGATTTAAGTTAAGTTATAGTACCTTACTCTTGTTAGCAAAAATTGTCAGAATAACAAATTATAAAAGTTTTAAAAGTGATTTTAGACTAATCCAGAACGCAAAGCAACAACAGCAGCCTGGACTCGATCATCAACTGCTAATTTATTCATAATTCCCCGTACATGGGTTTTAATTGTATTAGCACTTAAATAGAGGTCTTCAGCAATTTCATTATTGCTTTTTCCTTCAACAATTAACTTTAAAACTTCTAGTTCTCTCTCAGAAAGTAAAGCAATATTTTGGTTCAATTCTGGGGCGGGTGTTTTTAAATTATTTAACACTAATCGAGCAATTTGGGGATCTAAATAAGTTGCACCATCCTTAGCTGCTTCAATAGCAGCTAATAATCGTTCTAAACTCGCCCCTTTAATACAATAGGCATCAGCTCCACTCGATAAAGCGGCAATAACTTCAGTTTGTAGTGTATGAGACGTAAGAATTACTACGTGGATTTGCGGTGATTTCTCCTTAATCTGTTTTGTCGCAGCAATTCCATCCAAGCGAGGCAGTCCAATGTCCATAACTACTAAATCAGGCTGTAGATCTAAAGCTTTTTGAACTCCGACATAACCATCATCAGCCTGCCCAATAATCTCAAAATCAGGATATTCACTTAGAGCCTGTTCTAGTCCCAATTGCATTAGGGGATCATCTTCTACAATTAAAATTCGCATTTTAGATTCATCCAACATTTATAGCAAATTCACGTAACTTGCTCTGTAAATCAAGATATAAATTATACTAAAAAAATTCAGAAAATACTTTGGAGTGCTTTTCCCTATTTTCTTGGTTTTACTGGGAGTTCACCCAGGTGGAGGAAGTAAAAAGAAGATTAAGTTGAGCACCATTTAGATAGCTTGGATTATAGACAGATTAAGCTGTTTTAACAAGGAAAATTAAGTCCCTATGACTTTATCCCAGATTGCTTTTCGCTCAAATTTAGTAAAACTCGCTTTAGTGGCGATCGCTTACTGTAGTGGGGGGTGGTTATGTTTACGATGGATGGGAATAGCAGCAGAAGCTTCTCCTCTATGGCTTCCAGCAGGAATTGCGATAACTGCACTGTTGGTTTACGGAGAGGGGGTATGGTTCGGTATTTTTCTAGGAGATGCTATCTTAATGGTTTTCTTCGGGGAAAATTTTGGGGTAGCTCTGAGTTCTGCTCTCGGTAGTACTTTGTCAGGGGTTGTTGCCATTAGATTGCTACGATGCGGAAAATTTTCTTCCAAACTCTCAAGGATTCAAGATGTAACGGAATTAATTCTTCTAGGGGCGATTATTTCTCCTTTACTAAATGCCTCAATTGATACCTTGATTCAGTTGGTTGTTGGGAACCTTTCGTCGGCTAATCTTAGTCAGCGTTGGTGGTTATTGTGGTTAGGAGATTGTAGTGGGATTTTGGTGACAGCTCCCTTATTATTACGCCTTAAATTTCATGGAAATCAACTTTTACTCCGCCGAAAACAATTCCGTCTTCTTGAATTGTTTATTTGTAGCGGACTTTTATTTGTTTTAAGTTGGCTAGTATTTATTTGTCAAGGTAGTTCTTCTATTCTAGAAGGGGGGGGATTAACTACTGCTCAATATTTAGAGTATTTACCCTTTCCGGTGGTGGTTTGGGCTGCTCTTCGTTTTCAGACTTGGGGAGCGGTGTTGTCCAATATTTTTGTGGCTATTTTAGCGATTGCGGGGACTATTGAAGGAATTGGTCCGTTTGTTATTCAAACTTCTAACCTGTCCCAGGCGGTTTTATCACTACAGATTTTTATTATCATTGTCAGTGCCACAGCATTACTTTTATCAGTAGCTGTCACAGAACGCCAACAAGTTGAAAAACAATTACGAAACGCTGTCGAACGGGACCACCTGCTGGCGGAGGTCGCTTTGCGAATTCGGCAGTCTTTGGATATGGAACAGATTTTTAAGACAACTGTTGCTGAAATTTGTGGATTAATCCATGCTGATCGGGTATTTATTGCGACTCTGTACAATGACGGACGACTTGATGTAGTTGCTGAGTCAGTAATACCTCGCTATTCGAGTATTTTAGGAGGAAGTGCAAAGGATGATTTACTGACAGATATTCAATCTCTGTTTGCCCGAGGTCAAACTTTCATAGTTTCTGACATCGACTCTGTTAATCTATCAGAAGCTATGGCACAATATACCCAACGTTACGATATTAAAGCTGCTTTAGTAGTTCCTCTTCATGTAGATGGTCAACCCTTAGGGTTATTAGTAGCTCATCAATGTTCTCAAAGACGTTACTGGCAAAAAGAAGAGGTTCGACTATTAGAACAGTTGGCTGATCAAATGATGATTGCGATGGGACAAGCAAAACTATATCAGAAAGTACAAAAACTTAATAGTAATTTAGAAAAAAAAATACAAGAACATACTCAACAATTACAAGATAAAATTCAAGAAGTGCAGCAGTTATATGATATGAAGGCAGTTTTTTTGCAAGCAGTTTCCCACGATTTACGAACTTCGATTATGGGCATGTTGATGTTATTGAAAAATCTCCAAAACCGTAAGGGGGAAAATCTTAGTATTTCCCATGGTATTCTTGATCGGATGATTAAAAGTAGTGATCGTCAATTGACTTTGATTAATGCCCTATCCAAGGACCATTTTTCCGAAGAATTTTCTTTAAATATAAATATGAATTTGGAAGCAATTTCTCTCAAAAAGATTGTTGTAAAATTAACTCAAAGTTGGCAATCTTGCTTGATTCAAAACAAAGCTACTCTAACCTTAGAAATTTCTGATAATTTACCCTTTGTCTTTGCTGATTCTGATCAACTAAACCAAGTATTTGAGAACCTTTTCAGTAATGCTCTTAAACATAATACTCCTGGAATTAATTTAGTCTTAAAAGCAGTATTTAATAATGGAATGATCAATTGTTGCTTAACAGATAATGGAGTAGGAATGGAAGAGAAACAATGTAATCAAATGTTTGGATTATACCTTCGTAGTTTACACGATAGACGTAGGACAGGAATTGGATTAGGTTCTTATCAATGTCGTCAAATTATTGAAGCTCACGGAGGAAAAATTGGCGTTCATAGTACCCCAGGCAAAGGATGTCAAGTCTGGTTTACTTTACCCATTGCTAAAAGTCAACCTTCTGCTGTTAGTTGATAAAAATGTGGTAGTAACTAAAATAAGTGTGTAGCTCCGAATAAACGTTAAAAGAGCAAATTATTTTATATCTATATATTTTGATATTATTTTTTATAAAAAGTTCTTTGAGAAAGACTTTGTTTGATTACTTTTGCTAAATTATATTCATCTTTAAAGATACTTCTGGTAGTTTTACGAACTTTTATTTGATGTCATTCTCCTTCTATCATGTTTAATTATAAATATGAATTCGTAAAAAAATATATATAATCCTTTTTCTTTTTGTCATTTAAATATAACTTTAACTAAATTAGTTATATACACTAAGTAATTATTAGAAATAAGCATCCTATCTATTCCTTTATTGTTACAGGATATTTTAGTCTTAATCTTACTTTTTATCTAAAAAATCCAAGCCTAACTTTTTAAAGCTACCCCTTAATTTTGAATGTTTCTCTTATATTTAGTCGGGTTTCTTTTTAAACTCTATGAAATTACTTAGTTCTTTATTTTCTACTTCTCATAGAATCCCATAATTATTCTCTTTTCTGAAAAATTTATTTATAAACTTTATTAAAATAGTACTTTTTTACGAATTTACCTAATCTAGATTCTCTTTAACTCTCCGTCTCCTTGCATTTAAACATAATATTTATGTTCTCATTTTTATTCTAGCGAGAATTTACGGGCTTAAGTAAACTTTGATAGTTCTTACTCTTCTAATTCAATCTCACCTACTTATTCAAATGTATACTATAAATTTTCAATAAATGTTTCAGATTTGTTGAGTTGACTATTTGAGATAATCTATATACAGTCAAGACAATAAGCGTGGATTCATATAACTAAAAATTATTAGTAAGTAAGCTATTTATCGAATCTATATTATTATTTAGAGATAACAATCGACGAAATAATTTTTTTTTAGATAATAAATCTTTTTAAAAGAAACCCATTATAATCACATAGCTGAGGTGTTCACTAATAAGTTTTTAAATAGCTATAAATTAGTATAGCTAGAATTATATCTTTCTAGACATGCTAAATTATTGAAGAGATTTACTCAACAAGGGAATACAGGCAATAGTGCGGCTGCTAATGCTTATGAATATTTATAATATTGAGAGTATTTAAGCTATTCCTATAAAGACTTTTAGTCTATTAATTATTATCAATAATAAACCTTAAAGTTTCTAATGCTTCCCTTTCTCTCCTTTAAAGAAGGAGAGAAAGGGAAGCATTAGCTTTCTGCTAGAAATAGCATTGATTGAAGTCTGGTGTCATAGATATAAAATTTTGTATCAATCCTAATAAAGTGTTTTGTACTATAGATAATTTATATTAAAGATGTGAACAGCATCGTCTTTTTATTCTATTGCAACTGCTTATCATGTTAGATAATTATCAACCTCGTTTTATATAACTTAAGTATAGAGAATAACAACAGTATTTTTTAATCTCGTAGGACTCAGGTTATTTGAACTGGTTATTATTTGGCAAACGTTTTATTAAATATTTCCTGATATACTGAAAAACTTTTTGATAATCATGTTACAGAAAATATTGTATTAGATGTTATGTTTGGGGCATTGATAAAACTGAAAGATATTGCTGTCTAAGGCGAGTTCTCCCATTCTGGGGTTAACGTCCGAAAATCAAAATTTTCTACTCCTCGATGACAAATAATACAACTTCTATGAGTAACAGTTTCCTTAAACTTAACCCGAGGATGAAGGATCCTAAAATAACGTGATTGCTCCACATAAAAAGGAATTGGTTCGTCCTTAGCGGGTAGAGTACGGGAAGATGTTTGCAGATAATCCCACATCAATAGTTGTCCCAGACGAATCAAATTGGGAACTGAAGTCCCATAATGTTTGTTCGGATTTTCTAATAATTTCTTCCAAGTTTCACTAGGTAAAACCTCTGGAGGTAACGCAATATGACAAGCTGAACAGGTTTTTATATAAAACTCCCGTCCTGCTTGATATCGTGCAGAAACACCATCATTAGGGGATGCAGCAATCGCCATAGGTTCATTTTCGGTGAATGTATGTAAAATGTGGGTAATTCCCCAACCAATACTAATAGACCAAAAAGAGATTGCCAGTATAATGACGAGAGAAAGCAGGTTAAATCGAGAAACAATAGATGACCAGGCAGTCTTAAACATTATTTATTTTAAGCCACAACAGATTAACCATAACTGATCTTATCAATTTCTTTACAATTGTTTTTCTTTGAAGACGAATCTAAATAATTAGATAGTGGGATAATAGGTATTTGACTCTAAATAAACGTGAAAAAAATATTTTATATGTCTATATCTAAATAGCTAGGGTTAAGTATATGTTGTTTTAATTAATATTTTTTTATTAGTTTTTTATCAAGGTCTTGTTTAATTGCTTTAGCCAAATTATATTTTTTGTTAAACATATATTAATTTATTTTCTTTTTTACGAAACCAATTCCAATATAATCTATAGTATTCTTTGAATTATTTTTTTTTATTCCACCTTTTAGGGAGTTTAAAATTATTATATCTCTTAAATAATTTATCTGATAATTATTTTTTTTTATTTTTCTATGGGTTTATATATTTTGAAATTTATTTGACTTTTTATATTATTGTGTTTAAACACAATACTTTTATGTTCATTCTAGTAGTAGAGATAATTTTTTTGTAGTGATCCAGGTTTTATAATTATTACCATTTTAATTCTGTTGGCTAAATTTTTAAAAAAGCTGACATCTAGAGCACTCTTTTTTGACTACTTTTGTATTTTACACTTCTTGAAATTCACTTTATTAAAAAAGAGTTATAAAAACCCTCTAAATTATTCATAACTTGGGTAAGAGCTAATCAGTGAAACTGGGATAGACTATTGAGAAAGCGATATAAACTGCGCTCCTTGTCGGCGTGTTTTTAGCGTTCTTCTCTAGCTTAAATTTCAGCAACAATGTATACTCAATCAAGTGTATGGGTAACTTCATCAACCGCCAATATCTTAACACCAACTGTGATTGCTCTTGGCAATTTTGATGGTCTCCACTTAGGACACAGAAACGTTTTACAACCCATTTGTCTTTCCTCAATTGAAACAATCTCATCTTACTCTACTGTTGTTACCTTTACCCCACACCCTCAAGAATTTTTTACGGGACAAACTCGACAACTTCTTACTCCTTTATCCGAAAAAATAAAACTGCTAAAATATCTAGAAATACAACAATTAGTTAGATTAACCTTTGACCGAGAATTAGCTGCCTTAAGTCCCCAGGAATTTGTAGCACAGATATTAGTAAAACGTCTCCGAGTTCAACAAATAAGTGTCGGGGAAGATTTTCGCTTTGGACATAAACGAATGGGAACAGCTAAAGATTTAAGTGAAATTGCCGCTTCTTTTGGAATACCAGTTCATATTACTTCCTTAAAAACTTATTCAGGTCTAAAACAGCGCATTAGTAGTTCTTTAATTCGTCGATGTCTTGCAGAAGGAAAGGTAACACAAGCAAAACAGATGTTAGGCTATTCTTATTCTTTAATAGGAACAGTGATTAAAGGACAGCAATTAGGAAGGACTATTGGCTTTCCAACAGCTAATCTTAGACTTCCCCCAGATAAGTTGTTACCTCGACAGGGGGTATATGCAGTTCGAGTGAAAATAAACCGAAAAGAAACGCTAAAAGGCTTGATGAATTTTGGTTTTCGCCCCACTGTTGCAGGAAAAACTCCTATGGTAGAAGTTCATATCTTAGATTGGTCAGGGGACTTATACCAACAATCTTTAACAGTCGAATTGGAGGAATTTTTACGTCCTGAACAACAATTTATTTCCCTTGATAAACTTAAAGACCAAATAGTCCAAGACTGTTGTTTAGCCAGAAAAATTCTCTATCAATAAATATTAAATTTTCCGATAATTTTAGAAGTCTCACAAAGAACCACTCAAGACAATTCCTATGAAGGACACAATATCTTGATGAATAACCTCAGTCTCACTTTTCTGGGGAAAGATAAACCCATTTGTTTAGTCATTGTCAAGTTCCTATGTAAGGAACACGCTTTTCTCGACAATATTTCTATAATAGCTCAAACTCTCTTGACTAAAATCTTTAGTTCGTTTTATTAAATAGGTGAATTTAAAAAAGCTGACATCTAGAGTAGTGAAAAAAGAGTACTCTAGATGTCAGCTTTTTTAAAAATTTAGCCAACAGAATTAAAATGGTAATAACTATAAAAACTGGATCACTACAAAAAAATTATCTCTATTACTAGAATGAACATAAAAGTATTGTGTTTAAATACAATAATATAAAAAGTCAAATAAATTTCAAAATATATAAACCCATAGAAAAATAAAAAAAAATAATTATCAGATAAATTATTTAAGAGATATAATAATTTTAAACTTCCTGAAAGGTGGAATAAAAAAAAATAATTCAAAGAATACTATAGATTATCTTTAATAGCTTTGTATATTAATAATTACATTAATTATTAATATAATTATATTATTGATAATAACTTAGTGTCTAAAAGCAATTTATTTAAAACTAAACTGAACCAATAAAAAGTCAAAGAATTATATTCATATTTATCTACTAATTTATAGTACAAAACTGAATATAATAGAAAAATAATTACAGCAAATAAAAATTAATAAAATTGCCGTAAAAATATTGAGATATAAATATAATTTAGCTAAAGCAGTTAAAGAAAATATCGAGGAAAGGAGTTGCTCTAAAAAAATATAAACAGAAGAATTAGAGGTTAGTCACTTGACGACATAATTTTTGAAAACCTATTCTTAAATCCTATTTATTAACCTAGAAATTATGCTTATAAATTAATTTAGATCTCAAGTCAGATAGAAATAGTGTTATTGGCTGATAAAATAGACCAAACAGTAACTTGTATTCATTGTGGATTAACTAACAAAAAACTTTCTCCCAAAATAATAAATTAACTATGTAAAAATTTACCTTAGGCAGAGAGAGCTGTCTATCTAAAGATAGCTTGTATTCCAATGAAACGTAGTTAATCTGGAAACGAATAAACATTAAAGTAAATTTTTTCTAAAAAAGAACATATACTAAAATATTTTAGATAAAAATTATTAAAGAGTCCTTATACTAGTAAAAGTAAAAATGTTTAAAAAAATAATAGAGTGAGTAATAAATAGAGACAATACTCAAAGATTTAGTCCACGAATTACAGATAAAAAATTGAATATTTTAAATTCAAGACAGTCAGCAATTAATAAAATTGCCGTATTTTAAAAATAAGATAGTGAGTATAAAAATATAGCAATTAAGTATTTTAAAAAGAAAAATAAAATACTAGAAGCTTTATAAATAAGATTTCAAATAAAAATTGTATAGAGCTTTAAAAAATACAAAAAAATATTTTGAGTAAATTAATATTATTGACGGCAGTAGGGGCAAATATGTTTCTATAATTAAATAAGTTAATACTCAATTATATAATCAAATAAAAATTTTTAAATAGAAAAATAAAAACAGTATTTTCTATGTTATTAATTGATCGTATTAATCAATAACATAGAAAATTGTTAATTTAGCATTTTACTAGTTAATTAGCATTATATATTCAGTATAATTAAAGTTGCCTTACAAAGGCTTTATTAGTCATATAAACTATTATTTATAAATAATTATGATTATTACATCATCAATTTTATAGATGTAAGTAAATGTAAAAAATAACTTATTTTTTATAAAAAGTTAAATTATTAAAGGGTACATAATTAAAATCTAGAAAACTATCCTGAAAAATTAGTATATTTAATTTATTGACAGAAAAAAAATAAATAAATTTATATATTAAAAAGTAAATTTAATAAAAAAATGATAAAGATTTATCAATGATCGATATTAATTTTTAAAATTTAGAGTTCTTATTTTTAAAGGTTTTTATTGTCCAGAACGACTACTAAATATTTAATAACTACTATCATAAATTAAATAAAAAAGCCAAAGTAGATTGTCGTAAATAAATTTAGAGTTAAAAATGTAAAGCTAAAAAAGCAAAACTTCCTAATCCTAAAGCTAAAAATAAAATTGATTTAATAGGAACTTTATTAGTATTAATACTCAACAACAAGAAAAAATAAATATCTATAAAAACGCGTGAATAATCTAAATAATAGCTCAGTATTGTCATGCTACTCATCACAAACATAGCACCGTATAGAAGGGCGCTAAATTGAATTAATTGATTATCTTTACGATGAAATGCACTAATTGCAAATATAGTTATAAAAATAATAAAAATTAGAATAAATAAATAAGCTTCAAATAAATTTTCTCCTTTAAATTCTCCCATGAATAGAGAAATAAATTTGTTGTAAATACCCATAAAAGGATAACCAAAGTTGGCTTTTACTCTAACCGTACCTGATAAGTTCAAAGCACTAATATAAATTGTCCATAAAAACGGAGGTATCCAAGCCCATAATAATTGTTTACTTTGTTCTTTTTTCTGTTGAATGATACTAGTAAACAAAATAGCTAGCCATATTAATAGTAAAGTTTCTCTAGTCAAACAAGCCAAAGAAATAGTAAAAGCTGTCAAAATTGGTTTGTTATATCGATAACAATGGAATGAAACTATTAATAATAAGCTACTGACTAAATCAGCAGTTCCTAAAGAAAGAACTATCCAAACACCAGGAATACATAACGTTAATAATGGTTGCCATTTTTGCTCTTGATTCGATTGAAAATACAAGCTAATAATCCAGACGATACCTATAATTGATAGGCAATTAATGGCAACCATTATATAAGGAATTAAAGTCCGATTACCAAAACTAAAGAGATAGCTAATCAAAGGATATAAAATTCTACGGTAGCGATAAATTGGATGGTCAAGAGTGTTGATAGTTTCAGAATTTTGTAAAAAAGGATCGAGGGCTAAACTAAGAAATTGCTGTCCATCATAGCCAATTTCTCCTTGATAAATTTTAGTAGTTTCAGGATTAAGAAAAGGAGAAAGTTCTAATATTGAACCAATACGAAAAAATCCTGTGATATTCCCTTGAAATTTAATAAAATATAAATAAAGAATAACTGCGGTTAAAACAATAACAGTAATCAGTAAATTAATCACTTTAGAAGGTAATTTAGTCAAAAAATATTTCATAGGGAGTAAAGTTAAGTTTATTAAATAATAATTATACTAAAATTTAGTAAAATCTAGAAAAAAAATAAGTCAGAATATTAAAATATTCTCTCATTTATATTTATAGATAACATGCTGTTTATTATACAAATTTTTCGTTAACTTATACATAAAAGTTTGTTAAAAATTAGACATAGTATTTTTATGTAGAGGATCGAAACTTGACTTAAAATTAATACTATTTAACTAAAATTTTTTTTGATTTAGTGTATTAAATTCCAAAACTCATAACTATTTTTTATAAATCTGAAAAGATTAAAATTATAAAAAGATTAAAATTGTTGATCTTGAATAATAATCAAAATATATTTTGCTAAATTTTCTAGGATACAATAATCAGTAAGCTTATCTCTTTAATCAAATATTCCTATACACTTATAGTTGATATTATTTATATGATATTTTTATTTGTATTAAAACCCATAAACTAAAATAGTTTAGGTTTTTAAAATTGTTTTTTGACTACACTGATCTAAACTTAAGGAGACCAAGAATATTTTTAAAAATTAGAGGAAAGGTTTTTCTAAAAGTTTATTTTTATTCGGCTCCCTTTTCTTTCATACAATAGTGTTCACTGCTAATTCTTATAACTTAGTTTGGCCGTAGCAATCAGAACTAAAAGCTGCTTTTGGCAGCCTAAATCATACCTTCTTCTTCGAGCTGATCAACTTTTACTACATAACTAACTAACCTCATTTATAAAGCTTGTTAAGCAATATATTGACAGTATAATGCTCAACTTACTAGCTTGTTGCTACACCACAATGTGGGCTAAATAACTTGCTACAAACCCTTTTGTCAGCACGTCTGACTTTAGATCGAGTTTAATCAAGAAAGTATTATCAGCCGTCTTAGTTTAGAGCACAAATGAGATGTGAAATATAACCCCACTAATGACATAACTAGCCATCAAAACAATAACTACTTTAGGCACAGAATGAATTAAACTTTGCAGCTCAAAAATATTCAAATGGAGAATCCCAATATTATCTATATATTTCGCCTGTCCCCTAATACTTTGATCCCCCCCTAAACAAAATGCATATTTTCCATCGGTATAAGGGTATGTCCCAGTCAACAACATTGCCCTAAGTTTAGGATATTCAGGAACATTATAAAAAGCATCATAGAGTCCAAAGACTATTTTTGGACAAAAATCATTACGCTTTTAGGGACAGTTAATAGCGATTCTAGCAGTTTCTTCAAACTTATAATACTAAGATATCTTTGTAAGATACAGCAAACTGCCAGGTAATTTCCATCAGGTTCAGTGGAGGAATTTTAGAGAAGATGCAAATCGTCAATCTTGAATTCTAAAAAAGCTCAATTTAATCAATTATTAGCTTTCTTTAGTCAATGTTTCTGATTCAAAGGTTTGTTGTTCAACTTGTCCAAATTGCTCTCGGACATCATCAATAGCTAAATTAAGTTGAGCTATCTTATTTTCTAGGCGACGACGTGCCATTTCAATATTAGCCTCAGTGTCTAGTTTTTCATCTTTTGCTGATTTGAGTAAAGAAGAATTATCTTCTTTAGGATTTTTTTCCAGACGTGATCCTACTAGCGCTCCAATGATGCCACCAACTATACCACCGACAATTGTTCCTGCCAAAAATCCACCGGTAAATCCATCTCGTTGATTCATAATTTATAACTCTGATGATGTTCAATCTCCGAAAAAACTGGGTCAAATAAATTTTTAATTATTTTAGGTTCCAAAAGCACGATCACCCGCATTTCCCAACCCTGGCACAATATATCCCTTGTCATTTATTCCTTTGTCAATAAAGGCAGTATAAATATTTAAATTAGGGTATTTTTTACTTAGTTTTTGCAACGCAGGTGGAGCTGCTACTACGGAGATAATCCGCATCAATTCTGGATTTGCTCCCCTTTCAGTTATTTTATCCATCGCAACGGTGATTGATCGCCCAGTAGCTAAAATGGGTTCTAAGACGACGATTCTGGTTTCGGGGTGAAATTGTTGAGGCAATTTATTGAGATAACAACTAACGTCTAGGATTTCTTCATTGTGAACTAACCCTAGATGATAGATTGAAGCTAAGGGCAGAAGAGTTTGCGCTCCATCTAATAAGGCTAATCCTGCCCGTAAAAGGGGAACAACGGCGATGGTGACTTGAGGATTAATCAAGGTAGCTTGAGAGTCAGCAATGGGAGTTTTTATGGTAGTTTCCAAGGTTGGCAACCAGTGGCGAGTCGCTTCGTAGGTTAACCAACGTCCTAGCTCTGTCATTGCTGTTTTAAAAAGGATGTTCGGAGTATTAGCATCACGAGCGACCCCTAACCAATGTTTAATCAAAGGATGATCAGGAACATAAACGCGTAATTGGAAAGTCATGAAGGTAAACTAAACTGTTGAAAGGTTCAACCTAAGTCATCATAACCTGTTCTGACAAACATTCATAGATTTAAATATCAACTATTAACTCTCCTCAGATAATTCATTAAGCCTAGATTGAGCTAGCCTAAAACTGGGTTCAATTTCTAATGCTTTACGGTAACTAGTGATCGCCTCTTTTATTTTGCCTAATTTATCCAAGGCACTACCACGATTGTACCAACCTTGATAGTAGTTTGGCTGTAATTTTAAACCTTTATCCCAACAGGTGATTGCTTTTTCCCATTGTTCTAGTCTGTATAGAGCATTTCCTTTAGAATTCCAAGCTTCAAGATCGTCAGCATTGAGAACAATTGCCCGATCAAAACTGTTGATTGCCTCATGTAATCGGCCTAAATTGCTCAAAGCGCTGCCGCGATTATGCCATCCTTGAGAGAGGAAAGGATTAATTTCTAAAGCTTTATCCCAACTAGCGATGGCCCCTTCTAAATCCCCTTGATTAGCTTGTTGCAATCCTTGATTAAACCATTCTTGTTCTGTTTGAGGAGAGTTAATTTGTTTAGGCTTAGCGGCTTCGTTTTGAAACCGCTCAAGTAAGGTCTCAATTAGTTGTTCAGGATTATTCGATTCCATTCCCAGTTGAGGAGCGAGTTGTTTGGCTAAGGTTGGATCTTGCTGTAAACGCTCACGCAATTCTTCTATAGTTAAGGTTCGAGTGACTTCCTCAGGGAAGTCAGTTCGGAAATAAGAACTATTGTCCTGGGAAGCATCTTTTGAGATAATTTGCTCATCGATATCAGGGCCTTCGTATTCCCAAATTCCACTTTCTGCTTCTTGTCCATAGATTTTTCGTCCAATCTCATAAGACTTTTTGCCAATCATTTCGGTTTCTCGAAAAGATTGGCCCAACTCTCCTAAACGCATCATCCTGGCGGCTAATTGTAGATTAGGGGCTGAAGATGCTATAGCTTTGTCCCCAAAGCGTTCTAACCAAGCCACCCAGGATTTTGATTTTCCTCGTCTTCCCAAATCTTCAAAATATTTTAGAACCCGCCCTTCGTGCCAGCCGTGAGCAATACCTTCTAATAACTGGCTAAACAAAAACTCGTAATCCGTATCTGTCAGAGGACGATTGGACTCTTGCGAGTTGCTATCAATACTGATATTGGATGATCGTTTTTCAAAAAGCTGTCCAAAGAATTGTTGAATCCACTGCCAGATGCGTTTGAGTAAACCCTGCATGGTAATCTTTGCTATCAACGATTATAAAGATTTTTGTTGCACCCTTCATTTTAATACTATTTTTCTCTATATTTGTGGACTAAATAAGTGTGAATGTTGAGGATGATAAAGACGATATCGACTTGAAACACTAGGGTTTAATGCTGGACTAATTAGACAAAGGGTAGTTCGGATTCACTTTTCTTCCCGCGTAACTTGTGCCATTTTTTCTAGAGGAACCAAGCAAATTTTCTCGTCTGTCCATCCACACCCAATAGGAAAACACACTGCTATGGGGGTATTAGAGGGATAATGGTCTAGTTTTCTTGGGCTGTTTCGATGTGACGAGCAGACAAATATAAGCATAAACTGGCTAATTCTTCAGCTTCAGGAACGGCTGAGACACAACCACTAATACGGGTTAAGATGATAGTCTGTACTAGATCAGGGATAGTTAATTCTGTCCCTAACTTAGCGGCTACTGCTTGAAAGGCACTAATTCCAAGGATTAATTTGAAAGGAATGTTTTTTCTGCTCAAGTCCGTATTTGTTCATGAATGGCACTATAAATAGTTACATCCCCAGAATACAGACGAACGACGGCATAATTATTCTTTAGCTGTTGTTGAGTCAAGGTCATGATTTCCTCTAGAGTTTTGCTACCTGTAGAGATTAATTGAGGATCAGGACGCACATCTTGTAAAATTTGTTTAGTGATTAGGGAGTCTGCGTAGAAGATAACATCAGCTTGAGTAATAATTTTATGTGCTTTGAGAGTTAATAAGTTTGGATCACCCGGTCCGGCACCAATAAAGTAGACAGCAAGCTTGAGAAAAGTAATTGCAAATCAATTGTTATAGATTATTGATTAATGGAGTTAGAACCTCAAGTCTACAGCATTACTGAATCTTCAAGAACAAGATCA
This sequence comes from cyanobacterium endosymbiont of Epithemia turgida isolate EtSB Lake Yunoko, assembly GCF_000829235.1. Taxonomy (GTDB): domain Bacteria; phylum Cyanobacteriota; class Cyanobacteriia; order Cyanobacteriales; family Microcystaceae; genus Rippkaea. Next base: position 2,347,427 of record NZ_AP012549.1, on the reverse strand, counting down.
GATAACTTTAGATGAGGCGTGTAACTACCGAGCGCGTAATTTTTTGCTGCAGACAAAAGTATAATATCTCGCTTTCTTCTAGAATTAGAATACCAAGCTTCTGGGAATTAAAGAATCAATTCGGGTTGTAGAAAACAATGCTGTTGACCCAACTAAATTTAATAAATATAGTTTATAACTCTGACCCATATCTACTTCAAATAGTCTATGGAAGTAAAGGAAAACAATTTAATTTATTGAGCAATTTTATGAAGAAAACTTTGACTATATCCAGATAAATATTTAATATTAAATAATTCTTAACCATTAAGTAAGATAACTGTTTATATATTATTTCTATAATAGTACAAATACTCTAGTTTTCACTAATATTTTAAATGAGATATCTCAAAATTCTTGGTCATTTCATTATAAAAAAATAATACTTTTCAGCTTTATATATCTATATATTTTCTTTTTATGTGTATTATTTAATAGTTTTACTAGTAGGTATTTTCCATGAATTTCTACTATATTTAAACATAAATCTTATGCTTTTGTTCTTGTCCCTAGGAAAATAATTTGGTTTTGAGTTAACTTTGATAGTGTTTAGTATTCTGATTATGTTAGTTAAATCTTTAGGCAGACTGGTATCTAATACTTGCTTTTTATAAATATTTTTTTCTCTTATACTTATTTAAGTCTACCTAGTTAGAAATATTATTAAACTAACTAATCACAATTTTGGTTGCTACAAGATAAACAAAGTAACAGTAAAAAATTTTTTTTCTACTGACTCTGGAAATTACTTAAATATTTTCTCATATTCCTTCAACCAAAGTTCTAATAGTGGAGAGTTTAATTCTAGTTCTTCTAGAAGTGTTACTTCTAACTTTATCGCTCAGATAAAATCGCTCATAAATTCGAGCTTAATCTGATAGAGGAACTTCCTTACCGTAGTCGTATGCTTGTAACTTTGCGGTTTTTTGGACCTGATACTGATAGAGTTTAAGACTAATAAGGTCGTTACACCCGGAGTATTCTACTGAATTATCAATTATATTGAGGATAATTTATTTGATACGATTACTGTTTGTTTTAATAACAAGGGGAATTAATGGAATCTAACAATCAATGGTTGAGAAATATTACTAACTAAGCGATGTCGATATTCCCAAACATCAGATGAACGAAGAAGCATTTGATTAAAAACATAATCTGATTATCAATGGTATCCTAAACTGCATACATTTTACCTAAGTTAGTTACCTAAATAATTAACGATGTGATACACATTAATCAGTGATGTCTATTAACTAATGTTAAATTTCAGTTGGAGAAGAACATTAGTCATGGAGACTGAATTGGTTTATTTCATCCCCATTAAAAATGGGGATGATTGGGCAATAATAGTTCCTCGATGTTTGTTAAACAGTAAGATTCTCTTCCTGTTTTTTTATAGATCTATTTCTAGAGACATCATATCGCTGCATATTTTTACTCCATTAGAAAACCACCCCGTAATATGGTGAAATAGTAAATATTATATTTATGTGTGATAATCATAATCTTTTGTATTGACAAATTAATACGGAGGTTGGTTGAGTTTTGAGTTTAAAGTAACGTACCACAGAATAAAAAAACTTAATTTATGAGGACAAACAGATAATCTAATAATGGACTTGTTATTTTTTCTAAACCTAAGTTAAATACTTAATGATGAAATTGTGAGTTTTTTCTAAATGTTACCATGACTAATTTTCAGGAAAATCGTTAAGATTAGCAGTGAGATTTATCATTCCCTTGTAGATTAGGAAAAAACAATGACAGAACCCTTTAAATTTAGTAATGGTCGGCAGGCTAATAATGTGGAAGATTTAATTAAAATCTGTGAAGATTATCCCCAGGAGGGAATTAATTACTTAAACCGAGGAGACTTAGAAAACTGGCTAACTTATATTGGGGAAGTGAATTTTTCTCAAAAGGCTAAACAAGCTAGAGAAGCTTCTGTATCTAATGAAGAGAAGTTAAGGCAGTTTTTGGTAACAGTTCAAAGAAAATCAGAACTGGTTCCCATCGAACCTCCTAAAAATACTTCGGCGCAGCTAACTGACGAACATACTTCAACTTCAGAACCGGAATCTACTTATCCCCTAGTTAAATGGTTTAAAAATCTAGTTAAATGGTTTAAAAACATATTTAAGTAGACAAAAAAAATATTAACAACCAGTTCATATCCTTTAAGTGTCATTAAAAATGAACATAAAGCCTGACCAGTTGTAGCTGTTGAGACAAGGAAAAAATTACATATTAATCTGTGCTTTTCATCCTTGTCTTTTTATTCCGGCTAAATTCGGTACATATAGTCATTAATATTAACGTCTTAAAAACACTAATTAAAAATTATTTATAATATAGTTTATTTGTTATTAGGAATCCTAAATTAGGACAATAAAAGTCTATCTGATTTTTATTATACTAATTGTAGTAGATTTGTTTTTATTATCCTAGTAAAACTTTAGCTTGACGACAAGTTATAAAAAGAAAGGAAAGCAGAAACTCTATGCTAATTAATTTTTTAGTTTATTTTAGGCCAAATAGATGATTGTAAGTCTATGTCTGAATTTACATGAAATTTAATTAATGAATTATTTAGAGATTGGAGCCTATAACTAAATAACTTTTTATAAAATGTTATCAATAAAGACTTCATTTAATTACTCATAATCAACATCATAAACTAAAGGTTGGTAAAAATTATTAACAATATTTAATTGAGTCAGTGTTTTTGCATTAAAATAATTACAAATAACTTATAATATATTTAAGACTAAAAAATTTTTTAAAAAAATGGTTTAATTTTTGTTATTTGACTGATAGTTTATTACTATTTGCCTTAAAAATTTCATCTCAATTTTAGGTAAAAAGTCAAACTATCTTTGTTGTTAGTAGTTACTGTTTCGTATAATTGTCAGCTTTGTCATATTTTTACTTTAATTTTAATTATTTAAATTATGATTTTAACTTTGTCAAACTAATATTTTATAATTGTAGCAATACTATAAGTTGCTCTTGAAAATTATTATTAATAATTATGTTTTTGCGATAAATTTTACACAAATAGCAATACTTATAACTCTAAAAAAAGCGATAATAAAAAATCCTATAGATTAGAATTTATTTACTCAAATTAACCAAGAAAACACAACTTAAATGACTAAATTAAAATTAGTTTTCTTCTGGGGATATAATTTTCTAGGTAATCTGTAAATATATTTCAGTCATAATGAAATATATTTTTTCAAAAATTCAAGTAATGTCACTTATATCCTAGTATAAAGAATAAAAAAAAATCTAAAGTATATACAGATAAAATTATCTATAAAGATAGGTATAAACTAAATTTTCTGATTTTTGAAATAATTCATATGGCTTAACCTACTTTATACCTATAAATTTAATACATTCTTGGTTAAAAATAGTATCATATTTATATATTTTATACCTTATGAACCGTCCACAATTATATTTTTGATTTACAAAATTATTTTTATCTTAAATCCTTTTATTTTTTTTTGACATACTTAATTAATTTTAAGAGTCATTAAATGTTAACTTTTATCGAAAAATAACTTTAGATTAAATAGCTAATTTTGCTCAAGATATAAGAAAAATTAGAAAAAATAAACCAATTAGTTGTTGATATATATAAAATATATATCAACAACTAATATAGATGTTTGAATTGTCTTTACACCTAAAATAAGTCCCGATTTTTTAAAAAATACAACAATGATGATTGCTAATATTAAGTAAGTAAAAATAATATATAAATTTAATAAAACTGCAATTATCAAAAAAATTATATCTCCTTAAACTAAATTTAAACTAATCTACTAATGACAGTAATTATAGTTATTTTTATGACTATATATTGCTCAATGTTTAAATCTAGCAATAAGTACTTGACACAGCAATCAACAATAATTTAAAAGCTAAGATAAATATTTGTAATATAGCAAAGTTATAAAAAAATTAAAGTTTAATAAAATAGTCCAAATAGTTACAAATATTTGAGTTATCCGAAAAAAATAAATTTTTAGCAAAATATATCATTTTTTTAACGGAAGTTACTATTATTATGTCTAATAAGTGATCGCCGTCAATATAAATCACTCTTGTAGTGAGCTATTTTTCTATAGATAACATTCAAGTTAGAGTCGTCTTTACCCCAAATTTATAACAAATGAGTTTTTTATTCATATTTAGAACTCGACTTGATTTCCAGCAATATAAATATCAAATTTTTTAGTTATTCTATTAGTAGTGATCATCTATTATTATTCCATTATCGATTTTTGAAGATTTAATTAGTTCATGAAAACGTTCACGACCTTTGTCATAATATTTACTTTCATATCCCATTACCTGACGAATAATCCATTTTTGAGTGACCCCATCCTTGATGAGTAAAATAATTAATTCACGCCAAATTTCGTCTTCATCAATACATCTATTAAACCACCAATTACCTGTTTCTCGAAAGCTTATTTTACTGTTTTGCTGATCAAAGTGAAGATAGATAGCAGCTAACAAGCTAGTAAATGATTTTTTATCTATGTTTTCGTTTTCAGTATCAATGATTGTCCAATCTTCTGGAGTCAGTTGATTAATGTAGTTATTTTGTTGTTCCTTAATGACTAACTTTTTGGTAATTTTACTTAAAAAACAAGGATTAACATAAGGAAAAAGTCGATACAAATAGTCAGCAACTATTGCCTTAAATAGAGCATCTCCTAAAAATTGAAGTTGTTTCTTGGGCTCTAATCTGTGTTTAATGTTTTTTAAGTGACGGGCTAATAATGGAGCGATTAACTGTTTTTGAACCCAATTATAGGTCTGAGACAAACCTCTGTCAAGATGTATGGCTCCTACTAATGCTTTGAGAGCTTTTTCAAAAGGATTATTCGGCTTAATACGGAGGTGATATCGTTCATCTTTTATAGCCAAAAAAGGGAAGCCTTCTCCTAACCCTAATTTAAACCAAAGGTCAGTTAACTTTTCTTTTTCTTCTAATTTATTACGCAAAGTAATTAGTTTGCTTACTGCTAGATAAGAACAGTTTTGATAGAGATAATTTGTAATAATAAACTCCAGAATTTTTTCCCCTAAATATTCTAGCCGCTCATTGTTATTTTCAGATCGGTTGATTTGTTGAGCATAAGACGGATGAATCAGAGACTCAAAAAGAAGATCACTATTTTTGAAGTGAACACCAATTTTATCTTCGAGGTAAGCAGGTTTCCAGTCCATATTTGATAGTATCCAAACTCATTTTTATTTTCTAAGATTCTAATATAATTCTAAATATATATACATATATACATATATATATGTAATGTTAGCCTTTATATTCCGTTAATAATATTTCCGCGGAACTGTTCACGATAAAATAACATCTAAAGTCTTGCTGTCTTGTTGACTTTTACCTCGACTTGGTTGACATGCTTCAATTTCAAATACAGTCTGATAGTGATATACCCTCTTCTAAGCAGTTATTTGACCAAATTCGCTTTTCTATTGCTTCTCGTCAATACCCTCCGGGCCATCGCTTACCCAGTACGCGACAATTAGCTACTATCACAGGACTTCATCGCAACACAATTAGTAAAGTCTATCAACAATTGGAGGAAGCTAGTCTAGTAGAATCTATTGCTGGCTCAGGTATCTACGTTAAGGTTCAAGGAAATGAAGGGGGAACACTCCCTGCTTTTCCTGTATTTGATCAATATCCTGAAGCTAGTCAGTTAGTTCAAAAAAGCCTTGATGAGTTGTTGTGGCAAGGATTAACAATTTCTCAGGTTAAGGAATTATTTCTAGCAGCTCTTGATTGGCGTTTACGTTGTAGTGCGCAGGTATTGGTCACAGTTCCTACTAAAGATTTAGGAGCAGGGGAGTTGATATTACAAGAACTAGAAAAAGCTTTAGCGATTCCCGTACAATTAGTTCCTCTCGAAGAATTAGCTCAGGTTCTAATTGAAACTAAATCAGGAACCGTAGTTACAAGTAGCTATTTTTTTGCTGATGCCGAATCTATTGCGTCTCCGTTTGCCATCCGGGTTATCCCTCTAAATATTTATGATTACAGTCAAGAACTAACTATTATTAAGGATTTGCCTTTAGACACCCGTTTAGGGATTGTTAGTCTCAGTCCAGGGATATTAACTGTAGCAGAAATCCTTATTCATAGCTTGCGGGGAGATGATTTATTATTAATTTCAGCTCAGGCAAGCGACCATGTTAAACTTAGGGGATTAGTTCGTTCAGCCCAAACAATTATTAGTGATCCCGCTAGTTATCCTATTGTTAAACAAGCTATTCGAGCTATTAGAGATGACATCATTCGTCCCCCTCATGTCATTTGTTCTGAAAATTACATTGGAGATAAATCAATTCAGTTACTCAAACTGGAATTAGGATTAGGGAAGGAATAATTAATGCTTACTAACTATATTGATTAGGACACGTAGTGATCAAATTTGTATATATTGAGAATTGTTAAATATTTTAGGAGGTTATAAATATCACGACGGTGTTGATTATGGTGATGATACTGTTATCCAGTATTACAAATTTAGTGAGACTATAGAACGAGCATCATTGCTAACATTTACTAATAAAATCAGGTTTGTACGAGAGAGTATACTTATGAGTTTTGTGTTGATATTAATGTGATTATCCGTCAAGCAGAAACTCATTTAAGTGAAAAGAATATAATTTTTTGTTTAACAAGTTTAAATATTTTGCTACTTGGCTTTGAATAGGGATTAATTGTAGTGTTTAAACTAAAAACTTCGTTCCTTTTAATCAAAAAATAGTGATATTTGTCAACTTGATACAAATTTTAAAAAAAGCTAATCATAAAAACACTCAACAGTTACTATGAGAAGTTTGAGAAGATATTTAAATAGTTTGAGAAGATAATTAGATTCAGTTAGCTATAATAATAAAAAACGTTTTAAAAAATATCTTAACATAGAATTCAATGAAGACAATTAACCCATAGGGGAAGACTTCCTTTTGTGATCGCTTTAGCGCAAGCTGAATATCTATTAACAATTGAACAAGATTGACTTTTACTATTATCAATCCAATTTTGAATTTTTTTAAAATTTGTTTGTTGGTAATCTTTTATTAACATAAGTTTAATAAAAGCGTGATTTATCAGCTTAACACTATTAAGATATGACCAGCCTATTATCAGTAAATAATCTTGGCGATAGTGATCCATTATTTGGTAGATTACAACTCCTTTATTTTTTCCAAGGGAATCTTTTCTGACATCAAAGGTAACTAACTCTCCAGGATTTATATGCTGTGGTATTTGATAAGTTCCTGTCTGTCCATTCCAAGATTTACTTTCTTTGAAAAAGAGGTTTTCTGAGCTACTGTTTTCAATAATAATAGTTATTATATTATGCTTAAATTTTTGAGTGTTTTGACGATGAGTTATATTTGTTTGTTGCTTTTTGAAGCAAAACAAATCAGACAAAATTAATGAAGGAGATAAATTTTTAATTTGAGGAAAACGTATGACTTCATTTTTGTTCCACATTTGTCTTAGATCCTCAATATTTTTTCTACTTCGAGAATATTAAAATTTGCAGGAGATATTCAATCTCTTAAAACATAGAAAAATATCTTATCTACTGATGATCAAACTTAAATTGTTAGAGTAAATTTAGGTAAAAAAATCTAAAATAGGTAGATTATGCTAAATTTATGGTATGTAATTGAACCTATAATTTAGCAATATCTTCAATCAGCCTCCCATTCCGGAATATTGTTTTGTTCCCTGTCGCCATAACCAACGATTAACAACAAAAAAGATAATACACCATCCCATCATAATCAATAAACCATTAATAATATTCACAGGTAATGCCATTAATAAGGCTGCTGGGAAATAAGCAGTATAGGCAATAGGAGTCCACATAACTATCTCACGAACTCCATCAGGGAATATATCTAAAGGAGCTGTCATTCCTGAAAGAAAAACATAAGCTAAATTCCAAAACTGTTGAATAGCACTGGCTCTTTCTGTCCAAAAAGTGAACATAGCGAAAGTATATTGAATTAAAAAATTTAGGAAAAATGCAGCAATTATGACTACAAAGCTTAACAGAAAATGAAAGAAATCAGGTATCCAAAAAGCTTGAGGATATAACAAAAAAAATAAAATGGTGAAAAAGATAACTGAAGGCAGTCGGGCAATTTTTTCTGCAATATGTCTTGCTACATGATGCCAACCTGGATCAAGGGGATGCAACAATTTAAAAGATAGTCTACCCTCCAAAACTTCCTTCTCAAAATCCCAAACCACCCAAACATTAGTAAATTGTCTTATTTGAAAAATGCAAAAAAAATAACGAGCAAATTCAACTGGACTTAGTCTTAACTCATTTTGCGTAGCTGCTTCTATCCAAACTCCCATCAAAATAATAGGCAATGATCCTGACAAAATCCAAAAAAATATTTCAGCACGATACTCCATCATATAAGCATAGTAAACCGATAGAAAAGTAATTGTTTTTTTAATTATCCAGTACATTAGTTAGTCTCACTTAAAGTTAATTAACAAACAATTGTGTTAGTATTTATTTAAACAATAAGATCACAATTTTTTTCTTTTTTTAGACTTGTTGAGTTATTAGTTTTGATTAAAATACAATTGTTTCTAACGGCTACTCTTCTTACACAAAAGATAAAAATTTAGAACAAATTTACTATTTAAGTAGGTAGGCTCTGAGACATCAACTGAAAAGGTATTTCAAGTTAGTTTCAAAAAATTAATATCCATGAGTGTTGGGCTTATGAACAATAAGGCTTATGATTTAACATTATTTGATATTGTCAAAAGCAATCATAAGAATATAGGAATTGGGATACTCAGAACTACATTTACGGACTTCTGCTCACACTTCCTCGGCGTAAGAAGCACTAAATAAAGCTAAACAAAGACAACTTCCACATTGTCCATAAATAGGTTCTAGGATCAGGATTTTATTCAAACTCAACTCCAGCAATAAACCCTTGATCTAACATATTCTCAATTTGCTTGGTAATTTGTTGATCAGTTAATGGAGGTAGGTAAAAAAAGGTTTCGTAACGACGCTCTTTAGGTAAAGTTTTCATGGTTTATCTATTTTGTTCAATTAACTATTTTAAGGATTATTTGAGTCATCTATCTTCAAACTCAGAGATTTCTGGATTATGGTTATCAATTACTGCTTGGAACTGAATCAGTTGTGTTCATAACTGACGATGGTGTTTCATATTTGCCTGACTAATTCCATCCATTACCATCTTTGGTAAAAATTCCAGTGCCATTTTTAGCAGATGCCATAGTATTGACATAATCGGCAATACTAATTCTTTATTTTGAGCTATTAACTCCTCTAAATATACTTCTCCCTTTTTTATATTATGGGATGACTTATATTGAGTCAGCTAAAGAACCTGAGTTGGTTTAGTTTCGGATAACTGATTGATAATGAATAGGACAAACTGTTTAGTGAGTTAGGTATTTTTGTCAAAATTAAACCGTTTCTTTGGCTATTTATATTTCATAGATTACTCCTTATCCAAATCAGGATATGATTATCAGTTGTGAGTATTTTTACATAAATACTTTTAATTTTGAAGAAATTAAAAACTATCTCTAAATTAGAGTGTGTCCATTACCTCAAATTCGAACTTGACTTTTTTCCATAATTTGCAAGCGGTAGCTAATTGAGGACTCCACTTACAAGCTTTATGGATAACTTGGTTTTCGGCTTCACCAGACACAAACCAGCTTTCATCACGGGCTTGAATAGAAGCTTCGAGAGCTACACGGTCAGCGATTACACTGGGTGCATTGCCCCAAGAATATCCTAAAGTACCACCACCAAACTGAAAACAAGAATTATCTCCAAAAATTTCTACTAAGGCGGGTATATGCCATACATGGATACCACCAGAAGCAACAGGCATGATTCCAGGTATAGATGCATAGTCTTAGGTGAAGAATATACCACAAGTACGGTCTTCTTTAATATAGTCTTCACACATCAGGTCAACAAAACCCATAGTGATTATGCCTAGTTTCCCTTCTAATTTGCCAACAACGGTTCCAGAATGAAGGTTATCATCGGCATATAGAAGTAAACACTTAGCTAGAACGTGGAAATCAATACCATAGTTTTTCTGATGATCAATTACTGCGTGCATTGTACGGTGAATCTACAGTAATAATCCATTACCACGACAATACCTCACCAAGGTGGTGTTTGCTGTAGAGATCCCGGTTATGAAGTCATGCATGATGATGGGAGTACCAATTTCTTTGGTAAATTCTGCTCGCTTGAGCATTTCTTCAAAAGTACCAGCAGTAACGTTAAGATAATGACCTTTAACCTCATTAGTTTCCACTTGTGCTTTTGTGTGTCTCGGACGAAGAGGAAGCGATCACACCAGCGCATGAAGGGTTGAGAGTTAATATTTTTGTCATCTTTAGTACAGTCTAAGCCACCGAGTAAACATTCATAAACAGCGCGTCCATAGTTAATTGTTAGCAGACAGACCGAGTTTCGGCTTAATAGTACATCTTAATAAAGGACGATCATACTTGTTTAATTTGTCCCGTTCAACCGTAATTTCATAAGGAGGTCCTTGGAAGGTTTTAATTAAGACAACAGAAAACCGAATATCTTCTAAAAGTAGTGCTCGCAGTGCTTTAAATCCAAATACATTACCTACTAGAGAGGTATGAACGTTAGTAACATATCCTTCTTCAAATAAATCTAAAGAATAGGCAATAAAGTAAAAATATTGATTATCCTTGTTAGGAATAGCTTCGATGTCATAACAACGACCTTTATAAGGATCTAAGTCAGTTAAATTAACTGTTCAAACTGTTGTCCAGGTTCCGCCAGAGGATTCTGTCACAACTGCCGCACTTGCTTCTTCAGAAAGACCTCCAGGTTGGGGTGTCATACGGAAACACGCAAGTAGATCAGTGTTTTTTGGGGTATATGTCGAGGGTGTAATAGGTCAGATGATAGTCCTGAACACCAGCCTTAAACTCTGATTAAATTGGGCTTGTACCATATAATAATTCCTCCATGAATGGTATGATTAATTTCTCATTGATCTGTATAAAAGTTAAGTCTGAACCTACCCGCAATAGAGAAAATATTTTAAGAAGTTATTCAGTCGCTAGAAGTGGTATTTAGCTCACCGTTATTTTGCTTATTCGTTCTTCAAGCCCCAATCATATCATAGATAGTTGTGCTTTATTTATTGCTTATTCATAATTTTTTGATTACGATGTATAGACAGAATAATTGAGGTAATTAATGCATTTTAAGTGACAGCTTTTTATTTTTTTTTCTACATTTTTTCAAAAATTTAGAATTTATTTAGTATATTTAAAGATTCTTGCTCATCAAGTTGTTCCTTTAACAGTGAAAAAATAAAAAATAAAGTCTCTATAAGACTAACTTAGTCAGAGAAGACAGGTTAAAGAACTTAGAGATAAGAAGTTTATTCAAAGAAAATGAGTGACTAACAAAACCAAATTTTTTATAAAAGAGATGATTATCAATCATACTAAAAAAAATAAATCATATAATTATCTACTATTTAATCTCATTACTTCCGGCAAAAAAACCAATATTGTGGCTAATTACTCATTAATACTCATAACAATTTATATTATTGATAACGATTAAAAGCTTGACTTTCAGGGAACAAAGTACATAAAAGCTTGTTGATATAAATTTATCCGATAATAGGAGAATTGGGTTTCTCTACTGGTGAAGCTGGATTGGGGTTAGTTTGTTTCATAATTTCGGTATTCTCTTCAATTGTGGTTGTCTTTTCTAACAAAATATATTCTATGTCTTCCACTAAAAAATCAGTTTCTTTCTCTTTAGTCGTTTGCAGATGATGAGAAAAATTATTGCTATTAGAAATAGAGTCATTGTCAATAGGGCGATTAACCACCAATTTTGTTTATATTGAAGGTAAAGAAATCAAGTCATTATGATTAGTAGAAAACCTATTTATTTCTAATTTAGTTTCCTGTAAAGGTTTAGATATTTCGGCAGAAGCAGCACTTTCTCTTGATACTAAGACTCATTTCTTAAGCCTTGCATACACAATGTCTCCTGCTATTTAATATTAACCTTGAACATCCATAAACTGTACTAATAGGAGCTTAAGTCTTGTTAAACTACAGTTCTGACGACGGTATCTTTAACTTCAGCAATTTACATTATGATTAACTACTAGTTGTCGTTCATACTCCTCTTAAAGGAAGATTGATACTTTCGCACAATTGTTCTACGGCTTTGGTATAAGGAATGAATAATAAGTATTCTAGGTTGTCGTGTAGACGGGCAATAATATGGGTTGAGAAACCTTGTCCACAATTGACGCGGCCGGCATTTTCAATTCCTGCGGATACTGAAACTTATACTTCAGATACATCGCCTCGTAACAATAACGGTGACACGGGCAGCTTTGTCCATTATAGCATCCGCCGCTTCTACAACGGTAGGAAACCCTTTTATTTCAATCATTCCAACGGCAATTGGCATACTGGATTTCCTTGTGATCGCGAAACTAAACAACGGTACAAAGTAAATCAATTATCTAGCTATGAACTATTTTCCTGTCGGGGAATAATCTCATTGCATTGATGCCTGACACAGGAATAGGAGAGTGACTTATCCTATCAGTTTCCTATCGGTTACGATCTATCTTTCTGAACCTGTCATATTTTTAGCTTAAGGATGCAGAGAAAAGGAACTCGACTGGAGTAGCTGATATATCAACCTATACATATATTAAAGAATAGGCAAACGTGGTACCTTTTACAATAGAAATTACTATTATATTTTTGAAAATTATAATTAGTAAAAGTTAATAACTAATACAAAACTTATAAATATGTGCTTATACTAATCTTTTGTTATTTTTGGAGAAAATTAAACTATTTTATATTTTATTTATGCTATCTAATGATAGAGTATCAGAATAACTATTCAATAGTTTAATTAATAATAATTAGTTTAATCTCTATCTAATTTAGTTTGGATGAGGATGTATTTTTTGAATTTAAACAGTATTTAAGCTATTAACTAACCCTCTATAATTTACCTTTTGAAAGAAAGTATAGATAACTTATTATACTTGTCAATCATGTCAATCAGTTTAATGAATTTGATAACTAAAAGTCAGAGAAAATTTAAAAACAATAACAATGCTCAAAAGACTTTCTAAAAACCCGGCTATTGATATGTCATAGTCGACGGGAATCGATTCGGCTTTACTTGTCCGGAAAATTGGGACTTCCTATTTATATGAAGTAGAAACTAAGTATAAAAACTGATATGCTCTATAAAAGTAAAGACCCTTAAATAATCTACTTTAGATGAGCAGTTTTATTGTACACAGTAGTTGGTTAATCCCGATTTACAGTCTAATTGGTTCGGTGTTAACCCTACCCTGGTCTTTAGGAATCATTCGTCACACAGGACCTAGACCAGCGGCCTACCTGAGTCTATTAATGATAAGTATTGCCTTTATTCACAGTTTATTAGCTTTTTATGTTATTTGGGGACACCAACCTGAACAACTAATATTTCAATGGCTTCAGGTAGCTGATTTAGATTTGTCCTTGACCATAGAACTGTCTCCAATTAGTTTAGGAGCGTTGGGATTAGTTAACGGAATTAGCCTACTTGCTCAATTTTATGCTCTAGGTTATCTGGAAAAAGATTGGTCTTTAGCTAGATTTTTCGGATTAATAGGAATATTTGAAGCGGCTTTAGGCGGAATTGCTCTCAGTGATTCTTTATTGCTGAGTTATGGGCTTTTAGAAATTCTTACTCTGTCTACATACCTTTTAGTCGGTTTCTGGTACGCTCAACCGTTAGTAGCGACTGCGGCCAGAGATGCGTTTTTAACCAAGCGTGTGGGGGATATTATTTTATTAATGGGATTAGTTACTCTTTCTAGTTATGGAGAAGGGTTGACCTTTTCTGAACTCGAAAAATGGGCAATTAACTCAAATCTAGCCCCTTTAACGGCAGCGTTATTAGGAATATCGTTGATCGCTGGGCCTACAGGTAAATGTGCTCAATTTCCGCTTAATCTATGGCTTGATAAAGCGATGGAAGGACCGAACCCTGCCGGAATTATGCGAAATTCGGTAGTAGTTTCTGCTGGAGCTTATGTGTTAATTAAATTACAACCCGTGTTTACCCTATCCCCCGTATCTTCTGCGGTACTAATCATATTAGGGTCAGTAACGGCGGTAGGAACTTCGTTGATGGCTTTAGCACAAATTGATATCAAACGAACCCTATCCCATTCCACCAGTGCTTATTTGGGATTGGTCTTTATTGCTGTTGGATTAGGTCAAGTCGATATTGCTTTATTATTAGTTTTTATCCATGCGATCACTAAAGCTTTATTATTTATGAGTGCAGGAGCGGTTATTTTAACGACCTATAGTCAAAATATAACAGAAATGGGAGGAATTTGGGCAAGGATGCCCGCTACTACTATCAGTTTTATGACAGGTGCTGCAGGATTAGTTGCATTGTTACCTTTAGGAATGTTTTGGACATTACAACGGTGGTTTAATGGTGATTGGAATGTTCCTAAATGGTTATGTGCAATTGTCCTATTTGTAAATTTGTTGTGTTCTTGGAATTTAACCCGTGTATTCCGTTTAGTATTTCTAGGAAATCCTCAGCCTAAAACCCGTCGAACTCCCGAAGTTGCCTGGCCGATAGCTTTTCCGATGGTAATGTTAACCTTAACAACTCTAATTTCTTCTATTGTTCCAATTCGCTGGACATTTTGGTTATCAGCTGTACCACCTTTTACCGATAAAGACATTATCATTGTTCAATGGGCAATTCCCCTTTCAATTGGGTCAGGAATCATTGGTTGTCTCCTTGGAATTGTTAGTCCCCTACGAAGGTCTTGGACTCGGCCGACTCAATTGTATCTGCGGTTTTTTCAAGATTTATTTGCTCATAACTTTTACCTCAACCGTGTTTATGAAGTAACGGTGGTAGCAGCAGTAGAAAAAATATCTTATTTGACTGTTTGGTTTGATCGCCATGTAGTAGATGGAGTAGTTAATTTAGTGGGTTTAGCTACTATTTTTAGTGGTAATATTTTAAAATATAATGTATCTGGACAATCACAATTTTACATCTTAACCATTTTAATCGGAGTAAGTTTATTGGTGTGTTTTTTTATTAGTGAAGAGTGGGGAATGATGATTAACTATTGGTCATCTTTAATTTATTGAAGTTAATTTAAATTTTTAGTAGCAGGAAGGAGTCGATGTATTAATGATACTCAGCGCCTTGATTTGGATTCCATTAGTAGGAGCTATCCTAATCGCTGTTTGGCCAGGAAAGTTAAATTCAGTCCATTGTCGATTGTTGGCTATAGTAATCGCAAGTATACCTCTCCTTATCAATATTATTCTTAGCTTTAATTTTGACCCTAATAATCCAAATATTCAATTTACTGAGTATTTACCTTGGATTACGAAGATTGGGTTAAATTATTATTTGGGTATTGATGGACTATCATTTCCTCTGATTTTTCTCAACAGTTTGCTGACCTTAATCTCGATTTATACTAGTAGTCAAACTATTAAGCGATCACGGTTTTATTATGTCTTGATTTTAATTCTTAATAGTGGGGTAATGGGGGCATTTATTGCCCAAAATATTTTACTCTTTTTTCTCTTTTTTGAGTTAGAAATTATCCCCTTGTATTTTCTCATTGGAATTTGGGGAGGAACAAAGCGGGGTTATGCCTCGATGAAATTTCTTCTCTCTACAACAGTTTCAGGAATTCTAATTTTGACTTCATTTTTAGGATTAGCATGGCTCTCAGAGTTATCTAACTTTGATTATGAAGTATTACGCACCCATACCTTACCTTTATCAACTCAGTTAATTTTACTAGCCCCCCTTATGCTTGGTTTAGGGATTAAAATACCCATTTTCCCTTTCCACACTTGGTTACCTGATGCCCACGTGGAAGCTTCTACCCCTATTTCAGTGTTGTTGGCAGGAATACTATTGAAATTAGGAACTTACGGGTTATTACGTTTTGGGATAGGATTGTTTGTCGATGCTTGGGTATTTATAGCTCCATGGTTAGCTACATTGGCTGCTATTAATGTTCTGTATGGGGCATCATGCGCAATTATTCAAAAAGATATGAAGAAAGTGGTCGCCTATTCTTCTATTGCTCATATGGGCTATATCTTATTAGCTGCGGCGGCTGCCACTCACTTAAGTGTTACTGCCGCTACTTTTCAGATGGTTAGTCACGGATTAATTTCTGCCCTATTATTTCTGTTAGTGGGAATAGTTTATAAAAAGACCGGAAGCCGTGATGTGGACTTTTTACAGGGGTTGCTCAACCCTCAACGGGGTTTACCGATTACAGGAAGTTTAATGATTTTAGGAGTAATGGCGAGCATTGGAATTCCAGGGATGGCTGGTTTTATCGCAGAGTTTTTAGTATTTCGCGGGAGCTTTCCTATTTTTCCGATTCAAACTTTATTATGTTTAGTTGGAAATGGTTTAACGGCAGTTTATTTCTCATTGATGATTAACCGTGTCTTTTTTGGTCGCTTAAGTCCTGAATTAGCTCAATTACCCCGTGTTTTGTGGTCAGAAAGAATTCCTGCTTTTGTCTTATCTTTTTGTATTGTAGTTTTGGGATTTCAACCTTCTTGGATGGTACGTTGGAATGAAACCCAAGTAGGTATTTTATTGACAAGAAAGCCAGACATTACTGTTGTTATGCAGCAGTGGCGGACAGAAAAAAGATAGAAATAAGAAATATAGAAATATTTGACTTATGATTAAGCAGTTTTATTGGTTTACATAGACTATGTATAACAGATTAATAAACAAAAACTTCATTTTTAGCTTTTGTTTATCATAATTTTGCCATAATCGGTTCAGAGAACCATTTTATTTTCTTAAACCTATGAGTGGGTAACCCTGAAGAAACATTTAAAAAAGCAAATTATTGTGTATCTTTATATTATGAGCTATTAGAGTTGAATTAATTTTGTAAAGTAACTCCTTTGAGCAATACTTTTTTCAATTGTCTTAGTCAAATAATATGTAGATCATGTTTGGTTCTAGATATAAACTGGTAGAAAGTAAATATAGATATAACCATAAATATGAACAATAGAAAAAATAGACTGATTTAAAATCGAGTTATCGCGGAATCGAAGCAGCATTGAGCAGTCTTAAAAGCTACTCTGAGATAACAACAATAAACAAACCCACAGTATCATAGAGAAAAAAGCAGCTTAAGACTTCTTTTAACTTTTTCTTGAATTATTACAGATTTCTAATTAGTTAGCCGCTTTTTCCCCTACACCCCTAATCTGAAAAGAATTCGAAGCTATTGGATTTGTTTCTAACATAATACAAACCGAACTCATCTTAATCTGTTTTTATTGACGAACCGAATTTTTTGCTTATCGTTTAAGAAGATAAATTATCTTAGTTTATTGAGAGAAATTCAATCAATGAAAACCTTAGTTTGTATTATCGCTATCTCAGTTGTAATAATTAGTTGTTTAGGTATTTGTGAAACAGGTATTAGCTACACCTACTTTAAACCTAATAGATACAAAGTTAACTCTATATGCTCAAAAAAATATGCTAAAAAGTTTAATTTAAACAACAGCAATATTCGTTAGTTTTTGGAATTAAGTGATTTCCATCCTGACCTAGCCAGTAATATTATTGTTAACTCTCCTTATTCTAGAGGTGAAATAGATTTTAGAAATATCTGGACTCAGTAAAAACTGGAAAAACATCCAAATATGTTAGTAACTCTTCTTGCCCTTGAAGCAACAGAAGAAAATGAGCGTTTAGACCAAGCTGTTAATCAATATTTAATTAAAATAATAGTTTTTTCATAAAAATACTCTTAACTGAGGATTTTTTGAGTTATTTAATTAACAAACCAAAATGATGAAAGACTGCGGCTAGGATAAAAAAGTTAAAATAAAAAAAATTTATAGACAACCATTTTTTATTACTTTGATATCATCAGCTAATCTTGTTTCTGCTGACCTTCTGACAACCCAATTTGATATTTTAGTAGTGGGTTCAGGGGCAGCTGGACTGTATGGTGCCTTGTGTTTGCCCCCAAAGTATCGAGTTGGATTAATCACCAAAGATACCTTAAAAACAGGAGCTAGTGATTGGGCGCAGGGAGGAATTGCAGCAGCGATCGCTGCTAACGATTCTCCACAATTTCATCTAGAAGATACCCTCAAAGCGGGTGTTCAATTGTGTGATTATAGTGCTGTGGAATTCCTTGTTAATGAAGCCCCTAGCGCGATTGATTCTTTAGTGAAAATGGGAGTAGCATTTGACCGAAAAAATAGCCAATTGGCTATGACTCTAGAAGCTGCCCATTCTCATCCTCGTGTGCTTCATGCAGCAGATACTACAGGACGGGCAATCATTAGTACTCTCACAGAGAAGGTATTAGAACGCTCCAACATTACAATTATTTCTCAAGCAGTTGCTTTAAAATTGTGGCTTGATTCTCTGCAAAAACAATGTCTAGGGGTCAGTGTTCTATATCAAAGACAAATTCATTGGGTTCGCTCATCTGCGGTAATTTTAGCCACCGGTGGAGGCGGTCGAGTTTATGCTCAAACGACTAATCCTACTGTTAGTACAGGGGATGGTGTGGCTTTAGCTTGGCGAGGAGGAGCCGTCCTCAAGGACCTAGAGTTTTTTCAGTTTCATCCAACAGCTTTAATTAAACATAATGCTCCTCATTTTCTTATTAGTGAAGCAGTGCGGGGAGAAGGAGCACACTTAATCGATCACCAAGGGCGACGCTTTACTTTTGATTATCATCCAAATGGGGAGTTAGCTCCCAGGGATGTAGTTAGTCGTGCTATTTTTAGTCACTTACAAAAAACGGCAGTAAATCCTGCCCACGACTATGTTTACCTTGATTTACGTCCCATCGAATCTGAGCGAATTCGCCGTCGTTTTCCTAATATTATTCAGGTATGTCGAAATTGGGGGATAGATGTGTTTAAAGAGCCAATTCCTGTGGCTCCAGCTGCCCATTACTGGATGGGGGGCATTTGCGTAAATCTTAAGAATGAGACTTCTATTAAGGGACTCTATGCTATTGGAGAAACTGCTAGTACAGGAGTTCATGGAGCAAATCGTTTAGCCAGTAATTCTCTGTTAGAGTGCTTGGTGTTTGCCGCGCAGTTATCCAACATCGAAGTGAATTCACCACAGACAATCAGTCCATACAAGGTTTCGGTTGTAAGGAAAAAGGGAGAATGGACCACAGAAATAGAATTGCTCAAGAAGATTAATCGAGATTTACCAAATTTACTCTGGAAAAGTGCAGGAATTTGTCGAGAACAAAGTTTATTACAAACGGCTTTAGACCAAGTTAAAGACTGGCGAGAACAATTAACGCATATCGACAGTAGTCAATATGTGCTGAACTTAGAACCTGGCCAACAGATAGTTTTTGACTCTCCTACAGCACACACTCATCTACGAACTTGTGCAGAAACCTTAAATTTACTGGATATTGCCTACTTGATCTTAAAAAGTGCCTTGTTTCGAACAGAAAGTCGTGGAGGACATTATCGAATTGATTATCCTAAATCCTCTCTTCAATGGCGGGTACACACTCTAATCTGCAGTCACCAATCTAGAACCAATCAAGTTGAATCGATGTAATTTTTTCAAAAAGGATAATCATCATCTTTGTTGTCCAATTGAACATCCCATTTAGCAGCCAAAACTTTAATAACCATGGCTTCGAGGGTATCAACATCCAGATTGAAATTTAATTCTGAGGTTTGAGAAGAGTGAGTAATGGGAATTAATCTTAGACAACGATGATCTTGCATTAGATCAAAGTAAGTTTTCTGAGTAGGTGAACGGTGTAATTGTAAATAGTCGAAGCTTTGGACATTAAGATAGAGAGAGTGATTAGCAATGATAGTCCCTTGCTGAGGATCGCTAAAAACTTCGACAACCCATCCTTCCCCCTCACTCTGTACTTCTTTATCAAAGGTATGAATATAATGAACACGGACTAAATCATTGAGAACCCGTCGCATATCTTCGTTGTTGATAATAACACCAACGTCAATAATACAAGGAGCAGGTAATGGGTGTGAGGTGTGGTTATGATTCATGGGAAATTGCCTATAGATACGACCATTAATTTAACCTAACGGTAAATAATTAATGGGCGGTGATGTACGAGTAAGAGTAATTCCTTACCATACAATCCTAATCCAAGATCCCATGATTATTTCTTAAAGTTTTGACGAGAGATAACTCAAGGTAGTCTTGTTTTCAAATTGTTATCTACTTTATACTTATGCTAAGTAAGCAGCTTTAAATAAACTTTGAAAAAGGGAATTATTTCGTATCTTTATACTTCAGTAATTAGAGTTTGATTTATATCAATTTAGTTAATATTGTTTAGAGTGACCCTCTTGAAATGAACATTATTTATTTAGCTAAATAATATTCATTTTTATGTATATTCCCGGCAATTTAATGAGTTTTTATTTCTACTATCTTTCTTATAGTAACTTTTATTGGTGACTATAAGGAAGATAGTAGAAATAATCAATATAACCTTTTTCTGTCTATTGTCTTAGTTGGGCTTTAACTAAAGCACTTGTACGCACTGAGTGATCATCAAAAATAATTATTTTATCTATTTCTTTATTCTGACAGTATTTCTGAGTTCCATTTACTTTATTTTATAAAACTTTTTAGTTTTTGGCTTTTTTATGTTTATGAGATTAATGAATCTTTATAATTTTTTTTGTTTTTATTTACAGCGATAAACAAATACAAATTATTTGATTATCTAGTTTAAATTAGTTTCCTTTTGTTTAAATATTTAATTAACTTTAAGCCATTTAAAATTATTATTTTAATCTTTTTTCGGATAAATTGTATATCTATTAAATACATCTTTTTCCAGATTGATTTTCTTTTATTTATCGAGAAATTTTATAATAGTTGTACTTTTTAAACAATCCAATTAAAAATTATTTTTTAAAATTTTTTGATACTTTTACTAAGTTGCCAATTAATTTAACTTTTTTTAAGTTAAACATAAAATTCCTGTTTTCGCTCTAATTTGCAAGAAAATTTTGGGCACAAGTCAACTTTTATAATTTTAACTCTCCTAATCATGTCAGCTGAACTTCTGAGCAGCCTGACATTTATTACTCTCTTTTTTTAACTATCTTTAACATTTTATATTTTTTAAAGTTTAGCGACTTACAGATTGACCTAAATTTTAGGGGTTAGTTGGTAAAATACTTATGGTTCCCCAACCACTTATAATCAGTAAATTTACTAACATTTAAAGAAATTATTTCGGTTAATGCGCAACTGTATCTAAATGATTAAAAAACTTGTTCAACATCTTGAATATGATTTGAAAACATTTTTAGGCACGATTACATTTTATACAATTATTTATTACCCTTCCTTCCCGATGGACACAGTTGTTTCAACAACTAGCTCGATGGTCTCCATTACTAGGAATATTACTCGGAGGAGGGTTAGGACTAGCAGATATGGGCTTAAACTTTGTGGGATTTCCCATAGTCATCCGTAGTGTTTCAATTGTTGCTGTTTAACTTGTTTTAACGGGAGGATTACACCTAGACGGTGCTATCGATACAGCTGATGGATTAGGGGCAACTGATTCTACTCGTCGGTTGAAAATTATGCAAGATAGTGTAGCCGGAACTTTTGGTGTAATGGACGCGGTAGTTGTATTAGGGTTAAAAACCATTGCTTTAAGTGAGATAACCAGTTACCGTTGGTTGGTGTTAATGATAGCCGCAGAATGGGGAAGATCGGGACAGGTAGCTGCTATCACTTTTTATCATTACCTAAAACCTACCGGTAAAGGCGTATTTCACAAACAGAGCATAAAATTACCCCAAGATCTGTTTTTAGGATTAGGAAGTTTATTAACCCTCAGTGGATTATTAATTCTCTTCGACGTTCATCGTTGGTGATTGGGAGTTAAGGTAGCTGTGCTTGGAAGTACTATTGCTATTATGGTTTCTAGTTTTATCAGCGTTTAGGTGGACATACAGGGGATACCTACGGTGCAGTAGTAGAATGGAGTGAAGCCTTAATCTTAAGTATTTTAACTTGCTGGTTTGTTACGTAAGTTCTTAACTGGACGTAGGCGATCTAATTTAAGGGTAAATTTTCCACCTCCTGTCTCTCCAAAGGCACGAATTCTGATGATATACTTTCCACTCTCAGTAATTCGAGCAAATAAGAGAGAATTAGTCGAACCATCAGGTCCGTCATCATTTTCCGCAATGGTAGACCCGTCAGCTGCTAATAGTAAAACAACACTATCAAATTCCTCAGACATTAGGTCAATTGCTACCTGATCTCCATGTTCAAGTTCCACTAAATAATCACGTGCAAATCCCCCTTCTCCGGTAGGAATGTCTTGAGCAGAAAGAGTGTCCATAACTTTATTATTGGAAGCTAAGGGGATGGGATTATATAATTGCAGCTGTCCTTGAACAGGTAAGATGTAAAATCTGAAGTTAAGGTAAATTGTTGTAAGCAGCACAAAATTAAACCGACTTTTTTTTGAGAAATAGACCATAAAAAATCACAGAGATAATCATTAAACGGATTAGTATAGACTCTATATATGATAAGTCTTCTATTTCAGAACAGTTTGGTCATTATGCAACATAAAGAAGGTTATCCTCGTCTTTCAGACAAGACTCCATAAGAATTAATTACCGATATTGATTTATCGAAATTCTCTTAAGTCACTTCTAATCCAATTGAAATATCAACTAGATTATGATTGCTGCACGTGATTATCAACCTATTCCTAAATCCTCACGTTTAAAGAAATCACGGAGAGCTTTACCGACTTATTCATCGGTTAATTCCCGAAAAATCGCTAACATATCGAGCAAAAAAGATAAAGTACATTATGATTTACAATTTCTTTTACTCATCAACAAAATTTCTGCTACTTTTGCTTTTTGTCTAGTGACCTTAACTTTAGGTGTTTATGGATGGACAGTTCGGATGCCGACCCTCTGGAGTCAAGAATTTAGAAAATTAACTAAGCTACAACAGGAGGAACGCTATTTAGTTGGGGCTAATGAAGTCTTAAAACATCAATTAGCTCAACAAGCCCAAAAACCAGAAGCTGGTTTAACGCAACTTCATCCAAAAGACTTGATTTTTCTCCCGGATATTAAGGTTGTCCCTTTATCTGTTACTGATGCCACGATTTCTAATCAGGGAAACCCTTGGATGGCTGAAGGTCCTATAGCTTATTAACTTAATTAACATAAATAGCTATTTTGATACTTCAATGGATTGAATTAAGCGTTGTAAATAATTACTGAACTATCATGAGTATCATCAATACTCACTATTTACTGTAAATATAGTCAAACATTATTGTTTGTGCTAAACTAGCCAACCAGACTGACTAGTTTTTTAGGGAGTCGATGATATATTGAAACACCAAAACCCTATCCGTGAGGTTGGAAAACTCCTATTGTAATAGCTTAAAGTACGGAGAACATCAAAGTTGCTCATTTCCTAATGCCAAACTTCCCACAACTCAATGAGTAGATCTAACTTCAAGCGGTTTTCATCTAGATCTAAATATCCAGATAGAAAAAGTCGTTTACCTCGAAAATCAGCCTTGTATGGCTGTATTCCTCGAAGTTTTTTGGCAGTCTCTAGTTCTAAAAAAAGAACTGCCCTACCCCAGTTGAGACTTTTATTAGTTTGGGGAGTCTTGATAGGAGCAATGATTGGCTTAGGGGTGAAACTATATCAATTACAGATTGTTCAAGCACCAGAATTACAAAAAAAAGCCCGATTACAACAAACGGTTAATTTAAGACCTTATATTCCGCGACGATCTATCATTGACAGTCAGGGTAATGTTTTGGCGACTGATCGCCTCGCACATATTCTTTATGTCCATCCTATTCAATTTAAAATAACTAAAGAAGAAGTAGCTGCTAAACTTAGTCCTATCCTCGATGATAAAACCCCGCAACAACTATTTGAGCGTTTTAAACAGCGTGATACGGGCATTCCCATTGCTCGTGGTTTAACAGAAGGACAGGCGGCTAGAATTGAAAAATTGCGTCTGGATGGGGTGGAGTTGAACGAGTCTTATACTCGATTTTATCCTCAAGAAAAGATGGTATCTGAGGTGATTGGCTATGTTGATAGTGATCGTAATGGCCAAGCAGGAATTGAACGCAGTCAGGAAAAGCTATTGGAACGAGATTTACTAAGTTTATACGTGCGTCGTACTGCCTTAGGAGAGATTGTTCCTGCTTTTTTACCTCAAGATTTGCTGAAATCTAATGATATGCGAGTGCAGTTAACCTTAGATATGCGGATACAGAGAGCAGCACGGGTTGCTCTTCGACAGCAATTGAAAAAATTTCATGCTAAACGGGGAGCAGTAATTATTATGGATAGCACTGATGGCTCGTTGATATCTTTAGTATGTGAACCAACTTTTGATCCTAATAAATACTATAAGTCTAGAATAGAACTATTTAAGAATTGGACAGTTACTGATCTCTATGAACCAGGCTCGACTTTTAAACCAATTAATGTTGCTTTAGCCCTCACAGCAGGAGTGATCCAGCCAAATACGGTAATCCACGATTCTGGAGCGGTGCAGGTGGATGGTTGGAATATCTACAATGCTACTAGAATAGGACATGGAGCGATTAACATTGCTAAAATTTTACAAACTTCTAGTAATGTAGCTATGGTTCATATGATGCGGCGATTAAGTCGTAAAGATTACTATCAACGGTTACAGCAATTACAAATTAATAAAAAAACAGGAATTGATTTGCCAGGGGAAGTGAGTGGTTATCTCAAAAGTGAAGAAGTCTTCACTAAAAAAGGAATTGAAGTAGCTACAGCCTCTTTTGGACAAGGTCTGTCCTTAACTCCTATCAAGTTAGTTCAATTACATGGGGCGTTGGCCAATGGAGGAAAATTAGTGACTCCCCATCTAGTTCGTGGATTAGTTGATGTTGATGGTTATCTGCATTGGAAACCCAAGCATAAAGTTACCCAGATTATGTCACCCCATGTAAGTCGGCAAGTAGCAGAGATGATGGAAACTGTAGTTACTGATGGGTCAGGGAAAGCATCTCAAATTTCAGGCTATCGGATTGGAGGCAAAACAGGGACATCCCAAAAAGCGGGTCCTAGGGGAGGGTATTTACCTAGTGCGAAAATAACAAGTTTTGTGGCGATTGTACCGATAGATAATCCTCGCTATGTGGTTATGACAGTGGTAGATGAACCCCAAGGAGCAGATACTTATGGCTCAACAGTGGCCGCGCCTATTGCAAGAAAGGTAATTGAAGCGTTGATTTTTCTGAAAGGAATTCCTCCCTCTCAGTATAATTGAGCATTATGTTTATCTTTTATCAAGAAAAAGTTAATGGTTATTCTTAAATAAGAGAAGTACTTTTTATGTAGTTTCTGTTACATAACGGCTAATGATATAGGGTAACAAAACCACTGTTAATCAAAAGAAGAAACTATAAATTTTTTTTAAAAATCTATAGTTTCTTCTTTTGATTAACGTCAATTTATTATTAATACTTTCTATTTTTTTGTGGCAAAATAGGTGATAGGTTTTGACGACACTAATTACCCCACAGCTTTCTAGCCTTAATAAAAAAAAGTTGCTGTTGAGTCTATTTTTTTGAAAAAAAACCTATTTATATCTTCATTATAACTTGATAATAGATAACTATGGACATCCATTTAAGAATTTAATTTGTTTAACTGAGTTAAGCATTTTACAGTATAAGTAAAAATATCAGATTAAACATAATTTAAATAAAAAATAAAATATACACCAATAACTCATGAACAGAGTATTTATAGATTTTTAAAGGTTGATTTTTTTTAATCAACCTTTATCTTTATATTTATAATATTTACACAAGAAGTTCGATGATCTTATTTGATAAGTGTTAAACCCAAATTTATAGCTTACTACAACTCTGAGCCGATCTAATTCTAAAGAAAAAAAAAAGATTGCTTTAAGATCTCATAAAGATACTCACTTTTTTGAAAAGAATGTTTTACCGTTGATATTAAGTAGTCAATTGTATATTCTTATCAACAACCGTGAAGATTCCCAGTAATATCATCACTCTTATTGTTGGTGTCGTAATCACTCTAATTAGTCTCTGGTGCGGTCAAAATCATGGACTTATGCCAGTAGCTGCATCTTACGATGCCACACAAGTAGACAGTATTTTCAATTTCATGATGAGCATTGCTATAGGCCTCTTTTTACTAGTGGAAGGGACTCTTGTATTTTGTCTGATTAAATTTCGTCGTCGTCCCAACGATCAAACTGACGGGCCGCCCATAGAAGGCAATGTCCCTTTAGAAATTTTTTGGACAGCTATTCCTACCATTATCGTTTTCGTCCTTGCTCTCTATAGTTTCAAGGTTTATGACAACATGGGGGGACTTGACCCCTTAATTTCTAATAACACCCCACCTCAGCAAATTGCGATGGATGGTAATCACAAGCAAGTTGCCTTAGGAATTGGAACCTCTGCTAATGAGAGCGGGGAAATTGTTCCCCTCATGGTAAAAGTTCAAGGAATGCAATATGCTTGGGTTTTTACTTATCCTGAGACGGGAATCATTTCAGGAGAACTTCATGTTCCCAAAAATCGCCCCGTTCAATTAACTATTGCTGCAACTGATGTTCTACACGCCTTTTGGGTTCCTCAACTACGTCTTAAACAAGATGCGATTCCTGGACGAAATGTGACTTTAGCATTTACCTCAAATCGCGAAGGAGACTATCCCATTATCTGCGCTGAACTATGTGGAGCTTACCATGGTGGGATGAAATCTGTTCTCCACGTTGAAGATGAAGAAACTTATGCTCAATGGGAAGAAACTAATAAACCTATTCAAAAAGCGAGTTTGGATAAAACAGTAGCAGTTAATCCCGAAAATCTCTCTGGGGGAGAGTTCCTTCGCCCCTACGCTCACAAAATGGGTATCGACAAGGAAACCTTAGCTCTAATACCCCATCCCTAAAGGATCATGCAGAAGACTCAAGGAACATGTTGAGTACAACAACTCTTGTTCGTCACCTTACTTAGTGCACATTGCCATATACCTTATAAATCATCATTCTTGATTTGGGCTATTCCATCTCTAAGTCATTTTAAAGTATCATTCAGTGTCCTATGACAACAGTAGTAGCATCAAACTATACGGCACATAAAGAAAGGAAGTGGACAGATTATTTTACCTTTAGCACCGACCATAAGGTAATTGGGATCCAATACCTCGTCACTTCTTTCGCTTTCTACTTCATCGGTGGGGCTTTTGCGGAAGTCATTCGTACGGAATTAGCCACCGCAGACCCCGATTTCGTTACCCCGGCCTTATATAACCAATTTATGACCATCCACGGAACCATCATGATCTTCTTGTGGATTGTTCCGGCTGGGGCCGCTTTTGCTAATTATCTAATTCCCCTAATGATTGGGGCTGAAGATATGGCTTTTCCCACCCTCAATGCGGTGGCGTTTTGGTTGACTCCTCCAGGGGGTATTCTCTTGCTAGCCAGCTTTTTTGTTCCTAATGGAGCTCCCCAGGCTGGTTGGACTTCCTATCCTCCCCTGAGTTTAGTTAGCGGGGTTTGGGGGGAAGAAATTTGGATCTTAAGCGTTTTATTGGTGGGAACCTCCTCGATTTTGGGGGCAATTAATTTTGTTACTACCATCTTCAAAATGCGGATTCCGGACATGGATCTCCACAGCATGCCTCTGTTTTGCTGGTCGATGTTAGCGACCTCAGCCCTAATTTTACTTTCTACCCCGGTTTTAGCTGCGGCATTAGTACTTCTCTCTTTTGATCTTATTGCCGGAACTGCTTTCTTTAACCCTACAGGAGGAGGAGATCCGATTGTTTACCAGCATATGTTCTGGTTCTACTCCCATCCGGCGGTGTACATCATGATCCTGCCTTTTTTTGGCGTTATTTCTGAAGTATTACCCGTCCACTCTCGCAAACCGATTTTTGGCTATCGAGCGATCGCCTACTCTAGTTTAGCTATTAGCTTTTTAGGGTTAATTGTTTGGGCGCACCATATGTTCACCAGTGGAACACCAGGATGGTTACGGATCTTCTTTATGGCGGCTACTATGCTGATCGCTGTTCCCACAGGGATTAAGATCTTTAGTTGGAGTGCAACCCTTTGGGGTGGAAAACTGAATCTCAATACTGCCATGTTGTTTGGAGTTGGGTTCATTGCAACCTTCGTCATGGGTGGCTTAACGGGAGTTATGTTATCTTCTGTTCCCTTTAATATACACGTCCATGATACCTATTTTGTAGTTGGGCATTTTCATTATGTCCTCTTCGGTGGGGCAGCCATGGGACTGTTTGCCGGATTTTATCATTGGTTCCCTAAGATGACGGGGCGGATGATTAATGAACCTCTGGGTAAATTGCACTTTATTCTTCTGTTCATTGGGTTGAATATTACCTTTTTACCTATGCACAAATTGGGGTTAATGGGGATGAATCGTCGTATTGCCCTTTATGACGTGCAGTTTGAACCCATCAATTTAATTTGCACCATTGGGGCTTACATTCTAGCTGTTTCCAGTCTTCCTTTTGTTATCAATATCCTTTGGAGTTTGAATCAAGGCGAAAAAGCTGCTCGTAATCCCTGGCGTGCCTATACCCTAGAATGGCAAACGTCCTCTCCTCCCATCATTGAAAACTTTGAAGAAGAACCCGTATTATGGACAGGTCCCTACGACTACGGTACCGATTCGGAAGTTGTCAATGAAGAGGAGACTGTCGACGACATGTTAGCAGAAGTTGGTTCTCAATTGAGATACCGCTCATGAACAAAAGCG
Organism: cyanobacterium endosymbiont of Epithemia turgida isolate EtSB Lake Yunoko; assembly: GCF_000829235.1. Classification (GTDB taxonomy): domain Bacteria; phylum Cyanobacteriota; class Cyanobacteriia; order Cyanobacteriales; family Microcystaceae; genus Rippkaea. The sequence goes on along the minus strand of NZ_AP012549.1, from coordinate 2,318,332 downwards.
ATCACGGTTAATCTATATAATGCGTGATCGCTATTCTTTTCGTTGTTTTTGTCTTAGATTTACTCTGTCACTATTATTTCATAAAACAATAGTCATGCAAGGATCAACAATTGAACAGCCACAAATAACTGTTAACCTTCACAGTGGCCATCCAGACCATCGCTTTTTTGGGATTGCCCTTTTTCTAATAGCAGAAAGTTCTATTTTTTTAGGACTATTCGCTGCTTTTATTATTTATCGCACGATAATTCCTGTTTGGCCTCCCGAGGGAACACCAGAATTAGAATTATTATTACCTGGGATTAATACAATAATTTTGGTTGCTAGTAGTTTTGTGATGCATAAGGGTCAAGCTGCTATTAAGAATAATAACGTTTCTGGGTTGAAGTTCTGGTTTAGTATCACGTCCGTTATGGGTATTGTTTTCCTTATCGGTCAGATGTATGAGTACTTCCATCTAGAGATGGGATTAACCACTAATTTATTTGCCAGTTGTTTCTACGTTTTAACTGGATTTCACGGACTTCATGTTACCTTTGGTCTGTTGTTAATATTAGCAGTATTGTGGCGTTCAAATGAAGAAGGACATTACTCTAGTAAGTCCCATTTTGGGGTTGAGGCAGCAGAACTTTATTGGCACTTTGTGGACATAGTTTGGATTATCCTTTTTACCTTGGTTTATCTTTTGTAGAGTTTAGGAGAATCTTAGATTTATTTTAATTAACTGGGTTATGAAAATTAATTGATTACCCAGTTTTTTAGTTTATTATTTTAGAGTTTTCTTTAAAAGAGAAGAAGAACAATTAAGTTGTTTGATATAATTATTGTTTTAGTGATTACAATTGGTATTTTAGTTCAATCAATAAATTGAGGCAGTTCTTTTTAAAAATTTATTAGTATTAGTCGTAGAGAAATATATGTGTTTACATCTAAGTTTAAAGGTATAAAAAAGTTTATAAATAACGGTAGTCAGACAAAAGAAAAATTATCACTTATTTATTCGAATTAATAGTGATTCTATTAGCCACGACATTAACACAAAAAATATTACTTAATTGATTAACATTAAGGCTAATAGTAGATGGAATGGTGATTAATGTGCATAGATAGCTAAAAATATTAATATTTTTAGCTATCTATGCACATTAGATAAGATAAAAATAATTTTTAAAAAAGTTAAATTATTTTTTAAATAAAAAAAGCCTAAATTTTTCTAATTCCGGCTATCTTAATTAGCTAACATGAAGTAAAAGAAGGAATAAAAATTTAAAAATTTTTACAGTCAGTTAATCTATCAATTCTATTAATTTAATGTAATAAATTACATCCATTTAAAATAGTCAAAGTTAAAATAAGAGATAATGTTTTCTCTTGTATTAAATTGGATGGCACTCAACAGAAAATATTAAAAAAAGAATATCAAGAATTTCTGTTAGGCTTATTGAATAAGCAATTTAATAAAAAGAACTTAATGTAGGTTTTCGTTTAATTACTGATTTTATGGATATGAAAAAAGTCTTTATATTTATTTTAACTAAAACACATCACAGCTGTTTGTAAATAGTCAATAACAAGGAATAGCAAGCGAAAAAAAAATGACAAATATTAAAACAAAAGATAAAAAAATAAATTGAACCAATTTTATCAAAAAATTACTATTGCAAGAGAAATTTAGAAATTTTTTAATAAAAATAATAATCAGGTTTAGAACTATTTAAATTACCTAACCTGCGTCAAAAAGCCTATTTATAATAAGCTTAATTGATTTTAAACTACAAAGTTTATTTATTTAGTATTTCACTAGTTAGCTCTATATTATCAGTTAAGTATACTCTGAAGATTTTCAGACAGATAAAAACCAAAGAAAAAGATTATACTAAATCTTTGGTTATTGTTCTATTTTTTAAACAATTTAGTAAGATTAGCTAAAATTTGGCTTATTTTAGACAGAAAAGCAAATTTTCAAATAATCGTTTTCTATTTTTGCTCCTGAAGGTTTTAAAGTAGCTAAAGCTTGGGGCAAAACTAAATTTCGGCGATGATTCCCAATCCGAATATTTAACTCATCTCCTGTTTTATTTAGTTGAATTTGTTCTTTGGGTATTCCTGGTAAATACAACTCTAAACTGTAGTTTTCGGAATTTTGAACTACTTTAAGTGTAGTTTCTTTGTAGTAAACCTGAGTGGGATTTTCATCTTTATATAAAGTTAGTTTTAATCTTTCCAAGGCTTCTAACCCACACATTTCCTCAAAATAAAGGGGAACTTCTTTGACAGGTAAAGGATGGAAATTATCGTGAATTTCCTTTCTGTAAATCTGTTGGTTTTCTTTCCATCTTTGAAAAAAACTATCCGTCACTGTATCAGGAATGATGCGATTAGCTACCACTAAATCTGTAGACACATTATATAAACTTAAATAAGCATGGGCACGTAATGATTCTTTAATCACCATTTTTTCAGGGTTAGTGATTAAACGGACTGTGGTTTTACTATTATCGGTTAAAACCTTTTCTAATGCCTCAATCTGTTCATAAAATTCATAGGGTGCGTCCATTACTTCTTTGTCAGGTAGAGAAAACCCTGCAATGGGTTTAAATAGAGGTTCTAACAACGGTCTTAAGACAACAGACATTCCTTGCAAAGGCTTGTAAAATCGTCTCATATACCATCCTCCTACTTCAGGGAGACTTAACAACCTTAAAGCCGTTCCTGTAGGAGCTGAATCAATGATTAAAACCTCATACTCCCCTTCATCATAGTGGCGTTTCATACGCACTAACCCGAAAATTTCGTCCATTCCAGGTAAAATTGCTAATTCTTCAGCTTGAACACCATCAAGTCCTCTTGCTTGTAACACTTGGGTGATGTAGCGTTTAACTGCACCCCAGTTGGCTTCTAACTCCATGAGTGCATCTAATTCAGCTCCCCAAAGGTTAGGACAGATTTTACGGGGATCGTGCCCCAATTCTAAATCAAAACTATCGGCAAGGGAATGGGCGGGATCTGTACTTAAAACTAGAGTTTTATAGCCTAATTCCGCACATCGCAGTCCAGTAGCGGCTGCAACGGAGGTTTTACCAACTCCTCCTTTACCAGTCATAAGGATTACACGCATGGGTTCTCTAAAAAAGTTTACATTACTTATCTTTATTATGAGGGATTGAGAGAAAAATATTGCTTAGTTACATCCCAAGGAGAACAATTACTAGTAGTCGACGTGAGAGATTATTAGTTTTATCTCATTTATTACTAACTCGCTTCTTCCTGAGATAATAATTCACCGTTTCTCAAACATAGTATTTTTCGATATTTGTTGATATCATCTTCGTAGTCTATCAAACCAATATAGACTGAGTAAGTTTATCTACAGAAAATTTGTGATAATTTCGAGAATATCCATTAAAGTAGTTTATTTTGTCTTGTCTGATGGAAAACTTATTGATTGAGTAAACTAAACTTTGCCATTTACCATTATTCGCCCTACCCCAGGAGCAACAACCACCCAGCAAATTTAAAAATTAATTATGACCCATCCTCAAGGAATTACGGTAGAAAAATTGAGTAATAGCTTAAATCGTCCTATTTCAAGGGTACAATCTTGTCTCAAATCTCTTTTAGCCGTAAAAGTAATTCAATCTAAGCGATTATCTGATTCCAAAAAGTGGATTTATTATCCCGCTTCTGTTTTCTCCCTCAAATATAATTAAATTAATCTAATATTTTTGCTGTCCATTTATATAAAAATTGTTATTAAAAATAACGGTAATTTTTTTATATTTCTGAAAATCAAAATTTAACTTTAATACTATTCCAGATGCCTTTTAGCTCAAATACATAATCCACCTTTCCAATTCAGTCTAATAAGTAGATTGTTTTCTCTTTGGCTAGTTTATCCTTGACTGCAGAAATAATAATCAACCCATGACTATATCTTGTAATTGTTCTTTTTTATAGAGAAAATAAGTATATTCTGGGTATTATCTGTTAATAAATATAATTATTTTAAACTTTTCTATTTGATTTTTAAAAGTTCAAACAGTTTACTTATCTCCAGAGTATAAATAGACAATTATTTGCTTATTTTTATCCTAACATTTAGAGACTATTTATGAAGTCAATCTCAAAAGCATCTAAGGATATGTCATTAAATTATGATGACATATCCTTAGATGCTCATAATGTTATGCGTTACAGCATAATTAAGACTTCAGATTTTATCGCATAACAAGAGTAATGCATTCTAATTAATACTTTGTTTACAAGCAGTCTCTTGTTGACCAATCAGTCTGAATATAAGGAAAAAAACCGTAAGGGGACATTACCTACCCTATAATTCAAAACCAATTTAAATCTGTGACTGCCCCCAAGCTACTCGAAGAAACTAACCTAGCATACTTGCCTAAAACTCCTCGTTGATAACGGGGTTGTGGCGCGGTCCAACTCTGACGACGTTGGGACAATTCCTCCTCGGAAACATTCAACTGCAATAATCGTTGTTCTGCATCAATCGTAATACTATCTCCTTCTTTTACTAAGGCAATAGTTCCACCAACAAAAGCCTCTGGGGCTACATGACCAACCACTAATCCATAGGTTCCCCCAGAGAAACGACCATCTGTAATCAAGCCTACTGAATCCCCTAAGCCTGCCCCGATAATTGCTGAAGTTGGGGCTAACATTTCCCGCATTCCAGGGCCTCCTTTAGGACCTTCATAGCGAATGATAATGATATCTCCTGCCTTAATTTTTCCTGTTAAAATCGTATTTAAACAGTCCTCTTCCGATTCAAAAACTTTTGCCGTCCCAGTAATTTTGGGATTTTTAACGCCACTAATTTTAGCAACAGCCCCTTCCAGGGCTAAGTTCCCTTTGAGAATCGCTAAATGACCTTCTGTATAAATTGGCTTACTCCAAGGACGAATAACATCTTGATTAGCTGGTGGTTCATCAGGAATATCTTTTAACACTTCAGCAATGGTTTGTCCTGAAATTGTCAAAGCATCCCCATGTAAGAATCCGTGAATTAGTAACATTCGCATCACTTGAGGAATACCCCCAGCTTGATGTAAATTTATGGTGACATAGCGTCCCGACGGTTTTAAATCACACAATACGGGAACCTTTTTCCGAATGGTTTCAAAGTCATCCAAAGTCAATTCAACCCCAATCGTATTAGCAATGGCTAATAGATGTAATACAGCATTAGTAGAGCCACCTACTGCCATAGTTACAGTAATGGCATTTTCAAAGGCTTTACGGGTTAAAATTTGACTTGGTAGAATTTGATTACGGATAGCATGTACCAAACAAAAAGCGGATTTTTCCGTATTGTCTGCTTTTTCTGTATCTTCAGCGGCCATCGTCGAAGAATAGGGTAAACTCATTCCCATCGCTTCAAACGCTGATGACATTGTGTTGGCTGTAAACATTCCTCCACACGACCCTGCCCCAGGACAGGCATTACGCTCAATCGCTAATAATCTATTATCATCTATCTTACCTGCACTGTATTCTCCTACCGCTTCAAAAGCACTAACAACGGTTAAATCTTCCCCTTGATAGTAACCAGGTTTGATTGTTCCCCCATAAACAAAAATACCTGGAATATTCATCCGAGCGATAGCAATCATTGCCCCAGGCATATTTTTATCACAACCCCCAATAGCAAGAATCCCATCCATACTTTGAGCATTACAAGCGGTTTCGATGGAATCAGCAATTACTTCCCGTGAAACAAGAGAATACTTCATCCCTTCAGTTCCCATAGAAATACCATCACTGACGGTAATTGTCCCAAACATTTGGGGCATTGCCCCGGCTGTTTTTAGCCCAGCTTCGGCTCGTTTTGCTAAGTCATTAATGCCAATATTGCAGGGGGTGATAGTACTATAGCCATTGGCTAACCCCACGATAGGTTTAGCAAAGTCATCATCTGTAAACCCTACCGCCCTTAACATAGCTCGGTTTGGGGTTCGTTGACTTCCTTGAGTAACGGTACGGCTTCTGAGATTATCTGACATTGATAAGATTCTCCTAATGAGGATAGCACTTCTTTTATTGTCTATGGTCGATTCAAGGTCGAGTTGTTAACCTTTACAAAGACTTCATAGTTATGCAGACCTTTTAGAATCTTACCTTAAATGGTCTTTAATTAAATGTAAGTTTGACAAGACTGGAAACCACGATTGTCATTGTTAACATATAAATTTAAATAAGACAAGGTTGGCAATTATATAGGATAGTCGAGGAAATTTTTCAAGTAAATATAAATAGGTATAAGCAATCGTTCGAATAAAAATGTTGTTCAATTTCGATAAATTTAAATTTTCAGTTAATAATTTACTGTCTTAGTTCAGAATTGAGCTTTATTTAAATTTAGAATACAATCTTACAAAATTTTAGTCTCATTAAACTAAGTCTTTGAAACTAAATTTTTATGTTTAAAAACCTAACTAAATATTTTTAGGAAAAAGACAATGAAACTAATTACTATGACTTCTCTTTTGCATGTCAATAAAACCAGCACAATAGTATCATTTTTTATAGCAAAAACGTCATAAAAAAATTATATTAAAATCAACAAGAAATATTTTTAAAAATGGGAAACCTCTACAATATATAAAATTTCTAAAGAATTTAATTTTATGATATATAAAGAGTAATTTAAATTTAAAAATTGCTAATTTTACGCAAACTTGGTAGTTATTTAGAATAAATACTATCAATCGAAAACTAAGATGATAATACTCTTTATCAATTAACAAAAATTGTGGTCTGTACTAGAATATAATTCTGTAAAAATAAGACGATATGATATGTTATATCCATAACACTAGACCTCAATAAGTTCTATTTTTTGCATATAGCTGCTGTGTCTCTGTATTGGCATAACGTTTGTTAGCCCTCATATTTATTAAATCTTTTTTTTGTAAAGATAGAAAGTAAGATAGCTCAATATTATTGTATTTAATATATTGCAAATAAGATATTTATATACATAAGATTAACTTGTTTAACTACTCAAAATAAAAAATAATTTTAAATTAATGTAGGTTTTAAATTAAATACTTAATAAAAATTAAATTTGGAAATACTTTCGAATTTTCTTATTTTAAAAAATAAATATTTTACGATAAATGAATCGACAATAAATAGGATTAACAAGTAATTATATAAAAAACAATAATGTAGAATCAGGCTTTAATTTTTGTACCATTATTAATTATACATAAGGAAAATACTTCTCTAGTTCCCCAAAAAACAAGATTGCTATCTTGTTTTAACTTATCTAAAAAATCATAATTATTATCTTTTAGATAAGTTATGACTTGTTGCGAATCTCCCCCTGTTATAATCACTTGACTGTCGGAAAATTTTTCTAACCAATCTTTAATAAATGTTTTAATTCCTGCTAAAATAGCGTGGACAATGCCACTTTGAATCGCCTCAGAAGTCGTTGTTCCCCAAAGAATAGGTAAACTCATCGGCAATACTTCTTCAGATAAAGCAGCTGTATTATTAGCTAGGGACTTAAACTGTAACCTTAATCCCGGTAAAATTGCTCCTCCAACTAAAGCCTGATCGCCATCAACTCCTGTAAAAGTTAAGGCTGTTCCTACATCAATTACCAGGCAAGGAAACCCATAAGTTTTCCCAGCACCCAAGACCGCTAAAGCACGATCAATTCCTAGAGTCGGATAAAGTTTTTGTAGAGGTATATGTACTTGGGTAATAATTTTGATCTTTGGATAAGTTTCCCATAATTGGGTTTGGGAAAAAACTACAGAAGCAAAATAAACGGGTAAATCATCTGGTAATTGGGGAAGTAATAAATGTTTAGGTAATTTGTTGGTTGTAATAGGTTTAGATAAATGAGGAGTATCCCAAGTTATTTGTAGTTTATCTGTTTTAAAATACCCCCAATGGAGACGTGAATTCCCTACAATTAGAGCAAAATATGGGGATAAATTTGAAATGTTAATATTCATATTACCACTAAATACTAGATGATCAAACCTTTCAGTATTCCATCATTCAGCGGGTTATACCCTTACCTCAACAATGGATTATGTAATAAAATTATGTAATTTTATTACATAAAAAACAGTTAATCACCTTTATGTTTAATATCAAAAGATAAGCTGCTACTTTTTTTTACTTTTAAAGGGTTTTTATTTTTTCATACTTATTGACTTTAGTTAAACTCGAGGCAGGATATCCATTAAGGCTTTTTTCAAATTTGGATATTGATACTCAAACCCTATAGATTGAGTTTTTTTAGGTAAAACTTGCTGGCCTTCTAACACCAATTTTGACGCGTCTCCTAATAAGAATTCTAAAACAAAATCTGGAACAGGTAACCAAGAGGGGCGATTCATAATTTCCCCTAAAATCTCACACAGTTTACTCATACGAACAGGATGAGGAGAAGTAGCATTGAATGCTCCTTCAACATCATTGCGCTCAAGGGACTCAATGATTAAATCAACTAAATCATCCAGATGAATCCATGAAAACCATTGATGTCCCTCTCCTAATGGTCCTCCTACAAACAATTTGAATGGAGGAATTATTTTTGCTAATGCTCCTCCATTACCCAAAACAATACCCAGACGCAAGATAACTAAGCGAACACCTGCTTGTTTTACCTCGTTAGCTTCTTTCTCCCATACTTGACAGACTTGAGATAAAAAATCATCTCCAGGGTCACTATCTTCATCGAAGATATCTATTTCACTGGTTCCATAATAACCAACAGCTGAGGCATTCACTAGAACCGATGATTTAGTCTCTGCTTGAGCAATAGCTTCGACAATTTTTCGGGTTCCTAACTGACGACTTTCTAGAATAGCTTTTCTATTTTTTGAGGTCCACCGTTTCGCGATAGTTTCCCCTGCCAAATTTACTACTCCGTCACAACCAGAAACGGCTTTTTGCCAATCTCCTGATTCCATTGGTTGATAAGAAATAATCTCTAAATTAGGAAACCGAGAAGTAGGATACAGTTGTTTAGCGCGATTAGCATTACGAGTAAAAATCAACAACTGATGTCCATCATTTTTTAATTTTTTAACTAATCGACTACCAACAAATCCAGTAGCTCCGGCAATGGCAATTTTCATAAAAAGAACAGGTAATAAAATAACTGAATTTCTAACTAATTTGGAGTATCTTTATCACTAATACTATTAACTTATGCATAGAAATATTTCATATTCCCGATGATCATCTTGTTCAATTGAAAATACACACTTAATTCGTTGTAACTCATTTGCTTTATTCCTCTCCCAAACGACTTTAAGGGAGAAAAGCTAAATTTTGAATTAAATTTTTAGAGTTAATCAAGCGTAAATATCCATAAGTTTATTCCCATTTATTCCCTAAAATTACTGAATTATTCTAGATATTTTAGATTTTCAAGTAGTATCAGAATACTACGGATAATTTTCTCTTTACCATGGCGTAGATCGACATTCTTGAATCCCGACAAAAAACTCTATTCTATTAGATCGCTAATCGGAGCAATTATTACTCATCAATGATGGACTATAAAACCTGTTTCTTAAAACTTATAGAGATGAGGGATAATAAAAATATCTGTTTTCTTATCCCCAAGTAAAAACTTTAAATTATTCAGTCCCTCCTCCCTGAATCTTAAGAAGAAGGAACCCCCAAGCTAAACCAACTAACACGATAACAATACATAGAATTGCTCCGTTGAACATCATACTTTCTGCACTCATTCTAATTCCTCCTTAACCTTAATGAATCGATAAATATCAATTTTTGTTATTATTTTAACTACCAATAAGTCCCCTAGTTTCAGTTTAGTTGAACATAATTAGCAGATAAAAATGCTTACAAACGTTAAGCTGAAATTGACTTATCCATCAATATTATTCTAAAACATTAAGGCGATATTGTCAGATGCAACCTTTTAACTTGACAGATCCATTAACTGATAAAATTATCAGCAAACCTAACTCCCAATGTCTTCATTTAGCGGTGACCATGGGTGACCCTGGAGGAATTGGGGCAGAAGTTATCCTAAAAGCCTTAGCCGATCCTTCAATCACTGAAAGTTGTCGTTTAACAGTTTTTGGAACGCGGTCTATATTACAAAATACTTATCAAGTATTGCAGGCTACTGGGGAGTCATTAGCTAATCCTGAGTCTTTGTCTGTGGTGGATATTCCGCTCGATAAGACAATATTATCCCAGATAATACTAGGACAGGGAAATCAAGCTAGTGGTAGGGCAAGTTTTGCTTATTTAGAGGCGGCTACTGACCGCACCATAAAAGGTGAGTTCCAAGGTATTGTGACCGCGCCTATTGCTAAGTCTTGTTGGAATGCGGCGGGGCATAATTATCCTGGACAAACGGAGATATTAGCCAAAAAAGCAGGTGTAGAAAAGTTTGGGATGCTATTCATCGCACGATCACCCTATACAGGGTGGACATTGCGAACTTTATTAGCCACTACTCATATTCCTTTATGCCAAGTTTCCGCTACTTTAACGCCTGAATTAATGACCTTAAAATTAGAATTATTAATCAACTGTTTACAACAAGATTTTGCTATTAAAAACCCTAAGATTGTTATTTCCGGATTGAATCCGCATAGCGGGGAACAAGGACAGTTAGGAACCGAAGAAAAAGACTGGTTATTCTCTTGGTTAGAGACTCAACAAAAGCAACATAAAGATGTTAAGTTGATAGGGTTAGTGCCTCCTGATACCATGTGGGTCAAACCTGGAAAAGCTTGGTATGGAAATCGATTAGAGTTAATACAAACGAGTAATACTTCAGGTCATTGCTCAATTTTAAAAATGAAAGAATTAGGAGATGGTTATTTGGCACTATACCATGATCAAGGGTTAATCCCCGTTAAATTAATGGCTTTTGACCAAGCTATTAATACTACTATTGGATTACCATTTATTCGGACTTCCCCCGATCATGGAACTGCTTTTGATATTGCAGGTAAAGGAATTGCTAGAGCTACAAGTATGAAAACAGCCATTAAATTAGCTTCCAAGTTAGCTTATTGTCGGTTTACTCAGTGATAGTTTTTGCTTTGTGTCTATAAGTATTTTCCTTAACAGAAGAGAAAGTGAAAACTATTCTATAGTTTTACATATTCATATTATTTATTATTTTATTTCGCTTTGATAATTTTACTACTAATAAAAATAACCAGAAAATTATGACGTTATAAAAATAAATTTAAGTGAGAGACTCTATTGACGTTAGTGCAAAAAAAGTGGAGATAAAGGAAAGTAGCAGTTTTATACTAGAAGCCTTATTTTATAAATTTCTGGTACTATGGATACGAAATCCCATCTTGATCTGACTGAAGTATCATCTAACCTAAATCACTTCTACCAGAGATTTGAAAATATTGTTATTCTGCTTCTCATCAACTTATAGTATTTATTCAAAAAAAGGATATCATTTGTGTTTTATAACAGGTGGAGCGATGACTCCCGTAATCACTTTTTATGGGTTATAATATTGAACTCTTCAATAATTAAATACATCTAAATAATCAAATAAGTCATAAGTCCTTCCTTATTATAAAAAAAAACTTCCTACTCTAGTGAAATATAATCGTTTTGTGGAGCTTATGCTCTCGGTAATGATGTTAATATATTGTTTTTTACAGACCTGTAAGGTATAAATTATAAGAATTAGTTTGATAACTCCACTCCGATAGAAGTCTGTCATCATACTCACAATGTGGCACACTGAGTTTTTATGGGAAATTAGGGAAGTATATCTATCTCGTCTTCTAGTGGTTTTAAAATAGCCAATTATTAAACTCCCAATTGTTCATAGTTACTATTTTAGATAATCGTTAATCTCTTTTAATTCTGACTTAAATATTTAAGAATGACAACCATGTTTTTAAGTTTTGTTGAACTTATGTTTATTAGATTAGAAAAGTCAGTTAGGATATGACAGAATCTCTAAGGATAGAGGTACGTCAATTAAAACTTGGGATAGAATCTTTATTAAAGTCTCCAAATTTACAACAGCTCAACAAGTAGGTGAGTATAAATAAGAAAGGTGGGAAACACCCACCCGACTAAAAATATCTAACAAATCTGAACTTAGTAATCAAAGTCTCCGCCACTAGGAGCAGCAGAGCCTTTTTCTTTTTCAGGTTTATCCACCACAATACACTCTGTAGTCAGGATCATTCCGGCAATAGAAGCTGCATTTTGCAGTCCAGAACGGGTAACTTTAGCAGGGTCAACTACGCCGACGGAGATCATATCAGAATACTTGCCTGTGGAGGCATCATAACCAACGTTGAATTCTTTCTCTTTGACTCGTTCAGCAATAATAGCACCATTCTGACCAGCGTTTTCAGCAATACGCTTGAGGGGAGCTGTTAAAGCACGGGATACGATCGTTGCTCCAATTAATTCCTCGCCTATTAGGTTACTAGCAGCCCACTTTTCCAATTGAGGGGACAAGTGAGCTAGAGTTGTACCACCTCCAGGAACAATTCCTTCTTCAACAGCTGCTTTAGTAGCGTTGATGGCATCTTCTAAGCGAAGTTTACGATCCTTCATTTCTGTCTCGGTAGCTGCTCCTACTTTGATTACAGCTACCCCGCCAGACAATTTAGCTAAGCGTTCTTGAAGCTTTTCTTTGTCATAGGAAGAGTCACTGTCGTCAATTTGACGACGAATTAGATCGCAACGTGACTTCACGGCCGCTTCGTTTCCTTGAGCTATAACAGTAGTATTATCTTTGGTTATAGTTATTCGACGAGCAGTACCGAGCATTTCTACTTTAGTGTTTTCTAGCTTGAGCCCAGCATCTTCACTAATTACCTGACCGCCGGTGAGAATGGCAATGTCTTCGAGCATTTGCTTACGGCGATCACCGAACCCAGGAGCTTTAACCGCAGCAACCGTTAGAACACCCCGCAAACGGTTAACCACTAGGGTAGCTAGGGCTTCTTTCTCGATGTCTTCAGAAATGATGACTAAGGGTTTTCCTTGCCGAGCAACTTGTTCTAAAACAGGAACTAAGTCTTGTACCAAGGTGATTTTTTTGTCGGTAATTAGAATACAAGGATCCTCTAATACCGCTTCCATACGTTCGGTGTCGGTCACAAAGTAGGGAGAAATATACCCTTTATCGAAACGCATCCCCTCGGTAATTTCTAACTCTGTAGTCATGGACTTTCCTTCTTCAAGGGAAATGACTCCCTCTCTACCGACTTTGTCCATGGCGTTAGCGATCATCTGACCCACTTCTTCATCATTCCCCGCAGAGATAGCTCCCACTTGAGCGATGGCTTTGGAGTCTACAATTGGTTTAGCGTATTCGGCAATTTTTGCGACTAAGAACTCCGTAGCTTTATCTACACCTCTTTTAAGGGCAATAGGGTTGGCTCCAGCAGCTACATTGCGTAAGCCCTCCTTAACAATAGCGTGAGCAAGAACAGTAGCGGTAGTAGTTCCGTCCCCAGCTACGTCGTTGGTTTTTGAGGCAGCTTGACGAATTAAAGATACTCCGGTGTTCTCAATATGATCTTGTAGTTCAATTTCTTTAGCGATGGTAATTCCATCATTAACGATTTGAGGTGCACCAAATTTTTTTTCGAGAACCACGTTCCGCCCTTTAGGTCCTAAAGTAACAGCAACGGCTTCGGTGAGGATGTCCATGCCTCTTTCTAGGGCGCGGCGCGCATCTTCATTGTAAACAATAGATTTAGCCATAAAATAAATGTGCCTCTTGTGAGTAACTTTTGAGTAAACAAACAATGGATGTCAATCTTTGTGTATAGCTACAAGTAGCTTCTATCTTGCCTACCCTAATTGACTTTTCTAATGAATCAACGGGAAATAAATTACCCTTGTTTCAAGCTTAGGCAACTGCTGCTAAGATATCCTTCTCAGATAACAAGACATAATCTTTGCCACCGAGTTTAATGTCAGTTCCAGCATATTTGGAGTAAAGAACCTGGTCGCCTACTTTGACTTCAATTTCAGAACGGCTACCATCATCATTACGTTTACCAGGTCCAACGGCGACGATTTCACCAATTTGGGGCTTCTCTTTAGCGGTTTCGGGAAGTAAGATGCCTCCGGCTGTCTTTTCCTCAGATGCACTGACCTTGACAAACACGCGATCACCAAGGGGTTTAACGGTTGAAACGTTGATACTGATTGCTGCCATGTATAAATCCTCTAGGATGTTGATTCAAGGTTAAATCTTAGAAGGTGATGTGTGTCAAAAATTAGCACTCTCACCTCATGAGTGCTAATCTAGCGAAATATAGGTGAACGTGGCAACAGGTGGTTGTGTACGGGTTCCCGAACTGGTACAAAAAGATGCTTAATTAACTATCGTGTATTGTCGTGATAAACATTGTGGGGAGCTAAGTTATTCGTATATATTGTCATTTTTAGCTAAAAATTTTTTATTGTTACTATTTTAAATATAAATTTGCTCAAACACAGTGAATCCTAGATTAAGCTCTTGGGAGCTTAATCTAGGATTCAAGTCAGGACAGAACCATTTTAAATTCTGAGTTTTCCCCTTGAGTGGTACTAGATATAAACGGTCATTTCTTAAACTCTAAAAGATTCAAATTCAATAGCGACTACATTGTTAGTCGTAACATACTACGATTGTTTCATCTACTCTTTTAGAAAAGCGCTGCAGGTCTATCTATAGCAAGCTGATATAATTTATTCAATTATAATTAACAAGTCTTTAGTCTGTATTTTCTAATCTAGAGATGTTTAATCTATCCTACTAATTTCAGTTTAATTTATAAAATTAAGCTGAACAAAATAATTGAAATAACGATTTTGTTTTTAAACAATGTAGGGAATTAAAGATTTATTAAGAAAAATGGCTTACTTTAACCATAAGCTAACCCACAAAATTTAAATTATTTATTTTTGTTGACTATTTATACATAGGAACTAATTAACACGTCTTATAACAGAAGACGTGTTAATTAGTTATCACTTTGAAATTGCCAATAATAATCATGAGGTAACATAAAACTGTTAAAAAGAAATATAATAAAAGATGTTGCCTGGGATTGAATACACCGTTAATACTTAGTGTAAAAAGGCAACAACTTAAACTATTAGTGAGAAGAAGAAACGATTCCAATGTATTTTAATCTCCACTTAATTTGTGACTGCTGTCTGTCTCCAAATACAAAGGTTTTTCCCAAAGAGAGAAACCTTTGTATTGTCATAGGTTTAATCATCACAAAAATTGTTATCATAAGTTTTTTAGTAAAAATTATCTAAAATTAGATTTTATTCCTCAAAATATAATAACCTCGATATTTAATCTAACTTTTTTATAAAAACAATTTTTTCTAAAGATAAAATCAGTTTGGAATATTTTACTTCATATATTTAAACTAAAAAAGTAGAAAATAATAATAGCTGCTAATCATACTCCTGAGACTCCATAAATTATTTAATAAGTGACTTATTCTTACCAGTCTTTAACTCCTATTTAAAATATTGCTAGTTTACCTGCTAAACAAATTTATTTTAGTGTAATCGGTAGCCAAATATTTAAAATTTATGTAAAGAATAGTGATCAAGACATTTATTTAATTTTTTCTTATTTTTATACTCATTTATTAATTTTGTTACAAACTACTAAATGAGTATAAATTAATTAATTTAAATAAAATATACAATTAGCTTTTTATTCAAATTGTAAAAAATAATATTGTTATCATAATATTTAATTTTTACATAAATTGTAAAAATAGTAAAGATAATCATAAATATTTACCAATATAAGCTAGTTTTATCTGTGGAATAAAAAATATATTTTAAACTTAAATTATTAAGTTTTTTATCTCCTATTTAGTCAAATATCTAACCTATTTATAGGTTAGATATTTGACTAAATACACTTTTTAATTTACTACTAATAAATAGTGTAAATATAACTTTTAATTATTTAAAAAAATATTTTTTAATATATAGTTTTCAAATATTTGAATAAAGTTAAACTACAAAATGATATAAAAAAAGATTCAAAATTACAAATAGTTTAGATGTGTTAATGTGATTAACTTCAACATGCTCAAAAATTTATCAAAAAATAAGTAAATAATCATAGCAATAATGGTTTTATATAAAAATAATTTTCTTTTAATTTAAGTTTTTAAACTTAACTTATTTTGTCTGTTAATAACAATATTTAATCTTGATAGTTTTAAATAGGTAATTAGGTATTGATAGCAATTTAATTAGCTAAAGTTTTAGCTAATTAAATTGCTAAATAGTTTTATTTTTAATTTAAAATAGTCTTTGCTAGAGATGATATAAGCAACAGCAAAAATAGCATTATTGATATAATAAATCACTAAATTTAACAGTAAGCCTTTAAAAATTAAACATAATACTATTTTTGCCCTAAAAGATCAATTTTTTGGTATTTACTATAAAAAACTATTGATAGTAAATTACTTCACTCTGAACATGAATAATTACTAAAACAAATTTTTTATGTATCATATCATTGCTAAAAAACTTATAGCTAACGATTGAGGGATAGGATTAATCAATAGGATTAATGACGTCCCAGCTATTGGAGAAGGTGATTACAAAGTAATTGTTAATCATATCACTCTTATTGAGAAACAGATTGAAGCCAATAACAGTAGAACCTAAATGTAGGATATTTTATCAATTGTGTATGATTTGCTGAAAATATTAGTGTCAATTAAAAGCAAATATAACCTGAATTTAAATAGATAGTTCTTGACTCTGCTATTATAACTTTTATATAAAAAAATCTAATATTTATTGAGTTATTTTTAATATTTAATATTTATTTTTTTATTTATTAAAAATAGATTTTATGACTAGATAGAGTTTTATAAATTAAATTAATTTAACAATTTTTTGAATGAATTGTTGGAGAATAGCCAGAGTAGTGGAAGAAATTTCATGACCTCCATTAAGTTCATGGTATTCAACCATTGCACCGATATCTGTTAAAGCATCTTTAGCTTCACGGGCAGCTTGGATTGGAACTACCATGTCTTGTATCCCATGCGTAATTAGAATAGGAGAACAAGAAAATTGGGTAGCCTGAGGTTGAAAATGTAAATAGCCACTTAAACTACAAATACCAGCAAGAGGTAATTTTAAACCGACATCAAGAGACATTGCACCCCCTTGAGAAAAGCCGGCAAGAACTGTCCGAGATAAAGGAACTCCCGTCTGATTTTCTAAAGAAAATAACCAATTTTGTAAAAGATTCTGACTTTGAGATAATCCCTGATAGTCTAGGGTTTTTAGAACGTACCAAGCTCGTCCTCCGGAAACTTCAGGGTGGGGGAAGGGTGCATTTGGGAAAATAATCTGACAATCCCCTAAAGATAGCATTGAAGCTAAGGGAGCTAAATCTTCGGCATGAGCCCCCCAACCATGCAACATAATTAAAAGAGACTGGGGAATTTTTCCACCAGTAGGCGCGATGAAAATAGCGTTTAAGGACACTAAGGATAACTCCTGTTTAAAAAGATAGTTTTATCCATTATTGATCGTTGTTAACCCACAAAGGTAAACTAGTTAGGTGTTTTACAGACATTCTTAATCAGGTAAGCAAAAAGGAGTTAACCTTGGAACAGACATTTGTTATGGTCAAACCCGATGGAGTACAACGTGGCTTAATTGGCGAAGTCATCAGTCGTTTTGAAGCTAAAGGCTTTACCCTTGTAGGACTCAAACTTGTGCAAGTCTCTAAGGAATTAGCTGAAGAACATTATGATGTTCACAAAGAACGACCTTTTTTTAGCAGTTTAGTAGAATTTATCTGTTCTTCGCCAGTAGTAGCCATGGTGTGGCAAGGAAAAGGGGTAGTAGCTTCTGCTAGAACTGTTATTGGAGCAACAAACCCCCTAACGGCTGCGCCAGGAACCATTAGGGGTAATTATGGAATGAGTATTGAACGTAATATGATTCATGGTTCTGATGCTATTGAAACTGCTCAGAAAGAAATTAGTCTCTGGTTTAGTAAGAAGGAATTGGGAAGTTGGGAACCGACTATGACACCTTGGTTACATGAGTAGTTGAAGAATATGTTTACCCCTGTTTTTAATTGATTTATAATAAAATCGCTTACACGAAAGGAGAAGCAAATCCTTTCGTGTAAGCGAAATTGTATCTTTGAGAATGAATCTTATTTCATTAGGTCTTAATAATGGCATTACTGTTGATATTTCAAAAAACCATGTTCAGAATTAGGGTAAAGAAAAATCTCATAAATTCTAAAGTAACTTTTACAATCACTATACAATAACAAAATGATAGTTTCATAAATGTTTTTAAAAGTTATTAACTGCGCAGACTAATGCTATTATTACTAATAGAATGTACAAAAATAATTATATATTCTAATTTTTTCAATTTAAACTTAATAAGAATTGGAGCGGCATTTCTTTTTTTAAAAAAGTATATCGAATAGCTTATTATTTGATCCTATAAGTTATATTCGATAATATTTAAAAGTTTTAACAGCAAAAATTTAAACAATGTGAAAGGTCTATTTTTATTAATGAATCTAAATTACCAAATTTCTTAGTAGACAAAAAAATCAACATTATTAGTCTTTCTATATTCAGTAAAGACTAATAATGTTGATTTTTTTATTCTTCAATGCGTAATAATTTCCTGTCAATCCAGACTGAATTATATCAATTTAAATGAATTCCTTGGGAGGTTTTATAAGTATTTTTAGTAGTTTTAATCTAACCAAGTTATTCTAGGTATTAGCTACGAATATTTACTTAAAAAACAGTTAGCTACATACATAATTTCCTGAGTTTATATGAAGAGTCAAAATCTATCAAGAGTAGAAAAAATAGTTAACTGACAAAAAAGTAGAAAGAACTTATATTAATCTTAATGAATTATAAGGATTTTAATTAATCATTATTAGTTATTCTTTTCATTGTATGAGATTGACATAAATAGTTAAATCCTAGATAATACTAGACTAGTGTGTCTAAATCATCCCTGCTCGGATCAGGTTAAGACATCGGTGTAAAAGCAGAATAGATGAAAATAAATAGGTAAGACCTAACTCTGCTACCTGTACGGCAACTAAAAAAAGGACAATTTATTTAAGTATGAGTTACGCTATTATTGAGATCGGCGGACAACAGATTCGTGTTAAACCGGGTCGTTTTTACGATATAAATTATCTCGGAGCCGACCCTGACAGCTCCTACACTATTGATAAAGTTTTATTGGTCAACGATAAGGAAGAAATCAGGATAGGACAGCCTTTTATTGAAGGTGCAATCGTTGAAGGAAAAATTCTGGAACATAGGCGGGGACGTAAAATTATTGTCTATAAAATGCGTCCTAAGAAGAAGACTCGGAAAAAAAGAGGACATCGCCAAGAACTGTCTCGCTTGATGATTACCGCTATTAAGATTGATGACAAAGTCATTGTAGAAGACTCAGAAGATGTATCAATGGTTACAACAGAAATGATTACTCCTGTGGTAACAAGCGCCACTGAGGAAGGATAAACTTCTAAAACAGAAATAACTTCATATAATAAGGACAGGAAAAAATGGCTCACAAAAAGGGAACAGGTAGTACACGAAATGGTCGTGATTCAAGAGCGCAAAGACTTGGAGTTAAACGGTATGGTGGTCAAATTGTTAGAGCCGGAAATATTCTGATTCGTCAACGGGGAACTAAAGTTCATCCAGGGAACAATGTTGGTCGTGGTAGTGATGACACCCTCTTTGCTTTAATTGATGGAATTGTCACTTTTGAGTATAAAACCAGGAGTCAAAAAAAAGTAAGTATTTACCCTGTAACGGACGAATAAGCCTCTACAGGCTAAAACAATAGTCTCAGTAAATACAGACCCAACCAAAATCTTGGTTAGGTTTGTATTTGTGGCAGTGGATATGCTCAGAGTTGATTATAGGGCAGCGATTGCCTATCCTACAGTTCTCATTTAATCAAATGTTGCAGAGTAGTTACAAATTTGGGGTAAGAAACTGCTACTACTTGTGCACGATGAATTGTGGTTAATCCCTTAGCCATGAGAGCAGCGATCGCTAAACTCATAGCAATGCGATGATCTGTATAACTATCTAATTCATGCCCTATTAAGAGAGTTCCCCCAACAATTTCCAAACCATCGGGTAACTCCGTAATTTTAGCCCCCATACGGTTTAATTGGGAGGCTATGGCTGTTAAACGATTGCTTTCTTTAAACCGCAATTCTGCCGCGTCTTTAATGATAGTTGTCCCTTGGGCAAAAACCGCTGCCACTGTCAAAATAGGGATTTCATCAATTAAACGGGGAATAATCTCTCCTTCAATGACACAAGCTTTCAGAGAACTTTGTTTCACCCGTAAATCTGCTACAGGTTCCCCTGTAACCACTCGTTGGTTTTCGATGGTAATATCAGCTTCCATCATGGCTAATGCTTCTAATATACCGGTTCGAGTTGGGTTAATCCCCACATTTTCAATAACTAATTCTGACTGTGGAACAATGGACCCAGCAACCAACCAAAAGGCCGCGGAACTAATATCTCCGGGAACTACCACTTTTTGTCCAGTTAAGGGAGTTCCTCCCGTAATGGTTACACTGTGGGTCGATGGATCAATTTCTAAAGTTGCCCCAAAGGACTGTAACATTCGTTCGCTATGATCCCTAGATAAAGCAGGTTCAGTGACTGTGGTTTTTCCCTCAGTCATCAATCCTGCTAGAAGAAGACAAGATTTGACTTGAGCTGATGCAATGGGAGAATGGTAATGGATGGGGGTTAGATTGTGTCCTTGAATGGCAAGGGGAGCTAGGGAATTATTATTTCTTCCCCAAATTTTCGCTCCCATTTTCTGTAAGGGTTCAACTACACGAGACATGGGACGTGATCGCAAAGAATTATCTCCCGTGATGCAAAAAAAACGACCTCGATGAGAAGCTAGTAACCCTAGCATTAACCGCATGGTTGTGCCTGAATTGCCAGCATCAAGGACATCTATAGGTTCTTGTAAATTTGCTAGTCCTACCCCTTTGATAGTAATGCGGTCACTGTTGAGAGGAGAAATTTCAGCCCCCATTCCTCGAAAACAAGCAGCAGTGCTGCGGGGATCTTCCCCTAATAATAATCCTTCAATGATAGTTTCCCCTTGAGTAATCGCTCCCAGTATTAGAGCGCGATGGGAGATCGACTTATCCCCAGGAATTTTAAGAGTTCCTTGTAGAGCTAATTCTGAAGACTGGAGATCAATAATTAAATCTTGATGATTAGAAATTGTTTTGAGAGTAACAAAAGGAAATGACATAAGCTCAATAACTGTTTACTAGTAAATATTTAGGAGACTTTTAAAATATTTTTTCTTAAAAAATTTATCTCAAAATTATTTTTTAATTGTATTTTCTGATAGATTTATCCAATCTAGACTTTTTGAAAGCTTTATGTCTTTATATTTAAAGATAACATTCCTGTTCTTTATTTTCATTTTGTAGTATATTTTTGAGGGTAAATTAAACTTTAATCGTGTTTGCTCTCCTAATTTATTAGTGTAATTGTTACTAAGTATGGCATCTTGCCATCGTTATTATTCTCTCTAATTAACTATTTTTCTAGAAAATACTTAGTTAAGCTCATTTACTTTAATTGATTATATAGTACTAATCTCTCGTCAAGAACTGCTTTACCTAAAAGCCTAATAGTCAATTCAAGGATTTAGATTGATGCCGTTATTACTTTAATTATCTAAATTATTAGCCAGAGACTTCTAGAATTCCTTGTACTGCTAATCCAAAAGCTTTATGCACTGCTTTCAATGCTTGTATACCTTCTGCTTTAGCCACCACACAACTGATTTTAATTTCTGAGGTAGCAATCATTTTAATATTAATTTTTTGCTTGGCTAAAGCTTTAAAACATTTAGCAGCTGTTCCAGGTTGTCCAGCCATACCTGCTCCAACAACACTCACTTTAGCAATATCTGTATCAATAATCATCTCAGTGAAGCTATCTGAAAGGATTGCTAGAGAAGTCTGAGCAATTTGTAAATCCTCCTGGGCAACCGTAAAGGCAATGTCGCGAGTGGGCATTCCATTAACAATGCGACAACGTTGAGATTGAATAATCGTATCGACACTGATATTTTTGTCGGCTAAAGCCCCAAAAATCCTAGATGCCATCCCAGGGCGATCCTGAACATGAAGTAAAGCAATTTGAACTTGTTTTGTGTCAAGGGCGGCTCCCCGAACAGGAGGAGAGACTTTAACAGTTTCAGGGGCTACCGGAATTTTGGATAACTTGACATCGAATGCCTTACACAAGGCATCAATGGCACGATTGCCATTGTCAGAGGCAATGACACAACTTACCTTCACCTCGGACGTAGCAATCATTTCAATATTAATCTGAGCATCAGCCAGAGTTTTAAACATCTTAGCGGCAATTCCTGGCCGTCCAATCATTCCCGCCCCTACAATGGCAATTTTAGCTGTCTCCTTTTCTATCAGAACTTCGGCTTCGTCACTGTTAGTTGAAGAAGTTCTTAAGGAAGGAGCGATCGCCTCAGCTACCGCTTCGGCTTTATTTAATATTTTTTTGACCACGGTAAAGGCAATATCATTACTATTGCTTTCATGAATGGACTGAATAATCAAGTCCACATCTACTTGTTGGTTAGCAATTTCGCCAAACAACCGCGCTGCTACTCCAGGACAGTCGGGAACCCGTAATATAGCTATTTTAGCTTGATCAGGGTCAAATTCTATCCCGTCTACTGCTTTAGTTAGTTCTAACTCATTAATGGATCTGGGTTTAGGAATAGGAGAAATAACACGAGTTCCTGGGGCAAGACTCCAACTTGATCGGACTACTAACGGAATTCCATAATTTCGTGCAATTTCCACCGCTCTTGGGTGGAGAACCTTAGCTCCTAAACTGGCTAACTCTAACATCTCATCACAGGTAATTTCGCTCATTAATTGAGCATCAGAAACCAAACGTGGATCTGTGGTTAAAATGCCAGGGACATCAGTATAAATTTCACAGCAACTCGCCTTTAATGAAGCTGCAATAGCTACCGCAGAAGTATCTGATCCTCCTCGTCCCAAGGTAGTAATTTCTAAATCAGTTTCATTACTAATCCCTTGAAATCCTGCTACTACGACTACTTCACCTCGATCTAAATGGCGTTGAATACGATGGGGTTTAATGGATACAATACGGGCGCGACTATATTCAGCTTCGGTAATGATTCCAACTTGCGCCCCAGTTAGAGAGATTGCTGACTGACCCAATTGTTGCAAAGCCATACTCATCAAAGCAATAGAGACCTGTTCTCCTGTTGACAACAACATATCCATTTCTCGACGACAGGGGGCGGGGGTAATTTCCGAAGCCAATTGGACTAATATGTCAGTGGTTTTGCCCATAGCTGAAACCACAACTACTACTTGGTTGCCCTTTTGGGCTATTTCGTGGATGCGTTGTGCTACTATCTTAACTCGTCTTACAGAACCTATAGAAGTTCCACCGTATTTTTGGACAATTAAGTTCATAATTGTATTTAGAATTGGAAAGTAGGAATTAATTAAATTGATAGAGTCTCCTTAGTCCTTAAGATTAGCAAATTTAATAAAAGTGAGTTTGGAATAAACTTTAAGAAACTGTTATTAGATGAAACATCAGTTTTGGTACTTTTTAAGTAAAATACGGGTTTTGGAATAATTTATCTTCTTTTTTTCTACCGTAATGTATAAAAATAGGTTTTGTATTACAGATGATATTTTAAACAAAATATACTTAATAACAAAATCTATAAAGGTATGTTGATTAATTTAAGATATATCGCAGGTGCGATAAACGATGAAATCGATATTTTGGTAAAAATAGTTGAAATCAGCAAATTTATTTCCTAAAATTGTCTAGAAAAATGTTAAAGAATAAACAGATTCTAAAAGTCGGTGGTATCATCTATGTGCATAAAATTAAAAATTAAGTAGGTGAACAATTATGGCAAAAGCACCTGTATCTCCAGTGGTACTGGTGGTCTTAGACGGCTGGGGTTATCGCCCATTCATGGAAAACAACGCCATTGCTTTAGCAAAAACTCCAGTCATGGACTGCCTTTGGACTACTTATCCTCGCACTCTAATCCAAGCTTCTGGGAAAGATGTCGGTTTGCCCCAAGGTCAGATGGGTAACTCAGAAGTAGGACATCTCAATCTTGGGGCTGGTCGCATAGTTCCTCAAGAATTAGTTCGCATTTCCGATTCAGTAAAAGACGGCTCATTATTAAAAAATTCTCAGTTAGTAAAAATTTGTCAAGAAGTTCATTCTCGTCAAGGAAAACTACATTTAATCGGTTTATGTTCCGAGGGAGGGGTCCATTCTCATCTCGATCATCTGTTGGGATTATTAGATTTAGCGAAGGAGCAAACTCTTCAACAAGTGTGTATTCACGCCATTACTGATGGACGGGATACTTACCCTACTGAAGGGATAAATGTCATTCAAAAACTTGAGTCTTATATCAAGAAAATTGGATTGGGGCGTATTGTTACTCTTAGTGGTCGTTACTATGCGATGGATCGTGATCGCCGTTGGGATCGTGTAAAAAAAGCCTACGATATCATAACTCTAGATGGCATAGGAGATAGCCGATCAACTGTCGATGTGATTAAAGATTTCTATAGCAAAAATATCACCGACGAGTTCATTCTTCCTACCCGCATTGCCCCAGGCGCGGTGGAACCGGGAGATGGAATAATCTTTTTTAACTTCCGTCCCGACCGATCACGGCAAATGTGTTATGCTTTGACCTTGGCTGAGTTCGATGGATTTGAACGGCAACGAATTTGTCCCCTGAGTTTTGTTACCTTTACTCAATATGATCCTAATCTCCCTGTTGAAGTAGCTTTTGACCCCCAAAACCTCAATAATATTTTAGGGGAAATAGTTGCCCGTCAAGGATTAAACCAATTTCGCATTGCGGAAACTGAAAAATATCCCCACGTTACCTATTTCTTCAATGGAGGCTCGGAAAATCCCTTTGAAGGAGAGGATCGAGAGTTAATACCAAGTCCTATGGTAGCCACCTACGATAAATCTCCGGCCATGTCGGCAGAGGCTGTTACGAACCGTGCCCGTATTGCTATTGAAAAGGGGATTTACACTTTAGTGGTAATTAATTATGCCAACCCTGATATGCTCGGTCATACAGGCAACATAGAAGCAGCAATTGAAGGGGTGGAAACTGTTGATAATTGTTTAGGACAGTTATTAAGCAGTATTAGTAAAATGGGAGGAACCGCCTTAATTACTGCCGATCATGGTAACGCTGAATTAATGCGTGATGAACAAAGAAATCCCTGGACTGCCCACACCACAAATCCTGTTCCCTTAATTGTAGTTGAAGGAGAAAAGCGGAAAATTTTTGGCCATGGGGGAGTTGTTGAACTCAGAGATAATGGACGACTCGCAGATGTTGCCCCGACTATACTTGAAATATTACAATTACCACAGCCAAAAGAAATGACAGGGCAATCATTGATTAAACCTATTGCGGTTGAGTTCAAAACTAATCGTACTGCTATTTGGCTTGCTCGTTAATTGTTTCTTGATCAAGGAATTGAATATTTATGACTCTTCGACAACTACTACAAGTTATTTGGGTGGTTTCTGCTGCTTTGTTGATTGTCTCTGTTCTTGTACATAGTCCCAAAGGGGACGGTATTGGGGGTATTGGAGGACAAGCACAGTTGTTTACTAGTGCTAAAAGTGCTGAAAAAACTCTTAATCAAATTACATGGACGTTAAGTACAGTTTTTATTGCCCTAACTATTGTTTTGAGTGCAGGATGGTTAAACCCGTCTTAGTAGATAACCAGAGTGTTTCGATGTTTACATTCGGTTATATAAGGGAGTGGAAATCCGAGGTGGAAACTCTTTTCTTGTCTAAATTGTAAGCTTATGCAGCGGATGACTAATATTTTCAATCAAAGAAAAGGTTTCTTGTGGAAATCTCCTTTTTTGTTGGGCATAGTCTGGATGACTATGTTGATCATATTTTGGGTTCAACCCTTGAATGCTCAAAGGGATGACTTAGAAAGATTCTTGCCCCCTTTACACCCACATCCCCTACCCTTAACCCTAGTTGAATGGCGAGATTCAAAAGACTCAGGGGATTATTTTGACCAAATATCATTGAGTCCTGCAGGCTATTTAATTTGGTCGAAATTTCCTATTAAATTTTATTTGGATCGTCCTACTAATCTGAATGATCTTGCCGTCGCAAGTACCCGTCGTTTTCGACAGTGGGTAGACGCTGTTATGGAGGCGATCTCAGAGTGGCAAGACTTTTTGCCTTTACTAGAAGTAAAAGATCCACAACTAGCAGATATTGTTATAGAAAGAACTGAGCCTCCCCTAGATGCCAGCTTTGATTCCGAAACTAGACAACTAAAAATCCCTAGGGCGCGATCAGCCCAAACTAGTTATAATTTTTATCTGACTCAGGATAGTCCTCCTATTCTGCGCCATCGTATGACTATTAAGATTAGTCCTAGTTTAAGTCAATCATCAATCTTATCAGCTTCCCGCCATGAACTTGGACACGGGTTGGGAATTTGGGGACACAGCGATCAAAAAACCGATGCTTTATATTTTTCTCAAGTCCGCAGTCTTTCTCCTATTTCTGTAAGGGATGTTAATACACTGAAGAAAATCTATCAGCAACCCACAAGATTAGGATGGAAATTGCCCTAACAAGTAAATTTTCAACTGATACACTTTTATACTAACTTTATGTACTGCGCAGAGAGGTTCGGCTGTCTACTTCTGATAGCGTTAGTTTCTAACGTTGTGACTAAATCTTTAGTTTTGACGAGAAATACTTAAAGAGACGCTACCTACTCTCAGATACTGATTCTGATTTCGGGATACTGCCATCAGCTGTATCAATTCAGACAAGACCGTCGCCAAGCAGTTACCAAGTTACTTTCATGCTATGGCCTAGTCTTCTTTACGGTTCAAGGGGATACTTTACTTGCATCATGCTTAATTCAAGAAAGCGTAGCATAGTTTAGCTGTTCCCAGTTAGACCGTTCTTTCTTCCCCACCTTTCAGCTTATTGGGTAAGAAAAAAAACTGTAGTTCGAGCCATAGCGTAGTATTTGTCTAGAATCCCTATCAGCTTAAGCTGAAAAAAGAATTAACTATAATTACCTTCAGTCTCTGGACTTTCTATTTTAGGAAGTCCCATACTGTAGTTAAGAACACGACTTCCAAGATTATAACTAATATCCCCTTTTTGCAGCAGAGAACGAATAAAATATTCCAAGTTTGAGCCAATGTGACGGAGATTATAGTCAGTTAAATCTTCTCCACTGTAGGATTCTATCAAGACATCAAATTTTCGATAAACCTTCTGCAGTGAATCTTCACTCCAATTGAATTCATTATCGGGATCGATATCAAGGGTTAAGACATTATCACTAGGAACTAGTTCGCTGTTTTTAACTTCAGCTGTATAAAGACGAATATGACGAGTAGTAGACTTTAAGAGCATAGCCTTGAATGCTAGTAGAATGTTAACAATACTTTAGATCAATCTTAGTTCATTTTCACCCTTAAGGATAAGAGAAGATTAGAGTAGGCAAGAAGCTAAATAAGCTAAACTATGATTTATCGCCTAGTTTGACTTCTCATAGAGATTACTAATGGTTGGACCGCTTTGATGATATTGATTGTGGCATTGACTTAGAGTTTCGATTTAATCGTAAAAACTCAAGTATACTATCTTATGCCAGCTTAAATTAATAGTTCTCCTGGACTAGCTATGACAATGTTTTAATAAACAAAGGCTGAAAGTAAGACTTTTTTATATTAAAACCCATTAAGGAAACAAAAAAACTGTCAACTTATATTCAAAAAATAGGAAGATTACTTAGCCTAAAGAGCTCAAACAAGGCTCAAAACTAATATCTTTATTAGTTGATTGAGATTGGATACTATTTTTTGGACGATTGAATATTATTTTCATTTTTTTGCTTAGTTTATAGTTAATTAACTTCCTTATTTAATATGTAACAATTAAAAATTGTGAAACAAGACAATCAAGATATACAATAATTTTTACATAACTTAAATATCATGATTAAATTGGACTTAAAACACACTGTTGCAGCTATTGAAACACTTTAGTCAAATAATTTAATACGACTTTAATTACAGTCTTAGTTATTGGAATAATTTGTTGTTACTTATCTTAGTAAATTTAACGACTTAAAGATAGAAAATCTCGAGACTATTCTTACAATAAAAAAAGTAAAAGGACAAAGTATTAATAAATCTTAAGCTTTCTATAAAATTGTTTTTTCTTGGGAAGATTTAATTATGTTATAATCTAAAAACTTTGCCTTATTTACCTTTAAAAATTAGAAATTTATTGAAGCAATATAACAAAATAAATAAATCAATTAAATATTATGGTTTATAAGGGTTTACAGTCAAACAAACCCCGCACCTTGGGCGGGGAGTATCGATAAATCACCGAGTTTGAGTTGGAGTGTTTAGAAGTGATTTACTTCCAGCTTTTACACATTCTTCAACAAGAGGAAGTACAGCTTCAATATCCTTCCATCCAAGAATTTCTGTGACTTTCTTCTCCAAATTCTTGTAGGTACGGAAAAATTCAGCAATTTCATCCAAGCGATGAGGAGCAACATCTTTGAGAGATTTAACCTGGATATAGCGGGGATCTTTATCGGGAACGCAAAGAATTTTTTCATCACGATCACCTCCATCGATCATTTCTAATAGACCAATAGGACGAGCAGCAATGACACACCCGGGGAAAGTCGGTTGATCCATTAACACCATTGCGTCTAAAGGATCACCATCATCAGCTAAAGTGTTAGGGATAAATCCATAATCACAAGGATACTGGACCGATGCATAAAGGACGCGATCTAGCGCAAAGGCATTCATATTCTTGTCAAACTCATATTTATTTTTACTGCCTGCAGGAATTTCAATCAAAATGTTGATTGAACCAGGCTTAGGTTGGGCTGGAATGAGGGATAAGTCCACTAACTCTCTCCAAATGCTATACAAAATTACAATTCATCTTAAAAGCCCTAAGAAAGTATTCTCAAAGCTTGAACACACCTGCCACTAAGCAATATAGCCCCCCAAAAGGGACGGGTTAAGCGTTCCCTAGCTCACTATTCTACAATGAAGATGGAACATGCAAGAAAATAATTTGGTCCTTCTGAACTGAGAATAATATACCAGTAACTAATGACTTCCAAACTTATTATTCCGGGAGTATTTCGTAATTCTAAAGACTTGATTTTTATACAATTTAAGTGTTTGGCATTATGAAAATCCTGTAAAAAGTTTCTTTTTAGGGTTTTTTATTGCGACTTTTCACAGTTAGGCTAGAAAAATAAATAATTTTTTTAAGCATAACAAGCATTATAGTTGCTCAGTAATTAAAATTACTGAGCAACGAATATTCAAGAATTCTAACTCTTGATTAAGATGCAAAAAGTAGGTGCATAGTACAACACAGAGTCAGTTTAGGATTAAAATCATAAATTAACCCTATTTTTTCTATAAAATTTGTTCATTGCTTATCAAAACCTTTGTTTGATAATAGACTATCAACAGTTAGTAGCTCCCTGTTTTCAGATTCAAGATAGAATCTAAAGAGGTCTGTCCTGGCTGATTTTCCGGCGACAATCATAGTCAGACAAGCTGGTTCACTAAGTTGAGTTTAAAGTAAGTAAATTATGTCAACTTCTAACCTGCAACCCCCTGAATTCTACAGTCAAAATGATGTCCAAGAAATTCTTTATCTAGCGATAACTCGTACAGCCGATGGTTCAAAATTGTCAAGAACACAACTGTGGGAAATTGCCACTGAATTAGACATTGATCCTGACTCTCTTAGGTCTGCTGAGCACGATTGGCTTACTAGTAAAAAAATGGAACGTAAACGGCATGAATTTGATTATTATAGGCAGGAACAATTGAAACAAAAGGCTGTTCGCTATGCTATTATCAACGGATTTTTTTTTATGATAAATTTCTTTAGTTCGGGGACTTTATCTTGGTCGTTGTATACTTTCTTACTCTTAGGATTGTCTCTGTCTCTAGATACCTATAAAGTCTTTCAAACAGAGGGGGAAGCTTATGAACAAGCTTTTCAACGTTGGAGTCTTAAGAAACAAATGAAAGAATCCCTTTCGGGTCTTTGGGATAAGTTAAAAAAGACATGGCAATCTTAAAAAAGTAAAAAACATCGAAAAATGAAAAAAAAAGTTAATAAGCCAATTCTAGTGGCAGGTGTCGGTATTTCATTTATATTGTGGTTTTATACTAGTTTTAGTCAGCAAATTCTAGAAGTAGGAGAATGGGGACTTCTCAGCGCAGTCTCCTTGGGGTTAGGAATTTTTTTGTGGCGGCAAGAACAAAAAGAAACGACAAATAAGCCATTGTCAATAACACGTTTAACTGAACAATCGGTCAGAGATGTAATTCTTCAAGGAGAACTAATCCTTAATACCTTAGGCACTGAAAAACCAGATCGTGATATTTCTGTCTTTAAGCAACAATTAACTCAATTATCTTTAGGCTTTGATCGTCAAGAACTAACTATTGCCTTAGCAGGAGATAAAAAGGTTGGAAAAACAACTTTAAAAAAAATATTATTAGCTCAATATCTCTCTAATGAGCTCTCTTTTATAGAGATAGAATCTGTGTTTAAAGAAACAAAAATACCTGAAATAAAGGCGGACTTGATTTTATTATTAATTACCGGAGATTTAACCAATTCTCATTGGAGATTTTTGCAAAAGTGTAACCAAGACCATCAACGATTTATTTTGGTTTTCAATAAAAAGGATCAGTATATTCCAGAAGAAAGAGCCTTGATTCTAGAACAAGTACGGCAACAACTAAAATCGATGATTGCCCCTTCCGATGTTATTGCCACTAGTGCGGCTCCTCAAGCTCTGAAAGTTCGCCAACATGAAGAAAATGGGACAATTCGGGAGTGGACTGAATCCCAACCTCCTGATATTAACCTCTTAAGTGATCGCTTAAACCTTGTTTTAGAACTCGAAAGGAAAATGTTAGTTTTGGGAAGTCTATGGCGTGAAGCAGTATCTCTTAAACAACAGGCTAAAGCTAATCTTGATAGCATAAGACACGATTGTGCTTTACCTATTATTGAAAAATATCAATGGATTGCGGCAGCCGGTGCTTTTGCTAATCCTGTAGCTGCTTTAGATTTGTTAGCTATGGTCGCTATTAGTTCTCAACTAGTTATAGATTTAGGGGTAATTTATAAACAGAAATTGTCTTTCTCTCAAGGAAAAGCTCTTTCAGTAACTATTGGTAAATTAATAGTCAAATTAGGATTAGTTGAACTATCAACTCAAACTATTGGCAGTTTTCTCAAAAATAATGCTATTACCTATATTGCTGGTGGAACAGTTCAGGCAATAAGTGCCGCCTATTTAACTCGTTTAGCTGGATTAAGTTTAGTGGAATATTTCCAAGACCAAGACCTTAATTTATCAGCAATAGAGGAAATAGATTTAACTCAATTTCCTCAAAAAATAAGACAGGTGTTCGAAAAAAATAAACGCACTACTCTGGTCCAAAACTTTATTCAGCAAGCCTTACCACATTTATCAAATTAACCTTAACTTTTATCGTATTATCGTAAGTTATGCATAAGCTATTATCTCAAAGATTTCTAAGTTAGATATTTAAAAATTAAAAACAATCATCTTTTCTGAGTCGAAACTGAATACATAGTTTTTCTTGGTTTTAGGAGATGCACTCTGACTTATTACTTTTACCTTCTGACTACTACTAAAACTTGATGTATTTCATAAGTAAAATAACTGCTAGAAGTATTTGAAGCTTTATCTCTTGATAAAGCTTCTTAGTTGTTTAGCTGTGAATACTATAGATATTTTTCTCAGACATGGGATAGCTTTACAAAGAAAATCTTCTACGGGCAATTATGTTTCTGTAAAATCAATTTATTTTAATATCGATGGACTTATGGAATATTTTTATGGTATATGGGAACACAGTCAAGGGCTAAATGCATTGCTTCCTCGACTATATTATATTTACTCAGTCAATATTTTTGGGGTTGATCTCTCTACTAAAGAGACAAATTTTAGGTTCGCCAATGCACTAATCAACAATTTAAGAAATTTATTATTTTTGGTGAATTGATGAAATCTACTTTACAGCTTAGGTATTGTTCGTGAGTAATCCCCCTAACTATGTTTCTGAATATAGGAATATTGTTGTTTTTTCTCAATCAGAAACTATTAAAGTTGGTGATTCTGAATTGGCTTACTGTTACACTAAGGTCGGGAAGTCTGGAGAGGCTCTTAATGTGGCTAATCAAAAAGGTTGCCTGAAAAATCATCCTTTGAATGAACTTTACATTGCTGAACTGCTTAAATATTAATTTAGCCCTCAATTAACTGATGCTAATGATTCTCTAGTGTTAAAATTTGAGCAAAATAACAGTATAGACTCTTATTTACGGAATTTTTACCTAGGGAGGTGATTGTAGAAAAAGTCTATAAAATTGGTTAGCCGATAAGTCGTATTCAATCGTTGAAATAGTTAATAATTAAAGGTAAATTTAAGACCATGAATCCAGATGCACTTCGGTCTCTTTTGCAAGCGATTGCCATAGGAGAAGTTAGTCCTGATCAAGGATTAGAAAAGCTCAAATATTTCAGTTTTGAATCTGTTGATGAGTTTGCAAAAATTGATCATCATCGTTATTTAAGAACAGGATTTCCTGAAGTTATTTGGGGTACAGGAAAAACCCCTGAACAAATTGCTCAAATTATGCTCACGATGGCATGTCATTCTCCTGTGGTTATGGCAACTCGTATTGAGGCAACGGTGGCCAAACAACTTGAAGACCAAGTGCCTAATTTAATTTACTATCCAGTGGCTCGTATTTGTGCCTTAAAAACCTCCGAAATCCCTTCGGTTGGATTAGGAGTAGTTGGGATTCTTACAGCAGGCACAGCGGATTTACCCGTAGCTGAAGAAACTGCCATTACTGCACAACTTTGCGGGTTTGAGGTACAACGGTTGTGGGATGTGGGAATAGCAGGTATTCATCGTCTATTAAGTCACCGTGAGTTGATCAATCAAGCAGATGTGTTGATTGTGGTGGCAGGGATGGAAGGGGCCTTACCTAGTGTGGTAGCAGGAATGGTTGACTGTCCAGTAATTGGAGTTCCAACTAGTGTGGGTTATGGGGTAAGTTTTGGGGGGGTTTCCTCATTATTGACAATGCTTAATTCTTGTGCGGCAGGGATTGGGGTAGTCAATATTGATAATGGCTTTGGGGCTGCTATTTTAGCTGGACAAATTTTACGAACCGCTAATCGTTTAATTGACAAATAAAAAATTAGTGTAGTATATAGATTCTATAAGTCACGGATTGCCTAGATAAACATATCAAATATGGACTATCTAAAAATTCAAACTTATTGAATCGATAAGAATAAAAAGTAAAAATTAATGTATATACAAGAGATTGTCAAAGATGGAAGATAGCTATCATAATGTTTATTAATAAATAGGTTAAAAGGCTAAATATAATTTAGCCTTTTAACCTATTTTGTCGTCAAATTGAAATATATAATTTGTAATTATTAATATTTAATAACTTATTTCGTGACCAAGAATTAAAGTTTAATAAAAAAACAACTTGAAATTAGATTTATAAGTTTTGACTAGTAAATTATGCTTTTAAAAAGTTAAAAGTCTATTGAAATAAAAAAATGTACATATTGTTTATTTAGAAGTGAAATTATTTAGAAAAGTCAATATATTATGATTGAACGATATCGTTTATCTGAAGTCAATTTTAAGTTAGTCCAATAAATAGTGATCACTTTATTTATCCTGGGCGATATATATTTAAAATAATTTGTCAAGATATAACTTCTAGATAAAGCTTTAGTGACTGAGATACTATTGTAAATAGTAGCAATTAGATAGTCATATATTACTTAAATAAAGTTAAATTAGGTAGTTTTATATAGTCAACAATTTATCTAATTAATACTAGGTATTAGCAATGAATGATTTAGTAATTATACTTGTTTGATCAAGATTACAATCTAAAAATTATACCGTTATAGGTCAAATTCTTCTAGTTTTTAGAAGTTTCTCTTATTTTAGTCAATTCAATAGGTGAAACAATATCTACATTTTTTATATTACTTATTATTATAAATATATCTATACTAATAGGGCACATATTGGTATGTATTTCGAATACATAAACTAATAGTCACCAAATTGTTCAGAAGCAATTTTGTGGTTTTATAAGTAAAGTAATTTTAAAAACTTAATAATCATAAAATACATAAAAAAATAATAAAATGTATAAATATTTGATATGTCTAGCTTCTTTGTTTGTGACTTAGCTGGATTGTTTTCTACTAGACAATAATAATTTTTTAACCATTTTTAATAAACATGTCAATCAATATCAGATTGCCTACCTGACTAAATTTTTATATACAACATAGCAATCACTTTATTTATAGTATAATTTCCAAAAAAATCGCTATAATTGCTTGATACTTTAATTGCTTCTATAGAAACTCAAATCTATTTTGCTTTCTCTAAGGAGGACGTTGATATTTACTAGGCAAATTTTCAAAAACAAAATTGAAACCAAAACAAAGTTTGTGCGATTACCAGTTATTTTAAAAATTTACTATTACAACTAGAATCTGAACAAAGTCATTTCTAAATTAGTTATTCTTTTACTATAACAGCTATAACAGGAGTAATATGTTATCTTGAATTAAGATTAATACAATAGTATTATTTATACTAAAATTATCTATAATTCTATTTATACTTTTTTATTTTACCAGTTCATAGAGATAAGAGATTGGCAATTCGATATCTGTGTAATAGATTATGAATTGAGTCTAAATAAACTCTTATGTTAGCAATTTAAGGACAAATATTACCTTTTCAAAGAAAAAGTGTGTGATTATTCTTGCAATGCACAAATATAATTGTATGAACGGTATTAAAATAATTAAATTATTTATGATAATTTTACTTAAGCTCGTTATGTAACAAGTTTTTATAAAACTTAAACTATTTTAAGTGTTTTACATTTAAAATAAATAGATAAAGTAAATTAAAAAATAATTTATTAAGACTTAAATCATTAATAATAAACTGTGTTAAGTTTTCTTAAAGGCAATCCGGTTGAAGTGATCAATGATATCCAAAATAAGACTATTCTGATATTGGAAGTTAATAACATGGGCTATGAAATCCAAATTTTATCACGATTTTCCCAAAAAATAGTTGAAAACCAACTAGAAAATATTCAAGTTTTTACCTGTCTACAAATTAGGGATGATTACCCCATTTTATATGGTTTTGCCACTGTGGATGAACGAGACTTATTTCGTCAATTAATCAATGTTAATGGAATTGGTGCGCAATTAGCAATCGCTCTAATTGATACCTTAGGATTAGAAAAATTAGTGCAAGCAATTATTAATGGTAACACTCGGAGTCTATCCAAAACACCAGGAGTAGGACAAAAAACTGCTGAACGTATTATCTTGGAATTCAAAAATAAACTCTCTCAATTTAAAAACCTATTAGGGAAACCCTTATCTTCTAGTGCCGCAATTCCATCTTTAGAGGTGCTAGAAGATTTAGAAATAACTTTGTTAGCATTAGGTTATACCAATAAAGAAATTAATCAAGCTGTTTCTACTCTTAGTAAAGATAATCAAATTTTAAAAAATCATAATGGTGAGGACTGGATTAAAGAAGCAATCATTTGGTTAAATCAAAATGAAAACCTTACATAGTAGCTAGACTTGAAGATGAAATGTCTAAAATATTAAGTAGTTGCTAAAAATAAAATATTTGTCAAAATAGGAGATGGATGCCGAATTTTTTATAAGATGAAAGATGAAATATAAATCATATTTCATCTTTCATCTTATAAAAAACTTAAATACAAGTAGGTTTTAATTGACAAAAATAATATTAGTTGATTTAAAACTTATAAATGTATCTATATCGTTTGATTCATTGGGGTATTGAATGTTACCACCAGGCACTAAAGTAGTTAGATGGAATGAACTTTGAGTCTTTTTGAGGTTATAGCACACACTTTATCTATTCTAGATATGTATATCCTACGCAATCTGTCAACAACTAACTTACATAAAAGTTAATATATCTCAATAAAAAGATAGACAATAGTGAACGACATACCTGATAAAATTGAGTAGGAGTTCTAAAAAATAACTCTTCCAGACTAGCTGCGGCAACGCTATAACAAACAAAAGCTAAAATTTTCACTCGGCAAAACTTCTAAAATTCTAAAAACTTGGTCGTTGGAAAAATCAAATTTTTAGGCTCATAGAATGCAGTTGGCATAATGGCTTTGGGAGTGACTGGCTACTGATTGCTCATACTCAGTCTAGAAGAAACAGGAAAATAAACTATAAAGTTATATGATCCATTCTCAGTTACATCAAAATACTCTTGAGTTGCTTCTGTCTTTTGTTCTCCCTTATGGCTGTTTTTTTTCCGTGATCTCTGATTACACGTATCGCATTAGTTGCCCTGATGACGAAATTGCCCATAGAGTCTGGGAAAATCGAGTTAACTGTATTTTTCCTTTATTTAAATCGGGGCAAGTGCTTGAGGTGGTAGCATCGAATTATTACGCAAGAAGCCATCCTAAGATCTAAATACTTATAAATCAGGAAAATTAATCAAGATTTAGTCAGTTAATGAGTTAGTATTACTGCTGTTATCGTCGTTTTTGGTGCTTATTGTATAGTAAATATTGCCTCGGTTAATGATATGACTATGAAGGAGATCTATCACACTTTTTTTTGAGAGGTCTTGATTTATACTTCGAGTTATATGTTTTTCATAGGGGGATTGATTTATCTAGGTTGAATTGATTGTGCTATCTATCAAGTTTTATCCATCATATAGAAAACATTCCAGTCTGTGTAAGATGGTCTACTGTTTAGTCATTAGTAGTTTAGCTCAAACTGCATAGTGATTTTTGTTTCAATGCAGTTTGAGCAATATTTTCCGTTTTAGTTCCTTTAATTTAGTTTTATTTTAAGTTGAAGACTATTCTGAAATTTATTCCCTTAAAATAATAATAGTGAGCAGTTTTTTCTATTGGTATTTATTTTTGATAAATGAGTATTACTACAATTATTAATTTTTTATTTAAATTGAATACTTTCTAATAAAATAGATGGGGTATAAGGACCAAGTTTTAGACAAGTAAAATAATATTAATGGCTATTATGTTAACTATAATTCTTTAATTAAAACAAAAAAATTAAGTTTATTACGGGGTTTCTGTTTACACTTTAAATGCTATTTTTATTTGTTATTGGGATAAAATTGACATAGTAGTTATGAGAAAAATATTGGTAATATTGCTATTTTTTATGATGATTAAATTTAAATTTAATCATCATAAAAAATTAATAAAATACTATTTTTATAGTTTATTAAAAAAAAATTAGAATTGAAAAAATACTCTAGTTGGTAGACTCAGACGAATTATTTTATCAATTATTAGTTGTATTCTAAGCAACCTGACACTGAAGTATGATGTCTTTTTTATAAAAAAAATTAATTATTAATAATTAACTACCATCTTTATTTTTATAAAAAATATATATTATTTAATAAAGTTATCTGATAAACTTAGACATTATACAGACCACTATATATCTCAATAAAGACGTGACTAATATTTTTAAATATTTATATTGATGCTGATATATTAATAAAATTAATAACCTATTTCAATAATTGAAATAGCAACATTATTTTGATATGATCGCTACATTTTGTATTTTTTTTTGAGTTATACTTGGTTGATTAACATAAAAAATAAAGAAAATTTTGTATTTTGCCTATAATTAATATTAAATAATGATTTAACTTAGAGAATTACAACTACTTTAACCTAGAAAAACAAACTAATTTATTATGTAAAATCTGTAATCTCCTTATTTCACTAGTCTTAGGGGAATTTGTTTAAGGTGTCTTTATAAAGATCAATGAAAAACATAGGATAATCTCACTTTGAGAGTTGAATTACAGAGCTATGTTTATTTAGACCGATTACAACTTCAATATGCCGTCTACATTGATTGGTATGGTAAAGTTAGGTTTTTTAGCTTTACCTGGGGATACTTCACTGTGGATTTAAATTTCTCCAGGAATTGAAAGTAACCGCGTTAAGGATCTCGCTTTAAAATCTATTGTAGTTAGTCCTAAAGTGTAATTTATCGAACATCTTTATGGACTTATCGAAATTTATTCCACTAATCAAGAAGAAGTAAAAGCTGTATAAGGAGCAATTTTAGATACTTTAGGCGTTAATAGACACAATTGTTGAAAATTCAAGGTGGTTTCTAGTTGAATTATTCGTAACATTGATTTATATCAAGCACAATTAGTCAATCGTAACCGACGGGTACAAATGTTATTAGCCAGACAAACTCTTTATGTTTTGGAAGTTCAACCAACTGATTATGCGACGTTAGTAGCTAATGAGGCAGAAGAAGCAGAAGAAACCGCTTCAATTAATATTCTTCAGGTTTCGGCTATTGGGAGTTTTGTTCGATTATATTTAGGAGGAGAACAACGAGATATTATGGCAAGTTTCCCAGCAATATTAGCTTGTATGGAAAGTGCTTCTGAAATGTTTCAAGATAGAAAAAAAAAATAAATAACTATCTCTATTAAATAACTTCTACACTTAATAAGTTATGAACTCTGAATTAACTCCATTATTAAAATTATCCGAGGTTAGTTTTACTGATTTTAGAGAAGAAAATAAGTTATTAACTAATATTTCTTTTCAGGTGAACCAGAGTGATCGCTTAGCAATTGTCGGTCCTTCTGGTGCTGGAAAAACTACTCTATTACGGCTAATTAACCGTTTACAAGACCCAACATCAGGGTTAATTGAATGGGATTCTCAACCTCTCTGCAATCTTTCTGTTGTTAAACTACGTCAACAAATTGTTCTAGTTCCCCAAGAGCCAAAATTATTAGGGATGACTGTAGAAGAAACCCTTGCTTATCCTTTATTATTGCAACAGTTATCTAAACTAGAGATTGAACAGGCAATTTATACATGGCAATCACAACTTTTTATCCCTGATGATTGGTTAACTCGAAATGAATTGCAATTATCTTTAGGACAGCGACAATTAGTGAGTATTATGCGGGGGTTAATGATGAAACCTAAACTTTTATTGTTAGATGAGCCCACTTCAGCTTTAGATAGTGATCGTGCTCAGCAATTAATAGAAACTTTAATTAATTCAAATGAAACAGAACAAATTACTATAATTATGGTGAGCCATCAAAAGAAATTTGTTAAGCAGTTCGCCAAGTATATTCTGACATTAAAAGGAGGACAAATTCAGTCCATTTCCTAGTTAAATTATCTGTAAAAATATTGGGCGTAATTTAGATATTCTGAACCTAATTATATAAAAGTTAAACACATAACAGAATCTAATCATAGATTAGAAGCTTATCAAAAGCTAAATCTATTCTATAAATAGAATAGATTTAGCAAGTTTTCTATTTAAACTTAATTGTGCTATACTCAGTATTCTCAGTTGAGTATTTTATACTGACAGTATAAAATACTCAACTGAGAATACTGAATGATATTTTAAATTCAAAAGCATTCACCATGTCCCGTTATTAAATCTTAAATAAGATAGGTATAATATAATTTACAGAAATCATAGATACGACAGTAACTTATATTTTTTATGGTTAAAACACCAAAAAACTTTTTATAAAAACTAACATATTAGTGATAATAATTCAGTGGTTCTAAATAGTTTAGTTATAGATCAACTAAATTAATGGAAATAAAAAGAGTTATATCTCTATTTTTTTATATTTCTTTATTTAGACTTAAGGAATATAGAGAAAATAGTATTAAATTTTTGAAAAAATATTTAAATATAAATACAACTTAGTTAAGACAGTAAAACCAGATATTTATTTGATAAATATCAATAGTTCCAAGATATGTTAATTATAGTTATATTCAAATACTGTAGTCACTTAAATGTAAAAACTCAAAATAAGTTGCTTCTTTAACATTTATTTAGATTTATCTACTCTTAGTAGCAGAGTTTACTGGTCACAAATAATGCTATGGTACTGATTGCTGTCACCACAAATTAAGTGAATTAATGCCAGATATTGAAACCTTGATCGTTCAAATTCATCTAGAAGCTAAACGAAAACTGTTTCCCATTGATACAACAGTTTATAAGGCGGCTAATAAAGATCCTACTCAACCTATTTTATATGCAGGAAACCTCAAAAGTAAGATCTGCTTTTTGGGACGAGATCTTGGACGAGATGAAGTCCACATGGGAGAACCTTTAATTGGTGCCGCAGGCACCTTAGTTCGTAGAGGGTTTTACTCGGCGATGCATCATCAACAAGCGAAAACTCAACAGGAGTTGCAAAGCGTCTGTGCTCGAGTTCTCCTTACTAATACTGTCCCCTATAAACCCCCTGGCAATAAAGCTTATATGACTGAAGTTAAAAATCGTTTCCGTCCCTTTATAGAAACATTATTAGTTATTCACTGGCAAGGAAATCAGATTATTACCCTAGGAACCGAGGCGTTTAAGTGGTTTATTCCCTATGGAGATAAAGGGGAAGTTAATGAATTTTTCCAGCGGAGCGATCGCTATGAAAATAAATTACCTGTAACTCTCCGCGCGACTGATACTTTGGGTA
Organism: cyanobacterium endosymbiont of Epithemia turgida isolate EtSB Lake Yunoko; assembly: GCF_000829235.1. GTDB lineage: Bacteria > Cyanobacteriota > Cyanobacteriia > Cyanobacteriales > Microcystaceae > Rippkaea. The sequence goes on along the minus strand of NZ_AP012549.1, from coordinate 2,277,417 downwards.
TGCAACACCGACGACAAGTAACTTTACTTCCTTTACCCCATCCATCTCCTCTCAATCAGAAATATTATGCCAAATTTCCTCAAATGTTACAGAAAAGGCTGAATGAATTTGACTTTTAATCCTAAACTAAAGGATTTTGTGGGAGACTGTATCATAAAACTCAGAGTTTTAAAATTAATGACTTTTAGAGTTGACGTTATCAGTAAGAGAGGGTATACAATTATGAAGCGGTCATAATGGACTTCATGGGTGTGTAGCTCAATGGATAGAGCACCGACCTTCTAAGTCGTAGGTTACAGGTTCGAGTCCTGTCACACCCGTTATAATTGTTTGTCTTGTAAAAAAGTTAAGCCAATGATAGTAATACGTAATTTATTAATTGGTCAAGACTTTATCCCAATCCAAATAATGTAAGTGCTTGCAATGGTATTCTCAGACATGATCTGAGCCCAATATTTCTGATGAACTATTAAGCAGCTTTATAAAAACCCACTAATTTAGCAATAACAACAGCAGGACAAATATATTCATAACCCGATATTTTTAAAATTGTGAAATTAAAATAGATCAGATTATTTATCATAGCTCTTTTTGAGATTAAAAAGGAAAAGAGTTAAAAACAAATTTTGTATATAAAAAACAATGAAATTCCGAAGAAAAAGTAGATATAAATTCTCTCTAAATTAGATTAGTACAAATGCCAAAACCATAGAGAATAATTTTATAATCGTGCCTAGACAGAAAATCAACAGAACTGAACAAGTGAGATTAATTGATTCTTACACCGAGTAATACGAAAAAGATAGACCTAAATACCGCTCAAGTATTGTTGCAGAAAAAAGTCTTTTAGGGAGGTCAAACTTACCTTCTGTAATGAACCAAGTTGCTTCTTCGAAGTTTAACGCTTTTTTTCTATAAAAAACAACCAAAAACTTGAGTTATTTGCACTATTTTTACCATTGATAGTCACTTAATCACCATATAGATTAATCGAAAAAAAATCAAGAAGCAGAATATAGCTATTGAATAAATTTTACGAACTATTCAAATATTTATTTAGCCAAATTTTGTCAATCATTTTGTATATAAAGATTATCTCTATTGGGTTGAGGCTAAAGCTTAAGTCGATGCACGTACAAACCCTTAAGACATTGGACATTTTGTAATCATGTGATGAGAAAACAACTCAATAAATAGAACGGTCATCCCAACTTTAACTACCTATCCCCAATTATTAACCAATACAAGACTTATCCTGTCATAAAATTAATTTTAAATTTTGTTCTTGGGTATAATTCTGCTCAGGTTATTCAATCGATCGATGGAAGCAGTCATAGCCAAAACCCTACAGTTTTGTTTTGGCTATGACTGGACAAATTACTGACGTCAAGGATAAAACCTCTGGAGGAGTGGCTACCATTGTTTTTTACTTTACTGTTACGACGCTATTCTTGATGTTAGTCACTAAGTATGAAAGTTATTTTGACTCCACTATTACCCTATTCACCTTACTTTTGCCTCTTTTAGGCGCGTTGGGAATGATTTGGTCGCGAGTAGCGTGTGCTTAAAAGGCTTCTTTCAAACTATGAAATGATATCTGTCCAGTACTAAATAAAAATTATGTTTACCCAGATAGCTTTGATTACTTGGATTGGTATATGCTTCATAAAAGCCCGTTATTTAGGAAAAAATATTGCTAAACCTGTATACTATGTAGCTTTTGGTAGAGCAACCTTATCAACAGTGTTGGGTTTAGTGTTAGTTCTAATCTTTTATATTTTGGTTAAAAACTTTAAAAAGTATATCTTTTAGGAAAGCACAGAATTATCCACCCTCTAATTATTAATTCTGCTAATGGTAGTTAACTAACCTTCTCTCTCCAACCTCAACCACCAAAGGAGTAAGCAACTCCTCAGAATTAATAAATTGATGAAAAAGAGAAACCCTATTAATTAACTTGATTTACCCTTTTGTCTTTGTTTAATTGAATCAAATCCAAAGAAATTTTGAGATGAAGTTAGGTAACTAATCTATAAACTCAACTAACAATTCATTCTAGAAGAAATAAGAACTAATATTCGAGTAATTATTTCTTTTTTTTGGAGTAATTATAGTTGCACTAGTCGGTATTATGTTTGGGCTAGCTATAATGAAAATTTTGCGGCGGGACCAACGCAAACCTAATTTTGTTGTTGGCGGAGCAAGAATAAAAACGATTCAGATATTAATAACACGAAAACTCCGATAAACAGAATTCAACAATAAGGAATTTATAGTTGATCATGAACCATAAAAACAAGAAAAGCTGACAATTTTGGAACGCATTTACCAATATTCATGACTTATCTAGTCCAGCCTATATGGAATGGACAACGGTTTAATGGATAAACAATAGGCTCTGAATTCAGAGTTATGAGTCAATAGAGACAGTATTAGTTACAATCTTAATAATTGACTTTTAAGTATGGAAGTTGCTACGTCTATCTATTCTTAAATGCGACCTTAATGTAAATGTAAACGATCTCTTCAGCATTAAACTGTATTTGTTAGTTTTAATGTTTTTTGACAACGTTCTTTAAATTTAGCATAGGGCAATTGATTTTTTTATGGGGCAATTAGGCTAGCTCGACTCAACTTGGGTCCACACACAATATCGACCCTGGGACTTACAACATCTTTTTAATCTAAACGTAGTTTAGATTAAAAAGATAATACGAGACAAACAAAACACTAACACAGAATACTAATGTATACATTTTAAACTGGTTTTTTCTTTGATATAAACAACTATTACAGCTGAATTTCTCTAGCTTATCGTTTCTAATCAAAGGCGGGGTCTTGTCCACCAATTCCAATACCTGTGTCAAAGATTTTAGCGTTAGTTAAATTTAGGTTATTCATGGACGCATCTGTCACATCAGCATCATAAATCATTGCTCGGGTGAAGTTCACATTATCTAAATTCGAATCATTAAAACTGGCATTAGTAACTATTGCCCCAGTTAAGTTAGATCCTTCGAGGTTAGCCCCCGTCATATCCGCTCCTTCTAGGTTAGCTTCGATTAGGGTTGACCCTGACAGATTAGCATCCCTTAAATCTGCTCCGATTAAATGAGCAAATTTTAAGTCTTCATTGGAAAGGTCACACCCCATACATTCATTAGTTGTTAACAACCGTTGGATATTAGCTGGATTTCCAGCTAATACCGGACTCTTGAAGATGAGGGCAACAGCGATGGACAGCGTAAAAAAAATATTCCGTCTCATAAACAAATTCATACCTTTTATTTAAAGTTTTATCCTTCCTACCAAAATAAAAAGTATGATAACAAAAAACCTCACCCAATTGGATTATTTTTTCTTACCGGTTTTCTCTATTATTTCAGCGACTATTTTAAAATAGAGAGTAGATTAATATTTAGGAATATACAATAAAAAATCAAAACATTTTATTTATGGTCAGCTTTAGCTTTTTGTTTACGTCAACCTTGAATTATGGCGTTTATTATTTAGGCAAAAATCGAATTCTTGGCTAAATTAAGAATTACTTCATTATTGTTTGTTATTGGTTTGAAATTTAGCTTTTACGAAATTTGTGAGGTGGAACCAATAGCAAAGATGGGACAAATTTTATATAGCTATTACCTTAACTTTTTCAAAGCCTATCATTTATTGTTTAATTATTTTATAAATAAACGGTAAATTAGTTCCATACATGGAAAACCTGCCTTAGGGATATTGAACGTTCAGGATATTTGAGTTGTTCTTATCATGATTATTCTAACGGCTTTTAGCACTGATGAGCAGTCATCGTTAGAGAAAGAAATCTTGATAGTTTTGTTGAAAGAAGGAGAGTGTTTACTGATAGTTACCTTATTCAATTGTTGCATTTTACCCTATTTACTCCGTAAAATAGCATAATTTAGTGATTTTTATTTTAGCAAGTTTGAGGGTAGGTTCAAATCACACATATTTTAGGGTTGATTGCTCTAGTGGGATTAATTACTATGGTGATGTTGATTTATACGATTATCGACTCCCATATAATCAAAAATAAATAGCTAGATTGAGCCTTATCTAACTCGGAAAAATTGACTCATCATTACTAATACGGAAATTGAGAGATTTAGACGGAGTATATATTCTTCCAGTGGAAATTATCTCATTTGGTTCAAAATAATATGATGAAAAATTTAAAATCTACCTCCACTTTGTTATTGCATAAGCCGAAATGGATAGTAAATGCTTTTAAAAAATCATTAAAACACTAGTTAAAGATAGATTTACGTGCTATGTAAATCTATCTTTTTAGATAATGATCGCGGTGAACATAATGGAAAGTAGTGTGTTAGATTTTCTTATAAGGTGTTTTGTTTTCTCCATGTCGCTAACATTGACTTCTTCTATGGGGTATCTCACTGAAGAAGTCAAGCCAATCAACCCTTGATCATTCATTACGATAGCGAATTATAGCTTCAATGTTCTCCAAACAAGTTACAGATTCTCCCATCTATAAGTGGTTTGATGATCGTCTTGAGATTCAGGCAATTTCTGACGACATCACAACTAAATACGTTCCTCCCCATGTAAACATTTTTTACTGTTTGGGTGGAATTACTTTAGTTTGTTTCTTAATCCAGTTTGCTACTGGATTTGCCATGACGTTTTATTACAAACCAACGGTTGTTGAAGCCTTTTCTTCAGTTAAATATATTATGTATCAGGTTAACTTCGGTTGGCTGATACGTTCAATCCATCGCTGGTCTGCCAGTATGATGGTATTGATGATGATCCTTCATGTTTTCCGTGTTTACTTGACTGGTGGTTTTAAAAAGCCTCGTGAGTTAACTTGGATTACTGGAGTTGTTTTAGCTGTTATCACCGTTTCTTTCGGTGTAACAGGTTACTCTCTTCCTTGGGATCAGGTTGGTTATTGGGCGGTTAAAATAGTTTCAGGTGTTCCTGCAGCTATTCCGGTGGTGGGAGATCAATTAGTTGAACTCCTTCGGGGTGGTCAAAGTGTAGGACAGACCACCTTAACGCGTTTTTACAGCTTACATACTTTTGTTTTTCCCTGGCTAATCGCAGTCTTCATGCTGCTGCATTTTTTAATGATCCGCAAACAAGGGATTTCTGGTCCTTTGTAAAGTACTTAAGGGTGGCCAGTAAACAGTTAATTTAATTAATTAACTATAAATCTTTAGTGATTAAAGACTGGTCACTAATGTTAGAAACACATCCTGCTGATTCTCAGTTTTGATAAGGAGAAATCTATACCAATGGCAACTGAAAAAAAGCCAGATTTTAACGATCCTAACTTTAGGGCAAAACTAGTCCAGGGCATGGGTCACAACTATTACGGTGAACCAGCTTGGCCTAATGACTTACTTTATATTTTTCCTGTGGTGATTCTTGGGACTATAGGATTATTAGTGGCATTAGCGGTTCTTGACCCCACTATGGTCGGTGAACCGGCTGATCCTTTTGCCACTCCTTTAGAAATTCTCCCGGAGTGGTATCTTTATCCTGCTTTCCAAATTTTACGGATTCTTCCTAACAAATTATTAGGAATTGCTTGTCAAGTGGCTATTCCTTTAGGTTTAATGTTGATTCCTTTTATTGAAAATGTCAACAAATTTCAGAATCCTTTCCGTCGTCCTGTAGCAACTACTATGTTTCTCTTTGCAATTTTTGTTACTCTGTGGTTGGGTGCAGGGGCAACTTTCCCCATTGATAAATCTTTAACCCTAGGATTATTTTAGAAAGTCTGACTATTTTTTGATAGATGCCTGAGGTTGCTTCTACGTCTTATGTCACAAGATAAATCGGAAGTGATCGCAGGCATCTTGATCTAAAACTTTAAGGAAGATCACAGCGAACAAAAAATTTTTTTTAGTAAAAGGTTGCATTGTAATTGGAATATGGTCTACAATTATAGCCTGCAGATAGCGGGGCGTAGCGCAGCTTGGTAGCGCACCACTTTGGGGTAGTGGGGGTCGTGGGTTCAAATCCCGCCGCTCCGATTTAATCGGAAATAATAGCTTTATATAGTGATTTAAGTTTATTTATCTATTAATTGTTGGCTAATTTATTGTCAAAACCAAGGTACTTTCACCATATTTCAAGCTTGTACAAGAAGGCCTCTGGGGATAAAGGAAAAATCCACTGTTAAGATATAACAGAGCTGATTATTATCTGAAACAATAACTATCAGCAATCAAAATTAAAATAGTTTTCCCGAAATATCCGGATGCAAGACCAGTTTACTTTTGACGCGCAAATTGAGAGAAGATTTTTTAGGTAAATTAAGTACAGGCAATTAGTCTAGTTTAAAAAAGCTAATAATTCATCGAGATTGTGTGTAAATCAATATGATTTAAATCTTTGCTTCCGTTTCTCTCTATTAATCTTCGTCAAACTCACGTTGCAAACATAAAGAGTTTAACAACACTTACTACCAGTTTTCTGCCTATTATTCTTAATAAATACTTTATATTTTTATAATATAGGTTGTATATTTAAGTTGATCTTGTCAATACGTAATTTTTAGTCCTGTTGTAGTTGGGGTAAATTTAAAAATTCGAGACAATGAGAACTTGAGAAATTATTGATTTTTATTGTTGAGACACTATGCAATCTTTTGATGTCACCACTTTAACCGCCATTTGTCGAGAACTCCAAATTTCTTGGATACCCTCTCGTCTTGAACAAGTTTATCAACATGACCGTCACACTATTTCCCTTGCCCTACGAACTCTTAAAAAACGTAGTTGGTTAACTATTTCCTGGCATTCTCAGGCGGCTAGACTATGTATTGGTGATTTTCCCCCCAATACTCCTGATACCTTTACTTTTAGTGATCAATTACGCCATCAACTGAATGGATATACCCTAACTTCTTTAGAAATGATTGCCCCTTGGGAAAGAGTTGTTGATTTACAATTTGCCAAACGACCTGGCGAGCCCCCTGTCTGGCATTTGTTTTTAGAAATTATGGGTAAATACAGCAACATTATTCTCACCGACGCTAAACAACAGATTATCACTGTTGGGCATCAAGTAACTGCTAATCAATCCAGTGTGCGTACGGTTAAAACTGGACAACCCTACGAATTTCCTCCTATTTTAACAGGAACTTTACCTAAGTTAGAGGAACCTTATGAACGTTGGCAAGAAAGAATTAGTCTCCTTCCTAAGGCATTAAAAAAGCAAATGTTGAATAGTTATTGCGGGTTAAGTCCAGCAGTTGCTCATTTGATGATCCAAACAGCTAATTTAGACCCCAAACAATCAACGGATACCCTAAGATTATCCGACTGGAATCGATTATTTGATTTGTGGCAAACTTGGCTAACTATTTTAGTTACAGCAGATTTTAAACCTGGATGGACAGAGGAGGGTTATACCGTTTTAGGATGGGGAATGGTGAAACCTGCCTCTGAGATACAAACTTTAATTAATCAATACTATCGAGATCAAATTAATTATCAAACTTTTCAACAACTACGTCATCAACTGTTGCAAAAACTCAGTTCTCTTCTTAAAAAACTGCGAGTTAAAGCATCTAACTTTACTCAAAAACTACAACAATCTATCGAAGCTGGTCAATATCGCCAACAAGGAGATTTATTGATGGCATATTTGCATTTATGGCAACCAGGAATGAAGTCTATTTGTTTGAAAACCTTTGAAACGGAAGAAAAGGTTGAAATCAATCTAAATCCTGAAAAAAATGCTGTCCAAAACGCCCAATATCTCTATAAAAAGCACCAAAAATTAAAACGAGCCTGTAGTATTGTTGAACCCTTATTAGCCAAGGTAAAAGGAGAAATTGACTACTTAGAACAGGTTGAAGAAAGTTTGAATCAATTAGATATCTATGACTCTCCCCAAGATTTGCAAACTATCCAGGAAATCCGAGAGGAACTCATTCAACAAAATTACCTGAAATCTCCTACTCAAAGTAGTTCTAGTTATTTAGACGAATCTCAACCGTGTCAATACATCACCCCATCAGGGCTAGAAGTCTGGGTGGGTCGTAATAACCGACAAAATGATCGCTTAACTTTTTGTACTGCAGGAGATTACGATTTATGGTTTCACACCCAAGAGAGTGTCGGAAGTCACGTTTTATTGCGCTTAGAACCAGGGCAAAAACCTAATGAAGTGGACTTACAATGTGCCGCAGATTGGGCTGCTTATTATAGTCGTGCTAGATTTAGCAAGCATGTCCCTATCGTTTATACCGAACCTAAATATGTTTATAAGCCTAAAGGATTTAAACCAGGAATGGTGATCTATAAGCGGGAAAAATTGCTGTGGGGACAACCGCATAAGACACAAACTTATCTGAAAAATCAGGGGGAGACAAAAAATTAATTTTTTCTATAAATACTACGAATAATGAAATAATGATGCTCGATGTCACAGTCTTTTCCCGTTTCGTCAAGTTGGTGTCTTGGAAAGACGCAACCATTATTCAAACAAAATTTTTGAAAGGATCAATAACAAGACTATTTTGAGCTACCAGTGATTACGGTCACTGGGTTTCTGTTTAATTAACTTTTTAATCAACATTTACCTCGACAACATTTACCTCGACAACATTTACCTCGACAACATTTATTAGATTGATCAGTTTTGTACTCAAACATCAGAATTTAGTTCCGACAAGGATTAGATTCAAGAAAAAAATTTATTTTGGGCTAGGGAACCAATATTTTTACTGTAGGGGTATAGTATTTATAGAAGTACGGACTACTATTAATGCACTCAGGGTTAATAAGGCTCATGTCAAGGTATTCAAGCCATAAAAGCTACTTCTTTGTATTTCTGATGTGAGCACTCACTCTACAAAGGTAGATTAAAGCACTCAAAGCCAATAAAGATCAAGGTTTTAAGGATTATAAAAAACAAATTAGCATCTACTTCAAAGATGTACCATTAATAAGCAGTTAAACTACCTATAGAACAGAATTGAATTCCGTGACAGCGCTGGAGACGACTGAGAAGCCTACTCCAGTTTTTTATTTTTAAAAAAAGTAGGGGGGAATGACTGTTCGCCCCTACTTCTAGATTTTGTACAAATTTTAAGTTTGATTATTAATTAACCGACAAATGCTTTACGGGGTTCAGAAACACCCTTGGATTTTGTTCCTTTGAGATAAGCTAACATAGTGTCAGCGTCAGATACTTCAAAGGGATCAGTAGGACAGTTATCGGAAAATTCAGGTTCCATGAAGATTTTTTCAATCTTGCAGTCGTTAACCAACATGGAATAACGCCAGGAACGCATTCCGAACCCGAGGTTAGACTTATCAACTAACATTCCCATTTTACGGGTGAATTCTCCGTTACCGTCGGGAAGTAAAAATACATTAGTGGCAGCTTGTTGCTTGCCCCATTGAAACATAACAAAAGCATCATTAACAGACAGACAAATGATCTGATCTACTCCTTGTGCCTTGAACTCTTTGTATAACTCTTCATAACGAGGTAAGTGGTTAGATGAACAAGTGGGAGTAAATGCCCCAGGTAAAGAGAAAACAACGACTTTTTTACCAGCAAAAATTTCTTGGGTGGTCAGATCTTGCCAACGGTAAGGGTTAGGTCCACTAACAGACTCATCACGGATGCGAGTCTTAAAGACAGCATGGGGAACTTTTTCAATGACAGCCATATGTTTTGTTACCTCACTTTGTTATGTAGTGTGATTGTATACAGTTTTTGCTGTAACTTTGCATAAGAATAGTTCTCATTTAAGAACTTGTCAAGGGTTTTAATAATCTAAATTCTAGGAAAAGTTACTACATAGAGTTGACGCTACAATGGGAATCGTTAAAATCTGGGAAAATTAAAGTCTAAAAACAAAAATGAGTGCTCACAAAAGTGAAATTGTGACAATCTTGAAGTCAAAAGGGTTGAGGATAACACCTCAACGCTTTGCCGTCTATGCTAATTTGCGATTGCGTGGAGATCATCCTACAGCCGAACAGATTTTGACGGATCTCAATAGAGAGATTTTTATTTCTTCTCAAGCGACAGTTTATAGTGCCTTGCAGACCCTAAGAGAAGTCAATTTGATTCGAGAAGTTTTGTTACAAGAGGGAGTCTCTCGATATGATGCGAATGTTTCTCCTCATCATCATTTCCGTTGTCGGAAATGTGAGAAAATAGAAGATATTAACTGGGATGCTTTTCAATCAATTAATCTGAATTCTCTTCGTGCTGGTTTAACTATAGACAGTTACGAAATTACAGTTCAGGGATTATGTGAAACCTGTCAGTAAATAAAGTTAATTGTCTGTTCGAAGAAGTTAACATAACAATATCGATATTCAAGGGTGTATTAGCATAACGCAACACACTCTTGAATTGTTCTAGGATGTACGTAAACTACAGTTTTAAATAAAACATAAAATAGAACAATTTCATTTTTAAAAGGGTTTTTAATACTTAAAATTTCTAAAAATTTTAATATTTTTAGACAGATTTCACGATTTTTTATAATTTTGAATACAACTCTTTGAGTTGGCAATCAATAAAGATATGTTAATTTAACCGCAATTAACTTATCTTTATTAATTGCCATAAAAGTATCGTTTGACAAAGTTATCAAACGATACTTTTATAATAGTTGCGATTATCTGATCCCAAAACTAATTTTTTGATGTGGTTAGGATGTCATCCTTGCTCTTATAGGGTTAACCCTGATTTTTGTTTGTCCCAATTAAAAAAATTAATTGGCATGTACTTGATTCTTCAGAAAAGTTGAGTGTTTTTTGAGAAAAATTGTGAAGAAAAGTAAAAATTATGACTGATACCCTCTAGGAAATAATAAGTACCATAAAAATTAAAGTGTATAGTCCTTTAATTCATCAAGTTCTTCCCCTAAAGTTTCATGATCAAATATAGTGTTTGCCAGAGTTAGTGATCTTGTACAAAGTAAAAAGCTTTAACTTTGTACTTTACTCTAGGATTCTATTTTTTGATAGAATAACTAATAATATAGAGTTGACTAAAAAATTAAATCTATGGCAGATGTGAAACACATTCTTTGGTTACAGTAAAGCAAGATAAAATGGTTAACATTGATAAAAAATACATTTTTTATCAATGTTTTAGTGGTAGTCAATAGTTACATTTTAGTTGGATAATTTAAATTTATAAAAATAAATTTTAGTTGATTATCTTTTTTTTAAAAAAAGATAATCAACTAATTCTAGCTTATCTATAAATTTTTCCTGTACATTGTAATACCTTTATTTTCACTATCTTACATTTAATTCCAATTAATAATATTGTGCTAATTGTAATAGTTAAGCTTGTTTGTAGTTTATTTATTTATATTTTTTTTAAAAAAAATACACAGGTTTTTAGTTATTCTAGAGACTCTATAATCCTCTGCTTTGGCATATTAATCACATTTTTACTATCAAAAGATAAAAAATAATAGACAATATAATTGCTCTTGAAAATTTCAAGAGCAATTATATTGTCTATTATAAATTTTAAAAATAAAATAGGGTTACGTTCAATATATTTAGAAATATTTGCTATTGTTAGCACATCATTAATTGCTCTTAAGCTTTACGGAACAATGGTTTTTATTAAAAATTTATTACTTACTCCATGGCAGTGGATATTTATTTATAAATAAATTATATTCTTAGGAAGTTAACTATATTAGTGTATGGAGTTTCTCCAAACTAGAACATCTAATGTATCTTGAGTTATCTTGTAGGTTTTCTATGTTTATTCTGGATGATCATCTTATTTTTTATGAGATTTATAATACAACTTAATATATTGTCAAAATTGTTATGATATAAATTATATTAACTGAATTAAACTTAATTTATTTAGTAGAAAAGAGTCAATTATTTAAAACAAAAAAAAGTTAATATATAAAAAAATGTACTTTTATTAAAATCAATAATCAGTAATTACTAATTAGTTAGTAGATTTATTACTCATGAAATGTTATTTTACTAATTGACATATCTATTTTTCTATGAATACCCCCTATTTGAGAAAAAAAATACTAACTGGAACTATGTGGTATTTTATTTAACTTACCTTAATCATAACCTCTTAACTATTAACTCTATGGCTATTTTTTCACCTATACGTCAACACAAAAACTTGAACTATCTCAATGAGAGTAATAGAAAACTTATCCTTAGACTAGTTCCTTATTTACATCGCCATATCCATTTATTGTCACTGGTGATGGGGTTACTTATACCATCAGCTACTGCTGGGGCGATACAACCTTTAATTCTTGGACAGGCTATCTCTCTTTTACGTCAGGAGTCTACATGGAAGTTTTTAAGAAATCTTTCTATAGAACAAGGCATAACATGGCTGAGTATATTATTATTAATCACAGTTATTATCCGTGTTTGTTGCACTTCTTTTCAAGGATATTTTATTCAAAAAATAGGTCAAATAATTATCGCAGACATACGTAAAAATTTATTTACTCATATTTCTTTATTAGGAATGAGCTTCTTTAATCGTACTCCAGTAGGAAGTTTAGTGACACGATTAACCAGTGATGTTGAGATATTAGGAGATGTATTTTCTAGCGGTGCAATTAGCGTTTTAAGTGATGGTATTTATATTTTCGCAATGATCATCATCATGATTACAGTACAAGTAGAATTAGCATTAATGCTGGTTTTAATGATGATTCCTGTTACTGTATTAATTATCTATTTTCAAAGTCAATATCGAAAAGCAAATTACAAAGCAAGAGAAGAACTTTCCACACTCAATTCTATATTACAGGAAAATATAGCTGGAATTAACGTTGTTCAATTGTTTCGCCGAGAACTTTTTAATTCAGAATTATTTCGTTCTACCAATGAACGATATCGCAAAAAAGTTGACGAAACAATTTTCCATGACTCGGCTGTTTCTGCAACCTTAGAATGGATTAGTTTAGTAGCAATCGCAGGAGTTTTATGGTTAGGAGGAGTTTTTATTGTCGATGAAGCAATTACTTTTGGTACTTTATCTGCATTTATTCTTTACGCACAACGCTTGTTTAATCCTTTGCGTCAACTAGCTGATAAATTAACCATGTTTCAAGCTGGATTTACAGCGATAGAACGTATTAGTGAGTTAATGAATGAAAAGATTAAAATTCTTGAACCTGAAGATAAAGTATACTCTTTATCAAGTTTCTATCAGCAGAATATAAGTGGTAAAATTTGTTTTGAAAATGTTTGGTTTGGTTATAACAAAGATAAGTATGTTCTCAAGAATTTAGATTTTACCATTCATGCAGGAGAAAAGGTTGCATTTGTAGGTCCTACTGGAGCTGGAAAAAGTTCTATTATTCGTTTATTATGTCGTCTTTATGATCCTATTCAAGGAAGAATTCTTATTGATGGCGTGGATATTCGAGAAATTTCTAAAACCGAACTACGGCGATATATTGGTGTCATCTTACAAGAAAATTTTCTTTTTGCAGGAGACGTTATACGTAACATTACTTTAGGAGAAAATTATTGTTTTGAACAGGTACAAAAAGCGGCTAGAATAACTAATATTGAGCAATTTATTGAGGAACTCCCTCAAGGTTATAAAACTAAAGTTCGGGAAAGAGGAACAAATTTGTCTGAAGGACAAAAACAATTATTAGCATTTGCTAGAGTAGCTATTCGTAATCCTCGCATTTTGGTTTTGGATGAAGCTACTTCTAGTTTGGACTTACAAACAGAGGTATTAATTCAAGATGCATTAGACAATTTATTAAATCAGAAAACCGCCGTTATCATCGCTCATCGACTTTCAACTATTCGGAATGTAGATCGCATTTTTGTATTTAAACAAGGTGAGTTACTGGAATCTGGAAATCATCAAGAATTATTAAAAAAAGGAGGATTATATAATGCTTTATACAAGCTACAAATAATGAAGAACAAAAAATAACTATTAGCTTATTAATTTTAAATTAACTAAAAAATCTACACCAATTAGTAGAAAAATATTCGTTATACCTACCGTTATGAATACAGTATCATATCTCAAAATTAGTGAATTGACCCAACAAACAGGTTTATCTACAGAAAATTTACGCTATTACAGCGACTTAAGCTTTCTTGAACCCGTAAAAAGAGATGAAAATAACTATTTTTATTAGATTTTAGAGATGAGTCAATAGATGAAATTTGTAGAAAAGCCTAATTTCTTAGCTTTACACTCAAAAAGATCAAGCCAATTTTCAGTGGATAAAGTTCGAAAAAACACTTTGTCATTTAGCACAAAGTTTGCTAGATAGTAAAATAAAAAACCTATAAATGAACATTAAGCAAATGATCTTTTTAAAACCTGAATTAGAGCAATATCAAACTAATTGGATAGCTCATCTCTATCCTTAGACTAATTTACTCAAATTTTTTCTTTAATTTTAAGTAAATCGTCAAATATTAGACAGTATACTTTTTTGAAAAATCTCAAAGCTATAATTCGAATGAAAACTTATCATTTAAAACTACAAGGAATGAGTTGTGCTGGTTGTGCTTCTGCGATTGAAAAAGTCATTCAAGAAGTGGAGGGAGTCACTCAAGGCAACGTTAATTTTGCTATCTCTCAAGCAACTGTAACCTATGATCCGACAAAGACCAATTTATCAGTTATTCAACAAGCAGTAAAAGACGCGGGTTATAATGCTTATCCTGTTTTAGAAAGAACGGACGAAGAAGACTTAGAAAAAACAAGAAAAGTAGCCCAACAACAAAAATTGAGATATAAATTGTTTGTCGGTTCTATTATTAGTATCTTATTAGTTATCGGGAGTCTTCCGATGATGATAGGATTAGAAATAGATTGGATTCCTTCCTTTTTACCTAATTTTTGGGTGCAATTTTTCTTGACAACTCCGGTTATTTTTTGGGTAGGTAAAGACTTTTTTGCCGGAGCTTGGAAGTCCTTTAAATTTCACTCGGCTAATATGGATACTCTAGTTTCTTTAGGTACTGGAGTCGCTTATCTATACTCTTTATTTACAACTATATTCCCACAGATTTTTGAATCTCATGGTATTGTTACAGAAGTTTATTACGAAACCGTTTCTGTAGTTATTACCTTAGTTTTATTAGGAAAAATGTTAGAACATAGAGCTAAGGCGAAAACCTCAGAGGCGATAGGGAAATTAATGGGATTACAAGCCAAAACAGCCAGAGTAATTCGCCATGAACAAGAAATAGATATTCCTATTCAAGAAGTAGTTGTGAACGATGTTATTTTAGTACGTCCTGGAGAGAAAATCCCTGTCGATGGCGAAGTGGTTGAGGGAGGATCTGCCATTGATGAATCAATGATAACAGGAGAACCTATCCCTGTTAAGAAAAAAGCAGGAGATGAGGTAATTGGAGCAACCATTAATAAGACAGGAAGTTTTAAACTTAAAGCGACAAAAGTAGGAAAAGATGCAATGTTGGCACAGATTGTTAAGTTGGTCCAAGATGCTCAAGGAAGTAAAGCTCAAATTCAACAATTAGCTGATCAAGTAACTAGATGGTTTGTCCCAGCAGTGATTGCCGTTGCCATTGCGACATTTGTAATTTGGTTTAATACAATGGGAAATGTCACCCTAGCTATGATTACAACAGTGGGAGTTTTAATTATTGCCTGTCCCTGTGCCCTGGGTTTAGCAACACCTACATCCATTATGGTTGGAACAGGAAAAGGAGCAGAAAATGGTATTTTAATTAAGGGGGGAAATAGCTTAGAACTAGCTCATAGATTAAACACTGTTGTTCTTGATAAAACAGGAACTATCACTCAAGGAAAACCTATTGTTACTAACTATATTGCTGTTAATGGTGTGGCTAATAGTAATGAACTAGAACTCTTAAAACTTGGGGCTGCTCTGGAAAAAAAATCTGAACATCCTTTAGCCGAAGCAGTGGTTAATTACGCTAAATCTCAACGAGTCAAGATACCGTTACCTGAAGTTATAAATTTTGAATCTGTTGTCGGAATGGGAGTTCAGGGGGAAGTTTTAGGGAAACTAGTACAAATTGGTACACAGAGATGGATGGATATGTTGAATATTAATACTCAATTTTTAGATGCCACCCGTCAACAATGGGAAAGTGAAGCCAAAACAACTGCTCTAATAGCTGTAGATGGACAACTTGAGGGTTTAATTGGTATTGCAGACGCAACTAAGCCTTCTTCATTAGAGGCCGTTAAATCCTTGCAGAGAATGGGGTTGGAAGTGGTAATGTTAACAGGAGACAATCAAAAAACTGCGGAAGCTATAGCTTCTGAAGTAGGTATTCAAAGAGTTTTTTCCCAAGTACTTCCTGATCAAAAAGCTAGTATCATTGAACAAATTCAACAAGAAAGAAATAGCTGTAAACGAGAAAAAAAAATTGTAGCAATGGTTGGAGATGGGATTAATGATGCACCTGCTTTAGCACAAGCTGATGTGGGAATAGCGCTCGGGACGGGGACAGATGTAGCAATGGCTGCCAGTGATTTAACATTAGTTTCTGGGGATTTACGGGGCATTGTCACGGCAATTCAATTGAGTCATGCCACTATAAGAAACATTAAAGAGAATCTCTTTTTTGCATATATTTATAATAGTCTTGGTATTCCTATCGCCGCCGGAATTTTATATCCTTTTTGCGGGTTGCTATTGAATCCTATGATTGCAGGAACAGCAATGGCTTTTAGTTCTTTTTCTGTGGTGACGAATGCTTTAAGATTACGAAATTTTAATCCCAAATAACTAATAAACTTAAGATTACTATAGTTTTTTGTTTTTACCTTAGCGGTTAGAATTTAGATAAAGTGATATGAGCACTGTTAAAAATTAATGTTTTTAACAGTGGTTAGTAAAATAGTCATCTTAAATTTATTTAAAATTGTAGGTTTCTACTTATTTACTGTTAACAAGCAGTTTCCTGATGAACAAAATAAAAATATTTTTTTTTGCCATGATAAGTCTTAGCTTGATACTAGGAAATATTTCTATTTCTTACGCTAAGATAAAACCTGGAGAAACTAATAGTCAATTCTATTATCTAGAACAACCCTTGCCATTAAAAATATTAGTAACATTGGGGGGAGTAGTATTAATTGGGACAGAGGTTTGGTGGTTTTCATTCAGTAGAATAAAATCCCCAAAAAACAATGTTAATAAACATACTTAAAAAGTTGTAGTCAAGGTTTATATATAAGTTTTTAGCAAGCTATTAACTTACTTCTAAATCAAGTAAGTTTAGTAGAGTTTATCCCTGATAAACTAGGACAATATATTTTATATTATGGGATGAATATTATGGTATAAATATATTTTAAGTAGTTTATAAATTTTAGATATTAAGTAAGTAAACTGAAATTAATTTAGAATAAAAAAGTAATCACTAGACACTAGTCTTGTTGAAAATTCATCTGATAAAATTAGAAGAGTGAGAATTATAGTTGACCAGTACTCCAAATATTTTCTCCAGAACGAGAATAAGAGCAAAAATATTATGTTTAAATACAAAAGTATAAAAAGTTTTAAAAAATTAAATTAGGTAATTAAACCGTGAAACACGTTTAGATGAACGGTTTTTATATAAATTCTTTAAGAAATAAAATGATTCTGAAATAATACGATAATTTTAAAAAAAATAAATAAATAACAACTAAATACAATAGAAATATATTTATTAAATAAAAGTTTTAATTATGTTATGATCTATTTAAGAGAATAATTTTAAAAAAATAATTTGGTTAAAATTTAAGATAAAGAGGTATCTAAAAGATATATATATTCTATTGAATTAAAACTTATAAATAAACCTAATATAATAAAAATTATTTTAAATAAAATTTTATAAAATAGATAAAAATAGACGATAAATAATTTAATTTAACTAAGGTAGTTTGACAAGGTATTGCTCGAAGTAGTGACTATAAACAATAGTAATTTAAGTAATATAAAACTAGCTATGTTATTTAAATTTATTAAACTAATATAGTTTATTTATTTAGTATTTTTGAGCTTGACTAATTACTTGTATCAACCCCCATCAAATGTTAAGAATATTAAAAATTATTTACTTAATTTTTAATATTCTTTAATAACTTATTAGAATAAGATTTACTTTTATAGCCTAAAATTAATAGCTAATAACTTCTAATTTTTTTATTCGTATTGTATTCTATCGTGACAAAAATTTTATTACTATAAAAATAGAATATTGTAATTATGGCAAGATTGTAAGCAGCACTTTTAGCTTTTTGTTCTTTATTTAAATATTTTTTAAACTTCACTCTTAAACTTTTTTCATTAAATAAAATTTATTTGTTATTACTTCAGTTTATAGCATTAATTGCTCGACAACATTATTATAGAGTTTATCAAAACTTATATTAACTTCTTTAATCTTAGTCAGAATAGATTTTTCTGAGTTTTTAACTATTTTATTTTTTATTAAAAATTTTTTGTTTCTATAATTTCTACGTCTACTCTCTAAGTTTTAAAAAAACGATTAATAAAATTGTTAACCGTTTCAATTGCTAAGATTTTTATATACTTATTTTTTGGCTTAGATACTTTAACATTATTTTTACTTCTTGTTTATTCACTTTTTACTATACTCTTAATGTTATTATTTAATATTTATTTGATATTTTTTATACGACTCAATTTTTTGTAGACATATTAGTATATTTTGTTTAACGATGATTATTTTAAAGTTTTATTATTTTTTTAAAAATAAAATTCATATCTTACTCGTGTTACTATATTATAATTACTTGTATTTAAAAGTCAATACTGGAATATTAACCTGATCTTTTTATTCAAAATGACTGCCAATAACTTTATTCAATAGTTTAAAATTAGCTCTACTAAGAATAGATAGTATTTTCTATTTATAAAAACAATTTTATTTAAATGTACTTTATTTGAATACCCTACATAATACTATTTCTTATAAGTGTATTAATTGATTTACGCATTACCTTTACCTAAAGATATAGACTAATATATCTGCGACGATGTGTTATTTAAATTTTTTAGCTAACTGATCACTTGCACTACGGTTATCTTCAAAGGTGATAAAAGTATAGATGTTTTCCCCTTTATTTAAAACCATGGGGAACTCCCACCACCAAAGCTTTAGCCAGCTTACTATTAGACTCAAACGCTGATTCTAACTGCATTAACCCTAAGCGGTGTACCTGGGCTGAGATATTCAGGACATCATCAACTCGTTCCATAATCTCAAAATAGCCATCTTTATCTTGACGCGCATCATCTTCGGTAAAATAAACACACTTCCTGTCTACTCAAGAAATGGAATAAGACCCCAATAAGTCTTCTTAAAACTTCAAGGTTATTATAAACAGTATCACTTGCTCTATCTACTATATCCGCTGCAATAACGAAGAGTTGCTGATCTAGGTTTGATGGATATAGCTCCGGGTAAGACCGTAATCATTACGATTTTTATTTCCGTTCGTCACCATGTATCAAAAATGGGACCTTATGCACTTCCAATGACTCGCTGAGATCACATCCAAGCCTCGGGGTTAATGAATGGTATAGTCAAAGGTTCCTAATAAGTGTAAGAAAGACAGATTATGTGAGTTGAGAACCGCTCCTCGTGTTTTTATTAAAGTGGGAGAAGAAGTTGAGGTAGTATAAAATATATTAACCCAGGTTGTTTCTAGGATAGAGTAGAAACAACCTGGGTTAGAAGTGCGGGGAAACCATTCATATATTAGATTGGTAGCGCCATGCCATTAAATAGCGACTATAGACAACATAACTATGCCCAACGATCTAATCAACATCCGCAGTACACTAATGGACATCCATATTCTTTAAATAAAAGATCCATTTTGTAGTTATGTGAGTGTAAAGACTATACTCTTTCTGTAGTGATATGCACAACTCTCTTAGGTTTTTTAGGACTACCACTGGTGTAGAGGATAAATTAGACTATTTTCACTATCAATCACTTCAGCAGGATAGTCTCTAGAAATATCTTTTTAAAAACCATACCATCAATAATCCCTTTTATTGTCCATATTGACGGTTTTTTTGTGTGTTCAACAACGATTATTTTCTCAATTTAATTTGTCCCCTGTTCCAGGGCTAAATCAAATTGAGATTTGATAGAAACTACTCAATCTTTGCAAAATCTGTCGTAAGTTGCAACAACTATTTTTACTTGAATATCTTTCAGGTGATTTCTTAACACTTCGGTACTAAATCCCTCGAATACAACACCATGCTAGCTTGTACCCCCATTGGGGTACAAGCTAGCATGGTGTTGTGGTGTCGCCAGGTGGTTAAATGGCGATCAAGAAATTGTAGGAAAGGTTAAGTTCACCTCCAACAAACCATCTTACAAAGAGAGATTGCCAGTAAAGGATTCGATTCTACTTTGTGAACAAATGTAATTTTTGTTCGTCTAATTGTGCCAAACAAATTTCAGGATAAGATTTTTATTTTTTATATAATTGCTTATATCGGTTTAAGTTGCCAATATGAATATTTTGAGAGAATTAAGAGGACTAATTGAACCATCTTTTTTTCGTAGTATGGACTCAATATTTTTTTATAACATAGTAGATAAATTATCTAATTAATTTTGTAGTTGATATTAATTTATAGTAAAATTCAATTTTTGTTAAATAGGATTTGAGTCAATAAGTTAACTTTTTAAAAGTTAAACTCAGAAAAATAATCAAGCAAATATAAAATTTCATCCATATTTAATTACTCAATAAAAAAGTTAATTTCAAACTAAAAATACATCGCCTGTTTTCTAAAGAAATAATTTATATTTTACTTTGAATTAAATTAAGCTAAAATCACTCGTTATCTGTTTTTTTCTTTTTTTAAAAAAAAGTTATTTTAGTCCATCATGAAAGTGAACTTCTAAGTTTCTTAAGGTCTAAATTTAGATTGACTACTTCTTTAAGTCTATATCAATATTTTCTGATCTGTTTGATGATTCATTTATTTCCAACCATTCCTCTATTTCTCTATCAATTGCATATCGATAGTTTTTAGAAACTAAACTAATAATTAGCTCTGCTGTATCTTGGTTATTAGTATCTACTTTAGCATATAAAAAGCTATCATTAAAATCTGAATTTCCTAAGACTATCTGATGCTTATTCCCATTATTTAGTATTACTTCTATAGTTGCTAATGGTTTGTTCATACCATAATCTTTCTGTTGATTAGTGGAAATTGTAAAGCGGCGATCACTTTCTCCAGTGACCAATAGATTAATTAAAAATGAAATAGTTGCATCATTAGCAGTTCCTTGTTTAGGTTCAGTCATTTTCCAATACCCTTTATTATCTTCAGTTCGTTGGAACTTTAAAGTATCTTGTTTAATTTGAACGGTGATATTTTTGATGTCTTCTTCGGTAAAATTGAACAATTTGTTATCGTTTGATTTAATTTGTGATTGTTGTTTAACTTTAATTTCGTAAGTATATACAGCAGTGCATAAAAAGACAGCAACAATCAATAAACTCCAAGTTTTTTTCTGTAACTTCATAAGTTTTCTAAACTATTTAGATTCTAATTTAGAGTTAAATATTTTATCCATCTTTCACCGTCTACGTAACCAAGTCATAAAACCGGCAAGAAACCCTCCTAACGGAAAAAATATTAATGTTAGAAAAGTCAATAATCTTGCTTGTACTGGAGTTAAATTTATCCGACGATTTTTCGCTTCTTTAGGACGGATTGATAAGGGTTGATCATTTTTACTCACTAACCATTGAACTGAATTCAAAAATACATCACCATTAAGTTGTTGATTAAATAAACTATTAGTAATGAACCTTGAATTACCAATTATGACTAAACGAGATTCAATTGTATCAGGATTTTTAAGTGTTGTTTTTTTCTGATTTTCTTCATAAAATGAATTATTTTCTTTAGTTTCTATTGTTTCTAAAAAAGAATACAAATCACTACCTTGGACATCAATAATACTAGGAACTAATCTAATTTTTACATTATTTGAAGAAATAGAAGACATTGAGAGTTCTCGCCTTTTTGATGGAGTTATCATAGAGAAAGAATTAGGTATGAATGTAATTTCTGTCTCTTTAGGAAAAGAAAAAGAAGTTTCTTTTCCTCCTTTTTTAGGTAGTTTTTTCTCCATGTATTTTTCTGCATGAGAAGGGATTAGAGAATCTTTATTTAGTTGACTAGAAGAAGGAGATAATTGAGATTTCTGCTTTTTATCTGGACCAATTTGACGAATCAAAACAACTCCTAAATCAAACGGACCGGCGATGTCTTGAGTTTCATCAAAGGTAAGCTTCTCAGATTCTACATTACTTTCAGCCCACATTTGTTCACTAGCGATTAATAAAGAAGTAGCTTCTACGTTTTCTACTTTAATAGTATCAATAGGACGTGCTAATGGATAAAACGAAATTCCGTTATTAAACTCTTTCGTAATGGGGTGATTTCCATAGGTATTAATCAAAGGAGTTACTGGACCAAAACCAACTAAATTTCCTCGCCCTGAACCATCTACTACAATACGATTATCTAGTTTGACTCCCCACTTCTCTAAGATAGGTTCTAACCCTGTTTCAATATTAGGATTAAGTAATAAAAAAAGATTCCCTCCTTGATCTGAATAAGTCTCTAATGCTTTAACCTCTTGTTCGAATAATTTGCGTTGAGAACCTGCAATAATTATTGCATCTGCATCATCAGGAATCTTAGGAGACATTACTAAATTGAGAGGTTTAATATTATGTCCTTTATTTTTTAAACTGTTAACAGCTATAAAAATACTATCCTCGTGAGATTCTTCTAAAGAATATTCTCCATGTCCCTGAAGAAAATAAACTGTAGGAATATAATTACGCTGAATTTTTTCAATAGCATTAGTTAATTTTATTTCAGACAAAGGTTCCTGAGTATTAAACTGGAGCAAGGTTTGTACTAACTGTCTTTTATTTCTATATTCTAGGTATACATCTCCTAGTGAATTAACATCAAATCGTTTAGTTAATCCAAGGTTAGTGTCAGGATCAATAAATTCAAATTTAAACTTTTCATTATAGCGACGGTAATTTTCTAATAAATTTTTATCTCTAGGATCAGGAGCTTTTACAAATAACCATACTTTGACAGGTTCATTAATATTTTGTAAAATTTTTTGAGTTTGTAAAGAAACAGTAAAGAGTTGATTTTCTGTTAAATCAATTGGGTTTAAATAACGAGCTGCTAAGAAGTTAATTATTCCTAAAATAATTATTAAAGACAGAGTAGATATTAAAGCATTAGTCCCTGCTTGACTTGATCTTCTCTGCCAGAAACTTCGTCGAGCAATCAATAGATATGATAGCCAAATGATAATAAAAGTACTTCCAGTGACAATTAAACTAACATATAGAATTGACCCACTTTTAGTCATCGATTCTGCTATTAAACCTGCTACAGTCATAACTAGTCCTGGAATCAACAAATATTTCAAGACTTTACGGTAGTTAAACATTTTTTTCGGTTTTATTTGATTGAAAATATATAGATTACAGCAAATTCTAACTTCGTTGAAATCTTAAAATTTCTATGGATTGAGCTGTTAGAAAAATACCGATGAGAATATAACTTGCAAATAGAACTAAACTACTGGGTTCTAAAACACCTTTAACGAGATTACTGTAACTATCAAAAAGAGAAAGATGAGATAAAATACTACTTAATGGTTCAATTATACTATTAGCTACCAAATCTATAATCCAAAGAAAAAGAATTAAAATAAATGTAAGAATATAGGCCAGTATAGAACTATCTGTTAAAGAAGAAACAAACATTCCTAGCGACAAAATAGCTGTAGAAATAAGGAATAAAGACAAGTAATTTAGTAAAATAATTTGTAGACTAACTGGGGGATTAGCAGCACTGAAGACAATGATTTCCCAGATCCAGATAGGAACCATCAATACGATAAGAAGGCTAATAACTCCTAAAAGTTTACCAAAAGCAACCACCCAATTATTCACTGGAGAAGTAGCTAAAAGTTCTAAAGTACCTCGCTTACGCTCTTCGGAATACAATCCCATAGATAGTGCGGGAAGAAGTACTAAGAACAGAGAAATGATGACTCCTGAAAAGGCTTCCAAAAATTGACTAGCAACATCAACAGACCGAGAAATTTGTCCGCTTTGTTCGAGAAAGCTAATATCTTGGGTCAATTGGTCGAGAATTGAATTAAAAAAGAATCCTGAAATTAACCAAAAAAATGCTGCAATAATATAGGCAAAAGGAGTATAAAAATAACTTTGAAATTCCTTACGAACAATGGCAGTTAAATTAGCTAAAATCATATATCTATTGGTTATTTACTACTTCTGATTCTTCGGTAAGCAAGTTTAAGAACACATCCTCTAATGTAGGACGAGTACGACGCATTTCGTATAAGGCTAACCCTCGATTAATAATTAAGGCTGCAATATCTCGTCCTGGTTCTATATTTAAATCAGCTGTTAAATGAACTAAATAGTGATTTAATTGACAATTTTTTGCGTTTTCTTTGTCTTTAATAAGAATATTAGAAATACCTTGAATTTCTTCCAATAGAGATTTTATGCTATAAATATCTCCTGACACTTCTAGTTCATATCCGCCACTTTTGGTTAATTGAGACATTAAATTATTTGGGGTATCAATGGCAACTATTTTTCCTTTATTAATAATGGCTACGCGGTCACAAGTCATACTAACTTCAGGTAGAATATGAGTAGACAGAATAATAGTATGTTCTCCGGCTAAACTTTTGATTAGATGGCGAACTTCAATAATTTGTTTTGGATCAAGTCCGACAGTAGGCTCGTCTAAAATAATAGCTGGAGGGCTGTGAATAATCGCTTGAGCGATTCCTACCCTTTGTTTATAGCCTTTAGAAAGTTTACGAATAAGTACTTTACGTTTATCTTCGAGTTGACAGCGTTCCGTTGACCATTTAACTCGCGAAAGGCAGTCTCCGACTGCTATTCCTTTAATTCTTGCCACAAACATTAAAAAACCTTCCACTGTTAGATCAGGGTATAAAGGAGGGTTTTCAGGAAGATAGCCAATACGCCGTCTCACTTCCATTGGCTGTTCATGGACATCATAGCCACTAATTTTAGCGGTTCCACTGGTAGCGGGAATATATCCTGATAAAATCCTCATGGTAGTAGTTTTTCCTGCACCATTTGGACCCAAAAAACCAAGTATTTCTCCTGTTTTCACAGAGAAGTTCACATCTTTGATGGCGGCTGTGGAACCATAAATTTTACTCAGACGTTCAACTTCAATCATAGTTAATAAATAAAAAAATTATATCAAATGTCGATCGTAGATCTTATCAAAGAGATGATCACTTCTGAGAAAAAACTGTCAGTTGAAGGAATGATTACTCAACTAAAGGGAAACTAGGTTATATTTTCACATCAAATATACTCTCCTTCTAAAGGTATCACTAATCTAGTTAATTTAAGAGTATCATTAATCTGTTTAGTTTCTGGTTAAATACAGTTGAGCTATCTAAATAATTATTTAATAGCTCAAAATACGCTGATTATAAAAATAATTTTTATTCAGATAAACTTATACAACTTAAATAAGTAATCTTAAGTAAACTTAGAATTAATCAGTAATTTAAAAAAGGAAATTACTGAATAATAAATTGCCTAAAAATTTAGCTAGCATAACTAATATACTAAGAACTACATAAAGTTAACTTATAACCTAAAAATTTTCCATAAGTAAGCACAATAGTAGTAATATCATTTCCTAACATTAAGAAGATTAAATATAAAAGAAAAAGCAAGGATATTAGATAAAATCATCTAGTCAAAATTGCGATTTAACTAGGACTTATGCTGAAGTTAAGTAATAGTTTTTCTGAGATAGACATCGCAATAGACTAGATCAAATATCCAAGAACTTCCAAAAGATCCCAAAGGGGAGTCTAATTAACATTAGAATATTTGACGACTCTCGTTGTTAACTTTATTGCGAAGAGGCGGAGCAAATATTAAGACATTTTATTTTATTAAATGAAGCTAATTTTTTACTAATGCTTGAACAACAGCAATATTCCACAACTATAATTAAGTCATTTTCATGACACTAATTTGCTACTGATGAAGACAATAAATATGTTACCGCATACGCAGCAGGGGCTCGGAGTCCACGCCTATTGCAAGCATCCCGTGTTGCTGCTACCTTCCGGCCCTGACAAGATTTGGGCGTTGCAATCGCATGGGTCCGAGCTAACTATCAGCATAACATGTAATTTAAAAATTTAAAGTTCTATAAGAATTATTCTTCGTCACTTTTCAAAATTTGAGGGACTCGGAAGAACTCTCCTTCTTGTTCCGGAGCTTGTTTTAAAAGGGATTCACGGTCACTGCAAACAGTTGAACTATCACTGCGGGTAATGTTACTTAATTCGATTGCCCTAGTAGTGGGAGGAACATTTTCGGTATCAAGTTTACTTAACTGATCAAAATATTCCAAAATACGGTTCAATTGAGGGGCAAATTCTTCTTCCTCTGTGGGAGTTATATCTAATCTTGCTAAATGAGCAATTTTTTGCACTTGTTGGCGATCAATCATTTATTTTTTCCATAAATAGGGAATACTCAAAAAGTAAAATATCACAAAGTTCAGAAATGAACGTTATGATATTTTAAACCAATTTAAAGCTTCAGTGTGATTATTCGAAGCTAAATAGATCACTTATTTACGATATTCAGCCGCTTTATAAAATAAAGTTTTATCCTTCTTTATTTTTTTTCATTGATAATAGTAGATAATAGCAATATTATTCAAAGCTGAGGATATAGATAAAGTCAGATTAACAGATTTTTTTATAGTATTATAGAGCTTTAGTTCACTTTCCATTTATAGCATAAATAATGCTAATTTTGCAGAAAAGGTAGCCATAATCATTAAAAGCTGTTTCTAAATTGGAAGCTCCATGACAATTATCTAACGCCTCAGAATATTCTCCACTTGTTTGAGCGAATATTCCATTACTATGATGCACAAAAATTAATTTTACTAGTTGTTAAAATTTTTAAAAAATATTAGATATTATCGTAAATATTTTATTAAGTAAGTTATCATTGCGCTGATTTATGGGAATTGTAATTTAATCTTGCCAAATAATGTTAGCTACTGGACAAAATTATTTCAGTAGCTAACATTATTGCCAGCTAAAATGGTGTAGAATTGATTAAAAATACATTATATAGGTTAATTTAAATTAATTAAAACTTGAAAAATAAATCTAATAGATAAGAAAAATTTATCTTGGATTTTGTTCCTTTTTTACGGAAAAGTATCGAAGACTACCAAAAACACAATACTTGGGAAAACGAAGGCTTCGCACAGCTAATAGCACTAAATTATGTATTTCCTTAATTTATAAGCTATTTTTTTGTAGGATATTCATCAAAACAGTGTCTTAGCATCATTCTAATAACTACTTCATGATTAATAGTAAATTTAATTGTCATAGTGTTTCTAGTTTATTTAAAATACAGAACTGACTGTAGCACTTTCTCTACAATAGTTATTGATTTTGGTAAATACGTTACTAATATTTTAATTTATTTTGTGTATTTTGGTCGGGCATAAAAAAGTGTAGTGACACTATTTTTTATTTTTTAAAAATCATTCTCTGTTTTATTCAGACAATAAGTGTCCCCATTTAATTTCAATGTCCAGCGCTTGTCTTCATGAAGAACTTCAACTAAACAACATAAAGTAGGTTTGATTTTAGGGGTTTCCTCTACTAACCACAAGTTGTTTTTAACACCGATACCCAATGTACGACTAATTAGTTATTAAAAAATTAGTTACTAATTTTTTAATAACTTCTTCTGTTCCTTGCATTACTTTAGTTTCAGTTTTGAGATATTGGGGACCAATTTTGAGAAGTAATGCCAATTAACCCGAGAATATTCTTTATTTAAATAGTCGGGGTGGTGTCTTGTTGGATGTTCACTCATCCATTCCGGATTGTGCCATTTAGCAAGTCTTGCTTCTAGTTTAATCTCAATATCAAGAATTTCCGCTACCTAATGGGCAGTTTGAATAGTTCTTGAAAAAGGTGAGGCAAGAATATGAACGATATTCTCTGATTTTAGCCGCTTTACTAATTGTTGAGCTTGCATAATCCCGTCATCAGAGAGGGGAAGATCCTAAGTATGTTCAGCCGTATTAAACCACTCTTGGTTGACAAAATCTAGACGATTACTATGCCTAACAATCCAAACGGTCTGATTAGAATTCATCAATTTTAAGTACCTCTTAATTCTTCTTTCTAATTCCCAATGCATTGATCTATAGTTTGCAGAAAATACTGTAAACTCGTAAATACTTCTAATTTATCAGGTCAAAAGCTGTTATTGTTGGTTTCATTTTCGGGCACGGTTTTAGAAGAGATTAATTCTAAGGTTTCCCTCATAGTTTTTGGGGGTTCTTAATCATTTATATTCACAGTCAGATTTTTGTTTGGGTTACATATTCCAAGGAGCAGACGATAACAGTCCCATTTAATGCGCTGAAATAGCACGCACTAGTCTTTTTGAAAACTATTTCTGTATTTTACAGGTGACATAGCCAATACCTACAATGAGAATATCTGTGATAATTGGGAAATTAATAACACCACAAAGCGATCATCTGCTAAGTTACATAATTTTTCCACTATCTTCACTTCCAGCAGTCAGGGAGAAAAAATCAAAAAGCTTTGCTCTATGATCAAAAATTTGAGTTTTTAATGATTTAACCCAACTTCCAAAATCAGTTACCAGAAAGGAGGTTTCTCTTCAATCTCGACGAGCTAAAGTCACAGCCCTTGTATCAAAAAAAATTACTTTCAGACCTGACATATTTTTAAATATAGAGGTACATGCTAGATTTAAAGATTAGGATTAAAAAGTAATTTTAAGTATAGCTAATTAAACTGAAATACTTTTGATTTAGTTTTTGACAGCTGATCTCGTCGCTTAGATAATAGCCACTTCTAAAGTGGCTGGTACTACAAACTGAGCAAAACTGCTAATCCATCAAAATTTTCCGGACTATTATGACATATTTTCTCAACCTATTTTAGGCTTAGATCCCTACTGTATCTGTTACACTTTCTCTCTTTAGTTTGCCTCTTCAGTTTCCCCCTTTACTTTTCCGAGAGAAGATCATTTATGATTAAACAAGAATCAAATTAATATCGATTTGATTTCAGCTCGATTTCGTGCTCATGCCCTCATTGAATAATCTCAATTTAGTAACTATTTTTTAATGCTAGACCAGATCGTCGATTCTTCCCTTATATTTAGTCTCAAGACCATCCTGATATTTTTAATTCTTGTTATTTTAGAGGTTGTTTTATCTGCCGACAATGCCATTGCTTTGGCTGCCATTGCCCAAGGATTACCAAATAGAAAATCACAAAAAGATGCCTTAAATTTAGGCTTAGTTTTTGCTTATATTCTACGAATGGCTCTAATTTTAACAGCGACTTGGGTGATAAATTTCTGGCAATTTGAGTTATTAGGAGCATTATATTTGCTGTGGTTAGTGTTCAATTATTTTACTTCTCAAAAAGAAGAAGAACATCATCACAGTTTACAATCTCAATCGTTATGGCAAGTGATTCCTTCAATTGCAATCACAGATTTAGCATTTTCTCTTGATAGTGTCACCACTGCAATCGCTATTGCTGATGATCTTTGGTTAATTCTTTTAGGGGGAACAGTCGGGGTTATTACCCTAAGGTTTTTAGCCGAATTGTTTATCCATTGGTTAGAGGAATATAATCATCTTGAAGACGCAGGTTTTGTGACTGTGGGGTTAGTTGGAGTTAGACTTTTAATGCGGGTAATTAATACTGACTTTGTACCTCCTCAATGGTTAATGATCAGTACTATAGCAATGTTATTTTTATGGGGATTTTCTCAACGATCTTCTGAAACAATAGAACCTCACAAAGTCACAATAGAAGACTTAGAACTTAAGGAACACGAGGAGTGTGAAAAAATTTCCTCATAGTAAGGGATTTATGGCTGATACCACTTAATAAGAATATAAAAGGAATCACAGAATTTTACTCTGAAATAAACTCCAAAACATTAACTCTGAACTAGATGAATTACCATTTAAATTATGATTATTTCTCCTGATCCTAATTCTCAGTCAAAACTTGGGACAAGTAAATCTCCTCATACTAGTTATCTTCATCTTGACTTTCAAAAGTTAACTCCCATGTATCAACATTACGTGAAGGTTAAATGTCAATATCCTAATGCTTTGTTGGCGTATCGGGTAGGAGATTTTTTTGAATTTTTTTTTCAGGATGCCGTAATAGTTTCCCAGGAATTAGAATTAGCATTAACTAGTAAAGATGGAGGAAAAGAAATTGGTCGAGTAGCCATGACAGGAATTCCTCACTTTTCCCTAGAAAGATATAGTCGCTTATCAATAGAAAAAGGGTATGCTTTGGCTATTTGTGACCAAGTAGAAGACTCTTTTCAAGCAGCTGCTCAAGGGCGTATGGTAGAAAGAAAAATTACCAAATTACTCACTCCCGGAACCTTGACAGATGATGGGATGCTCCAAGCTAAACAGAACAATTTTTTGGCTGCCATTGTAGTAGAAAAGAAACATTGGGGACTTTCCTATGCTGATATTTCAACCGGGGAGTTTTTTACTACTCAAGGACAAGAATTAGCTAATTTAAATTTGGAATTATTACGTTTACAACCCTCGGAAATTTTAGTTCCTAGCAATGCCCCTAATGTTAATAGTTTATTGCGTCCTGGAGAACAATCGGAATATCTAATTGATGGGTTGCCAAACTGTTTTTGTTATTCTTTACGAGCACAAACCTCTTTTATTTTAGATCAAGCTAAACCTAAGCTTTTAATTACCTTTGGTATTCGTTCCCTCGAAGGAATGGGATGTGAACATTTACCCTTAGCAATTCAAGCTGCGGGGGGACTATTA
Source organism: cyanobacterium endosymbiont of Epithemia turgida isolate EtSB Lake Yunoko (assembly GCF_000829235.1). Classification (GTDB taxonomy): domain Bacteria; phylum Cyanobacteriota; class Cyanobacteriia; order Cyanobacteriales; family Microcystaceae; genus Rippkaea. Next base: position 2,246,399 of record NZ_AP012549.1, on the reverse strand, counting down.
GAATACATCGAAGATACCCAGAAAGTCCATCAAATTCCCCTGCAACCCTTACGAACTTACAATCAGGTTGACTTCCTTATCTTAGACCATCAAACTCGTCGTAATCTTGAAATAACCCAAACTGTAAGAGATGGAACTTTTCATGGTTCTTTACTATGGGCTTTGGATCGTACTTGTACTGCTATGGGAGGCCGAGCGTTACGTCGTTGGTTAATCGAGCCTTTGCTAAATATAAAACAAATTAATGACAGGCAAGATACAGTTAAAGAGTTAGTAGAAACTCCTTCATTACGCCAAGACTTACGTCAGTTATTACGCAGTATTTATGATTTAGAAAGGATTACAGGTAGAGTAGGTTCAGAAACGGCGAATGCACGGGATTTATTATCATTAGCTGAGTCTTTAGTCCGGTTAACCAAGTTGGTGGAATTAGCTGCTAAAAGAACTTCTCCTTATTTAAAAAATTTACAAAAAATTCCCCCTGAATTAGAAAAATTGGGTAGATATGTTATTGACCACTTAGTTGAATCTCCTCCCCTTCATTTAAAAGATGGAGGCATAATTCAAGATGGCATTAACAGAGACTTAGATGCCATCCGTCATCGTCTTGAAGATGATCGTCAATGGTTAGCTAATTTGGAAGTTACAGAAAGAAAAAAAATCAGAGTATCTAACCTAAAAGTTGGCTACAGTAAGAATTTTGGTTATTATATTAGTCTTCCTCGTAGTAAAGCAGAATTGGTTCCAGATAATTACATTCGTAAACAAACGTTAACTAATGAAGAAAGGTACATCACTCCTGAATTAAAAGAACGGGAGACTCGTATTTTGACAGCACAAGATGAGCTCAATAAATTAGAATATAAAGTTTTTACAGAATTACGTTTAAAAGTAGCTAAAAAAACTCAAGAAATTCGCAATGCTGCTAAAGCAGTAGCAGCTATTGATGTCTTATCAGGGTTAGCAGAAGTAGCAGTTTGTCAAGGATATTCTTGTCCTGAAGTTATTAAAGGAAGGGTAATAGAAATAATCGATGGAAGACATCCGGTTGTTGAACAATCTTTACCAGCAGGTGTATTTGTTCCCAATTCAACCTTGATAGGCAACAATCAAGACAATGATGCTCCTGATTTAATTGTTTTAACTGGTCCTAATGCCAGTGGAAAAAGCTGTTATTTAAGGCAAGTAGGACTGATCCAACTGATGGCACAAACTGGAAGCTTTGTTCCGGCTACAACTGCAAAATTAGGAATTAGTGATCGTATTTTTACTCGTGTAGGGGCAGTGGATGATTTGGCTACAGGACAATCAACCTTTATGGTTGAGATGAATGAAACCGCTAATATCTTAAATCACGGAACTGCTAAATCTTTAATTTTATTAGATGAAATTGGGCGAGGAACCGCTACTTTTGATGGACTATCTATTGCTTGGGCGGTCGCAGAATATTTGGCAACAGAAGTTAAAGGAAGAACAGTTTTTGCGACTCATTACCATGAATTGAATGAATTAGCATCTATTCTTTCTAATGTTGCTAATTATCAAGTTACAGTACAAGAATTACCGCAAGAAATTCTTTTTTTACATCAGGTTCGTCCAGGTGGTGCAGATAAATCTTATGGGATAGAAGTAGGAAGATTAGCTGGATTACCTAACTTGGTTATTGAACGGGCTAAACAAGTTATGAATCAGATTGAAAAAAATAGTAGAATTACTCTAGAAATAGGTAAAGAAACCCCAAAATGTGTTCTTTCGACAAAAATAGAAGAATCAAGCTCAAGTGATTAAACCATATAGTTATTGTCTTAACTAAAATTAGCTAATGAAATACCAATTTTTAAAATTTTGGAGTCAAGAATCTTGTTAATTCTTAATTATATAAGTTCTCTTTTTAATAAAACTTAATTTACTGTTGACACTTTTCACCGTTTTAAAGTAAAAATAGGCAATCACTTTTCTAATTGTCAGGACTTATTGTCCACATATTTTTCGGTACAATAAATAGTAGTTTTGTACAAATCAAACAATTTTAGTAATACTCAATGCTTAATTTGAATTTTTTAAAAAATTGTTCTAAATTTTGATTGCAATTAGTGACATTTTATATATTTTATTTAAATTTACTTTTGTTTTTTACTTAAATATAATTAATTTTAAATCGAAATCTATCTGGTACTACTTCAGCTTTAAGTATTAATTAATATTATTTTTCTAACCTTTTATAATATCTAGATTGATCTATTCAATTTTGTTCAAAACTTTTTTGTCAAGTTTATAACTATTCGATGATTTTTTCAGATATTCTTGTTTCTATAGTTTCTACGCTAATTCCTTTTATCTAAACCCACTTACACCACATAATAACTTCCTTTTCTTTTAATTACACCTTTATCAATTACCAATTCTTTTAAGATCTAAGATTTTTATCTATAATTGATTATCTAAATTTTTTGATTATTGTTTATATTTTTTAGTCAGTCTACTTAATTAAAATTAATTATAGATTCTTTAAAGATGAAGAATATTGTAATAGATATAGTTTTCTATTCAAAATAAATTGCTAATAGTTAATTTATTATTTTGATGGAGTTTCCTGGTGGTTGAATAAAAATAAATATAAGTTGCTGTTCTGTATTTTTTAAACAAAGTAAATTTATAATTTAATTTAATTTAATTTAATTTATTTGACTGAGTCAAGTATTTTATACTGTGGATATAAGCTCAATTATAATGTTAACCTAATTTAATTTAATTAAAAAATAAAACCTGCCCTAGTAGTATTTATCAATCAACTAGAGCTTTTGATAAAACTAGTACTGACGATTAAACTTTATCACTATGTTTTAAATATTTATATAACAGATTTGGTAGAACTAAAATATTACGTTAACTATATCAATCAAAATAAATTTGTAGTAGGTATTGCTTATCGAGTGGTTGAACATTAATTTATTATTTTGACTTATAATCATGGTTCAGATAATTTTTAGGGACTGCAGACTACGCACTAAAAGGGTACAACGACAGTTATTTTTTGTCCTAAGTATTAGCTTGTTTATCGGCTAATTGTGTAACATAATTAGTTTTTAATGTAATGATGAGAGAAAATCTTAAAAGATGATGGTAAATGTGAAAACCTGGAGAAAAAATATATTAAATGTCGTATTATTTAGAGTCCTCTCGGTAAAAGCCAGGATGTGCAAAGTTGCTGAAAAAATGAAAGTTAAAAAGAGATTGTGAATCACAAGTTAAACATTATTATAGATAGAAAGCATCCTATAGAAAATTAAATTTAATTAAAATATTGAAATATATTTTAAAGGTTTTATAGCTTAAAAATAAGTTTAATCTAAATCTAAATATTTATATTTTTTTTGAAATCTATTAGTTGTAAAAACGGTATACTGTAATTGTTAAACTAATTTAAAATAAATACTGTTACCTTGATATAAACCTAAGTAAAAAGTAAGAGAGTAGAATATAAAACTAATTTATCATGAAAGGGAATCACCTTAATACTTAGAGAATAAAACTCAATTAATTTTATAACCTAGCAATTTTTTTCTTTAAGTTTAATAACTACTTAACGAAAGACTAATAAATTACTTACTGGGTTTTAATTAAATAATGGAAAGACAGTATAAGTATCAAAAATATAACTATTAATTTTTAACTTTTGATTACATTATGTGATTAATTCGGTAGTTAAATTCTGATCTTTAGCTAAAAATATCACTATTTTTTGAGTGTGAAGTTAAATCTTCAGCCTTAATTACAATATTGATAGTTTTTTTTCAAGGGTGAAGATGAGATCATCTCCAGTATTGATGGTTAAAGCGCGACGATATTTAGCATAAAAATAATAAGTACCCTATAAAGATTACTTATAGGGTACTTATTATTTTTAAAATTTATAATACAATTCACCAACATGAAATTTTAACTTAACTTTTTAAGAATAAATTTATTCAATTAAAAGCTAAAAATAGTAGATAAAAAAATAAATAAAAATCTATCAAGCAAGTAAAGTTAAATAAAATATTCTCAAAAGTAATAGATTTATAGACTTTTTAAAAAGTTTATTATTTAATTTTTTAAAAGCACTATTTAGATATAAATATCAATTTACAGGCTAACTTCTTTAAGTTAATAGTGAGAATAATTAACTTAATAATAATTACATAAAAAGTCTTGAAAACTAGATTAACTTATAATTTAGTAAAAAAATAAATAAAGTCTTAAATGTCTAAAGACTGAGAGCTAAAGTATTTAATGGGATAAACCCAGTTTAAATCTATAAATTAACATTAAGTCGGCAACAGGAACTAAGTTGTTGTAAAATCAGGCTTGAACCTGTCATCAATGTATTGAAAGAAGGAGGAGTATGTATGGCTAAAGTGTATGTTCTACTGTACAGTGCTCGTACCGAAAACGAAGGAATTCACACTGTTCAAAGGGATGATCGTACCAAAGTTTTGATGTTTGAGTTTGAAGACGATGCTACCCGCTACGCCTTGTTACTCGAAGCTCAAGATTTCCCCTCCCCATCCATCGAATCTTTGGACTCAGAAGAAGTAGAAGAGTTCTGTCGAAAAGCAGATTATGATTATGAATTAATTAAAGCAGGAATGTTAGCCATTCCTCCGGAAACAAATGTAAACAGTGATTGGAAAAATGAAAAAATTCCAAAAAAAAACGATCTGCCAGAAACGACTTATGATATGTCTTCTGACGAACTGGACCGCATTCGTCGCCAACTAGAGGGGTTAATATAACAAATCTATGGATTATTTAGAAAAACGAGACCATCTATTAACCGAACAGATTAACCCCTCTAGTCGTAATTTAGACCAGTTAAGTCCTGTAGAGTTGGTCGATCTGTTTAATCGAGAGGATGCTAAAACTCTCAAAGCCATTGCCCAAGCAAGACTGGAATTAGCTCAAGCCATTGAAGTAAGTGCAAAAGCTTTAGGTCGAGGAGGACGATTATTCTACGTTGGAGCAGGGACTAGTGGACGCTTAGGAGTCTTGGACGCGGCTGAATGTCCCCCCACATTCTGTACCCATCCTGACTTAGTACAGGGTATTGTTGCCGGAGGAGTTGCTGCATTGGTGAGAAGTTCAGAGAATCTCGAAGATCGTAAAGAAGATGGAGCTTCTGCCATTACCCAACGCCAGATTGTGGATAAAGATGTGATTGTAGGAATTAGTGCTGGAGGAACCACCCCTTTTGTTCACGGTGCGCTAGAAGCTGCTAAAAAGTGTGGCGCAACCACTATTTCCTTAACTTGTGTTCCTGCCGAACAAGTCCCTATAATTGTTGATATTGATATTCGCTTGCTCACAGGTCCAGAGATTTTAGCTGGTTCTACTCGTCTGAAAGCTGGAACAGTCACGAAAATGGCCTTAAATATCCTGTCTACAGGAGTGATGGTACGTCTCGGGAAGGTTTATGGGAATCGTATGGTGGATGTTTCAGTGACTAATCGAAAACTCCATGATCGCGCTCTCAAGATGTTAGAAGATCTCACAGAGTTAAGTCGCGGAGAAGCAGAAATTTTATTAGAAAGTAGTGGAAAAAGGGTTAAATTAGCATTATTAATGCACTGGAAAGCACTAGATGTTCAACAAGGACAACAGTTATTAGATAACCATCAAGGAAACCTCAGAGAAGCGCTCCAAGTGTACGATCAAAGTTAGTCAAAATTTTATGGTTGTTGAGAAAAATTAATAGGTATTTCAGGACTAATCAGCAAAATACAGAGTTTAATTTTTGAATAGTTATTATGTTTCTTGATTGACTCAATTGTAGCTTTATTTCTAGTGGTAATCAATGATTATAGTACAAAAAATTAGTTAAGAACTCAGAAAAATATACTCAAAATAAAAATAAAGCACAATAAAGATTATTAGACTGTTTGTTTTCTCTTAAAATGTCAAAACAACGTCAAGAAAAAGCAATTTAAAATGCGTTGGCGTTAGCCCAGATATAATCGATCCGATATGTTATGAAACTTTGAAGGGAAAACCCTTAGTAAAAAACAGTAAGTTCTCTAAGTATCTCCTTTTCAAATTTCTCATTACAGTGAAATTTGAAAGGGAGATGTGTTAATTCTTACTTGGTTACCGAGCTCGTTGAAGTAGTGTATCCGTTCTTTAGCTAGTTTTCAAGGAATTGCAAAATCTCAGTATAATAAAACTGAACAAAGGTAAGAAACCTCTAACTCAAAGACTTGGAGACTTTATTTAACCTCCGTGGTACAAGATAACCATTCTCAAGTTCGTCAGGTCTTACTCATCACCCTGTTTTTAAATCTGTTTGTGGTGGGGTTGAAGGCTACAGTAGGCATTATAACTGGTTCGTTAAGTTTACAAGCGGATGCCATTCATAGTATTACAGATAGTGCCAATAATATTTTGGGTTTAATTGCTAATAGTTTGTCTTCTCCTCAACCCAATCGCCATCATCCTTACGGACGTCAGAAATATGAAGGAGTAGCTACCTTGGGAATTGTGGCTTTTTTAGGTATCGCCTGTTTTGAAATTCTTCAAGGTACAATCCAAAGAATCTATTACGGTGGTCAAGAAGTTAAGGTCTCTGGAGCGCAAATATGGATTTTGTTAATTGTTTTAGGCGTTAATATTTTTGTCGCTTTTTATGAACGTCGTGTAGGCAAACGGTTAAACAGTCCGATTTTAGTCGCTGACGCCTATCATACTATGAGCGATATTTGGGTGACAATTATGGTAATAGGAGGATTAATCGGAATTTGGCAAGCAAAACAATTGAATTTACCGCAACTTCAGTGGCTAGATGCTATACTAGCTTTTCCTGTTGCCTTTTTGGTGTTTATCAGTGGTTGGCAGGTGCTGCGAAGCAATGTGCCTTGGCTAGTAGATGTCATGGTGATCGCTCCTGAAGCGATACATAAAGTTGTGATGGGAGTTCCTGGGGTACTTAATTGTCACGATATTGCTTCGCGAGGACTTTTAGGAAGACAAGTATTTATTGAAATGCATTTAGTGGTAAATTCTCCAGACGTGGAAGGCTCCCATTATATTACAGAGATAGTAGAGGAGAGATTAAAAGAACGTTTTAGTCCAGTACGAGTGGTGATTCATATAGAACCCCCAGATTATCAGTCCTCCGAAATTAGTTTTGGGACTGAAATTTATGATAAAGTGTGCAATAAAACACATTAAACTTCCTATAGGCAAAAGGAACTTACATATAGATTCTGAGCTAGATTTCAGTCTTTGCAAAAACACTATTACCAGTTTGCTTAATCACTGTAATTTCTAGAGCAATATAATTTAAATTTATAATAATTTATGAAGTAGAAAACTTCATGTTTTCAAACTTTATATTGTCAAATACAATATCTAAATATTTACTTTTTAGTAAAAATACATCAATCATGCAACTGTGTAATTTATATCAAAGAAAACTTTGATATATGATGTCAGTACAAACAAATTTATATAAGCCCTAAATACAATTCAATGATTTAAAAGCAATTAGAAGAATAAGTTCCGCCGAACTGATTATGAAGAATTAAATTTTAATATACAAGATAAAGGTAATTAATGATTAATAATTAACATTTTATTTTGAATTAGTAAACTATTGTTTTAAACAACTTAAATTGATTATCAATATTTTTTGTTGGAGAAGATAAATGAGAATTTATTAGGTGTCATTCCTGAATTATTTTACAGTTTTTTGTAACAAATTAGATTTGTGATGCCAGCTAAGATAAATATTACTAATATTTATTATTAATTTTTATAATATTTTTTAATGCTTTCCTCAGTAAAATTTCAAAGAGAAATAATAGTGTTTTATTAACATAGTTTGATTGATTATTGGATTTTTATTTAAATCTTATTAATTTTCAAATAAAATATTTTTTTACGTAACCTTGATAGGGTTTCGATTAGTATTTATAGTTTATTTTGTTTTTACTATGTATTTAAAGAGAATTTAAATACATAGTTTGTTAGCCAGATGAATAAAAATAGCTTGCCCAAAATCAAGATCAACTAGCTTAAGATTATATCTACTATTAGTGAACTTAATACTGATTATTAACAACCCTAAAATATATTTTTTTGTTACTACTGGCTAGAAAAAATATCTATAAATTGGTATATTTTTATTCTTTTTCTCACTGAAAAATATTGCAATAAAACTTCATAATATTTATAGTAGAGCTTTATCAAAGGTTTTAAAAATTACAAACAATCTGTTTTCTTTTGGTTTTATCAGTTTTATAATAAATTGATAAGCATAAACGGTATTATAATTTTCGGCTATTCCTATGATTGAAGTTACTCAATCTTTAGAAAGTCCAGCAATGGATAAAAAATAAAGCCTAGAATAGCAGTTTCTAACTTTTTGATTAAAAAGTAGTTAATTTTAAATTCAAAATAGTTATTAAATCTGTTCATTTGTAATTTTTACTAGTATACTTTTAAAGTAAGTTATTTAGGATATCAGTTGATTTAAAAGAAATAATTTATTCTGAATATAACATAAAGGTCTAAAATTTCTTGAGGAATAATGATCAGTTTTGAAACCTCGTTTTTCTAAGGTGAAATAAGTAATTTTTATATATTTGAGAAAATTTTTAAAAAATATCTGGAAAATTTTTCATTAAACTATCCTATCTGAACATTTTTATGTTAGTTTCTGTCGTTTAAATAAAATCTCTCAGTGACTTTAATCTAGTAAATTTATTAGGATATTCTGTTGCTGTTATTGCAGGGCTAATTTGGTCCTATATTGTTTCGAATCGACAAACGAATTTTATCAATCAACTAAGTTTATATCAACGATGATAATTTATGAATTTACAAATTTCCATAAGTCACGAAGTTAAATGATTTTATTATTGATCTCTTAACCTATTATTCTCGTACTCAGTTTATGCAATAATTTAAATATTTACCAATTTTTTTTGATTTTTATTAAGATCATTAGTATAGTTCAGTAGAATTGTAAATCTTCTAGCAAGAAAACAATGTTTAGTCTTAAGCAACAAGTTATGTAACAACTCAATGTTATTTAATTTATCTTTTGTTGATAAAATCTTACGGATATCTTATATCGTCTTATACTAAAAAACATATCTAAATCAAAGTTAGATATGTTTTTCTAAACAAATCAAGATTTTTTTTAGAAGAATCGGTATTATCAAGAGGAATATAATTTTGATAGTATTTATGGTCTGTACTTAGTTCTTTTCTCAAAAACTCTGAGGCTTCAAGAAGCCACTGTCAACACGAAAGGTGGGGACTTTGCTTATGATACAATTCGGGCATCCTAGCACCACAAGTAGAGAGCTAAAACCAAACTAATATAAATATCAAGTTTTGATCACACCGTGTTTGCGCTATTAGAATGAAGAGCAGCCTATCGTCGGACTGTAAGACTTGTTATGTTTTTTCACACAGCAAGCGGACTTTTAGGTTGAAGACTAATGTTAAAATTACAAAATTTAATGTTTGGTAGTTTACTACCACATACCTAACTTACTCGAATTTATTAGGGTTTTGTGGGATCTATCCTTTCTATTGGACCAATCCCTTGGATATTGGTTAATAATAACTAATATCCAAGGGTTGGTTCGAAGTTTAAAGGTTAAAGCTTAACTGTTTGGAACATTTAGATGACATGAAAAAGAAACCAAGTTAAAAATTGGTATTTTGCATTTAGGGGGAACTATGTCCACTCAGCCAGATCGCGTGGTTCTTATTGGGGTCTCCGGGGATTCCGGTTGTGGTAAGTCAACTTTTTTGCGTCGCTTAATAGATTTATTTGGTGCAGAATTTATGACAGTCATCTGCCTAGATGACTACCATAGTCTTGATCGCCAAGGAAGAAAAAAAGCCGGAGTAACAGCCTTAAATCCTAAGGCTAATAACTTTGACCTAATGTATGAACAAATTAAAACTCTTAAGTCAGGCAAAGGTATTGATAAACCAATTTACAATCATGAGACTGGAATAATTGATCCACCAGAACGGGTAGAACCAAATAGATTGGTTGTCATTGAAGGGTTACATCCTCTCTATGACCAGCGAGTTCGTGAGTTAATTGACTTTAGTGTTTATCTTGATATTGAAGATGAAGTTAAAATCAATTGGAAAATTCAGCGCGATATAGCCGAACGGGGTCACACCTACGAAGATGTACTAGCCTTGATTAACGCTAGAAAGCCTGATTTTAACGCTTATATTGACCCCCAGAAACAATACGCGGATGTTGTTATTCAAGTTTTACCGACTCAACTACTTGAAGATCATGAAAGCAAGCTTTTACGGGTACGTTTGATCGAAAAAGAAGGAATCCCTTATTTCGAACCTGCCTATTTGTTTGATGAAGGATCTACTATTGATTGGCGACCCTGTGGTCGTAAACTCACTTGTGCCTATCCAGGAATCAAGATGTACTATGGACCTGATAATTTCATGGGAAATGAAGTTTCTATCTTAGAATTAGATGGTCAATTTGATAATCTCGAAGAAATGATTTATATCGAAAGCCATCTAAGCAAAACTGGGACCAATTACTATGGTGAAATAACAGAACTGTTACTTCACCATAAAGATTATCCTGGTTCTAATAACGGGACAGGTTTGTTCCAAGTGTTAGTAGGACTTAAAATGAGAGAGATTTACGAAAAAATAACCGCTGCTACTCGGGTTCTTATTCAGGTATAGTTTTATTTGATTTCGGAGACAGCTCAACGGACCGCTTATAATAATAACTAACAGTCAGTAGGCAGGCGATGTACAGTCTGATAGTTTAAGTTTTATCTCGAGTCCAATTATTATTCCTTTTTATAACTTTTAGAGTTAATTTCTCCCTTCTGCTCTTTAAGTCGGTGTTAATAACCCGATTGAATATTACTGGGAAGAGTCAGATGTGGTGTGAATCTGTTTAAGCAATGCAGTCAGTCCCTTTTCGTAATTGGAAGCAATCGCCAAAAAGGCTCCAGCTAAAAGATAAAGAGGAAAAGGAAGCATAAACCCCTGAAACCACTGAAATAATTGGACAAGAACGAAAAGAACACAAACTGTTATCATCCAGATTCCCATATGAGATACCTCCGTCTAATCACTACGACATCTTGATACTATCACAGGTGAACAGCATAGGATTCCTATAAGCACCTGATAGTAGACTAAAGTATTGTATTGTTAAAGTATTTAGTATATCGAATTACCCTACAATTATACATACTATTGTCCTTGGTTGAGTTCAACTGAGTAGGGCTTGTCCACCGTAGAAAATGTATCAAAAAGAATTTACCAGCCATTCTCAAATACAGAATTATAAAAAGTTATAGGTAAAAAAGATCAAAAAATACTTTACGCAGATTATTATTGAGAATCATAATACAACATCCTTATCCTTCTTTCTTTAATCAAGAAAACTATAAACTATATTCTACGCGCTTGAGTTGTGGAATGTAGTTTATGGTTTTTTAATAAAAACAGTTCAAAAGAGTTGACAATTTGCTAAGGTTTATGAAATAATGGGGTTCAATGGAAGAAGTTGCGGGTATAGCTCAGCGGTAGAGCGTCACCTTGCCAAGGTGAATGTCGCGCGTTCGAATCGCGTTACCCGCTTTGAGAAGTCTGATAAAAATACTCAAGACAAAGCTCAACGACTGCTGTCCTTCTAAGATTAGTGATAGTCATTAACTATAGCCTTAAGGGAGAGGGGGAGTAAAGTAGTTGACTAAGCGGAGATTTAGCGTTAGTGTCCAAGAATTGGGCACTGTACTATGTGTACATAGCCCAATTCTTGGAACAACTGAACTGACGCTTGTGCGACCTCAAGAGCCTACGAAACTTGATTTAAGTAATGATTATCTCTGTCTATGTCGTCGGCAGCGATATCCTCTCTTCTTGGTTGCTCTTACCAAGTCTTTTGTTTGTGATCTATGTCAGCGAATGTTCATTTTCGAAGAAAATAGACAAATTATTGAACGGCTGTCGCCGAGCTGCCCGTGTAAGCGCTCTTAGCGTTATGGTAATTTGGATTTTTCTTATGGGACTATTAATAACGTTATCGGCAATAATTTTTTTGTTAGCCTATCGGCGTTGATGCAAACTCTATGGCAATAGAAAGCTCTCCTAACGTACTTCTGACATCTGTCCAACGGGCTTATAATGCTTTTCTTGCCCTGGAAACAAGTGATAGCATTCATCGTAGCCAAGGCATCCGTGCTATGGCTCAAGGGATAAACCAAGCTTTTGATGACATTTTAGAGGCTAATACACTTGACCTCGAAATGAGCAGGGAAATGGCAGTTCCAGATCTTTTAATTGATTGGCTTAAATTGACCCCTGAACGACTTCATCAGGTAGTTTCTATTTTAGAGCGTTTAGCTGAAGTCCCCGACCCAATTCGACGAGTCTTTCACGCACCCTATCTCTTGAGTGCATCCCAGACCTATTGTCAACTGATGCCTTTAGGAGTCATTACCTTAATTTATGAAACTTTTCCTGAATTGGGAGCGATAACGGCAGGATTTTGTCTAAAAACAGGCAATAGTCTAATTTTACGGGGTTGTAGCTCATCTACTCACTCTAATGCAGTTATTGCTAAAATTCTTCAGATTGCCCTTGAACAAGTCAAATTACCAAGAGGGTGTCTAGAAGTTCTTTCAGGAGATGAGGGAGCTTCCATTCAAGATTTAGTAACGCAGGATCAGTATCTTAGTTTAGTGATGCCCTATGGCCGTCCTAGTTTAGTCGATCAGGTGACTCGCTTAGCGACAGCCCCTGTGCTTAGGTCAGCGATGGGAAATTGTTATCTTTATTGGTCTCCTACAGTAGATTTAGATTTAGTACAATGGGTAATTCTTGATAGCCACGCCAGTGAACCTGATCCTGTCAATGCCATTGAAAAAGTTTTAATTAGCCCCCTACACAATCCATCTATTCTAGTAAGTTTATTCAACATTCTACGAGGAAAAGGATTTCAATTACGTGGTGATGGGAAGTTATCAGCAGAGTTTTCTGATTATCTCACTCCTGTTAAATTGTCGGAATGGGGAAATCCCTATCTTGATAAAATTATCGCTTTTAAAATAATTAATGATTTATCCGAAGGAATTGGCTGGATCAATCAATATAGTAGTGGACATGCCGATTGTTTAGTAACAGATTCTTACCCAGAAAGTTGTAAGTTTGCTACAGAAGTTGACAGTGCCCTGGTTTATATTAATGCTTCCCCTCGGTTTTCTCGTTATCCTAAGCAAGGAGAATCTCTATTTCTAGGAGTTTCCAACCAAAAAGGACACCATAGAGGTCTGATTTCTCTGGAAACATTTACAACCCTTAAACATGTGGTTCAAGGAAATGGGAAGTTATAAAAAAAATATTGTTGAGGGTTTATCCTATGATATAGTCTCCGCTAATTCAAGCATAAACGGGATGCATCACTAAAGTGCGAGCTTGTTGTTAAATAGATATAATTCTTATCTTCAATTACTTATTATAGGTTTTTGTTTTATTTAATTAATCCTCCGTACTGAAGATACCGCGTATGTAGCAAATATTATTTATTTTACATTCGGTGATTTTGAGAAAATCACCGAATGTAAAATAAATGAAAGTGTACCTTAGTTAATTTAAAAAACTTGTAGTATTTTTGTTCAGAATTGAGAGAAAAATTATGCCACTACCTATTGTTGCTATTATCGGACGGCCTAATGTAGGCAAATCAACCCTAGTTAATAGACTAGCAGGAGATCAGCAGGCTATTGTCCATGATGAGCCAGGAATTACTCGTGACCGTACTTATCGGCTTTGTTTTTGGCAGGACCGGAACTTTCAGGTAGTAGATACGGGAGGATTGGTATTCGAAGATGACACGGAATTTTTGCCGTTAATTCGGGAACAAGCTATGACTGCTTTAAATCAATCAAGTGCGACTATTTTCGTTGTGGATGGACAAACTGGTCCCACGGCTGGCGATCATGAAATTGTAAGTTGGTTACGTCAACAATCCGTTCCCGTTTTATTAGCTGTCAATAAGTGTGAATCTGTAGAACAAGGAATTATTCAAGCGGCACAATTTTGGGAATTAGGTTTAGGAAATCCTTATCCAATCTCAGGAATTCATGGTAGTGGAACAGGAGAACTTTTAGATGATTTAATTCCCTATCTTCCTCATCTCGAAGAGTTAACCGATACTAATGAAATTGGTGTAGCAATTATTGGTCGTCCTAACGTGGGAAAATCTAGTCTTTTGAATGCTTTCTTAGGAAAAAAACGGGCAATTGTTAGCCCTATTTCAGGAACTACAAGAGATGCTATCGATACGGTATTTGAACAGGATGGACAAAGCTATCGGTTAATTGATACGGCAGGAATTCGTCGTAAAAAAAATGTTGAATATGGAGCAGAATTTTTTAGTATTAATCGTTCTTTTAAAGCCATTTGCCGTTCTGATGTTGTATTATTTGTGATTGATGCGATTGATGGAATAACGGAGCAAGACCTAAAATTAGCAGATAGAATTATTAATGAAGGCCGCGCAGCTGTAATTGTAGTTAATAAATGGGATACTATTGATAAAAACTCCTACACCATTTATGAGTATACAACAAGGGTATTTTCTCGACTTTACTTTATGGAATGGTCTCCTATTATTTTCGTTAGTGCAATGACAGGTCAACGAGTTAAAAGGGTTCTCAGTTTAGTTAAAAGTTCAGCTGAAGAACATCGTCGTCGCGTGAGTACAGCTGTAATTAATGAAGTTTTGCAAGAGGCAGTTAGTTGGCATTCTCCTCCTACAAATCGTCAAGGAAAACAGGGAAAAATTTATTATGGAACCCAGGTATCAAGTCAACCGCCAACTATTGCTTTATTTGTCAATGATCCAAAACGATTTAATGACAATTATCGTCGTTACATTGAAGGTCAATTCCGTCAACAATTAGGTTTTCCAGGGACTCCTATTCGTTTGCTATGGAGAGGAAAGAAAGTTCGAGATCTTGAACAACCTGTTAACCGAGCAGCCAGAGTATAGAGAGATAAAATACAGATAAAAATTACAATTTTTAAAAAGTATAAGTCATGTTTTCAGTAACTCTAGGAATAATATTTGTCTACTAATTTTATAATATCTATCGTATCAGAAAATAATATTAAGGGTTAAAACTAATAAACTAATGCTTCAAGTTAGTAATTGTAGTAGTAAAATAAATCAGTTTAAGAGTAAAAATATTACAATTTACCCCAAGCATATAGATAGAATTGATTTAAGAATATGTAACTAATTGTTCTATAAATTAGAATATCATTTTTCTTTGATTTATTATCTGTTAGGGCTTAAGATTTTACTATTAATTATTTAAAATACAGTATTGTAAAATAATTATATCCTTGTCATAAGATTACTGGTTACACAGTACGAACTCTTATATTCTTTCAAGTAAAACAGGATGATTTTACCGGGGATTGGTTGTATAATTTATAGTTATTAATATATATAATAAATGATTTATGAGTATTTATGTAGTATGCTTATTTATTAATTCTAAAAAGTAATTATTATTAATATTGCTCAACTTGTATGTTGAAGGTTATGATCTTCTAAATAAGAGCAAAAGAAAAAAATTAATTAGTAAGTCAGATGTTTTAGCAGTCCAGACTGAATCCATTAAGTCATAAGTATAAACTCAGATACTAGTAAATTTAAGGTATTCAGTTCTAAATTTAGGAGCTTTATATTTTAAAAGTTACCAACGATACAATTATCAATTTTTATATCTAATGAAAGATATTAGTTTAATTCATATATCTCAATCTCACTTGAATTTATTAGAAACTTGTCCTCCTCAATTCCAACGTGTTTATATAGAACAATTGGTTACTCCTTTAAGTCCAGAAAAACAGGAAAAATTATTCTGGGGAAATCAATTTCACCAACTCATGCAACAGCATGAATTAGGATTACCAATTGAGTTACTTGTGGCTAAAGATAAACAAATGCAAAATTCTTTAAACACATTAATTGATGCTGTACCTAACCTAAGAAATCCTTCTAAAAATAGTTGGAAAGAAGCTGAACATTCTCGCAATCTTGCGTTTCAAGGATATTTATTGACTGTTATTTATGATTTATTAATTGCTGAACCCAAAAAGGCTGAGATTTTAGATTGGAAAACCTATCTTAAGCCAGAAAAGTCTGAAAAATTAGCTAATCATTGGCAAACTCGACTTTATTTATATATGTTAGTGGAAACGTCTAACTATTCCCCCGAACACATTTCTCTAACTTATTGGTTTGTAAAACTTCCGACTAAACCTCAATCTTTAACATTTTTTTATGATAGAGATAAACATCAAAAAAATCATGAAGATTTAACAATGCTATTAAACCAATTCAAGAATTGGTTTAATAAATATATTCAAGAAAATATTAATTTTCCTCATCTCGCCAATTGTCAAACAAGTTGCCCTTATTATCAGCTATTGAATTCTGAGCAATCTCGGGAGACAAAATTAAATAAAGTAAAAACAGATTGGCTATCTATAATTGAAGAAATACAAGAAGTTTCTCTATAAAAAAAGCTTTCTATTACTAATAGTTATAAAATTTAGTAATAGCTAGTATTAAACAATATAAATTTTTGTCAATAAATACAGATAAACTATGCCTTACATTAGTATTTTTTACAAAAAAGTTTAAAATATCAATCATATTTTTTTAGATAACTTCTAAAGTTTTAATTTTAATACTCTTAACTAATCTAGCTAATTGCTGCTTAAATACTATTGAATTAAATTGATCTATGGTGAATATTTCAATACTTATTAAGTTATCTAGATATTTCATTTATTAGAAGTAACTTTTTAAAAGGCAGGTTTTTTTAAAAGATTTTTTGAAACCCTTTAGGTTGAATTTAATTCGCATTAACATGTAGATTTAAATAAATGTCAAAAACATAAATTATTTTATGTTTTTAGATTCATATGATTAAAGTTAAACTTATATTCCTTGAATTTATATCAATTAAAATATTTTTTTGAAAGATATTAGGTTGAAACGTTATATATAACATATATATTTATCCTCAAATATTTATTTTTAATTTTTCGTTTAATGTCATTTATTTTTTATAATAAAATATGTTGAGTTATAAATTATAAATATTTATAAATATAGATATATTTTTTTGAATTTCTATTATCAATAATAACTGTATTTATCAACTTAATCTGCATATCTATATAAGATTTATTTAATTTTTTTTCAGACTATATTTTCTGAAAATAGATATAACTGCATTCTAATTTTTATTGTTTTATGGTTATATTTTTTTTCTAAATTAATCAGAATTTTATTTATTTTATGATTAACTAATTATTATCTATAATAAGTTTTAAATCCTGTTTAAAAAGCTCTTAAATAGACTTTATTTATTTTTTATAATAAGGGGTTTCTACTTATGAGATAAAATTAAATAAATATTTTTTTAAATTACATCCTGTAATAATTGTGCCATATCTTCAATTTTTATAACTTTATATACTCTTCAATTTAACCATAAAATTTTTTAGTTATAATTCGGCTTAAATAACGATCATTTTTCTTAATTAATTTTTAATTAAATTTGCATTTAATGATTGTGATTTTTTTTTATAGATTGATTTTAAATTACCTACTTGTCAAGTAGATTCTAATCAATAAGATAAGAATCCCTTAAAGTTAGTTTTTTTTATCAGATCTACTTAAACCAGCTTAATCAAAAAAGACATTAATTAAGTTCATATTTTTTGATATTAATTAAAAATAAATAGTAGAGGCAAAGTCAACATTATGGAAGTTAGCATTACAAGAAAAAGTTCTGCCTAAATTAGCTGTATGTAGCTTAATCTTCTAAAACTACTCTTGTCAAGAATTAAGGTAGATTACTCAAAAACTCTTTAGTTAATTTAATAAAAGATTTAGAACCGCTATAATTTGGCATAGCTGTTACTATGGGACAAAAACTATCAACTGCTTTAGCCACATTAACATCCATAGGAATTGAAGTATGAAACAACTGATAAAAGTAAAAATCCTGTTTAACCCTTTTCATGACCTGCTTATAATAACGGCTGAGTAGACCTCCTCCTGATGAAATAAACACAATGCCCAATAAATTTTAATTTAAAGGATCAGTTTTTTCATGACTTTCTTTTAGTTGAGAAATGCGTCGTTCTAAAAGCTGTATTCCTAGCACTGATAAAGGTTCAGGACGTGCAGGAAGTAAGTAATAATGGCTAGCGGCTAAACCACTTCTAGTTAAAAGATTGTAAGCAGGAGCACAATCCATTATGATTAAGTCATAGTGTTCAATAACCGATGCAATAATTTTTTACATCAAGACTCTTTCAAAGTGGTTCCACACTTTGAAAAAATCAGGGTTACCAACGATTGCTGCCTGTTCATGTAGCATTTCTGAGATAACATATTCATCATAAAGTTCTAAGTCTCCTGGCAATAAGTCCAAACCTTCTATATTGCAAATATAGGGTTGGATTATATCGTGAACATCTAGTTTACTATAGGGATTTGGTTAAACAATGTTATTGAGTAAATAGCTCAAGGTGCGACGTTTTCTTCTTGTTTTTGCAAACTCATGAGGCGATATTAAACTGAGGGTTGCACTAATTTAAAAATCCAAATCTAACACCAGTACTCGCTTTCCATGATATTTAGCTAAAGAAGTGACTAAATTGACTGTCAGGGTTATTTTACCGACTCCACTTTTCATGTTAACGGTACTAATAACTAATCCCATTGATAGAATTCCTTGTTAAATAATACAGAAAAAAATGCTTCTACTAGAATTAGTGTATCAGAATTGCTAAGGATTAACGTCTTTATAAATTAGAAAAGGTTATGATCAATAAACTAATTTTTTATTTTGAATTTTATTTAAAATTATTTAAATATTTTTGTAACTGTCCTGCAGCTACTTCACATTCTCCTGATTTGGAAGCGATAATAATTACCACCACAATGTCATCCTACTGATAAATCAAACAAATGCTAGATTTTTATATAGTATTAAGAGCCAGTCTCATCTGTTGTAGAGTGCAATAGCGACTACAAGGATGATAATCGAAATTCGAGCTGTAAGCTATATTACCTAAGAAAATTAATTTGAGGAGTTTCCGAACTAATAATTAAACTGAAAGCCAAATTGAATAAGTATAACTCCAAGGTACAGAATAACAAGCCTTACAAATACTTTAAGTGAAATAAGCAATATAGACAGTTCTAAGTATCTCTATTTACAGGATATCAACAGCTGTTCAAGCAGCTATCAACATTACCACTACTAAGATAATGATTTCCAGAAATTCTGATGGAGCTAACTGAAGTTGTGGACTAAGTTTTGCTTGCTTTAGATTCTCTGGCTGTCATTTCAGGCTTAGAAGAGGCGACCCACAACTCAGTTAGTCCCAACCATTGTCAAATTAAAACATTGTTTAACTCAATAATGATTTAAAGTGTTGTTCGCCATTTAGGAGAAAAATTATCTACACTCATAAGTAATTGCTAAAAACACTGTAATCGTAACTAATTTATGCAATATAATTGAATATTTGATGAAATAGAGCGATTGTTGAGCAGGAAACAGCGGCAATCTACAGGATATCGAGAGCGATAATAGCCACTGGAATTAAAATTAAGGTATGAAATAATAGTTCTTAAAATTCGTGAGATGAATTCCTTTTTAAAAGGAGGAATAATTTATATCACGAATTTAGCACTCACTTGATTGACTCCTGTGACTGATAGAAGATTTGTTATAATGCGCCGCCACACTATCTGATCGGTAATTCTCACAAACGGCTCCAATAGGTAACTGTCGTCATTTTTTAGCAAAAGTATCCAATCACCAAACAACACTTAGTAAAATCCTAGCCCTGGAAAATTTTAGCAAAAAATCTATGATTTCTGCAACTAATACATTGAGTGATTGTGACATCTATTGTAGATTTAGAGTGTTTAAACACGCCATACCACTACAAATAAAACTAGTCAATACACAAACTCACCAATTCACTAACTCGTTTTTTAATGAAGATTGATGCGTCTTCTTATCGATTACCAATCTAGTTAGTAACTCTCTCATCAGTGTTAACTTGTTTAAGTAATTTATATACTTGACTGTATAGCAAACTAAGCCACAATCAAGCCCACAGATGGCAATGGACTTCATCAGAGTCAAAAGGCTTTTCTCGAAAACAGCAATAATTTTGTTTTGAATGAGGAGATTTATTAAGTTGGACTAGGATTTGGGATACAAGTTGATTTATACCTGAAACCCATATAGGATTTTCCGAAATTATTTGTAACTTTCAAATAGTGAATTTGTCGGCTATGTTATTTTTCTTAAAATTTATACAGATTTAACTCCTTAAGTTGTTACTTGTAGCATAGGTTTTTGAGTAAGACAATACCAATGACAAATAAATAGATTGGGTTGTTGAGAATACCTTAAAGAAGCGATAGCTGGAGCTGCCGGAAATGGCCATAGTCGGTCAAAAATAATCTCATTACTCAATAAGCGAAACTGGATTAGATAGACTGAAGGGGGAGCATCAAGAGAAGTTAATAACTCCTGAGCTAGAGAGTGAAGAGATTTCTTTACTTTACGGTCCAACTCAACCGGTTGCTTATAATAATTAGGAATTACTCCTTCACCAATGACTGAACCACACAACATTTGTTTACCTGTCACAACGATAGGTAACCACAAATCTCCTAACCAAGAATCTAGAATACTGGTTTTGTAACCTAAGTTTTGTTCAACCCATTGTCGTAGTCCTGGGATATCTCTACAAGTTTGATAGAGTTTTTGCACAGGAAATGAAAACTTGTGGGGAATTTCAATGGTTAAAGGACAGTAAATGAGATTAGAGTTAGACTTTGAATAAATCAAGCTATTAGACCACAAGGAAGCTGCTGAGATAACGTCAACCTCGGTCGAGTCGGAATCAGCTGAAATAGCCCTTTCTAGAGCTGTTACCATAGTTCTTGTCGCAGGGGAACCTAGAGAAATAGCTCCTTGTGTGTTTACCTCAGCATTAATGATAATAATAACCTTGTGCATTTCGAGATTTAAAATACAGCGATATGTTGGCAGGCTTAGGGAGTTAAAAGCCCAAAATATTCATCAATATACCTGAACTTTTAGGGTATTTATTGACGACAGACGGGCAATGTAAATTGGAAACAGCTACCCTTATTAAGAACACTGTCGACCCAAATTTGTCCATAGTGAGCGCGAATAATTTTACGACATAAAGATAAGCCTAACCCATAACCCTCTTTTTCTTGATCACGCTTGAGGCGGAAGTACCCTTCAAAAATTTTCTCTTGTTTCTCTTTAGGGACACCTGGACCTGTATCACAGACACTGAGCTGAACTTTTTGAGTGGTGCGATGGAGAATTGAAACAGTAACCTTTCCTCCTAATGGAGTATATTTAATTGCATTATCTAATAAATTGACGATCACTTGGCGAATCAATTTTTCATCAGCATAAACTCGGGGGATATCTTGAGGAATATCCCTTACTAAAACTAAGGACTTTTCTTTAAATAAGTTAGTATACTGTTCGAGAATTTCTTCACATAACACCTGTAATAATAAGACATCATGGCAATGAATAGCTAACTCTGTTTCCATTGTTTGCGATGCTTGTAGTATATCTGTAATCAAACAGTTCATGATACGAAATTGTTTTCGGGCTTGCTGGTAAAGTTCCTCTTTCAATTCTGCGCTGCGTTGGGGATTTTGATGATTTTGAGCAATTTCTAGAGTTTCGACAGTGATAGACGCAGCTGTCAAAGGACTTCGCAAATCATGGGCAAGCATAGCCAAAACCTGATTTTTGAATTTTATTTGTCTTATGAGTTCCTCTTTTTCTTGATTGAGGCAAAAAATTTGATCGGATAACTGCATCAGTTCGACCGAATGACTTAGGGAGTTAATAGGATTGGGAGAGATAACTTTCTGGATCTGTCCATTGTTATTAGCGTCAGGACGATTTTCTTTGAGAGCTAATTGCCACCTTGGACACCATTTCCTAAGTTGGTTAACAATATTGCTACCCACGAAGATTTGTCTGGGTTCTGGAGACACTTTCACTAAAGCAGGAGTAGCCACAAGACGAAAATGTTCCACTAAGTGGGGCTGTTTAGAAATTTCAATGACTTGCAGTTGATATAAAAAGTCCGCCTTCAGCTGTTTAAAGTAATGTTGGATTTTTTGAATGTGTTCATAGGAGCTTGGACGCTCATCGACAAACAACAAAAGCTGAATCGACGTCGATGAAGATATGTCAGATCCAAATGTTGTTTCGAGGTTGGTAGGTTCTAGCACTGGAAGTCAAAACTATAGGCTTACAAGGTAAAACAAGTTGATTGGTAACAGGACTTGAAGACACCGAATTGGATTGATTCTAATGTCTATTGGCATAGTCAGACAATTAAGTCAAAAAGCCAAATCTCTCCGACTGACACCCATCAGATAAAGATAATCGAAGAAGGCGCACTAAATGTATAAATGATTTTTTCCATGCTACTTCTATTTTAGAATCTAAAGATAGTATAAAATCTATGAGATTTGTTCTTAAAGTTCAACCCAAAAAACTTAAATTATAAAATCGTCAGAATTATTATGGCTCTTGGCTATGTTACACTCGTCCTTCATGCTCATTTACTTTTTGTTTGTCATCTAGAAAGTGACTATGTTTTAGAGGAAGAATAGCTCTACGAAGCTATTACAGAAACGTATATTCCCCTCCTTTATGTTTTTGAAGGGTTAAAATAGGATGGAATTAACTTTAAAATGACTATGTACATGACACCTCCCTTGGTTTCTATACTCATAGATCCTTTACTTCAAAAACGCTACGATAAACATCTAGCTCGGTTACAAGAAATAATCGAAAATGAGATTATTCGCAACGAACATAACAGCCATCTTCGTTATTTAGCTGGATATTATGCTAGATAATTTGCTCAAATTCGGAAAATTTTGGAATGTTACAACGGCGATTTAGTCCTTACTTTTAAACAATTCTTTGATAGCCATAACCTGGAGATTATCACTTGTGGTGCGACTCATGGCTATTTTTCTTTGATAAAAATGTATCCCGAAGCAGTCTGGGCACAAATCAAAGTGGCCTGCGAGCATTAGCATTATAAGGAAAACTTTGTCCGTTCTCCTCAAGGAATTTGTTTATCTGAATGTACCTATTATGAGGGAGTAGAAAGAGTATTAACCGATGCTGGTTTACGTTATTTTCTGGTAGATGGCTATGGTATCTTGTTTGCTTGTCCTCGCTCTTGTTACAGAAACTATGCCCCTATTTTTAGGGAAACTGGGGTAGTAGCCTTTGCTCGAGATCATGAATCCTCTCAGCAAGTCTGGTCTTTTAAAGTAGGTTATCCAGGAGACTTTGAATATCGAGAATTTTATAAGTATTTAAGTTATAAAGCTGAATACAAGTATATCAAACTTTATATTATGTCTAACGGCCAACGGAAAAATACAGGTATTAAATACCATAAAATTATCAGTCATCAGGCAGAACTTTCAGATAATACTCTCTATGATACCTACTGGGCAGGGGAGAGAGTCACAGAACACGCAGAACACTTTATATACAATAAGGAACAACAAATCAGGAATTTAGCGGCAATCATGCAACGTCCCTTATTGTCGTTTCTCCCTATCCTATGACGCAGAGTTATTTGGTCACTGGTGGTATAAAGTCTCTTGGTTTATTGACTATCTTTTCCGTAGGACTTGGTCCGCTCAAAACGCTTTGAATCTGACCCATTTAGCGAAATATTTACAGGATAATTCTACACAACAGTCTATCGTCCTTCTCTGTCGAGTTAGGGGTATAGGAGTTTTCATGAATCTTGGTTAAATCATACCAATGCCTCAATTTATACTCATCTTCACAAAGCGACAGAACGAATAATTGAATTTAGTCGCCTAGGACTTTCTGATAAGTTCCAATAGAAGGCGTTAAATCAGGCTGCATGAGAATTATTGTTGGCTCAATCTGTGGACTTTAAACAAATATTTGGAACAGATACTTATAGACAAAAGTATTGCGTTTTTTATCAGGAATAGCTGAAAACTAGACGAGTCTAATGAAGTAAAAATCTCACATGGCTCATCTGCACGAGTTTTAAGATATAACGATAACTACAAATAGAGGTTAATAACTATTGATCCTTACTTAATACTTTCTGCTTTGTGCGTAACAATATAGTTTATCGATTTTTCCTGGTTTTAGATAACTAGGATTGTTTTACAATGCTCAGTTTTATGAGAAAACTGCTAAATTAGTGATGATGATTATCATCATGGTGGTAGTCATCATTGTTGTTGACCTCCAAATTTACTAAACCTAATGTAAGGATTTATCGTTAATGCTTGTTCATTCGACAAGTTAGCAATATCAAAATATGCCCAATCTACTATTATGTGAGAAAATTACGGATATTCGTTAGTATAGAATATTTTCACTTAAATAAAATTAATTTGTCTCTAAATTAATCAATAGATTAATAGAATTTTTAGTAACTAAATTTACATCAGGTTGCGTCCATTTAATTATAAGGGTTTAATCGTTTCACTAAACTACAGAAATTAAAATAAAACGATTAATTAATCGTTTTATGAGCAAGTCATATAATGTCTGACTTTCGTAAATTTCAGAAGTAAACTCTTTTGCTTTATTGGGGCAACTGTGATTTATCACAATAGTCACTATTTAGGAAAGAAAATACTTTTTAAATAAAATTTTTACAAAATACTTGAAGATCATTTTACATAAAGCCAATATAGATAATTTGATGATCAGAGAAACATTATCTGATGTAATTTTTTATCGGTTTAATAGTAATGTAACTGGTAAAAATAAAAACAACTAATAGTAAAATGTTAAATCATAACTTAATTCAATTCTTAAACTTTAATTATATCTCAAAACTTATAAAAAAGAAAGGGTGTATAAGAGTTAAATACTTTAAAAATATAAATTCAATTTTTCCACTTTTTTCGTAATTATTCTTTAATACAGATTTTTTGTTCTTTAAGAATGAGTAATGAGAAGAAATGGAGTGATAAGGTCAATGTTACCGTTTGTACAAATTAAATATAGCTAATAATTTAGCTATATGGAGATCAACTAAGATGAAAACTAGCGCAAATTTTGTAGTTAATTAAGTTTCATACTTATTCATTGTAATCAGCAAAATTTTTATCACTTTCTCCTTTTCTGTACCCCATCGACAACGCTACCACGCGATTATCTGAAATAAAATTGGTCATGGAACGTTAATGTTGTATTTCGAGAGTCACTGCCATAATTCTAGCCTAGACTATAAACCTTTTAATTTGATTTGTAACTAAGTGAGAGCTAAAACCCCTATATTGAGTGAGGTTTAGACGTAAAATTTCTACTAAGCTAGTATTCTCTATTGGGGGATAAACTGAAAATAATCTAGAAATATGGAAAATATTGGCAAATATTAACTATGGTAAGGAGAAAGAAAAGTACATATTCAGAGAATATTAACACCCAAGGCTAAAGCAAATCTTGTAATATTTTTTACTATTATTAGTACTTCTTTATACTAAGATAGAAGATAAGTGTGACAACCCAATAACGAAAAAGTTACAATAGAGGAAAAACCTTGATTTAACACATAAATACTTTGCTAGAACCAGATAAATTTGCTCTAAATAGTCCTCAATTAAGGAAAAATTACGCTTAAATTTGTAATAAACAAGTTGTCTTTTATGGAAGGAATAAAATTAATCAGTTTCCTCAATATAAAACATTCAAAAAATAAGAAGTTATGACAAAACTCAGTCTTTGTATGATTGTTAAAGATGAAGAGAAAAACTTAAATACATGTCTAGAAAGTGTTCAAGATATTGTAGACGAAATGGTAGTAATGGATACTGGATCAACTGATCAAACAGTAGAAATTGCTCAAAAATTTGGGGCAAAAGTTTCTTTTTTTACATGGTGTAATGATTTTGCTATTGCTCGCAATGCAGCCCTTAGCCATGTTACTGGGGATTGGGTATTAGTTCTAGATGCTGACGAAGTATTTAACCCTAAAATTGCCTCAAAAGTTAGAGAGGCAATTGCTGATAAAAATAATTTAGTAATTAATTTAGTTCGTCATGAAATTGGTGCGTCTCAGTCTCCTTACTCTTTGGTATCCCGGTTATTTCGGAAGCATCCAGCAGTTAAATTTTCTCGTCCTTATCATGCCATTATTGATGACAGTGTTACTGAGTTATTAAAAAAGGAATCTCAATGGAAAATTATGGAACTTCCAGCAATAGCAGTGTTTCATTATGGTTATCATCCTAAAACTATTATTTCCTTAGATAAAGATAAAAGGGCACGACAAGCAATAGAAAATTTTATTAAAGACCATCCCAATGATCCTTATGCTTGTAATAAACTCGGAGCACTTTATTTGCAGACAAACCAAGAAAAAGCAGGAATAAAATTACTAAAGCGAGCATTAAAATCTAATACGGCTAATACTCATATTTTATTTGAGCTACATTACCATTTAGGTAATGCTTATACAAGAAAACAAGATAATAATAAGGCTGTTAAACACTATAAAAAAGCTCTGGATCAAGAAATAATGCCTCCCTTGAAGTTAGGAGCTTACAACAATTTAGGCGTTGTTTTACAAGCTATGGGTAACCTAAAAAGTGCATCTAAAGTTTATGAAATTACTATACAAATAGATCCAAGTTTTATTGCAGGATATTATAATTTTGCTATGACTCTTAGTGCCATGGGTCAATTAGATAATGCAGAACTAATTTACAATAAGTTATTGTCTCTAAGTCCAAATTATGCAGCTGCCTATCAGAATTTAGGGGTAGTTTTATTTAAGTTAAAAAAAATACTTAAAAGCACAGAAGTATTCAAAAAAGCAGTGAGTCTATACGAAGAACAAAATTCTTATAAAGAAGCTGAAGAATTACGAGATAAGCTAAAAAAAATAGGGCTTTGGAAAGAGTAACCCCAAGGAAAAAATTATGATTTTGGGGACTAGGTATGACAAAATCTTAATCAATAATGGAACAGAAGATATGATGCCATCATTGTAGATAAGGGTCTATATAGTAATAGATAATTAACTGGTTGGCTTATCCTAAAAAAGTTATATATCTAATGAAATAGATAGGAGTGCAAGTAGTATTTTATCTCTTTATTCTTCTTATTTTAATTCTATTGACATCTGTTGATCAAAATTACAATAATATTTGTGATTTTTAAAATATGGTAATTATATAATCTTTAATTAGGCTATCAATTAGCAATCACCATAATATTTAGTTGATCGACTTGACAGTCTTCAAGCTCTAATTATTTAGGAAGATCAAGAAAATAACTAAGCTAATAGAGAGTATCATAACTAGATGACAATCATTGCTCAAAAGTTGACAGAATAAAATAGCTTTAATGAGCTTAACTAAATTTAAAAATGAATAATAGTGGTAGTAATAATTTTTGTAATCACTAAATACTTTACTTTGCAAAAAACGGCGACTTTCTCAATGGCTTAGTACAAGTGAATAATTATTAGCAATGGGATAAAATCCCTGTTCATAAAACACAATGAGAATGAAGAAACTCTTATGATTTAGAATATTAATAGAAAATTCTCTAAAGGAGCTATCGAAAAAATAATTATAATTTTATGAAGTTTCAAAATTAGAAAAAAGTTGTGGATTTTAAATTAACTCTCAAACTGGTCTTATCGGGGTTTAACTGAGAGATATAAAAATCAAGTAATTTATACTAAAAAATATCAAAAGCTTAAATTCTGAATAAAACTTGATACACTATCCTTACGACAAATTTTAGAGAAGACTATTGGTGAAATTTAATGTAGATATAGTTGCCATAGACTAATTACTGAATTTTTTTATACTTTCTCATCAGTCTCGTAACCCTGATCGAACTGCTCCTGAGTTCTGTTATCTTGATGATTGAATAAATTATGCGGTTCGTGTCGGGATTTTCCTGGCTATCTAACTCCGATGTTTGTTTTTTTTACAATTTTAAACAAGTTGGGTAGACTCGGCGGATTATTTAATTGATCGAGGTTTAAGCGATAATATTATTAGTTGTTAGGTCATCTCACTTAATATTAAGGTGGTCGCTGAGCATTCTAAAGAATCTTATCGCTAATTTCATTACTACCCAAGTAATTGAAACTCTCGCTGCCAAAATTGATGAAAATATCTATATCGATATTACAAAATAACATCTTTATCTTGCAGAAGCTCATTTCTATACCAAGGTGGCGGAAAGGGTCTATCCTCTCATAGAAAACTACGAATTAAGCGAAGACAAAGTCTTATCTATTCTTCGTAATATCAAGGTACCTTTAGGAGGAGAAAATCTAGAAGTTTTTCTAATAGATTTGTTACTGACCCAATGTCAGGCAACTTTAATAGACTTTCTTAAAGAGTATCAACGTAATGAATAATCAAGTGTCTAATGGTTGACAAAAACTAAAAGTTTTGTTTTTTATCGTGGAAACTATATTAATAATATTAGATCCAGTTGTAAAAACCCACTTATAAGGTGGGGAGTGAGTCCGGAGAACAAACACTAAGAGTTATAACGAAAATATCAAAAAAAGTATCCGGACAACAAGCAATACAAGAAACTCCCTCACCTGACCTGAGGGGTGGTATTGCCCACCTTACGCAAAAACCTAAAACGATTTATCAATTGTTATTAAGGGTTAGTATCTCCTAAAGAGGTTTCTTTTTGAGTTGAACTGTGGGAACTTAATTGAATTAACTCAATTTTATAACCAGTGGGATCTTCAACAAAAGCAATGACTGTTGAACCATGTTTCATTGGTCCTGGTTCGCGGGTAATATTTCCTCCAAGTTCTCGGATTTTTTCGCAGGTTTGATAGATATCATTAACTCCTAGGGCAATATGTCCGTAGGCATTTCCGAGCTCGTAGGAATCCACACCCCAATTATAGGTTAATTCAATGACCGTCTTTTCAGACTCATTTCCATATCCTACAAAGGCTAGAGTAAACTTGCCGTTTGGATAATCTTTCTGGCGCAGCAATTTCATCCCTAAAATATCGCAATAAAACTTGAGTGACTTGTTCAGGTTATTAACCCGCAGCATGGTGTGCAATATCCGCATGGACAATTTATACTCCTTTCGTTTGTATTTCTTTGTTTCCATCTTAACCTTGATATTGCACTGTCAATTATATGACCATTCACTATTAGAATTTTTTTCTATAAATTTTCTGAAGTTCTGTAATTGAAAAGACAGCTTTAAAATCCAGTCCTTGGGACTCACAACGAACAGCCCCCCCTTGTTCACGATCAATGAGAGCAATGACTCTATCAACTTTATAACCTACAGCCCGCAACCGTTCCACCGCTAGCATAACAGATTTACCTGTAGTTACTACATCTTCTAAGACCACAACCTTAGCTCCATCTTCGAGGGTTGGACCCTCAATATAAGCTTGTGTCCCATGTCCTTTAGCTTCTTTACGGACGATTAAAGCAGAAATAGGACGGTTTTCATAGGCAGAAACCGTACTGACACTAGTAACAATGGGATCGGCTCCCAAAGTTAGCCCTGCCACTCCCTGGGTATCTTCAGGTAGCATGGATAATAATAATCGACCAATCATCACAGCCCCCTCAGCTCTTAGGGTTACTTGTTTTCCATTGATATAGTAGGTACTTTTTTGTTGGGACGATAATAAAAAATCACCTTCAGCGTAGGCATGATCAATGAATAAGTTTAAAAGATATTGACGCAATATAGATAAATCAGCTATTTTGACACAAAAGGTATTGATAGAATTAGATTGCATAACAAAAGCCTAAGGAAAAATTATTAACAATGATGTCTTTAGATCCGAATGTTGCGACTTAAAAGTTAAACACTTAAGTCTATAGCTTAAACTTTTGCTACAATTAAGCCATGTCCTAGCCAAAATCCTTGACAACTAAATCTATGAGTCAATCTTTTATTGAACCATACTTTTGATGAGGTAAAATTCTCTGGACCGATCTTACGTTTAATTTTAGGATTATTAAACAACCTCACAACAAATTTAGAGTATTGAACAATTACGGAATACTTCTTCCATCAACTAAATTTTATCAGGCGTAAAAAAATATAATTTAAAATTAACAATTACAAAACTTTTGGAACTGTATACTGGGATGCTTTAAGGTAGAAAATTACAGATTTGTAGACCCTTGCCTTAAATATACCCAATATTGTTAATACTTTGGTACAGTATAGCTTCTCCTGATCTATATCTATAAACCAACTATTTTTATGCTAAAAGTAACATCATATATGTAACAAACCCCGATTATTTCTCAGAAACCCAAAAGGGTTTAAGTCCAGGGTGCAGGAGTTGAACCTGCCTTGGGCAAATTATGAGTTTGCTGCCTCAACCGCTCGGCCAACCCTGGGTGTCTCCTAATTTATAAGAAGTCGATTGCTTGGTTGACTTGCTTATTGTTAGAGCATACCTTTATTATAGCTCGCATAGGGGTTCAGGGTCAGCGTTGTTCAAGGTTTTTCTTTCGTTTTTTGATATATTGACTTAATTATTGATTATGAAAATCTCAATTGGTTCTACCATTAAATGGACTATACCACTTTTGTTGGCTATGTCTGGAGTTAGTACAGCCAGTGCTTATATTGCTTATAAAGTTGGATATAAAGCTCTACAGGGGGTTGATCAACCAACTGCTAATCCAGCTAAAAAATTAACAAAAATAAAAAAATCATCCACTAGACCCACTGAATTTGAACCGGTTGACGAGAAAATGATCTTAATCAAGGTTTATGATCATATTCATTCTCAAGAAAAGAAATCAGATTCTAAGCTATCATCAGAAAAAACTAAGAAAAAAAAATTTGAAAAAACGTCACATAATAAACTAAATTACTTTCAATCTAAAAATATATTAGTAGCCAATTTTTCTATTAAGATTCAAGATGGTGAGGGTATATTGTAAGTTACTGATTCTGATAATAAAAAAGTAATTTACTATTAAAAGTTAAAAGGTTTATTTGATAAATTAGTTTCCAAATATTTCTCAACAATAAAAACTTTAAAATTTTTTAGTTATCTGATAAATGACACGAAAAGTTTATAGATTAATCTGTTGTTAGATAACATCTTTTAATCTCTCTGAGAGGTGATTTGTGAAGTAAGTTTTAAAAGTATTGGAAGTTGTCTAACCTAGAGCATTGTAATAGTCAGACACCCAAACAGGAGAAAAATTTTTTCCCTGTGTCTTGGCTTTGTGATTTAACTCCATTCTAAAAACGATAATTTGAAGCTTCTATAGATAGAGATATGAGAAGATCTGACCAGTATTCTGAAGATAGGATTGCTTATCAATTCTTACGATCAAAAGAATGAGATTTTCCCAAAAAATCGGAACCTAAATATCAATAAGTTTCTTTGCTATCCTTTTGGAAAAAATATACTATCAGGAAACCCCCTAGCAATTGAATAACATAGGTCCAGCAAAAATAGTTTGTTTTTAGAATTATCTAAGAGTGTCAAAATTATTGTTTACTTCGATACCAAGCTCTAACTAATTTAATCTCACTGTAGCTGTAATGATCTCCTAAATATTCTTTAATAGGAGTTAGGGTGCCATCCCCAATTTTCTTAATGGCTTGAATAATAATATCTTGTTTGACTGGAAAAACCAATTTATTGATATCTACTGGTTGTCTTTCTTCAATTAATTCCGAGAGGTGAGAATAAATTGTACTTTCTTTCAACCCTCGTATCTTAGCAATTTCCACCGGCTCTAATCCTTGTTGGTATAGCTGTAAAGTTATCATATTACTTGAACTTGCTAAAGGATTTAGAGAAGCTTGTTCTCGAACAAATAACATAATTTCTGATAAAAATTTTTCTCCATATTGATTTGTTTTGAAGTCAGTTACTCCGGAAATTCTAGAGAATTCTTTTAAATTTTGGGGTTTTAATTGTGCCATCAATTTTAAACTTAAATCAGAAAAAATGACATATGGAGCTATATTACTATTGTCTGCTAACTGCTTCCTTAAATCTCTTAATCGATCAAAGAGAAACTCAGTTTCAGTAGCCCCATATTTATTATCTATTAAAATTTTTAAGGATGATTTTTGACTAACTGGAATATTTACCTTTCTCTGTTTTTTTAAAATTTCCCAACTCCGTTCGTTAAGTTTTAATACAGAAAATCCATCGCTAGTTTCATCTAATAAATTTTGGTGAATTAAAGATCGTCCGAGCATTTTCCATTCAGCTAAACTTTTGTCTTTTCCAATACTATAAGTTGACAAAAGATGATGACCATATTGTTCTATTTTACGCTTTTTCGATCCCCGTAAGACATCGATAATATGAGTCATGCCAAATTTTTCATTACAACGTATAACACAAGAAAGAAATTTTTGTGCTTCAATTGTCCAGTCTTCTATAGGTTTTGGGTTAAGACAATTGTCACAGTTACCACAGTTTCCTAAAAATCTTTCCCCAAAATATCGTAAAACAATGGTGCGACGACAGTCAACACCTTCAGCATAGTCTACTACTTGACGTAACTGCTGACGGGATACTTTTCGTTCTTGATAAGAAGTTTTTTGATTAATTATATATTCAATTCTTTTGACGTCAGATAAACTAAAAAACAAGATACACTTGGCTGGTTCTCCATCCCTTCCTGCCCGTCCTGACTCTTGATAATAACCCTCTAAATTACGAGGTAAATCATAATGAATAACGAAGCGAACATCAGGTTTATTAATGCCCATTCCAAAGGCAATAGTTGCTACTATCACTTGTACATTATCTCGAATAAAACGGTGTTGATTTAAGCGTCTTGTCTGATCATCCATTCCTGCATGATAGGGTAAAGCATCAATTCCATCATTTTGTAAATAAAAGGCAATTTCATCTACTGAACGACGACTGAGACAATATACAATTCCTGTCCCTTTTTGTTCACGAATATAGGACAATAATGTGTTATAGTTGTTAGGTTTTTTAGGTTTTACATCGTAGTAAAGGTTCGGACGATTAAAACTAGTAATATGAATTCTTGGCTGTCTTAATCCTAACTGCTTGATGATATCTTCTTGTACCCGCTTGGTAGCTGTTGCAGTTAAAGCAAACATAGGAACTTGAGGATAGCATTTACGAAGTTGTTTTAGTTGTCGGTATTCAGGACGGAAATCATGCCCCCATTCAGACACACAATGAGCTTCATCAATTGCGAAAGCAGAAATCCCAATTTTTTGAGAAATAAAACCTAAAAAAGGGGCAAATTTCTCATTTAATAATCTTTCTGGTGCGACATACAGCAGTTTTATTTTCCCCTGAACAAGTGCTTGTTCACGAGACCGTATTTCTTGAGAACTGAGACTACTATTGAGAAAAGTTGCCCCAATGCCATTATCTAACAGAGTGTCTACTTGATCTTGCATTAGAGCAATTAAGGGGGAGACTACCACACTTAGACCAGGTTTAAGTAATGCAGGCAGTTGAAAACAAAGGGACTTCCCTCCTCCTGTCGGCATAATTACTAATAAGTCATGATTTTCTAGGGCTTCTTCGATAATATTTGCTTGTCCAGGACGAAACCTATCATAACCAAAAAAATGTTTTAAGGACTGTTCAAGAGAGTTAGATTGAGACATCATCATAGAAAGAATCAGAAAGAGTTACTATTGTTTTTTTAAAACTCCAAGTCAACAAGTTAATTTATTTAAAATAAGTTTTTTTCTCTATATTTTATTTATTATCATTGATAATGTCACCTTTGAATCTTATATTAAAGATAATCTGAAATATCAGATCACGCTTTGTTGGTTAACAATTGTCCTTGAAAAATAATCTAGTAGCAGTAAGAATGGCACAGAACAAAAAAATAATTAACGCCCAAACTTAATTTATTAAGTTTTTTGTACTTTTTATAGTCACTTATCTATTCTCTTAAATTTCTTAGTCTAGGTTATTACTTCCAACTTTAAATCCATAACATTTTTTAGATCAAATTTAAACTTGTGATTAACTTACTTTTAATTTCCATCTAACTTATTGTCAATACACTTAAGAACTTCTGTAATTGAATAAATAACAGTAGTCGGTTTATCCATGAGTTATACTCCTAATTAAATTTGTTTTTATATAACCCTATACAACAAAAAGAAGAGAGTAAAATTTACTAAAACAAGAGTAGCTAAATAATCTAATAAAATTTATTTATAGTCATTTTATGTTCTATATTAAGTACTTAACCATATCATCTTAGTAAGACTACTAAACCTAAATAAAATCTAAATATTAAATAACAATTAATACTTGCAAATATAATTAAATATACTATTATATATGCTAAATAATAAAGTTTTATAATTAATAATGCAATTATAAAAATTGTTTTAACTCAGAGTAATAAATTATGTTTTTATGACAATTTTACCTAAATACAACAATAATTATAAGTCAATAAAAACTTACCGTTTTATAAAAATATATAAGTAAATCTCTTTAACCGTGTAGGAGTAAAGTAGTAAATAATTATAATAGTTAAACTAATAACTACTCTTATTGAGAAAAATCTTCAAAAAGAGCTACCAATTTTAATGCAATATTTTTTTTATTTTGTTATATAAATATACAAATTTTTTGATATAAATTAAATTTTACGTAAAAGTAAAAGTAATAATATACAACATAAAAATACTTAAAATAGTGCTAAAATTATATGTGTACTACAAAAAATAGGCTGATTGCGGACAATAGACTGTATAGGTAACTTAAATTTTCAATAAATATACTAAATATTAAAAATAGCAATTCTTATAAAGAGGCTAATCATAACTTATTAAGTTTAATAAATCTTAAATAACTTGTTATTAAAATTTTTAAAAACATTCAGCGATAAAATACTAGTGAATAGTATATTTTTTAAATATTTTTTATTAAAAAATTAATTTTAAATTAAAATAA
Source organism: cyanobacterium endosymbiont of Epithemia turgida isolate EtSB Lake Yunoko (assembly GCF_000829235.1). Lineage (GTDB taxonomy): Bacteria > Cyanobacteriota > Cyanobacteriia > Cyanobacteriales > Microcystaceae > Rippkaea. The sequence continues at coordinate 2,211,263 of NZ_AP012549.1, read as the reverse complement.
ACATAAATAAATTAAATTAATTAGCATTAGTAATAATTTGTATTTATATTGTTCAATAGTATCAATATAATGCGATTTCTAGGAAAAAATAATGCTTACCTTATTGCCTTATTGATCAATAATGTCAATAGTTTTTATCCAAAAATAATTGTCAGTAATTAATAAAATAATTACCAGTTAATTTAGCTTAATTATGTGTGATTTAGACTTAATTATGGTAGTAGCTATTAATGAGAATATTACCTATACCCAACGGGGTATTATAGATACTTTGCCTAAATTAGCTACAGTCATTGTTTTAGATTTTCTTTTGAGTATAGTCGTTATCCGGTTCACTTTAGTCAAATAAATGAGCATTATTTGAAGTAATTTTTTTAAAAAAATAAACTTAATTATAGGAGTATTTATACTATTTTTAATAAATTTAATTTAAATTATTTTTGATATATTTTTTAGTGAAATACAGCTTCAACAAAAATCTATAAAGTGTTAATTGTTTTAGCTAATTTATTTAAATTTTAGTTCAAAAATATATTTTTAAATATTAACTATACAGAAATAGAGAGAAAAGAAAGCAGTAGCTTTATATCATAAATCACCCTTATTAAGGTTTGGTGGTATAGACATAAAACTAGATATTGATCTTAATAAAATCTTTGATAATCTATATAATTCCTATTAAACATAAAAATACTACTGTGATTTTTTTAAATTTATATTATTTTTACATAAAAAAATACCATTTTTATGTAAAAATAATATAAATTAAAATTACTACAATTGCTTGTAATTAATCAAAATATTGAAATTTTAAATATCATGGTTAATTTTTTTTTAAAAAATATTTATTGATATAGTTATTTTTTTTTATTTTATAAAGTTTATGCCTGATATGAGAATGCTAATATTCTATTCATCACTAACTTGTAAATAATAGTAATAAGTTTAATAAAACTTACTTTGATAGAAATATGTCATTAATCTCGTCATTATATACATTTAGCTTTCAAAAATTTAATTAAATTGCTTCAATAATTAGCATTCAATTATGTGAAATAGTATTTAAAATTTAATCTACTACATTAGATCATAAACGAATGTGGTGAGCTGCTTTGAATTAAATTTAAGGTAACACAAATAGACATAAATCTATTTTTGATTTAACGCAAGGTTTAATAAATAAATTATTTAGAGACTGAAGATATATTACTAAATAAATTTTTAAAGATTTTTTATTAATTATAAACTTTAATCAATTAATTTTGGTCAACAAGAGATGAAGTGAAAATTAGTGAAACTCGTTAATAAAATTCTACTTTGTAGAAATAATCTAAATTTATATATTCTTGAGTAATGTAAGTTTGCCATTCTGTGTAACTTCACAAGATTATTTAATCTATACTAATGTTTGAGATATCTCAGTATAGTTAGCTGTCAAAACCTGACTTTGAAAAACTTTTTTCACTATGATGACAGTATATGTCAGGGTAACTAATGTCTATAATTGAACTTGATTTATTAAATTTAATTGACTCACCCCAAATTCTTAGAAGCCTTGCAATAACTAAAGATAAATTGGTATAAGCAAGGAGAAAAAAAGAGTAAAGTTAGGTCAATAGATAAAATTAACCATTGAAAAGGTGTTCGAGGAGATCTCTTATGAAATTATCGATTGTTATTCCTGTTTACAATGAAATTCATACTATAGAAAGTGCTTTAACCAAAGTAGTTCAAGCACTTCCAGGGATTTCTAAAGAAATTGTTCTAGTTGATGATGGATCGACTGATGGAACTAAAGAATGGTTAGAACGAACTTTTGTCCAAGCAAATAGCCAAAGGGTGAAAATTGAACTTGATAGTAATCAACGATTAATAGTGATCAAATGCGAAACTCATCATCTTCGACCAGAAGTAACACCTTCTGACTCCTTGTCTGTTAGTGCTCAAGTGATCTTCCATAAACGTAATCAAGGTAAAGGAGCTGCCTTACGAACAGGGTTTAAAGCCGCTAGAGGAGAAGTAATTTTGATTCAGGATGCTGACTTAGAATATGATCCCCAAGACTGGAAACGGATGTGGCGATTAATTGAGGAAGGGTGGGCTGATGTAGTTTATGGATCTCGCTTTTATGGTGAACCTCATCGGGTTTTATATTTTTACCACCTCTTAGGTAATCAAGTTATTTCTAACTTTATTAATTTACTCTGTAACACGACTTTAACAGATATTGAAGTTTGTACAAAAATGTTCCGAAGGGAAGTCTTGGATGATATAAAGTTGAATTGTAATGACTTCGGTTTTGAAGTAGAGTTCACTGTTAAGGTAGCTAAGTCTCACCGTCGTTGGCGTTTATATGAAGCAGGAGTTTCTTATTATGGGCGATCTTATGCTGAAGGTAAAAAAATTAATTGGACAGATGGGGTAAAAGCCCTCTGGTATGTTATCAGATTTTGGGCAACAACTTAAAAGAAATAGAAATTCAGAAATAAGTCAACTGACACAGCCAAAATATGCATCATATGCATAAAAATCTGGGTTGGTAGTAAGCTTCAGTTTAGGTGTATTAACAGAGCTAAGATCTTGCTGCCAACTAGATATTTGGGCTATGTTAAACTAATAATAAAGTTTAAAAAATATATCGATATGACATAAACTAAGACAATCAATAAGATAAATAAAATTATAGCGGTTGATGTATAGAAAGCAATTTTTGCAGAGCAATTTTTTGATTTTAATTGCTCGTTTAATCAAATTTTATACGTGCAATAAATGCCCAAAATAAAAATTTTGTATTTTTTGCATAAAAATAGTTTGAAAATATAACAAACTTTATAAAAATCGAGATGGTTGCCTTATTGTTTGCCTGATGCTATTAAAATAGTCTCTTCAGAAGTGAGATGGCTTGCCATTAAAGCAAGAAAATGAATTTCTGATAGGAAAGTTATTAAGTGAAAATACTTTATAATCTTCTGGATCGATTGTCCTACAAGTAGTTGAAAATTTGTTCAATGAAAATTGATATCCTATTAGTTAAGTTTAATAGAAATCCAATTTGACTATGTCCTTAATGAAACTTGACAGGATCAGAAATTAGAACTGTCTTTCTTTCTACCGCTCGTCATACTACCGATTAAAATAAGAATATTAGGATTAAGTTGAATGTCGTATTGTCATCAACTTTTGCCTTACCCGCAGGGAATTAAACCAATAATGCAGCCAACTGATTCAAGTAAGTTTACAGAACAAGCCTGGGACGCGATTGTCAGATCACAAGACGTAGCCCGGCGTTTTAGAAATCAAACCTTAGAAGTGGAACACGTTGTTTTAGCCTTGTTAGAACAGGAAAAAGGCTTAGCTATTCGTATTTTAGAAAGATCTAACTTAGATGTTTTCCGATTACAACAACAGTTAGAAGTTTTTGGCAACCGTCAATCTAAAGTAATTACTGTCGATCAACTTTACTTAGGACAGGGCTTAGATTTAATGTTAGATCGTGCGGAAGCTTCTCGTGAAAGTTGGCAAGATAAATATATTTCCGTTGAACATCTGTTGATGGGATTTGCTGAAGATGAACGCATTGGACGACGTTGCTTGAAGAGTTTTCAATTTGACCCCCAAGACTTAGAGAAAGAGATAAGGGCACTTCGAGGGTCACAAAAAGTTACCGAACCTAACCAAGAAGATAATTATGAAGCTCTCGTAAAATATGGGCGAGATCTTACTGAACAAGCGGCAAAAGGAAAACTTGACCCTGTAATTGGCCGAGATGAAGAAATTCGTCGTGTGATTCAGGTTCTTTCCCGTAGATCAAAAAATAACCCCGTCTTAATTGGAGAACCAGGAGTCGGAAAAACTGCAATTGCCGAAGGGTTAGCCCAACGTATTATTAACGGGGACGTTCCTGAGTCTCTCAAAAGTCGTCAATTAATCTCTCTAGATATGGGAAGTCTTATCGCGGGGGCGAAATATCGAGGGGAATTTGAAGAACGTCTACGAACCGTAATGCGAGAAGTCACCCAATCCGGGGGAGAAATCATACTCTTTATCGATGAACTTCATACCGTTGTTGGAGCCGGTTCTCGCGAAGGAGGAGGCATGGATGCAGGTAACCTCTTAAAACCCATGTTAGCCCGCGGAGAATTGCGCTGTATCGGTGCAACAACTCTTGATGAGTACCGGAAGCATATTGAACAAGATCCTGCTCTAGAACGGCGTTTTCAGCAAGTGTATGTTAAACAACCGAGTGTGGAAGATACCATTTCCATTCTACGAGGACTCAAAGAACGCTATGAAGTCCATCATGGGGTCAAAATTACTGACTCAGCATTAGTAGCTGCAGCAACTCTTTCCCATCGTTACATTACTGATCGCTTTTTACCCGACAAAGCCATTGACCTTGTAGATGAAGCAGCAGCTAAGTTAAAAATGGAAATCACCTCTAAACCTGTTGAACTAGAAGATGTTGATCGTCGTTTAATGCAGTTACAAATGGAAAAACTTTCCTTAGAGGGAGAAGAACAACGAGGAATGTTAATCATTGATTGCGCTTCCAAAGAACGTTTAGAAGGCATTCAAAAAGAAATAAAAAATTTAGAATCTACTCACGAACAACTTGCGTCCCAATGGCAGTTAGAAAAGCAGATACTTAATGATATTAATACTCTTAAAGAAGAAGAAGAACAGCTACGTCTACAAGTCGAACAAGCAGAAAGGGCTTACGAACTGAACAAAGCCGCTCAATTAAAATACGGTAAACTAGAAGTGGTTCAACAGCAACGGGAAGCTAAAGAAACCCGACTTCTTGATATTCAAGCGCAGGGCAAAACCTTACTCCGAGAACAAGTCTCCGAGTCTGATATTGCTGAAATTGTAGCTGGATGGACAGGTATTCCTACCAATAATTTGTTAGCGACCGAACGTCAAAAACTTCTTAAACTTGAAGTACATCTACACGAAAAGGTTATTGGACAACAAGAGGCTATAGCTGCTGTTGCTGCTGCTATTCGTCGTGCTAGAGCTGGAATGAAAGATCCTTCTCGTCCTATTGGTTCATTCTTGTTTATGGGTCCTACAGGGGTAGGAAAAACTGAATTAGCTAGGGCATTAGCCGCTTTTCTCTTCGACTCAGAAGAAGCAATGGTTCGCATTGATATGTCTGAGTATATGGAAAAACAGGCAGTCTCTCGATTAGTTGGTGCGCCCCCTGGATATGTGGGGTATGAGAAAGGGGGACAATTGTCTGAAGCAGTCCGTCGCCGTCCCTATTGTGTAGTGTTGTTGGATGAAGTGGAAAAAGCCCATGTAGATGTCTTTAATATTCTTTTGCAAGTCTTTGATGATGGACGTATTACTGATTCCCAAGGACGAGTGATAGATTTCCGTAACGCTATTATTGTAATGACTAGTAACATAGGAAGTAGCCATATCCTTAACCTTACACAAGGTGAAACAGATTATGAGGAAATGCGCAAAAAGGTTTTGGAATCATTGCATAAACATTTCCGTCCCGAATTTTTGAACCGTATCGATGATCTGATTATTTTTCATACTCTTAATAAAACAGAGTTACGGCAGATTGTGTGTCTGCAAATAAAACGAATTGAAAAATTACTTAAAGAACAAAAAATTAGGATAGAATTAACAGACTCAGCCCTAGACTATATTGTTAGTTCTAGTTATGATCCAGTCTATGGAGCGCGTCCTTTAAAACGGGCTATTCAACGAGAATTAGAGAATCCTATGGCGACAAGAATATTAGAAAATAGATTTGTTTGTGGTGATCAAGTTATTGTTGATTGTCATAATAATAACTTAGAATTTTGTAAAAAACAATCAGAAGAAGATATTGTTTAAGTGAAATCTAAATCAATTTTTTCCCAGGGTTCTTAAATAATTCTGTAGAAGTAGTTGTTTTAGAATAAAAGAGGATCCAATTTGTCAAATTTCTAGCCTATGCTAAATAATATAGCAACCGCCAGGTTACTTAATACATTCTGAACTATTGTTTTAAGACAATAAAAAACAGAAAAATATACTAACCGTTTTTGCGATTACTCTGATGATAGACAAAATTTAGATAACTTTAATTTCAATTTATTTGTTAAAATAATATTCAAGGTTGGTACGGATAGTTAGTAGACTAATTAGTCCAATTTTTTTGCTCACAATTACATGTATTCTTTGCTGAAAGTCATTGAAAAATGATACTTTTTATTTATAATTTTTTATTTACGTCAAAATATTTATTAAATTAAACGTCTTAAAAAAAGATAATAAATTGTTTAAACTCTTTGATTATGTTGGATTCTAAGAGTAGAGGCATAATTACTGAAGTCACGACTATGAAAATATAAGAGACTTTAGTCCTAGAAGGCTTACTGTAGACTTTACATTAATTTAATTCAATAATTAACTATCCTTAAAGTTCTTTGACTTACCTTTAAAAGAGTAGTTATTTTTACTTATCAACCACAAAGTGTTACGTATTCGTTACAGGAATTTTTCCCTCTAATCAACTTATTGTCGGACTCAAAAAACAAGCACCAGAACACTATGAACACTTAAGTCTATGTCACTTTGAGTGGAAACAAAGCGGTCGTTAGAGTGACTCGTCACGTCAATGAAGTGATTGCTATCTATCCTATTACTTTTCCTCACCTAGAGAAGAATGGGCGGATCAAACCTCCGGATAACTGTACCTTCCGTCGTCTAAATATAAAGTGAGAGAGGAATAGCAGAGATTATTAATAAAGCATTGTAAACAAGAGTATTAACACTCCATTGACATTATTTTAGAATTTATTATTGATAATTTCTGATAGCTACAATTTAATAAGAAAAATCATGTCAATTGGTACTCCGTGTCGCAGCAGACTCTCTAGTTGCCCAGACGTTATCTATTTTTGGTGATCAGATCATAGTAATGTGATGGCTGTCCGTAGGACTAGGTTGGTATTGTTAAGTTCTGCATCTGTGCAAGAAGTGCAAGATTTAGCTGTAATAGCTACAGCCACCAGTTTTTGTGGGGTTTTATATATTTTTTGATGGGTTTCGAACTGCCTATTAAGTGCAAAAAGTGGAGTTATTAGAGGATAGTGTCTTGCGATCATTGATTAAAGATCAATGGATGATTGCCCATCGTGAATGAGTGTTAACTCCTGATTACCCGATGAGTTGAAGAACTACTACAAAACTCTGATGTTTACTTACAAACGAGGGAACCCCCAGAGTTTTCTAAAGTTTATCACAAAATCTTAGAAAAAGTAATGTATAAGTTTGCTTAACTGACGGGCTAACAATATCATTTGTTTGACTATTATGGTAATTCTAAAGCAGAAAAAGTTATTATTTTGATGAGTTTTGTAAAAACACTTATAAAGCATTGAATTTTTTATTAAACTAATGGAAAAATTGGGATTGTTAGAATTAAATAGTATTGTCTATTTTTAACAATAAAGCTCGTTAAATTTTTATTAAAAATAGCAAGAATAAACTCAATTTTAAAATAAATTATTTGGATAACTTTTATATTTATATGTTATCTTTAAAGCGTTAAAAACTCTATTTAGATTTAGATATTAATTTAAAGTATTAAAATAGTTATTGGAGAACGGCATATAATTTATTTCACAAAAATCATCTCTTTAATGGTTAAAAAAATTTGTAATAATATGGTATTAAGTGATTGCAAAAACCACTTTAATCCTATAACTAAAGATAGTTTTATTCATGCTAGTCTAACCTTTTTTATAAGAACTGATTATAATATAGCTATCTGCTATAGTTGATACTTAGATATGATTGTTAATATAAACGAAAACCTGGGTAAAATCATCGAACAAACCCCTGATATTTTTACTCCAAAAATTTCTTTTCTAGTTTAATTAAACCAGGTAACAACGCTAACTTTATTATTTATAACTAATGATTTTTCTTATAAATAAATTTATATTTTAGAATGAGTAGTTGAAAGCTTAATATTTATACTAAATAATCACTATAGATTAAATCTAATATAATATTATTTTTTTAGTCTATCCAAAAATAAATTATCAATAAATAACTAAAAGGATTAACTAGAGAAAAAGCTAGAGAGCCAATTTTAAAACACATCTACAAGACTTATAGTAAAAAAAGTAAATAAATCGTACAAATGAATATGAAAGTGGTTGACTCGGCATTAGATTATTTTCATCAAGTAGCGGTTTCGATAACGATAGATGACGACGCAACTAACTTTGAATGTCTGATTTTCAATGCCACATTAGTATTTACCCGTGATGTATTTAAAAAATATGGTAAAATAAAATAGAAAAACCAGAAGGTTATCCATTAAATATCTGTACGAGACCTCAATGTCTGTGTTTAAGGTAATAAATGTGTTTTAGTGTATCCTTATGCGGTCATTCAGTATAAAGTGTATAAGAAACAAACATTTACCAATGTACTCCAAGTCTTCAAAACTACTTATGCAAAGTGTTTAGACTTTAAAAAACTTAATTGAAATTCACGAGCCAAGTCGTTGCGGAAGACTGTAGTAGGTGTGGGTTTTATGTAAATGTTTGTACTACAAAAAATAAATTTCAAGCAAAGTTGGAAGCAATAAATATGACTTCTCAATTACCAATACAGGAGTAAAAGCGAAAAAATTTGGACTATTTTTTCGCTCTTGTTAATCTTAAATCACATACTTTACAACTAAATAAAATTAGTCATCAACAGATGTAAGAACTCTTGTTTGAGTTTTCGGATGCTTGTGCAGGATGCGGGGAAATTCCTTATATGAAATTAGTCACCTAATTATTCGACGATAGCATAACAATCGCAAATGTGACCGTACATTCTTCTATCTACGGGGATAATTTACCAACTATTCCTTAAATTCATAACTAGGAAGAACGCGGATCTACATGGTCTAATTCTTTTCAGATATCTCAATAACCATGGATCATGATTCAATTTTACCTCAATTTATTTTAAATACTATAAAAGTATTGTCCTTTTAGCTAGTATTAATTAATTTTCCAACGATTTGCAATAGGCATTTTCCAACCTGTTCCAAATGCTCTATCAGTTATTCTTAATCCTGGAGAAGCCTGTTTTCGTTTAAATTCAGCACTGGCAACTAATTTTATTACTTTATCGATAGTGGCTAAATCAAATCCTGCTTCATGAATTTGACTAACTGATTGATGACGATGAATTAATCCCTCTAAAATCTCATCAAGTACTTCATAAGAGGGTAAAGAGTCTTGATCGGTTTGATTTGGTTTTAATTCCGCACTAGGGGATTTAATTAAAATATTATGGGGTATTATTTCTCTGTCACAATTTAGCCAACGGCAAAGGGAAAATACACGAGTTTTAGGCACATCTGAAATAACAGCTAACCCTCCATTCATATCACCATACAAAGTGCAATAACCTACCGCCATTTCTGATTTATTCCCAGTAGATAGCAGAAGATGTCCAAATTTATTAGCAATAGCCATCAATAAATTACCCCGAATGCGAGATTGAATATTTTCCTCAGCAATTCCAAGTTTTGTTCCTTCAAATAAGGGGTCTAATAGAATCTTATAAGACTCCATAATATCCCCAATAGGTAACTTATAACTGTTAATACCTAAATTTTTAACTAAAGCTTCAGCATCAATAATAGAATGGTGAGAACTATAAGGAGATGGCATAAGTAATGCTAATACATTTTCTTTTCCTAACGCTTCTGTAGCAATCGCAGCAACTAACGCAGAGTCAATTCCTCCACTTAATCCTAAAACGACCTTAGAAAACCCACATTTTTTCACATAGTCTTTAACCCCTAAAACTAGGGCTAGCCAAATTTCTTCTTCCTCTATTTTTATTTCATCATTTATTTTTGACAAAGAAAGATCTTTATCTTTTATTTGTAAATTGATAAAATCAATATTTTCCTCAAATGCCTTTAATCGTAATACAATTTCACTTTTTTTGTTTACAGCAAAACTATTTCCATCAAAAATTAAATCATCATTACCACCAATTTGATTGACATAAATAATAGGAGTTTGATAGTGTTTACTGCTATATTTTACCATTTTTTCTCGTATCTTCTGCTTGCCGACATTATAGGGAGAAGCAGATAAATTTAAAATAAAATCAACCCCAAATTTAAGCAAATCTTCTAGGGGATTATACTCATAATATTTACCCCCCCAAAACTTTTCATCATTCCATAAATCTTCACAGATTGTAATCCCAATTTTTAAAGGAGTAGATGATTGGGAATCAGGTAATAATTCGAAATAATTATTTTGTCGCCCTGGTTCAAAATAGCGATCTTCATCAAAGACATCATACGTTGGTAAAAGTCTTTTATGAAATACCTTTTTTATCTGACTATTTTCTAACCACGCAATACTATTAAAAAGAGGCTTTTCTCCTTTAATATGAGCATCATGATTAGGAGTAACTGTTCCTACTAAAATAGCTAATTGAGAGGGAGATTTCTGAGCTAAACTTTGCAATTCAATAGAAAGGGATTTAATAAAACTAGGATCAAGTAGTAAGTCGCGGGGAGGATATCCACATAAAGATAATTCAGGAGTTAGTAAAAGCCTAGCATTTTGATGAGCAGCAAATTGAGCTGCTTCTACAATTTTTTTAGCGTTATTTGCTAAATCTCCAATGGTTGGATTCAGTTGAGCAATAGCAATTTTCATAAGTAATCTTATTAGATTTAAACAAATATAAAATGGTTGTCTTTAAAGGGATTAAATACTTCAAAGTCAAAACGATATAAACTAGCGGGTCTTCCTGTAACTATAGAGACTTTTCTCTTAGTATTTATCAGAAAATCTAATTTTAATAATCGAAATTTAAAATTAGAATAATCAGTAAAGTTTTTTTATAAAATAGCTGAATAAACTTGATAAATATCATTTAAAGTAAATAAGTACAGCAGAACCTCAAAAGCAATAGGACTATATTTAATTTTATTGCACAATCGTTGATAACGATAATCTAAAATTTGATCATAATCAAAAACTAATTGAGTAATCTTTTGAATGATGCACCAAGTAATTCTATCCATAATTATTAAGATTTAAGAGTTATGCCTATTCAAAACGAACTAAAACAAAATAGCTAACAGAAATATAGTGGACATTAAAACTATTAAGAGATACCTTTGGATCTAAATTTTGACTCTTAAAAGTACATAATTGCTCTAAATATAGATTATTGACTCTAATTTTTTTACATAATACTTTTTTAAAAAATTTATAAAATTTTATATAAATTCTATTGCTTATTACAGAGTGAGTTTCCATTTAACAAATAAAGAGAAGAGTTGATTCTGGTAAAAATTAAGGAAAAAAATTATATTATTTACACTAGGTTTAAACCCGGCTAAAACAAATTTATTTTTTTCTAAATTTATCGGTATAATTGCTCTCGATAAATATATTCTTGAATAGGTTTAATCAATACACTTGGATTCTGGTTTTCTCTATAAGCAGTCGAAGAAACAGCAGGGACAGCAAGATCAGCAATCTGATAGTTTCCTCCTAATTTCTTCAAAGCTATTATATCCTTTTGAGTCAGGTCGTATCCAGAGCGAGGAACAATCAAAAGATTGACTTGCTCTAGTATATCTTCAATATGATACCAACGACGAATTTGACCAACTAAATCAGACCCGATTACCAAACTATAATCAGGATTGTTTCCCCAAATTTCTTTAGCTTTAGCTAAACTTATCAAACTACATCGATGACTTAGTTTCTCACTAAGATAAATATTGTTTCTTGGGAGATTAATATCATCAATTAATAATGTTAACATTGCCATACGATGGTACCAAGAAGTTTTATGAGTTTTAAAAGGATTATCCGAAGTCCAAACCCCAACCCAATCATAGTGAGTAGATAACCAACGGAGAATTGATTGATGTCCGGCGGTAGGAGGATCAGCACTAGTTCCAAACAGAGCAATTTTTGTCATATGATTAATAATTAACACTCAACTATTCACTATCCATTAACCTAAAGATTGACGCAACGATTCGAGTTCATTGGAGATTTTAACCTCAATTTAAGTGGGTTGCCTAAGATGATGAGTTGCAGAGAGGAGACTCTCAACCGACCTTTGAGTTCGTTGACGAATAGTCTCTAAAGATTCAGGTTGAAACAAGGATTTTCCTTCTGTTATGACCAACTGTAAAAGTTGGTTTCCGCTCTCTCAATTGAGACAGTGGTTAACCCTAAGCAATCACCTTTGACTATACCCTCATTGTATGTAGGTCCCAAAAATCTGTTTTTGCCCTGGATAGGTGGCCTTACTGCTAGATTTTGCCATAGTAATAGCTCCATCAATTTCCATTAATTTATAGACTCCCTTGAGAGGTTTGCCGGTTACAAGGTTGGTTCCGAATCTACAACTATCAATAGAGGCACCTGCTTCTTTGAGACGAGCAATTCCCAATTCATCAAGATCGCCACTGGCAAAGATCTTAATGTTGGGTAATAGAAATCGCACTTTTTGGGATAAGGTAACTAAATCTCCCGAATCTATGCGAACTTCTGTGACATTGAGGATTCTTTTATTAACTTTGTCCACTAAGCTTTCTGCTGCAGCTACTGCATCTTAGGTATTAAGTAGCAAAGTAGCTCCTGAAAAATAACGCCTAAAGGTATATAAAGCTTCATCTTCACTCCCTGATACAGCTTTGATAGCCATGATTAAAGAATAAGCTATGATTACACTAGGTTGGCACCCTAATTTTAGAGCTGCTAACCTATTTAAAGGTGACCCCCAACCCTCCCGCTAAAGCTACTCTAGCCGCTCATATCGAACCTTAAGGACTGAACTGAACACACCTCAGGTTTTTCTAATAAAAAAGCGTTTTTACTTGCTACATCGCCTATTCTACCGACTTTAGTAGCAATCTAATTTTAATAGTTGAGGGTGTTTAAAAAGTAGGTTTCTATAAGTTGGGCTTGCAAGAAAGAGACTTCTGTCGGCAATAGAGGTTCATGGGAAAATACCGTTGTTCCTTCATGTACTGCCCAAACTTTCCCCGTAAAGCCTCCTGAAGCTAGAACTAATGAAAAATCCTAAAAAATAGGATTAAAAATCAGGTTTTAATCCTATTTTTTAGGATTTTTCACTAAAGTGTAGATTTTCTAAAAGATTTAAATTTTGAGTAATTCCCATGGCAATTAAATATCCAAAAGATTCTGGGAGATGACATATGAACAGTTCAAAACTCGCTTGATGATGAGCAAGTTTCTCTCCGGTGTAACAAGCAATCATAGTTAGATTCTACAAACCTATGAGCAAACTGTAATCATTTAGAATAAAGTCAATCTTTGCTCTTAGAAAAACATAGACAATCGAGTGTATTGAATTAAGGACAGTACTCCTAAGTACTTTAATTTAATTAAAGTAAATTATATCAAATTAAACCAGATTTAAACTTTTAAATCTGGTTGCATGACAGCTACACATAGCATTTTAATAGCTTGAATACATACTTCACTTTTGTTGATTAAGTTTTACTTTAAAAGTATCACTATTTTAAAATAGTAATTGATAATATCCATCTTAGTTATAACTTTAATCTCTAAAAATTATCGATAATTGTGAGATAAAATCTTATCAGTATTAGGACAAGAATGATAGTATTGAAAGCACATCATAGTACGTTCTCATAAATCTAACTCACTCACTATATCTATAAACCATCTTAATAGTGACTAAATTCTCAAAATAGCTCTATCAACGATAGAATACGTTAATTTTATCATAATAGCAATTGAAATTCCTTGATCTTTAAGTTTTTTTATTTTAAAAAACTTAAGTTAAAATTCCAATATTTTTTAAATATATTGGTAAATTAAATTGATTAATTTGATTTAGTGAAAAAATAGTTTTTTGTTTGAAAACCTATCATTATGGTTATACTGAATTCTCTAGAAGTTAATACTAGCTAATATTTTAGTTTATAAAAGTTAACGAAAATACAAAGCGGATTCTTGTCATTTTAAAATTTATTACAAACTTGTTCAAAGGTTGAAATATTCTTAAGATAATCGAGAACAGAAGAGATGAAAAAAGCTTTTTTTAACTCTAAAAAATAAAAACCCTCAGCAAGTGAAGTTTTTTATAAAGTTCATGAGAGTTAAGAGGCAGATGTTATGAGTGTCGATAAAATCTTGCAAAGTTTAGTTCAATATATCGCTGAAGGCTTTGATTACATTTTTAGTACAACTAAAGATGAATGTCCCAATATTGAAGTTCCACCATTCGATTCTGCACTCTATCAGGAAACATCAGATAGAGTATAAAGTTTAAAAAAAGAAAATGATTTAACAAAGTATTGCTAACTTTTTGGCTTAGTAAGCCGTTATTCTTGAAACTTGGATTACTGAAAATAAATATATAAGATCTTCTTTAATCTATACATATTGCACTAAAACCTATGTTAGGTGTATTCTGTTTCAGATAGTATCTGTTTAAGAGTGGTGAAATTTTAAGAATAATTTTGCGTTTTAATTATTTAAGTTAAACCAATTTGTTGGTCAAATAAATTTTGAAATAAATACTGTTATTTTTTTATAGAGCTTAGATTATTGGTTAACAAAAACATACTATATGGTTTAATTTAACTAACGTTGATAGCTGCCAATATATATCTTTATTTTAGCAAAAATATTAGTATTTATTAACAAAGAATAAGTAAAGAATAAGTAAAGAATAAGTAAAGAATAAGTAAAGAATAAGTAAAGAATAAGTAAAGAATAAGTAAAGAATAAGTAAAGAATAAGTAAAGAATAAGTAAAGAATAAGTATTTTATAATAAAACCACTTATTTAGCTATTAAAATATAATCTGCAGCTCTAACTATCTTTTGTTTAAGTCTTATTAAATAAGTGTAACATATTCTCTATAACTTAATCCTAATTTTTATTGTAAAAAAAATTCTAAAATATGATATTTAAAATTATTAAAATAACTATATCTTTAAAAGATTAAATAAGATATGTAACAATATCTAGTTTCTAATCAGGATAGTTTGTTAAATATTAAAGCTTTTTTATTAAAATTTATGCTAATGTATGGATAATTCTTAGTATTTTAAACCCGAAAAAATTTAATAAAATGTACTAATTGCAAAGTTAAAATATTTTAATAAAAAGAGTTAAAAATAACAATATTTAACCTTTTTCATTGAAATTAAATATAATGGTTAAATCATAAACATCAATATTTTTTCTAAAAAATTTAGAATATAAATTAATTTTTATCCTAAGTTTTTTAAGTATTTTACTTAAAAAGTGATAGAAGTGATTATGAGTCATGTTCCTTAAGACATTATCTCCTTTCTCAAACTTTGATCTTATTGTACTCTTCCCTCTGATATCCTTAAGGCATTAAACTAGAAGACTGCAAAAACATTGAAATTAATTTTTAGAGATAGCTATGAGAAAAATTATTATTGCGGGTAACTGGAAAATGCACAAAACTCAGAAGAAAGCTCTGGAGTTTTTGCAAGAATCAAAATCGAATCTCGAAGAAATGAACGGAACAAGAGAAGTAGTTTTATGCGCTCCCTTTACTGCTTTGAGTGTCATGTCAAAAAGTCTATATGCTGGGTTGATTCATTTGGCAGCACAAAACATCCACTGGGAAGATGAAGGAGCTTATACAGGAGAGATATCTGGTGCAATGCTGACAGAGCTTGGAGTAGATTATGTGGTGGTTGGACACAGTGAACGGCGTCAATATTTCGGTGAAACTAATGAAACAGTAAATCTACGAGTGCTAGCTGCCCAACGCCACGGACTAATTCCCATTCTCTGTGTAGGGGAAAGTAAATTACAACGGGATAGAGGAGAAACAGAACCTGTTATTATTAACCAAGTCAAACAAAGTTTAATTAATGTCAATCAAAGTAATTTAGTCATTGCTTATGAACCTATTTGGGCGATTGGGACTGGAGATACTTGTGAAGCGACTGAAGCTAACCGCGTTATTGGTATCATTCGCTCTCAGTTGTCAAATGAAGAAGTTACTATCCAATATGGAGGATCAGTTAAACCTTCTAATGTTGATGAAATTATGGCTCAACCTGAAATTGATGGCGTGTTAGTGGGAGGAGCTAGTTTAGATTCGGTAGGATTTGCACGCATTGTTAATTATCAATAAATGAGTTTATTGGAAATAGGGGGCGCAAAGACCGCCTCCTTATTTCTTATGAAGTAGTATGTTGAAAGTATTTAAAACTATTATGGCTGATTTAAAACTAAGACAATATTCCTTTTGTTGGGGAAAAAGAACCTATATTATGGGGATTCTTAACGTAACTCCTGACAGTTTTAGTGATGGTGGCCAGTTTAATACTTTAGAAACCGCTTTAATTCAAGCTAAAATCCTCATTAATTCAGGAGCAGATATTATCGATATTGGGGAACAATCAACACGGCCAGGGTCTCAACAAATTTCTTTCGAAGAAGAATTAAATCGTGTTATTCCTATAATAAAACTACTGCGTCAGGAAACGTCTATTCCTATTTCGATTGACACTACTAGAGCATCAGTTGCTGATGCTCTAGTAGTGTCAATCGAAGCAGGTGCAGACTTAGTAAATGATGTTTCTGGAGGAACTTTTGATTCCCAGATGTTTGCAGTGGTGGCTAAGTTAAAAGTCCCTATCATCTTAATGCACATTAGAGGTAATCCTCAAACTATGCAACAATTGACGGATTATACTGATTTAATAGAAGAAGTTATTCAATGGTTAGATAATCAACTGAATTTAGCGATGAAAGCTGGCATTAAGCGATCACACCTCATCATTGATCCTGGTATCGGTTTTGCCAAAACTTACTCACAAAATTTAGAACTATTACAGCGTTTGTCAGAATTTAAGCGTTTAGTCCAGCCTATAGTGGTGGGAGTTTCTCGTAAGCGTTTTATTGGTCATATTAACCCGAAACAACGACTCTGGGGAACTGCCGCAGCCTGCTGTGGAGCAATCGCCCAATCAGCAGATATATTAAGGGTTCATGACGTAGCACAAATAGTAGATATAGCACTAGTAGCTGATGCTATTTGGCGAAGTTGATGCTTTTCAATGACTACATGAATTTAACCTTAGATTAATTCTTATGAGAAAATTAGAAATTTCTTCGAGATGGACGATTGAAAATAGTATCAACCTGTATCAAATCGATGATTGGGGAGATCCTTATTTTTCTATTAATGCTGATGGTCATGTGGTCGTGTTTCCTCGAGGAAATAAGGACGATTCTCTAGACCTATTTGATTTAGTTAAATCTTTACAAAAGAAAAATATCAATTTACCTTTATTGATTAGATTTCCTGAAATATTAGCTGATCGTTTAGCTCGATTAAATAATTGTTTTAAGAATGCGATTAACAACTACAACTATTCTAATCACTATCAAGGAGTTTATCCTATCAAGTGTCATCAAAATCGTCAAATTATTGAATCAATTGTTCGTCATGGAAAACCATATCAGTTTGGATTAGAATCAGGTTCTAAACCAGAGTTAATGATCGCTTTAGCCTCCATAGATCCTAATTCAAGTGTATCCGATAATTCCTCAATCATTGTTTGTAACGGTTATAAAGATGTCATTTATATCAGAACCGCTTTGTTGGCTGTTCGTCTAGGATACAAACTAGTTATTGTGATTGAACAATTAGAAGAACTTTATTTAACAATACAAATAAGTGAACAATTAGCGATTGAAGCAAACTTAGGAATACGAGTAAAACTAAGTACAAAAGGGACAGGACGTTGGGGAAATTCCACAGGTGATCGCGCTAAATTTGGCTTAGATATTCCTCAAATTTTAACTGCAATTAAGTATCTAAAACAAAAGAATATTTTGTTCTATTTGCAATTTCTTCATTTTCATATTGGCTCACAAATTTCTTCTATCAGTGTTATTAAAGATGCTATGCGTGAAGCAAGTCAAATTTATGTACAGTTGGCAAAAATAAATCCAAACATGAAATATCTTGATGTGGGAGGAGGTTTAGGCGTCGATTATGAAGGTTCAAAAACCAACTCTTATGCCTCAAAAAACTATAGTATGCAAAATTACGCTAATGATATTGTTGCTGAAATTAAAGAAGCTTGTGAAGAAGCTGGTGTTGCGGCACCTGTTTTAATTAGTGAAAGTGGAAGGGCAATTACTGCTCATCATTCCGTTGTGGTTTTTGATATACTTCACACTAATGATGTGTCTAATATAGTTCCTCCTCCTCGAGAAGAAGAGGAAAATTTAATTATTCGTAATCTTTGGGAAACTTATAAGTCAATTAATCCGATAAATTATCAGGAAATGTATCATGACGCCATTCAATTTAAAGAAGAGGCTATTAGTTTATTTAATTTTGGTTATTTGAATTTAATAGAAAGAGCAAAGGCAGAGCAATTGTACTGGGTTTGTTGTAAAAAAATCTATGACATGATTCAGCATCAAGATTGTGTCCCCGATGATCTTGAAAACTTAGAGAAAAGCATGTCCTCAATTTATTATGCGAATTTATCAGTTTTTCGTTCTGCTCCCGATACTTGGGCAATTAATCAATTGTTTCCTATAATGCCCGTTCACCGTTTAAATGAAGAACCTACTCAACGAGGAACTTTAGCTGACTTAACTTGTGATAGTGATGGGAAGATAGACCAATTTATCAATTTGCGAAATAGCAAACCTGTTTTAGAATTGCATCCACTTCGTCCATTAAAAGTGAACAAAGATACTAATTTATTTCCCCTAGAGTTTTCTAATCCTGAATGTTCTATCAAAGAACCTTACTATTTGGGAATATTTTTAGTGGGAGCGTATCAAGAAATTATGGGGAATTTTCACAATCTTTTTGGTAATCTTAATCAAGTTCATATTGTTATCAATTCAAAGGGATATGAGATTGAAGATTTTGTTCAAGGAGATACAATTGCCCATGTATTGAACTATGTTCAATACGACACGAATAAACTAAGCCAACGAATTCGTCAACGTACTGAGCAGGCTGTACAAGAGGGTAGAATCACACAAAAAGAGTCTGAGGCTTTATGGCGGAATTATGAAGAAAATCTTGATCTCTATACTTATTTAAGTTAATTAAGTGTATGTATGGACTAGCCTATATTTTGAGAGGCTTTTATCCTAAAAATTGTCCCATAATTCTTTTTTTTACAAAAGGGATAAAAAAAGTTTCCTGATAGAGAATATTATGTTACGATTAAAGACAGTGAGTTAATCATACTACTCTTACTGGAGTACGTAGTGGGGGCGTGGCGGAATGGTAGACGCTACGGACTTAACGAAATTGAGCCTTGTTAGAGAAATCTATCAAGTGACCGCTCTCAAACTCAGGGAAACCTAAGTCTGAAATGCAGATAAGGCAATCCTGAGCCAAGCCTCATAATTTTGAGGAAGGTGCAGAGACTCGACGGGAGCTACCCTAACACGTAAGGCTGAGGGTAAAGAGAGAGTCCAATTCTTAAAGCCAATACTTCGGCAATAGCGAAAGCTATAAGAGAATGAAAATCCGTTGACCGCAAGGTCGTGAGAGTTCAAGTCTCTCCGCCCCCATTCAGTTAAAACAAAAAATAATTGGTTCTATAGCAATCTGGTAAGTTAGCTTAGGCGATTCATCGCCTCTAATAACCCTCTGGCTTTGTCAAGAGTCTCTTCATACTCCGTTTCAGGGTCAGAATCAGCCACTAGTCCAGCTCCTGCCTGGACCGATACGAGATGTTGATTTTCACCCAAAGGGCGGACAACCATTGTCCTAATAGCGATCGCAGTATTTAACTGTCCTTCAAAATCATAGTAGCCATAGACTCCCGAATATGGTCCCCTTCGTTCAGGTTCTAACTCGTGGATAATTTCCATCGCCCGAATTTTTGGCGCACCGCTCACCGTTCCTGCTGGAAAACAAGCTTTAAGCAAGTCCCAAACGGTTTTATCGGGAGCCAACTCTCCTGTTGCATTGCTCACGATATGCATTACATGAGAATAGCGTTCAATCATCATTAACTCATCAATGATGACACTTCCTTTAACACAAACTCGGCCTAAATCGTTACGTCCTAAGTCGACTAACATAACATGTTCCGCTATTTCTTTTGGATCTTTTAATAATTCTTTAGCCAACGCCTGATCTTCGATGGAGGTTTTTCCTCTTCGTCGAGTTCCAGCAATAGGTCGTAAGATAGCTTTGATCTTATTCTCACTGCGTTTGGATTTAACCATGACCTCTGGACTTGATCCAACAATTTGCCAGTCCCCAAAATTATAATAAGCCATATAAGGGGAGGGATTAATCAACCGAAGAGAACGATAAAGATTGAAAGGATCATTATCATAAGTCGCGCTAAGGCGTTGGGAAACCACAACCTGAAAGATGTCCCCTGCACGGATGTATTCCTTCGCTTTTAGAACATTTTCACAAAAACGTGATCGTCCCACGTTACTATCATATGCTGAAAGATCTGAATCGGCTGGTTTGGGATTTAATTCTAGAGTTTTGGCTTCCATGGGAAGGGGAAGTTTTAACCTTAGGACTAAGCCAGTGACACGATCACAAGCTTTTTGATAAGTCTCTTCTAAGTTAATATTTTCTTGCCGTAAATCAGCATAAACAATCGCCCAAATTTTCCGCTTTACCTGATCAAAAATTATCAGGCTATCTACTTGCATCCATACCCCATCGGGTAAGTCGTCTTCCATTAAAGGATAAATAGGAACACGAGGTTCAATCCAATTAATCAATTCATAGCCCCAAAATCCAAACAATCCTCCGATACCCGATGGTAGTTGAGGTAAGATAACCGGACGGATAGGAACTAAACATTGGGTCAATATGTCAAATGGATTTCCCTCAAAGATTTTGACTGAATTATCTCGATAAATTTGAGTAGTTCTATTAGCCTTGACTTCCAAAACCCAAACGGGATCACATCCTAAAAAACTATAACGTCCGAGGTTTTCTCCTCCTTCTACTGACTCCAATAAAAAACTGTAGGGCTGACCGCTACAAACCTTATACCAAGCTGATACGGGAGTTTCGAGATCTGCCCCCCACTCCTGATAGATTGGTATAAAATTGCCTTGTTGGGCTAATGCGCAAAATTCTTTGAAATCGGGAATGATCATGGGCTAGTCAGAAGTTAGAAGTTATCTATGAACATTATCTCGTGACTTAGGCACTGAAAACAACCGTCTATGAGTAGACATAATGCAAAAGGTTAGGTGTGATAGATGCCTGTTGCCTATTGATCATTGTAATGAGACAAGTTGGTAATAAATTAAATTATTTTCAAAAAATTAACCTATAAATTGATAACACTGAAAATACTAGTTAGAGAGATAAAATAATAAACAAATTTAAACAAAAAATTAAAAGTTAAATTATGCTAGGCTGAGAAAATCTTACTAATTTTCTCAAAAATACACCAATTCAAAAGGGTATCTAGAACTATTTTGGAAAACCTTAGACTAAGTATTAGCTTTTTAAAAAATAGCTAATTAGTGTCAATAAGTTTATTTTTTATCCCCAAAAAACTGTATAATAATTAGGTGTTTGATTGAATAAGTGACTACCAAGTTTATAATTTTCTTGGGGTGAAATATGAGAATAGCTATTTATTAAGGTTACTTTTACCCCAAATAATAAAATTTTTAATTTATTTTTTAAAAACAAGTTTTGAATTAAATAATGATCTAAGACTTAGTTTTTATTAAAAATAAAAATTCTGTTTATTAGTTAAATATAAATAACTTATTTTTTTAGCCCAGAATTAGTAATAATAATCAAAAAGATTGTACTTCAATTTTTTTTACTTTAAAGGTCTTTATACTATGATCACAAATAAAACTAAACCAAAGATAACTTCTACCTCTAATCCTTAAAATATTTATGGTTAATCATGAAGTTTAATAGTTTCAATTACTTATTGAATATGGACGATTACCCCTTAAAAAATCTAAGAAATCATATTTTAAGGGGAATCATGTACTTCAAAATATCCGCCATTTATAGCCTAATAAGCGATTGTAGACAGATAAATTAAAGATTTATTCAAAACGATAACACCAACATCAAAGACAGTCTCAACTTATGAGATTTTTTCCACGAAAGTAACCTTCATGCTTGACTATGGTGTAGACCGTTTGGCTTAGGCTCACGACAAAATCTTACACGTGTGACAAGTAATCTGTTAACTTTGAAAAGTTGCTAATATAGCTGAAGTTATTGTCTATTATCAATCCATTTTCTTTGTTTAATAAATCACTGAAAAAATTAACTCCATAATATTGAAGAATATTCTTTAATTTCTATTCTGTGATAAAAATAGGAAAGTGGATTTGAAAATATTTGAGGTCACGTAAAAATACTCTTTTTAGAATAATTGATCAATGGCGGCTCTCAAGAAGAATTGTGCAAGTCATAAGGATGACTGAAGCAAATAAATATGATACAACAACATAAATTTGTATAGTATACTTCGTGCCGGCTACTAATCAATGACTTTATCAAAGAAGAGGAGATAGATAACGGACCATATAAAGAGTTAATTAATATTAATAATAAATCATATATTTACGAGATAATTTTTACAAAAAATTAAATTTCTTAAGCTTTAAGAAATTTAATTTCCTAACAAAAAAGGTTCTTCTGGAAAATGGGGAATTGAATTAATTAACTTTCGAGTATATTCTTTGGTAGGACTATTAACAATAGTGTCAGCAGATGCCAGTTCTTCTATTTTTCCTTGATTCATTACCATAATACGATCACTCATAAACCTTACCACACTTAGATCATGAGAAATAAAAATATAAGTTAATTGCAATTCGTCTTGCAAGTCTTTTAATAGATTTAATACTTGTGCTTGTACCGATACATCTAAAGCCGACACGGACTCATCACATATTATAAACTGAGGATTGAGTGCCAATGCTCTGGCAATACAAATCCGTTGTCTTTGCCCTCCCGAAAATTCATGGGGATAACGGTTACGCAAATTAGCGTCTAAACCTACTTTATTTAAAAGATAAGCCACCCGTTCTTTTCTCTGGTTAGTATTTCCTCCAGTTTTATGAATGACCATAGGTTCACCTATAGCCTGACCAATGGTCAAACGAGGATTAAGAGAATTATAGGGATTTTGAAAGATAATTTGCATTTCTCTACGTAAATGACGCAATAATTTGCTATTACTAGAATATTTATGAATGGGATGTTTTTTAAAGTAAATTTGTCCTTTTGTCGTAGGAATTAACCGTAAAATTGTCCTTGCCACAGTGGATTTTCCACAACCAGATTCCCCCACTAGTCCTAGTGTTTCTCCTGGATAAACCTCAAAGCTAATATCATTTACTGCTTTAAAATTATCTTTTTTTCGTTTTAAAAACCCAGATTTACTGAACTCAACTGTTAGGTTATTAACTCTTAATAATGGTTCATTTTTTTGCAATAAGGTTACTAAACGTTGCTGTTTATCTTCAGGAGAAATTATTCTATACTTTATTTTTTTGAGTTGATTATCTTCTTGAGAATCAGTCTTATAAGATCTTAGAAAATCCCCGACAGTCGGTAGTCGATCTAATTGAGGTTCTAAACGGGGACGACAAGCTAGTAACCCTTTTGTATATTCATGTCGAGGATGATAGAAAATTTGATCTTTATAGCCTTGTTCAACAATTTTTCCTTGGTACATTACTATGACTTTATCAGCAATTTTATTTATAACACCTAAGTCATGGGATATAAAGATCATTGACATATCTTGATGTTCTTCACTTTTACATAAATCTTTCAATAATCTTAAAATTTCTGCTTGAACAGTAACATCAAGAGCTGTAGTCGGTTCGTCGGCAATGAGAAGAGTTGGGTTACAGGAAATTGCCATTGCAATCATCACCCGTTGTAGTTGTCCTCCTGATAATTCATGGGGATAACGTCTTAAAAAAGCCTCTTTTTCCTGATTAACATAATTCTTTATTTCTTTGCTAACTGGTCCGGATATATTTTTTTTTTCAGGAAAAATATTAGTTAAATATTTCTGCTCCAATCTTTCATCACTAGGAAAAACTTGAACTTTTTGAAAAAGGGTGATCGCCTGATTTTTTGCCTGTTGATTGGTAATATATTTTTGATGAAGTTGAATAGCTTCTATTAATTGATAGCCAATAGTATACACCGGATTAAAAGAGCTCATGGGTTCTTGAAAAATCATGGCAATTTTTCTGCCCCGATAATCTTGCCATTTTTTCGCATCCCGTTTAAGTTCACTAAGTTTTTCTGGAGTTTCAGCCGAATAAAAGTTAATTTCTCCCTTGGTGATTTGACCAGGAATAGGGATTAACCCCATAATTGCTAGAGAAGTGATGGATTTTCCTGAACCTGACTCCCCAACAATGCCTAAAATTTCCCCTCGTTTGAGTTGAAAACTAATTTCATTTACAGCAACAACAGGGTCAGATTTTTTCTCTTGAGGAAACTCAACACGAAGGTTACAAACATTGAGGATAGTATCACTCATAATTCCTAGTCCATTAGGTTTAAGACTTATTGTAATGGATTCTTTCTCAAATAAGATTTAATAATTAAGTTAGGTTTCATTGGGATTTAATTTAAGATTTGAGATTGAGCCCTTTAACTAAAGTTAAATACTTTTTTTTTATATATACTAACAAAATTTAAAAATTAGGTCATCATTAGTTCGTTTTTAGCTTAGCAATTAGTTATCATAGCTACTGAATTACATAAATATAGATCGCAACTATAGAGAGGCAATCGTTTACATTAAACAAACGAATCAATCAGTTAATAACCTATCAAGTTTCGCTTAAATTATCTTAAGTGGATAAAAAATACAAGTAAGGCATAAAATGACTTTTATGCCTTACTTGTATAGCTTTTAAGGTATGAAATAAAGTTTAAATATAGTTTATTTAAATTAATAGATAGTATTTATACTTAAAAATAACAATAAACTACACAGCAGTAATTTATGAACTAAAGAAGATCTTAAATAAAAACTTATGCATATCATATATAAAAATAAGTTTGAATAATAATTATTCATGAATAAAAAAAGATTAAAATATAGAAGTAAATATTGATATAAAGCATAATGTAGGTCATTATTTTTTTGTACAGTTATAGTAATAGAGAAATAATAATATTAAAAATTAATTTTAAAATTAGTTATATACAAGGTAACTGTTAATAAAAATAAGTAGATATTATTATTTTTCATGATGCTATTTTACATAAAAAACACTATAAAAAAAGTATTAAATAGTAAAAAAACAAGTGTAAATTATAGTATTTTTTCCTTACTATCAAAATTTAAATCAAATAGAGAATTATTAGTCTGTTGTAACCAAAATACTCATGTACATGTTAATAATTTTTTAAATGTTTAGATAATTTCTATACGTTTTACCAATAAAACTTCTAATATTTTTATATATTATTTTAGATTTTAAACTTTTTATTTTTAAAGTAATACTGACAAGTATTGCTTTAAAAACCCAGTATTAATATAGATTTAGCTGCTTAAACTTATTATTTATAGTTCCTCGGAGAAAAGACATAAATCGAACTGTTGCTTTTTAAAAATTAGAAGCTAAAACCTATATAGTAGGGTGAGGAGGAAAAATACTGTTAGGAAAAAATTGTTTAACAATTTTTTCCTAACAGTTAACCCTGACAAGATTATAATTTAAAATATTAATCTTTAAATAGCTATTAGTACTA
The DNA here is from genome assembly GCF_000829235.1 of cyanobacterium endosymbiont of Epithemia turgida isolate EtSB Lake Yunoko. Lineage (GTDB taxonomy): Bacteria > Cyanobacteriota > Cyanobacteriia > Cyanobacteriales > Microcystaceae > Rippkaea. The sequence goes on along the minus strand of NZ_AP012549.1, from coordinate 2,185,469 downwards.
TCAACCAAATCATAAAAAATTTATTATTGTTGTTTATATTTAATAGAAAAATATGGATAATTTAAATATTAAGTAAAAAATATTTTCCTTAAAACTATGTATATATTATACTAATTAGTAGTATTTTTTACTTGATTAAATATAAAACAGCAGTATTAATAACTAAATATTATAAGAAATTATTTTTCAAAGTTTATTCCATTTTTTTATATAATAATTAATCTCATTATTTTCAATAAATTATAATAAGATATAAAAAAAGTAAGATTAAGTCTTTAAAATATATTTGTAAATAAAAAATATTATTTTTCATCTAAATCGAGCCCATAATATTATTCTATATAAGTGATAATTAAATTTAATTATCCTCTGATAGGGTAATTCTATTATTAATATTTATCTTTAAATTACGTGTTTATAAAAAAAATTTAAGCACCAATTAATGTAAAATATGCAAGTAGTTAAAATAAAAATTATATTAATTTCAGTTAATAAAATATTTTATTAACTGAAATTAAGTTTTTTAGATTTCTAAATAAAAAATATATATACTAAAGTAGTTAGTCTTATTTTCTAAATTGTATAAAAAATATGCGATATATTGCGATATATAATTATTTACACTAGATTTAGGATTTGCCTATTCTAGGTTTATCAAAACAGTAATTATTTAAAATATTCTAAGTAATGAACAGGTTCCAAATTAAGTTATACTTAGATTTAAGTCATTTAAGTTACTTTCTGATTAATGAACATTCCTCTTCTTCATCCTGATACCCTTGAAAAGGTAAAAAAAATGGTTGACATTTATGATGTCATCTCAGATTATGTAGTTCTTAAAAAAAGGGGTAAAGACTATGTTGGTTTATGCCCTTTTCACGATGAAAAAACGCCTAGTTTTAGCGTTAGTGTCCATAAACAACTTTATTATTGTTTCGGTTGCAGTGAAGGTGGAAATGCCATTAAGTTCCTGATGGAAATAAAAAAACAATCTTTTAGTGATGTTGTTTTTGATCTAGCAAAACATTATCAAGTTCCAATTAAAACACTTGAACCTCAACAACGAAAAGAATTACAACGTCAGCTATCTTTAAGAGAACAACTCTATGAGATTCTTGCCCTAACAACTAGTTTTTATCAACATGCCCTTCATCAACCTCAAGGAAAAACTGCCCTTAGTTATCTTGAACGCGAACGTCAATTAGATGAAAAAACGATACAGCAATTTAAGATAGGATATGCCCCTGAAGGATGGGAAACTCTCTATGATTACCTAATCAAACAAAAACGTTATCCAATTGTTTTAGTTGAGGAAGCAGGGTTAATTGCTGTGCGTAAAAGTGAAAACGGTTATTATGATCGATTCCGTAATCGCCTGATTATTCCTATTACTGATCTTCAAGGACGAGTAATTGGGTTTGGAAGTCGAACTTTAGGAGGTGAACAGCCAAAATACCTTAATTCCCCTGAAACCACTTTATTTAAAAAAAGTAATACTTTATTTGCCCTATATCAAGCTAAAAATACTATTCGTTCTTTGAATAAAGTGGTGGTAGTAGAAGGATATTTTGACGTAATAACCCTCCATGCTGTAGGAATTACCAATACGGTAGCGGCCCTAGGAACTACTTTGAGTAAAACACAGTTAAAACAATTATTTAAATATACTGATTCTAAACAGGTTATCTTAAATTTTGATTCAGATCCAGCCGGAAAAAAAGCAACACAACGGACAATTGCTGATATTGAGTCATTAATTTATTCAGGACAAGTACAATTAAGAGTTCTGAACTTTGGCAATGCCAAGGATGCCGATGAACTTTTAAAATCTAATCCGAATTCAGTTGAAACTTTCCGTAAATTAATTGATAATGCGCCTCTTTGGCTTGACTGGCAAATTCAACAATTATTAGTTGATAAAAATCTCAAAAAAGCAGAGCATTTTGAACAAGTTGCGCAAGAAATGGTTAAGCTATTGAACCGTATTGAAAATAATAATAAACAGACTTATTATATTCGTTACTGCGCTGAAATTTTGAGTCTAAAAAACACACTATCTTTACCTTTTTACATTAGAAATTTACAAAAACAAATCAAGAAACCTAATTTATCTTTCACTATCAAAAATCACTTATCTTCAGGAATTAAAAAATATTCCTATGCCGAAGATACCTCTCTCCAACAAGCTGAAGCACTATTATTACGAATTTATTGTCACTGTCCTCAATATCGTCAAAAAATCTTGAATTTACTTGAAGAAAAAGATATAACCTTTAGTGTATCTGAATATCTATTTTTATGGAAAATTATTTTAGACAATAAAGAATATATAAATGATGAACCTAATAGTCTTATTTCTTTCTTACAAGATAAAGTTTTACAGATTTCTGATTCGACAACTCAATTCAATCATATTTTTTATCTCAGTCAGAATCATCAAGAAAATATTCACCGAAGTCTTTTACAAATTCACTGTGCCTTGATATTTATGGAAAAAACTAAATTGGAAAAGTATAGTAAATGTTCTTATAAAAAATATAAAAATATTGACATTGATATCGATTCAAAAGCGAAACAATATTATCTTAATGAATACTATATTAGTTTAATTAAGATTAAACAACTTGAATCTTCTCTTAGTTTTTCTGATATAGAAATTTACGGACAACATTAACCTCATTGAATAAGTGGATAAGTAAAATTTATTTCAGGTTTATAGTCAGTGATTTTCAATAAAAAACTGTATCTCTTCTTGAAAACTTAATTAATTGAATAAAATATGCAGATTAATATTAGTTAAGTGACATAAAATAAATAATACTTAGATTATTTCAAAACCAGGAAAACTATAGATTCATACTGATAAAAATTTCTTCTAGTAAGAAACTCAAACTAAATTAAAAAACAATAGATATACTAGTCAACATAAATTTGACACTATTTTAAAATCTTGTTCAATAGGATTTAGACTATTATGTTTAGGTTTTCGTTAATTAACTTTATTAAGTTGTGATTTTTAATAATAATTTTATTTATTTTAAAATTATTAAACATTGTGTACGATAGTTATTGATAATTTATACTTATTCGGTAAGTCTTAAAAACTAATAACTTTTAATCTTTAGAGTAAAAATATAGCTATAGACTTAAGATATCTTTCAATATAATTAATATTTAAAATTTGTTTTTTTACTAGAAATTAAAGCTTAATTTATCTAGATATTTTAAACTAATTTTATCCACAACTTAGGAGAGTATCCCATAATTATATTAATTTAAACTTGCTCTATAGATAAATTGCTGTGTGAACTGTTTAAAAAGACAATCTTAAAATACATGGCAGTTTTCTAAACCTTCCATTCCATTGCTGACAATCTATTTAAGTAGTTTTTTAAGCTTTACTCAACTAAAATTAAGTTCTTTACTGTTCTGACTTTATAAGCATTCTCAAACGAAGAGACTAAGTTAATTAGTTATAGTCTTTATGCTTAGCTCTATTAAAACATTTCGTGATCTATTTTTAATAATAACTACAATAACTTGTAAAGTTATCATATCTACTAATAGAATAGTACATATTTTATGTACAATTACTTGTAGTTTATACAGATTTATACTAACTTCTTTAAATTTAGTTAATTTCAAAAATTCAATATTAATAAATAAACTTTAAAATAGGCCATATAAAAACGCAAAGTAATTGCTAAAATTCAGAATAAATGTATGTATTTTGATTACTGTAAACAAATCAATAGTTAAGCGTCATTTATACTTCTATCCCCAATATTTTATTTCTAAATCTAAGCGTTCAGGTTTTAATATTTTATTAGAAATATTTTATACATTATCTAATTACCAAAAAATTATTTCCATACTAGGAATAGCCAAAAATCGATAAGTCTCAATTTAAAAATAAGAGTATCTGTTATTTTTAATGCTATACATAATAAAATAATAGTAGATTTAAATTAGTTTTAAAAAGTTAAAATCATAAATGGTATTGAATAATCAATATTATTGAATTTTATTGTTACAAAATAATTAATATTTAAATAAAATCAAGCCAATAAAAACCTATAATTTCAAGTAAAAATAAATTATCTATTCATTAAATATTACTACTATCTACTGAAATAGCTATATAGAATTGACAACTTTATATTCTAAATATATGAAGTATTTTTGAATAGGTTTTTTAGTACTTTATGGATTTTAAATTATAGTTAATTAGGATACTATTTTAAAGTATTTTCACTGAGAATAATTATTTTTTATCGAGTAATTTTTAGGCATTTAGACATATAGTAATTATTTTATATATTCCTAGATAGTACCTAGTTAACTTATTTATAAAGTCACGTTTATTATGTTATATAAGTAATATTTGTGTTAAAAACATCCTCTTTCTATATAAAAAGAGGATGTTTTTAACACAATTTTCTAATCTAGTCAAATAGAATCTTTATATGGAGCTTATATACTAGGTAATGATATCACTGTATTATTTTAGGATAAACCACATTAGTTTTATCTATTCTACTCCGATATTCTAGAAATTGAAGTGCTTAAAATTGTTCAATCAACCTTTATGCTCGACTGATTTATTATTTCTATTTACTTAATAAGTATTATCTTAATTTTGGGTAAAAAATAATTCAGTCTTATTTATTGCTATTTTTTGACCAAAATGGTGGTCTCAATTGTTGATATATGGAAAGTTGCTTCAGTACCGATAAAATCGTTTACTTAATCAAATTTTAAAAAAGTTGAGTACTTACTCAACTTAAGAAGTTTCTATTTATGTGAGTGAATGTAAATTTAATTGCAATGAATGAAGTCCACTGTAATCGGGAAAAGTAGCTTAACTTTTCTAAATATCATTAATCAATTTTGACTATCAATTACCAATTGATCCAAATGCTGTTGCATCTGTGATCGCACTAACTCATAACAGGCATCAACGTAAAAGCGATCACTAGCTGCCTCTCTGCCATAGCGTTCAAAAATAATAGGAGGACAGACACGAGTATGAATCATGACAGGAAGGGGAAAATTAGGAAGGGCTCCAATACCAACGCCCCAAGGCAACCCTAAATAGATGGGAAACACTTCAGGATCAATATTAAATAACCAAGGTAATATTCCCCATTCGTTCAATTGCTTCGCTTGTTGATAACAATCCCACAATACTATCAAGGTTTCATGCGATCCCACAGAAATTACAGGGACAATGGGAGATTTTTCACGCAATGCCAATTTAAGGAAGCCTTTACGTCCAGCCAACTCAATTTTATGGCGATTTATATAGGGACGAAACACATCTTGCGCCCCCCCTGGATAAACTAAAACACTAGCCTTTCGTCTTAAAGCGGCAATTCCCATTCTAGAATGAGCGCGAACTGCTCCTACTTGCACGGCTAGGTTGGCTACTGATGGATTAATGGTCCAGACAGACTGATGCATTAACCCATAGACAGGACGTTCAATGCCAAAACGACAAAACCAGTCATACATCATCATAGATGTATCAGGAGAAGCTAGTCCCCCATTGTGGGATCCTACCAATAGTAAAGGGCCTTTTTCGGGAATATGATGCCAACCGTCAGTCTTTACTCGAAAATAGTATTTATAAAACCATTCCCAATAAGGCATCAATGAAGCGATAAACCTTGGATCACGCTCATCAAGTGACCAACCTTGTCTATATTGAGTATTGTGTTTTGTATTCATCTAGAGAAAATTTATCTAAATGTCACCCATTCTAGTCTAAATAAGTTGCCGAACTTTTAAGGCAATACTCCTCATTCTTCATCAATAAAGTTGAAACGAGTCCTCAAACTGATATTTTTAGATCGACTCAAAATCTACTTGCTATAATCAGCTTTTGAACTAACCTCAACAATAGGCAAGGAAAATAGGTAAGTATTATGATGGACTGGCAGGTGATTAGTGGCGGAATTGCCGCCCCTAAAGGCTTTAAAGCAGCTGGAATTGCGGCAGGATTAAAACCATCGGGTACTCCCGATTTAGCTCTCATTGTCTCAGACACTAAGGCAATTGCAGCTGGTGTATTTACCACTTCCCAAGTTCGCGCCGCTTGTGTGGACTACTGTCGTCAATGTCTCCAAGCCAAAGCCAGTAGTCGTGCCATTATGTGCAATGCTGGACAAGCCAATGCCGCCACAGGAGAACAGGGGTGGCAAGATGTCATAGAAAGTGCCAATCTCTTAGCAGATGCTCTCAATATTTTTCCTAACGAGGTTCTCTTAGCTTCCACAGGAGTGATTGGTCAGAATATTCGCATGGATCAAATGCGTCGAGGCATTCCAACTTTAGTGGATGCCTTGTCCTACACTGGAGGAGCTGCTGCCGCTGAAGCAATTATTACTACTGACTCAGTACCCAAATCCATCGCGCTAGAAACCACTATTGATGGTCGTCCAGTCCGTATTGGGGGTATGGCTAAAGGCTCAGGAATGATTCATCCTAAGATGGCAACTATGCTGTCGTTTATTACCTGTGATGGGTTAGTAGCCACTCCTCTCTGGCAAAAAATGATCAGTCAGGTCGCTGACGAAAGTTTTAATCAAATTACGGTAGATGGGGATACTAGTACAAATGACTGTTTTATTGCCTTAGCCAATGGTCAATCCCGCACCCCCACGATTACGGAAATGAGTAAAGATGCCGAGAAACTACAAGCTATGTTAAAGGCAGTCTGTCAACATTTAGCTAAGGCGATTGCTAGAGATGGAGAAGGAGCAACTTGTTTGATTGAGGTGCAAGTTTCAGGCGCATTAGATGATAAAGAAGCACGGCGTGTCGCCAAAACCATCGCCGGGTCATCATTAGTTAAATCGGCAATTTTTGGCCGTGACCCCAACTGGGGACGTATCGTAGCAGCTGCAGGAAGAGCCGATGTCACTTTCCGTCAAGAAAATTTACAAGTAAAATTAGGGAACTTATTGATGCTAGAAAATGGTCAGCCTATGAAATTCAACCGGCAAGAGGCAAGCAATTACTTGAGACAAGCGGCTACGGGAGCCTATCTCCAGGAAGACACGGTCTCGATTTCAGTGCGTATTGGTAATGGTTCTGGACAAGGGACTGCGTGGGGCTGTGATTTAAGCTATGACTACATCAGAATTAACTCAGAGTACACAACGTGACGCCCTCTCGTCATCGAATCAAGGATACATAGTGCGGAGTCTTCCCACAAAAGGCTAGACCCAACCTTATCCTTGACCGTTAAATAAAATAAATAGTTACTTGGTCTTTTCAGAAGCAAATGCTCGATTATTCCAGTGATTTTCCGTCGTGCTATTCAGGGTTTGTACAGTCCCCACAAACAACCGTACCCAGATGAAAAAGGTAGCTACAACAATCAACAGCTTTAGGGACTTGTGAGTCATGGTCATAGTCATCCTCTACTTCTGTGACGAAATCTACTTACTTTGATTTAATCAGGCACAGGCGTCAATCAACTTCCCCTTAACAGATGAAATTGATTTCATCCACTTGGAGGATGATCGGCGTGCAAAAATAAGGTTCTTAAAATTTGCCTGAGAAATATGGGACAATAAATTTCTATTTCCTATAATTTAACAAAGCTTTAGTATATAGACTTAAGTCTATATATTTCTTGAGAAGTTTTAGTTTAGTTAAATGGTATATTGCACTAATAATATACAATTAACCAGTAAAAGACCAAGTCAAAAAATTTCGTAATTCAAAAATAATTAATGGATCTCTTGAATTCCCAAGCTCTCCTCTCAATATAAATACAATTTATAATTAATACCTTCTAATATTCCTTGAATTATTTCTGCATCAAAACAAAAATAATATTTCATAGTTTATTGAAACCAACTCACTAATTTCAATAGTCCTAATCTCCTCTTTTAGAGATTATATTTATTAGAGAACTGAGCATGTTTTATATATCTAATTTTATTTAATCTTTTGTATTTTTTTTGAAACATTTACAGCTATTTTACTATTTTTAATTTTTTTTTACTTCTATAATTGTTCTTTCTATTTTTGTATAAAACATTTACACATTGATTACATTTAATTTGACGACGATCTATCTTGAGATGAATTTAACAACTGTCCAATTACTTTGATATAGATGAGTTGTTTAGCAACTTCTTTGTCACTCATATACAACCCTAAATTAGTAGTGAAAAGACTATTTTTGAACCCGTTAACAACGTTATATTAATTAAATATAGTATTTAAAAAAATAGAATTAGCCGTTTTAATATATATTTACTATCCAATAATTGGACGTAATAAAGTGCCAAAAGGATTATCATAATTAGTTATGCTTTCATTACGATAAGTGGCGATTAATTATGTTACAATTTTATCTTTATCATACAAATATATAATGGTATCTTACCAGTACAGAGAAGTATTCATAAATTATTTTTAAGCAATTTAAACCTGGTAATGTTGGAACCAATAATAGTCTTCTTATAAAAGTTTTCTTATAAAGAGTCAAACTAAGTTTTTTAAAAGTAAATCAATTACATAATTATTTTATAATAAAGTTTTTTACAAATATTCTTGTTAGTGCAATCTTAGTACTCAGTATTAAATCTGCCTAATTTTTTACCTTATTTGAAGTTAATATAAGTATTATATCAGGCAGTTTATTCCAATATATCTGCAGCTTATTGGTTTGATAGTTTTAGAGTCAAATAATCTTTAGCATTCTCTAGTATATTTTCGTTATTCTTATCCACAATAGTGTTCGGATCGAAGTCAAACAGCTAAAATATTTGTCACTCTTGATTGTAATCTTTAATAATATTTAGCATTAGCACTACGCATAGACCTAAACAATTTTTATTTACTTGTTTTTTTATGAAAAACAAAATCTTCGCTTTTCTTCTAATACACAGTCATTATCTTGATTTCATTGCTTTTTAAGATTGCCATAAAAATAATTTATGAAATTCTGATCATCTGTGGAACAGAGGTAAGTTAGCTAAAATCAATATAGTCATAGTCTCAAAGTAATCATATCTGAATATTAGCTTCTCTCTGTTAATCATTTTTATGATGATATTCCTAATAGGGTTTCTTCTACTCCTCCCTATTAAAGATATATTTGGTTAGTATTCTTATTTACAGTTTTATTGATCCTCGAAATAGAGAGGATCAATCAGTCGCGAGTAGTTCAGATTTATTGAAAATGTTAAGCCCATGGAGTTATTGGTATAGTTATCTTTCCTTACAGTAGAGATATACTTAATTTATTAATTTTTTTTTGTATATCAATTTATTTATCTTTGTTACGCATTTATTTAAAACCTTTACATATAAAGAAAATAACAACTTAAGTTATACCTTAATAGTTATCATTTCTTCAACCATTTTAGCTAATTGTTGGGCACTATCAAAAACAGCTAAAGTTCCTGCTTTATTTGCCATCTTTTGAAGTCGATCACAATCCTTTAATAATTTTAATACTGAATTTTCTAATATTTCAGAGGTTAATTCTTCTTGACGATAAACTAACGCTGCACCTGCTTTCCCAACAATCTGAGCATTATAAGTTTGGTGATCTTCAGCGGCAAAAGGATAGGGAATTAAAATGGCTGGAGTTTGAGTAATAGCTAATTCTGTTAACGTTCCTGCACCAGCTCGACTCACCGCTAAATTCGCTCTTTGTAACAATCCCGCCATATTGTCATAAAAATGTACAGGGAAATAGTGGGGATGCTGTAAATTTAAATCATTAGGATCATGTGTTCCCGTTAAATGGACGATATATGCTCCTTCAGACAACCAAGAATGAGCGCATTGACGAACTAGTTTGTTGATAGAGGCAGCGCCTTGAGATCCCCCGACTACTACAATTAAGAAGACATTGTCAGGAATGGGTAAGTCCAGGGATTGAGGACTGTAAAATTGTGATCTCACAGGAGTGCTGACCCATACTGTCTCGGACTGTGGTAAATACTCCGCCGTTCCTTCAAATCCCAAAGCTACTCTATCGCAAACTCTACTTAATAGACGAGTTACTTTTCCTGGAATGAAATTGGATTCATGAATAATTGCTTTAATACCTGACAAACGGGCAGCTAAAATAGCAGGAGCAGCAATATATCCCCCTGTCGTAAACACTATATTGATTTGATGTTCTTTAATCAGTTTTTTTACCTGAAATATTGCTCTTGCCAGTCTGAATAGAACCTTTAAACTTTTAATGGGGTTACGACTTTGAAACCCTTCTACGTCAATAGTATGGAGAGGATAGTGAGCGCTGACCAGAGTTTGTTCTAGCCGATCACGAACACCTAACCACTCAATGTGATAATCCGGTAAGCATTCAGCTAAGGCTAATGCAGGAAATAGGTGACCTCCGGTTCCACTTGCAGCAATTAATAGGCGAACCATATTAGTGATGAGTTAGAGTTAGACAGAGAAATTACTGTAGGTATAGATACGCTAGAATAGGACTGGGCCTGTATTTTTCACAATAGGATGTTTGAAGGTAATGTAGACGAATGATTCAATTGCGTTGGTTCCTCTTTTTAATGCTCGGCGTGGGGTTAAGTTTAGGCAGTATTAATGTACCTCGTGCAGAAAGTGCCGATTCAGTCCCTAATGCTTTGAGAAGTTTAATTGAAAAAATAAACACGGCGGCTAATAGCCGTGATAATCAAAAGTTGATGGCCTTATATGGCGATCAGTTTGCTACAACTGACGGGTTAACAGCCGAGTCTTTTTCCAAAGCACTAATATCTTTATGGGAAAACTATCCTAATTTACAATACACTACCAAACTTCAGTCTTGGGATAAAACAGAGAAAGGATGGACGGCTAAAACCTTAACTATTATTGAAGGAAGTAGTGAAACATTGGGTCGAGTCATTCAACTTAAAGCCACTATTAAAGCACGTCAAACATTTCAAAATGGAAAACTATTGCATCAGGAAATTTTGACGGAACGGACAGAACTCAATTCTGGATCGAATCCTCCCAAGGTGGACGTTAAACTACCCGATACAGTGCAGGTAGGAGAAAAGTTTTACTTTGATGTCATTGTTCAAGAACCACTTAATGAAGATCTCTTAGCTGGAACGGCTATTAGTGAAAGGGTAGATAGTAATCGCTATTTAGAACCCGGAATAATGGAATTGGAACTGCTGCAAGCTGGTGGACTGTTTAAACAAATCAAAGCTTCAGGAAAACCGGAAGACAGATGGCTTTCTGCTCTACTAGTCCGCAAAGATGGTATGACTTTAGTGACTCAACGAGTTCGTTTTCAATAACATGAAATACAGGAGGAAAAGACATTACAATGTCTTTTCCCTCTATGAATCTCTTAGAGATACTTTTCGATAGTGTTGGCCAAAGTTGTTTTGGGAACTGCTCCAACCACCATATCTACTCGCTGGCCCTCCTTGAAAATCATTAGAGTGGGAATGCTACGAATGCCATACTGACTTGCAATTTGAGGATTGTCGTCGGTATTAAGTTTGACGACTTTAACTTGGCCTTCATACTGTTCAGCGATTTCTTCTACTACTGGAGCAACCATACGACAAGGACCACACCAGGGAGCCCAAAAATCCACTAAAACTGGAATATCGCTGTCTAAAACGTCGTCTTTAAACTTCTCATCTGTCACTTCGGCTGGCTTTGACATAATAAAGAATTCCTTTAATTGCTTATGCCTTTCTAGAATACTCTAGAATTCTACCATAACGAAAACTATCTTGATTTACCACAAAAGAAAGAGCCTTTTTAATTTTATAAATAATTTATTTCTTTTTAATTAAAAACTTAATATTTTTTAAAATAAAAGGAACATCTCTCTGACACCTTAGTTAAATAAGAAACCGCCCGAACAATGCCCGGGCGGAGTGTGGTGTGAGGAGTGAACGGAAACATTTGTCTCCGCTATTTTCATTGTAGATGACAATTTGCATTTTGATACAGCTTTTCTGGCACAGTTAAGATTTTTTTAAAGAATTCAAATACTACAATGGTATGGCTAAGAGTTATGCATTGACAAATTACGTTAAATATGCACTATCTTGAATAGATAAATTAATTGCTGTAACATTGAACTAACTCAAAATTACTCAAGACCAAACAAATACCTTAAGAAATAAGGGGACTAAATTTTAATTCCAATCTCTATATAAATAAAAATCCTTACTGAATAAAATTATAGCTGACTTCAATAGATAATTTTTTTTATATTTTATGCTAATTAGTAATTAAATTTTTACTCCAAACAAGAAGTAACTCAAGCAGAATAAAAGTTAACAACCTGATAAGTTATCTTCAAGTAAAGCACTAGACTTTTGCTAACTACAGCTAAATTGTATTTTTTTTAAAAAAATAAACCCTTAATTTTTCTAACCACTTTTAGATAAACAATTGTCAAGGTTTTATCTATCTCTAGACTTTCAACCGACTAGCATTCTTAGTTTTTAATTGAAACATATCAATTTTGAGCTATTTCTAGTGTAGAACTTAAATTTTATTTTTTAAAACATTCAAGTTTTTTTACAAAACAACTTGAATATTCCGTGTAACATAAGTTAAACGAGGATTTTACTCTAAAAGACTTAACAATGTCAGTCGAAAATAATTATTTTCAGATAGATTATCTTTTCTTCGATAAAATTAGGTTTCAATTTAAAGTAACTAAAATTTATAAAATCTCTAAATAAAATAGCTAGATTAATTATTTTAAAATTTTTATAATTATTATCTGAGTTAAAATATTCAATGAATTACTTTAATTAGTATTAATATGATTTGTAAAAAAAATACTGTGTTATCAGTACTTAAAATTATACTAATAAAATTAATATCTTATTTAACGTCATTAAGCAAGTAAATCGCTTTACAAATTAATTTTAACCAGAAATAATTTACGCTTTTATGAGATAATTTTTGAGATTTGTTTAGATAAATAATTACAATAATTATTGATTCCCTTCTGAAAGCTTTAATAAATATAGATTTTTTAAAAAATCTTCTCTATCTTATTCACATAGTCTATATTTGCATTTATCTGTCAAGATGAAACTCTTGAACAGGTAATTTCATATTAATTCAAAAATGATAATCGCTGTTGTTTGATTTTAGGAGAGTCTCTCAACTAAGATCTCTTATAGATACATCTCCTTAACTGTAACTCCATGACTGTTAATAATGACTTTCTTGCCGAACTTAATACTTCACAACGTCTAGCTGTTGAACACTTTTGCGGACCTTTATTAGTGGCAGCTGGTGCTGGGTCAGGCAAAACTAGAGCCCTCACTTATAGAATTGCCTATTTGATTAGTTATCATCATGTTGAACCAGACTCCATCCTAGCTGTTACTTTTACGAATAAAGCAGCGAGGGAAATAAAAAAGCGAATTGAGAAACTATTTGCCCAGGAAATGGCTATTAACAATAATGGACAACGGTTTGATCTTCTCTCTGAAGATAAACAAAAAAAATTTGTATCACAAGTTTATAAAACAACTACTAAAAAGCTTTGGCTTGGAACTTTTCATAGTTTATGTGCGAAAATATTGCGCTTTGATATCAATAAATATAAGGATGAACGAGGACGACAATGGCAGCGAAATTTTTCAATTTTTGATGAATCTGATGTACAAAGTCTAATTAAAAATATTGTAACTAAGCAATTTAATTTAGATGATAAAAAATTCGATCCTCGCTCAGTACGCTATCAGATTAGTAATCTTAAAAATTTAGGATTATCTCCCGATAAATATCTTAAACAAGACTCTTCTTATAAAAATCGTGTTATCGCCGAAGTTTATAATGAGTATCAATTACAACTAGCGACCAATAATGCCTTGGACTTTGATGACTTGATTCTAGTTCCCGTTAGACTATTTCAGCAAAATGAATCTATCCTTGGCTATTGGCATAACCAATTTAAGCATATTTTAGTTGATGAATATCAAGATACTAATCAAATTCAATATGAATTAATTAGTTTATTAACAACTAATGGAGAAACTAGAAAAAGTGAATGGAGTTGGCAAAATCGTTCTATTTTTGTCGTAGGTGATACTGACCAATCTATTTACAGCTTTCGCATGGCAGATTTTACCATTTTATTGAATTTTCAATCAGATTTTGGAGATGGTTTGCCCGATGAAGATACCCGTACCATGGTCAAATTAGAAGAAAATTATCGCTCAAGAGAAAATATATTACAAGCGGCTAATTACTTGATCAAAAATAACACCCAACGCATTGATAAAACTTTAAAAGCTACACGGGGACTAGGAGAATATATTTATTGCTATCAAGCAGATAATGAACAAATAGAATCAAAAATAGTGATCAATAAAATAAAAACCTTAGTAAAAGAAAACCCTGAACTAAATTGGGGAAATTTTGCAATTCTTTATCGAATTAATGCTCAATCTCGTCCTTTTGAAGATTGCTTAATTAACAATAATATTTCCTATAAAATTGTAGGAGGATTTAAATTTTATGATCGCCAAGAAATCAAAGATGCTTTAGCTTATTTACGCTTAATTGCTAATCCTGCAGATATCGTTAGTTTACTAAGAATTATTAATATACCCCGTAGAGGAATTGGTAAAACTTCTATAGATGTTTTAATTAAAGCAGCCCAAGAATTAGAAATCCCTCTTTGGGAAATTATTTCTGATGCTACTTCCGTTAATACTCTAATAGGAAGAGCAGCAAAATCAATCAATAATTTTGCTAAAATGATTAAATATTTTCAGAAAAAAATAACTAGTTTGTCAGGAGCAGAAATTCTTAATCAAGTAATGGAAATTTCTGGATATATTGATAACTTAAAACAGAAAAAAACTGAAGAAGCTAATAATCGCTTAGAAAATATTTCTGAGTTATATAATGCTATTTTACAATTCCAAAAAGATACGGAAGACATTAATCTACAAGGATTTTTATCTAATGCTTCCCTCTCGTCTGATATTGATGATTTAAAAGAAGAACAAGAAAAAGTGTCTTTAATGACTCTTCATTCAGCTAAGGGATTAGAATTTACGGTAGTATTTTTAGTTGGTTTAGAACAAGGATTATTACCTCATATTCGTAGTTTAAATGATTCTCTAGCCTTAGAAGAAGAACGTCGTTTGTGTTATGTTGGATTGACTCGTGCACAGGAGCAATTATTTTTAACCTATGCTAGAGAACGGTTTGTTTGGGGATCAAAAGAAACTAAAATTCCATCACAATTTTTAAAAGAGTTACCTTCAGATTTAATTAAAAGTGATTTTTTGAATAGTTTAAAAGTTTATCATCAATCTGACACATTTAAAGCTAAAACTCTTCAGACATATAATCAACAATGGTCAGTGGGAGATCGTCTAATTCATCCAAATTTTGGAATCGGAGAAGTGACTCATATTTTAGGAGCAAAAAAAACAATTAACTTAGCCATTCAATTTTTAGAACTCGGACAAAAAATTATTAATCCTAGAGTGACGTTAATGGAAAAAATTGATTAAACTAATAACAAGCAAATACGATATTATTGTTAATAACTTTAATCCATAATTGGAGTTAGTTTAACTTGTCTTCCCAATCTCAACCCAAATTACCTCCCAACGTAGCGATATCTCCTGAAAATATCCTGCAAGCAACTACTGATCAGTGGTTTAAGTATACTGTGCGTGTTCAACCTCACCATACTGACTATTCAGGAACAGTTTGGCATGGAACTTATTTAACTTGGATAGAAGAAGCTAGAGTTGAATATTTGCGCTCTGTGGGTATTGATTTTGCAGAATTGGTAAAATTAGGCTTTCATCTTCCTGTGATTGAATTATCTCTCTGTTATCACCATTTTATTCAGTTAGGACAAGAAGCGATTATTAAAACTCGGATAAATCAAATTACTGGAGTACAGATGAATTTTGATTGTCGCGTCGAATCTCTAAATACACAGGAATGTTATGTTACTGGAGCGATAACTTTAGTGGCGGTTGATCGCGAAAAAGGAAAAATTATGCATCATCTTCCCCCTACGGTTAGGGATGCTTTGATTAATCTAATTTAGTGATTTTTATTACAGTTAACTTGAGTTACTAGACAGTTAATGTAATGAGTGTCACTTTGAGAGAACAATATGGTCTTCGAATAAAACAGGTTTTTAATCCTTGATTAATATAGAGTTGATTTTTGTATGTGATGCTATTCTTTCAGCAGAGATTTATCCTGATAATGAGCATGATTGTTTAACACAGTATAAATTTCCATAAAACTTTTAAGATACTGTAAATTGTTAGTCAATTCATCAACTGATATATAGGTTTACCAATAATATAGTCTCTAGTTAGTAGTGCCAGACTAGGGTTACCGTGATTACTTACTGTGACTGTCTCAGCTAATAATTCTTCATATAAATTTAATCCGTTGTAAATGTAAGTCTAAAAACTAGGTAAATCAGTGATTGTAATATTCAAACGTTCTACTCTTAGGGATTCAAGCAAAATGGACTATTGCATCATAATAACAATACCACGGAGAAGAAAAACATCGTCCATGAAATAACTGAAAAATTTTCAAAAAACCAAATATTTCCAGTTATGTGTGAACAGTAAAAAACAATAATGAATAGTTCTGTTTATAAGAATTTTAAAATTTATGGCAATTGCAGTCAATTTTGATTAGGTTTAGTTAATATTTGGTTCTTTATTATACTCAAAAGATAACTAAACTGCTGTGTAATTAAACTATCGATATAATTAGTTTATCTTGGCTTTTTTTCTTATCCAAAAACCTAAAATTCCAAGAGATAATAAGCCCATTACTCCAGCAATAGGATTATTATCAATTCCTGTGATCCAAGGAGATACTTTTTCTGTGTAGTCTAAAAGTTGACCTACATTTAGGATATAATACCCCCACACCAATCCTCCATGTAAACCAATACAAATTCCTAAACGATTTCCATAACTACGTTTAGCCCAGACCAAGATTAATCCTAACAACAATAATGCAGGAAATTGTGGGAAAGTTCTAATGACTTCTGCTAACGGTTTAACGAAATGTAATCCAGCAAAAAATAAAGAATCAATCCACAATACAGTTGACGAAATGTAATTTCGGTTTAACTCTTCTAGTAACCATCCCCGAAATAATAACTCCTCAGCAAATGCAATTCCTGAAGAGCTTAATAATCCTTCAAAAATCACTTGAATAATTCTGAGAGAAGGGATAGAAAAATTAACCCACCCTAAAATTGATTCAACAACAAACAAACCAAAAGTAAATCCCAAACCAAGACTTAATCCTTGGAAATATTCGAATCCATTTTTTTTACTTAAAACTAATCCATATTGTTTCCACCAATAAAAATTGCCATAAATGTTTCTATTCCAAATAAATAACAGCCCAATAAACTCTAAATATAATAATCCCATACTAACAATTGTTGTTAAGTTTGGGTCTGACCTAAGCGCCAAATAGATGGGAATTGCCACTGGAATCCACAGCAACAATAATATGACAACAAAAACCCCCAGCCGAATCGGGGCTGAGCAATGACTAATACGAGTAAGATCAGACTTCAAGAGTTATAATTTGCAATTATAAAGACAATTAATTATCTGGTTCTATAGTGCTAGTTAACCCGTAATTTTTAAGGGTTTCACAATAAAACTCAGCGTGTTCCAAGGCACAGGCAATAACTAAAGCTATTCCATTATTATGAGCTTCCATCATGATATCAACTGCCTGTGATTGAGTCATCCCTGCCACCGTTTGCGTTAAGGTCTGAACAACGTACTCCATAGAGTTAAAGTCATCATTATGGAGTAGAACACGATAACGAGGAGCTGGTTTTCGAATACTTGTACTAAATGGCGATCTCCTTTTGATTACTTCAGTAGACACAGAATTCCTCCTTTCGCTGAACCACCTTTCGAAAGCTCCCAATCATACAGGGCATCAATCAATTTCACTATCAGGGATATCAAACATTAAGAACAAATCTAGACTCTAGTATACCTCACCAATCGAACGAATGCTATTGATAAATCAAGATGAATTAGTTTCCTTGCTTGTTGGATAATATCAATGATCATCCAATGTTCTTAAAAATAACAGTAAACCGATGATATATCTATTATCAGTCCAAAATCACGAAACGTAAAGTATAAAGAAGTTAGAAAATTTAAAATCTTTAGCTTTAGTTCTCCTAAGACTGATTTCAATTTAATTCTTGAAAAATATTAAAATATCAAGGTTATCTTTGAAGAGGTCTTTATTCCACTCTAGACGTTCCTCAAAAATATAAGTCAATTTTTAAATTCAAGTTATACGTTAAAATAAATTTGGAAAAAATTTTATAATTCTTGATGGAATCTAAACATCAATTTAAGGTTGATAGCCTTTCAGTTTATATTTCTAAAACTGAAAAAGACTTGGCTAAAATATCAGCAGAGATTACTCAAAAATACTTATTAAAAGTATTAGAAAAAAAGGAGGAAGCGAGAGTGATACTGGCAACGGGAAACTCACAGTTACAGTTTCTTGATGCTTTGATTGATACTAAAAAAATAGATTGGAATCGTATAACCCTATTTCATTTAGATGAATATTTAGGTATCAATGAAAAACATCAGGCTAGTTTTTGTCACTATCTTCAAAAGAGAGTAGAAAAAAGAGTTTATCCGAAGCAATTTCATTATATTCAAGGAAATACGCTAGAACCTGTTGAAGAATGTGATCGTTATACTGAACTCTTACAAGAAAAACCCATTGATTTATGCTGTTTAGGAATCGGGACAAATGGACATTTAGCTTTTAATGAACCTGCTGTTGCTAAATTTGATGATCCTTATTTGGTTAAATTGGTTCGTTTAGAAGAGGAAACCCGTAAAGTACAAGTTAATCAAGGGCATTTTACCCAGCTAAATGAAGTTCCTAAATATGCCATAACTCTAACTATCCCTATGATTTTATTGTCTCGTAAAATTGTTTGTCTTGCACTTGGAAAAAATAAAGCAAAAATTATTGAAACAATGCTTAAAAAGCATATAAACACTCATTGTCCTGCTTCAATTTTACGAAAGCACTCGGATGCAGATTTATTTTTAGAACAAGACTCCGCTCATTTACTTTAAGAATAGATCCTCCTAATTGTTCGAATAGTTCAAGTAATCAAAACTACAATTCAAAGTTTTCATTAAACCATTGACGGGTCATCGGTTGTTCAATTTCTACCCCTTCTCCTCCTAAAACTTCTAAAAGTCGTCCGTCTATTGTCAACCAAACCTTGGTGTTAGGATCAAGACTGGTTGATGTGTAAAGGATTTGAGCCAAACGGCCAATCATAGACGCGCTGCCACCTCCTGTAATAAATTCTTGGGATAGATCAATTTTTACTCCTTCTTTATTTAAAGTAAGGTTTAACAGTTCGGTTCCTTGAGGAATTGTAGTAATTTGTTTAGGTTTTTTAGAACCTGCTAATAAACTTTCTAGGGCAGTTTTCAATATCTCTTGATTATCACTTGATTTCTTTACAATTACCGGACTTGCTGACAATTCAAAACGGTCGCCTTTATCATTTAACCAGTAAACTTTTCCCAGCTCTGTCTTAATATCCTCTTTAGTTATTGAGCTTTCAGTAGAAATTTTAGTTGAGTTGTTAGATGTTTTTAAAGTACTTATAGACCACCATGTTACTGCGCTTCCAGTCACTAAAATAGCGACTATAATTCCACCAATAAATCCAATAGATAAACGATTTTTTTCATGATTATTATGGCGATTATCCATAGTTATCTCCTGTTTTTATCTCTGATAAAAGTTTGTGATGTTTGGCAATCAGGTTATCATTTTTTAGATTCTCTCTCTTATTTTAAGGGTTCTAAGCGAATAAATGAGACAAGAGAGAGACTTTCTTCATCTACTTTTAATTTTAGTAGTCTAGTAATAATGCCTTGTTCTTCTAGGACAGCTAAATCAAATTGCTGAAAGCGACTTAAAAATTTTTTTGATAGAGTTTTCTCATTTAATTCACCTCTTGGATCAAGGACTTGGATTGATCGTCCATTTTTTACTTTAAATCCTGCTTCTAAATTCAGTGCTATAGTTTCAGGGGCATCTTCCTCATTAGACCTTTTTGATTGCTGCAATTTTACTTTAATTCCTAGGCGATTTTTAGGTTTAAATTCAACACAAAGGGCTAATATCCTAAATTTAGGAACTTGTTTAGGAACTATACTATTAATAGTTCTTTCTAATTTTTCTCTAATTTCATCTGATTTTAGAGCTAGATTAATATCCCTTTCTTTAATAATTAAATTAAATCCTCCTTGTAATGGTTTTCGTAAAGACTGTCTAATTTCTTTAATATTTTGGGTTTGTAGATTGTTGATATTAACATCAATATAATCAGTTTCTAGTTCAAGAACTTCTATTCTAAAATCTTTAATTGGTTTTATGCCCCGACTAGCAATACGAACCCGATTAATTCTTCCTTGAGTTGATTGGTAACTAGGCGTATTATCGATTCGAACTGCTAATTCTTCAACATCATTGACTTGAGAACGAATAGTGTCAGCTACAACTGTATCAATTACTAGACCAACAGGAGAAAACAACATTAATAAACTTGAAAAAAAAACTGTAAAAAATTCCATATCTTTTTATGATTTATCTTTATAGCTAATTGATTATTTTTAAAAATTTAAAGTTGTAATTTGATTGCTATGAATTATTGACATTACACCATCACATATCTTATTGAAAAAATAGAGAAGAAGTGCTTATTATATGAACTTAGTTGACGGAAATATCTCCAGGATGGACAGGTCTTTTGATGAAAAAATACAGTATATTAGCCATGATATTATTAGAATCTTAGGGAGTCCCAAGCTTGGAGAATTATAACTCTTCTAGCCCAGCTATGAGACAATCACACTTGATAAAAGCTGAAAGTCTTACTTTGTAGGGCTTTAACAACTCTATAAGTTTAATTTGTGCAATAGTTAAGTGTAGTGATAATAAAGGTTTTGGAATTTATTAGTTACTGACCTATCGTACTTAGCTTGAGTAGTAGAACAGAAGTAAGTATTATTGTGTTAGTCAGTGAGTGTTACAGATTGAAAAGTGCTTACAACAAATAGACACCGAAATATACTAACAGAATTGAACATAAAAACTCTACTTGATTGATATTATTTTCTTATTCTTAGGAGATTTTTAAACCCGAAAATAAAAGTAATTTTATTTTGAATAAAGTAAAGCTAAAAAAGTTCTTAAAAGAACAAAAGATAGAGCCAGTACAATTAAATTTTTAGTAATAGAGTGGAACGTGATGAAAATTGCTATTTATTTAAAATAAGCTTGCCCAATAGGTTTCGAAACAATTGATAGATGGAACAAACCTTACTTGATTAAATCATGAGGTGCTTGGTGAAACTGTGGAAGTAATCCATTGAAAATATCTAGATGAATCAGATCTAATTTTCAGGGTACTCGTGAATTATAGTTTACTTATTCCCCATAATTGAGAAAAAATCGCAAAAAATAAAACAAAATGGACATGGTTATATGGCAGTAATAGAAGCTATCTGATCATGTTTAGACATGGATGAGCAGAAAAAAATTACAGTTATTATATATAATAAAACAAAAGAGATTAATTAATAAAAAATTAAATATACAAATTTAAATCTAATTAAATTCAGTCAAGGATTAGTTTAAGATTTACACTGTTTAGTATTTTTATTGATTTTATTGTTTATTTTTTAAAAAATGTTTAATTGACTAATTAAATATTTTACTTACTTTGTTACAAGTTTTCTATATGGTGTTTCTCTTTATGTCAAAATACTCAGTCATACAAATAAATTTAACTAATAATTAAGTAACCTGTTTTATTATATTAACGGCTAATTGCTTTATAATAATTGGTGTTACATTAGCGCAAATTTTAGAATTTAAGTGCAGCCCCAATGGGTATAATTCAAACAGTACCAGGAACACGGGATATACTACCAGCAGAGATTGAATACTGGCGATATGTAGAAACTGTTACCACAGAAATTCTTGGTAGAGCAATGTATCAGGAAATTCGAGCCCCTATTTTTGAGCAAACGTCGTTGTTTGAACGAGGTATAGGAGAAGCTACCGACGTAGTGGGCAAAGAAATGTATACTTTCAAAGATAGGGGAGATCGTTCTTTAACCTTACGTCCAGAGGGAACGGCCGGCGTTGTTCGTGCTTTTTTACAAAACAACCTATACGCTGTAGGAGGAGTGCAAAGGTTATGGTACAAGGGACCAATGTTTCGCTATGAACGTCCTCAAGCTGGCCGTCAACGGCAATTCAATCAAATCGGTCTAGAACTATTTGGTAGTAGCGATCCTAGAGCAGATGTAGAAGTGATTGCCTTAGCAATTGATATTCTCAAAACATTAGGGCTACAAAGTTTTAAATTAAATTTAAATTCCGTCGGTAATCGCAATGATAGACAAAGCTATCGAGAAGCCTTAGTTAATTATTTTCTTCCCTACAAAGACGAATTGGAACTTGATTCTCAAGATCGTCTAGAAAGAAACCCTTTGCGCATTCTAGATAGTAAAAATCAACGGATAAAAGAAATTAATCAAAGTGCCCCTAATATTATTGAGTATTTGGGGTATGAGTCCCAGAAGCATTTTGACCAAGTTCAACAATTTTTAACGGATTTAAATATTAATTATTTATTAAATTCTTGTCTAGTGAGAGGTTTAGATTACTATACTCATACCGTCTTTGAAATTCAATCAGAGGATCTTGGCGCACAAAGTACAGTTTGTGGGGGAGGTCGCTACGATGATTTAGTAGCTGAACTAGGGGGACCTGATATTCCAGCTATAGGATGGGCGATTGGAATAGAACGCCTAATCATTCTCCTGAAGCAAATACAGGATACTCCAAATACATCTCCTGATTTATACATTGTGTCTAAAGGTAAAAAGGCCGAAAGCAAAGCCTTGGTCATAGCCCAAAAATTACGTCATGAAGGTTTAACTGTAGAATTAGACCTCAGTGGCGGTGCTTTTGGGAAACAATTTAAGCGAGCTGATCGCAGTGGGGCGATTGCTTGTCTTGTATTTGGAGATACGGAAGCTGAAACTCAAACCGTTCAACTTAAATGGTTAGCCAGCAAAGAACAGAACACTTTAACCCAAGAAGAATTAATTAGTCAAGTTGGGGAACTTAAAGAACAGTTGGCCAGACACATATAAACAAACTGGTAACTATATAGAGCAAGTAGCAATGAAATCTTGGGAATTTCTGATTCAAAAAGAAGGCGATCATCAATGGGTTTCCATTCCCTCATTAACCTTCGAAATTGAACCAGGCACTTATAGTCTTCTTGCTAATTCTAATCACTTTGATAGTGATCTTGAAGTTCGCATTAGTTACCAAACCTTAACATGTGAAGATTTCCCCTATAATACTCAAAACTATTCTCGTCACGTCAATCTACAGGGGTTAGTGATGATTTTTGCATTTAAAGAATTATTTACTGGAATTTGGGAAATACGCTGTCGCAACGATATAATGTCAGAATTGATTGGTGAAACTTGGCAGAAAACTCTAAAACTTCAGATTTTAGATACTGTGACTAACCGAAATTCTTTTGACGCACAAATCGACTGTTTTAGAGGTACCATTAATGATATTTCTATAGAAGAAAAAAAAAAATTATCTCAGTATAATCATTCCAACAAATTAGAAATTTACGGAACTCCCTACATTAACAACTCCTCTAATAAGATAGCCCAGTTTTATCTCCATCAATTGGAAAAATTGGTAAAGGAGAAAGTAGAGCCATTGACCGACAACTATGAGACAGATTGTCAACATAGTTCAGAGAATTTTCTTGAGTTATCTTCATCAGACGAAATAACAGCAACAACTCTCCAGCTTATCCTAGAGCAAGATACATTTCAAGGAAATCCGGATGAATATATTACCATTGCAGGAAAAATTAATACGCAAAGTTATGGAGAAAAATTAGCTTTAACAGCGCAACTTTGCTATCAATTAAGACATCCTTATACTGATGAGATGATCATGAAAATAGACTGTAGTCTTTCCGATAAAACTCTACCCTATACATTTAATCAAACATTAGTTATTCCTGACAAGCTAGAAGGTCTTCCGTATTTATCAGGAAAAGTTGTACTACAGACCATGACAGAAGTTATTATTACTCACTATCCTTTTAAAATTTATAGTAGGGAACACTACCCTGTTAATTATACTATTGAATTATTTAATACTGAGCATAAATCTTCTCATCAGTTTGAATTTAAAGTCATAGAAAGGACTAAGAAAGAATTTACAGCTATTGAATTACCAATCACTGCTAAATACACTCAAACACTAACTGAGCCTTTATCTTCATATAATCAAGGCTTGCCTCCTAAATTAAAACGTAATTCTGTATCGTTAACCACAGCAACAAAGTCTTTAAAACTACCGCCAGTTATTTTGAATTAAAGATAATTTATTCCTTGTTTTCTTTCAAATAACTTTGAACTCAACGAAAAGCCTATAGCTTATTACATATAACTCCAAATAGAACTAAAATTAATCTAGTATTTTTTACTTAAATATTGCTTTCTTAAAATTAATCTATAGACTAATTTATACAGGATAAGTTTGTTTAGGTTAAAACCCTATAAAAATATTAAGGTCAGACATTAAACTTATAAATTCAGTACTATCTTATCTTAAAAGATATATACATTTCATCACAAAGATTTAGAGTGGGAAGCTCACGCTGTTGAAACTTAGCCTGATGGTTTTATTATAGTAGTATGTCTAACAAAAAATCCTGTTGGACTACTCTTCAATTATTAAGATTTAAGTTGGTCAACATTTAAGTTTAGCTAAACTGCTTAGACACTTCTTAAAACAGCTTGAACCTTTGTCTGTCTCCGTTTTTTGTTGTTCTCGTTCCGTTACTTCAATTGATTATCCAAACCTCTTATCACACTCATCTTTATTGGATAGCAAAGGCACTCACCCTTGGACAAAAGGCGGGAGAAATGGGAGAAGTTCCCGTAGGGGCTATTATTGTTGATAGTCAGGGAAATTTAATCGCCCAGACAGCTAATCGTAAAGAAACAGATCAAGATCCTACTGCTCATGCAGAAATTATGGCTATCCGCATTGCGGCTAAAACATTGCATACTTGGAACTTAAAGGACTGCACACTCTACGTTACTCTTGAACCCTGTCCTATGTGTACAGGAGCAATTATTCAATCTCGCTTAGGATTACTCGTTTATGGATGTGACGATCCTAAGTCAGGAACCATTCGTACAGTACTGAATTTGCCCGATAGTTACTGTTCTAACCATCGTTTAGCCGTTATTTCAGGTATCTATGAAAATGAATGTCGTCAACAGTTGCAAAAATGGTTTGCGGAACGACGACAACAAGTTGAATAAAAAATAAGAAATTTACAATCAACAATGATTATCCTAATCTCTTCACTTTTTTTAACAGCCAATTAGTAATTAATTGAGGGGTATTTTTATGAACCCAATAAAAGGCGACAAAGCGAAATCCAGGTCTAGAAAACTTAGCGATTAGCTTCATTATTTGATTAAAGGGACAAATAGAAAACTTCTTATTGATTAAGTTTACTGAACCAATATCATAAAGACAATCAATAATCATCTTAAAAGTTGCCTCTTCTCTTTCTATTAAATTTTCTATTAAAATTAGTATATTTTTTTTATGTTCAGCTTCTATTTGCTCAGATTCTGAGAGTTTAGAAAGATGTTTGATCACTTTAAGAGGATTTTGTTTATACTGACGAAAAGTTAACATAGATAATTAAATAACTAACACCCTGCAGTTACTATAAACTAGATATAGTATTTTCACTAGAGATAAAACTCTTTTACTTGAACTAAACTTTCCCAAATCGCCGTTCTCTTTTTTGATAAGCTAATAAAGCTTTGTAAAACTCCTCTCGATTAAAATCTGGCCATAAGGTTTGAGTAACATATATTTCAGCATAAGCTAATTGCCAAAGGAGAAAATTACTAATTCGCATTTCCCCACTGGTACGAATTAAAAGATCGGGATGAGTAATTCCCGAAGTATATAAATAGCGTTCAAATAGAGATTCATTAATTTCTTCTGGTGCTAAAAGACCTTTTTGGATTTTAATAGCAATTGCCTGACAAGCCTGGATAATCTCTTGACGACCACCATAATTAGTAGCCACTGTAAATTGAATCCCTGTATTGTCTTGAGTATCGTTCATAGAACGGGTAATTTCTAATTGCAAAGAAGGAGGAAGAACTTCTAAATTTCCCACAAAAGAGATCCTAATATTTTCTTTCATCATTTCTCGTAGTTCACGACGTAACACTCGTTCAAATAGAGTCATCAAAAATTCTACTTCGTCAAGAGGTCTTCCCCAATTTTCCGTCGAAAAAGCATAAGCGGTCAACGCCGGAATTTTCCAGTCACGACAACAACGAAGTAAATTTTTAAGGGTATCAACACCTCGTTGATGTCCCATCATACGAGGAAGTCCACGACGCTTAGCCCAGCGTCCATTACCATCCATTATTATTGCTACGTGTTTAGGAAGACGAACTTGATCAAGATCGATGGGTAAATCCTTTGAGACAATGAATTTAAGAGTCATTATTATCTGGCAATTTATTTATTGTATGAAATTTTATTTCCTCGTACTTGGAAAAACATTTTGAGGAGTGTGTCTACAGAATTTATATGGAATAAGTTATTCTTGATTACCAATTTGCTTTCTGCCATATTGTCAACTATTTTGCTTTGATCTATTTTTATAGATTGATCATAATGGTAATGGCGATTATTTTAAACTAGCCCATGATGCTTTTACATAGTATATTATCATAGCGGCTTAAGTTTTTTGGGCTGACAAGTATGGTTATACTAAACCTATCATGTACAGATTGCAAGCATAAAGACAAAGTTTGATTATCGATAATAAGCTTATCAAAAGCCATAATTATTATACAGATAGTACTCTGGCAGACCTTATCTTTTAATTAAGTTATGCTAAACTTAATATCTTTACCTGACTCATACTTAATCTAAGGTATTAAATACTCAAATTAGTATGATGAATGAAATTATTAATTTAGAATAATTAATTATAACTAGTTTTTATATTTTAAATGGTATATTAATAGTTTTGGTTTTATAAAAAATAGATTGACAAACAACTTGCATGATTATGTTTTAGACATTTATAAATTTATATAAAGAGAATAAACTAACTATTTAAAAATTTACTTAAATCAAAAATATATCCATCTCAACATTAATCGTTGTCAAACTAAATATACTGAAATATATAATATAAAAAAATATTAAATATTCCTTAAGAAGAGGGATAGTAGTAACTATATAAACAAGAAGATCTGAAGTAGTAATCATACTTAAGTTAAGAGCTATACCTTCATCATAAAAAACTTAAAATTTAACTTATTTTAAGTTTTTTGTTTAATTATATTGAACAAATTACGAAAATATAGATAATCAAAAATTTTCTATTTTATTAAGTTTTTGAAACCCCTAATAAATTTAAAGTTTATCTATTAACGTTCATAGGGTTTCTGTTGACTATAATTATGGAAAGTACGCTAGCTTCTATTTTAATTATTAAAGACGCTCTTCTCTTGTCAAAACATGCTATTTAATATAAGCTTGTAATGAAAATACCTTTACAATATTTAGCTATATTTTTCACTAAATATTTATTGCTTAAATTCAAATATATTATATTTATTTTTAATATTTAACCAAATAAGTTTCTTTTGCTTTATCAATTCAATAAAATTAAATATATATGACATTCATAGTACTCGGTTATACTAGCAATTAGTGATTATAAAATCATACTCTAAATTTTTATTTTTAATTGGCTTAAATCTAATTGTAAATTTACTTTTTAAAGTAAATTTACAATTAATCTTTCTTTCTGATATTTTGATATTCAACTTCGATATATAGTCTCTGAGCTTTTTAAATCAATCTAATTTTCTTGAATACTAGAATTTGTTAAATGTTAACAAGTCACTTTTGGCATTTGTTTATGTGCTGGCCTTAATTTTAATTAATAGACTAATTTTTAAACTAATTTATCAGTTAAATTGTTTAACCATTTTTTTCCAAGTAATTATATTTTTTGCTATAATTAAGGCAGTAAAACTAAATAATACGTTCTAAATTTTATTTTTATCTAGATTATTTTTTTATTGTTTTAATATAAGTAAATTTCTACAATTAGATTTAAACTAAAATAGTTAGAGGTTCAAAAAAAATTAACTAAAATTTAAAAAATTAATTCGAGTTAATAAACCAATACCTTAAATTTATATCCTAGTGTGTAAATTGCATATAATAAAGTAAAAAGTTTTAATAAATAAGTAAAAACCCTTGTAAAAAATAGTTAAATTTAAATAAGAATAAATATATATTTTGCCCAAACAAAAAAAGATTAAGGAAATAAAAAAAAGTTATAAATATACCAATTTTAATGCGATATCTAAAACAAATCTTTTAAAAACTTTGTTTTAGATATTAAGGCTGTTTATTGAGATTAGCTGATTGATATTAAACCATCTATTCACTGGATAAAAAATAAACAATAAAGCCATGGCTTAGGGTAACAACTATTATACAATTTTTTTATTCATGAAAAAATTGTATAATAGTATATTTTATTGATAACAAATTAAATTGAGGTTAATTCAAAGAAGAGTTTATATACTCAGAAAGTTAATCGATATTTAACTTCAATATTTCCTGACTTGGTATTTTACTAGTTAATTGTTGTATATCATCAATCTGGTATAACCACAACTATCAAGTTTTTAGAGTTAGGTATTGATATTATATAAGTTTGTTTACTTGTGCCTGTTAATTGAAGTTTTCTAAATTATTAGAAATGATTTTTAGCTTAACTGAACTTTTGATGCTAGAAAGCCATAAGATTATAATATAGCCTTATTTAGCATGTTAATAACAGTCAGACTATTCAAATCCTGTATAAGACTTTCAAGACGTTAATATTCGGGTTTTATCTGACAGGTTCTATAGAACTTGATTGCTGGATATCACTAACTTATCAGTTATCATTACTTTCGAACATTTTGAGACCTCAAAGAAGCAAGCAAGTTTCGTATTTGTGAGCCAAGAGTACGACTGACAAGTCCTAAACCAGGGGCTACAGACTCTCGCTCGACAAGTAGAGATAATTTTTCTTCGAGAAGTTCTTTTAACTTACTACTAGTCAGAGGACGATCAAGAGTTCCACCTTGGGCTAAAGAAATCGAGCCTGTTTCCTCAGAGACTACTACACATAAACAATTACCAACTCGTTCTGTAATGCCCATAGCTGATCGATGTCGTGTTCCTAGTTGTCGATGAGCAGTTCGTTCGGATAGGGGTAAAATCACTCCTGCTGAGACAATACGCGACCCGCGAATAAAAATAGCCCCATCGTGTAAGAGAGTTTTCGGCTGAAAAATTGTTTGAAGTAATTCTTTCGAGACTTCTCCATTGAGGGGAACCCCTGGATTCACAAATACTCTTGTATCCACAGAAGCAATTGTTTCTAGAACCATTAAGGCTCCTGTTCTATTTTGAGAGAGTTCTTTAACCGCATCAACAATTTCATCGACTACACTATCAGGCTTAGGAGTTGGAAGTCGTCGTTGAAATAATTGTAGCATTTGTCCACGTCCCAATAATTCAAGAAATCGTCGGAATTCTCCCTGAAAAATTACTGCCATAGCAACGGCGGACCCCAACACTAATTTATCCAGGACAACTTCGAGCAGCCTAAGTTGAAGCCGTTGGCTGATCACTTGTGCCAGCATTAAAATAATTAACCCTCGCACTATCCAGAGAGTACGACGTTCCCCAATGGCAAGAAGAATTAAATAAGTCAGCAGTAGCACCAATGCAATATCAATGCCATTGTGGATTAGCCCGGAGGGTATCCAGCGAGGGCCAGGAGTATCACCCGACATGATGGAGGATGGTAGAGATTAAGGAGCAATCAAAATAACAAGCAATGAGGGATTTAAATTAAGACAGTAGCCTTTCAGGAAGGTGATCTTGACGAATTAAATCATCATAGGTTTCTCGTTTGATCACTAGATTAGCTTCTCCATCTTTAACTAAGACAGCAGCTGGTCTAGGAAGACGATTATAATTAGAAGCCATACTATAGTTATAGGCTCCTGTTCCCATCACTACCAGAATATCCCCTGGTTGGGTTTGAGGCAACTGAGTATTTTTAATCAGAATGTCTCCAGACTCACAGTGTTTGCCCGCGATAGTGACAGTTTCCGTGCAGGGTTCTAACATTCTATTAGCTATCACCAGACAATAGAGCGATTTGTAGGTAATGGGACGAGGGTTATCAGACATTCCACCATCTACAGCGATATAGGTTCGCAGTTGAGGAATTTCTTTTCGACTGCCTATAGTATAGCCAGTGACACAGGCTGATCCCACCAAAGAACGTCCAGGTTCAGCGATGAGTTTAGGGTAGGGAAATTGATAACTATCACATGCTTTCATTACGGAGCGACTCACTCCTTTAACCCATTGTTCTATACTGGGGGGATTGTCATCTTTCATATAGCGAATGCCCAAGCCTCCGCCAATATTTAATTCTTGCAAGACTAATTCATAACTTTGGGCTTTTTGAAGCAACTCCACCATAACTTCTCCTAAGTCTTGATGGGGTTGTTCCTCAAAAATTTGAGAGCCAATATGGGCATGTAACCCCCGGCAATCAAAGCATGATTGCTGACTAATATATTTAAAAACGGTATCGAGTTGGTAGAGATCGAAGCCAAATTTGCTGTCTAGATGTCCTGTGCGAATATACTCATGAGTATGACATTCAATTCCTGGAGCTAAGCGCACAAGGATGGGAATACTCATGGAAGCAGTTTGATTGCCTAGTTGAGCTAGAGTTTCTAATTCGAACCAATTATCAACAACAATAGTGCAATTAACCTCAATAGCTAGTTTTAGTTCTGCAAGAGACTTATTATTGCCATGAAAGTAAATTTGTTGGGCAATTTGTTCAGAGGTGCGTCCCATCTTCTCTAAAGTCTTGAGGGTAGTATACAGTTCTCCCCCCGATACAACATCAAAACCTAATCCTTCACTAGCAACAATACTGGCAATGGCTAAGCAACTCCAAGCTTTAGAGGCATAAATGACTTGAGAGGGTCCTTGATAGTGACGCTTGAAAGCTTCTCTATATTGACGACAGGCACTTCGTAGAGTTGCTTCATCGAGAACATAAAGAGGAGAACCAAATTGTTTAATTAGGGTCCTAAGATCGCAACCGCCAATTTCTAAGCAATTATGATTATTGATCTTAGCAGTTAGGGGGAATAATGACTGGTTTGGTGATCGCTCACCCTGTTCTAGAATTTCTTTCTCTAAATAGTCTTGCCCTGAATGGGTTTTCTTTTGCTCTGTCGATAACATAGTTCACGGTTGATAGATGGGTATTAATATTTAAAATCTAGTCTTAAGTAAGACTAAAGGAAGAAATTCAACAAGCGTCTCCTCACACAGACCTTCCAGAGGTTTATAGTGTTATAATGTAACTGACGCTAAGACTCCCTGTATCTAGTCTACAATTGAATCTCTTGTGTGGTTGTTGGGATTTTCTTAACTTCTTACTATCTAGCTCTCTTCATAGGCTTTATCTTCTGTCTTCCTTCTTTAAGAATTCCTCCAAAAGCTTTCTATTAAATGTATTACACTACATCTACTCTTAAGAGTAACGCAAAAATTTTCTTTGCCAGGAAGGATCTTGTGCCTTCTTGCGAATTAGCTAGTAATTGAAGATCTAAAACCAAAACAGAGAAAATTATCTGCACTTTAGTCCGGTCGAGAAGTACTCAGTTAGAAGGTTTGTTCTAATTTAATTATTTTTGTATGATCCATATTACTTAGCTCAATCGTCAAATTTTGTGTCAATGTTGAAGATCACTTATCGATAAACGTACTTAATCAAACTTCAGCAAGTGCATTTCGTTGTACTTTTGTAGCTATCTATGTTTTTTCTTAGGAATCGTTTTTGAGCTAAACGCACTAGAGATTAGAAAGATAAGAAACTTCCTGAGAATAATTCTTGATCTTGAAGATATAGAGTTAACTAACTGAACCCCAAAATTATTTAAATTTTCTTTGATTTATAGTGTTTCATCACAGTAGATGACTCTTCTTAGTGAAGAAATATGATTAAATGAATAAAAAATAATACAAAACAATCAGCAACTAAATAACACAGATACAAGAAACAAGTTTTTGATAGTAATTAAACCTATTTCTTTACAAGGCTAAACTCATTAGCAATCTAACTATTAGTTTAGTCAATTCTCTTTAGTGAATCTCGCTCCAGCAGTGCAAGTTTCTTGAATTTCTACTCCTTGCAGTCCTTGCAGTCCTGCTAATTCAAGTTTCTCAAAAATCCATTTGGCGATTATTTCACAGGTGGGATTTTCTAGTTCCATGGTTTCGTTCAGGTAGTAATGATCCAAAAACTGCTCTAATAGGGGGTTTAAATGCTTCTTAATATCGCTAAAGTCAGTAACCATACCTTGTTTAGGTCCTTTTTTAATCAGGTTATTACTTTTGATGTAAACCCGTCCTATCCAACTATGACCATGAAGACGGGAACATTTGCCATCGTGGTGGGGCAACCGATGGGCAGCCTCAAAGCGAAACTCTTTATAAATTAACCAATTATCAGTATTCATAATTCATATCAATAGTAGTAATTTCATTAAAATCGATTGTAAGAAATAAAAAAGGTTAAATTGGTGATAGTCAGGATTTGATCTTAATTAAATTTATAGTAGACACTTACAGTAGGTGTAACACTTGAACTATCACTAACTTAGTAAAGAGTAATAATACTATAAATAACTGATTTCTTCACTTTATCTGGCTTATTAGCTTATTCAAAATGATTAGATCTTTTTTTTGTTTCCATCGCTTCTGGGTTTATTCTTGTCTTTTTTTATTAGTGATAATCTTTGTTATTCTAAGCAATATTCAATCAAGTTATAGCCAGTCTTGGTTGAATTTACTCTTTCAAGGAGTACAGGTAATTCAATTAACTACTATGTCTGATTTTCAAGAAGTAAAACTTGCTCAACAAATTAATGATGAATTAATCCGTTCGGGTCAGTTTCACATTTCCCAAAATCCTCAATTAAATCAAGCTATTGAACATATTGGACGACGGCTAGCCCCTACAAGTGAACGTCCTAACCTTCCTTATACTTTTCAGGTAGTCGATGATATATCTATCAATGCTTTTGCGACAATGGGGGGGTTTGTTTATATTAACACTGGGTTAATGGCAACGGCAGAAAACGAAGCTGAATTAGCCAGTGTAGTTGCTCATGAAGTTGCTCATATTACTGCTCGTCATTCTATCATTCAAATGCGCGATATTGCTCTTTCTCAAGGGTTAATGTCAGCAGCTGGCTTAAGGGAAAATACGATTGTTCAATTAGGGGTGCAATTAGGGCTCAATCTTCCTCACAATAGAAAGTCTGAATTAGAGGCAGATCGATTAGGCTTAATAAACTTAAGAAATGCTGGATATGCCACCATTGGAATGGTCACTTTCATGCAGAAATTAATGCAACAAAATGGATCTTCTGTTCCTGACTTTTTAAGTACTCATCCAGCTACGTCAGATCGATTGAGAGCATTAAATCAAGCCGTTGATGATCAACGATCATATCAAGGGGATGGTCTAGACAATCAAGCCTATCAACAAAATATTCGTCGTTTTTTGTAAAAGTGCAGCTTGACTTAAGTAATTAAGGAGATCATTAACCACCTGTTTGACTCCATCATCTATTCTGTAAAATTCCTTAAAATTGACATGGACTAGCTACATATAGAGTTAATTTTAAGCAAAACATAATAATTTTGTTCGTGCCTTGATCTGTTTTTTCATAGAACTACTTTGTAACGGAAAATTCTTTACCGTATCATTGCTGAAAATTTTTGCTTAACAATATAGCTTTAATTCTTAATTGCAACATTGATAACTTGGAGTTTTTACTCTCTAAAAATATTTGAATTAGTTCGTTTATACCTTTTATTTTTGTTGATATATTTTCTCAAATATTGCAATTTTTTTTTGAGTAAATTATTTTTTGTATAAAAATACATATCAAAACCTATTTGGAAGTTGAGATGCAGGTTAGTTCTAGTATTTAATTATCTTCGAACTTTTGTGCTATAAACTAAATAATATTAACTGGTAAGATAAAAAATAAGTATAAATAAATAAACTTCAATGACTTTATAAGTTCTTTTTCTTCTACTTTTTAATAGTCCCACAATCATTCTATTTTTTGAATAATTTAGCTAACAATTATGGTTACACCGAACTAATTATGTAGAATTAGCGTAATTAACTGCCAGGTCAATAAATTTCAGAGTTAAAACCTGACAAAATGTATGATTCTATGAGCTTTTCTCTTAATTAACTTTAATTTATAACCAATATCTTATATTATTTTTTGTCAACATAGGCAATAAATTATCTTGATTAAATGTTTAAGCTAATTATTCTATACCTTTTTATGTACAAGAAACAAGTTTTTAACACTAATCAATAAATTCAAAGAGTCCCGATATTTAGTCTAAGTTTTTATTTAGATTTATCTCTTATATACTTAATTTAATCCTAATATATTTTTATCTTTGACTAATATTTGCAATAATTTTACTCCGTTTCACTCCTATGTTAATTTGTTATGACAGAAAAATTTTATTAACGGCAAAATTTTTATATTATTAAAGTTTTAATTGCCGTTTAAATATTTTTTAACTTCTGAGAATTTATGGCAATTTTTATTTATTATAGAGGACAACTATCATGTTTTTATTTGAGATAAAATAAAAATTTTTGTGTTTTATTTGT
Organism: cyanobacterium endosymbiont of Epithemia turgida isolate EtSB Lake Yunoko; assembly: GCF_000829235.1. Taxonomy (GTDB): domain Bacteria; phylum Cyanobacteriota; class Cyanobacteriia; order Cyanobacteriales; family Microcystaceae; genus Rippkaea. The sequence continues at coordinate 2,150,458 of NZ_AP012549.1, read as the reverse complement.
CAATTTTATATATTAATTACTAACATACTTTTTACAAAATCAATATGCTTAAATGTCTCTTATTAAGATGACGGTATCAAATAATATTTATTCAACAAAAGAGGAGTACTGTCGAGCATAATTTTTGGGGCAGATCAACTAAAAATTAATTTTTATATCTAATTCAATTAAACACAAAGATAAAATAATTAGTATTTTAACCATATTTTATTAAAGTTATGTTCTAGTTTAACTTGAAACAAATAATATTTAAATAGGATTTATTTTGTATTTAATTACATTAAGATGGCAGCAAACATGTTTCATTCTATAAATTAGTTTATAGAATGAAACATAACTTAAGTAAAACTTTGTAAATTAAATTTTATTATTTAAATTTTTATATAAAAAGATATAAGTTTAACTAATTTATTTAAAGAATTTGACGGCCTATTAAAATACCTCGTACTTCTAACATAGCAGAATAGGTAGGGATAATATTTAGAGTTCCATTAGAAGGAGTCAAGGTTAAAGCAGTTTGAATAGCTTCTTTTAAGTCCTCTTTTACAACCAATTTGACTGAATTTTTGTGACTAGTAAGAGTTTCTTGACTATATTCCAATCTTAGTGCCATGTCATAGACACGATCTCCACTAACAATTAAAGTTCCTCCTAGATCAATTAATTTTTCCGTATCTACATCCCAAATCCAAGAAACATCGGTTCCATCAGGGATTCGATCATTTAAAACCATTAGAGTTGTAGAAGCCTTTCCCGTTACGTTTAAGTCATTAACAGCACGTATTGTCTCATTCATTCCTACAGGATTTTTTGATAATAAAATACGGATATTTGTGCCATCAATAGTCAATTCTTCTGACCGTCCAAAAGCTGCTCTAAAGTTTTTAATGCTGTCAAAAATATGTGCCACCTCAATTCCCAATTCCTGAGCAACTAATCCAGCTGCTAAACTATTATATTTGTTGTAAAGTCCAACCAAAATTTGTGGCCAGCCTTTGCTAGAAAAGGCAGTTTTACTTTTCATAAATCCACAACTAGGACAATTAAAATCTCCTAAATGAGAAAAGTAAATACCTCGATAATCGAGAATACAACCACAACGAGGACAGTAAATAGAATCAACAGCGTGGGGAATTTCTTTAAGGTATAAATTCGGTTCATTTAGTCCAAAATAACGCACTTTTTGCGATAATTGTTGACCTAAATAAGAGAGACTTGGATCATCAGCATTGAGAATTACAGTAGTATCAGAAGGAAGGAGAGCGAATGCCGTTAGCCATCCTTGACTAATAGTATCAATTTCCCCATAACGATCAAGTTGATCTCGAAACAAATTTAAACATAAAATTATTCGAGGTTGACACTCTTTAAGTAATAAAGATACAATATTTTCATCAACTTCTAGAATTGCATAGTCAACTGTTAATTTACCAATTAAACTTGTATTCTTTAACAGAGCCGTGACTAAACCATTAATTAAATTAGCTCCAGTATCATTATGAGCAACTTTGAACCCTTGGTTTTTAAGAATAGTTCGCAACAATAGAGAAGTGGTAGTTTTTCCGTTAGTTCCTACTACTAGAATAACCCCTTGTTTGACTTGCTCACACAGTAAAAATAATAGTTTAGAATGAAAACGACGGGCGATTGCTCCAGGCAAAACACTAGCCGCTCCTAAATTTAATAAATGAACTACAGCGGTGACTGTCTTAGCTACTGCCACTGCTAACCCCAAACGAATGCGGTCAATTTTATTCATCAGTCCTTTAGAATTAATATCTATGTGTTCTCTAAATTATGAACGATTAGAGGAAGATTGTTAAGAGAATAGAAGTTCACAAGATTTATTTTAAATCTTGTGAACCTTCATAACACTCGGTATTATATTATGAGTTAGGATATTGATAGAGTTAAAAAACTTTATTCTTCAGTACGCTGTACATCTTACAGTTGTATTACGATATTATTGTCGCACTGCTTTTAAAAACCCTCATTATACCGAACTAATAATCTAAATGTAGACTAAATTGATAAAATTGTGAATCGAGAAACTTAGGAGTTGATAATTGACAAAATTTTAGTTCTATGAGCTCTCTTTTTAATCAACTTTCAAGTTTTTTAAATTCTCGTTTAAACTTTTTTGATAATTTATCTAATTGAGTCTTAACTTATTTCATCAAATAGAATTGCTCTCTTATTATCTTAGTTTGCAATATTAACATTAATTTATTTATAATACTCTTATAGGAGTTTTCAATATCTAGATTAATTTATTCAATATTATTCAAAACTTCTTTATGGTTAGACTTTGGCTATTTGACTATAGTTACTACACTCATTTCTTTATATAAATCAGCAATACGCAATTACTTCTTTTTTCTTTAATCACAGCAATTTCATTAATTACTAACCGTTTCAATTTCTAAAATTTTTGTATTTATGATTGTTAATCTAAATCTTCGAGCATTATTTTGATTTCTTGTTAACCTATTTTATTAATTTTAGCTAGATTTTAAATCTCACTATTTAAGAAAATTTAAATAATTACCTTGAATCTTTTATTCTATATTTTTTACTTTGGAGAAAGTTTAACTTTTATCGTATTGATTTTTACATTAATTTTGTATTATTTTACACAAATCAATTTGTAACAATTAATTTTGAGATAGATTACTTTCTTTATATAAGAAAAATATCTAATAGTTAATTCATTATTTTATCGAATGGAGATATTAAGCTTCATATTATTAATATAATATATAAAATCTGCAATAATATTATTCGTTTAATAAATATTTTTTATTAATTTGTAATTGATAAATAAACTTTATATTCATATTTTTAATATTTATATAATAAATTTCATGGTATCGACGATATATTATTGATCAATAAAATATTAAATTAACTGAATTAAACCAGTATTTACTAACTTGATATAACTAAGTTATACGAGTTTAAACTGTTGAGTTATTCACTTATTTAAACTCATTTTTAAGAATTATAAGAATTATAAGTTAATCTAATAAAAACTATCCTAAAAAAAAATACGTTAAGATTAAAAGAGACTAATCTACGATTTTTTTAATGCAGGATCAGAAATCTTTACCACTTTTTATTCTTATTGATGGTCATTCTCTAGCGTTTCGGGCTTATTATGCTTTTGCTAAAGCTAGAAATGGTCCTTTACAGACTTCTACAGGAATTCCTACCAGTGTTTGTTTTGGATTTTTAAATTCGTTAATTCAAATTCTTGTAGATCAAAAACCTCAATATCTAGCTATTGCTTTTGATCTACAAGAGCCCACTTTTCGCCATAAAGTTGATGCTAACTATAAGGCAAATCGTCAAGAAACCCCTGAAGATTTTATTTGTGACCTTGAAAATCTTCAAGAATTGTTACAGGCATTAAACATAGAAATTGTAACTTGTTCAGGTTATGAAGCGGATGATGTGTTGGGAACTTTAGCTGAAAAAGGGAATCAATCAGGATGTCAAGTTAAAATTATAAGTGGTGATCGTGATCTTTTTCAATTGGTTGATGAAAGCAAAAATATTAGTGTTTTGTATTTAGAAAGAAGTGTAATAAAGAATCTATCGTCTGAAGGTTATACAGAATTTGATTCTAAAGCTGTAGAAGCTAAACTAGGAGTGAAACCTACTCAGGTAATTGATTATAAAGCCCTATGTGGAGATAGATCGGATAGTATTCCAGGAGTTAAGGGAATTGGAGATAAAACAGCTATAAAATTTTTAAAAAAATATAGTAACCTGCAAGAAATTTATAGTAATCTAGATCAAATAAAAGGAGCTAATAATAGAAAACTAAAAGAGGGAATGCAAGATGCAGAGCACTCTCGTAATTTAGCTAAAATTATAACTGATATCCCGATAGAGATTGATTTAAACCAATGCAAGTTAAAAAAAATTAATTTGTCTTCCTTAAAAAGGATATTACAAAAGCTAGAGCTTAATAAGTTTCTAAAAGAAATTGATCAAATAAAATATATTTTTGAAGGAACTCCCGATTTTGTTTGTCAAGAAATTGACAAACAAAAATATGGATGCGAACCCAGACAACTCTCTTTGTTTCCTAGCAAAAAAATAGTTAAAATTTCTAATAAATTAATCACTAATAACTATTTCAATTTATCGCAAATAAAACCTGAAATTATTACAGATTTAGAGCAGTTAAATAACTTGGTTAGCCGACTTAAACAATATATAGGATATCAACATTTTATTGCTTGGGATACTGAAACAACGTCATTAGAACCTAGGGATGCGGAACTAGTTGGAATTGGCTGTTGTTGGGGTCATAAAATAACGGATATAGCTTATATTCCCATAGGACATACAAAAGGAGTTCAACTCAACAAAAAGGTAGTTTTAGAAAAATTACGACTAATTTTGGAGAATGATCAATATGCTAAAGTTTTTCAAAATACGAAATTTGACCGTTTGGTTTTACATCATCAAGGAATTAACCTGACCGGTATAGTGTTTGACACGATGTTAGCCAGTTATGTTTTACATCCTGAAATGAGTCATAATTTGAGTGATTTATGTTATCGATATTTACCTGAAATTATTCCCAAAAGTTACAAGGAATTAGGTATCGTCAAAGGGGAAACTATTGCCAGTTTAGACATTAAAATTGTTGCAAATTATTGTGGAATGGATGCTTATATTACTTATTTATTAGTTGACAAATTAGAAGTTGAATTAGAATCAATTAAAATTTTAAAAAAATTACTCATAGAAGTAGAACAACCCTTAGAATCTGTCTTGGCAGCTATGGAAGATACAGGGGTTCGTGTTGATACCAATTATTTGCAGGAATTATCTAAGCAATTACAACAAGACTTAGAATTTATAGAAGAACAAGTATACCAAGAAGCAGGAAAAAAATTTAATTTAGGTTCTCCTAAACAACTTGGAGAAGTTTTATTTGAAAACCTAAACTTAGATTCCAAGAAATCCCGAAAAACTAAACTTGGATATTCTACCGATCATGCTACCTTAGAAAAACTGCAAGGAGATCATCCGATCATTGATTATATTTTAGAATATCGTACTCTATCTAAATTAAAATCGACTTACGTGGACGCTTTGCCTGCATTGGTTCGTGATGATACCCAACGAATTCACACTGACTTTAATCAAACGGTGACAGCAACCGGAAGATTATCTTCTTCCAATCCTAACTTACAAAATATTCCCATTCGTTCCCAATTTTCTCGTAAGCTTCGCCAAGCATTTATTCCTGAAGAAAATTGGCTATTAGTGTCAGCAGATTATTCGCAAATTGAATTGAGAATTTTAGCACATTTAAGTCAAGAATCTGTATTATTAGAAGCATATCGAAATTGTCAGGATGTTCATACTGTAACTGCTAAGCTTTTATTTAATAAAGAAACTATTACCCCAGAAGAAAGAAATCTAGGTAAAACAATTAATTTTGGGGTAATTTATGGAATGGGTGCTCAAAGGTTTGCCAGAGAAGCAGGAGTAACAGTAGCAGAAGGAAAGATATTTATTAATAAGTATCGTCAGCGATATTCTAGGGTATTTGAGTTTTTAGAAAAGACGAAAATCGAAGCAATTACTAAAGGATTTGTAACAACTATTTTAGGAAGAAGACGATATTTTAATTTTATTACAGATAGGTTGCAAAAACTTAAAGGTACTAATCCCCAAAATATTAATTTAAATGAGTTACATCTAAATTATACAGATGCCCAATTGTTACGTGCTGCAGCTAATACACCAATTCAAGGATCAAGTGCTGATATTATTAAAGTTACTATGATTAAAATACAAAAAATTCTGAGTCATTATAAAGCAAATTTATTGTTGCAAGTTCATGATGAACTTGTTTTTGAAGTTCCTCCAGAGGAATGGGATGACTTACAAAAAAAAATCAAACAAACCATGGAAAATGCTGTTATTTTAACAGTTCCTTTAGTGGTTAATATTTATTCAGGTAACAACTGGATGGAAGCAAAGTGAATATCATGGGCGATTATGATAAGTTATTTTTTTATAAAATAAAGTCAAGATAGTTGTTGGTTTTAAATTTCAATATAATTTTACTTCACTTATTTTTATACGATAATCAAAATCATTGAATACTATTTAATAGTTTTAAATAGCTTTTAATAGCTTTTAATTTTTATTTGTTGAATATTATCTGTAGGTTTAATTTTCTATACAGAATAACTACTTAATATCCTTAATGTAGAAGATCTAGATTTGTATACTTGTTTAGTTTATTACAAAAGTAATCCAAATAAACTATTTTGGGTTAACTGTTTCCTATTACTAACCTTATTTTTTAAACAAGTAAAATTCAAATAGTTGATCTATAATTAATCTCAATGAAGTTAGTTGATTGAATCAATAACCTTTTTATTATTAATATTTTTTGGGCTATTAAATACTTAACAAATTTGTATAAGTAGTAGATTGACTAAACACTTTCAGCTATAGCAATAAGTACTAATTATTTAAGAATTGATAATTATTTTAAGCATAATTTTTTTAGCAAAACCTATTATATAGGGGTTTTTGCTAAAAAAATTATGCTTAAAATAAGGGAGACTTTTTTATTTATTTTGAGATATAATTAACAATTACTTTGATATAATCTAAATACATGACTGAGATTTATTTTTTAAAATTATTAAAATAAAATTATTTAGTAAATTAAACTAAATCCAACAGTCAAAATTTATTGATAATAAGAGGTAAATAATATAAAGTAAAATTACGTATAGCTAATCTGATTTAGCTATAGATATAAGGTTTTAACATTTAAAAATAAGTGTTTAAAACACAAATATATTTTGATGTAGTAAAGATAATATTTACTTTTAAATAAAATATTATTAATAATACACATTTTATATGGCAATAATTACTAATTTTTTAAACAGATAAATTTATAAACTGCTTCAATAATTAGTTTATAAATTAAAATAAAGGCTAATAAATAACCCAATATAAATAAGCTCAAAAGTAGTTTTTAAAATAAAAAATAAAATGGTGTTTGAAAGCGTAGTACTAAAGAAAATATAATTATTTTTTAAAAGTAAAATACTATTGTCATAATCCAAGATTAAAATATAAAAAATATCTATTAAATATTTATTTTTAAAAATTGAAAAAATAATCTAGTATCTCAAATATATATAAGGTTTTCGATGTATGTGAAAGAAGATTAGAACTAATCCTAATAAAAGTTTTAACTTCTATTAGGAATAGACTAACTGCTCTGGACTACCAGAGTTATAGATACATGAGTATCTATAAATTTATAAAAATACTAATGAGATAAATATTATATTTATGAAATTAAATTCACTTATGTAAGTTTGAAATGGCTGAATTTAGTTGACTAAAATTTAGCTAAAAATATAAGGCTATAAAGAATAAATAAATAATATTTGCTAGCTTATTTTTGATAATTAGAACCAGCAGAAAAATCATAAACATTAGCAAATAAGCCTTGAATTGATAAGTGTTCTGAAATAAAAGAAAAAAATAAAATGAATTTAACCAATAATAATGAGTTCAATTCATTGTATTTTTTAAGCTGGTGTATAAATTTAATTTAGTATCCTCTACTTTTAGTAGCTATTTTGTAGTAGAAATCATAGTTATTTATAATATTTATAGCTATGATATAAATAAGATTTTATCAAACAAAATATTTATGTGTTATTAAACATGTTATTTTTCCTATATTAAGAGTTAAATATTTTGTTTTTTAGTATACTACTAATTTTTAAAATTTTAAACCCTAAGTAGAATCAGTAATTTATAAGCTCATGACAAATTTAAATTAATTACAGAATCATAAATAAATCTGATAATTATTCAATCTTCTTAAATAGCTAACTCACATACTCTTTCATATAGAAACCTAGATAGTAACTATTTTTGTTTTTATTTATAATAAAAATATCGTATTTTTAATAAATTAAATAAGTTTTATTTAGTTTAAAGCCAACTAGAGGCAGATATTATTCATTAAGTCTAACTTCTATTATTAGGGATTATCTATCATGGATAAACTAGAAAACCTTTAGTATTAAATGATTTCTAACAAACTAAATAACTTATATATACTATTGTGTAAACTTTTAAATCAAATTTTTTATGTATTTAAATTCTTGTTGTTACTAACAATTCCCAAAAAATATATGTTTAAGATATTTAACTAGGATATATTGCTATTAATTTAATTAGTAATATTTCTGTTTAAAATCTTTTCAAGATTTTTTTAAAAGTCATTTTTAAATAATCTTATCTGGTAAAAGTAAATATATTAATTTTAATGATGTAAAAACTTACTCAAAGCCATTGTCACAACATAATAGATCAATAAATTTTAAAGATTTAATCTTTACTCTAGGTCATTATTTGTTTTATTTATTTTAGAAACTCTTTAAGGTGTGCTAACTAGCTTAACACACCTTAAAGAGTTTCTAAAATTCACCCACTAATGCAGAATTACATCGTTCACAAATAGTAGGATTATCACTAAATTTTCCCACTTTTGTTGAGTAGTTCCAGCAGCGATCACATTTTTTTCCATCTGCTTTAATTACCCCAATAGAAACTAATTCAGACTCATTTTGATACTCTGTCTTTTGAATATCTTCAAGACTATCAACTAGTTCTACTTGAGAAGCTAACAATAAATAACGCAATTCATCTACTTGATTGCTAGTTTTAGAGTTAAGCAGTCCTAGATACTTTTTAAAGTCTTGGTCCGAGACATAAAGTAACACCTTTGCATCTAGAGAAGATCCGACCGCTTTTTCATTTCTTGCTTGTTCCATTACTTGATTAACTTCACTACGAATCAGCCGTAACTTTTCCCATGAATCTTTTAATTCTGGTTGTTTCCATTGTTTTTTTGTCTCTACCCATCCTGACTGAAAAACAGACTTATATAAAGTTTTATAGGGCAAGAATTGCCAGATATCTTCAGCCATGTGACACAATACGGGAGCGATCGCTTTAGCTAAATTTTCCAGGATGACTTTTAACACTGTTTGACAACTACGACGACGTAACGAATTATAATGGGAAATATAGAGTCTATCTTTGGCAATATCCAAATAAAAATTAGATAAATCTATTACACAGAAATTCTGAACTGTTTGAAAGAAACGAAAAAATTGAAATTTTTCAAATGCATCAGTTACTTCTGTAAAAACATCAGTAATGCGGTGTAACATGTATTGATCTAACTCTGGCAAGTCTAAGTAATTAACTGTATTTATTTTGGGGTCAAAATCATTTAAATTACCCAACAGAAATCTGGTTGTGTTACGTATTTTTCGGTAAGTATCTGACAGTTGTTTTATGATATTTTGACCAATAAGTACATCAGAGGAATAGTCAACAGATGAAACCCATAAACGTAGTACATCAGCGCCATAGGGAGGGGCTTTTTTCTGATCTTTTCCTCCATTTATAATAATGTATGGATCAATAATATTTCCTAAAGATTTACTCATTTTATGCCCTTTTTCATCTAAGACAAAACCATGAGTTAATACCGTTTTATAAGGAGCAATTCCATTAACAGCAACACTAGTCAACAAACTTGATTGAAACCACCCTCGATGTTGATCAGTTCCTTCTAAATAAATATCTACTGGATACTTTAATTCTTTCCGTTGTTTTGTCACTGCCGCCCAAGAAGAACCAGAGTCAAACCAAACATCCATTGTATCAGTGCCTTTGCGATATTTATGGGCATCTTGGCTATATTTCTTTGGTAGTAACTCTTCAATAGAAAGTTTCCACCAAGCATCAGAACCTTTTTCTGAAAAAATAGCTTGTACATGATTAATAGTTTCTTCTGTTAATAAAGGTTTGTTAGTTTCTTTGTTATAAAAAACGGGAATAGGAACTCCCCAATTACGCTGACGGGAAATACACCAATCTGAACGATCACCTACCATATGAGTAATGCGATTTTCTCCTTGCGGTGGAATCCAATTAACAGATTTTATTGCCTCTAAAGCAGCCTGGCGAAACCCTTCTACTGAGGCAAACCATTGTTCTGTAGCACGAAATATAGTTGGTTTTTTCGTCCGCCAATCATAGGGATATTTATGTAAATAAAGTTCTTCTTTGAGTAGAGATCCTCTATTTTTTAATTCATTAATAATAGCTCTATTAGCATCTTTTAAAACATTTAATCCTGCAAATTGTCCAGCTTCTTCTGTAAAGTTTCCCTGATCGTCTACTGGAGATAAGATACTCAAGCCGTACCGTTGACCAACTATATAATCTTCTTGTCCATGTCCAGGCGCGGTATGAACTAAGCCTGTTCCTGATTCTATAGTAACATAGTCTCCGCCGATGACAATTTCACTTTCTCGATCATACAAAGGATGGCGATAAACAGTATGTTCTAAAGCCTTTCCTTGAAGAGTTGTTTTGACTTTTAGAAAAGTTCCAAAAGTTCTCGATAATCGTTCCACTAAGTCGGCTGCAACAATGAGGTATTTATATTTACAAAGATCAGAAGTTAGCTCGACAATAGCATAAGTTAGATCGGGATTAAGAGCAACAGCTAAATTACCAGGAAGAGTCCAAGGAGTAGTTGTCCAGATAGCAACTCCCAAGTTAGAAAGAAACGGACTTAAAATCTCTTGAGCAACCTTTGAAGATTTAGTGACAGGAAATGCGGCAAAAATACTTTGGGAAATATGACCTTCAGGATATTCTAATTCTGCTTCAGCTAATGCACTCCGAGAACTAGGACTCCAGTGAACAGGTTTAAGTCCCCGATATATATAACCTTTAAGTGCCATCTCACCAAACACCCCAACTTGCGCGCCTTCGTATTCAGGAGTTAAGGTTAAATAAGGGTTTTGCCAATCCCCCCAAATTCCATATCTTTTAAAACTTTCTGCCTGTTTCTGTTGAATTGTGAGGGCAAAATTACGGGCTTCTTGGCGAAGTTTAAGAGGAGTCAAACTCTCGCGCTCTTTTGATTTCATACCTTGTAACACTTTTAATTCAATAGGGAGTCCATGACAATCCCACCCTGGAACATAATGTACTTTATGTCCCCGCAATAGCTTGTATTTATTGATGATGTCCTTAAGAATTTTGTTTAATGCATGACCCATATGGAGAGATCCATTAGCGTAAGGTGGCCCATCATGGAGAATGAATAAGTCTTCTGGGTTATTTAGTGACACCTGCTCATAAATTTTATTTTCTGCCCAAAATCTTTGTAATTCCAGCTCACGCTTTACAGCGTTAGCGCGCATACTAAAGTCAGTCTGGGGTAAGTTTACGGTATCTTTGTAGCTTTTGGGTTCTGTCACTGCAGTAATAACAATTTCTGTATTAAGTTACTATAATCTAATAATATTACAAGGGAAAAGTTATCCATATTGATAAAATTTAATCCTTTAGGTTGTGATGAGGTGTATATATATCCTCTTAGTAAGTAAATCGATACCTAATCACTTCAATTAAACTCAACTCTATGTATTCAGCTTTTATTAGAGCCTACCAAATTAAATAAAATAATAATTATGTCTTCTCTATTCAAATAGAACAATTGTTTGTATATGTTTATACAAACAATTGTTCCTCTGCTCATCTTCATGTCGTCAACATTAATGAAATAGTCTAAAATAACTTAGGAAATTAAAAACAATATCCAGAATTTGTTTGGATTAATTTTAAGTAAATAATGAAAAATAAAATATTTTTAGTAAAAAAATAAATTAAAAATATAAATATTAGAAATAGGGGTTTTAAAAAAATTTAGATATCATAGTTAAATAATAAGATATTTTTTAGTCAAAATAAAAAAATAAAAGCGAATAAATCACCATTAGTTATGGTAATTACTATCTTGTTTGTGTACAACTTATGTTTTATAATAGTGCACTTAGATTCCTGAGAAGTTAGTTTTATATATTTTTTGTAAAAAAATATATAAAACTAATTAAGATATCATAAATTTAATAAGATGTTACAAACACAGCTATCATTATTAATGATTAACCTAAAATAGGACAATTTAAAGATTATGTTAAATAATAACTGTCAATAATTAGGATTTAAATTAGTGTTAAAGAATAACAGAAGACAAGATTAGCTTATCTTTTTACTCCAAATTTTTTAAAAATATATGAATAGATATAAGCAATTATTTCAATAGAAAAGTTAAAAAAGTAATTCTAAACACTTTGATGTCTTACATCTTCAACATGAGAGATATTATTAAGTTTATTGTTAACTATTTAAATTCTAAAATACTTATAAACTAAATCAATTTAACTAGTTGAGTTTACTAAATTAATATTTTATAAAAATCAATAATAAATAGTTAATTTAACTTCCCATAAAAAAGTCTAGTAATAGGATATAGTTTTTATGACTTAATTACTTAAATTTTGTCTCAGTTTAAAAGCTAGTTTATGTTTATTAACATTACCCATGACTGATTTAACAATCAATAATTAACTACGATTATTAACTTTTACAACCAATTTTTATTTCTAAAATTAGATCATAGAATTTAAATTCTATCTAACTAGACATTAAAAACCTCATTATATTTGACTTAAATTTACATAAAATACTTTTATAATATGAGTAAAAATAGAACATTAATATCTTTATCTAAATACATAATATATACAAGTAATTAAACCCAACTGAATTAAAAAATATTATTTTAAAACAAAAAGTCCTGTAAGACGTAAAATCTTTTAAAGATTCAATATCATTGCCTATGATAAATTATATTTTTTTTGTAAATCTTCTAATTTTTTTTAAAAAAAGACCATGATTCAGAAAAATAACGGCGTTTTATACCCCTGATTTAATTCTATTTTTTGTTCTCCGCTTAAATTTTATTAATTGTCAAGTCCAATATATTTTTAAAAAATTAAACATTTATATAAATCCTCAAAAATTATTATTTTTAAATCTTTTTAAAGATATAATTAAATGTTTATTTATTTTATGTCGATAAAATTTATAAAATCTGAAAATAACTTATTTAATTTTGTTAAAAATTTATTTTTCTAAGTTTATAAATATTTTACTCTTTATTAGTATTTTACTGAATATATATAAATACACAATTATCTAGTAATATTCGCAATAAAAATATTGGAAAAATCTGATTTACAGATCATTCTAATTAACATAATATTGATCTTGCAATTATTGGAATATTTTTTATGATATAGTTCACTTCTAGTTATTCTAGAAAGACAAAAATCTATAATATTTTCAATTTCATGAAAACCCCTAAAATTTAAAATATAAATTATCTAATTATTACCATTTTATATAAAAAATATTTTAGAGTTTATTTAAATTTAAAAATAAAATAATTGATGTTATCAGTCTTAACTTAAGCATCTTTTTTTTAAAATCTAAGTACTTAATTATTGTATATTTAAATTGCCATTTTATTATATTTTTTCTTATAAAAAAAATTATTATTTATTAATAGAATTGAATATGGCTTATTTTTATTAATTTAATACATTTAAATTAATAAAAATTCATAATTTATTTAATTTTTATTTTTTTAGTATATATTTTTGGAGTTTTAAAATTTAGCTATTCTATAAATTTATTTACATATTAATTATGTATCGTCTAACGAATATCTATTTTATAGATAAACGGCTTTATTTGCCCAAAATAAATATCTAATAATTTATTTATTATTATGATAAAAATTTTATTAGTTAAAATTAATTAAGTATTTAACGCTATGAGTGAAAATCAAGTAAGAATATTAATTTGAGTTCAATCTAATAAACAAAGAAAATAATCATTATTTTTGACAAGCTAATTATTGACAATAACTACAATCTTATTACTTCTTTATTCTATTTTTAGATATATGTTATAACTGCATAAAATTAAGTCTTATTAATTAATTAATTGATTAATAAGACTTAATTTTATTATTTACTCTATATTTAATATTTTTATCTTATTTTTTTATTTAAAATTTTTGAAAGTTATTTCTATTGAAACCACTACTACCAAAACTATAAATCCTATAATTAATTTTAACAAATTAGTTATAGGATTTATAACTAATTTTAAGAACCTTCTTTCTTTTAATAGCATTCTTACTTAAGAGATTTTAAATTAACATAAAGACAAAAGCCGACTGATTTATATATAATCCTTATGTTTCAAGATATAATCAAAAATTAACAAAAGAATACGTCCTTATTTATCTATACCCTGTAATTGCAACAGATGATAAATAGATATTTTTTATTAAAAATAATTACCTAATATACAATTAATTTTAACAAAAAAGTGTGATATATTATATTTATATAGTGTTATCGTCAAGGGAATACAATTTTTTTATAACAAAGACTTTATTGTAATTTTACATTGATTAACTACTGATGGTTTTTAAAAACAATAATATTTTTGTATTTTTTTTAGATTCAATATACTCATATAATTTCTCTTAACTATTTTACAATTTATATATTTTTTCCAGAAAATATAATCTAAAAATTTTAGTTAACTCATCCAAACATAATATTTTCTAATTTTTTTATTGCGATTAAAACTTAAATTACAATAGTCTTAATAGACTATTGTAATTGAGTCAAAACTATTTTTAAGGAAAGGAATATCTCCAATTTTTATAACTATAAGCAGGAACATAGATAAATTCGTGTTTCTCTCTGTTACAATTTATCATCTAATCGAATATGTAGCTAGCTCATAAGCCATCAATACTTGCAATCCTGAGTCCAAAGTCCGAAGATGAGATAATCATTTTAAGGTTGCTTGTTGGGGATGATTACTATTTTAGTCACTAAAAATCGGTTTAATGGTAAAGAATCAACCACAGTATTGATTTGTTAAAGAAATACAGATAACTCTTTATTTAAAGTTACTATTAGTTTATGATTTTGTTTGAGCCGTTATTGCTTAATATCTTTTGTCAATATTTTTAGGTTTAATAATTTTAATTCAAGCACTCAGCAATTTAAATTTTAATGACCTTATTTTAATTTATATTTATCTGCGAAAAATAGGTTTAAAAAAAGAGTTAAATTTAAATATTAATGATTATATTCTAAAAATTATACTGTTTTTTTACTATGGAGTCGTCTACCCATAGAATAGTTAATGGAATACATAAAACCAAAAGTTTGTTTAACTTAAGGTAAGGTAATACGGTAATATCAACTTTTTTAAAAGCTATGACTGTTACCATCGCAGTTATAGCTTCTATAAGAAATGGCAATAGATCATTAAAAAAAATAAGGTCACAAAAATAAAAACAATAGAGACAAAATTTAACTTATAAATTCCTACAAAAAACACCAGATTTTTAGACTATAAAAATTAGTTATTAGTGAAACTTATATATTGTTAATTACATAGGGGTTTTTAAAAAATATGTAACTAACTTACTTATTTAAAATTCTCATAAAATCCTCCAAGAATGATTCAATTTTTTGGAGATAATAATGAAAATTATATTCAATCTACGTATTCTTGCTTCTGTATATTATTGTTGATATTTTTTTACTATATGTATGATGCTCATTGGTGCTTATTGAATGGGTGGCTAAACTGTATCATCTGCTTAGATTGCTCAGCAATTAAGTAATAATGCTCATCAACAATACTGAATTAACTTGACTAAGTTAATTCAGTATTGTTGACCAAGTCATTAATATAAAATATTTTCAATAAAAATCTACATAACCAATTACCAGAAAACACTCCATAAAAAATTCGTGTTACTGTGTAACAGTTTAAATAAGTGTAAAACAGTTACGTGAGGAGTCAACATTGCCAAATTCACTAAATCATCAAGATTTCGAGGTATTACACCACTCACTTAACAAAACAACCATGATAAAAAAACCCTGGAAAAGACTAGCAGCCATAGTATTAGCTACCAGTTTAGGGACACCACTCCTTTTGTGGGAGTCCCTAAATAGCTCAGTGGCGTCTTATCTTAGAAATCAAACTAACGAAGAGAAAGAACTCCTAGGGAAGGAGACGATAACAACAACAGAAAGTTCCGATAGAAGTAAGATAGCTACTCTTCATCCCCATCAGTGGAAATCTAAATTGGTTGTAATGCTCAGAGTACGAACAATACCTATTCTCACTTTTATTGGCACAAAAACCGATCTCATTAAAATTAAAAATAGTGAAAATAGTTCTGAACAAGTCCAAGCTGACACTGATGTTATGAACCAGGCTAAAGCTGTCGCTAAACGTCTAAACGAGGTGAGTCACAGTGAAAAATTTGACTATAAAAAGAATATCACTGTTAGTGCAAACACTAAAGATAAATCCTCCACAATCAAATTGAGTGATAAAAAACTTGTTACTATTGATTATCAGACTATCCTATCAGACACTACTAACAATTTGGCGTCCGACGGGCTACAAGCTACAAATCGCTTAGGTCGGTTGATGGGAGATGGAGATACACTCCCCTTGAATGCCATTGCCAATATATCTTCAGCTGCTCCAGAAATGGTAAGAGCAGGAGTCAAAGAACAAGTAACTAGTCTTCGTAAAGGAATGGCATCTTGGTATGGCCCAGGATTTCACGGTCGCTTAACTGCTAATGGAGAACGGTACAATCAAAACGGTTTAACAGCAGCTCATAAAAATCTTCCTTTTGGAACGAGAGTTCGGGTTACTAACCTCAATAATGGTCGTTCAATAACTGTTCGTATCAATGATCGTGGTCCCTATGCCCATGGACGGATTATTGATTTGTCAAGAGGCGCGGCCAGAGTTATCGGCTTGATGGGGAGTGGTATAGCTCCAGTACAAATTGAAATTTTAGGACGTTTAAAATAATAATTGCTAATGAGTGAATAAAAACTTTTCCAATTACCGCAGCACACATTAAGGTGTTTAACATTAATAAAAGCAACACAAACTTTGGCTGAGTAAACTTTTGTCTCTTATCTTTATCTATCCTAATCCATTCTTGATGACCCAATAATAAAAATGCGTATTTTAAAGACCGTAGCCGGGTTACGCGCCTATTTAAAAAATCAACCCTTTGAGCAATCCTTGGGCTTAGTTCCGACAATGGGAGCTTTACATCCTGGACACATCAGTCTAATTTGTCGCGCTGTGACTGAAACTGATCTGGTGATAGTTAGCATTTTTGTCAATCCTCTTCAGTTTGGGGCTCATGAGGATTTAGAACAGTATCCCCGACAATGGGAGCAGGACTATCAACTGTGTAAAGAATTAGGAGTAAAAGTATTATTTGCACCCACACCTCAAGAGATGGGAATGAATAATAATCTTCAGAAGCTTACTACAACGGTAATACCACCTTTTTCAATGAGCTCTGCGTTATGTGGAGCTTTTCGTCCTGTACATTTTTCAGGAGTTGCTACTATTGTCACGAAATTATTGATTATTGTGACTCCTGATGTCGCTTTTTTTGGAGAAAAAGATGCTCAACAACTTGCAATTGTTAGACAGTTAGTCAGAGACTTGAATTTACCCGTTACGATTAAAAGTTGTCCCATTGTCAGAGAATCGTCGGGACTCGCTTATAGTTCCCGCAATCAATATTTAAGTGAAGAAGAACGAAAACAAGCCCTAGCTTTGTTTAAAGGGCTCAAAAAGGTACAACAAGTTTTTAATGAGGGGGAACGTATTGCAAAACAACTGCTCAATATTTTCCAGCAAGAATTAGCATTAAATCCTGGGGTTAAGATACAATATGTTTCTCTGGTAGATCCTGATACCTTAACTGCCCTAGATAAAATTGAAGATACTGGGTTATTGGCAGTCGCAGCTTATGTCGGCTCAACCCGTTTAATTGATAATGTTATTCTTCGGATTCGTAGACCTATTATTGCCATTGATGGACCAGCTGGTGCAGGAAAATCTACTGTTACCCGTCGAGTGGCTAAAGCCTTGAATTTACTTTATTTAGACACAGGAGCCATGTATCGAGCAATTGCTTGGCTGGTTAAACATTCAGAAGTTTCTCCCAATGCTCCTGAGGCTATTGCGGAATTAGTTTCCCAAGCCACCTTAGAATTTCTCTCCACAACAGACGACACACTTCCTCGTCTTAAGATAAATGGGGAAGATGTCACAGGAGTAATTCGCACTCCCGAAGTAACTGCCTTAGTCTCTCAAATTTCTGCACAACGGGCTGTACGGGATAAATTAGTCTGTTATCAGCAAAAATTTGGGGAAAAAGGAGGAGTAGTTGCAGAAGGACGGGATATTGGAACTAATCTTTTTCCTGATGCCGACCTTAAAATTTTTTTGACAGCTTCGGTAACTGAGCGTGCCAGGCGGCGTTGGCAAGACTTTCAAGTTCAAGGATACAATGAAATTACCTTAGAAGAACTTGAACAAGAGATTAAAAAAAGGGATTATATCGATAGTCATCGTTCTCTTGCTCCCTTACGTCAAGCCGCTGATGCTATTGCCATTAATACTGACGGGTTGACAATAGAAGAAGTGACTGATAGTATCATTGCTCTTTATCATCGTCATAATACCTCATGTTGATTGATTATCCCTAAATCATATTTGAGAGGCAGGTTCTTTTAAGAAATTAGCAGTATTAGGTAGAGGAAACAAGTTCGAAATCCAAGGTTTCTTTATAAGTGGAGAATTCCGGTAGTATCTCCGTAATGAATGCTTCAGCTGCCTTTGAACGGTAACGAGTTGGGTTAGTAATTACAGACAAAGTTCGTTGAACTTCTATCCCTTTAATACGGCCAACATGAAGTTCTTTCATTTCCAATTCTTTCTTAATGGCTGTAATAGAAACAAACGCGACACCTAATCCTGCTTGAACTGCGTTTTTGATTGCTTCAATCGAGTTAAGTTCCATCTCAATTTTAAGACGTTTGGTATCTATGTCACAGCGATTTAACACCTTATCTATCACTTTGCGAATGGTAGACTGGGAGTCCAATCCAATAAAATCAAGGCGGTATAAATCCTCTTTTTGAATCTTTTCCACCTTAGTCAAAGGATGGGAAATCGGTAAAATTAATGTTAATTCATCTTCAGCATAAGGACGAACTTTTAAGATTTCTTGAAGTTCAGTCGGAACTTCTCCCCCAATAATTGCTAAATCTACCTGTCCGTTTGCCACCCCCCAAGAAGTCCGTCGGGTCGAATGAACCTGTAGTTGCACCGAAACATCGGGATATTTTTGGTGGAACAAGCCAATCATTCTAGGAAGAAGATAAGTTCCCGTAGTTTGGGATGCCCCTACAGTCAAAGTTCCCCCTTGAAGATTTTGTAGATCTTCGATCACTCGACAGGTCTCTTGACACAGGGTAATAATTTTTTCACCATAAGACAGCAAAAGATGTCCAGCTTCTGTTAATCGTGCTTTACGGCCACCTCGATCAAATAAGGGGACATTAAGTTGTTTTTCTAAATTTTGAACTTGGAGACTAACAGCCGGTTGAGAAACGTATAAAGTGTCTGCAGCCCGTTTAAAACTCCCCTCAGAAGCGATAGCCTTGAGGATGCGGAGTTGATCTAATGTAAAAGGAATATCTACCATAGGTTTATTAAAAAATAAGCAAGGATTTAACTGGGAAAGCTATCTTAAACTATTAACTTAACTTTGATGACGGGATATCCTAAATAAGGGACACTTATCTCTACTGAAAACGACAGTAACATACGATGGGGATCAAAATCCTTTAGTATAGTTTTGACAAAGATATCAAACCTAACTAATTTTTAAAATTAAAAACAAAAATACTAATGGCTTTACCCACCTGGTTAACACCAAGTCATGGAATTATTTTAGGGTTACTCTTGGGATTTGCTATTGTCCATAGTGGACTAGCAGCATTGCGTCCTTGGGGAGAAAACAAAATTGGACCGAGACCTTATCGTGTTATGTTTGTCTTTGTTAATATTCCCCTGGCGATTATTTTAATTACTTACTTTTTTAATCATCGCTATGATGGTTTTATTTTATGGCAATTTCAAAGATATCAGGGAGTTAAAGCTTTCGTTTGGCTTTTTAGTGCTATATCTTTCTTGTTTCTATATCCAGCTACTTTTAATCTTCTGGAAATTGCCGCAATTTCTAAACCCCAAGTTTATCTTTATGAAACAGGTATTATTCGAATTTGTCGCCATCCCCAAATGATTGGTCAAGTGATTTGGTGTATCACTCATACTATATGGCTAGGGACTACCTTTACTTTGGTGACATCATTAGGATTAGTTGCTCACCATCTATTCGCCGTGTGGCATGGAGATTATCGCCTCAAAAAACACTATGGAGAGGTTTTTATGGATGTTAAAAAACGGACTTCTATTATTCCTTTTTTAGCTATTATTGAGGGTCGTCAAACTTTAAAATTACATGAATTTTTAAAACCAACTTATCTAGTAATTCTTATTTTTGTGGAATTATTTTGGTGGGTACATCCTTGGTTAATAAAAATTACTTCTCAAGTTAATTGGTGATCATTCATATTAATTAAACCTATTTATATACCGTTTACTAAAACAAATAAAAACAATATTTTGCAAAATTAATTTTTTTTATCCAATCCTTTGAAAATATTAAGCTTAAAGTAGTGTAATGAGCTAAGAAAATATTATCGGAAGTAGAATGATCAGGAGCTAATTTAAAATAATTTGATTCAAGTAATTCTTCTTTAATTAAAACTCAAATAAGTAAAATAAAGTTAAAAAAATATAACTTTTAGCGCTAACTTGTCAACTTTCAGAAAGTATATACTACTGGAATTAATGTAACTTGTGTAGTATTTTTTGTCACACTTAACCACTTAAACATGTAATAAGGTTACAGGGAGCTCATCTTATCAATCTTGAAAAAAAGAAATTAGATAAAAGCAAGTTTTAAGCCAGTCAATTTAACCATTGATTCGGAACATGGATAGGACGACTGAATACAGAAGGTATTCTCTGATCTTTACAAGTTTTGATATATATATTATTCATCTGCAGATTCTCTTATGGTTTATTAATAATTGGATAATTGTGATTTTGAATAAATATCGAGTGTCCAAATAATCTTTCTGCTCATAATTTAATCCTAAAAAATTGTTATTCTTGGTGGCTACCAATTATTTCTCTTACTCGATAAATTGGACGTTTTTGAGATTCATGATAGGTTCGCATTACTAATTCAGCTAGTAATCCAAAACTCAACAATTGTACCCCAGTCAGCACTAATAATACTGCTAAAATTAGTAAAGGACGATGCCCGATACTTTGCCCCAATACTAATTTTAGAAAGATTAGATAACTCCCTAATGTTATACCTAACATAGTTGAACCAAGTCCAAATAATCCAAAAACATGCATAGGGCGAGTTAAATATTTCTTAATAAAGAAAACTGTTAATAAATCCATAATAACTCGAAAAGTTCGCCCTAACCCATATTTACTTTTACCGTAACGGCGAGGGTGATGGGCAACAGACATCTCCGCAATTTTTGCTCCTTCAATATAGGCTAAAGCCGGTAAAAATCGATGCAATTCACCGTAAAGATTCATGTCAGCAATTAATTCTGAACGATAGGCCTTTAAAGAACATCCATAGTCATGAAGATCTACCCCTGTTACTTTACCAATAACCCAATTAGCAATCTTAGAAGGAAGCAACCGAGTTACTATATTATCTTGTCGATTTTTTCGCCAACCATTAACTAAATCATAACCCTGATTTAACTTATTAATCAATCTTGGAATATCGATAGGATCATTTTGTAAATCTCCATCTAAGGTTACAATTATTTTTCCTTTTGCATATTTAAACCCGGCCGCTATTGCCGGGGTTTGTCCATAATTACGACGTAAAATAATTGCTTTTAAGGTATTAAATTTTTGAGTTAATTCGCTCAAAATCTGAGAGGATTTATCTTGAGAACCATCATCAATACAAATCACTTCATAAGATAAATTACAATCGGCCAAGATTGCAATAGTTCTTACAATTAGTTGTTTAATGCTTTCTTCCTCATTAAAAATAGGAATTACAATTGAAACTTCAGGAATTGAAAATTTCCTATCAAGAGTTAAAGTCTCGGGAGGTAATAAAGGTTTCATCTAGATTCTTTAGGTATAAATTAATTCGATTCTAGTAATGAATTATATAAATATGCCATTCGTTTTACCTCACGACGACCTCTGGCAACCGAGTCTAAAACTATACCACAGGTTAAGCTTAAAAAAGCTAGCAACATCATAGAAGCCGCTAAAATTGCAGTCGGAAATCGAGGAACTAACCCTGTTGCTAAATACTCTCCCAAAATAGGTAACCCTAAAAGAATTGAGATTAAAGCCAGGACAGTAAAAACTAGTCCAAAAAATAAAAATGGTCGTGCTTCTTTGAATAAAAGGATAGCAGTCCCTAGAACTCTCCAACCATCTGTGAAAGTCCTTAACTTACTTTCTGAACCAGGCGGCCTGGACCCATATAATGTATATTCTTCAGCAAAAGGAATTTTTAATTCTAAAGCGTGTACAGTGAATTCAGTTTCTATTTCAAATCCACTCGATAGAGCTGGAAATGATTTAACAAAACGCCGAGAAAAAACACGATATCCTGATAACATATCCTTGAGTTGAGCTCCAAACAGTAGCTTAACTACACCAGTTAAAAAAAGGTTTCCCCCGCGATGGCCCAAACGATAAGCCCCTTTATCTTTGACTGTAGAACGACGTGCACCTACCATCATATCAAGACGGTTTGTAATTAGTTGTTCAATTAGTCCCCTAATAGCAGAAACTTCATAGGTATCATCTCCATCGACTAACACATAAATATCTGCTTCAACATCAGCAAACATTCGCCTAATAACATTTCCTTTTCCTGGTTGGGGTTCACAGCGAATAATGGCTTCGGCGGCGTGGGCTTGTGCTATAGTATCATCAGTAGACCGATTGTCATAGACATAGATCGCCGCTTCTGGTAATTCTTCACGGAACTGTTTCACTACTTGAGCAATTGTTAATTCTTCATTCCGACAGGGAATTAGAACAGCAATTTTGTGATGGGTTGAAGAAAGTTTTGGGGGTTGAACTCTGTGATTTAACATGATTCTTATAATTTTTCAACTTATTTATAAGTATACTTTCACTGTTGATTGAAGTTAAATTTTATGTATTTTTATAATTGGAACTTGGAACTTTATTAGGTTCTTTCTAGAGTGTTTTTGGTGTCTTTTTAAAAAAATAATATCTAGTTGAGCCGAATAATTATTTATTGACTAATGACCCTAACATATTGTTCATCATTTGGGAGCTAACTTCTACGTTGTTGAACCCGATGAGGATGGTGTCTTCGGTATGTTTTTTTACCCTTAACTGCCCCTAGTTCATCACTAACTTGAGTAAAAACATCCCTTCGTAAATAGGGATATTCTCCTAACCAAAGATTATGTTGTGGGAGATAAACATCTGTAATTTTATCAATTCGACTTAGATCTGGCTGTTTTGATAAAACTACTATTTCTGCTATATCTCCAGGGTTAATGACCTGATAAACTCGTTTAAGGGGAGCCTTTATCCTAGCCCTGAACTGTTCGTCATCGCCAACTTCGAGATTAATTCGCCGTTCTCGGTTTTCAATGACGACTAGTTCTCCATGCTTATTGACAGTTTGTTCTTCTCCAACAATTTCTTCTGTGAGATAGATATCTAATACTCGTCCTTGCCAAAATCCACTATAAGGAAAGCGACGATAACTGCTGTTGCGTAAATTTGCCCAGTAAATGGGACTCCACAGCCAATATAGTCCAGCAATAATGTCGAAAATAAGTTTAATCGCTACGCTTCCTGAACCTAGGAGGTTTCCAATTAACCAGAAAATCGTGAGAGCAACCACAGAAATTAATAACCGTCTTAAGACGTCTCGCGCTCTTCCCCAACAAGATGCATATTGTGCTCCCGTTGCAATAGCGGGAATAATTTTATCAAGTGCCTGGTGAGTCAGAGGGATCAACATCTAAGTTTTAATAGTGATTTTGATAATTGGTAAATTATACGATTCCCGAACTAAATTATTAACCTTGAATCGGTTACAAGAATTAAATTATTGTTTAAATCAGGTGATGAACTCAGGAGCAATCCAACTTCTTTTAAAAATAACACTTCATTGAACAATCTATTTCACTTCAATCTAACATTAAAATAGGATTTACTAATTTAGCTTAGTAGTCATTGTTTATATAATGTGTTTTGGAGTATAAAAAAAATAGTTAAAATTCATAATAATGTAATGAATTACACAAAATTATTTTAAGTGTAACTAACATTATCTAAAACTAGATAAATTTTCTACATAACTTCCCCTAAATAGATTGTAAAACTCAATACTTTTCCAGTATTTTGGGATTTACATTATCCTGAAACTTTTTATAAGATGAAAGTAATTAAAGAAAGAGGAATAACTCACTATGTTAGTGACTACTACTTAGATTATTAACCTCCGCAACAACTATATCATTGCTGCTACTAGTCTAATGTTTCTTAACGTAGAATAAACAGAAGTTTTAAAAGAGACAACAATCGTTGAACAAAATTTATATTACGATGGTGCTCCTGATATAAATGCGGAATTAATAATCTATCATAAAAGATTTTATCGTTAGTTATTTCTTTTAAAAAATTGGTAGATAATGACTAATGTAAAGAGTAAGAAAATAAACTTTATAAGGCGAATATTATCTACTAATTTAAAACATTATTTTAGCGTCACAACTTTAAATATTTAATATCAATAACAGTACTGACAAACTTTTATTGTTTAGCACCGCTATTATGTATTTTCTTATTAAGAAGCTTTTTTTATATAAACTTAATATTTAAATAGTTCAACATAATTTTAAAATTTATTTTTCTGAAATTTAACAAAACCTATAGTTATTCTTAAACTTGTTCAACTTTATTTCGTTGAGTTGTTCTATAATTATCTATTTAGATTTCTATGTTGTTTAGAGTGATAATAATAAATTAGTATCTTAATAATTTGAAAACCTCTTATTTTAACTGCACCCTACGATCTCAAAACCTCGGCTCATATAGAACTAGATCGTTGAGTTTTGAAAACCTATATGAAGCTAGATTTTTATCGATTTTTATTAAAATTGTTTTACAGCTAGCTCAGTAGCTTTTAAGTTCTTAAATTTATTCCCAACAAATTCATATAATACACGAACGATCATAGCAGAAAATATCGTAATATATGATTATATTACATATAATCATATATTAGCATAAAGTTTGAAAAAATATATTATTAATTCCCTTAAACCTGTCATTTTCTTCTCAATTATTTTGAATTTATTGGACTGTTTATATTTTTCTTCTTTTAAGAATAAAAGAGATGTGCTAATTTACATCTCTAATAGCTTTTTCAATAATTAATTATTGGTGAATATTAGGACAAGTTTCTAAATCCTCTATTTCTGGACTTAAACTATTTAAACCAATCCAAGAGTCGATTTGTTCCACATCAAATCCTACCTGAAAAACTTCTTCCACTTGAATAAGAGGACGACGAATCAATAGAGGGTCAGCTATCATTAATTCAAGTGCTGTTTTCTCGTCTAATTGTCTTGGAACAATTTCCCCTGACTTAATTCGAGGTGCAGTAGGGTTAAACCATTCTTGAACAGGTCGATTACAAAAAAACGGGCGTAATCTTTCTAAAGTCCAAGAGGTTGTTAACAGGTTATGAACATCCAGGGTATGACCTGCCTTCTGGAGGAGTTTTTTTTGCTTTGTATTGTTAATACAACCGGGTTTTTCATAAAAAATAACATTAGCCATTTTTCTTAGTCCATAGGAGATAAATAATGATCACGGAGAAGGCTTACAATACTCTGCGGTTGGGGGTTGCTGTATTTTTCTTTCCCAGGCATTAAAATCATATTAGGCGCTTTTTTGCAGCGTTTTTGGCAACTTGTTTTTTGGATAGTTACGGAATCTTCTAACCCCAAACGACAGATAGTTTTTTGGAGTTCTTGATAAAGTTCTTCACTACCATTTTTAGCACAATCAGATTTATCACACAAAAGTATTTTCCCTTTTTTTGGACAACTCGATGATAGATTTTGAAAAATTACTGAATAATTTGGGTTTAAATTATCTTTACACTCTAAGCTATAACTCAATCGATTTACTTGAAATGCTTTGAGTTTAAAATCAGTAAAATTGCCCTTAAATTTTTGTATTCCTATAACCTGAATCCAGTCACCAACAACTAAACTATACGCTAAAGAACTCCGTAATTCTTTATTCAATTTAATATGTAACTCTTTGCTATGGAGCATTGATCGCAGGGACTTTAATCGGCCATTGGGTTTGTTGACAAATCCAATGAATTGACACTCTAATCGAAATGGTAAAGTTTGGTAATGCACTGAATCCATGACTAAATCCTAAATAATTAAAGAACAACGAGGTAAGAGGGAAGAACAGACATTTTTACTTCTTTCTCCTGCCCCTTACTTTTCGCATTCTCTAAAGAAGTTAACTCCGTTTTATTCTTCAAAAACTAACAGTAATTAAAGCTTTGTCGCTTCCATAGTTTGAGGTAACTTAGTATCATCGGTTAAGGTAGGAAACTTTAAATCCCAACCATTAGCTAAGGTTAGAATTCTTCCCTCATCTGCGGGGGTCTCGTTAACCACTACTTCCTCTAAGTCCTTTTTAGGAACGTAGACAGATAAACTGCCCGTATCATTACGACTTAAAATAACTTTCATGAAATTACTCCTGATAACAAAGAATGACAATCTCAATACAAATCTAGAAGGCAGAATTATAACAGTTCATCTCATCAATGGTTATAATTCCAACTTTTTTGGTGTATTAGTTAATAGCTACTCATTTCCGCCTTACGACGTTCGAGGGTTTGAGGATCCTCAGCTGATTCTAATTCCTTGTAGCGACACCCTACAACAAAACCACTATCAATAAAGTGCACTGCATAAATATAATAACTCTGTAGATAGGTTCCAATACTAACTATATAACCAACATCACCCTTTTTCGCTAAAGTTTGTCCAAGTTCTTTACCCGGAAATGTTCCATCGTTACGAATCATTTTCCGTAAACGGACTTTTTCCTCCATTTGAAAAACTGGAGGATCATTTAATTCAATTTCGCCAGGATTATATAATCCCATGAGATATTCTCCTATTAGGTACTAAATTAAGTAATTCATCTACTGTTAAACTTCGTTTCATCTGAACTGACAAACTGCGCACTGCATCTAAGACAAATTGGGCTTCTTCAGGATCTAAAGTAATGCCATGTTGTTTCAGCAAATTAGCAACTAGATGTCGTCCAGAATGTTTACCTACAACCAATTGTCTTTGCCAACCGATCTCCTCTGGGGAAAAAGGTTCATAGGTTTGGGGATTTTCAAGAACTCCGTGGGCGTGGATACCTGATTCATGGGCAAAGGCATTATCTCCTACTATAGCTTTCCAAGGAGGAAGAGTGTGACCCGAGGCAGCAATGACTAACTGAGATAATTCCCTTAAATAACAAGTATTAACGCCTAAATCTACCTGATAGAGGTACTTTAGAGACATAATTATCTCTTCTAAAGCCGCATTTCCTGCACGTTCTCCTAACCCATTAACGGTAGTATTTACCGAAGTAGCTCCCGCTTGGAGTCCAGCTAAAGCATTAGCTGTAGCCAAGCCAAAGTCGTTATGGGTATGTATCTCTACAGGAATTGATAACTCTTTGACTAAGTTTCCAACTTTTTGGGTAGTGGTGACAGGATTGAGAATACCTACCGTATCGCAAAATCGAAAACGAGATGCTCCCCATTCCTGAGCAGCGCTGGCAATCTCTAGCAAAAATTCTTCTGAAGCTCTAGAGGAATCTTCTGCTCCTACAGAAACAAACAGACCATTATCCAGGGCAAATTTGAGGGTGTTCTCTAGACAGGCAAAAACTAGAAAGCGATCACCCTTGAACTTAGTTTGAATTTGCACCTCAGACACGGGAACGGAGATATGAACTCGTTTGAGTCCACAAGTAAGGGAAGCTTCCACATCGGAGCGGACTGCCCGATTCCAACCTAATAAGTCGGCCTTCAAACCTAACTGGGTGATCGCCGTAATAGCTTCCGCTTCACTTCCTCCCATAGCCGGAATCCCTACTTCCAATTCGGGAATACCCATAAGATCCATCAAGCTAGCTAAAGATATTTTTTCTTCAGGAGTGAAAACAATACCAGCTGCCTGTTCTCCATCTCTGAGGGTGGTATCATTAATGTAAGTTTTATCCATGGCTTAATGTCTCGACAACTATAGGTAAGAACTTGCTACAATGGTAGGTAGTCAAGGGAACTGGAATTGAATCTGAGCATCAAGCCAATCCCAAATTCTTTGAAGTTGTCCTCTAGAAATCAACCCATATTGCCATAGCAACATAGGAATAGGATCTCCTGGTTGTCTGCGATTGTTTATAGCAACCGCCAGGTCATCGGAGGAAAGAGATAGTTCTTGTTGTAAAAATTGAGTAAATTCGTTAGAGATTGAATGGTTTTCCATGACAGCACTAAAACAACTAGTTATCCAACAATCAGCCAGCCAGCGGAGCCAGGTCTCAACGAGTTAAGGGCGTAAAAAACAAGACGGAAAGGCGACAAGGTTGAAAAAAATATCCTCAACTATTGTAGAATTGAGCAGAAGGAGTGTCAGGTGCTTCCCAGCAGCGACTAAGCCACTCCACTAATTCTCTACGGGAGGCATTCGTTTGGTAGACAGTGCTGCGCAAAAGAATGGCATCAATGCCGTGTTGAATTTCTACCCACAAAGATCCGTCATCGGGACACCAACAAGGGATCATTAGCTCTTCAAGGCGCCGATGGAGTAGCCAGCGTTCACATCGAGAAACTTGCGCAACTTGGCTGATTAACGCGTCGGGATGAGATGATCTAATCATAATGGTAGAATAGGGTTAGGATAGGTTTTGTATCTTTTGTTCCAATCGCTCAATTCGGTCCAACAAGTTTCGAATAATTTGGGCTTCTACATCCGGCAATTTGCTATGTTCCAAGGGACAGTCACGACCAATGCGGGAAATAATACGACCCGGCACACCAACTACAGTACAGTCACTGGGAACATCTCTTAAAACAATTGAACCAGCTCCGATACGAACATAATCACCAATGATAATATTCCCTAAAACTTTAGCTCCTGCACCCACTACCACGTTATTGCCGAGAGTAGGATGACGTTTACCAAGTTCTTTCCCCGTCCCGCCGAGGGTAACATCTTGATAAATTAGACAATAATCACCAACAACAGCAGTTTCCCCAATAACCACCCCCATGCCGTGGTCGATGAATACTCCTTGTCCGAGAGTCGCCCCTGGATGAATTTCAATACCTGTAAAAAATCTCCCTAAATGGGATAAAAAGCGTGGTAAAAAGGGCACTCCATAATGCCACAGCCAATGGGAAATACGATGTAAGACTAGGGCGTGCAACCCTGGATAACAATATAGCACTTCCAGCCAGTTGCGGGCAGCTGGATCACGGGCAAAAATTATTTGAAAATCTTCCCAAAGAACCTTCAAAGGTAGTTGAGTCGGGTGGGAAGCTGTCGACAAAGTCGTTACCGAGACATTTAGAGAATTATCTCGACTTTCAGAACGGCTGTCTCTAAGCGGTATGGATCCAAACATTGAATTCCGTGATTCTATATAGACCTAGTTGTTATGCTTATACCAAGTTACCCTGAACCCTCCAATACAATCTGGGTAAATCAATCTAATCAACATTGATTATTTGTGTACTCAAAGTTTTAAAACCTTTATATTATAAGTATTTGCATCATTATTATTTTTTTTTTGAGTATAGGGTACTACTATTTTTGGTACACTGTTCATGTATTTATAGATATGGGTTAAAGCATTTATGTACTCAATCTAAACATCAATCAGAGTAAGGATTTAAACTCTATAGAAAGAAAATTTCAAGACCTCATCTAAAGAACTCAATAATTGATCGTTAGTTAACAGTTAAATCCCTTATTTCATAAGGGATTTAAGGATTTTGATGTACAAAAGTTAGGATAGACATGAGTTGATGTCAGCTTTACCTTAAAAAAGTGTTACTTTAGATACAGAATCGAATTCCGTGATAACACTGGAAAAGCTTTATAACGCTTACTCCATCCAGTCTTTTGTAATAGAGGAGTGAAGAAAAAATAGGAGAAGACCTAAACATACGAAGAAAATAGCAAAGCAGAGAAAATATATTAATTTTTGCTAAAGAGTTTACTATCTTTTGTTTTCGATAGAAGGTACTTGAGTGCAAAAACATAAAAAAATTACGGAGAATTTAATTGTCCCAAAACACTACTAGCTCCTTCTCCGGTAATGATTTTGCATTGAGTGCATAAATGCTCGTATCCCCAAAAAAAAATACCTATACGCAATACTAAAAATACTAGGACCATAACCCCCAAAAAAAACACAAAAAGTACTAACCTGGTGTGTAGAGAGAGCTTCAGTATTTGAGTACTTTGTGATAAATTTAATAAATCCCAACTCGGACATCTGCATCAAGAACTGCTAGAGGAAGTGGTATAACTTGCATAGATGCCAAGGACGAAAATTCATCGTTTTTGACTATCGTCGTGATAAGTTCCAGCAAGTGACTGAATCACCAAATGTTCTTAGAAATGTTCTTAAGTCATTTTTTAGCCACCCCTTACTCCACGGAATTCGATGTTACAATCAACTGGTTTAACTAACTCTGACTCATCGGCAACCAAAACAGCAACCCTGTCTACCACAAGAGCTTCTGGGCCTTGTGGCTGTGACTCCTCTACTTCTCAGGTTGTTCCTAAAAACATTCAGGAACGGATTGCTAAACACCCTTGCTATAGTGAGGACGCACACCATCACTATGCAAGATTACACGTGGCAGTTGCCCCTGCTTGCAACATTCAATGTAACTATTGTAATCGCAAGTACGATTGCGCCAACGAAAGCCGTCCGGGAGTAGTTAGTGAAGTTCTAATCCCCGAAGAAGCCGCCCACAAGGCTCTAGTCATTGCTGGAAAGATTCCTCAAATGACAGTACTGGGTATTGCAGGTCCCGGCGACCCCTTGGCGAATCCTAAACATACTTTCCGTACCTTTGAACTAGTAGCTGAGCAAGCCCCCGATATTAAATTATGTTTGTCAAGCAACGGCTTGATGTTGACAGAGTATATTGATAAAATCAAAGAATTGAAAATCGATCATGTTACCCTAACTATTAATATGATTGATCCCGAGATTGGAGAAAAAATCTATCCTTGGGTGCGTTACAATCGCAAACGTTATAAGGGAATTGAAGGAGTCAGAATTCTCCACGAGAAACAGATGGAGGCTCTAGAGGCCCTTAGAGAGGCAGACATCCTTTGCAAAGTTAACTCGGTTATGATTCCTGGAGTTAACGACCAACACCTGGCAGAAGTTAACAAAGTTATTCGTTCTAAAGGTGCATTTATTCATAATATTATGCCTTTAATAAGTGCGCCTGAACATGGTACCCACTTTGGTTTGACCGGACAACGCGGTCCTAGTCCCAAAGAACTTAAAGCAGTTCAAGATAGTTGTTCTGGCAACATGAGAATGATGCGTCACTGTCGTCAATGTCGGGCAGATGCAGTAGGACTCTTAGGGGAAGACCGTTCTCAGGAATTCACCAAAGATAAATTTCTCGAGATGAAGCCTGAATATGATTTAGCTGCCCGCCAGAAAGTCCACGAAGGTATCGAAAAATTCACCGCCGAAGTAAAAGCCTCTAAAGCTGCTAAAACACTCAAAAAAGGTCCTAAGATTCTTGTAGCAGTAGCAACAAAAGGGAATCGATTAGTAAACCAACACTTTGGTCACGCTAAAGAATTTCAGATATTTGAAGTTGATGGTGCAGATGTTAAATTCGTAGCCCATCGCAAAGTAGACCATTATTGTCAAGCTGGATACGGAGAGGAAGCGACTCTTGAACATATCATCAAAGCTATTGCTGATTGCAAAGGAGTGCTCGCTTCCAAGATTGGTCTTTGTCCTCAAAAAGAGTTGCGTAAGGCTGGGTTAGAACCTTTTGAAGCTTACGATGTTATCGACAAAGTAGCCCTAGATTTCTATGAGCAGTTTATGAAGTCTAAAGAATTAATGGGAGTGTTGTAGTAAATGATGAATTCTATGAAGAGCACTCCTGTGGAAGCTTCTAGCGTTTTCTCGGTAACTTCAGGTCATCAATTCGATAATGACGCTCCAAATACCTGCTATAGTTGCGTCGATGACTACAATATTCCCCCCTGTGCGGGATTTTCACGAGATTATAGCTGTTTACCCAACTTAGGCAACACCCGGTAAAACTAAATAAAACAAGGGTAGTGTCATGAGTTATGCTATAACATAAATATCTGGATGTGTTATCTGTCATCGTTATAGTGTTAGATGTCCAACTAATGCTATCTTCTCCGACAAAAGTATCTTGCTCATTGACTCTACCACTTGTGGCTATTATCGAGGCTACTATAGAAACTTTTAGTATGCTTATGCTGAATTACTGGAAGGATTGCTTCAGTCGTTACCAAACTTCATTAAAATGGCTCAAGACCAAATAAGGTCAATGTCTATTCAAACTCTTTATTCCAAGGCGTAATTAAGATTTAACTGAGATTTTAACGTCTGCTTCCTGTCCTCGACTTAACTGCTAGTTGCTCGAACACAGAATTTATTTATGGGTACCTTGCGATGAAAGACTGTGTATATCTTGACAATAACGCTACTACACAAGTTGACGAAGAAGTTCTTGCAGCTATGCTGCCCTATTTAACCCTCTATTATGGTAACCCCTCTAGTATGCACACCTTTGGTAGGCAGGTAGGGCTTGCAGTTAAAACCGGTAGAGAACAAGTTGCTTCTTTGTTAGGTGCGGAACCTTCTGAGATCGTTTTTACTAGTTGTGGGACTGAAGGAGATAATGCCGCCATTCATGCTGCTCTTCTCGCTCAACCCAACAAACGTCACATTATTACTAGTAGGGTTGAACATCCGGCAGTTCTTAATCTTTGCAAAAGTTTGGAACGTAAAGACTATACTGTTACTTATCTATCGGTTGATAATCAAGGGCAGTTAGATATTTCAGAGTTTGAGGCATCTCTAACCAAAAACACAGCGTTAGTCACACTGATGTATGCTAATAATGAAACTGGCGTTATTTTTCCCATAGAACACATTGGGCAACTGTCCAAAAAATACGGAGCAATATTTCATGTTGATGCGGTGCAGGCAGTAGGAAAAATTCCCCTCAATATGTGTAAAAGCAGCATTGATATGTTGACTCTTTCTGGTCATAAAATTCATGCTCCCAAAGGAATTGGTGCTCTATATGTGCGTCGTGGCACAAGATTTCACCCTTTACTGATTGGTGGGCAGCAGGAAAGAGGCCGTCGTGGAGGAACTGAAAATGTTCCTGGTATTATCGCCCTAGGAAAAGCGGCTGAGTTAGCTGAGTCTCATCTTATGGGAAGCGGGGAGAAAGAATTACGAGATTATTTAGAACAAACTATACTGACAACCATTCCTGATACCGTGCTTAATGGTCATGCAGTGCAAAGGCTTCCCAACACCTCAAATATTGGCTTTAAATTCGTTGAAGGAGAAGCTATTCTCTTATCCCTAAATCAACATGGAATTTATGCCTCCTCTGGTTCTGCTTGTACCTCCGGGTCCTTAGAACCGTCTCATGTATTGCGAGCAATGGGAGTTCCCCATACGTTGCTTCACGGCTCCATTCGCTTTAGTTTGTCTCGTTTTACCACTCATGATCAAATACAGAAGGTACTTAAAGTACTGCCAGAAAATATTGATCGCCTCCGTGCCTTGTCTTCGTGGACTAGCGATGATGCCAGTTTGCTTGTCGAACGAAAACAGACAGCCTTAACTAAGTAGTGGATATTCACTAAACAAAATTATTATCAACAAATATCAACGATTTACGCAGGAAAAGACAATGTTGGACTACACGGACAAAGTCATGGAATTCTTTCACAATCCTCGAAATCAGGGAACGATTACGAAGAAAAAGTCGGGGGAGGCTATTACAGATGACATTTTAGCTGAAGCTGAAATTGTGCAAGAACAAACCATAGCAGTAGAAGCAATAGAAGTTGCAATATCTAAGTCCAAAATTGCCCATACCACATTTTTAACAAATCTGCAAAAAATCACCTTTATTAAAAAGACTCTTGAAGAAGAAGTTAAGCCAGCCTTAGCACAAGATGGAGGGGATGTAGACTTAATTTATAGACTTATTTGATCTAGAGTTAGTCAAAGTCACTCTCAAAGAAGCCTGTGGTTCTCGTGCGAGCAGTGCAGCCACCCCAAAAATACAATTGAGTCCAAATATCATATCTTTCCAGAATTAGTCGTCGTTTCTGTATAACAACATAGAATAAACTATCAACGATTTATTTATTATCAACTACCCCAAAAAAAGCCCATGTCATTAATTCAAAAAGGTCGAGAGCGATCTCCACCATAGGCATCGCTTCTCGCGCCGGACGTTTAGAAATAGCCGACCATCAAGGATGGTCACGAACGAGTGTTGTTTATCTACTTGCTCATGACACAGCCATGGTTAGGTTTGGTTTAAATCTCTACAACGTCACCCCGTGAGTGAAGTTTTATAGCTTTTGCTCTTCTCGGGGGAAGCTTTTCTTAACCAAGAGTTAGCTTCTATAGTGGAAGAAATCCCAGCCCTGACGTAAAGATTAAGGGTTCGATGGGACATCCCGCAGCTAACGATCAGTTGGCGACCCATTTTTACGTCAGAAACGGTCAAAACTTCCCTAGTGTACACACTTATTGTCTAACAAGCGAGAGTCAACAATGCGTCAAATTGCATTTTACGGAAAAGGCGGTATCGGTAAGTCTACTACTTCTCAAAATACCCTAGCTGCACTCGGCGAAAACAACCGTATTATGATTGTTGGTTGTGACCCCAAAGCAGATTCTACCCGTTTGATGTTACACACCAAAGCACAAACCACTATTCTTCACTTAGCAGCAGAACGGGGAACCGTTGAAGATATCGAACTTGAAGAAGTATTGCTTGAAGGATACAAAGGAATCAAATGTGTTGAGTCTGGTGGTCCTGAGCCTGGAGTTGGATGTGCTGGTCGTGGGATCATCACTGCTATCAACTTTCTTGAAGAAGAAGGTGCTTATGAAAATCTAGACTTCGTATCCTATGACGTATTAGGAGACGTTGTTTGTGGTGGTTTCGCTATGCCTATCCGTGAAGGAAAAGCACAAGAAATCTACATCGTTACTTCTGGGGAAATGATGGCGATGTATGCTGCTAACAACATCGCTCGTGGGATTCTTAAATATGCTCACACCGGTGGAGTTCGTTTAGGCGGTTTAATCTGTAACAGTCGTAACGTTAACTGTGAAGCTGAGTTGATTGAAGAATTGGCTCGTCGTCTTGGCACTCAAATGATTCACTTTGTACCTCGTTCTAAGCAAGTACAAGAAGCTGAATTACGTCGTATGACTGTTATCGAATACTCACCTGATCACCCTCAGGCTGATGAATACCGTCAACTAGCTAGAAAAATCGAGAATAACAAAAACTTGGTAATTCCTACTCCTATCTCCATGGAAGAACTCGAAACCTTATTGGTTGACTTCGGTATTCTTGGTGGTGATGAGGAGTATCAGAAAGCTATTCAAGCTGACCAAAAAGTAACCCAAGCTTAGTTTCGCTTAGTTGGAATAGAGGAACACCAAGGCAAAAGTAGATAGAAAATAGTAATCAGGGGAACAACTATTAACTATTAATTCACAATTAATCCTTTTGCCTTCCCTCTTTTTTCGATAATTTCTAATACTTTACTACTCTACAGAGGAACATCATGGCAACAGTAGAAGAGAATAAGAAGCTTATTAAGGATGTCTTATCGACATACCCTGAGAAAACCGCTAAAAAACGTGAGAAGCACCTCAACGTCTACGAAGAAGGTAAAGATGATTGTGGAGTCAAGTCCAACAAACAATCCCTACCCGGTGTAATGACCACTCGTGGGTGTGCTTACGCTGGATCAAAAGGGGTGGTTTGGGGTCCTATTAAGGATATGATCCACATCTCCCATGGTCCCGTTGGTTGTGGTTACTATTCCTGGTCTGGTCGTCGTAACTACTATATTGGAACTACTGGAGTCGATACCTTCGGCACCATGAACTTTACCTCCGATTTCCAAGAACGGGATATCGTTTTTGGTGGAGACAAAAAGCTCAGTAAAATCGTTGATGAAATAGAAGAGTTATTTCCCCTCAATGGTGGTATTTCTGTTCAGTCAGAATGTCCCGTTGGATTAATCGGAGATGACATTGAATCTGTTGCTCGTGCTAAGAGTAAAGAAATCGGAAAATCGGTTGTTCCTGTTCGTTGTGAAGGATTCCGTGGAGTTTCTCAATCCTTAGGACACCACATCGCTAACGACATGATCCGTGACTGGGTTTTCCCCGCGGCGGACAAAGAGAACGCAGAATCAGGATTTGAAAGTACTCCTTATGACGTTGCCATCATTGGTGACTACAACATTGGTGGAGATGCTTGGTCTAGCCGTATTCTTCTTGAAGAAATCGGACTTCGCGTTGTGGCTCAGTGGTCTGGTGATGGTACTTTCACTGAAATGAAAGCCACTCCCAACGTTAAGTTGAATCTCATCCACTGCTACCGTTCCATGAACTACATCAGTCGTCATATGGAAGAAAAATACGGTATTCCCTGGTTAGAGTATAATTTCTTTGGACCTACCAAGATTGCTGAATCTTTACGCACCATTGCTGAACGTTTTGATGATACTATTCGAGCGAAAGCTGAAGAAGTGATCAAAAAGTATCAAAAACAGTGTGATGACGTCCTGGCAAAGTACCGTCCTCGTTTAGAAGGTAAAACTGTCATGATGATGGTTGGTGGACTACGCCCTCGTCACGTTGTTCCCGCTTTTCAAGACTTAGGTATGAAGATGATCGGAACTGGGTATGAGTTTGCCCATGGTGATGACTACAAACGTACAACTGAGTATGTTGATGATGCGACCCTCATCTATGATGATGCGACCGCTTATGAATTCGAAGAATTCGTCAAAAAACTTAAGCCTGATTTAGTAGCTTCTGGAGTCAAAGAGAAGTACGTCTTCCAAAAGATGGCTCTTCCCTTCCGTCAAATGCACTCTTGGGATTACTCAGGACCTTACCACGGTTATGATGGTTTTGCTATCTTCGCCCGTGACATGGACTTAGCCCTTAACAGTCCTACTTGGGGATTAGTTGGCACCCCTTGGAATAAATAAAGAGATAAAAAGAGACACGAAAGAAGGCATGGGGGACTAAAAAAAAGACGAGAGAGTAGGGATATTTTCTTCCATACCTCTCCA
This sequence comes from cyanobacterium endosymbiont of Epithemia turgida isolate EtSB Lake Yunoko, assembly GCF_000829235.1. Lineage (GTDB taxonomy): Bacteria > Cyanobacteriota > Cyanobacteriia > Cyanobacteriales > Microcystaceae > Rippkaea. The sequence continues at coordinate 2,112,953 of NZ_AP012549.1, read as the reverse complement.
ACGCCCCCTCTCTTTGTAAAGTGTGCCAATTGATCGATATTCAACCCTACCCATATATCGATATTCAACCCTACCCATATCAGGAGTTACCAAACAAAATGGCTCAGAATGTAGATAACATTAAAGATCACGTTGATCTATTCCACCAGCCTGAGTACAAAGAACTGTTTGAAAATAAGAAACAGTTTGAAGGAATGCCTTCTGCGGAAAAAGTTCAAGAAATTGCTGAGTGGACAAAAACTTGGGAATACCGCGAAAAAAACTTTGCCCGTGAAGCTCTAACGGTAAACCCCGCTAAGGCTTGTCAACCTATTGGTGCTTTATTAGCCGCCGTCGGTTTTGAAGGAACTCTTCCTTTCGTTCATGGTTCTCAGGGGTGTGTGGCTTATTTCCGTACCCACTTAACTCGTCACTTTAAGGAGCCTGTTAGTGCTGTTTCTTCTTCCATGACTGAAAACGCTGCTGTTTTCGGTGGATTGAAAAACATGATTGAGGGTTTACTGAACGCTTACACCCTTTATAAGCCCAAAATGATTGCTGTCTGTACTACTTGTATGGCAGAAGTAATTGGTGATGACTTGGGTGCATTTGTCGAAACTGCTCGTCAGGATGGTTCTATCCCTCAAGATTTTCCCGTGCCTTACGCTCATACTCCCAGTTTTGTGGGTTCCCACATCACCGGTTATGACAGCATGATGAAAGCTATCCTGTCCACCTTAACTAAAGGCAAGAAAAAAGGAACTACCAACGGAACCATAAACTTCATTCCTGGGTTTGAGACCTACATGGGAAATCTTCGTCAACTCAAAAGCTTGACGGCTGCCATGGGGATAAATGCTACTATTCTAGGTGACACCGAAATGTACCTTGATTCTCCCAACTTAGGGGAGTTCAAAATGTACCAAGAAGGAACACCTTTAGATGTTGCTGCTGAATCCATTAATGCTGAAGCAACTGTTCTTCTTCAAACTTATACCACTACTAAGACTGCTGAGTATATTGAAAAAGAGTGGCAGCAAAAGTGCTTTAAATATCTTCCTTGGGGTGTTAAAGGTACTGATAAGTTCTTGATGGGCTTATCAGAACTTACCGGAAATCCTATCCCCAAAGAACTTGAAATTGCTCGTGGACGTGCAGTTGACGCAATGACTGATACCCAAGCTTGGGTACACGGTAAGCGTGCTGCAGTTTACGGAGATCCCGACCTAGTGATGGGCTTGTTACAGTTCATGTTAGAAATGGGTATCGAACCTGTTCATGTTTTGGTTCATAATAGTACTAAGGAATTTGAAGCTGACGCTAAAGCTCTTCTAAAATCTAATCCCTTCGGACAACAAGCTACTGTTTGGGCTGGTAAGGACTTATGGCATCTTCGTTCTTTACTGTTCACTGAACCTGTTGATTTCTTAATTGGTAATTCTTACGCCAAGTATCTTGAGCGTGATACCAAGATTCCTTTAATCCGTATAGGATATCCTATTTTTGATCGCCACCATTTACATCGCTATTCCACCATTGGGTATGAAGGTGCTATCAACCTACTTAACTGGATTGCTAATGGGCTTCTTGAAGCGTTAGATCGTAAGACTGACACTCCTTCTGTAACGGATATTTCTTTCGATTTAGTTCGTTAATTACATAAAAGTCTGAAAAGAAGAGAGATCTAGGAAGATTAAGGGAGGAATCCCTCTCCCTCTCTCCTTCCTTTTTCAGATAGATATGGTAAAAAAATTACGGTAACTTGAAATTATTATTTCTTAAACTTTTAGCAAATTTTGAGTTCGGTTCTTTCTCTACGAAGTCAAACAGGCTAAAATCACTCATGCTATCTATGGGTTGGTTCCCTATACCTGTTCCTTTGACCGGGATATTTTTGTATTTAGACATATTCTGACTTACTTATATTCTTTTGTTGTAGAAACTCAAACCTAAATAGAGATAGAATTTGTGACTTATACATCGGAGCTCTCACCTATCTTACCGATGTCTATGCTGAAGATGCAGATAAAGGTGTTTTTTGGTAAGAAAGCAAAAGGCAGTAGCTCGATTTCATACTCATCCACTCACCCACTCTTATACTAAGACTAGTCATTGGTAACAAGAATAGGCGGCAATTAACATGAAACTTACGAAAGGCAAAATCTCGGAACTACTTACCCAACCTGGTTGCGAACATAACCATAACAAGGAAGGTCCAGTAAAAAACAAATCCTGTAAACAACAAGCTAAACCTGGGGCGGCTCAGGGAGGTTGTGCCTTTGACGGAGCGTCTATCGCTTTAGTTCCTATCACAGATGCGGCTCATTTGGTTCACGGTTCTATCGCTTGTTCGGGTAATAGCTGGAATAGTCGCGGCAGTCTCAGCAGTGGACCGATGACCTATAAAATGGGATTTACCACGGATATATCAGAAAATGATGTTATTTTTGGGGGCGAAAAAAAGCTTTATAAGGCGATCGCTCGATTGGTAAAACGCTATAATCCAGCAGCTGTTTTTGTCTATTCTACTTGTGTTACTGCTTTAATTGGGGATGATTTGGATGCAGTTTGTAAAGCCGCTACGGCTAAGTATAAAACCCCTGTTATTCCTGTTCATTCCCCTGGTTTTGTGGGTAGTAAAAACCTAGGAAATCGTCTCGGCGGAGACGCATTGTTGCAATACGTTGTCGGAACCCGTGAGCCAGAATATACTACTGATTATGATATCAATTTGATTGGGGAATATAACGTTGCCGGGGAAATGTGGGGTGTTTTGCCTCTATTTGAGAAAGTCGGTATTCGAGTGATGGCAAAAATCACAGGGGATGCACGTTATGAAGAAGTGTGTTATTCCCATCGCGCCAAACTCAATGTAATGATTTGCTCCAAAGCTTTAATTAACATGGCGACAGCAATGGAGGAACGTTACAACATTCCTTATATTGAGGAGTCATTTTACGGCATTGTAGACATGAATCGTTGTTTACGCAATATCGCCGCAAAATTGGGCAATCTTGCTTTGCAAGAACGGGTTGAAGAATTGATTAAAACTGAAACTGAGCAGTTAGATAAAGCATTAGTCCCTTATCGTAATCGCCTTAAGGGTAAGCGAATGGTTCTCTACACTGGAGGAGTCAAAAGTTGGTCTATTGTCTCTGCAGCACAAGATTTAGGAATAGAAGTAGTGGCAACCAGCACTAAGAAGAGTACAGAGGAAGATAAAGCAAAAATTAGGCAACTTTTAGGCAAAGACGGTATTATGCTTCAAGATGGTAATGCAACGGAGCTATTACAGGTTATAGAACAAACGAATGCAGATTTATTGGTAGCAGGGGGTCGAAATCAATATACTGCACTCAAAGCGAGGATACCTTTTTTAGATATTAACCAAGAACGTCATCATCCTTATGCGGGCTATGTAGGAATGATTGAAATGGCTAGGGAATTAGACGAAGCAGTGCACAGTCCTATTTGGCAACAGGTTCGTAAACCGGCTCCTTGGGAAATTTGGCAGCAGGAACACGAAGGACTACTCAATCTCGAAGCGGAATAGGGAATAGTAAAGAGGAAAGTTCTCCAACCAGCTAGTAACTACTAACCATCAACGCTTAACTATCACATGCTTAACTTTTAACTAAAATGACCACTGTTGTTAATGCCAACAAATCTCTGTCTGTCAATCCCCTCAAAATGAGTCAACCATTGGGCGCTTCCTTAGCATTTTTGGGATTAAAGGGAATGATGCCTTTGTTTCACGGGGCTCAAGGCTGTGCCGCGTTTGCCAAGGTTGTCCTAGTACGTCATTTCCGTGAAGCTATTCCCTTATCAACCACCGCTATGACGGAGGTAACGACTATCTTAGGAGGCGAGGAAAACGTTGAACAGGCAATTTTAACCATTGTTGAGAACAATAACCCTGATATTATTGGGTTGCTCACCACGGGGCTAACAGAGACGCGTGGGGATGATATGAAACGCATTCTCAAAACTATTCGGGAACGTCACCCAGAACTGAACAATTTGCCTATCGTTTATGTTTCTACCCCGGATTATAACGGCTCTTTACAAGATGGTTTTGCCTCTGCGGTAGAGCAGATTGTCACCTTAGATTACAATTCCTTCCCTGGAAAATCTTCTATCAGTTCGGTAGTCTATCCCCAACCTCAGGTTAATATTTTGCCTGGTTCTTTTGTCTCTCCAGGAGATATGGAAGAAATCAAGGAAATTGTTGAAGCATTTGGCTTGACCCCTTTAGCTATTCCCGATTTATCGAGATCTCTTGATGGACATCTTGAAGATGGATACCAAACTATCACTGGAGGGGGAACAACAGTTGCTCAGTTAAGATCATTGCCTCGTTCAAGTTTTACCCTAGCAGTTGGGGAAAGTATGCGCGGAGCAGCTAAAATATTAGAGGAACGTTTCGGTACAAAGTATGAAGTCTTCCCTCGCTTAGCTGGTCTAGAAGCGGTTGATAGCTTCTTGTGGCGTTTGTCTCAAATTGTTACTTCTCGCTGCGACCACCATTTCCCCATTATTCCTAATATCCCTGCGTTATTTCAACGCCAACGCTGTCAACTTCAAGATACTATCCTCGATACCCATTTTTATTTTGGAGGTAAAAAGATAGCTTTAGCTCTTGAACCAGATTTACTCTATCAAACTGCTTGGTTACTTAATGATATGGGTGCTAAGGTTTACGCGGCAGTTACTACCACTAAGTCCTCAATTTTGGAAGATTTACCTATCGGTACTGTTACCATTGGTGACTTAGAAGACTTAGAGGATTTGGCAGTTGAATCGGATTTAATTATTACCAATTCCCATGGAACTGCTTTAGCGGAACGCTTAAATACTCCCTTATATCGTATGGGATATCCAGTCTTTGATCAATTAGGTAATGGTCAACGGTGTTTAGTTGGATACCGTGGAACAATGCGGTTTCTGTTCGATGTTGGCAATATTTTGTTAAATGAAGAAGCTAACACCCCTCATTATCTATCAGTCTTGAGTCATAATTAATCTCTTTGATTAATGGCTTTTCAAATAATTTATTTTATTTCAGTTCTAAGAGGAGGACTACCATGAAAGTTGCATTTACTACCAGTGATAGGGTTCATATCAATGCCCATTTTGGTTGGGCGAAGGAAATTGACGTTTATGACGTTACACCTGAAGGGTTCAGTTTTGACAAAACTTTAGAATTTTCAGGAGACTTACAAGAAGATGGAAATGAGGATAAAATAACCCCGAAACTTGAAGCCATAAAAGGATGTACTATTATCTATGTTGCGGCTATTGGTGGTAGTGCAGCAGCTCGATTGATTCGCAGCAATGTTACCCCAGTTAAAGCCAGGAGTGAGTCAGAAACTATTGAGGAATTGCTAACAGAATTAGTCAAAACCTTAAAGGGAAATCCTCCTCCCTGGTTACGCAAAGTTCTTCAACAAGAGTCTAAACCTTTTAACTTAGAAGATGAAGACGAAGAGGGAATTGTAATTAATAGTTAATAGTTTTGAGTTCATTCAATTGTTAATCGTTAATTAACATCGGAGAGCTACTATGACCACTAAAACTAATTCAGAACAGTCAACGCTTTTGGTTTCAGATAGTCCCTTCTTACAAGAGGTTGCTCAACAAATTCGGTCCTACGATCAATATGGGGTTTATAAAAGTTGGACTAATGAATTAGTCCTCGGACCTTATGTGATTAATAAGAAACAAAAACGGGATATTTCTCTAGAGGGAGATATCGATCCAGCTACTGAATTAAGGATTCTTTGTTTCTATCGTGCTGTTGCCAGTTTAATTGAAAAAGAAACAGCTCAGTTATGTCAGGTAATAGTCGATCTAAATAATGAGGGATTTGGTTGGGCTTTGGTTTGGAGCGGTCGTTTAATAACGGTTTGTCAGACTTTAAGAGATGCTCATCGTTTTGGATTTGACTCCTTAGAAAGGTTAGCAGCCCAAGGAGAAAAAATTACTCAGTCAGGGATCGAAGTTGTGCAGCGTTTTCCTGAAGTTGCAAGGTTTTAATGGCTAAAATCTATCAAGATTTATTCTCTTAAACCAAGAGATTTTTGGAAATCTTTATCAGAAATAGCTGTTTTAATTTTTCTGAACAATAATTAAGTGAGAATTGTTCATTACTAACGGTTTGTCAAAGAAGAGTTGAGTGAAAATGGAAGAAACAACTACCACTAAACCGACACTAGAAGATATAGAAGCTCTCAAGAAATCCATCAAACGACTTAATTCCAAATCGGGTCAACAAAAAATGGATTTGCACGATCTAGCGGAAGGCTTACCGATAAATTACAAAACCTTGCTAGAGATGGCTCAGAAAACTTACGATATTTATTTTGAACTAGATCAACTAAAAAAACAACTCAAAAGTTGGGAGGAACTCTAAAATGTCCGGTGTGGAAAAGACCTACGAACAGTTTTCTAAATTAACGAATGCAGAAGACTTTTTGAAATTTTTTGAAATTGAATATGACCCCAGTTTTGTAAATGTTAATCGGCTTCATATTTTGAAGCAGTTTTCCATTCTTATTGCCGCCGTTGATAAGGCGTTTCCTGATATCAGTGAATCGAAAAAATTAGCTAAGTATGGTGAAGCTTTTCAAGAAGCTTATGAGTTATTCAAAACTTCTAGTCCTCTGAAAACTAAGCTATTTAAGGTCTTTAAAGATGCCCCTAAAAACTACGTTTTACTCGACGATTTAGATCAAGAAACTGAGGATTAAGAAACATTATGAAACTGACCCCCATTGAATTAGAACGCTATTCTCGTCAAATGCAATTAGACGGCTTTGGTGAAAAAGGACAGAAAAAACTAAAATCCACTACTGCTGTTGTTACAGGGGTAGGAGGGCTCGGTGGAACTGTCGCCCTTTACTTAGCTGTTGCGGGAATAGGCAAGTTAGTTCTAGTTCGAGGGGGCAATCTTCGCCGAGAAGACCTAAATCGTCAGATTTTAATGACCGATGATTGGGTGGGAAAACCGAGGGTATTCAAAGCCCAAAAAACTCTTTTAGCAATCAATCCTGATGTAGAAATTGAGGCTATACCCGAATTTGTAACCACAGAGAATGTCCATAACCTAATGCAACAAGCAGACATTGCCCTCGATTGTGCCTTTGACTTTAACGAACGTGAAACCCTAAATGCCGCCTGTGTGCGGCAGAAAATTCCAATGGTGGAAGCGGCTATGAGTGAGATGGAAGCCTACTTGACTACGGTTATTCCTGGGAAGACCCCCTGTTTGTCCTGTATTTTCCCTGAGAAACCTACCTGGGACCGTTGGGGATTTGGGGTGTTAGGAGCTGTTTCAGGAACCCTAGCTTGTTTAGCCGCCTTAGAAGCTGTGAAATTAATTACGGGGTTAGGACAGCCATTGACAGGACAATTATTAACCATGGATTTGGCGAGTACCACCTTTGCTAAACGTCGTCCTTATCATGATCCTGACTGTCCGGTTTGTGGTGATTTGAACTGAAAAACTCAACTAGGACAATCGCCCAAAACACACATAGGTAGTGAATAGTAAGTAAAGAATACAGCTTTACAGTCGACAACTATAACTATTAACTATCAACTGAAACGTGGAGATCAATTATGACAGTTAGTTTAACTGAAAAAGCAGCTTTTAGACTTCGTACCTTCTTAGAAGGGAAAGGAGCTAAAGTAACCGGGATTCGTGTTGGGATTAAAAATGGCGGCTGTGGTGGTTATGAATACACCCTCAATTTAGTGAAACAGCCAGACGCTCAAGATATGTTTTTTGAGCAGGAGAATGTTCCTATTTATATTGATTCCCAAAGTTTCCCTCTTCTCAAAGGGGTGGTAATCGATTTTGTAGACAGTTTAACCCAAAGCGGATTTACTTTTACTAATCCTAATGCTGGAGATACCTGTGGGTGTGGCAAGTCTTTCTCATCAAGAGATTGTAGTAGTAAAACCACCCCTTGTAGCTAATTTAAGTTTCCAATTATTGTCCTTAAAGGAGAACACACATGACCACTGCTTACAAAGTTCGTCTCATGAAAGTTGCCAAAAGAAAAAATCAAGAGACGGGCAAGAAAGAAGAATTTGCGGAAATAGACGTAACTTTAGAAGTCCCAGAAGATCAGTATATTTTAGATTTTGCTGAAGAAAACGACATAGAGTTACCTTCTTCTTGCCGCTCAGGAGCTTGTTCTAGCTGTGTTGGCAGAATGGTAGAGGGAGAAATTGACCAAGAAGATCAAAGCTTTTTGGATGATGAACAAATTGAGAAAGGATGGGTGCTTCTTTGTGTAGCTTATCCTCGCTCTGATTGTACGATTAAAACTCATCAGGAACCTTACTTAGGGTAAGTTATCATCTTTTCTAGTTTTATTCTTATCATCTGCTGTTGAAGTCGTAGTTTATTCTTAGAATTATGCGACTTTTTCCCCCTTCTATCCTTCCTTTTTTATGAGTCATGTATTATGGACACGATGCACGAATTTTTACTGAGGTTCGGTTATGCTCAAATGGAAAACATTTGTCTTCAAAACAACATTTTGGATGATGGGAGAGATTTTGCTCAATTTGTTGGGTCTGGATAATGTAGCCGACTATAGTGAGTTTCTTTTTGGACGAGAATTAGAATTATCCCGCAAAAATAACAAAACTGTTAAACTGTCTTGCCTCAAGCCTAAATTTTGTCCAAAAATCAGCGAAAACTGTCCTATTAATGAGGTAGCTTTCCAATTTTCTGAATACCCTCTAAAGGATTGTATCAGTCATAAGGGTGTGTTTTTTAACAAATGCACTAAAATCAAAAACCATTGCATTAAAGCTTCTCTATTTTCTGACCTATCTCATAGTTTAAAGTGGAGGGATTGCAGCAGTGATTCGTGAGAAATTACTTGAAGAATATATTTCTCTTGTTAATAAGTATTATCCTCATATTTCCTACCTATTGAGTGGTTGTTATTTAACCGTTGTTGATAGTTGGGCGAAAAGACAAGAGAAATTTTATCATTATCTTGCCATTTATTATTCTGCAAGAACAGGGAAGAATATTCTTTCATATCAAAAAGAGTTAAAAGAACTTGCCGAAAATTTAGGATTAGTTGAAGTTGTTTGTCTAAATGCAACAAGAATTGTAAGGGACCCCATGTCTAATCTTAAAAAGAAGAACCCTAAACTCTGGTTAGAATTATATTGGATTGCCACTAATATTGAGCCTCAGAATAGATTAGATTGAATTAGAATTATGGTATTGATTGAGGTGAATAGAAATTATGGTTATTGTTTATTGTTTATTGTTTATTGTCGGGATTACTGCTAGTTGGATTAGAATAAAAGTTCAAGACGAAATTCATAAACTAGCAGCGATTATGGCAGGAAGTTTGGCTATATTTTTATTGTTCATGATGACTTCAGCTATTTTTAAATTAATACTAAGTATTTGGATTATTTGGTTTTTTAAACCTGGTCATATTGTAGAAAACTAATTCTAGTTGGAGATAAATCCGTTAAGTTAATTAACTAAAGTATATTAATTAGTCTTGCCAATCCAATATAGTGATGCTGTAAGATCCTGTAGTTTGAGTAAGTACTGACTACTTTTTCTTGATCTAATTTTTAAATTGGCATAAGTTGTATGTACAATTATTATTTTAACATCTATAAAAACAGATTTTATTTAGCTATGATTTCCTCTTCAAAAGATTGGTTGAGTATTGTGTATCTCAATTGACTGTTTACAAAACAAAAATTAACTATCCTGAGAATAGGCTTCAGTTAGATATAGAAAATGGCGTGCAATCACTGTCGGGATTTTTGCCAAATATCCCCAGGTAAATTGACAGCTATCTGGGATCGTTTTTGGACAATAAATCAGTTCAAGAAATACTCTAACCCTTTAATCCCTACTCGAGCTACTATTGCTTTAGTCGGTTCTCCTAATGTGGGAAAGAGTCTTCTATTTAACCTGTTGACAGATAGTTACACAACTGTTTCCAACTATCCTGGGACAACCGTTGAAATTTTTAAAGGGCAGGCAGTTATTGCTGGACAAACAGTGTCTATCATTGATACTCCCGGGATGTATTCTTTGATTCCCATGACAGAAGAAGAACAGTGTTCTCGAGATTTTCTATTAACAGAATCGATTGATTTAGTTATTCATGTTATTGATGCTAAACATCTCAGTCGAATGTTAGCCTTGACATTTCAACTCATGGAAATTCAACTCCCGGTTTTATTAGCAGTTAATATGCTTGATGAAGCTGAAAAATTAGGAATTTGGGTCAATGAAAAACAATTAGAAGCCTCTCTCGGTATCCCCGTTGTCACCCTATCAGCCTACCAAAAAAGAGGCATTGAAACGTTAAAAGCCAAGGTCGGTAATTATGTCACCACTCCTGCGCTATCCTACAGCTATTGAAGAAGGGCTGACAAGAATTGAATCCTTGCTGACACAAGGTCATCAAAAGTATTCTAGTTCGTGTAAATATCCAATTGCGAAGCGCAGTTTAGCCCTATTACTTATTCAAGGAGATCCCGTTTTTTGGGAAAAAGCCAAAAAACTAGAGCCCCGTTTTTCAGAAATTAAAACTGTTATTGATTATGTTAGATCTCAGTTTAGTGATCCTCTGGTGTTGGTAGTTGCAAAAAGTCGCCATCAATTATCTAGGAAAATAGCAGAATCATCCGTGGTTAATATAAAGAAAAAATCCCAGGAAAGTGAGGAATTTTTTCATCAGCTGACTGTGAATCCCATTACGGGCTTTCCCTTAGCAATCATCATTTTTTATTTTGGAATATATCAATTTATTGGTAACTTTGGCGTAGGAGTATTGGTAAGTAATCTCGAAGTTTTTTTTGCCAAAACTATTAACCCTCTGGTTAATCAGATAACTGCTACTCTTTTACCCTGGACAATTTTGCAAAATTTGATTGCTAATGAACATGGTATTATTACATTAGGATTAAGATATGTTATCGCTATTATTTTCCCTATTGTCAGTACTTTCTTTTTGATGTTTTCTCTACTGGAAGATAGTGGCTACTTACCTCGACTTTCTCTATTAGCTGATCGCTTGTTAAAAGCTTTAGGTTTATCAGGACGTTCTATTACTCCCCTAGTTTTAGGATTAGGATGTGGAACAATGGCTACTCTGGTTACCCGTACCCTAGAAAGTAAACGGGAAAGGGTGATTGCTACCCTATTATTAGCCTTAGTTGTTCCCTGTTCGCCTCAATTAGGAGTTATTTTGGGATTACTGTCTCAAAGTCCTGCTGCTCTAACTATTTGGGTGGGAACGATGAGTTTTATCTTTGTTATTGTAGGGTTATTAACTGCCAAGATACTACCTGGCGATAGTGCCTGTTTTTATCTAGAAATTCCCCCATTAAGGATGCCTAGGGTTCAGTCTATTTTAAGCAAAACTTATGGAAGAACTCTATGGTATTTAAAGGAAATTATTCACATATCTATTTTAGTATCAATATTAATTTGGCTAGGAAAACTGTCTGGACTCTTTGAAATATTACTCAAGGAGTTAGAACCAATTATGATTTGGTTAGGACTTCCTCCCTCAACCTCCAGCATTTTTCTTTACGGATTTTTTCGTCGAGACTATGGGGCTGCAGCTATGTTTGACCTTCATCGCTCAGGTATTTTAATGGGTCGTCAATTGATCGTAGCGGCAGTTACCTTAACTCTATTTATTCCTTGTCTGACTCAATTCCAATTAATTTTAAAACAACACGGACTCAAAATAACTCTAGCTATGACAAGTTTTATTATTGTACTTGCCTTTTTAATGGGGTATTTACTCAATCAACTCTTATCTATTCTGGAGGTCACGTTCTAAAATGTTTGCCCAAAGTTTCACTGTTGAGTCTTTAGCTCTAAATCTTCTCAAAGAAAAGGATACGGGGATTATTACTCAATTCAGAAAGAATGATGAGAATCTATTGCGAAAACTGATCGCAATGGGTATTATGCCTGGACTTAAAATTACCTTAGAACAGCGATTTCCTTCATATGTTATTAAAGTTGGAGAAATGCGAATTGCTATTGATCGTACCTTAGCCCGTGCCATTTACGTAAGACGAACTCGGTAGAAGACAATTAAGTACCTCTATTAATTATAGGATGGGCAATGATCAACCACGGGTAAAAAGTAAAAGGCAGAAATAATGATGCATCTTGACCTCTCTCCAGTATGGATTTCCTTAAAAACAGCCTTAACAGCAACACTAATTGCCTCCTTTTGCGGTGTAACCACAGCCCGTTGGATGTTCAAATATCGGGGAGTAGGGAAAAGTTTAATTGATGGGTTACTAACTGCTCCTTTGGTACTGCCCCCCACGGTAATGGGGTTTGTCTTATTACTCTTGTTAGGCAAGCAGGGACCAATTGGACGGTTGTTAGCTCTATTCAATATCAGTGTTATTTTCACCTGGTATGCTACTGTTATCGCCTCAGTTGTTGTTGCCTTTCCATTAATGTATAAAACCATGTTGGGGTCCTTCAGACAAATTGACACCAATTTGTTAGCTAGTGCTAGAACTCTAGGAGCATCGGAAGAACGAGTTTTCTGGCAAATATTACTACCTCTAGCGAAACCTGGTCTTATAGCTGGATTTTTGTTGTCTTTTGCCAGAGCGTTGGGGGAATTTGGGGCAACCTTAATGTTGGCTGGTAGTATTCCAGGGAAAACCCAGACAATTCCCATTGCCATCTTTTTTGCTGCCGAAAGTGGAGCAATGGATCAAGCATTAGCTTGGGTTGGGATCATCTTAGTGTTGTCCCTGAGCATCATGAGTATTGTTAATTATTGGTCTGATGAGCAGCCTAACCGAAAAAGTAAAGGAGTAACCTCTTTAAAACAATCCAACTTGTTAAGAGAAAACCTTGATCCTCATGCATTAGGTTTGACCTGGGACACTACTGATTATCCGGTTCCAAAAGCGCAAATTAAGCTAATTGTTGACATTCAGAAGCAATTACCTGGATTTTTGTTAGATGTATCTTTTCATACCGATGGACTTCCTTTGGGGTTATTAGGGGCTTCTGGGGCAGGAAAAAGCATGATTTTACGCTGTATCACAGGATTAGAGACTCCTGATCACGGTCGGATTATTCTAAATGGCCGAATTTTATTTGATTCTCGTCAGGGGATTAATATACCCATTCATGAGCGTCGCGTGGGTTATCTGTTCCAAAATTATGCCTTGTTTCCCCACCTCACAGTTGCTCAGAATATTGCTTTTGGTTTACCTAAAGGACTCTCAATAAGTGCCACTCGCGCTAGGCTTAAAAGGCATTTGAACAGTGTTCAATTGGATGCGTTAGGTAGTCGCTATCCAACAGAACTTTCAGGAGGACAACAACAAAGAATTGCCCTAGCCCGTGCCTTAGCCAGCGAACCAGAAATATTGCTACTTGATGAACCATTTTCTGCTCTCGACACCTACTTACGAGATCAACTAGAAAAACTCCTCAGGACTAGTTTGATTCGTTATCCAGGTGTTACCTTATTTGTTACTCATAACCTAGAGGAAGCATATCGAGTTTGTCCTAATCTTTTGATTCTCGAAGGAGGAAAAATTATTGCTCAAGGACCCAAACAAGAGATTTTCGAATATCCCCAAAGCTTTAGAGTGGCTCAAATGACTGGCTGTAAGAATTTCTCACGTATTAGACAAGTTTCCCAATGCAAAATTACAGCCATTGACTGGGGATGCACCCTCGAGGTATTTGATATCATTGCCCCGAATTTAGTCCATGTCGGAATTCGCGCTCATCAACTGACTTTTCCCGATATTGAAAGATTTTCTTCCCTTCACGACATTAATGTTTTCCCCTGTTGGTTAACCACCATTAGTGAAACACCACATCGGATGACTCTTTATTTAAAGCTGAATTGCGCTCCTACCAGTCCCTACGATTACCACTTACAAGTGGAGGTGTTGAAGGATAAATGGCAGCAACTCAAAGATCGCCCTTTTCCTTGGCGGGTTCAGCTTCATCCGCAGCGTCTGCTGCTATTACAGAATTCAAGTGGATATCATACCCTTGAATACTCGCCTAGTGAACTTTTACGATTAACTAGCGAGGATCACTCAAAGCAAAAATTATCTTAAAAAGGAGAACACACATGACAACTACAACTGCTTTAACTTTTGGTGGACTTGAATGGATTCCCAAATTTGTTGACTCTATCAATAAAGATACTTGTCTCGGTTGTGGACGTTGTTTCAAAGTCTGTGGGCAGAAAGTATTAGCCTTAATGGGGGTTAATGAAGACGGAGATTTTGTTGACGAAGATGAAGATGACGACGATATCGAACGTCAAGTTATGACAATTGCTAATAAGGACAATTGCATTGGTTGTGAAGCTTGTGCTCGCATATGTCCTAAAAATTGCTATGTTCATGCTCCCGCCTAAAAAGTTAGGGTTGCGCCTAGGGCGCAACCCTAATTTCTGCCTGAGATTGTCAGTGTCTCAGTTTAGATCAGATAATCTGAATTCAAAACATTTAGGACATAATTACTCAATGGATTAGGTAATTTGCTCTTCAACTTTCTAAAATTGGTTCATTTTATCAATAGAAAGCCCCACAAGTTTCTTATTTAAGAAAATAATCGTTCATTTAATTAAAAAATTTTGACACTAAAGTAGTAGCAAACCAAGATACTGATAAATTTAGTTTCTAATTTAGAAGTTATGGTACAAATTCATGAATAATGAGGAAAAATAATGACCTTGTTTATTAAAAGGTAATTTTAGTCAGGTGGATCAATATTTATCTAATCTAGATCCGATACAAGCCACTCTATATGAGAAAATGGAGTTGGAAAAATATTTTAAATAGACACAAAGTATCTTACTTTAATTAAGCAATAACCGAGGCAATAAAATATACTAACTCCCAATTCTAACAAGGTATAAATCAGTATATTGCGATTTTTATATAGATCTACATTATCGTTTTTTTATTTTTTAAAGAAAGTTGTTAACTCTTTAAAAAATAGGTTTTTCTAGTGAAAAATAATTAAAATAATCGAATTATTTATGATAACAGAGTATATAGCCAATAGTTTTTTTGATAAATACTATTGGCTATATTTGATTTTTAAAAATTAAAAATATTATTATTTGTACTTTATACTTTATTTTTATAAAAAAACTTATTATTATCTTTTCTACTTTTTTATTTAATTTATTTTTGGAGATAACAATATTATTATTAGCTATTATTTTTTAGATTTATTATGAATTTTTACTGCATAATAATTTACTTATAAATAAAGATATATTATGTCTTAATAATGTATTTTTTTTATACTTGCACTTATAATGTATTGATTCGTATTTAGGTATTTTATGACTGAGGCTATATTTATTAACAACCATATTTTTATAGCTAAGCTTTTACAGTATTACTAAGTCTTCTTATATTAAGATATAGTTAATTTTAGCTCTAGATTGATGATGTAATATATTTTTACACTTATTTGAATAATTAATGTAATCATTCAAATAAATACTTATCATAGTTAATAATCTTATCTATTTTAATTATTTTAATACGTTGTTAACATTTTAAAACCTTGTTGATATTTAAATTAATGTTTTTTAAATTTGCATTTAACTAGTAAAAATAAAAAAATTTTTAGAATTAAGATGGAATGAAAGTATTATCTTTTTATTTTACCCACTTTGTTAAAATTTAATACTCTAAAAAAGACAAAATTAGCAGTTATAACCATATATAATATTGTATGACCTGCATCTAATTCTTTCCTTTTATCTGATAGATAATTTAATCAAACAAAAATAAATTTAATCAACTATGACAGCAAGATATTAACAGTTAAACTTTTTAAAAAGATTTTATATTTTTGGACTTTATACACTTTTTTGACTTAAAAAGAAGATTATCTCAATCCGTTTCCTGGTTTTTATCTATTTTAACCATAAGTATTTGTGCTAAATTCATTTTAAACTAGTCTAACTTCTCTATCTAAAATATAAAACTAAGACTCCTATTTTCTATTTTATATATAATGGCTAAAATCTTTTTATTGAAATAGCATAACATACCCTATAATACTTTTAAGATGTACATTATAAGCGGTCTCTAAAGTAGAGATTTTGATACTTATTTTTGGTATAAATGTTAAGATAATAATAGAATTTCAGGATGCATTATGGTAGTAACTCAAGATCAACTATCCTGGTACAACGTATCGGAAGATGTAAAAACTTTATTGATTTTAGCCTCTAACAATTGGGAAAATACAATATTAGCAGAGCAATATATACATGAAGCTCTAAAGAAGGCTGAAAATAACCTTGATGTTTTAACAGGAGCTTATCGTTTCTTCTTTTATAAAAGAAAATCCGAAATTGCTCTCGAGATTGCAAAGAAAATCTTAAAAATTATCGAAGAGACAGAAAATCTTCCGCTACAATGGGAACAACTAAAGCCCATATTAGTCAATCGTCAGTATGATTCATCTATCCGACTGTATATAAATGCCTATGCGGCGCAAGGGTTTATTCTTGCTAAACTTGGGCAACTTGAAGAAGCCAAACTGATAACTAAAAGGGTGAAAGAAATTGATAAAAATAGAGAATCTTGTGCTGCAACAGTGTTTGAAGTTTTAAGCAAATCCCTTGACGAAGACGACTATTAAGTAAGTTAAGTTTAACCCAGAATATTTACCGAAGGAGAACCATTCCTATGACAGAATCTCGTCGCCAGCAATATTTTCAACTAATTGAGGATTTAGTCGGTTGTCCCAATGGACAAGAACCGGACGTGTTAGATGCTAACAAGAGTTTAATTGATGCAGATTTTGTTCAAACACTAATGGAAGTTGCTACTGCACAAGCTCATGAAGGAAATCAAGATGGAGCAAAGTTCTTGATTTTTCTTGCCCGTCAGTTATCTAAAGAATTAGGTTTATACCCTGAACTTGTGACTGAAAGTTAAACATCTTTTTAAGAAACAAGTTTTTTAAAAAGTAGAAATTATCAAAAAACTTGTTTCTTAGCTAGACGGTAAAGTAATTTTTCTATCTTGATTTGGTTTTTAATAAAGTTAATTTAGTCTGCAATCTGTTTTAACCAATATATTAACTTTCAATAATTATCGAAAATTATGTATAAAAAATATTTATATAAAAAATTGATTCCTACCTATCAATAGAGAAAAGACTCTTACTAAGTTAATTAGTAATCAGTTGTAATAAACAAGCGTTGTTACATCAGTTAGCTAATTTGAATGGGACTGTATACCCAGTCTTAATCTTCCTCAAGACATAGTTCTAAATTACTTTTGTAATCGGTGTATTTTTAAGAAACCTAGTAATATCATTTTTTCTATGGTCCTTATGATTACTTCTTTCTGCAAAAGAATTAGCACTACATACAAACTTTATTCTCTTTGAATAATACTAAATTTAGTAGCAACAACCAACTTATAATTAAGAGAAACCAAATTTAGATACAAATGATCTATAAAAAATTTATTCATCTTTTTATTCTAGTCAACTTTAGCTAAATAATAAACACCTAAAAAAGCAAAATCATGTAGGATTAAGAAGATAATATTTATCCTCAAGAATATCTCAAAAGTTAACTATCATAAATGACGCATTTGCTGTAAGAATAAACTGTTCTTAATAGAAAGAAAATTCCAAAGAAATAAAGTGAATTGCTAGAAAAATAGATTAAAAGTTTAAAGGAAATAATTAAAAAGAAAGATAAAGATGAGGAAAAATACTTTTATTAACTGATAAACAACGTTAAAAATTACCTTACCAATTAAAACTAATTATTGACAGCCCTATTGAGAACTCTATAATTTTATAGTTATCAAATATTTTTTTATTTTTGACCAGCAGTTTTTAATAGAATTAAAAATTAAAGAATAAGAGGGTAAAAATTAGACTTGTATTTCTATAAATTGAATCATGTCTCTAACTTTTTTTTACTTTATGAGCCGGTAAATTGTTGATAACAAAATAATCACCCGGACACAATTACAATATCAGTACTTTTATTTCATTAGTAAAAAAAATTTCTTTTTTTTCCATCGTTCAAAAGTAAAAAAGTGAAAAAACCCAGTTTAGCAAGTGCTCCAATTAACGTAATATTTTTTATTCGATATATTTAATTATTTTCTATAAGCTTTTTTCTCTTTAGTTGCTCTGGTGCACTGACGAATAATAGCTAACTAAACCTTAGGTTTTTCTGTCAATAAAGACTAGGTATGAAAGTTTAAGTTGTCCAAGTGTTATCTAAATATCCCCATCTCGACGTTTGACACCTATCAACGACATATGACAGAAATGCTAATTGCAATACCTATTTTTTGTACAGGTGAATACTTGGTTCTCACAAAATAACATCGTTATCTTGTTCTATAAATTGTTTTATTTCAACGAAAGGAAATTTTAGCCGGCTATAAGGTAATAGATTTATACTGTTTATTACCTCCTAATATCTAAGAAGAAGATTTACTGAACTATTACTGACTTAAAAATATTCTGCTAGTGTTGGAGTTGATTGGTTAGTCTTATTGTTAGTTTTTATAACTTTAGCAGAAATATCTATGTAGTACGACTTCACTTTTTAGTGAAACTAAGATTTTTTTATTTATTAACTTGAATTTACTAAATAAAAACCACTATAAAATCAGTATATGAAAAAATATAAATCAAATTGAAAGCAGTTCGCTAGATAAAAACAAATTGTGTTTAAAAAGTTTAAACCTAAAAAGAATAGAATCACTTAAGGAAAGCTTAGATATTCTTCTCAGAGTCTGAGACTAAAACGTCAAAATAGAAACCCTTTTAAAAAAAGGAAATTTATTTAAAATTTCTATTTATAAGTTAACAACCTAAAACAATATCCATAAGTAAATATAGATATATTATTTTTTGATGAACCTGGAGTAGAATTCAAAACAATCAGAAGAAAAGTTTGGAGTCACATTGGAGAAAGATAAACTGCTATGGTAGTCTAGGGCTATAAATTCCCATATATTTATGGATATGTCAAGCCACGAATAAAACAAATCTTATGGAATTAAATTCTAAGAGTAAATACAAAATTTATAAATTTAATTGATTAACATTTAGCTAAAGATGTAGATATATCTAAAAAAAAGTCTTATTGATAGAAGATAATGACAGCTAATTTCATGGCAAAAATAAAAAAATTTATTCATAAGTTATCAGCAAATGTTTGCTGCCTGACTCTTAAAAATTAGAGCCAGTAAACAGATTATGAACCTTAATAGGTGAGCCTTAGGTAAATGAGTATTTCAAAACAATTAGTAAAATGAAATAAGTTATGCTAAATTATTGCAATATTTTTAGCTATATAAAAGAAGGAATTGAGAATTTAATTAATAATAATGAGTGAAATTTATGTGATTTTTTAGGAAAGTATAGATATTGAATTTATTATCACAGCAATTTCACTCAATGTCAGTATTTTTAATATCTGAGGTTTTTAAATCTGTAATATTTTATCTAACTTGCGAGTATTTTTTTATTTTTTGTTCACTTACTTTATCCATTTTAAATACATTATTGACATCACTATTCTAAAAAGTTTTAAACAATTTTTATCTTAAATATTTTATTTTATATTCGGGTTTTATTGAAAAATTTAATTCTTCTAGAAACTCGTTTTTATATAAAATTGAGATACATCGCTTGCTTTTTCTTCAGTAAATATACGATAGTTAATTTATTATTTTGATGAAGTTTTTTGATTATTTAATCATAATCAAAATTTGTATCTATTGAATCTATTTTTTTGACGAATAAAATAATTTCTATCCCATCTTAAATCTGATGATAAGTAATGCTAAGGTTTTCTAAATTTAGAATCTCATTCATTAGACTGAGTTTAACATCTAATATCATCTCAAGCTTAATAGATTTTGATAAGCCTATTATTAATAGTTAAATGTTATGTCTATATATTTTTGTTAAAATATAGATTTACTATAATTAATATTATTGATTTACTTGTTATTACCCCTATTAAATAATATCTAAACTTAAGAAAAGACTTTTTTAAAAATATTTATCTAATAAAGTCAAGGAATCATACTAGTTTTTATTTAAACTCACAAAATACAGTTATCTTTACAGAAACAAAAGTATAATTATTTATACTCAAAATATCATATATAATCATCAAAGTAATGACAAAAAATAATCCGATTAAACCTAATAACTAGAAAATTATCTTAGTAATTAGGGAATCATCAAAAAATAAATTATCTTGAGATAAGTGTAAAAGAATATGAATTTTTAATATTTTTACCCTAGACTATGTCTGTTTATCCACTCTAAAAGATAGTTATTCATTTAAATGATGACAAGCTCATAAAAATGATATATCACTATATAAAAAGTATAATACTGATTTTAATAAGATTTTAGCTATTTAATCTATGCTACTGTTAACAACAATTGGTAAAGGTTGAAGTATTTTCTCTATATTAAGTTATAAACTAAGCTACTGTTAAATATTTTTTCTACTTTTCAAGAGGGGCAGTTAAGGACTCTTCTAAATCAGCTTTTCCTAACTTTTGTTCTAGAATTTTCATAACTTCCTTTCCAAAATTGTTAGAATTTTCTTTCCATGCTTTTAAGCAAACCTCTCCGAAAAATGATCCCAAAGGTTCAGGATTCCAAAGTAATTTCTTAGCTGTCCAAGGCATCAAACTCATAGGATTATATCCAGGTTTAAGAATATTATTTTCCAAAGCATATTCTTCGAGATGAGTATGGGGTTGTAACCCAATAAAGAAAATAGCAGGTTCTACCTTATCAACTCCAAAAATATTTTCTAATTCTCGATGATAAGCGATAGTTTCTCGAATGGTGTCAAAGGTTTCATCAATTACATTGAAAGAATAATTAACTGATACTATACTATTAAATCCTGCCCTTTTAAGATCGCGACAATTTTGTAAAACTGTCCGCAACTTATAGCCCATTCGCATCTTACGAACTAATTTTTGTGATCCACTAGTAATACCAATTTCAAAATAATTCATCCCTGTTTTAGCCATCAAATCGCACAATTTTGGAGTTAAATTGTCTGCTCGAATATAAGCTGCCCAATGAATGTCTTTCATCCCAGAATTAAGAATTTCTTGTAATAATTCTTCGGTATTTTTAATAAATTTACGAGCAGGAATAAACTGGGCATCAGTAAACCAGAAATTACGAATTCCTCGATCATAAAGTTGGCGTATTTCCTTGACTACTTCATCAACGGGGTTTATTCTAACTTGTTTTCCTTCTACTACTGTATAGATACAATAGCAACAGTTATGGGGACAACCTCGCTTAGTTTGTACTCCAATGTAAAAATCATTTTCTTGAAGATAATAGTTAAATTCAGGCCAAATACTCTGAATATATTGGTAATTACAAGCAGTTTTTTCAATAGGTGTTGGTGGTTCATGGATTAATTTTTTACGGGGAGCATTCTCTCCCACAACATAACAACGCTCCTGCGAAAAATCTTTCCCTTGCAACAGTTTTTGAAGTAAAGTTTCTCCCTCACCCACTGAAACAATAGTTCCCTTGGGAAGATTGGATTTTAACTGCTCATAAAACACACTGATTGCACCGCCTCCTACAACTAAACGTACTTCTGGATGATATTGTTTTGCCCGTTTAAGTCCACTCTGAATCATTCCTATATTTCGCCATATTTCACCGTAATAAGCCATAGTTACTTTTAAGCCACCTAATGCTCCTCGTAAACAAAGTAGAGGGTTTTTAGCGTAATAAAACTCAAAAGCATTTTGTAGGGGATTACCTGCTCTACCACCAACGGGTGCATAAATTTGGATATCTCGCCAAGAAAACACTAGCAAAGTTGGTTTAAACTCATCGATACAATTATATAAAGTTTTTTTGAATTCTAATGGTGGAATTGTTCCAAAATCAAGAATTTTTTGCTTAATTTCAGGAAAAAACTTGTGAACATGATCAGATAAATAGACAACGCCAATAGGAAAAATGGGATTACAGGGAAGACGAACATAGAGAATACGCTGTGTCATTGTAAAATCCGTCCTAAACATTAGTTTGGCAGAGTTATTTACTCGCAAATTAGGGATTAAGAACAGTTTAGGCTAGGCAATAATAGACAATCCTAGAATCACTGCAGTATCTAATAAACTTTTTAAGAGAGGTGATAACTTTCTAATATATCTTTAACTTTAACGAGATTATGAGTAGATAGCAAGGGTGAATTTAAATCTAAGAATAAAGAGTGTGAATTTAACTTAGCTAATCTTAAACAAAATATTTAAATTAACAAAAATTAATAATTTTAACGAACAATTAAAAAAGATTTCCTTTGAATTTTGTCTAAGTTGGAAGTACATTACTTCTTTAAATGTGTCCTGGTTTGTAAGATAAAAATATTGAATGTAATATTAATCAAAGTCGGTTGAGATAGCTGAATGTTAGGGTAGAGAAGAAATGAAAAATTGGATTTCACATTGCCTCAATTACTATTACTCTGGATCAGATCCTCAATTACCTTCCAACTGTACAAAAGAGAATTATCCTTTGTTGCTATGTAAACGCAACAAGTCAAATTCAAGTTGTTCGGATTGCAAATGTTCCAAATTGGTATTTTGAGAGAGTTGTCTTTCCTGGACAACAGCTGATGTCTAAATCTGTGGCTCAAGCATTATTATAAATTCATACCGCAATAATGGCAAGTGCCATTTTCTCAGATACTATTCTCTGTGAACGTTTAAGTATCAATAAGGAGAATGATGAAGAAATCGATAAGCAACATATTGCTGTTTGCACCTCAACTCAACTGTTAATAAAATTACGATAGAAGTGAACGAAAATTATACTGAAAATAAATCTTCTTCTTTAAGACTTACTTTAGTTTACAAAACTAAATGTTTAAATCTATAGGTTGTCTAGAAAGACAACCTTTTCTTATTGATAAATTTACTTTCTTTTCTTCGGCTTTGTAAAATTATGACTTGGTACATAGGTTTATCCTTAAATCTTAAACAAGTTATTGTTTGTGAAAATTTTCTTGATTGTACCATTAAAAAATTACTTGAAATGGATAATTGGGCCCCAAAAATGCCTTCAGTTTATGATTGGCTTAAATAAGAAAATTGTCTCGTAGCGCTTATTTTTGGCACTTTTACTTGGTTGATATTGGTATTTTTCTTTACTCTACAGTATTTGCAATGCTGAAAAATAAGGAACTAAGACTAAAAGAAAATTTATAGCCTTTATTCGAATTAAAGTTCAGCAATAATGCTCTCAACTCCTTGAGAATTAATTGTTAAATTAAATATTTTTTTATGTATTTTATTTACCATGGAAACATTAATAAGATATAAGTTTAAATTAAAAATAAATTGAAATAGCTGTTATTTTGAATAGGATAGGACAGGTTCTGGGAAAATTAAACATTATAAATACCTTTTATAGTGAGATGTTAGGTGTTATTCACGAGAAAGCTCATAAGTTTATCCTCTATTTTTAGATTTTTCTTGTATCTATTTAGTTAATAAAGAACATTAATTTTGATATAAAGAGTTAAAATTTTCACAAATAACCCCTCTGATTGTTAGATAAACTGAACAAAACAGAAGGGATTAATAATCTGTTAATGAGACTTTAATAAGCGTCTTGTAACTCGTAAAAGTCTGGGGAAACGTAATCCTTTCGTAATGGCCAACCCACCCAATCTTCAGGCATTAAAATCCGTTTCAGGTCAGGATGTCCTTCATAAATAATGCCATACATATCATAACTTTCCCGTTCCTGCCAATCTGAGGCTTTCCAGATCCAGTAAACTGAAGGAACACGGGGATTATCCCTAGGTAAAAAAACTTTAATCCGAATCTCTTCAGGGCGATCACTATTATCAGCAACCTTAATGAGATGATAGAAACTTACTAACTCTCTCCCTGCCCCTAAATCAAACGCTCCTTGACATTGAAGATAATTAAATCCGTAGGCATAGAGCGCAGTAGCTAGAGGAATTAAGAATTTTGATTCCACTTTAATCAGTTCTACACCTAGATGATCTGGCTCAAGGGCTTCATGTTTAAAGCCGTTTTCCATTAACCAACTGGAAACTAGACCAGTTTTAACAACAGCTGTTTTTTCAGCTTCAGGGGTATTATCTGGCTTATCTTCTTCAACCATGTTCAATTTCCTTCTTTTGTTTCTCGAACGCTAAAGCGGGGGGAACAGGCATACCGATCGCATCAGTTAATTCTTTGGGGGGAGCCTGACGATTCTCAGTTTGTAGATATTTACCCGTTAAAATTGGGTCAACCACTTTCATATTGTGGGTTGTACTATAGTAACGGTGAGTCTGCTCCATTAGCGTTGCTCGTTCTTGAATGGTTTCGTTAGAGATTTTTTTACGAAGTTTGATAATTGCATCAAAAATCGCTTCTGGACGAGGAGGACAGCCTGGAATGTATACGTCTACAGGAATTAACTTATCAACTCCTCTCACGGCTGTTGTAGAATCACTGCTGAACATTCCTCCTGTAATGGTACAAGCACCCATAGCAATTACATATTTAGGATCAGGCATTTCTTCATAGAGACGCACCAATGCCGGAGCCATTTTCATTGTGACGGTTCCAGCGGTAATAATTAAATCTGCTTGTCTAGGACTACAACGAGGAACTAGTCCAAAACGATCAAAATCAAAGCGAGAGCCAAGTAAAGCAGCAAATTCAATGAAACAGCAGGCTGTTCCGTACAATAGGGGCCAAATACTTGACAAACGCGCCCAGTTATGTAAATCATCTACGGTAGTAAGGATGATATTTTCTGAGAGGTCTTGAGTAACTTGACTGCGAGCAATAGGATTGAGAATTTTTTCTTTTTGTTGCTGCTCAATGGCAGCTAAATCGAGGGTAATATTAGGACTCATGGTTTGATAATTATCAATGAACAATGAACAATTCCCAATTGATCGCTGATGCTAGGACCATTCGAGTGCACTTTTACGCCAGGCATAAACTAGGGCGATTACTAGAATCGCGATAAAAATCAGGGCTTCCACAAAAGCTAACAGTCCTAATTGATTAAACGCTACTGCCCAGGGATACAAAAAAACAGTTTCTACGTCGAATACGACAAACACCAACGCGAACATGTAATAGCGAATGTTGAATTGAATCCAAGCACCGCCAATAGGTTCCATTCCCGACTCATAGGTGGTAACTCTTTCGGGTCCCCCTCTACTGGGACGTAAAAGTTTTGAGGCGGTGAGGGCAAGAATGGGGACCAAACTAGATGCAAGTAAAAATCCAAGTAAATATTCGTAGCCATTGAGAACAAACACTGTTTTTTGGTAACTCCTCTCAAGATAATAACAAGTTCTACTAAGGTTAACCAACTCTCATTATAAGGGCAATATTGCGATAGGTTTTCCAAAGTATGGTTAAAAAAAAGGTAAATTGATAGTAATCTCCTTGAGAAACTAAGGAGTTAGATAGCGCTTTTCAATCTTATCTACCTAATTTTCTGTCATTTCAACAGTAATCGAAATCCAAGTCCATTATTACTGTCCTTAGGGTGCTCCATTATTTATTCTAACAATGAATATGGAGATTAGTTAGGGTTCCAGGAATAATTAAACAGACAGTTATCTAAGTTTATTAGAACTATCTAACATAATTATTAAGCCTCAAATTTAACTTGATATTTAAAGTTTATTCTTCTTGAATTTTTTTTGAATTATTCACAGGAGCAACTATCTCAAGAGGATTATTTAATTGTTTAAGTGATGTTGTAGCAGGAGACACAAGAAAAACTTTAGAAATAGGTTTTTTAGGGAAAAAACTTTTTTCTTGATTAGGAATATTTGAATCAGCTAAACTCCTTTGCACATCCATGTTATATTCTAACTGTGCTGTTACTGACTCCATTAGTTGAGCAGTATAAAGTTGTTGTTCAAATTGATTAGTAAAAGAAACCAAGTTACTCAATCCATTTACTAACTTACGCACATTATTTCTCAAGGTAGAATCTCCGGTAAGTTCTTCTACATCTGAGGTAATTTTTTGGGCATTTTCAAAAGTAACTCGTGCTGAATCCAGGGTTTTTTGAACAGTTAAAATAACTTGAGGATCACTAATCGATTTTGAGACATCTCGTAAATTTTCTGACATTTCAGCCGCATTGGCCATTAAAAATTCTAAATCTCTGGCAATTTGTTGGGTATCTATCGAATCTAGTCCTTGGTTTACTTGATTAACGGTTTTTCCTAGATCAATGGCAATAGTCCGCACTTGATCACTAGTTTTTTCCAAACTATTTAACGTGTGAATAACATTTTCCCTACTTTCTGCTACTAATCCATCTAGATTAGCCACTAAGTTTGCCATATTATTAATCACTCGATTGAGATCATTACGGTTTTCATCAACTACTGTATTAACAGTACGCATTAATTGAGAGGCATCCCGAGCTGCCTGATTAATCTTTCCAATAGCCTCAGAAGTACCTCCAACTTCTTGACGAGCAGTTTTAGAAAAAAGACTTATTTCATCGGTTAATTTAGCAACTTTGCTCCCAGCAACGGAAACACTAGCAAAAGCATTACTGAGATTTTTGACAAATTTGGGATCACTATAAGCGTTACTAAGTTTAGTTAACGCTTCTAATAATTGAGAACCGGTTTCTCCTGTCATCTCATCACTGTCACAAATAATCAAACTTTTATCGAGACATTCAGCACTGGTGGGGTCAATAGCTAAGGCTTGTTCAGACAAGTTTATCGATGGAGTAATATCGACTGAAGCTTCTCCAATCAGTCCATAGCGGTTAATCTGTATTTTAGAGTTTTTGGGAATCCGTAAGTCAGTAGAAGAAAGTTCAAGCAATACCTTGACTCCATTGCTTCTAGGTTGAAGTCCAGCAATTTTTCCCACTGCCACCCCTCGATAACGCACAGGAGCCCCAATTTGTAGACTACTTACATCTTTGAAAGTAGCCTGAATTTGATAGCTTTTTTTACCTAAGACTCCCCCGCGTAACCAGATTACCAGTCCTCCAAATAAAACTAGTCCCAAGAGAGCAAATAAGCCCACAGAGCCTTCTTGAATGGTTCGCATTCGTAGCATGGTTTCTCCTCACTTTGTCTAAGAATATGAAGGACAATTACTTAGATATGTTTCATTGAATAAATTTCCTCCTATATAGCTTAATCGATGACTCGAATTGGGCCTTGAACACTAGCACTGAAAAATTGTCGCATCAGAGGGTTATCATTACTATCGATCTCGTCAACTGCACCTTCCCATTGGATTTTACCCCCATAGAGAAAAATTACGCGATCAGCAGTCCGACGAATAGTACTATTTTGGTGACTGACCATAACATACGTATCACATCCCCCAGAGCTTTTTTGAAGACGGCGTACTAAATCTTCAATAATAGTGGAGGAAATCGGGTCTAATCCTGCTGTTGGCTCATCATAGAGAACAATTTCAGGGTTATCAACTGGATTATCAGGATCGGCAATCAAAGCCCTAGCAAAACTAACTCGCTTACGCATTCCTCCAGAAAGTTGAGAAGGGTATCGAGTAGCTATTCCCTGTAACCCCACCATCGCTAATTTTTCTTCAACTAATTGACGAATTTTTTGACGAGGGAGTTTAGAATGTTCGTAAAGGAAAAATCCTACATTTTCATCAACATTGAGAGAGTCAAAAAGGGCTGCTTGCTGAAAAACGAGAGCAATTCTCATGGGTTTATTGCCATCATCGATCAGTCCTTTGCGTAGTTTTCCTTTGATATAAACTTCTCCGGCATCTATCGAGATTAATCCAGCTATAAGCCTCAAAATTGTTGATTTACCAGTTCCTGAAGGTCCAATAATTACAAGTGCCTCCCCTCGATAAATGGTCAAGTCAATTTGATCGAGAATGACTTGATCACTAAAAGTTTTACTGACTCCTTTAAGTTCAATTAATGGTTCTTTTGCCATTGATTAGACACGATACTACGGTTAAATGACTTACTGACCTGTCGTGGAAAAGACTAGGACGCTGACCCTATTATGACTCACCTCATCATTGACTGCTAGGGTCTGTCGTCAATCTACAATTAGGTCTGATTGAGATATACTAAATTGATTGTGAATTAATAAGGTTGAACTGAGTTCGTTATCTCTGTTGATTAAACTATATGTTGCGTCTTCAAAAAAGCAGTAACTACATACTGTCCTGCCTAAAAATTAGGCTAACAGAATTAGGGGAACAAGAACTATTAAAGTTCATCCGTGAGCCAACAAATTACTTCATGATAAAAATAAGCGCACAAATATTATATTTAAATCGAATAAAATAGAAAATTTTTCAATATATAGATTGGGCGGATAAATTGAAAGTTTTCTATTTTTAAACTTATAAAATAGATGTAGATACTAAAAAATATTTTAGCGTTATCGTTGATGCTTACTTATTATTTTGTTATTTCTGATTTAATAATAATCAATATTATGGCAAAAAATAATTTATTTTAGTATTAAATACTATAGTCTTTTAATTTATGATTTAAATAAATTTATTTTAGGTTTATTCTTTTTTGAAAAGCTCAAAATACTTAATACAAGTAACACTAATAATTAGTAACAGTAGTATCTAGCTAAATAATATTAAATTTCTTTTAAAAAATTAAAGTTTTAATATTATTTTTTTAGTAAATAATTGATTTTTATTTAAAATACTTAGGTTTTTCTTTATTTATAGAATATCTACTATTAAAAACCCAAAATTTTACGAAAAAAATACAGAATTAAATTCTCAATTGATTAGAAAAATAGCGAAAAAATATGTATATTACTGAATAATGCTGTATATTTTATTAGTCTTAATAACAAAAAGTTTCCCAAAAAGTTGTTAATATATTGACTTCATCTAACTAAAACTATATTTTTATTGATCGCTAATTTTTCAGAATAAAAAACTAAAATTATGGAACTATGTTTTTTACAATAGTTTAAATTTTAGAAAATTTGACTAAAAAAACGAAATATCTCTAAAATTTACTAATCTAGCCATGAAAAGGAATCAAAATTAATGGAGCTAAAGTTAATAAAATATAACTCAACTTCCAGGAAGTATTGATTAAATTTTCTGACTCACTTAATAAAGCATCAATTCGTTCATTTATACGACCAGAAATAGTCTTATCATGGAAGGCAACTTCCATAATTCCTGTTGTTATATTTCCTGAAATTGTATGTATTTTTTGAGCGATAATTACTAATGATTCGGCAATTAATAAAGGGTCTACCTGTTGAGAAGCTCGTCGATCAGCCCGAATTTCTCGTAACAATAATAAATCTTGCCATAGCTCATCAGTATTGGGCAACCAAGGACTAATATAACCTAGCCAACCTAATATAAAAAACCAAAAAGTATCTCGGTACTGAGTATGAGCCTCTTCATGGGCAACAACTGCACTGAAATGGTCCTTATCTAGGGTATCTAAAAGTCCTTGACTAATGACCAATTTAGAATTCCAAAAACCAACCTGTGCGCTGTAGGGAAAAGAAGTATCAAGAAGTCTTACAGTCTTTCCTTCGATAGTTTTTTGAGGATACTTATTGGTTGTTTGGATAGATTGCCATCCTTGAAAAAACAATTTCACGATAGAAGTGGCAGTAAAAATAAGAAAGCCTATTGCAAATAAGTAACCATACCAACCAGACTGCCATCCTAGCATTGTTCCGTGACATCCCATCACCACGACAGCGATCGCCGTCATCAATAATAACAAAGGAGAAAATACAAAACAAAATAGTGATCGCTGCCAGCGAGTTGTCCAAGGAATATGAGATAAAGGGGTATAAAGACGAATACTCCAAGCCAAAATTAAAGCTACTACTATGATTAATAAATGCATAACTTAAGTCTCTTCTCGTTGACGACGAATAGTTTGTAAACGAGACGCAATCGCATCTAACTGTTCTAGACTAGCTGTATCTAAACTATCCGCAAAGGCTGCCACGATATCAGGATTACTAATAGCTAAAAATTGCTGCAATTGCTCATAAGCCTGTATGGCCCGCGCTTGTTCGCGAGATACAAGGGGATGCCAAGAAAAAGCTCGCCCTTTTTTAGAGTATTCTAGCCATCCTTTTTGAGTAAGACGATGTAAAACGGTAGTGACAGAAGCATAAGCCAACTCTCGTTCAGGATCAGATAAAATGCGATCATGAATCTGCTTCACCGTTGCCGTCTCTAAGTCCCAAATAATCTCTAAAATTTCGGCTTCCAGATGACCGAGGGAAAGTTTTTGAGGTCGATAGTCAGGTAAGGGAGACATTAATCTATTTCTTTCTTCTAAACGATCCTTCATCGTAACATTTCTGAACTTATTATATCTTTAAAAATTACTTTTAATAACTTCCTGTGAACACTATTTGAGCCGGTCCCGTCATATAAAGTTGATTATCGGCTTCAGACCATTCAATCATCAGAGAGCCTCCTGGTAATTCTACTGTACAATTGCGAACACAGTTTTTGGTCAACACCCCAG
The DNA here is from genome assembly GCF_000829235.1 of cyanobacterium endosymbiont of Epithemia turgida isolate EtSB Lake Yunoko. Taxonomy (GTDB): domain Bacteria; phylum Cyanobacteriota; class Cyanobacteriia; order Cyanobacteriales; family Microcystaceae; genus Rippkaea. Next base: position 2,082,370 of record NZ_AP012549.1, on the reverse strand, counting down.
CCACCACGGATGCACAGGCGCCTGTTCCGCAGGCTAAGGTAGCCCCTGCACCTCTTTCCCAAACCCGCATTTTTAGATAATCAGGACGAACTACCTCGATAAATTCGGTATTGATTCGCTCAGGGAACATTTGATGGTATTCAAATTGAAGTCCCAAGACAGCTAAATCAATTGCTGATGCATCGTCAACAAAAGTAATACAGTGGGGGTTGCCCATACTTACACAGGTGACTAACCAAAGTTTTCCGGCTACAGCTAGGGGTTGATTAATCACTGTTTCGTTAGGATTTCCTAAAGTGGTGGGAATTTCATGGGCCAATAGATAAGGGGGTCCCATTTTGACTCTCACTTGTCCTTCAGCTTCTAAACGAGGGGAAATTACTCCAGTTGGGGTGTGAATAGAATAAGTTTTTCCTAGAGTTTCTCCACCTTCTAGCTGAGCAATAAAGCGGGCTAGACAGCGAATTCCATTACCACACATTTGGGGTTCAGAACCATCAGGATTAAAAATCCGCATGCTGTAGTCGGTATTGCCTATTCCTGGAAGAGCAAAAATAACCCCATCTGCCCCAATTCCAAAATGGCGATCACACATTTTAACGGACTGCTCTGGAGACACTAACGGTGAATTACTCAAACGATTATCAATCAAAATGAAATCGTTGCCCAATCCATGATACTTAGTAAATTTAATAGCCATTTATTTAATTCCCCATTAATATCAATGATTATCAATCAACCAGAGAATAGTCGACAAGGGTTTCCTCATTTGTAACTGAAAAGATTAATTAATTGCTATTTTACAAAAAAATAACTAAATTCGATGCAAGGTTACTTAGTGTCGGTCTAGTGATAAAATATTTTCCGGTACTAGTACTATTACTATTCGTTGGATAAAATCTAGAGTCTCTCCAACTCATAATGCGAAACAAAGGATCTTAAATTTTGCTAGAAGCCTTTGTTTAGATATAAATCAGAAGCCTAAAGTCATCTAATGTTTCTTTGATTAGATCAAAGATCATACTCCGAGTTCCCTCAAAGCTTTTCTGTAGATTCTCCACCGCTAATGGTAATATAACCCTATAAGCTTACTAATTCTAGATTGTTAGTAAGAGTAAAGACTGGACTGCTTTGTATTTATGCCGTTATTGATCTTAATAGCTGATGATGATCCAGGAGTTCGATTAGCTGTCAAAGATTATTTAGAACTTTAGAGTTATTCTGTCATAACTGTCTAAAAGAGACAAGAAACCTTGTCTCTTTTAGGGGCATATCGTCCTCATTTATTCATATCCGATATTAAAATGCCACAAAAAGATGGCTATACTTTAGTTCGCCATCTACGGCGATTACCAGAATTACGTCTTTTACCAGTGATTTTTCTGACCGAACGAGATAGTACGGGAGAACGAATTCAAGGATATGAGGTGGGGTGTGAGGTTTATCTTCTTAAACCCTTTGAAATGAAAGAACTCAAGGCAGTAGTCCGAAATCTTGTAGAATAAACTCAAATGATCTAATCTGAATTAGGGTTTTTGAAACGGAAGTCTTTTGGAAAAAAAAACAATTACTCTCAAGAAACAGAGAATAAAAATCAGTCTATCGCCAATTATTTCTACTTTACTCCACGAGAAGTTCAATTACTTACAACTGGGTTATCTAATGAAGACATTAGAAAAATATGTTAGCAGCCTACTTCGAAAACCTGAAACCAATAACCGCGCTAAATTAGTTTATTACCCTTGAGCATCACTTCATTGATTATTCAAGGGTAATAAACTAATTAATTAGAGATATCAATAAACATTAGGATAATTCTTGAATATGATAATTTGGGTTAATGAACAAATCGATCCTTGTGGAATTGTTTATTCTTGTATTGCTTGTTGTGATAAAGAAACAGCAGAAGAATGCCACAAAACTTGGCTTAAAGACTTAAGTGAGCAACAAAAACAAGAAGGTTGGATCGCCAACATCAGAATTGTAGACTCTTGGGACGAAGTCCCAGTTAATGCTCTCAAGCTAAGTGTTTAATTTAGATTGAGAGCATTGCCGTTAGTTGTTCTCGCTTTCCGTGCAGATTGTGATAGGTTAGGTAATGAGTTGACTTATGTAAAGTATTCATTTTAGGGAGAGGAACCATCCATGACAGTAGATATTCCAGAACCTATTAAAATCTGGTCACAGTTTGGCCATCCCATTCTGATGTGGGTATTATTCGGATTAACCATTTATGCCTCATATTTAGGCATACAATGGCGACGAACTCGGACAGCCGATAAAGATCTTAAAAAAGAATTACTACTAAAATACTTCAATACTCGACATTACCAACTAGGATCATTACTATTGTCCCTAATCGTAATGGGTAACATGGGCGGAATGGCCATTACATATATTAATAATGAGAAATTATTTTTCGGTCCTCATTTATTAGTTGGGTTGAGTCTAACCACAATTATCGCTATTTCTGCTTCCCTTTCCCCTCTCATGCAAAAAGGTAATGAATTAGCCCGTTATGCCCATATCACCTTTAATATTCTGATTGTTAGTTTGTTTGGTTGGCAGGCAATAAGTGGCATGAATATTCTTATGAAAATTATTGATAGAATGTCCTAATTAGTTTTTGTAACCTTAATCTTTTTTGTGTTGAATAACCCTTGTAGAGACGTTTGCTCAAACGTCTCTTTCTTGAACTTATTTATTTAGAGTTGATCTAAGCTGCAGTTGATAAAGACTCTTTATAAAGAATCTTTTGATAATAGTCGCGTAACTGGCGAGTAGCCGCTCCCCAACCCCAACGTTCTGCCTCAAGACGAGCATTTCCTCGTAATTTTTCTCGGTCCTCTTTTGCTGCCAACAAGCGTTGAGTTGCAACAATAGCCCCATCAGCATCAGCCGGCTCAAATAAATATCCATTAACCCCATCAGTAACAATATCGGGTATTCCCCCAGAATTAACAGCTACGACTGGACATCCTGCAGCCATGGCTTCTAATAAGACTAAACCTAGGGTTTCTGTTCTTGAAGGGAAAATAAAGGCATCTGATGAAGCAAACGCGGTAGCTAACTCTAACCCCTGTAGATAACCTACAAAATTTGTCTTAGTCCCTGCAAAATGAACTTTCAACGCCTCTCGATGAGGTCCATCCCCAACAACAGCTAAACGAGCGTCAGGAATAGCTTCCAGAACAGGTTTGATGTTCTCAATTTGCTTTTCTGGGGAAACTCGCCCGACATACAACAATAAGGGATATTCAGGGTGTCCCTCTGATAACCGTGATCGCATCTGTTGAGAGCTTAAATAAGGTTGAAACATTTCTGTATCTACCCCCCGTTGCCATAAGTCAACTCGCTCAATACCATGGGTGACTAATTCATTTACCATAGCGGTTGAGGTACAGAGGTTTAATTGTGCCTGATTATGCCCTAATTTTAATAATTCCCAGAGTAACCCTTCTAGTGAACCTAATCCGTAATGTTGTAGATATTGGGGTAAATGGGTATGATAGGAGGCAACAAGCGGAATATTCATTGTTTTAGCATAATAAATTCCCCCTAATCCTAAAACAGCAGGATTTACCACATGAACTAAATTAGGTTTAAATCGTTCCATTGCTTTACCGACACTGGGGGTAGGGATGGCTAATTTTAATTCTGGGTACAGAGGAAGAGATATTCCTTTGACTCCATGAACTTTGGCTCCTTTGTGTTCAGTGACACCTCCATCAGGACAGAAAACTAATACTTGATCGCCGTTACGCTGCAAATGTTCAACGGTATGACGCAGACGAGTCACGATTCCGTCAATTTTGGGTAAAAAGGTCTCTGTGAATAAGGCAACTCGCATAAGATTAACTATTCGGGGACAAATAGTAATATAGGCGATCGCGGTACCTCCAAGTAAGTGAGTTTAAATAAATGTTAAATAGAAAAAACTACCAAGCAATCATTACTTAGATACCAGTGTGCCTAAAAATTAAGATAATACAATTAGAAGAACAAGTATTGTTAAAGTTTACTAGCGATTTTAAAAATTTTTCCCTGACAAGATTATAAATTTTGTGTTTAAATACAAGAGAAAAAAAGTCAAATAAATTGTAGATTAGGCAGAAATACCATCTTATATAAAAATAGTTATGATAATTATTTTTATATAAATTATGCTAAAAAAAAGATTATAGAATTTTTTAAAAAGTGAAAATAAAGAATAATACAGAATATGATATCAGTATGTAACCCAAAGAGAAATTGCAAAGAAAAAGGAATAAAATAAACATTATTGATAATAACTCAGTGCATACAAGTATTTTAGTTAGAGTCAAAGTGAAACAATGAGAGGATAAAATGTTGTATCTATTGTTTTAAAAACCTCCTCCTAATCTAGGATAAAATATAATATAAGAAGAGTGGCAGCAAACAAAAGTAAATAAAATTGACGTAAGGATGTTTAGAGATAATTTGGCTAAAGCAGTTTAAAGTATTGCGCAAAATAATTTATATAAAAAATATCTATTAAAGTAATAATATTTGAACTATAAGTGCTTAGAATATAAAAACACAAAATGTATTGTTTTTTTATGTTTATTTAGAGCTACTGATCTAGGTTAGATTTTAAGGAGAGAAAGAGAATGGTCAATGACAATTTACAACTTTTAAGATTAGTATGTTAATTATATTGACGTCATCTAAACATAATGTCACCGGCTAATCAGGTTATTGTTCCCCTAGATGTTCCCAATTTAACTGAGGCGATCACGCTTTTAGATAAATTGCCTCAAGTCAGTTTTTGGAAAGTAGGACTAGAATTGTTTACAGCTACTGGACCAAGTATTCTGACTATTCTCAAAGAACGAAAAAAACGCATTTTTCTAGACCTCAAATTCCACGATATTCCTAACACTGTAGCGGGAGCTTGTCGTAGTGCCAGTGAATATGGGGTAGATTTTCTTACCCTTCATGCCACAGCAGGACAAACCGCCCTAAAAGCAGCTACAAAAGCTATTAATAATACTGCATCTCGTCCTCAATTATTAGCCATAACTTTGCTGACTAGTTTAAATGTGCGAGAGTTAGCTTTTGACCTCAAAGTTTCCCTAGATTTACCCAAATACGTCCTATATATGGCTATTTTTGCCCAAAAGTATGGTTTAAATGGAGCAGTTTGTTCTCCTAGGGAAGTCAGTCAACTACGGCAGGTATGTGGGAACGATTTCTTGCTGGTTTGTCCAGGGATACGACCAAGTTGGTTTTATAATGGAGATCAGCGACGGGTAATGACTCCTTCGGAGGCAATAAAAGCGGGGGCAGATTATTTAGTTATTGGCCGTCCTATTACAATGGCAAATGATCCAATAGCAGCATGGGAGAAAATTTGCGAAGAATTAGAAATAGGATGATGAGACGAACATTGATAGGACTGTTAATAACAGTAGGTTGCTTAAGCCAATTATCAGAGGTTTATTCTCAAAACAATCCTAAGTCAACTTCTTGCCCATCCGATCTTGAAAGGTTAACTGAGTTGATGTTGAAAGATTTACCTAGTTACGCTAACAGGGTGATTCAACGAGAAAGATTACGTAATCGTCCTTTTCCTCCATCACTATATATTTTAGTGTCAGGGAGTCCAGAATTTGAGCCATTACCCCTGACTAATCTGCAATATCAACCTGTTTTTGAAGATACAACTCAACAAGTCTTTTTTACCACCTTAGAACGCCAATATGGAGAAGAAAGTCTGGTTCATCTAGAAAATTATTATTGGCTATTTCTAACTCAAACGGAGAAAGGGTGGCGATCAGTAATATTATTTTCCCAATTAGCGTCTTTTGATGATGGAGGTCTTCCCTTACCTCCTAAAGACGCTAGTAATGGGCCAATTGGGCAAGGTATTCGTTTATGGTTACGAGATTGCCGTGCAGGAGCTGTGAAAATTAATGACTAACAAGCATTGACATTGATAATTTAAATAAGAAGAAAAATAGGAAGATTCAAGTTAAAAATTAGTTTTTTTAGCTGATGACAAAATCCATCTGTTAAAAAAGTTATCTTACTGTCTAAAATAATTGAGAGTAACCAACATAACTTTAAAGTCTAATACTTAACCCAAAAAGGTTTATAATTTTTTAATTATTTAGATTTTTCCCAGTGAGATTAGCAACAGCTCTCAGTTTATAAAAACTGGGTGTAAATAATATTTTAGTTATCAATAAAATTTGTAGATCCTATCAAGGATAAAATCTTAACCCCAAAAAAATACTGATATTTTAAACCCCTTCAAGAAGAAATTGTTTAGAAGATTTCTTGATACTTTAAAACTTGTTTTAATCAGTATGAGGAATGTTATCTTTCTATTCCTTGGCATCAGTTCCAAACAACCTTGATAAATTTATTACCGCCGTAATTTATCAAGGTAAACAATCATTGTGTCAATCTATAAAAAGAGTACGATTATATCAAGGTTAGTTGTTATGTCAGATACAACCATAGACTACTTATAGAAAATGAGAACAGAAGAGAACTTAAAAAGTTTAATGGTCTAGAAAATAAAAAATTTAAAACAAAATCAATAATAGCAGTGGATGAAATTAATTTAGACTTTTTTCAGGTTATTTATGAGAATAAAAAATTAGCTCAATGAGCAAAACCTCAATATTCCAGTTGGTTGAACAAGGATACGTTGCCGTTCCATTAACAATATTTATGAGTCTATTATAGAAGAATTGAAAACTAAAGATTTTCACTAACAGTCAAGAGCTACAGTGACTAATGATAAAGTTAAAAAATATTTTAGATTAAATGATTTATACAAAATTATTGCAGCTTCTTTTAAGACCAACCATACATATCTATCGGTTATTTTTTTATAGTCCTTTAACCTTAAACTCTTTGTATCATAAATCGGACGATGATTCTGATAATATTGACGATAAAAAGAGCTGTCATAACTCCTTTAATTACTAATGTAGTCCATGCAAAATGGCTAAATAATAAAATATTTATCTCTAGATAATAGACTAAATATTAAAAAATTCGCCGTCGGTTTATGGAAAAAACTCAAGAGGCAACGATGGAAAAACATCACTGGTAACAACAACAATGGGATAATTATAGTGGGATGATCCATAGTTGTGGCTTGAAATACCTAACTAGCTTCTTATAAACCAATTTGAGTTTAATAAAACTATGATACCTAAGCGACTAATTTCTATTTCTCCGTCTAGCCTACTACTACTAGTAGGATCTGGTTTGCTATTGACTATACTATGGCAACTGCGGAATCTTTTGGTAATTTTGATGATCGCGGTGGTTATTGCTTCTACTCTAGCTCCTTTGGTAAAAAATTTAGAAAAACGAGGGATTACCCCCTGGCTAGCTGTAATTATTGTATATTTAGGCTTATTAACCTTAATGACTGGAATTATTTTAATCCTAGGTCCAACAATTATTGCCCAAATCCAACGGTTATTACAAAAATTACCTGTATATTTAGATATTTTAGAAATAGAGTTCCAAAACTGGGCTACTATACGGGGTTTTACTCAACCTGAAGTTCTCGATTTCATTAATCAACTGTTAGATATTCAGTCTCTGGTGTCTTGGACATTAAGCTACAGTCAAAAATTCATCATCGGTGTCGGTGGTGTGACACGAGGTATTCTGGGGGGAGTTTTCAACGTAATTCTAGCGGTTTTGCTCTCTGGTTATATGTTATCAGGGTCAAAAAAATTAATTGGGGGCATTGTAAATTTATTTCCTTACCCTTGGAATGAACGTTTAGAAGCTCAGGTAGTTCCCATTAGTCAACGGATGGGAGGTTATATTCAAGGGAGGCTTTTAATCTCATTTATTTTGGGGTCAGCTATTAGTTTGGGGCTAAGATTCCTAGGAATTTCCGAGTTTGCTCTAGGTTTAGGAACTATTGCTGGAATTACTAATTTAATCCCCTTTGTCGGCCCAGTTTTGGGTTCAATTCCTGCTTTGATTGTAGCAATCGCCCAAGGGGGGTGGGTGTTTCTTTGGGTTCTATTACTATTTTTGTTTATTCAAAATGTAGAAACCTATGTGCTTGATCCTCTGTTAGTGGGATCTTCGGTAAATGTTTCTCCTTTATACCAATTATTGGCGGTTTTAAGTGGAGTTCAAATTTTAGGAATTTTGGGGGCATTAATTGTTCCTCCTTGGGTAGCTGGTGCAGGAGTTTTATTGCAAAATCTTTATTTAATTCCTAAATTGCAGGCTCAAGGACGAGCGATCAGCCTCTCAGAACCTAAATAAATCCTTATGATTTTTGCTTCCGAAAAAATATCTTAACGTATTTGCGTAGTACTGTAGACAATTTGATTATCCTAATGGTTGATAGATTTAAGTAATTTAAACCGGGTAAATATTTACATAATTGACTCAGGAAATTGTTTCTTCAAAATTGGTATAACAGGACAAGGAACTTTGGATTGTAGATTGATTGTTTTATTCCCTTGAAAAACATTCCAACGAAAGGGTCCCAAATGAGCAGCAGACATCCATAATAGGCGTTTTGCCCTTGTCATTGCTACATAAAGTAAACGATATTCTTCGGCTTTTTTAAATTTTCTCGCTTCTTCCCAAGCTTTCTTAGGTTCAGGTATTTCCCGGACTAATCCTTGGGTGATATGTTGGCTGTAAACTGCTGACCTTACTTGAGCGCGGGCGACTTCTGCAAAAGCAAAATCTCCTAGAAATTTAGCCGCAGTAGGAACCCAAGGATTACCAGGTAAAACATCTTTATGTAGGAAAGGAATAAAGACATAGTCCCAATCTAATCCTTTGGCTTTATGCATAGTAATGATTGTCAATTGGTTAGCTTTGTTATAACGATCCTCATTGTCTTCTTCTACTGCTTCAAATCCTTCAACACTAACAATTTCTTGAAGGGTTTTGATAGTTGCTTTTAAGGAATTATTTTCTATAACTTGTCGATTGATACGGTCAGAAAGTTTTTGAACTGTAGCTAATTCTGATCCTGTATATTTAAGAGTTATTCCTAAAAATGGGATCAGTTGATAGAATGGTAATTCTAATTTAGCTCGTAAAAGTTTACAACAGTAATGACGCGCTTGTAATACTTCTTGTTTTTGTTCCTTAATTAAGGGATTAGGATAGATAAAATTCTCGGGATAGGTAACTAATGTATTGAGATCTTGGGACGCAATTAAATCTCGTTTTTCTAAAATTCCTAAGGCTGATTTTAAATATTCTGCGGAATGAGGACGATCAATGAATTGTAATATTCTAAGTATTTCTTCAGGAATTTTAGAGAATCTCTCTGCTTCTCCTACTTCATATATTTTAATTCCGTGATCATTTCTTAAATGAGTTAAATTTTTTACTAAAAATTGACTTTGACGGTTTTCTCTGACTAAAATAGCTGAACTATGTTTAGGGTTGTTTTTCAAAAGTTTGATAACTCTTTTTTCTATTAATTTAACGGTTGTATATATATCTTTTGGTGTATAAATTTCTAACCCTTTTCCTACAGATTTAGGGTTAGCATGAAGAGTATTTTTTTTGACTGGATGAATATCCTGTTGACGAAAAGGAATATGTTCTTCAGTTAAATCTAAAAAAGTTTTATTTAACTCAATTTTTTGACTATTTTTTGTTTCATTTATCCATTGACTATTAACCCAACTTAGAGTGAAGTTAGCTGCATCAATAATAACTTTACTACTACGTCCAGCTTGATTCATAATGACTAAATTGTTTTGATCTTTACAGCGGTTACAAAACCAATTAAAATAAACAGGATCAGCAGGAGTGAAAGTAGAATTAATTGCTTGATTAGGATCACCGACTCGAATTAAATTGGGTGGATTGTCAGAATGGTTTGAATCTTGAGCTAATAAGCTAATTAATTTTTCTTGAAGTGGGCTAGAATCTTGAGCTTCATCTTCAAAAACGGCAAAAGTTTCTTGTTGCCAGCGATTACGAATATTTTTATTTTCTAAAACCCGTAAAGATGCTAAGGTTATGTCATCATAATCAATAAAATCGAGTGATTGCATCACTTTTTCATACTGTTGATATAATCCTGCTCCTATTCCTAAAATATTATAATGATACGCCGAATATTCACTTAATCGTGCTACCTCTTGGGGAGAAAGTCCTGAACTTTTAGCTTCACGGATAATGATGTGAGCTAGTTTAGGTAAAACTTCAGTACGTAATACCGATTGACGACGTAGTTTTTCCGTTTCTTCTCCATCAAATTGGAATCCTTGTAATAAAACTTGATAGTGGTGAGGGTTAGCATTAATCCACTCTTCTACGGAAGTCCGAATAATACGATGACTAGGGGTAGGAGTAACAATAGTAGCGGTGTCTAAGTTGAGCTGAGACAACTGAGGATTGCGACTAGCAATATTAAGTGCTAAACTGTGTAAAGTTTGTACCACAAAACCTGTTTGAGGTAATTGTAATTCCTTCAAACATCTTTTAATCTTAACTTTAATGCCAGCTGCCGCAGAACGGGTATAAGTCACGATAATCAGTTGTTTTTTAGAGTGTAATTTATAGCGTCCGATCATGATAGTCGCCGCTACTGCCAAACTATGAGATTTACCTGCTCCAGGAACTGCGGATATGGCCATTTCTCCCCTTTCCCAATCTGCCAACTGTCTTTGTCCAGGGCGCAAACTATTGCGGAGTTGTTGTAGTTTTTCCGAAAGATCTAAGTCTAATAAAATAGTCATGTTGAAGTTATAAACAATTTACTTATTACCCATTTTTTATGAGTTTTTTGTAGTCTTTAAAGACTTTACAAATCTATCTTTTATTATTGGCTACTAAAAATATCTGGTTTTTTAGATTGTATTTTAAATCTACAAGTTCATAGTTTATTAACTAAATTAATATCATTAAATTGAATCTATAGGCATCTTGACTAGAGTTTTTTGGGGTAAAATGGAGAAAAATATTTAGAAGCTTTACTTGAATTGTGTATCCACCTTTCTGTTACTTTGTCATGACACCAAGATTATCTATAGAAATAAAACTAGCTTCTGGAGGATAAGCTTTGTTAAATAATAAATATTCCGTGATTTCTTCAACATAATTTCAGATACAGTAGATTTTATCTCAAATAGAATTAGTATGGGGTAACTGTTATTACCAAAAAATGGGAATATTCTAAGTGGGTTAAACAATAGGAGACTTAAACAATGAAACTTTTTGGACTGTGTCCTGCTCGAAGTAAAACATTGTTCTGGACGGGTATTGCCTTGACAGTAACTGTTATTTTGTAACCCAGAAACAGGCAGAAAATAACTTGTCTTCTGACCCTGGTGTACTTAATCATATATCTCTGGTTCCTTTTCAGTGCCAATTTCCAGATACAGAGAATGGAGGTAATTGCATTATCTTAAATTACAGTGTTAGTTTTAGTTAGCTTAAACAGAAAACAAGCTAAGTATTGTTCTTAGCTTGTGAGATTAATTAATTGTTATAATCAAAAGGTTTGAAACTTCACCTGAGTATTTAAGTAGGATTCAGGTAGTTGGGCTTAAAGTAAGTATAAAGTAGAAAAATTTTTTAAAAAAACAAGTGCTAGATATCAGACTGCCTAAAAATTCAGCTAACAGAATTGAAAGAGCGAAAAATATTAAATTTTACTATTAAACCGAAAATTCTCCATTTATCAGGCATGATAGAGAATAGCGAAAGCTGCCAGTAGGGAAATCAAGATGATGACTCTAAGCCAAGGAAATTGAATACTGAGCATAACCGATAGAAATAAATACTCAAATGTATAAATTTTATTTTATATGTAACGATTCATAGTCGTTAGTAATGATTTTTCATAAAGAATCATTACTAGAAAACCATAGAATTTTATAAATTTAAACCTGACGCATTTACCAAAAGCTATATGTGTTTATTTTACAGATTTACCCTTCTTATAGTGATAAAAAAAATATATTTGGTAAGTTAGGTTAGTTACAGATTCAATTTTGAGAAGAAATCAGTTGCAATTCGTTAGGTAATCCACTCAATTAATTATTGAAACTACAGAACATAGCATTTTAATGTACGATTTAATAGTTAAAAAATTCATATTTTTTTACACAAAGATCTTAATCTAAAATTAATAATTACGATATGGTCTTTATAATACCCTCTTAGAGGAGAGTTTTTAGTCCACGATTAGACGACAGGAGAAGTTAAATGGATTACGATGACTCAGCCAAATTACCACTTTGGGTACAAAGTCGCGACAAAGTGATTGCTAATGATGAAGGGGTGCAATGGCGCGACGGCGAACGTCCAGATTATTCCCATACTGATCAATTTCTCAGAGTAGAAAGCGAATTTAATCATCCTGAGGGGTCATTAGAAGCAATTGTTGAAAACTTGGTGAGAACTTTCGAAATGGAAGCCTCCCATAAAATTAATCCTGAACAATGGCTATCAATCGTAACCGATAAATTTCGGATGAGTAGCAATGGCGGACAGTTTTATACAGCCCAAAATGTGTCTGATGAAGGAACTTACAATTTATTTATTAATAATAGTGAAAAGTATAGTGCCACGGAAGAAACTTTTAAATCTTCCTATGAACTATTTCATAAGGCTTTTCCTAATGGCTTTCTCTGGGAATTAACCGAAGTATTATCAGGTCCACCTAATATTACTTTTAAGTGGCGACACTGGGGAACATTTAATGGTCCATATAAAGATCATCAACCCACAGGACAAACTATCGAAATTGTGGGATTAAGTATTGCCAGGGTCACAGATAACTTAAAAATTATAGAAGTTGAGCATTATTTTGATAATAGTACTTTTCTCCAGAAATTAACCTCTGATTGTCCTTTTAATCATGGCAAGGAAAAGTAATGAGAATCTATTATCAGTCAAGTAATAAATATTTACCCTAAGAAAGGAGATGTAATGCTTAACCTCAAACCTTTTGGCTCTTTGTTAGTGTTTTTTCCTATCTGATGGTCTGGTGTGGTTGTTTAAGAAAATAAAGTCCACATTTTATTCTATCAAGGAACCTATTGACTTAATTTTACTTTCTCAGGGGTTATTCGGGTAGTAAAATTTCCTAATGCAGCTAAAGTGCTCAAAAATCTAGGTTGCACTCAGGTAACATTTTTTTGCTGTGTAAAAATTAACTCCTCCGAAGACATTTTTAAAGTAAAAGCGGTTTCTGGTTCTTTCATTAGTTCTCAATTAACAGAAAATTGCTATATAATTCACGGATTTAGTTAATAAAAATCGTTTTTATTGCAAACCTCACGGTTATCATAATTCAATTTTGAAACATTAAATCCCTATTGATAGGGCAATTTACTATTGGGAACTAGTATTCTTCATATATTACACGTTCTTCAATGACAAAAAACACATTACAATTCTGTAAGTAGCTATCAATCCAGAGTTATTCTCTCTGCAGTAGCTGCAGGAAGTGCAGAATACGAAGGGGTGTTAACGGTCATACTCAAAACAGAAAGAACAATACAAGAGTTCCAACAAATGTTAGCGCGACATAAACTATCAACTCAAGTATTGACTCCTAAACACGGTAAATATATGGATTTAGCCGGGGAAAAAGCAGATTAATTTATAAATCAAGAGTAACAGTCAAGGGTTATTAACGTATGATCGCTCTTTAATTAAAATAAAACTGTTGTTATTAACTTGAAATACAAATGCAGGCTTTAATGTATAGCTATACTTCAGGAAATTGGATTTCACCTAGAAAAGAAGACTCAAGTCATTTTAGAATGTATAATTTATAGGCGGTACTAACACGTGTTAAAATTTGGTTGCGGTGAGGGAAACGTTCAATAACTTTTAAATGCTGGTAAGTATATTCAATGGTACTGATACTATCAGGATCATCCCCCGTAAAATAGCTGGACAAAAAATATAAATACACCGTGTCACCGCTTCTTCCAGAAGACGGATCTTAAGGTTGAAAATAAAATAACTGCTTGGTATAGATAAAGCAAATTTTTACTATGTTTAAAAGAGAGATAAATAAACTACCTTTGTACAGTAAATAATTGACGATTAAATTTTTAATAGATAGCATATCTAGCTAATTCTAAAGCTTGAGCATCTGTTGCAAATGACTAGGGTTGTTGATGAAACATATTACGAGAAAATTGATCCAGTAAAATAATTAAAGCTAGACAACTCAATGGAGATTTATTCCACTTATCTAATTGCTGAGGAGCAAGCAATTCGTCGGCAGGTAAAAAGTGAGATCACACAGCTTAGTCGACTTTAAAATCTTTAACAATCCGTAATTTTTGAGGATTACCATAATCAATAGAAGTGGATTGGCTGAACTAACAATCTAGAATATATTTATAATTTTGATTCATTAGTCACAATTAACTGTTACATTACTAAACTTTTTTATCACAATTTTTCTAAATAGAGTAAGTAAAACAAAGAGATAAATATCGACAAATATAGTTTTGGCATCGAGATCAAAAATACATTCAACAAACTTACTATTATTTAATAGATTAAAGGCTGAATAATCATATTTTCTTCTAGGGGTAACACTACTCAAAAACTGTTATTATGATCTGTACTCACAAACCATCTAAATTATTGAAAGGAAATAAAATCGAATCATCTTATTGGGACATGCTGGCATCCCTTTCTCTGGATATTCTGTAAATAAACTAATTGTTTCTTTTACGATATTAGAGCAAAAATTTTTATATTTTATCGATTATCCTCCACCGGTGAAAGTCGAGTAAAATTCTTTATTACGTAAGACAAATATATTTTCCTCTTTTTTTAAGATAGCTACCTCTTTATTGTGTACTTCATAATATAGGGCATCTTGTTCATGATTGATTTCTTCTAGTTGAACCTATTTAACTGATTTAGGTTTATTTAAATAGAAATCAATGCTATTCCTAATTTCGGGTATCTAGCCAATAACTAATACTTCGAGAGTATCACCCACTTCTAAATTTACTAGTTTATTGAAGCACAAACGATAAAAACAACAGTTACTTTGGACTAAGTTTAATAAATAAGTAGCTAATAACTTCCAAAACTATTATCAGGATTAAATTCTTTTTGACAAAGACAGTTAAAAGTAGTAAAAGCAGGAGTTCGATCACTCATGAGTTTTCCTAATTGAGAACTAATTCAATATTGTAACCCTTGATAAAGCTATAAACTCCTATTAGAATTTCAACTAAGTTTCCGCACTTTTTATTGATAAAATTTTTTTCATTAGCAACACGAATACACAAATTTTTAGTGGAAACATATAGAATTTTTTATACTATATTTAAAGTAGCTAAGAATAAAAAATTTGAGATAAAGATGTAATTTTTAATCACTTTTTATTTTCAGAAAAAACAAGATTTAAGATTCAAACCGATAACCAAATTCTGACAAACATAGACTTGATTGTCGCCATTTTGGTTTGACTTTTACAAAAATTTTTAAATAAACTTCTCCCATGATTAGTTTTTGTATTTGTTCTCTTGCAGCACTTCCTATGGCTTTAAGCATATTCCCCTTTTTGCCAATAATAATCCCTTTTTGTGAGTCCCTTTCTACATTAATTGCAGCGAAAACACAAGTTATATTAGAAGTTTCTTTAACTTTTTCAATAACAACTGCAACAGAATGAGGAATTTCTTGGCTAGTTTTATGTAATATTTGTTCTCGAATTAATTCCCCCATAATAAAGTGTTCAGGTTGATCAGTAACTAGATTTGGTGGGTAATAATAAGGACCAGGAGTAAGGTGATTTATCAATGCCTTTTGTAACGGCTTTAATCCTTCTCCAGTTAAAGCTGAAAACTTAATAACTGGCCAATCATAAGGTAGAGCTAGAGTTAAATAACTTTTATCTAAAAGATGGTAATCTGAGGGTTGTTTATCGGTTTTGTTAAGTCCTAAAATAACTGGGTTAGGAGAAGTTCTTAAGAGTTCAGCAACATAGTGATCACCTCCTCCTGCTGGAACAGAACTGTCAACAATAAAGAGAACAATATCAACAGAGTTAATTGCAAATTTAGCATTTTGTACTAGAATTTTTCCGAGTTGATGGTGAGGTTTATGAATTCCTGGAGTATCAACTAAAATAATTTGTGCTTCTTTAGTGGTTATAATTCCTCTTAAGCGGTTACGAGTAGTTTGGGATATAGGAGAAGTAATGGCAATTTCTTTCTCTACTAATTGATTCATTAGAGTTGATTTTCCCACGTTTGTACGACCAATAATCCCAACAAAACCAGACTTAAATCCTGCTGGTGCAGTTGGTATAGTTGATAGAGAAATAAGGTCAGATTCACGATTCATTTGAGATATAAAAAAACGGTAAACAGCTAATAGCATTATATCTAACAACTTGTTATAAAAATTTATTTCCAGATTGAATAAGGATGTTTGGCTAAATTCACATTATAAAATCTTAAATCTTGGGTTACCTCTTCACCAATCCAAGCTGGCAACTCAAAATATTGGTCCTCAGAACTTAATTCTACCTCCGCTAAAATTAATCCTTCATTTTCTCCTTGAAATTCATCCACTTCCCAAACTAAATTTTTTAAGTGTATTCGGTATCTAATTTTTTGAATCAAAGGATAATCACATAGATTTTTTAATATTATTTCTGCATCTTCTAAAGGAATAGAATATTCAAATTCTTCTCTAGAAAATCCTTTGGTTTTTGCTTTAAATGTTAAGAAAGCACAATCCTCCACAATTCTTATCCGAACGGTAGTCATTTCATTTTGGGTTAGAATATACCCCTGTCGATAGATTTTTCCTTGTCCCCAGGAGCGCCAAGCATCTCCCTTAACTAAAAATTTGCGCTCAATTTCAATAGCCATAGAATTAAAATTTTTTCCTGATATCAATTAACAAGTAATGTTTGACAAACGATGATAATTTAATTATTCTACATTTTTTATATAAATATAGTTTATCTTTGTGAGCCGGGGAGGAGATTAAGATCATGTTCAATAAGTAATTTTGATTGTTGCTAGATCAGCGATTATAGCGGGTTTCAAATAGGTAACTCATGATAACAGCAGTTGAGTAAACTAGCCAGTTATATTCTTAGCGTTTGCTAAACCAATCGTTTTGTTGATAGCTTAATTGAGATTCAGGAAATTGCAAGATTCTTTAGTTAAGCAAGATTTATTATTTTTTCTATAGTAGGTTTTAACGGAATTAAAAATAAAAAAATTAGAGTATACAGATATAAACTCTACTCCTATATACCCTATTTTATTTCTATATTTTATTTTTTTTATAAACCTGTAAATCATTTATATATACATAAATTTATGGCTATATTGATAGCATTAAAAGTTTGTTATTTAAAATAATTTTTTTTTGTTTTTAATTCACATAAAAAATACATTAAAAATACTTATACAATAAATACTTTAATCAAAAATAATATTTTTTCCTCGATTGTTGAAATATTTTCCATAACCTCTTTTTCCTTGAGGTTGCCTAAATATATAAGTATCGTCGAATATTTATGTCTTAAATGGTAAATTTTATCTATGTAAACTTCTTAATATATGATGTGTTTATTCTCAAACTAAATTAAAATATAGTAATAAGCTATTTATGGTGGTAATATAAACTTTAATCACTATTTTACTGAGTAAGCGAGGACTTAGTTTTTGTAAAAAAACATCATGATATTATTCATGCAATTGTTACACAATATTAAGTTTTTTAGTCTCAATTTTTTAAAAATTTCTTTAGCTCTGAATAAATGGTTATATACATTATATCTAATGAGACAATTGACAAGACTTAAATTAACTTTAAACACTCTGCTAGTTGTAAAATTTTATTGATTGATCTTATTACTATTTTCTATGATTTCAATGGAACTATTTATGAAATATATCTGTACTTGTTAGTACAACTAATATTTTTAGTATTCTTTACTTTAATCGATTGAAATTAAAGTCACTACATTAAAAATCTTCTTCATTAAACCGAATTAGGTATTTAATGCTATATATGCAAATTAATTAAAGGGATTAAATTCAACATTATTTAGTTTAAATAAAAAGCTAAATAAATTTTATTTTTAGGTTATTTTTTTTATATTAATCTATTGTCAATAATCAAACTTTATATTATATTTTAAATTTTTATCAAGAGATGTTGTACGTGATTATTTATCCTTAACAGATTTGTCAGTTTAGAATAATTAAATATTTTATTTTTTAAAATATTTATACTAAAGTTCGTTAACAACTATTTAAGTTATCTGAAATATAGCAGCAGATGCAAAAAATTTTTTCCCTAAAGAAGCCATTATTCTCAATAATAAAGCTCTATTATTATGTCTCTTCTTCATCCTAATTAATTAGACTGTAATTTATTGCCGATTGCTTATTGTCTATTTCCTAAAACTTAGCCGACTGCTACTATAATCATATAAGCTAGAGTAGTTAATAAATCTATAGTAACATTTCTAAACTTTTTTACCATTTCATTATCTATGTCTCTTCCCATCCGCAACGTTGCTATTATCGCCCACGTCGATCACGGTAAAACCACCCTGGTTGATGCTCTTCTCAAACAGTCCGGTATCTTTCGCGAAGGGGAAGAGATCCCAGACTGTGTAATGGACTCCAATACCCTAGAAAGGGAAAGAGGAATCACCATTTTGTCAAAGAATACAGCAGTTCGCTATGAAGACACCCTGATTAACATTGTAGATACCCCTGGTCACGCAGACTTTGGAGGAGAAGTAGAACGGGTTTTAGGGATGGTAGATGGCTGTATTTTGATTGTAGACGCTAATGAGGGTCCGATGCCCCAAACTCGTTTTGTTCTCAAAAAAGCTTTAGAAAAGGGGTTACGTCCCATTGTGGTCGTTAATAAAATTGACCGTTCCCAAGCTGACCCTAATATTGCTGTAGATAAAGTCTTCGATCTGTTCGTAGAACTTGGTGCAGATGATGATCAATGCGATTTTAGGACCCTATTTGCCTCGGGTTTATCCGGTTTTGCAAAAAATAGCTTAGAAGATGAAGAGGTAGACATGAAACCGCTATTTCAAGCAATTTTGAACCATATTCCCCCACCGGCTGGCGATCCGACTAAAACCTTACAATTGCAAGTTACTACCCTCGATTATTCTGAGTATCTAGGGAGGATCATTATTGGTCGCATTCATAATGGGGTGATTAAAGCAGGTCAACAAGCTGCTTTGATAAAAGAAGACGGCAGTATGGTTAAAGGAAAAATTAGTAAATTACTCGGGTTCGAAGGGCTGCAACGGGTAGAACTTGAAGAATCGAGTGCTGGTAATCTAGTGGCAGTGGCTGGATTTGCAGATGCTAATATTGGGGAAACTTTAACCTGTCCCAATGAACCTCAGCCTTTACCTTTAATTAAAGTTGACGAACCTACCCTAAAAATGACCTTTTCTGTCAACGACTCTCCCTTTGCTGGACAAGAAGGAACTTATGTTACCTCAAGACAAATCCGTGATCGCTTAATACGAGAATTAGAAACCAATGTTGCTTTACGAGTTGAAGAAAACGAGTCACCCGATAAATTTGGGGTATCCGGACGGGGAGAATTACACCTCGGTATTTTAATTGAAACCATGCGTCGAGAAGGTTATGAATTCCAAGTCTCCCAACCCCAAGTTATCTATCGGGAAGTAAATGGCCAACCCTGTGAACCCTTTGAATATTTAGTCTTGGATATTCCTGAACAAGCAGTTGGTTCTTGTATTGAACGCTTGGGAGAACGTAAAGGGGAAATGAAAGATATGCAAACTGGAATCAACGGACGGACTCAATTGGAATTTGTGGTTCCAGCCCGAGGTTTAATTGGGTTTCGTGGAGATTTCATCCGTATATCACGGGGTGAGGGGATTATGAACCATAGTTTCTTGGAATATCGTCCCATTTCCGGAGATTTAGGAACTCGTTACAACGGAGTGATTACTTCTTTTGAAGAAGGAGTTGCAACATTCTATGCTTTGAAAAACGCCGAAGATCGCGGTATCTTTTTTATCACTCCTGGAACCAAAGTGTATAAAGGAATGATTATTGGAGAAAGTAACCGTCCTCAAGATGTGGAATTAAACGTCTGCAAAACTAAGCAATTGACCAACCATCGTTCTGCGACTGGAGATGAATTAATCCAATTGCAAGCCCCCGAAGAAATGAGTTTAGAACGGGCATTAGAATATATTGGGGCTGATGAATTAGTAGAAGTAACGCCTGAATCCATTCGTCTACGGAAGGTAAAAACTCAAAAATTAGCCAAACGCTAAATTCCAAACTTAAAATAATCTAGGGTGGGCGATGCCCACCTTTTTTGACCTAA
The DNA here is from genome assembly GCF_000829235.1 of cyanobacterium endosymbiont of Epithemia turgida isolate EtSB Lake Yunoko. Taxonomy (GTDB): domain Bacteria; phylum Cyanobacteriota; class Cyanobacteriia; order Cyanobacteriales; family Microcystaceae; genus Rippkaea. The sequence goes on along the minus strand of NZ_AP012549.1, from coordinate 2,062,021 downwards.
AAACTTTAATGTTATATTTAGGGATACGTGTTTAAATATATGGCACAAAAGCAATTGTTATTAATTTATAACAAATAATCATTGAAGAAGTGTATCTCTTTTTTAAAGAGACTTCTAATATAGAATTAGCCCAACAATAGTATACTAACTTATATCGGCTTATATCAAAAATTATGATCAAAATAAGTTAGTAAATTAGTGCTATTGCTATAGATAGTATATTAAGACCAGTGCTACTTTATTTTTTTAAAAACCCTCTATTGACACACCTGTTTTATAGGATAAAAATGCTCTTGGCAATTATTTAAACCTTAGTCTTATCTCTAGTTTTAGCAAACTAGCTTAATAACTATTAATGTAAACTAAATTAGTTGCAATTTATATCGATTTATATTGCATATAAAATAAAAATCCCTAGCTATTATATTCCCTTGACAATTAAAGATTATGCATAAAGTTTATGTTGCTCTAATTAGCCCAAATAATTAAATTCAGTTATTTATTTTTTGTTTCTAACCGAGAATAGTATCAATAGTAACAGTTAAATCAGCTTATAAATTGTCTAGTTTATAGAAGAACAAATAGTATTGCTAATTTTTTAGCTAGTGAAGTTAAACAATCAAGATAAGCTGTTGTATTTTTGGGGTCTATTCTCGTACTAAAATCACTAGGTATAATCCGCATTGAGGATTATTAATTATAAATTTAAAGCCATAGTTTAGCAAATTCATGGTTAATTAGTCATGCTTAAAATACAGAAGGTGTAGTATCAAAAAACTTTTTTAATGATGAAAAATTTTAACTCATAAAAATTAAGTAACCTAATTTTTATAAAATAAACAATAATTTAGACTATTATCTTCTCTTAAAATCTATAAAATGTTTTCCAATTAATTATACTAACCTAACTTATGACCTGGAATTTAAACCTGATAATAAGGTAGAATTTCCATAGAGATTGCTTTTAGTGATCTCTCAAATAAAGTAGGTTGTTAAAAACTGCAGTAATTTGAGAGATTGCTTTAATTTAAGTGAATACTACCGGAGGGTACTAAAAATAAACAATGAAACTTAAAGAAAAATCAGAGAAGGTTATTTAAATGTTTCAATCTTATTTTCTATTTAAACTGAAGCCGCTTATAGAAAAGCTTTGTTAGCAAAAAAATTTAAATCCGATTAAATTAATTAACTCTTAATTAAGATGGAAATTGCAAACCCTTGGTTCATTGCTAATGGTCTAAATTCATTTTTAATCATCATTGCCTTCATTGTACCTAAAAAATTATTAACTACTGCTGGATACCTCCATGCTTGGGTATTAGGGGTTTTAGTTTGGGGAACACTTGGATGGCAAGGTTACACCGTCGTTATGTTTTACTTCTTAATGGGTTCAGCAGTAACCCGCATTGGAATAACAGAAAAAGAAGCAGCAGGAATTGCTGAAAACCGCTCAGGAATACGAGGTCCAGAAAATGTTTGGGGGTCAGCATTAATAGCTATACTGTGTGCTTTGATGACTTTATCTTCTGATTCTTCTTGGCAACAATTATTTATCTTAGGATATGTTGCTAGTTTTAGTACTAAACTTTCTGATACAACTGCTTCTGAAATAGGAAAAGCTTATGGGAAAAGCACATTTTTAATCACTACCTTAAAACCTGTGCCACGAGGAACTGAGGGTGCCGTCAGTTTTGAGGGAACTTTAGCAGGAGTGATTGCTTCTGGGGTAATTGCTTTATTAGCTTGGGGGATTGGCTTAATTAATCTAGCAGGAGTGTTTTGGTGTATTTTCTCTGCTTTTATTGCTACTAGTTTAGAAAGTTTAATTGGGGCAACTTTACAGGAAAAATTAGACTGGATGACTAATGAAGTTGTTAATATTTTAAATACTTTTATTGGAGCGTTTGTCGCCATTTTTGCCGCTTGGGGGTGGAGTCAGTTTATTTAACGTTTGTGTGATCATGAGTATCATTCATAGCATTTAATTTGTCTTACCTATACTTTTGATGGTTATAAAATTGGTTCTGCTAGGTTGATTAGTATAAATTACTAGCCCAATGTCATAACAATAAAGTTATATTTTTGAAGTTGTTGAATCTAATATAATTTTCAGAATCCGTAAAGTAGAGAATCAAATTAATTAATACAATACTTTTTTGTTTATATTATATAATTTTATTATTTAAGAATATAGAGGTTAATTGTATAATTTTAGGTTATTTTTTCACTTAATAAATTAAAATCTACTTCTACTACTTAACCATCGATACTAATTTCAGTCATGAAGGCTCTTAAGGTCAATTATTATTAATAAAAATTTTAAACAAACAAATAAATATTTCTCACTTTATATTCACTTCTCTTAAAGCGTTAGTTTTACATGATAAGCTCAGCCAAACCAATATTCTCGAATAGCTAATGCGGTTGCTGGTGCTAATAATACTCCATTACGATAATGTCCCGTAGCTAATAAAACATTATTATAATGAGGCAATTCTCTAATAACTGGAGCAGGTTCACCTTGAGGACGAGGACGTTTTCCAAACCAAGTTTTTATGACTTTAGCATCTTGTAAAAGAGGACAAAAACTAATTGCTTGTTGTTTTACTTTTTCTAACAATTCTGGATGTGAAATAATCTCTCCCATTTCGTCAGGAAACTCTACCGTTGCACCGATCCAATATTCCCCATTTCCTAATGGAACAATATGAACATCGTTTCCTGTGATTACCGGTTGAAAGTCTTTATTTCCTGGCAGTTTATCGAGCTTAATGTGCAATGCTTGACCTAAAACGGGTCGGATGTCTAGAGGCTGACTAGACGTAATGGTCAAGGGAGTTGCTCCCAACCCAGCAGCTATAACTAACTTATCGATTTTTAAATTACCTTCTGTGGTTTGAATTTCATAACATTGGTGTAAATTTGAGTCCTTTAAGGTATCATAAATAATATTTTTAACCTCAATCCCAAACTTACATTCAACCCCGTTCATAGAAGCTCCTTTAACTAAAACTCGTGTTAATTTTTTGGGGTCAATTTGTAAATCTTGAGGTGAATAAATTGCACCAATAATCCTAGGATTATCAATGTGGGGACATTTTCTATTTAGAGTTTTTTGATCCCAAATTTCCAAGTCATAACCTTGAGACTGACGAATTGTTATGAGGTTTTCCCATTCTCCTATCGGTTCTTCTGCAAATCTTAACATCAAAATTCCTTGATGATTAACAGGAATATTTTGTTTAGTGAGGATTTCTAATTCAGAAATTAGAGTTTTGTAGCGTTCTATACTAGTTTGACGAAGTTTCCAGCCTCTTCCCTTTGTTTTACGGCTAAGAATTCCCATTAAAACCCCTAATGCTGCTCCCGTAGAACCTAAAGCAGAAACTTGTTTATCAATCAAGGTAATTCTCAACCCTTTAACTAAACTCAGTTCATAAGCAATTGCTGCTCCGATAACGCCTGCTCCAATAATAGCTATATGAATCATTTTTACTCAAAAATAAAGGACGAAGTTAAGATTTAAATAGTATAAAAAAGTGATTAGTATGTCAACAATTAAAAAGGGATAACCGACTACTATGAACTGTTAACTATTAACTAACTTAACTACATTGAGGAATCAGAAACAAGAACGTATCAAAGTCCTGAACAGCCTGATAGTATTGGTTTTGAGCGGCTAATCTATTAAGATTTATAGCTACCGACGTATTAATCTGTTCAAAATGATTAAAAAACTGCTTAACTAGACTAAAAGCAGTTTTTTGTTACTTGGGCAACAAAGAATAGTGTAAATTATTCATCTGTTGCCCAAGTGTGCTTTAAGGTCCATGAATATAAGTTCGGGTATCTATCCAATCTGGGTCAGAGATGAAATCTTTTAAAATTGATATTTTTCCTACGCTTCTGTAATCGGTCCAATCAAAACTTGCAGTTGCTCAATTTTTTATAAGGGATCAGGTGGTGAGAATAGACACTTGAAGACCACTGTAACTCACTAAAAAACGGTCACGAGCATCAAGACCATCGATAAAATCGACTTAATACTTGACATCATTCTATTACTTTTCCCAATAATTTAGATTTTTTATCAAGTCTAACGGCATGAAAAGTTTACAATTGGATTGCTCACTTCTTGCATCCAATGTTTTTAGGAATAGTGTTGAGCCTCATCGGAATTGAGCAATCCCACGATAAACCAGCCGCTAAGCTTTCGGAAACCTTTGAAAATAGTCAGGTAGCAGCCATCCCTCAAACAATTAAGGTGACAATGACCCCAAATATTAACCTTTTTTCGAATAGCCATTATTGTGGTGATCAGCAAAGACCGTCCCAAAGCTGAACTTTTATGGTTGTCAATGTATTGCCAATTTTTTATCATAAACAATAAACTTACTTCTTTTATCAAGATTTTAATTGATAATTAGAATATTTTGAATTATTAAATCCGCTAAAAGAGTAATCTCCTACTGTTTCATGATCTATGGTAATTTTACGGTAGATGACATGGGAATATTCAATATGATCAGACAATCAATTATCCTAAGATGAGCAAAGGCATATTATGTTCCCACTGAGACTAGAAAATCTTAGACGATGTATAGATAATTGCTTAGGATCTAAGACTTCAATAAACACTTATAACGCCTAACTATAAGTCTGGGGAGTATAGGTAAACTCTCCCCGTCTAGCATGGCATATTTTCTAAACCTAATTTAATCAGGGGCTTTTATTTAGAAACCTTTTTGTTGCTAGCTGAGTATAGTTGGAAAGTCATCCATCGAGAAGAATAACAGAGGGTTTTTTCAGTATCATTAGGTTGGGTAAACCTCCCGATAAAATTACTAAGGAAAACCAATTGTCAGGAAATGCTCTGTCATAAACTTTTAATTTTTTTGTTTTTATCTATATAAAAAATTATTAAAATCCTGGCATAGAATAGAGAAAATTTATTCATTAAATTTATCATCTAAGACCGAATTAAAACCTGTTGATATATCTGTATGTAAGAGGAGATTACACTATGAACGCGTCGGAAAAAGCACAAGGACTAGAAGTGGCTACTAAGATTGCAGTCATTGTCCATCTATTTGAGTCGTATTTTCCCGATGCGAAAGCAGATCTTAAACCTTGGTATAATGATCCTGATACCATTGAATTAGTCGATCCCAATTCCATTGACATTGGGTTTCATTTACCTGGATGGAGTCCCCGTTTCCAAAGTCGTAGTCTGTTGGTACAAATTCGTTTCCATCAAGATTCCCTAGATGACTCCGAAAAATTAGTTGGAGTCGATACAGCTGCGTTTAATCATCAAGGCCAGACCTGGCGACTGTCAACAGTGTATGATTGGCAATTCGAGGGAGATTATCAACCAGCTGCAGATGTAGAAGAAAAACTTAAATGTTTCTGTCGTCAAATATTTGAGTTATTTAATCAAAATGATAAAATTCTGCCTTCATAATCCTTTGAAAGAAAACTAATTCCTACACTCCACAAAAGCTATAGATTTTCTCCCCTTAAGCAATTTTCCGACACCAGGATGTCACAGCAATAGAATTTTTACTTTTTAGCTTTGCATATTAGTCAACTTAAACTAATATGCAAAGCTAAGTAAAGTTTTTAAAGAGTTATTTGATCTAGATAATTTATTTTTTATTTGAATTTGTTTTGTACTGCTTAAATCATTAAAGGCTACTTACTTAATATTATTAAGTTAATGAACTAGCAAGATAATAATTTTTAAAAAGATTAAAATTTTTTAAAAAAATAACAATGATTCTTGAAAAACATGGACTTAATCATGTTAGTTGCGCTATAAAAGTCAAGTAGAAAAGACAAAGAAAGTAGTATTCACATATTTTTTGCCTACTTATTTACCATTCTTACTCAAAAATTTACAATTTTTGAGTAAGAATGGTAAATAATAAAAGAAACTAAATTAGCCGGTAGTATGCTAGAAGATAAATACGAATTGATGATAGCAGTGATAGACGCCATTAAATCATCTTCATCATTGAATAGTTTAGAAGTGAAGAGATTTATTATTTTTAATAATAAATCCGGCAAAGTCGATTAACTAAAAATCAAACCAAAAAGACTAACTCTTATTCAACCAGGTAGAAGTGACTGTCAAACTTACACTTATCAGTACCCATAGTATATTCATTTTAAGCTTTGTTTTAGTTTATTATGCTAGGATCCTTTTGTATTTTTTTAGAACAGATTAACAATCTACTTACTTTCTTCCAGTTTCTTGAAATTGTATTGTTTATTGCGGCTCAACGACTTATAAGTAAAAAGTCGAACTTCTAGTTTAAGTAATTTTATGTCAGTTATTATTTATCTCATTGAGAACAATAAATTACTAATTTTTCTTTTTAATACTCATTTTCCAATCCTTTATAATTCGCTGCCGTTTTCGAGCAATGACTAAAGCTTGATCGGGGACATTATCGGTGACAACAGACCCCGCAGCTACAGTGACATTTTCCCCTAACGTCACTGGAGCAACAAACACACTATTCGCTCCGGTTTTTGTTCCATCACCAATAATGGTCGGATGTTTTTGCACCCCATCATAGTTAGCAGTAATTGTTCCGGCCCCCACGTTAACCCCTTCTCCTAACGTTGCATCCCCCAAATAGGAAAGATGAGCCACATTGGTTTTTTGTCCGATGATTGACTTTTTAATTTCTACAAAATTGCCAATACGAGAGGACTCTCCCACCCGAGCTTGACCCCGCAAATGTGTATAGGGTCCAACACGACATCCATCGGCTACTTGACTATCAATGATGACCGAGTAGAGTACTATTACGTTTTTACCAACTTTACTATTTTCAATTAGAGTTCCTGGTCCAATGATACTTCCTTTCCCAATAATAGTATCTCCCCTTAAGTGACTTTGGGCTTCGATCACAACATCAGGTTGTAATTTAACGGTATCGTCAATAGTGATACTATCAGGAGCAATCATGGTCACTCCTTTAGCCATCCAATAATCTTTAATACGATTTTGAAGGATATCATTGGCAATAGCCAATTGTTTACGATCATTAATCCCACTAATCTCAAAATAATCTTTCACATCTACTGCCATCACAGGAGATAGATACTTAACCACATCTGTTAAATAATATTCTTCTTGATCATTATTAGAAGAGAGTTTTGGCAGCACTTCGGCTAATTTAGGCCAATTAAAACAATAAATACCTCCATTGACGCGATGGGTTTGTTTTTGGGCGGCGTTACAGTCACGATCTTCCACAATTTGTCTGATTAAATTGTCACCATCACAAAACACTCGTCCATATCCTTTTGGTTCAGGTAAATGGGCTGTGAGTAATGTAGCAGCATTACGATGAAGTTTATGAATCTTGAGTAAATTTTCTAACGTTTCAGGCCTTAATAAGGGCACATCTCCATTTAAGACTAATAAATCTCCGGTAAAGTCTTTTAAACAGGGTAACAATTGTTGAATAGCATGGCCTGTGCCTAATTGTTCTCTTTGCTCAATAAATTCTAAGAAGCCAACCTGATGCAATGACTGTTGAACTAGTTGAGCTTCATAACCTACAATGACGAGTTTTTTAGATGGATTGAGCAGACAACAACTTTCAAGTACCCGTTCTACCAATGAACGTCCCCCCACTTGATGAAGTACCTTAGGAAGGTCTGACTTCATTCGTGTTCCACGTCCTGCTGCGAGAATTGCTACGGCTATCATTACTTTTCTAGTTAATCAATATTTCTGGGTGGAGTATACCGTGTCATGAACCATTTTGTTTCTAATTAATAGGAATGGTTTTAACATCTTCACACGCCGAAAAACAGGAGTAACTCCTGAGCCTCATAATTCTATATTTCTGCTTCAACAAAACCGCCTCTACTTGTTATTGTCTGCACTATCAGTTAATTAGGTTAACTGGACTTTATTCTAAAAGCTGTCTTAACTTAAATATATTGTCTTGGATGGGTTGCTTAACCTACGTGACACTCTAATACGAAGCCATCGTTCTAGGAAAGGATTCCTACCCAAATTTCCTGACGAATTAAGCTAAAGTTTCTGGGCAATAACCTAAGCCTTTAGTGAACTGTTGCCGAAATGCCTCAATGTCATTAGTATCTGGAGATCCGTGAGAAACAATAGCCACTTGATAACGACGCATGACATCAATGGGAGATTGTCCCGTTTCTAAACTCCAGAAGACCATTTGAAGACGTATTTCAAGTTCGTAGGGGATACCGATTTCATTCATAAATGCCTTAAAGTTCCCGTGTTGGTAAGGAGTTAAAGGCTGTTTAAACTTGACCCTAACGATCCAACCATTAATTTGATGAATAACTGTCATCGAACAATATGGCCAGTCATTTGTCGATTGTAAGTATTCGATGACCCGTAAGGTTAAGCTTGCGTTACCAAGAAAGTAAATATAGTCCATTGTTTCTCTCTAAGTTATCTGCTTAATTAATTATCCTACGTCTTCTAGGGTGACAATAATCCAACCAATTTTCATAGGGGACTCTCCCCCCATTTTAGACGTTTTACAATGGGGGGAGAGTCCCCATCTTCAGATTTTTGTTTTCCCTATGACTGATGACTATTTATTATCGAGTTACGATTATCAATTGCCACCTGAGTTGATTGCCCAAAAACCTGTTACCCCTAGAGATAGTTCTCGATTATTGGTAGTTAATTGCTTGACGACTCAAGTTCATAGTGTGTTCCGAGAGTTACCTCAGTGGTTATTACCAGGAGATTTATTAGTGCTCAATGATACTCGTGTCATTCGGGCTAGACTTTATGGACATAAACCGACAGGTGCACCTGTTGAGATCCTGCTATTAGAGGAAAAAGCCCCTTTCTGTTGGTTGGCTTTGGTTAAACCAGGAAAATGCTTTAAAGTTGGTTCGGAAATTTGGTTTCCCGACTCTCCAGAGAGAAATACAAAAAGCCCCGTTTATTTAAAAGCTAAGGTACTTAAAGTTGATTCAGCAACAGGGGGAAGATTATTACAGTTTGAGAGATCTTCACCGGACTTATTTTGGCAAGTGATTGAACACTTGGGAACAATTCCTCTACCTCCTTATATCACCCGTTTTGAAGATAACTTCGATCTTTATCAAACCGTTTATGCTCAAAAACTTGGAGCGGTGGCAGCTCCCACAGCAGGATTACACTTTACCCCAGAGTTGTTACAAAGATTGACTGATAAAGGAATTGCTCAAGCTTATGTCACTCTCCATGTAGGAGTAGGAACATTTCGTCCTGTGGAGGTGGAAGATATTTCCCAACATAATATGCATTCGGAATGGGTGGAAGTACCCCAAATTACTGTGGATATGATTGCTAAGACAAAAAAGAATGGGGGACGGGTGATTGCAGTAGGAACAACGGTGGTTCGATCTTTGGAAGGGGCAGTACAAATAGCTAAAACTCAAGGTAAACAAGAGTTAGTAGCATTTCAAGGCAAAACTAATCTATTTATTTATCCTGGGTATTCCTGGCAAGTGATTGATGGAATGATTACAAATTTTCACTTGCCGCGATCAAGTTTATTAATGTTAGTGAGTGCTTTAATAGGACGAGAACGATTGATGAATTTATATCAAGAAGCAATTGAACAGCGTTATCGATTTTATTCTTTTGGAGATGGGATACTAATTATAATCTAGTAAATTAAAGCTGACGGTTAATTTTGTAAATTAGTAACTAATTTTACAGATAAAATACTTAAACTAATTTAATTCTTTAACAAAATTGCCAATTTGAATATCTTATTTTAAGTGAACTTATACATCTATACAATTTAACTCATTTGGGATTTTTAAGAATATTTTTTTTATTAGTTTTAGAGATAGCTTTTCTTGAAATCCTTGGAGTTTTTGTGATTGTAAGCACAAAAAACTATAAATATGTCCTTTAAAGAGGAGGAGCATAAATGAAAACACAAATAGTCTTTTAAAAAGCTATATATTGAGAAATAGTTGGTATTTGTACCGAGTATCAGAAGAAGCAGAAAAATTAATTGATACTATTCAATAAAATTAGAGTTTAAAGATTATCCAGAAAATAGCTATGATATAGCTTGCAAGTGGGCTGGGCTTCATCTCCAACTAAATTAATTAGTCCCATACTCTCTAATTTATAAGCTACAGATGGTTCTAGCTGTACTCCCATTTCAGTTTTAACCACTTGTTTCATAGCTTCAGCTAATCCAGGAGAAGATTGTAAATTACTCCAATGACGGCGTAAATGCGCCCCATAAATTCCTCCTTGGGTCGAGGCTTCTTCTAAGAGTTTATTTTGAGGAATATTCTTATAGGTAAGGGCATCAAAAGCAAGACGAATTAAATAGGGATGTCCTCCTACCATTTCAATTAAATATTTAGCAAACTCCTGTTGTTTTTTATCTTCTGACCAGCTAAATCCATAATATTTAGCCAAAGTTAATACCTGTTCTAGATTAAACCCAGGTAATTTAATCTGTCTGCCTACATTAAAAGGAGATTGATTGGCGTCAAGTTTGATATAAACCTCTGTAGAATTAGCAATCACTAAACGAAGATTTTGCCAAATTTTTAAATTGTTAGCTTCTTCATGCCAATAGCGAAGCATAGGTAAAAAATCTTTAGCAATATCGGGATATTCAAAGATGCGATCAAGATTGTCTAAACCTAACGCTATAGGGCGGTCAATCTTTTTTAACAAATAACTTTGAAAATAAGTTTTACAACTTACTAAACTACCAAATAATTCCTCATCCCAATAATCATCGAGTTCAGGTTTAAGGCCTAACTCTCTACTAATGTTCGCACAAAACCAGCGAAGAAATTTATCTAAGGTGGTAAACATTGCCCCTTCTGCACCACGGAGATTAAGATACACCTTGTAACAGTCATAAGCTTCAGCATAGACGAGAATAGTATTAAGAAGAGATGTTTTTCCCATTTTTTCAGGGGCTTTAATCCTAATTAACGCACCAGGTTTAAGAATTTCTTGGCAACTATCTACTTCAACCGGAGGACGTTGAACATAGATAGGAGAGTCAACTTTTATGCACATTTGGAGATCAATTATCGAAAGACTTGAAAACGTTGGCATTGCTGAGGCTTGTTTCCAATCAGGATATTTAATATCTTTGAGCCATTCTCGTAAAACTTGAAACTTCCCAGGACCTTTACTACGAGGATCCAATTCAGGACAACCATTAGGCTGATCATTGGCAAAACAACTGTAGAGTTCGGTCATTTGTTTCTTGTATGTCTCATGACTGGCTGCTTCAGCTAGTTCCCAAACCTTTGTATCTGGTTTACGCCAATTTTCATAAGCAAACCGAACTAAAAAGATTTCTCGAAGTCTTCCTTTGAGATTTTGATCGATGGCTACTTCTTTGAGGAATTGATCCCAGCCTTTTGGTTTCATGGCGATTGCCTTAAGAATATTAAATCTAGTATTTACATTGGCAACAATAGCCGTTAGTATCAAGTGTAGTTTTTAATACATACTTATTCCCAATTCTACTATTTTCGCTTTACTTCCATGTTGCTTAGCCTTAAAATTCAATCGTGGGACTGACATTCAATGTGAGGCGTTTTATCCTAAAAGTGAAGGATTAAAGATACTCAAAACTAATTCAATTGGTGTGAATGACCAGGAGAAAATTAACTATGAAACCTATCAAATGTCAATTATTTTGGGGAACCGCCATCGTCTTGCTCACCATTGTTAGCATAGAAACCATAGCATTCGCTATCCCTCATATTATGCCTGGAGATGTAATTACTAACAATGATTGTGGAGGAGACAAGGATGACGAATGTTAAAAAATTTCGCAACTCCTGAAGTGTCTACTCAAGAATATTTATCAAAAAGCTAGGTAAATTCCTGGCTTTTTTCCTAAGTTATTTCAGCAAGGTCAAGATCTTGATGAGGTATTTTTTCCTAGTTTGGCTTATAGGAGTTGCACATTGCATAAATGAGCTCAAAATGATTGATCTTAAAAAGATTTAGCTCTCGCTAGAAATAAAGCGCAGAAAACTAATAAAATAGGATTGGTTTTTAAAATAAAAAATGGCCATTAAACCTATTATGAATAAATCTACAGCTGAGTGTTATTGAAAATCTCTATACTCAGTATTTTATCCCTAAATACCAATATTTATTCCGTGATTATTTGTTCGAGACGTTCTACGATTTATCTCGTGCCCAGTAATTTAGTTTCATAATTAGAAATAGTTAATAATCTCAGATAAAAAAAGATAACATCGAGGGATATTATCTTTTTTTATCTGAGATTATTAAGGTTTAAACGAAGTTAGTAAAAGTTTATTTAGTAATTTTATAGTCAAAAAATATTAGGTTATTTAAACTAAGGTTTTAAATTATTTATAAAATTATATTTAATGAGGGTCAAAGAGTAAATTAATAATTTGGTTAAAATATAAAGATGATTATCTTTTAAAATTAATTGTAAGTTTATAGGTTTTAAACTAAGAGATAGTTACTTTTTTTATAAAAATTTTGTTAACATAGCTGGTTATTATTGAGCAATTTTGAGTTGATCAAATATATAGATAGTGATCACTTTATCTATTGCAGAAAATAAATGTTTAGCGTAATTTTTAAATCATCTACTTTAATTAATCAGTCTCTATCAACCAGTAATATTTTTTGATATTACCACGAGGAAGTCTCTCCTAACGCTTGAGTTTAACTGTGCTCCAACCTACTTAAACCTTTGTACAAAATAATTAAGACAGTATTTCAATCTCTACATTTAAGATAACCACAATAAGAACGATTATAGATTCTAGTTAGCAGAGATTTCTGAACTTGTTGACCATAATTAATAAAATCATGAAAAGTATTCTAAGGAGCTACTGCTATAGTCATTTTGCCTTATTTAGACCTCAAATATTTATAAATTATTTTAAAAAGGTTTATTTCACATCTATTATCGACTTAGCTGAACAAAGATTTATTATCATTGTCTTAATATTTTATAGTCAATAAAAGAATCTATCTAGAGACTTGATAAAAGTGATTTTAAATTTTGTCAAAATCACGGTTTTATTTTTTATATTTAAGTTAAAATACGACTAATTTTACAATTATTTAAAATAGAAATTATCAATAACAAACTATTATCTTCCTCTGAATTTTAAAAAAATTCAAGTAACAATATATAAGCTATTAGTTAATTACAAAGATGAATAAAATAGTTTAAAATACTCATTAAATCAAGACTCATCTACATAATATCCATCATCTTTATACTGGTCCTAATTATGAAGAGTAAGCTTATAAAGATTTCCTAGTAATTTATGAAATAATTTTACCTTTTTACTACAAAATCATTTATTATTATCTTCTATTAATATTTTTTTTAGATAGCCCTATATCTTTAGCTAAATGTTTATCAACTAAATTCAGCCATTTTATGTTTGCTCTTGGGATTGAATGTTATAAAGTTACTCTCTTTAGTAGTTTGAGAAATCCATAAACGTATGAACAACCATTCATAGCTCTGACTTCCTATAGCGGTTGGTCTTTCCCAAGACTTTATACTTTTTTTCTGATTGGTTTTAATCCTACTCTAGGTGCATAAAAACCACACATACCTATCTCATTATTTTAGATATTTTTTCTAGGTTTTAAATTTTTAAAAGTAAATTTTCAACAAATATTTCTATTGTTTAAAGGCTCTTTATTTCTTTGCTGTTCTCTTAGACTCTGACAAGAATATCTAAACTTTTTCAATTAATCTCATCCTTTTTGGTTCCAAACTTTTTTAACACAATTTTTTTCATCTAACGAGCTACTTTTAGTCCTTTTCATATTCGCCTATATGCTGGTATTAATTTGAATTGATAAGCTACTTTTTTAAAGTAGCTTATCAGTTAATAGATATTTTTTTCTCCTCTTTGCTTAAAATTATTGGGTTTTAAAACTTAGGCATTTCTTCTTCTATTTAATCATATTTATTCAAAATTTATCCGCTATGATTATATTTATTGCTACAGCAACCACACTATTTTTGAGAGTCTGCCCCTGAGATACTTTCCAAGGTAAATAATATCTTCTCAACCCGACAAAATCTTTGCTTCTCAAGGAACTACTTTTTAGTTTCATTCAACTTAAGCTACAAAGCTAAATAAGTTTCTTCAGATATCGTTTTAATCTAGATTGTTTCCTTCTTATTGGAAATAAGTTTTTTTGAAAAAATTTATTATAAGTTATGATTCTAACAAGTCTATTTTTCCGAATTTTTAAATTATTTGTATAATTAAAAAAAATTTAAATTTTACACATAAATTTAGTACTAATAAACGACCAAGGTGCGTTAAACAAACTAAACACATTCCGATATTTATTTTAGAGATTTACTTGACCTAAAGTCTCTAAGAAGCTATATATAAAGATTTTTTAGTCAAAGATATAGTACTTTTCCTGTCTTGAGGTTTATCCCAGTCTAGAAGTAAATTATAAATTAGACGAGCAACTACTTTTTGCATTAACCCTTCAACAATTTTTTGTCCCATCTGTTTAATTTCTGGTTTAACTAATAGTTTTGTAGCTATGGTAACGAGGTGCATGTGGTCGAATCCTGGGGTTTCCTGAAGGATTTTTAAAATATTTTTTAAATGTTCTGTTGTTTGCCCATTATTTTTAAAGTCTGAAGGAGTTTCTTCAACGGCTAAACCTACTTGTTTTCTCACTATTGTAGAAGCAGTAAACCAGGTTCGACGACCCAATAAATCGGCAGCATGAATTACCTCATCAATGAAATATTCCCGAATAAATAATCCTCTTTCAGAGAAGAGAAACTCAGTAGCTTGCTCGAGAACTATATCAATATCATATTCCTGAGAATCTTTAGCATTCCTTAACAAATTTTCTAAACGATTCCATCGGAAACTTCCATCTTTAAATAATAAATTTTTAAGGGAAGTTCGTAATTCTTGAGATGGATCAGTTAGGAGTCGTTTCGCAACATAAGGATAAGCTTTGCTGAGGACTTTAAAGTTAGGATCAATGCCAATTGCAATCCCTTCTAAGGTTACCATTGATCGAATAATCAAAGCATAATAAGCAGGGACACGAAAAGGAAACTCGTACATCATTGCAGACATCTGATCAGTAATACTCTTAAAGTTTAACTCAGCAACACTTGCTCCCAAAGCATTACCAAAAACTTGACTTAAAGCTGGAATAATTGGAGATAAATCTGTATCGGGTTGGAGGAAGTCTAGCTTAACATAATCATAAGCCAACGATTCAAAATCACGATTAACTAGGTGGACAACTGCCTCAATTAGACCATAACGTTGATAGGGCTTGATCTGACTCATCATACCAAAATCTAAATAAGCTAATTGCCCATTATCCATAGCTAATAAGTTCCCTGGATGAGGATCAGCATGGAAGAAACCATGTTCTAACAATTGACGCAAAGAACATTGAACCCCGACTTCTACCAGGTGAGTTGCATTAATTCCTTTGGCTTGAACTTTTTGAATATCGGTTAACTTTGTTCCTTCTATCCATTCCATTGTTAAAACGCGTCTTCCCGTATACTTCCAGTAAATTTTAGGTACATAAATTTCAGGTAAATATCCATAAAATTTGGCAAATTTTTCGGCATTTTTCCCTTCTTGAATGTAGTTAATCTCTTCAAAAATACGACTGGCTAATTCATCTGTAATAGAAACTAAATCTGAGCGAATAAATTTGAATACTTGCTGTGCCCAACTAGCTAGATTTCGCATTAGATAAATATCTAATGTTATGCGTCTAATCAAATCAGGACGCTGTACCTTTATAGCTACTTGTTCTCCATTTTTTAATTTTCCTTTATACACTTGTCCTAAGGAAGCTGCAGCCAAGGGTTGGGGAGAAATTTCTGCGTAAATCGCTTCGGGAGATTCTCCTAATTCTTCTTCAATAAAACGATAGGCAATCTCATTAGGGAAAGAAGGAATATGATCTTGTAAGGAGGTTAATTCATCAAGATAATAAGGAGGAACTAAATCAGGACGTGTTGACAGAGCCTGTCCAATTTTAATATAAGCAGGTCCTAATCTGGTAAGTATTTCCCGCAACTGAATTGCCCGTTTGCGATTATCTTTAGGGTTGATTCCCCTTAACTTATCCCACCATAAACTTAAAAAAAACCAAGAAGATTGTAAAGCAATACTAATCAACCGATGTAAAACTGCTAGAAAACGTTTACTGTAATACTCCTCAATACTCTCTGGGTTATAACTCCAACTTTCAGGAGCAAAATCGCTAATGGGACCTAAATCTTCACCATGGCTTTGGGGAATATGAATGGGTTGGGTTTTAATGGTAATCAAATCTGGAGACTCAACAACTGGTGATACAGTAAATTCAGGCATAGAAGCAACAGGCTAGTGACGTCAAAAGAAACTATTGTAAAAAGTTTTGTTGGTATAACTGAACTAGATAACCCATTTAAAACCGGAGCTTTTAGTAGCCTAATACACGAAAAATACTATGGGTCCAATTAAGTTGATAAAATCATCGTAATTAATCCTTGCTGTCCTAATAAAATTTCTCTTAATAAACTAAAAATCCCTACCCAAATAATCGGGCTAATATCCACGCCACCCAAAGGAGGAATGATCTTACGAACAGGAGTTAATAACGGTTCTGTGGGATAAACAATTAATGTCCAAGGAAAATAATTCAATTCTATTTGAGGATACCAAGTTAGAATGATTCTTATGATAAATAAAAAGGTCATTAAAGCAAAAAATATGCCCAACACCCAACTTATGATGGTAATATTCATAGTCACAAATTATAGGTTTTATTTTTAATTATTAAAATATGAGCTTTCAGGACCATTCTCCGATTGAATATAATTTGGACAATAAAGATAGATACCACCCTGCGTAAATTATATCCTATTGTTTCTAAGTTACTCATTTTTATTGAACTTAGCCAGAGATATTCAAGAAAGCTTAACTTTCTCATGAAATATTACGCGGATAAACTTTTTCAGTCGTGTCAGTTAAGTAGTACTATAAGCTAAGAGAGTTAAATTGCTTTTTTTGAAAAAAGTTAATGATCATTGAGACAACAACAACTCCAATTGAGGATGGAATCCAACAACAAAGGGCACTGTTGGGAACTAGCTAGATGAAATCCGTAAACTTTTGTCTAACATAACTGGAAAATTAAAAGAAAGGAATCATTGATCATCAAGAGGCAATTGTTGAAGCCACTAAAGATGATTTGGTCCGACCTGCATTTGAGTCCTATTTCTAAATTGCGACTCTAGAAGAGATTAATCTAACTCTTCAAAACCTGAAATCTTGGATTAAACCCCAACTATCAATTACTAGCTTTAGTTTAGATTAAACCAGAACCTTTAGGAGTTGTGTTGATTTTCGGTACCTGAAATTACCCTTTACAACTAATGATTTCTCCCCTAGTGGGAGCGATTGCAGCTGAAAACTGTGTTATTCTCAAACTTTCTGAACAAGCTCCTTTCACTTTTCAAGTGGTGGCTAACCTGGTTCATTCCACCTTCGATATTATGTCTCTGTTGTAGAAGGAGATATTAAGTATTAGCCCACAAATTTTACTATACTTTTTTTACTGGAGGAGCATCTGTTGGACACTTTCATAAGAATGTGTCCGCTAAACATCTAACACCAGTTACCCTAGGATGAAGAGACAAAAGTCCCTGTATTGTCGATGACAATATTAATGTGGGTTACGCTGCTAAGCGAATTGCCTGTGACCAGTTTATCAACACCGGACAGACCTGTATTGCTCCTACTGTTCTAGACAAGGTGAGTTGGCATGATCCCATTATAAGGAAATCTTTGGTCCTATTTTGCCAGTTCTGGAATATGGAAGTTTCGAAGAAGCTATTACTTGAGTAAATCAACATTCTAAGCCTTTAGCCCTCTACTTGTTTTCTCGAGATCAGCAAAAAAATATTTTACACTCAATTTTCTCTGTAAAAGTCTGCTTCAATGATACGGTAGTACGTCGTTTAAAGTTTGGGAGCTTTCCTTGGGCGGTGTCGGAGAAAGTGGGTGGTATGGGGAGCTACCATGGAAAAGCTAGCTTTGATACTTTTTCTCACGAGAAGAATGTTCTCAGGAAGTCTTTCTAGTTCAAATTTCCCTGGCGTTCACTGAGTTTTCAAGGAGAGTTTAACATTGAAGTGTTAAGATATGAGTTAAGAGTAGAAATGAAAGTTTAATCTAGATATTCGCACTTCCCCGTCGTATAATCAGCTTAACAGTGATTTCTTGTCTAAGTAGATCAAAATAGATAAAACAAGCCGAGTTGAATGCACTCATATCAGATAATTGACGATTTCTTCCCTATTTTATAGAAGTGTATCAGCTTTTTGACAGGAAAGATGTTCTTCTTACAGAAAGAACTTCACTAATCAAATCAAAGGGATGGGCGATACTGGATTTGAACCAGTGACAGCCTGCTTGTAAGGCAGGAGCTCTACCGCTGAGCTAATCGCCCCAAACTGCTTTAATGCTAACATATCTTTTGACAATTAAACAACAAGAATAGATTTTCTTTATGCCTTCTGGACGTACTCACGATCACATTACGTTTTGTAGTTTACCTCTAATGGTTGGATTTACTTATTTTTTAAGTGGTCATAGAAGACTGACGTTATTAATCGCGGGTTCTTATCTCTTTAGTGGATTAATGTTCGGTCCTGATCTCGATATTCACTCGATTCAATACAAAAGGTGGGGAATTATTCGAGGGATATGGCTTCCCTACCGATATTTCATCAA
Source organism: cyanobacterium endosymbiont of Epithemia turgida isolate EtSB Lake Yunoko (assembly GCF_000829235.1). Classification (GTDB taxonomy): domain Bacteria; phylum Cyanobacteriota; class Cyanobacteriia; order Cyanobacteriales; family Microcystaceae; genus Rippkaea. Next base: position 2,043,211 of record NZ_AP012549.1, on the reverse strand, counting down.
ACATCGTTCTCTGTTTTCTCATGGATTTCTGATTGGGACCATTCTACGTTTGTTGTATCTTTTTACTGTTTTAATATTACTAGCTATCACTGGGGTAGTTATTGTCCAGTTAATTTGGAGGTTTGACTGGAGTTTGCAACAGTTTACCCACAAGGTCATACAATTAATGGTCACTAGATATTCCCAAGAAGTGATCGTCTTGGGAGTAGGATTAGAATTAGGGGCAATGAGTCACACCATCAGTGATTACATCATATCAGCGATAAAGAAGTATCAGAGACAAACGCCAAAGCGAACTAAAAACAAAAAAAATTCCCGACGGAGACGTTCATCTGGTTCGGGAAAATCTAAGGTTAAATAAGACAATTTTTTACCATTTGAGAATATTAAACTGTTCCATATCAATGGTGTCACGATTGCGATAGATAGCCAAAACAATCGCTAACCCAACAGCTGCTTCAGCAGCCGCAACAGTAATCACAAACACCGTAAAAACTTGACCTTTAATTTCTACGGAATCGGAGAAATTTGAAAATCCCATAAGGTTCAAATTGACTGCATTGAGTAATAATTCAATGGACATTAAAACACGAATTGCATTGCGACTAGCCACTAAACCATAAATTCCAATACAGAATAGAGAAGCAGCTAATAGTAAGCAAAATTCTAATTGTAATTGCATAATTTTTCTTGAAAGATTACTGATGACTAATTTACTGTTTACTTTCTTTAGATAAGGCTAATTCTCGGACTTCTAACTCACTAGGACGTTCGGGTAATTCTAGGGCTGTCTCAATTTCTTCTTGAGAGTCCAAGAGTTCTGGGATTATATCACGACGAGCTAGAATAATTGCCCCTATCATCGCAATCAAAAGTAACACAGATGCCAATTCAAAGGGAAGCAAAAAATCGCTAAAGAAATGTTTGCCAATCTCAACAATTGTATTATCAATAACCTGAGAAGAAGGGGGATTAATTGACCACGGAGTAACAAAAATCATAGTTGTTAATAAGATAAATATTCCCCCACAAATTAAAGCAGTTAAGCCTTTACGTATCCAATGTCTGGGTAAAGCAGAAAAGTCTTCTCGCTTGTTAACCAACATGATGGCAAACAAAATTAGGACATTAATAGCCCCAACATAAATTAAGATTTGAGCCACCGCCACAAAATCAGCATTTAGTAGAATATAAATACCAGAAATACTGATAAAAACTCCCCCCAACAAAAAAGCAGAGTAAACAATATTTGACAGTAAAACAACCCCTATAGATGTCCCAATAACCATTGTTGCTAAAATAGCAAAGGAAACAATTTGGATGCCTTCCGCTAAATTCACTACTGTTAATTCTCCTTAACTTAGTTTAGTTTATTTGATAGTTAATAGTACAAAAAGAACACTATTAACTATCAAATATTTTACTCGCTCTCTTTTACAATTTCTTCAGGACGCTTTCCTGCCCGTTGACTTCCTAAGGGTAAATCATGAGGTTCAAACACCCCTTTAGGTAAGTATCCTAACTCTCGTAAGGGAGTTACTATTGGATCTTGGGTTACTTTATAAGGCAACCGTCCGAGAGCAACATTATCATAATTGAGTTCGTGACGGTCGTAGGCCGCTAGTTCATATTCTTCCGTCATGGATAAACAATTGGTGGGACAATACTCAACACAATTACCGCAAAAAATGCAAACTCCAAAATCTATACTGTAGTGTTTGAGTTCTTTCTTCTTAACAGTTTTGTTAAATTCCCAATCTACTACCGGAAGGTTAATTGGACATACCCGAACACAGACTTCACAGGAAATACACTTATCAAATTCAAAGTGAATTCTTCCCCGGAATCGTTCTGAGGGAATAAGTTTTTCATAGGGGTATTGTACCGTAATTGGACGGCGACGCATATGGTCAAAGGTAACAGATAGCCCTTGACCAATATATCTAGCTGCCTCAACACTCCCTTTAGCGTAATCGCTGACTTGTTTGAGTAGGTTAAACATGACACTTGATTGGTGAGTTATAAACAAAAAAAGAGATTAGCCGCCAAAAGCGACAGGAAAGGTAAGTTTTAGGGCTGCCGTCAATAAAAGGTTAACCAAAGAAACAGGAAGTAAGAATTTCCAACCTAAATCCAATAATTGGTCAATACGAACCCTGGGAACTGTCCACCGGATTAAAACAGCGAGGAAAATCAAGAGATAGGCTTTAAGTACGGTCATCATGATTCCCAAGGAAGCGGTAATTACCTGTAACCAGGAATTTGTCTCGTTTACCCCAATCCAACCTGCCAGTTTTTCAAGAGGGACTGGAAATTCCCACCCCCCTAAGTAAAGAATAGCAAAAACCAAGGCCGACAAAACTAAGTTGACGTATGAGCCTAAATAGAATAAACCAAACTTCATCCCTGAATATTCAGTCTGATACCCTGCTACGATTTCTTCTTCTGCTTCAGGAAGGTCAAAAGGAAGTCGTTCACATTCAGCCAACGCCGCAATCCAAAAGACAATACATCCTACAGGTTGCCGCCAAATATTCCAGCCTAAAATGCCATATCCTGACTGTTGATGCACAATGTCAATAGTGCTGAGACTATTAGACATCATGACAATTGCTAAAACGGATAAAGCCAAGGGAATTTCATAACTAATGGACTGTGCTGCTGCCCTTAACCCTCCAAGAAGGGAATATTTGTTATTAGAAGCATATCCTGACATTAGTAAGCCAATGGGGGCAATACTGGATAAGGCAATCCAGAATAAAATACCCACATTTAGGTCTGTAATCACCAAATTTTGCCCAAAGGGAACAATTAGGTAAGAAACAAACACTGGAAGTACCACTAACACTGGACCTAGGGTAAATAACAAGGGGTCTGCTTTAGCGGGGATGACGTCTTCTTTAAATACCAATTTAATGCCATCAGCCACAGGTTGAAGAACCCCTAAAGGACCTGCATATTCAGGTCCAATACGTTGTTGAGCAGCGGCAGAAATTTTTCGTTCTAACCATACCACCACTAATACGCCGACGGTAGCTCCAATAATCATTAAAAATGAGGGCAAGGGAATCCAGAAGGCTTTTGCTAGCCCATCAGAAATTCCCATTTGTTTGAGAGATTGAATAAAACTGCCTTGTAGGTCGATTCCTGTGTTCATCTTGATTGATACAAGTTATAGGTTTAAGTCTGTTGATTGATACTTGACGTATCTGATGATCTTTGTCTGCTGGCTATCTTGTCAAGATTTTCTATAACACCATTGCCTAGTATATCGCTGTCTGTAAAATAGCTTCGGGAATTTTATAACAACTTCTACTGATAGTGGACATAGACTGAATAGGATGAGGAGATTGTCATTTAATACTTACTCAAAATTTAAAGTCAACTAAATAAAAATATGTAGATCTGCAATATTGACAATAAGGGGAATTTGGTCATTCTACCGGCAGCAAAAATAACAGTTATGAAATTTACTGGACGAGAAACCACGTACGTTCAAGATTTTAGGTTAACTGAATATTTACTATCTATAACAGACAGAAATGGGAAATATAGAGTGAAATTGCTGCGTGCTATTGAATTTAAATTTATTATGGTGATACAAGTGCATTATCAACGCTTATAAATACTGATATCATGAGGAGCATAACGGGATATTTTAAAACCCCTACATTAGAATTTGAAAAAATTAGAACATTACACAAAGATTTGTTTGGTCTACAACAATAATATGAAAAGCATATATTACTTAGAGAGTCTAAAATATTTCTCGCAAAACAAAGAATTATTTCGTATGCCATTTTTATTCACTTTTTTACTATATTGTTACGTAATTTTTCTTTTACAACCAGGATTAAATTGATAAAAAACTGCAATAGTTTAAATATTTAAACTATTAGTGTAAATTACCATAATTCTAGTAAGCTAGTATTTATATATTCAAAAAAATTGATATTCAATTAGAACTATCAATAAAATATTATAAGTTGAATGGGAATAATATAAAGAAACTTGCAATAAATTATTGTGATCTACAAAACTGAAGCAAGAGAATTTAAGTAGGTAAACTTAAAGTCAATGTAAGATATAAAAATAGTTTTAAAAAAGAGATAATTAGATACCAGCCTATCTAAAAAATTTAGCTATCACAATATATTTTTCTTTAAAAATGAAGTTAATTAAACTTTTAAAATATGTTTCTGGAAAGAAATAAAGACAGGTAGTGACGTTGTAGCTGAAGAGTTTGTTAAACATGCTAAAGTAGTCTTACTACACTTATGAAACTGATTTGAGTTCTGCAAATTTAATTGTGACTCATGTCAGACTGATGTTGCCGTTGTTGATCAAGATGCACTTAGTCAAGAAGCACTTCGGTTTGACTATAATAACCAGTCTATTTTAACTTTAGACAGTTTGGACTACATTTGTGGTGAAAATCATTAGCAGTGACTGGCAAGATGGTTATGCTCGTAAAAAGGTTGAAGACTAGGCAGTTTGAGGCATTCGGAAATATTCAATTACAGACTATGTCCGAATTAGGAAAGACTCAGATATTTTGGAAAGCCCAAACAACTCACTCATTTGTATTTTATTACATGGAGTGTATAAAATACAGCCATTTAGGTGTAATCAGACTATCTCTTTTAAAACCTTCTCCATGAAGCATTTTATTGTACTAACCCTACAAGTTGGGTTAAGAATAACTCGAACAATCGATCAAAACTAGAGAAAATAAGTAACTTGGGAAATATAGTTGAAACAACGGATATAATAAAGGAATACAAGGTATCTACACAATAGCTTGAGATGCCCTTTTGGATTGTCTAAACCAAAACACCCCTAAGCTTTTCAAGATGACCCTTATTGACTCTGATGCTTTTCACACTTTCGCTATTACTGTCGGGACATTGGTATTTCTGTCTATTGTCTTGTGGGCGGTTTGGTTTGCCTTCAAAATGGACTGACAGCTACAGTCAAGGTTAATAGAATATTGATCTTGATTGAGTTCAATTGTTATTATTCTATAGAACAATGCATAGATTGCCCCTCAATGGTCATGTCGATTCTCCAAGCAAAATCTTCTTTCAGAAAACAAGAATTAACTGGGGATAATCTGTGAACATTCGCTTATTGATGCTAGATATTGATGGAACAATTGCAGGTGAATCAAATGAGGTTACTGAACCAGTTAAGGAAGCGATCTCTAAAGTTCAAGCTAACGGGGTTCAAGTTGCTTTAGCTACAGGTCGGATGTATCATTCTGCGTTGCGTTTTCATCAGGCTATCGGTTCCCAATTACCTATTATCGCCTACAATGGGGCATGGGTTCAGTGTCCTATAACAGGAACTCGTTATAGACATTTTCCTGTATCTACGTCCGTCGCTCTACAACTGTTGGAATATTTTGAGCGACCTCAATGGAATCAAGAAATTGAGCTTCACTGCTATATTGATGACCGTTTGTACGTGCGTAATGTTACTTCTCGTACTCGAGCTTATCAACAACGATCAGGGATAGAAGCTTTGGTAGTAGAAGATTTACGAGATATTCTTGATTTACCAACCACGAAGATTTTAGTTATTGGTCAACCTCACTTAGTAAATACACTTTTGACAGATTTACAAAAAGTTTACCCTCGTAATCAACTTTATTTAACCCAGTCTACTGAAATTTATTTTGAAGCTACCCATCCTCAAGCAACTAAGGGTAATGCCACTCGTTTTGTAGCGGAGGAACTATTGGGATTGGAAGCCAGCCAAATAATGGCTATTGGGGATAATTTCAATGATGCTGAAATGTTAGAGTATGTAGGGTTAGGGGTGGCTATGGGGAATGCACCTATAGAAGTCCAGAAGATGGCTAAATGGGTAGCTCCCACTGTAGAACAAAATGGAGTTGCTATTGCGATTAAGAAATTATTATTAAATTAGGGAAATTTCCCCTCGCGTACTTCTCTAGAAAACTCTTTTACCGCTTCAGTAATAATCTGCCGTAAATTGGTATATGATTTAGCAAAAGGGGGTTTTTTTCCTGATAATCCCAGTAAATCAGCAGTAACCAATACCTGACCATCACAGTCAGATCCTGCGCCAATACCGATGGTTGGGATAGGAAGCTTATTAGTAATAATCTTTGCTAAATTAGACGGAATATGCTCAAGAACAACTGCAAATGCCCCCGCCTCTGATAGGGCGATTGCTTCTGAGATAATTCGTTTCGCGTCAGTTTCAGTTTGTCCCTGTTGACGATATCCTAAGCGATGTACCGACTGGGGAGTTAACCCCACATGACCCATCACTGGAATACCAATAGCCGTCAATTGAGCAACCGTTTCTACCACAGCTGGGTATCCTCCTTCGAGTTTCACCGCTTGAACCTCTGTTTCTTTCAATACTCGCCCCGCCGTGTGGATAGCTTGGCTAATACTTTCTTGATAACTCAAAAAGGGCAAATCACACACTAAGAAAGCCCGTTTGACTCCACGCCTCACTGCCCCTCCATGGTGTAATATCTCCTCAAGGGTCAAGGGTAATGTAGTTTTATGTCCCAAGGCCACCATTGCCAGGGAGTCCCCCACTAGAATAATATCAACCCCTGCTATGTCCAAGAGTTGAGCAATGGCATAATCCCAAGCAGTGAGGACAGTTAAGAGACGTCCTTGCCGTTTGGCCTCAATAAGGCATTGAAGGGTAATGGACATAATCAACAAATATGAGCTAAAAGTTAAGTAAGATCGAGTAATTAACTTCGGGTCGTCTCTAGAATTCGAGAGTAATAAAAACGTGTACTGGTCATAGCTTCGCGTTGAACTCTTAGACCATTGTTTTCTAGAATGGCAATGACATCCTTTTCTTTATGCTGAGAGACACGGGTAGTTATACCAGGTTCTGGAAAGAATTCGCCGATTTTTTTAAGGATAGTTAAACAAAGGTTTTTAGAAGCAAAAATAAGAATTAGACGAGACGTTGCTAACGAGGCAAGATGGGCAATCATTTTAGCTGTATCTTCGGTAGGATAATGAATCAGAGCATTAATACAAATGACGGTCTGATATTGACCCTACAATTTTTGTAAGTCTTGAACTGTAAAGACAATATTACTGGCATCTTACAGGGATTTTGGGGCTCTTTGGGCGGCTTCTTCCATCATTTCGCGGAAATATCACTGGCAAGGACTCTAGCCCCTGTTTGAGCTAAGGGAATGCTTAAACTCCCCACACCACACCCCGCGTCACAAATAGACAAACTACTGATATTTTCTTCAGCCTTTAGCCAGTCTACCACAGTATCAATAGTTTGTTGATGGACGCGACGAATGTCCTCTTGAATTTTATTCACCTCTCCATCTCCATAAATCCTGCGCCAACGGTCAAACCCAATGGCATTGAAATATTTTTTAACAATTGCTTTATCGTCGATAGTGTTCATTGGCGTGAGATAATCTAAAATTATTGAGGAGAACCCCTTATTGTACTGGCAAGTGCGGGTATAAACTGCTTTTACTATTCACTATTTAACGAAGTTAGAAGTAATCCTTGAAATTTTCATTGAGTTTCTCCTGATTCTTTTTCCGGTTCAGATTCTTCAACGATATCAAGAGTTGATGATACGTGGTCACCCTCTAATCTGTTATAGATGCTAAACAATGATTTACAATAAGGTTAATTCTAATTAAATTTATCAAAAGTAATAATCTTTCTACAAATAACTAAATCTGCTACTATAAAAACAATTTTTCAAAAAAAATATTTAACTTTATTTTTATTTAAATCAGACATAATAAAGAGAACTCTTGATGAGAGCATAACTATGCCTTATCAAGACTTTTATGTTTAACTCCAGATAGAAATTTCTATCTGGAGTTAAACATAAAACCTAATCCGGTTACGATCTGGTTTCTAACTCAAGCTGGTTTATTTTTTATATTTTTTGGGGAAGCAAAATAATAGATTGGCTTTCTCTTGGCATAGTGTAAATCTATAACCTAGACTAATAAGTCTAGGCATTGGCAATAAATTTTTTAAAAAAGTTAATAATAAACATTTCGTTAATTTAGCTAATTTTACAAGTATCGTCACTTTCACTGAAGATACTTGGATCTACCCAAAGTATTTACTATTTTGTTTGGCAATGGGAGACATCGTCATAAAAGAAGTAAAACAGTAGGAAACTTAGTTACCTCTCTGATAGTCTACGTTTAGACTAGAAGTCTTAATCTTATATAACTATTGGTTAAAATAAAGTACTAATATACCATAATGATGGAGGATAAACTATGTTTTATTTCGCTAAAAAACTAATAATTTTTGCTAAACTTTTTATTATATTCCATTGAGGGTAATCACTATGACTGGTGATTATACATAAAGAATATTAAAAGTTAAGGACAAAAGGAAACTTAACACCTCACTAAAATAAAAAGTATTAACGTACTAATATTTTTTTACCTGGTGTAGAATATATATTAGAAATTATTGAATTTAATTGATAGTAATGAAAAAGTTCATAAAACTTAGTCTAGTCTATCGGTTAAGCTTAAACTTAATCTTAGGAAATTTTGGAGCACTTTATGCTGCTCTGCCAGTTGAAGCAGCTGATAAAATTATACTAAAATATAGTATTTTACGAGAGTCAGTCTGTATTTCTGAGTTAAGTACCTTAGCTAAAACAGGTGAGATATCTTCTTCCTTAAATTCTTATCTCAAAATGGCAAATAAACAACCTGAAGATTTACGCCGTATTCTCAATCAAAATGTGAATGTCGATCCTGTATTTTTATCCAAAATCCTGAAAAGTTTTGCTGGGAATTTCGTATTAGATAAAGTTGGCCAAGTAATCCATACTCCCTCAAGACGGGCTGATCGGGAATCATTAAGAGGAGCTTTAGTAACTTCTGCACTCTCTGATCGTAATATTCAAGTGATCGAAATTTTAGAAAATTACCCCACTTCTGAAATTCATGTAGACGGAGATCGCCTGGCTGGTATTTATCAGCAAATTGATGCAGTAATAAGTTATACTCCGCATCTACCCTTTTAATTTAGCAATTTTTATACCAGTAATAATGGATGAAGTTGACTGTTTAAAAAATTGGTGATCTCAGTCTTTTTCTTGATAGCAATGATTTACCTCTAAAAAATAACAAAAAAACTATAAATATGCGCTAGCTATAAGAGATTAGGACAAAATTATCTAGACTTAGGGTTAAATGAAGGTATCATTCAGGTCTTGGTTTCTTGTTAATAGTAAAATTTTTAGATAATTATTTTAAGCTACCGTTTTTGTGGATAGATTTTATGCTTGAGACAGTCGCAGATTGAACTATTCTTAAAAATTAAAGTATTTTTTCAAAACTTATCATAGTACTTATTAGTAATATCTGTACTTAGTCTATTGTGAGAATATCCCTATGCTATTATCTTTTCTTTTTTACGAAAAAGACGGTTTTTTTGCTTTGTTAGTGTGTTTTTATCCTAATTTAGTTATACTTTATAGCCTGTATTGGACTGTATTTGATATTTATCTGGTTTCCATCAATTGAAATATTTTACGGTTAAATTTTACCGATTTCTAGTTTACAAACATGGCTTATTATGTTTAAATGATAGTTTAAACGCGAAATTAAAACAATATTAAAATATTTTACCATACTAAATCTAACATTAGTTTTAGGGGCATTTAATTCTAGGTTTTCAACAAAAAATAAGCAAATAAATTGATATCAATTTATCTATGCTATAAACCAAAAATAAACTAATTAAATATATATTTATTCTAAACTTTTCGTATGTTAACATCACCGATAGTCAGGTAAATATGATCCAAAATTATCATCAGGTTAACCATCAAGGATTGCTTCTTATGAGGAGCAATTTAACTGAGTTCTCAAATAGTAAAACACGCACCTATCAGCGCTATCACAAAATAACTGAGGTTTACTCTAATAGCGTTCCTAATATTCCCAACACTGGTATTAAAGTGCTTATTTTTAATGGTTTTCAGGAAAAGTTTGTTGGAATTATTTATATTTTTCTTGTATTAACTAAAACCAACAAATTACTCAATAAGAATTGACCCGCTTTAACAGTTGATACTATCTCAATAGATCACCAAAAACAGATTATTGCTTATGGCAAAGAAAAATTACAAAATTTAAAATTAAATAATTTTAAAAAAGGATAAATTTATTAAAATATCAATAATAGTCATTGATATAAATACCTACAAATATATACTATAATCTATTTTTAGTAAGTCTTTCTACGTTAAATAAGTTAACCTTATTTTAAACTCTTATGGTGGTTAATCATTTGCATCTATGCTATTTTATATGTAAATATATTTAGAAATTATGCCTCTTATAGCTCAAGTACTATAAATTGGTAGTTAATAATAGTTTTAGTCTTTATTTATTAAAAATTAACCATAGCTAGTCTAGAAAAAATGAAATTATTGATATTAATCACTTAGCTATTATGTCGATAATTATATTAATTAGTTTGCTTGTATTAATGGTTTTGAGTAATAAGTTAGTTTTTATTATATTAAAATTAAATAAGTAGATTTAAATGTACACAAATAAATCAACCTTTATATTAGATTAGAGTAATTAATATAGAGGTTGATTAGAATATAATTATTGTTATTGCGGTAATCTTTTTTTTTTAAAAAAAACACTATTCCTAGTTTATTTAAAAGTAGTTGTAAATTATAAGTAAATGATAGTTCTTACTCTTCTAATTATGTCAGCTAATTTTTAGATAATCTGGTATCTAACGATTGTTCTTTAAAAACCATTGTTCAGGAAAACCCTTATTTAAATTTATCTATTTATCTCAATTTAATACTAATCTATCCAACACAACTCTAAGCATCTATTAAACAATAAAAAAATATACCAGAGACTAAGCTCTTAGAAGACGTAGCTGTATAAAGATGTTCAAGTCTACTCTAATGGTTGAATGATGATATAACCTTTCTACAAACAGTTGATTGTTTAGTAAAATTTGGAGTAGAATAAATTATGGCTACTGTACTTAAAACCAATACATAAATAGCTTTAAAACCTGTTAACAGATGAATCGTGATTACAGCTAAACCTCTAAGATAGGGCAAAATGAGATTACATTCACTATTGGTGTTGATGTCGCTACTTATACTTTGCAAAATGAAACTGTCGACTCAGTCAACCTACAGACAGATAACCATCTGATTAAATTAACTAGTTATGGGACAATTAAACCGCCATGAAAAAATTGAAAGAAACAATTAGCTTGATTAAAATAAGGTAAAAACTTGCCTTTATCTTCAATTAATTTTTATGAGAAAAGTTTTCTTAACTTGTCTAATTAGCTTCTTTTTTACCTTTGGAATGAGTTCGGCTAGAACAGTAGAATTAGACGAAATTTTGCGTCGAGGTAAACTAATTATTGCCGTTAAAGATAATGTTCGCCCTTTAGGATTTTATCCTCAAGAAGGACAACTTCAAGGATTTGAAATTGATGTCGCTCGTGAGTTAGCTGAAGAATTATTCGGTGATCGTCAAGCAGTGATCTTACAACCTGTTACTAACCAAGAACGTCTACAAATGATAATTGATGGCAAAGTTGACTTAGTGATTGCTAGGGTGACAGTAACAGCCTCTCGCAACCGTTTAGTTGACTTTAGCCCGTATTACTATCTTGATGGAACAGGAATTGTAGCAAAACAATCCTATCTAAAAGGGTTACAAGGATTAGCTAATGGGAAAATTGCCGTTCTTAGAGCCTCTAGTGCCATATCTGTCATTCGTGAGGAATTTCCTCAAGCACAATTGATTGGAGTCAATTCCTATCAAGAAGCTTTAACATTATTAGAAATTAATGCTGCCGATGCCTTTGCAGGAGACAATAGTGTTTTGGCCGGGTGGGTAAAAGATTATCCTTCTTATCATCAATTTGCTGTCCGTCTGTCAGCAGAAGCTTTAGCGGTAGTGATGCCCAAAGGTTTACAGTATAGTAGTTTACGCGATCGCGTAAATCAAGCGATCCTTCGTTGGCAAAAGTCGGGTTGGCTACAAAAACGGACAGCATTTTGGGGACTTCCCTCAATAGTTGATAGTAAATAGTTAATAGTAAACTTGTTTGTTCCAATGTCTATTATCCGTCACGTTAAGTCTGATGAATGAAATTATTCTAATAGTTTATTTATTTGGTATAGTCACTTTTTTAAGTTTCAAGAGAAGTTGCAAAAACAAAGTTAATCTCCTCAAGAGTATTATAAATTAGGTACTCTTCTCTTAGACAAAAAGTTATATATCCAGTTAGTAAAACTTTAAGAAAAGATATTGAAAGATAAACAAAAATTAAACTTAAAAACTATGCTTGAATTTAAAGTCTCCTAGGTTATGCTTATTTCACTTAAGAGCAGATAGACTTAGTAATTTACAACTATAAAGAGGCAATTTTACTTTACAAAGTAAATATGATAGCTTTCAGTAATTTAGCTAATCCTTATGAGAACAAGCAATTGATTAATCAAGCAGTAGAAGCCCAGGAATAAACCCTAAAATATAAACCTAAAAACAGTATAGTAACGTATCGCTATGAGGCGTTTTAAAAGCGTTGATTTGGGCTGAAATTATTGTAAACTACTTGTAGTTATCATAGAACACTTTTGTTTTATTTTTCAGCAATATAATTCCTTAAACCTAAATACTTTATAAAACTTAATCAAGTATTTCAATGGCCTCTTCAATAAGAAAAATAACAAAAAATTATTGGTCATCAACAAGTTTTAGCTAATTACTACTAGATGAGTACTTATATCAATTATGGTATAGTCAATGTTGGGCTTATTAGCTATAATATTCATTTTTAAAATTAGCAATAGCACGTTGTAAATTATTAATTGTTTAAATCAAGCCACTTATTTTTTAATCATCCTTAAAGTTAATTTAAATTAAATAAGTTTAACATTATTTATATAAATTAAATAATAATAATTTATGTTATATAATAAACCGTGTTTAATTATCTATTATTTAAACCTTATTTAAATAACTTAAAATAATATATTTTTCACTTATTTTGATAAATTTATCCACTTAAATTATGTTTTTGTATTACTTTATTTAAAGTAATTTATGTTGATTGACCTCAAATAGTATAATACAACTTAATTATTTTGAACAATAAGTATTCGATTTATATTGATTAATTTATTATTTTACTTATGCTATTTTTTGCTTAGATAGTATTTTAAAAAACCTATTATTATTTACTTTTATTTTCAAAAGAAAATAATTATTTCAGATTTAAAGTTTCAATTTTTATAAACTCAAGTTTGTTAGGTTATCTGGATTAAGTATTATAAATTTTCAGACAAATACTAGTTCAATTAAACTTCCTCTATAAAATAATCAAAGTCAGTTAAGTTATCAGCTTATCTTCGTAATTAATTTAATTTTTCAATTAATCTATTACCCTATTTATTAGGGAGATAAAATTTTAGGTATTTTTGTTAATATGTCTACTGTATAACAAATTTTTAAAAGCAGTTTAAGTCCATTATATAAATTCGTGAAAATCCTAATAACTATTTATTTTAGGTTTAATTTTTTTATTATATATAATTTTATTTAATACATATTCACTAAGAATGAGGACATAAATTTTATCTTGACTGATAAGATAACAAGTAGCTATTTATACACCATCAAAATTAATCATCTAATAAGTAATAAGTTTAATTATATTTAAATAAAAATATTAATTTTAATGATAAAATTTTTTATTATATTAAGAGACTATTTGTTACTTATCCAATATAAGTAAATATTAATTTTTTTATATACGAAAAAATTAGAATTGTAATATTCTGCTTAATGATTTTACTACACCTAATAAAGAGAAACTAGTTTATTTGAATTTTTTAGCAACAATCGATAAATAGATTTCCCCTTATTAAGAGAAGCGATTTCCCTCTCTGTAGTAATAGAAAATGGGTTTCCTGATAACCAATTTTCTGAATGTTGTTTTTCAAAATTAGGATGATCTAAAAAACGTTCACCCATTTCTTGAGCAACTATCTTTATATCAGATTGTAAAAATACTGTTCCTCCATCGGCTAAATATTGTGCTAAAGTATCGACCAACTCTGGTTGCACAATCCGCCGTTTTAGGTGACGATGTTTAAACCAAGGATCTGGAAATTGAATTGTCACCCATTGAAGAACATTTGGGTGTAAGGAAGCAAGTAAATGATTCAAAAATAGGTTAATATTACAGGATAGGAAATGAAGATTTGTCAGTACTAGGCGATCGCGGTGTTCATTAGCTTCTTTCACTAACGGTTCTCGAATTTCTATTCCTAAGAAGTTTGTCCTTGGATACAAAGAAGCTAGTTGTAATAAGAACTTTCCCCTTGCACATCCAATATCTAAATGAAGCGATTGTGCTAGGTTGCCGTAAATATCTTCCCAATGAGGAAGTGTAATTGGTTGGCGATACTTATTACTAAGCGGATTAACGTGTTGACGAACACGAACTCGTCCCAAAATAAATCCCTCCTATGCTTTTCTATAAAAACAAGATTCTACCATCGTTATAGTGTATGAAATTTCGCTTTGCCATTATCAGTGATCCCCATTTAGCAGTTCCATACACCATAAAGCATGACTCCAACCACTTTTCTATAGTAGAGATTGGTATTTTAGCTATAGAAAAGGTCTTTAGTCATTTAGAACAACTTGATCTGGATTTTCTCTTAATTCCAGGAGATTTAACTCAGGATGGGGAACCTGATAACCATTCTTGGTTGCAACAACGTTTGGCGTTCTTACCTTTTCCCGTATATGTCGTTCCTGGTAACCATGATATTCCTACCTTGTATTCAACACAGAACACCATTGGTTTTCGAGAGTTTACCAAGTACTATCGTTCTCATGGTTACAGTGATAGTCATCAATGTTACTATACTCATGAAGTTTTGCCAGGGGTACAATTGATTGGCCTTAATTCTAATCAATTTAATGAAGATGGAAAACAATTAGGTTGTTTAGATGAAAAACAATTAACCTGGTTAGAAAAATTACTTCCTCAACTTAAAGACCAATTAATTTTGATAATAATTCATCATAATGTTATTGAACATTTACCAAGACAAGCAAATAACCCCCTAGGTAAACGCTATATGTTGGACAATGCCTCTTTATTATTAAATATATTAAAAAATACAGGTTGTAAGCTTATTTTTACCGGTCATTTGCACATTCAAGATATCGCTTACCATAATAATATTTACGAAATTACGACGGGTTCTTTGGTTAGTTATCCTCATCCCTATCGAATTATAGAAGTTGAACGAACATCTCAAAAAAATATTAATCTTAATATTAAATCCCATCGAGTCGATAGAGTTACTGGTTGGGACAATTTAACCACAATGTCTCGTCAGCTAATTGGAGAGCGCTCTTTTCCTTTTATGATAAAATTATTGATGGCTTCACCTTTTGAAATGTCTATGAAAGAAGCTGAAAAATTAGTTCCTTATTTAAAATATTTCTGGGCTGATATTGCTGAAGGAGATAACGTATTTGATTTTTCTGAATTTCCTACAGAAATTCGCCATTATTTCCAAAGATTTGGAGCCGTCAAACAGAATGGAACCCCTGCCTTAATCGATAATTACGCACGCCTCGAACTATAAAAAAATAAATGATTTTCAACTAGATAATCGTAATACATCAAGTCAAAGACTACTCTCGATTTCGATTAAGATCAAGGTTCGAAACAACTTGTAATGGTAGAATAAATGATTGAAACAGTCAAAATGCAACTCTTGATTATCGTCATCTAAAACAAACAAATTGTTAGCTCACCCTTCAGTCAATTTTAGCAACTTGCAACTGTTAGTTCTTATTGTACAGAATCGCCTTAAACGTGACTACTCAAACGCCTGATATAACCCAACCTACAAAAACTTTGGCAACAAAGCCCGTCAAGGAAAACCTAAATCGCCAAATCATAGTTATTCTGGACTTTGGTTCCCAATATTCAGAATTAATTGCTCGTCGTATTCGTGAAATAGAAGTTTACTCAGAAGTTCTATCTTATCGAACTACAGTTGAACAAATAAGTCAGCTAAATCCCCAAGGAATTATTCTGTCAGGAGGACCTAATTCTGTCTATGACAGCCGCACCCCTCAATGTAACCCCGAAGTCTTTCAGCTAGGTATCCCTATCCTAGGGATTTGCTACGGAATGCAACTTATGGTTCAGCAATTGGGAGGGCAAGTAGAAAGGGGAAAAAAAGGAGAATATGGCAAAGCGTCCCTACATATAGATAATCCCATAGATTTACTTACTAACGTTGAAGAAGGTACGACCATGTGGATGAGTCATGGTGACTCCTGTACTCAACTCCCCGAAGGCTTTGAAATTTTAGCCCACACCGATAATACTCCTTGCGCTGCGATCGCCGATAATAACAAGAAACTTTTTGGGGTTCAATTTCACCCAGAAGTTGTTCATTCCGTGGGGGGAATTGCCCTAATTCGCAACTTTGTCTATCATATTTGTCAATGTAAACCGACTTGGACAACCGAAGCCTTTATTGACGAATCTATCCGAGAGATTCGCGCTAAAGTCAAAGATAAACGAGTTTTATTAGCCCTCTCTGGTGGAGTAGATTCTTCTACCTTAGCCTTTCTTCTCCATCGTGCCATCGGAAACAAACTGACTTGTATGTTCATTGATCAAGGGTTTATGCGAAAAGGAGAACCTGAAAGATTAGTAGACATCTTCAATAAGGAGTTTCATATTAGTGTTGAGTATGTAAACGCCAGAGACCGATTTTTAGCACAACTTAGAGATGTCACTGATCCCGAAACCAAACGACGTCTCATTGGACACGAATTTATTCAAGTTTTCGAAGAAGAGTCAGATCGCCTGGGACCTTTTGATTATCTAGCCCAGGGAACTCTTTACCCTGATGTGATTGAATCTGCTGACAGTAATGTTGATCCGAAAACGGGGGAACGGGTAGCTGTTAAAATTAAAAGTCATCATAATGTAGGAGGACTTCCCAAAAATCTCCGCTTTAAATTGGTAGAACCTCTGCGGAAACTGTTTAAAGATGAAGTTCGTAAACTTGGCCGGGTGATAGGCTTACCTGAAGAAATTATCCGCCGTCATCCCTTTCCTGGACCTGGGTTAGCCATTCGCATCCTGGGAGAAGTGACTTCTGAAAGTCTTAATTTAATGCGGGATGCAGATTTCATCGTGCGTGATGAAATTACTAAAAATGGGATGTATCATGAGTTGTGGCAAGCATTTGCTGTACTTTTACCGGTGCGAAGTGTAGGAGTCATGGGAGATCAACGCACCTATGCTCATCCTATTGTTTTACGGCTGATTACCAGTGAAGACGGGATGACCGCCGATTGGGCTAGGGTCCCCTACGACTTACTTGAAAGTATCTCAAACCGCATTGTAAATGAAGTTAAAGGGGTTAATCGTGTTGTTTATGACATTACTTCTAAACCCCCTGGAACCATTGAATGGGAGTAAAACGCTATGTAAAAGTAAAAGAGCAACTCCCTTTAACCCCATCTTTCCTACTCTTTAAGAGACTTATTGGTAATCTCAGGAAAGTTGGTTGCGTTTTTTAACTTCTTTATCAGACCTACCCCTTTTTTACTAAACTCTTATTATGATGAACCGCCACTTTGGTATAATTGACGGTAATATTGTACTGCAGCTTACGACTTTGTTACAGGAACAAAAGCTTCTAGACAAGACATTTGTATTTTATGATGTAGGGTATGGAACAGGGGTAAGAACAGAGTATTTAATTATGCTGACCCCCGATACTGACATTGTAGGAATTGATTTTAGTAAGAAAACCTGACAAATTGCCCAGAAACGTTATTAAAAATTGCTGCTAACAATAAAGCATTTATTAATTTTAAGTAGTTAAAATCAATAGATACCGCATAACTACCAAAATAATTCTGATTAATTGTATGGGGGGACTTAAATATTCACCTACCTAATACCCTTGTTGAAATTTAAGCCCTATCTAAAAAAATTGTCCCAGGAAAAATTTTGCATGTTTTTTTATGAATAATTAGAACGTTGGAAAATTAAATTAATACAAGAAATGATCGCCTTCCTGCGAGAATATAAACCCAAAAACTACAAATATAAGGTTGTTTGATTTAAAAACTTTTTGAGTTACTACTATAAAATAAATGAATTTTTAAGTGATAAAAGCGACGATAGTTATGAGAAAGCTAATAAAAAAAAATATTGTTTATATGTACATTAATCTATAATAAATAAATTATAATATTGACATTTTATTTTAGTTGACTTAGACATTTAGCTTAAAAATTATTAATTTTTATATTCTTCAACATTAGGGATTATAAAAGTTAATTGAAAATACTAAAAGATTAACAAAATTACTTGCTCCATAAAATATTATCCATTACACATTTTTTTAGGAAGGCCATCGTTAATAAAAATAGATTAGTCAAAGGATAAGTTACTATTAACCACAATTCCTTGACTTCATCTGTATCTCTATGGTTAGCCTATTAAAAGTTTACTTAATTATGATTATTAGTTCGTCAATTTAACCGATTTAGAATACTAGTCCCTGCGAGGTTGTAATGGAAAGACAACCGTTAAAGAATTATTGATGAACCTTTCTTTGAACTTAACAGCAGTCAGGTCATTTTAAAAAGGGGGATTGCTTATCAAAAATCACTAGTGATTTTTGATAAGCAATAAAATCTTAAACTAACATTCCCTTAGAACTAGGAACAG
The DNA here is from genome assembly GCF_000829235.1 of cyanobacterium endosymbiont of Epithemia turgida isolate EtSB Lake Yunoko. Classification (GTDB taxonomy): domain Bacteria; phylum Cyanobacteriota; class Cyanobacteriia; order Cyanobacteriales; family Microcystaceae; genus Rippkaea. The sequence continues at coordinate 2,024,399 of NZ_AP012549.1, read as the reverse complement.
CATGGGAACGACGAAGATCAATTTCTAAGGCCATCCGCATTGATCGCGCAAACGCTTTAAAAGTTGCCTCGATAATATGGTGAGAATTAATACCATCTAATTGACGAATATGTAGAGTTATTTGGCTGTGATTAACCAATGCTACAAAAAATTCACGGACTAGTTGAGTATCATAAGTCCCTACTCGTTGGGTGAGAATTTCTAACCCATAATTTAAATGAGGCCGTCCTGAAAAATCTAAAGCTACTTGAATTAACGCTTCATCTAAAGGGGCAATAAAATGGCCAAAACGGTTTATTCCCTTGCGATCGCCTAACGCTTCGGCTAATGCTTGACCGAGGGTAATGCCTACATCTTCATTAGTATGGTGATCATCAATTCCTAAATCTCCTGTAGCCTTTATCTCTAAATCAATTAACCCATGAGAAGCAATTTGATTAATCATATGGTCTAAAAAAAGAATTCCTGTTGATGCATGACAAATTCCCTGACCATCCAAATTTAGGGACACTATCACATCGGTTTCCTTGGTGGTGCGTCTGACGAAAGCACTCCGAGCAGAGAAAGGAATAGAAACGGGAGATTGAGAGGAAGATTGGTTCTGCATAGATTCAAATCAACAGTTTGTTCTTATTGTTTAGGATATTAATCCTAAAGGAATGTGGGATACTTTCAACCTGTCGTTGCGTCTGCTTAGTAAAAGACAGTCAAAGACTATGGTAGAACTACCTCGGTTTGGAACATGTTAGCCTAGATATTCTAGATCAAGTTTTTATAAAAATTCTTGATTTATACCTATATTGAACTTTAAATTGACTATATTCTTATGAAGCTATTAGATTCTAAAGGACGTTTATTCTCTAAGATTAGCATTTTGGATCTTGGTGCGGCCTTGGTTATTTTCCTGGTGACTATCGGTATTTTTATTGTTCCTGGAAAATCAGGGGTGAGTACCATCGCGCAAGCCTCAAAAAAACCTATCGAAGTTGATGTTATTGTTCGAGGTTTAGGAGTGCGCAATTCTGAGTCGTTGATACAACAATTTAAAAACGAAAAAAAAACTAATATTGTTATTCGTCACCAACCAGCGGGGGAAGTTTATGTTAAAGAGATTCAGCCCCTTCCACGTACAACAGTAGTTCCTCAACCTGATGGATCTGTTAAAGCACTTCCCGATCCTAGACCAGAAATAGTATTTTTTAAGGATATGATTTTAACCTTAGGAGGAGAAGCCCAAATTACGGAGACAGGAGCAGTGTTAGGAAATCAAAAAGTTAAAATTGGTACGTTAATTGAGTTAGAAGGAAAAGATTATAACTTTAACACTAGTACCATTGATGTGCGGATTCTTGATTAAAAGAATCCACTGGCTTTTGTAGTATTTTTTATTTGCTTCAGGAAAAAATTTTTCATCAAAAAAGAGAATATTTTCTATTTTTTTTATGATTTTTTATATAGATATGATGCAAGGTGTGATGTTCTAAGGTAAATTATATTATGCACTTAAATTGATTAGTATCAAGAATAAACGGCAAAAATTGGTGATCACAGACTATTTAGTCTAATCAATTGTCATCGAAATTCACAACTATTTCAGAGATTTGTGGTCTTATTACAAAATAATCAGTGGTAATTTAGTCAGTGGGACAGAATTCGGCACTAACAAGGTCACAGTAAAGTACTTATAAGAAAAATTCTATGATCTTGATAAGAAATAATCTTTTTTTATGTTCTTAAAACTCTATTTATACCGTCGATATTACATGCTAAAAAAATGGTTGCTCAACTTAGTAAAAACCTAACTAAATAGTAAAATACAGTTTAAATGTGGGTCGATATGAGGTCATTAGATCACAATTCACTTAGAGATTATTGATAAAACCAAACTTCTCTTTAACTTTCATATTGACTCTCAATTCGACGTTTGTTGTTTAAGTTAAGTTTAAAATTATGTTGAATCTAGTGAAAACTGTTCTACTTTTTAAATCTTGACCGGAAGTAATCTATTTCTCTGGTGAGATAATTTTTAATTCTGGAGACAAAGACCATAATATATGTATGGCGTGATTGAAGATAAGAAAGTCATTGAGACAATTCATAAAGCGTGCGATGACTTTGTTTTTACCTCAAAGTTTTTTTGATCTAACCTAATGTCTTATATCCAAAACTATATCTGAATTTAAGTTAAATTTTTACCTCGTAAAATCGTTCTGTCCTGAATAATTTTTCTTAATTTAGTTCAAAATTATTCTCCGAGTTTATATTTACCAATTTCTAATAAATCTCTAATCCCTGTTATGCTTTGCGCTATAAATAATAGCAAAGTGAGACAATTTAAAATAATGTGAATACTGCGCCGCCAACCATTAGAGCAATAAAGCAGCTAAAATACCAAAATAGAAATGAGACATGTACCATTGATTATCTCGACAGAATACCCTATCTTTAAATCCTAAAATTATTAGTCCTATTCCAGTTAAAGTTGCAAAAACTCCTCGCTAATGTTTCTGTCGTGTTTTTTGAAGAATTACCAAAGCAGCAATGGTTACTACAAACATTGTTAAAATAAAAAGAAAGAAAAATACATTATTTTACCAAAGTCGATTGTTAATAATGTTTTTCCCAATGGGATATGCTAATCCTAACAAACTAACTTCAACTACCAAACCTGATAACCAACGTCCCATAAAAACATGATCTCGTCCAACTAATAGAAAAAATTTACTTTTTTTCTTATTCGAATTCTTATTTAAAGTTTGTAAACGTCTTTGATAAGTTTTCCCAGAAAAATAAGACACAATACCAATTAAAGGAAAAACAAAAATAACAGCAGTCACTAGATGAATAATTAGGAGAAAATCAACTGTCTTCATAACTTCCATAGCCAGATATGGCTATGGAAACGCGAATTGGACAGGGTTAAACAATTTGTGTATAGTATTTTGGATAGAATGAGATAACTATAATCTTATTTTAGGCACGAGGACTCTTCTGTATAAGAGTCCTCGTGCCTAAACGCCGTTTTGCTGTAGAAAGCCTTTTAATGGAAGATATAAGGTTAGGTTGAACGGTATAAATTTAAGTAAAAACTATTTAAATCAACTATAGCTTCTTCCCATGTATTCAGGAGATGGTGTCTGGTGATATCCCGGGTAAGGATCTCTACAAACTCTATAAATTCAGTAGTCGGACGTAAAATAAACAACACTATGTTAATAACTTTTAAGAAAACGGATAAACTATCAACTCATGCTAAAAAATCTACAAAATATACTAGTACAAGACACTCAAATAGAATCATGAATTAATAGAGATATCAATCAAGGAAAATTTCAAACTAATTCTTAACTTAGTTTAATCATATTTATACTTTTATACTTGGTTTTTAGTTAATAAACTTCACTTAGTCTTATAATTTTTAATTAGCTTTAGTGTGGAAGAATTATTATTAGTTTAACTCAACTTATTAGATATAACTAATAGAAATAATAATTTTATTTTTAACTCAAACTTAGATTGTTAGACAGTTTAGTCTAGATTATATATTTTATTTTTTATTATTCATGCTGAGTATTCTCTTTAGCTAAATAAAATCTTGGAATTAAATTAGTGAGTTTATTCAGATGGATTTATTTTCCTTGAAAAGTTTTAATATTTTAGGAAAAACAGGCTAAATATTAAATTAGCCAGAAAGATTATTATGGATTCTCTTTATAGAAATAAAAAAAATAACAAATTCTAGATTTTAACTAACCCTGATGGTGCAACTGTTAACAATGTACGTCTTTGTAACCCTTCTTGATGTAAAATTTCATTAGCCGCCAAAAGTCCACTACTGACTGCACGTTCCATTAAACTACAAGGAAAAGGCATCTTAACCCAATCTCCAGCAAAGTATAAATTTTTAATTTCTGTTGTAGTTTTTGGACGATTATTATAACTGTTAGGAGGATAACCTGAAAAATTATTCTGGTTAACCAATTCCTTATTTAAGCAGTTAGCCTGTTTTAATTTTGGAACAATTTCATATAATTCCTGTTCAAACGCTCTCAAGAGAGATTCTTGATTTGGAAAATCCTTTTCCTTATAACAATAAGCATGTAATTCTATTACACTTCCTCCTGTGTGTTTTGACCACTCAATAAACTGATTTTGAATATGGTGATAAAGAGTAATACTATCGGTTAGTTTATATCCCGAAACAGAGGTAAAATCACTATAGTTCCAGTCAAAATCTTGGTCAAACCAAAATCGTCCAACAGCAAACGGATCAGCTGTTGTTAAAGTTACTACTTGTTGAGTAACTTTTGGATTAATATCTCCTTCTATCAACTCCCATAACTGCTTAATTCCAGGAACATCAGTAGCCATAACATAATAATCTGCTTCCAGCATTGTATCTTTTTTTGAAGATAAAGTAGAAACACTAATTAACAGGATTGATGTTTCCCTCTGCTGGTTTATTTTATAACGGGGTAAATTTTGTTTTGCAGGACCTCCAAATACTTTGCCTTTGTCATCATATAATGTTCCATGACAGGGACATAAAAAGGTTCCATCCGTTTGTCTACTTACTGTACAACCTTGGTGAGTACAAGTTAAAGAAATTGCTTCTTGATGATTTGAAGTAGCAATGAAAACCCGATCACCTGCACCATAGTATGTTACATGACTATTAGTCAAATAATTATTACGTTCTACCCAAAAAGGAACTTCAGTTTGAGAGTTTCCCTGTTGATAAGTTAAAGAAATAATTTTTTCGTTGTTACAGATAATTTTATTAATAATTCCTTCAGAAATAACTTGTCCCCCATTCTTTTGAATTGCTTTAATAAAAGGTTGAACTAAACTGGTTCCCATATCATCTTTAGTTCCACTAAAAGCTAAACCTTCAGGATTCCCAAAAAAATAAAAATGGAAAAATTGTAATAATTCTCCTGCACTTAAAATATCAGGTGCATTTAAAGTAGCCTTAGCAAAGGGAAGAAAATATAAATCATGAATTCCTTTAGGAAAACCTTGTTTTACCCATTCAGTTACAGAGATATTGTCAAATTTGGTAAAAATTTTAGGAATTTGAACTCCTGTAATAGCTTTAAAAACTTTCCAGTGAGAGGGTTTTAGTAAGTTAATTCCCCATTGAAGACGATTAGAAGACCAAAACCAAAGATCAATAATATTCCAGGGAAAAGTTGAGTGACTTGGATAAAAATTTTCTGGTCTATAAATATTGTCTTTAAAGACAACAGAATAAAACTTTAAGGATTGAAAATTATTTGTAATGGATAATTCTTGAGCAATACTATTCAGGTTATAATACTGGGGAAAAAAACCGTGAAATCCATGTTCCATTTTGAAAGTTTCACTACCTACTTGAACCGTCCAACTGGCAATTTTACCTCCTAGATTGGGTGCTCTCTCTAATAAAGTTACTTGAAACCCTCGTTGACTTAATTCGTAAGCACAAGCTAATCCCGCTAAACCTGCACCAATTATGACCACAGATTTAGGTTTAGTTGGTCGAGAAGGTAAACTTAAGCTGTCTTGTTGATAGATAAAAGGTTGGGGTTTACTAAAACGAGAATAGCCTAATATTGCTGCAGGTAATGCAATCCCTAAAAGTTTCAAGACAGCACGACGAGAAAGTTTAAGGAAGATAAAAGAATTAGAAACCATAACAATAGGATTTAACTATTTTATTAAATTCCTAGGAAAACGTTTTAAGAACATAATATCATTATTCCCCCCAATTAGGATAATTAACCCTACTTAATCCTCCTAATAAACAAAAAGCAACCTTTTAAGACTTTAATTCTAACTAATTTTGCAAAGACTGTTTAAGTTTTAGGTCTATCTAATAATACAAATAAAGGACTATACATATCTTCGATATGTATAAACTGTTTGACGTTTAAATCACTTGTTATAAGTATGATCAAACGAAATTAGCTAAATTACTATTAATTCTTCATAGAGATGAATAGTAATTTAGTTATAAAAAATTAAGAAAACTGTCTAATCGGCTACCTCACTGATAAATTCTATGGAAATTAGCTAGTGCAAATACACAAAACCAATAAATTCACATCTATATATTTCTCGACATGATCGAGTCTTTCAATTAATCAAAGATTCTTTGCGTCCTAACTCATTATTATTAACCAATATATCTACGAAACTCTAGGTTTAACGGATTTTATAAGAAACCTGTAACATATTAACTTTTTGCTTATATAAACTAATTACAAAAAAAATTCGTCCCCCAAACTTTATAATTCTTCGGCTAATTGCCATAACTTTTCCTAACTACGAGCACAAACAACTAAACAATGGGTGCTCGCCTTGCCTATGTCACTAAATTATCCGATCACTAAGGTAACTTTGGGAGATAGTTTTTTACTCACGAACAATTTGCAAGAATAACTTCTTGACTTTGTTGTAACTGGAGTTGGTGCATATGGTTAAATAACCACCAACAATATTCTTCTGATAAACCACAAGTAACCGCCCCTCGCAATACTACATTCAAATACCAATCATTGGGGGCTAATTCTTGAGGTAGTTTGTCAATAACGACATAAGTTCGCACATTTTTATAGAGTTTTCCTTCACTATAAACATTAACATATTCGTGACGATATCCATTGCGGGGAACTTCTTCTCGAGCATCAAGGCGAGCACTAAATCGCCAAGGAAGATGATATAAAACTCCTTCTACACAAAAATTGGGATCACGAACTACATCCAATGCCCCACAATTACGCCGTAGGGAACGACGATAGAACCCTAACCGGTATCCTTTCAAGATAGCGTTTCCCATCACATATTGATAAGTGTTTTCGCCAAAAGTTCGTTTTAAGTCTACAGGACACATACAAGACCCATAGGCAAAATAATAAAATGATGTTTCCGGCAATACTTGCGGTTGCCAATGACTTCCTTGATGATAGGAATGAGTCATAGAACCTCTTAAATCTGATAGAGTTCGGACTTGGGATAAGGGGTCAAGAGATAGGTTCATCGGATATTTTCCCAGAATATAAATAGCGGTTGACTTGTCTTTACTGTTCCCTAATCAAAATGGTTGATAAAAATATAGACCTATTGCAAATAGGTTTGTAAGGTATCTGCTAATTTATCAGCGATTCCTTTGATCCAATTTTCGTCCTGTTTAGTATAACTGCGGGGGACATTTGCCCCCAAAATCAAAACCCCTTGGTTTCCCAAAGGTTGACATATTACTCCCTGAGTATTTTCGGGGAGATAATCAAACTCGACGCGTCCTGGATAAAGAGGCAAATTCACTAGATAAACTGGCTTTTTACTTGCCAAAACTTTTTCTAAAATATTGCCCGGAATTACTTGAGAGTTAATGCCTAAAATCCCTCGTCTCAACACCACCACTCCCTGATAGTAAACCACCAAAGATTTGGTAACGGTATTAGTTAATACTAAATAGGAGGCCCAAGCAAGTTCTTTTTTGATTTCTTCTGGTAAATAGGGGGCAAATTCGAAACCTTGTTCTCCAACAAGAGTAACAGCATCAGGTGATCGTGGTTGAACTTTATGCCAGATTAACCCAACTAAAATCAAGACCCCATTGAGAATAACTCCTACAACATCGGAACGAGACTGAGATGCCGTTAAGGTTAATGTAGTAAAACGGTTAATTAATAAGAGAATACTGCCAAGTACTCCCGCAAAAAAGGGCAGTAATCGTAAAGTTATATTCGGATCTGATTTGTTCATAAACTAGACTAAAATAAAGATTAAAAAAGAGAATATATCAATAATCTCTCATATCTTTTTTTATTAATCCATTTTATTTAGAGATAGCTCTCCCCTCTATATAAAGCAATTTTGGCTAATTATTTTCTTCAGTGATGCTTTATGTGATGTAATTTTGTTACGTCTGCGACTTTTGAGAAGATTTTTCCCTATTGACTTGCTGGGTTATATAGATTCACAATATATAATCAATTAAGCTTTGATAGTTTTTAGAAGTTACTCATTGAGAGATGAGCTTAAGTATAACAAATCTAAAAATATAAAGCTATCGCTAAAAATAAAAAAATATAAATGCAGAAAATATTTTTAGAATAAAATATAGCTATTAAAACTTTAAAAAATAAATCAATGACTAAATGTAATTTTTATTCTGATACAAGATATTTGACGATTCATCTAATGACTATAACTTATATTTCATGATAGTAATAGCTAAAAAATAACAAATATTAATCAAAAAAAGAGAGTGCTAGGTGATTGCAATCCTAGAGATCGATAAAAATAGGAAAATTGTTTATTTAAAAGAGTTGGGATAAGTTAACATCCTTAAAAAAATCAAAAATAATATTGCACGATTTTATATTTCAGTGAGATAATGCAATATATAAACGGAATAAATAAAAAATTTTTAAAAGATAAAATCACTATTTATATTATTAAATAATGCTACTACATAATAAATAAATTAGGTATTTAAAATAAAATTAAGCCATAAAATATGAGGTAATATTAACTTGCTTTTTTAGCTATTATTAGCTCTGATTAAAAATTTTAAATTATGGCTAATAAGTAATTTAAATTAAAAACATGACTAGATTAATTTTAAATTAAATTATATTTAAGAGTATTAAAATTGTTTTTTATTGATAAAAATATCAATTTTTTTATAGATAATTATTAGCATTAACCTTTTAAAGACCTTATTATGGAATAGTTTATTTATTATAAAATTATTGTCAGATCAGGCTATGCCAGGATTTTATTAATTTTTATTATCCTAAGTTAGATAGAGTTTTATTGAGCAATACATTTAGTCACTATTGACATTATTGAGAAATTTTTAGTGAGCCTAGTATATAATAATCGTCTTATCTATTCTAGAAACCCCATATTTAGTCTGTATTCTCAATACATAACTCCTAGCCTTTAATTTTAAGTTCGTTTAATCTTAGGATCGTTTTTAACCTGTGTTGTAAAATTATTACAGAATATCAGTATACCATTGTATTTATACAGTTTTTAGGTTATATTGTATCAACTTGACAGTTTAAAAAAAAATATTTTCAAGTTCAATAATGTCTGAATAAACCGTATCCTCATCTGAATATATTGACCAACTTATGGTCTTGTTCTTTAGGTAACATATCAATACCGAACTAATTATCGCCAATATACTCTCTTTTTTTTCTTTTTTGCTTGTTCATTATGCAAGGATTATTCTGGGTACTCCATTTATGTCTGTATAAACTACCAAAATCAGAAGAATTAAGCTGTTTAAATAGTAACAGTTGCCCTATTAATAGTTATCTTCTCTCTTGAGAATTAAGGTGATATTTTATATAACTTAGTAAGTTAGGGTTGTTAAATATATTTTTGACTTTTTTAAATAAAAAACTATGTTTTATAGCATTAGTTTTGATCTTCTATTTATTTAATTAAAATTAAATATTTTAATTAAATAAATAGAAAAAAATTACTATAATAGTAACCAACTGTCTGAATAATTAAAACGTCATTATACTGATAATGTTTTTGGTTAAAAATTACTTAACTGTTTATTAATTTTAGAAAAATATTATTAATTTATAAGTTTTTCTTATCTTTTGAAAGAGCCAGTAATAGTAAAAAAATTTTTTGAGTATTATGGCGGTAAAAATATACTCGATCAAGCTGACTATTTAACAATGGTTAAATAACAAAACTAGAACAAGGATAATTCCCTGTAATGAGGTAATCCTCTAGATAATCTAAATAATACTGTTGCTAATACAACCATTGGGGATGTGGAGGAACTAAATTAAATAAAGGAATCATTCCAGGAGGAGCAAAAAAATATGTTAATAATGTTTCTTTAATTTCTCTAACAAAAACATTCCTAGGCTGACAATTTAACTTAATATATAAAGTGTCAATATATAAAGTGGCTGCCATTCTTGCGTCCCGTCCCAAGTTTATCACAACAGGTTGTAAACAGATACTCCTATTAGCCATATGGCAATATTAAATGTTGTTGTTACATACTAATAATTTTTTTATAGTTTAGGTAATTAATGCCCCATAAGGAATAGTAAAAAGAGTTAGAGTATAACGTTATCTCCATCTAATAGACTTAGGTTGCAATGAAAGATTAGACTCTCGACAATGATGACCATTGGCATAATTTCTCACGGCGATCACTGTTATATTTACTTAGTAATCTGTTGGTAAAGAGGCAACAGTCCTTCCAGACATTGGCAAAAATCCTGTTCTGTCATAGTTATTTAACCCTGTAAGCGGCGACTTACCCGATAATCTCTAATGTGAGAGGATCGTAGGCTACGTCCAAAGCAGCCATAGTAACTTGAGCAGAATCAGCAGCAGTTTTAGCAATCTGACTTTTGCCAAAACGCACTTGACCTAATGAAAAATACTTAAGGGCTCCTAAATGAACTGGACGATTTTTAAAATTACTGAGTTTAGTTTCTACCCAAGGAGTTAGGTTCCACTGTAAGAAAACCTATCGAGAGATTAAACTTGTACCTAGTCCTAGTAAGACAATTGCCCCCTACATCAAGACACGGTGGTGATGCTAGGAAGGAGTTTTTACATGAAGTGAAGTTTGGAAGGATAATTTAACTGAGATTTCCGTGTTGTATCTGAATAGGAGGGTTCTGTCATCATGACTTTTCTTTTCACACCACCAGTGGCTAACCGCGTTAACGATTTCTTCAACTACATTAGTTATAGAGTCTTCTTTATAGAATTTTGTTTCTTCTCAATTATTCCAATTAACCTGGTGAAGATAATTGGACAGGGTGACAGCATCTACCCCTAACTCAGTACGCTCTTTTGCTGCTAAGATAGCCGCTTGAGCGTGCCACAAAGCGGCTGTCGCCACTATTCCTCCTCCGCCGATCTCTTTCTCATGGAGACTAGAAGTAGTTTGCCCTAATAACCCCCCAATCAACCCAGTTAAAATGTCTCCACTGCCTCCTCGTGCTAAAGCGGGGGTGCTCTCAGAAATTAACCAGACATGACCATTAGGGTCAGCGATCACTGTTTTAGCTCCTTTAAATAAAACTATTGTACCACTTGCTTTAGCCGCAGCTTGAACAGCCGCTATTCTATCTCCGCCAGGATGCTCAATAGAAGGAAATAGCCGTTTAAATTCCCCTAGATGAGGGGTTAAAACCGTTAGGCTGTTTTTCTTTGATAAAGTGTCAATAGTTCCTAATTTAGCTAGGATATTTAACCCATCCGCATCCAAAACTAGAGGACACGGTGCTGTCAATACTTGTTCGACGACCGATGTTGCCTCCAAGGTTAACCCCGGTCCACAGGCAATGACATCATAGTTGTCAAAGGCTGTAGCTAGGGGGGGTAATTGGGCGATTGTCCCGGTTTCGGTTTCGGGACAATCAATAATTAGCGCATCGGGTAACTGACTGACTAGCAAAGGTTTTAGGGACTCAGGAATGGCAATCGATAGCATCCCCACACCACTACTGCGCGCACCTAACCCTGTTAAGATACTACCCCCTGCATAGCGACGAGAACCACAAATAAGCAACAAATGTCCCTGTTTGTATTTATGGGTTAATAAGGGACGACACAAGGGTAAAAATTGTCGTGCTAGGTTTAAAGTCAGCTGTTTTATAGGAGCAGGTTTAGGTAGAATAGCCCAGATATCTTGAGGAGGAATACCAAAATCAATCCGTTCTGTTTTACCAATATAGTCTAGGGCTTGATCTTGGAAATAAATGAGTTTCCACAATCCTAAACAAAAACTATAGGTCGCTTTGATAGCTGTTCCTAAAACTTCTCCTGTATCCGTATGTAAGCCAGAGGGAATATCAATACTAATGATGGGAATAGGTAATTGGTTAATAATATTTACAGTCTCAGCAATATTTCCTGAGAGTGATCGTGTCAAACCAAACCCAAATAAGCCATCAATAATCAACTCACATTTTTCTATATATTCGATATCTCGATAACAGGTAATTCCTAAACTCTGAGCATAATTTGCATGCTGCAAAGTTAATTTTTTTAACCTAGAAAAGGGCTGATACAAACAAATATCATAACCTTGTAAATACAATTCTCTAGCTATAACTAAAGCATCTCCACCATTATGTCCAGGTCCAACTAAAACTCCTATTCGTAAGGTTTGAAACAGGGGATAAAGTTCTTGTATTCGACGAGCTAATAAAATTGCTACTTTTTCCATTAAGGCTGCTACAGGCATTCCGTTCTCAAAAATTCGGGCTTCAATTTCCCTCATTTGTTCTGCCGTAACAACAATATTATCCAGTATTTCTAGTTGATCAATTATGGACATTTAAGTTTTTCTATTGAGATAGAACTGTAAGAAAGTTGTTTATACTAAACCTGTAATCTAATAGTCAAAAATATAAAGACAGAGTTTAATCTCGAACAATAAACTTATAAAAAAACATAATCGCTATTATATGGTATTATAACAGATTTTATATCCAAATTAAACCATGCATGCTAAACTAAAAATTTTAACTAGATTTTTCCTGATGTACTTAAATGTTCGACGTAGTTAAACAAATAAGATTTTAAGTTTACAATCAATCTTCATTACTGATTATCAAAATTTTGATTAAATAGAAGTATTTTGATTTATTAAACAATATACATACAATAAAAATTTCATAACAGTAGTGAATCAAAGAATTAAGAGCGATAAATTATATTAAAGTTGAATCCCTAACAATAGGGATTCAAAACAAATCAAAACACTTAGGATTAAGCAATATTTATTTTCTATAAATATGCAATCTCATTTTTACCTCACAAATAGATTCAAAGTTTCCTATTATTCTAAGAAATTAGCCATTATTCTGCTCAAAAACGTTCTTTTAAAAGAACGTTTTTGAGCAGGTTACGAGATTGGATCTTTTCAGAGTTGGGATATAACTTTGAACTCATATAAAATTTTATTTGTCGCCTTCAGTAGCTGTTTTTCTCTCAAATCAGTAGCTGAGTTACCGTAACACAAAAAATCAAAGACTCCTGTAAAACTTACAATTTATCTACTAATTTCCTGATACTATCAGAGATAGTGTTGAGGATCAGACAAAAGAGAATAACGATTAAATCAACTAAAAGAAATCGCTATCTGTTGTCATTTGACAAAATAGAGGATTATGGATATTAAAGACGGCTTCGTTGGGACAGTTGGCAATACACCCTTAATTCGGTTAAATAGTTTTAGCCAAGAAACTGGATGCGAGATTTTAGGGAAAGCCGAATTTCTCAATCCAGGGGGTTCTGTTAAAGATAGAGCTGCTTTATATATTATTAAAGGCGCAGAAGAAGAAGGCTTGCTTAAACCTGGGGGGACGGTAGTTGAAGGAACAGCCGGTAATACAGGGATAGGGTTAGTCCATATTTGTAATGCAAAAGGGTATAAATGTTTAATTGTGATTCCTGAAACTCAATCCCAGGAAAAGATCGATCTTCTTAGAACCTTGGGGGCTGAAGTTAAAACTGTCCCTGCAGTTCCTTACCGTGATCCTGACAATTATATTAAAGTTTCGGGAAGACTAGCTCAAGAACTGAGCAATGCTATCTGGGCGAATCAATTCGACAATATAGCAAATCGCTTAGCTCATTACGAAACAACAGGTCCTGAAATTTGGGCGCAAACCGATGGAAAAATCGATGCTTGGGTCTCTGCTACCGGAACTGGAGGGACTTATGCAGGGTCTGCCTTATTTTTTAAAGAACAGAATCCTAACATCAAATGTATTGTTGCCGATCCTATGGGCAGCGGACTCTATAGTTATGTAAAGACTGGGGAAATTAAACCTGAAGGAAATTCCATTACCGAAGGAATTGGTAATAGTCGCATAACGGCCAATATGGAGGGAGTTCCCATCGATAATGCCATCCAAATTAATGATCGTGAAGCTCTTCGAGTTGTCCATCAGTTGCTGTACCAAGATGGTTTATTCATGGGGGGGTCGGTTGGCATTAATGTAGGTGCGGCAGTCGCTTTAGCCAAAGAGATGGGACCTGGACATACCATTGTAACAGTGTTGTGTGATGGGGGAGCAAGATATCAATCTCGTTTGTACAATCAAGACTGGTTAGAATCTAAAAAGCTAGTTGATTAAATTTAAGCTAAAAATTTATTCTGCAAAAGTTAACCTAGTTGGAACAATTCAAAGTTGATAAATGACCCGAGAATAATCATTGTCAGTTAATTTAACAGAAGAATATTCCTATTAGGTAAAAGGAATATAGCAAATTTTATAACAAAAACCGAAAGGCTTGTTAGCATGGAAACCTTGGCGGCAGTTATATGTCATGACTTCCTCTACAAAGAGTCTAAATATTAGTTGATGAATCACATCTTCTGAAGCTAATATTTTTAGTTAAGTGTGTCTGGAATCTTGATTAATCATTGATATGAATTCTTCAGAAATTACGGTGGGTTGCCAAGTTCTCTTGAGTGTTAGTCCTCCCTATCTAAAAACGGCTGATCCCATGCCCATGTTGCGTCCCGCTGATATTTTAGAAATTGGGTCCCAAGGCATTGTTATTGATCGCCGTCCGGGAGATTATTGGGGGGTGCGTTTTAGCAAAGGAGTTTTTTTAGTAGAAAGTCAGTACCTTGAAAAACTTGTCTCCTAAGCCAACTAGGTTAGATTAAAAAGAGAAAAGAGTTATTTTACTCTTTTCTCTAATCATTGTTGACGAATTGAACTCAATTTAAATCCCAACTGTCATCCCTGATAAAGGACTAGAAAAAGCATCTTTGAGTAAAGTAACTTTATCAGTTGCTTCCCAAGGCAAATCAAGATCAGTTCGTCCAAAATGTCCATAAACTGCTATATCTTGATAGAAACGACCGCCTCGTTGTGAAGGAAACTCTCGCAGTCCGAAATATTGAAGAATGCCTGCAGGACGTAATTCAAAATTTTCTTTAACTACATCAAGAAGTTTATCTTCATCAACTTTAGCCGTGCCAAAAGTATCCACAAGGATGCTCACAGGGCGAGCTACTCCGATAGCATAACTCACTTGAACTTCACACTTATCTGCCAAACCAGCAGCGACGATATTTTTAGCTACATAACGACAGGCATAGGCTGCAGAGCGATCTACTTTGGTCGGATCTTTACCAGAGAAAGCACCGCCACCGTGACGAGAGTAACCGCCATAGGTATCAACAATAATCTTACGTCCCGTTAATCCAGCGTCTCCTTGAGGCCCTCCAATAACAAACTTACCTGTCGGGTTGACTAAAAAATTCAGGTCTTTACTAGGTTTAATCTTAATATCGTTTAAGACGGGTAGAATGACAGCTTCCCACAGATCGGATTTAATCTTTTTTTGAACCTTATCGTTGTCTGTAATCGAGTCAATAGTTTCAGTATGTTGAGTGGAAACAAGAATGGTGTCAATCCCCACAGGTTTTCCCTTTTCATAGACAATTGATACCTGGGTTTTACCATCAGGACGTAAATAAGATAGTTCTCTCATTTTACGTACCGTAGCTAAGCGATGAGAGATGCGATGGGCTAGACTAATTGGTAAAGGCATTAATTCAGGGGTTTCATTACAAGCGAACCCAAACATTAACCCCTGATCTCCAGCTCCAATTCTATCTAATTCGTCACTACTAAGAGATTGTCTTTGTTCATGAGCTTCACTTACCCCTTGGGCAATATCAGGAGACTGCTCGTCTACAGCAACTAAAACGGAACAACTATCAGCAGAAAAGCCATTGTTAGCATCAGTATAGCCAATTTCAGCTATTTTCTTACGAGCTAACTCGACAAAATTAACATGAGCTTTGGAGGTAATTTCCCCAGTAATTAAAACTAAGCCTGTATTAACGACCACTTCTGCCGCGACGCGACTGCGATCATCATGGTTAAGCAAAGCATCTAGAATAGCATCTGAAATCTGGTCGCAGATTTTATCAGGATGACCTTCGGTTACAGATTCGGAAGTAAACAGATAACGACAAGACAATTTTACTTACCCTCTTTTAGCAACAATAATGATAAAGATGACGTTTTATAGTCTACAACTATACATGAGAATTTACTAATGAGGATAATTGAATTTGATTAAGTTTGAGGATAGTAATATATGCCTTTTAAAAATGACTAGCTCGGTAATTATTCCGATAGATTCCAATAGTTCCAGCAGCGTCTCCTTGCTAGTCCATAGCAATATACCCGTTATAATCTTCTATCATCAAAGTAAAAGTAGGATAGGTTTTCAAACATTGACAAGCTTGGATAAATGATTGGGGATTAGATTTGGTTCAGATTTGACTTGAAACTAACATTAATTGAATATATACATACATTTTATAAACCATTGATAATGGTTTTTATATTATAGATAGAATCTGCTAATAAAATTACTAGTTTTATCCCAGTCTATTAGAGAACTTTAATTCTTCCTGAGCTTCCTGTAAATAAGTGAGAGTTGAGAGATTTTTTAGGTAAAGATTGAAACCAACTTCGTAAGGTTTATGTGAAATTAAGTAACAGCAGCAATTTTATTTTCTTGACACCAGTTCTTAGAAACCAACAACAAAAAATAGTAAATATTTTTGTTTATATAAATTAAAATAAAGCTTTTATTTAAAGTAAAAAGATTAATCATAGCAAAAAGATGATGAAAAAATCAAAATTATTTGAATGCATTAAATATAAATTTTCAAGAGATATTTTTCAGTTCAAGTCATCAAGTATCTCAATAAAAACATTTGTCCGGTAAAAATCAATCAATCAGATTGATCGCTTTTTCTTTATCTTCTGTTGACCAAAAACAATTAATTCAAGTATTTTATTAAAAGAAAATTTCAAAGATATATTGAATAATATATTCGTAGTCTACAAATAATCTGAAAATTAAATCTGGCGTTAACTCATGAACAAGTTTACGATATCTGTGTTGCCTGAAGTTGACTAAAAACTAATATTTACTGCAGTCGTATACTGTCAAATTGAGTTTAAATAACTCATGCCATCTCACAAAACTTTGGATCTATATAACTCAATTTCAAGATATTCATATCTTTTAGTCGAATTCAAGATTAAACTGAAACTTGGTTCAAAATATTTCCCATCATCATATCATCTTAATTAACTTTCTAGCATCTTTAAAAAGATAATTAACTTCCCTAAAATTTTCCACGGGAACTCCGAATTTGAGAGCGCTATTAATTAAATAACTGTGAGTTTCGCACTAACTTTTTCCATCGTTTTTTCCAACGACTTGTAGGTTCTAAATCACTACTGATTTGTTCTGTACGTCGTCGCTGATTAATTACCATAGCAGAATCTCGAAGACTGGGGTCGCGATAGGGAATAGCTGCACGAGTTTTTAAGTGTTCTTGTTCCTGTAAAGACAAAGGACATAAGTCTTGACAATTGAAACTTGCTACAGTTCCAGGCGACCGCCGCCCCACCCCCTTAGTAGGGGCCACAGTTAACCCAGCCGACTGTAAAGCAGTTCTTACCGCGGCAGCACTTGAATAGGTTCCCAACCTTCCTTGTGAATGTAAACACCCTGATACAAGTTTAATAAATTCTAGAGTCCATAATTGGGGACATTTTGGAGGCGAAAAAGGGTCAAGAAAAATTGCGTCGGCTTTAAAACCAGACTGGTAAAGAGTCTTAATAGTATTTCGAGCATCTCCTATCAATAGGTTAGCTCTCAGTCTTGGTATTTGTATCTCATGATTTTGGGCGAGTTGTGTGAGGGAGTCTCTAATAAAAGAAGGCCATTGTTTAAGTAAATGGTAGACACCCGACTGATAAGGGACATCAATGTCAGATTCTAGAGCAACTAATTCGATGTGACATTTCCGATTAATTGACCAAATTCCTTCTAAAGCTGCTGCGCTATTGTACCCGAGTCCATAGCAAACATCGAGAATTTTCAATGACTTGTGACGTTTTGCTTTCTCTTTGAGTTGACAAGGATCGACAAATTTTTGTTCTGCTTCGAGTTTTGCTCCAGAATGGGAATGGAATAGTTCTTCAAATTCCTCAGAAAAGAAGGTATACGAACCGTCCTCAGTCAGTTGAGGGATGAACATAATTAAAGCAGGAAATATTGGGAGATAGGGAAATAGTTTGAAATATGACTTTTAAGTTCCGTAAAGTCGCGCTCACAGCCAAGCGAAGGCTACTTTACGGAACTTAAAACTTAATAAACAGGGGTGTAGAATTAAATTCTAATTTCCATAGTAAGTTGATTTAGGATTAAGTTTCTACTAAACTTAGTGACTTTAAGTGATTTTATAAAATGGAGGATGAATATAGGGGAGAGGGTATGGTCAAAAAAATACTGACTACGGAAAAAATACGCCGCATCATCACCCGTTTAGCTTCTCAAGTTATTGAAAAATCGGGAGATCTCTCTGAGTTAGTACTTTTGGGGATTTACACCCGAGGGGTGACTTTAGCTTATCTGCTCGCTCAGCAAATTGAGATGTTAGAAGATGTTAAAGTCTCAGTAGGAGCTGTCGATGTGACATTTTATCGTGATGATCTTGATCGTATAAAAACTCGTACTCCTGCTAAAACTAAAATTCCTTTTGACTTAACGGGGAAAACGGTGGTCTTAGTAGATGATGTTCTTTATAAAGGACGGACAATTCGGGCGGCCTTAAATGCAGTGACGGAATATGGACGACCCGAAGTCATTAGGTTATTAGTTTTAGTGGACCGTGGACATCGAGAGTTACCTATTCATCCTGATTTTATTGGAAAAAAACTTTCCACAGCTTCCCAAGAACAGGTTAAAGTGTATCTGCAAGAGACTGACGGGAGGGATGCCGTAGAGTTAATTGAGTAATAAACTACCTTACAAAGCAGACAAAAAGAAAGCATGATTGCTATTTTATTAGTTATCAACAAGTGTAGTATTGGTAGCTATTTTAGATTGAGTATGATAAGTTGGTAACTAATAACTTCTAAAACTCTCTTTCTGAGTGTGTCCTATAACTTAATTTTTTTATATAAATAAAGTTTTTTAAAAATTAAAAACATTGTAGGACAACACTTATGGAATTTATTTATTATTATTTATAATAGCTAGTCTAAAAGAATCATATTTATTAAATTTTAGGGACTTAAGTGAAATTATTATGAGTGCAGAAATTATTTGTGTGGGGACAGAATTGTTATTAGGAGATATCCTAAATACTAATGTTCAATTTTTAGCTAAAGAACTTGCCAGTTTAGGAATTCCCCACTTTTATCAAACCGTTGTTGGTGATAATTTTACCCGTTTACAAAACGTTATTAAAATTGCCAGTCAACGTGCTTCTATTTTAGTGTTTACAGGAGGGTTAGGCCCAACCCCTGATGATCTGACTACGGAAACCATCGCTCAGGTGTTTGAGACTCCCTTGGTAGAACATCCCGAAATTATTAGAGATATTAGTCAAAAATTAGCTGCACAGGGGCGAACTATGGCAGATAATAATCGTAAACAAGCTTTACTTCCTAAAGGAGCTGGTATTTTGCCCAACCCTTCTGGAACTGCCCCTGGCCTTTTGTGGCAACCTCGTCCGAATTTAACCTTAATTACCTTTCCTGGGGTCCCTTCGGAAATGAAACGTATGTGGAGGGAAACGGCCGTTTCTTACCTTAAAAGTCAAGGTTGGGGAAAGGAAATTATTTACAGTCGAATGTTATATTTTAGGGGCATTAGAGAGTCAGATTTATCCGCCAAATTAGCTCACTTCTTCGAATTATCTAATCCTACAGTAGCCCCCTATACTTCTTTAGGAGAAGTACGTTTAAGAATATCTGCAAAAACTCGATCAAAAACAGAGGCAATCGCTCTAATTGAACCAATTACCCAAAAAATTAAAAAAATAGCTGGATTAGACTATTATGGGTCAGATGATGATACTTTAGCTTTGGTAGTCGGAAATTTGTTGAGGCAAGCAGGAGAAACGGCAAGTGTCGCTGAATCTTGTACAGGAGGCGGTTTAGGTGCGATGTTTACCACAGTTCCAGGAAGTTCGGACTATTTTATCGGGGGAATTATTGCCTACAAAAATCAAGTAAAAATCGATTTATTAGGGGTTAATTCCAAAGATTTAGAACAATCTGGAGCTGTTAGCGAGGTAGTAGCACAACAAATGTCCCTAGGGGTTAAAAAACGCTTAGGGACTTCCTGGGGAATAAGTATTACAGGAATTGCCGGCCCTGGGGAAGGGACAGAAATTAAACCTGTGGGATTGGTTTATGTTGGATTAGCTGATAATCAAGGAAGAGTTGAGAGTTTTAAATGTCAGTTTGGGGCAATCCATGATCGTGATACTATACGATTTTTAAGTAGTTATGCGGCTTTAGATCGATTACGTCGCAGATTATTACTTAATAATTAGTATAGAAAAACAAGAAAAGGGAGTGCTTAAAGAACTCTCCATCATAGTCAAAGTCAAATTTTTGACGCGATCAAAGCTTATTCAAAGAATTTAATAAAGTATGTTAGTCAAGGTAGTGAATTTGGATACTTGTTAGATTTTTGGTAAAATTCTGTAACTCTTAGAATTAATTTTAGTTATCCTAACATAGGAATTGACTAACCTGAGCATTAACTGCAACTGTCTTTATATCATACAGACGAGTTGAGGATAAAGGCAAATCCCAATGACTAAAGCCAAGAAATGATTTGTAATTAAAATTTTCCGAAGGTTGGCATCATTGTATTTAAAATGTTTATCAGTAAAACACAACTATTCCCAAAATAAACGGCTTTTTGTTTATCCACAATGTCTGAAAAATTGGCTCCTGCATTGAGTAATGCTAAAATAATTTCTTGATAATGGGTTTTAATCGCTAGATTCAGGGGAGTATCTCCATCTTTGTCTTTAAGATTAACTTCAGACCCTGCTGCTATTAAGGTTTTAGGAATGGCTAAATGTCCTTCATATGCTGCAATCATCAAAGCCGGAGTGCGATCTTCATTAGTTGGATTAACATCTGCACCAGCTTCAATTAAGTCTTCAACAACGTCTAAATAATTAGCCGCCCGCCGCCAACATCAAGGCACTAATCCCTGATGGAGGTCGTTGTCGATTAACCAAAGCCCCTTTTTCTAAAAATAATTTCCTATTAGGCAATCGCATCACTGTGCCGCATACGTTAACATACTTGTTTGATAAAATCAGTAGCAAGTAAGACTTTAACATCGTCTAAATTACATTAGCGAGCCGCATTTACCAACTGAAATTTTAAGGACAAAACCATAGTATTTCTCTAAACTGATTTTTTAAAATATGCTCAGACTACATTAAACTGTAAACACTAAAACAAGAATATTACCGGTAAGAGTAGATTAATGCGCGACGAATCAAAGTAGATTTACTATTAATATTTTTGCTTATGTTCAAAGCAACATACAATAAATACTAAGGGAGAAAAAGCCTTTAGTATTTATTGTTTTAGTTACATCGTTATAGATTTTTATATGAAACCATCTAGTCACAAGTATCTATTCGAACGTAAATAAGTTTGATAATGTTAAGTACGGAGTAGATTGTCTGTGAACGATCTACATTATTACTCAAGATTAATTAGAGATATATTTTTATGTCTGAACTTAGTTATGATGTTACCCTATTTATTAGTCATGTTCTAAAATCTTTACCTTTTCTTCTGTGGGGAATTATTGTTTCGAGTGGTTTACTGGCTTTTGTTGATGAACATCAATTCGTAGCCAAGTTACCGCAAAATAGGATTTTAGGGGCTATTGTTGGCAGTAGTTTGGGAATAATAATTCCCGTAGGACAATACGGTAATATTCCTGTAACGCGGAGATTATTGTTACAAGGTGCTTCTGTTCCCCTGTCTATCAGTTTTTTAATAGCTTCCCCAACTATTAATCCTTTTGTAATTTGGGTTAGTTGGGGAGTGCTTGGCAATTATCCAAGACTTCTTTTCTTACGAATTTTGGGAGCCTGGCTCATTGGTATTATTCTGGGATTAATTTTTAGTACTTATGCCGATAAAACGTCTGGAAAATCCACGAATCTATCTCCCTTGGCAATGTACTCAACTTTACTTCACTCAGGTACTTTATTACGTTCCCGTAATACTCCCCAAACCCTCCATAGGACAGGGAGTTTAATTTATGAGTATAAAGCTAATTCAGCGATTCCTGACCATTTATGGGGGCGATGCTTGTTGTTTTTGGATAATCTGATTAAGGAATTCCTTGAACTCGGTAGTATCCTCTTGTGGGGATGTGTGATAACTACCATGGCTCAAGTTTTTCTACCTCAAGCACAGTTAATAACATGGGGACAAACTCCCGTAACTCAAATTCTAGTAATGTCTCTTTTTAGCTTGGTTCTATCTTTTAATTCTTTGTGGACCCCCTATTTTATCAATCCTCTGACTAATAAGTTTCTATATGGGTCAAATTTGGTTTTTTTGTTGTTAAGTTCTATAATTAATCTTAAAAGTCTTAGCTTGCTTTTCATGACGATACGCCCTAAAGCAGCAATTTATATATCAATTTTAACCGCACAATTAATGATTTTATTGTGCTTTGCCCTTAATTTTTATTTAAGCTAGACTCAGAAAACTGCATAAATTTTTAAATAAATAGAAAAACCTTACTTGATATTCTAGAGGTAGAGTTTAGTATTAAAAATTAATTTTTTGCTAATAAAAATACTAGATAAATAATTAAAGTTTTAAAAAAGCTTCCCTAGTAAACAGCCTGTAAGATTAAATGAAAAGTTAAAATAAGAACATTTTTCACAATTTTATTTCTGTTGCGATAACTCACAATAGTAGCAGTTAGTCTATACGCTTTGAAATAAATAAAAGACATACGGCATCTAAATCAAAGATTCAGTGCCACTTTAAACAATCTCAAGCAAAAAGGTAAGTTTCTGAACTAATTGTTTAGTTTTTTTAATCATTAAAGATAAAATAAATCGCTAAAATAGTAATAGTAAAATCTAATTGTTGGAAGTATGCAAGTCAAACGTCAGAACATTAGCCTTCTTGTGGAAGATAGTGCAATGAGAGTCTATATTGCTTGTCCGAATCAGGAAGGAACTTTCCCGGGAATTCTATTTTATAGTGATATTTATCAGTTAGGAAGTCCTATCACCCGACTAGCCGATCATTTAGCTGGTTATGGTTTTGTAGTGGCTGCCCCAGAGATTTATTACCGTCAGTTACCTCTGGGAACTATCATTGAACCAACAGATCTTGGACGGATTCAAGGAAATGAGGCAGCCCGCAAAACCTCAATGAGTGAGTTTGACTCCGATGCCTGTGCTGTGATTGATTTTTTGAGTAATTACGAAGCAGTTTCCCCGCAACAAATTGGGACAATGGGTTTTTGTATTGGTGGACATCTGGCTTGTCGTGCAGCATTTAACCCTTTGATTAAGGCATCGGTTTATGTTTACCCTACGGGAATTCACAATGGTAAGTTGGGACGAGAAAAAGTAAATACCCTTGCAAGAATGGGAGAGCTTCAAGGAGAAGCCTTACTGATTTTTGGAACTTTAGATCCTCATGTTCCAGAAGATGGCAGAGTTATTATTAGGCAAACCTTGGAAAAACAGAACATCCGCCATAAAATTTTGGAGTATGAAGCCAATCATACCTTTATGCGAGATGATGGTTATCGGTTTGATCCGGTGGCAACGGATGAAGTTTGGAAAGAAATTATCGCATTTTTTCAGCCTATTCTGTCCTAAATCCTGATATTATTTTGTCTTAAAAATTTTTATTAAACAAGAAATGTAAGTAGGGTACGTTAGGTAAGCTACAGTTTTTTGGGTAATTTTTATTGTTACACAACGTACCAAGATGGTTTTTCTGGTGTACTAGAATATACTCTACAGTTTTTGTAAAATTTAATTTACAAACAGTTCCCAAGATTATTTGTAACATAACCTCCAATGACACTTAAAATAGTACTGCATCTAAAAACTCTTAAGATACCTACTACCAACAAGTTTGTTATTCACTTCTTTCAATTGAAATCAAAGGGTGTTTACAGGTGATTTTAAAAGTATTTTAGTTAATTTATGGTCAAGATTCAGATTTAAACCTATTATAAAAAAACAATGGAGAGAATTAAGATAATCAATATAAAAATATATAATATCACACATTGTGGCTAGAGAATTGATAGGATTACAATAATTTGTATGCCGACACCCTAGCCCACCCCACTTATATATAAATTAGGTTCAAGAGCAATTTTTAAAATTTACCATGATAATTAATTCAAAATTATAATAACCTGTTTATAACAGAATTATACTACTATTTGTATTCTCTAAAAGGTTTGTAAAAATTTACAGAATACTAATAATTATAAAAAATATTGGACTATATGTTAATAAACATGCTCGTAATTGATTATTATAGAGTCTCCGAGCATTAATTTATCCTCTTTTATAAAATTTTTTCTTCACAGACAATAAAAATAGTTTATTATCAAACGTAGAAATAGAGAGAAAGTGGTTTTGATTACAGAATCTGAAATTATAAATAATTTGAGTAGAGACTCTATATCTTTTGAGCTTTTTTACTAACGTCTGTCATTGACTGGATACTCTTGAAAAATTAAAGATTGGTAAAACTTTTCCATATATTTGATGAGCGGCTTCGGGAGTTAGAACTTGGGCAAAAAAAGATATCACAAAGAAGCTATTCTCTTAGTTGTTCAATAATTTCCTTAGTTCAGTTTTTAGTTTAAATAAAATTAAGCGCGGTGCTTTAAATTAGAAATAAAAATAAATAAAAATTAACTATGCTAACATAAATAAAAAAACACTACTTTTTTTATGATTTAAAATAGTCAATAAATATAAATTAATATAAATTAATATATTTGTTTACTATAATTTTTATTATGAGTAATACCTAATATAGATTCAATAGTAAGTGGTTGATATTAAAGAAGTTTAAAATATAAAATTACTTAAGAAAAAACGATTATCTAGATATCAAGCTGTTTAAAATTTAGCTAATAGTATTAAAAATATAAGAACTATCTAAGTTTACTTGTGAGCAAAAATTTATTCCGGAACGATAATAAGAGTATAAATGTTTGATTTAAAAAATAAAATTAAAAAAATAAAATTTAAATAAATTTTAAAAAAAATAAAAAAAGTAGATTATCCAATAAGTCAAAGATAATAAGTTTAAATAAAGTATATATTAAATATATTTAAACCCTATAATTATAGGATATATAAACTTATATTATTCAATAATTATTACTGACAATTACTTAGTGTATACAAGTGGTTTAGTTAAAGTAAAACTGAAATAATGAGGAGAAAATAGCTTTAAGTAAAAATAATAGTAATTAGTTTCATTTACTCTACTTAAATAGAAATATCTTATTATCCTCGCAGTATAAATAACCTAGTTTCTAAAAACCTAATTGAATGGAACCAAAATTATGTGGGATAGGTGGAATAGTATTAGGAATTTCAACTAAGTTAAATTATAAATAACAGCGCTAAATATTAAATTTTAAGTTAACTATAGGCAACACAGATGAACATCAACTTTTTTGTAAGTTAAGGTAAGATTTAATTTGAAAATTATTTAAAGATCAAGGAAATATTACTAATAAATTTTTTAAACCTATATATTAATATAAAAGTCAAATAATCACTTATTATCAAGATAATTTAAAGTAAAAATTATTAAAATTAATTGGTAAGTTTTTACTTTTTAAACATTTTTTGAATGAACCCGTTAACAATCAACTTAATAATATTTTTTATATCAAAAATTTGAGCTACCAAAGAGTTTTATCCACTTTCATATTCGACTAAAGACTCATACTTAGTTACCTGAAAAACTTTTTTGAGATTTAGCCTAGAACCTAGAAAATTCGGTTTGCTTTGCCTTCTGATATTTTTTATAAGTTTATTTGGATATAAATATTGAGAATATTTTTTTTTATTTTTATTAAAAATTATTTTATTCAAGTAAATTTAATAATTCTTTTTCAGTCAATAAATTAACTTTTAAAATTCTAGCTTTCTTTAGTTTTAATCCTCCGTTTTCTCCGATTAATAAATAATCAGTATTACGACTCACTGAACCTGTGACTTTACCTCCTTCTTTCTCAATTAAATCCTTTGCTTTACTCCGTGTTAAAGTTGGTAATTTTCCCGTAATAACAAAAATTTTATTTAAAAAAAATTGTCGTATTGATGCTGTTTTTTCTATAGAATTATAAGAAGTTTTTAACTGTATTCCTACCTCTTCTAACCGTTTTATTAATGTTGTATTTTTAGGAATATTAAACCAATCATAAATAGATTTAGCAATTTTTTCTCCTACTCCATAAACTGAACTTAAAGACGCTACTGATACCCGGGATAATTGTTCCGCACTATGAAAATTATTAGCTAATAATTTAGCCGTAACACTACCCACATAACGGATGCCCAACCCATAAAGAACTCGTGCCCAAGGTTGCTTTTTACTATTGTTAATAGCGGCAACTAAATTACAAGCATATTTTTGACCTATGCGGTCTAAAGTAGTCATGTTTTCAGGTGTTAAATAATACAAGTCAGCAATAGATTTAACTAACCCATTATTAACTAATAAAATGATAATTTTTTCCCCCAACCCTTGAATATCTAAGGCATCACGGGAAGCCCAGTGAACTAAACTCCCCCGCAAAACAGCTGGGCAGGAAATATAAATACACCGCGTCACCGCTTCTCCCAGAGGACGGACTAACATTGAACCACATTCAGGACAATGACTAGGCATTTTATAGGGTTCGCTATGGAGAGGGTGTAATTCTGGTAAAACTCGTAGGACTTCAGGAATAATTTCTCCTGCTTTACGAATAATCACTGTATCCCCCACATGGACATTCAACTCAGTCAGGCGATCGTGATTATGTAACGTTGCGCGTCGAACAATGGTTCCTCCCAAATGGACGGGCTCCATAAGTGCCACAGGGGTAACAGCCCCCGTTCTTCCCACATTAACAATAATGTCCTTAACTATCGTGATGGATTCTTCTGCGGGATATTTGAGAGCGATTGCCCACCTGGGAAATTTTTTGGTAAATCCCAATTGTTTTTGTAGTCTAAAATTATTCAGTTTAACTACCACCCCGTCAGTTATATAAGGCAAGTAGTGTCTGGCGGTTTCCCAATGACGAAAGTAATTAACAACGGCTTCTAAAGAGGGGCATAATTGACGGTGAGGGTTAACTAAAAACCCTTGATTTTTTAACCATTCTAAAGACTCCCATTGGCTATTTAACGGGTTGTTTTGAGGCAAATGTAAAGTATAAGCGAAAAATTGTAACCGTCGTTGATTCACTACCTTTGGATCTAACTGTCTGAGGGTTCCGGCGACAGCATTACGGGGGTTAGCGAAGGGGCTTTCTTTTACTTCTCCTCGCTCTACATTTAAGCGCTCAAATTCATCGAGGGGTAAAAAAGCTTCGCCACGAATTTCAACTATAGTAGAAGAATCATCTAAAGCTAATTTTAGTGGAATAGACCGAATAGTCCGCACATTTTGGGTAATATCCTCTCCTGTTTTTCCATCACCTCTGGTAAGTCCTTTAATTAACAGTCCATTTTTGTAGGTTAAAGCTAACGCTGCTCCATCAATTTTTAATTCACAAACATAGTCGATATTTTTATTATTTATGACTCCATAACGACTTTGCCAGCGTTCTTGCCACTTCTTTAATTCATCGAGACTAAAAGCGTTTTCTAGACTATAGAGAGGAATATGATGGGGAATAGAAATAAATTGAGAAGTTAGTTTTTCTCCCACTCGTTGGGTAGGACTATCTGGGGTAATTAATAACGGATGTTGACTTTCAATATTTTGTAGTTCTCGATAAAGTTGATCATAAATCGAGTCCTCTATAATAGGGTTGTCGAGAACATAATAAGCATAATTAGCTTTTTGTAGTTGTTGTCGTAATTTCGTAACTCTCTGTTGTATTTCTGGTATTACCACCTTCATTTTACCTCCAAATACTAAGATAAATAGCTCTTCTAAATTATGACTAATAACTCAGTCGCTAATAACTTATAAAATTTTTATCATAACTGCATTCTCTAATAATAGAAACTTAATTTTTAGTTTTTATTTATAAATATTTCTTCATAGCCAGTCTACACTAGAAAAATAAAAGCTAAATGAGCCAAATTTATTCACTTAAGCTAGTCTTTAGTCGATGGTCAATAAAAAAGTCTTCCTTAACTACTAATTAACCCCACCCGATTGCCAGGGTTTCTTCCTTTTCCATAAAAATACTTATACGTACAGACTTTTTAATTGCCATATTTTATATTCTAATCGAGAAGATAACAACTAACTAATTTAGTGATTATTTTCCTCATATTCTCCAATTAAAAAATAAAAGTTGGGAGCAAGGCAAGGCTTTAGGAGATATCAAAGACTTATCAGTAATAAGTGGTATCACTTATATTATCGTTCATCCGTCACCGGAACACAGCGACTGTCTTGAGCGAAAAATAATAACGCAGTTATGAAGAAATAAATAACCGCTTTATTATTAAAAATTTTTATTTTTAAAAAAGTCAATTGTTTCTTGGTAAGATTAACTTCAACCTTCTATTGTACACCAATTATTTACTAATACTGATGTATGGATAATATGTACTGCCATCATAACCGATACTTATAGTAGTTTTATTGATCGACTTCAGTTTTGCTTATCCTTGAACCAGTACTAAATAAACTTCGAAAGAATAGCTCATCAAGACTAATTTATTTCTCCTGAGTAGACTTGTCTTTTCTAATCTATCTTCACCTTCTAATTTTGGTCTAGTTGAGTGGAAAATTGATTATCAATCTAGGTCTCTTAGTTTGCGACATAAGGAATAGGGATATTGGTAGATGGTTAAAAACTTACCCCATAAGCCGCTCTGAAATAGATCTTCAACAAAACATTTTCCTGATTATTAAAGTTATTTGAACGCAACCGCGTATAATTTTGCAAACGTGATAATTTTGATAAATTTCTTGAGCGTTGATATCTTTTGAAGATGAAAAATGAGTTTAATTACCCAAAATAGTCCAATTTATTTTTTTTAAGGTTTATATAAGTTTTTATCGTATTTGAAGCCATTGTTATTTTCAATGAATTCAACGAGAGTTAAAGAAAAAGTTTGGGTAATAGAGAAAGACTATGATCATTTTTTTATATCAATCTATAATGATGATGGATGTTAAATAATATAAGTTTTGACTCAGTCAAAATACGACAAGGTAAATATTTACATAAAAAATAACTACTAATAATCAAGACTGCAGTAGTTATTTGAAAACAGTAGGAAACAAAACTCACCTACCTTTTGAGCTTCAATCAAAAGAAGTTTTTTTATGTAACTGAGCTGAGTATAACCATGTTTGCTAACTTTTGTTTTATATTCTGTTGATGATAAGTAATCTTTTAAAGTTATTATTGATATTTTTTTAAAAATAGTTTATTAAGAATGTGTCCTTGATACCTAGATAGTTTACCGATCAAATCTTACTTTAACTGACGAACTGATGGTCGTTTATGTTGTATGAAGCTAACTTAAAAGTCAATATTCATCGCAGTCATTTATGATTGAATTAGGTTTAAATCTTTAATACTATACCACAGAATTTTGAATCTATCTAACTAGTCCTTTAAAAACTCAATTAGTGAAGCTAATACCTGTAATTTATCCTTTGTAAGTTCAGGGAAAATAGCACAGTAATGCTACTGACTAGGGTATAAGTTTCGCAAGATAATTATAGAAATTATAGCTAATTAAACCAGGAAATACTTTTTTATAATGGGGAAGAACCTGTAATATATTAAAAATATTAAGTTTTTAAAACACTTAATATTTTTACCTATAAAAAGCGATTATTATGGTTGTAATTCTGCCTATTTTTAAAAAGAGCGTACTCTTTTTTGTCTATCATAAAACCCATATTTATAGATAAAATATACAACTTTTTAAGGAAGCAAATCTATATAATATTTTATTTTATACCTAGCAGATTAATTTTCTACTAGAATACAAGTGTATTTATACTAACTTTAGCTAGGCAGTAATCTAATTCTTCAGCAATTTGCTTGCTAGTTTGTAAATAAGGAATGTGAGTATTCTATCTCCCGCTCGAGCAGGGGAACTTACATATATTAATCAATTTACCCGAAATAAATCTCGTTTTTCTAATCAATACGCTATCTTCTGATAAAAAGCTGTATAAATAAAGCCATCATCTGTTTTTGGTTAACAAAAACATTCGACAAGTATTTGTCCATAGTTTTTATCAAAGAAAACTCTAAATTTATAAAGGAACCAAGACTCCTAAAGCGTGCGAAACTACTCGAAACGCAGCCGGAGTTTTGCTAGTGATTTCTCCATCGGTATTAATGGAATGGGATTTACGCGTGTAAATTTCCATTGTTTCTCCTTCAATAGTTCGTACCCACGGTAATACCCCATGTTGTCCTTGTGGAAGTCTCCATAGCAGAGGGAATATTTGCCACCAATAGTTTAGTTCCAGACTATAGAGATCTAATCTTTGGTCATCGATAGTTGCATCCTTGGCGATAGCCATTCCTCCTCCATAAAATCGCCCGTTACCCACCGCAATCTGAATGGTTTTAACACGGACCGATTTATCATTGACTACAATTTCAGCATTAAAAGGACGAGTTTGTCCAATTACTTGCAACGCAGTCATGGCGTAGGACAAAACACCCCAACGGCGTTTCGCTCCTTTCGATAACTTGCCAGTTATTTCTACGCTCAGCCCTAGACTTGCTACGTTAAAAAAATGTTTCCCATTAACGCAACCGAGATCAATATATTTAAGTTGACCTTGAGCAATCACTCGACACGCCGATTCAACTGCCAGGGGAATTTTCAGAGTGCGAGCTAGATCATTAGCAGTTCCTAAAGGTAAAATTCCTAAAGGCAGTTTCATATCCACTAAACTATCCACTATTGCATTTAGGGTTCCATCTCCTCCTCCTACAATCACCAAATCTATACTATCTCTGTGGCGGCGTACTACTTGAGGCATATACTCAGGACGTTTAACCGGAACAGTGATTAACTCAAACCCTAGGTCATTTAAGACATCCACTGCATGAGCGAAGCTGTTTCGACCTTTGCGAGCATGGCGATTGATTAGCAATAATGCCCGTTTTGTCATAAGTTAGGGCCGAGTTAGTGAATTATTAATAGTTTATAGTAATTCTATTCCCAGAGGAATGTCTGAATCAGACAATGTATATTCAAGAACAGAAAGTGCACTCTGCTCTAACACTGTTCAGTAGACAGTAATTTATACTACAATCTTGTAAACCATCATTTCTGCATTAGTTATTTTGGGATATTTTCTCGAAAAAAAATAACTTATTTTTATACCTTGCTTAGAAGAGACTAATTCTTGTTATAAACAAAATACGGAACTGGTTAAAAAGTGACCGTACTGACGAAAAGTGGGGTATTCTTATTTAAGTGTTATTGTGTTTAAAACTTGGTTCAATTTTCCACTACGATAACCTTCCAAGTCCAAGGTAACATACATAAAGCCATAGTTTTGAAATTGAGCAACTAATTGAGATAAATTAATAGTAAGAACAAATTCTCTGATCTGGTCTGGGGGTAATTCAATTTTAGCCGTATCTCCTTGGGAACGAACCCGAAAATTTTTGTAGCCCAACTTGTATAAGTAAATCTCTGCTCGTCCAACTCGTTGCAGTTTACTAACCGTAATTTTTTCCCCATAGGGAAAGCGGGAACTTAAGCAAGGTCTAGCAGGTTTGTCCCAGCAAGAAAGCCCTAATTCTTTGGATAATTGCCGAACATCAGCTTTAGTGATACCCACTTCCAAAAGAGGTGATCGCACCCCTCGCTCTCTAGCTGCTTGAATCCCAGGACGATAATCGTAAATATCATCAGCATTTACCCCATCGACTACGTAGGAATATCCTCGCTGTAAAGCTAAGGGCTTTAAAGTATCGTGGAGTTCACTTTTACAGAAATAGCAACGGTCAATGAGGTTGGCAGTATAATTAGAATTGTCCATCTCGTGAGTTTCTACCCATTCATGGGCAATGCCAATGGCAGCTGCTTGAATTTTAGCATCTTTTAACTCTTCAGGGAGTAAAGAAAGAGAGACTGCCGTTATCGCTAAAGCGCGTTCACCTAACACATCATAAGCCACCTTAGCGACTAAAGTGCTATCAACACCTCCAGAATAGGCAATTAATACTCGTTCCATCTGACTAAAAAGGGTTTTAATTTGTCTTAATTTTGCTTCAATTATCGTCATGATATTTTTACTGTTAAATTCTTTCTTATTCTCTAGGTTAATTGGTAACTAGATAGTAAGGCAACTTCCTTTTTAAATTTCAGAAATTCAAAATGAGATCTCCTTCATAAAGTTGAGCTAAATCATATGAAACGATTGCTCCTAAACTTGTACATTTATAACTACTACTCGGGTTATTTTTAATTTATTGAAAGAGTTAAAATAGCTTTTTCATATCTTCTCTTTATAAGATCAATGTAAAAGTAAATATAGTCTATGCTATATTGCGTTTTCATAGTTATTTACTTTTACATTGATCTTAACAGCATTAACATTACACAACAGCAGATTTGGAAAATTTGTTGAATTCAACGCCGAGCTACCATACAAAAACTGATATTCTTCCCAATATCAACAATTAGGAATAGTCTATTTGAATAAAAAAAACACAAAAGTAAAGCCTATAAATTTTAATTTTAAATCATCACCTTATAAACAACAATAATTATTGTATAGAAAATGTCCTATTTTTTTTTATTCAAATTAAATTGAACTAGGTTGAATCAATAATAATTTAAATTTTAAAATACTCATCATTACCAGTTGTAATATCTTAAATCAGATAGTAATAGTTTAATTAGTCACCAAAATAGACCTGACAGCAATTTAATTTATATTTATTGCAGTTTAACCACAAAGAAAATTTATCAAAGTAATCAATTAACTATTATTTATTTGCATTAAGTAGATAAAGCCGTCTATCTCAATATAGATCGTCGTAAAATAAGATATGATCAATGTGTTTTAACTTTGAAATAAGAGTTAGCTTTCTTAAAAAGAAAATATACTGAAAAATTTAAAGAAAAAATTGCGATAGAGATTATAAATAATGTAATTTAAAATTCATCATCAAAAAGTGGGTGAGTAAACAATAGAGAAAAACAATGATCAAAGATTTAGATTGATAATTACAGATAGAAAAGTTTCAGTATTGAAACTAGTTGATATTTAGTAAAATTACTGTGCTTAAAAGAAACAAAAATATTATACAGTGTCAGCAGATAAAGATAAAAAAGGAAGAGTAGAGATTACAGAAATAAAAAATAAGATAACTATTAAAATAGTTATAGACTAAAATAGTATTTTTATAAATTATATATAATATTATTTATCTCTAAAATAGTTATATTAATTGAATTTAGTCAATATAAAAATATTGTTTTACCGCAAATATTTTTGATAAAGAAGTTAATTTTTAATTATTACATCCTTTTTAATATGTAAAATACAGAAGATAAATAGTTTAATAATCTAGGTTTTTTAAAAAAATCATGATTATATATAAAATATATTGTTACTTATTTTGACACTCATAAAGCAAAAAATAAATTAATTAGATTTGACAATATTATTGGTTATAGCTAAAAAGCTGTACGTTTTAGGTTTTAAACTAAGGGGTGTTAGAAGGTATTAACGATAAATTTAATCTCATTAAAATTATCTATTTATCCTTTAAGTTTAAGATTGACAATAAGATCTAGATGACGGGAATAAACCCTACCTAACAAGATGCTATAAATATATTGAACTTTTACAGATTAAGTTTAATAAAACTCTCTTTATAAGATTATCAAAGTTAGTTTGCCTATCAGCTTGTCTCTTAATAAATTGTATTTTATAAGTTCTACTAACTAGGGGTTTCTCTTGTTCTTTTATTGTTAATTTTTTTTCTCTCTTTTTAGATTTTCTTTGGCGGACCTTTATTTAAGCTATTTTATGACATGAAACCTGACCGCTACTATTTAATGATTGGGGAATATTTATTTAATAATATTTTTATACAACATTCACAATCTATACTAACTTATTCTATTTTCTTCAACAACTATAAACCTAAACTTAAAAAATATACTTCTATTATCTCTTTATTTCTTTTATATAAAAAAGCCATCGGTTTTCAACTTTCTACATATACTAATAATACTGCATATTTTACTCTTTTACAATCTCAACTTATATGCATAGTTATGGAAAAATTTACATATATTTTATTATATTTAATATGATTAAAAATATCACTAGATTAGTAAGTTAAACAAATTTATATAAACTCTCAACAACAAAAAAAAATAACAAGCCATGAAGATTTATTCTCGTGTTACTAATGCTAATCACCTGCGTTAGTTTAAACGGATAGCAAACTCAGGGGTGAGGATTTTAATCTTTTGGCGGAAACTTGATATAAATTCGTTTTTAGTTTTAGCGGGGATATTGTTTCATTAACTCTCGTACTTGCTCGGCATGGTAAGAACTACGGGTTAAAGGAGAAGATATTACTTGCAAAAATCCGATAGATTCGCCAAATTTGTGCCAGTCATCGAATTGAGTTGGGTTAATAAAGGTGTAAATGTTTAAATGTTTGGGAGAAGGTTGTAGATACTGTCCAAGAGTCAAAATATCACAGTCAACCTGGCGTAAATCCACCATAACTTGACGGACTTCTTCATCGGTTTCCCCGAAACCTACCATGAGGCCAGATTTCGTATAAATTTTTGGGGTCAATTTTTTAGTCTGTTGTAAAAGTTGGAGTGATCGTTGGTAATCTCCTTGGGGGCGAACTCGTCGATATAAACGGGGAATAGTTTCTGTATTGTGGTTAAGCACTTCCGGTTGCGCTTTTAGAATTATAGCTAAACTTTTCCAATCACCACATAGATCAGGGATAAGTACTTCAATAGTTGTTTTTGGAGAAATCTTCCGGATTTCTTCGACACAGCGTACAAATTGAGAAGCACCTCCATCGGGCAAATCATCTCGGTTAACTGAGGTTATTACCACATGATTAAGGTTGAGACGTTTCACCGCCTCAGCTAGGTGTAGAGGTTCAAGGGGATCTAAAGCTTCAGGTTTTTTCTTAAAGTCAATGTTACAATAAGAGCAAGCACGGGTACAGGCTGTCCCCATAATCAAAAAGGTGGCGGTCAGTGTGTTGAAACACTCCCCAATATTAGGACAAGATGCTTCTTCACAAACAGTATTAAGTTCCAAGTCTCTTAGTATTTCTTTGACATCTCCAACTCGTTGCCATTGAGGGGCTTTTACCCTTAACCATTTTGGTTTAATCGTCACGTCCTGTTTGCTCCTGTGATAGGATAATATATACCAGTGTATCCCAAAAGATATGGTATTATAGATTAAGAAATCTATTGTCTACGGGATGTGGCGCAGCTTGGTAGCGCACTTCGTTCGGGACGAAGGGGCCGCTGGTTCGAATCCAGTCATCCCGATTTTTCATATACATTAATT
This sequence comes from cyanobacterium endosymbiont of Epithemia turgida isolate EtSB Lake Yunoko, assembly GCF_000829235.1. GTDB lineage: Bacteria > Cyanobacteriota > Cyanobacteriia > Cyanobacteriales > Microcystaceae > Rippkaea. The sequence continues at coordinate 1,988,766 of NZ_AP012549.1, read as the reverse complement.
AAATGTTATTGTTCATAAATTGTTGTCACTGTTTAACACTTTAGTCTTGTTGCTTGTACGGAAGTTTCACATTGACAGAAAATATTATTTAAAAAACTTCAGCTATTTTACTTGAGACTTAAATAATTCATATAATTATTTCAAGGATCTGTGATAAAATTTAGTTACCTTACAAAGGAAATCTAGTTCTTGATAATCAAAATAATTCCAATTCATAAATTTGGATTTATACTATCGAAAAATTATATAGTAACGACAACTTTCGTTATTTGATAGTATTTTTTAATACTTCTTCTATAACATTAATATATTCTTGAACTTCTCTGACTAAATCTTTTAACTCATACTTTACTCTGAGTAAGGATCGATTGATAATATGACGATAAATTTTTAAAAATTCAGTAACATACAGAAAAATTTATATTTTAACTCTCATAGTAGAGAATGTTTATATTTATCTAAACTGAATTTGTTTATTAGAGGTTTACTCCGAATTATTATGATTTTTCTCCTTGTAATAGGAGTTATTACACTTTTGTTTTAAAGTTTCGTGACAAGAGTAACAACTACAATTTTAGATTAATGCTATCATTAAAGATAGACTCAGCAAATGATTAGTTTCATCAATGGTTATCTCTAAGTTGAGGAGCTCTAATCTTAATAGAGCGTTAATAGAGTAATCCTATAAGATCATTTCCCCTGACGTTGTCATAGACAGTACTGAAGGAGAAAGGTAATTGCGAGCTTCGCTTCGTCTGTGTTATGAGGACTCATGAACAATTTCCATCCATCTTTTAATTGTACAAGTGTGGAATTAGAAAAAGTAGCTATCAATCGATTTCGCCAATTAGTTAGATTATTACCTTCCAAATGCCGGGTTTTTAGAGAATCTTGGGAGTCATCAACGGTTGTATGTCTAGATTGTGGTCAATGTCCTGATTTTCTCAACAAATTGTCCTCCTCTGAAAAGGAGATTATTCAAGCGATTAAACAATTAGGATTAGCTAACACAGTCTTGTTTCGTATGGGAAATAAGTTAATCGGATGGAAAACAATCACCTCGTCACAATCAACTTAAGAGTTTTGAGAATATAAAATGTGGGAAAAGTTTGATCATTATCAACATAATTTCAAAAAAGCCTTCAACTTTTTCATTGGAAAAGCACGAGCCGCTTGGGTTTTCTTTTTGTCCAAGCCACGATGGGTCTATTAGGAAATTTCGTTAGAATTGGTTTAGGAAAAAGTTATATTCTCGACACATTTCATTTATAGATTTAATGAAACTGTTGTTTTTGTCTACATTAACGAAACAATAGACGCTAAACAGATGATCAAAATTTTTAGCAAGCCCTGAAGTAGCAAAGTTGATCGATAAATCTTGCGAGTTTGCTTAATCTGAGATTTTCACGAATATATCTGGTTTGAGCTAGTTTAGTATTAATAGCGATCACTCTGTCCTTTTTACAAAAACAGATTTAGAGATTGCAACAAAAATGCTCGGCAAATGGAGACTGTTTTACCTAAACAATTTTTCAAATCCACGATCTTCATATTTGGCTACATCAGTTTACCATTGCCTTTCATCTTCCAGATAGCAGATAGCAGATAGCAGATAGCAGATAGCAGATCATACTTTGTATGAAGGTTTCATTTAATCTGCCAATCTGTAAATTATCTCTAACCTAGATGAAGTCACTTAGGGTATCAGTTACGTTTACAAAAACTTCTTGTGCAAACGATTTTAATTGTGGCAATAATCTAATATTAATTAGATTGTTTTTAATCGCTATAAACTTTATAAATTATTAAAATAATTTGTTTAAAAGGTTTTGTTCCAAGCCTTTCTATCTTACCACAAATAATTAACTGATAAGTTTAATAACAATAAATACAAATAACATATTTTTTACTAGTAAAGCTGCTAAAAGCGGACTTTTATACTAATAAATATAAAAAATTTAAGAATTTTAATAAGATTTTATTCTGCTTGTTCTCCCTGAAAATATGATATATGAAAAAATAACTGATTCCAATCAATATCACATTCAAGGGTAAAAATAATCGTTAATTATTAAGGGAGAATTAAAAATTGCGCTCGACAAAATAACTTATTATTTCCTAAACTTAAGGACTCAATTACCACATCTGGTCCTAAATCTAATTCTAATTTATCTAAAGAATTATCAATTAATTCCGATAGTCCTTCTATATTAAGGAGGATTAACCGTAAACTTTGCGAGGACATTAATTCTAATTGTCCCTCAATAAGAATCTGTGTAGATACTTCATTTTTAGAGACTAACCCTTGTAACACAAAACTTAACTGACTTAAGTTTACCTCCTGCCAGTTAATTTCATAATGGTCTAAAATCTGCCGAGGATTACTAACTCCTTGATATGCTAGTAAAGCGATCAATAATTCTTGAAAAGCATCACCCAATAAAACAGAAGTTAAAGATGCTTGTAAATCGTTTTCGGTTAATTTAACTTCCCCAAGAATTTGGACCGGTTCTAGTAATTGTAAAGGTTTTCCTTTAATCATTTGTCCAATATTGATGCGGATATTTTTACCTGTAACATCTGCTTGATTTAAATGTAATCCTTGATAAATTACACCCTTAGTCTTAATAAGAATTTCTGGAATATACCCTCCCAAAATCTGGGAATCACTTCCTTGAATCTTTATTTCTAGAGTATCTACGTGGTCGAGTTGGGAACGCAACCATAATTGAACTGCAGGAGAGATAACTTTACTGATAATATTGCTGGATTGACGAATCCACATAATGATTGATTAAATCTCTTAGTACCGACTCCTTGTTATAACGCAATAACTCAGTTAAGGACAGCTAAATGAATAATGCCATCACCCTGACTAACTAAAGGATTCTGAGTATATCCAATCACGATCCCATTAACACTGGCACGAACCTTGATGCTACTTTCACCGAAAGCGTCGGCAATAATTCCCAACTTCTGCTTTTTCAGCACTTTTTCCCCTAACCCTACCTTTAAGCGAAAAATCCCACTACAGGATGCTCGTATCCACTTAGATTTATTCACTTCTATTGACGTAACTGGCATTCGTACAAGAGAAAACTGATACATTCTTAAATACTCCATAACTCGCTCAATTCCTTCGACTCCGATTTGAATAGCCTCTGCATCGAATCGTAAAGCTTCACCCCCTTCATAAAGTAGGATCGGGATACCTCTTTTTGTTGCTGCTTGTCTTAGGGAACCATCACGAGTCATCGCATGTACAAGTAGGGGTGCGCCAAATGCCTTAGCGCAGCGACGGGTTTCTGAATCTTGAAGGTTAGCGCGAATCTGAGGGAGATTAGTCCTGTGCATAGAAGCCGTATGTAAATCGATACCATATGTACTGTGGCTAACAATCTCTTTCATAAATAGGTACGCTAATCGTGAAGCAAGAGAACCATTTTTAGAGCCGGGAAATGAGCGATTTAGATCTCTTCTGTCGGGTAAATACCGGGACTGTCCAATCAAACCGAAGACATTGACAATAGGTACAGCAATTAAAGTGCCGCGTAAGAGTTTTGGCTCAATATTTTCAACCACTTGACGGATAATTTCTACCCCATTGAGTTCATCTCCGTGAATAGCCGCACTGAGCCAAAGTTTTGGTCCTGAGTTTAAGCCATTGATTACTGTAATAGGGAGAGAAACCAAAGTTTGGGTAGGTAAGCGAGCAATGGGAAGTTCTAAACGACGACATTCTCCCGGCGTGATCACCTCTCCTACAATTTCAATAGGTTCTGACTGCAAATTTTCTGTCAATTTTGACCTCTTAATATTGAATACGACCACGTTTTTTGTCAAAGGTGGTATGTTGGGCTAAAAATTCTATAATCTTTCCTGCTACGTCTATCTCTGTTGCTTTTTCAATTCCTTCTAACCCTGGGGAAGAATTAACTTCTATTACCACCGGACCCCGATTAGAACTAATTATATCTACCCCAGCAATTCTCAACCCCATTGCCCTAGCAGACCTTACGGCAATATCCCGCTCTTCTGGGGTTAACTTAATTTTCTCGGACTTCCCGCCTCGGTGTAGGTTTGAGCGAAATTCCCCGTCTACACTTTGTCTTTTCATCGACGCAACTACTTTGTTTGCTATAACGAAACAGCGAGTATCTGCACCCCCAGCTTCTTCAATAAATTCTTGTACTAAGATATTGGCATTCAATTTCCGGAACGCTTCAATAACTGACTTAGCAGCTTGGTGGGTTTCAGCCAATACCACGCCAATTCCTTGGGTTCCTTCTAGCAATTTAATCACCAGAGGTGCACCGCCGACAATCTCAATTAAGCCATCAACATCTGTGGTAGCATGAGCGAAACCCGTAACAGGTAATCTAACTCCTTCACGGGCAAGAATTTGTAAGCAACGGAGTTTGTCCCTAGAGCGGGCAATAGACTGGGATTCGTTGGCACTAAAGACTCCCATTATCTCAAACTGTCTTACCACTGCAGTTCCATAGAATGTCCTTGATGCACCAATGCGGGGAATAATTGCGTCAAAGTTTTCCAGCAGTTGACCTTGATAAACTACTGAAGGTTTTTGAGTTACAATATTCATGTAGCAACTGAGATAATTAACAACATACATTTCGTGTCCTCTCTCTTTTCCAGCTTCTATAAGACGCTTGGTAGAATAAAGAGAGGCATCTTCAGATAAAATGGCTATTCTCATATTGTTTTCTTCGAAAAATTTGCATAAATTATCTTTCTGCGTTCACCATAGGGCCTCCTCACATTTCCTGACAGATCGATAAGATCCGAAACCCCATCATACTCGACTAGTTAAGGCTAGTTCAATGAGCCATTGCTAATCCCTTAATTTCATTATTGTTGCAATTAGGACCCATGCTCGAGGATGTCCGATCGAACTTCTGACTTTTTTATGTTCTAACAGTTCAGCCCAGCTTCAGCACTGATAATTTATTCCGTATTCCGTTGATAGGAATGTACTTTGAATCAAACCATTTATTTTTAATTTTTAGTGCAAATTTTGATAGCAAAAGCGTGGAGAGCAGACGCTTAAATTCCTGCCTCAATTTTAGCCTTAATTGTCATGATTCTTAGTTCTATTAAGGCTATTTGTTTACGCCAAGCAATCACTGACAATTGTTTTTTTGTAAACCATTAATGTTTCTTCTCGATAATCTGGTTTACTTAATTGTTAATTCTTAATTGTGAGAATGATAATGGTTTTAGATTTCATTTTTTAAGAAATATGATAGTGGCTTGTGCCCAAACTAGGTTTCTATATTTAACAACAACTTAATCTTACCTTGGATCAAGTATCAAACTAATGACAGAAAACAGTCTATAACGCCATGAACAATATAATGGAGAGATTGTTATCATTTAGGGATTTTCAGAATCCCATAGTATGATCGCTAGTAACTTAATTGATTTATTTATTATTTTGGCTCATAGATTTCGTTATCTAATTATTTAGTACTTGATAATTTAGATCAGTATATATTTATATTTTGCAAAAAATTGTCACCTCAATTAATACATAATTCAGATTATTTAATCATATAATTTTAGGTTTTATTACCTTATATTGCATAATATAATCAATTATTATCTTGATTTTTTCTATCGTAAAAATCAAGATAATAATGACAATCATATTTAATGATGTCGTTTTTAAAACTTACTATTCATGATAGCCATAATACATATATTTGGCTCATACTTACTTTTGTCCTGTTAAACACAGTTTAGTGTCTTGTTCTTATCTAAAACACAAAAAATAAATAAAAGATTGAATTTTTATCAAAAGTTATCAATATTAAGGCAGAACAAAAAAAATATTTTATAATCACTATCATAAGTAACCAAAATTCTATTGAATAATACGTTTAAATATAAAAAATATATAACAAGCTAATAATTACTATTTTATAGTTAGATATTTTTAATTTTTATTAGTTCAAAAACCCTATTAAAGATATTTTTTAGTTTTTGTGATAATCAAAAGTACGGATATTAAATGTCTTAGTTTTAGTTAAATAAAATTCTCTTTTTGATAAAAAATATAATTAGAACTTAAAAAGATAATGTTTTTAACTTCATTTGTGTTCATGACTAAAAATAATAGGTTTTCTCAGATTAAACGCACTCAGTTATAAACGATCATCTCTTTAGCTACAAGATAAACCATAGAGACGATAAACTAAGAACTGGTCACGATCATAGACAACAAAGCAAATCAAAACACCATGAAGATTTCGGTCAACTGGCTAAAGGAATTAGTAAATGTCACCCTCTCCCCTGAAGCATTAGCAGATATTTTAACTATAGCAGGATTGGAGGTCGATAAAATAGAAGATCATCGTCAATGGGCAGATGGAGTAGTGATTGGAAAAATCATTGATTGCCAACCCCATCCCAACGCAGATAAATTAAGTATCTGTCAAGTAGATATTGGTAAGGAAACTTATTTAAATATCGTCTGCGGTGCACCTAATGTGGCATCTAATAGCATTGTTGCTGTGGCTACCATAGGAACCTATTTGCCCAAAATTAACCTGAAAATTCAACCCGCAAAACTTCGAGGAGTAAAATCCGAGGGGATGATCTGCTCCCTTGCTGAAGTTGGTTTATCGAATAAATTCGCTGGAATCCATATTTTTGAGGATGATATCCTAGAATTAGGAACTGATGCTCGTCCTTTTTTAGGATTGGATGATATTATCTTTGATATTAGTCCTACTGCAAACCGCGCAGATGCGTTGAGTATGGTGGGGATTGCGCGGGAAGTTGCAGCATTAACAGGTGGAGAATTAAACTTACCAAAATCTCCGAAAGTTTTTTTTCCTCAAAAGTCTTCCTATTTTCTCAAAGTTAAAGTATCAGACGGAAATATTTGTTCTGCATATATAGGAACCGTCATTGAAAACGTGAGAATTGTACAGTCGCCTAAATGGTTGCAAAACAGACTTGAAGTAGCAGGAGTCCGTCCCATTAATAATGTGGTGGATGTAACAAATTTAATTATGTTGGAATGGGGACAGCCTCTCCACGCATTTGATCGAGATAAACTGGAAACCGTTGCAAAAGAAACACCGTTAACGTTAGGGGTACGATTTGCAACAGAAAAAGAAACATTAAAAACACTAGATGAGCAAGAAAGAAATTTAAAATCTGCTAATTTAATTGTTACTGCTAATGATAAACCTGTTGCTTTAGCGGGAGTTATGGGAGGATACGAAACCAAGGTGGACGACACTACTCAAAATATCGTCCTTGAAGCGGCTTTGTTTGATCAAGTAACAATTCGTCGTTCCTCTCGTTGCCAGAGTCTACGTAGCGAGTCTTCTGCAAGATATGAAAGGGGGATTAATCAATCTGAGTTAGAAATTGCGTGTAATCTTGCGATCGCTCTGATTGCAGAGTTAGCAGAAGGAACCCCTGTCACTCAAGTTATAGAAGATAATCGTCCGGATTTGTCAACCGAATCCATTATTCTAAGATTAGAACGAATACATCAGATTTTAGGTCCAATTAAAAAAAATGGTACAACAGCTAATGTGGCTGCAATAGATGTAGAGCGCATTCTAATTAATCTAGGATGTGATTTAAGCCCCGTTAAAGGTGGAAATAATGTTTGGAAAGTTTCGGTTCCTTCCTACCGTTATCAGGATTTAAAACGGGAAATTGATTTAATTGAAGAGGTAGCGCGTCTGTATGGTTACGAGCATTTTTGTGATGAACTTCCTGATAAAACTGAACCTGGGGGACTCTCTTTTGACTATCAGGTTCAACGTAAGGTTCGGGAGGTATTCCGCGCGGTAGGGTTGACGGAAGTTATTCAATATTCATTAGTTAAACCAGAAAAAGCAGATATTATCATTGCTAACCCCTTATTTGCTGAATACGCAGCGTTACGAACTAATCTACTTGATGCTTTAATTGATGCGTTTGCTTATAACCAGTCTCAAGGAAATGGTGCATTCAATGCTTTTGAAATTGGGCCAACTTTCCGTATAGTTGATGAAAAATATCAAGAATTGGACGAAGTTGTAGGAATTATGGGCGGTGATATGTTTCCTCAAGGACGGTGGATTCGCAGCGGAAAGTCAGTATTTATGGGGTGGTATGAAGCAAAAGGTATACTCGAAAGTGTTTTTGTCAGTTTAGGGTTAGATGTAACTTACCAACCCGATAATAGTGATGAAAGGTTACATCCTGGCCGGACTGCATCTTTATGGGTTAGTAAAAAACAATTAGGAATTTTTGGACAATTGCACCCTCGATTACGACAAGAAAAAGATTTAATTGATGCAGTATATGCTTTCACACTGAATTTCAACATGTTGTTAGAAACGTTAGGACAAGAGGAGTTAATGAACCCTATTTTAGGTCTCTATTCTAGCTATCCCGCAGTGGAACGAGATTTAGCCTTTTTTGCGTCTTTAAAAGTTTCCGTTGCAGACTTAACTCAAGTGATAAACGAAGCGGGGGGAAAATTACTTGTAGGGGTTGAATTATTCGATCAATATCAAGGAGAAAATGTTCCTAAAGGAGAACGGAGTCTAGCCTTCAGTCTAGTTTATCGTGCAGGCAATCGCACTTTAACTGATGAGGATGTTGAACCGATTCACGACAAAATTCGCAACGCTTTAGTGAAAAAATTTAAGGTAACACTTCGTAGTTAAATGAGTCTAAATGTTGGGGCTCAACTATAGATGATAGGGGTATTCATTTCTTACGTCGACCCTATTAGAGACCGAAAATAATTCCGATTCCCAATCAAATCAGAATTAATACTAATATTTTATAGCTAAAATTAAAGTCTCAAATCGACTCGACTACTATTAGTTTTGAAATATGAACATATTATAACCCCAAAAATATTAATAATATTATTAATATTTTTGGGGTTATTAATTAATATAAACCGTTTTATTTTTATTGACTTATGTCAATAGACCATAACGATGACTTTCGTATTAACTTTTCCATTAAATGATGAGCAATTTTAAATAAATAAGGATTTCTAGTTTACTATATCAACAACTTAAAATTTAAACTAAATACTAAAATATTACTATTTAATAACTTATAAATATCTCTTGATACGCTCACACTTTTTATTAAAAATATATGAAAATTATTCAATATATAAAAAAAATTAAAGATCACCAATAAGTTTTATATAAAATCTTAAATGAAGACTCTCAATACTATGAAAAAACATAGTTATTTTTTTAGACAAAATAGTTTCTTCATAAAAGACAAATAACATTAGTTTACTTCTGAAAATAGTTTTAGCAATACTTATATAGTAAGTTAATTATTTTTATAAAAATGTTCAATCAACAAAAATTTTACTATCTACAAACAATCTATTATTTATGTTAATAAATATATTCACAAAAGACTATAAAATCAGATTATAAACAAGTTAATTAGATAATTTATTAAAGATTTAGTGCGAATTTACAGTCTCAAAGTTATCTTAATTTTGAGACTGTAAATTCTAAATAAATAATACCAATTATAGTCTATTGAAGAGTCAAAATCTATGATAAAAAATAGTAGAAAAAAATTAGGCTCTAATTTCAATACTCTCTTAAAATAAATTCAAGGAATTTGCTATGAAGATTTTTTTAAAACTTAAGCGGGAGTTATTATCAACTCCCGCTTAAGTTTTAAACGTTAGAATAAAGAGTGTTCCGCAAAATTGTATAACCTTTAATTAACTCTTTAATCCCGCGTCCTAAAGACCAATCTGTTTCAAACCCCGTATTAAGAATTCGAGCATTAGAAACGATATAATCTCTTTTGTCAGGGTCTTCCCCAATAGGGGCTTCTGAATAAACAAATTTAGGCAGATACTTTTGAATTTCTGCGCACAACTCTAATTTTGATAAGTTAGCATCATCAAGTCCTACATTATAGGATTTATCCTTCATCGACTCAAAATTTTCGATCCCATGGACAAACACCTTAGCAACATCCCGAATATGGATATAATTTCGCTTAAAATGCCCTTCAAAAATGACCACAGCACGATCATAAAAAGCACGGTAAACAAAATCATTGACTAAGAGATCTACCCGCATTCGAGGAGACATCCCAAATACTGTAGCTAAACGAAAAGTGATACTATTTCCCCTCTCTAAAACTGTCCTTTCTGCATTTACTTTGGTGCTGCCATAGAGAGAAATAGGACGCAAAGGAGATTCTTCAGTACAATACTTGCCTGATGTCCCAATACCGTAACCGCTATTAGTAACAGGCATCAAAATACGTTGTTCCGGACTTGCTAAATCACAGATTAGTTTAACTGCCTCATAATTAATGGTTTGGGTTCCTATCTGATCTCTACCACACAGAGGCGCACCTACTAAGGCAGCTAAAGGGATGATAACATCCGTGTCATGAAGCAACTCCTTGATAGTAGATTCATCACGACAATCGCCACGAACTATATTAAATGTATCATATTGACAACAATCAGCCAGACTATTTTGCCGGAACATAAAATTGTCTAAAACTGTCACTTCATAGCCTTTTGCCAATAGAGTTGGGGTCAGAACCGACCCAATATAACCCGCGCCTCCAGTGATTAATATTTTCATAGCTGTTGATGTAATCCTATCTCTTGATTTTGTTGAACTGACGTTAGATAACAATCAATTGTCTCATCGGTGTTACCCGCAAAGCGAATTTTACCGCGATCTAACCAAATGGCGCGATCACAAGACTGTTGAATAAACTCCAATCCATGAGAAACCACTAAAATAGTAGTGTGATGGCCCCATAATTTATCCATCCGTCTTTGACATTTGTGCTTAAAACTTTCATCTCCTACTGAAAGGACTTCATCAAGGATTAACACATCGGGTTCAATATCAGTGGCAATGGCAAACCCCAAGCGAGCTGTCATCCCCGACGAAAGGGCTTTGACAGGAGCCCATGCATATTCCTCTAACTCAGCAAAGTTTAAAATGTCTGCGACCCGCTTCTTCATATCTTGGCGAGAAAATCCTAACATGACTCCATAAAGAATGATATTGTCAGTTACAGATAATTCGGCATCAAAGCCTGCTCCTAACTCAATTAAGGGAGCAATTTCTCCCTTAACTCTGACCTGCCCTGTAGATGGCTGCAAAATACCACAGAGAACTTTGAGCAGGGTGGATTTTCCTGAGCCATTAGCTCCAATAATGCCAACTTTTTCTCCCACTTTCACTGTTAAGCTAATTTGGTCGAGAATCAACTTTCTTGAGGGTTGGCGATACTTACCTTCTAAGAAAGAAAGAATAGTTTTCTTCAAGTCATAAGAGAACTCCTCTTGGGTTCTGCGGGATAAAGAAACTTGATCGAGTCTAATTACTTCCGTCATGTAACTTCTAGAGCAAGTCCATAAATTGGTTTTGCCAGGCGCGAAAACAAGTCCACCCTAGCATTAAAAGGATAATTCCATTGAGAAATGAATGCCCAATTAACATCAAATCAGGCAAAGTCCCTGATAAGGAAATTTGACGAATACTTTCAATAATAGGAATTAAGGGATTTAGTAGTAAAAAGGATTTGACCTTAGCGGGAACGATTTCGGCCGGATAGAATACGGGCGAGCTGATCCAAAGTACAAAACAAATCAACTCATAAAAATAAGGCAGATCTCGAAAGAACACAAATAGAGCACTTACTAACAGTCCGACCCCTGTACAAACCAGACTTAAAGCAATTAGGGGAAATACTAACGCCACGACACTAACAGGGTTTCTATTAATTATTAAAGTGACTATTGCTAATAAAGGTAATGGACCCATCACAAATTGAAAGGTATTAGCCACAATCATTGAAATAGGAAAAATAGAAACAGGGATTTTGATTTTATTAAGTAAAGGACCATTTCCGACCACACTGCCTAGAGCCTGATTGGTAGCTGCCGAGAAAAAGTTAATCACAATCAGCCCTGTAAACGCTGCCAGAATATAGTTTAAGGTACTATTGTTATAGTATCTGGCAAAAGCAGTTCCAAAAATTGCGGCATAAAGACCTGTCATGATCAAGGGGTTGAGCAAAGACCAATAGACTCCTAAAAACGAACCTCGATAACGTCCTTTTAAATTGCGTTCAACCAAAATATGGAGAAGCTCTAGATATCGCCTTAAAGGCGACCATTTCGGGCCAACTTGTGCCGATAAGCTCATAATGGGAATCGAAATGATGAATCATGATTTAAAGGGGTATTGTATTCAATGTCAAGCACCTTTGTCGAGTCGTTTATTGGTAGACGCCTAGATTCTAACTGATTTTTTAGGATGAACATAGGTCCGTATTCGGCTACACTAAGGAGTGTTTCATTACTTTGATTGAAATTAAGAGAACATGAAAATCGGACAGAAAGTTCAAATTTACCGTCTTCAAGATCGAGTATCCAAAGATATTTTCAATAAACTAGGTCAACAAGGAACCGTTAAGAACTTTAAAATGACTGATGGGAGCGGCATTGGGGCAATTGTTCAGTTTGCAGATAAAACTGCGGTTTGGTTTTTTGAAGATGAACTAAAGCCAGTTGAATAGCCAATGAAGATTAATTAGGAGTTCCCATGACTTTGATTTTGACTTTTTTAGGTAAAGGCGATAGTCATCAAAGTTTAGTGTCGATCGCAACTGCCCAAAAACTATCCAATTTAGGGTTACGAGTTCTCTTGGTGGGACAAAACCCTGGACCGACTTTGAGCACTTTACTTGAAACCCCTGTGAATACTTTCCCAACAGAAGTGTCGCCTAATTTAATGGCAGTTAAGTTATCCTCAACTTTTCTGTTAGAGAAAGGATGGGAAAAAGTTAAAGAATTAGAATCCCAATATTTGCGGTCGCCGACTTTGCAAAATATCTATGGTCAAGAATTGGGTATTTTGCCAGGGATAGATAGAGCCTTGTTCCTCAACGCTTTATGGGAATATTACCAAAGCTGCAAGTACGATGTTATTGTCTACGACGGTGACAGTCCTTTAAGTACCATACGGATGTTTGGAATTCCAGAAATCCTCAGTTGGTATCTGCGGCGATTTGGTCAGGTATTGAAAGAATCAGATGTTGGCAAAACACTTTCCCCCTTTATTCAACCCATCATTAGTGCCATCTTAAATGTCTCTTGGACGCCTAATGATCCTGCTACTGAACCTACTAATCACGCCAATGATATTTTAGGGAAATGGAAAAATGCTTTGGCTGATCCTAAACATGTGGCAACCTATTTAGTGACCACTGATGACGAATTGGCGATTGCTCAGACTAAATATTACTGGGGTTGTGCTCAACAGGTGGGGTTAATAGTTAAAGGGGTTTTGGTTCATAAAGGTAAACTTATTGATTCTCTGTCCCAGGAATTTTCTCCTTTATCAGTAACAGTTATTTCCCAACCGACGGGAACAGATTGGCAATCCCTACAAGATGCTTTACCAGATTTTCTCGCTGATTCTATGCCCCCACAACCTATTACAGTCGATGCAGTTTCTAGAGAAGTTCGGGTGTTTTTGCCAGGATTCGATAAAAATCAAATTAAATTAACTCAATATGGTCCAGAAATTACTATTGAAGCAGGAGATCAACGGCGAAATATTGAGCTACCTGTGCCTTTACGGAGACAACCTGTTAGAGGTGCAAAATTCCAAAATCACTATTTAATTATTTCTTTCTAATTCCAGGGGTGTATTCCAAATACGCTCTTGATTCAGTTTCTTAGGAATTCATCATTAGAATGCTATTGTATTGATTCATAATTGCTTATGTCTGAATTTTCTGTATCTCAGCCTGAAGATGAGAAGAAGAATACCCGTCAACTACTAGGTATGAAAGGGGCGGACCCCGGGGAAACATTAATTTGGAAATTACGACTGCAATTGATGAAACCCATCACCTGGATTCTCCTGATTTGGAACATAGTCTGTGGCGCAGCCTTATCAGGAGGGTATTGTCTGGATGCTCGAAAATGTCCTCAAAATAGCCGCTTGTATGTTGCTTTCAGGACTATTGATGGCTGACTACACTCAAACTACTAAGGATTTTAATGATTTTTATCACCGTGAAATCGATGTTATTAATGAACCCTATCGTCCTATTCCGTCAGGAGCAATTTCTGTTACTCAAGTAGTCACTCAAATTCTAGTGCTATTAGGCCTAGCCCTAATAGCACTAGAATACGCTTTAGATATCTGGGCAGCTTATGAGTTCCAAACCATGTTTTCTTTGACCCTAGGAGGCGCACTTGTGGCTTCTTATATCTACTCAGCCCCTCCTTTCAAATTGAAACAAAATAGCTGCTTAGGGAATTATGCCCTTGGTGCAAGTTACATTGCTTTACCTTGGTGGGCCGGACGGTCACGCTTTATTTGGAGACTTAAATTGGACAATTGTGATCCTAACCCTGTTCTATAGTTTTGCAGGTTTGGGCATTGCAGTTGTTAATAATTTTAAGAATGTCGAGGGTGATCGTCAGCTAGGGCTAAATTCCCTTCCGGTTATGTTTAGAATCAATATAGTAGCTTTAATTTGTGTAATTATGATTAATTTATTTAAAGTCGGGGTTGCTGGCTATCTAAAATATATATCCATCAAAATCTTTATGCATTCATGTTATTATCATTGGTGATTCCTCAAATTACCCTCCAAAATGTGTATTTTCCAAGTGATTCTTTGCAAGAGAATGTTAAATATCAATCCAGCGCACAATCATTTCTGGTTTTAGGAATTTTGGCTACGGGGTTAGCGCTAGGTCGTACAGGGGTTTAAGTAACTATAATCTTTTTGACTTACCTTTGATAACATACGAAGTCATACCAGCAAGTCTTCGCAATTTTATTGTTTCAAGTAGTCCCCACAAACAATTCCTGACCATTGGACTTTCTTTTGTTTAGTGCGTCGATAGGAAAAGAAATCATCGGGTTCTTGATAGGTACAATGGGGGGCTATCGCTATTTGGTCTGTCTTAATCCCTAATTCGTATAACTGCAATTCGTTAACCCGTCGTACATCCAGTCGTACCCGTCCAGGTTTTGGATCAGGTAAAATTGGAGAGTCAAACATAGTACGTAAAGCTTCTAAAATTTCCTGGGGACTGCTTTTTTCTTCTGTTTTGAATAGACTTGACCCCACTTCGGCTGCCACCTGTTCCGAAACTTGATAAACTTCTCCTGAGATGGCTGGACCCATGGCAATGCGGAGATTATCTAAGGTACTTCCAAAATGTTGAAAATAGGCAATAGCTTCAGGAACAATACGTTGTGCAGTGCCTCGCCATCCTGCATGAATAGCTGCTACTCGGTGAGTCTTAATGTCTCCGACTAACACGGGGGTACAATCAGCACTAGCGACCCAAATAGCTTGATTCTTATCATCAGTGATTAATCCGTCAGCAGAAGGAAAGGTATCTTTTGGAGTCTTTGTTGTTATTTGTTTCTTAACTTCTGTTGCAGTCAACACCCGACAGCCATGAACCTGCTTAACCCTATAGGTTGTTGCGTTTGGATGTAAAACTTCTGTTAAATTTTCAGGAAGACGGGGAGAAAACTGTTGGGTCAAAAAGCCATGTTTCCAAGCTTGGAGCAAGGTACAAGTCAAATAGGGGAGTCCATCCCATTGTTGCCATTGCCAAATGGGGGTTTGGGTTTGACGATTTAAGGAAGAAATCACAGCTATTACCTCAATTTTTAATCTTGGGTCAATTTTATCAAATGACAGAAGTTAGAAATATTATATTGGGACTGGACATTTTCATGGCTATTAATAAAGACAAACTACGCAAAGAACTCATCCAACTAGCAAATACTTCTCATTTTTTACCTCAGAATTTCTATTGTTTCAAAAAGATTCCTTCTACCAATGAAATTCTTTGGGATTTTATAGATATGGAAGATAATCTACCAGTTGTGGCAATCGCCGCTGAGCAAACTGCAGGACGAGGACAATGGGGACGCATTTGGCAATCTTCCCCTGGGGGACTCTATCTGTCTGTTGCTATTACTCCCCAAATTTTAGTTAAGGATGCTTTCCATATAACCCTATTGAGTGCTTGGGGTATTGCTAACCTTTTACAGAAACATCAGATTGCCGTTAAATTAAAGTGGCCTAATGATTTCATTCTCGAAGGTCGGAAATTAGGGGGGATCAAAATCGAAATACGTGTCCGCAATAGGTATATTACCCATGCAGTGATCGGAGTAGGAATCAATTGGTCTAACACTGTTCCCCCCACGGGGATTACTTTACAATCTTGGAGTAGAACTCAGGAGTTTTGTTCTATTTCCTGTTTGGAAAAACTTGCAGCTATTACTCTCACCGGAATCTTTAATGGTTATCAATGCTATCTTGAGCAAGGCTGCGGTCACCTGTTGAACAACTATCTTAAATTACTTGATAGCTTAGGGCATCCTGTAGAAGTTGAAGGTATTAAGGGAACAATCGTTGGTGTAACATCCCAAGGAGAATTACAGGTGCGTTTACAATCTCCAGGAGCTAAAACACATATCAACCTACCCCCAAAAAGTATCTCTTTAGGATATAGGGACATTCTATCTAGCGGTAATAATAGTTAGGCTAATAAATCTTGAAGAAGATACAGAAAAACTAGTATCTGCCGGGCCTAACTGACGTATTTATAATACGTCAGTTAGGCTAATCACTATCTAAACGACATTACAGGTTAAAGGACAAGAAGCATAAACTGAACTATGGGACGGTTTAGCATCGCCATGCAGCCATCTGAGCCAACTGACTTCTTGAGGATGAACCCCCTTCAATGTCAACATAGCTGCGGCTAAAAGAATAGCTAATAGATTAGCTCCAATCAGAGAACCAGCTACCAGTAAAACTGCGCTAACAGGTAATACAGACTGTAAAATTACCGACCCTAATGCTCCCACAGTTGTCATTAAGACAATCAGAGGAAATCCTACCACCAACAAACAAACTGTTAGAGTAAAACTCCATATTAAAAAACTTTTAACAAAAGTTAACGAATAATGTCTTCCAAAACTTGACTTTTGTATAATTTCCATAAAACTTTCCTCCAGAGCAAATTAGTAAAACTAGTAAAACTATTGGAAATATAATGCTTAAAATTTAGTATAGATAAATTGGAGAAAAGATGAGTATCTTGAAAAGAAAATTTACATTTTTAGATGATTTTATCTGGTAGTTATTAAGATTTATTGCAGAAAAAATTTTGGAGTTTCAAAATATACAATTTATCTCGATCTTTTAATTCAGACAGAATCAGTATATAAGTTGACCTGGACTCCAAGTGAGCGATCTTTCACATCAAAAATTAACTCACTCAAAAGTTCCCTGGAGAAAAGGTTAACAAATTATATAGTGTTTATATTTCTTAATACAAGTCAATTTCTTTCTAAGACACTAAGAAGATACTTGAGTAAGTAGAATGCTTGTTACAGGTTTAAAAGTAACCGCCATAAACAGAATCAAAATTATGTTGAAGAAGTTAGCAATAAGGACTATAATGAACTAATGTCATCTATTCGTTTAAGAATATTCTTGAAGTTGTAGCAGTAAAGGATCTTATTTTAGTTGAGTAAAGAGCAAAAAGTTTTTCAAAGAAAAAAAGATAGAGCTAGTGTGATGGGAATTATCAACAATAGGGTGGAGAAAATTGCCATTCATCTATTAAAATAAGCTTCCTCAACAGTGCGCACAATAATTTATAATGAAATTATTGTATACTCTACTAAGCTGTAGGATAAATCCGTTGAAAAGTCTAGATGAATTATGCTTTAATCTTCAGTAAACAATCACTTTTAGTTGATTTATAAGGGGAATAAACAAAAATTGAATATTCAAAAGAAACAGGTTTAATAGATGCGATTTATTGACAATAGAAAAATAGTTTAAATATTGACTAGCTTATAATAGTTTCCAATATAAAAATCATATTTTTATTTCCCATAATTAAGAACTAATGGCAAAAAATAAAATAGGATGAATATAAATTAGCAATGGTAGTTATAAAAGTCGTTAAATTACGCTTAGAACGAAATTGTTTAGAAGCGGAGATATTTCTTGATAAGAATTATCAAACCAAGAAAGCTAATTAACTATAAACTAAATATGAAAGTATAAATCTTATTCAACTAGGTTAAAACTTGTGTCAGATTTACACCAACTAATTTAGATTTAAAATAGACTAAAATACAGAGTTAAATTGATTATTAAGTTGGTTCTTGCAGCTGGATTTAGTATTATGAGATGATGGGAATCATCTATAACAACACTGCAGTGAAAACTCTAGGATTGATTCTTCTATATACAGCCGAAGAACACAAAACTATAGGGGTGGCGATGGCTGAGTCTTTAGCAGCTATTTTTCCCAAAAATCATGTCGAACAATCGAGAGGAAACTAGCTGTTCACCATGATATTTTGCTCAATACGGAAACCATTAAAGACTACCTTATTCAAGGTAAATATGACAAATTCGCGGAATTAATTAATGAAAAACGGATGATATAACAACATGACTAGTGGCATACTCACCAGGAATTAGTTTTTGTTGAATTTCTATAAAAAAAGGCGAATCACTGAAGATATAGCCTTAGAGGATACCTCCATTCCTAATGAAATAGTCATAATGTTACGAGTTAAAATGTTGAGCAATACTTACTCAACAAAGTGAGGATAAAAAATTATTTATTTGTATAAAATAGGGTTAATAATCTACTAATATCTTCATCCTTATTTTTTTATCAAAACTTAATAATTTTGAACCGGAAACTTCTAAATCTATGATGACTTCTGTGGTTCCAATTTAATTTTTTAAAGGCATTGCTCTTTTCACCCCCGGAGGAGATCTAGTTTATTGTTGTGATCGCACAAAGTGAGTTAAATGGCACTCTCATTTATGTGTAGCTTTGCAGGAATTATTACACTTACCTGAACTTCCTCATTTTTTAATTCCTGATTATACAGCTACCATCAATTGTCGGTTTTCTAAGACAGACGGCAAGGTTAAAACCCTTGCTGAACTTTATCTACCCCTATTGAATTCCGTATTTGGGATTACTGACTTAACTAACTTGGCAGACAGTAACCTGGCAAGAGGAAGCTTGTAACCCAATTACCTTAGAAACCTATCAAGACGAATTTCCTCAACTGTGGGACAATCATGATTTTATTGTGTCTTGGGACTGTTATCGCACCCAAGAGTCCCAGCATCAGTTAGGTTTTTCTGTATCAGATAAAACAGATTCTATAAAAATTTATTAAGGATATATAAGGATATATTTCACGTCTTTTTATAGTGGGAAATAGCGCCACGACAAAACAAACCTTATAAATTATTCATAGGTTGATTGAAAAGGAATTGGAACATCCCTACACTCTTAAAGTTATTGATATTTCTAAACACCCAGACGAAGCCGAAGCTCATAATATCACAGCCAGACTAACTTTTATTCGTTTTTGTTCTAAACCAGTAAGGTGCATCATGGGAGAGTTAGAAGATCCCCCTAGAATATTACAACTTGTTTCAAGCATTTAATACTTAACTATTTTTAGATAAGCTACTCTACTGTATAGGTGAATTTTTGAGTAGCGGCTAACTACCATCAGCCACTACTTTACCTTCATAGCAATGGATAACTAATCTGTGAGTTATTTGAGTTAGAGTTATTGGGCAAAAACAGCTTTAGGTTGACTCCAACGACCCACTGTATTGCCCATTACGGATAACTCCTGCATCAAGCGGTCAAATCTTTCTGGGGTTAAAGATTGAGGACCATCAGATAAAGCTTTAGCCGGGTTGGGATGAACTTCAATCATCAAAGAGTCTGTCCCTGCGGCGATCGCCGCAGCAGCCATAGACGGCACATAATCTGATTTGCCAGTTCCATGACTCGGATCAATCATTATCGGCAAATGGGTTAAAGACCGTAACACTGGAATAGCTGAAAAATCTAAAGTATTACGGGTATATTTTTGATCAAAAGTACGAATTCCTCGTTCACAGAGAATAAGATTACTATTTCCTGCTGCTAGTACATACTCAGCTGCCATTAACCAATCATCGATAGTAGCTGCCATTCCCCGCTTCAATAACACAGGTTTATTCTGAGAGCCCACTTTTTTCAGGAGAGCAAAGTTCTGCATATTTCTAGCTCCAATTTGCACAACATCAGCAACTTCGGCTACCTTATCCACATCGGCGGTATCCATGACTTCGGTAATGATTCCGAGTCCACTAGCTTCTCGCGCGGCTGCCAATAATCCTAAAGCACTTTCTCCATGACCTTGAAAGGCATAAGGAGAAGTACGAGGTTTATAAGCTCCTCCTCGCAAAAACTTCGCTCCTGCGGCCTTAACTTGCATGGCAGTTCCGATAATCATTTCTTCATTTTCCACAGAACAAGGACCGGCAACCACCACTACGGGATGATTTTTGCCAAAGGTTACTACTTCATTAGGAGTATTAACTAACACTTCACTATGATGTCCATGGCGAAATTCGAGACTCGCCCGTTTGAAAGGTTTACCGACTCGTAACACCTCTTGAATCCAAAGACTTAATTCTTCAATGCGAGAAAGTTCAAGAGTAGCTGTTTCTCCCACCAAGCCAATGACAACTTGTTGAGCACCTGTAATTTTTTCGGGGGTCAGGTTGATCTGTTTAACTTCTTCAATAATCCGTTCGATTTCAGCTTCTGGAGAACCTGATTTCATAACAATAATCATGGTTTTATTCCTTTGAGTATCAATAAATATTTCCTTTTTGGTGCTTTAATCAATGTTAGTTTAGTCAATTTATCGCATCGCATGAAGTACATTTACGCTCTCGTGCTAAAAGCAAAAAGAGCCTAATCACCCAGGTTTTGCCATCGTGGAAAGCTTGTACAAAACCCACCTCATTTGGCATCAATTTAAATACAACTATATTCCACACGCTGAGCATTGATAGTACGGCTAAGATTGGTTGTCAACTTTTGCCATCTCCACTAACTACCTACTCTCTATTGTTTATTCCAAAATGTCGATAAAGATGCCGTAGCTTAATCCCAAGACCATTAAACCAAAGAAACCTAAACTCACTGCACCAACGACCGAGGTGGAAATACAAAGCTAATTGTAGCTGACAAGCCAAGAAAAAATTAAAAATGAGGAAATTCTTAAAGCTGTAAGAATATCATACAAAAAGTCGTTCATCACATTCCCCGTCAACTGAAAATTATCAAGAATTGCCTTTAAATTGGCATTTTTGGGATTTTGACAAAGTTGAGAGAGGGCGAGATTCAAAGGGTAGAGAATTCTGGAAATATTTAGAAGCTATAGGTCTTTCGCAACTTAAGAAAGTCGTTTAATGAGAAGTTTTATGAAGCATGTCTTTAAAACAGTTTAAGGACATGCTTATTGTCCTTTAGTCTTCTAGAAGATGCTTGATAAGTCAGTCATAAAGAGAGCTTAATCTAGCGACGGATTCCTAAGCTTTTAATTAGAGCTTGATAACGGTTTGGATCTTTGCTGTTGATATAGGCAAGCAACCGTCTACGACGACCAATCATTTTTAGAAGTCCTCGACGAGAAGCATGATCTTTAGGATTTTTTTGTAGATGTCCGGTCAATTGACTAATTCGCTTCGTTAGTAAAGCAACTTGCAAATCAGGAGAACCTGTATCGGTCTCATGGACCTGGTAGGAGCTCATCAGCTCCTGTTTTTCACTAGCTGTTAAACTCATCGCACAGAAATTTTTATTAATGTTGTGGTTGCAGTTCATTATAATACCATTTATTTTCTGAATTCCGTAAATATTCACCCACTAAGATCGGGGAAAAGACTTAGATATCCTCAACGATTACTATAAACAACTAGGACGGGAATGGGATAAAATTGAGTGAAGATTAACAATTTGACCAATGAGAGCGATTGCTGGAGCTCCGATTTGTGTTTTTTGAATCTGCTCGACAATGGTTCCTAATGTCCCAATTAATTCTGTTTGTTCGGGTTGAGTTCCCCAACGAATCAAAGCAATTGGGGTGTCAGAACTCAAACCTCCTGCTTGTAATCGCTCCACGATTTGGGACAAATTGTGTATGCCCATATAAATTACGATTGTGTCTGAACCTTGGGCAATAGCGGACCAATTCACTTGAGGACGATATTTTCCCACCGCTTCATGTCCAGTAACAAAGGTGACTGAAGAACTATAATCCCGGTGAGTCACAGGAATTCCCCCATAGGCTGGTGCAGCAACCCCTGCGGTGATTCCGGGAACTACCTCAACAGGAACCCCACCTTGAATTAAATCTTCCATTTCTTCCCCTCCCCGACCAAAAATGAAAGGATCACCCCCTTTTAGTCTCACCACAACTGCATGGGTATAGGCTTTTTCAATTAATAGACGGGTCGTTTCCTGTTGTAATTTTGAATGACGACCCCGCCGTTTTCCTGCATGGATTTTCTCAGCGTGCTCGCTAATCATAGCCAGGATCGGAGGACTAACCAGTGTATCGTAAACAACAACATCAGCTTGTTCAAGGAGGGCTTTTCCTTTAAGGGTTATTAGTCCGGGATCACCAGGACCCGCTCCGACTAAGTACACTTTTCCTAAACAAGGTTGGCGGGGGCTGTTAGTCATTCTTCTAAATTTTTGTGTATTTAAGCAAACTATTCGGGAAATTAACCTATATTTTCCTGTATGATCTCTACAATTAATCTGGCTAATTCAGAGGTAGCTCCCAAAGGACTGCCCATCTTAAGTTTTATCTGAGGTAAAGTTTGTAGTTGTTTAACTTGTTGGGCAATAGCTGTGGTGATTCTCCCTGCAAACAGAAAATAAGGTACGATAGTGATGTTTTTCTTTCCTTGCTCAATTAGGAGCTTAACTTGGCTAGTTAAACTCGGTGAGACAGACCAATAAGCTGGTATTGCTTGTAAATGGTAAGCGATAGCTTCAGTGGGTTGATTACCTCCTTCATAGCGACTTCCATGAGCTATTAGAATTTTCCCAACGGTGGCAGTCTCTTCGAATTGACGGGATAGGAAGAAGATTAACCTACGATGGCTACCAAGATAGGGCATTAGTTCTAAGTGCATAGTTTTCCCTAAATGCTGTTGGGCGATCGCCATTTCTTTAGGTATATCTTCCCTAACATGAACTCCGGGCAGTAAAAACAATGGGATAATCTTAAGATTTTGAATGCCTTGGATTTTAGCCTTTTCTCCCAATTGTTGAATCCTATGACTCAAGGGCACGGAAGTTAGTTCTAAAGGAGCAGTTTCGATAAGCGGTGAGAAGACAGATTGTAGTAGAGCCGTTGATCTTCCCACAGATGTTTCAACTGTCCCATTTTTAGTCGAAAAAGGCAGAGAAATGCTTATTAGTCTTAGACTTAATTGTTGTTTAACTATACAAGCCAGTCGTTTAGCAGCAATCTGAGGACGAGGAGCTCGGCTACCATGAGTAACAAGAAGATAAGCTGAGGTTGTTACGGATTTATATAAACTAAGAAACTTCCCGTAATTATCTTGAATGATCACAGCAGTTAATTTTTTGATTTAAGTCAACAGTTTGTAAATAAATCTTAATTATTTAGCGTAACTAAAAATTTATAGAAATGGCTTGAACTGGACAGGCAGAAAGACATTGTTCACAAACGACACAGCGTGATCGCTTAAAAGTTAAATGAAATGTATGAGGCTCGAGGGTCAAAGCTTGGGTAGGACAGACCCCTGTACACAGTCCGCAGTCTACACAACTGTCTTCATCAATAACAATTTCCCGACTAGCTAAAGAAACTCCGATTTCTTGTGCTCTCACCCATTCGAGCGCTGCTTCGATTGCATCAATATCCCCTAACAGTTCTAAAACCAATTTGCCTACTTGATTAGGAGCAACTTGGGCGCGAATAATGTTAGCCGCAATGTTAAAATCTTTAGCGAGACGATAAGTCACTGGCATCTGAACTGTTCGCCGGGGAAATGTCAGGGTAACTCGTTTTTTCATTATATGTTTGGGTGTTTTTATGGAGTTTTTTGATTTATAATCTCATTTTCTCCACTTAAAGATAAACTTTGTCCAAGTTTTTAGGATATCTGAATTTGTCTTTAATTTTTATTTATTCATGTAATCTCATCATAGCTCGTTATCTTATTCTACGAGAGTAGAATAAGATAACGGACTATGATGAAAAAAAAGAATCATTCATCAGTTAAGTTATCTAAGAAAACTATGTTTGAAATAAATAATGTCGGTCGAGTTAAGAATTTTTCAATTGCTTTTGCTGGGATTGTTCTTAGTACAGCTATTTTTTTGGGGTTTCAAACTCAAACTAATTCTGTGTCTTTAGAAGCGCAAGCTAAGCAGTCTATTCCTCTGACAGTAGCTTATGACAATGGAAAGCCCACACTTACTGAATTCTATGCTAACTGGTGTACCAGTTGTCAAGCTATGGCTCCATATTTAGCAGAAATCAAACACAAATATGCTGATTATGTCAATTTTGTCATGCTTAACGTAGACAATAACAAATGGTTACCTGAAATTTTACGCTATCGGGTCAATGGGATTCCCCATTTTGTTTTTCTTAATGGTAAAGGAGAAGCGATTGCCCAAACCATTGGAGAACAACCATCATCAGTGATGAAAGCTAATTTAGATGCTCTTCTTGCTCACCAAACCTTACCCTATGCTGCCTCTACCGGACAAACATCAATGTTCAATGCTCCTGTTAATTTTCCTTCATCAAGTCAAAGTGATTCCCGTAGTCATGGAGCGCAAGTACATCAAGAAGTTATCAACTTAGAAGTTAACAGTCGAATATGACAGTTATTGTTGAACATAATTATGACAGAGAATTATTATCTTCTGTAGGCAAAGGGAGGACGGACCGCTCAGATATTAATGCCGTGTTTTCTCTTGAGAATTTATTACCACTGATGGTGACTATATACGACCACAATAATAATATTTTGGGGACTTTCAGGTACTGAAGTAATGATAACAGTAATTGACGACCGACCACTATTCAAGATCTTATTGAAATCTAAAGTTATCCTTTCTATTGATGAAGTTAGGGAAAGACAAGTAACATCAGAGACACAAGTGAATAATTAATGAAGGATGGATTTAATCGATAGACTTACAAATATAAAAAGATTGATTTTAAAAATTTTTATAAAGTGATTCAATAAGATATTTATCAGATCTTAAAAAACCTGAGAATAGTATAGCTATTTTTACCAAAAAAAATTACCGAAAGTTAGCTTAAACTGCTATCAGTATCTACTTATATAGAAACAAAATTGGTAATGTGTACTTTATCTTTCCTTGAAAGATAATACTAACTCAGACACAAATATAATTGTATATTATTTAAATTTAGCCAAAGATTCAAGAATATTTTTATTTAATTCTCTATCCCCATCTTTTTATTATAAAAGAAACCAGTAGTCATTAGACAAATAAATAAGTTTAATTAAGCAAAACGATAGATTGAACTCGATTTCGTTTGTTACATACTTAACAATATTGTTGTTTAAGCTTAGGTTTTCAAGAAATTGTTTTAAAATTAATCCTTTACAAAGATATTTTAATAATTCTGTCCCTTCTAGCCTAGCTGTAACAAAATAATGATGAATAAAAGCTAAAAGTTTTGTTTTGCCAGGTTCTGAGGATTTTAAGGACTCAATTTTGGTGAAAATTAAGTCCTTGTGCCTATAGAATAAATTTATGATAAGTTCTTTACATAGTTTTTAACTACCATTTAATAATACTAAGTCTAAAAGGGACATAATTATAATAAAACAATGGATTTTGACCCTAGACTTTGATTCAAATAATCCTAATTACCTTTAAGATAGTTCGTTTTTTTTCTATAAACTTGAGAATCATAATCTCACAGCACTTAAAGCAATAAGCTTTTATCCTAACAAGGAGTTTAATCATTAACTTAAAAAAGAATAAAAGTCAATAAAATTAATATGGAAACTGAAGTTAGTATACAAATTTTTTAATACATATATTAATCCATCTTAGATTTAACCAAAATCTAGAAAAAATATTAAAGATCTCGAGATTTTCTGTTACTTTTTCTAGACTCAAGGGACAGTAATGCATAGAAATTACTGTTATTTCACTCCTTTTCAAACTCCTTAAATAAGTAGCAGCATCTAATGATGGGGAAAAGTAACCGAACGCAATCACTAAGGTCAAGATGTTTTCACCAAAAAAAAGACAGCAAAAATAAAGGACTACAGGGTATTATAGTGTCTTTATCCTTAAGTGTTCTCTGTGGACAATCAGTTTTATCAACTGTACCAGCGATCGCCGCATCACCTCGTGACCCCGATGAAACCATAAGCTGTGATTTACTGATTGTTGGAGGAGGACTCGCCGGGGCAGCTACCGCCTATGAATCCTTATTAGGAGGACGGACAGTTTGTTTGACAGATATTTCCGACTGGGTAGGAGGACAAATATCATCTCAGGGGAACTCTGCCCTCGATGAAGGCAAAAAACAGCGATCATTGCAGCTTTTTCCCAAGGGATATCAACAGCTACGAAACGCGATTACTAGTGGTTATGGAACCCTCAACCCTGGAGACTGTTGGGTAAGTGAAAGCTGTTTTCTCCCCAAGGATGGACATAACATAATTTACCGACAGTTAAAAGAAGCTGAACGCCTAGGAAGAGGACACCTCAGATGGCTCCCGGCAACAGTTGTTAAAGACTTAGAATTGAGTAAAGATGGAAAACAAATTCAACGAGTGATCGCTATTCAACACAAAAATGCGCTCGGAACTCCTCCCCTCAACCATGAACCCCTATCCGCTATAATAGATGATGCTTATAGCTATCAAAATTCCCAACGGTTAACTAAAAAGATTGTTCGCTTCATTCCTAAATCTCAGAATGCATCCCAAAAAGCTAATTGGTTTGTCATCGAAGCCACAGAAACAGGAGAAATTGTTGCCTTAGCAGACGTTCCCTATAGGGTTGGGTTAGATCCTCGTTCCCATCTTAACCCTTCAGCCCCTAACGAGAAAGGTGATCCCTATTGCACACAAGGGTTTACCTATACCTTTGCTATGGAACATACTAAGGAACCCCAACCTCAATATAAACCAAACTTTTATGAGCAGTATGCTCCCTATTACGGTTACGATTCTAATCGAAAACTAGCTTACTTCGATTTAATCTTCACTTATCGACGCATTTGGAGTCCCGAAAAAGGAAACCCCATTCGCGCTGGACAGATGACTGTTAACCGTCCCACTCCAGGAGATATATCTATGCAAAATTGGTTATGGGGTAATGATTATCGCCCTGGGACTCGTTATGATAACTTAGTTTATACTCATAATCAATTACAAGACAGTGGGCAACTACAACCCGGGGAATGGAAAGGGGGGTTACGTCAAGAAACCCTTAGAAAAGGGGAAGAATTAGCCAAAGGTTTTTACTACTGGTTGGTAGCAGGAACTACTGACTCACGCCTCGGATATGGAGTCAAAAAGCCACATCCTAACCATCGATTTTTAAAGGGGTTAGATTCACCTATGGGGACTGTCCATGGGTTGTCTAAATACCCTTATATCCGGGAAGGAAGGCGTATTATTGGGCGACCCTCTGTTGATCACAAAGAGGGGTTTAGCATTAACGAAATTGATATTTCTACAAAAGATTATTGGCAAGATTTTTATCGAACTACTTTACCTCGTCCCATGTATAAAAATGTTCGGGATACAATTGCCAAGCTAGAATCAAAAATAGCAAATATTAGTACTATTCCTTCTTATTTACTCACTCAGCGCACTCATGCCACAGTTTATGACGATTCAGTAGGAATTGTCAACTATATGATTGATTTTCATCCTTGTATGGCGTTTTCTCCCCCCGAAAGACCTAGTAACCGCGAACGTCAAGACGTACGTATTGCTCACGGAGGATCTCATCCTGCTCAAATTCCCCTACGAGCAATGATTCCCCAAAAAATAGATAATTTGATTGTGGCTGGAAAAAGTATTGCTACGAGCCATATTGCGGCAGCAGCTTATCGGGTACATGGGTTTGAATGGTCTGTAGGAGCAGCTGCTGGAAACTTAGCCAATTTGGCTTTAGAACGCAACACTTTACCTTATGAGTTTGTAGACAATTTACCTAATCATGAACCTTTGTTACAGGAATTGCGCCAAATACTTGAAATGAAAGGAAATCCTACTACTTTTCCTCAAACTTTGTTATCTGATGCTCATCAGAATAGATAATTAGCTTTTTAGTCTTTTGGTTGGCATTGCCAACCAAAAGACTAAAATAAAATTTTCAAAAATTCTATCAACTCTTGAGACTTTTGACTATAATGTCGATGTTTTAAATTTAATTGAAGTTTATTGAAAAATAAAGTGACAATATTACTATTACAAACTAAAGTAGTGGTGGACAAGGCAATGCTGTCGTGTTGTTTTTTGTTAGAAAATTTTTATCCTACTGCCAACTTACTGTTGTCGGTACAGGACGATAGAAAATCTAATCATACTCCATCTGAGAGAATAATTGTCAAGAAATAGAGTCATCAGCTCAAAAGAGAATGGATATCTTGTAATTGAAGCGTGATACCTTGAAATAGATACATTAGACTTAATTTCCAGATAACTCGTAGCCTTCTTAGATTTACAATCGAGTCTAAACAATGATTTAATTGTCCTTCTTTAGGTAATTTTTACTTTCTCAAAATAATACAAGTTAGCCTAATCTTGAGCGGAGACATTTACTTGAAGAACGATCACGGATTTGATAATAATTAAATAACCCAAGACAACTAATACAAAAAAGCATTGAAGCCGATATATCCTTAATAGGAGGAGCGTAGTCAATGGGACTATCTTCGTATCGAATTCACACAGTCGTTCTGAATGTTTAGTCCTACTCGTCTCCATTCACCCTATGAACACCGCTCTTGTAACAGGTTAAGCATATTCTATATCTCTTTATGAGCTGGGTGATGTTGTTTTTAACTTAACTATGACGACAGGAGATGATTGTTGTTCTCTTCATGGACCCTTAAGACGTTGCTGGCTCCTGGGGTGACTGGAATGTCACGGGAGAACCTAGTGTAGATTCTGGTTTCTGGTATTTCGGAGGAGTGAGTGCACATTTTGATTATCTGCTTTACCGAGTCTAGCTGCTATTTGGCACTGGGTTTTCTAGGACCTGAATTATTTATTAATATCTAATATATTGGCAAATTCACTGCCTTAAACTTACTCAAGATGTTTAGTGTTCACTTGTTCTTGTCTGGGTTACTTTACTTTGGTTTCGTAGCATTGTACTTAACTAGACCCTAAGGTCTTGGGATGTAGATATTCTACCCTTATAGATTGACTGGCCATGCCCAACGTATCGTCCTGGAATGAGGTCTTGCGAACTTTAACTGTTTTCAACCAAGAAGAACTTAAGTAGTCCTTTCTAGAAGTATTACCGCTATTTTCTTCGCTATCTTCATCATAAAGGGAACTATCCAAAATTGAATTTTTTGGACTTACCCGTCATCAATGAGATAAGCGTTGTTTCTCAATAGGAAATTTATCTTAGTGTCGAATTCAACCTAGCGATTGGAGATAGCCTAAAAAAAGCTAAATCAAAAATATCCAAAAAATAGTGTTTGATAATTAAATTAGGAACAATTTGGCTAAAAAAAGTTTATTTGATGATGGGGCTATGGATAGTGGAGATGAAATTGCTCAAGCTTGGCTCGGACACCCCGCATTCACCGACAAAGAAGGTCGTGAATTAACCGTTTGTCGGATATCTAACTTCTTTGGAATCTTTCCAATTGTTCTTACACAGCGGAAGGAATTGTCTGTGCTGACATTCCCTTCCGCTGTGTAGAATCAATCGAAGCTAAATATTCGACAACTGACTAAATAACTACTTTCTAGAGTGGTGCATTAGAGAGCTTCATCAACTTCACTTAAGTGACATAACTTGTCAGCAAAGCTCTCAGTTCCGATATTTTTTTTAACCATCGGGTTGATTTGCCTTTACCCATACAGTCTTTGTCGGTCCATCCTTCTTTCGTCACATCTGGTATGGTTCTCGTAGATTATTTTCCGAGACGTTGTTTTTGCGGGAATCGATACTGATTTCGTAGAATAAGGAGGATAAGGGTTATTTTATAAAGCGGGTAACCCCAGTATAAGAACTACAAAAGAAAGTACTTAATATTTTATCTTAAAAAGTCAAGTTTAATTATCCCTATAATCGCTAAACATTAAAAAATTATCAACTTTTTTGATACACTGGGAACGCAAGCAATTTTAGGAAATCAATCAAATGGAAAGCGCTGCTTATTATGTTTCTTGGTATGGCTTTAGTTGTATTGTTTTTCGATATCGCCTTTCGGTCAATCCCTCGTATTGAAACATAAATTTCGACTATCTATTCTACTAGAATCAACTGCTGTTAATATACCCCCAATCTCCTATGTTTTTTCCCTTCTAGAGAGAATAGATATATCAGCATAGCTAGTTGCTAGTTCTGCTTAGATTGTTCATTTTTTACTGTACTGTTGGCTAGCTTATTGTTAATTCAATATCCGTTATTACGGACAGTTCCATGCAATGTCCATACTGTCAACACATCAATAGTCGTGTTTTAGAGTCTCGCTCCTCTGAAGGGGGACAAAGTATTCGTCGTCGTCGTGAGTGTTTAGGTTGCAAACATCGTTTTACAACTTATGAAAGAGTAGAGTTTTTTCCCATCATTGTTGTCAAACACGACGGGAAAAAAGAATCCTTTGATCGTTCTAAATTGTTGCGAGCGATTATCCGGGCTTGTGAGAAAACAGGAATCTCCCATCAGAGACTAGAATCGATTGTTGATGAAATCGAGGCTCAATTGCAGCAGCATCCTCGACGGGAAGTAACTAGCCAAGAAGTTGGCCAATTAGTGTTAGATTACCTTCGTCAAGAAAATGAAGTAGCATATATTCGTTTTGCATCTGTTTATGGTCGCTTTCAAGGCATTAAAGATTTTGTGGCCACTCTAGAACAATTTCAGGAACAAAAAACCCACTCAGAAACCCATTGGCAAGAGGACAATCATAACACTTCTGATAAAGGAACTTCCTCATCTTCCATGATAACTTCCTCTTAGAAGCCGGTTAAATAAAAACAATGCTAAGATTGAAGATGTACCGTAATGAGTGCAGAAACTTACACTCATGGGAGGTGCTCATGCAGGAGCGACTAGGTAAAAATAGTATGCCGAGCATGACATTACTTCGGTAAATGGTTAGTTATATCAACCCATTACGAGGTGAACCTGAGGAGCTTCAGGCATAGCGTCCGCATTGCGGAGCCTTCGGCTGTGCTAACTCTGAAGCACTTCATAATTAGGGTCTTTTTCTGTAAATATTAATGGATTAGATCGACTTCATCGTCTAATTGTTCTTAAGACATAAGTCTAAGAGGGCTATATTGGCAGAAAGGTGTCTCCTCAGAGCCACTTTTTTTCCACTTAATCTATAAGGTATAGTGATGATCTCGTCAGTGTAGACTTTCATGACCCTTTAGAAATTATGATGAAAATAATTCCCAATAGCTCAATATTCGGGTTTGGGGTGTTATAGTTCATCCTGTTCGGGTAAAACCGACAAAACAAAAGCGTCTCATATTCGAAGATGTTTTTATCAACTATAAGTCCCTAAAAGTTAGAAACTGTACACTAAAACAAAAACTAACATTTATTGGAGATCAGGCATAGGATAACCTAAGGTACATGGTAACTCAGAAAACAACAGCTACTCAAGATATTGGCTTCACCCACGAGGATTTTGCGGCACTTCTCGATAAATACGACTACCATTTTAATCCCGGGGACATTGTTCCTGGGACAGTTTTCAGTATGGAACCGAGAGGCGCGCTCATAGATATTGGTGCGAAAACTGCTGCTTACATCCCCATTCAAGAAATGTCGATCAACCGAGTTGACGATCCTGAAGATGTTCTTCAATCGAATGAAACACGGGAATTTTTCATCCTGACCGATGAAAACGAAGATGGACAATTAACTCTTTCTATCCGTAGGATTGAGTATATGCGAGCTTGGGAAAGAGTTCGCCAACTACAAGCCGAAGATGCTACCGTGCGCTCTAATGTTTTTGCTACAAACCGAGGGGGCGCATTAGTACGCATTGAGGGGTTACGAGGATTTATCCCAGGTTCTCACATCAGCACCCGCGAAGCTAAGGAAGATTTGGTCGGTGAAGACCTGCCATTAAAGTTTTTAGAAGTCGATGAAGAGCGCAACCGTCTGGTATTGAGCCATCGTCGTGCGCTGGTTGAGCGTAAGATGAACGGTTTAGAAGTGGGTCAGGTGGTAGTTGGTTCAGTTCGTGGAATCAAACCCTATGGGGCATTTATCGACATTGGGGGAGTCAGTGGGCTGCTGCACATTTCTGAAATTTCCCATGATCATATCGATACCC
Source organism: cyanobacterium endosymbiont of Epithemia turgida isolate EtSB Lake Yunoko (assembly GCF_000829235.1). Lineage (GTDB taxonomy): Bacteria > Cyanobacteriota > Cyanobacteriia > Cyanobacteriales > Microcystaceae > Rippkaea. The sequence goes on along the minus strand of NZ_AP012549.1, from coordinate 1,956,274 downwards.
CCCACAGTGTCTTTGGGGTCAATGATTCACTCAAAGTCATGATCATTGACTTAGATGCAGAAAGGGGTCGAATTTCTTTATCGACCAAACAACTTGAACCCGAACCTGGTGATATGCTGAAAGACCGGGATTTAGTTTTTGAAAAAGCAGAAGAAATGGCTGAGAAATATCGCCAAAAACTCATAGCTGAAGCGGAGGGAAAAATACAACCTGAGGCTCAAGAGGAGGATTTAGATATTCTGTCAACTTCAGAATCAGAAGAGGAATCAGCTTCAGAATCAGAAGAGGAATTAGCCACTACTGTAAGTGAGCAGTAATTAAAATTATAATTGGGCTCAACACTGGTAAACGAGGGGTAATCCCCTCCTTTTTTTAGTAAAAAATATAATATTTTAGGATTTTAAGTATAGAATCTGGTACAAGAAAACGCCCAAACAGAAAAGTGTCCCCACTAGGGATGTGAATTTGATAAAATTGAAACACACTATTTTTATTCTCAATATTAAAGTTAAAATGTGACGAGGTTGACGATTGTCTAAAATGGTAACCGTTAACAATCAAGACTGAAATTCTCGTTGAAAAAATGTGAGTTCGACAATAATTTAAGAAAAAAGGAAGCAGCCACTCCATGCTATGCTATCAGCAGTATTTATTGAGGTTTGGTGCTATCAATATAAAATATCGTCTTGATCTCGCTGAGATGTTTTATAGTCTAAGTCATTTTTATTAAAAATAAAAACAGCATTATCATTCTGTTACTCAATTGACAGTATTTTTAAAAGAAAAATGATGTAGTTATTATATGAGAATAGGAAAAGTTATGATCATTATAGTCGCTTTTTATGGGTCAGCGTATTGAACCTTTTAATGATACTACTTTGTTGTTTTTTACTGATTCACAAAAGAGGAATTACAGGGATTAGTTTCATTCATTCTGTTCCGATAGGAGTCTTTCATTAGAATCTCAATAGAGTATACCTAGTTTTGAAAAAATAATTTAACAAGAATAAACCAATTTAGGGTAACATCAAGAACTAAAATAGACTACACTTAATCATAAACGACCAAGGTTATTAACTGTGAAGTTAACTACAGTTAACACAGATAACTGTAAAGTTATTTTTGAGTTAACACAAGATATCATTACAGTAAATAATTTGCTTGATATCTTGCTTAATAAATATATAAACCCCTTTATCAACAAGGACTTAAACTAACTACTTTTCATCAACAGAGTATGAAATAAAAACCAGTGAAACCCATTGGTGAAATAGTTGATGGATGATCAACATAAAACTATATTTTATATTTTATATTTAAGAAATTAAAGTATATTGGACTATTTCATTCACTTTTTTGTTAAACTTATCTGCCTAAAATTTTTATTTTAATCTACTGAGTAAAGTTAATTTTATGTGGTTGAATTCTTCATTGATTAACTTATATAATGAGAATAATAACTATGGTTTTTAATTTTGTATAACTAATATTTTCTAAGTTATAAATCTTTACTGGATTTTTACTTAAATTTTATCCATGATAGGAGTTATGTATTAACGAATAATATTAAATATTAGCTATTGAAATATATAAAGCGAACACTTCTTACTTAACTCACTTTATTATCCTAGAATTGATTATAAATATCATAAATGAAAGTATGGACTAAATTTAAGTATGAGCAAACTGTAAGGGTTAGTCTTCAATAGAATTGCACTAAAAGTAGGGATTTTTTATCTTAACAGGTTCATAAAAATACGCGGCATAATCACCAAATTGACTTCTAAAAACCAGAAAAAATATTGCAAAACTTTTATCAAGAATACATATGAAGAGCCTGTTAAAAACGAACTTGCATAAGTTCTCTACCCATCATTCCCAGTAACTGCGATCAGTTACTGGGAATGATGGGACTTTAAATAAACAAGACTCGGTGATCTCTATAGAGAAATGCACAGCGAAAATAGATGGATAATCTCTATGCAAAGCAAACGCCCCCAAATAAACCCAGAAGGGTTAATAATATATATTTAACTGTTGTTCGAGAAATGGAATGCTAAAGTCACTCAAACAAAAAAACTTCCTCTTTGCTGGTTTAGGAATTCTAGGAATCACCATTGTTGGAACCATTTTACTGGTTCCTAAAACAGTGGAATGGTTCGAGCAGAGGCAACAAACACAGATTGAAGAAGCTCTCAAAGAAGATCCTAATAAACCTTCGATCGTTCTGACTTTAGCCGAGATTTCCTCAGAACAAAGACAGCAAAAACTGCAAGAAATTGCTGAGTCTGATACTCTCTCTCTAGAACGAAGTCGCGGTCGTTATTTATTGGCTATTGACTTACTCCGAAAGTATGAAGGTGGTCCGGCTTTACGTAAACTTGAAGGATTAGACAAAGAATATCCTGTACTAATTCCCTATATACTCCTCAAACGGGGACGGGGTTATGAACTCACCAATGAGATAGATAAAGCTCAAAAAACCTGGAAAATACTGGTTAAAACCTATCCCGATGTTTTAGTTGCAGCAGAAGCACTCTACAAATTAGGAGAATATGATCCCCAATATTGGGAGCAGGCGATTGAAAAATTTCCTCAACATCCCAGTACGCAAAAGATTATCCGTAAGCGTTTTCAAGAAAACCCAGAACAACCTCAATTGTTGATTCTATTGGCTAAGTATGATGCCAATACCTCTAAGACTAACCCGATCCGCGATCGTCTAGTTCAAGACTATAGTAGTCAATTGACTCCCGAAAACTGGCAAGTGATCGCTGATGGCTATTGGACAACTAACGAATATAATAAAGCAGTCCAAGCTTACAAAAAAGCTCCAGCTACTCCTCAAAATCTCTATCGTATTGCTAGGGGACAACAGATTCAACCCAACAGTGATAGTAAAAATGAGGTAAAGACAGGCTATCAAAGCTTATTATTAGAGTTTCCTACAGCTCCGGAAACAGCAACAGCCCTGAAACGACTCGCTAAACTATCTCAATCTGAGACCGCAATTGGCTACTTTGACCAAGTTATTAAACAATTTCCTAATGAAGCGGGTGATGCTTTAGTAGAAAAGGCTAAGTTATTAGATGAGATAGGGCGCAAAGCTGAGGCAGCTAAAAGTAGAGAAACCTTACTAGTTCAATATCCTAAGGCTGATGCAACCGCTAAATATCGTTGGAGTGTGGCGCAAACAGCTGCTGAGCGAGGAGATGTCCTCAAAGCCTGGACTTGGGCGCAACCTATTATAAGTAATAATCCTAACAGTTCCCTCGCCCCCAAAGCGGCTTTTTGGGTAGGTAAATGGGCGCAACAGTTAGGGCGATCACAGGATGCTAGAGCGGCTTTTGAACACGTTGTTTCCCATCATCCTCAATCTTACTATGCTTGGCGATCAGCAGTTCAGTTAGGCTGGAATGTGGGAAATTTTAATACCATACGTCAAATCTTACCCACCGTCACTAAACCTGATATCCGTTCGGTTCCTCCGGCGGGATCGGACATGTTCAAAGAACTATATCGTCTAGGACAAGACGAGGATGCTATCACTTTATTTAAAGCGGAAATGAATGATCGCTCTCAATTAAGTGTTGATGAATCTTTTACTGATACTTTACTGAAACTCGTACAAGGAAAAAACCTACAAGGAATTAATCAAGTTTGGAGTCTTCAAAATAAAGACGGGCCTGAATCAAAAAAACAATTGCAAAACCTTAGAGAAACCCCCGAATATTGGTATGCGCTTTTTCCTTTTCCTTTCTATCAAACTATCATTGATTGGTCTCATAAACGTAAAATTAATCCTTTGTTAATAGCCTCTTTAATCCGTCAAGAATCCCGTTTTGAACCAGAAATTACCTCGCCAGTGGGAGCAAAAGGGTTAATGCAAGTGATGCCAACAACAGGTGAATGGGTAGCTAATAAAATAGCTCTAAAAAAATATTCTTTGAACAATCCTAATGACAATGTTAATCTAGGAACCTGGTATTTAAATTATACCCATGAGACCTATAGTAATAATTCGTTATTAGCTGTTGCTAGTTACAATGCAGGTCCCGGCAATGTTTCAAAATGGAGACGAATATATCAGGTTAGTGATCCTGATATTTTTGTAGAAAAAATACCCTTCCAAGAAACAAAAAGTTATATAGAATCTGTGTTTGGTAATTACTGGAATTATCTTCGGATTTATAATACTGAGATCGCTAAATTATTAGCTCATAAAACTCAGAGAAAGTTTCTTGGTAAATAAAAATTTTTATTTACCAAGAAACTTTCTCTGAGTTAATATTAAAACATTTAGTTTGGTATTTTACTACTGAAATACACCTGAGTTTTTTAGATTGTGATCTGTTGTGTAAATAACAGCTATTCTAGACTTAATCTAATAAATTAATTAGTAGCTAATAACTTCCCAGACTTTTATTTTCGATTTATTATGCAACCCCAAAAACTTAATTTTAATTTTCATAAAGTGCAAGTTTTTACTTTTGTTTACTAGATTATTAACTAATAACAATAATGATTTAACCAGCGTACTCTACTTAACTATTTTATTTATAAAATATTTTTTTAAAAAAAGCTTATTTACTATTTTAATAGCAAGGTTTATCTATGCCTTCTCAAGGTAGTTTATTAAGAGGCTCGGTGCAAAGAAAACCCTGATACCGAAGATAAGAGAAAGACAAAATGAGATTATTATGTATAGTGAGAAATAATTAGTATAGACAGGAGTTATGTACTACTTATTTATTAAATATTACATAGTTTTATTTTGAAATACTAAATACTTAAATTTATATTTAGTTCTTTTAAATATATATTCATAATATCCTATGTGGCAATTTATTTAACTTCGCTTAAATTGATTAGTTTAATTTGCCTGGTCTGGTTTTGAGTAGTAACTAAAACTTGTTTATGATAATTATAAAATTCCTTATCTGTTATTTCTAATAGTTTAATATCCCCTGGTTTTCAATAATCATCATAATTCATTAGTTTTTTTCGTACTGAAGATCTTTTATATTGGGAGCACAATTATAAATAAATGCTAAAGAGTATTAGCTTTCATTGTCTAGCATTCATTAAAAAAATTATCAATTTGACAGATTTCTAATATAATTTATTATTAATAAATATAAAGTGGTTTGCAATTTTAAATTGCTATGTTTCAAAAAACAGGAGTTAAATCATAATTATTTTATTAAAGGTTATTTTTGTGATTATTTATTCTATATTTTCGTGATTTATCTAAAAATAGTTAAAACTTAAAGAAAACTAATAAAAGTATATTTCTTGAATTAAAAACAATTTATTTAGTTATTGAACGTTGTTACTGAGCCTTAAAGCAATTAAGTGGAATCAATGAATTGACAGTCATAATTGACAAAAAGATTTTGACTCAATTTTGATGCTTTGTCAACTTCTATAAAGTTAATTTAAGTTTAATCTCAGAACATTTAAATGTAGTGTCTTAATTTAAAATTATAAAATACTTACTAAGTACATTTTAGATAGTTCATGTTATACTTAATGCATATTAAATCTAATTTTTCAATATATAAATTCTATGTTATGTTCTTCTATTAACAGTAATTTCTTCTAAAAAGACTTGTAAAATTATAAGCATTCAAGTTATTTTTTATAGCTAAGAATATGAATCTTAAAATAATTTTATTTAAAATATATTTTTCTAATTGTCAAAAAGTATTTTTTAATATAGCTAGCTATTGTCGTCTTGCTGAATGTATGAGCTGAACAATGATGTTAGTGTACTGCTTTTGACCAAATTACAAAAAAAAATATAAGAATTAGTTTCATCTATTTTACTTTTACGTGAGTCTTTTAGCTATTTTATAGTTAAGTATACTGAGTTTTTAAATACTTAGTTGTATGTAGCAAAAGTCGGTTAAACCAATTAACAATAGTTAACCTCGTAAATATTATTTTATCAAAATAGTTAACAACTAGCGCAGAAATATATCTAAAATTTAATACTCAATAAATTCAAGTTTTTATCAAAATTTTATTTACCTTCTTGCCAGCTAAAAAATAATTTTTTTAAAAAAAACTAGAAAAAGAGAAGGTGTGAAACATAATATATTTTTGGCTTTTTGGGGTTAAAAAAAAATTTTAGTCTTGATTATTGGCAGTTACCATTCTAGATAATTGTCAACCTTAGATATTAAAAATAAAAACTATATTTTTGATTCTCGTCGAACTTACATTACAATTAGTCAACAATTTAACGAAATGCAGATAACTTTCAACTTAGATGATATAGTTAAAAACTCTAAAACCAAGTTATCATGATTCCACTCACAAACAACTGAATCAGTGACACCTAAAATCGATATGACCGCTGTTCCTTCTTCTCCTAATGAAATTACTAATGGCCTCGAAACTCCTGTAGAATTTAACTTCCAGCTTCCTAATCCTGAAGACGAAGCTATTCAGGAGATGGAGTTTGAGCAACAGCTAGATACTGTCTGGAAGATTTGTGAGCACTTTGACTTACAAACCGATATTTGGCGAGGACGTATTTTACGGGCTATCCGTGATCGTGAAAAAAAAAATGGAGACGGACGAGGAACTGGATTCCTCAATTGGCTTAAACAAAAAGAAATCACTAAAAGTCAAGCTTATGTTCTCATTCAACTGGCTAATAGTGCAGATACCCTATTGGCAGAAGGACAGCTGAATCCAAACTCCATCAATAATTTTAGTAAACGGGCATTTGTCGAAACAGCTAAATCCGATCCTGAAGTGCAAAAATTAGTTAGTGAAGCTGCCCAAAATGGTGATCACATTACCCGACGAGAAGTTAAGCAACTCTCTGATCAATGGACAGCTATGAGTTCGGAATTACTTCCAGATAAAGTTAAAGAGAAAGCTTCTGAGGGAACTCTAGCAGTCAGTAGTTTAGTCCCTTTAGTTAAAGAGATGGAAAAGTTGCCCGATAGTCACCTCAACGTAATTCAAAAAGAAGTTGCCGAAAGTCCCGATGTTAATACTGTTAAACTTCTCACTTCAGAAGCACGAAATTTGGCAAAATATCTCGATGCGGCCGCCAAAGTACAAACTTTTAAAAATCGCTCAATTGACCTAGAAATGGCGTTAGAAGAGGCGTTAAGATTGGATTGTTTGAATACGACTGCTGATTTGGTTAAACAAGCCACTCAACTTGAACAAGCCGTAGCGAAGCTTTATACTACTTGGAAACGGGTAGGGAGTTTGGCTGATCGGCTGTATGTAGATACGGGAGCGAGTAATCCTAACTTACGAGCAATGTTAACTTGCCTGGAATCTTTAAACGGTGAAGTTATTGAGGTGCAACTAGATAGTGCGGGGGAAAAAATAGTACGTTTAAAAATGATAACTAAATGATAGCAGTTAACCGTCATATTTTTCTCAATGAGTCGCATAAGCCTACGGACTGGGCTTTCCTCCCTCACAATAGAATAGAACCTAAAAATCTGGGTTTTTAGTATTTCCATAACACAAATAGAGAATCTTCGTAGAATAGTCGAGGGAAACAACTAATTTCGGCAAAAAAAGACCCAGTACTATATTGCCATAGTAACTTAATAACATTAATTTTGTGATTAATAATACAATTTGTTTTTTCCTAGAATGTAACGAGTCAAGACTTATGCACTAGAGACAAGACACACAGACAAAGTTAGGGTAAACTCAAAATGGTCGTTATTCAAGGAATTGGTTGATGCGGTGAAACAATACTTAGCGTAGTGAAAAAAAAAACGTTATTTATTAAAAAATCCTAATCTTTTATGAAACAATCAGTAACTTATCAAGCCAATCACCAAAAGTTGTTGCAATTAATGCAGCAAGCGCAAATATCTAACTTTAGTCAGTTGGCCAAAATTTCCGAGGTTTCCCAATGGGAGTTAAATCGCCTTTTAGTGGGTTTACTGCCTAAAATGTCTATTGAAAATATATTAAGATTATCCAAAGTGTTAAAAGTTCCCATCGAACAACTACTGAGTGAATTTTGTAGAGATCAATCTTTGTTAGAGTCCTTAGTTCTTTCTCAACTTGAAACTCAAGATCTTAATTTATCAGAATTAGAGAAAGTTAGACAAGAATATCAACAATTACAACAGCAATTTAACGAACAAAAAGAAACTCTAGAAAAAGACTTTCAAAAATCTAGTTTAAAAGTCCTAGAATCTTGGCTTTTACAATGGCCAACAGCAGCGATGATTGCCCAAAAAAATCCTCAACTCTCTGCTATGAAACTATTGCCTCTAGTTAAACCAATTATCGATTTACTTAAACAATGGAACGTTGAAACAATTGCAGTAGCAGGAGAAAAGGTGCCCTATGATCCTCTGTGTCATCAATTTTTAGAAGAAAGTGGTTATGTTGAACCTGGAGAAACTGTCATCATTCGTTACATTGGCTATCGTCATGGGAAAAATTTGCTGTATAAGGCAAAAGTGAGTCCAGTCAAAAAAGTGCCAGCCAGTTAAGAAACACTAGCAATTTAAGATTTGTGTAATAAAAAGTAATCAACTATGTTTATTGAATCTTAAAATAGAGAATAGCTTTATCAAATTTACATGACATTAAAATACAAAATGGTGATTCCGTCACATTTGATACTAACTTTGGTGCACAATTGTTTCTATCCTTATGGTCAAGAAGTAGTGTAAGCATCGTTGTGATTCCTCTTCTGAGTTAAATTAGTGATATTAATCTATGGCTTCCCAAGCAATCCTCCGTCTCCTCGAACAATATCCGCAACTCGGACCGTTCATTGAAGAAGGTCGCTTTTTGATTGGTTATACCAATGGTAGTGCTAATGGGAAGCAAGTTCCTGTTTTTCTTTTGCGCTCTCCCTGGACTCATTTTTGTATCCAAGCAACGGCTTGTGATTCACTGATTTCTGGAGCAGTTTTAGTAGTAACAGAAGACTCTCAATGGAGTCCTGAAAGCAACTGGAAAGCCTATACCTTCACCATGGACAGCCCATCGCCGAAGAGTTCTCGTAGAAACCTCAACCAAAAACGCAGTTCTTCTGCCAAGTCTGTCCCTCCATTGGCAGCAATGGCCGCAGAAATAGCAACCGAAGACACCAAAAAATCTCCTATCTTATCTCAGGTTGTTCGTTAGTGTATCAAGGAGTTTGGGGCGGATAATCGTAGACTTTAACACTCTTCGAGAACGCCCCTGTTCACATACTCGAAACCTTAACAAATTCTGGGCAATTGCTCTCCGCTTAACATATCAACAATACGACTAGCTCCAATTTTACTCTCTAAGGTGACTAACCCCATGCCTGTCCCCCTTCCTGTAACTTGGCCAATAATGCAGGGATTTTGCTGATGTGATCTCATAATTTTCATAACGATATCTACAGAGTCTTGAGGAATAAACGCTACAAATCGACCTTCATTAGCCACATAGAGGGGATCGAACCCTAATATTTCACACGCCCCCTGGACATCTTCGCGTACCGGAATAGCATTTTCTTGAATGTTAAGAATAACCCCTGCACCCATTGCAATTTCATTTAGGGCACTAGCTAAACCGCCACGGGTGAGATCTCGTAGGCAATGAATGTTTGCCCTGGCCTCTAACATAGCTAAAATAACAGAATTTAGAGGAGTGCAGTCACTTTCAATGGTTGTTTCAAATTCCAACCCCTCTCGTACTGCCATAATCGCAATACCATGGCGGCCTAAATCTCCATTGACTAAGATAGTATCTCCTGGTTGAACACTTTGAGCTGCAATTATTTGATCATGTTCGATTATACCGATCCCTGCAGTATTGATAAATACACCGTCTCCTTTCCCTCGATCAACTACTTTAGTATCTCCAGTTATGATTTTAACTTGAGCAATTTGAGCAGAATTTTGTAGGGACTGAACAACATTCCAAAGAATTTCCATCGGCAGTCCTTCTTCTAAGATCAACCCCACACTAATATAAAGAGGACGCGCCCCACTCATAGCTAAATCATTGACAGTTCCGTTAATAGCTAAACTACCAATATCTCCCCCTGGAAAAAATAGAGGATGAATAACGTAGGAGTCAGTAGTAAAAGCAATTTTATTAGTGTTTAAATCAAAAATAGCAGAGTCATGTGGAGGAGTATTTTGAGTCGTATTAAAGACAGGAAAAATCATCTTTTCGAGCAACTGCTGCATCAATTTTCCTCCTCCTCCATGAGCAAGTAAGACTTGAGGATATTGATCTAAGGCTATTGGACAAGTTAGGTTAAAATCAGTCATAAGTGATTTAGAAATCGGCAATCAGAGATTAAGACAAAACGTCAAATATAACGTACTATTTTGCAAGTAAATTTATTACGCAAATAAACTATAAAAATTAACTCTTGATTTTAGTTAAAATTAGATCAATTAGTGCTTAAATCAATTAATTAGGCCCTTCTAACCTAACTATGAAAACATTGTAATCGACAAAGTTTAAAATAAGAGTTTTGTGACTTATTAGATACTAATTTAGTATACCTAGTCTAAAGTATAGCACTACGCCAAAAGCTCATGACAGTTTTCTAGTCATAAAAGAAGTAATAAAATAGCAAACTAAGTACTGTACTTTGTGCAGGCACCTTATAGTCAAATCTACGTCAACAAGTTATTTAATCAGTATAAAAAAAATACTAAGAAACAGGATATATTATTTATTTATAATAAAATCTAATACTTTAAATTTATGGTTAAAATAGTAAACAAAAAAATATTTATAGACAATATAATAAACGACAACGATAACTATTTAAAAAAAATAAAGAAAATTACTCATCAAAAATAAAGTGATTAAATATATAAAATATAATATTTTAATCAAAAAAATATATATATGATAATAGTTGTATATGAAAAATATTCTACGTTATAAAAATAAAAAAACTTAGTTATATTAGTATTTCATGGAGAGAAAACAAATTTTAGTATTTTAGTTATTAAAGGGTTGCAATAGAGATTTATTTTAAATTTAATTATCTAAAAATTTAACTATTCAATGGAGACCAGTAGATATCATTATTTTATGTAAAACTAATTTTTATGTAAAACCCCTATTAGAGAAATAGTATAATGAACTCGACGTAAACTACGATATTTTCTACATGAATATCCAGATTCAAACAAAATTAAGAATTAATAGTATGTTGTAAAAACTTAAATATAAAAATATTCCCTAAAGTTAAAGTTAAAGCTGTTAGAGAATGTGTAGACACTACATTTTTACCTCGTGCTATAGCTTAGACATAAATAAGTAGCACTATTAAGAGTAATAACTACAAACATAGTTAGTCATAAAAGATATGATTAACTAATATCATCTCGTCGTTTAAGAGTCTTTCTCAAGTCTAGGCAGGAGAGAACTTTATTTTAGTAAAGAGAAAAGGTTGAATGTATATAATTTATTGGAAATTTAAAAAGGGTTTTAATATAGATTAACTTTAAAGAGTTACAATTTATCAAATAAATCACTTTTATTACACTAATGTCATTGAATTATTTGAAAGAGTTAAATTTATATTTTGAATCTAGTATTGTCTGTTTTATATTGAAATATCTCAATTGTCTAATATACCTATATAGCGAGAACTTCAATTATAATGAATATTTATGATTATTTTTCTATTTGAACTTTCCCTGAGAAAGACAATAATTTAAATCGCATTAATAGTTTATTAGAATACAAAAGAAAATAAAAGAGATATTTTTTTGACTTATATAAATATATAAAAAAATTGTATGATTAACTGAATTGAGATTAATTGAATATTTTACAAGTAATCTACATATTGAAATATGTCTTATATCTACTTATATAATATAATGACAACATATAATACAATGACAACAAAATAAAGAACTGCATAGAAAGTTCTATTACTAGGTGTCAAAAATCAAGTCAATAAGTCTTTAAGACGTCCTTTGTTTAAACAATGTGATTTTTTGTGGTTATAAAGCAAAAAATATAGATTATTTTATTACATCGAATCACTATTGAGGTTCAATTCTTGTTGAGCTTAGTCTTGTAAGATGGGCTTTATTTTGATTAACTTATCTTAAATTATGTTCTGTCCACCCTACTCTCATTGCTTCTTTTGTTCGAGTGTTCCCTACCACACCAAGTACACTACAATAAAAAAAGTTAATATTATCCATTTAGTCTAGAAACTATGTCAGTATTGGCAGCGATCGCAGTCTTAGCGTTGTTAATTATCGTTCATGAATTAGGTCATTTTGCCGCCGCAAGATTCCAAGGAATCAGAGTTAACCGCTTTTCGATCGGTTTTGGTCCAAGTCTCATAAAATATAGAGGTACTGAAACTGAGTACGCTATTCGTGCTTTTCCTTTGGGAGGATATGTAGGATTTCCTGATGATGATCTCGATGGTGAAATTCCCCTAGATGACCCCAATTTACTTCGTAACCGTCCCGTATTTGATCGGGCCATTGTTATTAGTGCAGGGGTGATTGCTAATCTTATTTTGGCTTATTTTCTTCTAGTGGCGCAAGTTGCTACTGTTGGCATCCAAGATATTCAATCTGGACTAGTTGTTCCCACTATTGAACCCGCATCTGCAGCAATGGAAGCAGGAATGAAATCGGGAGATATTGTCCTGAAAGTTGACAATACTCCCTTAGATGACTTTCCAAAAGCGATTGACTTCTTTATCGAGACAATCCAAAACTCTCCTAATCAACCTCTTCATTTTACGATTGAACGAGATAGCGAAACTTTATCTGTTACCGTTACCCCAAAGTCTAATGACCAAGGTCAAGGTAAAATTGGGGTAGGACTAATTCCTAATATACACTTGAAAAAGTCTCAAGGACTTCTTGATGCGTTTACTTACAGTGCGGATGCTTTTCAAGATTTAGTGACTCTAACCGCTAAAGGATTTTGGCAACTTGTGAGTAATTTTCAAGAAAACGCTAAACAGGTAGCAGGTCCAGTCAAAATTGTCGAGTACGGTGCTAATATTGCCCAAAATAATGCGGGAAATCTATTTCAATTTGGCGCGCTAATTAGTATTAACTTAGCTATTGTCAATATTTTACCTTTGCCTGCTCTTGATGGTGGACAATTAATCTTTTTAATCGTAGAAGGACTACGAGGAAAACCCTTACCCAATAGATTGCAAGAAGGCATAATGCAAACAGGGTTAGTGTTACTCCTTAGTTTAGGACTATTTCTTGTTGTTCGTGATACTGTTGAATTAGTCTTTTTCTGAGAGTTATTTCAATAAATTTAATGGTAAGTTTTTATATAAAAATATGGGCATTAAGCACAAGGAAAAAAATAAAAACTGGCGAGCATTAGTGATATTAGATCTTCTAAAACAGCTGTATCCTGATGCTACTTGTAGTTTAGCTTATGACTCCCCTGTGCAGCTTTTAGTTGCTACGATTTTATCGGCACAATGTACTGATAAAAGAGTTAATAAAGTTACCCCCAATTTATTTTTGAAGTTTCCTGATGCATTATCCTTAGCTCAGGCAGATAGAGAAGAATTAGAAACATTGATACGTTCGACAGGATTTTATCGAAATAAAGCCAAAAATATTCAATTTTCCTGTCAGAAAATCGTTAAAGAATTTGACGGAAAAGTTCCTCAAGAAATGGAAAAGTTACTCAGTTTACCAGGAGTTGCTCGAAAAACTGCAAACGTAGTTTTATCACACGGTTTTGGACTTAATCTAGGAGTTACAGTAGACACCCATGTTAAGCGTTTAAGTAGACGTTTTAAATTAACAAAAGAGACTAATCCTGTAAAAATTGAAAGAGATTTAATGAAGCTATTGCCTCAACCTGACTGGGAAAACTTTTCAATTCGCATAATTTATCATGGTCGGGCAACTTGCCATGCTAGAAAACCAAATTGTCTTGATTGTGAATTGGCTTATTTATGTCCTTCTGTCGTAGATGGATAGATTAAATTGAGGTTAAATACTTCCATATTTAGTGTTTAATCCTCCAAATTATTGGAGTAAATCGTTATATTTTTCAGTGTATAATCATAATTATACTCTTACCACAACTAGTATAAATCAGTTGAGGTAAGAGTATTTATTGCAAAAATAAATTCTTTCTAAAAGAGGTTAATCACTCTATAAGTTTAGTAGGAGAACAGATAAATTTTATGATGAAGTATAAGATTGTCATTTAACCTCACTTATGTGAGACAATTAAGATGATTAGAGTTTTAAAAATCACTCCTCAACCCTTTACTTATCTAGCTTTTAAGGGTATAATGAGAGACCTTGTCTTTCAAGGCATAAAGTAAACGGTAACGTTGTCGGAGGAATAAATTCATGACTCAGCGGACCCTAGGAGGAACCAATCGAAAGCAAAAGAGAAAATCGGGCTTTCGTGTGCGGATGCGAACTCAAAATGGTCGTAATGTGATTCAAGCTAGAAGAAAAAAAGGACGATACCGGTTATCTGTTTAACCCTTGTTGCTCTTATTCCGAGTGTCAACAGGTTTAGATAAAAATTAAACGTCATGGGTGATAATATAAGTCGTTTTTAACCCAATTCTAACCAGGTAATATAGTGGGATTGCCTAAAGCCCATCGGCTAAAGAAACCCAAAGACTTCCAAGCTGTTTATAAACGGGGACAACATTATAAAAGTTCTCATCTTTTGATGCGAGTATTATCAAGAAAACATCAAACTATGATCCCGAGCCCAACTCAATTTGGTATCTCTATTAGCCAAAAAATTAGCAAAAAAGCGGTGGTTCGTAACCGTCTAAAACGACAGATAAAAGCAGCAATTTGCTCCTTGCTTCCCATAATTTCTCCCGGATTAGAAGTAGTGATTACAGTGCGGCATAGTCAAAGGGAGTGCAATTATGAGTATTTCTTGCGAGAATTAAAGCAGTTGTTCATTAAATCTAATATTGTCTATGAACATACGAGAGAATACCCCTTATAAGGGATGGCATCATGTTAGGGACTTAATCATTAATTTTTTTTTAAGATTTGCAGTTATTTGCTTATCTCTGACGGTTGGGGCTGTGGTCAGAGCAATTTGATCGCGTTACTGCATTACAAATCATCTACGTCACAGATGGTTGGATGAGATATGCTCATACCGACATTATCTACGACGAAATCCCCAAAATAGTTAAAATCCCACGGGGAACAATCGGACTATGGGACGACGTCTTTTGGAGTTGAGATCAGTTTCTGACTTCTGCAAGGCTTATAATTATATGGCTGAAAAAGTTGTGACTAAGACAGTAAACCCTGTTGGAGCAATTATCAGCAGATAGATTTTGAAATTAGACCAGGTCAGAGGCTCCTTGACCTCTTCCTTTATTACCAATATTCGGTAAAGTAAACTACAAATAACTCTACAGCGAGACCGCTTGGATTAAGACGAATGGACTTTGGTGTCGGATTTATTTCCACGAACATTATGCTGCCCATCCTGGATTTCTTCTACAGGATTGTGCCTAGCTACGGTTTTGCGATTATTGCCTTAACCCTAGTAGTTCGCTTTGGACTATACCCCTTAAGTGCGGGACAAATTCGCAATATGCGAAAAATGAAGATTACTCAGCCCCTAATGAAAGAGCGACAAGAAGAAATTCAGCAACGCTACAAAGACGATCCTGGCAAACAACAAGAAGAAATAGGAAAGGTGATGCAGGAGTTTGGCAACCCTTTGGCGGGTTGTTTACCCCTGTTACTACAAATGCCCATTCTCTTTGCTCTATTTGCTACCTTACGGGGGTCGCCCTTTGCTGATATTAACTATACAGTTGATCTTCAAATTCTCCCTAGCGAACAAATTGAGCGTGTTGTCCCTCAACCTTTTACAACCAAACCTAGTAACATTTACATTAGCGATGGTCTTCATTATCCCATTATGGCTTTACTACCTGGAGGGAATAAATTAGCAGTTGAGGAAAAGACTAGAGTGCAATTTCAAACGACTGAAGGTCAGTCTCTTATGAAATTGGTCACTGAAACCCCTGGAAGTAACATTGAGCCCATATTTGAAGTTATAAAAGGCTCAGAACGAGTTAAAATAGACAAAGATGGAACGATAGAAGCCTTAGCTCCTGGAGAAGTAACTATCGAAGCCACTATTCCAGGCATTGCTGCCAAAACAGGTTTCTTATTTATTAAGGCGTTAGGACGAGTTGGTGTTATGGGGGATGATGGAACTATCAACTTGGACATCCTAGCCATGGTTTTATTCTTTGGTGTTAGTATTTATCTAAATCAAGAATTATCTGGTTCTTCAGGCGGAGGAGCACAACAGCAACAGGCAGTCAACAAAATTACTCCCGTGATTTTCAGTGGAATGTTTCTTTTCTTTCCTTTACCGGCAGGGGTGTTGATGTATATTGTTGTGGCCAATGTTTTTCAGACCCTACAAACGGTCATTTTGATGAGAGAACCTCTACCAGAAAACCTACAAAAATTGGTTGCACAGCAAGAAAAGGCTGAAAAAATCCAAGAAGCTCTTCCCTTCGAAAAAAGATCTAAAAAGAAAATGTCTTAATTTGCTAGTTAACAATAGGTTACAAGTTGTCAAGATGGAGCGAGAAGTCGACTCAGGTAAAGCTTGGCTCGAAACCCTATTAACTTTAATGGGGTTTCGAGCACAAGTTAAGGTTCAAGACAAGAAAAGTCATTCTGATGAATCCCCCGAATCCTGGCTGACGATTGATAAAACTCAGCTAACCCCCCAACAGACTAATCTCCTCTTAAGGGAACAGGGAGCAGGAATAGATGCGATTCAATATCTAGCTAATACTCTCATTAATTTGAGTAGAGAATCCGGAGAACAACGGAGATATACGGTTGAACTCAATGGCTATCGTCTCAAGCGTCAGGAGGAACTTGTCACCTGGGCGCAAGAGGTAGTCCAACAGGTGCGACAGACGGGACAGGAGGTAGAAATGTCCCCCCTCTCATCGGCAGAACGCCGTCAAATTCACACTTTGTTGAAGGATGTGGAAGATATGGAAACAGAAAGTCGTGGACACGAACCTGATAGGCGATTAGTGGTCAAACTTCGATAAGCTATTTATTCGTTAATGATCTTCTAGATTCATCAGTCCGCTTTTGCGGACTTGATTTTTGAATATATTTGTCTACTGCTGTATTTTCTATTTTTAATCATCTCTATATTTATCTCTATCTCGAGAATTTCTGATTTTACCTTGGATGATAAACTGGAGTCTTTTTAACCGTAAATCCAGAGAAAATCCTCGATTAGTTTGTACTACAATAGTACCAGCAATACGATCATGAAATGCTTGATTTAACTCCTGATCTCCAAGGACTATTCCACAGTCTACTAATAAGGGCATTGTTAATAACAACATTGATAAACCATTATGGAAACCCATCCTCAATCCGATCATTGCTAATAAAGCCACAATGCCTAAAATGCATTCTCGTTTAGTTAATTCAATTAAACCTGGAATTTTACTCAATTCTACATTAATCACTTTCATGTTAAACGACCAACTTCCTAAACTTTGCCCCTGATTTTTTTCTACTAAAATAACCCGTAATGTTAGCCAACAAATAATAAAAATAAGTCCTTGCAAAATTCCTCTAAAAAATAAACTTACAAACCAAATAGTCACAAAATCTAGTACAAAAGCATAAGCCCTACGATCAATAGGAACTTTAGAAAACCTTCGATAAATAGCTGATTCATTATCGGAATACATAATTTAAAATAAGTTGAAAACTCGATGTTTAATTAATAAAAACAGAATTAAATGCTTTAACTTTTAAATCGATTCCTGTAATAGCTGTCCCTACAACAACACTATGAGCTCCATATTCTAAAGCTTTTTTTGCATCCTGAGGGTTACTAACTCCTCCTTCACAAATAATAGGAATATTTAATTGTTCAACCATTTCTTGCAATAAAGAATATCCAGGAGGAGAAAACCTTTCTGTTTCTTTAGTGTATCCGTAAAGTGTGGTTCCTACATAATCTGCCCCGGCTTGACTCGAAGCGAGCGCATTTTCAATAGTATCTACATCAGCCATGACTAATGTCCCTAATTCTTGATGAATTTGCTTAATTAAATTCACCATAGTTTCCTCTTGAGGACGGTTTCGGAGAGTTGCGTCAATAGCAATAATATCAGCCCCTGCGTTAGCAATTTCTACCGCATCGGAAAAACAAGGAGTAATGTAAACATCATACCCTTGATAGTAGCGTTTCCACAAACCAATAATTGGGATATTAGGCAATAATTTTCGAACAGCTTTAACATGGGATGGAGTATCAACTCTAATGCCTTTTGCTCCTTGATTAATAGAAGCTTTAGCTATGGCTGCTATAATTTCTGGGTCGTTTAAGGGAGAATTTATAGGAGATTGACAGGAGACAAGAAGACTAGACTGCGGTATTTTCATGGTTTGTTTTCTAGGTCATAATTAATGTGATTGGCTTATACTTCTTTCAGTCATAAGTATTATGAAGTATTATTTTTTTCTAGTTAAGTTAATAATTTTTAAGATTTAAAAATTATTAACTTAACCCTAAAACCCAGTAAATTAACAACAATTACTAATATCGAATTTATCGAAAAAATTATTAATTAAGAAAATCAACTTTAGAAAAGGTTTAATTTTTGTCAAATCAAGTTGACAGTAAAAAACTTAGATATTATGTAGAGTCTATTTATAGAAGTATGGCAATAATTAGAATAAGAGCAAGAAGAAGCTACATTATTTATTGCTTAGAAAAGATGATAGTAACTAAATTATTTTCAGGGATTTTGAATAAAAATAACAATTTACATTGAATCATCTTCCTCATTATTTTCAGTAGACATTAAAGCATTAATTCTTTTTAACAAAAGATTAGGTTGAATAGGTTTTAATAGATAATCATCAATTCCCCTTTGAGAAATATCTGTCCAATCTGTTGAAGATATTTGATGACTCAGTAACAAGACTTTGATTGATTTAGTATTGGATAACTGTTTAAGGGTGTCGCTAATTTGATAAGTATCGGTAAAATCTTGATCTAGAATAACAGCAGTTGGCTCCAAAAGTTCAATAGTCTTAACTGCAGTAGCACTATCTATCAACCAGATAAATTGATAATTAGCTGCTGTTAATAGTTCTCCTACCAACGTGGCAATTTCTTCATTACTTTCAATTAAGACAATACTTCTATTGCCTTTAAAAAATAATTGATCACGCTCTAAATTTCCTGATAATTTTAGTTGGCGTTGGGGTTGATTAGGTAGCCTAACCGTAAAGATTGATCCTTTTTCTAAAACGGATTCCACCTCAATTGTTCCTCCATGAAGTTCAACTAATTGTTTAGTTAAAGCTAACCCTAGTCCGGTTCCTCCATAAGTACGTTGACGAGAGGTTTCCAATTGTTGAAATGATTCGAATAAAAGAGGAATTTGATTTTCAGCAATTCCAATTCCCGTGTCTTCTACTTGAAAACTCCCCTGATTTCCTTCCCGCCAAATTCTTAAGGTAACCGTTCCTCCCTCCGATGTAAATTTTAAGGCATTATTCAATAAATGATAGAGAATTTGTTGTAGTCTTTCAGGATCGGCAAAAAACTGATTTTCTTCTTGACCTTTTACTTTTAATTCTAATAATAATTTAATATTTTTTTGTTTAGCTTCTTTTTTAAATTTTTGATAGGCAGTTTTAGCTACACTTTTTAAGTTAGATTCTTGAATAGATAAAACATATTTACCAGCTTCTAGCTTAGAAAATTCTAGTATTTCATTAATCATTTCTAACAAATGTTTTCCACTATCTTGAATAGTCCGAAGATATTGTCTTTGTTTGTGTAAAGGAAACGATTTATTTTCTCCTGACCAATATAACAATGTTCCTGACAATCCAATAATACAGGTCAAAGGAGTACGTAATTCATGGCTCATATTTCCTAAAAATTCACTTTTAGAATAGTTCGCTGCTTGGGATGCTAATAAAGCATCTCGAAGTTCTTTTGTTTTTTCAATAACTCGCTGTTCAAAGGTTTTCTTTTGTTCTTGAACTTGGGTGTATAATTGAGCTTGATAAATGGCGATTGCCAAATGTTCTCCAATTTGTCCTAAAAAATTTTTTTCACTATCAAACCACTGTCTTTTTTCAAAACATTGATGAGCGATTAGTAGTCCCCAAAGTGTCTCTTCAACAATAATAGGGACAATTAATTCAGACTTTATCCAATATTTTTCGAAAAATTGTGTTAAAGAAAATGACGAAGAGCAAGTTTGATCTACGTCTTCTATAGCTATAATCGAACCTCGACGAGATTCTTCCTGATAACCAATAATATAGAAAAATCGATTATCTTCAGCAGCAACATTTAAAAGAGAGGGAATTTTAGTAAAAAGCTTAGATTCGTAGGTAACACATCCCCAATTTTGATTAGACTTAATGTCTGACAAATGATCAGATTTTTTATAACCAAATTCATAAATAACTGACCGGTCAACTTGAAGAAAACTTCTGAGTTCTCTGACTGCCGTTTCTAGAATACTTGATAAATCTAAATCTTGGCGAATTTGAGCAATAATCTGCTTGAGTAATCGTTCTTGGGCAATTTTTTGCCGCATAGTATCCTCTAGTTTATAAAAACCAGAATCTCTATAAATTTTTTGAGAATTATTGATGGAATCTGGTGCTAAAATATTTAATAATTGAGTGATAAAAATATTTTCTAGGAAACTTGATGAAATCTGTTGACTCAAAGAAAATTGCGTGAGAAGCTCCCATAAGATAAATGAGGGAGCAAGATTTTGTTTTAGATCATTGATAAAGTCTGCAATCACCTGTCGATCCCAAATAATACTTACCTGATAACATAAGGCAGTGGGATCAAAGGTTCCCCGTAACAAAAGACTCAATTCAGAAGATAATAATAAGGAAAAATGTTCTTCTGCTAAACTCCTGTCAGGATTAGGAATTTCTGCTAATATCATCTCCTGTGTAATTAGTGTTCCATTTATTTCCTCCATTGCTGCAAGTTGTCGCCAGAGAGAACTTAATTCCTCAAACACTCTAATGGATATGGTTCGGCGTAACATAGAGTCTTGAAAACGAGTCATTAATCTTGGAGACAGTTAGAGACAACGCAGGTAAAGCCCTTGATCTAGAATCTACCTAATTCACTACGCCATACCTGAAACCTAATAATTTTTAAAGATAAGGAGTTTCAATGCACCGAATTGCTGCTACCCCAGGAGGCTGAACTTCTGATAACGAAGGTGTAGTCTTTGTTGAACAAAACTCAGCTCCGATTATTTTTCTTAGTGCAGCCGATACAGATATTCAAAATTTAGTCCATGCAATTAACCATTTACCGACTGATTTTCCGGCAATACGGCCTGTTAATTTTCTACAATTGCAACAACAACTGAGTATTGATAGCTATGCCGACACAGTATTGTCCCAAGCTAAGGTTATTGTTTTACGATTATTAGAGGGTCGATCATATTGGTCTTATGGGTTAGAAGTCGTTAAAGAAATTGCTATTTCTTTAACGATTCATCTTTTTATTCTACCAGGCGATGATCACCCTGATCCTGATTTAATGATTCATTCCACAGTTTCTTTAAATCACAGTAATCAATTATGTATGGCGATATTTAACTGAAGGAGGCATAGAAAATTGGGTAAATGCTTTAAAATTCATCTGTAATATTTATCAAAAAACATCCTATAATCCTCTGCAATCTCCACTTTGTTCTGAATCTATTAATTAAGAAAACATGATATTCAGCTACAGATAAAACAGCAAGAATTAAGTCATTATAATGATATTATCTGTAATAAATAATTGTTAAGGAATCCTCAATGATTGGACTTGAACAAGTTGAAACTATGATTAAAGAGCGGCTCCCCGATGCTCAAGTAATAATTAGAGATATCAAAGGGGGAGGAAATCATTTAGAAGCCTTGGTTGTTTCGGCTGAATTTGAAGGAAAAACCAAAGTCAAGCAACATCAATTGGTGTACAGTGCGATCCAAGAGGCCCTGGACTCAGAAGCTATTCACGCCCTAGCCTTAAAAACTTATACCCCTCAAACTTGGAAAACGGCACAATCAGTTGTCTAACTTAGAGTCTAAGCTAGAATAAACGGCAACTAGGATTAACTTCTATTGTTTCATCATCCATTGGTTTACTATCTATAATCTTCGCCGTCAAAATCTGTCATTTATTTTTGGAGTGTTTATGACACCGGAACTTAAAAATCGTCTTGATCAGTTAATCAACAGCCACAAAATTTTAGTCTTTATGAAGGGAGCTAAGTTGATGCCCCAGTGCGGATTTTCTAACAATGTTGTTCAAATTCTTAATACTCTAGGGGTTTCCTATGAAACAGTCGATGTTCTAACAGACCATGACATTCGCCAAGGAATTAAAGAATATTCTAATTGGCCAACTATTCCTCAAGTTTATATAAATGGGGAGTTTGTTGGTGGTTGTGACATTATGATTGAAATGTATCAAAATGGTGAGCTGCAGCAAATGGTTGAATTAGCATTAGCTTCATAAATCAAAAACTAAGGGGAAAGGAAAATTTATAAGAACCTCTTTCTCCTCAGTTTGAGATTTATGGAATTACTAGTAATCGGTTTGGGTTTGTAGTGACATTCCAAAGTTAGAAGGATCGCGCAAAAAACGCCACGCCTCTTCCTCTAAACGGTAAACTAAGTGAGCTTCGAGGGTACTAGAATGATGTAGACAGGCTAGATATCCATCCATATAAGATTGGACTTCGTCAAAGCGACGACCTCGATGCCATAAGTCCACCATACTGTCAGTTAGCTTTTGATAATAACGAATTGCTTGAGTATCTTGAAGCATGAAGAAATGACATAAAGAGGGTTTATAAAATAGAGGTTTAGTAGACATCGGAGAAAGCTCCATGAATTGTTGTTGGTATTATCGGAGACTTTCTTCAATTAATCGTTGATTTCATTGTAACCGCTTTATTTTTTAAATTTCACTTACGTATCCTGAAATAACAAAATAACCTTGAGTAATTCTTAAGAGTTTCTTAGGGACATGATGGAGATGTCGTAACAGATGTTACATATTCTTGACATTAGCTCTGTTAGCCTAATGGTGTTTATTTTATAGGGAATTAAACTAAGGTGAATCTGATTTATATTGCTATCGTTGAGGGAAATCCTCATCTGCGATCGCTTTTGGGTTGGCACTTACAGCAAGCAGGTTATATGGCTCAGCAATGCGCAAATCTCCAACAAGCTCGTAATGCTTTTGTCCATCGCTTGCCATCCTTAGTTATCCTCGACTCCGATTTACCTGATGGAGATGGCATGGAATTGTGTCAATGGTTATATAATCAGCGACAATCTTTCATTCTAATTCTATCTGCTCGTACTAGTGAAAAAGATATTGTTAAAGGACTTAACGCCGGAGCCGATGATTATCTAACCAAGCCCTTTGGTATGCAAGAATTTATGGCACGGATTGAAGCCCTAATCAGACGTTTGCGGGTGACTTCTGTCCCCCTCTATCTCGACTATGGGGATTTAAAAATTGATTTAGTTCAGCGTCGAGTCCAGTACCGAGGAGATTTTGTCGACCTAACTCCTCAGGAATTCAGTTTGTTGTATGTTCTAGCTCAAGCAGAAGGAAATCCCCTTAGTCGTTCAGAACTGCTGCAACGAGCTTGGCCTGAAGCTATTGATAATCCGCGAACAATTGATACCCATGTTCTTTCCCTTAGAAAGAAAATTGAAACTGACCCTCGACAACCGAGTCTCATTCAAACGGTTCGTAACGTTGGCTATCGATTCAATCCAGAAGTACTTCACGACTCCTCATCGACGTCCTCGGCGGCACCAACGATTGACACACAAGTGAATCTTCGCAGTCATAACTCAACAAGTTCTAATCAAACTAATCCTCGCTTATCCAATACATCTTCAATTAAGTAAGACATAAGACAAAAGTTTTTCTTTATTTCCCTTGTATCTCTACACTTCTCTACAAGAAATTACCGACTCATTTCTATTTGTCGGACAACGGTTAAAGCTGAATAGCTAACCCCTGCTGTTCCTTCCCCTGGATGAGTAGAATCTCCCACTAACCAAAGATTATTTAAGGGAGTTCTGGTTGCGATGCCAAAAGGTCCAAAAGTAGAGACACGCTGACCAACACCCCCGACAATACCTTTATCTCTAGCAGTAAATCTGGCAAAGGTGCAAGGCGTCGCGGCTTCTTGGTGAATAAGAGTATCTGGAGTAATATAAAAATAGGAACTTAAACGGGCAATCACTTCTGAGGTATATTGTCGTTTTAGAGCCTTATAGGCTTCTGGGGTTTTATTAAACCAAATTTGAGGGTCGGTAAAGGATGAAGCGATGATGGTGGCTTTTCCATCGGCGGCACGTCCATCCCCCGGTTTACTGACTGAAATAAACAAAGAATTATTTTCACTAATGGGTTGAGTATAATCATAAAGAAATTGTAAATGGGGGAAACATTTATCTGGAATGGCCCGACGATCAACCCCTAAATAAACCACAAATGCCCCTGATGGTCGAGGTAGTTTTTCTACGCGGTTTTGATAAAGTTTCCAGAAGAGAGACGGGGAGATATCTAATAATTTGATTAAATTTTGAATCGTAACATTAGCAACGACATGATCAGCGGTTTCTATCCTGGTTTCTCCAGTTTTCTGATGATGAATAGTGACCTGTTCAACGTGATTATTTTGGGGGTAAATTTGTTCGATACTATAGCCAAGTTTAAGTTTTCCCCCATGTTTTTCCAATGCTTCTACTAAGCAATCACTTAACACTTGCATACTCCCCTGAAAATGATACAAGCCTTGCGGAGCTTGAGAAACTGCTAAGGCAGTGGCTGCATATAACAAAGCAGTTTCATCAGCATTTACCTGGGAATAAAGCTTTAATTGCAAGTCCAGAAAGGTTTTAAGGCGTTGATCATTAGCTAACCCATACAAGCGTAATGCATCCACCACTGTCATAAAAACAAAGGGAACAGTGACAAAAGTGTCTAACCGCAGTGCAGAAATTAACTGCCAGAGATCCCAGATGTTACAAGGCGGTAGTACTGGATCTCGTCGTTGGAAGTTCCAACTAGCACGAGATAATTTACCCATTAATTGCCAAAAAGGTTCACTCCCTGGGAATTGTTTTTGTCTTTCAATTTGCCATTTTTTAGAATCTCGCCAGACTTGAATGGGTTCGGTTTCCCCTGGTAAAAACACGGCACAAGCTGGATCGCATGGAGTGGCGGGGGGAATATCTATCCCCAATTCAGCAAAAATTCGTTGATGAATGCCTTCAGGTTCTAACCCTGCCACTTGAGTTGCCCCCACATCAAAGTTCAACCCCTGCCGTTTGAAGCTGGATGCGCATCCCCCAGGAACGTCTGCTTGTTCATAGACAGTTACATCATAACCCCGACAGGCGAGTAATGCCCCTGCAGTTAATCCTCCAATTCCAGCACCGATAACAATAATGGAGTGTGGCATGGTTACTTAATTTATATTTCTTAATATTTTTTGATGATTATTGTAGTGTTTTCATCCGATAGGCAAACTATAATCAGTCGGTCTGTCAAAATTTATCTCACGTCTTTATCTAAATTGGAACCTCTTTTATCTGTCTGGTATCCCCTAAGTTTAGTCTTAATTTATTTAGGAACTATAATCAGTATAGCTGAAGGAATGAACCGTTCAAGCAGTAATGATGCCGAGTTTACCCGTAAAGTTGTTCACATTGGTTCTGGTAATGTCATTTTAATTGCTTGGTGGTTTAAACTGCCGCTATGGATATTGTTAGTTGCCTCATTCGTTGCTAGTTTCATTACGCTGATTTCCTATTTTCTTCCGATTCTTCCTAGCATTAATAGTGTGGAGCGTAAAAGCTTAGGAACATTTTTTTATGCGGTAAGTATTGGTATTTTAACCTATTGGTTTTGGACAATAAATAAACATCAATATGCAGTTATTGGCATTTTAATAATGGCCTGGGGAGATGGAATGGCAGCAATTATTGGTAAAAAATTTGGTCGACACCATTATCAAATTTTGGGAATTAAAAAAAGTTGGGAAGGCTCACTAACTATGATGGGCTTGAGTTTTTTAATTTCCAGTATTATTTTATTTTTCACAGGGGAGCCTATTAATTTAATACTTATATCTTCTTTACTAGTTTCCGTTATAGCGACAGGGTTAGAAACATTTTCTAAATGGGGAATTGATAATTTAACAGTTCCTTTAAGTAGTTCTATTGTTGCCTTTTATTTTACGTGAGTTCGACGATAGTTGAAAACATAAAAAATTTGACGATTATATTAAATAATAACCGCCAAAAATCAAGACTACAATAGTTGTAAAAGAATAGCCTGAAGCGAGGCTAACCTATTTTGACCATAAAAAGAATATTTTTGAGATGATTTAAGTATAAGCAATCAGTCTGGCACAATAGCTTAATCAGATAATAGTTGGTATAGATATAAAGATATGACAGAATAATTACAGATGTTGAGAGTGCCTTCCTCAGTAATTATTCGAAAACCCAATCTTTTCAATACTTATCAAAATCCGATTAATATTAAGATGATTTTGGAGCAATTAAAGACTTAGCAAGTTTTGTTAATTACTTGTTCTTTTCATATATAAATTAAGGTCTTTAATATATAAAAAATGGAAGCAGACATAATGGTAGTGCAAATAGCAGCACCTACAGATTATTTTATAACTCGCAATACTAATTGTAGTGATAAAAAAAGCTTAAGAGAATTTATTTTAGATGTGTTGCCCAATACTTATAATAAGAAAATAACTATCTATTAGGAGGTGGGTTAGAAATGAGTTCTTTGTAAAGACTAATACTTTTCCTCGTATCGTAACCCATTCTACCTAGAAGATTATAGTTGATCTACTAAATTAACTGTTTAACTAATGCTTCTCCTACAACTTGAGCTTCTTGTTCTGTCATTCCTGACGTTAACGGGGGACAAATATGCTTAGGACACCAATATTCAGCACAAGGGAAACTTTGACCGTCACAAACTCCTTTAAAAATTGGTTGTAAATGACAGGGAATTTCGTAAACTGTTCCTCCTAAAAAGATATTTTCTTCGGCTAATGCGGTCTTAATTTCCTGAGCTGTTTTTCCACTAGGAACATGAACAATTAATTTATATTGACTGGCATTATCCATGTGATCTGTAGACACAAATTTTAGTCCTACTTCTCGTAAAAAGGCAGTAATTAACTGATAACATTTTTGCCGTTTAGCTAACATTTGGGGTAATTTAGCCAGGTGAATTCGACCTAAAACCGCGTGAATTTCTGTCATACGGGTACTATTGCCAAAATCTGTATGTAATCCTCCAAAGTCCATTCCCCGTTTCCCTTGGTTTCGTAACGATCGCGCAATATAATCTTCTTTCTCATCATTGAGAGTGATCATTCCCCCTTCAAAAGTTGTCATTACTTTTGTAGGAAAAAACGAAAACGCCGCGCCATCTCCTAAATTTCCTGCCTTCACCCCATTAATTTGACTTCCATGAGCGTGGGCTGTATCCTCAAGGATAAATAGTCCTTTTTGACGACAATATTCAACAATACGAGGAAATTCTGGAGAAATAACTCCACCAATATGCACCCAAAGTATCCCAGAAATCTTAGGAGTTGCCCCTTTTTTTATAGCCTCTTGTACCATCTGTAAAGATGGGGCAAAGGTTGTTTCGTCCATATCGAGGTATTGAACCTGTCCCCCTATACGAAGGACAGCAGCGACAGTGGCGAAATTAGTATTGGTCGGAACTAATAACGTAGTGTTTTCAGCTTTTTTGATACGCAGGAGAATTTCTAATCCTGAAGAACCACTATTAACAGCAATCGCGTATTTTGTCCCCACATATCTAGCAAAGGCTTTTTCAAATTCTAAGGTATTTTTCCCTAAGACTAGTCTACCGGATTTCAGAATTGTTTTAGATTGTTCGGCAAAAAACTCAATTTCATCTTCTGTAATATCAAAATAAAAGGGTTTAATGGGTTGTTTTTTCATGTGACTAATAGAAATTACACTAACTCAGTTAATTTTAAACCCAAGATTAGTAATTGGAAGAGAAAAAAACAAGGAAATAAAAAAGACATTTTAACTTCTGACTTAGCTACTTCTCAAAAGACTGCCGCAGATCTTCGATCATAGTTTCATAGTTAGTGATATAAGACAAGATAATGGTTAACCTGCAAAGCTAAATTTCCATAACACCAAGTCCAGAGTAACCAAATAATTTGATAAAATTTATCAAATTATTTGGCTTTTCTTCAAATGCTAGAATAAGCATAGCAAGCTTCTACTGTTATTTTATCAAATTTGTGTCTAATGTGTTTTCCAGCAGTATTGCACTTAGTCCCTATTTTTATTTCGTATGGTTATGTCCCAGGCATAACTTCTGTAATCATAATATAGCAGATTTTTTTTAAAAAAATAGTCGACACATATAATGTATTTTACAATTATTTATATCCTGAAAACTTACATATATAGGGATAGAATTTTGAGATATAAATATAGAATAATATTTAGACAATTATAACTTTCATATTTAAGTTTTTACTGACAAAACCAGAGTCTATATAACCATAACTTATCACTATGCCGGAGCAACCAAAGAAAACCGAGCTTATAGAAAAAAAATATCTTGATAATTGAGGACAAAAGATTATGTCAATAATATTGCTCTCTACATCAAGTTTTTGTTCGCTCTTACTTTTAAACGATACACAAATAAAGAAGATATTTTTACTTATGCAACAAAAATACTAATCCTATAACTGTGGCTAGCTAGAGGCTTGTATGGTTATAGATAATTGATCAGCTAATAAAGCAACAAAAGATAGAGAACTGATGAAATATATAATAGGAGAAGAATTCGTATTTTATTCCTTTAATTTTGTATTCATAAGTTACTGTAAATCTGCTGTTTAAAGTAAATAATATCTGCGTATACAATAGTATTTAAATACTATTGTATTTAATACAACTATCAATAAAAAAATTGATTTAGCAACTCTGATAAAACCATAATTGATTGATTAAATTACTACCGTTAGTATAGACTTACCCATTGAAACCAGCTACCATTTAAGATAAATGTGTATTTTTTTATTCAATAGTTATAAACAAACTTGTCAAAAAACAATTTTGTACTCTACATCTAAGAAATCATAATTAATTTTATATTGCTTTCAACCTGCAATTTTTGTAATTTTATATTCTTTTTATATTGAGGAATAACATTGTTGCTATTGTTGTCGTTCTAGAGAAAATTGTTAATTAAGCTGGTGTGTATGACATCTATTGATAGATTTTTCAAAAAAACTTTTACTTACTTAAAACTTACTTTACTTATCAGTATCAACAGGGTTTTCTGATTTTTTAAAAATTAGCTTATAATTTTTGAGCAGTAATTGTTTTCTAAATTAGGATTTGATACAAAAATTAATATTCTATTGTGAGTCTAAATTACATACAAAATTAATCTATAAAAACTCATAGAAGTGATAAAAATTATTGTCTATATTTTATATAATTTATTATATTTCAAGCTAATATTTTTAAAATAAAGTGAGTTCAACGACGGTCTATCCCTGAAGTAAGTTAGAATCAAAAGCGGAAGCCATAATACCACTACGGGTCAGGCAAAGGGCAAAAGGCTTAGATATTCCATATAAGTTTATTACTTTTAGCTACTCCCTCATCTTCATGCGTGGTGTTATGTATCCCAAGCAATAGGACTATTAAAATACAAAACTAACAATTAACCAATGGAGATCAAAGCCGTTCAATCTGATTACTACGGAGACATTAACTTCCGAACACCTCCCCCAGATTTAGAATCCTTAATACTAAGAGAACGTATTATTTATCTGGGAATGCCTCTATTTTCTTCTGATGACGTAAAACAACAAGTCGGAATTGATGTCACTCAATTGATTATTGCTGAACTGTTGTATTTACAGTTTGATGATCCAGATAAGCCTATTTACTTTTACATCAACTCTACGGGTACTTCTTGGTATACAGGAGATGCTATTGGTTTTGAGACAGAAGCCTTTGCCATTTGCGATACCATGAATTATGTTAAACCTCCCATCCACACCATTTGTATTGGCCAAGCCATGGGAACGGCAGCGATGATCCTCTCAGCAGGAACTAAAGGTTGTCGAGCAAGTCTCCCCCACTCTACCATTGTTCTCAATCAAAACCGCTCAGGAGCTAAGGGTCAGGCTACCGATATTCAAATTCGGGCGAAAGAAGTGTTGTCTAATAAACAAACCATGTTAGAGATTTTTTCTAAAAATACGGGGCAACCTGTAGAGAAAATCTCCAAAGATACTGATCGTACTTTCTATTTAACCCCTCAGTCCGCGAAAGAATATGGCTTAATTGACCGAGTCTTAGAAAGTTCTAAAGAATTGCCTAAACCTTTAGCTACTGTTTAGTCAATTGTTGTTCACCTTTACCTTTTAATTAATCGCTTATGCCTCTTGGTGTTCCTAGTGTTCCGTATCGTCTTCCTGGTAGTCAATACGAACGGTGGATTGACATTTATACCCGTTTAAGTCAGGAAAGAATTGTTTTTCTCGGTCAGGAAGTGACCGACAGCTTAGCGAATCGCATCGTCGCCTTTTTGTTATACCTCGATTCAGAAGATTCTGGTAAACCAATTTATTTGTATATCAACTCTCCCGGTGGGTCCGTCACCGCAGGTATGGCTATTTACGACACAATGAAATACATTAAATCTGATGTGATTACCATTTGTGTTGGATTAGCCGCTTCGATGGGAGCGTTTTTATTAGCTTCCGGAACTTCAGGAAAACGTTTAGCCCTTCCCCATGCTCGCATTATGATACACCAACCCATGGGGGGAACAGGAAGACGACAAGCTACAGATATTGAAATTGAAGCCAATGAAATCTTGCGAATTCGTCGTCAACTCAATCAAATTTTAGCAAGTGAAACTCAACAAACTCTTGAGAAAATAGAGAAAGACACAGACCGAGATTATTATATGTCAGCAGAAGAAGCTAAGGGATATGGTCTAATTGATAAGGTTATTGATGAACGTACGGTTTAATTAATTGTTTACGTTTGTCATTATTCTATCCCCTCATGATGGTTACTATTTTGGGGGGAATTGAAATCTAAGAATGCTGCTATTATCCTCAATATCTAAGTTAAAATACGAATAAGTTGTCTCTTAATTAGGTGAGATTAAATAAGTAAAAAATAGAAAAGTAGTTAGAAAAGAGCGATTCAAGAATGCCCTTCATACCAGGAGCATCAATATTATGTTTAAATGCGGGAGGATAGAAAATTAAATAAATTACAGATTGGGTAAATATTTTAAAAAATACAGTTAAAAAAGAAATTTATAGATGGATGATTTAAGTAAAGAACAAAAGAATGGTAGAATTATTTGAAAAGTTTAAATAAAAAACCTTGAGAGGAAGAAGATATAAGGTATTTTGAATAGCTTTCGGAAAATAATTAAATGATTCATGACAGCCAACAATTATCTAATTTTTTTTTAAAAAAGGTATGAGGATCGAAACGAATAAAAGTAAAGACGATAATCGATCTATATCTTATATAAAAAGAAGCCTTCATAGCAGATTTATTTATATGAATTAGTTGTTATTGATAACGAGTCAGCATATAGATAGAGAGCTTTAAATCAACTTTTAGTAAAATTTTATATTACGTCATTTAAGTAATTAAAGTTTAATTTATGTCACTTTAGTTGATATCTTTTATTTTTTTTTTAAAATAGACTTTTTTTGCGGCTTTGCCTAAGTTGTTTTAACTATCAAATCGTTGGAAGATAACCTTAAAAATTGAACGAAAGCATCTAACAATAAACTTCTATCAAGACTTATAGTTTTTAACTGAGCATCTATTAATTATACATTAATATGTTCTTTCTGTTTTAAAAGAGAAGGGTACTCAAGTATGAATAAAAATCAACTAAATAAGATGTGATTCAACTCTGTTGTTCTTTTTTGACTTCTTAAGGCCTTGAAATAATTAGGTGACCTGTAAATAAGTAGGAAAGTCTGTATCTCTTAAACAGAGAGTTATTTTTTTATTTTGATTACTAAAATAGTTATACAAAGTAGTTAGAGTATACTTATTTTTGTTCAGTTTTAACTAAAATTTATGTTTTAAGTAGAGATTGTAAATAGTATTAAGTCTATTTTTATAGATGTATTATTATCTACTGTAATTATTAATATTCGAACCTTAAAATAACGGAAATATCTAAAATCTTCATCCACTGCATGAGCAAAAAATATGAAATTAACTAGTTTTATTAGTTATATCGTTTATAGAGTGCCATAGCTAAATTACCTATTCTAAGCAAAAATTACAACATCCACAGGACCAGCAACAACTTGTACTGAGATCAAACTTTAGGGTTAATATGAAAACCGAGTTATCATTCAATTATTAATGTAATATTGTGTGTATCTTAAAGTTATACAAGAAAAACACAATTTCAAGTTCTAACAGATAAACTGCTGCAGTTTAAGGAGGAAAACCTTGTGTTTTGGTTGAAAATGCAATCACAACTCATCAAGTCCCTTTGTCTATCGTTCCTTATACTCTTCCTTAGTTGGGGATTAATTGGCTGTAAAGATCGCCTAGAGACATCCCAATCTTTATTGGAACCGCCTTATGAAGCTATAGTCACAAACAAACTGGCAGAAGTAGCCCCTCCACCCGCTATCCAAGAATTATACAAAACCCTAGACCAATATCAGCCTCAAGTTGACATTATTAGCCCCGAAAATGATCGCGTTTTTCCTGAACCTAACATCGTTGTCAAACTCGATATAAAAGACTATCCTCTGTTTAAAGACCCTGACTTAGGACTTGGACCCCATCTTCATCTAATTCTCGACAATGAACCTTATCAAGCGATTTACAGTCTCGATGAACCGATTATTTTGGAGAATTTAACTCCAGGAACGCATACACTGCGGGTGTTTGCGTCAAGTCCTTGGCATGAAAGCTTCAAAAACGATGGAGCCTATGACCAGACTACGTTTTATGTTCTAACCAAAACGGGAGAAAACGCTCCAGATATCTCTCTTCCCCTCCTCACCTACAATCGTCCTAGGGGAATTTATGGCGCACAGCCAATTATGTTAGATTTTTACCTAACCAATGCCCCGTTACATTTAGTAGCACAAGAAAATGCCGATGATAAAGTGGTTGACTGGCGTATTAGAGTAACCATTAACGGGGAAAGTTTTTTAGTTGATAGATGGAAAGCTATTTATATTCAAGGGTTTAAGGAAGGAACTAACTGGGTCCAATTAGAATTTCTTGATGAACAAGGAAATATAGTTAATAATGCTTTCAACAATACAGTTAGACTCATTACCTATAAACCTAACGGTCAAGATACTCTGTCTAAATTAGTTCGTGGAGAATTATCGGCTGAACTTGCCCGATCTATTGTTGATCCTAACTATAAGGCTGATATCCCTCCTACACCTCTAGTTAAAGAAGCTCTTGCACAGGATGTCGATCCTTCTAACAAAGAAACCACACCTTCGGACGAAGAGCATTTATTTATTGATTAACTTTAGAAGAAACGACGAAAAACTCAGACTACTCTGTTGCTATTTCTGAAACCCCGGGAGAGTTTTCTGAAGTTTCTCCCTCCAAGAGATCTCTTGGAGAGAGAAAACTATCACTTAGTCAAGAAGCAACCATTGAAGAGGAAACAATAGAATTCAACACAAAAAAACTGACAAAAACAAATTATTGAACTCTCGTAAGAAAATCACTCAAATGTCCCCTAATGGTGTACTTTTTTCATGGAAAATACCTTAGTGGCGTAACATCGCTTCAACTTTCTTTGAAAAAGCCAACTATTATATCTCTCAATGCTTAGAAATCCTCATAACTAGACTAAATTCTTAAAGATTAGACAAACTGTCCGTTAATCTCAGAATTGATACCAAAGACTTATAAATTTATCTTTAAATTTTGAGGTCTATTCTAAGGAACTGAATTATGCTGATAGGCGTCTACGGATAATTTGCCCATAAAATTTAGTTGGAGTGAGGTTATCATGTTTTTTAAACATTCCCATTTACTAGCAGGATTAGCAGTAGCTGCCCTTTCAGCTTTATCTATTGCTCCTGTACAAGCAGAACCCACTAAGGGCGAAATGTTGATTAGCCAATTGCGCGGTCATGAACTAGAAGATCCCATCGAAGTTTATCAACAAGACTGGGTTAAGTTCAAGTTTGAAGACTATGCTATTGGACGTATCCGGGGTGTGACCGGTGATGTAGCTCAAGTCCAAACTATATCGCCTCCCTATGTTCAAATTGGGGATGATGAGGTGTGGCGTATCACCACTCGTCTCCCTAAGCGCTGGCCAACTTTAGTGGCAGGCTCTGACGTAATCATGAAAATAGTTGATAACAAATGGGTTATCCTCAGTGATGATGTGGAGAAATTCGAGTTGCTCTATGATTATGCCATGCCCGCATGGGTTTCTCGTCTAGACTTAAGAGAAGTAGCCCTCATTGAAAGGACCGACATTGATTGGGATCGTCCTGATGTTAGCTTACCTCCCTTGGCACCTAACACTGAAGTAGAAATGGATCGGGGTATGTAGTAGTGGTTTGTACTGACAGAAGTTAGAGTATTTGGTGACAAGATCAAAACATAACTACAATCAATAGCGTTACTCTATCAAGACGAGATCGGGTAACGTTATGATTTTATTGACGGTCCGGTCCGAGTTAACTTTAAGTTTCTTGTCCGTTCTGAGACTTGCAAGACTTATAAGAGGTTTTTTCTTTCTTCAACCGCCATTCTGTGGGCGGGAAACTCTTCGTAACTAGCTAAAGTTTGGGCGGTTTGTTTAATTTTGTCAAAGCCTTCAGACGTTAAATAAGCTACTGTCGAGCGTTTGACAAAATCAAATACGGACACTGCCGAATAAGACCGAGCAAAGCCTCCTGTGGGTAATACAGCATTAACGCCAATGGCATAGGTAGCCGCCGAAGAGGGAGTATATTTCCCTAATAAAATCTCCCCAGCATTATTAATTTTTCCTAGTAAACTGAGGGGATCTGACACCAATACTTCTAAATGTTCAGGCGCATAATCATTAATAAACTGAATTGATTCTTCTAAACTTGAAGTTAATACAATTCCTCCATAAGAAGCTAATCCATTTTCACAAAATTCTCTGCGCCATTGAGGAAGTTTTTTGAGGTATTCTAAGGCAAATTTCTGGGCTTTGTGAGCAACTGTTTCACTGTGGGTAACTAATAATGCTGCCGAGTCCGAACCATGTTCGGCTTCAATTAATAAGTCCACGGCGGCTAATTGAGGATCGGTAGTTTCATCAGCTAAGATGATACTTTCACTTGGTCCTGCAGGAAGTCCCACATCTACTTTGCCGACCAAAATTCGTTTAGCGGCCGCTCCGTAAATGCTGCATGGACCGATAAGTTTATCGACTTTAGGGACAGTTTCAGTGCCCAAGGCAATCGCCCCCAATGCTTGGATTCCACCAAGTTTGTAGACATCCTTAACCCCAGCCATTTCGGCTACCAATAGGGAAATGGGTTCCACGTTCCCTTGTTTATCGGGAGGAGTACAAACTACAATCTTTTTTACCCCTGCTACCATGGCCGGAATAGTCAACATCAACATAATTGAAGGAAACGCCCCACGACCTCTAGGAACATATAATCCTACCCTAGGAATGGGGGTAATTTTTTCTCCTGCAAAAATCCCGGTATCAATTTCAGCTAGATGTATTGGTTCTGGCATTTGCCTTTGATGAACAGCTTTAATGTTGCGAAACGACTGTTCGATAGCAGTTTTAACGTCTGCTTCAACTAATTCCCGTGCTTGAGCAAATTCTAGTTCTGTCACCCTAATGTTGTCTACCGATGCCTCTGAATAGTCGAACTTACGGGCATATTTAATCACTCCGACATCCCCAGTTTCGATGATCGCATCAAT
Organism: cyanobacterium endosymbiont of Epithemia turgida isolate EtSB Lake Yunoko; assembly: GCF_000829235.1. GTDB lineage: Bacteria > Cyanobacteriota > Cyanobacteriia > Cyanobacteriales > Microcystaceae > Rippkaea. The sequence goes on along the minus strand of NZ_AP012549.1, from coordinate 1,920,200 downwards.
TACCTGCTTAGCAATAGGCAGCATCTGATCGACATCAACTTCTGCTCGTCGGTGCAAGAGAGCAAGTTCTTCGGAGGTTAATTGAGCAAGTTTAATAATTCTGACCATGATCGCTACTCCTAAATGCTGCGTCATTTCTTTATTATAAGCTCTGATTATATCTTCAGCTTTTGGGACTTATATTCAACAGTTGTATCAAAGTTATCATTTATAGTTCGCTAGAAAGACTTTTTTTGACTCTCCATACCATTGTCCAAAATGTTATGGTCGTTGTCATCAACTAGGAAAATCTGGAAATGTTACAGTGTTAGAATGATTATAATTATCGAGACCTTGTAGTTGGTTTCATATTTTTATTATATTAAACGCATTATTCGTTGGTAGGAGTAGTGACAAGACTAGTGTTTTTTGGGATCTCTTGGCAGGTTTACTCAAACTATATTAGGTTACTTAATTTATAGTAGTTACTTAATCACTATCTCCTCAATTGATTTGGTGCCATGACCTTGTTTAGAATTTTAACGAAATCAAAGTTAGTGTTGGGGTTAAGATTTAAAGTTATTTGGGGTTAATAAACTGCAAATATTCCCTACTAAAAGACAGAAATTTGTAGAGCTGTGTTAAAAATTTAGATTATGCTGAACTGATTATTTAGTATTAACCAATAAAGTGTTAATTTCTAATTTTTAACTATATAAATATATAACATCTACTTTTAATTAGTTTTAATTTAGTATTATTAATACTTGTTTTGCTTGAGTTATTTATGAGTTTAAATAGGATGCTAGTGATCTAATGCCTAATTGTTCTAAGGTTTTTTGTTACGATACTAGTCATTTAATCACTATCGTACTGATATCTAATATTAGTTTTACTTGTAATTTTTCTGGGCTACTCTTTTATTTTTAACTGATACATTGTCAGAAGGCTTCGCGGCGTTTTATCAGCCTGTTTTAATTGTTATTTTATTTAAATTTAATATTGTGGTTTTTAAAAATCAACATTTTTAAGCTATTTAAATTCTCATTTAATACGTTTTATTAGATGAGCAAATTAAGCATTAACTTGTTTTGTCATATGAAGTCTATTTGCTATTGATTACACTCTTATATGGGTTTCCAAAACTTATACTAATCTTTCCTATCTTGCCCAAAACGTTTTTTTTTCAATTTCCAGTTATTTTACTATCACTATTAACATCTATCAACACCAATATAATAACTTTTTTATCTTCAATTATATTAATTGTAACTAGAATAATTAACTTAATTTTTTTAAAATTATTCCTATTCCTTATTCACTCACTCCATTAATGTCATAAGGACAAATTAAGTAAAAACGTTAAGTCCAACATAATTCAATTAAAATACAACACCTGTCGGTGTGTTATACTAATAACAAGTATGGTTTTAAAACCTATTCAAAATAATTTTTTTTTATATTTTTTAAAAAATTACAGGTCCAGGAGAACTAAAATTTGGTCATTATATCCAATTAATATTGGATATAATGTAGTGTTAAAATAATTGGGGTAAATGATGGAGACACACACGGAGAAACAATGATTGGGAATTAATCAAGCTGAAAATATTTACTGTTATTAGGGAGGGTAGCTTTAGTTTTCAGGTTATTAAGCTTTCGTCGGGAACTATTTATTTCTCCTGGAACGAACCCCGGTATTAGGAACAATTTTAGCTATATGTTGGGGATATGTGATTGGATTATAAGCAATGGGGCGGAAGACGGGAGAAGATTGACATTTATTCAAAATAGTTCTCCTAAACAGTTTGCACAACAGTTTGTCGATGAAACAAACTTGGAACAATGGGATGATTAAGATGCTTTCCGAAGTGGGAAAAAAAGAAAATTATTTATAAACCCCGCCAAACACACGCCAAAATAGCCTCGTTTATTTATATCCAACTACTCATTATTTCGTTAGGGTTAAAGATTAACTTCTCAAGACTAATGACTCCTGATAAGATAAGCTCTGTATCTTGAATTATGGTAAGTACTGTTAATGATCGTTAGAAAGCTGTGTTAATGCAGTGAAGGTTATGTGCAAAAAATGTTAGTTGTGTATGATATATCGAGAATATATCGCTCAAGTCGTGTGATTGAAAACGGCTTTGTTATTATTAAGTTTACCTGAAAAAGATCAAATCTACGGCAGATCACAACTTTATTAGTTAATTTAATTACTGAAATTTATATGTCTCTATTAGACTGGTTTGCTAACCGAGAAAAATCTGAACCCATTATTCAAAAAAGACAAGAACGAGAAATCGCTGATGGATTATGGACTAAATGTGTTGCCTGTGATGTTCTTACTTATACGAAAGATCTTCGAGCGAATCAACTCGTTTGTACTGAGTGTGGTCATCATATGCGGGTAGACAGTGACGAACGGATTGCTCAGTTAATCGATGATGGAACGTGGAAATCCCTTAATGAACATCTAAAACCCACTGATCCCCTAAAGTTCTTTGATCGTAAAGCCTATAGTGATCGGCTCAAAGATACTCAGGAAAAAACAGGACTGATTGATGCAGTACAAACAGGAACAGGATTAGTCGATGGTTTACCCCTAGCTCTCGGTGTAATGGATTTTCGATTTATGGGGGGAAGTATGGGATCAGTGGTTGGGGAGAAACTTTGTCGTTTGGTTGAATATGCTACCCAAGAACGATTACCCGTTGTCATTGTCTGTGCTTCAGGAGGGGCACGGATGCAAGAAGGAATGTTAAGCTTAATGCAGATGGCGAAAATTGCTGGAGCCCTAGCATTGTATAGGGATAAACAATTACTGTACATTCCTGTGTTAACCCATCCTACTACTGGGGGAGTCACGGCAAGTTTTGCTATGTTAGGGGATATTATTTTAGCTGAACCCAAAGCAACCATTGGCTTTGCTGGACGACGGGTAATTGAACAAACTTTACGAGAAAAACTCCCGGAAGGCTTCCAAACCTCTGAGTATTTGCTCAAACATGGCTTTGTTGATGCGATTGTTTCCCGTACTCAATTAAAGAAAATCTTAGCTCAGTTAATTAGTCTTCATCAGCCTTTTTTCCCTGTTATTCCTCTATTAAAGGGAGAAGCATCACACCCAGAATCGGAGCTGTCACTCAAAGTTGATAGATAATAAATTTTCTAGGAGATGAACACAATCTATAAGAACACTCTTCAGAGAAGATGGTAAACTGTTGTATCAGGCACAAATTATCAAGATCAAATGGTTTAGAAAGCATCAAGATCTGGTATTTTTCCCGAAAATTGGCAAAATAATTTATTGAGTCAGTATGAAAGTTCTGGTTATTGGCGGTGACGGTTACTGCGGTTGGGCAACTGCATTATATCTTTCCAACAGAAGATATGAGGTTGGGATTCTCGATAATTTGAGTCGGCGATATTGGGATAGCAAATTAGGGGTAGATACCTTGACTCCTATTGCCCCAATTCAAAAACGTGTCCAACGCTGGAAAGATTTGACGGGGAATGGCATCGATCTGTTTGTGGGCGACATTACTGATTATGGTTTCCTGAGTAAAACTATACGCCAGTTTGAACCAGAGGCGATCATTCATTTTGGAGAACAGCGATCAGCCCCTTATTCGATGATTGATCGTGAACATGCAGTTTTCACTCAAGTGAATAATGTAGTAGGAACCTTAAATATCCTCTACGCAATTAAAGAAGATTTTCCCGAATGTCACCTTGTCAAACTGGGAACCATGGGAGAATATGGAACCCCGAACATTGATATCGAAGAAGGGTATATTACCGTCGAACATAATGGACGCAAAGATACACTACCCTATCCTAAGCAGCCTGGTAGTTTCTATCATTTAAGTAAAGTCCACGATAGCCACAATATTCACTTTGCCTGTAAGATTTGGGGCTTAAGAGCGACTGATTTGAACCAAGGGGTTGTTTACGGCGTTCTTACCGATGAAACGAAGATGGATGAGACGTTCATTAACCGCCTTGATTACGATGGAGTGTTTGGGACAGCGTTGAATCGTTTCTGTATTCAAGCAGCTATTGGTCATCCTTTGACGGTTTATGGAAAGGGGGGACAAACCAGAGGATTTTTGGATATTCGGGACACGATACGTTGTATAGAGATTGCGGTCGCCAATCCGGCTGATGCCGGTAAATTCCGAGTATTTAACCAGTTTACTGAATTATTCAGTATTATGGATTTAGCCCTAATGGTTAAAAAAGCGGGTAACTCCTTAGAGTTAAATGTGGAGATTAATAACTTAAAAAACCCTAGGGTCGAATTAGAAGAACACTATTTCAACGCTAAAAACACTAATTTACTTGATCTCGGATTGCAACCCCATTACTTGTCTGATTCTCTCCTGGATTCTTTGCTGAACTTCGCTCAGAAGTATAAAGGTAGGATTGATGAAGAACAAATCTTGCCCCGGGTATCTTGGCATAGAAAATAGAATCGAATCAATTTAACAACCGGCATAAGGTGGTTATTGCCCACCTTGTGCCGGTTGTTAAATTGATTCGATTCTATTAAACTTCTTCAAGTACACGATGCAATATCTTATTTTCAACTGCTACTTCTTCATATTTGCGTTATTGAGTCAATAACTCTCTAACAGTTTCTTTATACTTCTTTTCAGAAGAAACTTTTTCAGCTTCCACTGCTTGATTAATAATTTTTTCATGACCATTATTCATTTATGATATTTTTCTCGTCCATCAGTTCTCTGACTTTCTTTTCAGTTCTTATAATCTACTTCACCCCATAGCCGATTAACTCAGCTATTAGTAGTGCGACTGCGACGTATTTCTAGAAAATTCGTCGCACAGTTGACAGAAAATTTGAGAAAGTTAAGAGCTGAAAGCTCTCGGTGATACTTCTGGTGAATTATAAAATTAGTTTGATTGCAAAAAGTAGTCTATCGATAATCATTGAGCAAATAAGCGTAAACAAATAGAAGAGCAGTTGAAAAAGAGCGATCGCTAAATACTAGTTTCTCTAATAATTTGTCCAACAGAATTAGAAAAACAGACACCATCAAAATTGACTGCCATCTAGAAACTTTCTCCAGAACGAGAATAAAAACCAAAATTTCATGTCTCAATACAAGAGGATAAAAAGTTAAAGAAATTGCCTGTTGGGTAGAACTATTCCCAGACACATTTTTCGAGAAACAGAATAAAAAAACTTAATAATAAGCAGGGACTATCTAAAATTTTAAAAAAAGAGGGAAGAGTAAAATTAACTTACGGAAGAATCTGTCAGATTTTTAAAAAAAGAGCCCAAAGAAGTATACTCTGGTAACTTTGGACAAAACCTTGCAAAATCTCCTGCTTATGCATTATTTTTAAAAATTACACCCTATTCACTTATATTTTTTATTCTCCACTTATTGAGAAGTCTATATTTTGGTCATGTTGCGAGCTCTCCCCGTTCCGTACTGATAATGTATAGTAGCCTAAATTCTTGTCGTTGTTCAAACACAATCTCCAGTAGATTATGCGATCAATAATTTAGTCTGAAGTAACATAAATGATTATTAACCTTCTTCAATATCATAATTAAACATTAAATCTAAATAATAAAACATCTCCTTCTTTAACCTCATACTCTTTCCCTTCACTGCGAACTAACCCTTTTTCTTTAGCTACTGTCATAGTTCCACAGGTGACTAGGTCGTCATAAGCGACCGTTTCAGCCCTAATAAATCCTTTTTCAAAATCAGTATGAATGATTCCTGCTGCTTGAGGTGCTTTCATCCCAGCGTAAATTGTCCAAGCGCGAGTTTCTTGAGGTCCTGTGGTTAAATAAGTTCGTAATCGTAATAACTCGTAGGTGGCTTTAATTAAAGACTGCATTCCCCCTTCTGTTACTCCTAATGCTTCTAAATAATCGGCTTTTTCTTCACTAGGAATCTCTACTAATTCTGATTCTACCTGAGCAGAAACAATGACGACTTTGGTATTTTGCTCTTTAGCTTTTTGTTCAACTTGTTTCACCCAGTCATTCCCCGTAGCTAGGTCATCCTCAGAAACATTAGCGACATAAATAATGGGTTTTCTTGTTAGTAATCCCAAGGATTTAATCAACTCTTCTTCTTCTTCCGTTAAGTCTACGTAACGCGCCCCAACTGCTTCATTAAGTGCCGCGATGATCTTCTCTAAGGTAGGTATTTCTTTTTGTTCCTCTTTCTTCCCTTTAACTTGTTTTCGAACTCGTTCTAAGCGTTTTTCCGTTTGGTATAAGTCTGCTAAAGCTAATTCCAAGTTGATGACTTCGATATCTCTAGTAGGATCAACTGAACCCGATACATGAATAATATCATTATCATCAAAACAACGAACTACATGGACAATTGCATCTACTTCTCGTATATTAGCCAAGAATTGATTTCCCAAACCTTCCCCCTGACTAGCCCCTTTGACTAAACCGGCAATATCCACAAATTCAATTTGGGTGGGAACAATTTTTTCAGATTTAGATAATTTGCCTAATACCTCTAAACGTTTATCGGGAACTGCAACAACTCCTACATTCGGTTCAATAGTACAAAAGGGGAAGTTTGCTGCGTCTGCTTTAGCATTAGCAACTAAGGCGTTAAATAGGGTCGACTTACCAACATTAGGAAGTCCAACAATTCCAGCTTTTAGCATAAATTAATGATATAATGAAGAATAATCTATTAAGTAGTTATATATGTTTATAACATAAAAAGCGATCACCATAATGTCTTAAGGAATTTTTTCTTGTATAGCAGATCAAGCTTATGAATGAGTCATTTTATAGTTTACTTATTTGTTATTTTAATTCCTCTTTTAGACTAACGGGAGAAACATAAATAATAAACAAAAGTCAAAAACTTGCTTTGCAATATTTTTAATATATAATAAATAGTTATTATATATTTTGAAGTCATAGAGTATAGTCAAAACAAAAATTATATATATCATTAATCACTCTTAGACTAAAAAAGCTATTTATTGAAATTTAAAAATAACCTTAAAATTAAATATATAATTTTAAAGTTACTACAAAAAAATAAATTTAAATATGTGTTAATAAGCAAATGCAAATACATCTTTATTCAGCAGATATATTCACAACAGTAAATTAAATTTGGAAAAGTAAAATTTTATAGAGTTAGTGATTTCTGGTACAAAAAATTTTTAACCAATATTAGATTACCAAATTTGATTTTTAAAATTTCCCAGAAATCTTTAGATTTTGGATTAGAGTAACTATCACAAAATTTTTAGCAAAAATAGACTGATAAATAACTCAATGTATTTTTTTTATTGAACGACATTGAGTTATTTATATGGAAGTAGAACTGCTTTATTAAAACTTAAAGTATAGTGAAGGAAGATTGGAAAGAGCTAATAAATAAATTGATAAATATTATGTATTTTATGAATTAAATTGAGTTTAATAAATCAGGAAATATTTTAATAATTAAAGTCATCCCAATTAATTGAATAGAATAGAAATAATTAGAAAAAAATGAAGTATAAGTTCTATACAGCTGATGTGTTTACTGATCAAATCTTTGGAGGAAATCAGTTAGCTGTTTTTCCAAATTCCCGAGGGTTAAACACTCAAACAATGCAAAAAATTGCCGCAGAATTTAACCTTTCGGAAACAGTCTTTGTTTTTCCTCCTCAAACTTCCCAAGGAACCAGAAAAATCAGGATTTTTACTCCTGTAACCGAACTTCATTTTGCTGGACATCCCACTATAGGAACTGCCTATGTTTTAAGCTTTATTGGAGAGATTTCTATTTCTGAAGAAAAGCAGACTATTCTTTTAGAAGAAGGGATAGGATTAGTATCTGTTTCGATAAAAATTGAAAGGGGGAAACCAGTTTATACAGAATTAAAAGCTGCCCAACTTCCAACATTTAATGATAACTCTCCCTCGGTAATGGAATTGGTCTCAATTTTAGGGTTAAAAATCGCTGATTTTCGAGACGATAAATATTTTATTCAAGGAGTCTCTTGTGGGGTTCCTTTTTTATTTGTTCCCCTTCATAACCGAGAAGCATTAGGACATATTCAATTTAACCGTGATTGCTGGCAGCATATTTTAGCGAATCATTGGGCCCCTTCTGTCTACGTTTTTTGTTTTGATCCTGAAAGGGAAGGATCTGATCTGCGAGCACGAATGTTTGCTCCTTCCATGGGAATTCTGGAAGATCCTGCCACTGGATCAGCAGCAACAGCATTAGGAGGCTATTTAGCTATCCGAGAGGAGATTCCTAATGCAACTTTAAACTGGAGAGTTGAACAGGGTTTTGAGATGGGAAGGCCGAGTATTTTGGAGATAATTGCCAAAAAAAAACAAGGAAAAGTCATAGAAATTCAGGTTGGAGGATCGTCGGTTTTAGTGAGTGAAGGCTCAATGGAGATTCCTGATCTCTAAAGTATGATTTTAGGGTAAACAATACTTCTCTGGCTTGAGATTAAGACTTGAAAACTGCATCTTAAATACCTATCCAATATTCTTCTAAGTTTATTAAAAATTGATGTAATTTAACAGATTTATCGTAATATTCTTTGAGAAATAAACTGGTTTTACTTTTTTATAAGTAGGTGAGCTTAAATAAGTCTAAAAAGCAAAGACTTGCAAAAATAAGTTATCGCTCAGTGCCAGGTTTTATGAAAATTAGGCTAAAAGAATAAAAGATAAAAATTTATCTATATCGTAAATAAAAAACCTAAAACCTAAAAAATCAAAAAATACGCCTTACTCTATGTGGATAATCTAGTAAGTTATATTTATATATAAGTCGAAAAATAGAAAGTAATTCTATAGAGTAAAACAAAGGAAAAATGATTATATACTATGAGAGTTAATATTATACCTGAATAAAAGGTTCAATTTTACTTTATTATAGAGACAACATATAAACTTAAATCTCTACTAAATTTTACCTATCAATCTCAAGGTGATAAAAAAATAAATTTAGACCATAATCTTGACTATTATGATTTGGAGTTGATCGAAACGTTTATCGCTGTTTCTGGGGTTACGAGTTTAGAAGAAGGGTGTTACTATCACAACGGAGGAACTAATCTTGAAAGTAAAAAATAGACATAAGTTAGAATAATTTATTTACTGTCTTCCTGCCTCTACTTCAATCCGAAATTGGGAATTTAGATTGTGGATAGTATATCCCCCCACTGACAGGAGGAATAAAAATAATTTCATATCCATCTTTGAGTAAATGATTAAAGACAGTTAATTTTAAATCAACACTAAAAACCTATAAAACAGAAATATTGATACTACAATTATGCCCAAGATCCTGTGTATTCGTGTAATAATTACCGTTCATAAAGTTCCAAAAGTTAAATAACTGATGGAATTTGTAGGAGTAGAACTCATAGTTTTATCTCCTTATCCCCCTGGTTTCAACCCCGTTTAAAACTGTTGATCGAAAATTAAGAAATGTTTACAAACTCAAGAATCCCTAAATTCTAGAAGACTTGATATAAGCTTTCAATGAAACAAGCAATGAATTTAGTAACCGGTGAAGTATATAGTTAATTAACTTACTCATTGTTTTTAGTATGATTTATCTAATTTAAAATTGCTGCTAATAACTAATATTAAGGTAGAGTTTAAGTATTTAAATTTCTTTAAGAAAGATCAACTATTTTATCACTTAAAAAATTCTATATTCATTGATTAAATAAGAAAAATTAATTATAATCTATCCTTACATAAGGAAGTTCTTCACTCATACTTACCAAACTCAATTAACTTTTTTTATGAATAAATATTGATTGTAAATTTAATATAATTAACTTATAATATAAACTCAATTAATTTACTAAAATCCCTTCTCACTAAAAAAAGTTTAGTATTATCTAAAAATCAAGTATTATTAATGAATATATTGAATAAATTTTTAATGAGCTATTTTAAATACATAAATAAAAAAGCAAATATCATACAAGGGTTTATGAATTATTACTAATTAGAATAGCAGAATAACAATGACAATAAAAATAGATGTTAATTAATCATCTTTTATTTATATAACCCAAGAAAATTAGTTAATTTTTTGAAAAAAGTTTATAGTTATTTTGACAATAACACAACCTTATTATTTATTTTTTAATTTTTTTTGTAGTACAAGTTTTAGAAAATACTGATAATAATAAAACAAATGATATGATGGCTCAATTATATAAAAGAAAGTTCGACAAGGTTGAATTAGAAAACCAGTTTAAAAGTATTGTTAATTCAGTAAATAATCATGATTTATCCAAATTATCAATAGGAAAAATTATGCAAAAAGTTGCAAAACAATTTTTGGGGTCAACTTATGAAGCAGGTTTGTTAGAAAAATTTGAAAAAGAACAATTATTTGTTTCCTTCAAAAAATTTGATTGTGTTTTATTTGTAGAAACTGTATTAGCTATTACTCGTAATATTACTATAAATGATAGGGAATATCGAAACTTTACTAAACATTTACAAGAGCAACGTTATATTAATGGTTTTATTGATGGTTATTGTAGTAGACTACATTACTTTTCAGATTGGATCAATGATAATCAAAAGCGAGGAAGTGTTAAAAATATTACGACGGAGTTGGGGGGTATTAAATTCGATAAAAAAATTTATTTTATGAGTCAAAATAAAATCTTATATCCTAAGTTAGTAACCAATCAAAATAACTATAAATGTATTGTAGAAAGGGAAAAGAAAATCAACAAGATAGTTTTAACCTATATCCCTAATTATAAAGTAAAGCAAATTTATTCTAAACTAAAACCAGGAGATATTATTAGTGTTGCCACTAATATTGATGGCTTAGATGTTACCCATACAGGTTTAATTTATAAAACTATAGAAGGAAATATCGGTTTTATTCATGCTTCTCCTGCGGGACAAATTACCCTTGCTAAGGATTTACAAAATTATGTTATAAACGTTAAAAATTCTATTGGAATTATAGTTACTAGACCGGTTGATATTCGATTAAAAACTAAAAAAAAAGATTACAAATAGCCTACTTCAAATAACTGAAAACTATATTTATAGTGGACCATAAATATAGTTTTCAGTTATTTTTGCATATAATTTAATTTTCATTAGTTTACTATTGTCTTAATAATTAACTTTATTTTAGGATTATTTCCAGCCATAGTAGACTCTTGGGAAAAAATAATTTAAACTAAAATCATTATTTAGTTAACTCAAACAGGACATATTAAAAAATACTTCTGAAGTATTGGTTTTATTTACAATACGGGTTGAAAAAGAAATATAAAACATATAACTTTACTATGGATTTATCTCAATAGTACTCACATTTTTTCAAAAATTGATAGACGGTTTCTTATTTTTTTCTTTTATTGGCAATAATTGTAAGTACTTTCTATTTAATAGAGGTTTAATTATCAATTTTTTTAACTAAATACTCTTGTATTGTAGATAAAGTTTTAGTAATTTTATGACTACTCAAGATAGCTATTCCATTTCCCTACCCTAGTATATTAAAGGGTTTCTAACAACTATTCTCTCTAAAGAGAGAATAGTTGTTAGCTATTTATTGTTAAAATATGGGCAAGATAAAACTTGGATAACAATTATTTTTTTTAGACTGACTTAGTGACCTCACTCTAATTATACTATCTGTTTGTAACCACCTCTAATAAGAGATATCTAAAAGTCATTAATAATAAATATTTATAGTAAAAACAAAAATAATATAAATTATTTAAAAGTCTTTAGATTGATCAGGACTTTTTGAAATTGATTATTAATATCAATCCCCTAAAATTTATATAAAAAGCTTGAATGAAAAGTGAGCAACAATACTATTAAATACAAGAAAAATTTTATTAAAACAATTATAATATGAACTATATCACATTAAATTTTATATACAAATTAAATTTTGCTATATTAGGTATACTTATTTTATTGATACTTCTGGTGTCAAATGTTTAAATAAATTTAATAAATAAGACTCTAAATTTAGAATATTTTGTTATGTTATCGGATCTTGGATAAGATACAAATATATTGATTGATCAAAAAACTAAACTCGACAATAGTGGGCGTGAAAATCCCTACTTCCGCGCGGGTAGCCCTGTGCTATCAACGAGCAAGCAGAATTCATCAAACCGTAGGTATCCGCTGTAATATTTGAATATCAGGATAAAAGCGCACTTAAGACTTAAGCACGAAACTAAAATAGTTAATTATCATCAATCTCCGGAAATAGTCTAAAAAATTAAAGAAAGCTAAAAGTTTATTAAAGACAGGTTAAGACCCGCTTGTGATCGAAAAACATCCAGTTGGAGATTCTGATAATCAATTTAAACTCAATTGGGTGAGACGAAAAGGCTTGATTATTAACTAAGATCTTTTCTTCGGCTTCGCAAAAAAAAATATTTTAGAGAAAAAACTAAACTAGAGTTCGATGTTTTCAATGGATTTATCTCGTAATTGCATCAGGAACACAACAAGTTATTGATTTAACTAAATTTTCTAAACTCCTAATCAAACTATTGTTATAATTTTTACATTTCTTTGAACTATCGAGAGTAGAAAAGTGCTGAACCTCTAATAAAAAAAATAACTTTAATTCCTAGAATATTCTAAAGTAAAGGACAATCAAGAACGTCTGTTAAATATATTTTTTAATGCCCGGTTTTAACCAGTAGACAAAAAAATTTTTAGTGTTAATACTGAATCATAAAAACAATAAATTTTGAGGCTAATTATATTTTTAGTATCACTACATCTTGCTTAACGAGCTCTGCTATTGCTACAGTTTTTATAGCTGGATTAGTATTATCAATTACTATAAGGGTTAGATTGACTTAATTAAGACTATCTTTTTGGATAAAAGGCAATGTTTTTATAAGCTATAATTATAGCAATATTTGAATAATTAGTAGTTTTAATAATAAATTTTTGTGGTGCAATATAAATAAAATAATAATTAGATTTTTTAAATAAAAATCTAATTATTAGAACCCTGAAGTAGTTATATTCTTTCAATTTCTTAAAAGAGAATAAAATCTAGTTAAGTTGAGCATTATTAGAGTGAGTAACATCAATTTTTAAACAGTTATAACTTTCCAGCTAACTTTCTCTCTAAATTTATCTCTATTTCTAACTAACATAGCCTGTTCAATTTTTTCACACTTAAAGTTACCATTGCAAAACACAACTTATTTTCTTTATAGCCAAGTAATTAAAAAACCCAAAATTTACCAATAAGTTGAGGGTTTTTATAAAAATATTCGCTTTTATTTTAATTTTACTCCCGTTTTTATTATTATGTGAATGATTTACCAGAGATAAACATAAAACAAATTGAGTTGAAATTATTATTATTGTCAGTATAGTTGTTAACTATATTTTGGAATATTTTAAAAAATTAAAAATTCAAGATATCAGTTAATATCAGAGTTGTTCTATTAATAACTACTAAATTTTTTTTATATAAATTCAGTATAAACAAGTACTAATAAAATTAAAAAAATAATCAAGTAATATTATTGCTCTTTAGCATTAAAATTTATTTATTATTGGCAAATAACTTATTGTCTTTGACATGTAATATAAAAAATATTCTCTTTTAATAGAGAGCTAATTATATTAATAATAACTCTTATAAACTATCTGTAACAGAATTATAATAAAAAAATACTGAGTGTTTCGTTTTGTAATACCTTCAATATTTTAAAAATTCTATTTTTCTATAAATTATATCTTTGTAGTTACAGAATACAGTAATAATAATAATTACAGAAGTTATTAGCCACTAGTTAATTAGACTCAGTCTAAAATAGCTTAAATTTTTAATTAGAATATTTAATTGTTCCTATTATATTTGAATTTTATCGGTTAACAGGTTTAAGTTTTAAATATATTCTGTTTTAGAGATATTTGTTGTTCTTAGTTTATTTTATAATTGTTACAGACTTCCAGCTGGGTCTTGAATAATATGATGGAGGTTATAAATTTGAGCTTGATGGAGATATTTTCCGATTTTTTTCAATTAAAGATCATGCTTTAAACTACTCAGGGGAATTTTGTTTTTTACTTCTAGGGGTTAATTGATTAATTTTATAGAAATTAAATTTAAATTTATTCAGAAAAAATTAACTCGTTTAATGATATTATTGAGGAGTATCTATAACAAATTCATAAAATATTTACATAGTAAATAAACAGTATAATTTTATATAAATGTTGCTAATAATATGAGTAATAATTATAAAAATGATGTTATTTTATCTACTTTAAGCTGAGTTATATAACTTTTTAAAGTTATTAGTTAAACTATCATTTAAATATTTTTTGTAGCTCAGATGTTTTTTTTACTTTGTTGCTGAAAACAGCGTAACAATCACTGAACTAGGAACAACAACTATATTAGAAATTCTTTTTAAAAACCCCCTAGTAACTAAAGCAATTAGACTAGTATAAAAAAGTAATGGGGTAATAGAAAAAATTAGTTAAAATAACTATAAAATACTCGTTTAAATTTCTTAAATATTAAACTTATAACCGTAAAATAGAGATTAAAAATGTGATATATTAATCTCTTTAAAAGAGCTTATTTGAATTATTTAATTTTATTTTAAATCTAATTATTTGAAATTAAATAATTCATAGTGAATAATAAAAATTTTTATCTAGAGCTAAAACTAATTTTTTATAATTCCCATAAAAGTCCATTTATAAAAAATTAGAACCTGAGAATACTTTCAGTTTATCAAAATAATTAGCCCATCAATGACATCACAATGAGGATTTTATTGGAACTAATATTGAGTTTATAAAACTAGATTATACAAGGGTATAAATTATTTTAGTTTATTTTAAAAATTACCAATTTACTTAAAATGAAGGTAACAGAACTTAGAAATAGTAATAAAAAAAAGAGAAGAAATAAAAAAAACACACTACGATTGTAGTGCGGTGGCTGCCTGATGGTTACTAAATTAAGGTGTTAATACCTAAAACGATCTAAGATAATTAGGCTTCATCATAGGCTTCAATGTCGAGTAGATATAGATAGGGTTCAGCCAATTCTTGGCACTGAAAAGCTATCGCTCTCAGTAAATGCCAGTCATTGAGGGCGTCAAAAGGGTTACTATAATCATCTTGTTCTAATCGCTTAGCTAAATCTGCGACCTCCTCTTTCGTTAACGCTGAAATATCTGGCCGCCTTGCACTTAAAACTGTCATTCCGCACCTCCTGATCAATCTGCACTCTGAACTTTATAGCAGTCGAAGTGTAGGTTAGGATAGACTCTTTATTCTAAACTCCAACAACAAGTAGAATTCCACCTGTGAACTTGGTATAGGGGTCTAAATAATCCTTGACTCTAATGACTTTTGCTATGCGTCCTTCTTTATTCTACTGTGATCTGAGAAATCTTCCCATAAATTCAATTAAGAAATTTTGATATCTTGTTAAAGTAAAATATAATTTTTTTTTAAGGTCCTTATTCAATTAAGGTCCTAGAGATTTATAAAGATACATTTTTATTTAAGGCATCTGTAAATATTTTAATATTTTTTAATAACTATTGTCAGACACTTGACACTATAGAACTAACTAATTTTAACTGAAAAACTTTTAACTTAAAAACACTAAATATTCAGGATTGAGAGTTCGACATAATCTGTTATGGAATAATCTTCAATAAGGTTTTTTTATAAATAAATAGCTCATCAAAGATACTTAATTATATTAATGTTGTCACGGTAAATTTTATTGTAAATAAAATTATACAAAACTCAATATTTCTATTTATATTGATGACATTAAATATTTTACTTAGTTTAATGAATAAGGTTATTAGGTTTTTTAAAATAACTATTACCATTGTTAAAATCTAAAATAGATAAGAGTTTTATTTTTTTAAGAAAGAGAACAAATAAAAAATTATATTGACTGTGCTTCAACTACCAATAAACTTCATTAAAACAATGAATAAAGTATGATAAATTTTTCCTGGACAGATAATCCTATTTCTATCAAGAGATTTCGTTTGACAACGATCTCTCTTGATAGAAATAAAATAAATAGTTAAGTTTACTTGAAACCCAAAAAACAGATACTGAAATATATAAATTGAATATTATTTAAGACTTGTTGAGTAATAATACAAATAATATAGTTATAAAAAAACAAGTGAAAAGTAATAGAAATAATTATTTAAAATATAGGTAAATAATTATAAATAAAAAAAATTAAACATCGAAACCATAAGCAATCGATAGAATTATTTTGGGTTTGAACGAAGTAAATTATTATATAGTGTTGGTAGACTTAGATAAAGAAGTGAACGTAGAAATTATAGAAACAAGAATTTACAAAAAAATAGTTATAAATCTAGGATAAGAAAGTTTTAACTAGGTTGGTATCTATCTTGGAAAACTCAATAATATTATTGTCAATAAATTACTATAAGCAGGAGTAGTAATAAATAGATTTAACACTAAATTTTTTTAGAAAATTTACTCACAATAAAAGGTAAATAGATATTGTAAATTATGGCTATGAATAGTAATATATTTTTATATTTATCAACTTATTAATAGAAAAAATATGTAATTAAACTATAAAAATAAATAAAAAATAGCTTAATTTATTTTACAAAAATTGAATTAAAAATATAAAAGATTTTATTGGAATTAAGATAATAGCGGATAGTTTTATAGAAAGAAAATTTTTCTAGTAATTATCTAGAAAATACTTGCCAACTTGCTTTAAAAAATTAAAGTCAGCATATAAATGATGAACGTTAGTATATGAGCCTTGAATTCATGAGTGTAATGAAATATTTGATGTGATAGAAGAGGTTTTATCGAACTATTGTAATTTTCTTAGTAAAATAAAAAAATTTAAATCATTATTTTTAGTTAAACTTCCTATGTTCTTTTCAGAGGGTATAGTTGTTACATTTGATACCATCTGATGAAACAAGTTAATGTTTAATTAAATCATCGGGAAAAATATTTTAAATAATAAGCTAAAAAACTTGTCAGTCTTAAAAAAAATATCAATAAATTTTTAAAAAAATATTTATTTAATTCTACAAATACTTAATTATATATCAAAATTTTCATTAAAATCTTGATATATAAAACCTAATATATCTACCAACGGGAGAGTTTTATTGAAAGTTAGGAGCAATATTTTTAATATTAAATGTAGTTAATAAATCTCCTGCTTTACCTATATTGTATCCTGATTAAATTGTTTAAATATTGAGAATAAATGTTAATAATTTAAACAATTTATTAACTGATTTATATTAAACTTTACCGGCTTTTAATTTTTGTTGTTAAAGCATTAATTTGAAATTGTTTTAACTTAGATATAGCATATTTTAGACCAATATTTTTTTATAACCTAAGGAATGTTTGTTACTAAAAATATATAGAAAAATTCTTAAATTTTTTATAATTTTATGATAGACTGATTCACATAATTTCAACTAATTTTATTTTATCTAATTAATAAGATTTTATGTCCATAACATGAAGGAATAACTTTATTATAAATATATTTAAAATTAAATTTTAAAAAATAAAATAAAAATTTTTATCAAAATAACCATTTAAAAGCGATGAATTATAACTATTTTTTTATAAATTAAGTGAAATAATTAATCAAAAATTTAGATAATAAATTTGCAGCCTAATAAGAGTTTTTATGATAGTAATTTTAATTATGAAAATATCTTTTTAAATATGTGGTTTTAAGACGTTAATAGAACAATATATTATATATAAAGTTTTCCTTGTTTGAGAATAGCTAGGCGATTACTGTAATGAACGGCTAAATGAATATCATGTAAAACAGTAATAATGGTTAAGTTGCAATCGCGTTGAAGTCTCTTGAGTAATTATGACAATTGAAATTAAGAGTGACTACTCAAATAACTAATGGATTCATCTAAATAATTAGACCAGGGATTTTGTGCCAATATTAAAGCTTAAAATATCTATTGCTCTTCTTTCTATGATAACTTAGTGAGGGAGAAAACAATCAAGTTTTTTAGTTACGTTTCCTCAATTATTTTATTTACTATTTATCGATCTTTTATATTCAATTTTCATTGCCATCAAAATTGATATAAATTTTATACTAAATTGATTAATTGGGGTATATTTAAACTAGTAAATATTAGTTTTTTAGGGTAGAATAGCTATATTTTAAATAACGAAATTGGAGGCTAATCTTTCTAATGGTATCAATAAGCGACTAATTAGTTTGCAAAGCTTTATTTTCTGAGCTATTTTTCCTATTCAACTTAGTTATCCTCCTCTTTTTAGAGTCCAATTAACGTCACCAATTACTAATTTTAATTAATCAGCCATTAGTTTAAGATACTGGAGTATTAATTTACATAATTTAAAGTGCCAGTTACCAGTGAAAACTGATAACTGAGAATATCTTAGTTAAAGATAATAAAAGTAATCACTAGTTTTGAGTAAATATCTAATTTTTGGCGGCACATATCTTATTAATAACCGCCTCTACAACAATATCTGGAGTAGATGCTCCAGAAGTAATACCAACAATAATAGAACCGTCTTGTAGCCAATTTTTTTTCAATTCCAAGTCTCGACCTAAAGGTTTATGTTCAATGGTATTGTTCGGTTTTATACGAGTAGCATTATCAATATGATACGATGGAATTCGTCGTTCGATAGCGATTTCTTGCAAATGAGTAGTATTAGAAGAATTGAACCCTCCAATAACTACCATTAAGTCTAACTTTTGTTTAACCAATTGTAACATAGCATCTTGACGTTCTTGAGTGGCGTTACAGATTGTATTAAAACTCATAAAATGGTCATCTAAATGATCTATTCCATATTTTTTGATAATTGTTTGTTTAAAAATCTCACTAATTTGTTCTGTTTCACTTTTCAACATAGTTGTCTGATTAGCAATCCCTAACTTTTCTAAATTAGAATTAGGATTAAATCCTGGTGAATGGGCATTCTTAAACTTATCTAAAAAATCTTCTTTGTTTCCTCCATTAAGGATATAGTTGCAGACATAGTTAGTTTGTTCTATATTTAAAACTACTAAATAATTCCCTGCAAATGAACTAGTAGCAACAGTCTCTTCATGAAGATATTTGCCATGAATAATGGAAGTATAATGACGTTTTTTGTACTTTTCCACAGAATTCCAAACTTTAGAAACCCAAGGACAAGTAGTATCTACAATAGTGCAACCTTTATCATTTAAAAGTTGCATTTCGGTAACACTTGCTCCAAAAGCTGGAAAGATAACTACATCTTCTTTTTTAACTATAGAAAAATCTTTATGATTACCAATCACTTCGATAAAACCTACGTTCATCTCTAGAAGTCGTTGATTAACAGAAGGATTATGAATAATTTCATTAGTAATCCAAATACGTTTATTAGGAAAATGTTGACGGGTTTCATAAGCCATCGCAACAGCCCGTTCAACCCCCCAACAAAATCCAAATGCTTTCGCTAGGTGAATCGTTACTTTTCCCTCTTGCCATCGATGGTTATTTTGACGGATTTGTTGAATCAAAGAACTCTGATACTCGGCATTCAGAATGCTCATGATTTTTGACCCATAGCCAAATCCTTCACGATGGTAGTGTTCGGATTGTTGCAATGAACGTTTAAAGATTTTAGTATCCATAAAGCTTGCTCTATATGTTCTAACAGAAAGTGTAATTTTAGTTTAAGAGTACATTTGCAAAATAGCTTTATTGTCTTGTATATCATAGATACTTCGATAACTCTAATAAATCTGATATAAGTGATGATTATTAATTATTTTGGATTTAAACTGGCTAATTAGTGAGCAATTTTTATAATTCGTTTAAAAAAAATTATGGCGCGGATTGAATGTTTCTCTTTCGCGAATTTTTTTATAGAGTTCTAAGTCTTCTTCATTAATTTCTGAGGGAATAGCAATCTGAATTTCTACTAATTGGTCTCCTCGACTACCATTGCCATCAGGATATCCTTTATTAGCTAAACGTAACCGTTGACCTGAACGGACTCCTTTAGGAACCGTCATTTTGACCAACCCATCAATGGTGGGAATTTCGATGGCTTCCCCCAAAATAGCTTCACTAGGAGTAACGGGAATACGACAAAAAATATCCATGCCTTGCAACGTAAAATACGGATGAGTTGCTAGGGAAATTTTTAAATAAAGATCTCCCCCATCGAGTCCCTGTCCTTTGAGGCGAATTTTTTGCCCATCAATCATTCCTGAGGGCATTTCTACTTCTAATGATCGCCCATCTTCAAGGCGAATACGTTCGCGTCCACCCTGATAAGCCTTTTCTAAGGGTAAATTCAACTTAGCTTCTACATCCCGTCGTCCTGAATGAGAAGGCTTAACGACTTTAATCCGTTTGCTGTTTCCTGGGCTAAAATTTTTAAACTTCCAGAAATCGGAGTCTTGACGATAGTAACTATTCCTAACATTATCGTTGCGGGGGATTGTACCCCGTCCAAGACTAGAACGACGTTTCTCTTTGCCAAAAAGTTGTAAATCGTATTCAGCGCGCTTGGTCTGATCCGAGAGGGTATTATAGGCTTCATTTATATCTTTAAACTTCTCCTCAGCAGTCTTATCCTCTGGATTAACATCAGGATGGTACTGTCGTGCCAATTTCCGAAAGGACTTCTTCACCTCCTCACTAGTAGCATTTTGAGGGACTCCTAGAATAGCATAATGGTTACGGACTTGCTGCATATAATCAGTTATCAATAAATACGGTAGACATTAAACAGTTAGGTTCAAAAAAACTCAGTAGCGAATAACTTATAGACCAATTTAGAACCAATCATCGTCCTTTTCATCCCAATCATTCTCAGCAGGAATAAGACGAGACTTATCGCGGCGGGCATAGTATCTTTCGGACTCAGTTTCAGGATATCGTTTATCTGACGGGGATGGCTTACGACTCGATGAAGAACGATAGGAACGATTTGCCCCCCCATTTTCATAATCGTCAAGACTATCGTAGCGGGGTGCTCGATAGTCTTGAGGCTCATCATAACGGGAAGAACCATAATCGTCTCGATAGGTGGTTCGACGACGGGGAGTATAGGGTAGATCATCTTCAGGTTTTCCCGTCAATGTCTTACGAATGGAGTTAAAAAAGCCCTCATCTTCCTCGTCATATTGTAGACGAACTTCTCGGTTAAGTTCGTAAAGGACATCTTGCAGATCAGCTTGGGCGCGATCAAGACGGCGTTCATCGTCTTTATCAAGACTATCAATAATTTCAGCATTTAAAGACTCGATTTGACGGCGATAGAGATTGGTAAATTGAGTCCCAAAATCAAGAGTAACTTCCTTGAGTCGCCGTAATGCTTGATCGGTTAAGGCTTTAGCACGGTTGCGTTTTTCCACTCGTTCCCGTCGTTGGCGATCGCCTTCAGCAAATTGGGCTGCTTCTTGAATCATCCTATTAACTTCTGCATCATTTAGGGTGGAAGTTCCTTGAACGGTAATGGTTTGCTCCCGTCCGGTAGTGCGATCACGGGCCATCACCTGTAAAATTCCATTAGCATCAATATCAAATGCCACTTGAATTTGCGGAATTCCTCTAGCGGCTGGCGGAATCCCGCTTAATTTAAACCTTCCCAAAGATTTATTGTCCTTAGCCATTTCCCGTTCTCCTTGAACCACATGGATTTCCACCATGGTCTGATTATTTTCTCCAGTAGAAAAGGTATCCGAACGTCTGACCGGAATTGTAGTGTTACGAGGAATTAATTTTTTAGCAACACCGCCGATGGTTTCTAACCCTAAAGATAGAGGAGTCACATCAAGTAGCAAGATGTTCTTAACTTGCCCCTCCAAAATGCCTGATTGAATCGCTGCTCCTACTGCCACTACTTCATCGGGGTTAACATTTTCGTTAGGTTCTTTATCAATAAAACTTCGTACCAACCCCTTGATCATGGGCATTCGAGTTGCCCCCCCAACTAATACCACCTCATCGATTTGAACAGGGGTCAACTGTGCATCATTGAGGGCACGTTTAATAGGACGACGGAGGCGACTTACTAGGTCTCCACAAAGATCTTCAAACTCAGAGCGAGTCAAACGGGTTTCGATATGTTTAGGACCATCTTCAGTGGCGGTGATAAAAGGTAGATTAATGTCGGTTGTACTAACCCCTGACAGTTCAATTTTGGCCTTTTCTGCGGCTTCTGTTAGGCGTTGCAATGCCTGTCTATCCTTGCAGAGGTCTACCCCTTCTTGTTCAACAAATTTCTCGGACAACCAGTCGACAATACGTTTATCAAAGTCATTGCCTCCTAATTGGGTATCCCCACTAGTTGCTCTAACTTCGAGGACTCCATCCCCCACTTCGAGTATAGAGACGTCAAAGGTTCCTCCTCCTAAGTCAAAGACTAAGATTTTTTGCGAGCGCTGTTTATCTAACCCGTAGGCTAAAGAAGCCGCTGTCGGTTCATTAAGGATACGGTGAACTTCTAGCCCAGCAATGCGCCCAGCATTTTTAGTCGCTTGACGTTGAGAGTCATTAAAATATGCAGGAACGGTAATTACTGCTCCTGTGACCAGTTCTCCTAAATAACGTTCAGCTTCCTCTGCTAATTTCCGTAGAATCATCGCAGAGATTTCTTCGGGGGCAAATTCTTTTCTGAGGCGAGGACAACGAATTTTGATATTATCGTCGTCATCTCGACGAATGGTATAGGGAACTTGTTTCGATTCAGGTTTGAGCTCGCCATATCGACAACCCATAAACCGCTTTACCCCAAAAAAGGTGTTTTGAGGATTGAGAACAGCCTGTCTTCTAGCCAATTGCCCAACGACCAATTCTCCATCTTTATTAAAACCCACTACTGAAGGGGTTGTCCGCATCCCTTCTGAACTGGCTATCACTACTGGCTTTCCGCCTTCCATGACGGCTACCACAGAGTTAGTTGTCCCCAGGTCAATGCCGACTACTTTTCCCATGCCTCTGTTTTTCTCCAGCTACTCCAATTAAGTCTTGAGTCTTTGTTTCTTCGAGAGTTTACCGCGCACGCTGAAAGCGTGCCACCGGACACCGTGTCTCACTGACAATATTCTATCTCAATGTTGTGAGAGGTCTTTCGTTAAACTCCTCATACGGTTTAACGGAATCGGTAACGGTTAACGGGAGATATTCTAGAGAGCTTTTTCTAGAAGTCAAAGACCTCTGTAAAACTTCACATATTTTGACCTCAATGTCTAGTAGTTATTCCTAAACTTTAATGACTCAATATAGATGGTGATAATTTAATAAAAAATCAAGACAAGTCTCATCAAGGAAGCAGAAAAATCAAAAGAACAAAGTAGGCACTGCTCACCGCACTCTTTAAAAAATAAGTTTGCTAAGTCAAAACCTATGCTTTTCACAAAAACTTAGCTTCTAATTTAGAGAAATTAAATTAAACCAAATTAAAGTTTTTTATATTGCTTGTAGAGCAGCTGTAACAGTAGCATAATAAATAAAGTTAACAGTCCTGCTTTGAAATTTTGGAACACAGCTATAAAAAAGTATTGTTGCTCGAGACAATAAAATAATTTTATTCTATAAAAGCGGCAAAATATTGTATTTTATGTTGACCTTCATCAGTTAGATATAAATTTTTCTTCCGGTTGTAATTATCTAAATTTAATTTCAGAAAAATTTTTATAATTACAAAGACAATGACGCAATTTTTTACGATATTTTAAGCTTTAGTAACATCAAAAAAAAAATACTTTTGGGGTAAACTGTTAGGGTTTTCAAAAAAACTAACAGTTTATAATTTTTATCTTTGTATACAGGGTGATTCAAATATGAATATAAGAGTAGCAGTTTATTGGTTATTTTATAAGTCCAATTACTCTGGAATAGAGTAATTTTTAACAAAAAAATATAGTTAATCTAATACTAGATTATTGTAAACATATCCTCTTAAATAATTTTAAAATACTTTATTACCTGATTAACAAGCAAAATAAATCAATAAAAACACTTTAAAATTAACTTATACTCAACAAAAATTTTTTTAAAAAATAAATTAAATTAATTGTTAATAATTTCATAATACATAATTACTATATTATTTAAATAAGGCATGTAGTAATTATGTAATTATTTAAGGAGTAAATAAAAAATATATTAAGTATATTTATTAACTCTTTTAAAGATGTGAAAAAAAGTTAATAAAATTAACAAAAAATTCAAATAATTTCCTGAATAAATCTAAATTTGTATTTATTTATTAGTATTTTTTAGTAAAAAGTAAGTTTAACAAATTTAAAAATTTATTATTTTAATAATTTTTAAACTTATTTTATTTAAGTATATACTTATTCTTTTCAAAAAAAATTTGCAAATAAGCTTGTCATCTATAGACATAATATGCTTATTATTTGTGCATAATAATAAATTTTACAGGCATTATTTTAAAGAAAAATATCTCAAGATTTATTCGTAACCAATAAAATTTTTTTAAAAAGTACTAGTAGTAGCAAGCACTATTTGAATTCCTTGAGACCAAATTTCGTCACTAATCTTTTTAAATTAACTTTTTCCCAACTTTAACTAGATTTACATGTTGTATAATGATTATTCGTAAGAATTAATTTCCACTCCCTAAAGATAAAGAATTAACAGATATAAACATATTTTAAAAGAATGTCCAGCGAAATTCAGAAAGAAATTCAGAAAGAAATTCAGAAAGAAATCCAAAAAGCCGTAGAAAAACGACGTAACTTTGCTATTATTTCCCACCCTGATGCAGGCAAAACTACCTTAACCGAAAAACTTCTACTGTACGGAGGAGCAATTCACCAAGCAGGAGCAGTCAAAGCTAGACGAGACCAACGTAAAGCTACTTCTGATTGGATGGAAATGGAAAAACAGAGAGGAATTTCAATTACCTCTACCGTCTTACAATTTGAGTATGGAGACTTTCAGATTAATCTACTAGATACTCCAGGTCATCAAGATTTTAGTGAAGATACCTATCGTACCCTAGCGGCAGCTGATAATGCTGTCATGTTGATTGACGCAGCAAAAGGGTTAGAACCCCAAACCCGTAAACTATTTAAAGTCTGTCGCTTGCGTGGACTTCCTATTTTCACTTTTATCAATAAACTTGATCGCCCCACAAAAGATCCACTGGAATTGCTCGATGAGATTGAACAGGAATTAGGACTGCAAACCTATGCCGTGAACTGGCCGATTGGAACAGGTGATCGCTTCCGAGGGATCTTTGACCGTCGTCAACAAACTATACACCTGTTTCAACGTCGCGCGCACGGTAGCCAACGTGCTCAGGCAACCGCCATTAAGCTTAGTGACCCTAAAATTCAAGAATATCTTGACCAGGAGCTTTATTATCAGCTCAAAGAAGAATTAGAAATTCTCGAAGAATTAGGAACCGATTTCGACTTGGAAACACTCCACTCCGGCCAAATGACTCCTGTATTTTTTGGATCGGCTATGACTAACTTTGGAGTGCAATTATTTCTTGAAACGTTCCTAGAATACGCCCTAAAACCTGAGGGACGGAATTCTTCTATAGGAGTGGTAGAGCCTACTTATCCTGAATTTAGTGGATTCGTATTTAAATTACAAGCTAATTTGGACCCAAAACACCGTGATCGTGTGGCTTTTGTACGAGTCTGTACAGGAAAGTTTCAGAAAGATATGATCGTAAGCCATGCTAGGACGGGAAAAACCGTGCGTCTGTCCCGTCCTCAGAAATTATTTGCACAAGATCGATCTTCCATCGAAGAAGCTTATAGTGGAGATGTTATTGGGTTGAATAATCCAGGAGTGTTTGCTATTGGGGACACAATTTATAATGGCAAAAAAATAGAATATGAAGGAATACCTTGTTTTTCTCCCGAAATATTTGCGTATCTCAAAAATCCCAACCCCTCTAAATTTAAGCAATTTCAAAAAGGTATTCAAGAATTACGAGAAGAAGGGGCCATCCAAATTATGTATTCCACCGATGACTTCAAACGAGATCCGATCTTAGCTGCCGTAGGACAATTGCAGTTTGAAGTTGTCCAGTTTCGGATGCTCAGTGAATATGGGGTAGAAACTCAATTAGAACCTCTTTCGTATAGTGTAGCCCGTTGGGTAAGTGGAGGATGGAAAGCCCTAGAAAAAGCCGGAAGGATTTTTAATATTATTGTTGTCAAAGATAATTGGAGTCGTCCCGTATTACTTTTTAAAAACGAGTGGAATTTACAACAAGTCGAAGAGAATAAGCCAGAATTAGGATTGACTACTATTGCTCCTATAGGAGTAGGTATTCAACCGAGTTAAAGTCTAAACTTTTGATAAAAATCATGATTTATGACAGTCAAGTCCAAACATCTCCCTAGAAAGTTTAATCAGATAAAGAGCTATAAATAAACCATAAACCGAGGCAAGTAGGGAAAGAAAAAAACGTTGTTTTTATCCTTTATATTGTGATCTCAGAGCAATTATTCAGTTATAATCAGCCTCAGTCAGAATTGTCAATAAAGTAACGATGAATAAAGAAGATCTAGTCAACATGATCGCTGCCAAGACTCGCATGACCAAAAAAGATACGAGTCATATTCTGGATGCGCTCACAGAAACCATCATGGAAACGGTCGCTTCAGGAGATAAAGTTGTCTTAGTTGGGTTTGGAACTTTTGAACCAAGAGATCGCAAAGAACGCAAAGGGATGAATCCTCAAACTGGACAATCTATCACCATTCCTGCCACCACCGTTCCTGCTTTCTCTGCGGGGAAAGTGTTTAAAGAACAAGTCGTTAATCCCGAAAAAACGACTGACTTTTACTAAGTATAGAACCAATAGACCCAATGTATCGATCTAAAGTGATGTTCTTGGGTCTTACTTACGTCTAGTTTTATATCCTCACCTGCCGTAAATACGGTGATTTGTAAACCTCACGATTTAGACTTCCACTTATTAATAGCTGTCTCTGCTCTCAATTTAATTTTTTGAAGTTGGGAATATTGCCACTATACCTTATACCCCACACCTCATCTTTATCTACACCTACACTTTAATCCTTTCGTTACCACGTTAGCTATTCAAATCACGCTTTAGGAAGTTCTAAAAAAATTTATATTAATAGTCTAACCTAGGATAAATTTATTATTCAATATACTCAAATAGTGTAATTAATTAAATATTTAGAGTTTATTGATCAATTATCGAAAATGCGTTACTCACTCTTAAATCGTTTTGAAGGGACCTTTATGGAGAGTTTGATTGGGATAAATATTAGCCATCCTTCCCCATGACATCCTTGGCGGCTTTTTCAAAGTCAAGCGATAACAAAGCGGTTGACCCAAAAGGGAAGGATATCATCTGAAGATTGGTCAGCAATTACCGGTAAGCAAACTTTTTTGACCAATAATTAATTGTAAGTCACCTAACACAGGGTAACTCGTATTGGGTAAGTTACCCTTGATGGTCTTTTTCTATGACGCTCCTAGTCTATTAGGGAAGCAATTACATAGCTTAGTTGTCAAATGGCAACTATCTCCAGAGACACTACAAAAAATGAGGTTTTTGTAGAATTAATTGCCCTTATTTCGACATAAAACCTCGAGATTAAGAGTATACTTTCTCAACAACTAACCTATTATCACAATCAAGCTAATTCTCGTTTGAGAGACTCCTTAAAATAAGTAGAGTTTTTTTTGTAACTGAGAACTCCCCTAAGACGTCAATTAATTGACTATTTTCATCAAACAATTCTTCTAGAACAATCAGCTTTACCCTTAACAATTAATTGTTTTACAGTTACACCAAAAGATTTTTAAGTTGAGGTTCTTAAAGCCACTCAAACTTAATCTCAGGTTGTTATCGCCTTACTAAGAACATTAGCCGGAGCATCCAATAGTTATCTCGCTATTCTTCTAATTAACCACATCATTCCTAGCCCATGGGCAATGTGGACCGGGAGCAACTCTCGAAGTAAAGTTTAGCTCAACTTTAACATTAGTGTCATTAACCCGCCTTGGGTCAGGCACAAACACCTATTCTGTGAAATTCATTTCCCAAAAAGAATATTGGCTCTTCTAAAGAAGACTATAATAAACTAGTAGCTAACAACTTCCAAAAATCTTAACCCAATTATATTCTATAAACTCCAAAAACCCAATCTATATAAAAATAAAGTTTTTGTAATCTTGGAAGCCTTGCGAAGTGAGACCTTTATCTTTTGTTTATGTGTAATTTTTTTACAGCTATTCTAGAAGAGTCATAATACCTAAAAGCAAATCCATTTCCAGAGAGAAACAGTAAAGTAGTTAAAGACGTCGGTGATTCAATTGAGATTGTTTTATCATTGCCGAATTTCAAGGTAGATCTACCCTAGTTTAATTTAGTGGCGTATTTCTTAGGGCTCTCTATTACGCTCCTAATATCTTTTCAGCGACCTCACATACGATGAAAAAGCTTCATTTAACCCAAAGCCTAGATAAATGGCGTAAAAACTACCGAAATTTTAGTTTTTCGCTTTTGAGGAATATTGATGCTTCACCTATGCCCCACAAGTCCCAGTCAAAGCATGCTCCTAATTTTTTTCAAAAATTGCATAGCTCATCATCCTTGAGAAAAATTCACCCACCCATGATGTGGGGTTTAGCGATTATATCCTTGACTAGTGTAATTAGTTATCGTTTCTACAATCAACCAAAACTAGCTGTGGGAACTGTTTCTCCAGTAACCATTATTGCTCCTGAGGACGGAACTTTTGAAGATATCAAAACTACTGAGAAAAAACGAAAAGAAGTTCGAACCGGGATCATTCCTGTATTACAACGGGATGTTAAATTAACCAGTCAGCTAGAATTGACTGTGAAAGAAGCGCTAGTCAGTATGCAACAATTACGAAACATAAGTAATCCTTTTCCTGTAGCTAGTATTCAACAGCTTCCCTTGCCCACCCAACAAAATTTACGATCTTTTTCTGAACAAGACTGGCAAAAAGTTTTAAATGTGGCTAAGTCCCAGTTAATTCCTAATAATATTGACAACTTCTCTGAGAAAATATCCGAATTATCTCCCGATTTTAAAAAAGTCTTAACTGAGCTTAAAGACTATCGGCAAACCACTACAGGAACAGAATTCCAAACCTTTTTAGAAAAGATGAGCCAAGCTCGTCAACGGTATAGTAAGGCTAAATCAATTTTAGCTGGCGTTAGAAGTCCTTACCTATCACTAGAAATAGCTGTTGGCTTTCTCAATTTAGATGAATCTACTTGGAAAAATACTCAAAAAGCACTACTCAACACCACTGAAAAAATTTTGATTCAAGGCATTCCGGCCGGAATGCCCAATAATCTTTTACAAGATATTCTCAAAATACAATTTGATCCGTCAATATCTTTGTCTAGCAAGATAATGGGGCAAAAACTGCTCATGTCTGTATTTCAAAATCGACATAATTTAACGGTAGATAGGGAAGAAACTAAGAGACAAGCTGAACAAGCGGCTCAAGCCGTAGAACCGGTAATTGTTGAAGTTCAAGAGGGAGATGTCATTGTCAAAGCCAATGAAACGATCAGCCAAGCAGATTTTATCTTACTCGACAGCTTTGGGTTAAGTCGCCGGGGCATCAATTGGTTAGGATTAGGAATTTCTGTGATTCTAGTAGCAGGGGGAGTAACAGTTTTTTGTATGGTGACTCGGAATGTTCATCGTCCAATGCGTCGCCGAGATCATTTTTTACTCTGTTTATTAAGCTTAAGTACCCCCTTTCTGGCAATTTTTAATCTTGGTTATACTAATCTACAGGCTATCGGATTACTAACAAGTAGTTTCTATGGCCCTACCTTAGCAGTTACTCAAGTTTTATTATTAAGTGGTTTATCGACATTTACTGCAGGAACAGTGAATTGGAGTTACGTTTTAGCAGGAACTGCAGGAGGCTTATTGGCAGGGGTGATGGCTGGAAGACTCCGTTCACGAGATGAATTAGCCCGTCTAGGAGGAGGGGTTGGCATTGTTGAAGGAGGCCTTTACTTTCTCATTTACCTAATTATCGCACCGGTGGAGGGGACAATTTGGTCAGCAGTGTTGCCAGGAGCAATTGTTTATGGTCTATCTGGGTTTCTTTGGAGTGTCATGGCTTTAGGAATTTCTCCTTATCTAGAACGTTTGTTTGATTTGGTGACTCCCATTCGGTTAGTAGAATTGGCTAACCCTAATTGCCCTTTGCTCAAACGATTATCGACCGAAACGCCGGGAACATTTCAACATACCCTATTTGTAGCTTGTTTGGCCGAAGCAGCTGCTAGAGAACTACATTGTAATGTCGAGTTGGTGAGGACGGGAACGCTGTATCACGATATTGGGAAAATGCACGACCCTTTGGGATTCATTGAAAATCAAATGGGTGCGCCTAATAAACACGATGAAATTAATGATCCTTGGCAAAGTGTGGAAATCATAAAAAAGCACGTTGCCGAAGGGTTAGTCATGGCTCGTAAGTACGGTTTGCCACGAGTGATTCGTGACTTTATTCCTGAACACCAAGGAAAGTTGTTAATTTCCTATTTTTATTATCAGGCTAAACAACAGGCAGAAAAAGACGGAGAAAAAATAATTTGTGAAGAAGAGTTTCGCTATGAGGGTCCCATTCCTCAGTCACGAGAAACAGGGATTGTAATGTTGGCGGATGGCTGTGAAGCGGCTTTACGATCTTTGAAAGAAACTACCCCAGAAACTGCTTTGTCCATGATCCATAAAATTTTTAAAGCTCGATGGCGAGATAATCAATTGAAGGATTCAGGAATTAAATATGAGGAGCTACCTATCATTGCTGAAGTGTTTGTTAAAGTTTGGCAGCAATTCCATCATCAAAGAATTGTGTATCCTAAAGCAGCTTTAGAACCTCAGGGAAAGTGACCTGATAAGAGTTTTTAGCTTTATTCTATATATTTTTGGTGTTATGACAAATCAATTGTTAAAAATTTTTCCTAACAAAACATTAAACTGATGTGTGTAAGGAGTCAAAAAACAAAACTCTGAATCTTCAGCCTGCAGACCCTTAAAACCTGAAGACCCAAACCTGGTGATGTTTTCTTGACGATAGTTTGCTAAAGTAAAAATCAAGCCTATCTCTAAACTTAATAGCCCAATAATTACGATCAATGCCCTATGTCAGGTGACTACTACGAAATCCTTGGTGTCTCCCGTAATGCCAAGAAAGAAGAAATTAAACGTGCCTATCGCCGTCTAGCACGCCAATACCATCCCGACATCAATAAAGAATCGGCGGCAGAAGAACGTTTCAAAGAGATTAACCGCGCTTACGAAGTCCTATCAGAACCAGAGACTCGTGCCAGATATGATCAATTCGGGGAAGCCGGAGTCAGTGGTGCCGGAGCCGCCGGGTTTGACCATGGTGATATAGGGGGCTTCGCTGATATTTTTGAAACTATTTTTAGTGGTTTTGGTGGAGTAGGAACCGGAACAACCCGTCGTGGCGGTGGTGGTTCTAGCAGAGGAGATGATCTCCGACTTGATTTAAAACTCGGTTTTAGTGAGGCAATATTTGGAGGCGAAAAAGAAATTCACATTCCCCATCTAGAAACCTGTCAAGTTTGTAATGGTAGCGGAGCTAAACCAGGAACTGTACCTCGAAGCTGTCCCACCTGTGACGGGCAAGGCCAGGTCCGAAGGGCAACCCGTACCCCTTTTGGAAGTTTTGCTCAAGTCTCGGGCTGTCCTACTTGTAACGGGTCCGGAGAAGTTATTGAAGAAAAATGTGAGGCTTGCGGGGGCAGTGGACGCAAACAAGAAACAAAAAAACTCAAAATTACGATCCCTGCTGGTGTTGATAACGGAACCCGTCTACGGGTGGCTAAAGAAGGGGATGCAGGAAAGCGAGGAGGAACCTCAGGCGATCTCTATGTCTACCTGTTCGTAGAAGCCGATAAGGAGTTCACTCGTGAGGGAATGAATATTCACTCAGAAATTACTATCAGTTATCTACAAGCGATTCTAGGTTGTACTCTCAAGATAAATACTGTTGATGGTCTCCAGGACTTAAAAATTCCCGCTGGAGTTCAACCTAACACAGAACTGATGCTTGAAGATCTAGGGGTTCCTAAATTAGGCAACTCTTCCATTAGAGGAGATCATTTGATTACTGTGAAAATCTCAATTCCTACCCGCATTAATACGGAAGAACGAGAACTTCTCGAGCAACTAGCACACATTAAAGGTAAAAGTCATGGTAAGGGTAGTTTAGAAAGCTTCTTAGGTAGCTTATTTCATAAATAGACTCATTAATCTGAGTTCGGTGTTGAAAGTTGGGAATTAGGAGTCATGATTTTTGCAAAATTTAATGGTCTAATATCCAACTCAGCTTATCAGAAAAGCAAAAGGTGATGAATGAATGTCCAACGGGGGTATTCTAAAAATGAATCAAACAACTACCGAGATTCCTTTACTCGATTTGCGAGGAACTCCATGTCCCATTAACTTTGTTCGCACTAAACTAAAATTACAACAGATGTCCCCTGGTTTATTACTAGAAGTATGGCTTGATCCAGGGGAACCTATTGAACAAGTCCCTGATAGTCTGACCATAGAAGGCTATCATATTAAAACCATTGAAGATCGTCAGGACTTTTTTTCCTTGAAAGTATATCGTCTCTAGGGTGAGTCATTATTTATAGTCTATTATTTTGTGAGTAATTCTATTTATCGTCATGTTAATCCTCATTCGACTTTATCTCGACCTTTGGGGACAGTGATTGCCGTGCAAGCAAATTTCTATCAAGTTCGCTTAGATCAGCTATCTGAAGTAGTTAATTATGAATCATCTTTCGACTTATTATGTACCAGACGCACTCGTTTAATGAAAGTTGGACAAAAGGTGATGGTAGGCGATCGTGTGGTCATCGAAGAACCCGACTATCAAGATAGACAGGGAGTGATCGCTCAAGTTCTTCCTCGCAAAACAGAACTTTCCAGGCCACCTGTAGCCAATGCTGATCAAATACTCGTAGTATTTGCTTTAGAAAATCCTCCCCTCGATCCCTGGCAATTAAGTCGGTTTTTAGTGAAAGCCGAATCAACATCTTTATCCTTATGTTTGTGTTTAAACAAGTTAGATTTAATCGTCGAAGAGAACCGGAAAAAATGGCAAAAACGTATTGAACAATGGGGCTATAATCCTTCTTTTGTTAGTCTAATAGATTATCAGGGTTTAGAGGACTTAAACACTCGTCTACAAGGCAAGATAACTATCCTGGCAGGGCCGTCAGGGGTCGGTAAATCTAGTTTAATTAACATTTTAATTCCAGAAGTTTACCAAAGAGTAAGCAAGGTTTCAGGCAAACTCCACAAAGGTCGTCATACTACCCGTCATGTCGAATTGTTCGAACTTCCAGGAGGAGGACTTTTGGCAGATACTCCTGGCTTTAATCAACCTGATATTGACTGTTGTCCACAGGAATTAGTTTTATATTTTCCTGAAACAAAGCGGCAACTTAAGACAGGTAACTGTCAATTTAACGACTGTTTACATCGGGGAGAACCTGATTGTATAATTAATGATGATTGGGAACGATACGAACATTATTTAACTTTTCTAAAAGAAGCTATTGACAGAAAAGAAATTAGAAACAAAATAGGAGAGCAAGAATCGAATTTGAAGTTAAAAATTAAAACTTCGGGACAGAAACATTACGAACCTAAGTTAGAAAGCAAAAAATACCGCATTCCTTCCCGTCGAGACAAACATCAGACCTTACAGGAATTATATAACCAGCAAAGTTTAGCAGAAATTACTCACAGAGACGAAGACTTATAAAAACGTACACGAACACAAAGGATATAAAAAATGTAAATACTGGTTTGATGGCTATTTCTTTATTTGATAATCTACTTTATTTTTTACTATTTATTTTAGTCAATACTTGATGGGTATATAATATAAATATTTTATCTTATTTATTAATTTATAACTTCAAGAAACTAGGCTATCAAAGCTTTCTTATAAAAAGCAAACGAAATTATCCCAATTATACGAGTTGTAAAAACTAGATTAAAAAAGTTTTAAAAACATCATTAATTTTGGTGATAAACT
This sequence comes from cyanobacterium endosymbiont of Epithemia turgida isolate EtSB Lake Yunoko, assembly GCF_000829235.1. Classification (GTDB taxonomy): domain Bacteria; phylum Cyanobacteriota; class Cyanobacteriia; order Cyanobacteriales; family Microcystaceae; genus Rippkaea. Next base: position 1,886,070 of record NZ_AP012549.1, on the reverse strand, counting down.
TCTAAAACATTTTATAAATAAATCAATAAATAAATATAAGAGATAAAAAAGTAGAAAATTTAAGAAAGACGTAAAACTTAATTTAAAGACTAAACAAAGATTAAAAAAATTAAGAATTAAGCATTAAGAATTAAAAGCGATAATTTGAAGTCGCCTGAAAGAAGATTAAAAATTTAGTAGTTAAAGTGACTGAAGAGACGTCTAAATGTAATTTTTCGATGCCATGAAATAAATTACTTGATAACCAGCGTAAAATCAACTGGGAGACAAATAAAAACATGGAGCCTCAAAGAAATCACAGTCAACCGTCAACCCTTGAAGGACACAGCATAAGTTGCTAAAGATAGCAAATCAACTATCTGACTTGCACGACATCTCTAATTTTATAAAAAGGGGAACTTTGCGTTGCGTGTGTTATTCGGTGAATTTTGTATTAAAAATTGAGTGAGTAAATCAAGTAATGAGGTATGGTAAATGAGATGAAATAATGAAAATAAGGTTAGGCAAGGAAGTCACCTGAAGGTAACTGCTGAATCCTTACAGAATAAACATCAATTCATGAAACCTTGGACTTAAAAGGTTTTATAGTTTAGGTTCGTGGTAGCAATAAGCTACTGCAATAAGACACTAAACAAACATCACCAATAACTGCGATCTAGATAAGAGTAACCATGGCAAAAGTTCTTGTATCCGATACCATTGACACGGCAGGAATTGATATCTTGTCTCAAGTGGCGCAAGTAGATATCAAAACCGGACTTTCTCCAGAAGAATTGGTCAGAATCATTCCTGAGTATAATGCCTTAATGCTTCGTTCAGGAACCCAAGTCACCCAAGCCATTATTGAAGCAGGAATCCAACTCAAAATCATCGGACGCGCCGGGGTTGGCGTTGATAATATCGATGTTAAGGCAGCTACTCGTCAAGGCATTGTGGTAGTTAACTCCCCAGAAGGGAATACTATCGCAGCCGCTGAACACGCCTTAGCTATGATGTTATCTCTATCTCGACACATTCCCGAAGCGAATCGGTCGGTTAAAGCTAAGAAATGGGATCGAAAAAGGTTTATTGGGGCTGAAGTTTACAAAAAAACCTTAGGGGTTGTGGGGTTAGGGAAAATTGGTTCCCATGTGGCTAATGTCGCTAAATCCATGGGCATGAAATTATTGGCATTTGATCCTTTTATTTCTAAAGAACGCGCCGATCAATTGGGTTGCACTCTGGTAGATCTGGATTTACTTTTTGCTCAATCCGATTATATTACTCTCCATATCCCTAAAACTTCAGAAACTGCTCATTTAATTTCTACAGAAGCCTTAAATAAAATGAAATCCACAGCTCGCTTGATTAATTGTGCTCGCGGGGGAATTATCGATGAGCCTGCCTTGGTTGAGGCGATTGCCAATAAAAAAATTGCTGGAGCCGCCTTAGATGTCTTTGAAGAAGAACCCCTCGGAGAATCTGAACTACGAAAGTTTGATAATGTGCTTTTAACCCCTCATTTGGGAGCTTCCACCGCGGAAGCACAGGTGAATGTGTCCATTGATGTAGCTGAGCAAATTCGAGATGTGTTGTTAGGATTACCTGCCCGTTCAGCCGTTAATATTCCTGGACTGACTCCTGATGTCATGGAAAAATTACGCCCCTACTTACAACTGGCTGAAACCTTAGGAAATTTGGCCGGACAATTGGCAGGAGGACGCATTGAACGGTTAACAGTAAGACTTCAAGGAGAATTAGCAACCAATAAAAGTCAGCCCCTTATCATTGCTTCTATAAAAGGGCTGCTATCTCGAGCTCTACGCGAACGAGTTAATTATGTTAATGCAGCCATCGAAGCAAAAGAACGAGGAATCAGAATCATTGAAACCCGTGATGCAACGATTCGGGATTATTCTGGTTCTCTCCATTTAGCAGCCCAAGGATCAATGGGAGAACATTCCGTAACAGGGGCATTACTCAGTGACGGAGAAATTCGGATTACTGATGTGGATGGTTTCCCAATTAACGTTCCCCCCAGTAACTATATGTTATTCACTGTACACCGCGATCTGCCAGGGATTATCGGTAAAATTGGTTCTCTGCTTGGTAGTTTTAATGTTAATATTGCCAGTATGCAAGTAGGACGAAAAATTGTTCGTGGGGATGCGGTGATGGCTTTGAGTCTTGATGATCCCCTTCCTGATGGGTTACTGACAGAAATTACTAAAGTAGCTGGCATTCGGGATGCTTACACGGTTAAGTTATAGTGTTGACATTCTCCATAGAAGATTTTCGTTTTGGTCGAAAATCCTCTACTAACGCTTAAGATATTGATAATTTACTATTTCTCAGTCACTAACTTAAATCTTTAATGTCAATGATCTGGTGGGAAATTAGCATCCTTTGTCACCCAAATTTAGAAGAGTCTATTTTTTGGAGGTTAGATCAATTTGGCTGTTCGGGCACCGCTAGAAATATTAAGGGAAAATCCTATTTAATTTATGCTTATATTCCTGAATTACAAAAAGTTTCTCCGGATTTAGCCGCCCTATCCCTATATCTACAACAGGATGCTTTGCTTTCAGGATTTCCTCCACCATTAACCAGTTGGAAGTTAATTGATGAAGAAGACTGGGCTAGTAGCTGGAAAAAATATTGGCAACCCACAAAGGTAGGTGATCACTTTCTGATTTATCCGGCTTGGTTAACCCCTCCCCAAGAAAGTGATCGCTTCATTCTACGCCTTGATCCAGGAGCAGTTTTTGGTACAGGAACCCATGCTACTACGCAATTATGTCTAGAATCTTTAGAGATGTGCTTGTCAGACTTAACCGGGGAAACCATTGTTGCTGATATTGGATCTGGATCTGGTATTCTCTCGATTGGGGCGATCTTGCTGGGAGCAGCTAAGCTTTATGCCGTGGATATCGACCCCTTGGCAATAAATGCTATCCGTCATAACCGCTATCTCAATCAAATTCATCCGTCTATTTTAGTTATTAACCAAGGTAGTGTTCAAGAAATTTTAAATTTAGTTCCCGAAGGCGTAGACGGTATTTTATGTAACATTCTAGCCGAAGTTATTATTGAGCTCATTCCTCAACTCACGGCTTTAGCTAAACCTAGGGCTTGGGGCATTCTCAGTGGCATTTTACTTGATAAATCTCAAGTTATTGTTGATATCCTCGAACAGTATGGTTGGGTTGTGACTGCTCTTTGCCAACAACAAGAATGGTGTTGTATTCAAATTCGACGAAATTAGTTGAAATATGGAAAACAATGATAGGCATTAAAGGAAGATAAATAAGATAATTCTTGTCTATCCCATTTATCTTCCTTTCTACTTCTTTTTACTGGCTCTGTGTCTCTAAAATTTACAAATAGAATCTGGTTTTTCCAGACATATTTAACTATTTAAATGACTATTAATAAATAGTCATTTTTCTGTAATTTTCAGCGAAAATAAGGAAAAAATATTATAAATTTCATCATCTACTAGTATGTTAAGTTGGTAGTCATAAATAAACATTACAACAATACTTTGTATCTTTATTACTTAAGCAATTTATATTTTGTCATAGTACTACCCAGTCCGTAATTTTTTAAACTTTTCATATTCCTGAACTCAGAAATAACATTTATACTTTTATTTTGTTTATGGATGAAATTTTTAGGTCATAAGTAAACTTTGATAGTTTTTGCTCTCTCAATTCTATTAGCTGAATTTTAAGACAGACTGACATCTAGTGTTTAGTAAAAAAGTGTATGATATAGTCGGTAGCATACACTTTGCTTTCTTTAATAAAATTGATCACTTGTGTTTAAATTCCTCATTACTATAGCCAACTAATAGCTAATTTGTTAAGTTTCCACTGTTACAATCAATGACTATAATTATGATTATGATATTAGTTCATAACAACCCAATATAACTATAGAAAACATAAGCGATTTGAGCATAAAAATCTTAGATTCAAGAACAATTATTTATATAATTTATACTGGAATATACACAAAAAACAATATATAGATTGAATTTATCTAGAGCTCCTCATTTCCACGTTAGAATCAATTTAACAGTTCTTCCCTTATGGATAGCTTACTGTAGTTTACTTTGTAACTATGTAATTGATTTCTGGGTAGTGTGATATAGATTACAACGATTAGGTCGAACTAATTGGGTCGCCACGATCACACCCCACTGAAAATTTGCTTTAATTTCCCAGGGATAGGCGGATTCCACAATTCCTAAACTTCATTGGGTAATCTTTTCCATATCTTTTTTATAAACGGGAGTATTAGGCTTAATTTCATGAGCAACTTCAATGTACTTATTGAACTGTGATACTCGATTAATGCCAACCAAAACTTTAGTAGCATTTAGAATATAACGATTTTTATAAATCGTTTTGAGGGTGAACTTTGTCCTTAAAAAAAATCATTCTTTTTAGACAGAATTCCATAGAGATTGAACTGTATAAAAATCAACAATCTTAGTAGAAAGAACATCAATTATATCAACCAAAACTATTGTTTATCTCTTCAATTTAGTTTTTGGGGATGGATTAGGATGTAGGACAACAAACATAGGAAGAGGAGGACGTAGTTAAGATGGGCAAAGGAAAGCCGAACGAACTTTTCTTTTGACATATCTTTGAACTGACTCCGAGGATACGGTGAATAGTATAAGGGTGATCAATGCTTCAGGCAATATAGACAAATAGTTAGCTGCTGAATTGTGACTAATAACAATGGAAGTCTCTCTGGAGAGTCTGAAGAGAATGTGAGGACTTCCCATAGAAGACGTTTTGAAAAATAAATATCTAAATTAGTTAAAGCAAGGTAGCTCTTTTCTATTTTAATAAGGCGATTACCCGTTTTTAAAGTACTCAATTTTCGTCAGTTTAAATAAGCTTAAGAATAATCAGTAGTCCTTGGGTTTTAAGTCGCAATTAATTGTTCCAATAGTGAGCGTATCTTCAAAGTTGTTTCAGGATAGCTGTTGATGGAAATTAAATAATCCTTTCCATGATAACCAACTCTATAACTCTAAAAAAACAATTTAACTTGAGTTAATATGGCTAATTTTCTAATTATTGACTGATATTGCCTGTCTTATCATAAGTAAGATCCTATCCTAGTTTAGGGGCGATGTCCGTTAATAAGACTAATTAAGTATTGGGAATCTCCGCATTAATTAACTCGATAGAGAATTTAAGCACTGGCTTCACAAGCTTGTAACGGTAGTTAATGCTGACAATAATTAGTGCTCATGTCCATTGCTCAAGAATTTTTCAAGACCCCTATAACTTCACTCAATATTAAAACTTACATTACTCAATTTTTGTTAACCAGACAAATTTAGACCAGACCGATTAGAATAAGAAGGTTGTCTAAATTTCTCACTCAATAATCACGAACTATGGCAGTTCCAAAAAAGAAAACCTCTAATCTCAAGCGCGATCAACGCAAAGCACATTGGAAAAAACAAGCAGCCAAAGAAGCCCAAAAAGCTTTGTCTTTAGGTAAATCACTCCTTTCAGGACGTTCTACCTTTATCTATCCCCAAGACAAAGAAGACGACGAATAATAATGTGTTAAGGGCACTCGACCGTCTATATTTTTTCTGGAGTTCGAGATCCTAAGAAGGATTCCCCTCTCCTAGTCGTGTGCCTTGTTTTTTTTAGACAAAAAGTTACTTAAGTTAAAGTTAAATCTATTTATTAAAAGAAAGTTTTACAACCTAATTTAGAAGGAGATTGTCGAACCTAAACATAAATACAATTTGAAAAAACTAAACAACTAAAAATAGTTTAATTATTTTTAAATACTAGATAAAAAAAATTTATTAAAAGAGCTGTAGGATAAATATCCTTTAATCAAACAAAAATAGGGATTGAGTTACGACAAAAGATATAATATGCTCAAAAAATATTCCTATTGCTTAGGAAAAAGACATTAAGTATAAAGACGAAATAAGATAGATTTTAACCACTTCAAAATGAGTAATGAGGCTTCTAATAAATTTCTAGAATAGACAAAACCTGTTTGTTCTAGAAATTTATCGAAGGTCAGGTAACAAGTATATGGATTGACAGGTTGTAGATTATTTCTATTTCGACACAAGTAGATCTTCTTAAGTAGCTTAACCCGATTATTTGTTTAATTTTTACTAGATATAAAAGTCATTGAGCCTAAAAATTTAACTTTTGGCTTTTAACTTATTACGTTGAGGATCGCCTAAATAGGGTTGAGTTTGCTGAGTTGATGAAACATTAGTCAGTTGCCAATGATCAGCTAACCGCTGTAATAATTGATCTTGTTCAACTCGAAAGCGATCAATATTGTAGCCATGATTAATGATAGAAAACCAAACTTGACCCCGTTCTTTCGTAGATATCACCCCTGCTAAGGCACTTACTTGAGCCAAGGTTCCCGTTTTAATTGCCACCCCATCTGGAAGATTGCGCCATTTTACCGTTCCAGTGGTGTCTCGTCCAGCCATTGGGAAAATATCTGTAACATTCATGAGATTTCCTGCCAACTTCTTCTGAATACCAATTAACATAGCCACAGATGCTTGAGGAGAAATGCGGTTTTCGAGTCCTAATCCGGATCCATTAATTAATTGAATTTCTTCGAAAGGAACATTAGCCGCTCTGGCAGCTTTCTGAGCTACTATCTTTGCTCCTCCCACCGATTGTGCTAGGCTCTCAGCCATGGCATTATTACTGTAAAGATTCATTTGCTTGAGGAGTTCAGCCAAAGTTAAAGACTGATGAAGGATTAGTAATTGAGAACCTTCTGGGAGATTAGATTGAACTTGAACCTCCCCCATGATTGTTACTTGGGGACGAGGAGTATTAGGAAGGAAGTTTTGATACTTTTGTTCAACAATTCTACGCCAACGAGATTTATCTAAGCCTACTTTGAGCAGTTCCCCTGAGGTTTGTGGATTAAAGCTAAAATTCATCGAAAAATTGTCAACAATAATTAAATTACCTATGACTTTACGAATTTCTAATTTGTTTAAGTAATTACCCAGTGTAATTGCTTCTTCCCAAACAAATAAAGGATCACCGTTTCCTTGAATTACCAAATCTCCTGTTAAGACTCCATTTTTGAGAGAACCTACCGTATAAATTCGAGTTTCAAAACGATGATCTGTTTCCCAAGTTTCCAAGGCAGCAATAGAGGTGGCAATTTTAGTCAGAGACGCGGCAGACAAAGGAAGGTTAGACTGATGTTGTCCTAGATAAGCCCAATCTGATTGAATCCAAACCCCTTGTCTGTCTAGAGAGAAACCTAGGGCTGTGATGTTTTGGAGATAGTCGTCCACAATTTTTTCTACTATAGGATCAGGAGTGGTGGGAACATCAAAAATTTTTGCCTGTTGCCAGGCAGCCACCATGATTGGTTGCAACGATTCTGGGTTAGGCCTCAAAACATTTATCAACAAATTAGCAATAGCTAAACCGAATAGTTCTTGCATTCTGAAATCACCTCACGTCATGCGATAATCTGGATAATGTTAATTTTCTTGATCTTTCTTTTTTTATCATTATTTGTTTAGCCTGTTGTGAAATTGCGAATTCTTTCTGTTCGGATTTTTCAGGGCTTCTGTTAAAATTTTGAAGGTTTCTATCACTTTGATTCAATGGCAGCAACCCCCGTAAGAATTGCAGTAGACGCTATGGGAGGGGATCACGCCCCTGGTGAAATCGTCGCTGGAGCGATCCGAGCTTCCGAAGAGCTGGGTGTGACTGTTTTGTTGGTGGGCGATCACCAACAAATCCAAAACTCCCTAAAACACCATGTCCATGCCCCTAATATCGAAATTGTCGAGGCCGATGGGGCGATCTCTATGGATGAAGGACTTAAGGGACTTAGACGTAAACCTAAGGCATCCATTAACGTAGTTATGGATTTGGTTAAACAAAATCGCGCTGATGCGGTGGTTTCAGCGGGACATTCAGGGGCTGCCATGGCGGCAGCTTCTCTCCGTTTAGGCCGCATCAAAGGCATTGATCGTCCCGCAATTGGGGCTGTCTTTCCCACCCTAATAGCGGGTAAATCCGTGATTATTTTAGATGTAGGGGCTAATGTGGATTGTCGTCCCAAATATTTAGAACAATTTGCCCTTATGGGGACTATTTATAGCCAATATGTAATAGGAGTTGAACAACCCAAGGTTGGTTTACTCAATATCGGCGAGGAATCTAGCAAGGGCAATGATTTAGCTTTAAAGACTTATGAATTATTAGAAAAAAATAAAGAAATCCCCTTTGTCGGTAATGCTGAAGGAAGAGATGTCCTCTCGGGACAGTTTGACGTGATCGTCTGTGATGGTTTTGTTGGGAACGTTCTGCTCAAATTTGCAGAAGCTGTTGGAGAAATTCTCCTACAAATTATGCGCGAGGAATTACCTCAAGGATGGCGTGGAAAAATCGGCGGTCAAATCCTTAAGCCAAACCTGAAGAAGCTGAAACAGCGTATCGATCATGCTGAACAGGGGGGTGCATTATTGTTTGGAGTTGCCGGGATTTGTATTGTTAGTCATGGTAGCTCTCAAGCTCCATCAATTTTTAATGCGATCCGCTTGGCAAAAGAAGCCATTGATAACCGAGTTATTGAGCGTATTCAAGCTGATAAGTCTACTTACCTCGGTAAAATAGTGGATAGCTCAGACATAGTCAACAGTAACCCGTGATACTGACAATAAAAGACTTTTAGGGGAGTCTTCTCCCCGATAATCAAGAATATTTCAGGGAGACCCAAGGAGAAAATTATTGAACGCATCAGGAGCTAAAATTGCAATTACGGGCTGTGGTTCATTCACACCAACCCAGGTGATTACTAATGATGACCTTGGGCGTCTTGTTGATACCTCCGATGAGTGGATTCGGACACGTACCGGAATCAGCCATCGGCATTTAGCTTCGCCAGATACATCCCTTAGTGATATCTCGGCTCAAGCAGCTCAAGAAGCAATTGCTATGGCTGGTCTGACTCCCAAAGATATTGATTTAATTATCTTAGCGACTTCTACCCCTGATGACTTATTCGGAAGTGCGGCTAAGGTACAACAATTATTAGGAGCTTATAATGCGGTAGCTTTTGATTTGACAGCGGCGTGTTCGGGCTTTGTTTTTGCCTTAATCACGGCCGCTCAATTTATTCGGACTGGGGTTTACCAACGAGTGGTAGTGATTGGGGCTGATATCCTTTCCCGTTGGATAGACTGGTCAGATCGTAACACCTGTGTTCTCTTTGGCGATGGGGCAGGCGCAGTAGTTTGTCAAGCAAATCTTCATGAAGATCGCTTGTTAGGGTTTGATATGTATAGTGATGGACGGCAACATCATTCTCTTAATCTTTCTTACGGAGGACAAGAGAAAACCCTTAAAGATGAGATAACTATTAGTCAAGGAACTTACCATCCTATCACTATGAACGGACGAGAAGTTTACCGTTTTGCTGTAGCTAAAGTGCCAGAAGTTATCGAAAGGGCCTTATTTCATGCTAACATTTCCAGAGACGATATTGACTGGCTGATACTACACCAAGCCAATCAGCGTATCATGTGTGCGGTGGCTCAACGGCTCAAGATTCCCTCAGAAAAGGTCATTGCTAACCTAGAAGAATACGGTAACACGTCAGCCGCATCCATCCCCATTGCTCTCGATGAAGCTGTCAGAGACGGGAAAATTAAAACGGGGGATGTAATCGCTAGTTCTGGCTTTGGGGCCGGTTTAACCTGGGGTGCAGTGATTTTTCGCTGGGGTATTTAATCACCTTTAATTAATTTTCGAAGATTTATTGATAATAACAAATGAAAATAGCGTGGGTATTTCCAGGACAAGGATCACAAACCATTGGGATGGGAGTAGATTTACAAGAGACTTTCGTCGGCAAAACTAGATTTGAACAGGCACAGCGGATTCTGGGTTGGTCTGTGTTGGAAAAATGTCAGGGAGATGAGGAAGAATTATCTCGTACTCTCTATACTCAGCCTTGTTTGTATGTGATTGAAAGCATTTTAGGCGATTTACTTCGAGAGAAAGGTCAAACACCAAATTTGGTGGCAGGGCATAGCTTAGGGGAGTATTCGGCTTTGTATGCAGCGAGAGTGTTCGATTTTACTACCGGATTACAATTGGTTCAACGTCGTGCCCAATTAATGGATACAGTCTCCGGGGGAAAAATGGCCGCCTTGATAAAGTTTGATCGAAGTCAATTAGAGCAGGTAATCGCAGCTAATCCTAGTGTCGTATTAGCTAACGATAATAGTGAGCAACAAGTGGTTATTTCGGGAACTCCTGAAGCAGTCAAGGAAGTTCTCTCTCAGATTAAGGTTAAACGAACCGTTCCGCTTAAAGTGTCTGGGGCATTTCATTCTCCGTTAATGAAAACAGTGGCTCAAGAATTTGAGACATTATTGACTGCTTATGAATTTACTGATGCTCAAATTCCGGTCCTTTCTAATGTTGATCCTACTCCTACCCAGTCAGGAAAAGTCTTAAAGGCTCATTTAACTCAACAAATGACCAGTTCTGTTCGTTGGCGAGAGACAATGTTACAATTGCGTAAAGAAGAGATTAGTCACGGTATTGAAGTTGGTCCAGGAAAGGTGCTAACGGGCTTAATTAAGCGCACTTATCCTAATCTTGAGTTGGCTAATGTCAGTGGAATTCAAGACTTAGTCTGACCAAATTAATTAAGATAGAAGTAGTTGAGCTAAACTAAACTACGGCTAAATTCTTTTATCAGAGCAATTCTAATTTGAACCTTTTGATTCGTTTGTTATACTTGACTGCTATTTATACTTAGACAAGTTAACTAATTTTTTCCATGAACCCAGGTATTTATACAAATACAATGAACTCAATCAATGAGTTTGCAATTTTAGCTCTCCTAGATTAAGTCTGAATAAGTTGGTGGAAAAAATATCGGTTTTATAAAATTATCCTTCTAAAATTATCAAAGTTAGTTTAAGCCATGTGTTTATATTTGTAATCAATTCAATTTTTAAATTAATCTCTTCTACTACTGCTTGGGAGGTTAGATCGTCAAAATAAATTTGAATTTCATTAATTCATCTACTATCTGATAACTCTTTGAAAAATATTGATGAGCAGTTTCAGTCTATTCTATAAATTTCTTGGAAGCCTCATCACTCGTTATTCGTTATTTAACATTAAAAAATATCTCTTATTTTCTCTTTTATTTGATGTATTCTTCTTAAGAATGAGGATATTTTAAAAACTTCTCTGTCTTATATTTATTTTTATCGCTCATAATTATTTTTTTTTAGTAAAGAATATTTGCTATGAGTTATCTTAGTCATGTGTTTTCTTTTTCTTTAGTTTTTCTATCCTTCTCTTTTTAGACTTTCTTTGGAAGTCTAACTCTTTATTGCTCTGTTTCACTATACGAAATCTATCTACCACTATTCAAGTTTTAGAAAATATTTCTTTAATAAAACTTGAATAGAGTATCCATAAATACTGACTTTTTCTATTTAGCTTAAAATAAAGGCGATGGTAATTTCTGTTTAATTTTAACCCTCGTTTATTAAACTAAGTTTATATTTAAGTTCGTAGATATTAATTAAATTAAAACTTTAAATATGGCATAATTAAATGTGAACATAAAATCTGCATAAATGTTATTTATGTAAGAAATATAACTTTCAACAAGCTCATTATTAATCATAAAACCTTATCTTTATATTTTTAATTTTTAAATAACAGGTTCAGGATAACTAAAAAAGTTTTAAACACTTCAATATCTTGAATGTTTAATCTGAAAGATATTTTTATATTAATCGTAAATCGTTTAAATAAAAAAATGTTTACAGCGTGTAATTTTGCCAATTGTTTTTACCTAATTTTACTTCATTTTTTGTCGATAGTAAATAATTAATTAAAGTTCTTATCTATAGGTGTTTTAAAAGCGTTATTGATTAATACATATTCAGTTTTTAAATAAATTTATAATTTTATCTTTTGCTAACACAGAAACAAAATTTTTGGTTTTTATATTGTCTAAAATTTACTTAAAATCAAATAATTAGCCTCAGTTATTGATAACTAAATATAGTTCATATTTAAAATAATAAGCCATAAAAAATTACTCTTTAAATATGTAAATTCAGGGAAATAATTAGCATGCTGTTTAAATTATTGATAGAAGTCATATAAATAACAAAATACTTTGGTAAGGTCGAGAAAAAATCTGGACTTATAACACCAGACCTCAACAAAGACTTTTTCTAGAAAATATCTGCTGCTTTCCCTTTCCTCTATAAATTTAGATTAAACTCATCTTGGATAAAATAAAAAATATTATGGTATACTAGTCTTTTATACACTCTCTATTCTATCTAACTTTTACTAAAAATTTACCAAAATTTTAGTAATTATCTTTGAAAGAAAACTGGTGAAACAGCAATTCTTTAGACGGCAGAAAAAGGCTTTAGTTGTTGCAACAATATTTGAGCTTTTTGAGTTATGACCTCCCAATTTTTATTATCAATAGCGTTCTTAGGAAATAACTGACTCGATAATCCTACTGCAATCGCCCCTGCTTTAATAAAGGCCGCAGCATTGTCGAGGGTTACGCCACCAGTAGGAATGAGCGGAATAAACCTCAAAGGACCTTGTAGCCCTTTAATATAAGAGACTCCTCCTATCGCTTGTACAGGAAAGACTTTAACGCAACTAGCTCCTAATTGCCAAGCGGTGGTAATTTCCGTAGGAGATAAAGCGCCAGGAATCATAGGAATATCAGCGTTAATGGCGGTTTGAATTAATGTAGGGTTGACATGGGGGGTAAAGCAAAATTGAACTTTAGCTGCAATCGCCTCTTGTAGCTGTTCAAGGTTTAAAACTGTCCCTGTTCCGATAGTACAGTTAGGTAATTGCTCGCAAATTTGGCGAATTAAGTGGACGGGTCTTTCACTATTCCAGGTAATTTCAATTAGACGAATTCCACCAGCAGACACGGCTTTGGCCATTTCTAAGCCAAGATTTAAATCATTAGTGCGGATGACTGCAATAGCCCGATGTTGTCTGAGCAAATCTTGCCAAGCCAATGAAGAGTTTCTAGAAGAGTCTGAAGAGATCAAATTTTTGTTTTAGAGATAATTAATTTTCCTAGTCTAGTCTAACCATTACGCACACTTAATACAAGGAAAATATATAAATTAGAATAAATACCTAGATTAAGATCATGTCAATTTTTTCTGCAAAAATCTTTCATAGTCCAAAAGTATGCCTCAAATTAGAATGGAATGCAATATTACTAAATCTGTAATATAAAAGTTAAAAATAAAAAAACAAAACTTAATATTTAACAACAGGCGGATCAACAACAATAATTATTGTTTAGGCGATACTATATAGCCATAAATCCGCGTAACAATGAGGAGTAAGATTGTGAAAATTATTACCTATTTTTTCCAAAGACTAACCCAAGGAATAATAAAAAATATTAATAATACATTGAAGTTAATTAAAAGGAGAGTTGATTGATTTAAAACTATTGTAGATTTTTAACCGCACAGAGAAGTATTACGTAAATTAATTTTAGTTTTTTGGTTCTCTAATTTAAGACTTAGTTGAATAGTTTTAGGCCTAAAATAAATATTTACAGTTTAATTTTAGTAAAAAAATCTAAACAACTAAATTGAGTTTATCCGACTAAAAAATAATTTTTAAAAAAATACTTATCATCATTATAAATGATATTTTTTTGATAAAAAATATCATTTATAATGATGATAAGTATCACGGCAATTCATAATAATATTTTTTTTAGATTTAATTCAAGTTTATTGATTCGACTTTTATGTAAATATCTATTGGCAACTAGTTTCTAATAATATAGACTATATTATTAGTTTATTGTACTAGCTTATGAACTTGTTTAAAAACTTTTATATTTATTTGTATTCTCCTTTATATCAATAAAAATAAGCTTGGACCCTAACACAAAAAACACCTATAAGCAAGTCTTGTTAATTAAATTTACAATCTTACTTTTTTGTCTAAAATGGCAACGATTAATGCGCTATTTATTGTATAATAAAATATATAAATATACTATTTTTGGATATAAAATTTTAAAAATATGTGTTTTAGTTGCCGTAGGTATATCTTCACTAATTCTTAGATATTGCCATGTATTTTTACTATACTTATTTTAAGTATTATTGAAGAATAAATATTTTGAAATCTTAGTTAAGTTTTCTACAAAATATAAAATCTATGATGAAATTAATTGCTTGAGTTGATACTTTAAAAGTATCAATTTTAATAAGACAATAAACTATTATATATAATAACTTATTTTGATTATTAATTTTTATTTTAAATAAAAATTAATTCCTAGTATTATTAGTTTATCTTTGTATTTTACAAGCCTATTCATGATTATTAAAAAATATTTAAATATTATAATATTATTAATATAATCACTGCTGATGCTTGCTGATTGACAAATTATTTTAAATATCAATCATCAATCATCAATGAATAAGAGAATTATTTTTTAGTTTCAATACTATTTGAGTTAACTTAAGTTAACTCAAATATATATTTTTTAAGATTAAATATTAATTCAAAGACAACTATTTAATCCTCATTAACTCTTACTTTATAAAAGATTATAAAGCACTAAAAAAGTAAGTTAAACTTATATTAAATGTCATTACTATAAATTTATTAAACTCAGATAATTACTTTAAAAAATGTAGTTTAATTTGAAAAATATAATTATATTCACTTTATTCAAGTCTTAATTATCTTAGAAAGTAAAATCTAAAATAGAATGATTTGTTTATAAAACCCTTTTGAAAATTTTAATTTTTCTCAAAGATGTTTCATGAACTATTTTTATATTTTTTCTAGCTCTAAACTTTAGACTTGCTAATATTCTCATTTGTTTATTAATTTTTATAACTTTGGAGATTTTCTTGACATGAAACATTATTTTTGATAAAAACAACTATTTTGTATGACATAAACTCAACAAAAAAACTGATACCTTTAAATAGTCGGGATAGAACAAAATAATTAATCTAATTACTTTAGTTTTTTTATATCTATTACCTGACTTAAAATAGCTAATAAATTTTCTCTAATTTATTTTACTATAAAGTACTTTGATAAGTTTATCATCAATACTTAAGGCTCCATTCATAATGGTTAATTTATGTTTAAATTCATTGAATAAATCAACAGATTCATGATTGTCTCTTAGACAAGAACAGTTCACGATGTTATACTACAAATAGTTAAACATCTCGGATAAACAATCAGCAATAACAATAAATTATTTTTTTATCTTCTTTGAAATAACTAATAGGAAATAAATTAACCAAAGACTTCAAGAGATTAATTTATGCTTTAAAGTTAACTAGTAAATTTTAGTTAGTGACTTCTCGTTTATTATCGTTAAGTTTTTAAATCATGTAAGAGATTTCTAAAATAATTGAAGTTTAACCCTCTGGAGTAGTCTTAAATACTCACCTTCTCTATTGAATGATCACAATTTTGCCAATAAAAATAATGGTAGTAACAGCAACAAAAACTAGATTACTTTTTAATCCAATAGAATATGAAATCTCTTGATAATTCTCATCTAAATCTATCCTGCTATTAGTAACTATTTCTTTATAAGTTTATTATTCGCTAATTTTCACATTCATAACAAGAAAATTGGTCGTGCTGACATCAAATTATCTTTAAAATAACAGTATTTATAGTATAGTAAATTTTTATTGTGGTTATCGGGACTGCGAGCGAGGTAAAAGACAAGATAGTACCATAAGGTTTTGACTTCTTAAACCATCAATGTTTGATTTTGATAATTACGATAGCGATAGTAAGCAGCACAAGTCCCTTCCGGAGATACCATAGGTGCGCCTAAGGGATGTTCTGGAGCGCATTCTTTCCCAAAAGCAGGACAATGGTGGGGTTTTTTAAGTCCTTGCATAATTTCCCCACTAATACAAATCGAAGAGACATAAGATGGTTTGATTAAAGATAACTCCTCAGCGAACCGTTTCAAGGCGTCAAAACTTGCATATTTTTCCCGCAACCCTAAGCCACTTTGACTAATCTCCCCAATACCGCGCCATTGTCGAGTAACTACCTCAAATACTTCTTGAATAATTTTTTTTGCAATAGAATTGCCCTGTTGTTCCACGGAACGGACATATTGATTTTCACAGTATGCCTGTCCTGATTCTAACTGTTGCAGACATAGATAAATTCCTTGGAGAACATCAACGGGTTCAAATCCTGTTATCACAATGGGAACGCCGTATTTTTGAGCAATAGGGTTATATTCTTCATATCCCATTACTGTGCAAACATGACCAGCAGCTAAAAACCCTTGTATTTGGGATTTAGGTGACCCTAAAATAGTTTCCATGGCAGGAGGGACCAAGACATGAGACACTAATAAAGAAAGATTAGTTATTGCGTATTGTGCAGCTTGATAAACAACCATGGCGGTTGCAGGGGTAGTGGTTTCAAACCCGACAGCAAAAAAGACCACCTGTTTGTTGGGATTTTTCTGGGAAAGTTCAAGACAATCTAAAGGAGAATATACGATGCGAATATCCCCCCCCTTTGCTTTGACGGTAAGCAAATCTTCATCAGTTCCAGGGACTCGCAACATATCCCCAAAGGAACAGAAAATTACATCCTGAAGAGCGGCAATTTTTAATGCAGAATCAATTAATTGAATGGGGGTTACACATACTGGACAACCTGGTCCATGGATCAAGGTAATTTTTGAGGGTAAAAGTTCATCAATTCCATATTTCAAAATAGAATGGGTCTGTCCACCACAGATTTCCATTATCCTCCAATCTTTGGTGATTATCTGGGAAATTTTTCTGGCATATTGTTGAGCTAAGTTAGCATCGCGGTATTCGTCAACAAATTTCATAGTTGATTTATTTTTGATGAATTAATGAATGATAAGTGAGATTTCAATAACATTCTTTAATTTTTAAAAAGCCATAGATATCTTCTATACTAGTCAAGACTTCTATCAACATTGAATAAATTTAGGTTTTCTTTAGATATTAAGTATTAAGGTTTAGTTAAATAGTTAAATTTCATCATTTAAAATCTTACAAAAAATTATGGTCACTTTTGTAGCTATTCATACATCTAATTTTTCCTTTTTTTATTTCAAATATTTTTGAATTATATTTTTTCTCTTCATAAGATCTGTTTTCTCAAACGAATCTTCTTCTTAAGTTGATAGTTAATATGATTGGTTTAACAGGCCAGGTTCGGGTATCTATTCCTTGAATAAACAATTAGTTTCAAATAAATATAAAAAAATAATTTTCTACTTTATATTCGATTCGAGACGAATAAATTCATTGTATCTTGGATTGTTATTATTCGTAGCAAATATCTTGACTAAGATATTTGCTATAAGTTTAATTATACTTATAATTAAGTATAATTAAACCAATTTATTTTTTTTATTCAACATAAATTACATTTTTATTTTTTAATAAAAGGATTTTATGTTATAAACAATACATATATTTTTATCACTTTGTAAGTAGTTTGAATAAACTACTTACATGCAGCAATTAATCTTAAAAAATAATTATTGTATTTATTTTTTTATACTCACTTTTGTCTTTTTATTTTTAGCTATTTTCGATAATCTCATAATATTTCTGTTTCTTGAATAATTTATATATAATTTTTTAAAACTTGTATTTTTTGATAAATTTACTAGTCTGTAATTTATTTGACTTTTTATACTCTTGTATTTAAATAGAATATTTCTGCCCTTGTTCTGGTTTTTTTTAAAATTTGGTCGCAAGCCAACTCTGACAGTTCTTGTTTGTCCAATTCTGTTAGATGAATTTTTAGATAGATTAAAATCTAGTTGTAACTCTTTTTTAAAGACTTTTTCTTTTAACTTTATTTTAATTCATATACTTAGTAACGTACTTATATAGCTTTTACAAACTAGCTATGATAAAGTCATAAAAAATAAAACCCATTATTTTTAGGGTAAAACATATAATAGCATAAAATATTTATGTTCATTGTTTTTTGACATATTATATTGTTTATATATAAATAATCACAATACTATCAAGGTTTTCTGTCTGAAAAAGGTTAATAGATTAGTGCGTGAGTAAAATTATGAGTGCAAGTACTATTTTAATCAGAATTTAATGTTGCTTATCATTTGTGTAAAAAATACTTCTTAAAAAGAATAACTAACTAATTTTATTGAATAAAAAAATACTATTATGATTTATAATATCTTGATTTAGTTCTTGTTTTCATCAACTATCTTTTCTTCTATCATTAGCTATAATTTCAATAATATTTGTTATACAACTTAGATAAGTTAGCTTGAATAAGGCTAAAATATAAAAGTATCAAAACCTAGTTATAGGTATAATAATACTATATTTAGTATCTAAACTGAGATTATACTAAACACAATATTTATACTTAATTTATATTTATGGAAACAAATTAAAACCTATATTATTTTTCTTAAGAAAAAAGTACATAATAATAAAAAGTATAATATAATAATAATTTTAAAAATTTAAATATCGATATGAAAAATTGAACGACAATAAATGAAGTAAGTGAATGATAAATAAAAACAATGCTCAAAGATTTAAATAATTAATCATATAATACCTTATCTATTGAGATATCTGGCAAGAAAGAAAATTACTCTAATCAAAGGATAAAAAAGTTATTATTTAATGTTAATTTATTTAGATAAAAGAATGAGTATATGAGTGATAAAAATAGTAAAATATTTAAAATAGTAGAATTACTATAAACTAGACAAAAAGAGATATTTGTAAAAAAAAAAGAGGTTAGTATAGAGCTTTAAAAATTATGTAATTATATTGTAAATAAATTTATGCCACAAGCTGAAAGAGTTATATGTTTAATATAATAAAATTATTAATTTACAAAGCTATAAGATTTAAATAAAAGAAAATTTTCTATTATCAGAGAGATATAAAATATAAGCAAAAAACAAACCGGCAAATTAAATTAAGTGTACAAAACTTGACCAGTATTCTTAAATGAAAATAGCTTTTTTAAAAACTTAGACTGAGTATAAAGACTATTAGAGTTAGTTAATTGATATAAAAAATTTTATTTATTAAAGCCAGATGTTAAACACTTAGACCTCGGATCATAAAATCATTGCCTATATTGATTCATTGCTTATTCTAATTTAGAAACGACTTCGGAGACAGTAGAAAGTATTAATAATAAATTTAAAAATTAAACTTATGACAGAATCTATAGAAAAAACCTATACTTTTATTTCTATATTCTCCTATTATTAATTCTATTAAGCACTGTTGATCGAAATCAAAATAATATTTGACAGTTTGCCTTAATCCTATTTAATGTGCGAGTATGTATACATCTTTAGTATCTAATCGAGTTAGAAAAAGATATAGATTCAATGAAATTTAAGGTTGATAATCATAAGTAATAGTTATTAAATCATTAATTTTAAATTCTTTTTTCGGTCTAAGTTCTTTTCAATTCTTAAAACGTACAGTAAGAATATCATATGTACTGATTTACCATGAAACGAGTATAAAGTCTTTATGCTCTCAACTTCTAATATTTTGAATTAAGTTGAGGTGTTGAATATCAAAATTCTATAAAAAACAGTAATACTAATATAGGCTTCTCATAGTATTAGACCAGTGAGCGTTCTTAAATTGGCTTGCCATGGTTTCAGACGTATATTATGGGTAGTTCGCAATGCTAAAAATTGGGTCCAGTAGCCGCTAATATTGAAAGGATAGGAGTAAAAAGTGTTATCTTTCTCTTGGACCTTACTTGACTGACTGCCGTGAATCAAAACTATTAGTCCAGTCTGATGAGAATATGGACCGATTGACCTTAAAGTTCTTTTTTGATAACTTGATTATCTCAAGTTAAAAATGAATTGGCCATCACCATCAGTTTAATAGAAACCCATGACATTATTCAGTTTACAGCCTGATGTATAACCCAACAAAATTTTTGAATTTAATAGGAAAAATTGCCGCCTTACCATGGAAACTCGTCCGAAAACTAAATTCACTTTTTCGGGCTTTACTCAAACTTTACGTGTTTTCTTTACCTCTTTCTCTCACCTATGCGGATATGGTCTAAAATTTAAAATGGTTTTGCTGGATGAAACCTGTCTTCTTCTATAATGTTGTCCAAACCTTAGTTAAAGAACTCCAAAAAGACTAACCCAAAAGTTTTGTGGGATAGTAAAGTGATTTAGCGGTCTGGTGTCGACAGTTGGCTCTTGGCTAACAGAAAGAAGTACCATCATAGCTACCTCTGTGTCTCGGTCACCGTAAGTACAGTCAGTTGAAACCTTTTGAATTGACCAAGTAACAAGAATTGATTTGTGATTACACTCTTTTAATTCTTAAGTAGATCCTAAAAGGAATATTGTTAATGAAATAAAGGATTAATTTCCTTGAGCTACACAAGTTTATGATTTTGTTAAGTAAGTGTAAAATAAGAATGAATTGTCTAGTAATTGAGTTTTGTTTTAGTTTCTAGCAATGACTCTAAAGGATTCTAGAGTCATAAAGTTAATCTTGAGAAATTTAGTTACACTGCCAGTTATACCGTTGCTGTATCATAAAATACACCAAATTACTGAAACCCTATGAATTAAGTGTAAAGAAGACTCAATTATCGGAAAGAAACTTTG
This sequence comes from cyanobacterium endosymbiont of Epithemia turgida isolate EtSB Lake Yunoko, assembly GCF_000829235.1. Taxonomy (GTDB): domain Bacteria; phylum Cyanobacteriota; class Cyanobacteriia; order Cyanobacteriales; family Microcystaceae; genus Rippkaea. The sequence continues at coordinate 1,865,322 of NZ_AP012549.1, read as the reverse complement.
ATAAAACTCAAAGATTTTATATTCATTCTTAAAATTTTAAAGTCAAGTTAAATAATCTAAGTTCATAAGGACATTGGACAACTATTGAAGTTATCCAATAATCTTCTAAGCTTTTCGAGAATAATACTCAACTACTAACAATTCATTAATTTGTAAAGCTATCCATTCCCGTTCAATAGTTCCATTAACTTTTCCTGTCAAAGTATTTTTATCAAAATCTAAATGACTTGGAAGGTTAGCCAAACCAGGGTATTCCATATTCGCTGCCACTAAGCGACGAGAACGATCTTGATTACGAATGGAGATTACTTCCCCAGAACGGCACTGATAACTAGGAATATCAACAACTTGGCCATTAACGGTAACATGACCGTGAGAGACTAATTGACGAGCTCCTGGAATTGTTCCCGCCATCCCTAAGCGAAACACTGTATTATCAAGACGCATTTCTAGTAATTCCAGAAGTTTTTGACCGGTAGAACCTGTGGCTTTACGAGCTTTTTTTACATAGCGTACTAGCTGACCCTCTGTTACGCCATAGTTAAAGCGCAGTTTTTGCTTTTCTTCAAGACGAATAGCGTATTCTGAACGCTTTTTACGTCCTTGTCCGTGTTGTCCTGGAGGATAAGCACGACGGGGGTTTTTGCGACTTAAGCCAGGAAGTTCTCCTAGTCGCCGTACAACTCTTAAGCGAGGCCCTCTATAACGAGACATAGAACAGATGTTCTCCTAAAATGCACAGTTACTCCAAAATAGTCATTATACACGATTTCTAGTGATTTTTGGGAATTAGAAATTAACATTGAGGTAGTTAAGAGTTAGTAAACCATAAAGATTAATTTTATAAAAACAACTAAACTCTTTAATTTAATACCAATAATTTTAAAAATTAACTAAGTTAATAGTACTAAATCATATTATTTTTTACACGTTTTATCGAACTACTACTAATTGTAAAAACAATATAATCAATTTTTTACAATTAATCCCTCAATAATGCATTAATTATCTTTCTGATAAAGATAAAGAGTTTTTATTATGTTTTTTGATAGGTTACGATAGTTAAAAGAATAACATTGTAGCATAAAAAGCAATAAAAAAATATCGGCTTATTCGGGAGATTAATGTGTAGACTAGCGATAAATATTTATATTTTAACAAATTTTAAAAAATAAAAGTCCAGCTGTTAATTACGATAAAGATAATTTAAATATATTTAACTTAAGAACTATTGTTATTGGGGACTCAGTCTATGAGATTAGTTTATAAATTAAAAGATAGCTATTTATCAATCGCGTTCACTATCAATAAATATATAAAATAAGCTAATAAATCTTATCCTAATCAGGATAATTCTTTCAAAGTTTAGAATTGCTTGACTGATTACTGAAATATTTTTTTAAAAAATAACTGTGTTTTAATTGTCATTAAATTTTATTTAATAAATATTGAATTTTAACCTGAAAAGCTAAAGATTTAGCTTGAACTAAATGAATAATGTTCACACTGCAATAATCACGTTTACCAATTTATACACCACAATTACGAAAATACAATAAGCGATTGTAATGTGAACGTCAATATTAAGCATTACAAACTAAAGAGACAAGGATTGCTCATCAAAAGTCAAAGTTTTTTCCCGATAAATAGACCAATCTACTTTTTTTGTCTAGTCAATCTGTTGAAGTATAAAAGTGATGAGATAAGCAATTGTATCTTAAAATTGCTTAATAAACTCTGAAAAAGTTGTCTAGGTTTCCTCTATAAAAAGTGTTTTTATATCCGCCAGAATTACTATTTTTAAAAAATGTAAGATATAATTTTAATCTATTTATATAGAAAAAATATATCAGGGTAGAGACAATTGCCAATCAAAACTGTCAGCTAATTTTTAAACCTTCAGCATAGGCTTCTCCATTTTTTTAAAACATTGACCAGGTTATTCAGGCTGTGAATTATCGGAAGAAGTCAGCTTAATACATGAAAAGTTTAATTATAAATACTCCAAAGTTAAAAACTAAAAGTAGTAATTTTACTAAATGAGTAATATCTATTATTTAGCAATTTTTAATATTAACTATGATTATCAATTTCTAAAGATAACTCATAAATTTGACGGCGGTTAAAAGAAGTTAATTGTACCAGATGACGACTCGCTTGTGATCGCGTCATTCCTGCGGCTAACAATTGTTTTAACTCTTTCTTTAATTGTTCTTCAGTTAATCTTAATTGAGAGGCTGCCTGACATCCTGCTATAATCAGAGTAAATTCTCCTTTAAGGTATCGTGAATCTTGAAAACGATTAATTGCTTCTCCTAGAATTCCTCGCCATAATTCCTCATATAATTTTGTTAATTCTCTAGCTACTGTGATTAAACGATTTTCTCCAAAAACTGCCCCTAAATCGGTTAGGGTTTGTAATAGACGATGGGGGGACTCGTAAAAAATCAGGGTACGAGTTTCCGTTTTTAAAAACGTTAAACGATCACCCCTAATTTTGCTTTTCGTGGAAAGAAACCCTTCAAAAACAAAACGATCCGTAGGTAGACCCGAAACAGCTAGGGCTATGATGGCAGCATTTGCCCCAGAGATTGGAATGGTAGCAATATTTTTATCAATACAAGCTTTAATTAACTCATACCCTGGATCAGAAATACCTGGCATTCCGGCATCAGTGACTAAAGCAATAGTTTTTCCGCGTTGTAGATAGCTAATTAACTCATCTTGACGAGATAATCTATTATGTTGGTGATAACTTATCTGGGGAGTGTTAACTTGGAAGTAATGTAGGAGTTTTCCTGTGTGACGGGTATCTTCTGCGGCAATCAAATTCACTGACTTTAGAATACGGATCGCTCTTAGGGTCATGTCTTCTAAATTGCCAATGGGGGTTCCGACAACATAAAGGGTTCCTGCTTGTATGATTTCATTGCTCATTTTTACGACTCATGAATGGATTATTTATCGGTTTAACAACCCTAGACTTAATCTATCTTACCGATCACTTTCCCCGCAATAATGAGAAAATTGTAGCCATTGATGAAACAATTTCTGCGGGTGGACCGGCAACGAATGCGGCTATCACTTTTAAATATTTTGGTAATCAAGCAACCTTATTAAGTGTGATTGGAAATCATCCCATTAGTAAATTAATTTATGCCGAATTAAACGATCATTCAATCGATATTTTTGATTTAAATCCCTATCAACAAAAACCTTTATCTACTTCTTCAATTATTGTTAGTAAAGCGACAGGAGAACGAGCTGTTGTTTCAGTAAATGCTACTAAATCTAAAGCCATTGTCAATAATAGACTTTTTTTAAAAAAATTACAGGATATTGATGTTATTTTAGTAGATGGGCATCAAATATCTACGAGTATCATAATTGCTAAAGAAGCACAACGCTTAAAGATACCCGTTGTTTTGGATGGAGGAAGCTGGAAACCTGAATTACCAAAAGTGCTTCCTTACGTAAATTATGCCATTTGCTCTGAAAATTTTTATCCTCCTAATTGTCTTAATTCTCTAGATGTATTTCATTATTTAAAAGAGATTAAAATTCCTTATATTGCTATAACTAAAGGAGCAAATCCAGTTCAATATTGGACTAAAGAAGAATCAGGAAATGTCGAAGTTTCAAACATAAAAGCAGTTGATACATTAGGAGCTGGAGATATTTTTCATGGAGCTTTCTGTCATTTTATTTTAAAACACAATTTCAAAGATTCTATAGCAAAAGCTTCTCAAGTTGCCTCCATTGCTTGTCAGTATTTTGGACCTCGTCAATGGATGTCTAAAATAGTTAATGATTAATGGTTGTTTGATTGAGATTCAAACTTATCTTTTTAATTTAAATTATCTTAATAACTATTCTTTTACAGTTGTTGTTTGTTGTCATATTTTGTAGTTATAATTTTATCTTTATGGTATGATTTTAAAAATCCTTCTAAAGTTTAAGAAAGAGAAGCAAAGGGGAATTTCTCCTCCTTAGAGGGAATTACCATGAAGAGAATTTTAAATATATTAATGAGCATAATGGCTCTGGTTTGCGTGACTACCATAGCTAACGCTCAAACTGTTCGGCAACCGAATTTAGAAGAAAGAGCTGCTAGCCCAAATTTAGGGGACAGCAGTCCTTCTCAATCAGGAACCATTGTTGGAATTATTTCAGGTCCTTATGGTAGTGTTTTATTTGTGAAGCTTGAGGATAATACAAAATTGAGATTTCATCATCCAGGAACATCAATTGATCAAGGTGATCGCATTTTTGTTTTCCAAAAAAATGGTGAGTATTTTCTTCTTGAATCAGCAACTCCAGAATAAATAAGAGATGGGCTAAAATTTATTGTTAGGTGCATTCTAGTTAAGAATATAACCAGAAGGTCATTAATGTTTTTTGTCTAGCACAGATAAAATGTAGCATCATAATGCACTATGTGTATTATGATGCTAACAACATGGATAGGCTTATCAAAGCCTTACAGGGTAAACATTACCTAGTTTCGGGGAATATCTTAATCTTTCTTAAGACTACTATATTAAAAGGAACAGTCAATATATTTTTTAAATATTGAGTTTATAGTCTCTCAAAGAGATTATCTTAAAAAGACATAAAGATTTCCCAAAAAATATAAGAAAGTGGCTTTGTTAATGAACAACAGCCAGGAGAATGAGAAGATTAGTAATCTACTTGTTTTTTATATTAATAAATATGCTTATTTTTTAAGTAAACTAACATCTAGTAATTACTCTGTTTTAACTACTTTTATATTTTACACTTATTTAAGTTTATCTACTTAATTCTTTACCAATATATTCTGATTGATTTCGACAAGGACTTATATCAAAGATATTTCCTACGATTGATTGTTCACAAGTAACTTGCTGATTGTTGAGTGTATTTTCTGTTTATCTGATTACTGTTAAACTAATAACAAAGACTTTTTGCACTTATTAGTCGTCAAAACTACTATACTAGCACTGACTAAACTGACCGCACTAGCTTAAGCTAATAAAATTTAAAAATTAATAAGCCCAATAATGCTGAAAGCAACATTAAATCTGATGGAAAAGATAGTATTTTTTGTTAGTATTATGCAATTGTCCGTAACTTTTTTTGTCAAAATTACTAACCATAGAGAGTTTATTCTTACTCAAATAATCATCAGTGAGGTATTTTTTAAATAAATTTAACACGAAAATAATGACTATTTTAGTATAAAAGAGTATACATTAGTAGCTAATAATTTTCAGAACTTTTACTTTAACTAAATTCTATAAACTCCATAAACTAGATTCTTATCAAGATTAGGGTTTCGTCATCTTGGAAACCTTACAAAGCAACACTTTAAACTTTTGTTTATTATGATATTGTGACAGCCAGTCTAGAAAAGCTAGAATAATCGAAGTTAATTACTATGTAAAGCTCTTAAGAAGGTTGATTCATAGTACCTTTTCGCACCTATTAATCTAGATCTTGCCATCTTTCTTTTCTAGGGATATTCAGTAGAATCACTCTGTATAGTGATAAATTATCACAGGCTAAACATTTGTTTTCAAAAAAGATATAAAAAAAATGTTTAGCTTGATTTAAGGTACGACTTAAATATTAATACTGATTCGTTCGTAACGAATAACACTACACATCCTCATGTTTAGAGAATACTACAAATTAGTTTTAACCCTCTTCAACAGATGACATTTAACCTTTTTTTGATAGAAAAATAGGCTTTTATTTTTCAATAATACCGCCTCCTAATACAATTTCTTTATCATATAAAACTGCTGCTTGACCTGGAGTAATCCAAAATTGAGGGTCATGAAATACTAATTTGATACAATGATTATTTAAAGGAATAACATCAACTGGAACTGCAGGAGAACGATAGCGAATTTGAGCTTCTACCTGAATAGGAGAAGAGGGTTCAGTAATTGAAATCCAATTCATTCTATTTACAGTACAACCAGAAGATCCTGCATTGCCACGATTAGCAACAATAACCTGGTTCATTACCGGATCGAGTTTTATTACATATAATGGCTCAGTTGCCGAAATTCCTAAACCCTTACGTTGCCCAACAGTATAGTGATGAACTCCTTGATGTTTTCCTAATACTTTGCCGTCTAGACTAACAATATCTCCCTCTTTTTGAGTAATACGTTGATCCAGAAAGTTTTTCATGGATCCATAAGCCTCAATTAAACATAAATCTTGACTTTCAGGTTTATTTGCGGTTTTTAACTTGAATTCATCAGCAATCTTTCTGGTTTCTTCCTTGGTTTTATTTCCCAAAGGAAAAAGAGTTCCCGCTAACATTTCTTGGGAAAGATCATAGAGGAAATAAGACTGATCTTTATTACAATCAACTGCTCGTAATAATTGATAGCGTTGATTAATTTCATCGTAGCGAACACGTGCATAATGACCCGTGGCGATGAGATTGCACTCCAATTTCTGTTTAGCATACTCTAACATGGGTCCAAATTTGACCAACTTATTACATTGGGAACAGGGAAGAGGCGTTATCCCCGACTCATAACCTGATACTAAATAATCGACAATATTAGCTTGAAATAAGTCACGACTATCAACAATATGGTGGGGAATACTCAACTGTTCGCAAATCAAAGCTGCATCTACCATTCCCTCTGAACAACATTGTCCTTTTCCTTTGATTAACCATAGGGTTAGCCCAATAACTTCATAACCTTGATGCTGAAGACTAGCAGCCGCAACAGAACTATCAACACCCCCTGACAAACCGACCAGAACTCTGTCCATCACACTTTCGTTGTTCGTAACTTTTTTGTAACCTTACTTTATTCAGGATAACTCATTACCTATAACTTTTGGCTTATAACTTTTGATTGTTATCCAGTAAATCTAGCTAGCTTAAGAGTGAATGTTTAACATCAAATACTTCAAAAACTAGAGATGAAGTCTTTATGATAAAAATATTAATGATAATGATCATAGTTATTCTAGACTAAGTATAAAAAATAAACTCCTAAGTCCCTGTTCCAACTGTGTTCTATAACTCTGACGACTTAAGTAAACTTAATTGAAAACTATCTTAATATATAAAAATCTAGTTTTTTAGGAAAAAATTTATGGGTTTTCTAGATTAGGGTAGTAGATCAGTAAAAAAAATTAATATAAGCCTAGATTTTTTGTTATAATATTAATGTATAAAATAGTAAAAATATGATAAAAAAATAATATTTAATATGCGACAATGAAGTTAATTTAAATTACCCGTATAGAGTGAGAGTTATTTTATTAAGTGATTACCAAATATTTTTTCAGACAAATCGCTCGCTGTCAGTTTAGATTGGCTAAACACCATAAAGTGTTCAGTAAATAATCAGGGGTTTCGGAAAGAGAAGAATATTCTATATAGAATAACTAGCATAAAAAGTAATTTAGATAGTTTTGGCGACTAATTTGAAAAACGCCGTTTGAAGGGATAGTATCGAATTTATTTAAAACCTCAAAGAATAAAACAGTTATAGTTTGATTAACTTACTTATCTTTTTTAATAAAAAATATGCGATTTAGATTTATTTATAAAACCCGAGCTAAAAATTATTAAGTTAGATAGAATTTTTATAAGCCTATTGATATTATCAAAAATATTTAATAACATCAATAGTTTTATAAATAGTACTATAGTAACAATTTTTATATTTTGCTATAGTATGGACTAATAAAATGTCATATAGCTAAATAAAACTATTGAAAGTATCATAAAAAATATCTATTTTAAATTTTTAAAAAAATAAAATAGAACAAAATATATATTACTATACTAGGATATTGAGCCACAATATTTTCAATAATTCTTCAAAATAAACAGAAACTTATTGTAGATGTTTACTTAATAGTTATTCAGACAATTAAGTAGATTAATTTTAAAAGTTGTAGCTTATTTTTAATATTTACTCTCCTAATGAATACTAGAAAAGATAAATCAGAAGATTAAGTTAATTAGAAGACAAGTTTATAGCTAAACTAACTTTGATAATCTTAGAAGAAGAGTTCTATTAATCTAGTATTTTCACCATTAACTATATTACCCTCAATCTAGGAGAGTAAAATTATAAAACGACTGAGTTTAAAATCTTCAGTAAATCATCTAAAATAATGGTAACACCATTATTTTAGATGATTTACTGAAGAAATAACGCATCAGTTCAAGATTGCCTCAAAAGTACGATCTCTAAAGGCGCACTGAAGGTGAACGCAACCTTAAAGACTAGCCCGAAATTCCCTCTGTCCATTATGATCCAAAGGGATGAAGCCGGAGTAAATAGCCGGATAATTTCTTAGACCTAACTATTAGGTGTTTTTTTTTCACCATAACTCTATGGATTTTTCTAGTAACATTGCCAGTCAACTTAATGCCGAAACAATTCTGCCAGAAGGAATTGTTATCATTACTCTTCTCTTTATTTTAGTAGTGGATCTCATTTTTGGTCGTAGTTCGAGAACCTGGCTACCATATGCTGCCATACTTGGGTTATTTACTTCGCTTATTGCCCTTTGTTTCTCTTGGGACACTGCTACTCCCATAAGTTTTTTAGGGTCATTTAACGGAGATAACCTTAGTATTGTTTTTCGGGCTATTATTGCTCTGTCTACTTTAATGACTGTTCTGATGTCAGTTCGTTACGTAGAACAAACAAGGACATCTTTAGCTGAATTTATCGCCATCATGTTAACGTCTACCCTAGGAGGAATGTTCTTATCTGGGGCTAATGAATTGGTGATGATTTTTATTTCCCTAGAAATGTTAAGTATCTCCTCTTATCTAATGACAGGGTATATGAAAAGGGACCCTCGTTCCAATGAAGCAGCTTTAAAATACCTTTTAATTGGGGCTTCTAGTTCAGCTATTTTTCTGTATGGGCTTTCTCTTCTCTATGGTTTATCAGGGGGAGAAACTAACCTCAATGCGATTGCTACTAACATTGCCAATCTCGGCGGAGAACAGTCTTTAGGGATAATCATTGCCTTAGTCTTCGTCATTGCCGGAATTGCCTTTAAAATTTCTGCAGTTCCTTTTCATCAATGGACTCCTGATGTTTACGAAGGTTCTCCCACTCCCGTTGTCGCCTTTCTTTCTGTGGCTTCTAAGGCTGCCGGGTTTGCCCTTGCAATTCGTCTGTTAGTGACTACTTTTGCTGTGGTTGAAGAACAATGGCATCTTATTTTTACCGCTTTAGCTATCCTCAGTATGTTACTAGGAAATATGGTAGCTTTAACCCAAACCAGCATGAAGCGGATGTTAGCCTATTCTTCTATTGGCCAAGCAGGTTTTATCATAATTGGCTTAGTGTCAGGTACGGATAAAGGATACTCTAGCATGCTGTTTTATTTGCTAGTCTATCTATTCATGAACTTGGGAGCATTTACGGGAGTTATTCTCTTTTCCCTACGAACTGGAACTGATAAAATCAGTGAATATGCCGGGCTTTATCAAAAAGATCCCTTCCTCACTTTAGGGTTAAGTATGTGTTTACTTTCCTTAGGTGGAATTCCTCCGTTAGCTGGCTTTTTTGGAAAAATTTACATTTTCTGGGCAGGTTGGCAAGCGGAACTTTATGGGTTAGTTATCCTCGCTTTAGTCGCTAGTGTAATTTCCATCTATTACTACATTCGCGTGGTGAAAATGATGGTGGTCAAAGAACCTCAAGAAATGTCCGATGCCGTAAAAAATTATCCCAAAATTGGCTGGAATCTATCGGGAATGCGTCCCCTACAAGTCGGGTTAGTCTTGAGTATGATTGCGACTTCTTTGGCTGGAATTTTAGCAAATCCTTTGTTGACTTTGGTTGATAATTCGGTAACTAGTACCCCGATTTTACAATCCTTCACTATTCATCACCAAATCTTTAAACCTGAGACTAGATCAAATTTAACTCACCAATAATTGTCGGTAGTAGCTGGGGTGGGCAATGCCCACCTTATCATTATGAGTGTCTAAAATACTCCTATTGTGAACAATAGTCCACAATTTTATTTTTTTTACTATATTCAAGTTATTTCTAAAAATTTTTATTCGATAAAAAGCTTTTTATGTGGAGAAATTTTACAAGTATTTTTCAATTCTAAGACTATAGCTAACCTGTTGGGCAGATTATTACAGATTAGTATTAATAACTAAGTTTTCTGGAATAAATTTTTCTCGATAAGAACTTCGAGATAACGAGAAACTATCTATGTTGTGTGAGTTAGAACATAGATAATCAATGAGTAAAGTTTGAATGAATATCTGTTAGTATTAAGGCGTAATTTTGAATCCCTTGTTAACATGAGGTTTGTTAATTTTTTAAACTAAAAATATGTAACGATATTTATTTTGATTGATAAATATTTAATTTTTTAAACACTACAACGAGTTTATAGAACATAGCTTCTACGACTATCCAAGTTGAAAGCCATTAATAAACTTAAATTAATTCAAAAATACTAGTTGCTTTTCTTTCCATAGTTGACTCGATGATCAAATTCATCTTTAACGTTTCTGAACTAAAGTGTAGCATTTATCACTTTTGTGAGGTAGACTCTAATGTGTTTCTCCATGCCCATTTCCTAAAAATAGAGAGTCATAGTCTTTCATCCATAGGGTAACTATTATTGAAGTTGGCAACAGATGATAAGCAAAAAAAACTCCCGTCAATTAAAACTTAAATAAACTGTATTGAGTCAAAATTAAGAAAAATCTTTACAGCGAAATACTATAGCCAAAAACGACTCGCCGACTACTAATAAGGATAAACAACAAATGAAAAAGCTCTATGAAGGAAAAGCCAAAATTATTTATACTACCGATCATCCCGAAATTCTTCTTACTCAATTTAAAGATGATGTAACAGCCTTTAATTCCTTAAAAAGAGGCATAATACCGGGAAAAGGAGAAATAAACTGTCAAATTTCTTCAGCTTTATTCAAGTGGCTAGAATCTAAGGATATTGCTACTCATTTTATTGATCAACCTGCTCATTCTCAAATGCGCATCCGTGCCGTCAAAATTGTCCCAATTGAAGTAGTTGTTAGAAATATTGCTGCAGGTAGTCTGTGCCGACAAACAGGCTTAATCGAAGGTAAAATATTACCCTTTCCTCTAGTGGAATTTTATTTAAAAAACGATGAACTTGGAGATCCATTATTAACCAGTGATCGTCTACTTCTCTTGGAATTAGCTTCTCAAAAACAAGTTGAACAACTTCAGTCTATAGCCTTGAAAATCAATCAATATTTGACAGAGTTTTTTGCTAGTTGCCAGATTACCTTAGTAGATTTTAAATTAGAATTTGGTTTAGATCCTCAAGAAAACCTCCTTCTAGCTGATGAAATTAGCCCTGATACCTGTCGTTTGTGGGATCAACAAACAAAAAGTCTCCGAGATAGAGTTTTGGATAAAGATCGATTTCGGCACGACTTAGGAAAAGTAGAAGCAGCCTACCAGCAGGTTAGACAAAGGGTTTTAGAAAAATTAGGTATCAGATAAAGTCCCTGGTATTGGAACCTTTGCGAGTAGCTCTGGTCACTAGATTCGATAATTTAGCTCGGTTGCTTAGGCACTCTGTCAGCTATATTGAGTCAATAACAAAAATATAAATACAATAAACAACGCTGTAGCTTGATTGGGTGTGTGGAAGTGTCAAACGAGATTAAAAAATTACGGTTATCTCCTATGGTGGTAGTTCCTTTTGTGACTGCCACTATGTTAAACCTGGCCCAGTCTATTAGGGGAGAAACTATAGTTCCTCTAATTGAAACAACTATCAAAGAGGAGAATTCAGAGACTATAGTGAGCATGATGGGCTCTAAGTCCATCATGCTGGAGGGGGCTGTACTAGCACCTAAGTCGGTTTCTATATTGGAAAACGTGACGGCAACCGATGTAACTTCTAGGACAGACGATGTAACTTCTAGGACAGACGATGTAACTTCTAGGACAGATTTAAAGGCTAATTATTCAGCTGTTTCTCAAGAAACTCCGGCATTAATAATGCCTGTAACCTCAGAAGATTTAGACTTTCAGAGTTCACCAGTCTTAGAGCAGAGAACCCCCTTGGTTTCCAAGTTAAAAAAGATGACTGCGGTAGATTTAACTTCTTCAACGGATACTCAAAAACGAATTGAAGTATCTGAGGTGGAATTACCCGAAACGGAGGAATTACCAACCCCAGAAGAAATACCGACTCCTATTGAACCATCCTCGTCAGATAGTCCTTTAATTGAAGAAATATCAGGGGAAGAACCCAGGGTTTTAGTAGTAGAAGTTTTAGTCAGTGGCGTTGACGAGGACCTAGGAAATCTAGTCTATAACACTGTTCAAACTAGGCCAGGACGAACAGCTACTCGCTCTCTGCTGCAAGAGGATGTCAATGCAATTTATGCCACTGGATTCTTTTCTAATGTTAAAGTTACCCCTACCGATACACCTTTAGGGGTACGCATTACCTTCGATGTGCAAGCTAACCCAACTCTGAGTGAAGTTGTCGTAGAAACAGGCACAGATAAGGAAGCTAGAGCATTACCTCCTGAAGTTGTTAAGGATATTTTTGGGGATCAGTATAGAACAATTCTTAACCTAAGGGAATTACAAAACGGTATCCAAAAACTTAATGAATGGTATTCTGAACAAGGCTATGATCTAGCTCAAGTTATTGGTTCTCCTAAAGTTGGGGATGATGGAATTGTAACCTTAGTGGTATCTGAAGGGGTAATTCAAGACGTACAAGTGAGATTTTTCGACGCAGAGGATGAACCCATTAATGGTCGAACACGCTCTTTTATTGTGACTCGTGAGATGCAACTCGAACCAGGGAATGTTTTTAACCGCAGAATCGCTCAAACTGATTTGCAAAGAGTTTTTAGTTTAGGGTTGTTCGAAGATGTCAGAATTTCTTTTAGCCCTGGGGAAGATCCGCGAGAAGTTATTGTTAATGTAGATGTAGTAGAAGGAAATACAGGATCTCTGGCTGCGGGAGCTGGTATTAGTTCCACTAGCGGACTGTTTGGAACATTCAGTTATCAAGAGCAAAACCTAGGAGGAAATAACCAAACTATTGGGGGTGAGGTTCAAGTTGGAGAACGTGAATTACTCTTCGATGTCAATTTCACCGATCCTTGGATTGCCGGTGATCCTTTTCGTACTGCTTATACGGTTAATGGATTTCGTAGACGGACTATTTCTCTAGTCTTTGATGGAGATCATTCTTCGATTAGAACCCTCAACGACTTTGATAGTCCACGGGTAGTTCGGACTGGGGGTGGAGTAACTTTTGTACGTCCTTTGGCAGATGATGCCTTTAGTGTACCCGATTGGCGAACTTCCCTAGGTTTCAACTATCAACGGGTTCAAGTGGAAAATGCGGAGGGTGATATTGCGGCTTTGTCAGCCCCTCTTAATGGTTTTCCCTCTCAACCCTTAGCCTTTAGTGATAATGGAAAAGATGACCTGTTTACTATCAGTTTTGGAGCTTCTCAGGACTTTCGTAACAATCCCTTACGTCCTACGAGTGGTCATCTGTTACGTTTGGGAGTCGAACAAACTATACCCGTAGGTTCAGGCAGTATTTTCTTTACCCGATTACGAGGAAGCTATAGTCACTATATCCCTGTAGATTTTATTGATTTAGGCTTTATTGCTGAGGATCAGCCAAAACCTCAAGCATTAGCCTTTAATTTTCAAGCAGGGACAGTTTTCGAAGATTTACCTCCTTATGAAGCCTTTGTCATTGGGGGAAGTAACTCAGTGCGAGGTTACGATGAAGGAGAATTAGGAAATGGACGTAGTTATTTTCAAGCAACAGCAGAATACCGCTTTCCTATCATTCCAGCAGTTGGAGCAGCTCTCTTTATTGACTATGGGACAACAATTAAGTCTCAACGCTCAGTAAAAGGCTTTCCAGGCACAATTCGAGGATTGCCTAGTGATGGTTATGGTTACGGCCTTGGTGTTCGCATTCAATCACCAGTTGGACCGATTCGGGTTGACTATGGAGTTAATAATGAGGGAGATTCCCGCCTCCACTTTGGTATTGGGGAAAGGTTTTGATGAAAAACTAGATTTTATTATTTTCCCCTTGATTTTTTTAAAATTACTTCAAATTAATTTAATTAGAGGACAATATTATCACCTTTATTCGGTGAAAGTTAAACAACTTACTTTTCGGATTGATGGAGTTTTTCTGTCTAAAAATGTCAAATAAAACTATTCCAATTTATTTCTATAAAGTTCGATTTAAAACTAACAATTTATTTGATAGACAGTTGCTACCTCGCTTATTTTTTTACCATGAGTAAAAGCACTATAGATAATAATTAGCAATAGAATATAATTTATCCTGATCGTCGGAGATACAACCAAGATTTAACGATATAGGGACTGATTAAAATCTGGAAGAATTACTCTAATTTATTTAAATAAATTAGAGTAGATAAATCTATTTTATATTGGGTTAGCTACGGTACGATTAATTATAAGCCAAAAAATGCAATTAATAAGGAACTTAGGCTCATTTATTCAAATAGTTGACGAAAACCTTAAATAAACTCAAGTTTTTTCAATTAATGGAAAGATTATTTTTTAGAAATTATCCCGTTTTACTTGTCAGGAGGTAGAGGGAATGTCATCTCTAGTTTAGATGTATTGAAGTAAACTCCATGCTTTCAAGATATCCATGAAAAAGAACTATGAGAAAGACAATTAGCAGCTAATACAGCTTTTATTCTCTGTATTTACTTGAATAAGAATTAAAACTCTCAAAAGTAGCTGAAGTATTAGAATGATATATGAAGTTAAGTAATAGAGATTAGATTTGAACAAACAATAATTGATTATGTCCTATTTTTTATACCTTGATAATAGTGAGGATAATTATGAGTTCTACGGTTAAAGAAGTTATTACAGTATCGGGGGTTGGGTTACATTCTGGGGTAAAAACGCAGGTAAGTATTCTACCTGCAAAATCAGGAGAAGGTCGCTATTTTGTTAGAGTAGATTTACCAGGAAATCCTATAATTCGTGCTGAGGTAGCTTCAGTTAGTCAAACGACTTTATCAACAGAATTAGGTCAAGGAAAGGTAGTCATTCGTACGGTTGAACATCTTCTATCCACGTTAATCGCTATTGGGGTCGAAGATGCTCGTATTGAAATTAATGGGCCAGAAGTACCGTTGTTAGATGGATCTGCTCAAGAATGGTTTAAAGCGATGATTCAAGGGGGTGTTAGTCCTTCTTCACTGTCCGCCGGTTCTCCCTTATTAACCCCGATTTGGATTAGGGATGGAGATGCTTTTGTGGCTGCGCTACCTGCGTCTGAGACTCGTTTCACCTATGGAATTGATTTTCCTTACTCTGCTATTGGCAATCAGTGGTACAGTTGGAATCCTAGGATAGAATCTTTTGAAGAGGCAATCGCCCCTGCTAGAACTTTCGGGTTTGCTGATCAAATTAAAAACCTACAAAAGGCAGGTTTAATTCAGGGAGGGAGTCTAGAAAATGCCTTGGTGTGTGATCACGAAAAATGGTTAAATCTTCCTTTGAGATTTGAAAATGAACCTGCCCGTCATAAATTATTAGATTTTATTGGGGATTTAAGTTTATTAGGATCCATTCCTCAAGGGCATTTTTTGGCCTACAAAGCAAGTCATAAGCTTCATGTTCAATTAGCTATGGCAATCCAAGAAGAGTTGAATTCTTAAGAGTAAACATTAATATAAATAATCAGATACTTGATTTATATTAATGTTTTAATAACTTAACTATTTACGAAAAAAGTAAAAAAGTTTACCATAGAAAAAGAGCGGAGTTGTAATCAGGTCTAGGCTTGTTCCTACTGTCACTAGCACTCTGTCTTGTTTAACTATAGCCTGTTATCATACAGTTCGTATTAACCATCGTCAAGAAGGAAAAGAATACATTTTAGAAGTCCTCGATAATCACTATATTCTTCCACACTATGAAGAATATAGTGATAATTAGCTTTTTTGTGTAGAAATAGAGCTTGCAGTGTCTCTACTACAAGTATTTTTTGAGGAAAAGTCTATCAACCTGAAGCTGTAGGATTATCTTTGGAATTAAAAGACAAAGGTAATGCTTTATTGTGTGTTAGTTATGCTCGATCTACTCGATCTAGCTTAGAAGTAGAAACTGAAAATGAAGATCAAGTTTATGAGATTAAATTTGATCTTCATTTTGGGAAGGGGAAAAAAAATTAAATTTTATATGGATAATAATTAAATTAATAAATGATAGGCAATTATATCCTCAATTACTGGAGGGAGAGAAATAGAGATTTTAAAAACTACTTTAAGGTTTCCTTTATTTAATTAAAAATAGTTAACAGTGAACTATTAGTCATGTACAAACCAAGTCAAAACAAACTAGAAATACTCTTAGAGGTTGCCACAGAAGCGGTGATGACTGCTGGAGTGATTTTACAAGATCTTTGGGGTAAGTTAG
Source organism: cyanobacterium endosymbiont of Epithemia turgida isolate EtSB Lake Yunoko (assembly GCF_000829235.1). GTDB lineage: Bacteria > Cyanobacteriota > Cyanobacteriia > Cyanobacteriales > Microcystaceae > Rippkaea. The sequence goes on along the minus strand of NZ_AP012549.1, from coordinate 1,848,839 downwards.
AAAAAATTGAGGAAAAAGGTCGTCCTGGAGATTTAGTCACCGAAGCTGATAAAACAGCGGAAGCAGCCATCTTAAATATTCTACGCCGTCGAGTTCCTCAACATCAAATTTTAGCTGAAGAATCTGGTCTCTTAGGAGTAGCTGAGAGTGATTATCTTTGGGTAATTGATCCTCTTGATGGAACCACTAATTATGCCCATGGCTATCCTATTTACGCCGTATCTGTCGGGTTATTGATAGAGGGAATACCCCAAGTGGGAGCCATTTATGATCCCTTTAAAAAGGAGTTGTTTAGAGCGGCGAAAGGATTAGGAGCTACCCTTAATTATCGTTCTATTCAAGTTTCTAAAACCACAGAATTAAGTAATAGTTTACTAGTCACAGGATTTCCTTATGATCGCCAAGAGACTCAAGATACTAACTATACTGAATTTTGTTACTTAACTCATATCACTCAAGGGGTTCGCCGTACAGGATCAGCCGCTCTTGACTTGGCCAATGTAGCTTGTGGACGCCTTGATGGGTATTGGGAAAGAGGATTAAGCCCTTGGGATATTAGCGCAGGGATTATCATTTTAGAAGAAGCAGGAGGAAAAATATCTGCTTATGATGAGAGTACTTTAATTCTTAAGTCAGGGAGATTATTAGCTACTAACGGGCATATTCATCATGTTTTAAGTCAAGCTTTAGATGGAGCATTACCCTGGCTACAGAATTTTTATAAAGCAAAATCGCTATAGCTGAGCGCTAAGTGATTCTAGTTATACAGCTAAAAATTTGGTATTTGAAGACACAGTAGAAACAATATAAGAAAAAATAGAAGTTTCAGTCCCTGAAAGGATGAGCTTAGAATTTTGCATGAGTTTTCCTATTTAACAACGACTATTTAAATACAATCTCATCGACCATATTATACAATTCTTGGACTTCCAATAAATGTGAGTATCAAGTAAATTCGCTAACGTTACCTAAAAGTTACTTTTTGTTGTTGTCTTCATTCTAACTAATACATATAAAGGTAAAACAGAAAACAGGAATAAACTAATCAATTATCATAAAAATCAGTAAATTATGCCTATAAAGCATTCTTGAAAAGCCAGCTTAAATGATCTCGATTTAGCTAGATATATTGAACGCTATTACCTTAGGAACTGAAACTGCCTACAAATTATTTCAAGTTACATTGACTCAAAACACCCATTAATTTTATCTAAAAGTCAATTAAGTCCTTAGCTTATGAACAATATCAGGCTTTGGGTCAAACATTGGTAAAAACTAGGATTAAACCTCCTCCTGAACTGCCTAAACATGAATCTGAGCTAGAAAAACCAAAGCAACCGCTAGAGATTTTAAAAACTCTTGTTTCTGTTGTTTATTCTGTCATTCGACGAGCACGTTAACATTTTGATCGTCAAGAATATAATGTTCTAAGCCATTATAGAATTACGAGAGGACCTAAAAACTGAACCAAGTAATTCAGTATGTCATGGATCATTATGATTAGCTTCTTTTGCAGAAAAATAACTCACCATGAACAAGGTTTATATCAATAAAGTTTCGCAAGGAAACTCTAAACACTTAGTAGGTATTCAAGCTAAAAAATAGACTGATCAACTGATGAGCAATGACAAAAATAAATCTTTTGACAAATCAATTGAGGGAGAACTTTTTTACTTTTTATTTTGGACAAAGAAGTAATTTCTACTCCACTAGCAAAAGGCAATATTACACTACGCTAGTCTAAAAGACAAAGCTTTAACCCTCCCCTTTTTGGGGCAAAACAATACAAAGCAATAAGCCAAAGAAAACCATGATTCATCAACCACCCGCAGGAGCAAGAGACTTACTTCCCCTCGAAGTTGTACAAAAGGCTTGGATTAATGATCTTCTTCAACAAGTATTTGGACAATGGGGATATCAACGTGTTGTCACTTCCACCATTGAACGGTTAGAAACATTGATGGCTGGAGGAGCTATTGATCTTTCAACGGTGATTCAACTACAGGATAGTTCTGCCGGGCAATTAGGATTACGGCCAGAACTAACTGCCTCGATTGCCCGGACTGCTGTTACTCGCATGGCTGATACTACCTATCCCCAACGCCTCTGTTATCGTGCTAATGTTTTTCGAGAGCCTCCGGTGGGTCATCACGGAAAACAATTAGAGTTTTATCAAGCCGGGGTAGAATTACTTTTTTCGGGAGGAGTTTTAGCGGATGCGGAAATTTTATTATTAGTCGCTAATTGTCTTGAACAGTTAGGAACTCCCTATTGGCATCTTATTCTAGGAGAAGCCAGTCTGACGCGATCGCTTCTTGAACCTTTTCCAGGTTCCCTTAAAAGTCAGGTGCGTCAATGTTTGGCTCAACTTGACTATGTAACCTTGGAAAATCTTGACTACCCTTCTGTTGACTTACAACAACGAGGAAAACTATTGTTTGATTTACGGGGAACTCCTGCTCAGGTACTCCAAAAAATTTTCCAATTAGAGTTGGATAAAGCTGGACAAAAAAGTGTAAATGATTTAAAATCATTGGTCGAACTAATTGAAACAAGCTGGTCAAAGCCTTTTCCATTTACCTTGGATTTAAGTTTAATTCAAACCTTTGATTACTATACAGGAATTGTGTTTAAAGCTGTTGGTAAAAGTAACAATCAATTACAAATTTTAGGCCAGGGTGGACGCTATGACAAACTTCTTGGGGTTTACCATCCTCAGCAAACATCAACTCCAGGTATTGGATTTTCTTTCAATCTTGAAGACCTATACACTTATTTATTAACTACTGCTATTTTGCCACAAACTCCTCCTCTAATTGATTTTCTCGTGATTGCTCAAACTTCCCAGGCCCAATCAATGGCCTTAAGTTATGCTCAACAACTTAGACAGTCTTCAGAAAAGTTAAGGGTAGCCCTAGAATTGGGGGGACGTTCTACCGAAGAAATTCGTAATTATGCGCTAAAAAATCACGTTAAAACTCTCGCTTGGATAACCGAAAAAGGAGAAGTAAACATTGAAGCTCTGAACAATTAAACTGAAAATCAACTCTTATTTAAGTGATTACTTTTTAAGTCTAAAATTAGGAATAAACTACATATTTACCCTAAAAACCTCGTCGAAATGTTAGCTAAACGAATTTTACCTTGTCTCGATGTTAGTGCCGGTCGCGTGGTCAAAGGTGTTAATTTTATTAATCTCCAAGATGCTGGAGATCCTGTGGAATTAGCCAAAGTTTACAATGATGCGGGGGCTGATGAATTAATCTTTCTCGATATTACTGCCACTCATGAGGGACGAAACACCATTATTGATGTCGTTTATCGTACTGCCGAAGCCATTTTTATCCCTTTAACCGTTGGGGGTGGCATTCAAACCCTAGAAAATATCAAAAACCTGTTAAGGGCCGGAGCTGACAAAATTAGCATCAATTCCGCTGCTGTTCGTAAGCCCGATTTTATCAACCGTGCTAGTGATCGTTTTGGTCAACAGTGTATCGTAGTGGCTATTGATGCTAGACGGCGTAAATATAATGACGGCTGGGAGGTCTATGTGCGGGGAGGACGGGAAAGTACGGGGATAGATGCTATCGAGTGGGCACAAGACGTAGAAAAACGGGGTGCAGGGGAGTTGTTGGTAACCAGTATGGATGCGGATGGAACTCAGACTGGATATGATCTAGAATTAACTCACACTATCGCTGAACGTGTAGAAATTCCAGTAATTGCTTCTGGAGGAGCGGGAAATTGTCAACATATCTATGAATCCTTCTCTAAAGGTCGTGCTCAAGCTGCTTTATTAGCTTCTTTGCTCCATTGCGGTAAGTTGACCATCGGTGAAGTAAAAGGATACTTACGTGATCGCCAAGTTCCCGTTAGAGACATATAGATACTACTTAACTCAAACAAAATTGTTAGTTAAGATTAGCAGAGTGTTAAAACTTATTAAAAATATGAAAGAATATTAAAGACTTCAATTTGGATAATAAGAGTAGACGACTATTTTTTTGTTTAAGGAAAATAAAGATGTTGTAGCAGCTCAAGGAGCTAACCTAAGAGAAAAAGCTCTGTAAAATCAGATTTATCTCTATACCTTAAAGAGAAAACTCATTAATAGTGGGGGTCATGGTCAATGTAGGACTTGTATCGGAGAAATTGTTGAAGGGATAGAAAATTTATCGCCAAGAACAGATCCTGAACAGCGTACACTTAAGAAAAAGCCCAATAATTATCGCTTATCCTGTCAAACATTGGTTAATGAACCAGTTAAGATCAAAACTAAACCCTGCTCATCTCCTTTAGGTGTATCTTTGAGCGATGTTTGTTGTTATAGGGTATAGGAGATGTTGTAGGTCATTCAGTTCGGGTGAGACTAACGAATAAAGTGTATCGTCTTTGACGATAGTTCTATGAACTATTAAAATTTTTCCACTGCTAAACGAGATTGTGAGACTATATCAGTCTCCATAACAGAAGAAAATGATTTGCCAAAAGTAGTTATTTTTTATTTCAAAGAAACAAAAGAAGAGAATCCATGTAAGTTAATAATCTTGGCGTTATGGTTACTATTCTATTTGTTTTAGTTCCTACTATATTTTTACTAATTCTCTATATACAGACTTGTAACAAAATATAAAGTTAAATCCATTTAAATCCTTAGAAGTCAAACAGTTATCTAAACTGTTTTAGCGTTTGAAATGAACGTCATTAGGTATGCATAAACATTTCTACTTAAGCAAGTATTTCTGACTTAACTCAATAAGCTGCTTGGGCGAAATATTATAAACTTAAAATTTTGTTATGCTATAGTTATAAATAGTTTATCATAATATTTAGTGGTATTAAAATAGGTTAACTAATATAATATGAATTACCTATTTTGTCAAATCTTAAATATATTTCAATCGTCGATTCACCCATATTTGTTCTTGATATCATAGTAGTTTTATTTAGGTATATAAAAGTAAATAAACTAAAAAATTTTAATAATTAATATCAGTTTAAGCGGGAAAATATATTTTTAAAAAATAAATTATAGGACTGAGTTAACAATTAACTTCAAGGCGTTTTAACATTGCTTTCCTAGCTTGTTCTACGAGAGAATCATCAAGAGGGTCTAAGGAAATTTCGGCTTGATATTTTTCTTGTAAAGCTGTTTGAATTAACCAGTCAGCAATAAAAGGATTTTTAGGTAACAAAGGTCCGTGGCAATAAGTAGCGATCACATGACGATAAAAAGCTCCTTCATAACCATCTTCACCGTTATTCCCATACCCTTTAATCATTTTTCCTAAAGGTTCAACTTTTCCTAAATAAGTTCGCCCTCCATGATTCTCAAATCCGATAATAATCGGAGGTTTCCCTAATTGTTTTCTTAAAGTTTCTGCTAGGGGACTAGAAGTGATTTCAAAGACAACATCACCAATACAACGAGATACATTCGCCCCGGGATGTTTACTAACTAAATCCAGTAATCCTAAGCCTTCAATGCGTCGTCCTAAAGCAGGTTCATAGTAATGACCCAAAAGCTGAGGAGAACCGCAGGTAAACACTCCAGGGGTTCCTTCTTCAACTTTCTCCTTAAAAGCCTCAGCTTTAGCCCCTCGTAAATCTCGCATCACAATTTCTTGTTGACGATCTTGCGCGCCACCCCCGACAATGACATCGATTTCTTTGAATATCGAGGCTTCTGTTTGCTGAGTGACAGGAACAATAGTAACATTGAGTCCACGCCATTGACAACGACGTTGAAGACAGATGACGTTACCGCGATCACCATAGGTACTCATTAAGGTAGGATAGAGCCAACCAATCCGTAATTCTTGAGTTTTAAACATAGTTTAAGCCAGAAGTTATTAGAGCATTTTATCCTAGTTTTCTGAGCCTATCCACTTTTGGTTTTATTCCTTGCGCGCTCTCTTGATTTTAAATTAAACAAGTTAACCAACCGTCTATCTACTATGTTAGGAAGCTAATGAAGATAACTAAATACTATTGAAAAATGTATACGTGACTACGTTTACTTATTCCTTGTTCATCAAATCTCAATGGAGACAAATCCTCAAGGCTTCTCTAAGTTTCTTCGTATTATTCTCACACTATCTATCCACTGAACTTTCCATTACGAGATTGGACAGAATTTCACTTAAGGTAGACTAGTATTTCAGTTAACTTTGTCCTTTATTTAAAGATACTTTACATCTAAGAATCGTCAACTTAAAGATTTATTCTTCGATGTAGAAGAAATTAGTCGTAAGACATAAATGAACAACATTATATTAGGAGTTATTTAGGTAGTGGTTTAACTATCAACTAATACTGAAAGACTTAGAAAATTTTCTAGAATGAGAAGCTCAAAACTAACAGAGACACTAATTAGCATAAATTTAACACTAATTTTTAACTTTGTTGAACAAGATTGGGACTTTTCTATTTAGCTTCCGTGCGGTAAGCCCCGCGCTATAAACAAGCGGGATGTATCGAACCGAAGGGGAATAATCGTAACATTGCCGTCTCAGAATTAAAGCTGCTCAGTACTTAACGACTAAGCTAGACTAGAATTAGTTTAATAGACACTTGAGGATACGCCAAGAAATTAAAGGGTGAACCTTATTACTCTAGCTGGTGGGTATACGTGTCCACATACTATGTTGGGCAATCAACAATGCTGAGGAATTCGAAATAGAAAAAAGGTTTTTCTGATGTTTAAAAACCTACACATTTAGAGCCCATAGCTAGTCAGTAGTGATGACTATGGAGATATCTCGACGAAAGTAGAAAGACAGCAACATTCACTTGTTCATTGAACATTGCCTTGGCTTCCAGGGGGATGCTTTAACCTTGGGTTTGGGCAATTATTTTTAGTTTACTCTCAACCTTACTAAACTGGGATTCAGTCTGCTCTGGAAAAGAATATTCAAAAGATAAAATAGCAATCATAACAGTTGAGGTTAAGAAAATCGATAATTTCATTGCAAGTCCCATCTTACATGAGTGTTTAGAAAAAATTACAGTTAAAGATAACAAAAAAGTCCAAAGTCGAATTTTTCCCCTTTTTTCGCTTTTTTTTGACTATCCTTCTCGTAGAACATAGCCAATACCACGAACAGTGTGGATTAATCGTTTTTGATTTTTACTCTCTATTTTTAAGCGTAAATAACGAATATAAACTTCGATTACATTAGATTCGCCTTGAAAATCATATCCCCAAACATTTTCTAAAATTTTATCTCGTGTTAATATTTCTTTAGGGTAAGACATGAGGTATTTAAGTAATTCAAATTCCTTCATAGTCAAATCAATGGCTGTTTCATCTATAAAAAGTTGGCGGCTGTTCAAATCCAACATTAAATGATCAAATTGAAGTCTTTCAGTAACTGTTTCAGTAGTATTCAAATAAAAATGGACTAATCTAAATAGGTTTTCAGTATGATAAGTTTTCAATATATAGTCATCGGCTCCTACTTCTAAACAAGCCACTCTTTCTTCAACGCTTTCTTTATCAAGCACCATAATAATCAACACTCGGTTTTGAACCTTTCTCAACTGACGGCACAAAGTCAACCCAGCTTTTTTTGAGCGGTGATGATCAATAACTATCATAGCCGGTTGTTGCTTTTCGGCTTCGAGTAGAGCTTGATGAGCATCAGATACAATCACTGGAGTGTAACCAATTTCTATCAGATCAGCTTTCGCGCGTTGATTAAAGTATTTGTCAAGTTGTACTAGTAAAATGCAAGGATTCATAATGGTAGAGGTAATTACACTCATAGGTAATACCATTCTCATAAAAGAAAGTTAGTTTAAGTTATTTAGTGAAAATTTCCGTTACGACTCGATCTCGAGCATTGCCACTGACAACGATTTTGTTATCATGTATAGTGCCTACGGCTTTTTCCCCAGTTAAATTAAAGTCGGGAGCGGTTTGTTCGTAAATGACATTTCCCAAGGCTTCAATAATCTGAGTGTTAACATTCCAGGTAAGATTGTTTGAATATAGTTTGGCAGCATTAGCCATACTATTACCTTGAACGCCACCCCGAAGATAAGCGATACTATTAGTTAGATCGACCTCAGCTTGGTTGCCAGTGATGATAACTCCCTGTTGATAGTGAATTAATTTGACAGGTTTGCTTGAGGTGAGTTGGCGTGCTTCGTATTTCCAAATAAATTCGTTGGTTGCTACTTGTATCGGAGGTTTAATTGATTTGAATTCAATATTGTTTTTAACAATGACCTGTTTGATGTTGAGGTGAATTTCAGCATAGTTAGCAACTAGTTTGTCGGTGATGATTTTATCTTGGAAATGAACTATGTTAAGTAAACGATCACCAATTACCTTTTGTTCAGGAATCTTCCATAGTAGATGTTCTGTTTTCAGTTGCATCCGAGGCTTTTTTGAAATAGCAATAATATTGCCTATAAATTCAAGTTTCTGCTTAGTAGCATAATACTTACCCTCCTTGGCAGAAGCCGTAAGTTGAGGATGGGAGCCCCGCAGATTTTTTCGTATCATGAGGACAGATTCTTGGGGTCTCCACTCCACTTCGTCACTCTGCATTACCGCGTTGTTACGAGGATCGACAGCAACAATGTTCTCTTTAAGATAAATTTTTTGTCCATCTTGAGCAATTTCTCCCTGGTCAGCTTTAATACGAAGTACAATTTTACCATCTTGAAAAATATTGCCTTTTACGGCAGTTAATTGAGCTTTTTTACGATCAGGACTGTAGGCGGCCTCATCTACTTGAATTTTCCAAAGCATTTCTCCTTTTGCATTAGATTGCTCTAAGGTTGCGTTGTTGAGAATTAATTGACTTTCTGCATTAGCAGCTTCCTGCTGTGAGTTGTCAGGATTGCTCTGAGGTTGATTGTTTCCTTTGCAGGAAGTGATAGCTGAGAGGAGAAACAGCACTCCGACTGTTAAAATCCAATTGGGTTGGAGATGCCGCTTCTGAATAAAATTTAAGCCATCCATTTGGTTGAAGTTATTTGAGTCTGACTTACCTACCTTATCTTGGTTTATTGCTATCTAACATCCCGACCCCCGAAAGACTACCATAAGACATGTTCGGTTTGGGAGTTTTTTGAATATCTTCTTTTATTTGGTCGAGATCAATATAACGATCAGCGACATTGATTAAACTATCACTAGTCATCGAACGCAAGCTAACAACTTCGATGCGCGCTCCTCGATAGCTAACGGAATCAGCTGCATAGGCTAAGTCTCCATCGCCACTGACGATTACGGAGGTATCATAAGCTCCGACTAAAGCCATGAGATCAACGGCAATTTCTACGTCTAAGTTAGCTTTTTTTGAGCCGTCGGGTAATTGAACCAAGTCTTTAGCGATTACTCGATAACCATTACGACGCATCCACAATAAAAAACCCTGTTGTTTTTCGTTGGTGCGATCAACTCCAGTATAAAAGAAAGCTCTTAATAACCGAGATCCTCCTGTCAGTCGACACAGCAACTTTGTATAGTCAATTTCAATTCCTAATTGAAGAGCAGCATAAAATAAATTAGAGCCATCAATAAAAATCGCAACACGTCCTCTATTTTCTAATACCTGTTCTGGCGTAAATATAGAATCATCTTCAAATTCTTCAAACATTTGTCTTATTCCTGGTTGATTATGGAGAAGGTATGGTTTGTGAAATGGGTTTGTTATTTCTGGCTTATATTTCATAGTATTTGTAAATTGGGAAAAGGTGTAATAGAAACATTGTTTTTCTAGCACCCTGTTTAGGTAGATTCTTCCTCAGGAAGGTTAAGCCTAACAAAAATAGGTTGGGTTTTAGTTAAAGTTTGACTAACTTCAATTTTTCCCCACTGACTATGTTGAGTGAAGGGAGCATTTTGATGGACGTAATCGCCGTCATTAAAATCAACAGATAAACCCAATTGTTGGTAGATGTTATTACTTAAATTGGGAATTATTGGGGACAATAAGTAAGCACTCAGGCGGACTGATTCTAACACAGCAGCCAGAATAGTTTCGACTTCCGCTTGTTTTCCTTGTTTGAATAAACTCCAGGGAGCTTGTTCATCAATGAATTTATTACTTGCCCGAATTAGACTGAAAATTTCTTTACAAACCTGATCAAACTTGATTGTTTCATAGGCTTGAGTTACTCTCGTCCCCAAATCTTGACCAGTATTTTTTAAGGGATAGTCTAAAGGAAAATTAACTACTCGAGGAATTATCCCTTTACAGTATTTTCTGGTCATCCCAAGAGTTCGGTTGAGCAAATTTCCTAAATCATTAGCTAAATCAGCATTGAGAACATTAACAAAACGGGTTTCATTGAAGTCTCCATCGCGTCCACATTCAATTTCTTTGAGAAAATAGTAACGCACAGCATCGGAGCCATAACGGTCTACTAAATAAAAAGGATTAAGTGTATTACCTAAAGTTTTACTCATTTTTTGACCATTTTTAGTCAGAAATCCATGGCTAAAAATTTTTTTAGGTAAAGGTAATTTAGCTGACATCAACATGGCTGGCCAATATACTGCATGGAAGCGCAAAATATCCTTCCCAATTAAGTGAAGATTAATAGGCCACCATTTAGATAAGGCATTTTCTAGGGTCGGTTTCTGATTAGAATCAAGTAAAGCACTTATATATCCTAGAAGGGCATCAAACCAAACATAAATGGTATGATTGACATCGACTGGAACAGGAAAACCCCAACTAACATTAACACGGGAAATTGAGAAATCTTGTAACCCTTGCTTAACAAACTTCAAGATTTCATTTCGGCGGGTTTCTGGTTCAATAAAATCATAATGTTCTTCATACAAGGTTTCGAGAGCTTCTTGATATTTGGACAGACGAAAGAAATAGTTTTCTTCGTCACGCCATTCAGCTTTTTTATTGGGATGAAGAGGACAACACGCATCTTCTCGTAATTCCCGTTTTTCTTTGAATTCCTCGCAAGGAACACAATACCATCCCTGTTGTTGAGCTAGGTAAATGTCGTTATTGTCGTAGACTCGTTGGAAAAATTCCTTGACGATCGTTTCATGATGTTGACTGGTAGTGCGGCTAAAGCGATCATATTGAATATTCAACTTTTGCCATAGATCTTTAAAACTTGTCACAACCTGATCGCAATGTTGTTGCGGATCAAGATCTTTTTCTACTGCAGTGCGCTGGATTTTCTGCCCATGTTCGTCAGTTCCTGTGATAAACAGAACTGAGGCTCCTTTAAGTCGTTTAAAGCGTGCTATGACATCAGCCACCATAGTTGTATAGGCGCTCCCCATGTGAGGCACGTCGTTAACATAATACAAAGGAGTTGTCAAGGAAAATATTTGTGGCTTTGTCTCGTCTGTGATCATTTAAACTTACATTATAAAAATAAACAGCATTTACCTATTCTATTGACACATTTTTCTTACCGTTATGTTTAACCTCACTCGGAATTTAGTTGTTGGTTATTTGTATCACTTTTAGTTCTAACCTAATAGAGGACTCTCTATAAATAAAAATAACCTTAAGCCAAAATTTTTATAGACAATTTTTCTGTTATTTCAGAATCTAGTCTATTTTAAGAGGTACTTTATGAATTTTTCTTTAAGCTAACGTGATTTATCGTAATAGTTTCTAGGATTTTTCTAAAAATAATTAAGATTTTTTATGAAGATTTTGAGAAGTAATAATTTTTATCTAGTCAAATTGGTTGACTTTATTCATCTAAATTATTATTTAAATTTTACTAGTTATTTAAATTAATTTAAATAACTAGTAAAATTTAAATAAGTACAATTTTTTAGTAAAAAATAGATAATCTAATAATTTTTCTGAAAGTGATCTGCTCTTAAAGTCAGAAAGTAATTAGTTTTTGCTTAGGCTGAGAAGATTACTTTTCCAAAATTTAGAGATATATCTTGGGTTTTATTTATGGAAAATCTATCTCCTCCCATTATAAACAAACCTGGTAGATTTACTATCTTAATAGTATATAAGGTTCTCGATAAATATTGTTCGGATGACTATAATCGCATCGATGAACTTGATAGTCTATGATTGACTAATTTAATCATAGAGAAGATATTTTAAATATTTTTTTGACCATTGTGGCGTTATATGTTCCTCAATAAGTTTGACTTAACTCGAGCACAGTATGTAGTGTATTGTCCAACTTTTTGGTAAAAATTACTTTTTTGTGATTGCAAGCTATCCACGCTAAGGAAGGATCGTTGAAATGTAATTCTTCTGCTTCATGGATTGAACTTCTGTGGTCAAGTGACGCGAACAAAGTTATGGTAAGTTAGTAACTAATCTGGTTCATACTATACTTCAAGGGGAAGAAAAAGCGATAGCTGAATTCTCGAGCAGAATTAAGGATTAGAGTATAGGAGTGGTCAAAATTAAACTACTTCTGTGAAAATTAGTCTTATTTTTTGTTAGTAAGCATCTCAAGCAATTTTAATTCCCCGTGTTTAGGTATAGATTTCTAAGTCTCAGGCTAAATGCTTAATAGAGCAATATTAGGACTAATTTCACGACCCCGATAACAAGGTTGTTGAGTACCAGTTAATTGTTCTAAGCATTCCGTAATAACATGGTGTTGTAACCATTGATTGATTAACCTAAAGTTAAAATTATGGGTCCATAACAGTGAGTAATTGTGCCCTACCTTGCTTTTTTTAAAAATTTTAATTCCCTGGCGTTGTAGGACTGTTCCTGTCGTTAAGCCTGCAATTTTACTATTAATGTATAAGGCATAATTTTACTCGTTTGCTGGTTAACTTTATGAATTAATTTTATCTAGCACTAATCAGATTGTACCTTAGAAATATTTTCGAGGATATCTGCTTCTAGTATAAAAAATTCCTGATCGAAAATAATAGCGATCAGGAATTTTTTAACAATGAAAAATTTAAGAAGTGGCCTGACGTTCTTTGACTTCAGCGATTACCTCTTCGGCCACATTATTAGGACAAGGTGCATAGTGAGAAAACTCCATAGAGAATTGTCCCCGGCCCGAAGTCATGGTACGTAAGTCTCCAATATAACCAAACATCTCACTTAAGGGGACATCGGACTTGATTCTAGCTCCCATAGTAGTTGAATTTTGAGACTTAATCATTCCTCGACGACGGTTAAGATCACCAATTACATCTCCCATATAATCTTCGGGGGTAAACACATCCACATTCATAATAGGTTCGAGAAGTTGAGGACCTGCTTTAGGAATGGATTGACGATAACCGGCCCGTGCAGCAATTTCGAAAGCAATCGCAGAGGAGTCAACAGGGTGGTATCCACCATCGGTTAACGTTACCTTAAGATCCACACAGGGGAAACCAGCTAAAACCCCTTTATTAATACTATTTTCAAATCCTTTCTGAACTGCCGGCCAAAATTCTCTGGGAACGTTACCTCCAGTCACTTTAGACTCGAAAGAAAATCCGCTACCAGGTTCCCCGGGTTCAATAATATAGTCAATTTTCCCGAATTGACCAGAACCCCCAGATTGTTTCTTGTGGATATAGGTATCATTGATGGTTTTGGTAATAGACTCGCGGTAAGCAACTTGGGGTTTACCCACCTCGACTTCAACTCCATGGGTTCGTTTAAGGATGTCCACCTTGATGTCGAGGTGAAGTTCTCCCATCCCTTTCATAATAACTTCGCCGCTGTCTTTATCTGTTTCTACATAGAATGATGGGTCTTCTTGAACCATCTTGCTGAGTGCCATACCCATTTTTTCGTTTTCTCCTTTTTTTTTGGGAGAGACAGAAACAGAAATTACAGGGTCAGGAAAGACCATAGGTTCCAAAGTAGCTGGAAATTGAGGATCACAGAGTGTATGACCTGTTTGGACGTTTTTCATCCCTACAATTGCCACAATATCTCCGGCCTGTGCAGTTTCAATTTCTTCACGAAAATTAGCGTGCATTTCCACCAAACGGCTAACCCTTTCGCTTTTTCCCGTGGCGGTGTTGAGTACTATATCTCCTTTGGAAAGGGTTCCAGAATATAAACGAGTGAAGGTGAGTGCGCCAAAACGATCATCCATGATCTTGAAGGCTAAGGCCCGTAGAGGTTTCTCTGGGTCGACAATAGCAAACTTCCCTGTTTCGTTACCTTCGAGATCAACCTCAGGTTGAGGGTCAAGTTCGGTTGGGTTAGGAAGATAGTCGACTACAGCATCAAGAACTAACTGTACCCCTTTGTTTTTGAAGGAGGAACCACAGTAGCTGGGAAAAAAGACAAGATCACGGGTTCCTTTACGGATACAGGACTTAATTTCATCTATAGTCAATTCTTCCCCCTCAAGATATTTTTCCATGATATCGTCATCCTGTTCAACCACTATTTCGATTAACTGTTCACGGTAGAAAGTGACTTGATCAACCATATCGGTAGGAACTTCTTTAATTTCATAATTCAGGGGATCCCCTGAATTATCCCAAATCCAAGCTTTTTCAGTTATTAAATCAACAACTCCACAGAATTCACTTTCTATCCCAATGGGTAACACCATGATTAAGGGTTTAGCTGCCAGAACATCTTCAACTTGCTTGATAACTGAAAAAAAATCAGCCCCCGTACGATCAAGTTTATTAACGTAAATAATTCGAGCGACTTTGGAGTCGTTAGCATAACGCCAATTGGTCTCTGACTGTGGTTCTACTCCACCTGAGCCACAGAATACTCCAATTCCCCCATCAAGTACCTTGAGAGAGCGATAAACTTCGATAGTAAAGTCAACGTGACCTGGAGTATCAATGATATTGAGTTGGTGATCTTTCCAAAAACAACTGGTAGCGGCAGATTGAATAGTGATTCCACGCTCCTGCTCCTGTTCCATGAAGTCGGTGGTAGCCGCGCCTTCATGAACTTCACCGATTTTGTGAATTTTTCCGGTTAGTTTGAGAATTCTTTCGGTAGTGGTAGTTTTTCCCGCATCGACGTGAGCGAAGATGCCAATATTACGATAACGAGTTAGGTCTTTTTTCATACTAGGTCTACAGGGTTTAGGTCTTACAAATGGTATTTAAGGGAAAATCGGTTTTTCCCTTAAAGCCAGCGCAGGAGGCTGGCTATAAACCACTCAGAGCGTAATACATTTAAGTGACGTTTATGACGACACAAAATAATTGTTAAGCAATTTTACACTTAAATCACAGTGAAAATTTGTTTCCTTCTTTAGTTGTTGTAACTATGTTCAAATTTATAAACATAAATAAAATCGGCTCAGCTTTTTGAGTAAGTAGCCTACAGTTACTAAAATAACTGCTCCAGCGATCACAAACTGAAAACTCTAAGGGGGAGTAGTACTTAACATATTCTATGTTAAGTAAATGGCTTGTTTAGAAAGCTTTAAAGCGACTTTGCGCGAGTTAAAGAGCAATTACAATAAGTAAGCAAGTTTCTAGACTAAATATAATCGGCAAAGGATATACAATTAATATTTTTTAGTTCATTAAGCACAGAAACTACAGTCCTGAATATGGAAAGAACTTTTGTTGATCTAACTTAGTTTAGGGAATTTTAGTATGAATAGAAGTTTCACCTTGGCCAAAAGAAGTTCAGATAATGCTTTCAAATGGTCGTTTATAGAAAAGAAAAAGTATAATATTTTGTAGTAAACTCTAAAAAAGACAATTTTTATAGACCAATACAAATAATTTTCGGCTACTAGAGTTTAAGATACATACATAGGTCTCATTGTTTATCTGACATAATATTGGTATTGCCACCCCGCCCTGGCATTAGGATAAAAATTCCCGGATATCAACTACTTTTCCCTTAATAGCTGCGACTACTACCATTGCTGGACTCATTAACAAAGTTCGTCCAGTAGATGAGCCCTGACGGCCTTTGAAATTACGGTTAGAGGAGGAGGCACTGATTTGATCTCCTTTTAACTTATCAGGGTTCATAGCCAAACACATCGAACATCCAGCTTCGCGCCATTCAAATCCAGCTTCAACAAAGATTTTGTCAAGACCTTCGGCTTCGGCCTGGAGTTTTACCCGTTCTGAACCTGGAACTACAAAAGCTTTGACCCCTGGAGAAACCCGGTATCCTTGGGCAAATTTAGCTGCTTCTCTTAAGTCGCTAATACGACCATTAGTGCAACTCCCGATAAAGCAAACATCCACCTTAGTGCCTTTGATGGAGGTTCCTGGGGACAGTTGCATATACTGATAAGCCTCTTGGGCAATCGCGCGCTCACTATCGGGCAAACTTCTAGGGGCAGGAATCTTTTCATTAATTCCAATTCCTTGACCTGGGGTAATTCCCCAAGTAATCGTCGGCTCAATCTCTGCAGCGTCAAATGTAACAATATCATCATAGATTGCATTCTCATCAGAGCGGATACTTTTCCACCATTGCACTGCCCTATTCCAATTGTTTCCTCTGGGAGAAAAATCTCTCCCGTCAAGGTAGTCAAAAGTCACTTGGTCAGGGTTGACATAGCCGCATCTAGCCCCTCCTTCAATAGACATATTACACACCGTCATTCTTTCTTCCATGGACATGTCCTCAAAGGTAGTTCCGGCGTATTCATAGGCATAACCCACCCCTCCTTTGACTCCCAATTTACGTATAACATGGAGTATCACATCTTTAGCATATACTCCAGAGCCTAAAGTCCCGTTAACTTCAATTTTGCGGACTTTTAGCTTAGACAGAGCTAGAGTCTGAGAAGCTAAGATATCCCTAACTTGAGAGGTTCCCACCCCAAAGGCAATCGCTCCAAAAGCCCCGTGGGTGGAGGTATGAGAGTCCCCACAGGCAATGGTCATACCTGGTTGGGTTAACCCTTGTTCCGGTGCGATAACATGGACAATTCCTTGATTTCCTGAGCCAATACCATAGAAAGT
Source organism: cyanobacterium endosymbiont of Epithemia turgida isolate EtSB Lake Yunoko (assembly GCF_000829235.1). GTDB lineage: Bacteria > Cyanobacteriota > Cyanobacteriia > Cyanobacteriales > Microcystaceae > Rippkaea. The sequence goes on along the minus strand of NZ_AP012549.1, from coordinate 1,831,987 downwards.
GATGCCGTTCTCTTTAGAGTTGCTTTCTAACGCTTGAATCATCTCTTCGGCCAGATAGTCAGCGAATGGACGAGATTGATTTTCTGTCGGGACAATGTGATCGACGGTGGCGATAGTGCGGTTACGATACAATACTTCCAGTTCTCTTTCACGCAACATAGCGAATGCCTGAGGACTGGTGACTTCGTGAATTAGATGGAGTCCAATAAAGAGTTGGGTTTGTCCTGAGGGTAAAATTTTGACGGTATGGGCATCCCAAACCTTGTCGAATAGGGTTCTTTGACTCATGTAGATATACTCATATCTAGAAGATACTATCGTTCATATATTATCTATGAGTATAGTAGCGTTTTTTTACCCCTAAAGCTTATCTTTTTTTCTCATAAGATATTGAGTGTAACCTTTTTTGTAGAAAGAAGCTGAACACAATTAGCTCATGAATATACTGCTGAGTTTCAATAAAGATATTTGCAACCAACTCCTAGTCAAATTTTACTCTAACTTCATTGAAGGTGAAGTTAGAGTGTCCTAACATTATAGGAAACACTAATACTATTTAGTTAACTTTCGTAATGCTTCCCATAGTTTACTTCCTAATCTTTCTAGCCAAGAAATAATCATGTCAAGCCATCCTAATATATTCTCTAAGGGATGTTTAACATACCCCGTAGACTTAGCTTCGGTTTCAATGACGGCGGGATAAGTAGATTGAATTATACCAATAAAATCCTGTTTTGGTTTCACGTCAGAGACAGATATAGCAACAGGTTTAAGCTTCTTATTTTTTTTGTTCTCTCTCCGCTTATTCTGGTGTTTAAGAAGTACTTTTATATCTTCTTTTAAAGATTTATCTAAGTTAGTTTCTTCTTTATAAGCTCGTGATAAAGCCATGGGTGGATCAGTTAAATTTTTCAATGAGTTAGAAGTTTTTTCTTCTGCATAAAGATCATCCCAAGATAACCAGAGATCATCGAGATCTTCATTAATTAATTCATATTTATGTGGGCCAAAGTTGGGAAATAAAAAATTAGATTTAATAGTTTTAATAGATTGCTTTGGTTTTAATCGAAGATTAGAAGTTTTCTTGCCAAGAAGGTAATCAATAGCAGCAAAAATAAATATTTTAAGTTGAAACGGGTTGTTTTTTTCTTCTATCAAAGATGATTTGATTGATTGCTGTAGCTTTTTTCTAATCTTTTTAATTATTTTTACACTAGAACTAATGATATTATATTCAAATAATTCAGGTCTCTTTTGTAGAGAAGACGATCTTTTTAACTTACCTATTGAACAGATATTAATTAATTGATTAGTTTCAGAGAATAATTTTTTTGATTGAGATTTTCTGTGAAAATAGTCTGTTCCTGTTTGAGTAAAGTTTTTTAGGTGTTCAACATTAAAATTAGATGATTGTTTCACTACACTGCTGACTAGCTGATGCTCAATTCTAACTCTTAAAAAAGATTCCCCAAATAGATTAAGTCTTGTTGCTATTGGACTTGTTTGCATCCATCGCATTCTTTGCCAAAACCAGCGTACTGGAGGTAATACATTTTGGGAGTTAGTAGAAAAGTTAGAGATTAAGCCAGGAGTTTTGCGAGATTGAGCTAGTTTGAAACGACGATCGTAGCAATAGTTAGCAGTTTCTACTTGAATAAGCTTTTGAAGAATTTTTTGTTGACTAGGGGAAAGAAGATCAACCGTTTGATTGTTTGACTTAACTAACACTAGACAACTGCTATCTAAAACACTAGCAATTCCTTTAATTGTGAACTTTCGAGCCAAATTACCGCTGTCAGTTTCTGTCTGTGTAACTTCTTTCCCCAATAGAAATTCGGAAGAGTCCAACCAAGGTTCAATTTTTTGTAAAACTTTATTTAGGGGACGATCACTATTCAAGGGAAAAGAAGAAATTTCCTCAGAAGATAAGCAAATTTCTTCAACAGTTTGTCCCAATTGCCGTCGAACTGTTCGGCTTGCTTGCACAAACAAGTACAATGGATAAACAAAAATTTGCGTTCCCCACTCAGCCATAACCCTTAGATGTCGGACAACACGGACTAGATTATCACGTAACTCTAAGGACTGACGATTCACGAAATTGAAAAGTTTACTTTTATATGGACGACTGGGGGAAGAAGGCATAGGCATTTTGAGTCGCTCGCTAACCTCAGTTGCTTTTTCATTATGCCTGAAAGTTGTAGCAAAGGAACTTTGTTCAACTAAAATTTGATCAGTATTTATGTACATCAGAAAAAATCTAGAGACAATTGTTAATTGATTAAGCACTATTTTGAGGAACTTCTCCGGGTTCAATTAAGGTTACCTCTAGGTTCAAAAAAAACTTTTGTATAGCTATACTACTAACATCGCTCCCACAATAGGTGCGACCGAAAACAACCACAATTGCGAGGAGATTAAGACAGGGGTTCAGCAAAATAAAGCTACCCTTGCAAGGCTTCCTGGGTTATACAGAAATATTTGTTAAACGAATGCTGATTAGTTAAATGGATTATAGTGAGAGCTAACTTGAATAGTAGAAGGAGCTAATCTAGCCAAGGCGAGGCGATAAAATGTACCTAAAACAATGATGACTTTTTCAGACCAGCCGTGAAAAAATCATAATAAACACAAGCTGAAAATCTTACTTTACAATCTTTCTAAGATTATAAAAACTTAACTTATACTTCTATAAGAAGAAAATTTTTAGAGTTACAGAATATATTCAAAATAAGAGTCTTGGAAATTATCAGCTACTGATTTATCATACCTAATTTAGAAGATCCAGATTTAATTTTTTAGTTAAATTATTTGCTCTGCTCAATTATTCACCATTAAATATACAGAAAAGAGACTCTCTAAAAATCTTCACCTTGAATTAACTAATAAAGTCATAGGTTCTTATACTGCATGAGAATATAAGGAAGATTGATTGGCAATATTCTTTCTGATTACTCTGTTACTCAATCGTTAAACTCTTTAAAATGGTGCAAGGATTAGCCCACAACATTTTAATATGACTATCTTCTTCGCTCCCAGAAAACCGAATATAATTATGATTATAAAGTGGGTATAAACTTGCCTTACCTCTGCTTTTTGGGCAACTGTATCAATATACGGGTTGACTGTATTTGGGGCAATAATAGTCTTAAAATTAAGTATTTTCGATAAATTGAGCTATTTATTTATTGTTTATACCCTCAGTTGTTCTTCAGTGCTCATGTTAATCGACGTTTCCGTTACCGTTAACCCATAAGCTTTAGCGTAAACTTAAAACGCACAATGGGTAGTGATTAACTTTTATTATCAAGCTAAAACTGTTACAATTCACCAATATATTCAACCATATTAGATTTACCGTCAATATTGCGATTTTTTGTCGGAAAATTCTTTCATCTTCGGGAGAAGATTCTACTAATTCATCTCGAACTACTTCTACCGTTTTAATCGCATTTTTATTATCTCCCTACACATGGAGATCAGGTTTTCGCTATCTTTAATTCCTGTAATTTTTGCAATTTTAATCAATCTAATTAATCTAAGTCGGACATCATTGTAATTACAATACACAATTAAATCTACTTCTTCTAAGGCTACGCCATTAACAGGAACAAGTTTATAAATATGAAGCTCAGCTTCCGGTTCAAAAATTTACTCATGATTAACCCCCAAAATCTTCGATAACTGAACTGATAGATAATAACTTAAAGGTAGTATCTACTGTTCCTTGAGAATCAGACGGCTAATAGTCATTAATTTTCGATCTTAAAATAGTTCCCTAAGTCAATGGCCTTTGTCAATGATTTATCATTTCGATAATCTCTTTAAGAAGAGATTATCATGATCGTCTCATTTTTTAGTTATATAGGAAACAATTTATTGTATAAAAATTAAAGATAAAATCAATAAAAAATTACGGAATCACAGTTAACAATTTAGAGGGATATTACCCCACAGGGGAGGGAGGAACTATTAGATATTACATTCAAGGTCAAGGTTAAACAAGAAAAGTTAACAGGAGTAATTGGCTCCAATAGAGCGAAAAAAGTTACCTAAAAAAAGCGATATCAGGATTAATTTCGGTAAATCAGGGAATAGTTTATCTAGTATCTTTTGATAATTAATTGTAACCGAAGAAACTATCTTAGTAGTTAGTCATGATCTCGAAGAGTCTATTATAAATTTTGATGACTTAAGTTTATTCAATTGTCTCTTGGTTGTTTCTGGAAAATGACAATGGACACTCCTAAAAAAATATCTTAATTAAGATAAGATCTTCAACTAGTTTATGGTAAAAAAGTCTGATTCTTAAATTTATAAGCGGCTTAAACAGTGATCAGTAAACAATTTAAACCTAGCTGAGAGCCTTCTTGAGATATTTATCATAGAAGATAAAAAAATGTTTTTAATGGTATTTAAAAATAAGCATTGATTACAAGTCCCCTATTTTTAAAATAAATAAATATTTTTTATCCATTATATCAATAATAAAAAATAAAATTTTAGTTCTATTTATTAAAATTTACATAAAAATTAAAATCTAATAATTTTCTAAAGTAACTTATTTATATAAAAACCTATCTTTCTTGTGCTATTTATATATAGAAAATTACTGTTTTAAGCAAAGTCAACAATTACTTATAATATTTTAATTCTATTTTATGAATTTTCTCTAAAATCATAAATTTTAGAAAAAGTTAACTAAGAAACTATAGATAGTAACAAGTATGTTTAATTATTTTGACTCAAAAATTTTAACAATGATATCTTTGAATTTAAGTTTATATAAGCAATATTGATAATAAAAATTAAGATATTGTTTTTTTTATTGGAAGTATTTACTTGAGTAATTTTTATTTAGAATTAAGACTTTTTACGTATATATAACTAATTACATCTAACTAATTTAGTTAAAGACATAGGTACCCTAGCTATTAGTGGTAATAACTATCTATTTAACTTCAATAATATGTGAGCTAATTCTTACCGTGCAATCATTGAAATATAAGTATTAAAAATAATGAGGTTATTTTTATAAGCTAATAAGCTAAATCTAATCGACAAATCGGATGATTTGGTTAATTATGATAGGTTGATACCGATATTTTTTTAGTAACATCGATAAGAAGCTTTTCCTAGAGGATGTAAAGCATTAATTCAGTTTTTTGAGGTTTCTTTTTGGAGTTAACGACGATTTTAATTTGAATTAATGCTTTACAAAAGTTTCGCTCAATCATTCTAGATCTTAATAAAGTCTGTGTTTTTGAGTTAATAGGATGCATAATTTTATTCTGTAGTAATAACTTGAATACCTAAATGTTCTAGTTGAGTTAAGCCCTCGCTTATTTTTTCAAACGCCTCTCCTAATTCTTATAAACAAGGAATAACTAAGTTGTCTAGTATTTTTTACTGGCGATCTTTAATTAATTTCTGTAATGATTGTGCTGGACTAAGTTTTGATAAATCCGTTACACTTCTACCCCAAAATTAACTGATCAAATTAAGATAGACAATGATTTCTACAAAGTAAAAGTAAATTCATCGTGTTATCTTTGCTTTCCAGAAGTTGGATTTCTATTCAGTGAAGGATTTTTAGGTGAATAAGATGAGGAGCGTATTGATGAATTTGTATGTAGTTGTTGGCGACCATTACGAATAACATTAAGTATACTATTAAGTTCTTGTTCTAGCTGTGTCAACACCCCATCAGTATAATTATCGGCATCCTCTTGAAGTTTTTGAGATTCTGCAAAACTTTGCTGACGCAATTTTTGTATTTCCGCTGTTGTCAATTGGCGTAACTGTTCCATTTCTGCTACAGTTTGTTTTTGTATTGTCTCACAGTCTTGCTGAACCTGTTGCCGTAGTTGATTAGCTTCTTGTTGGGCTTGTTGAATGATTCGTGTCTCATCCAAGATTTGCGCTGCTTGTTGCTTAGCTGATTGAATAACTTGTTGTGCATAAGCTTCTGCTTCTGTTAGGAGTTGCTCTTCTTGATCAAGAACCATTAAAGCTTGGCGAATTGACTCAGGAAGCTTATCTCCAATGAAATCGAGTTGATCAATTAATTTTGCTTCGTCAATTATTGTCCATCGTGTTAAAGGAATATGAAAACTTTGGTAAATCATTTCCTGAAGGTGAGCAAGTTCTCGTTGAATATCAAAATCAACTTCTCGGCGATTGATCATAGCCTTATTTTGATGTTTGACCGTTTCATTACTAGATGATGGATTTCGGCGTAGCATAGAAATTAGGTTAATAGACTCTCAAAAAGTATAAGTTATGATTGACTTTCACGATAGTGTCGATAAATGTCTCTAGCTACATTTTCAGGAACTAAATGGGAGATAGATCCGCCAAATTGTGCAATTTCTTTAACATTACTACTGCTTAAGAAACTATATTCAGTGGTTGTCGCTAAGAAAACGGTTTCTATTTCTTCAGAAAGTGTTTTATTGGTGTGGGCCATTTGGAGTTCTTTCTCAAAATCTGATAAAACTCTTAACCCTCTTAACAAAACCCCAGCGCTACGTAATCTAGCATAGTCTACTGTGAGTCCAGTAAAACTATCAACTTTAACATTAGTTAAATGTTGGGTGCATTCACGAATTTGTCCAACGCGCTTTTCTACGGAAAATAACGAATGTTTATTAGGGTTGCATAACACAGCAACAATAATTTGCTCAAACAACTTTCCCCCCCGTTCAATAATGTCAAGATGACCGAGGGTAATGGGATCAAAGCTGCCAGGATAAATTGCAATCACTAGATTTAGTTGATAAGAGAAATTAGGTGATTTTTCTGCTTAAAACTTCCCTTGATTAAGATACTTAAGTCTAAGATAAGATACAATTAAAATATAATCTGCTCTGTAAAGCCTTAGAAGCTCAACTGTCTCAGCAACTTGTTGCTCGCTCCAGGTTAAGTGGTGATTAATGTGCTGATAGAATTAATATAAGCGATCGCCTTTTGAACAAAATTGACGAATCAACCCAGCAACAAAATTATCCCCTGCTCTGGTTTACATTCACTCCAAAAGTATCTACTTCATCTACGAGCTTCTCTCAAATAATATTTACAGTTTTTGCTCTCTGCTGTGACTGATATTCCTGATACTTGGGGCAATTGTTAAGCAATTAACTTGAAATTATCTGTACTACATAGCTATTAAATATCTTTATCTGAACTTTTAATGGAATGAAATCAATAAGCCTACTGTAATAGGTCTTTTATCAGAAACATTGTCCTCCTTAAATTGAGCTAGAAAACGGGTTGCGAGTCGATATCAACAATATCTTAATTTGTTAATTTGTTAATTGGTCTAATTTCAGCTAATCTTAATGCTTTATATAGGCTTTCAGCTAGATAGATAGGTTGCTCCTAATGTTCTTATAACAAAATCAAAAGGACAAGCTATATTCGCCGCTACGTCTCCAAGATAGAGAATTCATAATCCGATCTCGTCTATGGTTTTATATATTGGCAAAACAGTCAACAAAAATTTACACTAAACAAAAAAATTTTGTCAGACATAATCGGTAATTGAGATAGATAATAGAGGACTAAAAATTGAATTAAATTCTAACTTTGTTTCTAGTTTTTTTAAAAAAACTCCCCTTAACTTTTATGGTTAAAGGAAGTTTCTGATCTAATAAAATATTTAATTGAGAAATTTTATTATTATTAAATAACAACCCAATTAATTTAGTAAGCTCCGTTATTCCTAGGGAAAACGACAACCTCAATGGTTTTAACCATCACCCAAAGATCCATTAACCAATTGCGGTAGTTTACATAGTAGACATCGATTTGAACCCGTTGAGGATAAGGAATATCGTTGCGCCCTGAAACTTGCCATAAACCCGTAATTCCAGGACGAATTGTGAGAACCTTATCAATACGATTCCCATATTTACAGAGTTCTTCAGGAACTAAAGGTCGCGGACCGACGACACTCATATTCCCTTTGAGAACATTCCAGAATTGAGGAAATTCATCTAAACTAGTTAAACGCAAAAATTTCCCAATCCAAGTAATTCGCGGATCGTCTCTAAGTTTAAAGTTATCTTGAAACTCAGCCCGCATCTGAGGGGAGTTAGCCATCATCGACTCTAGAACCTCATCAGCATTATGAACCATAGTTCGGAACTTAATACAACCGAACTTCTTAAAATTTTTACCAGCCCTCTCCTGGATGTAAAAAATGGGTCCAGGAGAACTGACGGCGATCAATAACCCTAAAATTAAATAGAGCGGAGAAAATAAAATCAGAACAAAGAGAGAAAAACTAATATCAAAGACTCGCTTGGCAACATCTCCATCTAATAAAGTCTGTGACCATGACCTTTGATATCTTCTTTGGGACAACGAGGAAGTTAAACCTCGTCTCATCAAAGCTTGTAAGGCTTTGACAGAGATAAATTGGCTGTTAGCAGTCATCTTACTCCTTCACATCACATCACATCACACCACACATTCCCGATCATAAAGCCAGACGACCTCAATTATGGCAATTCTGCTCATAAAAATCAGGAACTTTTTCAGAACTTTTTTGGATAAAGTCCTTCTCACAATCTTTTAAAAACGCTAAATAAGACATTTCAAAGATTTTCGGAGTAAATTTAGCTGCCTGTCGACGACAGCTTTCCGATTTAATCAGATGTTGAAACTTTTCAAAAGTTTCAATAGCTTTAACTAGATTTCCTGAAGTCTGGGAAGAAAAAAGGATTCCTGTTCCCTTTTGGGGATATTGACGAATATCGAGCACTGTTTCTAGCGCACCACCTCCTCCATAAGCAATAACTGGGGTTCCACAGGCTTGGGCTTCGACTAGGGCAATCCCAAAGTCTTCACAAGCAGCATAGACAAAGGCTTTTGCCTTAGCCATATATTGCTCAACGATCTGATTAGATTGATTCCCTAATACCTTAATATTGGACTTAGCCAATCGGCGAATTAAGGGAAGATCAGGACCGTCACCAATAATAACTAAAGGATAACCCAATTGATTAAATGCCCGCACTATCAATGAAATCTTTTTATAACTTACCAATCGGGAAACGCTCAGATAAAAATCTTCTTTGTGAAGAGTAAAATCGAACCGTTCAAGGTTTACAGGAGGATAAATCACTTTTGCTTGACGACGATAACAACGCCAGATTCGACGTGCCGTGTGATGAGAATTAGCAATAAAGTAATCAACTCGATTAGCACTGGCCACATCCCATTGACGCAGACGATGTAAAAGATAGCGGGTCATAAGACCGACAATTCCTTTTCCGGCAGGAGAATTTTGCAAATAATCAAAGGTTAAGTCCCAGGCATAGCGCATTGGAGTATGACAGTAACAAATATGAAGTTGATTAGGACTGGTTAGAATTCCTTTAGCCACCGCATGGGACGATGACAAAACAACATCATAGTTCCGTAGATCAAACTGTTCTATGGCAATTGGCAACAAGGGTAGATATTTTTGAACCCCATTACGCGCTAGGGGAAAATGTTGTAGAAAAGTAGACTCTATTGAGCGTCCGTAGAGATAGCTTTGTGGGTTAGTAGATTCAAAATCAATTAGGGCGTACAGATCCGCTTTAATATGCTGTAAAATTTCTTCAACAACCAACTCTGACCCCCCTGTTGCTTTGGGGGTCAACCATTCATGAACTAGGGCATATTTCATAGATGTTATCCCTTTTCTTAGGTAAGGTCACAAAGGTAAGGGGCGTTCAGAGGAGATAATACGAATTTTAGGTGGTTCTATTAGTGAAAAGACGGAGAAATATGGGGAGCGATCACAAGTGACTGAGTTGATCGCTATTGTTTCTAAAGAGAAGGCATTGTTAACTCAATTGCTTAAAACTCATCAGCTTCTTGATAACTATTAATTGATCCTGAATCATTATCCCGCTTGGACCCTAATAATTCTAGCTTATCCACCACAATTACTGGACTAGAACGATTCGCTCCAGTATTGCGATCAGTCCAGGTTTCAATGACTAACTCTCCTTGAATGCCAATCAATCCTCCTTTTCTTACGAAGTTGGCGGCTATTTCGGCTGTTTTGTTCCAAATTTTAAGTTTAAACCAGTCTGGCGGATCAGTCTTACTACTGCGACGACCAACTGCTAAAGAAAGCTCACATAAAACTTTTCCTGAGTCAAAATACCTGACTTGTGGATCAGCGCCTGCACGACCTACTAAATTAATAACGTTTAATCCCATTTATCTGTTAACTTTAACCAATAATTTAGTGAGAAAATACTTTCATTGTAGAGGAAAATTATCTTTATGACTTTAATTAATCTAAATTCAAACTGATGATCATTTACCATTTTGTAAAAAGTTGAGAGTAAAATTTACTGATTTATAAACAATCAACAATTAGGGAACGAATTCATAAGGTCATTAATAAGCAAGGGTCAAGACCGATAAATTATGCTTACAATTTGAGTGTTTATCACTATAAATTTATTAATTCAGCTAGACTTACCATTGAGAAACGTAATTACGATTTCATTGATATCCTTAACTCTGGAGTCATTTCAAATTAGTCAGCCAGTCATCATAATATAGGAAGTGTAACCCAAAATGCAAAAAATTGGTTTTTTTAGTCGTTTTTCTCTATCAAGAGATATGGGTATAGATTTAGGAACTGCCAATACCCTTATCTATGTTTCTGGTAAAGGGGTGGTGCTTGAAGAGCCATCAGTAGTTGCTATTGATCAAGATCGAAAAGTTCCTTTGGCAGTTGGGGAAGAAGCCAAAAAGATGCTAGGTCGTACCCCAGGAAATGTAATAGCTGTGCGTCCCCTGCGCGACGGTGTGATAGCTGACTTTTTAAGTGCTATGATTATGCTCAAAGAATTTATTAATCGCGCCCACGAGGGGAATCGCTTAGGAAATCCAAGAATGGTGATTGGAATTCCCAGTGGCATTACTGAGGTGGAGCGTCGCGCAGTAATTGATGCCGCTAGAGAGGCTGGAGCTAGAGATGTGGGGTTAATAGAAGAACCTATTGCCGCTGCCCTTGGCGCTGGTTTACCTGTTACCGAAGCTACGGGCAATATGATTGTCGACATTGGTGGAGGAACTACAGAAGTAGCGGTTTTAAGTTTACAAGGACGGGTGCTTAGTGAATCTGTTAGGGTGGCAGGAGATGAACTCACCGAGTCTATCATCAACTATATGAAAAAAGTTCATAATCTCGTGATAGGGGAACGTACTGCCGAAGACATTAAAATTCGTTTAGCATCAGCCTATCCGCTACGACATGAAGATGAACCCACTATGGAAGTTCGTGGGTTACATTTGATGTCTGGCCTACCACGAACCATAACGGTTAAAGGTGAAGAAATTAGAGAAAGTATGGCTGAACCTTTAGCAGTTATTGTCGATGCAGTGAAACGTACTCTAGAAAGGACTCCCCCAGAATTGGCCGCGGACATTATTGATCGAGGAATTATGTTAGCTGGTGGGGGAGCTTTACTTAGAGGTCTTGATACTCTTCTAAGCCATGAAACCGGTATTGTGACTCATATAGCTGAAGATCCTCTACGCTGTGTTGTTAAGGGAACTGGAGAAGTTCTCAAAAACCCTAAAATTTTAGATCGAGTTTTGAGAGAAAGCTCCCGTCTAATTTAATAAACAACTTTTTATTTTTAGGTAATTGCAAGCAATAATATGCTAACAGTGAGACGTTGGTATGCTCGATATGGCTCAAAATTGACGTGGGCAGTGATAGCCTTAGGAACCGGTTGGTTTTTTCGACAAACACAGGGTGCACCTATACTAGAACTATATTATTGGTTTAGTCGTCCCTTTGAGCCAGCCCCCCCTGTGTTACTACAAGAGCGACTCACTAACGCACGAATTCAAGAGTTGGAAATGCGTTTGGCTGAACTAGAACGACAAAATCAACAGCTACAAAAACTTCTGGGATACTTTGAGACAAAATCTCAATCAGTAATTACCGCTCCCATTATTGGGCGTAGTACAGACGATTGGTGGAAACAAGTGATTTTAGGTCGAGGGAGTCGAGATGGGATTGAAGTGGGTTTTATTGTTACCGGTATTGGAGGCATCATCGGTCGAGTGGTGAATGTTACTCTCCATACAAGCCGAGTTTTATTAGTCAGCGATCCCACGAGTCGGGTGGGAGCCACGGTGAGTCGTAGTCGCACCATGGGGTTGGTAGAAGGGAAAGGCTCTCGAATAGTAGTGATGCGATTTTTTGAGAAAGTTCCTAAGGTCCACCCTGGTGACACTATTACAACTTCTCCAGTGAGTCGTCTTTTTCCAGGAGGATTACCTATTGGGCGGGTTGAGTCAGTAAATCTCGAAAGTAGTCCGGCTCCTCAAGCAACAATTAAATTAACAGCTCCAATTAATGATTTAGAATGGGCAATTGTCTATCCCTTTGACAGTAAATGATGTTTTGGTTTCGTTATTATTTTATAAATATTTTGGTGATTGGCGGGTCTATTACCCTATGTTTATTACTGTCTCCCACTCGTTTTCCTGGGACAGAGTTGTTAGGCATTGGTACTAATTGGGTGTTAATTTGGGTGGTCATTTGGAGTGTCAATCGGACTGTTTTTCAAGGGGTAATGGCAGGACTGTTGTTAGGATTAATTCAAGATGGATTGACAGGATCTTATCCCTCTCATGTTTTTGGTCTAGTATTAGTAGGATTTTTGACAGCTCGTTTACAAAAACAACGCTATCTTCAAGAGGACTTTATTTCGATTGCTTTGATTGTCTTTGTTATGGTTTTTTTAGTGGAAACCGTTACAGCAATTCAATATTTTGCGGGTAAAATACGTCCTTTAGAAGAAATTACTAGGGACTATCGACAATTAGTCTTGTCCTCAGCAATTTTGAGTAGTTTATGGGCCCCTGTGTTCTATTATCCTTTGAATTCCTGGTGGGAAAAAGCCCCTCATAAAACTCAATATAAAGTAACTAGTAAAAAATAAAAATAAAAGCTTTTTTAGACTTAGATTACTAAAATAGTAGCTAATAACTCCTATAATTTTAACTGTAAGTCTATTCTATAACTAGAATAACTCAGTCTTTATACGATTAAGTTTTTAAAACCTTGTAATTTTTATAAAGCAAGGCTTGTAGCTTTTATTTATTAAGGTTTTGTCGCAGCAGCTATGGCACTATACAAAAATATTAATACAGGTTTTAATGAGAAAAGAAATAATCAAATGTTTAAGTAAGTATTATCAGTTATGCCAGCGCCTTATAGTTAATATTTACGACAAAACACGGTTAGAAAAGGACAAAAATAACATAAAAAATGAAGGATATCGTTTATTAAAACTCAATTTAAATATTTTTTTATGTTTAAATTCAGCAAAATAAGTAGTCTATCCTATAGAAATTGCTCATAAAGAAGGAAGACATATTATTATCAATAATAAACAAAAGCTAAAGTTGTGTGTTCAACAAAATGGTGCTAAAACTCAAATCAAGATGACTCAATTATGGGTAAATAATATTACTCAATAGAATATAAGTTATATATACGTACTAAAAAGTCTAGATAGCCAGAAACAAAGCTTATAGGTATCAAAAAATAAATAAGCTAAAATTAGAAACATAAAAAACCCGGAAGAAGATTTGTCTAGAAATAGAGTTTTATAGACAAAAAAATTATCCATATGGATAATTTTTAATAGAAAAATATATTTTTCTTGTTTTATAAAAGGTGAAGTTATGAGGATTGTAATATAATGTTTAAAAAATTTTAAACATTATAGGTGCCTATTGCAAATAAGTATTTCCTAATCTAGTAAGCTACAAACACTTTGTAGAACTTATGCCCTGAATAATGATTTAATGTACTATTTTTTACACACCTGTAAAGTATGAATTAAAGAAACTAGTTTCATCTAAACTACTATCATAGAAGTTTTTAATAAAATTAGTAGTAATGCATACTTAGGTTTTTAGAACTATAAATAGGGACTGATAGTCCTTACTTCAATTATATTGAATTTCTAATAAAATAACTACAGGTTACATTTTTAAAATGATTAAATAAATTTAAGTATTATTAATTTAGGAGCAAGGTTATTTGTTTAATTCAATCAAAAAATTGAAAAGATACGCTTAAAAAGCGTATATAGTACTCGACCTATTTTAACTAGTTTAGAACAAAGAGAAACAAAAATTAAAACAGTGTATAAGTTAATGACACATTTATTGTAGTAAAATAATTAAAAATCATTTGATACGATCTTTTAGTATATCTTCAATATTTTATAAGTTAATAAAGAGTCTAAGTTATTTTTTATCTAATTCTATTAGTTATGATTAATGTATAACTTCTATCTTTTTTAAAAATGATAACTTAGTAGAATTACTAATGATTTTAGGGGACAATCTATAGCACGATTAGGTTTATCAATGATAATGTAAACGATGTTTTTTTTAATAAACCTAATCAAATAAATAATAATAATTTTTTTCTTAAATAGATTTAAATCAGCCTACTCGAAATAAACAATTTTTTTATTCCTTTTTATATTATTTTTTAGCCTCAAATTGATAATTATTCAACAGTTACACTCTTAGCTAAATTACGAGGTTGGTCTACATCTAGCCCCCGTCTAGCAGCAATATGATAGGCTAACAATTGTAAGGGAATAACTGTAATTATCGGGGATAACAATTCATCAACATGAGGAACTAACAGCAAATCATCAAATATTGAGCGCGCTTCATTATTATCAATAGGTGTTACCCCAATTAACCTTGCATCTCTTGCTTTGGCCTCTTGTGCATTGGATAATATTTTATCGTAAACCAGCCCAGGCATTGCAATCGCAACGACTGGAACTTTAGAATCTAATAAGGCAATAGGTCCATGTTTCATCTCTCCTGCGGGATATCCTGCAGCATGAATATAACTGATTTCTTTTAATTTTAAAGATCCTTCTAAAGCAATAGGAAAATTAATGCTACGTCCTATAAATATAAAGTCTTTAGTATCAGCAAATTCATGGGCTAATTCTTCAATTTTTTTCTCTTGTTTTTCTAAAATAATCTCAATTTGAGATGGTAGTTCTCGTAAGCCCTTAATTAAGGTACTAATCTTGTCCACTGTTAAATAATGTTTACGATGAGCTAAGTGAATAGCTAAGAAATAAAATCCCATTAATTGAGCCGTAAAACTTTTGGTGGCCGCTACCCCAATTTCAATACCAGCTTGGGTATTTATAATACGATCTACCATGTGGGACAGGGTACTTTCGGGGCGGTTTGTAATCCCTAAAATTCGCGCGTCATAGGGAGAAACTAACCCAATGCGTCGTTGCTTTTCCATTTCTAATGCGGCCAAAGTATCCGCAGTTTCTCCTGACTGGGTAACACCAATGGTTAAGGTATTTGCCATCATCGGTGCAGGAGAATAACGAAATTCTGAGGCATATTGTACCATCGTCGGAATTCCTGCAATTTGTTCGAGTAGATACTTTCCAACTAAACTCGCATTCCAACTAGTTCCACAAGCAACAATTTGAATATAATCGACGTTATCGCACAATTCAGATGCTGATCCTAAATCAATGGGACTTAAATTATCACCATTTTGAGCATACCAATCATTGTGTAAATAGGTTTCTAAACAACTTCTAACCACCAAAGGTTGTTCATAAATTTCCTTTAACATAAAGTGACGAAACCCTTGTTTTTCCACCGTAGTTGCTGTCCAGTCAAGGGTTCTAGGAAGCTTTTTCAGGCGTTGTAAGGTAGAATCGTAGACTTCTACCCCAAGGGGAGTTAAACGGGCAATTTCCCCATTTTCCATCGACAAAACTGCATGGGTATGAGGAACTAGGGCAGTGACATCAGAAGCGCAGAAAAATTCTCCTTGACCAAAGCCAATAATGAGTGGAGCTTGATTTCGCGCCACAATTAATTCATCAGGATAGTTTGCACAAATAACTGCAATTGCGAAAGATCCTCTAAGACGATGAATCGTTTTTTGAACAGCAGTAAGTAAATCATCATAGTTCGAAGTTTTAGGGAGAAATTGAGCAATTAAATGAGGAATGACTTCTGTGTCAGTTTCGGAGAGAAATTCATAACCCTGACCGATTAATTCTTCACGCAAATCTCGATAATTTTCAATAATACCATTTTGCACCACAGCTATCTGCTTGTTTGCATCCATGTGAGGATGGGCATTATATTCTTCAGGTTTACCATG
Organism: cyanobacterium endosymbiont of Epithemia turgida isolate EtSB Lake Yunoko; assembly: GCF_000829235.1. GTDB lineage: Bacteria > Cyanobacteriota > Cyanobacteriia > Cyanobacteriales > Microcystaceae > Rippkaea. Next base: position 1,815,768 of record NZ_AP012549.1, on the reverse strand, counting down.
AGTCGCCCAACGGGTGTGCCCAATGCCAACTTGAGAAGGGTTAACATCCCGTTCTAATTTTTCGCGCAGATTATACAATTTTCCCTTAGCTCGTACACAGTGGATGTTTCCTTCTAGGAGAGTAGCTACTCCTGCTGAATCATAACCTCGATATTCTAATCTCTCTAAACCGCTCATTAGAATATCCGTTGCTGTTTGAGTTCCGATATAGCCAACGATTCCACACATAAGTTTAAACTAGAAATTGATTAGTCTTATCAATTATCAGTGATTAAGTTGATTATGACTATTGATTTTTAGTGGTTGTTAAAGGTTGATACACCTTAACTTCTACTTTCAGTCACAAACTAGAAATCACTCTACTAAATTATTAATAATTTAGTGGACGCACCGAACTAAGATCTTGTTTCACCTTAAATCTATTTAAGTGATAAAAAAAGACAAAAATGACTATAATTCTAAGATTAAGCCAAAATTTATCTAGATATTGTTATAAATTAAATTTGCTTCTTTTCGCTTAAAAGAATTCTTTTCGGAATACCGCGATCAGATTATCATTGAACCGGGTATCCCTTTGGGCTCGATTATGATGGGCATCAGTGTTTAAAAATTATCGGTTTCTGAACGAGGGGGGTTTACCGAGCCTGTGGGGTTCAAAAAGAGATTTCCCGCGGCATCATTAGGATAAATACAATTAATTTCCGGTTTAATCTCAAGAGAACCTGTAAATCCAAAAGTATTCATCCGATTTTTACAGTCTTTCACCTGTTCCCCTGTAACCAACTTTTGTTGTTCAAGGAAACTCATATTAGCACGGCGTAATACACATCCTGGTTGCATTGCCGGTTGAGTGACAAAGACACTGAAAGGGTTAAGGGTAATAAAAACCCGCATGTCAGTGACAATAGCACTAGCCCCAAATTGAACACAAAGTTCAGCGTCAGGTACACTTTTGTCAATGACTTCCCGTGAGGCAACATTTTGGGGGTCAAAACTTGCGGTGGAACTAACTCCAATACCAACGCCAATTCCTAAGATAAAAATTCCCCCTAATAAGGCGACATTAGCGTAATTAAATTTGGAATCAGAAGGTTCTGGAGAAGAATAACGAGGCGGTATAGAACGGGAATGATAATCGCGAGGTCTACGTGCCATAGATAGAAATTATGATGATTTCTTGTTCAGAAAACCTAACTAAAAGAGACATCATGAAATCAAACAGAGGCTTTGATCACTTGATCGTAATTCCAATATGAAAGAACATGATGATTCTAAGAATGACTTAAACTAAAGCTAGATTAAAGATAAATTTTCTCTAATTAAAGATAGCTCATTGTTCATGATAACTAAAAAGAACCTCTTGTTTTTACTATTGCTATTTATTCCCTTATCTTTTGCGGCTAATTATTTCCAGTGGGGTTCTAAAGTAGTTTTTATCACTGCTGCTTTAGCCATTGTTCCGTTAGCTGCTTTTATGGGGGAAGTAACAGAAGCAATCGCAGTAGTTGTTGGTCCAAATTTAGGAGGATTACTCAATGCTACTTTTGGAAATGCCACCGAGCTAATTTTAGCATTAATTGCTCTCAAAGAGGGATTAATTGGTGTGGTCAAAGCCACCATTACAGGTTCAATTATTGGGAATTTATTGTTAGTTGTAGGCTGTTCCATGTTATTCGGGGGACTTCGCTACAAAGAACAGGAATTTCAACCTGTGGCTGCCCGATTAAATGCATCCTCAATGAATTTAGCAATAGTCGCTATTCTCTTACCGACAGCCGTTCAATATACTTCCACAGGAATTGAAAAACAAACTCTACAAAATTTTTCAGTTGCTGTAGCTATCGTTTTAATTACTGTTTATATTTTAACTCTAATTTTTTCGATGAAAACCCATGCCTATCTTTATGATGTGGGAATACTGGAAATGGAAAATAGAGACTTATCAGAATTTAGTGAAGAATACTTTAAAAAAGTTAATATAGGACAATGGGGGTTTCTCTTATTGTTAATAACTCTTGGGGTTGCTATTGAATCGGAATTATTAGTTAATTCCCTAGAAGAAGCTACAGAATCTTTAGGACTAACCTCTTTATTTACTGGGATCATACTACTTCCCATTGTGAGTAACGCTGCAGAACATACTACGGCAGTGACGGTTGCGATTAAAGATAAAATGGATTTATCTATGGCTATTGCAGTAGGTTCAAGCTTGCAAATTGCTCTATTTATTGCTCCAGTGTTGGTTATTTCAGGATGGATTACAGGTAAATCGATGGATCTTAGTTTTAATCCTTTTGAATTAGTAGTTGTTGCTGTCGCTGTTTTAATTACTAATTCTATTAGTGCTGATGGTCGGTCTAATTGGTTAGAAGGAATCTTGTTATTAGCAACTTATATTGTGATTGGATTAGCGTTTTATTTTTATCCTGTAATTGATGGATTTTAAACTTGGAAAAACACGAACTAATTAAGAGCGAACAATATTGTATGGGACTCCTACTATAGCCTCGAAAGGAACTAAAATCTGAGTATAATTTAATGTTTCAATAAAGTTACCAATACTACTACAGCTACGATTCGGGTTAGTAGTGACTCAGAAAAAGTTGGTCTTGATAGTAAGCTTGTAATAGTTAAACTGTTGCAGGAGCGATCAGTCCTACTATTACAAAAATTTCCTTATACAAAAGCGTGATATCTTAAACTCCAATGCAGTTGAGCTAGCCAATAAAAGGATGGCTCCGATAAAAGACGAGAAAGAATGGATAAAAATTGTGAAAGCAGCTGCAATCACCCTTTAGGCTTCGACTACTTTATACCCAGCAAAGGATGTAATTATGACAAATAAATCAGAAAAAACTTGAAAGATAACCACTCCATTAATAAGTTTAGTGAACGTTAACTAATGAAATTGATTCGCCATATTTAGTTTTAACAATGTAAGTTCGACGAGATTTAAAAACACTTTTGTTATTCTCAACAACTGACAAATAAAGCTGGCAACGACTAGCTCCGTTTCAATTTTGCTCCTAATTCCCACTTAATGCGATTTAAAATAGAGGACTGATCTAAAGATGATAGGATGCTTTTGACCACTGTCTTTGGACCTTCAGGCCCCCAGGAAGCCCCATTGGCTAAATAACGTTTTGTTACTTGTCCAATAGCATAACACGACGCCCCTGCAACACCACCTTGAGTAATAGCTACAGAAACATAGGGTAGCAAAGAAGTACCTCCCGTGATTGGTGTAGCTAGTCCTAATAAACTTTTAAGAAAACTCAAGCCAAAAGAAGCCACAAATTCGCTTCCAGTAATACATCCCATACTTACCCCAATTTTTTGCAGCAAAGCGATTGCTCCTTGTTGAGTCATATCTACTCCATACAATCTAGACAAAGACAAAATCATCGCCACATCCACCACTGCTCCTGTCAATAAATCGATCACCGTCACAGGGTTAAGAGCAATCGCTACAGCTTTAGCTATCACTGCCTTCTGAATTAATTGATTAGCCGCCTCTTCTCGGATTACCAGCTTTCGTTTCACAATTTGTTCATTGACTTCTGAGGCGTACAGCATTGTGTTTAAAGCTACCAGAGACTTTCCCTCTCGATGCAAAATTTCAAAAATTTTCAATTTAAGGGCTTCAACTTGTGGTTTTCCTCGCCTCCGTTGTTGTTTTAAGGTCCCTTCTTGATTCCTTATCATTTCCCTCACTAGAGGAGAAGCAGCAACCATCACAATTTCGTCGGGAGATAACAATTCTTTTACCCTATCATCCCGAATTTTTTGATAAATTGTCAGGCGATCAGCTTCAGGATACTGATCAATTTTGTTAAAGGCTAAAATCATCGGTTTTCCCACTTCCCGTAACTGACACAGGGTTTCATATTCCAGATTATTCATATCTCCGGCGATAATAAATAAGATTAAATCTGCCTGCCTAGCTATTTCATGGGCTAATGCTTCACGTGTTTTACCACCCACTTCATCAATTCCAGGAGTATCAATTAACTGTATTTGGGAATTTTCCCACCCTGATAATTCCAGTCTTTGAACTTCTTCATGGGTTTCATCGGAGTTTAATTGCCAGTAAGCATTATCTACAGTTTTTGTCACCCCATGTAAGGGACCTGTTTCAAAAATTGTTTGACCTAAAAGGGAGTTTAAAACCGAAGACTTTCCCCGTCCCACCATCCCAAAAGCAGCTATTTGTACCACAGACTGATCCAATTTTTCTAACATTGCCGTTAGATGATTTAATTCAGTTTCTAATCCCACTTGTTCAGATATGGTTAAGTCGAGATGATTAACTAGCCCTCTCATTGTATTTTGAGCTTTTTTGTAGTTAATTTCCTCCTGAATCTCTTGAAAACCCAGAATTGCTTGATCTAAGTGATCAGGATTCCAATAATTGTCAAAGTCAGGTTGAGACATTGTGGTTAGAACAGTTGGGTTCAAGAATTTACCATTTCCTTATTCCATTATTATGATTAACTAAATGTCCGATTGAGGTAAGTTCTCAGTTTGCTAGATTCAGTCCCATTGTTTAAACCTAAAAAGGATTCTTGTTTCTATTATCAGGATATATCAACAACTTGTCCTGAAGAATCCACCAGTAAAATCAGCTAAACGAAGCATTTGGGGTTAAGTTAGGATGATAATGGCACAATTAGCCAAATAATCACCCCTGGTGTCCCATTTTCTTGTAGGGTGAGCAAAAATTTGGGACATACATAGTTAAACAAAATAGCTATTATATTTACCTATCCTAGGATCCATTAATTTATTTCTATGTATTCGTCTTTTTAGGAATTCCATTTAACCTTAAAATATCATCTACAGTTGTACAATAATTTTTCAATCCAAAGGTTGCCGGAGTTACAGGGGCTTTATAAACAAAATGGCGATAATTAATTGAGAAGCGATCCCAATCCTCCATCTTCAATTGAAAAATAGCAGTAAAGAGATTTATTAGAGCAATATTTAAAGGAATGCGAAAATAGATTTTCTTATTAAGATAAGCACAAATTTGAGTGATTGCTTCATCAACTGTAATTGCCTTGTTTCCTAACACTAACTGTTTAATCTTAGACTCACTAGGAGGATGATCAACTAAATATTTAATAACTTGAGCTATGTCTTTAGCATGAATATAATGAAAACTCCCATCCGCTTTAAACCAACGAATTAAGTCAATCCATTTGACGACATCAGAAAATCCACCAGATAAATGAGAAAAAGGTTTATTTTCTTCGCCTCCAAATACCAATGTAGGAAAAATAGTAGTAATTTTTTTTGCAATAGGTAAGTAAAGAAGTTTAGTATAACAGGTGTGTTTGGTGCTAATATAATTAGTACCTAATTTTCCTGCTGCAGCAAGAAGATTATTGTTTTTATTTAAAATACTTGCAGTAGAAAAATAAATAATCTGTTCACATATTTCGATATCAAATAAGTTAATTAATTCCAACATCCTAACAACATTAATCTCATAAGATTCTTTAATTCCTCCCCAACTGGTTGCAGCTAAAATAGCAATATTAATAGTTTTTAGTAATTCCTTAAATTGACCAACACTTTCTAAATCTCCTATTAAAAGATGAATATTAGGACGAGCTTTATAATCAACTTGTAGTTTTTGAGGATTTCTGACTAACAAAAAAAGCTCATGAGCCGTTTCTTCGATTAAAGCTTCTGTCATGTAATGACCAATACAACCACTCGCACCTGTCAAAAAAATTCGTTTCATCGGTATAATCTTGTAATCGACTGTTAACCTTGAGGGAAAAGAAATTTACAATCTACCTCACTAGTGTCAATTGATTTTGACACTCCCACAAAGCATAATTTTCTCAAACTATGCCTCCGCTAGACCCAATCCACAAATATTAAACATTTTAGTTTAAAATCCACCGATTGCTCTACAGTAGACTGCACACTCAATGTACACCCTTTTCAGAGCAACATTAACAGCCCGGCTTAACGCGTTAACCATGCTATTAATGTTGATCTATCGAAGTAAGCACAGCAGCCCCAGGGGATTATCTATTTTGGAAAACGTCTCAGAATAAATCTGCCAGCCATTTTAAGCACAGAATCTGACAAATTTTTACTTAAGAAACACTAATAAACACCTTGAGTGCACTACTATATCCCGATAGTAGCATAGTTTTTACTCTGCCTAAAGACAGTTAAACTAAGTCTTATGACTAGAATACGTAGGCCTTGTTTACAGGAAACTTAATAAGGGATAGACAAACTTAACAATTAAATTGGAACAGCTGATAACTGCTCGATATCGACTTGTTTAGCGGTTTCAAAAAAGTAACGCACATTATCTTCAGGGGTTCCAACTAAAACGCCATGTCCTAAATTTAAAATATGGCCAACTTTTCCTGCTTTACGAATTGTATCAAGGATACGACTATGGATAAATTCTTTAGATCCAAATAAAACCCCAGGATCAATATTGCCCTGTACTTTAATATTAAACCCTAACCGTTGTCTGGCTTCAGCCATATCCAAAGTCCAATCTATACTGACTACATCTACCCCTGACTTTAGCATCCGTTCGAGAACCCCTGCACTGCCGCTAACGTAAAGAATGAGAGGCGTATTAGGATGGGTCTGTTTTACTTGACGTACTATCTGTTGTTGATAGGGGAGGGCGAACACTTCATAATCTTGGGGGGTTAATTGTCCTGCCCAAGAGTCGAACAATTGCACTACCTGCGCTCCACAGTCGATTTGATAACAAATATAGATGGCGATTGCATTAGCTATTTTACTCAAAAATTGATGGAGGATAGACGGTTTAGAAAAAGCCATAGCCTTGATAATGGCATAATTTTTAGAACTTTTTCCTTCAATGGCATAAGCGGCTAAAGTCCAAGGTCCACCTACAAATCCCAAAACCGTTGATTGATTACCCACTTCTTGCCGTAAGGCTTGCAAAATAGGTTTAATAAAAGGTAGAGAGGTTTCAGGCTCAAAGGGATGGAGGTTATCAATTTGTTGTTGAGTCCGAATTGGAGAATCAATCATCGGTCCCTTACTTTCAGGAATCTCGAAGGGAATACCCAGTCCAGGGAGAGGGGTTAAAATATCAGAGAACATGATGATTCCATCAGGTCGAAATGCTCGCCAGGGTTGTAGGGAAATTTCAATTGCTAACTCAGCATTTTCTGATCTATCACGAAAACTAGGATATTTATCCCGTAAGTCCCGATAAACTTTCATATAACGTCCTGCTTGCCGCATCATCCAGACAGGGGGACGTTCCAAAACCTCGCCCCGCGCTGCACGGAGTAAATACGGTATTTCTGTTGCTTGAGTCATCGTAGCTTCTCTAATAATTTTGGTGCACCTGTCAGCTTATCATCCAAAGGCGAGGTCTCTGGAATGACGATTCACCACGAATATTTATCTTTAAATTTATTGGCTCTCCTGGATTAGCTGTGATAGGATCACTGTGATAGATGACTGATAACAATAAAATACAAAAAGTCTCTTATTGAAAATCTTCCAAAATTATAACGACTTAACTTTCATTTAATTGAATAAAGTTAAGTTCAAGTTTTCGAAGTGACAGTGTACAGTCAGGATAATTAAGCCAAGAAATGATTAGCTGCTGATTTGTGATGCACAGTATAGAAGAACTAACTCGTTCTTGGTTTGTGTGTACTTTTGACTTTTAACATTTTTTTTCAATTGTCTTACGAAATTAGTTGTTGTAGCTATTGATTATTTTTACTCACAAGAATATCTTACTTTATTAGTAACTACATAATTAATATGCATCTAAATAAAATTGAAAAGTTTGCAATATTAGCAAAAAAGATTTTACGAAAAAAGTCGGTTAATGTGTTACTAGGGATTCTTCTTATTTGTCTTGTTACATTACCTGTTAAAGCTCAAGTTTTTGTTTTTCCTGATTTGATCAACACCAATAATTGGTTGCCTCAGTCTGAGAAGAATGCTGAGGTATCTGTTTGTATTAGACTCGATGGAATTTGTCTGTTTCAAGTCACTGCACCACAAGAGAATGTTTCTGAAAGAGTTGGTCTTATTCAAGACCGCTTAAAAGAAATTAGTTATCTTTACTTTGCCCAAAAAGATCCCGAAGCTATAATTGAAAGAAAAACGATAAACAATCTTCCTAATATTAGTGTAACTATTGATGGACAAGAAATCCGCCTGATGACTGTTACAACTTTAGATGTGCAGAATGAAGGAGTTGACATAGCAACGAAGGCTAACTTTATAATTGAGCAGTTGGAACAGGGATTAAAACGTGGTAAGAAAGAGCGAGAAAGCATTTACTTGGTTCAAAAAGGGCTTATATCGGTGGCTATTGTGGGGTCATTGCTGATTACGAATCTTCTTCTATCTGGACTAATAAAACAGTTAAGTTCTTCTAAAGATAGAGTTTCCAAATCTAGAAGTGGTCAGCCAATTTCTACTCTTTTAATTCGGCGAGAACAATGGAATATCAAAGAAGTTCAATACCGACTTTTACAGATTACTCAAGGAGGAATATGGTTTGCCGGAGTGTTAGTAATTATCGGACTATTCCCCTATACACGCATTGGAAAAATCTGGCTGATTACTTTTTTGAGAATCCCAATTAGAATAGGAATAGTAAGTTTAGTAACCTATTTAATAATTCGTATAAGTTATGCTCTCATTGATAAATTCAGTTCTATTTTATTCAATCAAGATTTACTAGCCGGAGCCGTTGAATCGAATCCGAGATTACACTTACGATTGACAACAATTTCTCTTGTTTCTCGCAGTATTATTACTATTATCTTAATGGTAATAGGAATTCTTGTTGCTTTATCAGCGATTGGAATTAACATTGCTCCTTTATTAGCAGGGGTTGGGATTTTTGGTGTAGGCGTTTCCTTGGCCTCTCAAAACTTAATTAGGGATGCAATTAATGGGTTTTTTATTATTATTGAAGATCAATATGCAATAGGAGATGTTATTCAGGTTGGAGATTTTTCTGGTTTGGTAGAAAATATTAATTTAAGAATTACTCAACTTCGTGATCCAGCAGGAAGATTGGTTACTGTTCCTAATAGTGAAGTTAGAATTGTTGCTAATCTTTCTAGTAAGTGGTCTAGGGCTGATTTAATGATACCAATTGCCTATGAAACTGATATAGATCAAGCATTGAAGGTAGTTGATGAAGTTGCTCAAAAGATGACTCAAGATAAATTTTGGAAAACCGATATTTTAGATAATCCTGAGATTTTGGGAGTAGATAATTTTGAAGAATGGGGGTTAATTATTCGAGTTTGGATTAAAACTAGACCCCTTAAACAATGGAATGTTTCGCGGGAGTTTCGCCGTCGTTTAAAAGTAGCTTTTGATAGCCAAGGTCTACCCCTTCCTATACGTCAACAAAAACTTTGGTTCACTCATGATTCTTCTGACAAAAATAGTCATCCACCTACTTAGTTAAGCTTAAATCAATACTCTTAATCTTTACATGACAAGTAAAGATTTCAATATAAAAAAAGTTCTATTGTAAATAATGAGTTGATTAAAAGCTATGATTTTTACTTACATAGTATGCCAGTAAGTTTTATGTTTTAACTTAAACTACCCCAGATAAAACGTTTATAATCTTTCTAAATGTAAGCCTTTTAGGATTTTTTCTAAAACTAACAATAAACTCTAACTGCCGTAAAACCATTCCAGTAATTCTAGATTTATTTGTAAAAATATATAATACTTTCTCTTAAAAATTAGCGTCAAATTGGTAAAAATATGAATAAACCTACCAGAAACTGGATATGAAATACCAAATATTAAAGTAATTATATTAACACTAATTTTAGAATAAATTGTAAATATTCACTATTTTTCATGTTTTCTATTATGCCTTAATTTTTTGTTCTCTCTTTACAACAAATTTAATAAATGTCATCAGTTTCTTTACAAGGTAAATTGAATCTATTAAGGTCAGATATTTTTAAATGAAAACACAAGAAATACTTATCTCAGAACATAGGTGAGCAGTATTAACCAAAATAGTCAAATTTATTTGATAAGATATTTAAGAGTTATTCTGATAATAATCGAGTTTAGAAGCTACGTTAAATGAAATCTAATCAATATAGAAATAAACCTACATAAGAGTTGAGCTAACTTATAAAAAAATATAGACTGAAAGATTTAAGACAAAAAATATTAAATAAATATTAAACGGGGATATTAAAAATGTAGTTAAAAAAAATAAAGTGAGTAAACAATAAATAAAAACAACACTAAAAAATTTAAGTCAAAAATTACAGATAAAAAAATCAAATATTAAAACTATTAGCAATTAATAAAATTACTGTAACTTTCAAAAGTTATTATATAGTTCTAGTGAATTTAGATAAATAGTAAAACAACTAAAAATTTAAGAAAAAAAGTTTTTTATTAGATGAAAAATATTAGTTTGAGTCTAGTAAAAACTCCTTAAATAAAAACTTAAAGAGTTTAAAAATACTAATTAAAAATAAAAAATATATTTTTGTAAATAACCAAGAATATTTAAAGAAAAAACACAAAGTCAAATTAAACTAAGTGTATAAAAAATTAATTTTTTATTTAAAAACCATCGATTAAATACAAGAATAATTCATAAATTATTCTGAACAAAATTAAAACTAGATATCATCGGGGCTAATAAAATTAGCTACTTGGTATTTAAAAAGTTATATTTTTTCCTCAAAAAGCTGTGTAATAACTATTGTCTATTTTTACTTGGTAAAAATAGACAATATTCAGAATAAATTACAGTCAGTCAAAAGAAGAACCTATGAATTTAGGAATTTTGTTAATTTTTAACTGTGAAGTTTATTAACTTGACATTTCACTAGTTAATTCCACATTATAAATTCAGTATAATCAAATTTATTCCCCTTATTGTTCAATCTATTTGGTAATTATTTGATAATTTTGAGGTAGCTCTATATGTGGTGTTTGATTTATCCATTCTAGAGAATTCACACTTGGCTTAATTTTTCAATACATAACTCTTAAAGTCAACCAATTAGCAAAAATTATTGAAAAAAATCTAATCAATTAGACTTAATTAGTTACCATTATCGTTATTTTCTAGGTCCTAATAGTAATACTTATGTACAGTGAATTTTAAATTAATCGAACTGTCATTAACATCTTGACCATCAAAGCTGTTGGGAAATATTATTAGCTATCTGTCAAAGCCCAGCCTAAAAATTTTACTTTAACAAAAAGCGATCATCTTTAAGCTATCAAGACAACACTAAGTAAGTCACTAACCTAGAAATAGTTTTTGTAACGGGGATTTAATTTAGCCCCGCTACAAAAACTATTCGCCCCAAAGAACGAGATTTTAAAAACGACCAATATAACTTTAAAATTGAATTAGAGGAATTCTTCGTGTCGGACGTTCCACATCTCCTAAATGGAAATCATGTTCTTCTAAGGTGATATCAAGAGCTTCTATTTTAGCTTCGTAAGCGGTTCGGTCAAATTGATATTGAGTCAGTTCTCCACGGGTTTCCTCCGTGGCTGCATATCTCCCGCCAACACCCCCCAACCATTCCTCGCGTGTTTTTGACTCAGTTCCGTCTAAATCTTGAATAGTTCCGGTATGTATCTCGAGGGGTTTAGGGTCAGTGATAATTTCCTCTTGAGCAAGCGTAGACATAGAACTTGATATTGTACCTATTCCAAAAATAAATATCCCCATGCAAATTTTTATTGAGTGAGTTAAACTCTTACGAAGATTCATATTTTTTACCTAATGTCCATAAAAAACTCCTCAGCGACTTTACTCGCCTAACTCCTCAAGATACTTCTTCTAAACACCACACCGAGATAAGATTCCTAAGTTTAACAACCTCTGTCTTTCTCAACTTTAAAATAAAAAAGATCAAGAAGGCTGCTATCAAGGTCTTTCGAACACTTTCATTCTCCTCGACAATGAATTGTAAATCTATTAAGATAAACAAAAACTGTCTGTTTTGATTTCTTAGGGGCTATGCAATAAATACAAAGATAAACCAGAGAGAAATTTTACATACCCAGTATCCTCACCCCACCATGTTTTGACATATTCTGTCAATCTCCTTAAGGAGATTGACTACTAGTTTCTGGAGACTTTTAATTGGCTGGTTTAATGCTTCCGCTTGAAGATGAGCGAGTGTTTTGTGCTGCTTCCATAGGCGTAAACTTAATATGGTCGAGCAAAGTAGTTAAAAATCCAAACAGCAAAAATGGCAAAGATAATACTAAAGCAAATCCCACCATGGACAAAGCATGAATCTGACGAGTACCACTCCACAGCCCTAAAGTACCAACTAAGGTGAGGACAATAACAATTAACCAAATGATAATCTGACCGTAAATGTCCTCAAGGGTACACACCACACGATAATTTTGAGCTTCTTTATCCATTATTGAAATCCGGTGCAAATCTTCTGTTGATGTTTTACTCCACCTTAATGCGAGGATTTAGATTGAGCTTACTATTTAAAGATTTTTATAAAATCTTGCAATATCCCTTTACAATTTGTATTTTATATGTTCAGAGAACATGACTTATATTGCTAATGCTTTCAAGTTAAACATAAAAGTTAATTTTGATAGTTGTCCAAGATCAATTCTGATGAAATTCAGGATTTTTAGAGAAAATACTCAAGTGTCATAATAGGCTGTAAAGCAAAAGCTAATGATAAATACTAGGAGGTTATTTCCTTATGTCAGGAGACTCAATTAGAGAAAATCGGAACTATACTTTGATTATCGACAAAAGTGCCAGTATGGCTACCTCTGATGACACCAGTGGACAGAATCGTTGGGAAATTGCCCAGAGAACTGCTTACGCCTTGGCTAAGAAATGTGAAGAAATTAATTCTGCTGGGATCACAGTTTATCTTTTCTCCGGTCGGTTTAGAAGATACGAGAATGTGACCCCAGATAAGGTTACTAAAATTTATGCAGAAAACGAACCGATGGGACAAACAAACTTGGCTAAAGTGCTCCAAAATGGACTTGATAACTATTTTGAGCGTACAGCTGCAGATAAAACCCAACCTAATGGGGAAACTTTTCTTGTTATCACCGATGGGGAACCTACTGATCGCAAAGCGGTTATTCGAGTCATTGTCGAGGCATCCCAAAAAATTGATCGTAGGGAAGAATTAGCGATTTCTCTAATTCAAGTTGGTCGTGATACAAAAGTAACCACATTCTTTAAAGCGTTAGAGAATGAACTAGAAACAGCAGGGGCTAAGTTTGGTATTGTCAATACAGTAACGGTGGATGATATGAAATGTATGCCCTTAACTGATGTGCTACTTAATGCCATCATCGATTAGGCTATTTTAGTTCAAAATAAAGGGTTCATTATTAATATAAAAAATCCATAAGTAATGATGAACTCTTTCCGCGAGAAAAATAAAAAGAATAAGGAGCTTCTAAACTAAGTGTATTAAGTTATATAGCTAATAATTTCTATGATTTTTATTATCAACTGTATTTTATTATTTAAAGAACTTGACTTTACTAAAAATAGAGATTTTAAACTTTTATAAGTTTTATAAATGAATACTTTCAGCTCTTTTGTTATTACTTTATTACAACTCTACTAGAATAGTTAAAATTAATTTTTGACAATTTTTATAGCAATTAAACTTTTTATTAATGACTGAATAAAGAGACTCGAGTAATCGCGTCTCCTATTTTATTTTTAAAGTTGCTTAAAACTGATTACAGTTGAGCGACAAACTTTTCCTTTTCAGGAACTTCAGTATATTCAGCTACAATTTGCCTAAATTCTTTACCATCAATGGTTTCTTTTTCGATTAACAATTCTACCAAGCGATCAATCACTTCGCGGTTATCTCTAATGATTTGCCGTGCTAATTGATGTCCCTCTTTAGCAAGAGTCCGAACTTGATGATCAATTCGCATAGCCACTTCCTCAGAATATTCTGAACGGTTCATTAACCCACCTCCAAGGAACACCTCTCCAGAAGAACTCTCCAAAGAGATAGGTCCTAAGTCACTCATTCCAAAACGAGTCACCATTTGCCGTGCCATCTCGGAAACCTGCTGTAAATCGCCACCAGCACCAGTGGTTGTTTCATCATAACCAAAGACTTCTTCTTCGGCTGCACGACCTCCTAGCGTTCCAGCAATACGCGCCATGAGCTGTGCTCTGGTGGTCAACCCTTGTTCTTCACCAGGGGTAAACCAAGTCAACCCTTGCGCTTGACCACGAGGAATTAAAGTGACTTTCTGAACGGGATCATGGTCTTTAACTAAAGTTCCGACAATCGCATGACCCACTTCATGGTAGGCAATGAGTCGTTTATTCTTACTATCGACGAGGGGAGTTCCCTCCATCCCAGCTACGACGCGATCAACTGCATCGTCAATTTCTAACAAGGTAATTGTTTCCTTACGACGACGGGCAGTTAAAATGGCAGCTTCATTGAGTAAGTTGGCTAAATCTGCTCCACTAAACCCAGGGGTACGACGGGCAATTGCCTCAATAGACACATCGGGATCGAGTTTCTTATTGCGGGAGTGAACTTCTAGGATTTCAATTCTGCCTTTGAAGTCAGGGGCATCTACAATGATCTGACGGTCAAAACGACCTGGACGCATCAAGGCAGAGTCAAGGACGTCAGGACGGTTGGTGGCTGCAATGATAATAATTCCTGTATTGCCTTCAAACCCGTCCATTTCTGTTAGCAATTGGTTTAGAGTTTGTTCCCGTTCATCGTTCCCACCACCGATACCTGCGCCCCGTTGACGACCAACAGCATCAATTTCATCAATAAAGATTAAACAAGGGGCATTTTCTTTGGCTTTTTTGAATAAATCACGGACGCGAGAAGCACCTACTCCTACGAACATTTCTACAAATTCTGAACCAGAAATACTGAAGAAAGGAACCCCTGCTTCACCTGCAATTGCCTTTGCCAACAAAGTTTTCCCAGTTCCAGGAGGTCCAATTAGGAGAACCCCTTTCGGAATTCGTGCGCCGACTGCTGTAAACCGTTCAGGTTGTTTGAGGAAGGTAACAACCTCTTGTAATTCTTCTTTAGCTTCGTCGATACCGGCTACATCATCGAATATTATGTCGGTTTTAGCTTCCATTTGAAAACGAGCACGGGATTTTCCAAAGCTCATTGCCTGACCTGGGCCTCCTGGCAAATTATTAGACCGACGAAAGAGGAAGAATAATGCTCCAATCAAGAGAATGGGAAATAGTAAGTTTCCTAAAAATCCCCATAAAGCCCCTTCATTACGAACTGGATGGGATTCGAGGTCAACCTCTGCTTTTCTTAATTTGGCTATCAAATCAGGAGTATTAATGGGCAAATCCACCCGTGATCGCTGTACTCGATTTTCTAATTCAGGATCAACCGCTTGAACAATTGCAGTTCTCCCCCCTTCATAAAGGTCAACTTCAAGAATACGACCCGAATCTAGATATTCTAAGAATCTTCCGTAGGTCATACGAGCATTAGCGTTATTGCTTTCTATATTGGTCCCGAAGGAAAAAAATTTCCCTTGCCAGAGAAAAAATCCTACTACTAAAAGTAGTAGACTCCAGAGCAATAGAGTTCTCCAAGAAATTTTCATAGGTTAGTGTTTCTCTATAAATGGTTAATCAAAAAGATTATGTCAGTCACCAGTGTAATATTCCACTTTGATCAAGTTTTCTGACATAGTTAATATTGATGTGTGTAAACTTTTAAGTCATCTTAGCTAAATTTAACGTAATTCTCTAATTTTTGACAACTATAGTTGGAACAGAGAAAGAAAGTAGAAGTTGAAAGTTGGAGTTTTTTCTTGTCACTCCCTCTTCCCCTCTCCTTTCCTTATCCTTTCACCTACTTTTTCTTATCTTCATCTGCTTGAGCTTTCGAGGCAGTTAAAATGTCCCAGGCAGCTTTAGCAGCTTCATTAAGACGATCACTAAAACTAGTGATTTCACTGACAATCGAATCCCAGTCTTTTTCAATTTCTTTTTGAATTTGCTTTATAGCATCTTCAATTTGTTCTGGTTCAAATAGTTGTCGACGCTCGATATCCTGGCGGGCCTTACGAACTGCTTCCAAATAGTTATCAAGGGCAAATTCTCCTACTTTTTGCACTTCAGAAAAGGCTTTAGTTTTAATAGCTTTAATTAACGCCTTGGTTTCATCTTGTATTGGTCGGACGGGGGGGTTATTGGAGGTTGTCTGGTCAGTTTTAATGATTTCAACATCTACCTGTTCAATAGCATTTTCTCGGGAAACATTGGGTTTGTTTGTCATTACAATTTCCCCTCCTACGGGTTAGAGTAAAAAAATTGAGTAAGTTACCAAAAATATAGGTTAACTTTGTTACGATTACTATTCTATGTAAATCTTAGATCCTAATGTTGAAGAATTAACTCAAAAACGAGCTGATCTACTAATAATGGCTCACAAGCCAGGTTGCTGTCCATTGGTAATTCCCGACCTAAGTTTTCTAAGCGTTGTTAGGAGCAGACTAAAGTACTAGGATTTCGAGTTAATTACACTTAACTTAAATCAACTTCAGATCCTCTGGTATGTGAAACTATTACTTAAATGACATCCAATACTGTGTACAGAGCAGAAATTTTGTCCTAGCTGATAGGTCATTGGGCATGACCTATCAGCTAGGACTATATAATCACTGTAATTGTTCTCAAAAAATTTTATTTTTATTCTACCTAGGGATTTAAAATTAGAAGTTGGGAGTTTGTAAAATTTAGATTTATGTTCAAATACATGAACATAAAATTAACACTTATGAGCAACTTTTTACCTTAAGACAACTTATTAACAAGAAAACCTGCTAAACTAACTTGCCTTAAGAATATTATATTTTTCTCCAGACTATAATCTAGCAGGAGAAATCAATATATTTCTTTGTATCTAAAGTATTTTTTTATTTTATTCCCTTATTTACCTATCAATTACGAAGTTAAAGTTTATAAAGGAGTATATTAATAGAGAATAATTACAAATTATTCTCTATTAATATACTCCTTTTATATTTAAAATTTTTATTTTTTATAATTAATTTTATATTCTAATCTTTAGACATCTAATAAATGACTAAAATTAACAAGATCAACTTTACTTTCATAAGTAAAAAATATTTATATTTTTATTGTTTATTAAATAAAACTGTCTTTCCAAATATGCCGATGATAATTTTTTATTTTCCTCTTTTTTTTAAAAGTTTTATATAATTGTTACCTGTTATAATTTTTTTATTTTTTATGTGGGATATTCAATATATTTTATTTAGTCCAAGTTTTCTCCTTTTCACTTTTTGAATATTCCTATAATCCTTCTCTTCCCCGAATAATCTATCTAGAAATTGCTTTTCTTCTTATTTTTGTAAAAAGTTTAACCCAGTCTGCAATTTATTTAACTTTCATGTCTCTTGTATTTAAACAAAATACTTTTATTCTTATTTTCGTTTGTATGACGATGACTTATTCTCGTGACATATTGTTTTTAAATTATACCTTCACTTAAATTTGTAGTCAGATAACAGGTAGTTACGCCAATAATCTCTACTTCTATTTCATAATCACTATCTTACAAGTAATATGATTAATATTAGTAACTTCTGCAAAATTAGTAATAAACAATATAATTATAATTTTTATATTTTAGTTAAAAAAGTTTAAATAGTATTTAAAACGTAGTTATAATTGTTTTAATTCTCTTGCTATTTTTGATTTCAACTAAGAAAAATAACGCTAAGTTATCAGCGATCACTGAACAACTTAGTATTATTGCTAATAATCAAAGAAAAATCAGCACGAATTCTTTTAATATGCCATCTTCATAATCAATTAAGTAAACAACGATCTTGGCAGCTGACCTAAAGGGTAAGATGAGGAATAGTATAAAAAAATAAATTTGCAGAACAGCTTGCACTAGTCCAGTAATAGAAATAAGGGCAAAAGAGATCCATAATGCAATAGGCAAGATTAGATCTGTAAAATTGCCATATCTAGTAAAATGAGAAATAGACCAGCTTCAAAATCCGTATGTTGTCCGCATAAATAACATTACCTTCATTACTGTAAATAAACTTAGTAAATGCAAAAACTAATCTTTATTGATTAGGATAATAAATTAATAAAATTATTGTTAGCTTTCAAACAGGAAATTGAGAATTACTTGCCCGAATAGAAAACTGATTAAGATAAACTAGAGGTTGACTAGGATCAAAAGGTCGCCCATCTATGAAAGCGTTAGTTGGTTCAAATTTCATTAATTCACTAGGAATTCTAATATTTAGGACTTTAGCTACTTCTTTATAGATAGAAATAGGATAAATTCGATCCAAGATTCTATCAGCATCTTTCGGATAACTAGTGGTTTCTAGTTGATTCCAACGAATCATTTGGGTTAGCAACCATACAGCATGAGAACGCCAAGGATAATTAGCATGATCGGGGATCTTAAGATAAGGAGTATCTTGATAGTGAAAAATAGTAAAGTCGGGAATTTCTACTAATTTATTGTTAGGAGTGTTATTGGTATAAGTATACTGTCCATTTAAAGTTGGTTCAATTAAAGTCCTATCCAAGTTTAAATATTGACTTTTAGCTAATATTTCAGCCATTTCTCTGTGATGACGCTGGTGATCGCAATATTGGCAGGCTTCTAATAACGCAGCCATTAAAGATCGTGCAGTAACAGGATGTTTTTTCACCCAACCATCCATAGCGGCTAAAATCTTATTAGGATGTCCCTGCCAAATGTCTCGACTAATATTGATGATGAATCCTGTATTTTCAATAATTGCAGAGCGCGTCCATGGCGCCGAAATACTATAGCCTTCTATCATTCGTGCTTGTAATTTATATGTCAATTGCCTGGCCTGAAATTCTAATAATCCTACCTCACGATCAGGATCAACTCCCATAGCTGCTAGCCAATAACGTAATAAATAGGCATCCATTGAAATTGGGGAGTCTATAGCAAAGCGAGTCTGGCTACTGCCTCGAATATATTGGCGAAAACTTCTTTCAAAATCCCTAAAATTATTATAATTTAGGAAGGGACGTAAACCTTTTTCCCAAGCTTTCTTAGTAAAGGTAATGGCACTACCATTCAAATTAAGATTCATCAGGGAAATAAGGGGAGCTTTGTGTTTCCCTAACTGTGCAAACATAGGTAAAGCAAAGGGAGCTTGTGCGGCATCTAATTGCCAGCTCAATAAACCCTTTTCGATTACTTCCCAGGAAGATCGACGTTTGAATGTAACTTTTAAGCCATAACGCTGAAAAAAACCCTTTTCTTGGGCAATAATCAAGGGAGCAGCATCGGTAGTCGGAACAAACCCTAGAATTAGGTTAGTTTTTTCCAATGAGCCAAATTTATTGTTGGGGTTTAATGAAGTTTCTGACGAACGAAGGAAATCTAGATTACCTTGAACGCAAGCAGTTATTCCTAAACTAGCCGTTCCTAGGCTGCTATATTTAATGAATTGACGACGCTTCATAATGAAGGTTAATAGGAGTAATCTAAAGTTTTCAGTGAATATTAAGCTAACATCTCTTTAATTATTTTTCATCTACTATACAATTATTCTATATATCCTTAAAAATACTACAATTGGCTTATTTAGATAATAACAAAAATTAGTCTAATAATCATAATTTTTTTTACTTTATTCATATATTTATTTTCTAGAATTTTCTCTATTTTAGTTATAGTAATTTTTTATTTATTTAAAAATAATAAATTCTAGTGTGTAGAAGACAGTGTTTTAAAAACTTGTCCTAATAAACCATAATTATTAGTAAAATTAGAACGCATTGATCAATAGTTATTCATTCGAAACGAATAGTTAATAGAGCGATATAGAACTTAGTCATTGTTGGCTCAGGTTCAGCCGGTTACACCACATTGATTGACACTGAACGGGCTGAATAAAACATGTTATTCTTGAATATTTAAGAGTAGCAGGCATTCGTGGTGGACGACTAATGACTACTACGACTTCTGACCGTAAAAGTATAAAAAATTTTAGAGTTGTTTGAAGGTACTACCTGTTCTGAATGAATGGAATAGATGAGAACAAAAACAAAACATTGAGTTCCTCAACGTTATACTAAATATATAGTTAAATTCCATTTAAGTCAGCGTATTTTCAAGCTGCATTTGGCCGAACGTAAAATATTAACCTATAGTCTAATTGTTTCGACAGGAAAAATCACTAAACACTGAAGAATTAGTAATGAAGAGAAGTTTTAGGGTCGGAGAATTTCTGTCTGTGCTATCCGTAATGGAGCAACCCCAATGTTTAGAAATCAAGAACTAGTAATTTATTATAGGAGATGAAAATACTGCAGCAGAAAAAGATCTTTATTTAACTAAGTGCGGATCATTGATTTATATCCTAGTTCGTAGAAAGGAAATGCGGGTTGGTGAAACTCTACAAAATCGAGTCTTCAACCATTTAAACATTATCATTTTCTGCAATAGAAAAGTAGTAGGCGTCATCCTTAGTGATTCTAAATTCGAGGGGCTAACAATTCGTAATAATCAGACGGAAGAAAAGGTTAGAGGGTTATTGTATGCTACTTGTCATATCTCCAATACAGACTTACTTAAAGAACGGTTATAACTCAATGATACTGTTTCTGTTTTAACAAAAACAGAAACAGTGCAAACCGATATTAAAAGGGTTTATGCGACTGGAGACGTACAAAAAATCATACATATCGCCAAGCAGCTACTGCCGCTGGAACATATTGTATTGCAGCATTAATTACACAACGATGGCTATCAGCATATAACCTAATTCAAGAAGATGAGATAATCCCCGAAACTCAAGGAAACAAATATCAAAAAGGACCAGCTTCTGTTACTTACATAGCATATCCTTCAACATAACGAGACTCGTTATATTGAAGGATATGTCCTGCTACAATTATTCCATAAAAGTGAATGCTTAATTATGGCTAAATATATTTCTTCTAACTGCATATCATATTATAAAGCTAATTGTAAATAAGTTTGTTGATGAATATGAAGGAAAAATACATCCTATTGAAGTTGACATCGAAATCAATCCTAAAATTTTTCATAACAGTCAGGTAATGGGGACTACTACTGTTAAATCTTTTAAAGATAAAGAATCACTTGAACATATCTATAAAATAAAACAAAAATAATATTAATAAATATTTACCTGTTGAAGTTAACTGAATAAATTATCAATAAATTTTTAAACCTTCTGACATGCCAATAATTATAACTTTTTTCAGTGGAATATTAATGGGATTATCAACTGCTCCTATGTCAGTTTTTTACTTAGCATGGTTAGCTTTAATTCCTCTATGGTTCTTTACTATTAAGACTCATAATTATCTTAATCAATTCGAAGAAAAACTAACTATAAAATCTTTTATTTTTCACCAAAAAACCTGGAGTGCTTTATTTTGGGGATTAGGTTATCATGGATTAAGTTTATTTTGGATTACTGGAATTCATCCCATGACTTGGATGAATTTTTCTTGGTTGACTAGTTTATTAATTGCTATTATTTGTTGGCTATTTATTACCCTTTGGGGAGCTGTATTGGTTGCTACTTGGTCATTGGTTATTAGGGGTTTTGATTATCTAAATTATAGAAATATTTATCTTAAAAATACTTTAATTAATTCTTGTTTTAGGGTTATTTTTGGTGTCGCAATTTGGTGTTTACTGGAATCAATTTGGAGTCAAGGACCTTTATGGTGGACTTCACTTTCCTACACCCAAAGTCCTAATAATTTAGCTATTTTACAACTTAGTCAATTCTCAGGATTTTCGACTATAACTGCTGCTATTGTTGCTGTCAATGGATTAATTGCAGAAGGAATGATTTTACATGATAATCAATCTAAATTAATTTTTTTAATTTCAAAAAAAAATTCTTTACTAAGATTTAATCTGTATAATAATAACTCTTTAACTCTTTTTGTTATATCCAAAATAGTTTTACTTGGGTTGCATTTAACAGGATTATTTTTATATAAAATACCAGTTCTAAAATCAGAAAAAAATGCCATAAAAGTAGGTATTATCCAAGGTAATATTCCTAATACCATAAAACTTTATGCTGAGGGTTTACAAAAAGCGACTTATGGTTATACAAATGGCTATAAACTATTAGCTGATAAGGGCGTTGATTTAATTATAACACCAGAAACTGCTTTACCCTTTAACTGGAATCATATTGTAATTAATAGTCCTTTATATTCAGAGATTTTGACACACAAAGTCCCTGTTTTATTAGGAGCATTTGGCAGGCGAAACAACAGCTATACCAATAGCTTATTTTTAGTGACAGGAGAAGGGGAAATATTAAGCCGTTTTGATAAAGTAAAATTGGTTCCTTTGGGAGAATACATTCCTTTTGAATCTATTTTAGGCAAAGTTATTGATCGACTTTCTCCTTTAGACAACCATTTAAAAGCAGGGGATAACAATCAAATTTTTAAGACTCCCTTTGGTCAAGCAATTGTAGGAATTTGCTATGAATCAGCCTTTAGTGAACATTTTCGTCGTCAAGCAAAAATAGGTGGAGAATTTATAATTACAGCGTCCAATAATGCCCATTATAGTACAGCAATGCCTGCCCAACATCATGCTCAAGATATAATTAGAGCCATTGAAACAGGTAAATGGATGGCAAGAGTAACTAACACCGGATATTCTGGCATTGTTAATCCTCGTGGTCAAACTTTATGGATATCTGATATTAACACTTATCAATTACATCAAGGGAAAATTTATCGTAGTCACAGTCACACTTTATACGTCCAATGGGGCGATTGGTTAACTAAAATATTATTATTGTTAGGGATAATATTGTTGTATTTTAAGATTAAATAATAATGATTAAATTTAAAGGATAATCGGTACAAGTAAACACTACAATTCATGTATGTTTACAACAACGTTTTAGTTTGTTGATGATCTAGATCAAAGCTTGTATTAATACAATTGCTCAATAAGGTTATGTTTTTGTTTAAGCAAGGTTTAGTCATCTGATATAGATGGCTTGAATTGATTCTTTTATACTAACTACTATTTGTCACTTGGGAGTAGAGAGTATGGCTTAATATTTTAAATTAAACAATCAACTAATACTTCACCTTTCAGCCAATAATTGAAAAATACATATAATAATGTATCAAGTATAATTAATAAGGTAAAATACTCAAATAACGTCTATTTAAAATCAATATAAAAGTGGCAATCAGTAATATTATATTATTGATCTTCAATCTAGACTGATATTCTATCATCAAAAATCGATCTCTAATTATAATATTAATTTATTTATCTTAACTTAAGATATACCTTTACTAAATAAAAGTTATTTTCATTATAAAAACAGCTAATAGAAAAACTTATTTAATATTTCATTAAAAAAATAATAGTGGAAAACATAAGTTCGAACAAAAAAAAGATATAGTTAATAAATATTCTTCCAGTTTAACAGCTACATTATCTTTTTTATATATAGGGTATAGTGAAATATTTAAAGACTTATTAAAGTATATAAAATATAATTATGATCGTTGTCACTCTTACATAAAGGTCATAATCTTAAATGAATTTGCAGGTTTCGGTTATCTGGATGGCCTTGGTGTTGAACGTTGTTACAATGACGGGATGTAGTAACCCGTCAAGAACTCAAAGCAAGACTAAAGAAATTTTAGATATTACTGTAAGTATTGTACCTCAGAAATATTTTGTTAGAAAAATTGGAGGTGATCGCGTCAAGATTAATGTTATGGTAAGACCTGGGGCAGACTTCCATAACTATGAACCAAAACCCGAACAGTTACAAGCTTTGAGTCATGCTGAAGCTTACATTACTATCGGTATCCCGTTTGAAAGAGCATGGATAGATAAGATTTCAGGGGCGAATACTCAATTGCAAATTATCGACTCAGCTAAGGGAATAGAACGCCTCCCTATGATAAACCATGAACATCACCATGATAAATCAAAATCAGAAAGCGCGACAGAAACCCTAGATCCCCATATTTGGCTATCTCCAACATTAGCCAAGATACAGGCTAAAAATATTTATCAAGGATTAACTAGACTTGATCCTAATTATCAGGTAGAGTATTTAGAGAATCTAGAAATATTTATACAAGAAATTGAGCAGTTAGGTAGTAAAATAAAAGAAAATCTCAGCCAAATAAAAAATAGAAAATTTGTCGTATTTCATCCGGCTTGGGGTTACTTTGCTAATGAGTATAACTTGACTCAAATACCTGTAGAAATAGGAGGTCAAGGACCGAGTCCTGCTGAGTTAGGGAAATTAGTTAAAGAAGCTAAAGAAGAAAAAATAAAAGTTATTTTTTCTCAGCCGGAATTAAATACCAATCCTGCTACAGTTATTGCCAAGGAAATCAATGGAGAAGTTTTATTAATTAGTCCCTTGGAACCTAATTGGTCAGAAAATTTACTAAAAGTTTCTGAAATTTTTTCTAATGTTTTAGATTAAATTTATAAAGAACTACCACCAATTTTATTTTATGTCTACTGAAGTTATTAGTCTGAATCATGTCTGGGTAAAATATAATAAAACTTTTGTCTTAGAGGATATTGATTTTACGGTTTATGAAGGGGATTTTATTGGGTTAATTGGTCCAAATGGAGGGGGAAAGACAACCTTATTAAAACTAATATTAGGATTAATTTCTCCTTGCCAGGGGAATGTTAGAATTATGGGAAAGCGAGTTAGTTTTGGACGACAATATATAGGTTATGTTCCTCAAGTCTTAGAATTTGATCGAGAGTTTCCCGTCAGGGTTGCTGATGTCGTCAGGATGGGACGGTTAGGAAAACGTCGTCTATTACGCAGATACAATGCTAAAGACGAAGCCATTGTCAATCATAGTTTAGAAAAAGTAGGAATAGTCGAATTACGCAATCGTCCCATTGGTCAATTATCCGGAGGTCAACGTCAACGGGTTTATATTGCCCGTGCTTTAGCTTCAGAACCTCGTATTTTGTTGTTGGATGAACCTACGGCAAGTGTTGATTATCAAATAAAGAGCAGTATTTATAAGTTACTGAAAGAGATTAATCAATACATCACAATTTTAATGATATCCCATGATATAGGAGAAGTTTCAAGCTACGTTAAAACTATAGGCTCTCTCAATCGCCGTCTACTCTATCACGGAGAGAACCAGCTCACCAGTGATATTATTGAACGGACTTATCAATGTCCTATTGATTTAATTGCCCATAGAGTCCCCCATCAGATTCTTACTTAACATTCTTGCTCCCTTTACAGTAATGATTGAAAGTATTTTTGAGTTATTTCAATTTGAATTCATGCGGAATGCTCTTTTAGTAGGGGTATTAGTTAGTATTGCTTGTGGTATCGTCGGTACACTTGTAGTTGTTAACCGTATTGTATTTATCAGTGGAGGAATTGCCCACGCGGCCTATGGCGGTATTGGGTTAGGTTATTTTTATGGTTTTAATCCTATTGTCGGAGCGATTATTTTTGCGTTAATGGCAGCTTTAGGAATGGGATGGATAGCCCGAAAAACTGAACAAAGGACGGATACTTTAATTGGTGTCATGTGGGCAGTTGGTATGGCGATTGGGATTATTTTAGTGGATTTAACCCCAGGGTATAAAGCAGATTTAATGAGTTACTTATTTGGAAGTATTCTAACAGTATCCAAAGCAAATTTACTAATAGTAGTAGGTTTAAATACTGTTATTATCTTGATAGTAACAGTATTTTACAAGGAGTTATTAGCTATTTCTTTTGATCGTATTTTTGCATTAACTCGTGATCTTCCTGCGGATACTCTTTATCTTATATTAGTTGCCATGATTGCTTTGACTGTGGTAATGGTAATGCAGATTGTTGGATTGATTATGGTAATTGCATTATTAACAATTCCGGCAGCAATTGCAGAGCAATTTCTGCAAGATCTTAAACAAATAATGATAGTTGCGATTGTCCTAGGAGGATTTTTTACAACCCTTGGACTGGGTTTATCTTATTATTTTAACTTAACTTCTGGGGCAACTATTATTCTAATATCTGGAATTACTTATTTACTTAGTTTAGTCATTAAACAATATAATAAAATTAAGTTAACTTAAAATAGATATAAGAAGTAATTATTCTTTTATTTTAATTAAATTAAGGTTTTACTTAGGATAAAAACTAATCCTTACACATAATTTATTCGCAAATATTTCGATGATATTTTTGAATAATTTGGCAAATATCTTCTTTCTCATATCCACTTACAGCACAGTAAATTAAGAGGTTATGATTCTATTGTCAAAACATGAAGTGGACAGAAAAGAAAATTCTGAGTTATATGGTTAAGATTATACTTGATAAATTAAATATGAACTGCGATATATTTGGTTTAACGATATCTTGATTAATAGTTAGAAAAAATAAAAATTAAGTAATTGTAAAATCGTAGTTAACGTATTAATTTTAGTTAACAACTATAATATAGTTAGTCTACTTTTAGTACCATATTCATTAATTTATATATTTTTAATTTTTTTAAAAAAAATTATTTTCTTTAGTACAAATACTTTTTTAACAAGATAAAAATAGGTAGAACAACAAATTTAAATTAAAAGCATTAATTGAGATATCTGCGAATAAGAGTAATTTATCATAAAATCTATAAAGATAAAATTATTTGTATATTTTTTAGATGAGATTTTATTACATTAACTAAAGGAAAAATCTTGATGCGGAAAGCCATACCCGCTTTTTATAGGCGTAAATCTTCACTAATATCCATTAATTTTCTTACAATTGTTCCCTAACTAAGATAACCCCTTCTTCAGCTCAATATAAATCAAATATATAAACCTTTTACCATGTAAATATATGCATCGATATTGAAGTAAATAATCATGCTTTTCTAACTCATATTCCACCTCTGTTCATTCACAGGCTGCAATGTTGCAAGTTACATGGATTATAAATTAATTGGTTGTTGACGATGAAGGAATCTTTTTCGAATTGATTGATCGACTGATTACAGCAATGGAGAATGGAACAAACTTCAAGTTTTTATCCTAGTTTCCAATTGTGTTATACATTTCTTTAAATCTATGACTCTTTCTTTTAATTCGATTAACAAAATAGAAAGACATTTAAATATAGGATCACTCTATCCGATGATTTTTCCTTCCACGACTTAGGGACTAGTTTTAAAAAATAATTCAGGTACAGATGGATTAGGAGATTTTGTTCTTGAGACAGGTGACGGACTTCCATTTTTAAGTAACCGATATAGATTCCAATATTAGTGATATCTATTCTTAACGATCTCTCAGAACTGGCAACAATCTCTGATGATACCTTTGACTAATAAATTAATCATCGATCCTGCTTATAGCAGGATACAGACTCTAGTAATGGAGTGATTGAATATGCATCACTCGTCAACTCACCTAAAATTTAACATAAGAGAATGTTCGTACAATTACTCTAGCGACCAAACTGTAAAGCCCCAGGATCAACTACTAGTTGATCCTGGGGCTTTACAGTTTGATCAAAATCTTATTTTTGTTTATTTACCAAATCATTTAGCTTTATTGTTAAAAGGAAGAGAAATACAGGTTTCTATCTGTTCATACAATATTTGACTGTCAATATTTTGACCAATTAATACGATTTGATTTTTAGGCTCTTTTTTCCATTCATCATCTTCTAAGGTAAACCGTTTACCACTAAGGTGAAAAATATGACGTTTGGGACTTTCATCAAACCACAAAATACCTTTAGCACGAAAGATATTCTCAGGTAGTTGATTATCTAGAAAGTACTGAAATTTACGAACTGAAAAAGGTTTATCACTTTCGAAAGAAATCGATATAAATCCATCATTTTCTAAATGGTTAGAATGATCATGGTGGTGATGTTTGTTTTCGTGTTCATGATTTTTTTTTGCTTCTTTAGAAGCAAAATATTTACTAGAATCAAATAAACCCACACTTAAAATCAAAGGTAAGGGTACTTCAGACTGTTGAGTGCGTAAAATTCTGGCCGCTTCTTTAATATCTCGAATTCGAATTTCTATAGCATCTACATCTGATTTGTTCACCAAATCTGTCTTATTAAGAATAATAATATCTCCGTAAGCAATTTGACTATAAGCAGCTTGAGAATTAAATAAATCTAAACTAAAATTAGAACAATCTACCATTGTAATAATAGAGTCTAAGTGGGTCATACCTCTTAATTCTGTTCCTAAAAATGTTAAAGCAACTGGTAAAGGATCAGCGACTCCAGTAGTTTCAACGATCAAGTAATCAATCTTTTCAGGACGTTCTAAAATTTTATAAACTGCTTGAATTAGATCTTCATTGATAGTACAACAAACACAACCATTACTCAGTTCTACTATATTGTCTTCAGTAGCAACAATAAGTTCATTATCAATGCCAATCTCGCCAAATTCATTGACAAGAACTGCAGTTTTTAATCCTTCTTGATTAGTAAGAATATAGTTAAGAAGAGTTGTTTTTCCACTACCGAGAAACCCTGTAATAATAGTAACTGGTAAGCCATGCTTGGCTATATCTATTACTTCGTGAGTTTCTGGCTGTCTATTAATTATCTGCATAATTTTCTCTGTTTGTATACATTTATAAAACTTTAGAATAAAGACTGCTACGATAAAAGTATAAAGTCAACCATTATAACATTTTTTACTTTCACCAATGCTTTACCTTCGTGAGTAATTATATCGCTTTTTTTATCAATTTTTCTATTAGTGAGTCCAGTTACTTATGCTATTCTAACGACCTCTGCAATTCTCGATCAATTCTCTGTTGCTAAAAAGGGTTAGTTTCATTTTAGGTAAGAGTTATATTATGTTAATTTCTCAATTTATTTATTCAATGTACCATTCTTACCTTGTTTTTGTTACAAAAATAAGGTAAGAATCCTATTATCTGGTTATTCTCTACAATTAATTCCTTTGATATCTTCTACTTCAACAGTGATCACCCTATTATGTTTTATACAACGCCAAGTAGTTAGTTAATTGTTAGGGACTGCAAAGTTATTATAAATATTATCTAAAGAGAAGATCATTATATCAAATCCTAATTTAACCTTGAACATGACCAAATTCTCCCTATCAATTACCAGACACGTCAATATTATAAACGGATGTTCCATAACCTATGAACTCATCGCAATACACATTTTTGAACTCTCAATATAAAATACCCCTCGTTGGGGCATTAAGAACATCAATAGCTCAAAAAAATATAGCTTTTCATACACCTGCCCATAAACAAGGGCAAGGAATATCACAATCCTTAAAAAAGTTACTAGGAAAAACTGTATTTACTGCTGACTTACCAGAGTTACCCGAATTAGATAATTTATTTGCCCCATCAGGAGTGATTCAAAAAGCGCAGGAATTAGCAGCCGAGGCATTTGGGGCAGAAAAAACCTGGTTTTTAGTGAATGGTTCAACTTGTGGTATTGTTGCAGCAATTTTAGCTACTTGTAACCCAGGAGATAAAATTGTTTTACCTCGTAATATTCATCAATCAGTGATTGCGGGGTTAATTCTGTCGGGGGCGGTTCCAATTTTTCTTAATCCTTATTATGATCCTCTTTGGGATCTTTCCTATAGCATTACTCCAAATTCCTTAAAACAGGTGTTAGAAGAAAATTCTGATGTTAAGGCGGTTATGATAGTTTACCCCACCTACCATGGTATTTGTGGGGATATAAAATTGATCGCAGATATAACTCATCGTCAGGGAATTCCTTTGCTGGTCGATGAGGCTCACGGAGGGCATTTTACATTTCATCAAGACTTGCCTCCTTGTGCTTTATCAATGGGAGCCGATTTAACCGTACAATCGACCCATAAGGTATTAGGAGCCATGACTCAGGCTTCTATGTTACATCTTCAAGGTACACGCATTGATCCCCAAAAAATTAGTCGTGCTTTACAGTTGATTGAGTCTACAAGTCCAAGTTATTTATTGTTAGCATCTTTGGATGCAGCAAGACAACAAATGGCATTACATGGAAAAGAATTATTGGATAAAACTCTTAAATTTTCCGAAAAAGCTAGGCAACAATTAAGTCAAATTAAAGGCTTATCTATTTTAGATTTTAAAAAACCTATTAACGGGTTTTATTACTTAGATACTACGCGATTAACGGTGAATATTACAGCCTTGGGATTAAGTGGCTTTGAAGTGGATGAAATTTTTCATCAACAATTAGGAATAACGGCAGAATTACCCATGTTACGTCATTTAGCATTTATTATTTCTATGGGTAATACAACAGATGATATCACTAAACTAATAGCAGCTTTCCAAATCTTAAGTAACTCCTATTTTTCTCCCCATCTCCCCATCCCTCCATTTCCCCATCTCCCCATCCCCTCATCTCCCCATCTTCCCATCTCCCCCCGTGAAACTTTTTTTGCTGTAACAGAAATGGTTGATTTAAACTGTAGTATTGGCAGAATTAGTGGGGATTTAATTTGTCCTTATCCTCCAGGAATTCCTATTTTAATGCCAGGGGAAAAAATTACCGATCAGACCTTTGAATATTTACAAACAGTGTTAGCTCTAGGAGCTAGTGTTATTGGCTGTAGCGATTCCAACTTACAAAAAATAAAAGTATTGGCTTAATGGAAAACATTAATGAAAGATGTTACAATTTAGGACTGGGCAAAATAATCTTGGCTTTTCTAAACTAGCTATGAAGACATTACAATTAAATCAAAAACTGCAAGTATCATTCTACAAGGGTTTTAAGATCTCAGACACTTAATTTTTATAAAAATTAAGTGTCTGGAGTTAAAGAATCTACTCAGAATAAGACTTGCAGTTTTTGACCCGTATCATACTTAAGTCTAGAAAATCCACAATTTTTATCTTTTCTTTTGAACAATTAAAAAACGCTTATGATTTGGCCGTTTAAACCTAGACCAACTAAACAAATTGCCCGTATTGAAATTAATGGTGCTATTTTCTCAGAAACTCGTAAAAATGTTTTGAAAGCTTTAAAAATCGTCAAAGAAAAAAAATTCCCCGCTTTACTTCTACGAATTGATTCTCCAGGAGGGACGGTAGCAGATTCCCAAGAGATTTACGAGGCACTCAAAAAATTAAGAAAAAAAGTTAAAGTAGTAGCAAGTTTTGGTAATATTTCTGCCTCTGGAGGCGTTTATATCGGGGTGGGAGCAGAGTATATTGTTTCTAACCCAGGGACTATTACTGGGAGCATTGGAGTTATTTTGCGAGGAAATAACCTCGAACGGTTCCTCGATAAAGTTGGGGTTTCCTTTAAAGTAATTAAATCTGGACCTTATAAAGACATTCTTTCTTTTGATCGGGAATTAACTGCAGAAGAACAGACTATTCTTCAAGAAATGATTAATGTGAGTTATCAACAATTTGTCAATACCGTTGCTCAAGGTCGTAATTTAGATGTAGAGAAAGTTAAAAGTTTTGCTGATGGACGCATTTTTACCGGACAACAGGCCTTAGAATTAGGAATGGTTGATCGACTAGGAACTGAAGAAGATGCCCGTCGCTGGGCGGCTGAATTGGCAGGACTTAATCCCGATC
Source organism: cyanobacterium endosymbiont of Epithemia turgida isolate EtSB Lake Yunoko (assembly GCF_000829235.1). Taxonomy (GTDB): domain Bacteria; phylum Cyanobacteriota; class Cyanobacteriia; order Cyanobacteriales; family Microcystaceae; genus Rippkaea. The sequence goes on along the minus strand of NZ_AP012549.1, from coordinate 1,784,092 downwards.
AAGCCCAATGTTATACCATCGAACAACCTAAACCTCTATGGAATCGAATTTTATCTCGGAATAAAAGCAAATCTGGGTTAGGAGTAGCAATAGATTGGGTTAAATTTGAGTTAGTGACCAATGGCCAACCATTATGGTTATATCGACCCTAAACTCTAAATGTTAAGCAAAAGTTGTCGGAGGGATTTGATGGTGAATTGCAAAGTGCGGGGCATTCGAGGAGCAACCACAGTATCAGACAACACCAAAGAAGCAATAAAGGATGCTGTGACCGAATTGCTTGAAACGATCGAAATCCTCAACCAACTTGATCCCGAAGACATAGTTAGTGCAACCTTTACCACTACCAAGGATCTTGATGCCATCTTTCCAGCAGCGATCGCCCGTCAACGTCCGCACTGGGATAATGTTCCTTTATTAGATTTGCAACAAATGCACGTTGAAGGAAGCTTACAAAGATGTATTCGGGTGTTAATTCACTTCAACACCCCAAAGCCTCAAGTAGAAATACACCATTCTTATTTACGAGATGCTCGTAACCTTCGCCCCGACTGGCATTTTATAAAATTGGGCTAATATTCCTTTATTAGATTTACAACAAATACATCTATAAAGGAGCTTACGAAGATGTATTCAGGTGTTAATTCACTAGGTAAGGGCTACTTTTAACTTTCCCAATCGGAAGATAAAGGTTTACGCTGTTAATAATATCAATGGGGATAAACCTTATGTTGTCCTAAAGCAGGATAGCTTAGACATTTTGTGTTTTTTAGGAAATCCCCTAAGGTCTGGTTGAACCTCCTGTTAAAGAAACCTTAAAGAAACCATCAAAGAAAGGGATATTAAAGTTCCTAATTTGATTAGGTAGTCTAAAAATTAGTGTTATCAAGCCTAAATTAAATATAGGTGACATTATTTATTTTGGAAAAGAACAAATCTTCAAGTGGTAATGCAGCCAGTTGTATTTTTTCGTAGTGTAGACTATTCGCATATTCAAATCAAAAATTTCTATTGCAAGTCGAAGATAAAAAGATAGGAGTTATCATTTGTTTAGATATGCAATAAAGGTAATTTTACCATTCGTTTAAGAAACTCTTATATTTTAAAATCAGCTCATAAAACAGAATTTAATAGAGTAATTCCTAAATTACGCGTAAACAAGGTGATTATTAATGTAGAACTGGTAAACTGACTTTAAGTTCATGATGAGGTAAAATTGAGGTAATGAACATGAAAAAAACAACAGTTAAACAACAACAGGAACAAATTACCTATCCTAATTTACCTCTAGCAGTATATCGAGAATTAGCGGCTCATTTGCAACAAGTCAAGGGAGTTACCACTGAGTTAGTTCCTCAACAGTCAGAACAGTTTGATTATACTCAAAGTCAAGTGGAAACTTTATTAATTCAGTATCCGAGTTCCCTTAATATTCCAGAAAAACACCAGATTAAAAGAATTTTAGACTATTATGCTAAAGTTCATGGAACCTATGATCGGAAGTAGTTAAAAGGGAAAATTTTTTTCCTTCGTTAAACAAAAGATATTAAACTAAATTAATCAAATATCAACTAGTAGTTTTTAGTTAATAACTAAAGTCTTTTCTGGGTACGATAATTAGCAACAGATTCCACCAACCCTAGAGCAATAAAATTAGTTAGTAATGCTGATCTACCATAACTTAACCAGGGCAAAGGGATTCCCGTAATAGGAGCTAAACCTACCGTCATACATATATTAACAACAACCTGAAATGCGATCATTGATAACATTCCAACAGCTAATAAAGACCCGAAGTTTTCTTTGGCCTTACAGGCAATAATTACTAAGCGAAAACAAATTAACCAAAAGGCAAATAAAACACAAATACTGCCAATAAAACCAAACTCTTCTCCGACTGCTGCGAAAATAAAATCCGTATGTTGTTCAGGAATAAAATTTAATTGAGTTTGAGTTCCCTGATGCAGTCCTCGTCCCCATAATTCTCCCGAACCAATAGCAATGCGCGACTGAATTAACTGATAACCTCCACCGAGAGGATTTTTTTCTGGCTCTAAAAAAAGAGTTAGGCGATCCTTTTGATAGTCTTGGAGTAATCTCCATAACACACCACTTAATTGCCCTGCTACTATATTAACAGCGACCGCCCCCATGGCAAAAACAAAACGCATGGGTAAAGTAAACCAAGCAATTGAACCCATGATCACTGTCCAAATAATCCAACCCAGGGGCAAGACGTTGACTAACATCGCAGAAACCAGGGGAGATAAAATTAAAATGAGCCATCCTGGGTGCATGTTTGCCCAGTACAACATTCCTAAGGTAATTGCTGTAAAAACTAACCCTGTCCCTAAATCTGGCTGTAACATGATCAGCATCCAAGGAACTGCTGTTACCACAAAAATTCTTAAGACGGCTGGGATTGTTGTGGCTTGTCTTTCATGTAACAGAGCTCCTAAGCTAATAATTAGACCAACTTTAGCAAATTCTGAAGGTTGAATATTAAAGCTACCAATGCTAATCCAACTTTGCGCTCCATTAGCCGCTACTCCAATGATAATCACCGCAATGAGAGAAATATTGGTGATAGCGTAGGTCACCCAATGCAACTGTATAAGAGGTTCATATCTCCAGCGAGCTAGCGTCAAAGTGATCACTAACCCTATTATCCCAAAAATCCAATGTTGCCACCAATCTACCGATCCTTCTAGAAGTTCGGTACTGCGGATCATCAACCCTCCTAAACCGGTTAAACCCACAGTTAAAAACATTAATAGCCAATCAACTTGGCCTAGGTTATATAACCACAAAGGTAAACGTCGTCTTTTAGCAAGTCTAGGCATCATTCAGGAAACCTCCTCATTTGAAATAGGTTTTTAACTTAGGTTAAAGTAGCTACCGATACCTTAGCAGCAATTTTTTGGGCGAGTAGGGTTAATGCTTTAGCCGAAACCGATTCAGGGGCACCTATAACAATTGGAATTCCTTGATCTCCTCCTTCACGTAAGGCAATTTCGAGAGGAATACAACCGAGTAAGGGAACATTTAATTCTATAGAAGCCTTTTCACCCCCACCTGAACCAAATAGATCGTAAGTGCGATCAGGTAAGTCAGGGGGAATAAAATAGCTCATGTTTTCCACCAGCCCCAACACATTAACCCCTAATTGTTGGAACATTTTTAGCCCACGACGAGCATCTAACAGGGATACGGTTTGAGGAGTCGTAACAATGACAACACCTGCTATAGGAACTGCTTGAGCGAGAGTTAACTGAGCGTCTCCAGTTCCTGGGGGCATATCTACCACCAAATAATCTAAAGCTCCCCAATTGAATTGATAGAGAAATTGACGAATAATGCTATTTAGCATTGGACCACGCCAGATAACCGGTTGATCAGGCTCAATTAAAAAGCCCATGGACACTATTTTTACCCCATAATTAAAGGCAGGCTCTAGGACTTCTCTTTGGGCCCCCTGTTCGGCCTTAAATCCGCTGCTGGCTAATCCTAACATAATCGGAACATTGGGACCGTAAATGTCAGCATCGAGTAAACCAACTTTGGCTCCTGTTTGAGCTAAAGCAACAGCTATATTTACCGCAACGGTGCTTTTCCCTACACCTCCTTTACCACTCGAAATAGCGATAATATTTTTGGTTCCAGCGACGGATTGTTGGTTGGGTAACACTTTTTGTTGAGGGATTTCGGCGGTTACTTCTACTTCAACAGTTTTTACTCCCGGTAATTGTTTAACGGCTTTTTGACAATCTTCAACGATAAATTCTCTTAAAGGACAAGCAGGAGTAGTCAAAACTAGGGTGAAACTAACTCGGGAGCCATCAATGACTACATTGCGAATCATATTCAAGTCTACTAAACTTTTCTGAAGTTCAGGGTCCTGAATTGGACGTAAGACTTCTAAAACTGATTGGGTATCTAACATTATAGTTTTCCTTATAAAGCAATGTTAAGTATTTTTTCCACTGCATCTATGAAAATGTTAACGGTTTTGGGGACACAGATGTTCGATGGTGAGTAGGTGAGCTTAAATAAGTAGGGCTTGAAAGCACTAGTTATTTAAGAAAAAATCTTATCAGGGTTAAATTAAGAGCAAATATTTTTTGTTTTAAAAATAATAATATTCAAGTAAAGAATAAAAAATAAATAAAATAAGATGTGTAAAACTTTACCAGTCCTCTCAAAATCGCACCAATTAGATAGAAGAAAAACTTATAACAATTTTTAAAAAATACTTATGAAATATAAAGATTATTAAAACTAGTTAATTAATGTGAAAAAGTAATGTATCAACTAGGATTGGTGTTAGACTTAAAGAAATTATCGCTTATTTTTACTAAGTAACAGTAGAGTATCTCAATAATAAATTTAAGTCAATTTAAACGAGAGCTTATTAATTTATAAATTTCGTTAATTTTAAAATCTAAAGTTTTCTGCCCTAGCTTGCTAGTTAATTCTCTATTATCAGTTAGGTATAGTCATATTAGCTAATGTCATCTCTTCGTTTAAGAGTCTTTTTGAGAGTTAGACTAGAAAAGAAATTTAGGTTAAGTAAAACTTAAAAAGTTCTCCGCAGAACACAAGCTAAAGTTAATGCGATAGATAAAGAAAATATATATAAATTGGCGATAGCAATTATAGAAGCAATCGAATCACCTCCAGGACAAAAGAGTTTTGAAAGTTATTAACTAGTAATTTACTCTACTAGAATTATGAATAATCGATATTTCTTACAAAATAAATCTTAAATTATGAATAATCGATAAAAAAACATGATATTGGCTTAATAATTTTTAAAATTAGTTAAATACCCTTTTCTTTAGATAAAACAAATACATTCCCTTCATTCCCTCTTCCTAGTCGAAGATCATCATCTAAATAAGTAATTTCTAACCATCCCTGTTGTTCTTTACTTTCGATACTAAAATCTAGAGGAAAAAACTTTTTTCCTGCTTCAATATCTTTAATTAACTGATTAGGTGACTGATATCCCAATAACCTTTGTGAACCAATAATATAACGTTCAAATTTAACATTAATTCGCCTGTCAGAGACTACTTCAAACCTAGCTATAATACTTACTAATCCTTCTAAAAAAGGGACTCCAATAATTTCAGCAATATTGTAAAGTTTTCCGTCAGCCATACGAAGACATTGATAAATTTGTCCTAATTGCAATACGGGAAGGCGATCAAGTCCTAAAATTCCCTTACTTGTGGTGTAGAGTAACCGCCAATTTCCATCAAGTAATTCTTTTGCTTCTAGAGTTTGAGGGTTGGGGTTATGATCTTCAAGTTGTTCTAAGGCCGAGAGAACTCTTACCCGATCAATTTCCGTCGCTAATAACCCTCGATTTTTTCCAGCGATCGCTTCTAATAGTCTTGTTTTTTCATTCATTCTCAAATGTTTCCTCCAATTAATTTTTGGTAGGAAGTCATATTTTTTAAACCAAAAACTTCTCTCACTGTCTTTTTAGAGTTATTTTTTAATAGTTTATTTATCTTGGGTAGGTAAGTCAAATAACACTTGAGTCATATATTTATTAGCCCATTTTTTACCAAAAGCTTTTTCTAGAACCTGACGGGTTTTATCATTTTGTTGTTGCTTTGTACAAAAGTAATGCTGTCCGGCTAAGTTATACATTTGCTGTTTACCAGAAACAGTTTGAAAATCTACCGCGGTCTGACAGTGAATCTTCAAAAATTCAGCCACACGGGACAAGAATTAAGTTTCTTCTTCTGGGTCAGTTGGGCGAATAAATAAAAAATAGTCGGAGAAAATATCGCCCCATTCGGGTAATCTGCGGGATTCAGAAAACTCCAAGACTGGTGATTTGGATAGGGCTTGGTAGTCTTCTGAAGAAAGAGTCAGTTCTCGGTTAGCGGGAAATAAATCAGCGATCGTCGCACTTACTTTTTTAGTACTTGCTGCGATATTACAACCGAACATAGGTAGGGAATAACTCGGATGAGGAAACATCACACAATGAAGAATATCCAATTCCTGTCCTACTTTTGCAAATTCTAAATGGAGTTTACGGAACTGAAGAGTTTGATAACATTGATTTTTAATTGCCACCTTTTTACCTCTGAGTTTTCCTTCTACATGTCTTAACCCGTCAGGTAATTCATAGGAGATTAGGGGAAAATACTGTCCCCAATGATATTGGATAACATCAGCCAGTAGTCGCATCAAGGGGTTTAGTTGGGAGCGAACAGAAACGGGGAAAGTGTCTAATATCCCCCTTAATAGCTACGATTTTCGAATAATTAGCGATGATTGCTACACAAGGAAAGATTTGTCCAAGCAATTCTCCACCAGCATCCAACTCAATTGTTGTAGCCTTGGCTATTCTAACATTATGTCAAGACATTAATTCAGTGTTATCTTTTAAACTTCGGTATTTTTTTAGCATAGAATATTGCTAGTAGTTTATTGATTAAACCGAATTCATCATTGTAGTATCTGAAGTTCATATATTCGGATTAGGATGGACGGAAGTAGTGGTTATTATCGGCGTTGCTTTATTAATTTTTGGTCCTAAAAAAATTACTAAGATTGGAGCTACTTTAGGAAAACCTCTACGTGGATTTAAAGATGAAATTCATTTTTTCGGAGATGAGTATTTTAATGATAAAAATTGAGTGCTATTGTTAACTAATGAATGTTATAAACCCTAATTCATAGTCCAATCTGAGAAGTTGACTAGACTCAATATCCTAATATTAGATTCATTTTAACTAAGAGATAGCTCCTCTAGATTTGAGAATTATATATTAATTTCGATAATTTATCGAGCATAAATATAACTATTCGAGTTTCTCCTTTATTAAAGTAAACAAAAATAATTTAGAATAAACAAATATGTTCATCTCATTGTTGAGGAGTGAAAAGCATTGATAAATTATTTTTTATAGCTATTCAAACAAACTAATGCGAATAAGGTCGCATTAACATCCGTCAAGAATGATTACAGCGTTGCTTGCTAAAGTACAACAGTTAACCTTTCCACTCCCCGTAAGAATAAATGGCACAATCAAAGAAAGTTGTCGATTTAATCAACCTATTGAGTTAAGAAAATACAAAGAAGCGAGATAAAAAAATGATTAGCTGTATTCTGTCGATTGAACTCATTGCTTAGAGAACTGAAGAAGTTAGTAAAAATTTATTTAATTGAGCTCAACAGACAAGTTAAAAAAAAATTAGGTTTTCGTATGGTCTTCAGTATCGGTACAGACTTAGTGGTGATTAAAACGGAATTTTAAAGCGAGATTAATAAATTTATTGTCAATTTTAACAGAAAAAGAGAACTTGTCGAAGTAGATTTTCCCAATACTGAAGTCATTAAAGAGCTTACTCAAATTACTATCAATGTAGTGGCTGCTAACGATTTTGTTTCTGTCGGGAATACTTTAGTTATACTCTGAAAACTGAGATTATACCTAGAATACTTCAAATCGATTAGCAACAAATTCAGAAGGTAAATTGTTTGTTTTGACAGATTGTGAAGTACGATCAGAGTCGAGTCTTGATAAGGTAAATGTGGTGATTGTGGAAACACAATTCCAGAAAGTGAATAAATGATTTTTCTTCATTGTTGATGAAAATAGCTGTATTGTCAGTATACATCTCACTTAATAATCATATTTCTCTATTATTGGACAGACCTAATCCATGCTAAACAAACCTGAAGTTCTCATTGAAGCCATCACCGCTAGAGAGATTTTAGACTCCCGTGGTCGCCCTACCATTGAAGCAGAAGTGTTTCTCGAAACAGGTGCATTTGGTATTGCCCAAGTTCCTAGTGGGGCATCAACAGGTAGTTTTGAAGCTCACGAATTACGGGATGATGACCCTAACCGCTATGGTGGTAAAGGGGTACTCAACGCTGTCTGTAATGTTAAAGAAAAAATTGCGCCCCAATTGTTGAATACCAACGCCTTTGATCAAATTTCTGTTGACCAGAAAATGATTGATTGTGATGGGTCTTCTAATAAAAAAGAATTGGGAGCTAATGCTATTCTCTCAGTTTCTTTAGCGACGGCTAAAGCAGCAGCGGCTGAACTACAGCTCCCTCTTTATCGTTATTTAGGAGGTCCTTTAGCCAATGTTATCCCTATCCCTATGATTAATGTCCTTAACGGGGGCTCCCATGCGGATAATAATGTTGACTTCCAAGAATTTATGGTGATGCCCATTGGGTCCGACTCCTTCAAGGAGGGGTTGCGTTGGGGGGCTGAAGTCTTCGCGACTCTGAGTAAAGTTCTCAAAGAACGTAACTTGTTGTCTGGCGTGGGGGATGAAGGGGGCTATGCTCCCAATCTTCAGTCTAATCAAGAAGCCTTAGATTTACTAATTGAAGCCATCGAACGGGCAGGGTATAAACCTGGAAAACAAATGGCTTTGGCCATGGATGTGGCTTCAAGTGAATTCTACAAAGATGGACAATATGTCTATGATGGTTCAGCCCATTCTTCCCAAGAATTCATTAAGTATTTAGCTAAATTAGTGGATCAATATCCTATTATATCCATTGAAGATGGCTTGCAAGAAGAGGACTGGGATAACTGGAAACTTCATACTGAGTCTTTGGGTTCTCGCATTCAATTAGTGGGGGATGATTTATTTGTCACTAACCCAACTCGTTTACAGAAGGGAATTGATATGGGAGTTGCTAATTCTATTTTGATTAAACTCAATCAAATTGGAACCCTCACCGAAACCATGGAAACTATTGCTTTAGCAACTCGCAAACAGTATAGTTCAGTGATTAGTCATCGTTCAGGAGAAACCTCAGACACTACTATTGCTGACTTAGCTGTAGCTACTCGCGCTGGACAGATTAAAACCGGTTCTTTGTGTCGCAGTGAACGTGTTGCTAAGTATAATCGATTGTTACGGATTGAAGAAGAGTTAGGTGATTGCGCTCTTTATGCGCCGAAGGTAGGTTTAGGACCTCAATAAGGACTTAAACCTACCTTCGGATTTGATTGATTCATTTTGCCCACCTTTCGAGGTGGGTTTGTTCTTTTGATAAATTTTTATACTTAAAAGGCATACACGAAAAGTACATTCAACGTAGAACTCCGAACTCATAAAATTGTAGGGTATATTAACATAACGCCATATACTAAAAAACTATTTGAGTGCGTTATAGCCCCAAAAAAAGGAGGTAAATTGCCCAAAAAACTGTATTTTGCTTAACTTTATCTATTTAATGTTTTGCTTAGGTTAAGTATCCTGATTCCTCACCCAGGTAGTTAATTAGCTTTACGTGATACAGGGGGAGCTGGAAGTGCAAATTCAGCCTTAGGAATAGGGCTAGACATTATAGTAGAACTAGGGGCAGCAAGAGGATTAGAAACAGGAGGTTTAGTTTGGGACGTAACTGCTGTTTGTGGGGGAGGATTTGATGGAGTAACTGACTGTTTTCTTGTCTGAGTTGGATCTACTTGTTGAGAACGAGTGTAGACGCGTCGATGGCGAGTTACGGCTTGTTTTTTCTGACGGGTACTGAACATAGATCTTGAACGCGATGATCCAGACCGTGTAGCCACTGCATATGATTTTTTTTGCGGACTGATGGGTTCTGCTTTAATGGTTGGTTTACGTCCTTTGATATTGGGAACAAGCGGAAAAGACTCAATGGGGGTACCCTTGACAGCTTCCTCCATAAATTCTTTCCAAATAGCCGCAGCCGTGGTACTTGATCCCCTGGTGGGACGGTTATTATCGTTCCCTAACCATACCCCCGCTGTTAACTGGGGAATATAGCCAATAAACCATAAATCCCTGGCTTTATCAGAGGTTCCTGTTTTTCCTGCTACCGGTCGCTTTCCTAATTGAGCAGAGGTTCCGGTTCCCCCAGTCACTACCCCCTGTAGCATAGAAGTCATAATGGCAGTGGTATCGAAGTCGATCACTTCTTTAGAAGGAAATGTAGCTTGATATAGAATCTGCCCGTGGCGATCAAGAACGCGATCAATGCCGTGGGCGCGTTGATGAATACCGAAGTTGGCTAACGTTCCATAAGCACTGGTTAATTCAAGTAAATTAACTTCCCATGCTCCCAATGCTAAAGAATAGGTCGGTTTTAACTCCGATTCAATACCCATTTTTTTTGCAACTTCAATGATGGGGTGCCATCCCACTTTCACCAATGTTTGAACCGCTACTACGTTTAATGAAGAGGCGAGGGCTTTGCGGATGGAAACGGGAACGCCGCTATAGCGATCACCATAATTTTCTGGTCTATAACCATCTACCACGTAGGGAGAGTTTTGGAAAGTTTGTTCAGGCGAAAGTCCGGCAGCGATCGCGGTAGCATAAACAAAAGTTTTAAAGGTAGACCCTGGTTGACGTTGAGCTTGAGTCACCCGATTATATTGATGATTTTTGTAGTCTTTTCCCCCAACCATCGCTTTAATTTGTCCGTTACGCGGATCAATCGCCGTCAATGCTGCTTGTTTAAACCCTTGCCATCGACCATATTCTATCACGGCCTTTTCAATAACGGCTTCGGCAGCTTCTTGCCATTGATTATTGAGGGTGGTTTCTACCACAATTCCCCCCTGTTGCAACACCTCTTTAGAGAGATATTTCGGCAGTTGAAGTTGAATATAATCTGTAAAATAAGGAGCTTTTCCTTGTAGCCGTTTGGGTTTACTAGGTTTTAGGACAATAGGGTCAGCAATTGCTTCTTTTACTTGAGAAGCACTAATAAAGCCTTTAATTTTCATTCTTTGTAGTACGAGATTTCGGCGTTCGATAGTGGCTGCCTTATTCTGGATGGGAGAATAAACACTGGGAGCGGGTACAATTCCCGCTAGGGTCGCCGCTTCAGCTACAGTTAGTTGATCGATAGGTTTACTAAAATAGACCCAAGCTGCATCGGCAACCCCATAGGCTCCCGATCCTAGATAAACTAAATTAAGATAACGTTCTAAGATCTGGTCTTTAGTCAATTTTATTTCTATTTTCTGAGCCAAGCGCATTTCCTTGATTTTTCGGATTATATTAATTTCCTGGTTTAAGAAAACAATGCGTGCTAGTTGTTGGGTGATTGTGCTTCCCCCTTCCACTACTTCTCCTGCCAATAAGTTAGAAAAAGCTGCACGAACAACTCCATGTATATCAACCCCTCGATGGTTCTTAAAGCGATGATCTTCACTAGCAATAAATGCTTGAATAACGAGGTCAGGAATCTGCCAAATTTTTAGTTTTTCATGGGTAACTGGCCCTACTTCTTTAAGAACAGTTCCATCAGACGATTTAATGATTAAGGTTTTAGGAGGAGCATAGGTGAGGACTTCTTCAACTGGTTCCGTGATGCTACTTTCAAGTTGATAGATGCCATATCCTAGGGCAATCATACCACCAATGGCTCCTAGTCTTATTCCAAACAACAGAAAAAATTTTGGGTTATAGCTTATGGAGATAATTCGTTTAACAGAATTAATAGAGGTTTGCGACACATCTTTACATAAGCTAACCAGTTGAGGCAAAGTCTTAGAAATTTTTACTGAGAAACTGATTTCAGGTTGATTTTTATCTTGGCAAGACTCGATGTCATCAGAGTTATTACCTAGATTTTTATTTTTTCCTTCAAAGTTTTCTGATTTTGAGTGCAGAATTTTATCTATTGTCTCCCTAAACTTTGACCCTAACTGATTAAACACGCCTACTCCTCACCAAATCTTAATAACGGGTGTGATCTATCTAAATAATACATAATTTTTTGCTTAATGGATAAGTTATTATAATTCATTTCAATCTATCGAGTTTTATTATATTTTTATTTTTCATTTATTAAATCATATTAATTTAATTTACATATGATTGTTTCAGCTCTTCCAAAATTACTGTAACAACAATTTTAGTAAATCAAAGCTAAAAGTATTACCCTTTTAAGTTCTTAATAAAACAATACTTATTTTTATAAAAATCAAGGCTTTAGACTCGTAGAATATTTAAATAATAAAAATATTTAAATTTATTAGCTACCAATTTATAAAAACCAGTATAGAAGGTCCATTATTTTTATCGCTCTATCAAAATTAATCTTAAACAGTAAAATTTATTAGCGGAAACCTTAAAAATATTTCCGATTTTTTTCAAAAATAATCAAGATTAAGGCAGTTATTTTATTGCTATCCTTACTCTAAAAATGGATAGTATTATTGAACTATTATTTTAATTCGGCTTGTATTTTACGATTACAATTTTTAGTACATGATTTATACTTGATTAACGATTATATTTATGATTTAATTTATATTTTTATTGCATAATATTTTATTAAAAATATAAATTTATAGACTATTTTTCTAGATTTTAAATAAAAATTTCATTATTTATTGCTAAGTTAGCAAGGGGTAAATAACTATGCAATTAAATTTTAATTATCATTTATTTTTCTGTATTTATTAAGTATAAAAAATATCTCCTAAAAGAACCATTATCCTAAATATAAAGGGTTTCATATACTCGTAATCAGGCTTTATATCTTTTTAAAATTAAAATAGAAATGGCATAAAAAATATGGTAATTAAAACAATATTTATATTCATATAAATTAATTTAAAAATATTAATTATATTAAATATATATTGCAAGTAATAAAATTTAAGTTGAACTAATAAAGCCTTCTTGACAAAATTATAAAAAGCGTTAGTTTATTATGGATATATATTCTAAAAATCATCTTTTTAAAAAGTAATATATGTGAACTTCAGGCAAGCATAAATTGTTATCATACAGATAAACTTTTCTATTCCTGATTCATAAGCAGCGTGAATTAACTGAGTTCTCATTATAAAATTATCGTCATATAATTCGGCGGGGGATTCTCGATTTAAGCCAATTCCTCCCACATGGGCAGCCAAATAAATAATAACAATATCGGATTTATTAGCTACATGTTAACAATTTTTCAGAACCTGTAAGTCGGGGATTCATGGTTGAACAAAATCCCATGACAAGCAAATAAATTGTAAGATTCTCAATAATTTACCGTTTGTCAATGAGCGTTAACTTTGGTACATGCGTAGGGACTACAAGGATAAAAGGGGATAGTTTCTTTTTGGGTAATCTCTTGAACCTTCCCAAACATTTCTGATGATCCTGCTTGATAAAAGCGTACTTCAATTCCTGTGCAGTGTGAGTAGTCTCAAATGGCTTCTAGAAATCGAAAAGTTCCGATTTCCACTCAGTCTACAGTATATTCTGGAGAATTAAAACTGACCATAACGTGAGATTATGCTCCTAAATTATAAATCTCAACAAGTTTTACTTATTCTAAAATTCAACAGAAGGTGACACTAGCAGTTAAATCTCTATAATGGAGGAATGAGCTACCAGATTAGTATTAAACGTTAAAATTTGTCGAATAATCCCGTCAACTTTGTATCTCTGTTTTAATAAAAATTTACTTAGATAAGAGCCATCTTAGCCAGTGATGCCTATAATTAGGGCACGTTCAGATTGAGTTATAGGTAAATAGTTGTATATCTTTTAAGTTCAAAATTAAGTCGTTATCAATTATACGCATCGTTTTAATTTTTATCTTTTTAATTTTAAAACTTACGTTTAGCATAATAAAAAATTACGAACTATAGACTTCTTGGTTTTTCAAAACCTAAAACTTCCATAAAATAAAAACTAGTTAATCTTCCCCAAGAGATACTAAAATATACCCGGTTACTTTAATTAATAAATAGTTCTGAACCTCATAGATTTTTAAATAAAAAATAGGATTCAGTCTAATTATTTTAGAAGTCTATTACGAGGGATAGTTTTGGATTTTACCACAAGAAGTCCGGGAAACTATGGAGTATAATTATGACATATAGTTATAGTACCTTATGAAGAGATGGCATGCGAACTGAAACCGACAGTATAGGAGCTATTGATGTCCCAGATGACTGCTACTGGGGAGCGCAAACTCAGCGCTCACTCCATTATTTTGCTATTGGTAATGATATCATGCCTCCAGAAATGATTAGGGCTTTTGGTATTTTAAAAAAGGCGGCGGCTAAAGTTAATTATGACTTAGGAAAATTGCCCTCTGAGAAAGTTGTATTAATTACACAAGCCGCAGATGAAGTCATTGCGGGAGATCTTTGTTCTCACTTTCCTTTGAGTATTTGGCAAACAGGAAGTGGCACGCAAACCAACATGAATGCAAATGAAGTAATCGCAAACCGAGGGATTGAATTAGCGGGAGGTGTTTTAGGGAGTAAAGACCCTATTCATCCCAATGATCATGTTAATATGTCTCAGTCTTCTAATGATACTTTTCCTACGGCGATGCACATTGCTACGGTAGAAAAAATTCAGTATAATTTATTGCCAATGGTGATGAAATTACGGGATGCTTTAGCAATAAAAGAAAAAAAATTTCATGACATTATAAAAATTGGTAGAACCCATCTTATGGATGCGGTTCCTTTAAGTTTAGGACAGGAATTTTCAGGCTATATTTCTCAACTTGATAAAAATATTGATCGCCTTCAACGAATTTTACCTGACCTCTATGAATTAGCAATTGGGGGAACGGCAGTTGGGACTGGGTTGAATACTCACCCAGATTTTGCCCAACGGGTAGCGGATGAAATCGCTCAGTTAACCAATTTACCTTTTGTTTCCTCTCCTAATAAATTTGCCGCTTTAGCCGCCCATGATGCTATAGTGATGACTAGTGGAACCATTAAAACCTTAGCAGGTTCCCTGATGAAAATTGCGAATGATATTCGCTGGTTAGCATCGGGTCCTCGTTGTGGTTTAGGAGAATTAATATTGCCGGAAAATGAACCGGGGTCTTCAATTATGCCAGGGAAAGTTAACCCCACGCAATGTGAAGCAATGACCATGGTTTGTGTACAAGTAATAGGTAATGATTCAGCTATAGGAATAGCAGGAAGTCAGGGAAATTTTGAACTAAATGTTTTTAAACCTATATTGATTTTTAATATTCTAAATTCTATTCGATTATTAGCCGATGCTTGTTCCTCTTTTACAGACCATTTAGTTTTAGGTATTGAACCTAACAGGGAAAAAATTGAAGATTATTTAAACAACTCTCTAATGTTAGTAACTTCGCTAAATCCTCATATTGGTTATGATAATGCAGCAAAAGTCGCAAAGAAAGCTTATGTTGAACAGATAACTTTAAAGGAAGCCTGTGTTAGTTTGGGTTTTCTGTCTGCTGAAGAATTTGATTTTTTCGTTAGTCCTGAAGAGATGGCTTATCCTCTGCAGGATAAACCATAAACTATTATGTCTATTCTATGTCTGAATCTAAAAGTCTCAATAAGGTCCAAGAAATAATCTCTAATACCTGCTCAAAAAATTGTGAAATCAGGTAACGGATCTTAATTCTTGAAGAAGCGATTCAATAAAACTTATTTAAATTAAGCTGTGTAAGCTTCAATAAAGTAGTCCTACATAGAATAAACGACACTCTGTCAAGAACTATTCGGCTGTTAAGTGGACTGTTAACTCATACTAATAGAACCGAAGAATACCCTAGCAGAAGAAACTCAAACAAATCTCAAAATTCATAGAGATATTGATTGGCTGGCGTAAATTTAACACTAATTTTAACCTATTGAATAGGGTTTAGACTATTTTATTTAGTGTTTAGTTAGTTAACTTTCTTGGTTTTATGAGTTCAACTTATATTTATTTTAAACATTCTCTCGACTCATTTATTTTCTTTGATTTTTTATTTCTTGCTATTTGTTCTCTTTGGAAGATATGTAAAACTAGTCTATATATTCCTATAGTTTATATTATTGATTAGACTAATTTTTCTAGAAATTGCACTTTATAATAATTTCACCTAGTCTGCAATTTCTTTAACTTTCGATCCTCTTAGGTTTAATGGGTTTAAATATAATATTTCTGCTATTGTTCTTGTTCTGAAGTAAATTTTCGGATCGCTAGTCAACTTTGATAGTTTTTGTTATTCTAACTCTACTAGCTGAATCTTTAGGTAAGCTGGAATATAGTAATCGTTCTTTTTATTACTTTTTTATTTTAAATTTATTTAAGTTTATCTCCTTGACTCAAATAAAATCTTTTTCTACCCCGACTTTAAACACATCAGTTCATCATATACGATATTGTTCTTCGAGAAATTAAATTAATTTAAGAGAAAAAGCCCATTATTATTTTCATAGAAAATTTAGCTTTATTGAAAAAATATTAAACTTTTAAGGAAATACTACATATTTTTGTCTAAGCTAATACTTCAATTGAGTCGATTAAAGTATTTATACTTGTATTTTCTTTATAATTGGAATTTACGTTGGAAGCAGAAGAGAAGGGTTACAATACATTCGATTTATCCCCTACTATCTATCCCCTTCTTTTCCCTCTGCCTAAAAAATGTATCTCAAAACCTTACGTTTACATAATTTTCGGAATTATTTTGAACAATCAGTTAAATTTGATCGGCAAAAAACTATTTTGTTAGGAAATAATGCCCAAGGAAAGTCCAATATCCTTGAAGCAGTGGAATTATTAGCTACTCTCAAAAGTCATCGAACAAACCGCGATCATGATTTAATTTTTGAAGGAAAGAAGATAGGGAAAATTTTGGGTAATGTTGAACGAACCTACGGGAAATCAGACCTCAGCATTATCCTGCGTTCCCCAGGAAGACGAACTTTAACTCTGAACCAGGAAAATATACGCCGCCATCTGGAATTTTTGGGAAGTCTTAACGCGGTAGGGTTTTCGTCCTTAGACTTAGACCTAGTTAGGGGTTCACCTGATACTCGTCGAAGTTGGCTAGATACTCTATTAGTTCAACTAGAACCGGTTTATACTTACATATTACACGAATACTATCAGGTTTTACGTCAACGTAATGCCCTACTAAAAAAATTACGAAAAAAAGTCGCTGAACAAGCAACATCTGCTGATTTAGAGTTCCAGATATCTCAATTGCACCTTTGGGATCGGCAGTTAGTAGAGACTGGTTCACGGGTAACAAGGCGAAGGGCTAGAGTAGTAGAAAGATTAACCTCTTTAGCTCAAACTTGGCATAAAAATATTAGTGGAGGACAAGAAATCTTAGAAATTACCTATCTACCTAATATTTTCTGTGATTCAGATGATCCAACTCAAGTGAAAGAAGCATTTCTTGATAAGATGGAACAGTGTCGCATTGCAGAACAACAATTAGGGACAAGCTTAGTAGGACCTCATCGAGATGATGTGAAATTTACAATTAACAAAACTCCTGCTAAATCTTCTGGCTCCCAAGGACAACAACGGACTCTTGTATTATCCTTAAAACTGTCAGAGCTCCAATTGATTGAAAAGGTGATAGGAGAACCGCCATTATTATTACTCGATGATGTATTAGCTGAACTTGATCCCAATCGCCAAAACCAACTATTAGAAGCAATTCAAGGACGATGTCAAACTTTAATTACGACTACTCATTTACATTCTTTTGATACTCAATGGTTACAATCCTCCCAAATTCTTAAGGTACAAGCTGGTAAAATTAATCTTTGTTAAAGGCTAATTTAGTAATCTTTTTAAGAAAATTAAATTATTAATAGATGGTATCAAATTCCTTAAATTATGTTGAATATAACTCTCTTGTATATCTTACCGTTTTCACACTCCTCGACTTCTCCACCTCTTCTTCTATTAAGATTTGTAAGATTTAATCTGTTTACCCTATTTCCAGTATGACAGCCTGATATATATAGTAAGGATATAGATAGGTCACATCAGCTTGACTGAGGAATACGCTCTACATTAACGATTAGCCTGCGGCTGCTTTTATTTAGGAGAAGTAATATGAAAAATCAAATGGTTTACGAAATTGCCGCATTGATACTTGTTTTAGGAGCTTCTTGGGTTAACTATTGGCAATTACGTCGTAGTAGCAGGAAACGGGAATTAGAATTCGTTGACAAACAGAAACAGATCAACCAAGAGAAAGAAACTCTACATGAGGAGCTAACTCGTGTTGTTGTGTCTAATAAAACGTTAACTCATGATCAAGAGCAAATCCAGCATCAACTTGATGAAGTCTCTTATCAACTTACTAATCTCAGAGAGACTGTAAATAAAATAGAATTCGATAAGAGTAATTTAGCTAATAATTTAGAGAAGAAACAGCAAGAAATAACCACTTTAACCAAAGATTTAGATAAAAATAAAGAAAAACTTATATCCTTGGAAAAGGACATCAAAGAATCAGAAAGATTAAAATGCCAATTAGAAATTAAGCAACAAGAGCAAGTTTCTTCCCTTCAACAGCAACTTGGGAGTTTACGTCGAGAAAAGGAGCACACAGTCAATACATTACAAAAAGAATTAGAGAAAATTGCTACTTTACAACAAAGAATAGATAGTTTAACTCAAGAAAAGAAAAAATTTGAAGAGATTCTCGAGCAAGGAAATCAACGAGTAGTGTCTTTAGAAAAACAACTTCAGGTATCAGCGAAAGAAAAAGAAGCTTTAGAAGCTACACTACAACAAAAAATAGAGAGTTTAACTCAAGAGAAAAAAAATTGTGAAGAAACTATAACGAAAGAACGTAAACAGCTGTCTAATTTACAAGAGCAAGCAAAAGAAAAAGAAGCTTTAGAAGCTACACTACAACAAAAAATAGAGAGTTTAACTCAAGAGAAAAAAAATTGTGAAGAAACTATAACGAAAGAACGTGAACAACTGTCTAATTTACAAGAAAAAATCAAAGAGTTAGAAACGCAACAATCGAGCAGTAAAGATAGTGTTTCTCAACCTTATGAGATTAGATCTCAACCACAATTTATATTAGAAGATACTCAGGAAGTCAAGGAAAAATTAGCTATAGGAAATACACAAGAAAATAAAAAAAGCTTAAAACCAGAGAGTTTATTTGAGGGAAAAAAATAGTTTTATTAGGAAGTTTATCCCAAATGAATCGAGATGAGGCTAAGTCGTATATTCAACAAGCAGGAGGAACTTTAAGCAGCTCTCTTAGTTTTAAAACACATTATATTGTCGTGGGAGAAACTCCTGGTGATAAACTAAAAAAAGCTCAAAAATTTGGTATTTGTCAACTCTCAGAAACTGAATTTATCGAACTACTTGAATCTGCTGGAGTTGATGTTGATGTTAACTCTAAATAGTTATACTTATCTAAGTGATATTATTGTCTATCTTAATTAAATCCCTAGATAAAATATTCACATCTCAAGCAGCAATTTTCGCAAGTGCTGCTTTCACGTGGTGGGGGTGATCGTCAATAGGCGATTTTTAATAAAAATGACAAAATCGTTAATTCTATTAGCTGAACTTTCAAGTAAGCTGGCATTTAATCATTGTTATTTTTTAACTACTTTTCTATTATAGACTTTTTTAGTTGGGCATATCCCAATCAATTCAACCATTTATATGGTGTTAATTTTAATACAAAGTTTACAGGTGAATCAGTTTTTATAGATTATGAGATATTATTGTAATTATTGGTAGTTGAAATACTTAACATACATGCTTAATTTCTCCTGAAAAACCTTTAAGCGGTTGCCTTTTTTCTTCTTTTGTCAGTCCTTTACTTTGTAACAATACTCCAAATCCTCCTAACCCCATGGGATCAATTAGTTGGTGAAGGCTATCCCGACGTTTAATCACGTCAAGAAAATCATACTTGCCTGTGGACAATTCCAACAGGCGACTGCCCAATCCTAATCCCATTAAAAATAATCCTTGTTGAGTAAATTTTATAGTTTCTAAATTCAATAATTTTCCTTGTTTTTCCAGAGCAGTAAAGTTAACATGAGATGTTATATCTTGCTGTCCAATGTTAATATAAGGATTATCATGATGACGGTGTTTGTAATAACATTTTAACGTTCCTTTATGGCGTTGAGGGTGATAATATTTACTAGCTACATGTCCATAATCTATTGTTAGCAGATAACCCCGTTTTAACTTACTACATATCTTTTTTAACCAATCTAAAGCCTTCAAATTAACTTCTGTACGGTAGTTTTCAGGATATTGATTGGCATTTAAGTTTATATTAATTAATTTAAAATAATTAATAATTTTGGTGGTTGACAATTCTGAGATGACTTCTTTGATTTTTCCTTCCGACTGCGTTACATATATTTCTGTTATTTTTTTATTCTTAGTAGTTATTATATGAACTGGAAAAGCATCAATTAATTCATTGCTAAAAATACAACCAGTTAAAGACAAGTCTTCAATTTCATCCCACGATTTCCAAATAACTTTATTTTTCTTGCCAGTTATACTAATAATACTTTCTTGCTTTTCAATTAATCTTTGTGCTTCTTCAACAATAATATAGTGGGTTACTTCATAGAAATCTGGATAATTATCATGTAAATACTTTAAAATATCAGCAGCACACCAACCACTTCCCGCACCTACTTCCACTAAATTAAAAGCTTTGGGAGAGCCTAACAATTTCCACATTTCCAAAAACTGCTCAGCTAGCAATTCTCCAAAATATGATCCCAAAGAAGAGGCTGTAAAAAAATCTCCCTGAGTTCCAATTTTTGCTCGTCCAGAAGAATAATATCCTCCTTGAGGGTAATAAAGGGCTAGACTCATATAGTCAGCAAAAGTGATTTTTTGCTGGGGGGATTGTTCAATAGCTTCAATAATAAATTGCATAATCTTCAGAAAAAATACACTAAGATTATTAGGTAACTTAGGTACACTAAGCTAGTCTAGCATACTAGAAATATTAACTATTGAATGCCTGTCAAATTTACTCAATCCGTTTACGATTAACTCTTAAATAAGTCTTCCCGAAGGATAAACTAATCGCACATTAATCACCCCTTTAAGTTTATTGACAAAAAATTCTATATCATCAATGAACCTCATCTAACAACCAGTAAATTAAGCATAGAGATAACTATTAGCTTCTTTGACAATTTGAGCGTGTTCTTGATTTTTAATAATCTCTTGACGAGTAGCCATTGCTGACGATATTCTACACTGATGAGTGATGGAATCAATGATAATGTCCGAAGTTAGAACTTTAAGAACTGATACAGTTGGGACTACTTAGATAAACCGTCAGTCTTTGCTCGCTTACACCCAAATTATCAGGTTGTTTTCTGGCAAAATGGTTACAGTATCAGAGGCAACTACTCAAACAGTGATCCTAAGAAACAAGCTCCTAACAGAACAACAATTATGAGTAGAACTGGATTTATCCTTCTTGATAATTCAGCGGTTGTAGAGGTAACCAAATTATTCTATAAGTTTGTCCCATTTACTTGGATTGACTTAACCTTTAAGAAAGGGACAATTGAAGAGAATAATTTTTAAAAAACCCTAGTTATTAATTCCATCAAACACAAGGAGATTTGTGATGTTTATCGACGAATTACAGCCTATTTTTCAAGAATTTTTACAGCATCCATTAGCATTTACTGGGGGGTTTATATCTGGAAGTCTAAAACTAGAATTATCCGAAGATCCCTTAAAAACCTGGTTAAAAAAACAAGGATTGACAGATTTTACCCATGCAGATAGCACTTCCGTTATTGGAAGTGGTCCCCAATCAATTTCCATCGATTAACTTCTATAGAATCAGCAAGGCTACATTGAGAGACTTGCTGATACATGATCTAAAGAAAAAATGGTCAACTTGGAAAATTTTGATTATGTTCTTCAGAGAATATTGAAATTGGACTACTCTAATTAATTCGTATTGACCCTTATTTGAATTCAATTAGTCAAAGCCCAAAAACATGATGTAGATGAGGTTTCATGAACTACTGTATTAAAATTAGTCAATAGGACTTCACTTTAATGTAAAAACCGGTGTTAACCTTTAGGAATTTATTTGAGACAAAAAAATTTTTGGGGTAGCCTTTGGGTCTGCCGATTTATTTGTTTCAGTAATTTCCATTTATGTAGTAAAGCAATTGTGTCCTGATACAGACAATCCCAATGTTTTCAAAATGGCTAAGCAATTATTTGAGCGCAAAGCCTAAACATAAAGGCGAAACATTAAGTAAAGTGGATGTACATCAACGTACAGATAACCGCAGCTAGTTTTGGACAAAGTGTTATTTATGGAACGACCCAAAGAACGTGAAAGCTTTAACTATGGCTTAGAAACATCAACAGGAATTAACTCCACTAAGAAGAGGCACAATTAATTGTCTTGTGCGGATTTTTGGCAAGCTAATTCAAGTTAGGTAAATATTAGGAAATGTGAATCTTAGGGAAGCCCATTTCAGTTATGTTAATTTAACGGAAGCGAATTTACGTGAAGCCAACCTTGCAAAGGCTTAGGTAATATATGCGGTTATAATCTCACGTTTGCTCGAATTAATTAGACTAGACTCGAAACTACTAAGAACTAACTTACAAACCATGACGTCTGTATAGTGAACGTGGATTTCAGTAGAGACCAGAGCCTATTGGTATAGAAAATTTCAGATTAAACATTTAATAACTACTGTAAATCAAAGTTATGCTTCATTACCTAATTTTTTAAGCATAACATTTTGGTTAAATTGCGAGATATTTAAAGGTAACAAGCTATAATGAAGTTCCGTTTAAGTTCCTGTTTGGAGGTAATCCCAAACAGAGATTTTCGTTTATAGTTTTATACTATTTTAATTATAAATTACAATGTCTCCCAATCAGCCCTCAAAAGCATCCAAATCCACTTCTACTTTAGAAGAAATTCGCACAACACGTCTTGAGAAAGTTGAGCAGTTAAAACGATTAAATTTAGTTCCCTACGCTTATAAATGGAAATCTACTAATACTGCGGCTGATTTACAGGATAAATATATTGATCTTAAAGATGGGGAAGAAATTGACCTAGAAGTGGCTATCGCAGGGAGAATTATTGCCCGTCGGGTATTTGGAAAACTAGCTTTTTTTAAGTTACAAGATGAAACAGGAACTATTCAATTATACTTAGATAAGGAGCATATTCAATCCTCTATGGGTGATTTTCCTGATGCGTTTAATAACCTCAAAAAGTTAACAGATACTGGTGATATTTTAGGGGTAACAGGAAATTTAAAAAGAACTGAAAAGGGAGAACTATCTATTAATGTTAGTACTTATACAATTTTGACAAAATCCCTGTTACCTTTGCCCGATAAATGGCATGGATTAACAGATACAGAAAAACGCTATCGTCAACGCTATATTGATTTGATTATTAATCCCCAGGTAAGACAGACTTTTCGCCGTCGTGCCCAAATTACCGCTTCGATTCGTCGCTATTTAGATAAAAAAGGATTTATTGAAATAGAAACTCCTGTGTTACAAGGAGAAGCAGGGGGGGCGGAAGCTCGTCCTTTTGTCACTTATCATAATACCTTGGAGATGGATTTATACCTGAGAATTGCTACTGAATTACACCTCAAAAGGTTGATTATAGGAGGGTTTGAAAAGGTTTTTGAATTAGGAAGAATTTTCCGCAATGAAGGGATTTCAACTAAACATAATCCTGAATTTACTTCCATTGAAGTGTATCAAGCTTATGCTGACTACTTCGATATGATGGAACTAACTGTAAATCTTATTACCGCCGCAGCACAAGATACTTTAGGAACTTTAAAAATTAGCTACCAAGGGGAAGAAATCGACTTATCTACTCCGTGGAGAAGAGTAACAATGCATGAAATTGTTAAGGAAAAAAGCGGTCTAGATTTTAATCAATTTACAACTTTTGAAGAAGCTAAAAAAGCTGTTAAAAAAGCTGGAATTGAAGTTTCTGATAATTGTCTTTCTTTAGGCAAATTACTCAATGAAGCCTTTGAGCAAACCGTGGAAGAAACCCTGACTCAACCCACTTTTGTTCTGGATTTTCCAGTAGAAATTTCTCCTTTGGCTAAGCCTCATCGATCTCAGAAAGGGTTAGTAGAACGGTTTGAACTTTATATTGTGGGACGAGAATTAGCTAATAGTTTTTCTGAACTAACTGATCCCATTGATCAAAGACAAAGATTAGAAGAACAAGCCGCCCAAAAGGCCACAGGAAACTTAGAAGCGCAAGGAGTTGATGAAGATTTCTTGACTGCTTTAGAATACGGAATGCCCCCCACAGGTGGATTAGGAATTGGCATAGATCGCTTAGTAATGCTATTAACTGATTCAGTCAGTATTCGCGATGTAGTTGCTTTTCCTCTTTTAAAAAATCAGAGTGTTGTAGTTAGTTAAATCTTGTGAATATAATGCTGAAAGAAGAATTGAAAGTTGAATTTACTAAGAGAAGTATCTATCAATAACACTTTGTCCATAAATCTCCTTGCTAAGAATTAGAAAAAATTAAAAATGACAATCCTTTAGTTGTCAAAATTATTATTGAATTCGGAGCTAATAGAGATGTCTAAAATACTTAAATTAGGTCAATTTAAGTTGATTGTTATTAGTGGGACTTAAGCATTGATGGATGAACTTAAATATAATTTGTACGGAGATATAAAGCGAGCGCTAAAACTTGTTTTTTTTTATAAAATCAACTTCCCTAGCTTAAATCTTTTTTTTAAAGCGTTTGTTCTATAGTTAAGATAAGATAATCTTATGTGATCATATATCCATCTTTTTCGAGTGTGCGGCGTAGGGAGAAATGTGAATCATCTCGTACAGACATTAAAAAAGCTTGTTCCAATACTAAGATGACCTAAATTTCTACCTAAATCTCTAAATACTTACTTTCTATATTGCCATATCTTTAAATTTTATTAAATATTTATGATCGCTTTTGCTTTGGAAGATATTTTTTTGTTAAATGACTGTATTAATTTTTACCAAAAAGTTTATGTTCTTAATCTGTAACATTTATCTATCCCCCACTAGGCTAATCCGATTTGGGGGTTTATTATTAGGGTTGAATGTTTACTATTAAGGGTAAAGATGAGACAACCACTCAAGAGTATAACAATAACCCAACCACAACTGACGAGAAACTCGGATAATGTCCATCTATTTTCCAAACAAAAGCCCCCATCACAATCCATGGAAGACTGGAAACAAGTAGAATCACTCTTGGACAAAAGAATTTACACAAACAACACATTTATTCGTGATTTTGTGAGTTATCTGAGTTTGTCTACTCTTTTTATCTTATTGGGACTTTTAGTCGGTATTATTGGCTATCATTGGACTGCCCATTTAAGTTGGATCGATGCTATGGTGGAAGCGTCTATGATTCTCAGTGGAATGGGTCCTGTTAGTCCACTATTAACTAATAGTGCCAAGTTTTTTGCGTCACTTTATGCACTGTTTAGCGGGTTAATTTTTGTTTTAGCGATGGGGGTTGTTCTCTCTCCTCTTGTGTACAGTTTACTTAAAAAATTGCGTTTGGATAAGCCTGATTAGAGTTTTATTTTTAGTAATTCTTCATATCGTGTTTCCACTTGAGAAATTAATTCGTGTAAACTGGAATCATTTTCTAGCCTCTCCCACACTTGTAAGATATAGTTATCGGAAACTTCTTCTAAAGAATAGTCACTTGGAGGAAGAAGGCTTAAGTATTGTTCTAATAATTGAATAGTTTCTTCTAACCATTTCCCTTTATTTTCTTGTTTTGATTGAGTGTAAACTGTTGTGCCTTTCTCCAAGGCCTGTTTAATACGAGTTAATTTATTTTTTTCCTGTTGAATCATCCATTGCTGCATCTCAGGAGGATATTGATCGAATTTTTCTTTAATTTTCATACAATCAAAAGAGTGTTGGCCATATCTCAAAAATACATTGTGCCTTCTTATGTCCTTTTGTAGATAACTTGATTATGCAATCACCTATCATTATTAATTCCTTAAATGTTAAATGCTTTTCTTCCAAAACTCAACATTTAAGCATTTTCGGTTTATAAATTTATCAATGGATAGACAGGCGAAATAAAAGCCTATGCCAAAACTGTTTTATTCTTGCCCCACTGCAATCTCGTTGCCCATCGTTTAGGAATCCCTACTACGAGTACCATGTTATCTGGTCATATTGAAACCCCGCAACAACAAATACAACATTTAATTCATTTAAGAAACCTTCCAAAAATAGCTATTGAAAAGAGTTATCCTGCTAGAATTACAGAGTTTGTTTTATTACCTTTTGTTGGAAAAGAAGCCCCTCAACCTCTGAAAAAAAGAGTGAGGAGAGATCAACCTATATTGAAAGATAATTTATTGTTAACAGCAGTGGCAAGAATTATGTTAGGAAACTGTATCTTTAACCATCAACCCAGTTGGGTTAAATTGGAGCTAAATAAGACGATCCAATCTATCCACCGTCCCTATCGACCGACAAAGAGATACTATATACTCAGACTCTTTATCAATCCCTAATGGGAATGAATAGTGATTGAAATTGCGGAGATTCAGAGGACCTATAGTATAGGGGTTCTAATGTTAAATTACGCCCCTTCCACATTCCTGGAGCGCAATCTTTATAGTGTACACTGGTTCAAACTACCGAAACCGTTACTGTGTAAGGTGCACCTGGGGTTATAGGTAACCAGATAACTCTAAGCCACAACCCATAAGACTTTTAGCTAATCTTCTCTTAAGCTGTATTTCTATATTTACCCCATAGTACAAAATTCCCATTTTAAAGTTGTATCAATTCTAACCTTTTCTAGATCGCGCCCGATATCCAATATCTCGACGATAATATTTTCCTTCAAAGTCAATAGAATTAACCCCTTTATACACTTCAATAATAGCCTCACTAAGATTTTGTCTGATTGCTGTTACCCCCAAAACTCTTCCTCCATCTGTGACTAGGCGATCTCCTTCTAATGCCGTTCCTGCTTGAAACACTGTCACTCCCATCGCCTCTGCTTCTTGAATACCTGTAATTAGTTTCCCTTTCTCATACTTTCCAGGATACCCCGCAGAAACTGCAACTACACATACCGCCGTTCCTAAGTGCCAACGCAGGGGGGGTAGCTCTTCTAAACGCTGTTGTACACAAGCTAAAATCACTTGGTCTAAAGGAGTTTCCAACAAAGGTAACACCGCCTGGGTTTCAGGATCACCAAAACGACAATTGTACTCTAATACTTTGAGTTCTCCTTGAGGCGATACCATTAACCCTGCATACAAGACACCTCGATAGTCTATTCCACGGTCGCGTAAAGCGGCTACAGTGGGTTTTAAAATCTCCTCATCGACCCGTTGTAATAAGTCTGGTGTGGCGATTGGGGCTGGACAATAAGCCCCCATTCCTCCTGTGTTAAGTCCTATATCTCCTTCTCCAATGCGCTTGTGGTCCTGGGCGGGTAGCAGGGAACGAACTGTAATTCCATCAGTTATGGCTAATATAGAGACTTCTTCTCCGATTAAACATTCCTCTACCAAAATCCGAAAAAATCCCATTTTAAAGAGGTCATCAACTGCAGCATAGGCTTCTGGGATTGTTTGGGTGACAATAACTCCTTTTCCAGCCGCCAATCCATCAGCTTTAACGACAATGGGGGTTCCTTGTTGATTAATATAAGCTTTAGCCGCGGTTGCATTAGTAAAAGTTTTTCCTTGGGCGACAGGAACTCCCGCTTCAAGCATGAGAGTTTTCGCCCAGGACTTACTTGATTCAATTTTTGCCCCGAGTCGGGTAGGACCAAAAACAGGGATACCTTTTTTTTGAAGGAGATCGCCAATTCCTAACGATAGGGGGACTTCTGGTCCAACTATCACCAGATCAATTTGATTTTTAAAAGCAACTTGGGCAATACCGTCGATATCCTCTACCGCTAAGGGGATATTTTCGCACCTTTCTAATAAGGCGGTGCCCCCATTTCCTGGAACACACCAACACCGTTGAACTCGAAGAGACTGTAACAATTTCCATGCTAAGGCATGTTCGCGCCCGCCATCACCAACAACTAAAACTTTCACCCTTTTTCCTTATTAAATTACGTTTAAGACACCATCGATAATAGTACAGAAGGATTAAACTAAGAAGCTAAAAACCTGATATGGTCTCCTTATTTTTATATAAAGTTAGATAACTCACTGAATAACTTCAACATCGATGGTAGTAACGCAGGAAGAATTGTCATCAACAGTTTTATCATTATGACGTTTTGGACTGTATCTCCAAAATAAGCTAGAAAGTTCACTCACTAATAAAAATATCAACAAGCCATCGTCAATCCATCCTACAATAGGGATTAAATCTGGTGAAATGTCAATAGGACTTAATAGATAAATAAGAGTTCCGAGAATCACAAGCCAGCGATACTTAGGACGTTTCATGGCATTTCGATACCATTTATAGAAAGCTTGAACTATATAGTTCATAGTTGTTGACCTAAAATTTACTTAATCTGATTGACTTAATCATAGCTTTACTTAAACTGGCTAGATTAATCAAGGGAAAATTTCCGGACCCAATATTAAAGTTGATTATCCAATAATCAATTGATAATCAATAATTATGGTTAAAGTCGTAATCAAGAGTTACTCATTGATTAATTTTGTCAAAAAATAGATTTTATCTAGAATAAATAAAGCAATTACTATAATATTGGACTAATTCTAGATTGTTCAATAATAGCTAAATCTCTGAAGAGATAAAGTTTCTAAATTTTAGTTTAATATTTTGAAATAAAGTTATTATTAACCTTAATATCTAATCCTCTCTATATTTGATAGCAAACATTATTTAAATATTTAGCTCTCATTAACTCTAATTTAATAGAAGCTCGTATAGAATTAAAAAAGGTGGTCAAGATCGCCCCATATTTTCTGATTATAAATTTGTTGAAACTTCCGACAGGTCAGTAGGAGAAAATAAAATAATTGAATAGTTCTGCTAAACCTACCATGTATAAATTAAAGACATGAATACACTTTAATTGTCAAAAGTAAGCTGATTAAAAGCCATGATTATCATACAGACAGTATTCTAGTAAATTTTGTTCGTGGATTAGATTAGGCTTATTTTAATATTTAACTGTGTTTAAATTTAAAAGAATTTACCATTACTCATTATCAGCTTTTATAGAAGATAAAAATAGTTTAACTTGTATAAAAAATTGAGTGAACAATAAATAGAAACAATTATCAAAGATTCAATTCAAGAATTGTAGATCAAAATATACATAAATTAAACCGATTAGTGATTGATAAGATTGATATAGTAAAAATACAGGCAAGTTATTATTTAGTATTAATTTATTTATATAAATAATGAATTATATGTTTTTAAGCTCTTTAGTTTTTAGTTAAAGAGCTTATGTAATAGAGCAGCTTGGACTTTGAAATACATTAAGATAGCTAAAATAATTAAGACTCTTTTATACTAACTGTTACAACATCATAATAAATAAAAGCTGAAAACATTACTCCATAATACTTCTAATATCAAAAAAACTTGATCTTTATGGAGATTAAATTTTTTCTAGTTATAGAATACACTCAGAATAAAGGTTTTAGAAATTATTAGATGTCAACCAATCATACTCAGTTTAGAATATTCAGAAAAAGTTTAGAAGATTCAGAAAAAATAAAGTCACTTAAAAAAAACGTAGAAGTTCTTTATAGTAATACCATCAGCCCGTATAATAATTTTCCCAAGTCCTCTAAAAGTCTAATGTTTTATGTTTATATTTAACTGGTTTGTAATTTCTATTTTAGAAAGAGTCTTTTGCTACTTGTGTATGAATCAAAATAATAACAAAGGCTGAAGTCATATTTTTTGCTTTTCCAGATGGGGATTAAAAGAAGATTTGTCTTCATCCCCACTTTAAAACCACTTTATGGGCAATATTGACTTTGAATTTCCGGGTTTTCACTAAAACCTCTCTATCAAATGATCGCCCACTCGCAATGCATTAGCAATAATTGTTAATGCTGGGGGAACCCCTGAACTTGATGGAAAGAAACTACTATCAACAATATAAAGATTTTCAAGATCATGAGTACGACAATTGAAGTTAAGAACAGAATTAGCCGGATCTTCCCCAAAGCGACAAGTCCCACATTGGTTAGCAACCGCCTGTATAGGCACTTCCCCACGGGGGTAAACTGCTAGCTTTTCAAAAACAGAATTTCCTAGCTTATTTTCTCCCTTTTTTAACACATCTATCCAGCGATAAATGAGGCGATCATGTGCCTCAATATTGTTCGGGGTGTATTCAACATATAGCTTATCCCCGCTGATTCTTACACGATTATTGGGATCCGGCAAGGTTTCTGTATACACCCACCAACCGATAGATCGTTTCGCTAACTGTTCAAGTCCAAACCCAGGCATACCTTTGGCTAAAACCGATAAAATAGGAGGGGATTCGGCAAAAATGATATCTTGAAGCAGTCCCCCTGTATTCTCAATATGACCCATTGGGTAAGGGAAATTTTCGTCACCCCAGTAAAAGTCATTGATACTAACTGTTCTGAGAAATTGTCCCGAATTTGACTTGACACTCAATTCTACCATCGCGGTTTGATGATGTTTCATAAAATTACGCCCTACCTGATCAGAACTATTCCCCAATCCGTTAGGATGTTTAGGATTAGCAGAACGTAACAGTAAGGCTGATGAATTGATAGCACCGCACGCTAATATGATTATATCGCCAAAAAATAGGTAAGATTCACCGCAAACTTTGGCTTCTACTGCTCTAACTGCTTCTCCTGAAGAATTAGTAAGTAAACAGACTACCTTGGCTGAGGTTTTAAGTGTCACATTGGAATGTTTCAATGCCGGCACAATACCAAAGACTTCCGAGTCTCCCGTAGGATCATCTTTTGCGCGAGTTAAACTCAGAGGCAGTGCCGTGGGATGTAACCCCTGTTGAGTGATCTCATCAACAATCGTTTGAATTTGGGGTTCGTTCTCCATCGGGGGTAAAGGATAATCCGAACTACGAAAAGGTTCAGTAGGATCATCTCCTATTCGTCCATGAACCATGTAAAGTTTTTCCGCTTCGGTATAATAGGGTTCAAAATCACTATATTTTAGCCCCCAAGCGGGTGAAATTCCTTCTTGATGTTCCACATTTTCAAAGTCTTTTTCCCGCATTCTAACTAATGCCGCGCCGTAGATTTTTGTATTTCCACCAACAGCATAATTTGTTTGAGGAGAAAATGCTTCTCCATCTTTGCTATACCAGCGTTCTGGCGCTCGATAACGTTCTTTCTTAAAAACATCAACGTTAGCTATATTTTGTTCTTCCAGAGGCATAAAGTCTCCCCTTTCCAGAATCAAAATTCTTTTACCTGTAGGAGCTAGTTTATGAGCTAAAGTTCCTCCTCCTGCCCCCGTACCAACAATAATTACATCATAATGTTGATCATCAATAATCATAATTGCCTCTATACTTACCTATTAACTATTAATTATTAACTATTACCTATTGCCATAGATAAATTAAGATAAATAAAATAATCCAAATAACATCAACAAAGTGCCAGAATAAAGAGGTTGCCATCACGCCAAAATGTCCCCCCTGGTAATTATTTGGTAAAAAGGAACGACCTAACATCAAAGTTTGTAAAATAACACCTGTGAGAACGTGCAACCCATGAAACCCTGTTAGGAGATAAAACATTCCCCCAAATACGCCAGAATTAAAGCGGAATTCCAGATTACTCCATTCAAGCGCTTGTCCAACCAAAAAGTAGGTTCCCATAACCATAGTCATTAATAGGAAAAAACGAAAAGCCCAAAATCTACTGCTTTCTAAACACTTTTCAGCAATATAGATAACGAAACTACTAGACACCAAAACCACTGTATTAATAGCAGGTTCTCTTATTTCTAGTCCTGTCACGCCTGGCGGTAGCCAGTCAACCACAGTAGTTTTGTAAACACAATATCCGACGAAAAAGCTGAGGAAAATAATACTCTCTGATAGAAGAAACACGACAAAGCCAAAGAGACTATTGCCCTCCGCATCGTGTTCATGTTCTCCTATTGCCCCATGCAATTGTCCTGAAGAAACTGAACTGTCCATTATACTCTCCAAATTCTCAAATCAGGGAATAAAAAACTAATATAAACAATTAAAAACTATTAACTGTTCACTATTTACTATGTCCTAGCATTGCTTCCTCATTAGCAACTAATTGATCTGGTTTACCATAACCATAGGGACCAGAAATAATCACAGGAAAATCTTCAAAATTTTCTATACTAGGAGGAGAGGAAATGATCCACTCTAACCCAATAGCACGCCAAGGGTTATTTGAGGCGATCGGTCCTTGTATCCAAGAACTAACCATATTAACGATAAAAGGCAATGTAGACACTCCTAATAAAAACCCTCCAAGACTCGCTACCACGTTCCAAAAGGTGTATTCAGGGTCATAAGAAGCTACCCGACGCAGCATTCCTTGTAACCCCAAAAGGTGCATAGGTAAAAAGTTTAAATTCGTACCAATAAAAGCTAACCAGAAGTGGAGCTGACCCCAACTCTCACGATATGTTCGCCCTGTCATTTTAGGAAACCAATGATAAATAGCGGCATACATTCCCATTGTTACTGTTCCATAAAGGACATAATGGAAATGTCCTACAACAAAATAGGTGTTATTTACATGAATATCCACGGGGACTACTGACAACATAATACCCGTTACGCCAGCAAAAATAAACATGATTAATGCCCCCAAAGCGAATAACATAGGGGTGCTTAGGCGTAATTTTCCTCCCCACATAGTACCCACCCAAGCAAACACTTTAATTCCGGTGGGAACTGACACAAACATCGTAGACAGCATAAACACCATCCGCATCCAACCTGGGGTTTCACTAGCATACATATGGTGTACCCAAACTAAGGCACTAACCCCAGCAATGAGTAACGAAGAAATTGCAACAATTTTATACCCAAACAAAGGTTTACGGGAATAAACAGGGAAAATTTCTGAGAAAATACCAAAAATTGGCAGAATAATTACATAGACCGCAGGGTGAGAATAAAACCAGAAAAAGTGTTGAAATAAGATCGGGTTTCCTCCTCGAGAGGAGTCAAAAAAGCTGGTCCCTGCGGTGACATCAAATAGTAACATCACTGCCCCTGCGGTGAGAGCCGGCAAGCCAAATAATTGAATAATTTGTGCGCTAAAAACTGCCCAAACAAAAATTGGCATCCGAAAAAAGGTCATTCCAGGGGCACGCATTTTGACCACAGTAGTCACAAAATTGACCGCCCCCATAATCGAGGAGATTCCAGAAATAGCCACTGCCAATAACCAGAGAACTTGCCCTGTAATCAACTGTCCCGTAGGGTTTTGAATACTAACCGGAGGATAAGACCACCAACCAGCTTGGGCTGATCCACTGGGGACAAAAAAGCTGGCTAACATCAATATTCCCACCACGGGAACCATCCAAAAGGCAGCCGCATTAAGACGAGGAAAAGCCATGTCTTTTGCTCCTATCATAATAGGAACCAAATAGTTAGCTAACCCGACCAATGAGGGAAATGTCCACAAAAACAGCATGATAGTGCCATGCATAGTGAACATTCCATTGTAAAAAGTGCGATCAACTAAATCTGATTCCGGGGTAATTAATTCCCCCCTAATGATCATGGCGAAGATTCCACCAATGAGAAAGAAAACAAAAGAAGTAACTAGGTATTGAATTCCAATGACTTTATGATCTGTACTAAAACTGAAATATCTTCGCCAATTCCTGGCAGATAGGTCTGGGCAACTTTCTACAATAATGTTTGTGTCTTTATTTTGACAATCTGTCATACATTTTTTCCTGACATTAAATTCGGCTAATTATCATCATCGGATGCTGGTTACAAATACAAATGCTCGATAAGAGGAGAAAATCATCGAGGGTATATTTTGGGCTGTGAACCACTAACCCAGATTAGGTAGGATAGTTGACTACTGGCGGTTCTGCTGGAATAATTGTTGGCCAGCCACTCTGAAATTTTTTTTCTGTTTCTTGGATATATTCTGAAGCTGCAACATTATTTGCGGGAGACGGTTCGCGTCTTGCTGCTTCAAATAACCAATTTTCGTAGGCTTCAGGAGATTCTACCACCACATCTGTTTGCATTGTAGCAAAATAAGTTCCACTAAATTGAGAGTCTCTTAAGCGATATTTCCCTTCCTTAATGGGAGTAAATTCAAAGTCAGTGGTTTTGTTAGGAACAATATCTTGCTTAACTCGAAAAGCTGGAATATATAAGCCATGCAGTACATCTTTTGATTTTAATTTCAAACGTACTCTCTGGTTTGCAGGGAGATGCAATTCCGTACTGGTCACATCCCTTTCAGGATAATGAAATACCCAAGACCACTGTTGTGCAACCACTTCAATGGCTTGACTAGGTTCTGGAATAACAATAGCAGTTTGTCCAGAAATCATTGGTAAGGAGTTCAGCTCTATTGAACCGCGAATAGCCATTTGGTCGTAAACCTGATAACTATATCCCGCTAACCAAAATACCAAAAGGATGGGGATAGATGTCCAAACAATTTCTAGGGGAACGTTTCCTTCAATATGAGGACCATCACTATAATCATACTTATCTGCTCTTTGAAAAATAACGGAGTAGATAATTACTCCGGTAATTCCTAAGAAAATAAAAGTTCCTAAAGTAACAAGAAAAGCAAACAATTCATCAATTAATAGAGATTCTGCCGAAGCTTGGGGGGGGAACCAAGAATAAGAAACTTTCCCCATGCCAAGACTAATCAATGTTAAGACAATTGCATAAACAATCAAAAATAAGATATTGCGAACTCTCATAATTAATAAATACCAGAACAACAAAAGTAATCCTTAATCAATAGGAGTTTTACTCAAAAATGTCATAATTTTGACTTATCATCTTTGAGAAAGTTGAATTCTGAGGTCAATAACTGAGATTCTTGTCCTGATTGTAACAATTGATCAGCTGTATTGTGTACCCCAAATTCTGCGCCAATATGCGCCCCTAAGGTTCCATGAAGAAACAGCAGAAATAACATAAAAATACCTACCCCTAAATAAGTCCACTGCACTTGGATGGTTCTTTCTTTACGCCATAGAAACCGTTGGAATCCTCTCCATACAGTCATTCCAATCATGAAAGCAAGAAGAAATACTCCCCCTACACCGTGCCACAACAGGGTATTCATTGCCCCAAGTCCCCAAGCACTTTTAACATCAGCGATGGGGTTGGCCAACATCATCTCGTAAAATCCGGCTGCAACAGTAAAAATAGTGATGATCGAGGCTGCTAACAGATTATACCAACCGACATCAAAGAAGTTGCTACGAGTAGTGGAAATGGCAAGGAATTTAAAAACAGGTTTCTGGAGCCGAAACATTGCCCCTAGGATATCAAAAGTAATAGCAACTATAAACAATCCTATAGTCAGATGAACTAGATTGGGGTGAATAGGGATTGAATAAGGTAGTCCATTTGCGCCTAAATCAGCTATGAATTTATCAATTACTTCAGAATTCATTATTGTAAAACTCCCTTCTTAATGGCTTCAACAACAGGGACAGTGTGGAGTCCATACACCCAGACTAATTTGTCTCCGAGATATACTTGAATACCAACAATTGCCACTAAAACTAATACCAATCCTAAATATGGAACCGGAAGCTTGTCAGGGGTTGTTGAGCGAATTACATAACGCCATCCTGTAATTGCCGCAATAATTGCCGATAATGACCAACCAATCAGCGTATGAAGATGCAATACGGGCTGTACTACTTCGTAAGGTTGGGCTAAACCTGCCTCAAATTGACCGAAAATAATAGCTACAAAGATAGAAACGGTAGCTATTAACATATTCCACCAGCTTACCTCGTATAAACGAGTATTACGAGTAAAGTGACCGATTATGTCGCATAAAAAGGCAAACAAGACCATTGCAATAACGAAATGTACAACGATGGGATGAATAGTATCGGGATAGGGTAGATTATGGTCATTTAAAGGTGGAAGATATTTAAACATAGATACTCTTTTGGCAGCTCTTCACCTGTCAGTACATTTCTGAAGTTGTTCAATAACGGAGTATAAGAGATGTATCAAAAAATATTTGTATCTTTTATTACTTTCAAATGAACACAAAAATAGTATAATCTAAATCTTCTTCAGACTTATACAAAGCACAGTCAAAATTTTATATTGTCATTATTTGATTTTTTCTGTTGTGTTGACAGATTGTGTTGCATATGCATTGCCTAAAAAATACTGTATATTTATTTTGAACAACTCAAAGTTGTTCAAAGAATAACTAAATACTTTAAACTTTAAGAAGTAAGGGTACTAAATCCTCTAAATATAGAGTGAATTTAAAACCTAAAAATCTAATTATCTTTTGATTCAATATTATTTACAAATTACATTTGTTATCTTCATCAATTCTACCTTAATAAAACCTATAAAAATACTACGTTGATATCGCTTCTATTATTGCTAGCAACACGGTTTTTTAAAAAAAATTATTAATCTAATTACATAGATTAACTCGGATTTTAACCACATTTGGTAATCAATCATCTTTCTAAGAATCAAATAATATTAACATTTACTTTAAAATTTTTACAAATTAATTAGCCTATTATGTTATAGTTATATATAAACTTAGACTTACCTAATACTCTCAAGAATCACTTGAATATGCCATTTAATCTCTAAGCACATCTTAAATCAAAATTTGTCTAAAGATTTACCAGTTTTGTTTAAATATCAATGAAAATATTTCCAGACTAACCTAATAAAAGAAGAGACGAAAACCTATGGTTAATCAAAAAAGAAATCAAACTAACCTTCATCGTGTTGTGATTATTGGTGGTGGTTTTGGTGGACTATATGCTGCTCAAAAACTTGCCAAAACTCCCGTTAAAGTCACCCTGATTGATAAACGTAATTTTCATGTTTTTCAACCATTACTGTATCAAGTAGCTACGGGAGGATTATCCCCAGCTGATATTTCTTCTCCTTTACGGGCTTTGTTGAGTAAGAACAAAAATACAGAGGTGCTAATGGGAGAGGTATCCAGTATTGATCCCGAAAGGCAAACGGTGCAACTCCGTTACGGAAAAATTGAATATGATTCTCTGATTGTGGCTACAGGAGTAACCCATCAATACTTTGGCAATGACTGGCAAGAAAAGGCTCCTGGACTGAAAACTATTGAAGACGCCCTAGAAATTCGTCAGCGGGTATTTATCGCCTTTGAGTCAGCTGAAAAAGAACCTAACCCTGAAAGAAGAAAAGATTGGTTAACTTTTGTTTTAGTGGGTGGGGGTCCGGCTGGAGTAGAATTGGCAGGATCTTTAGCCGAACTAGCCCATGGAACCCTAAAAGAGGATTTCCGCAACATTGATACTTCTCAAGCTAAAATCATACTATTACAAAGTCCTCAGTATATTTTACCCGCCTATCCTTCTGATCTCTCCCTTCAAGCTCAGAAATCTTTAGAACAATTAGGGGTAACAGTCAAAACTGGTGCAAGAGTCATTGATATTCAGGGTCAATTAGTCACTTACAGTCAGGGCGAAACCATCGACCGCATTCACACTCGCACGGTCATTTGGACAGCAGGGATGAAAGCGTCTGCTATGGCCCAGACCTTAGCTGATTGTGCTGGGGCTCAACTAGATAAAGTCGGACGGGTTATGGTTGAACCTAACTTCAACTTATCCAAGTATCCCAATATCTTTGTCATTGGGGATTTGGTTCATTATTCTGATGGAAAAGGCGGAATTTTACCTGGTGTTGCCCCTGTTGCCATGCAAGAAGGAGAATATGTAGCGCGTTTTATCCGCAATGGTCTTCAAAACCGTCCTTTATCTCCTTTCAAATATACTGACTGGGGAAACTTGGCAGTGATTGGAAAACACCGGGCTGTTGTTGATATGGGTTGGATTAAATTATCTGGGTTTCTCGCTTGGTTTGTATGGCTATTTATCCATGTATTCTACTTACTCGAATTTGACAATAAAATAATTGTCATGATTCAGTGGGCGTGGAGTTATTTCACGGATAGCAAGGGTGCGCGTTTAATCACTACACCCGGAAAAAATCCTGAAATCAAGCTTGAGGATGATCATGAGACGATTGTTTATCAAACAGAAGCTGCCCATCATGTGGAAGTTAATTTAAAGGTTGACTCCAACTCATAGTTAATGGCAGCTGAGAGGGATTTAACACCTACACTTAGTGGATAGGGTGATGATTGATTATGCTTCTATCATAAGTAAATGGCTGGGTTATCTCTTTTGAGAATTATTAAGGGTGGCTAGTTTCACATCAATAATAGAAAAAAATCTAGCAAGATTTAAAATTTTTTTAAGGCAAGAAACCAAATAGCTCCAACCCCACTAGTAATGAAAAGAGATTGCCAAGGATTGAGAGAAATATAATGAATGTCCTTTTTTTTAGATTGACTAATTTTGTCAATATCGACTCCCTTTTCGCTGACTGGAACTGTTAAAATATCCCCATGTCCTTCCTGTTCAAATTCCACTTCCCACTGGCCAGGAATAGAATTGTCAGGTAGAAAGGAAAAGCGGCCCTGTTTATCAGTTTTCCCTACTATCCAAGGTTGATCGGGATTATTCGGGGCATAAACTAAAACCTTAGCATTTTTGGCCGGTTCTCCATCACTATAAAATGACTGAAATTCTAATTCTTCTAAAAACACATAATTAGTCTGCATTGCATGGGCTAAGGTTTTCGCTGGTGTTCCTAATACGCCCAAAGATACAGCAAGTAATAGTAATGTTTTTTTCACGGTAGTTTTCTCTTTAGTTATTATGTGCTGTTCAAACTATAGCAAACTCTTTATTTGTATGAAAGTTCTGGGTTTAGGAGTAGTTTGCAAAATCAGATTGCAGCCAAATTGTTTAACGATTTCTTACAACTAATGGATTAAAACTAAAGTTTAACGATAAGTCACCATTCCATGTAGCCTTTTCAAACGGCTAAGGACAGCCCGTAAATTGTAGAAAGCAGTTTGTATGAGTTTACATTCATAGTAAACTTTTCCCCGATTAAGACTAGGTATAGGGTTGACTAGGAGTTAAAGCAATTAT
Source organism: cyanobacterium endosymbiont of Epithemia turgida isolate EtSB Lake Yunoko (assembly GCF_000829235.1). Lineage (GTDB taxonomy): Bacteria > Cyanobacteriota > Cyanobacteriia > Cyanobacteriales > Microcystaceae > Rippkaea. Next base: position 1,745,092 of record NZ_AP012549.1, on the reverse strand, counting down.
TTCTTGATTTCAGTGAAATAGTTCAGAGTAACTTGAGAATTCCCATTTTATAGAAACAACCACTACTATAATAGCTTATTTCATTAACTTTTTCTGAGGCGATAGACTAGGTTAGATTAGCAGTTATGTCTTTAAAGATTATTTAATTTTACACGAACTAAGGCACTATTAAATAGTAGCTTTTTCTGTACTAGATAGTAAATAATTTACTTCTAAAGCCTTCTCATAATCTATTTTAAAAAATCTATATTTTAAAGTAAAACCAATCCGTTTTTTATTAAAAACTAGGTAGACAATTGTATTTATATCGTTAAATAAATTCTTGATGCTGACCTAGTGCTTTATCATAATTACCTGGTCTATATTCATTAATTTCTTGATTTATATAGATAGGCTTTTTGCTATTAATATTTAATTAAATAACACTGTAATATCAGGCTTTTTAGCTCGATATTAGCCAGGTTAAAGCTTGTCTAGACATCAACTTTTAGTCCACTACTCTTATCAGCAAGTTCTCAAGGACTTGCTGATAAGAGTAATTCCCTATATTTTATAGTCCTTGAGTTAATTGTTAGCATGGGTTAGATGCCGGAGACTTTTAAAAAATTGCTTTAATATATTTTTATATACATAAAAATAAAACGATATAAACCAAGAATATATTCAGTATTTTTTGTACCTTATGCTAGTTATTAGCCTCTATTTAGATCGACTAATTTTAAACATAACTTATTTTTTAGGGATTTATGAAAAATAATTAAATGTTAAGTTGTATTGAACTATGTAAAATAATCCTGGAAAAAATTAAGGAATAAATTACTCCTAAAAAGATTGATATTAAATGAAAAATTCTCTATTTTTATTTTTTATATAAGGTAAGATTTATGGTGATTGCCTACATTACTATATTTTTGGTATTGCTAAAACTTGAGTTAAATTTTATGATTAAAATAATCAATAATGTAGATTTATTAGTCTAATAAACTCGTGAAACTTGGTCAATGGCTTGGACTCTCTAGCTTAGTAATTTCCGGTTATATTCTCTGGGAAATACGTCAACTTTTATTATTGGTATTTACAGCAGTTGTATTTGCTACTGCACTTAACCGACTTATTAAATGGTTAATAAAATTAAAGATCAAAAGAATGGTTATAGAACGAAATATGGCTGTTGTGATTATCCTTTTAGTCATTTCTTTATTAACTAGTCTATTTTTATTATTAATTGTTCCACCTTTTATTGGACAATTTGATAAATTTCTGGAATTGAGCCCCATAGTTTGGGAAAAACTTCGAGAAAATTTTATTTTATTAGGACAAAAACAGTTTCGGTCAGGTTGGATTCTTCCTCCTTCTTTCATGAGAGATTTTATTGAACAATTACAACCTTTATTCACCAAAATATTCAGTAATTTTTTTGCTTTTTTTTCTAATTCAGTAGCAGCCATATTTCAATTATTCTTTGTATTAGTATTAACAATTATGATAACAATTAATCCTCAAGAATATCGAAATTTTTTGTTAAAAATTTTTCCATCTTTTTATCGCCGTCGAGTGGATGAAATTTTAAATCTATCAGAGATTGCTCTGGGGAATTGGCTAATGGGCATTACTATTAATTGTCTATTTATTGGTATTCTGAGTGGAGTTGGTTTATTGATTTTACAGGTTAAGCTAGTATTAGTACATGCATTGTTGGCTGGATTACTTAATTTTATTCCCAATATTGGACCAGCTTCTAGCGTTATTTTCCCTGTCATGGTTGCTCTCTTAGACGATCCTTGGAAAATTTGGGCAATTTTAATCTGGTATTTTATCATTCAAAATATTGAGAGTTACTGGCTAACACCAACGATTATGGCTAAACAAGTTTCTCTATTACCTGCTGTTACTTTAATGGCACAGATTTTCTTTGCTCAATCTTTTGGCTTATTGGGGTTATTATTAGCTCTTCCCCTAACTGTTGTTGCCAAAACCTGGATTGATGAAGTTTTATTTAAAGATATTTTAGATTCTTGGGTATGATAAATTGTGGGGTTGTTTTTCTCATAAAATAAAAAAATGAATTCAAAAAGCTTGCTATTTCTGAGTATTTTAACCTTACTTCTATCTTGTTCTACACCAGTAAAGGCACAATCTAAATCCATTCTCAACGAAATTGTTCGTACAGGGTTACTTAAAATTGGAATAAGGGAAGATGCAGTTCCTTTCGGGTATAGATATTCAAATAATAATCTCGCTGGAGTTTGTTTAGATTTGATCTACATTCTGAGAGAAAAGTTAAAAGAAAAATTAAATAAAGAAGTTATCTTAGTGAGATTATATAAATCAACTTTTTTGAATCGATTTGAACTAGTTAGTGATGGTATAATTCATTTAGAATGTGGACCAAATGTAATCCGTAAAATTTATGGATTAAATGCTATGTTTTCTAACCCTTTTCTCTCAACAGGCACTCAACTTCTAATTAATAAAAAAAAACAGAATGATATTAATTTCAATGATAGCTTAGTAGGAGTTAATATTGGAGTCCTCGATAATACAGGTAGTCAACAGTTAATAGAAGCAAAGTATCCAGCAGCTAATATTGTAAAATTTCAAGGGATTACAGGAAGATTTCGAGGAATACAAGCTTTACAGGGAGAAAAAATTGATGCTTTTGCTAGTGATAGCATTCTGTTAATCGGTGAAGTTATTTTACAAGAATTAGACTTAGGAAAAGAGTACATTCTGGTTCCTGAAATGCCTTTTAATTGTAAAAAATATGGACTAATACTGCCCAATAATGACTCTCAATGGCAAGAATTTGTTAATTCTGTGATTACAGATGGTAACTTGAGCAAAATTTTTAAAAAGTGGTTTAGTGGGGTTCTTTATGAAATTGAGGTGATCGAAAATTTTTGCCACTCCCAACTCAACCAAAATAACTAATAAGCTAGGATTTTATAATCCCTCTATAGTTTGAACGAAGATACAAGTTGGAATACTATTAGGTAGTTAAATTGATAATTAATTATTGCAACCAACTAATAATTTTCTTTTTCTATCGAGCTTATCAAATAGTACTTCTAAATCGTTAATTGTATAATCAATACCTAATTTAATCAATTATTGTTCTGCTTTATATTTAAAAATCAGTATTTTCCCTTTGCTAATACTATTAAAATCATGATTAGAATTCGTACAACCTATTGAATTAACTAAAATAATCTCTTTAATCAATATCTAGTTAGCTACATCTCTCTCTATTATCTCACGATTTAAATTAAGGATGCTTACCTTCTTTAAGAAGTACTTTCATTTTAGGAAACGCACTAGTTAAAGTAAAAAAAAATTACATCTTTCAATGACATATTTTGATATTAATTAATCTAAAAAACGTTTAGGAATAAAGTATTATATCGAGCCTAATAAGTATTTAAAATTAGTTGAATAGCTAGTAAAACTAACTACTTTAGGTTTATCAAATAAATATACTTCCCTATTTATTTCACGACAATAGAGCCTATTTTTTCTATTGTTTCTATTACTAATACTTTTGCGATGGATATATTTAACTAATGAATAAGACATCAATTTCAGTACGAAAAAGAACCATTTTTCCTGTAAACTTGATAATAAAAATCATACAGAAAACCTTTTATTTAAAAAAGTATTGTTATCAGTTAATTTATCTTTTTATCAAGGTTCTTTAAGATACTTTATATCTTCTCCTTTCTTACTTATTCTCTTCTTTGACTAATCCACCTAAAAGTTGTTTTTTGTATCGTATTTTTTAACAATTTCACCTAGTCTGTAATTTATTTAACTTTTCATCCTATTAAATCTAAACATAAAATTTTCTCTTTTATTCTCGTTCTGAAAGAAATTGTTAGCTCGTAAGTCAACTGTAGCCAAATTTTCAAGAATACTAGTATTCGGTAATCGCTCTTTTTTAGCAACTTTTCTATTCTAGACTTATTCAAGTTGATCTACCTCACTGTGTTTAGAGAGTTTAATTTTAGTTCAGGTATTATTGGTAGTTTTAATTTAGTTCTCTCTAAAGATAGTTTGATGAATTACTTATAATATTAGTTGTGTATTAATTATAAATTTTTTTAAAATTGTGATAATAAATTTATACTAATTGATAACAATGTAACATCTATAAAAAATGCTCTTTTATTAACAGATTTAATTAACTTTAATAAAAAGTTTATTATTTACCAAATAAGGTCACTATTTATGCCGTTTCTCAACTATTTACTATCTTAAGTACTGAAACTACTATTGTCTTTAGTACCAGTTTTAAGTATAAATTATATAAAAAAATAAGGGTCAGATTTCTTGATATGACGATTAATTATTTTAAATTCCTAATTTATAGGCTATTAAAAGTCAAGCAATGTATAAAATTGTCAAAATAAAAAATAGTATTAAAACTATCATAGCAAACTAAGATCTGAATATGATTTAGAAATCTATACTTAATATTTAATCGCTGAGTTAAAATATTCAGACTACGATATTTAATTTGAAAATAAAAAGACTAAATTTTAGTCTTTTTATTTATAAAAACATTTGTTTATTCTCATTATTGAGCAATTTTAAATTTGTTTTATATATAGCCATCACTTTATCTAGCCCAGACAATATAGATGTAATTTGTAAATGTATAACTCTCAGGTGGATAAATGTTGCCCATTTTTTAAAAATATTTAGGAGAGCGATCAATCAACTACTAATGAGCTCAATTATAAGATAAAACTATTATATTATAATTGATTAATTTAAAAATTTTATTCAGACGAGAATATTAGCTATTAACCTTGATAAAACAACGGAGCTCGCTATTGATAAAATTTTAGGAGACAACAAAATTTAGGGTTTGATGGTTCTCAAAAACTATTTAAAGGGTATATTAATAGACTAAGAGGAAATTTGAATGGTTGGATCGCTTTACGTTTACGTTCTTAATTATAAATTAAGATTATCGATAAAATTCACCTAAATACAATTCATTAGCCACTTTTTTCTTCATTGTAGAAATACTTTGTTATAATTATTTAACTTTATTATATCGTTGTTTAAATTCTCTTTGTTGTTGTTCATGATTCTTAATTGGTTGAGGATAACCACAACTACAACAATCCAGGGGAGAAATTTTTCCTGTTACTAAACATTCTGTATCAAGAAAATTTAATTCAGGTAACCATTGACGAATATATTCTCCATTAGGATCATATTTCTGTGCTTGACTTGCAGGATTAAAAATTCGCAATGGTTTAGAATCCATTCCAGTCGATGCACTCCATTGCCATCCACCATTATTAGCAGCTAAGTCACCATCAATTAATTTTTGCATAAAGTATTTTTCTCCCCATTGCCAATTAATAATTAAGTCTTTAGTTAAAAAACTAGCAACAATCATTCTGCAACGATTATGCATCCATCCTGTTTCATTTAACTGTCTCATTGCCGCATCTACAATAGGATATCCTGTTCTTCCTTCACACCAACATTGAAAATCATCTTCATTATTATCCCAAGTAAATGCTTCAAATTTTTTTCTATAAGGTCTTTCTGATAAGTCAGGAAAAAAATATAAACAGTGTTGATAAAATTCTCTCCAAGCTAATTCTTTTTGCCAGGTTTCAATATTTTTTCTTGCTTCATCACTACAACTATTTTCATAAACACTAACTGTTGCTTGCCAAACAGTTCTAATACCAATTGCGCCAAATTTAAGGGCTGCACTCAGTTGGGAAGTTCCTTCAATAAATGGGAAATTTCGATTTTCTTGATAAGAATTAATTGCGTAATTGCAAAAAAATTCTAATCTTTCTTTAGCTGCTGTTTCTCCTGGTGATAGTAGTAAATAATTACCCCAGTTAAACCCTAATTCTGTCGCCGATGGTAACTCAATCGTACCGACTTTTTGGGCTTGTTCTATTTCTATCTCAGTTAATCCTTCCAAGCTATCTAAAGGATCAGGAATAGAATATTTTTCTTGTTGTGATAATTTGTTCCAAAAAGGAGTATAAACTTTATAAGGATATCCTGATTTAGTCATTATTTGTTCAGGAAGATGTAACAGTTGATCCCAATAACTTTGAGATTTAATCCCTTTTTCTTCTAGAGCTTCAATAACTTGTTTATCTCGTTTTCTGCTATAAGGTTCAACATCCCAATTCCAGAATACTGATTCAGCTTGAATACTTTCTGCTAAATGCGGAATAACTTGATTGGGTTTGCCTTGAATAAATAGTAGTTTACTACCTAATTTTCGGTATTTTTGTTCTAATTCTTTTAAACAACCTATCATATAAGTTATCCTTACAGGGGCAATGTCATCCCGTTCTAAGATGTCAGTATCAAAACAAAATACTCCAATCACTTTAGAGCTTTGCTGACGGGCTTTGGATAAGCCAATGTTGTCAGAGATTCGTAAGTCTTTACGGTGCCAAAAAATAATCAAATTAGCCATTGATCTTATCTAAGAATAGTTGTGGTTTTTAAAAAATGCTAATGGATTGAGCCTCAATAGGTTCTCCTTTTAAGATAGCTATTTCAAATTCCGAAAACGTCATTAACACCACTTCAGTATATTCCTCTTCATCTTGTTCTGGAAGGTGTTTTAACTTTTCTAAATCCTGTGTCTAAAAAATATAAATATACTCATCAGAATAACCAGGAGTTAAAAGAAATTTACCTCATAAATACTAGGTATTAGTACGATACACCGTCTCTCCTTGAATTTTACGTTTAATAGTTTCTAATACTTTTTCATCTAGTTCTAAGATTTCAGCGATCAATTCTAATAATTGTCCTTCTACAACAAAACGGTACTACTCAACCAAGACCAGTTTACTCTTTAATGTAACAGAAACAGCCAACGCTCCTCCTGGATGACGAATACATTCCCCATCCCCCTCAACCCCATTATGTAAACCTAGGGAAAGAAATGAACATCAAAATTAAATTTGCACCTATGATAAAATAGACGTTACCGTAGATAGGTAGGATATTCATTGAAGACAAACATGAATTTATATATCAGTTAATTGGGTTGGTAAAGACTAACTCCAGAACAGTCTACCTCGTCAAGAAGCTGGACGATTTTCTTTTTACTCAGAGGATGCACCCAATCAGGAGAAATTTCTGCTAAAGGAATTAGGACAAATCCCCGTTGTATCATACGGGGATGAGGAATTTGGAGCGTATCAGTTTTTAGAATTAAATCTCCATACAATAGTAAATCTAAGTCTAGGGTTCTTGGTCCCCATCTTTCTTGGTGTACTCGTCCCCATTGTCGTTCAATCTTGAGTAAAGTTTCTAACAACTTATCAGGAACTAGGTAGGTTTCTAGAATAGCACAACCATTTAGATAATTTGGTTGAGGAGGTCCGAAGGGGATATTTTTATACCAATGGGAATAGGATTTAAGATGTACTTCTGATAATTGGTTAAAAATTTGGATAGTTTTTTCTAAAATATTGAGAGAATTGCCTAAATTACTCCCTAAAGCAATCGCACATTGAATTTTGTTCATTAATTTTTGATTAAAAAATTGTTAGGCAAACCTATAATATTATATACCTTGATTTTAAGTCATTTTGACAGGGAGTTTAATCCACTTTTTCCGGTTAAGTATAATTATCTAGAATTAATAAATATCTAAAAAACTCTTTGCTCGAAATAAATTTTTGTAAAACTTTTTGAGCTAACTTTGTATAGTCATATCTTTTTAGACTTTTTCAGGATTTTATGAAAACTACTTTTATATTTTAGATGCGTTAAGTAAATTGATCTAAATTCTTCTTATGATGTATCTACTGTTTATAGTTATGCATTATCCATATTTTCATGGAATGTTGATTAAAGTTTTCAAACAACATAAAGACGTCAAACAAAGTATCAAACTTATAATTATAACTTTAAATAGTGATGCTATAGTCACTAACACTTTTGAGTATTAAGTCTTTCCAAATAAACCTAAAAAAACAATCATTTTATATTTAGAAAATGAGAGTAAAAAATATATTATACTGACAACATCAATTGAAAATATTAATATTATTAATATTTTATCTAAATTAGCTTAGTGAAATTATATTTATATTTATATTTATATTTATATTTATATTTATATTTATATTTATATTTATATTTATATTTATATTTATATTTATATTTATATTTATATTTATATTTATATTTATATTTTACTATATTTCTAGTAATATGATAGTTTTTACTCGATTTTACTACCTTTTGATTATATTTTTTAAACTATTTTTAGGTTGACTTTAAATAAACTAATTACCTGTACCAAGCTAGTAGTTAATACTAACTACTGCACTTATTTATGATTGTTATATTTCCCAAATTAATTTACCTTTTTAAAAAATATTTAAAATTTTTGTGCAATTAAATATTTTAAATTTAAATATTATTTATTTTTTTATATATTCTACAAATTATAAAAAATATTAGAATTTAAAACTAAAAATAGTAATGGACTAATTTAGTTATATTATATTTAGTTAACTCCCGATAACAAAAGTAAGATTAGTATCGACCGCAATATTATTATATCTACTCCATAAGTCGCTAAATTAGGTACTTAAATCACTACTTTAGTAATGTACAGAGGATTTTTAAAAATTTTTTTGACCGTATCTATTGGGGTTATTCTTAGTTATTCTCTTAAGATAATTTAATCAATAAACTAAGCGATAAGGAACAATCTCAGAAATGATTGTTAGTTTGATTTTTATCACTTCTTATATAATCGCAGTAAAATATTATGATATAATCCCTTGTTTTTCTGGTATATCCACTAAGGAAATTATAACTTTAGGAATGGAGTTAAATCTAGCAGTAACTTTGATAGTTTTCGCCTAACTTCTCTCTCCCCAATAGGAGTTTAACAACTTCTAATACCTTCTTACTTTATGCAAATATTAGCAAAGCAAAAATTTATATTAGTAAAGCTTATCTAGGTACCCAAAAAGTTTTAAAGTAGTAAAATAAATACTCTACTCAATCGTAATACTTATAATACTGCTTAGCCATGATAGTCTTGTTATTAGCAATCCAATGTCTGGCAATAAATTGACTCCTATAACAATTGTTAATAACAACAAAGCTGCTAATAAGGCTGAACATGCTCCTCAACAGTTGGTTAAATTAAAGAACTGTATCATTAAATTATTAAATGTTTTAATACGACAATCATTATGTTAATATACTTGCTCCCATTAATTTTTTATAGCGTTGTTCTAATTCCTTTTTCAAAGATGGCATTTCTTCTAAATAACTATCGGCTATAACAATCTTTTCCGCAGCAGTTCTGGCTAATACCAAAATCTCTTGATCTTCAACTAAACTTGCTAAAGCAAAATCAGGTAATCCTGATTGACGGGTTCCCAAAACACTTCCTGGTCCACGAAATCTTAAATCCATTTCTGAGATAAAAAAACCATCTTGGGACTGTTCTAACACACTTAACCGTTGCCGTGCATTAGTAGTTTTGCTATTACTCATTAAAAAACAATAGGATTTATGAGAACCCCGTCCTACTCTTCCTCTTAATTGATGTAGTTGGGACAGTCCAAACCGTTCCGCATTTTCAATTAACATTACCGTTGCATTAGGTACATCAACACCCACTTCAATTACCGTCGTTGAAATAATAATTTTGTTTTTATTATCTCGAAAATTAGTTAAAACTTGATCTTTTTCTACTGAATTCATACGGCCATGTAGTAATCCAATATTGAACGTAGAAAAAATAGTTTCTGATAATCTTTTATGTTCTTCTACTGCAGCACGAATATCTAAGTTTTCTGATTCTTCAATCATGGGAAGAATAATATAAGCTTGTCTTCCTTGAGCGACTTCTCGCCGAATTAAATCATAAGCTTTTGTGCGTTCTTTACCAATTAATACCATAGTTTGAACAGGCTGCCTTCCTGGAGGTAATTCATCAATTTGACTAACATATAAATCTCCATGTAAAGTCAATGATAAGGTCCGAGGAATGGGAGTAGCTGTCATAGTTAAAACATGAGGAAATTCACCTTTAGCTAATAATTTAGCCCGTTGATTTACCCCAAATCGATGCTGTTCATCAATTACTACTAACCCTAATCTTTTGAAGATTACTTTGTCTTGAATAAGAGCGTGAGTTCCCACTAATAAAGGTAATTCTCCAGTTATCAATTGACTATAAATTTCTCTTCTTTTAGCTATTCTTGTTGAGCCAGTTAGTAATTCAACAGGTAAATATAAAAGGTTAAACCAAGATACTAATTTTAGATAATGTTGTTTTGCTAATACTTCTGTGGGAGCCATCAAAGCAACTTGATAACCAGACTGAATAGCTGCTAATATAGCAAAAACAGCAACAATTGTTTTTCCTGATCCTACATCTCCTTGTACTAAGCGGTTCATTGGAGTTGATAAGTTTAAATCATCTAAAATTTCATTAATTACTCGTTTTTGTGAGCTGGTTAAAGTAAAATGTAATATTTTATTAAAGTCTTCTATTAATTTCCCTTTTGGAACAAAAACTATTCTGGTTTTCATTTTTTTTTGTTCTTGGCGACGTTGTAAAAATCCTACTTGTAAGTAGAAGAATTCATCAAAAACTAACCGTCTTCTGGCATGAGTCAAAAGATCAGTAGTTTGAGGAAAATGAATATTAGTGATCGCCTCTTTTAATTTAATTAATCCGTATTGATTTATTAAGGCTACGGGAAGGGGATCTCTAATTTGTTTGATTGCTCCTAAACAACTAACAAGAACCCGTCTAATTAAGTCAGCAGAAATACCTTCTTTTAAGGTATATAATGGTAAAATACGCCCAATTTTTAACGATTCTATGCTTGCCCCAAAACTATCTAAAACTTCAATTTCTGGGTTGTCTAAAGTAACGCCATATTTATTCTTTTTGACTAATCCTGAAGCAGCAATGATAGAGCCTAAAGGATAGAGTAGTTTTTGTTTTTCTTGCCAACTACGATTAGTAAAATTGGTTCCTACAAAAAAGCGATTGAGTTTAATTTTTCCGGTATTATCTCGTACAATTAACTCAAAAATACTCAATTTTTTATTTTTGGGACTGGTAAAACAATTACATCCTCTCACACTTCCTACTACTGTTACTGTTTCCCCTGGATTAAGATGAGAAATGCTTACTTGACGGGCATAGTCAATATGATCACGAGGATAATAAAACAGTATATCTTTAACAGTAAACAATCCTAGTCTTTTTAGTAATTCGCCTTTTTTGTGTCCTACTTCCGCTAAAGTACTAAGGGATTGCTCTAAAGTAACTTTGTGGGGATAAGCTTGCTTATATGCCACAGAAACAATTTGCGGTAATTTAGGAGGAGGTGGTTCAGCAGCAGTTTCTAACGAAAGTTTAAGTTCATATAAAAACTGTCGAGTTTTGCTGATTAAATTCTGACGTTGAGAAAGAGATAATTTAGGATATTGAGCATATTTAACTGCAAAATTCTGCCAGTGACTACGATTGCTAAGAGAAGTCCCTGGAGGAGGAGTTTTACCAAAATTAAGGCATAAAAATTTACTAAAACGATATTGATTTCCTTGAAGGTCAGTGTAACCGCTTTCTGCTTCAATTGAGAGAGATTTATCTAAGCGTATCCAATCTGATAGTTCCGTAGACATTGTTCTTTAAAGATTTTTTTAAAAAAATGGTTTTTTAAGAAATTACATGTGATAATTAATTATTATATCTAAAGATATTGTATTTGAGATATCAAATCAAGTTGATGTTGAAAATTTTTTAACATTAACTTATTTAAAGTTTGTTTGTTTTTAATATAAACAATATATTTGTTTTTTACCTTAAGTTAACATCGAACCTTTTTTACAAACTTGGAACATTATTTTAACTCTAAATATATTTCTGGATTCCCTGATTTTAATCAAAAATAGTTAATTCAAAGCAATCCCTAAAGATAAGTTATTATTGTACCACCAACTATTTTTTCTGAATATCAATTAACTATTTTTGAATAGTTAATTGATATTCAGAAAAAATAAATTCATATTCGTTAAAATAATACCAACGTTTAACATTTAGATAAATCTGATAGAATTAGGACACAATCTTTATTATCAGAATTGTTGTTTAATTTTTGTATGATTTAGTAATCATCTAGAAATAGTTTTGAGTACTGTTAATTGTTGATTTCTCTAATTTAACTTTGCGGTTTAGTTAAAAAGATTTAAATTTAAATAAAATTAATTTACCAACTTTATAATCTATAAAATTTTATATCATAGCTGAGTACTTTTTTAAGAGAAGGTTGGGAATAGTACTAGCTCATAGTAGTGGATTTATCTATTTATTCTGAATAATAATAATTTCGAATTTATAATATAAAAATATCAATACCAAGTATTATTGCTAACCATTAAGCTTAGCTTTCGCTAAGCTTAATGGTTAGCATCATAGCAGGTTTTATATTTTAATCAAATCATGCTAGAATCGGCAGCTTTACTTAGCTTAGATCAATAGCATTAAATACTCAACTAAATTCAATGAATAAGATCTTAAGACCAAACAGCAACTTGTGATTATTATAGTTGAGCTATCAGAAAACTTTATGAATTTAATGAATTAAATATGAGAGATTCGTTTTGGGTAGAGAAAGCCGTCTCTCTCGAGATTGATATCATAAAATTATAGAAACAAGAAAACATGAAAGCCTTTTTAAAAAAATAATTATAAAAATAGATTGACGAAATATTTTTGATAAAAAATAAGACGGGCCATTAAAATTATTAGAATTAATTAATTAATTTGGTGTTAAAAAGCTTGTCTATTGTCCTCAAAAATTTATGAAATAATTGGGTATTGGATTGAAAAAAGTATTAATAATCAATTTAAGTTAAGTTGATTCAAAGGATAACCTATGGCTCTAAAAATTTTGTTAATTTCTAGCTCCGAAGTTTATGAACTTTGTATTTCACTGGTTAATCCTACACCATAAGTTCAGTAGAACCTGAAAAACGAATAATATCATCGTCTTCCAAATATTCTCCATTTTGCACTTCAATCATCACCAACGGAATCACTCCAGGATTTTCAATACGGTGACGAGTATTCATGGGAACATAGGTAGATTCTTTTTGTTTGAGAAGTTTTTCTTGTTCATTACAAATAACCCTAGCAGTTCCTGAAACAACAATCCAATGTTCACTACGATGATAGTGCATTTGAGTGCTGATATGCTCTCCAGGTTGAACTACAATGCGATTGATGCAGTAACCATTCCCCTTTTCTAAAACAGTTACAGTTCCCCATGGGGGCCTTCTAGTCATCATAGTTGTGGCTGTTTGAGATTTTGATATGTTACTCATGATTCTCCCTACAGTTTATCCATTGAATCACTTCCACGCTATTGGCAATAGGTTCACCATAAAACTCAAGCTGACCAACTTTTTTAAGTATATCCCGTTGCTGCAAAATACTGATCCTCATTGGTTAGCCTTCTTAATTTAACCCTAGACAGTAGATTGCAAACCATAGAGGGACCTCATCACTCATCATCGAATATATCTCCTGATAAGTATTAGAAAACACTTTATATCCTTTTATATTAATGCTTATTTTGGTGAAAATTTCATTGGTAAACGGGTAAAATTTGAACCACCAGTATTAACCTTTAATTTGTTCTGGTTCAACTAAAGGCTAATGAAAGATTTCATAGTAATTCAATGATTATCGAGTGATCGCCTTAGCCTTTATCCTTCCTAGGAACAACGGAAGATATTATTTTGACGTCCTTTGTTTATAACTCAATTAACTGGTCAATTATGAGTTTTTTGGGGATAAACGTATGTTATTATCAGCTAGTTTATTGCCCAACTCCCGTAATCAAGCAATTGTAAGGGAATTAAGCATAGAAAGCTATTTAAGTTTACTTACTAGCTAGTCACAATTTCAACCTTTAAACTATTTGATTCGTTATGGCTAAAAGTCAAAATAGCTGATTGCTCGTCGGTCAAGTAAGTTTTGCTTACAAAATAGGAACTTACTTTTTGTTGCTGACTCTAGGTTTGGCAATCAGTAATTATCTGGCTTGCTTATTTATTTTTAAATAATTACGAATTACGAAAAATTCTAGAGGCGACCAATTGAGATACCGTCTTTTATTTATCTTAGTCAGAAGATTAAAATAGAAGATTTCATCTGATCGCAATTATTTCTGCACTCATTATTATCGTTTTTCCAGGTTCCTATCCTGCAGCCGCCCAATTAGGAATAGGAAATAAAGCTATATATACTATTGTTTATTGTTGGATTACTATAAACAATAGTATATGAACAAAAAATTGGTTAATTATTACTTTTTGAAAATTTGCATTTTAGTTTAGACAAATTTACCATAGTCTATCCTGATAATCAATTGCCTTTTACTGTTAATTCCGAATTAGCTATTTATTATCTATGTTTGTAGTTATTCATGATTTACCAGTGGTTCTTCATTTAAACAAGCTAATCAAAAACCCTAATAATTAAAGCTAGGGAGATTAGCCTGATTTTCTTAACTTTCAGTTTTTATCAAGTAGTAGATAAACAAAAATGATCAAGTTTTTAACATGTTTACTCACCTCCAAATTAAATGATTAATAGATAAAATGTAGTTGGTAACTTAGTTAAAAGTTGAAGTTTATTTTATAACTACTCATTAATCGATACTCCCGTTCATGTTCCTTTTTTGTTTAAAAAAGCCATTGTATTCAAAAGTAAGTGTTAATATTATTGACTACTTCATCGGTGGTAATTCTAAAGGAACACACCCCATAAGTCCTTTGCGGAAATCATTCAATAATTGCCTACTTGCTCTTTCAACATCCCCTTGATAGCATTCATGACCTAGAGTTTGAATGTACTCCTCCCCCGTCATGTCTAAGGGATCAATATGATAACGTGATCGCAAGATTGTTTCAAAGTTCAATTCAACTAGGAAATCAACTAACACACCTGCTACCTGTTGATTATCGTAAGCTGCATTCCCAATATCCTCACAAATTGCCAATTTAACAGCATTTTTTTGGTTTTCTAGGTTACTAGGGATTATTCCTGGTGCATCTAATAATTCAATAGTATCAGAAATCCGAACCCAACGTATTTGACGAGTCACCCCCACACTTCTAGCACTAGCGACAATTTTACGTCCCAAAAGACGATTAATTAAGGCAGATTTTCCTACATTTGGCAATCCAATGACAACTGCGCGAACTGGACGAGGTAGCATCCCGCGCTCGCGTCTTCGTCGGTTCATAGCTACTCCTAGAGTCTGAGTAGCTTTATGGAGTGCTTTCACCCCTTTTCCCTGTTTTGCATTAGTGAAATAGGGCGTTTCCTTATGATTTTCAAACCAGGTTATCCATTGTTCACGTACAAATTCTGGTATCATATCTACACGATTAAGCACAAGAATTCTAGGTTTTTCGCCGATCCACCTAGGAACTTGGGGATGGTGAGATGCTAGAGGAATTCGCGCATCAAGAACTTCAAGAACAACATCAACTTTGTTTAATTGTTCTTTAAGTTGTCTTTCTGCTTTGGAAATATGACCAGGATACCACTGAATTTTAGACATAGGTTTGAAAATTGATAATTAGTAATTGATAATATGTAGGAAGTCATCCATATTTAAATATAATTGTTTCTATTTTTTTAGATCGATTAAATTTCTCTATTTTTTTGAGTTTAATAGATTTTTGTTCCTTAAATTTATATGATTTAAAAAAAATATAGATATATATAAACCAGTTAAAATTACTACTGTATAGGTTATTTTTTACCAAATTTTAAATTAATATAATTTCATGATACTGAGAGAGTTTGTAAATAAATAGTTTTTGAATCTGTTAATCGGGCTTAGTTTTTAGTACTATGCATAAAACATAACTATATCGTTGGTTAACTTTAAAATTTATTTAAATTAATCTATGTTTTATGCAAAATATAAATCTACTTAAGTTTAAAGGTTTTATTGACAGCAATGCTAATTAAATGCCAACATTATTTTGAATCCATAACAAACGTTCGTATTTGTACAAAGAATAATAGTTAAACTATCTTTAATATCTTGAGACTTAAATATTAAAGATAGTGATCAGATTTTAACAAATAGAATGTAAATATTTACCAATATTTAGATTTAATAGAAATTGAGTAAAAAATTAACTTTTTTCCTACTAAAACAAATGTAAAAATTTATTTCACAAAAATATCATACCATAAATTACTAGCACTATAGTGATTTATGGAAAAAATTAAAATAATTATAAAATCAGTTAATCAATAAATAGGATGATAAAAACAATAATAATATTAGTTATAATTCTAGTATAAAATCAGGATATTAATAGTAATTAATGATTACTATTAAATATAAAATACGTACTAAAATAGCTATTTGATCAATAATTAGATAGGAATTTGATATAACTATTTAACTAATAGAATTGACAATTAAAACACAAATAAAAAATAGTTTTAAACCATGAATATGTATTTAATTTTATCAGATTATTGTGGTTGCTTCTAATAATAATTTACTAGTTATTACTTTTCGTTAAAAAAATTATCTAATTAGACCAGCAATATACATAAATACCATACAAAATATACTCGGCTGCATTCCTATTAATTTTTTAAAAAAAATAAAATAATTGCTATAATTAATATTTATTAAATATGCAATAAATAATCAAAATAGACAATCTCTAAAATTACAATTAAACTAAAATTAACAAAACCGTTTTACTTAAAATAATTAAACCAAAAATTTTTTGAATAGAGTAAATTACAGGTAAAAAAATAAGCCGATTTTTTATCAGTAACTATTATAGGGAAGATAGATTCTAATTCTGTAAACTAACCTAAAAATTATCAATCAATCATAATCTATACTTGATATAGATTATGCTAAAATAGACATTATATTCAGTTCTTTATATCATCCAAAATAATAATTAATTATTTTTACGTATTGACAAATAAAGTCAAACATAATTAGCCTAAAAACTTAAAATAATCGCTAAAAATAAAGGTAGTTGTATAAATAGCACTTAGCTGCCGGGTTTTTTGTGAGAGTTACGATAGCTAAGTACTATTTAGCCCTGTATACTTGGTATGTGATTGCTGAATCAAAATCTTCAGGCTTTGGTTGTTTATCTGAGATGTTTATAGATTTATCTTATGACAATGTGAATTATTACTGGTTAGGCGAAAATTGTAAACCTATTAGTTTATAGAATAAAGTCTAACATCTTGTTTGACTTTATTCTATATTTGTATCTAGTAATTGCCCTTTTTAAACTACTCCTCTATTATAGCTTTCTTTGGACTTACCTACTTGATTGTCTAATGTTGGATAAAATTACAGTGAATAGCTTAGTAGAAAAAGGTAATTTTTAAAAAAAGGTGATCTTGCTTGTGATAATGTACTTTAAAAATTTGTAAAAAATCAGATTTTTTCTAAAAAAAAATATATTTTAAAGCTGCATTGAACATTTATTTTATGCTGATTATTGTCCTAAAATAATGAAAAAATAACATTAAAAAGTAATGAGTTAATTATTTAATTTTATCTTTTATTTTGCCAAAAAATTAAACATATTTAGTAGTATTAATTTCATTAGATATTTTAAAATTCTTATATATATAATTTTGTAAAAACTCTGATTCTATAGAGAAAGCTAGCAGATATTTTCTGGTAATTTCTAATTATATTCTTGCACATAAAAAACAAAAATATAATTAGAAATTACATCTTATTAATTAAGGTTTTTTAGGTTATTTTATATATTTAACTAAAAATTTATTTGTAAAATTTAGCTGTTATCTATTATGTAATTAAATATTAAAATTTAATTACATAATATTTACTGAATTAGTGTTTATATTTATATATAAATAAAAATTCTTTATGATCTTAATCTAGCATGGTAGTTTTTTTTCTCTATTTGAGATAAAAATTATGTATCATTTTTATTTATATTATTTCTCTCCTAAATAAGTAGGTTTTTACAATCGGATTTAGTATGATAACCTTATAGGTTAAGTTTCGTGAGGAGAAAAGTAGATGACCAAAGGGAAACACAAAGTAATTTTACTGACAATTTTTTGTATAGCTATCACTGTAATTGGTGTAGGTTTAATTCGAAAAATTGATTTTGAAGAATTGCAACTTTGGCTTAATAAAATGGGAATTTTAGCTCCTATTCTCTACATAATTATTTACACTTTAGCAACTTTACTAATTTTACCTTCAACTCCCCTCAATTTAAGTGGTGGAGCATTATTTGGAATTGGGTGGGGAGTATTTTGGACAACGATTGCAGCTATGTTAGCAGCCATTTTATCTTTCGCTTTCACCCGTACCCTAGGAAGAAAATATGTCACGCGAAAACTTGCCTACAAATGGGAAGCAATAGACGCAGAAATACGTCAGGGTGGCTTATTTTATTTGTTTGCTATTCGCTTACTACCGATTATTCCTTATGGGATTGTTAATGTTGCAGCAGGATTAACATCAATTAGATTTCAAGATTATTTGATTGGAACTGTCTTGGGAATTATTCCAGGAATTCTGCCTTTTGTCATGATAGGAGCTGGTTTTAAGTCTCTTAATCAAGGCAATATTTTGCCTCTACTGTGTGGTTTTACATTAACTGGAATTTTAGTAGGAGTTTCGGCTTGGTATCGTCGTCGTCAACCCCCGCGTTCAAATAAAGCCAAACGGTAAAAGTTAAAATTATCTTGATGATTACGTTAACTAAATATAGATAACTTGAGCAATCAAACTCATAATTATTATGTACGATTTTATTCCTCCTAAAATACTTCTTTAGCTGTTTAACTTGGACAAATATTCAAGCGATATTAAATATAGAAAATATCGTTATAGTATGATCTGCTGGGACAGTCATACAAAATGGCGTCCATTTGCCTATGGTAGTAGATTCTGCGATTGTAATGGAGGTTTTAGGGAAAACAATTAGAAAAATTAGAATAATGGATTCCCACTTATACTTTACCCTGTTCATACTAATGTTTACTTTGTAAGTTCCTTATGTTGTTAAAGATCTGTTAATTAAACGCAAATTAGAGTATGGAATTCATACAAAAGATGTATAAACTAGTATTCTATTTTTTTGGTTGCCAAACTTAAGTAAAAATAGAAAAAGTAGTGAAATAATGTCATCAGAGTTTACCTTAAAATAGTTTACTGACTATGAAAGTAAAACTACTCTTTACTTAGTTAACCCAAAAATTGACTCAAAGTGGGGCAATGGGTAATGTTAAAGTTGCAACAAAAGAAAAAGGTGATTGCTTATTAGCATCTATCTTTGATGACCAGGAAGGATTAATTAAAGATATTCAATCAAAGATATTGACAAATTCCGTTAACCAAAACTAAGTTAAAATAACATCGATGCAATCATCAGCTAAATTTTCATAGGAAATTCCATAATTTTGGCTATGAATCATTAACAATTAAGGATTCAACTCATGTTAAACACAATTAACTCTTTTCTTGGCCGTCATCCTGAAAAAATTAACGCTGACGTTGAAATTTATACTTGGCGAGCCTGTCCTTTTTGTATTCGTGCAAAATTTCTTCTGTGGTGGAAAGGGGTTAACTTTAATGAATATAAAATTGATGGTAACGAAACAGCTAGAGATAGTATGTCTCAAAGATCTAACGGAAAGCGTAGTGTACCTCAGATATTTATTAATAATGAACATATTGGAGGCTGTGATGAGCTTTATGCTCTCAACGAGACTAATAAATTAGATACGCTTTTAGCTGTTACTCTTTGAGTTCATCCTATTAGGTGAAGCGCCAGGAGAACGAAAACTGAGACTATTGTGGGCAGGTAAAAAGAAAAACCCCTAGCTCCGATTATCTCGTCGTCACAAAATACAAGTTTAGTAAAAACTAGAAGTGATACAGCCTTGTTCTTGTGTATGAAGAGCTTCGTGTTTGATTCTTGGTTCGACAGCTTAAATAGCTGTGATTCTGGGGATATATCCCGCAAGTTTAGTTCTAAAGTTTTTAGATTTCCTCTTCGGATGGAACCAGTGACCTCATCCACCCTATCAGTTATGACAGGGTGGCTTTTTATCTCGATATTTAAAGAAATAGGGATACAATAGAGATGAGGTGTATAAGGAATAGAACTAGTAATAAAAAAGTAAGCTTAAATAAGTCTAAAATAGAAAATAGTTCAAGAATACTACTCACTTATTGACAGCTTGTCCATAAAACTCAGCTAAAAAAAATTGTAGATTGGGTAAAATTATTTATCATAAAATGTAGTTAGCAAAATAATTTCTAGATAGATTGTTAAAAAAGAGAAGAGTTGCGAGATTTTTCGAGAAGTAGAGGAAAAAACTTGGGTAGTCTATAATCATATAAAATATAAAAAAACAGGGAAAGGTTAAATAAAGTGACAGAAAAATACATAAGATTATAAAGAAAGGGGCTATATATAAAAAGTAACAAAAGTGAGTATGAGAATTCCTCTATAGTCTTAAAAGAAAAAAGCCAAAAAAGTAGGATTATTTCAGATAAAGAAGCAGATAAGCTAAAAGATACTGTCAAGACAAAGGAATAGATAAAATAAATTGTTCTTGATAATGACTCGGTGTATGCAAATGGTTTAGTTAACATCAAACTAAAACAATAGAAATAAAAAGGATTATGTCTATTTTATGTACCAACTTAATAATCCATAATTAAATATATATAGGAAAAAAATAACATCCAATAAAAGCTCATAAAATTACGGAAGAGTATTTGAGGATAAATATGATTTAGCTGAGACAGTTAAACAAAGTTTTATTCAAAGAAATTACCGTAAACAATTCCCATAGAAGCAATATGAAGTTAACTATCATTGTTTGAATATCAGAAATACAAAATAATTTATAGTTTTTAATGTTTATTTAGAGCTACTTACTTAACACTTTTCTAAAATATGGCTAAACATTTCCGTCAGAGTAGATAGCCGTTGAACAGAACAACACCAACATCTGTAGTTTAAGTTAATGAAAACATATTTATCCGGTACTTATTAAACATAAGAATAGAGTCGATCTCTTTAAAAAAGAGATATATTATAATAATTTTTATACACTTCTCAAAGAAACTTTATTTTCTGAAAAAAATAAGCCTCAAGAACTGAGGAATTATTCTGAATTTCTTCTGGAGTAGCATTAGCAAGATTAATTCCTTTAGCTAACACCCAAATATGATTACACGATTTAAGATTGACTTCTGCAGCTGGTTCATCGAGTAAAATAAGTTTAGGGCGGGTCATCACAGCACGAGCAATTTATAACAACTTACGTTGACCTCCTGATAAAGCCCCAGCATAATTATAAGCTTTTATCGCTATTTCTACTTATTTTAGCCCTTACAAGGCTTTTACCCAATTTTATCGCTCTTCCTGCTCAGCTTGTTTTTGTTGTAACCAAACTTGAATAAAATTTTCTTCTGTTTGTTTTTAGGTCGCTAATAACATATTTTCTAGGAGAGTAAGTTGGGAAAGAATCCATGGTAGTCGAAAGGTACGAACACATCCTTCTAGGGCAATTTCGTAGGGAGATAGGGGATGAATTGGAGAATCATCAAAAATTACTTTTTCCTGGTTAAGACGAATAAAGTTAGAAAGTAGGTTGAATAAGGTAGTTTTACCTGCACCGTTTGGTCCAATCAACCCCGTAGTATTTCCAGTTGGTACTTCAATATGAACATCATTAACGGCACCTAGATCCTCAAAACTTTTGTATAAGTGGATTGCCTTAATTAAAAGTTGATCAGATTAATGAATAGTCATTAGCCTATTTTAAAGTCACTTAAATTTGAGCGATAAATCTGCTAGCTGCCCAATCATAACAAAAAAACACATGTATTTTTTTGCTCCCAGTATATTTTATGTTGTTCAGTAGAAACAAAATTATTTTAAATGCAAAAAGACTAGATTTTAGTTTAAATAATTGAATATCAAATCAGAATTAACTTAAAAAGTTAATTCTATTTAAATTTTAAATTAGCTATCAACTCACTTTTTATTCCCTGTTAACTATAACATTATAAATTTTAAAAAAATATAAATAAGTAAATATATTTCATATATTATAACTATTAATATATTGATTACACCTCACTATTTTAGTATTTGGTATCTGCAGTTAATAATTTATAATACTATTTTTTTATTGTTGTTAGATAAAACAAATAATCTCTTATTAATGTTAAAAATTAAACCTATTGAATATTTTCTTTATACTACATTTAACTAATAACCTTTTAAATTTAAATTTAAAAGGTTATGTTTGTGGATATTTTTTGCATAAAGAATATATTTGCTTAAATACATAAAATAGAAACCATAAACTATTCGATAAAATTAGTTAAATATTGAGTTCTATATAAATTATTTAATTAATTTTAAATAAAATTCTTTAAAAGAAATGATATTTTTGACTAGTCTAGGTAAAATGATTTAATCAATTTTTTTAAAAGTTTTATATTTAGTCTTGAACCAGAAATAGTCAATAAATTTACTACAGTTCGCATTACTACAAAGTGTTTTACTAACTATATCTTCAGTACTGTAGGTTTTATATATATAGTGTTCAACTTCATTGCATATATCAATAAGCAATGAAGTTGAACACTATATTCGCCAGAAATGATTCACGCTATTATAAGATCAATTGTTAAACATCTCGTATGAACAATGACAGCAAAAAAAAAGTTATAAAAATACTAAATATAGAGGTCTAAATTTAACTTTTAAGTTGATTGTCTTGTAATAGTTAACATAACTATTTTCTATTCTGACTGTTCGCTCTATTATACCAGGTTTTTGCTCTCGATTTTTAGTAATCGCTTTATACTTTTAGATTAACTATATTTATATATTTAAATTAGTATGTCAGTGCTTAACTACCTCGAATAGTTGTGTGTTTGGTTAATTTATTTTGAGATAAAACTAATTAATTTTTTATACATACTCTAACCCATTAAATTAAATCTGATAATTATTTCCAATGTTTGTCCCCAAGTATCGAAAGAGCTGATTATATCTATCGTAAATAATCTATCGTAGACATACCTATAGTATAATCAAGGAATGAGGATTTCAATGAATAAAGTCCATTGTAATCACATCGTCTTCCTAATTTAAAATACCAAAACTTTTACCATGGTGAATTCAATTGTATTTTTTGATATTGAAATTAACGGACATAAGACTGGCCGTATAGAATTTCAACTTTTTACTGATATTGTCCCTAAAACTGCTGAAAATTTTCGTCAATTATGTACTGGAAAAGCTGGGTTTGGGTACAAAAATAGTATTTTTCATCGCATCATTCCTAATTTCATGTGTCAAGGAGGTGATGTTACCCGAGGTGATGGCACAGGAGGTAAATCAATTTATGGTAAATTCTTCAAGGATGAAAACTTTCAACTCAAGCATACTGAACCTGGAATTTTGTCTATGGCTAATGCTGGGACTGATACCAATGGCTCTCAATTTTTTATTTGTACTGTACCTTGTAATTGGCTAGATGGTAAACACGTCGTTTTTGGAAAAGTATTCAAAGGATATGAAATCGTAGAAATGATGGAAAAAGTCGGAACTGATGAAGGACAGACAACAGCAAAAGTTGTTATTACTGATTGTGGGGAACTTTTTTAAAAAAATATCAAATTAAAGTAGAGACGGAAGGTTATTTGTCTTTGCAGTTAATGTAGTGTTTTAAGGTTGTCAAAAGTGATAAAGTGAGGGATTCCCACCTTTTTAAGGTATTACATTTGGGATGATAGTTTATAATAACGGCCCAGAGCCATTAACGGAAAATAATGGCAGTAAAGGTGATAACGGATATAGAAATGACACGGAAACCCTGTTCCTGTGAACTCGGCTTCCTCCCAAGTTCCCTCAATTGTTTGGCTAGCTAGCAAATAGTTAATACCCCGTTTTATAGCATCGGTGGCAAAAGTTCCTAATGCTTTCCCCGTGTCCAATAATCCAATTAAGGCCCAAGCGGTCTGAGAGGCAGTACTAACTCCTATTCCTTTGAGGGAAGGATCATCATAACTCCAACAGGTTTCGCCCCATCCTCCATCAGTATTTTGACAACTAACTAGCCAGTTAATGGCTTTTTCCATCTGGGGTTTATGGGTATCCGCCGCAATGACTGCTAAGGCAGATAATACTCCACTGGTTCCATAAATATAGTTTACGCCCCACCTTCCAAACCAACTACCATCAGCTTCTTGTTCTTTATCTAAATAAGTTAAAGCTTTTTGAACCCTATCACCGTCGATTTCCAAGCCACAAGACCCCAACATTTCTAACACTCTGGCAGTGATATCAGCCGTATTGGGATCGATCATGGCTTTTAAGTCTCCATAGGGAATTTCATTGATCCAATTTTTATCATTATTCACATCAAAAGCTGCCCAACCCCCAGGCTTACATTGCATAGTTGCCATCCATTCCACACAACGATTAATAGCAGCCTGTTTGCGATTTTCATCGGGCAATTTAACGCCATGTAAAGCCATGACTATTACCCCAGAATCATCGAGATCTGGATAGAAACGGTTTGTAAATTCAAAAGACCAGCCCCCTGGTTTTCCTTTATGATTTTTAATCGCCCAATCTCCATAGTCAAGAACTTGTTGATTGAGTAGCCATTCACCTCCTTTAACTAAACCTTGATGATCCGGTTTTAACCCTGATTCAACTAAAGATCTTAAGGCCCAACCAGTATCCCAAACAGGAGAGACACAAGCTTGAACACGATAGGTTTTTTCGTCTTCAATGGAAAAACGATCAATGGCTTCAAATCCTCTTTGAACACAGGGATCGGCTACATCATAATTAAGTACCCGAAAAGCAATTAATGAGTTGATCATCGGGGGCATAATTCCTCCCCAATCTCCGCTTTCTTGTTGATGGTTTAAAATCCATTGTTCTGAGGCTTGAATACTTTTTTTATAGAAGGGAACTAAATTATTTTTTCTACTCCATTTAAAAATTTTATCTAATATCAGAAAAATATCTGACCAATTCTTATTACTAGGCAAAATATACTTTACACTTGTAATCCCCTCGGCATATAATTCATCAAGCGTAAAAACTGGATCAATTTGGAAAACAGGCTTTTCATTAAAGACAATTAATAAGGGAACTGTACTTTCTCTAGCCCAACTAGACATCTCATAAATATTAAAGAAAAAATTATTAGGAAATAAGATAATCCAAGGAGGAATAGAAGGAATTCCTCGCCAGTCATAACAGCCAATTAAAGCTAGATGAAACTTGGTAAAAATTCTAGTTTTACTAATACCACCCTTACTGAGAATAAAGTCCTTAGCTCGAATTAATGCAGGATCTTCTTGAGAAACTCCTAATAAACGCAAGGCCATATAGGCTTCAACAGAAGTACTAATTTCTCCACCGTCACTATAAAAAAGTTCCCATCCTCCCTGTTCATTTTGTTGACGACGAAGATAGGTTTCCACTTTATGGAGGGGAAGAATTGTGTCAGTTCCCCAAATTTTATGAAGTAGAACAGTTTCGGCTGTTAGAGTAACATTCGACTCAAGTTCCCCACACCAATACCCGTCGGGATATTGCTGGGAAAGTAAATAGTCTTGGCTGGACAAGATAGCCTGACTAAGGTTGAATAAGTTAATCTCGACCGATGACACACTCTTTTGTATCTGCATCTATATTCCGTTTCACTCCTTGATTGTCCTTCTAGATTATAGCTAGTTCAAGATCATCTTAAGTCACTATAGGTGGTTTGTCTAAAGTCAATTAAATACAGTCTATCTGGAAAGTCTACCTGATGGGAAATAGGCGATAATTTGCTCCTTGTCAAAATAGATTTAGATATCAGGAACTAATTTATACTCTAAAATTTTAAAAACTAAGTATTTGATACTAAGAAAATAAATTCTCTCAAAAGTTATGTAAGGTCTTCTATGAATTTTTGTTGAGGATTTTTAGATAACTCTTAAAGAACTCGGTACACTTGCAATTAATAATTAGTTTCAATTTATATAATTGTAAACAAGTATAATGATATATTTTTGGTTCAAAGCCTTTCATCTTATTGGTATTGTGGTTTGGTTTGCAGGATTATTTTATTTAGTTCGTTTATTTGTATACCATGTGGAGGCTTCTCAAGAAACTGAACCTGCCCAAACGATCCTTAAAACTCAATATGAAATTATGGAAAAACGTCTCTATAATATCATTACCACACCAGGAATGGTAATGACAGTGACCATGGCTATTGGTTTAATTTTTACAAAACCTGAAATTTTAAAGTTAGGATGGTTACATATTAAGTTAGCTTTCGTCGCCCTACTTTTAGCTTATCATTTCTTGTGTGGCTGGATTATGAAACAGTTGGAGAAAGGAGAATGCCAATGGACAGGTCAACAGTTTCGCGCTTTCAATGAAGCTCCAACCATATTATTGGTCATAATTATTTTACTAGCCGTTTTTAAAAAAAATTTACCATTATACTTGACTACTTTACTAGTTTTCACTCTTATTATTACAATAACTCTTTCAATTCAACTTTATACGAAAAAACGTTATCGTAATCAAGAAAAAACACAAAAATCATTAAAAGTAACGAAACTATAAAATATTTTGATTGTTGAAAATTAGTAAAAACTCTAGTGTCTAACACTCTTTCACTTTTTATTTTAATTCTTGGTTATTCTGATTATTTTAACCTTTATAAATCATTAATTTTAGTCAATATAAAAATACTTTTTTATAAAAAAGTATTACCTTGTAAATTCAGCACAAGGGAAGTAACCCATATGTTTAATAACAGAATTGATTAGAGTCAGCATGAATGACCCTAATTAGTAAAATATTTTTTATTTTTATCATTTTATTTTTTAAAAAAATGAATTTGGAGTCGATGGTTTAAAAATTGTTTCTAGAAGTCACTTATAATCAATATTTGAGTAGATTATAAGTGACTTCTAGAAACAATTGGAAAAAAGTAATTGTAAAATTGGTGTTGACTTTAGTCGTCATTTAGCTAATTTCTCTATATTCCTAGCAGTCCATATTCTTTATATACTAATTAACTTACCTTCTTAATCGGGTTAGACTATAGATGATATAGTTACTTTAACTAATTAATAAAATTTAATTTTATAAGCGTTTTTTGATTTAAATAGTTGACAGCTATTTGAAAATATATTTTATATTAAATATTCAAGAAATAGAAGTGTTTAGAATCGCTTTATTTACTTTTTTATTCGGTTGATTGCTTATATCTATTTCCTCCCCCAAATCTCTCTTTATTTAGTTGCAAATGGTAATTCAGCTTTAATTAGTGCTGTTTCTATCTAAAAATAATAGCCTTGATTATTAGTAATTACTATTTTAGATAAGCGTTTATCTCGTCGCACTTTAACTTAGATAGTGAGAATAAAAGTAGTGTTTTTAACAAATAGCACTTATATTTTTATTCAAATAACTTATTCGACAATATAGTTTGTTATCGTGTCTTTTGGTTTTATTTTAAAAGCTTTTTTTAAAGTATACTTCTGTTTATAAAGTTCAAAAAATAACTATGTTTTCTGTCAACAAGATAAGGACTAAAATAGTATAAATTTTTACTATTTCCTAAACTGTGAATTCCAGAGGATTCTGTTGCTTCTAAAATTTATGTTACATAAGTTGGGATCTGAAAAAAATCTAGTAATTCGACATGTTGTCATATTTTAGTCTTTTATAAAAATCATGATTATCCATAATCAAAACTAAGCTTTTTGTCCTATTAGCTTCCAAACGGTAGTCCTCACGCTATAAATAAGATAAATAAGTGGAAAGTATCGAACTATAGGAGAATAATCACTGCAATGTTTCAGTGTCGGGATGAAAGCGCACTCAGTACTTTACGACGAAACTATAAAACCTGGAACAGAATAAGTCTAATCGATACATAAAAACAGACGGGTAAATACAAAAGATAAACCCCACTGCTTTAGCTAATAGAAAAGTTTTTCTGGTGCTTAAAAAAACGATGTATTTACAGCCGATGGATAGTCAGCGATGCCCACTGTGAAGGCATCTGAATGGGAGTAAATAAATGTCAACATTTTCTATATGATGAAACAATAGCATCTTATCGTGAGCAAGAGAAGCCCGCGCTGTACACTTATGCAACTCGTGAAGAGAAGCATCACCTACTAGTTAATGATAACTTTTGACTATCGATAGTTCCTGTCAAAGGAGAACTAGCACTGGCATAATCTTTGAGAGGAATACGACCTCCTAAATAAGCTAAACGTCCGGCTTTAGTCGCCATTCCCATTGCCTCTGCCATCTTCACAGGATTTTCAGCCAAGGCGATCGCACTATTAATTAATACTGCATCAGCTCCTAATTCCATCGCTTTTGCTGCTTCACTGGGGGTTCTTATACCAGCATCTACTACTACGGGTACTTTTGCTTCTTGGATAATAATAGTGATGTTAGCTTCGTTGCGAATACCCTGACCTGAACCTATGGGGGAACCTAAGGGCATCACTGTAGCACATCCTATCTCTTCAAGACGTTTGGCTAATAGAGGATCAGCGTTAATATAGGGAAGTACTGCAAACCCTTCTTTGACTAATATTTCAGCTGCTTGTAAAGTTCCGATGGGATCAGGTAGCAGGTATTTAGTATCTGGAATCACTTCCAGCTTGACAAAGTTATTATCTTCTTGTCCCAATAGTTTTGCCATTTCCCGTCCTAACCTAGCCACTCGGATAGCTTCTTGAGCTGTTTTACACCCTGCAGTATTGGGCAACATCCAGGTTTTGCTCCAGTCTAAAGCTTCGGCTAGCCCTTCATGTCCAAGAGCTTTAGTTTGCACTCGTCTAACAGCGACGGTTACAATTTGGCAACCGCTAGCAGCCACACTGTTTTGCATACTTGCAATGTTAGGATATTTCCCTGTTCCTGTCATTAAACGTGAGTGAAAGTGGCGTCCGGCAATTATCAAGTCATCGTGAGTAGAGGAGGAAAGTTCTCGATAGGATAATGAGCCGTTAGTTCCATTAAGGGGAGTTGGAAGAACTGGATTAAGAGTTGTCATAATTGTAGGAGTAGGTAGACTGTAGAAGCGATCACTTCGAAAATCATCGAGAATAGGATCAGACTTCTGGTTAATAATCAAATTACTAATTAAGGAGGCGGTTATAGGAGCTAGTAAAATACCATTACGAGAATGTCCCGTAGCTAAGATAAGATTATCACAAGAACTTTGACCTAAAATTGGCAATTCATCTGGGGTTCCCGGGCGGTAGCCCCACCAAAATTCCTGAATCGGCCAATTAGCTAATTCAGGATAAAGTCTAATCGCCCTAGTTAGTAAGGTCTCAATACCTTGAGGGGTATTTTGGGGAGTCCAACCTACCTCTTCAGAGGTTGCGCCAATAATTAAACGACCATCACGTCGGGGGACAAGGTAGGTAGCTGGACCATATAATACCCGTTGTAAAGGAAAAGGTTCTTCGGGTTGTCGGGGCATGGTAACAGACAATATTTGTCCCTTGACTGGGCGCACAGGTAAAGGAAGAATTCGACTAGCCCAAGATCCACTAGCGAGCACGTAAGTCTCCGCTTTAATTTCTCCCTCAGTCGTTAAAACACTAGTCACCTTGCCTTGTTTTTGTTGAACAGTTTGAACAGTCACTCCATTGCGAACGTTAATTCCTAATTGCTGGGCTGCTTGGCTCAGAGCTTTTATGACTTTGCAGTTGTCTACTTGACCATCTTCGGGATACCACCATCCTCCGACGACATCATTTCCTAACCCTGGTTGATGGGAACGAATAGCGGTCTTATCTAACCACTGGGCTGTAGCGGTATTAGGCAAATACTCGGAGGGAAGATCATAAACAGGAGCCATAATACCGCAAGGATTGTATTCTAGATCGAGTCCGGTAAGGTCTTGAATTTTGCGAACCCATTCAGGGTATAGCCAGCGAGACTTCATACATAAATTCAGAAAAGGTCCCGGAGTTAGAGCTTCCGCATGGGGGGCCAACATTCCCGCAGCTGCTTGACTTGCCGTTTGGGAAAAATTGCGGTTAAGGAGGGTGACAGACGCACCTTTTAGTCTAAGATCTACAGCGATGGACAAGCCAATAATGCCACCGCCAATGATAAGAATGTTGTTGGTTGGGTTCATATATTATTCCGTTTAATATTGTCATATAAAGTCATTTTTCTACGACAGAGCTTCTACCTAAATTTTCTGAGGAAAGGAAGGTGATTACCCTTTTCATTTCTAGACAGGTTGAATGAATTGTTTTTTTCTAAATTAGTTGTACATAAACACGTGACATTATGCTAATGTATGTTACAGCGTTAAAAATAATAATCACAAACAGATACCAAAATATTGTAGCAGAGTTAGCCAGAAAAACTCTAATTGGTCGATGTTGTCTTCTTCTTTAAGGGTATTTCTCAAGTCAGAGTAGGGAAGAACTTTACTTAATAGGGAAGACTGCATCTATACTAAAAACAGTCTATACAACAATTTATGGAATAAGCTTGGATTAATAGTACAGTGGAGTGCTCTGTAAAGCTGTGAAAAAAATTTAGTTAAAAACACTTTAATCTATCGTCAGCTACAAGTAGTAGCTCATCTCAAAGAAGAGAGCTAAAAAAAGCTAAGCAGACCCAGAAAAAATATTTATATTCTTATTCCCCGAAATCGAACAGTATTCAGAACGAATAGCAAAGGAAAAAAAAGATAGGTTAACCGGTAAGATCTTAAAAGATAAATATGTATGAACGACAGTAGTTCTTAAAACCATCAAATTACACCCGGAATAAAATAGTTTAGAAGTAGAGAGATGTCTTGTTAAGAATCAGAAAACCAAAGGAGTTGATCAACTAAAAAATAAACATAGATGGGGAATTTTAACATAAAAGAAAAGCAGAGGTGGTGCTTTTAATAGTTTTTAAAACGTATTTATAAATTAGTTCTAGAATTAATTTGTTCTAAGAACAAACATGACATTACAAATTTATCAGAGCGTTGACAAAAAACAATTATGCTGAAAAGGCTATAGACTTCATAGATAGTCTTTTCAGTCAGTGTTTGTAAGTTTTAAAAACCTTGTTCTTTTGTTTGAAATTGATACTGACTAGCAATCAAAGCCACGACAAACCACCACAAAGTATTAACTTGAGGACGATACCAAACTGTGTCAACTAACCCTTGAGCTAAAATCCCAGCTATGGCCGCGGTTGCCGCTATCAACCAAAGTCCTTGGATATTATGTTTTAAACGTAACCGTTGCATTTGTTGAACCCCTTGATTAAGAATAACTACAGTTAACCAAAGAAAAATTCCTAAGCCAATTAATCCCATTTCCACTGCTGTTTCCAGGAAGATAGAATAAGCACTCAAAGCACTATATTTAGGACTCATGTAACGAGGATAAACAATATTAAAAGCCCCATTTCCCGGACCAATACCCGTTAGGGGATAATCTCTTATCATATCGATCACTCCCATCCAAACGTTCATTCGAAAATTATTACTACTGTCTTCACGTCCAGCAAAAATACTCAGAACTCGTAACTGCAAAGGTTCTATCGTCATCACTGCAACCAGAATAAATCCTGTAAACCCTCCCAATACTAGGGTTAATAACCATTTACGCCAAAAAATAGGCAAAAATTTCCAAAACCAGAGGAAAAGTAATAACATAAAGACGACTAACAAGGCTATCATGCCAATCCATCCGCCCCTGCTGCCTGTAAAATATAGACAAGCAGAATTAGTCAAAACCATGGTGACTGCTAAAGTTTTTGGTAACCAACCTTGCCAGATAAAAACTGCCCCAATACTCAGCGCGATTGCCGGAAATAAATAGGCACAAAGTAAATTAGGATTATCTAAATAACTATAAACACGAGTTGCTTGCGCTAATTCAGAGCTAGGATCATTCCAGGTAGCTAACTGTTCAACTCCAAAAAAATTTTGTCTCACTCCATAGGAACTGACCACTAAGCCAATTAGTAAAACAACAGTAATTAGCCAGTTAGTAAGACGAGATGATCTTAGAATTCGCGCACATATTACAAAAAAGAAAAGGTATAAACTCAACTTAATCAATCCTGAAAATGCAGTTGCTTTGACTGGAGAAAATGCTACTGCAATAGCAGCAATTACCCAATACAACATCACCATTAGATGAATAGGAGTAACTCCTGGTGGTCCCTGATCAGATATGGTTAATATTCCCCAATACCCAGCTAAAGCTATTAACCAAATTCCAATTAAACTAGTGGTAATAAAGGGTCCAAAAATCAAGACAATACTAATCAATAATGCACCAAGAGGCTCTCCCCATTTTAAGAGCAAACTTCCCTGTCGCCATTGACTCAGTAAACCGACAGTACGATATAAATAACTGCCACTAAGCCATTGATATGGAGAGAAATAGGAAAGAGTAAATTGATTCCAAATAGAATTCATAGATATTAACCAGTAATTACATATTTTTTATGAGTTATCGAAAACAGAGTTGATGATTGTCAACTCTCTTAAGGGTTAAATATAAATCAAATATAATTACCTGACTGTTTAATTTAGTTTGATTATAACCAACTATAGGTTATTGAAGACGAAATCAATATAATTTAAGTTTCAAAATATTATAGTATATTAATTATTATCTAATAAAAGTTATTTTGTTTCTTGTAAATGATGAAGATGATGATAGATTGTTTTATGATTTAATAACGCTTGATGACTTCCTGTCTCCACAATAGTTATTTTGGACAACAAACATTATATCTACTTTTTAAACACTATATTAATTAAATATTTAAACTGTTTAAAACAGAAAAATAAAATCAGTAAAAAGGATACTAAAAAAATTACTTCTGGATAAGTACATGTATAATTCTTAATCTTTTCAGAAATTCAGTTAGCAGTTTTACCTAAATTTTTTCATCAGAAGAAGACAGAATAAGTATTAAATTTTAATCAATAAATAAAGAGAATATGATCATATACAAATAACCTAATGGCATTAAAAACTAACCAAAATATAAATAGGATATTTAAATTTAAAAATCTAACTAATAGTTATTTTAAAAATAAATCAAAATTTTGAATAACAAAAGATGAATAGTGGAGATATATTGCATTAGCTTCTGGAAAGGTATATCTAAGGGGTGATTAGATATACTATTAATGATATTATCGATGATATCTCTATGAGATAAAGAACTACTGAGTCAATTATTTCAAATAGACTATAAGCTGTTATCCTAAAGATAGCAATATTTTTAGATTTACGATAGTCTTTAATAAGATTGCACAGTGAAGTTATGGTGTTTGATTTATTTTTTTATCTTTTCTTATTTTTTACTAGTTACTAATAGTAAATATATGAATATTAAGCCTTATCATAGCATTGTCATCCAAGATTGTAGAGAGCCTTTAGTTACTATTCCCCTAGAACAATTTTTTATAGAATCACCCCATCCCTATGAAAAATTAGGAGCAATTTATCAAGAAAAATCTCCTTATTATTTACGTAAAGGGGTTTTGAATGCTTTATTAAATGCTAAAACTTATTTACATCAAGAGTATCCAGAATGGAACATACAAATTTTTGATGCCTATCGACCTGTACAAGTGCAACAATTTATGGTCGATTATACCTTTAATTTAGTTATTAAGGAACAAAGGTTAATTCTAGAAAAATTAACCCTTCAGCAACAACAAACTATCTGGGAAAAAGTATATCAAATTTGGGCAATTCCTAGTGATAATCATGCGACTCCTCCTCCCCATAGTACCGGGGCTGCTATTGATATTACCTTAGTTGATAATAAAGGAAATTCTCTCAATATGGGGGGAGAAATTGATGAAATTTCAGAGCGATCACACCCTAATTATTATATTAATAATAATTCTAAAACGGGAAGAACCTATCATCAACGACGAGAAATTTTAAATAAGATTATGAGTCAAGCCGGATTTTGTCGTCATCCTAAAGAATGGTGGCATTTTTCTTTAGGCGATCAAATGTGGGCTTGGCAAAAGGGTGAATCTATAGCTCGTTATGGTAGGATAATATCATCTTAAGGATGAGTTTTTCTATAGTTTTAATTATATTTTGACTTGAATTTTAAGGTGTAAATTAAATCTTCTTAAAAAGAATATTAATAGATATATGAATTTATACTCAAATAACTAGATATATGCCCAAAAGAAAAGACTATATCTTTAATATTTAAATAAAAAAATTCAGTAAATATTATGTCTTAATGTAGACATTTAGCAACTATCTATTGATAATAGCTACTAAATGTTTTTTATAGCTATAGATAAGTTTTTTAGCAAGAAATATTAGAATAAGTAAATATTTAATATCTATAATTGATAAATATTTAAATAATAATTTAAACACCCATAATGGTAACAGTAATTTCTTATATAAAAGAACAACTTCGATTTGCCGGTTTGTGATTAGAGATAAACCCGAACTATTACTGTGGACTTCAAGAAGATACTTGATAGCGAAACATTTCCTGAATTACTAATCCAGGGTTAATATATTGATATTCATGTTTTAATCCCCAATGTAAATGATATCCAGTAGTTCGGCCAGTCATCCCAACACGATCAATTCTTACCCCTGCTGGAATTTCTTGACCTTGCCAAATAAGAATTCCCCCATCTCAATCTATCAAATAATGTCCCTAAGCAGTGTCTTCAACTGATCCCATCAAATGGCAGAAATGGCAGTAAATATGTTGCCACTGTCCTAATTAAATTTTAATCATCGTTCCACAAGCAATATGATCGGATAAACTTATCACTCGACCTACCTACCAATGTCGCACATAACTACCCAAGGGGCAGCCATATCTAACCTTCGATGAAATTAAGTTTCTTCAGGAATTGGAGATGTCCGATAACCATATCCAGAGGTGTATGTTCGAAAGTTTTTTACTGGAAATGAGGCATATTGCCAAATATTTCCAGAAGTGAATATTGAAACATATTGTACTTGTAATGAAGACTGTCTTAACCCTTCAAAATCTAAATAGGTTATAAACCCCATCGAGTCCAACAAAATAAGCCAAGACTGTCGAGAACGAAAGACATTAAACTTTTGTCGAACAAATTTAATGATCCTGAGCATGTCACTACTCACACTCTATGTGAGTAAACTTTTTATTGTGGTATCACTTTGCATGATAATCGTTTTTATTATTAATTTTGTCATTAATTACAGTAGTTGATTGAAAATCATACTAAGTTATTGTAATGTTTATGTAGGACTTTAATAAATTTTATTAAGGCTAACTAGTTTTTTTAAAATTTATGTGACAAGCTAAAACTCAAAACTAATATTAAGTAATCTTATTCTTTTAAAATTTTTACTGGATGCGGCAATCATTGCTGATGTTTGTGTATAGTATTTAGCTCTATCTTCCGTGAGACAATGAGCTATTGAGGAATAAAATAACTATTTTTATCTTGCTAAATAATCCTTCTATATTTCAATAGAAAAAATTGTAGACTCCAGCAAAGTACAGAAATCCTAAAATATTTTTGATGCTTAGCTATTTAGCATCATCTATTTTTTATACATAGGAGAACTCTATTAGTGAGAAAATATTGATATCTATGGCGTGCTACATTTATTTCGTTGGGACGGGTCAGCATATAAAAATTAAAGTTAATGGGGATGAAAATAATTATAGATTTCCTTAGCTAAAGCTTTACCAAAACCGGGAACTTGTTGTAATTCTTCTACAGAAGCTTCCCGAATATAATCAATAGAATGAAAATAGGCTAACAAATATTTTTGACGTTCAAATCCTAACCCTGGAATTTCATCTAATCGTGATCGCCTACTTTTTTTTAGTCTTTGTTGACGATGAAAGCTAACAGCAAAACGGTGAGCTTCATCCCGTACTCTTCTTAACAAGAGAACCCCAGGTTGTTCCGAGTTAGTTGTTAATGGTTTAGACTCCATAGGAAGAAAAATTTCTTCTTTTTGTTTAGCTAAACTTACTACTTGGAATTCTTCCATTAAGTTTAATTTTTTTAACACAGCTACGACGGCTGAGAGTTGGCCTTTTCCTCCGTCAATCATAATTACATTAGGACGATCATCACTATCAGATTGATAATGATGAAAGCGGCGACTAATAACTTCAGCCATACTAGTAAAATCATCAGAATGACCAATTTTTACCGTAGGACTTTTAATTTTAAAATGCCTATAATGTTGTTTAGCAGGAATTCCATCAATAAAAACTACTTGGGAAGCAACCGCATTTGACCCTTGAATATGGGAAATATCATACCCTTCTATACGTCGTGGTAACTCTGGCAAACCTAACATTTGTGTAAGATCTTCCATTGCCGTTAGATTTTTTTCTACTGTTCGTTGAGTACGTTCTAACTCATAGTTTGCATTTCGTTCTACCATATCAATCAGTTGGGCTTTTAATTGCCGTTGAGGAACAGTAATAGATACTTTTTTTCCCTTACGTTCACTTAACCATTTTTCTAAAATCTCCATTTCTGGTAACTTATGTTGAACAATAATTTCATTAGGAATTTCTACCCCATCTGCTTGCCAGTAATGTTCTTCAAGAACTCGTTTTAAAATTGCTCCAGGAATTCCTGAATCAACATCTGTAAAAAAACCTAACCGTCCCACTAAACGACCAGCACGAATTTGGAATAATTGAATACAACAATGTTTAGTATCGCTTGCCAAAGCAATAGCATCTCGTGAGATAGTATCATCAGGTAATGAAACTTTTTGATCTACTGTTAATGTATTTATTGCTTTAAGTTGATCTCGAATGGCAGCCGCTTTTTCAAAGTTTAATTCGACTACTTCTTTTTCCATTTGGTATTTAAGAATTGCTATTAATTCTGCTGTCCTTCCCTGGAAAATCATCGCTATCTTTGCTACAATTTTATTGTAATTTTCAGTGGAAATTAATCCTTGACAAACCCCGGGACATTTTCCAAGTTCATAGTTAAGACAAGGACGATCTTTAAAAAGAGGTTTGGGACGCTGACGTAAGGGAAAAACTTGTTTAACTAACCGTAAGGTATATCGTAACAAATGAGTGTCTACATAAGGACCATAATAGCGATCACGTTCCTTGTTTAATCGTCGTTTACGGGTAATAAAAATACGGGGATACTCTTCCGACCAAGTAATGCAAACGTAAGGATATTTCTTGTCATCTTTAAGGAGAACATTGAAATATGGTTGATATTGTTTGATCAAGGTTGCTTCTAAGGCTAATGCTTCAGCTTCTGTATCAGTGACAATAAAATCAATATCGGTCACTTGTTGAAGCATCAAAGCAATACGAGGCATATGAAATTGTGATTTTTGGAAATAGGAACGAACCCGTGATCGCAGTTTTTTTGACTTTCCAATATAGAGAATATCTCCCTCTCCATTACGCATTAGATATATCCCTGGTTCAGAAGGAAGTTCCTTCAGATAACTTTCTAAGGTATCACTATTCGATAGTAACGGTACAACTGTGGACAATATGAACACTCCTTTTTTCTAAAAATAGTTTGATAAAAAAGTAAAGCATTTATAATAAAAAGTAAAAATATAGTATTGCCATTTAAGTTTTAGAACCAATTATATTAGTTTATATATTAAGTTCGCAGTTACCGCTTTAGCGCTAAAAGACTGACTATAAACCTGGATTCTAATACAATATTTTAGCTCAAATATTGCTCATACAGCCTGATACTAATTTTCCAAAAAATCTAACATATACTTAAATTCGTTAATTTTTCATCAATGGTAAATTGTAAATCTCTAAATAAAACTGGTATTCGCTACTTACTTTTAACTCTCATCGCCCTAGGAATGCTTTTTCCTCTCTTCTGGTTATTGAGTACTGCATTTAAATCTCCTACAGAAGATATTTTTACCGTTTCCTGGCAATTACTTCCCCAAAAACCCACCTGGGATAATTTTCGATCAGTTTGGCAAACTTACCCTTTTGGACGCTATTTATTTAACAGTACCGTGGTTGCGATTTTAACCGTCAGCTTAAACCTATTATTTTGTTCTCTGGCTGCTTATCCCCTCGCTAGACTAGATTTTCGAGGACGAGACTTTTTATTTGTAGTCATTGTAGCCACCATTATGATTCCCTTTCAAATTGTGATGATTCCTTTGTATATCTTGACAGTACGATTGGGACTTCGTAACACTTATCTCGGAATTATTTTCCCAAATTTAGCCTCAGCATTTGGTATTTTTCTGTTACGTCAAGCATTCCAAAGCGTCCCCAAAGAGTTAGAAGAAGCTGCCCGTATTGATGGTTGTTCAGAATTGGACATTTGGTGGCATATTATGATTTCTGGGGTACGTCCAGCTTTAGTTACTCTGGCTATTTTTGTCTTTATTGGAGCTTGGAGTGACTTTTTGTGGCCATTAATTATTCTTGATCGCCCTGAGCATTATACTCTTCCTCTAGGCGTTGCTAGATTAGCCAGTGCTTTAGATCTCGACTGGCGATTAATTGCAGCCGGTTCAATCATTTCTATTGCTCCAGCCTTATTATTATTCGTATTTTTGCAAAAATACATTATTCCCACTGATGTAGGAAGTGGGGTTAAAGGATGATAGAGTAAGACAATCTGTGATACACGTATCATGCCTAGTTTCTAGTAATTATCTCTTATGTTTTAGATGCTCGGCTACCTAATTTATTCGATACCTATGACTTAACGCATGATACCGCGTAATTGTAGATCATCAACTATATGGTTCGGTCCAAAAAACTTGCCGA
The DNA here is from genome assembly GCF_000829235.1 of cyanobacterium endosymbiont of Epithemia turgida isolate EtSB Lake Yunoko. Taxonomy (GTDB): domain Bacteria; phylum Cyanobacteriota; class Cyanobacteriia; order Cyanobacteriales; family Microcystaceae; genus Rippkaea. The sequence continues at coordinate 1,706,158 of NZ_AP012549.1, read as the reverse complement.
GCAACTACGCTCATAATAAAAATATTCTCAATACGGCTTCATTAGGCATCATTAAAAGTATTCTGCCTAATGAAGCCTAAGAACCTAAAACGTTTCTAAAAACTACTGAGCCCTTGAAGTTCCACGGTGACTTAGATTAATTAGAAAAAATTAACCAATATTTGTATTGGAAAACTATTTCTGGTAATGACTAATTTTTTAAAAAATACTTTTTCCATGATAGTTTTATCTTCTGTAATTGATCAAACATTGTGTGTAAGCTATTGAACTTACCCATGAAATTGAGACTAACAAAGTTGGGTTACAAATCAGGCAATCTTACTGTAAATAGGTAATACACTTTTTTCTAAAATAGATTAAAATTAATCTTAGTAAGGGAGAGCTAAATTTGAATAGTTTCCATTTAATCTTGTCATATTTTTCGATTTTGCTGGCATATGATAAAGATCCGTAAATATTATAGTTATTAAATATCAATCGACTTAAAAATTAATTTTACTATTGATACTAACAAATATTTTATATACATTATGTAGCTTTATAAAAACTTGATAAAATAAAAAAAAATGACGATAATACTATTTTTTTGACTCATAACTTGAAAATTAAATATTTGTAATTTTTGATAATTACATACTCAGAATACTGATAAAAATAATTATTGTTAATATTCTCTATACTTTCCATTAATACTAAATGCAATCAATTTCTACTTGGTCAAAAAGGCAAGTATAAATTACTAGAAGGAGGTATCAGTTTTAATTCTCCATTGACTAATTTATGTTTGTTATTTCTATCATCATGACCGAATAAGAATTCTCTACAAGAATATATTCAACTTATCGATTCAAGATATAATGATACGTTTCCAATTTTTTGTAATTTATCTGCATCTTTTACTATTTCAATTCAACTAAAATCAAGGGAATACTTATAAATATCATTGTCAAGATATGAGAAAAGCTAGTTCTTGTTAAGAATTTAATCTCTGATTTGTTTTGTAAAACTTTCTATGTTAATTATTTCCATCTTAATTCACAAATATTCTCTAAATGTTCAACGATTTTCGTGGCTATTCTTCTTTTTCCTATCATTTTTTGAGGTGACTCATTTTGAGTAACTAAATAAGCAATATGTTCTTGTTGACTTTTCATTTCTTCCCCTCGGTTAGCAACTACAACTTGATACCCCTTTTTGATTCTAGCACTAGCAACTTCTATTAAAGCTTCATGACTAACTTGTTCTTGATATTTAAATGTCACCATATAAAGATTAGGAAACTTTTGTCTAACTTCTTCAATCACTTTAATGGTCGGAATCAGCTTAATACATTTTGACTTTTCCTTACTAGGAATTTTGCCAAGCATAATTTTTTGGGGTTGATAGTCAGCAACTGCTGCTGAAAAAATTCCACAAATATAATTTTTATTGCTTAATTTGTTTATTACTAATTCTAAATAGTCTTGATAAGTTTTGACAATTTGATACGGTAAGTAATCAGGGGGAGTGTAAGAGCTTTCTCCATGAATTAGATTTATATCTGCCCCTTTTAAATATAATTCTTTAGCAATTTTTGTACCTAACTGTCCCGTAAAATGATTAGTCAAACGACGTATATTATCAATGGGGACTGGAGTAGGTCCAGCTGTAACTAAGATAGGGATATTTTTTAAAGGAGAATCATTAATTAAACGGCAAACTTCTACTACAATATTTTGTTCATGTGGTATATTATTTTTACCATAATCTTGTCTGGGCGGCATAATTTTTACCCCTAAATTGTATAAGAATTTTAAAGATTCTGTTAAAATAGAGTTATGTAAACTGCCGTGCATAGTGGGAACAATCATAATTTTAGTTTTCCCTTTCTCCATGCGTCCTAAAGCAGATGCTAAGGTAGAGGTAATCACCCCATCGGCAATACCGTAACGCATTTTATTAATAGTATTATAGGTAGCAGGAGCTACAAGATAGACGGCAAAGGGAGTGCGATCACTTAAATGTTCAGCAACTGGTGTTAACTGAGTAACAATGGGATTATTAGTGCTCCACTCTAGAGCATCTAAAGTAACATATCGAGTTGCTTCTTTGGAGACAAAAGCTGAAACATTAGCACCTTCTCGACGCAAAGCACGTGCAATCAAGGGGGTTTTCATAGCAGCTATTCCACCAGTAATCAATAAGGCAATATTTTTTCCGAGGAGATTATTTCCCACAAAAGGAACATCACGATCTCCCAAGTCAGAAGATGGAGGTATACTAAAATCCCAGTCTTTCATAACAATTATCAGTTAGACTATCAAACATTAACTCTCACGTTATTAACTATTCCATATCATCAAATAATAACTCCTCCAAAATAGGCTGCATTTGCTTATCATCAGGAGAGACTAAAGATATTTGTCCAAGTAAGTCATATTTAGCTAAAAATAACAATGGCGCAAGGGGAGTATAAACAGAATATTTTTGTTTTTTGTGATAAAATCCCGCTAAAAACTGTAATTCTTCTGAGTCTAAAGGTTGCTCTTCAGTATCTAATTCAAGGTTCAGAATACCATCATCTTCAATGGGAGGTAATTCTCCTTTAACCGTTAAAGTGAAAGCTGTAAAACTTAAAGCTAAATCTAATTCAGCTAAAACAGCCCTAGCATCAGGAAAAATTTCTTGGATTTCTACTTTGTCTTCTAAGAGAATAACATTGGGGTCTTCGTCTTCCTCCTCTGATAGCTCATCCCAGGCCAAAATAACAACAGGAATATCCACAGGCATAAGAAGGATATAAGTTCCATCTTCTGCCTCCAGGGCGTTTTCTACATAGCATTCTAAAGTGCGACCCTCGTTATCAGTCAGGGTAACACTATCAATTTCTTCTGGCTCGTTTTCTGGAATAAATTGGAACGAGGACATGATCTTGAATAGGACTGTGATAGTTGATCAGAATATCACACAATGTCATTAGTTATTGACAAGAATTAACTTAGATAGGTATCCAACCAACCGGTTTTATAAAGATACTTAAATCCCTCGATATCTGTTAAATTATACTGTAGCGGGGTAATGGTAATGTAATTGTGTTGAATCCCTTGGACATCTGTAAGAATATCTGATGGAAGATGAAGATGCTCGGGTTGTTCAATTTCAGTGACTAACTCCCCGGCTAGCCAATAATAGCTTTTTCCCCTAGGATCGATACGCTGTTCAAATTGCTCCACATAGCGGCGTAGCCCTTGGCGGGTGATCATCACACCGGCGATCACATCTTGAGAGACTGGAGGAATGTTCACATTTAAAAGGGTTGCTTTCGGTAATGGGTGACTAACTAATTGTTGAACTAACGTGCAAGCAAAATTGGCTCCCGGTTGAAATTCTTTTGAAGAAAAACTAGCTAAACTTATAGCAATACTGGGAATTCCTTCTATTGCTCCCTCCATAGCCGCTGAAACTGTTCCCGAATACAATACATCAGTACCTAAATTAGATCCGTGATTAATTCCTGAAATCACCACATCAGGAAGGCTCTTCAACACAGCACTGAGAGCAAATTTAACGCAGTCTGAGGGCGTTCCTGAACAGGACCAAGCGACCACTTGGGTATCAAAAAGGTTTTCCACTATCTCGGCACGAATCGGGTGGTGAAGGGTTAACCCATGACCAGTCGCTGAGCGTTCGCGGTCAGGACAAACTACCGTTACCTCATAACCTGCCTGGGATAGGGTATTTGCTAAAGTGCGAATACCTTGAGAGAAAATACCATCATCATTACAGATAAGTAATTTTAAAGGTTCCATGATCAAACTTGAAAGGGAGAAAAGAAAGGCAAAAGTAAAACTTAAGTACAACAAAGTTATGGCTTTTAACCATGTACTAACCTTAATAGGCAGTGTTACAGCGCAACAATTGAGATATGTATCTTAACTATAATCCTCCCATCAAGTTTCAGTGTGATAATGATTTAGGTGAAATTAAAACAAGAGTCAAGGCAAAATTTCGATACACTAGGGTATAAATGATAAATGTCAAAATATTCCTCAGATAAATTTTGACTACTAACTTCTAACTTTACTCCCATGACTACAACTTCTAATACCTTAGAATTGGAATTACAAACTCTACAGGACAAAGCACAAGAGGCAATCGCGTCCATCACAGATTTAGAAGATCTCGAACAACTTCGCATTAGCTATCTAGGTAAAAAAGGGCAACTTTCCAGAATTTTGGGAGGGATGGGTAAATTAAGTAAGGATGAACGTCCCCGTATTGGAGCCTTGGCTAATACAGTCAAAGAAACTTTACAAACTAATCTTGATCTACAACGTCAAACTCTACAAATTGCTCAGATTCAAGCTCAACTTGTTGTAGAAAGCCTTGATGTAACTATGCCTGGGTCCAGTCGTCCTCTAGGTCGTCTTCATCCTCTTAATAGGACTATTGATCGAGTGTTAGATATTTTTGTTGGTTTAGGGTATGGTGTAGCTACTGGGCCTCATTTAGAAACCGATTATTATAATTTTGAAGCATTGAATATTCCCTCTGATCATCCTGCGCGGGATATGCAAGATACATTCTTTTTAGCTGATGGTCGTTTGTTACGAACCCATACCTCTCCTGTACAAATTCGCTACATGGAGACTCATAAACCTCCCATCCGTATTGTGTCCCCTGGACGTGTTTATCGTCGCGATACGGTGGATACAACCCATTCAGCAGTATTCCACCAAGTGGAGATTTTAAGCGTAGACAAAGGGTTAACTTTTACTAAGTTAAAAGGGACTATTAAAGAGTTTTTAAAAAAAATGTTTGGGAAGGAATTACCTGTTAAATTCCGTGCTAGTTATTTTCCTTTTACCGAACCTTCAGCAGAAGTGGATGTACAGTGGCAAGGGGAATGGTTGGAGGTAATGGGATGCGGCATGGTTGATCCTAATGTACTCAAAGCTGTGGGTTATGATCCAGAGGTTTATACAGGGTTTGCTGCTGGTTTAGGAGTCGAAAGATTTGCTATGGTATTACACAAAATTGATGATATTCGCCGTTTCTATAGTAGTGATATGCGGTTTTTATCGCAATTTTAATAGTAAATAATAAATAGTCGTCAATAGTATTTTTGAAATGATAGTGTGTTTTGTTATTTTGTAATGTTTTATTTTTTATGATTTATTAGGTTTAAGTAAGTCACTCTAAATAAATATAAGACTATAAAATCAAATATTTGATTTTATAGTCTTATATTTAGGCAATAAAAATTTAATTTATGTTGTTTCCATGAATATCTTTTAAGCAATATTTTATTTAACTGCCTCAGCTAAATACTATTCATCTTTAAACATCTCTTCAAGAATTTTATAAACTTTTATTTAACGCTATTTCCTATCCATAAAATATTTAGTTTACTTCCTTTTTTTTATTAAATAAGTTTAATTGCTTCTACTAAACCTGTTATGTAACAATCAAAAATGTGAAGACACAGTTTGTTCATCAATATGTCTTTGATAATTTAATCATATTTACAATAATTTTCAAAAGATCGTAGCGAAAGTATCTATGCTTGCTGTAACAACTAGAAGCATTTGAATGAAAATGTACTTTTCTTTGAAAAATTTTTCTCCTAGTGTGGGCTATTGCCATAGAAAAAAATGATTTTAAAATTATTTTTTTCTTGATTTAATTTTAAAAACTAAGAACGTTGATTAGAACAATAATTTATCATTAACCTAACAAAAATTTTGAGACAATTTTTTAAAATTCTAAATTTTTCACAAACTAGACAAATATAAAAATAGTCACTGATATCATAGCCATCATTAATTACGAGAGACTTCATTAATGGGAAATAGCTAAATAACATTAATGACCAAATAATTTTTGAGATAGTCTAAACAATTAATTATTTCCTTAAAATAACCCTGTACATCCCCATCAACAAATAGCCAGGAAATACTAACACTTCATTCTTGAAGAATACCAACCACTAATCCACCAAAAATGACCCCATAATCGGTTTAATGGTACAAATTAGTCCATGAATAGCTACTCCTAAAGCAGTCAGTCCTTCCGTAATTACCCAAGTCTAGAAAACTACTTTTTCTACATTAATTCCTAAAAATTCTTGAACAGGGACAAGAGGAATTTGATAGCTTTGATTATTCCTCCCCAGATCCTTAAAATTTTATTGCGAATAAACAATGCTAGTCCAATAGAAATAACAATTAAAGTGGTGGAAGTCACGCAGCGATCACGCATTGATTTCCACAGTAGGTATTCCGCGATAGTCATAGTAACAATGGTTCCGACAGACCCTATAATCATCGAAATCTACAAATTAAGCCCGCCAATTTTGGCTATCTAAGCTAAGTAAAATAAGCTCCCAATGTCATAAAAATCAGCGTAGGCAAAGTTAAATAGCCGTAAAATTCTATGAGTGAGAGTTGAACCTACTGTAGTGATAGCAATAATGTTTCCAATAACCAGTACGTTAAAAATCAATTGGGGTATTTTCATAGACTCCTAAATGGTGATTGACTCTGATTTCATATCATGTCATATTCAGGCAACTTAGTTGACATACTCTACTTCCTGAAGTGAGTCAATTCTTCAAATATCACTGTTTTAGATTTATGGCTCAAGGAGCTTTGCTTAAATTCAAATATTTTTTTCTCTTCAACCCAGAAGCAATCCTCTCCTCAGTCAGATGTTTGCCCCATCTCAAGAAACTGTTCTTGTATATCCTAACTATTACAGGTAAAAACCAGAATACTTAGTACTTATAGTTTTTACCTGTACAAGCTTTCGGACACACAATTACAAAACTCTAGTTTTTAAAGTAAAATTAACAATCTAAAAACTATAACTTTTACTATTTAACAGTTAAAATTTGTAGAGGGTAAGAGTCAGCAACTAAAGTTTTTGCTTGTTCCTTTACTTCTTTCGAAATTGTAGAATCAAACGCTATTTTAGGAGAAGATTCTTCGAAGTTAATCAAAGTTTTAATACGCTGATAAGCTTGGTAGGCAACAGTAGGGAAAAAAGAAAATTTACCAGGAAGAACACATAAATAATTACTTTTAGGATTGGACTCAATCCAGTAACTATAACGCCTTTTTTGTTCTTCTTCACTAATAAATTCAGTTTTCATACATTCATAACTAAAAAGTTGACGATTATATAGGTTTTCTTGCCCAAAATAACGCTCTGCTAATTCTAGAATAGGCTCAATATCAATGTCTTCTGGTTCTTCATCTCTCATATAACCTGAATTAGCTAACATTGAGTATACAAATTTTTGGTTGCCTTTTTCTCTTTGCTGAACAAAATGATTGAAATGAAAGCGGTTTTTTGTAGACATTCTAACAAAATTATTATTCACTAAGGCTGGATAGGCTACCACCATAGCGCTTCGACTACGCTTTAGTCTAGCCCGTACCTGCAAGTCGGCTAAAAAGGATTCAAATTCTTCTCCAACTGCAAAAATAAACAACTTAGCTTTCACTCGTTTAAGTAGTCCTTGTTTAGTTTTACAAATCAAACTTTTTAGACGAATTGGACCGTAGCGATCTATTAAGAGTTTATCAATGGTAACTCCCGTTTCAAAGGTTACTCCCTGATTTAGACAACTTGCTACTAAATCTCTGAGAATTCTACTTGTGTTCATTGAACAATCTAGAGTATGGAGAATTTCATAATTAGAGGGATTTATTCCATAGGAATTATCAAATTTAGAACAAAGATTATGAATAGTTTCATTTGATTGACGCAAAGAACAAGATATCCCCTCATAATTTTCTACTTGGGCGTAACTGGGAGCAATACAACTATCATTATTTTTCCAATTATGTTGTTTTCCATAGGCAACTTCTAAGCGACCTAAGACCCTATTTAGTTGAATATTAATCTGAACTTTATCACTTCTCAAACGAGATGAACTGATTTCTGGGGCATCAGCTTGGGGGTGAATAATATGTACTGGTTGAGCATTAAACCATCCTTGGGAATTAGGGATAATGCTTGGACTATAAAAGTCAGAATATTTTTCAGTTAAATTAATATTACAGTTTTCCAGAAAATAGGGACTATAAAGATTAATTATGTCTTCTACTCCATTGACACAATTAATAAAAGTTTGGGCATCGTCTTGACCAGAATATAAAGCTCCTGTATGAAACCATCCTTCCAATTTACCCGATGCTAAGTTTCCTAATTTAAGAGATTTTTCTAAAACTTTAATAGTTAAATTACTATGACGAGAGAGAAATTCAGTTATAGCAATTCCAGCAATTCCACCTCCAACAACAACGACATCAACATATTCTATTTCAGATGCTTGAATTAAGTCCATAAGTTTATTTTACTAATATAGTTTATACGACTATTAACGGATTCAGATAAGGCTCGAGAAATTGCTGTTAAAGTTTCATATCTTGAAGCATCTATTCATGAATAAAAACTAGGGTTAAAATTTCATCACCTAGATTAATTTTAAAACCATTTGGCTCTTTAGCAGTCAAATCATTAAGCAATAGGGAGTATATATGACTGTAATATGGATTATTTCTAAACTTTTTGGGATATTATGATTTAACTGAGTAAAAAATTCACTATTAGGCATATTGGTTTAATCCCTAAATTTGCCAAAGCACTGGTGTTTAATGTTAGACTACTTAAATACAGAAATGTTAGGACATTCTACTTGCTTGGCTCCTCCAAAGTATTGTAGATGCATAGAGTGTCAACGTCCCCTATTATAAATAGAATTAAATCTATAACTATAAATCCTTTTGGGCTAAAAGCACTACTAGATATAATCTACTACTTATTGGACTAAATCTTTTAGATGCGCATCCCCGTAATTGGGTTTTAAATTTTAAAAATATACTTATTACCTAATTTTTGTCAGAAAATCAATGATAGTGTCAAATCTGGCTAAAGTATCATGTAATTCATGAATTAGTGACATAGGGTTAGGTTGAAGAAAGTTTATTTCGATAAAAACTAGAAATATATTTATACTAAGCCATTTTAAAAAACTTAAATAATATAATAAAATTATTGTTTTATATTGCGTACATATTAAAGAAGTAACACTTTTCCAAGAAAATAAATCTCCTTTCTTTATTTGTTTTAAGATCGAAACTAATCTTTTATCAAGAGAGATATTTAGGAGGTATACTTAGGAGGTATACTTATAAAGTATTACTTTCTCCTGGTTCTACTTATTCTCATAATTTGTCAACAAGAATTACTTTGATTTTGTTTCACTTTTTTAAAATTTTTATTTTTTAGTAGACTTTATCTCAATAGAAGTCATTACAATTCATAATATTGTTATGATATTAATAGCGGCCTTTTTTTATTTATAATTAGATTATAAAAATAGATTAAATTAGGAAAATCAAGGAAAGTGACTACAGTATCAATACACTAAGTTTTGTTTATTATTTTAATTTTTTTTCTTAACGATTATCATTTAATCTTCTTTTATAGTGGTTTATAAAAATATATTAATTCATTATTTAATATAGTTATTTGTTCTCGGTTAGTTAATAAAAATATAATTAGATTTATAAAATAAATTAGCTCTGTTTAAAGTTTAACCACTGAAAAAATTCTTCGAGATCTAGTTAGATATTAAATCTTTAATTATCTGAATCAGTTACTTTTTCTTTAACAGGAGTTAATCAAACTAATGAAAAAAATAAAAAAAGTTTGTTTAAATACTACTAAACTAGGAAAATTGTTAAATATTTTTTCTCAATACTATTTAGATAAATAAGCAAACTTTCAAAACTAGCTATTATGTTAGAATACATTAATAATTGTATCACTTCTCCGATTAGTCTTATCAAGATGAACATCCGAAAACTATTCCTAAGCCCCACTCAAATATGGATGATACTAGGACTAATTTGGTTGATCAGTAATCTGAGTGATCAGATATGGCTAATTTTAGATCATTCTATTCCCCCTTGGGATCAAAGTAATCATTTAACTAAGTCTCTCCAATATCTCCACGCATTAGAATCTCCACATTTTTTTGATAGTGAATGGTGGCGAAGTTTTTGGATGATATCATCGAAGTATCCTCCGTTAACCTATATTATTGCTGCTTTATTTCAAAAAATTTTTGGGGTTGGTAATGATACTGCACTAATCACGAATTTACTTTACAGTAGTATCTTAATTTTAGCAGTTTATACATTAGGTAAAATTCTATTTAATCATCAGATCGGTTTGTGGGCGGCTAGTTTATCGATGTTGTTTCCTAGATTATATCAGAGCCGCTTACAATTTTTGATTGATACTCCATTAATGACATTGACAGTTCTGTGTTTTTGTTGTTTAACTATTTGGAAACTCCAGAAAATCTATTATAAACAATGGCTATGGACAGTTATTTTCGGAATATGTTGGGGATTTACATTGTTAACAAAACAAAGTGTCATGTTTTTCTTGCTTACCCCTTTACTATGGTTAGCAATAAGCTATATTTTTCAATGTAAGTGGGGAAGAATATTACAATTAACTATTAGTTTTATCATATCTAGTATAATTTGGTTTCCCTGGTATAGAACTAATTGGATTTATTTGTTTAGTACGATTCGTAATTCTAATGTAATTCCTGCATCTTATGAAGGAGATCCTCCTCTTAACACCTTAGCAGCTTGGACTTACTATTGGCAAGATTTGCCTTCGGCAGTAACTTGGATATTACTAGTAGTTCCTTTAGTTGGTTTAATACTAAATGTCTTAGGAAAATTTACTAAAAGTAAACAAGAAATAGAAATAAGTAAGCTGAGACAAGGAATTATTTGGTTAGCTATTTATTTTATTGGTTCATACTTAATTTGTTCAGCTATCTTAAACAAAGATACTCGCTATATTATGTCTTATTTACCAATTTTAGCGATATTTTTAGCTTACGGATTAATTCAGTGGAGAGGAAAATGGGAACCTGTTAAATGGACCACTTTAGGACTTGTATTCATGGTTATGTGTACAAATTTATTTCCTATTCTTGGGACAGATAAACTCACTGTAATGTTAAGTTCAGGAGGATTATTCCGTCCCTATCTTAATGAAAATATTCCTAATACTGAACTCATCAGAACTGTACAGGAAATAAATCCTTATCAGATATCTAATTTGGGGGTAATTGTTAATACAGATTTTTTTAATCATAATACCCTTAATTATTATGGACAAGTCGCTAATTTTCAAGTTCATGGCCGAGAATTAGGAAATGAAGAAGAAGATATACAACAAGATCAAAAATATTTTGATTGGTTTGTTACTAAAACTGGAGACAATGGATTTACTAGAAAACCTCAATTAGCTTTAGCTCAAAAACTAGAAACTGATAAAAATTTTTTAGCTGTTAAAACTTGGAATTTATCTGATAAAAATATTTTGACTTTATATCATCGCCAACTCCCATCTGTAATTATCCAAAAAAGCTTAAAATCATATGATAAGGTTAATTTAGATAAAGTTAAAATACCCCAAAGAATTCCTTCAGGTTTTCCTATTCCTATTACTTATGAATGGTCAGGATCTTGGAAAGAATTAAAATCAGGTTTGCTTTTATTGAACTGGGAACTTATAGAAGAAAAAGAAAACCAAACTCAAAAATTAGTTAAGTTTTGGATACACGATCATGGAATTGGAGGAGGAATGTTGTTTGGAAATTATCCAGACGAACAAAACTTTAAAGTTATTGAAAATTTAGGGATGATGGTTCCTAAAGATTTGCCTTCGGGAGATTATCAGTTAACAGGAATATATCTTAATCGTAATACTGGAGAAACTTATCCTATCGTTGTTTCTGATATTAATATCACCATCGATAATAATGCTTCTCCTATTTCTTCATTCCCATTAGATTTAGTTACAAGATTAAGACAACTTTCCTTAAATCTAGCTCAAGGAATAGAGGGAATTTACCCCATTTTTGATCAAGTTGATCGGATTAACCAATATGATCCAATTCAAGATTATCTTAAACAAGCAGAAGAATCATTAACTTATCGCTTAAATCATCACCCAGGAAAATATGAACTAGACTGGACTTATGGGTTAGTATTGTCTCATGTTTTACAAGAAAATCCTAAAGGTGCAATCACTGCTTTAAAACAACTAATTAAACTTAATCCTAATAACCCCTATCACTATACCTATTTGGCGTTTGTCTATCTTTATAATTGGCAACCAAAAGCTGCAGAAACTTTGTTAAAATATGCTATTGAACTTAAACCTAATACTGAAGAATTCCAGATATTATACGGCATTTCATCAATAATGCAGGGCAACTTCTTAAAAGGATGGCTTAGATTATCACCGTTATTTTAAATTTATTTAGATGTATTCAAATCAAGATATAACCAATAAATTCTCTAGTTTTGTAGATTACACCAATATCCTTTTTAACTTGATCATTAAATAACTATCTAAATAGTAATTTGAAAATCTTATTCTTATAATTACTAGTTAGATTTTAAAAAAAGCTATAGTTATAAGTTAAATAATTTAGGTTTAGCATTTAAATAAACTTGAATTGTTGTAGAGATTTTTATACAACAAAACACTAAAATTTGTGCCTTTTTTCTATAAAATTTCTGAACATAAAAATAGTCAATCTAAATATTTTTAGACGTCTTTATTCATCTCTCCACTCTATATTTATTTTTGAATATAAAGAGTGTTAGAGCATTGAAGTGATAAAAATTACCAAGGCTGATCTATATGGAAAAGTTAAAATATTTAACTAAATTTCCAAAAACTTAAGAACTAACTTAAAGAAAAACAAAAAAAGGGTTTCAACTGACTAAATCTATTTAATTTTTAAAAATAATATATAAAAAATATTAATTTGGATCAGTAGTGGTAGTAATGAAATTAAATTTGAACTGATAAAAATTAATTCATAAATAATAAAAATAGGAATAATTAGTCTGGCAATACAAAGAAGGATTACCTTATCTTATGCATGAGACAATTGTATGAAGTTTAATTTTAATTATTCTAACAACAAAAAAATACAAAAGTAACAGTGATTGTTATGAGATAGAGTTATTTTACATTTTTTGTATCTTATTCCAAACTCTTTTGAGAAATAATTTAGTAAATTTTAACTTAGTTAACTTATGAATATCATTACTATACTGAGACTTGCTGTCAAAAAATAAATTTATATCCTCTAAAATTAATTCTAACCGCTTAATAATATTTTCTGCTCGATATTCAGATAATATCTGTTCTAACAAAATAATATTGGCTGAAGAATTAATGACTTTGAGAATTCTTTGCACATCATAAATAGTTGAATATCCCGCAATTTTATAACAATTAAAACCAGGATCTAAATAATCCGATAATCCACCATTAACACTCGAAAATACCTGACAACCACAAGCTAAAGCTTCCATTGGCTGCAATCCAAACCCTTCACTTATTCCTTGTTGTGCCCAATATTCTGCTGAATCGTAAAGATACACTTTTGCCCGATTAAACAATTGACCCAAATCTTCAACATAAGAATCAACGACAAAAACTTGACAATGTTTTTTTAACTCAGGAACTAACTGTTTAATTAAATATTCCGAGGATTTTCTGGCTTGAACTAAAACATCAATATCTCGTTCAATATGTAAGTTAGTAAACTCATTAGAAATTTGATTGGGTAAATAATAAATTAAAGAATGAGGAGCTTTTTGCCCCCAATAACCCATTGTATTACGACTAACTGTTATAATGGGAATATTTGGCGGTAATATAAAATTATACCCGACACTATGAGCATGATAAACAATATGGTAATTCTTCAATTTGGCCGCTAAGCTAGGAACATCAAAACCCCAACTCATTACAAAAATAACATCCTCAAGGCATTTTGCTGGGAAAATATCATCAATAAATAATGTTTCCGGTTCTCGTTGACGATAGGTAACCACTCGTGATTTACAAATTTGTTGCGCTAGGTTAACAGTCTTTAATTCAGCCCATAGCCCGCCACAAGCAAATTTTTCTCCCGTCCCTGGAACCAAAAAATAGAGCTTTCTCATTGAAATTATTGATTGTTAAAATTGTTAATTAGGAGTAGAATTAAGAATAAAAATATACATAAGAGTACGAGAATAAGTAATAGCACACTATTAAAGTTGAACATAAGTGAAGGTGAGTTGTCATAAAAACAGCTTTCAGTTCTTTAGTTATCCTTCTTAATATAAATCATTTTGTTTACCGATATCCGACTAGTTATCGAGTTTTTAAAGCCAACTGTTTTAAGATTTTAGAAGTTATGTATTGACAGATAAACTTACATATGAGACTTCTGCAAGCAGAACATAAAGCAATTGCAAAAAATTGAGAGCTTAAAACTATTAGAATAGAGGAGAAAGTCAAGACAGGATACACCTATCATAATTCTTGCCAAAAGATTAAGGTATAAGTATCATTGAGAGCTATATACCTGATATTCTATTTCCTAAAATCAATATCTGAACTTTGATAGTCTGTTCGAAATGTTTGACTATTTATCTCATGAGAGCGTGAACTATTTCTGACTAAGAATAAAGTTATGAGTGTGTTAGTTTATTAAATGAAGTTAAACAAGATATTGATTTTATAGGTAAAATTTTAAATGTAGATAATACAGTCATTCAAACACTTTACAGTAATGCAGTACTAAGGTGACTTATTAGCTATTTATGATAACAAAATAAATATAAAACTACCAAATAAATTTGTCTAATTACTTTATTTTTCCCCGACCTTTTGGAAGTCTTATTGATTCTTAATTTATAGATTAATTTGACAACAGAGAGAAGAATTTCTCTTTAAATGAGTATTGTAAACTTATTATGTCAACAGTTTTAGTTTGGGCTCTTCGTACAATTGATGTAATCGAAAATAGTTAATTTTATTTATAAGGAAACTTTAAATTTTAATCATATCAATAGAGTGCTAGTTGTTAAAGACATTAGAGATAAAAAAAATTATCATTTTATTGAAAATAAATAATTTGAGAAAGTCAAAGTATTTTTATTTTGAAAAGAACTTATATCATTCAATTTTATATTCTATTTAACTAATATGATCAAAAGTTTAATTTCTGAAAAAGAAAAAATAATTTATTAGATTATTAAATGATATTGCTAAGCCCTAAAATAATTAGGTACAATCAATGATTTTATAGTTATAAAATATGAAGTAATTTTTATTGATTTTTGGTTTTTTCAAAAGCTTTTATTAAATTCTAATTAATGGAAGCTAAAAACTTAATCAATAATTAGTTATGATTATCAATATGATTATTTATTGGAGTTAATAATAACTATATTTATAAGTATTTTAACTACAGTTAACCATCTTTATTTTTTTAAAATTTAGTTTTCATTAATTTTTTTTAGCTAGTCGAATATATAGGAATTACTTTGTCTATTACAGATAATACATAACTTCTACTTGCCTGGAAAGTATCTACTAATCTAAAGTATTGTAAGCTTAAATCAATAACCATCCAAACTATCTTATTTAAATTAAGGAAACTGCTAAACTCTTAACTGTTAGTACTAAGATAATAAAATGTTGAGACGAGTAAGATTAAGAGAAAATCTATTAGTACAGCTAGTCGAAACCGTCGATTTGATGTCAGCTAATTATTGGGGAATAAAAGAAGTTCTAAGCCAACGATTATTTGTTCAAAGATTTATGTATAAACCAGCCATCATAAGATTGAGCGACTCAAGTCACAAAGTGATAAAAATATTACCTTTGAAATTATTAAAATTGTCAAGTTATCCAAAATATTGATGCTTTAATTAATGCATATTATCTGAGATTAATAGTTCTAACTATACTAATTTTTCATGAGGAGGTTAAGTGTATAATTCTCACCCATCAGGATAGATTTCGATAAATTAAATAAGATTTAATTTTTACTGTGTGTAAAATTTTAGACAGACAAGAATCATTTATGTATAGGATGAATAACTCTAGTTTTAAAAACACTTGATTAAGACTTTTAAAAAATCCTTGCTGCATTTAAAGCTAGACTTTATGGCACTCAAAACACTAAAAATGTAAATAAGTAAATGTGAACTCCAACGTACAAAAAAAATATTCAGAATAGAGACCCCTTAAAAGTGGTGGTCCTTATTTTTAATAGTTTTAGTCACTGTGCAACCTAATCACACTGGGATTCTTAAGTCATACGTGGTAGACCTATTAATTGGCTAAATATCTCTCAACAACATTGACTAAATATTCAACCCATTCATGAGCATCTTTAGCACTTACTGACTCTACCATTACTCTAATTAAGGGTTCCGTTCCAGAAGGTCGAACTAAAACCCGACCAGTATCCCCCATCCCTATTTCTGCGTGGGTGATCGCTTCTCTTAAAGGAATACATTCCTGCCAAGAGTGACGCTGATCGCGGTCCTCCACACGAACATTACGTAAAATTTGGGGATATGTTTGGAAGCTGTTATCTACTAGGGTGGCTAAAGACTCCTCAGACTGACGAACTAAAGCTGCTAAGTGAAGGGCAGTTTGTATCCCATCTCCAGACACGCCATAATGATGGCAAATAATGTGGCCTGACTGTTCACCCCCAAGCATCGCTCCAGTTTCCCACATTTTGGCTTGAACATAGCGATCGCCCACAGATGTTCGCATAAATTGACCACCTAAGTTTTTCCAAGCCCTTTCGAATCCTAGGTTAGCCATCACAGTTCCCACTAAAAGATTATTAGGCAATTTTCCTTTTTGAAGAAGATATTTTCCCCACAGATATAGAATATAGTCACCATCAACTACCCTTCCTTGACCATCGACAGCCATTACCCGATCTGCATCTCCATCAAAAGCAAATCCTAAATCAGCTTGATGTTTCTTGATTGCCTGTTTGAGTACATTAAGATGAGTTGAGCCACAATTAACATTAATACAATCGCCATTAGGGTAATCGTGTAAACATATTACCTGCGCCCCCAGTAATTTAAAAACCTGAACAGCCACATTCACCGATGCCCCCCAAGCCAAATCTAAAACTATTCGCATTCCCTGCAAATCTAGACTTTGCGGGAGAGCACCCTGTAAAAATTGGCAATATTTATCTACTAAACCCGGCTGATAGTAAGTTTTTCCCCATTCTTGAGGCTTATCTAATGATAAGGATAAATTACTACGTAACTTTTCTTCAATCTGTTGTGTTAATATTTGACTTAGTTTTGTCCCTTCATGGTTAAAGAATTTAATTCCATTATCCTCAGGGGGATTATGGCTTGCAGAGATCATAATTCCACCCACCGCCTCACTAGTGCGTGTCAAATAAGAAACACAAGGAGTAGGACACAAACCTAATTGCCAGACTTCTAGCCCGGCAGAAGTCAACCCAGCAGCCATAGCCATAGCCAACATATCACTAGAGTTTCGAGAGTCTTGCCCAATAATCACCGGGCCTGAAGTTCCCCGATTCATTTTTAAAACTTGCCCTGCCCGAAATCCAAGTTGAAGGACAAAGGGGGCAGTTAGCAAGTCACCTGCTTTGCCACGAATGCCATCGGTTCCAAATAAAGAGCTATTGGGGAGATGGGCAAATTGTCCCAAAAAACCTGGGTTCATCGTAGCACTGACACGGTCCATCCGACTGCTTACATTACGAGATAGGGAACTTACCATTTTATCTATTTCCTCACACAACACACTCACATTTAAAGAATACACTCTATTTGTCAATAAGGAAGAATCCACTTTTTTTGATAAGTAAATTTAATCATTACTCTCTATAACTGAACGTTGATGGCTGGTTTAATGTTCCCAAAATGAATTAAATGCTCAAAAGTTGTTATCTTTTATTTCAGTATCTATTGTGTTTATCCTCACGTTCTTAAATTTAGAAAAAAGTTGAGAATACTGTTCCCGAAATGTCTGGGGATAAATTGACGGAACCATTTGTTGGGTCTGAAGGGATATTAGGAATTGCTACTGAAATCACTTTACACATTTTGAAGACCTTAGAAGCAATATGTATTTTATTAGCCTACTTTACTGATATTGAAGCTACTAGACAAGCAGTAGCTGATATTGTTAGTGCAGTTATTATTTTAGCAGGCATGGAAATCATGAATAACCTTTGTATTAATGCGGTAGAACGATGTAGTAGCCACTAACAATTGTCCCAGAGATGTTGAAATAATTTTGTTAGTAAAACTAGATAAACTACGTGTAGAATCGCCTGTGAATAAAGAGCGGAGCGTCCAAATTTTTCAGCAAGATGAAGCTAGAAAAATAACCTTCGCTAGCTAAATAATGTAGAAAGCGGTCCAAGATTTTGGAGAGGACAAAAGGTAGTCTTTGCTATAATGGATAGGCTTAGTCCTAGTTATATTGTTCAATATAGGAAATTTTTTAGACTAAATTAGCGACAATTTAACGATAAATTGGTTAACTAAGAGAAAATAAGGGTTATTAAATCACTAATGTTTTTATACCAGAGATAGCAAATTACATCTATTAATTCCTGATTATAATGCTGTAGCAGGGATATGAGAAAAGATATAAGAATTAGAGGAATAAATCCTTAAATTATGTATGGAGTTTCAAGGAAGTTCATCAGGAAAACACGGTATTGAAACCTATAAAAACTGTTATATTTTTTACATGTTTAAGCAAACTTTTTTAGAAATTAAACGATAGATGTGCTAAACATCTAATCCCAATCATTTAGCTAACCTTGGTCAAGTTTTTACTATCCCCAAAAATTATCAAGAAACAGCTAATGATAAACTAGAAGTGTTTAAGCAAATCAAATTCTATTAAAAAAATATTGGTTAATTATTCTCTTAACTAGTGGGTAGCTTCATCTTTGTTCAACTATTGACTTAATTCATATGCTGGGAAATTTACAAGAAAGTCATCTACGCATCGCTGTTGATGTTAATGAAAGTACTATTAGTCATAGTTTACTAAAAACAAAAAATCTCCGTCAATGGCTCATTCCTCAAACCCTATCCTCTGAACTTCCTGATACTTTAGAAGCAGGGGTAGTCTTTACTAGTTGGCTAGGATTTGTTTCTATCCATCATCAAGTAGAAATTGCTAATAAAAACAGCTTACGATTACTACTAAGTCAAGGAATTGATGGTTATCATGAATGGGTTTGGGGCGATGGCTGGGTGCAATCTAGATTAGAAGGAATTTCTCTTTTACCTCTTAAATTAGGACATACTTTTGATTTGCTTAAATTACGTCATTTTGTCCTAAGTCAAGAAAAAATTAAACTAATGATGTAAAACTGACTATTAAAATGCTAAATTTTAAAAATTGGAGCCTAAATTTATGAATCTATAATATCTTTTTCTAATTAACTTCAATTTGTTATTAATATCTTCTACTATTCCTTGGCTGGATTAGGTGAGGATTTCTATTATTGCACGCTACCCAGTTGTTATACAGCTTTAGCAAATTAGTTTTTAGTTCTAAAAACATTTATATCTAGTCTGGAGTTGTTCTCAAAATTCCTCTATATCTCTCTTTGAATTAGTGTATTTTCAAGAGAACTGTCAACGTTTTATATACTCAGGTTTATTTAATTTTTTATTTTTTGATTAAATCTCTTTTATTTTTATATAAAATATATTTATTTGTACTTAAGTATAAATAAATATATTTTAACTAGTATTTTTAATATCTTTAATTTTTTACTGAAAATTATTTTTGATTATTTAATTAATAGGTTACTTGTTTAGTCGCATGAAATCCATATACAACCACTTAAGTTGGTGACGTTATTTTGTTCAGAATATTTTTGTATAGGTTTTAAAAAAAATAAAATATGTATGATTATCTCAATTATTTTTATAGTCATAACAACTTTGCGATAATAAAAACAGGATTCAGAAAATATTGTTTTTACATAAATAAAAACTAAAAATAAATACTTATATTGCTCACAATCAATAGCTCAATTTTAACCTATATTTAATGGAATAAACAATCAAAGATACTAAGTCAAGGCAACTCAGGAAATGATAATAAATCTTATGTAAATAAATCTATCTTAGAACTAAAAAGAGATAAAATACACTATCTCTTTTTAGTTCTAAGATAGATTTATATATTTGTCTTAATGATACTTATCAAGAGTGTTAATTTAAATTTATTTAAGTAATTATTACTAATCTAGTAAACAATTATTATTTAGTCGGGTTTTTAAACTAAATATTGTCTGTAATCAGTTGATTTTTTTAGATTTTATTAAGCTATAAAAAAATTAAAATAAAATTAGTTGCTGTCTTCTTATAAAAGTCCTTAATCCTTGCTATAATTAACAACAAAGTTTTTATTTAAAACTTAATTTATTTTGAAGTTTATCTTAATCCTTATCAAGAGAGATTTTCCTTGTCTATCAAGTAGAATAAAGCTTGTTTATAATAGCTGTAATAATCTCAACAGTAGCTACACTGATTGCCTCTCTAGCACCTCCGCAAAAAAGCCAGAAAGCGATTAATTAGCATAGTCTCTAGCATAACCTTAACAATAGTATTAGGGACGATAGAAACCTTGAGTTAGGATTGTGGAGGGATAGGGTAAGCTGACATCAGTAGTTACCATCAAGCTCACACTTGATATTTGTTGAAACCGTTTTGATATTGACATCATTTCCACAGGAGCAGATAGAAATAATATAGAAATTGCATAGAATTATTTTTAATCGATTAAGGATTAAAAAAATAACTGAAATATTGGGAGTATTCAAGCTAAGAAAATCTATGGCTTAAAATGTAAGATGAAATTGCTATAATTCCAGAAGACACTGAAGATAGACAATGTCCTTGATAAATTAGTACGAGTTGGGCTATGAGTAATCACTCTGACCGGATTATTATTTTTGATACAACTCTACGAGATGGAGAACAGTCCCCCGGCGCCAGTTTAACGGTTGAAGAAAAACTAATTATTGCTCGATCACTTGCACGACTTGGAGTTGACATCATTGAAGCAGGATTCCCCTATGCTAGTCCTGGAGACTTTGAAGCAGTTCAAAAAATCGCCCAAACTGTGGGAACCAAAACTGGACCTACAATCTGTGGGTTAGCCAGAGCTACCAAGAAGGATATTCAATCAGCTGGAGAAGCTCTTAAACCGGCGGCAAAAGCTCGTATACATACTTTTCTAGCTACCTCAGATATTCACCTAGAATACAAACTTAAAAAAACCCGCCAGGAAGTTTTAGCTATTGTTCCTGAAATGGTAGCTTACGCTAAAACCTTTGTGGATGATGTAGAATTTTCTCCTGAAGATGCAGTACGAAGTGACCCTAAATTTTTGTATGAAGTCCTCGAAAAAGCGATCTTAGCCGGTGCAACTACTCTTAATATACCTGATACAGTCGGTTATACAACTCCCAGTGAATTTGGTGCATTAATTGGCAGTATTAGAGAAAACGTTCCAAATATTGAGCAGGCCATTATCTCTGTTCACGGACACAATGATCTAGGGTTAGCCGTAGCTAATTTTCTCGAAGCAGTTAAGAATGGAGCGAGACAGCTTGAATGTACCATTAATGGGATCGGAGAACGGGCTGGTAATGCTGCATTAGAAGAATTAGTGATGGCTTTGCACGTGCGCCGTCAATATTTTAATCCCTTCTTCGGTCGTTCCCCTGACTCTAGTGAACCTTTGACCCAGATTCATACGAAAGAAATTTACCGCACATCTCGTCTCGTCTCCCAACTAACTGGAATGGTGGTACAACCTAATAAGGCAATTGTGGGAACTAATGCTTTTGCTCATGAGTCGGGAATCCATCAAGATGGGGTACTAAAACACAAGTTAACCTATGAGATTATGGATGCAGAATCAATTGGGCTAACCAAAAATAAAATTATCTTGGGTAAGCTATCAGGACGTAATGCTTTCCGTAGTTGTTTGAAGGAATTAGGATTTGAATTATCGGATACGGAGATTAATAACGCTTTCTTACGTTTTAAAGAGGTGGCCGACAAAAAAAAGAGAATTACTGACTGGGACTTAGCAGCGATCATTAACGACGAAATTCAACAAGCCCCCGAATTGTTCCGTTTAGAATTGGTACAAGTATCCTGTGGGGATCATGCTGTCCCCACAGCTACTGTCACCCTAAAGACTCCTAATGGTCAGAAATTAACGGATGCAGCCATCGGGACCGGTCCCATAGATGCGATTTACAAAGCTATTAACCGTGTGGTTAATGTTCCCAATGAGTTAATAGAGTTTTCTGTGAAATCCGTTACTGCCGGAATTGATGCCATAGGAGAGGTTACGATTCGCCTAAGCCATGAAGATCGCATCTATTTAGGATATGCAGCAAATACTGATATTATCACTGCTTCGGCACGAGCTTATATTAGTGCCTTGAATCATCTTTATGGTGCAATTCGGCAGAAATCACAAGTGACACTAACAAATCGAAATTAGCTATTGTTTGATAGGTGCTGTTTAATAGGAAGAACTACCCCGACTTTTAAAAATTTGGAGTTCCTTTACCCCTATACTTTTCTTATAATGTCCTCAGCTCAAT
This sequence comes from cyanobacterium endosymbiont of Epithemia turgida isolate EtSB Lake Yunoko, assembly GCF_000829235.1. Classification (GTDB taxonomy): domain Bacteria; phylum Cyanobacteriota; class Cyanobacteriia; order Cyanobacteriales; family Microcystaceae; genus Rippkaea. The sequence continues at coordinate 1,683,603 of NZ_AP012549.1, read as the reverse complement.
TCTTAAGCAAATCATGATTAAAGCAAAAATAGGTGTAATAGGTGGTAGTGGTTTATACAAAATAGATGCTCTCCGAGATATCCAAGAAGTCCACCTTGATACCCCCTTTGGTTCCCCTTCCGACGCTTATATTTTAGGAACTATTGAAGGAACTCCTGTAGTCTTTCTCGCTCGTCACGGACGAAATCATCATTTAATTCCCTCAGAATTGCCTTTTCGCGCAAATATCCACGGCATGAAGCAATTAGGGGTAGAATATCTTATCTCGGCTTCTGCTGTAGGATCACTCAAAGCTGAAATTAAACCCTGTGATTTGATGATTCCTGATCAATTCATTGATCGCACCAGTAACCGAATTTCTACTTTTTTCGGGGAAGGAATGGTTGCTCATATTGGTTTTGGACATCCCGTTTGTAATCGATTAGCCGCTATGTTAGGGGATGCGGTGGAGAGTCTTAACTTACCTGAAATTACCTTACACAGAAGTGGAACCTATGTTTGCATAGAAGGTCCAGCTTTTTCTACTATTGCTGAGTCCAACCTCTATCGCAGTTGGGGCGCGTCTATCATTGGAATGACTAATTTAACTGAAGCGAAACTCACTAGGGAAGCAGAAATTGCCTATGCTACTCTAGCATTAGTTACGGATTATGATTGCTGGCACCCGGACCATGATCATGTCACCGTTGAGATGATTATGGACAATTTAAACCACAATACTGTTAATGCCCAAAAGGTTATTGTAGAGACAGTAAGAAGGTTGAGTAAAAATCTGCCAGTATCCAAAGCCCATAATGCTCTGAAACATGCGAGGTTGACTCCTTGGGATAAGATTCCACCGAAAACTCAAGAAAAGTTAGCGATATTAATCCAAAAATATTTACCAATAGACGATTAATTTAGGTCTAAAACTTTTTTAAAAAGGAAAAAGCTGACTGTTTTCTAATCCTCTGTCTTCTAAAAAAAGGTAATTGTTTTGTTGTTTATTATAAATTGTTGAAAGCACTACCCTAATAAATTGCGAGATCTTTAGTACTCCCTATTCCCTATTGTTTGTAGCAATGAAATTTGCTTTTATTATTGATTCCCTACCTCAGTTAGATCCCGGTCACGATAGCACAGTAGCTATCATGGAAGCAGCCCAAATAGCCTGTCATGAAGTCTGGGTAACACAATTGCATCAACTTAGTGTTATTGAAGGCAAGTCCTGGGCAATCTTATCTCAGGTTCAGTTAATTCCCGTTGAATTACAAGGTCAAAAATGGGTAGCGGCTCCCAATTGGTATGAAATCTTGGAGACAGTGTTGAAGTGTCTAGAAGACATGGATGTAGTTTTCATGAGAAAAGACCCCCCGGTTACCGTTCGCTATCTCTATGCTACCTACATTTTAGAGTTAATTAATCCTGAAAAAACTTTAGTGATTAATTCTCCTCAAGGATTACGCGAAGCTAATGAAAAAATGTACACTCTGCAATTTTATTCAAAAATGCCAGAAACAATTGTCAGTTTGGATAAGACAATTATTCGTAAGTTCGTAGAAGAGAAAAAATTAGCAATTTTAAAACCTTTGGGAGGAAAAGCAGGAGAAGGAATTTTACTGTTAGATTCTAGTGATCGCAATTTTAATTCTCTAATTGAAGTCAGTACTTTTTATGGGCAGGAAGCTGTGATGGTACAGCGTTTTATTCCCGAAGCAAAGGATGGGGATAAACGAATTATTCTCCTTGATGGCCAACCTATTGGAGCAGTTAATCGAATCCCGACAGGTAAAGAATTTCGGGGAAATATGGCTGTTGGTGGAAGAAGTGAAAAAACACAAGTTACCTCCAAAGAATTAGAAATTTGTGAGGTTATAGGTCCAAAATTACGACAAAACGGTTTGTATTTTGTTGGAATTGATGTTATTGGTGGTTATTTAACAGAAGTTAACGTTACCAGTCCCACTGGTATTAGAGAGATTGATCGTCTGGATGAAACTAATTTAGGAAAAAAAGTCATTAATTGGCTAGAGAAAAAATAATTATCAATCATTGATTCTAAAATTCATGAACACATTTACTTAGAATTTTATTAAAAATCCCCCATTTTCAAGCTTATTAGTCACTTTACAAGCAGTCCAGTTGTTGGGAATTGTCCTTTCTCTAGTGCTGCTTGGTGGATTTGGTGTTCTTCTTGTTAAGATGTTATTAATTAATGATCATTAATTGATGATCATTAATTGATGATCATTAATAGCTTATTTGTTATTTTGTTATTCCTTCATTTAGGGTTTTTGTGGTTTCTTACTCGTTATAAAAAAACACAGAAGTTAACTTTTATTAGCTTTTATCTACTTTGAATATTTATAGCTGTAACCATTCGGGCTGAAATTTATACTATAATCAAATATAGGGAGATATCTGCTAAGATTAGTTGATTATATGGTAGGGTAAATTTTTTTTTGAGTATTTCTAATATTTTATTTACTTTGTGATTTTGTCAAGGAATTATTGAACATAAAAAAATAATCAAGTCAACAACTAATTTAATTTTAAGATTCAATTAATTATCATAGGGATGATAATCTAAAAATAATTTTGATAAGTTTTCATAGGGAAAATTTTCAAAAGCTCTCTTTAGGTATTTTAGAAAAAATGTATATAGTTTTCTATGTACATTTCCTCTTTAGGAAAGTATCTAGATTCTGGATTACCGTTCGTGTGTTTGTTTGCTTGAACTTTAATGTTCATAACAGCAGTATAACTATTTATTCTTGCTATAGTAGTTTCGAGTGGTTTGCTTGAAAATGAAGACCTTTCCTTATGTTCCATAACTATTTAATTTGTACTGACTTCACTGACGGCTTACATCGCCTAGTTAACTTCATCTCCCCTCTAGCTAGTAACGGAATCAAACGTATCGTATTTTTACACAGTATCTCGGTTTGGCAATCTGAAAAAGTTGTCGGGGTTGACGAAGACGAAATTGCTAAGGCAAAAGAACTTCTCTCACCCTCCTTAGAAGAAATTCCTGAGGGTGTAGAAGTTAAAGTTGAAGTTCTCTCAGGACAAACTAAAGATGTAATTTTGCGATTAATTGACACCTATAACATCGATATTGTGCTCACAGGGATGCCCATCCGCAGTGCCATAGAAACAAAAATTTTTGGGAGTCACACTCTAGAGTTAGTCAAATCAACCTCAACACCTTTAATGATTTTGCGTCCTCAGTTAATCTCCACTTACACTGATGAAGAATTAGCCCTACGTTGTCAGCATATGTGGCGTTACTTGCTGATTCCTTACAATGGAAAGCGATCTGGGGAATATTTGCTTGGAAAAATTAAAAATCACCTGAAAGACTATCCTGACAACTCTTGTGAACAATGCTTACTACTATGGGTGATTGATGATGGGGAACGCACGGAAGAAATTACAAAATATCACTACAGAGAAGCTCAGGAGAAACTAAACAGCGTTAAAGCAGAATTGGAAGAACTAAATGTAACCGTCAAAACTAAGGTTACTCAAGGAAACCCCTTAGTAGAAATCCTCGATACTGCCTTAAACTTTGACATTAGCGCGATCGCCATCGCTTCCGATTATCGCAACACTATCTTAGAATGGACAAATCCCAGTTTAGCTAACGAGGTTCTTCGCCGTAGTTGGTTTCCAATATTGTTTTTCTCCCCTAAAAAATAAAATTTCTCCTCTGTCCTCTTCTTCCTTTTGAGTCAGCACTGCCTTAAAAAAATGATAACCGTCCCATGAACGACAACCGCGAAAACCCAGCAATTAGCCGTCCCTTACCTGAGGCTATGTTAGAAGCTTCCTTAACTTTAAAATGGTGGGGATGGCGTAGCTTTTGGATGCAAATTGTCCTCGGTATTATCTCTCTGTTAGCCCTTGGAACCGGTTCATTAGGGGAAGGGGAAAAAAACCCAGGCACGGGGTTTGGTATATTTTTTGCTATTTGTGGACTAGTGGTCCTTGGCATTAGCATTTATTTTTCTTTTCGTCATACCAAAATTGCTAATCTCCTGCAGAGTTCCGATCCAACCCGTCGTCCCAAACGAACCGATACCGTCCAAGTGATTCGGTGGGGGTTGATTATTAACCTGATCGGAATGCTATTGTCGTTAGTTGGCACTCAATCTGTTGTCGGTAATGTTTTATTGAAATCCGTGAGACAGACTGGGGCAGTAAGAGGAGGCGCAGGATGTTTGGTAGTAGCGGCAGATATTTTTAGTATTCAAGCTAATTCAACAGCAGTCACCGCTCATTTTATCGGAATTGGTATCTCTTTGTGGTTACTCAATCGTATTACCAAATAGTACTTCAGGAAGGGTGAGGGTATTTTTCTTGGTATCTAAATAAAACTAATTATCGGGTGGGCAATATCTATCAAAATGGTAATTATTGCCCATATTATGGTTTTTGTCCAATATGTCCAATGAATTATGAGTATCTACTTAATTATCCACTATGCAAAAAACTCGATTAAATACTCTGTTTGATAATATTCAAATCCGTCTTAATCAACTATTTACTAATCCTTGGAGGCGCATTTCTTTAAGTTTAATGAGTCTGTTATTAGGGTTTTTTATTGGTCAAGCTGTGTCTACAACTGCAGGACAAGAAGCCTATTGGGATATTACAATTGCCGGGTTTCTAATTTTATTTACAGAAACTATTAGTCGTGTTGCTTATAGTCAGATACAACAGTTAAAAAAAAAACTATGGCTTGAAATTTTAAATATCTTTAAAATTGGCTTTGTTTATAGTCTCTATTTTGAAGCTTTAAAACTTGCTTCATAATCATAAAATTTTAAAATACTTCTAATTAAATGCGGTTACTATGTGAGAATTATCTAACTTCAAAAGAATACAAGCCTTTGGTATTACCCTAGTAAATGGACTCATAAAAATAGTTCTTCTAGACTAGATATAACAAAAAGATAATTAACAAAAACTAAAAGTCTTCCCTTGTAAGGTTTTCATAGCCCAAAAACTTAATTTTTAGGTTATTAGTTACTTCTGATTTATGATTTTTACTCTAGTAAAACCTAGAAAATAAGACGAAATTATATCTTCTCAAAGCTGTTCCAAGTTAGGTTAAACAATGGTTGAAATAGTTAGCATTGAAAGAATCTCAGTTAATTTTACTGAAAGTAAAGCAGTTTGTTAGCCAAAAAGGATTTAAAATACTTTTAATTAAAAATATTTTAAAAAAACAAGTAAAAAAAAATAACTTTATCTAAAGTTAGTAAATTTTTAGCTCCCTATTTGGATGAAAATTTACACCGTAAGAAAGGGGATATAGTTAAAATTAAAATTATTAATCAAGCTGATATTATCTTATTTAAAGAATGGTTTGTAGGAACATAAGTAGTTAATGACATAACGTAAAATAATTGCTTTAAGAGAAATGGGAATAGGTGATCCATAAGCTAAGTAATTTAGTAATCAAAATATAGACTAATTATAATTTTGAGAACCTCTATTAACCGACTAAAAAATATTCACCAAAAAACTTAACAACAAATGTCTCTAACATTTATGCTCTAAAATCCATTAATTATTCCTTATTTTTAGAAACATTCTGTAAAATTCTCAGCGGAGTCAATTCTTTTAATTGTTCCATTTGTTTCTGATTTTTAACAAAGAATGTTCCGGCAAAACCTAAAGAATTGACTGGAATAGATTTATAACTTGCTTGTGATCGCTCAATAATCATCATCCATTCCCGTGTAACCAAAAGATTATAATCAACTGTTGGTTTTTCGTGGTGTAAAGATAGATTAATAGCCATTAATAATTTCTGATAATTTTCTAACATAATCAGGGCGTTTTGAGAATGTTTTTTCTCATTAGCAAGGTTAATTTTAGTTAAAGCATGACTAAAGTTAAAATCAGACAAACATCCAATATTATCTTGAAAGTAAATATCTTTTATTATTGATTCAATTGGAATTTTTTCTACTTCAGAACTTAATGGAAAAGGAACTAATTGTAAATGTTTATGCTGTTGACTTGCTCCGGAAAGCCTGCCACTATTATAGAATCCCAGCCCATTAATATGCAACAAACATTGATATAAAGCAGCAAAATCATTGAAATCTAGCCAACTTTGTTGTTCTTCAAAAACGCGAGTAGTAATTAGTAAATGGTAATCAAATACATTATATTTATTCAATAAACATAGATGAGTATCTGAAAGATTAGTGACAAATAAATCTTTTTCATAGGGAAGAAAAGGATCTACTTTCTTTTCTATCTTTTTACGTTGCTGAGTTTCTTGTTTCTGGAGATTTTCTTTTTGTGAAAAATTATCTAAAATTTTAACTAAAAATTTAATATTGGTATCTTCTATGAATTCATGATTCGTTACGATAGATTGTAATGCACCACAGTTAATAGCATGATTCGTCTGAGTAATGACTTTTTCCCATAAATCTGTAGATTCAAACTTGTCTTTATCTAAGTTCATATTTGTGGACATTATGTATAAAATTACTGTGAAACTAGCATATAACTTAATTAGTTTCTTGTTTACCAAATATCACGTTATTAGTTGACGCACATAAAAACTGATTTTAGTAAATGTACTAGGTTAAGCGACCTTTTCTCAAGTTTTCTTTAATCAAAGAAACAAAACACTATACTTGTATCGGGTAGCAGGGTATAAAAATACGATGAACATCCTGAGTAATTGTATATCACTTATCATTAAACTTTTGCATACCCTACAAAATATACAAACTAGCCCGCAATTTTTTTCAACAAATACAAATAGTCTTTTAAATCTCTTCATGTCTTAATAACCAAAACCCGCTATAAGTCATCGCAGAATCATCTGGCTGAACGACTAGAAAATGCAATCCTTGGCTATCGTTTTTTCGCAATTCATATTTTTGTGCCGCTTTAGCCATGTCTGAATCTTCAAAAGTGGCTAGGATCCAGCGGTCAACTAGATCTGATTCTAAAACTAACCCTCCCGATTTACCTATCTGAGTGGAAATATAGTTTAAGGCGACTGGTTTAACATCTACTAACCAACGGGCTAAATACATTGAGGTTTGACCACCGTAAATAATGATACCTGGGATTCTTACGGTGGAAGCAAGTCCTAAATTTATAGGAAGTAAAAGGTTAGGAATATCAACAATAGGAATGGGGCAATCACTAAAAAACTCAATAAGACCTCCTACAGGGAGGGTAACAAACTGCCATCTTTCTCCCCATAAATTCTCAGGAAGTGTCTGTGGAGGCGGTTGTTCTAATTTGACAGGATTAAAATTATTATTAATCCCTTGTTTTTTTAAAATTTCTTTAAGCTTGGGTGTTCGCCTTGTTGCTTCAACCTTTATACCAAACTTATCTGCTGCTGCAACTAATAAGTTAACTAATTGAGGTCGGAAAACTTGAATTAAATCAGGTATTTCTTGTTCCATAGCGGATTCTAATTTAGAAAATAACCAACTTAAATTAGCTTCTTTTTGTTCACAAATAGCTTGATAAATTATTTTTCCTTGAGCGTTACAAATAAAGAGTTGCCATTGAAACTGATGTTCTTCGTTTAGAAAAGAGGTTTTATAAAAATCTACCTGCCACGTTTTTAAAGTCATTGAATTAATTTAATATAAAATCATCTAACTTTTTTGCCATAAAATATTATAATTTATAAAAATATAATAGCATAAAGGCTTATTATAAACATAATAAAAATATAGATATTATGATAATCTCAAAAAATGACTAAAAATAATTTAACATCAAAAAATCTAGATGATTGGATAGAAATTGGAAAAATTGTTGCACCGCAAGGATTACAAGGAGAATTAAGAGTTATTTCCGATTCAGATTTTTCAGAAAGATTTGAAAAACCAGGAGCAAGATGGTTACAGTCTCCTCAAGAGTCGTATCTTCAAGAAGTTGAGTTAGTGAGAGGTAGGTATGTACCCGGAAAAAATCTATATATTATTAAATTAGCCCAAGTGAAAGATCGTACTCAAGCTGAGGCATTAAGGAATTATAAATTGGTAGTTCCTAGGAGTGATCGCCCAAAAATAGAAAAAGAAGAATATCATATATCAGATCTGATTCATCTAGAAGTTTATCATCAAAAAACAGGAGAACTAATTGGAAATGTTACTGGTATTTTATGGGCAGGTCATGATCTATTAGAAGTTAAACTGTATCAGAAAAATGCTCAAAAAGAACCAGATGTCTCTAAGCCTACTCCCCAAATAATACGCTGTCAAAAACAAAAAAATAAACCTAAAACCCATAAAATAAATACGATTTTAATTCCCTTCGTATACGAAATTGTTCCTGTCGTTGACTTAAAAAATCAACGTATAGAAATTAATCCTCCAGTTGGATTATTGGAATTAAATCAATAACCTTTCATTAAAAATAACTAACTTTAACTAAATAATTATCAATTACTACTGAAGGTTTAAATAATCTTGTAAAGATTGAGTCATAACATCAACAGGAACAGTTTTTTGTAACCAGAATTGTAGGGCAACTGCTCCTTGTTGGATTAACATTTCCAATCCATCAATGGTTATTAACCCTTGTTGTTGTGCATTCTTGAGAAATTGAGTGGGATTAGGAGTATAAATCAGATCATAGACAATCGCATTTTCTGGCATTCTAGCAAAAAGTATAGACTCCATAGGAGAGTCATTAATGTTAGGAAACATTCCGATGGGAGTGGTATTAATTAATAGTTCAGTTTCCTCTATTATCTCTGACAATTCATCCCAGAAATAAATCCTTAAAGTGGCTGTAAGTTGAGTATTTTTCCAACTTTGTGCAAACTGCCATAACTTCTGTCGATCTCGCCCCACAACGTGAATTTTAAGACATCCTAATTGGGCTAACCCTACCACTACCGCCCTAGCTGCGCCTCCATTCCCTAGAATAATTGGAGTCAGATTAGCCCAGTCTCGTTGTAATGATTGGAGAGGGGATAAAAAGCCATCTATATCAGTGTTAGTTCCTTTCCATCCCGTTTTGGTGCGCCAAACCGTGTTAACTGCACCTACCAATTGAGCCGTGGGGGTTGTTTCCGATAGGAAAGGAATAATTGCTTGCTTATGAGGGATAGTAACATTAAATCCTACAATTCCAATACTAGAAAATCCCGCAATTGCAGTAGTTAAATCTTTGGGTTTTAGAGGAAAAGGGACATAAATATAATCTACTCCTAAATAACTAATTGCTGCGTTGTGTATGACTGGTGATAAGGAATGTTTTAATGGATCACCAATAATGCCGAGTAATTTTGTTTTACCGGTAATTTTTGACATATTTTCTGATAAATAATTGTTTAATGATTCCCATTAAGTGTGGTCCAATTGTTACTTAAAATGACCCATTGTTCTAGATTTAGTTCTTCTGCGCGAGTTTGGGGATTAATATTTAATTTTTCTAAGAAACAGATTAAGCTATCATCATCAATGATACTTTTTAAATTATTTCTTAACATTTTGCGGCGATTAGCAAATCCAACTTTAACTAGTGTCTCTAATTGTTGGGGATTAGTAACAGGAGTTTTTAGGGATCTAGGAGTCAAACGAATTACCCCAGAATCTACTTTTGGGGGTGGATCAAAAGCTTTACTGGAAACATCACAAATATACTCACAATGAGCTAAATATTGCATCCCAACCGATAAAGCTCCGTAGGCTTTTGTTTTGGGTTTAGCTACAATACGTTGGGCAACTTCTTTTTGAATCAATAAAACGATTGTATTATATGGGGGATGGTGGGGATGAGCAATGGTTCCAAGTAGTCTTTCTAAGATAGGAGCAGTGATATTGTAGGGAATATTTGCTACTACCTTATTTAGGGGTTGAAATTTTGAAAATTGTTGTAATTGAGTGGTTAAATCTAGGGTTAATATATCTCCTTGTAATAATAAAAAATTCTTGATGTTTCCTAACTGTTTGGCTAACCGTTGACATAAATCTCGATCCAATTCCACCGCTACGGTAGACTGAACATGTGGGATAAGACGACGGGTTAAAATTCCAGTTCCTGGCCCAATTTCTAGGATGTGATCGCTATTTTGAAGTTGAGCAGCCTGTATTATTTTTGTTAAGACTTTTTCATTACGTAACCAGTGTTGTGCAAAACGTTTACGGGTTCTAGTCATTATTTAAAGTAAAAAGTAGGAAGTTAGAACTCTTTGAGTCAGGAGGATAGCCAATTCCTATGTTGCTTTATAATTCTAGAATCAATGACTTACTATTCATAATTTATACGACTGTCCTCAAATCAAAGAGACTCTATTCTACGACAGAATTAGCTCATGATGTGAGAGATTCCGGACCAGTAATCGCGGCTAATATACTTGTTCTTTGTCTATTAGTATTCCCTTACCTATGTAGAGAGAGCAGGGGTAATTATACTAATGATTGGTAACATTCCAGATACTATAAATAATCTAATTTTGGGAATTCTCAGTGATCGTACTCATCTCCTCTAGGATTGTCATTTACCTTAGGTGTTAGGGTAAATTTCACCCCCCGCTTTCCCATATGATTCACAATCGTCGGTCTCTTATCTTAAAAAGACATAATCAACAAACAATGACCATTGATTGTTGATTATGTCTTAATCTAGATTTTGTTTAATACGCCTACATAAGGGTTAATTGAGCCTAAACCACCTTGACTTAAGTATTAATTCAAGATGACAATGAACACACAAGTTTAAATACTTTTTAACTTACTTTCTTAGATTTTACAAAAATCCTAAATTGTAAAGCATGGTGCTGCTTTACTTAGTCATGTCCAATGAACGAACAAGCATTGAGACTACCTTAGTTGTTTGCAAACTTAACGACGCAGTAATTGATTTAGTTTTAGCTAAAGTAAACCTAAATCAATTACTGCGTCGTTAACAGCTAGGAAATATTGCTGATTAACTCATCTTATTACTGGACTATAACTTTATATTTACCGCTTTAGTAACAGAAACTGTTGGCTTCTTCCCCCTAGGATGTAACATTCATTGTTTATATAACTTAAATACTCGTTATCGTCGTCTTCTAATTCTTTTTAGAAGATAAAAAAATGAGAAGGCTTTGAGTTTCCATTCGTTTTAAGTTTTCATTAGTCTGGAGCTAGAAACCTAGGTAACTTTTTATTTCTAAAGTGAAGTAAACTTTAAATTTTGTTATTTTTTAAACAAAATTTAAAGTTTATCATGGTACACTATCTCATAAAATTAAATTGTCAAAAGCTTAGCTTACTAATTGGTCAAATTTTTAATTTAAACTAAAAACCTCAGGATAGAACTCCTCATGACTAATATTCTATGGCTTCAAGGTGGCGCCTGCAGTGGGAATACTATATCATTTCTCAACGCAGAAGAGCCCACTCTTGTAGACCTAGTTACGGATTTTGATATTAACATTCTCTGGCATCCTTCCCTGGGACTAGAATTAGGGGATAGCTTGCAACAACTCCTAGATGACTGTGTTAGTGGAAAAATCGCTGTTGATATACTTGTATTTGAAGGAACTGTTGTTAATGCCCCTCATGGAAGTGGAGAGTGGAACCGGTTTGCTGGCCGTCCTATGAAAAACTGGTTAGCAGACTTATCCAAAGTTGCAGGGTTCGTAGTTGCAGTAGGAGACTGTGCCACCTATGGCGGTATTCCTGCTATGGACCCCAATCCTAGCGAGTCGGTTGGACTCCAATTTCTCAAGCGCAAAAAAGGGGGAGCCTTGGGAGCTGAATATCGTTCTCAAGCGGGCTTACCTGTAATTAATATCCCTGGTTGTCCAGCCCATCCCGACTGGATTTCCCAAATCTTAATAGCGGTGGCTGTAGGACGAGTAGGAGACATCACTCTCGATGAATTCCATCGTCCCGAAACTTTTTTTAAGTCCTTTACCCAGACTGGGTGTACTCGCAATATGCATTTTAACTATAAATCGAGTACCCAGGAATTTGGACAGCGTACCGGATGTCTTTTCTATGACATGGGCTGTCGTGGACCCATGACTCATTCTCCTTGTAATAGAATTCTATGGAATAGAGTTTCCTCCAAAACTCGTGTTGGAATGCCGTGTTTAGGATGTACCGAACCTGAGTTTCCTTTCTATGATTTGAAACCAGGAACAGTTTTTAGAACTCGAACAGTCATGGGCGTTCCCAAAGACTTACCCCCGCAAGTTAACAAGAAAGATTATGCTGTAATGACAGTTATGGCTAAAAATACTAGTCCGTCTTGGGCTGATGATGATATGTTCATTGTCTAAAATCTTCTTTAAAGTCGCTCTGTTAGAACTGAATTAGTTAAATTTTCTCCGGAAGTGAATATGCCAATTAAAACATTAGAACTATCTCCTGTTGGAAGAGTTGAAGGAGATTTGGATGTACGAGTAGACATTGAAGATGGAAGAGTAGTTGATGCCTGGACTAAAGCGGAGTTATTTCGGGGATTTGAGGTAATTTTAAAAGGCAAAGATCCTCAAGCCGGCTTGATTGTTACTCCTCGTATCTGTGGAATTTGCGGTGCATCTCACCTTACTTGCGCTTCTTGGGCTTTGGACACAATCTGGGAAACTGAAGTTCCCCGTAACGCTATTTTAGCCAGAAATTTAGGGCAATTAGTGGAAACTCTTCAAAGTCATCCTCGGCATTTTTATGCTCTTTATGCAATTGACTTAACCAACAAAAAATATAGGAATAGTCCTCTCTACGAAGAAGCCTGTAAACGTTTTAGTGCATTTACTGGAACATCCTATGAATTGGCCATCACTATCTCAGCTAAACCTGTAGAATTGTATGCCCTCTTCGGTGGACAGTGGCCTCATTCTAGCTATATGGTTCCTGGAGGCGTGATGTGTGCGCCAACCCTAACTGATGTTACACGAGGTTGGGGTATTATGGAGTATTTTCGTACTAATTGGTTAGAACCAGTCTGGTTAGGATGTTCTTTAGAACGTTATGAAAGAATTAAAACCTACGAAGATTTCCTGGAATGGTTGGAGGAAAATCCTAATCATGCTAATTCTGACCTTGGTTTTTATTGGAGAATGGGTATAGACATTGGTTTAGATAAATATGGTCAAGGCCCTAGACGTTATCTTACCTGGGGTTATCTCCCCCACGAAGATAGATATCAAAAGCCTACCATCGAAAGTCGCAATGCTGCGGTCATCATGAAAGCAGGTGTCTATGATAGCTTCTCTGATACCCATCATATGGTAGACCATACCTTTGCTCGTGAGAATACCAGTCATGCGTGGTATAAAGAAGGAAACTCTGATATTCACCCATTTGATCGCAAAACTAGACCAAAAGAAAAAAATACAGGAGATTATAAAGATAAATATTCCTGGTCAACTGCGGTAAGTCACAAAGATTTAGGTCGAATGGAAGTGGGGTCTCTGGCACGTCAGTTAGTTGCAGGCGGTACACAGGGAGAAAGCTTCCAACATCATGATGGATTAATTCTCGATATGTTCAAAAAGATGGGTGGACCTAGCATTCATTTACGAGAGTTTGCACGAATGCACGAATCTGTTAAACTGTATCGGGAAATAGAACGGTGCTTAGGAGAATTTAAACTCAATGAACCCTGGTACATCAAACCGACTTCCAAAGATGGTCGAGGTTGGGGTGCGACCGAAGCCAGTCGTGGTGCCTTATGTCACTGGGTTGAAGTAGAAAGCGGTAAAATCAAGAACTATCAGATCGTTGCCCCTACTACTTGGAATGTAGGTCCCAGGGACGGTAAAAATGTTCGCGGACCTATTGAGGAAGCGTTGATAGGCATTCCTATCGAAGACCCCACAAACCCTGTTGAAGTTGGTCATGTAGCCCGTTCGTTTGATTCCTGTTTAGTATGCACGGTACACGCTCATGACGCAAAAACAGGGAAAGAATTAGCACGGTTTAGAACTGCTTAGTAAAAACTCACACTAGAATAGTGTTTTGGTACTTTAGACCGCTTTAAAGTACCTAGCTATCTAGGAGAGTAGATGTAAATCTCAGTTTGCATCTCAATGATGAACATCATCTTAATAAACCTTACTGTGTCTATGCTGAATATTTCTATTTTTGAATATTGTTATTTAGGAATAATATCTATCTGACTATCTTACTCCCAACTAACATAATAAACTTCCTGGAAAATGTCTTGAAGAGAGTAACTGCCCTCATGATTGTACCCTATTTTGCGGTAAGATCTATTGTTTCCCTTATTTATGACAAAATCATATATATTCCTTTCACTTTAATGTAAACTAGGACGCGTTGCTAGTGCAATGTAAAAAGCAACTTATGAGTTGCTCGACGGTATAAATTTTCACAGAAAAATTTTTAAATACAAGAGAGTTTGGGGCATTATTATGTCAATAGCATTAGGAGATTATCCGAAAAATTCACAAAATTATTTTGTAATGTTGGCCTATTTTAAGATTCTATTTTGTCCATCACTAAGACTAAATGAAATAGCGAGAACTTGTTTTTTATCTAAAAAATTAGGTTTTAAGAATTTTTATCCTTTCTCGTCGGGAAGAGATTAGCATAAGTTTATTAACTAGTAGTTGAAAACAAGCAATTTTTGATAAAAATATTTTAGAAAAATCTATGAAGAAACATTGAATTATTATAGTCGGTGGATGAGAGCAAGGTTTTCGATTGATTACTGTCTAGCCTTTTGTACACTAAGCTCTGATGTTTTGTCTATAGATAGGCTTTCACGGGATAACGAATTTGATTATTGAACAAAGAGTAAGACGATAACCAGTAAGATTGAAACAGACTCAACAGTTAAGATATTTGCTTGCGACCATCGAGTTGAGTAACTCTAAAAAACAATAAGGAGAATAAGGATTTATGCGTGCAGTGCTAATGGCTGGGGGCTCAGGAACTCGGTTACGACCCCTAACTTGCAATCTGCCTAAGCCAATGGTTCCTATCCTAAATCGACCCATTGCCGAACACATCATTAATTTATTAAAACGCAATAAAATTCTAGAAGTCATTGTCACTCTCTACTATCTCCCGGATGTAATACGGGACTACTTCCAAGATGGGAGTGATTTTGGGGTGGAAATGACCTACGCGGTAGAAGATGATCAACCTTTAGGAACAGCAGGCTCTGTCAAAAATATTGAAGAACTCCTTGATGATACCTTTATAGTGATTAGTGGGGATAGTATCACAGACTTTGATCTTCAAAAAGCGATCACTTTTCATAAACAAAAAAAATCTAAAGCTACCTTAGTCCTGACCCGCGTTCCTAACCCCGTTGAATTTGGAGTGGTAATTCTCGATAAACACCAACGAATTAACCGCTTTTTAGAAAAACCCTCCACTAGCGAAATTTTCTCGGATACCGTCAACACTGGAATCTATGTCTTAGAACCTGAAGTTCTACGATACCTTCCTGATAATGAAGAATCGGACTTTTCTAAAGATCTCTTTCCGCTCCTCCTTGCAAAAAGTGAACCCATATACGGGTTTATCGCCGAGGGATACTGGTGTGATGTTGGGAATTTAGAAGCTTATCGGCAAGCTCAATATGATGCTCTAGAAGGAAAAGTGACTTTAGATTTTGCCTATGAAGAGATATCTCCTGGATTTTGGTTGGGAAAAAATAGTTATATCGACCCCACGGCCAAAATTACCCCCCCATCCTTATCGGTCACAATTGTCGCATTGGTCCGCAGGTCGTTATAGAAAAAGGAAGTGTAATCGGCGATAATGTCACCATTGGCGTAGGGGCAGATCTAAAACGTCCTATTCTGTGGAATGGAGTTACAATTGGAGACGAATCTTATCTAGCTGCTTGTGTCATTGCTAGGGGAACACGGGTTGATCGGCGTGCCCAAATTCTAGAAGGGGCAGTGGTGGGAGCATTGTCGACGATTGGAGAAGAAGCCCAGATTAGCTCAGGTGTTCGCGTCTGGCCTAGCAAACGCATAGAATCGGGAGCTATCTTGAATATCAATTTGATTTGGGGTAATATAGCCCATCGCAATTTATTTGGTCAAAGGGGTGTAACAGGACTAGCCAACATCGACATTACTCCTGAATTTGCTGTTAAATTGGGTGCAGCCTATGGTTCAACCTTAAAACTGGGTTCTCAGGTCGTCGTCTCCCGTGACCAGCGTAGTGTCTCTCGTATGGTCAGCCGTTCTTTGATTGCTGGGTTGATGTCTGTAGGTATTAACATTCAAAACTTAGAAGCGACAGCCATTCCAATTACCCGCATTCTCACCCCGAAATTAGGGGTTACTGGCGGAGTTCACCTACGAGCTCATCCAGATCGCCCTGATCATATCCTCATTGAATTTTTTGATGAACAGGGGATTAATATTGCCAAATCTAAGGAAAAGAAAATTGAAGGAGCCTATTTCAAAGAAGACCTACGACGGGTTGGAATCTCAGAGATTGGTGATATGTCTTACCCCGCCCAAATCATTGAAAACTACCGCAACACTTTTGAAACTCAACTCAATGTAGAAGCACTTCGCCATAGTGGCTCGAAAATTGTTATTGACTATGTTTACGGAGTTTCAGGAGCTATTCTACCCCAACTATTAACAAAATTTGGCTGTGATGCAGTGGTTCTAAATGCCAGTTTACGACAAACCTCGGTCTCCAACGAAGAACGAGAAGCCTTGTTACACCAATTAGGTCAAGTAGTAGAAGCAGTTACAGCTAATTTAGGAGTTCAGGTGTCTGCCAATGGGGAGCAATTTATCTTGGTGGATGAGTCAGGATTACCCATTCGCGGAGAATTGCTCACAGCATTGATGGTGAATACTATTTTTACAGCCTATCCTCGTAGTACTGTGGTGGTACCAGTGGAAGTATCTAGTGCCGTCGAACAAATTGCCCGCCGCCATGATGGTAAGGTTATTCGCACTAAAGCCAACCCCACCGCTTTGATGGAAGCGTCTCAAACTAACCCTAATGTGTCTTTGGGAGGAAGTGGGGATATGGGTTTTATTTTTCCTCAACTACACCCAGGATTTGATGCAATGTTCGGAATTGCTAAATTAATAGAAATGTTGACTATTCAAGAGCGATCATTGGCACAAATTCGAGCCGAATTACCGCGAGTATGCCATAAGTCCTATTCAGTTCGCTGCCCTTGGAAAGTTAAAGGATCTTTGATGCGTTATTTAGTGGAAACCCACTTCCCAGAACAGTTAAAATTAATTGACGGCGTGAAAGTTGTTAATTCTCAAAATGATAATTGGGTTCTTATTCTACCGGATGCAGGAGAACCTTTAGTCCACATTTTTGCTAATAGTGATGATCGTGAATGGGTAGATATGTCTCTCAAAGATTACCGTCAGAAAGTTCAAAGTTTTATTGAGCAAGAACAAGGAGAAATGGTCAGTATGTAACCGACGAAAATAAGTTTAATAAAAATTCACACTAATGATTAACGATAGTTTAGGAGTTGATTCGATGAATAGTTGTGTTTTAATGATTAAAGTAATCCGTCCCCCAGAATTACGTTATACTCAAGATAATAAAACTCCGATTGCTCAAATGTTAGTAGAGTTTACAGGGAGACGCCCGGAAGCTTCAGCTTCCAGCATAAAAGTGATTGGATGGGGTAATTTAGCAACTCAAATGAAAAATACCTACAAAGAAGGGGACTGCCTGATTATTGAAGGTCGTCTCTCGATGAGTACCTTTGACCGTCCTGAGGGATTTAAAGAAAAACGGGTTGAGTTAGTGGCTTCCCATATTTATCCCTTAGATAGTTATTCCACTTCCCCAATCCCGTTTACTTCTGAGGATAATGTGGTTTCTGGGGATTCTTGCCAATCTTCTCTCTATCCCGAATCAGGACAGCCTGTCGCTGCTCCTAGCTTAAACACTTTTCATGAAGAAGAAGATCCAATTCCTTTTTAAGTCTTAGCCAACTTACTCAAGATGATTAGACCTAAAGTGGGCGTTACCTACCAAAATCCTAGAATTATAATTCTTGTAGCAACTCCATACTCCATAAAAACTTAGGGTAAGACTTTCTGATTTGCATCAGGCAGTACCAACGTCTGTCACGGCAAGGTAGAATCAACGTAACAACGCCTATTCAGCTTCAAGATGTTCAATTAACCAGGTGTTACCTTGTTGTTTAGCAACTTCTAAGTGGTACTTTAAAATCGGTTAATTCGTGTAGGGGAATAGTGCGTCCTACAAAAAAAGATAAAGTCACCATAAAAAATACCTAAATCACAGCCCCACCAAAATTACATAGCAAAAATCAACTATAGAGCATTTTAGTAATCCCCGCCGCCATTGGGCCAGCAAAAATCCGCAACAACGCTACAAAGCTTCCAAAAAACACAGCACTCATCGTAGTATTACCAAATTGTGCCTTGGCTGCCTCTAACTTTTATGGATAAATTCTGAATAAACGACTAAATACTGATAAAACTGCGCAACCTCCTAACCCAATAATATAATAGCCAATATTACCGCCGATAACCGCTTCTATAGGAGACATTACTACCACTATCTAATAATTTAAATCTCCACTTCCAGCTAGTACTCCTCCGACAATAGTAATGGTCTCCCCAGGAAGGGGAATTTCTACATTTTTTAAGGTGATGCCGATAAACACTGCCCAGTAACCATATTGACGCGCAATTTCTTGTATGTTATCGAGCGATAGCAGCTCCACAGTCATTTATCTTTAGCTTTGTAAAAGTTAACTCCAAGTTAGATATCTTGACGTAATTTTGAAAACAGTGCCAGTTATTTGTACTACACATTCAGCATAATCTAATCATCAATGATGGAGTAACAAGAAATTAACGATACGTCACATAAACTTGAGAAGGCTTACAATCAAATTATCCAATCTCATTTGGTAACTTGCTACATGGATAAAAACTTTATAAAGCAATTGGTAGAGAACTTATACAGAAAAAGGTATTATAAACTATAATTCCTAACTTTTCACTAAAGTTGTTAGATTGCTAGAGAAAAGTTAGGAGTTATAAGAAAAAAGTCAATGAAAGCTATCAAAAAACTCTGTTGGTGTTGCTGTATGATAGCCTAGCTAGAATTTTGGGGATGTACTCAACAACCTATCTCTTCCATTATCCTATCACTTCAATCAACTACTCTTGTGGAAACCTCCGAATCTATGATTCCCAAAAGTGAACCTCCAACAACAGTAATTAACGCAGTCCGTCGAAAAGCGTCAAACTTCATTGGAATAGAAACCTCTATTCTATAAATCAAAATATATGAAGCCAAGACTTGGACAAATAATTGTTTAGAACTAGCAAGACCTGATGAATTTTGTACTCAAGTATTGGTCGAAGGATGGAGGGTGGTCGTAACAAATGGGTCCAAAACTTGGGTTTATCATACTAATGGAGATGGCAGAGTAATTCGTTTAGAATCTCAACCGTGATATTTTTCCTAACTTTATTGCTTCATCGATCTTTTCTAGATAGACAATTTTGCCTTCATCTACTCTACCTAGATACTTCAACAATGTGGGTATCTCCCCTGGTTTGATGCATATCGCTATTTTATAATGGAGGGGATTCACTTGCGGAAGCTCGATTATTCCAACAATCATTAGAACTTCCTGAAATTAATTCCTGTAGAAGGGTTGCCACTGATAAAGTTATAGTAAATGGTACCGTTAACCTTTATTTAGCTTTCACTAGCTAACTTAAAAATATATTAGGTGTCTCATAAGGAGCAATTATGACTACTTTACTTGAACAATTACGTAAATTTACTATTGTTGTCGCTGATACAGGAGACATTCAAGCTATTGAAACCTTTACGCCACGCGATGCTACCACTAACCCTTCATTGATTACGGCGGCAGCTCAAATGCCTCAATATCAGGGAATTGTGGATGATACTCTCAAACAAGCACGAACAAAATTAGGTAAAAATGCCTCAGCTTCTGATGTTGCTACTTTAGCTTTTGATCGCCTAGCAATTTCCTTTGGTTTGAAAATCCTCGAAATTATTCCTGGACGGGTGTCTACTGAAGTAGATGCTCGTCTATCTTATGATACAAAAGCAACTATAGAAAAAGCTCACTATTTAATTTCTGAGTATGAAGCTAATGGAGTCTCACGTGATCGCATCCTGATTAAAATTGCGTCTACTTGGGAAGGAATTAAAGCTGCAGAAGTTCTAGAAAAAGAAGGTATTCACTGTAACTTAACCCTGTTGTTTGGAATTCACCAGGCTATTGCTTGTGCAGAAGCGGGTATTACCCTGATTTCTCCTTTTGTAGGACGTATTCTTGACTGGTACACAAAGGAAACTGGAAAAGAGTATGCTCCCGCTGAAGATCCTGGAGTACTTTCTGTGACCCAAATATATAACTATTACAAGAAATTTGGCTACAAAACTGAAGTGATGGGAGCAAGTTTCCGTAATATAGGAGAAATTTATGAATTAGCAGGCTGTGATTTATTGACTATTTCTCCCAAACTTTTAGAACAACTACAGTTAACAGAAGCTGAATTACCTCGAAAACTAGATCCAGAAGTTGCAGCTAAAATGAAGATAGAAAAAATCTTTGTTGATCGAGCTAACTTTGACAAAATGCACCAAAAAAATAAGATGGCTTTTGATAAGCTTGATGAAGGAATTAAGGGTTTTACAAAGGCGTTAGAAACCTTAGAAGAGTTGTTAAAAACCCGCTTAGCCAGTCTTGAAGGTGAATAAAAAGTCCGTTATACTGCGATTAATACTTTCTGGAATTTCATGAATTAGAGGGAAATGTTTTTGTTATCCTTGATAAATCAACAATAATCTGCTGTTTTTGAAGTTTATTTAGTTAGGGTGCGTTACAATCGTAGTAGCGCATCTTTATTATTATTAAAATTACTCTATAGTTGATTTTAAGACATTAAATTATAGTCTATCTAAAATTTTAGAAAAATGCTTTGAAATAAATAGTATTGATGTATCTAAAATATATTAGATATATGCATATATTTAATATAAAAATGTTTTAACCGTATCGATAATATTTGAGTATTACTATAATCTATTACTAGAAATCACTCTTCCTAAATTCAGTCTCTCTTTAAGAAAATTTAAATAATGTAGTACAATTATTGTATTAATAACTATATATAGTCCATTTGTATTCTTTATTTAACAAAATTTATAAAGTAAAACTTTCTTATAAAGAATGAGACTGTTATACATACAAATATGTTAATTTATTTTGTTTTTAACTTCATTTTTTCTTCTTATAAGTTAAGTCCATTGATTAGATGTAGATAAGCAATCGCTATAGTATAATAATTCGGTCTCTTAAATACTCCAGATTTATAAAACCGTAACTTTATGGTTGTTAACAATGCCCTACCTCCCCAAAATAT
The DNA here is from genome assembly GCF_000829235.1 of cyanobacterium endosymbiont of Epithemia turgida isolate EtSB Lake Yunoko. Lineage (GTDB taxonomy): Bacteria > Cyanobacteriota > Cyanobacteriia > Cyanobacteriales > Microcystaceae > Rippkaea. The sequence continues at coordinate 1,662,248 of NZ_AP012549.1, read as the reverse complement.
TGAAGCAGAAGAATCCATTTTAGGCGGTATTTTACTGGATCGAGATGCTATGGGACGAATAGTAGATTTAATTACCCCAGATGCTTTTTATGTCCCAGTTCATAAAGAAATCTATGAGGCAGCCTTGAAGCTTTACATTCAAGGAAACCCCGTTGATTTGTTAACGGTAAAAAGTTACCTAGAAGATTATCAACTCCTCGAAAAAATAGGCGGCATTGATAAATTAATGCAATTATTAGATCGTACAGTTTCAGCAGTCAATATCGACCGTTATGGCGCACTAGTAATGGAGAAATACCTACGGCGTCAATTAATTTCATCCGGTCATGAAATAGTAGAATTAGGATTTGAAAGTACTAAGAAATTAGACCAAATTTTAGATGAGTCAGAAAATAAAATTTTCAGGTTAACTCAAAAGCGTCCTCAGGAAGGATTAATTCCTATTGCTGATACTTTGGTACAAACCTACAATGAATTAGAAAAACGTCATCAAAAAATCTCTTTACCTGGAATTCAAACGGATTTTTACGATTTAGATGCTATGACAGGAGGTTTACAGCGTTCTGATTTAATTATTATTGCAGGACGGCCTTCTATGGGAAAATGTTTAGCAGCTAATTCAGAAATTGTTTTAGCTGACGGCAGTTTAGTAACAATAGAAGAAATTTATCATCGTCGCCAGGGTCAACTATTAACTTTAAATAAAGATTGGAAATTTAAGATAACTAATCCATCTAACTTTATAGATGATGGTATAAAACCAGTATTTAGAGTAACCACTAAACTAGGACGTTATGTTGAAACGACCTTAACTCACCCTTATTTAACTATTCATGGATGGCAGCAACTTTCACAACTAAAACTAGGTGATAAAATTGCTATTCCTCGAAAAATTAATATTATTGGAACTGGAACACTTCCTAATCATCAAGTTAAATTATTAGCCTATTTAATAGGTGATGGTTGTTTAACCAAACATCATCCTTTATTCAAGAATAATAGTCCTTTACTACAAAAAGATTTTGTTCAATCTGTAACTAACTTTAAAGAAGTAAAAGTAAGGCGCAAAACTTCACGACTAACAAAAACTTCAAGTTTAGATGTAATAGGAGATTTGGAATTTATTAGAATTCATCGTACAATCTTTGCAGATTGTATAAAAAAAATCACTGAATCTAATAATTTGTCTGATCAAAAATTGGACAAATTATTAAGAGTTCATTCTTCTTTGCTCTGTGATTGGAAACAGAAAAATTGTATTACAAATAAAAAAAACTTTGATAACCTATGTCTAATTTTACCAGTTGATGACCAGCAACTTACTTATTACGAAATAGTTAGTATTAGCAATAATGGTGAAAATTCATTAAAGACTTGGTTACAAGAATTGGGGTTATGGGGTAAAAATGCTTACAATAAAACTATTCCGTCAATTATTTTTGAGTTACAGCCCCAACTATTAAGTTTGTTTCTTAATCGCTTGTTTGCTACTGATGGATGGATTTCTCTTTCTGAAAGTGGACAAGTTCAACTGTATTATTGTTCATTAAGTAGAAGTTTAGCTCGTCAAATACAACATTTATTGCTAAGATTTGGTATAGTTGCCAGTCTGAAAAAAAAATTTTTAAAATACAAAAGTTATTACAGGATAACCTGGCAAATTAATATTGCTGATGCTCAATCAATTAAGATATTTGTTAACGAGATAGGAATCTTTGGAAAAGAAACAGTAATTGACTTAGCTAGAAAAGCTTTAGTAAGAGAAAGATATAAAACTAATTGGGATCTTATTCTCATGCAAATTTGGCAACAAATAGCTTTTTCTAAAGAAAATAAAGTCTGGACAGATCTAGAAAAAATAGCAGGGATTAAAAGCTATGATAATCTTCATTTTAATAAACAAGTATTATTACAGAATAAATTCTTAAAATTAGCCCTGACTTTAGATGATTTATCTTTAGAACCACTAGCAACAAGTGAGGTTTATTGGGATAAAATTGTATCAATTGAATACACTGGGGAACAACAAGTCTATGACTTAACTATTCCTGAAACTCATAATTTTGTTGCTAATGATATTTGTGTACATAACACAGCTTTTGGCTTAGCGATAGCGGCTAATATTGCCAAAAATAGTAAGCTACCTATAGCTATCTTTAGCTTAGAAATGTCAAAAGAACAACTTTCCTTAAGATTATTAGCTGCTGAGTCCAAAATTGAAGGTAATCGTTTGCGGACGGGAAGATTTGTACAAAATGAATATGAACAGTTAAGTTTAGCCCTGGGAAATATATCAGAAATGCCTATTTATATTGATGATTCTGTTAACATAACTGTAATGCAGATTCGTTCTCAGATAAGACGTTTAAAAGCAGAACAAAAGGGAGACTTAGGGTTAGTTTTAATTGATTATTTACAATTAATGGAAGGGGGAGGTAGTGAAAATAGAAACCAAGAATTGTCTAAAATTACCCGTTCTTTAAAAGGGTTAGCCCGAGAGGTAAATGTCCCTGTTGTTGCTTTATCTCAGTTAAGTCGTGCTGTTGAAACAAGAAATAATAAACGTCCTATGATGTCAGATTTAAGAGAAAGTGGGGCAATTGAACAGGATGCTGATTTAATTATGATGTTATATCGTGATGAGTATTATAATACTGACACTGTAGATAGGGGAATCGCAGAGATAATTATCACAAAACACCGAAATGGACCAACTGGTCCCATTAAACTTTTATTTCAGCCAGAATTTACTCAATTTCTCAATATGCAAAATAACTCTAATTATTGATTTTGTACTACAAGAGAATGTTAAGTTAGTTTTCTAATCAGGAAAGAAGTAATTAATAAAGTACTCAAGTAATTACTATAAATTCTATTGACACCTTATAGTTATAATTTACACTAAAAAGTGGTTAAAATAGCACATAAACAATACACAAAAATCGAGGAATGTTGCCTATTAAAACTTAGTTACAATACTTCTGATTTATAGTTAAAAACGGCAAGAGAAACAGAATCTTACGCAGCAATCACTCATAAATAAGCAGGAAATAGTGAATAACAAACATAATTCTAAGTTTTTTGTTTAGCAAAGATGTGCTAAAATTCCAATATATATCGCTTAATTAGGGAGCAAAAATATTACTCAATAGTATATAATATATACATATTTAAAATCAGTAATAAACTAAAAAATTATGGATATTAATAAAACAATAAACTTAAATGATTTTTTTAAAAAAAACAGAATAAATTGCTAAAAGCAGAAGGATATCCGTAGATAAAAATCTATTTTACAATAGAGACAATTATTTATATAGTTATGGTACTAAAAAAAAATACCACGCATAAAATGCGGAAAGACAAGAGAAAAAGCTGATTATATTAATACATTTGTTAAAAAAATATTAATAGATGATAACTGCATATAAAAAACAAGGTAATTACCATATATTGAGGTAACTCAAAGTTGCTTTAAATTACTAAATAGTAACCATATACTTTCAAAAAATATGAAAACTAAATTAAAGTATTAATGCTCTAAAATAAGATGACAATTGACGACTTAAAGAAAGAATTATCCTTGAGTTTAGTATTAATTATTAGTTGAATTTTTAACCCTCATTAACGCTAACCTTATAAAGGCTTGCAAAATAATAAAAAAGTGAGTCAAGATCGCCTAAGACTTTTTTGATTATAAATTCATTGATTTCACCTAATTACTTTAGTATTCGGTAGTCAAATTTAATAATCTAATGAATTATTTTTAACTTAAAAAATAGACTGATACTAACTTCATTTAAGTTTCTCTCATTTTAAAAATATAAAAATGTTGTTTTTCAAATGGGGTTTTTATATCTGTACTTTACTAGACTGTTAAGAACAATCGTCTTATTTTCCTCTATATACAGGTTTTTAACCTACTGGTACTCTCCTTTTTTTATTTAAACTCATCAATTTTAGCTATTTTTAGCATCAAGCCTATACTCTTAGTCATGATATATATTTTTAAAAATATTAAATAAACACTTATATTCTAAAATTAGGTTAAGTGCTTAAATACCAATTATAAAAGATTCAATAACATCCAAAATTAATTATGATATTGTAAGCTGAGGTTTTCTTCTACATTCATTAAGTACAGTAAGGTTCTTCCTTGAAGGTAATCCGTCAGCATACAACGTCCTATGCTGTGTTATGGTGTTTTAAGGTCTGACAATACACAATGTTAATCTGGCGCAGACTTAACTAAACGAGAGAATTATCACAAAAATATATGAGCATAAAACCATTGAGTATGGAGGTTCTTAAAGGCGATAAATCTTCCTGTTTGACGATTAACAGCACTATAAACATAACTAAATTGTTCTGTTTCTATCTGTTTTAAGATATATCCGTGAGGAGAATAAAACAAGATAGTTGTCAATCATTTTATGGTTGCTACTTACAATGTTAATCAAGTATAAGCTCTTTCTATTTTAAAATTTTGACCTATTTCACTCATAACCATGACATTTTTTCGCCAATATGTTGCTCCGTTTCTTATTATCCTGATATTTTTGGTTGCCCTGGTGTTCGTCAGCATTCGTGCCTTTTTACCTTCGGATATGGCTGCCCCTGCTCCCATTGATGATCTAGTCTTTCTCATAGAAACGGTTAATCTAAACTAAAGTGTTTTTGACTGAGTTATCCACTGACTATCAATCAACAATGGGTTCTCTTGAAGAGAGGTGGTTGTTGGTTTATGTAGTTCATTTACTAAAAGTTGTTTTCCCAATAATCTGAATTTGAGTTATCTAAAAAATACTGTTAATCAATATTTTTCCTCTAAAATTTTCCTATAGTGGGTCGTAACAAATAGTTAAAAAAATAAACTTTTTAACTTTGTTATCTGAGTATGGATGAGGAATTGGGCTGATAAAATAAGTGGCACTATGGAAAAATTTTCTTAAACTATATTCAGTGAGTGTAACATTTAAGCATTGTTTCTATTTATTTTTAACTAACTTCATTACTTTTGACCACATGTTTAACATTTTTTTTTAGAAGCTCTTCGAAAATTTTTTTCTTATATTTTTGGGAATATATTTTTTTTATATTGATTACATTTTATTTGACGACAATTAATCTTAGGATAGACTGCCTTCTCTGCTCAAGGTAAATCTCTAATAGTTAATTCATTATTTTGATGAGGTTTTCTGGTATTTTAATGACAGTAGATACAAGTTACTGTTAAGTTTATTTAATAAATTAAACTATTTATATCTAATTTAAAATCTAATAAGGATCAATAGTGATTTATTCTAAACTTATAATTTCATTGATCAAACTAGATTAAGTATTTGATTCCATAGATATAAATAAAGTGAAAATGTTGAGTTTAGAATAATTTGATTTAAACAAAAGACTTGCTACAATGTTATTTGTAGAAAAAGTATAGGCTTTGATTAGCTTATTGCTAACAATCAGATTTTACCTTTATATTTTTTATTTTTATATGACAGATTTAGTAAAACTTTACATTTTTTAAAAATTACTTAAGTTTCTTGAACTGTTAAGAACTTCTTAAAGCAACAATAGGATCAAGTTTAGCTGCCCGTTGTGCTGGAATTACCCCAAAGCCTAAACCAATTCCCCCAGAAATACCTAAAGACAGAAAAATAGTTTCGGAAGCAATGACAGGAGATAAGGGAAACATCAGTCCAACCAATACTAAAATACTAACACCTAACATAATTCCAATAACTCCTCCGGAAATGGCGATAATAACCGCTTCAATCAAAAACTGAATTAGAATATCTCCTTGAGTTGCGCCTAATGCCTTCCGAAGTCCAATCTCCGGGGTGCGTTCGGTGACAGAAACTAACATAATATTCATTACGCCAATACCACCAACAATTAAAGAAATACTTGCAATACCAACTAACATGATTGTTAATCCTGAAGTAATAGTTTTCACAATAGACATCATTTGTTTAGAAGTTCGAACTCCAAAATCATCTTCGGTCGTAATTTGATGTCTCAGGCGTAGTAAATTTTCAATTTGGAATTTAGCAGCGCGAACAGTATCCGTACTCTTTGCCTCTATATGAATTACACTTAAAGCAACCCCATGAGGGGAAATCTGCCCGACAATTTGATTAGCCATAGTTGTTAAGGGAATTATAATACTTTCATCCTGGTTAATCCCAAAAAAAGACCCTTTAGGTTCCATCACTCCGATAATTTCAAAACTGATATTATTAATCCTAATTTTCTCCCCAATGGGATAACGTAAAAGAGATAAATTCTCAGCAATTTCTGAACCAATTACAGCTACTCGTTGATTACGTTTAAGATCAATTTGGTTAATAAACCGTCCTATTGCTACTGGAAAGTCTCGGACGGATGAATATTCAGAGTTCGTTCCAACAAGGGTTACATTAGTGTTTCGATTTCTATAAGAAATTAACTGACGTTGATTAATTTCTGGGGCGACTGCCTTGATGGTAGACACTTGGGAAGCAATAGCTTGTGCATCTTCCCAAACAAGTGTTTTGGGAACATTAAAGGTTGTTTGACGGCTTTTTTGATTACCCGGCATAACAAACAGAATATTAGGACCTAAAGACTTTAATTGTTCGTTAGCAAGTTTTTGTGATCCTTGTCCTAAACCAATAGTAGCAATCACAGAAGCATTGCCCATAATAATCCCTAGCATAGTTAAGCTAGTTTGTAATTTATTAGCAGCTAACATAGCTGCTGACATTTTAAAGTTTTCTAAAATATTCATCTGAATAGTTAATACTTAAGCTTGACACAATACAATGTGTGAACTAATAATCGATATTGGAAGTCTAAAACTACTATTTTTGTGTTAACAAGTCATAACTCTGTTACGTAGCAGAACCTAGTCATACTTAGAACTCTGGTCATTAAGATTGAGATTTCTTGTCTTTCTTATTAGAAGGAATATCAATAAAAACTTGATCTCCTGACTTTAATCCAGAAAGAATTTCGGTTTTTTCATCTAAAACCATACCGATAGTAACAGGTTTAAATTGAGGGTTATTTTCTTTATCAGGAACCATGACTCCTATTTTTCCTTCTTGGGTAACGATAGCTATAGTGGGAACTACTAGAGCATTACTCAGTTGCTTTCCTAAAAAAGTAACATTTACATTCATTTTAGACTTAAGTTCATTTCGTCCTGTCACTAACCCGACAGTGACCTCAAAGGAAGTGACATTGCGGTCAATAATTGCTTCTGGGGCAATACGAATCACTTTTCCTTGAAACATTTTATCGGGATAGGCATCAGCAATCACTTTGACCGGTTGTCCTACTTCTAACATCCCCAAATCCATCTCTGGAACTTTGGCCACTACTTCTAACCCTCGCGCTAAAGCCAAAATAGAAGTAGATGCCGAGTTAGTTGGGGTAACAAATGCGCCAACATTAGCATATTTTCGCGTGATAATTCCGTCGAAAGGAGCGCGAATAGCTGTGTCTTGGAATTGAATCATCCTTCTTTCTAATTCTGCCTTAGCGGCAGTTACAGAAGCTTCTAGGCGACTGATTTCAGCCTCAGCTGTTTTTTTCCGTTCTTCAAAAGCAATTTTTGCTTCAGTAACGGCAGCTTGAGATCGGATAATATCCTGTTGTAGTTGACTAATTTCTGGGTTAGCTGTGTTTTGAGCTTGTTCGAGCCGTTGGGTAATTTCGAGCAAATTTGCTTCGGCATTATGATAGTCGCTAATCACTTCATCAAAACTATCGTGGGTAATTGCCCCTTCTTTCATTAATTCTTCATTGCGCTTTACGCGCGAAGCTGCCAATTGAGTGCGAGAACGAGCAGCCAATATTTGTGCCTTAATTTGCTCAATATATCTTGGGATTCTCTGTTGAGCTCGTGCTAAATTCGCTTGAGTTTCTTCAAGTTGAGCTTCAGCTTGCATAAGTCGAGTTTGAGCTTGGTTAATTTCACTAGGGATAGTAATTTTAGCTGCTTCGAGTTCAGCGATTACTTTTTGAAAATTCGCTTGAGCTTGTTTTCCTTGGGCTTGAACCTCTGTATTTTCCATGACAGCAAGAACTTGCCCTTGTTTAACAGGCATTCCCTGTTGTACCAATAATTTTAGTAGTCTCCCTGGATTTTTCGGACTAAGATTGACACTTTCAATAGGTTCTAGTGTTCCACTTGCTTCAATTTCTACTGCCAAGGTTTCCCGTTTGACCACAACGGTTAAGTCATTCAGTTCAATTTCAGCAGTTGGGGTTTCAACTATTCTGTAGGTCATGCCGCCGACTAAGATGATGCCCCCAGTCATCAGGGCTAAAATCAGAGGGAGGGGACTGTTTAACTTACCAATTACAGGAACTTCCATAGGGACTACTAGTACAAAAACAAACGAAAGATAAAGAGTTGTTCCCACTATACTAACGTTTCTCCTATTCTTCTCCTTGATAACAGAACAAACCTTGCTCAAGAGACTTTTGAGGAATCAACCCTAAAAGACGGTTAATCACTAATTAACATTTTTAAAATTAAATTTTTTCCAAAAGTTAAAAATTAATTGTGTTTTTTTCCAAAAGAAAAAGAGACATTCAAAAGAACATCTCTCTTTATAAAATTATGTAAGATGGGGAACTGAACCTTGAGAGCTTAGGGAATTACATCATACCCATGCCGCCCATGCCGCCCATGCCGCCCATGCCGCCCATGCCGCCCATGCCGCCCATGCCGCCCATGCCGCCCATGCCGCCCATATCGGGGGCTGCATGGGTTTCGGGTTCAGGTTTCTCGACTACTAACGCTTCAGTAGTCAATACCATACCAGCAATAGAAGCGGCATTTTGTAAAGCAGAACGAACAACTTTGGCGGGGTCAAGGATACCCGCTTCAATCATATCCTCAAACTTTTCTGTGATAGCGTTATAACCCACATTGAACTCTGTGTTGCGGATTTTCTCAACAATAACTGACCCTTCAAGTCCAGCGTTATCTACCAATTGACGCAGAGGGGCTTCCAACGCTTTTATGAAGATTTTTGCTGCCACTTGCTCTTCGGGGTCGGTCAAAGTCGCCTTGAATTCAACAACCTTATTAGCTAAGTGAATTAAGGTGGTTCCACCCCCTGGAACAATGCCTTCTTCAATTGCAGCTTTAGTTGCGTTGAGAGCATCTTCAATACGAAGTTTGCGATCTTTTAGTTCCGTTTCAGTGGCGGCTCCCACCTTGATTACGGCTACACCTCCAGCTAATTTCGCAATTCGTTCTTGAAGTTTCTCGCTATCGTAGTCAGAGTCAGTTTCTTCTAGTTGTTTACGAAGTTGGGCTACCCGTTTCTCAACAGCAACTTTAGCTTTATGTTCGCCACTAGCAACAATAATGGTATTATCTTTTTCAATAGTCACTCTAGCGGCTTTTCCCAACATATCGATAGTAACCGCATCAAGAGTTAACCCCACATCTTCAGAAATTACGCTACCACCAGTTAGAATGGCAAGATCTTGAAGGACGTCTTTACGGCGTTCCCCAAAGGCAGGAGCTTTAACAGCTGCTACATTGAGAACCCCGCGAGCCTTATTAACGACCAAGGTAGCTAAGGCTTCTCCTTCTATGTCTTCTGCAATGATGAGTAGAGGACTGCCAGCGCGAGCAACATTTTCAAGAATGGGAACTAAATCGGCGACTGCACTGATTTTTTTGTCGGTAATCAGAATCAAAGGTTTTTCAAAGTCTACCAGTTGCCGTTCAGGATCACTGACGAAGTAGGGAGAAAGATAACCACGATCAATTTGCATCCCTTCTACAACTTCTAATTCGGTAGTTAGGGACTTGGATTCTTCCACAGTAATCACCCCATCAGTGGTGACTTTATTCATTGCTAAGGCGATCATTTTGCCGACTTCGACATCGTTACCAGCCGAGACAGTAGCTACTTGAGCGATTGCCTCTCCTTTTACTGGTTTAGCCACCATTCCAATTTCTTTGACAAGATAAGCTGTGGTCTTTTCGATGCCACGCCGTAAGGCAACCGGGTTGGCTCCAGCAATGACATTCTTCAACCCCTCCCGAATTAAGGCTTGACCAATAATGGTAGCAGTTGTGGTTCCGTCTCCGGACACCTCCTTAGTTTTAGAAGCTATTTCTTGAAGAAGTCTAGCCCCTGTATTTTCTAAGGGATCTTCGAGTTCAATTTCTTTAGCGACGGTAATTCCATCGTTAACGATTTGGGGAACTCCAAATTTTTTTTCGAGTAGGACATTACGTCCCTTGGGACCCAATGTAATGCGAACTGCATCAGCTAGGGCATTAACCCCTCTCTCTAATGCCCGTCTCGATTCATCGCTGAATGAAACAATTTTTGCCATGATTTTTTCTTAGGTATTTTGGTGACTCTTGATACTAACAACTCCCCTGATTTAGAAAGCTTCAGGTGAGCTATGCCGCTACGCCTACTTAGAAAATACCAAGGGCACAGAATTGGCTGTTTGTTTATACCAATACTTGTGCCAATGTTTTAACTTTAATGCGCAGTGCTCTACACTCAGAACTGATTTAGAGTTAGAAATCCAAATTTTATAGTTTGAATTTAACAAGGTTGTCCTGAGTGAATATTCTTCGGGACGGTTTAACCCTACTTATGTCAATTTAGCACTCAATAGGAGTGAGTGCTAACAATTCCGTCATTGAAATAATAATTGTTTGGATTTGCTGATAACTGGGGGAGGGATTTCCTCACCTTTATTGTAGAGATAACGGAACACGATGAGGAAAATATCAATAGGGGAAAAAGAGTGAATCTCTAAATATTCTTTAGCGAACTTGTAGCACGTCCCTTACCTTTGCGAAAAAAATGCCTTAATCTTCATCAAACTTTTCAAAGTTTTGAGGAATAGTTTTTAACGCTTCAAGGAGTTTTCATGTTTGTTTAGTTAGGGGTTTCTCTGATTTGAGAGTTAAATAAGTCAATCACATTTCTTAAAATCTTTGGTCATCTCATCTTAAGCAGACTCATTTTTAGGGTTGTTAAGAACAATCACTTGTGTATTAAAACTTTAGATAGACTCAACTTGAGACCTAAACAATTTATTCAGACTAAACCAATGACGACCTTAAGCCGTTCTCGTGTCATGAATTTTTTCTTCTTGTTCCCAAAACAAAAATTTTTGGTATTTATCCCTAACAATTTAGTGATTTCTATCATAAAGATGATAGCATTTATTGTAATTTAAAATTATTTATAAAAAATATATAACAAACTTAAACTAGTATTAATTAAATTTTTTTTGTTATATGATATATGATTTTACTAAAAATTAATGAATTATACTTGATTTAAATTTATGTACTTTTTATTGTAAATTAAACTTATTTATTCTTCAGTAATTAATGTTTTTTATATTAAACATAGAATTATAGAGTATATAAAAACATTCAAAGTTCCTGTTCTTTTAAAAAAGAGAGAAAGTAATATTGATAAATTTACAACTACATTAACTATCAACTATATGTTTATAAAAAAAATTAAATACAAGATTATTTATTATCAATGAACTAACTAATTAGTCGTTAATAACGAACTTTACAATTTTTTTAAAAAATTAGCTGCTCTGTCATAATTTTTGTACAATTTATTTAAATTACTCAATAAATTTTTAGCTTTTAAAACTTGGAAGTCTTTACTTAAATCTTTTTTAATCGTCACTTCTCTAATAAAGTTAGGAATAACTACTACTTTTGGTTTCTAAAATTTACACAAGGTAAACACTATAATTTTCTAAGTTTAACTGACTAATCTTGATGTGTTAAAACTATATATTCATTTGAAATATTGACTATACATTAACTTAATAAGACGAATTAATTATGAGTTAAAAGCACTATTTTCTATCTAAACTTTTATCATTTATTTTCGGTATCTTCGGATTAGTAGCGATATATGACTAAAAGCTTTGCTACTTAATAAAACAAGACTTTCAATCGTATTGATTATCGAATATTAATATGTACTCAAGTTATTAATTATAAAAATCATGAAATCTTTGATATTATTGATGAATTATTTTTACTAAAATTACAAAAAATTACATAAATTTTAATATTAAAATTTAAAGTTTTTTATAGTTATTGTTAATTTTTTATTTAATAAATATAAAATTAATTTTCTCATTAAATTTATTTAATCTGATTTGGTATAAAGTTATTAAAATAAATTTACTTATACTGTAAGGATAATCTCTTTTACAATAAAAATAACTTTTTACGGCACTTATAATAACTAGTCTTCCTTTAGTTTGTTTGAAATTATCTAAGAATGCATAAATAGTCTATAAGACCTTTAATAAATCAACATTATATCATCTTTGATGATCTTCTAGAGAAATATCTTCTCAATTACCTTTTAATCACTATCAAGTATTGACAACAGCCATATTAATATGTTTAAATTTATTCTCTATAGTAGATACTACTTCTTTTCAGTTTTACTATTGGGTAACACCCCTAAAAAAAATTAGTATTCTTTCTTTTGAAAAATCAATTTAATCAGTAATTTTCTGTAAGCGATATACGCTATAAGTTGATGATGCGATCTCTACTCCTTGAGTCTAGAATTTTTGAGCAAGAGCTGCCCTAATACTCAATGATGGTAAGGTAATAAACACTAATTTTTAATCAAAATAAAACATGAATTTTTTCTCAAAAGTCATGTTTATTCAATTATGTCTGAACTAATTTGGTTAGGAATTGATCCAGGATTGGCAATTATAGGATGGGCAATTTTACAAGAAACAAAATCAAATCATCCTCTATTGATTGACTATGGGATTATTGAAACTCCAAAAACCTTATCAACCTCTCAACGGTTAGTAGAAATTGAACAAGATTTAGTAGGGTTAGTCCGAGAATTTAGACCCCATAGAATTGCTATTGAGATGCCCTATTTTGACCGTAAAATTAAAGCCGCAGGTGGTGTAATGCAGGCTCTAGGAGTGATTAATTTAGTGAGTTATCGTGAAGTAAAAATCGAGCCTATCTTTCTCCATCAATCAAGTTGGAAATGTCATTTGGGAAACGGACGAGCTACCAAAAAAGAGGTGGCCCAGATCGTAAGTCATTTATTTGGATTAGAATTACTTCCCATTGATGATAGTGTAGATGCAATTGCCATTGCCTATGCTGCTTTATGTGGACTAATCAATAATATTAAATGAAGACACGATGTTGCAGAGAAGGCATTTGTCTACGTACCTGTTGAATACGGAAAGGGTCAATTTCTGCGATTACTATTCCTTCTTTTTGTCCCGCATCAGCCAAAATTGTCCCCCAGGGATCGACAATACAAGCATGTCCATGAGTATACCGTCGTTCGTAATGATTTCCAGTTTGAGCAGGGGCGATCACGTAACAGGTATTTTCAATAGCTCTAGCTTGAAGTAATACCTTCCAGTGATCTTTGCCCGTAAAGGCGGTAAAAGCGGCTGGAATAAACATAACATCAGCCCCCTGATGGGATAGATGACGGTAAATTTCAGGAAAGCGAACATCGTAACAAATAGAAAGTCCTAAATTGCCAAATTGCTCAGAAGGATAGATATTAGGCAAGTTTTGTCCCGCCATGACTGTACTTGACTCGCGATATGTATTGCCATCAGGAAGATCTACATCGAACAGATGAACTTTTTGATAACGAGCGACTTCTGTTCCAGAAGAATCAACTAAGATGGCAGTGTTGTAAGCTTTGGTAGAATTTCCTTCCACAGGTACGGGAAAGCCTCCCCCCAAAATCGTAATTTGAAAGCGTTGCGCCATAGTCTTGAGAAATTTTTGAGATTTTTCGTTAACGACTTTCGCTTCCTTTAATTTTTCTTCTTCTTTACCCAAAAATGCAAAATTTTCTGGTAGTCCAATTAACTCAGCCCCCCGACGCACAGCCAATTCGATTAGTTCTTCGGCTTCAACTAAATTCTTTTGGAGATTAGGCTGACTAGTCATTTGAATAGCTGCAGCAAGATAGGATTTCATCAGTTCAGTTAATAATATTGAAGATGCAACGTAGACTTATATTTTAACTTTTAAAGTTCCTTATATCCAATCTTGATCTTCTTCTTGATCAAAATTAGAAGACTCTTGATCATTACGATAAGGAGGAGTCAAAACGCGGTAACTAGCATCATAAACTTGGTCTACTGTTTTATTTCTTAACTCAAGAGTATCCTGTTTTTTCGGGGGAGATTTGACCGATTCTTGAAAGAGTGGGCTGTCTTTAGGGTCGTGGGATTCACGATATATGTAGGAATAAATTGAACCTTTATGAAAAGCTTTTCTAGGGGGCTGTCGAACCTCAAAAACTGTCGATTGCTCTTCCTCTTCTTGTAGTTTTCGTTCTAATTTTTCACGAGTAAATGTGGGTTTTGTCGGGGGGTTTTCAATATCCCAACCATCTTCTTCCTCAAAGTCTTGTTCTATTTTTCCCCAATTCCTTTGAGACTGGTTTCCCCAACCGGCTTTTTTTGAAGAAGGGGAAGACTCTGAGAATTGAGAGGATTGAGGAGGAAAGTTAAAGTTTCTAAGAGAAAATGATTTAGAAAATTGATTTAAAAATTGTATTATTAAACTGGTTAAAATTCCAAAAATAATAAACAAAATCACCCAAATTCCTACAGGTAATGTTAGAGTAAGCAAGGCAGTTTTGGCATTTATACCTATAAAATAAAGAGTTACAGCCTGCTGATTTTGAATGAGAAAAACAACAGTTGAAACTATAATTAATAACGTGAATAATAACTTCATCTAATATCATTTCTGAATGACAAGGTTGCTGACCAGAAAGGTGAGCAGGAGCTTAACCTACCCTATCTTTAATATTATTTAATATTAGTTTTTTTATTCTTCTTCATCAGTTTTGGAGACAGCAAAACTCAGAGAACCTAACTCGAGTCTTTCTCGAATTAGCTGCTCGATAGCTTCCGCAACTTTTAGATTCTCTTCAAGGTATTTAACCGCATTCTCTCGTCCCTGGGAGATGTTATCTCCATTGTAGCTGTACCATGCTCCTTTACGACTGATGACCTCGGTTTGTTCAGCTAAATCTAGCGTACAGCCCATGCGAGAAATTCCCTTACCAAAGATAATATCAAATTCAGCGATACGAAAAGGGGGGGCGACTTTATTTTTAGCAACTTTAACTTTGACTCGAATTCCGTACTCTCCTTCACTACCTTTTTTAAGAGTTTGAATACGGCGAATATCTAAACGGATTGAGGCATAAAATTTAAGAGCGTTTCCTCCTGTAGTAACTTCAGGACTACCATAGGTAATTCCTATCTTTTGACGTAGTTGGTTCAGAAAAATGACGACACAACCTGTTTTTCCGATATTTCCAGCAACTTTTCGTAGAGCTTTACTCATAAGGCGAGCTTGTAACCCCACCTGAGTGTCCCCCATTTCTCCTTCAATTTCAGCACGAGGAACTAAGGCGGCTACAGAATCTATCACGACTATATCAACGGCAGCGGATCTAACCAATTGATCAACAATTTCTAAAGCTGACTCTCCGGTATCAGGTTGAGCAACAAGTAAATTTTTAATATCTACTCCTAACGCATGGGAATAGGCGGGATCAAGGGCATGTTCTGCATCGACAAAAGCCGCTACCCCTCCGGCTTTTTGGACTTCGGCAATCGCATGGAGAGCGAGAGTAGTTTTTCCAGAACTTTCAGGTCCATAAATCTCAATTACTCGTCCTTGAGGGAATCCTCCTCCTAGGGCTAAATCTAACGTTAATGATCCACTGGGGATGGTTTCTACCCGCATCTGCGCTGCATCCCCTAGGCGCATGATGGAGCCTTTACCGCAAGTTCGTTCAATTTGATTAAGAACTAAGTCTAGGGCTTTTTCTTTGTCAGGATTATTAATTATAGTAGCCATTAACGCCTCAAAAAGTTTTTAGAACAAAAATTTATAGTACAAGAATATCTGTACATTGTAGCTGTTTTTTCTAGTAGCTGACACTAAATATGACAATTTCGTTATAGTTTTTATTATTTAAAATGATATCGACAATGAGCATAATCCTGAAGTTATTCTGAAACAGATAGATAACAGATAACTTCAAAAACTTTTAATAGATTAAAACTGAATAAAGGGCTAGGCATTTGCTGTTATATTATTTAAATAGACTGCACTCAATTACCTTAGTTGGTTTAAACTACAAAAGTATATAATTAATTATCAAAATAGTATTTGTACTTGCTAATTCATAAGATTTAAACTCATGTAATTCTCTTCTGCAAACATACTTTTATGTTTTGAATAAAAGTATGTTTGCTTTCTTTTCAGGATCTCCCATATTTTATATGTCTGAAATAAACCTTATACAATACAAAAATATTACAAAAATATAAAAGTAAATAAACATTATTGTATTTAGCACTAGATGAAGGTTTAATACATCAAAAAAATAAGTTTATTAGCATTTTTATGTCCAAAATATGTACAAAAATAAGTAGTGTAGACAACGACTTTTATTGAGAAAACTAGATTTAATTTGTATCAATATAAATACTCTAATTGAGTTATTTTTTATTTTTTTAAAAAGAAAAGTATTTGTTAATAACAAATACTTTTCTTGATTTGACTTGATTTGATAAGAGAGTATATATCGTATACTTAGTAAGATATAAGGTAAATTTTTGTCACAAAGTATATGATATTAAATTCCTCATGTAGTAATTTTAAACAATGTAGAAAATTGTAATTTAAAGCTTTCATATAAATAAATATAAAAGACCATTTTTTTAGGATTGCTATGGATATTTAGAAATAACAGAAGAGTTTATTTATGTTCACTATCCAACAATAATAAATCAATAGATTAAAAATATTTGGTTAAAATAGTTATTATTACAAAGTAAAATATTTCTTTTATTTAAAAAAAGAAATATTTTACTCCAAACAAATACATTCATCGAACTCGATATCTTTAGACTTAAATCTATGAACTCGAAAAAGAGTTACTTTTTGTAACAAATATTTGTTAACAGCTCCACCATAGTTGACATCTATAAACTTACTGTGAATTGGTTATCTTGAGATTTTCCTTGCTGTATCCACAAATGACAAAAACGGAGAAATTAACTTCTGTAGCCATATTTTGTTATCAGGTTTTATATAATATAGTGATGGGGCACATAAGGAGAGTTACAGATAATTAAATTTGAGCTATCAGATTGGTGTTTGAGTGAAGATAGTTCAGTAAAATCTACGATTATCAAATTTAAAGGGATATCTTTCCAGAATTACTTAACACTCTATATGATTAATTTAATTTTTATAAAATATTCTTATACAATAACCAAATTTATAAGAATATTAGCTATTTATTTTAGAAAATTTTTATTTCCTTCTCTATGAAATAGACATTTAAAATTTACTAAAATAGATCAAACTCTTTATTAAGAATAATAGCTAAAAATAGTAATAATAGATATTTTATGATGTAGTTTACGATTCAATTTGCTATGTGGTTTAGTTATTTAAAATTGGTGAATAAATAACTTTTACTACGAATAGTATCAATATCATTAGCATAGATAATATAAAAATTAAGATAGTCAACTAAATTACTCTTAAAATAACAATATAAAAATTAATTTTTATATTGTTATTTTAAGTTTCTATTTTTTATCGATTGGGGTACAGTCTAATTAGTTGATAGGATCAAACACTTTTTTTGAGATAAAAAGTTGTGCCAATTTTACTTAACTCCATTAATGATACTAAGTTAGACAAACTTGCTAAAAACCTTAGAAAACTTATAACAACACTATAAACTCCTAATTCAATAAAATTAGGGATTTTAACTTTATTAGTATAATAAACAATGAGTAAGAAGAAAGAAAGAGAGGATAAAAGTAGTCCAAAACTCAAGATAATCATAATCTGTTAATTATTCTCTAATTTTCAGTAAAATATTTATTTTTTATCTTTTTTTAGCTGCAATAATATTTTATATCTATAACTTTGTAAGATTGATTATAGTTACTTTTTGATCGTTGTGGAGTTCAGATTCAGGCTTATTACTTGAGAAATAAAAAAAATATGTTTATTATCAATAATCTCATCTAATATGAATATTAATTATTATGACTCAAAAAATTATGCTATTAGTGAGATAAATGCCTATTAAATGAGTAAATAAAACAAGCAAAGCTGCAATGAATCTGTTTATCATGTTTTCTTGTTAAACATGTTTTCTATGGTTTTTTTAAAAAACTTATTACTTTAATAGGTTTATTTAACTTGTTTCGGTACTTAATAAATATTGTTAAATTAAAATAAAAATATAAGATATTTAACTTAACTTTAAACTGTCAACTAAATAAGTTAATTATGTAAAAATACTCAGGGTATTTTGATTGTATTTTAGTTTTTTTTTAAAAAAAAGCTTGCTTATTGAATTCCTTTATCTCTCAATAAAGAGAACTCTAAAATTTAGGGAAATGTTAGAGACTATGCTAAGATGCCATTATGAGAATTACTATCGTAAGTTATTGATAAGAACTCTTAGTGAATTTAACTTTCTAGACCCTTTCTTTAGAACTACATCTATGTCTCAATATGAATCAAGCAAAATTCTGCTTAAGACACAAAATCATTCGATTAAAAGTCTATAGACATTAATTCAGAACTAAAAGTTAAAAATATTTCATTTTCTTGATAAACGAGGATATTGTATGAATACACAAGAAATACTGAGCCGATATGCTGCTGGACAAAGAGATTTTAGAAACATTAATCTAATTGCTGCTAATTTGAGAAGTGTAAACTTAAGTGGGGCTAATTTAAGTGGTGCTGATCTCAGAGGGGCTAACTTAACCAAGGCCAATTTAAGTTATGTCAATCTGACCCAAGCAACCTTAACGGGAGCAAATTTCACCTTAACCAATTTGACTTCCGCTAATCTTAGTGCAATTGATTTAAGTAATGTAAATCTAAGCAATGCTTATCTTAATGGTACTATTATGCCTAGTCAAATAAGTTCAACTTAAAATATACCAATAATGTTATTATTGACTCATCTCGACCTAGTAATCGTACATAGTTAACTGAGGACATAACAATGACCCAAATAATTTTGGGAGAGCATGAAGGGATTGAATCAGCTCTACGTCGTTTTAAAAGACAGGTCAGTAAAGCTGGAATTTTTACTGATATGAAAAAACACCGTCATTTTGAAACGCCAACTGAAAAACGTAAACGGAAAGCAATAGAAAAACAGAAACAACGCAAAAGAAACTATTCTTAGAAAGACTCAATTAATTTTGTATTTTTTATGGAGTTATTATGTATTTTGACTAAAAAATTAACAAAAAGGTAAGGATTAAATCTTGTAATTTCAACTTTACTACAACGTCTAATTTAGATTAGGCTAGACAAAAGTAGACTTTCAATTGTCAATTTATTAAAAATGCAAGAGTTACTTGGAGGCACAAACATTTTTCTCATCGGAATGATGGGAACAGGGAAAACTACTGTGGGAAAACTTTTAGCACAAGAGTTAGGTTATCGTTTTTTTGATACTGACGTTTTAATTGAACGAGTGACACAACAACCTATTGACAAAATTTTTACTTCCATAGGAGAGAAAAATTTTCGACAAATTGAAAGCCAAGTACTTATGGAGGTAGCTGCCTGTACCAAAAGTGTGATTGCGACGGGAGGGGGTATTGTTTTAAGATCTCAGAACTGGAGTCATCTTCGTCACGGTTTAATTATCTGGTTAGATGCTTCTGTAGAATTATTAACAGCTCGTTTAGCTAACGACTACACCCGTCCCCTTTTACAAAAGACTGATTTAACGAGTAGGTTAAACTCCTTATTCGAGCAGCGACGTTCTTTATATACTCAAGGAGATTTACGGATTTTCATTAATGAAAACGACACTCCTGAGATGCTTATTACCAGAATTTTAGCAAAAATTCCAAGTAAAATCATATCTAGTTTCGAAGTTTATAAAAATAAAAATAAAAACTAAATATCAACTTAAGTTTAACTATGTTATTTCTTTAAAAGAAGCTAAAAAAAAACTTTTTTAGCTTCTTCAATATTCAAACCTATGACACATTGGCATCTAAATAACAAGCTTCTTTTCTATATTACAGAATTTATTAACCATGAATAACGTATAGATTTGTTTTTAATTACGTTTATTTTCACAAAAACCTTCTTTATTTACTAATAACAAACCAATAGACATTGAATAAATTGAGGTAGAAGATTCACCAAAATCAATCTTTCTTATACTCTGAAAGACAAGCTAAGAAAAATATTCAATACTTGCCTTGTAAGTTTTAAATGTAACTATTTTTTAGAAAAAATATAAATAGTACGAGGTTTTTTGGGAATAAATTTAGATAACAGCTAAAGTATTTTACAAACTTTATTAGTAATTAATTCCCCAGCAAGTTTATGTCCTAATTGATTCCAATGTCCACTTCCTAAGACAGTATTTTTAAATCCGTGTAAAAATTGATTATTTTTATCGGCATAGTACTGGAATTCTGGGGCTAGATTAAGCACATCAAATTTCTCTTTTTCTCCTAACGCCTTAATTCTTTTGTCAGGAGAGAATTGATCTACCACTCTTCCTTGTTTAAAATATTTATCTCGTAGTGATTTATCAGGATAAACTTGTGCTGGATTACTTAATGTTACAGCCAAAAATTTAGCTTTTATTGTTTCACTTTCTTGTTTAATCATTCTAACTAATTCTTCGGTAATATCCCAGGCTTTTTCCCAGTCTTCATCCTTATCTTCTAAGTAAAGTTGTGGCACAAAATCAAGATATTTAATAATATCAAAACTATCATTTTTTAATGTTTCTTTATCCCAAAATATATCGCGATTTTTAAAAGTAATTCTTGCTTTATTGATCATTTGTAACAAATAAAAATTATTAATAGTAGAAAAAATAATTTTTCTTACTAAGCTACTACGCCACTGATAGGTTTTTGTTTCCTTTAAAGAAAAATCCATAAAAAACTTACCCTCTTCTTCAATTAAAAAAGGACTAAATCTATCATTATGACTCAATAATTTTGAATTATTAACAATATCGTTTCCTGTAAAAATAGCTAGGATTACCATGTCAGGAGAATAATGTTTAACCTGGTGTTTTAAAGTCATCAATTCTTGGGCGGTTCCATAGTCTCCCACCCCAAAATTGATGACCTCGACTGCTTGATTATTAATACTGGGACAATTACGTAATCCCTGTTCAATAAATGACCAAAAAGTTTCTTCTAAATTTACTTGAATGGCTTCGGAAAAAGAGTCTCCTAAAATAGCAATTCTAAAAGTATTTTTTGATTTATCTTTGGTATAGTATTTATCTCGTAATCCATCTTTATTTATCTTAACCCATGCCTTTCCTTCTTGAATCCACCAACCAGAAAACCCTGGAATTAAAGCATGTCCTCTATATTCATCAACTTGATAAAAACTGGGATAGGAAACTCGGGCAATTCTTAACCCAATTTCACTTATACTTAAAGCAAAGATAATACCACATAATCCTAACAAAATATCTAATCCGAATTGTTTAAATTTAAACATAAATTCTGAGCAATTAAATGAATTGAATTTGTTACTATTTTAGAATAGAATGTTTTGAATAGATTTTTGAGTTTTATAGTCAAATAGATGAATTTTAGCTGGATTTAAAGACAACCAAAAACTTTGTCTATTTTGATCAAATTTAGCCCAATCATCAGAAGAAATACAAACTTTTATTAAAGAATTTATATCAGTAACTAGGTGAAAAAAAATTGAAGTTTCATTGCCTAAATTTTCGATTGAATTAACTTTAACTTCTAAATTATTCGGTGAAGGAAAACTAACAGTCAAATGTTCTGGTCTAATACCTAAATATACTGTGGTTCGCACATATTTTTTAAGATAAGGTTCCCAAAATTGCGGTAATTTTATAAAAAATTGAGGATGAGTAATCGTGACAGGAGTATCCACTGTAACCTCAATAAAATTCATAGGAGATAACCCAATAAATTCTGCCACAAAACGATTAGCCGGATGATTATAAAGTTCTAAAGGAGGGGCTAGTTGTTGAATTTCTCCACCATTTATGACGGCAATACGGTCGCCCATGGTCATTGCTTCAGTTTGATCGTGGGTAACATAAATAGTGGTAATGTTCATCTTTCGTTGTAGTTGAACAATTTCTGAACGCATCATTACCCGCAATGTAGTGTCTAAATTCGACAAAGGTTCATCCATCAAAAAAACTTGCGGTTTACGGGAAATCGCGCGTCCTAAAGCTACCCGTTGTTTTTGTCCCCCTGATAACTCTTTAGGAAAGCGATCTAAGAGATGATCCAGTTCTAAAAGTTGAACAACTTGGGAGACTTTTTCGTTAATAACTTGTTCTGTCGCAGAAAGATAACGCCAAGACTTAGGCAATGACCGTGTTAAGCTAACTAAAGCTGATTCTAGCCACTTAGGTAAGGATGAGATGGATTTCGTTGAGTCATCTCGGCTCATACGACGCAAACCAAAAGCAATGTTATCATAAACATTCATATGAGGATAGAGAGCATAATTTTGGAAGACCATGGCAATATTCCGTTGTTTTGGAGGAAGGGTGTTCATAACACAATCACCAATTTTAATATTGCCCCCCGTTGCTGTTTCTAACCCACAAATGAGACGTAATAATGTACTTTTTCCACAACCTGAAGGTCCAACAAGGACCATGAATTCGCCGTCGTTAACTGTTAAGTTAATATCTCGTAGAACGTTGGCTTGATTACTCTTTGAAAGATTTGACTCAGTTTCTGAAGGGATCGATTTTGTGCCACTAGGGGAGAAACTCTTATAAAGATGTTCTAAAATAACTTTAGCCACGTTAACCCGTTACAACAATTTTGATTTAAATCTTATTTTAATACCTGTCTAAGCCGTCTAACCAAAAATATTTTTTCTACTTTTATTTCTTTTTTTTATCAAAATATCAATTAAGTAGGTAACTTTCAATAAATGTCAATAAAAAAAATGGTTAATATATTTATATATAAATAATTATAACTTAATTTATACTGTTTTAATTTCTGCTTTCTGGAGTTTTTATTTCCATTATTTTGGAGAAATTATTTAAAGCCTTAGTCAATTTTAATGATTCTTGCTATTCCAATTTTTTACCTGAATTGTTAAGCTGACTGACATCTAATAATCGTTATTTTTAAACTATATATTTATATATAGTTTAAAAATTAATAATAAGTTAAGTATAGCCATGACTGTTATACATATAATTTTTAGCTCTCATCCTTAAATTAAATCATACTAAAATCAATATCTTTACTGGTTGATAGGTTTATACCTATGAAATAAAAAACTAAATCCGGCTTAATAAACAAGATTTTAAATAAAGATTTAACCCATTATCTAACTTAAAGTTTTAAGTAATATGGTAACAATTTCATTGTCTTTAAAAAATGTAGCTAAGAGCAAATTGTACTGATTATTGCTTATTAAAAAATAATTTTTGTTTTGATAATTAAATTACTATTAAAGAGATTTACCTTGGGAAGAAAAAACTGTATATCTCAAAATCATAAAGATTAATCGTTGTTAAATTAGATGTAATCAATGTGGAGACAAAGTTAAAAAATAGGTAAGTTTTCTTGAAAAGGAAAGAATATATTTCTTTTTAAGAGGGCATAAAAACATAAATTTCTAAAAAGTACCTAAACATTGACATTAAGAATTTAGAAATGGGGTAGACTGAGGTGTTGCCTTATTAACCTCTGTTGTAACAAGAGATTTTTTTACACTACTGTTATAAATTCTTTGCTCAACGAAACTGTTTACATTCCCAATATCTCCATCAAAACTTCAAAGCCAGACTCTTCGAAAGCTTTTAGTTTTGTCTCTGTATGCCCTACACCATCGTTGGGATAGCTTTCTAAAATATTGAAAATCTTTATCTGAGTATGTTTGTACGTTTATTGCCATATATAACAACTCTTACAGGTTAAATTTGGTTTTTTGAATAAAAAGTCAAGGTTCTTTGACTACACCATACATTCAAACTCTCTTACTTTAGTAGACGGCACCATTCTACGTCTATACAATGTATTGAAGCAGGTGTCTCCAAACTTTTAGTGAGATACATACGCTCACTTGCATTTTCAATGTGTCTCTGTTGACTGTAGTGGAGGCATTTTGTGAAAATTTTAGATAAACTAAGCTAAGTGTAAATATTTACTGTTGAACAATGACCATAGCCGACTTTCTAACGAACGATACTCTTTCAATTGCTCTACTCTACCTAACTTTGAGCGTTCTCTATCTTTTGATTATTCCTGGAATAGTCTATTTTTATCTAAACAGTCGTTGGTATGTAGCTAGTTCTTTTGAACGAGTATTGATGTATTTTTTGATGTTTTTCTTTTTCCCAGGAATGTTAATATTGAGTCCTTTTTTGAATTTTAGACCTAAACGGCGCAATATCACAACTTAATTCCAGGAATTAATTTAAATTTAAAGATATAGCACACCATGCGACGAATTGATGTTATTGCCATTGGAATTACTATTTTTACCGCAGGTGGAGTGGCTTATCTATTTTTTGAGACTGTAGGATTTGATGGAATATCAGCTGGAATTTGTAGTCAGTCTTTATTGATAATAGGTCTGGTTGGCTGGACGCTGACCTACCTGTTTAGAGTAATGGGTAAAAAAATGACCTACAATCAACAAGTTAAAGACTATGAAGATGCAGTCTTGCAAAAACGACTTGAAGCAATGAGCTCAGAAGAACTTGAAAAATTACAATAGGAAATCGCACAAGAACAATCAAGATCTCGATGTTAATCAATAAAACTTGTATTTGACCTCTGTAAGGGTCAACACACGTTTATCCCTTCTAACTTTCGACTTGGTAATTTACAACTATGACCTCGGTTTCTGATTGTTTCCGATCTCTACGCGCTCAGGGTAGATGTGCCTTAATTCCCTTTATAACAGCTGGTGATCCTGATTTAGACACTACTGCTCGAGCTTTACACCTTCTTGATCGTTTAGGAGCAGATTTGATTGAGTTAGGGGTTCCTTATGCCGATTCCTTAGCTGATGGACCTGTTATACAAGCAGCCGCCACCCGTGCCTTAGTCCATGGAATTAAATTACAAGACGTCTTAGAGATTGTTAAACAAGTTTCCCCGAAAATTAAAGCCCCAATTGTTTTATTTACCTACTACAATCCTATTTTTTATCATGGAGTAGAATCTTATCTGAAACGAGTTAAAGAAGCTGGTGTTAAAGGTCTAGTTGTTCCTGATTTGCCTCTAGAAGAAGCTCAGAGCTTGTTGAACCTTGCAGCCGCGGAGGGCATTGAAGTAACCCTATTAGTTGCTCCTAATAGTCCCATAGAACGAATTCAGGCAATTGCTCGTCAATCTCAGGGGTTTATCTATTTGGTGAGTGTGACTGGAGTAACGGGAGTTCGGTCACAAGTAGCCAGTAGGGTAGAAGAGTTAATCACTAATTTACATAGTGTTACTGACAAACCTATTGGGGTTGGTTTCGGTATCTCCGAAGTTAAACATGCAGTTCAGGTGAAAAATTGGGGGGCGGATGCAGTAATTATAGGAAGTGCTATTGTCAAACGGTTATCTCAAGGAACTCCCGAAGAAGGATTAAGTTCGGTTGAAGAATTTTTTAGATCTTTAAAACAAGGAATAAATCAACCCAAACTTGTCTGACCGTTGAAACGCATTGAGTATCTAGTGAGATCTCTATGGTGGGGTGTCACGTTGAAAATTAATTGTTAAAAATTCTTATGTCATCCTCTCAAAAAAGAATCTTATTTATTAGTAATGGACATGGAGAGGATAACCACTCCTCCTATGTGATTGAAACCTTACTTGAACTTTGTTCAGACTTAGAGATAGCAGCAATGCCTATTGTTGGGGAAGGGAATGCCTATCGTCGATTGAATATCCCGATTATTGGACCTACTCAAAATATGCCCTCTGGAGGATTTTCCTATATTAACCGTTGGCGTTTTCTCACGGACCTCCGAGCGGGATTGATTGGGTTAGCCTGGAGGCAATTAAAGGCAGTTTGGGAATATGCCTCCACTTGTGACTTAATTATGGCAACAGGGGATACTGTATCCCAAGGGTTTGCCTATTCTACAGGATATCCCTACGTTTCTTTTATTTCCTGTCTGTCGAGTCTTTATGAAGGAAAATTATATATTGGTCCGTTTATTGGGCATTTCCTGCGATCACCAAAATGTTTAGCGGTGGTGACTAGAGATCCTTATACCGCTCAAGATCTTAAACGACAAGGAATCATTAAAGCCAAATTCGGCGGAATTCCTTCTCTAGATAAACTCGTCCCTACGGGAAAAGATCTACATCTTAACCCCAATATTCCTACTATCGCCTTACTCCCAGGATCAAGACTTCCTGAAGCAGAACGTAATTTTAAATTGCAATTGAACCTTGTTCTAGAAATTGTTAAAGTGATGCCCACCGATCACATTCAATTTCGAGCAGCTTTGGTCCCCAAACTAATGAACCAATTAGCCGAAATAGCCAACAATGAAGGATGGAAACACAACGCAGGTCAACTAACTTATCAATTTGATTGCGGAACAGCCGAAGTTAGGTGTTATTCTGACGCTTTTAGCGATATTCTACACAATTGTACCCTAATGTTAGGAATGGCCGGGTTAGCAGTAGATCAAGGGGTAGCCTTAGGAAAACCCGTTATTCAAGTCCCAGGAGAGGGACCCCAATTTACTTATGAATTTGCCGAGGCGCAAACCAGACTCATTGGTAGTTGCGCCCAAACTATCGGGACCGGACCTGCTACTTTAGAAACCCTTCGTGAAGCAGCCAAACGAATAGCAGAAACAGTAGCGGATAAGGAGTATTTAGCCACCTGTTTTGAAAAAGGACAAAAGCGTTTTGGTCCGCCTGGAGCATCTATCAGAATTGCTAAACTTTTATTGAATTATATGGAGGATAAAAACCAAATAATGTTCAGTAAAAAAAGATAGAAAAGTCAAAAAAATTATTTCCTTCTTATGAAGAATGAGGCTGGCATCGTCGATTTGTTAAAATTTTATCTTGGTAAAAGGCTCAAATACGGAATAATATCCCATCTAATCAAGAATAATTTTGATTTTCCTCAAGTAGTTCAAGAGAACGACCTGCATATAATCTTGAATCTAAGAATATATCAAAAAAAAGGATAGAATAATTATATTGAGCTTACCTTACTGGTTTGGCTCTATAGAAACTTTAAAAATTACTAAATAAGTTTTAAACACGTTAATCTTAATAATTCCATATGACAGGTTTAGTAAAATAACTAATCTAAAGTTTTAGATATTGTTACCCACTAATATAGTCTATTAAGTATAGAAGAGCCAAAATTGTTAGTCTATTATTAATTTTTTGGGTCTATTTTCAAGTGTAAAGCAGGTTATTGATAAGGGAAACAGTACTCATATATAAAAAAAGTGCAGAGGCATAAGTATAAACTGTTCGCAATCTAAATTACTAATTAAAACTACATGGGATCCTTAAATAAGATATCATTACAACAGATAAATTAAGCTAAATAAATTTATATTTATCAACCAAATTGAGCAACAAAATGTGTTACAATACCACACTAGTTTATACAGCTTATTTCAATTAGAGAAGTTAGATAAACTTCTAGTAAATATTCTATTTACTAGAAATAAATGTCCATTGATATTAACAGTGAAAAAATTGCTGACTTTGCTGATATGTTAAATACCTTCACTGTCTAATAATAGCTGAATCTTGAAAAAATAATTATTAGTAATGGCTATAAAAAAAAGATCAAATTGGTGGCGAATACTTCCATATTTATGGACACAATGGCCATTGATTGTCAAAGGACTATTATGCATTTTAGGATTTGTTTCTATCACTCTTTGTTTGCCCTATCTTGCTGGTAAAGTAGCTCTATTTATTGGAAAAGGAGATGTAGAAAAAGTTGCTTATTGGTTGGGGTTAGGAACCTTGGCATTTTTAGTTCGAGGAGTCTTTCAATATGGGCAAAATATTTTTATGATCAATGCTGCCCTTATTATGAGTTTAAACTTACGAAAAGGAGTATATACTCACCTCCATAGATTAGGACTAAATTTTTTTGAAACGGCAAAAACTGGAGACTTAACCTATCGCTTAACAGAAGATATAGATCGGGTTGGAGAAATTATTGATAAACTATCCCATCAATTTATTTCTAATTTTCTTCAATTGATTGTGATTCCTGCTTATATGTTTTATTTAAACTGGCAGTTAACTATTGCCAGTTTCGTTTTGTCTCCGTTAATGGCTATCTTAGTCAGTCGTTTTGGGGGAAAATTATTGCTATTATCCCGTCGTAGTCAAAACCAAGTTTCCAATCTTTCGTCCTTATTAACAGAGGTTTTTAGTGGTATTCGAATCGTTAAAGCGTTTGCCGCCCAAGACTATGAAGTTAAGCGATTTTCCCAAGAAGCAGAACGTAACCGTCAGTCTAAATATCATGCAGAACAACTTAAAGCATTTCAATATCCAATTGTAGGGTTTCTTGAAGCGATTAGTATTATGTTGCTTTTCCTGATTGGAGGCTGGCAGATTTCACAAGGAAATCTAAAATCTGAGGAATTTGTTAGCTATTTAGCAGCTGTTGCTTTGTTGCTGCATCCCATTGACTTAATGACCAGTAATTACAATGAATTTAAACAGGCCGAAGCATCAATAGATCGTATTTTCGAATTATTTGACTGTAAACCCAGTGTCATTGAGAGTCCTGATAGGTTAACTTTACCCCGGGTGACAGGAAGAGTAGAATATTCCAAGGTCAGTTTTGCCTATCAACCTGGTCAACCAGTTTTGCGAGGACTATCCTTATTAGCCGAACCTGGTCAAATTCTTGCCTTAGTGGGATCTTCTGGGGCTGGTAAGACGACTTTAATTAATCTATTACCCCGTTTTTATGACCCCCAGGAAGGTCAAATTTTCATTGATGAAATAGACATTAGAAATGTTACCTTAACTAGTCTTCGTCGTCAAATTGGTATTGTTCCCCAAGAAACTACTTTATTTTCAGGAACGATTGCCCAAAATATTGCCTATGGACAAGAATACTTGGTTCAACAGACTATTGAAGAAGCAGCTAAAATTGCTAACGCTCACTCATTTATTAGCAAATTACCCCAAGGCTATGAAAGTTGGGTAGGAGAACGGGGGGTTAACTTGTCAGGGGGACAACGACAACGAATTGCGATTGCTCGTGCTGTTCTGCCCAATCCCCGTATTATGATATTAGACGAAGCTACCTCTGCCTTGGATTCTGAATCCGAAGCGTTGGTACAAGAGGCTTTAGAACGGGTGATGGAAAACCGCACTGTTTTTGTTATTGCCCATCGTTTAAGTACTATCCGTCGCGCTGATTGCATTTTAGTTTTAGAAAAAGGACAAGTCGTTGAGCTTGGAACTCATAGTGAGTTGTTGGTCAAAGAAGGCCGTTATGCTAGATTCTATAAAAAACAATATGAAAAAGGAAAAGAAGATTTTTAGTTGATAGGTTTAGAGAAAATGACAAGTTTTGTAGAGTCTTACAGGCTTTCACGAAAGATTCATGTTACAGGTTTAAAGATTACCAATACCAATTTACTAAAATCTAGCCAAACATTTTCGTAGGGATTAACTTTTATCAATTTTTACAAAGTCCACGTCTGTAGTTCGAGTTGATGAAGATAGTTGTTTTATATAAACGCTATTGACGGAAAACAACGATATCTAAGACTTTAGATATTGGTGATTATAATCTATGGATTGAACAAACAATAAATCTTTTATAAAGAGAGATAATTTAAATTATATAGATTGGAATGATTCAATCGGTTTTACCTAGGTTAGGATGTACAATCATTAATTTTAACGTCTTTAAAGCTTTATTTAAAAATTTTTTGAGTGTATAAAAGTTTACTTATCGTTAAAATTATTACCAAATTAGAGCATATTAAAGTTCGGTAGAGTCATTTAATCAAGAAATTTAGAAGACATGGGAAATAATAATAAATAGATGTGCTTCAATGAGTCTTTAAACATGTCTGACAGGAAAATTTGAAAAATTATTTTATTAGGAATTGGAAAAAGTAAAAACAGGAAATCATTATATCTATTCGCGCTGAATTAAAAATCTATTATTAGATAATCGGAACTAAATTTAATAGATTGATAGGCACTATCTTTTAGTAGATTAATTTTTAAATTACTCTGGTTATTAAATTGTAACAATTTAAGTACGCTTTAACGACCTCGACAAGTTAGAACAATTTATAACACTAAATTACAACAATAAAAAATTATTAAGTCTATCTTTCTTTTATCTTAACTTTAGCTTAACTTTTAAAACATAAACAGTTATATATTTCAATTTTTAATTACATTATTTTTTTTAAAAAAATTGTTTGACCAAAGTAATAAAATTTTATATTTTATATTTTAGGTTTTTCAAGAAATTTTTTATGTTATTAGCAATAATATAATTACTACTTTGCTGAGATTTTGTTTGATTTTTTACTAATTTATATTTTTTAAAAAATTGTTTTGGCTGTAAAAATTTTATTTATTCCCTCTAATTAAGAGCTTATATTCCTCTCAAAATTATTTATTTACTTGAAAGACAAAACAATTTTAAGTTGGTATAATGTCGTGTATTTAAACCACTCATTGACTTTTTTAGTATAAGGGTTCTATTTTTACGCCTAAGTTCGTGTCTTTTTCCTCTCATACAGTCTCAACTAGCAATTTAAATAACGAATAGCTTAGAATGCAAAAGTTAACAGTAAAGGCTTTATTCCTGAAATAACAAGGATTTTAATCCCAATATTATTTATTATAAACTTAGTTATGTTTGTATTTACTACTTAGCAAAAGTCATAATTATATAAAAATCAATAAAAATGAAAGGTAAAAAAATTCGATAATATAATTATAGTAGCTTTCGAATGCCAATGGGATTTTTTCCGGAAAAGCTTACCTCTAAAATTAGGCATAACGTACAATTTTAAGATATTTTTATTGTTATTTATCTAAAATGTGTAAACACATGAACTCAATATATTATTTGGTTAATACATTATGATAGATAACCTTTGTCCATATCAAAAACTATTTCAGAAGTTAGTCCTCACTTAGAAGAAGTCAGTAAAGAGGCTATTATTAGATTTCCCCATTTTAAAATCATCAAAACCAATTTAACTTATCATTGAATTCCTTATTAAACTAAAGTATTTATATAGCTCGTAATACTTTTCATTGTTCTGTTGAACTCAAGTAAAATTATTACTTAAAGTAGTTTTAAAAAACTTAGTAAAAATTAGCAATCTTGGTCAAGTAACCAACCCCCCAAAATGCCTCCATTTATTTAGAGTGGAAAAGCATGAGATTAGAAAGATAATTTTTCTTCACAACAGACAAATCATATTAAAAGATAAATTTAAACAAAGAACTGTAGAAATAAGATCAGAAAACCTCTGGAGATATATTGATCCTACATACTTTAAATTTAATCTATTACTTAAAAGTCTAACTAAGTAAGGTTAGTATTGACCATAAAATAACTTGACTTTTTCTAAAAAATAGAATTGTATAATTAACGTTTTAATTATCATTTAAACAGTCTTTTAAAGCATAAGCAACTTGCTGTTGTTCCTTAAAAGAAATCTCAGGAAACATCGGTAAGGATAAGACTTCACGGACAGCTTTTTCTGTTACCGGAAATGAACCAACCTCATAACCTAACCCTTGGTAAACCTTCTGTAAATGTAAAGGAATAGGATAATAAATCATCGAAATAACCCCCTTTTTCTCTAATTTTTTCTGAAGATGATCACGGAATACTTCGGTTTCTCCTCTTTTATTTTTGACTAAAATAGTGTACTGATTCCAAACATGATACCCTCCAAATAACTCTTGAGGCAG
The DNA here is from genome assembly GCF_000829235.1 of cyanobacterium endosymbiont of Epithemia turgida isolate EtSB Lake Yunoko. GTDB lineage: Bacteria > Cyanobacteriota > Cyanobacteriia > Cyanobacteriales > Microcystaceae > Rippkaea. Next base: position 1,630,214 of record NZ_AP012549.1, on the reverse strand, counting down.
TTGAATCCCTGAGATGAGTTTGAGCAACTCATGATATCGTTGCGCCACTGCTCGCCGTTGTTGGTTCCAATGATCTAAATAACGTAATTTAACTTGTAAAATTGCGGCTTGAATAGTATCAAGACGGCTATTTATTCCTACTAAATCATGATTGTAACGTTGACGGCTACCATGTTCCTTAATAGTACGAATAGTATCAGCGATCGCAAGATCATTTGTGGTAACAGCTCCCCCATCTCCACAGGTTCCTAAATTTTTCGTGGGAAAGAAACTAAAACAGCCAATATGTCCCAGACTTCCTACTCTTTTCTCATCCCATCTCGTCCCTGCTGCTTGAGCGCAGTCTTCAATTACATAAAGATTGTGACGCTGAGCAATGTCCATAAGTTGAGTCATACCAACGGGTTGACCAAACAGATGAACCGGAATAATGGCTTTTGTTTTGGGGGTAATTGCCTTTTCTAAGAGATCTATATTTAGATTAAAAGTCGTGCGATCAATATCTACAAAGATTGGAGTAGCTCCAGTCATAGAGATGGTTTCTGCAGTAGCAATAAAAGTAAATGGGGAGGTGATAACTTCATCCCCCAGCCCAATATTAAAGGCGCGTAGGGCCAAATAAAGAGCATCACTTCCAGAATTACAGCTGACACAATGAGAAGTTCCCACATATTGGCTAAATTGTCGCTCAAAACCACTAACAGCATCACCACCAATATAACGACCTGAGCGAACCACATCGAGAACAGCTAGGTCCACTTCTTCACTAATTAGCTTGTATTGACGGACTAAATCGACTGGAAAAATTGTATTCACTCTTACCTACCCGGAATTTATATCTTATGAAAACAAATTTTCCACTTAAAAGCAATCAATCTTATTTATTTTGAAGCTTGATTTAACTGCTGTCGTAATTCTTGGAGAGCGCCACTGGTGTTGGTTTGATAGGCTATCTCAAAACGTAGAGTGATTATATTCTGAAGGTTAATATCTGGTAAATATTAATTTTAAAATTGAAAGTAGTATTCTATAATAACTGCTATTGATATATTGAAGATTTGTTGCTGCGAAATAGTCAGTGACATCAATTTCTAGCACTCAATCATAAGGCGAATCTAAACGCCAATTGTAAATATTCTTTAGCAAATACAGCGTACTAACTTTTGGTATAAAAGCAATAATAAAGTTTGATCTCACTTCCTTCTGACAATTTCATGGTCACTGGAGTAAACGTATCGTGTTCTTATTGAGTATGTTTGAGAAGCGTGGCAACCATGTTAGCGATTCAATAGACATTTCGTCTATGTTTAGGAAGAGAAGAGATACATTAATATAGTTTCTCCTTTACGGCACTTTAAGTAAGAAATTTGATTCTCTTTCCCTTGTTAGCATAACTCTCAATATTTCTGCTAAGTTGTAAGTAATTTGATCTATTGATCTCGGTGGTAGTTGAATATTTGACGATGAGACAAAAGCAAACATGAGTTAATCAATCAATCACTAATTATACCAAATTGACTCTACCTGTTGTGCAATTTCTAACAACTGTTGCTGTCTATTTTTTAGACTTAAAGTCATTTCAGTTTCCTCAAGCAAGACGGTAACATGACCTATTTTCCTTCCTGGGCGAACATTAGTTTTTCCATACCAATGAACGTAAGAACCAGAAATTTCTGAGAGTTTCTGTCGTTTTTCTAGATAATCTTGCCTTGAATATTGATAACCTAATAGATTTACCATCACAGCCCCTAAACAGTTCAACTCAGTTGAACCCAATGGTAGTCCGGACAATGCCCGTAATTGCATCTCAAATTGAGATATTTCACAAGCATCGAGGGTATAGTGTCCTGAATTGTGGGTACGGGGGGCAATTTCATTAACTAAAACCTGACTTTGAGGAGTTAAAAACAGTTCGATACCCAAAATTCCTACCACTTCCAATCGAGTCAATAAATTAATGGCTATCTGTTTTACTTCTGTTTGAACTTCTGTTGAGATATCTCCAGAGACGAGCACCCATCTACAGACTTGATCAGGTTGATAAGTTTCCACCAGAGGATAAACCGCTACCTCTCCAGTGACACTACGGACAGCCATGACGGCTAATTCTCGTTCAAATGGAACAAACTCTTCTACCATGACTCCTATTCCCTCCAAACTTTTGGCGGTGGTTTCTAGCTCCTCTGGGGTTTGAACAATAAAAGTTCCCTGGCCGTCGTAACCGTGACGACGAACTTTCAGCACGACCGGAAAGGAAAAGTCGAGAGATGATAGGTTTTCTAAAGTGGTAAATTTCGGAACAGGTAAGCCAATGTGCTGTAGATAAGATCTTTGCTTATATTTATCCAATAATGGAGTAAGAACCTCCAAACTAGGACAAAAACGAACACCTTTATCTTCTAAAGGTTTAAGGACCTCAAGATCAATAAACTCATTTTCAAACGTAATTACATCACAATGAGCAGCCAGTTCGATGGTAGCTGCTCCATCACTAATAGGAGCAAAAATAACCTCTGTTGCAATAGACACGGCAGGATCGTCCTTCCGGGGCGTTTGAATAATCAAATCAAAACCCAACCGTTGAGCAGCCTTAGCCATCATCCAGGCTAACTGACCTCCTCCAATAACACCAACGCGCTTCACTTTCATTTGAGCCATGAATTAACTATCGATAAACTAGGAATTCACGGGTACTTATTCCCGTTTTAGAATTGATTCCGCTAGACAGTCGACAGTTCTTTTACCTGTGTACTGTCTAAAACTGCTAAGGTAAAGTCAGCCTGAGTAATATTAGCATTGTTAAAAATTGTCCTCAGCATAATCGCTTCAGTTAAGACAACATTCCTTAAGTCAGCTTCTTCAAAGTTGGACATATAAGCCAACCCGTTAGTTAAATCAACCCAATGAAGGTCGATTTCAATCAATACCATTAAAAACTACTCCATGTAAGTCAAAATCCATAAAATTCGCGTCGATTAAATCTACATTAATAAATTGTGCCGTCTTTATGTACTGTCGAGAAAAATCTTTACCAATTAACTATATATCTTAAAAACTAGCTACCAGGACAGACAATGGACTCAAAAGAAATACAAGTGAGAAGGAAAATAGCATCAATCGCAGGGAATATTTCATTAACTCAATCGCTAATAACATACCGAGATTGTCGTCTTTGATTGTAAGGGAAATTTGGCTACCCCGACTTTTGAACTGAATAGAAATCAACGGCTTGTTAACTCTTACACCTAGTAGAAATTACACCTATTTTCATTAGGGTCTCTAACGACTTCTGCCATAGAACAAATTCAGGGTTCTCACCGTCAACACTTGAGGAGGGGTGGCGTCGGGCGGATAGAGAAAATCAACTTCGACTTCTCGTCTTTCTCCTGGTTCGAGGTTAATTCTGACTAAAGCATCTCCCTGTTGTCCCCGTCTTTGAACCAGATGAAAATAACGCTCTTGGAATTGACCATTTCGGGTGGCATAGGCAACCTTTACAGTTCCTCGGAAAAATACCTGACCTTGAGGACGATAGGCAAATACTAAGCGATCAGCATGTTCATTTTGTTTAAAAGGAGTTTGGAGGGAAATTTCCACAGTTTGCTTCTCAGAACTCCTATTAGTTACTGGAATAATTAAATTGTAATGGACTCCATAATTACCATGAGCGCGGTAAGCAGTGTCGGGATATCGAACGACCATTGGCGCACTTTGAATTTGCTTTGTTCCGTGAGTTCCCGTAGTGACTGTACTTAATGGATAAGAGAAAGCTTTTCCTCGCTGAGGAATACTCAGATGAATTTTATTGGGTTGATCGGTCAGTCGTGCTACCCATTCAGACCCCACAGAAATACCAGCCACTCGTCCGTAAATTGTTTCTTCTCCTAAATCTTGATCCATTGGTGTCGGAGGAAGATCCCTAGGAGTAACTAATTTGCCAGTAGTAACTAAATATCGCCATTCGTTAAGGGTTGGTTTTCTGTAAATTATTTTCTTCGGTTTATTTTTATCCTCATCCTGATTAATTTCGAAGCGAGGAACTTCGTATAAAGCTAAATTAGCCATGTAGACAGGGCCGTTACTGTAGAGACGCATAAAAGTTGAACGACCATTGCTTGGACTAATGGGTAACGTAAATAACATTCGGCTCTCGCTCGGTCTCAGTATTATACGGGTAGGAAATTTATTATGATTAACTCCTCGTAAAATATCGCTCATTAATCGAGAACCTGGACCCGAAAAAACCTGTCCTGATGGATCTTCGACTAAAGAAGGTAGATTAATAAACGGGGCATCAGGAGAGGTACGATAACTCGCTCCCTGCAAAACTTTAATGATGATTGTTTGAGAAGTAGGGTTATGAACAAGCAGTCCCTGATAAAGAGTTCTTTGTAAGTAAGCGGGACGAGAAATATGGTGGGTAAAAACGTCAAAACGTCCTTTTAACGGCTTATTTAAGTGGGCATTAGAAAATCTTTTGCCACTTGACGGAAACGTTGACAACAAAATACCTTCAGTTTCGATTACTTCAGGACTGTTGCTGTTAAAAACTAACACATCGTTAAGTTTTCCTGGGAGAGTCCGAACTTCCTGAGGTTGGGCAATAAAATCTGGGCTAGCCTCCCGAAATGTTAACGGGTAAATAGTTTGAGCCACTATGAATGATGATAGAAAGGACAGCATAGGCTGAGAACAGCAGGTCTAAAATTTGATTCTAGCTTTCCTTAAGATTGCCGTCTTTAACTCAAGATTGTCAATCCCTGGTTAAAGTTATAATTTTCTACAAATCCTGCTTTATCACATGCGTACTTTATTACTTTTACATCAGCACTCAGCGATGGGAATAAAAATCGATTAAGAGCTTATCTCGAGATCAGTGAGCGCCCAAGCAATCAGTAAATAGTATTTTCAACTTTTCCATCATTTCTCTTAGCCCCAAATTAGTCAAATCTATTATCTTTAATAGAATTAATGAACAGGTAAAAATAACTAAGTCTAATCTCCTATTTTTTATCAAAATAAATAGATTAAATTTAAAATACTACTTTTAACTAAGCCAAAAAGGATGAGAAAAATTTTACAGATAACCGAATTATAAAAATAATATGTCACACTCAATCTTCTATACTATTCCAAAACTGAGCCTGATAACTAGTAACCTTGAAAACCTAGTTTTTATAAAGAGAAAGGTTTTTTAAAATTGTAACCCTTGACTTTATAAAGCAATACTTCCCACTTTTTTGAGTTTTAATTATATCATAACCTATTATAGAAAAATTATTTTCTATAACTTAGTATCCATAACTAATATCATACAACTATGAGCAATAATATCCCCCATAAAGAACTATTACGCTCTTTTCAAAGCCTGCACAACTACAATGTTGTTAAATAACATAATCTTGACCGATAGTTCTTAAAACTATCAAACAATAAAAACTAGTTTTAACTACCATGAGGTGTTATGGTATGGGTTAATCGAAACTCCAAACAGACTGTGTTACGTTATATCATTCCTATTTTCGATCCCGATGTTCGACACTGGTCAGGAGAAGCTCGCTTTTTACGCTGGCTAACCTTCTTGTGGATATCCATAGGCTTAATCACCCTGTTTTCCGCTTCCTATGCCGTCGCTGAAGCCGAAACAGGAAACGGATGGTACTATATGATTCGTCAGTTAATCTGGACTTGGACTGGATTACAAGGGTTCAATATAATTGTGCGATCACCTCTACAATATTTATTTAAGCTGTCCCCTTGGTGTCTATTTCTAGTATTAGGATTGATTCTGTCAACCCATGTTCCTGGTTTGGGAGAAAATATCAACGGTGCCACTCGTTGGATAAAATTAGGTCCAGTTTTGATTCAACCATCAGAATTAATGAAACCTTTTTTAGTCTTACAAAGTTCCCTAATTTTTGGACAATGGGAACGAGTACCCTGGCGGATTCGTTGGCAATGGTTGATCGCCTTTTCAGTTATTTTAGCTTCAATTTTATTACAACCTAATTTAAGTACTACTGCTTTATGTGGGATGAGTCTTTGGTTAATAGCTGTAGCGTCAGGAATTCCTGCAATTTATTTAACTTCAACTGCTTTAGGGGGAGCTTTGACTGCCTTTATTAGTATTAGTTTACGAGAGTACCAACGGGAACGGGTCACAGCATTTCTTAATCCTTGGGAAGACCCTATGGGGAATGGCTATCAATTAGTACAAAGTTTGATGGCAGTCGGTTCAGGGGGAATATTTGGCACAGGATATGGGATGTCTCAACAAAAACTTTTCTATTTACCTATCCAATATACTGACTTTATATTTTCAGTTTTTGCAGAAGAATTTGGCTTTGTGGGAGGAATTATTTTGTTATTATTTCTATTTAGCTATGCAACTTTTGCCTTACGAATTGCCATGAAATGCCGTCATCGAGTCAAACGACTAGTAGCTATTGGGGTCATGGTCATAATGGTGGGACAAGCCCTACTTAACATTGGTGTAGCAACAGGTGCTTTGCCCACAACGGGTTTACCCTTTCCTTTATTTAGCTATGGAGGAAGTTCAAGTTTAGCAAGTTTAACCTTAGCGGCTTTATTAATTAGGGTAGCTAGGGAAAATAATGAAGCTCCCGTTGTTACTTTATCCGTTCCTAACAAACTTGTTATGTAAAAATTAAAAATATAAAGGAAAAATTAATTGTCAATAAGAGGCTACTCAAAACTTTAATTATTTAGATATAGAATATCCTAATATTTTTTATGTTTAAATTTAATCATGTCAAACTCAATATCTATATTCAATTAAAAAAATAAGATATTAAAATATTTAAAAATTTATAAAATTACTATACTTAAAGTATGAGAAAGTTATTGTGTAGTGTTAATAGATTTAGATGATCGTTTTAAGCGTAGAAATTATAGAAATAAGAAAATCTCAAGAAATCGTAAAATAACTCGAAGACCGAGGACAAAAGTTTTGACTAAGATTGAAGAGGTGAGTATATATCTCAGGAAACCTTATAAGAATGTTATAGATAAATTAATGTAAAAATTACAAGTATTCTCAGATATTTTTGATGTATTAAAATTAGTTAATACTCAATTAGATGATAAAACAACAACCTTGACTAAAAAGTAACTATATTTCTTATATATACACTACTGTTTTAAAACCTATGGCGGTTATATAGATAAAATTTCGACCTATTTTAAGGAAAATAAAATTAGTTAATTAGTATTAAAAAACTAATTTATTGTGCCTACCCTTTATAAGGTAAACAGGCTGTTTTACTTTCAATAAAAAGGCATTTTAATTTTTATAAAAATTAAAGAGGTAGAAAAAGGTACTAATAATATAATGTAAGTTATTTAAAGAATGACTCATATGGGTTTTAAAGAAAAATTAAACTTAACTTTTCTTAGCTCAGTATTTTACTGACTAGGTCTACATCATGAGTTCAGCATTGCTTTTTTTCTAAATAATCAACTTTAATTTTAAATTGATTATTAGGATAAGTCACAATAAATGATTATAAACGAAAGAGTAAAAATTTTAATTTACCCATTTTTAACATTAGATAAACAAGTTTATATTGAAATAATTGGTTTTGCTTTTTACAAAAAAAATCAATATTTGCTAGTTGATTGAATTCGGGGAATTCTCGTAATACCTTTTTTACAAAAAATGGTTTACAATTATATTGGTCTACAACAAAACCTGAAATCTCTACAAGTAACTTTGGCTTCAATCTATCTATATGCCAGAATCCTCTTGATAAGCTCTCAAATATTGAGAAGATTAAAATTATGTCCTATACTAGTAGGATAAAACTAAATAGGCTAAGTAATTCATTGTTAAAGTTCAGAGAGGTAAGCGTAAAGTTTGATAATTTTGGTACCTTATCTCTATTACTTCATTAATTTTCAAGGCTGTACAAGATTTTCAGTTAAACGGAAAATATTAAAATGGATGAACAGTCCCAAAGCAAGCAGAGTTAAAGTATTGTGGAGATTACCTTTTTAGGAACCAGTTCTGGTGTACCGACGCGATCACGGAATGTATCAAGTGTTGCTCTACGTCTGCCCCAAAGAGCAGAAGTCTGGTTATTCGACTGTGGAGAAGGGACCCAACATCAACTTTTACGTAGTGATCTCAAAATTTCCCAAATCACCAGAATTTTCGTCACCCATATGCACGGTGATCATATCTATGGGTTAATGGGACTGTTAGCTAGTTGTGGTTTAGCAGGCAATGCCCAAGATATCGAAATTTATGGTCCACCAGACTTAGTGGCCTACTTGAAAGCTTGTGCTAAGTATTCCCAAATAAAACTCTCTCATCGAGTGCGGGTTTATGAAGTACGCTCTGGGGTCACGTATGAAGATGATCAATTTATCGTTCATTGTGGGTTACTCAAACACCGTGTTTCAGCCTATGGTTATCGTATTGAAGAAAAAGATCGTCCCGGTCGCTTTGACATAGAAAAAGCAACTGCTTTAGGAATTCCTCCAGGACCGATTTACGGTCAGCTAAAACGAGGTGAACTCGTCACTTTACCCGATGGTCGTCATATTCGAGGAAAAGACCTGTGTGGAGATAAAGAAATCGGTCGTAAAGTTATTTATTGTACTGATACAGTCTTTTGTGATGGGGCTGTAGCCTTAGCGCAAGGGGGAGATGTCTTAATCCATGAAGCAACATTTGCCCACCAAGATGCTCAATTAGCTTTTGATCGTCTCCATTCTACTTCAACCATGGCAGCACAAGTTGCCTTAATGGCTGGTGTTAAACAGCTAATTATGACCCATTTTAGTCCCCGTTACGCCCCTGGAAATGTATTACAATTAGTTGATTTACTAACAGAAGCTCAGGCAATTTTTCCTAATACTCTTCTTGCCCGTGATTTTATGACCTATGAAGTACCCAGAAGAAGACTATCTCAAGAAGCATTATCAAAAACTCGGTAATTAAAAATGGCTAATTAGTATTGAATGAATAGATGCTATAACAACAATATTGATTACTTGAAAATAAAAACGACTCCCTTGACGGTGAAGGGAGTATTAACGTTTAACCTCTTTTATAAGAATATCTCTTTAAGAATTGGCCAGTCCTAACAAACACTTTGTATGAACGATCACCGCCACTGTTACTATTTTGTCTCGAACTCGATAAATTACGCGATAAGTATAAGCCAACTTGTCACGAATTGTTGAATCGTCCCCTTCGGAAATAATTGCTCCGGTTAGAGGACATTCCTGAAGACGGTGGGTAATGTCTAGGATTTTACGGACGACAGCTGCGGCATAAGAGGGCGAGTCGCGGGCTATATATGTGGCAATTGCATCGACATCCTCAATTGCTTTGGAAGACCAAATTACTCGATAAGCCATTTGTTTAAAAGCCCCTCAACTTCCTCTTGTTGTAAGGTGGTTCCCTGATCGGCAACGTATAATCCTTGACGCACTTTTTCAAGTACGTATAAATGATACTGGATCTCTTCAATTGAACAATCATCTGGTAATTTATTCAAGATCGATTGTATTCTCTTTTTAAAAGTATTCATGGTCAAAGATGACTAAAATTGATAGGATTAAGAACTTATAGAAAAGCTATATATACCTTTTATTCTAGCTATAGAAGGGTAATTGGTAGTATTGGTATCAGACAAAAATACACGAAGTAAGGTAAAAATACCTCATTTTAGCTATAGTGACAAACAGTTGTGATAGGATCGCAGGGCTAAGATGTTGCTTAGCCTAATTTGTATTTTTGTTGCTAACTCCTATGCAAATCCGAAGACGTTCTCCTAATCCTGGCATAAATGTTGATGTTGTTCGTTATCAAGTTTGTATTCCTGATGAGCAACCGCGACACATTCTTGAAAAAATTGTTTGGCATAAAGAAAAAGAAGTTGATCGTCTAAGACAACGTCTGCCCCTGTTAGAGTTGCGCAAACTAGTGAAAGACTTACCTCCTCCTAAGGATTTTTTAGCCGCTATCACCTCGGCAAAAACCAAACCAGCTTTAATTGCAGAAGTCAAAAAAGCTTCTCCTAGTAAAGGAGTACTCCGTGAAAATTTTGATCCGGTAGCGATCGCTCAATCTTATGCTAGAGGAGGAGCGAGTTGTTTATCAGTACTAACCGACACTCAATTTTTTCAAGGAAGCTTTGATAACCTTGCCTTAGTGCGTCAAACAGTTAATTTGCCGCTAATGTGTAAAGAATTTATTCTCTACCCCTATCAAATTTACCTCGCTCGTACCAATGGAGCTGATAGCGTGTTACTGATTGCCGCTATTTTGAATGATCGTGATCTTACCTACTTTCTGAAAATTGCCAAATCTTTAGGTATGGTTTCTCTAATTGAAGTTCACTCCCTAGAGGAATTGGATCGAGCCCTAGGCGTTGAAGGCGTATCTTTGATTGGAATTAACAACCGTAACTTAGAGACCTTTGAGGTAGATCTTAACATCACGAGGAAATTATTAGCTGCTAGACGGGACACAATTAAAAAACGAGGAATTAAAATTATTAGCGAGTCAGGATTGCATACTTGTGATGACCTAAAATTTGTTCAGCAAGCAGGGGCTGATGGAGTATTAATTGGGGAATCTTTAGTCAAACAACCTGATATCACCGAGGCTATCACTCAATTATTTTCTTCAATCAGATGATCGATATAAGTAATATAGATAGTTTTAATAACAAGTTCAGAATAATTCCTAGGGATTAACCATCAATATTTGCTAAACTCATTATGAGTCGCTGTAATTTTACAGTGTTATACTTTTTGCCTAAATCAAGACCATCGCTGATAACTGATAATTGATAACTAAACATGAAGTCTCTTTTCTCTCCTTCTTTAGTTCACTACGAACTGCTACTACAATTACTAGAAGGTAAAAGTCTAGCTATTGTTTGCTTATAAATAGCCTGTTTTATAAAATCGTGTTTGACGACTTATTTTTACTCTGCGCAAAGCCCGCACTCAATAAAAATAAATCAAAGCGATCTATGACAAAATTTGTATTCTTTTTGAACATTATTGGTCTTTTAAGAGTTTTAATGATTTTTTAAACTCCATTACCGATGAATAAAATTAGCTAGGGAGTCAGTAAATAATAAACCTTAATGAAACCTTAAAAATAACCAAAGCCATCAGCTTAACTTTATTAGTGTGAATAAGAATGGAGTAGACTGACTATTTGGAAGAGTTTCAACCCGAAACAGGAGCCAGCATTCATGGAAGATAAGCATATGTTAATGATCCCAGGACCAACCCCTGTACCCGAAAAGGTTTTGCTGGCTATGGCCAAACATCCTATCGGTCATCGCAGTAGTGGTTTCGGTGAAATTTGTGCAGAAATTACTGAAAACCTCAAATGGTTACATCAAACCCAGAGCGATGTTTTGATGTTAACCGTTAGCGGAACTGGGGCGATGGAAGCAGGGATTATTAATTTTTTGTGTCCTGGCGATCGTGTATTAGTTGGTAATAACGGAAAGTTTGGTGAACGGTGGGGAAAAATTAGTCGGGCGTTTGGGTTGGAAGTAGAAGAAATTACCGCCGAATGGGGTAAACCTCTAGATTCTGAAGACTTTCGCAAAAAATTGGAAGCCGACGTTCAAAAACACATTAAAGCGGTTATTATAACTCATTCAGAAACCTCAACAGGGGTAATAAATCCCTTAGAAACTATTAATAAATACGTCAAAAATCATGGGAAAGCTTTAATCATCGTCGATGCTGTCACCAGTTTAGGGGCTATCAACGTTCCTGTTGACGACTGGGGGTTAGATGTGGTTGGTTCTGGTTCCCAAAAAGGTTATATGATCCCTCCAGGGTTGGGTTTCGTGTGTGTTAGTCAAAAAGCCTGGGAAGCTTACGAAACTGCAACTCTTCCTAAGTTTTATTTAGATTTAGGAGCGTATAGAAAAGCAACATGTAAAAATAGCTCTCCTTTTACCCCTCCGGTTAACTTAATTTATGGGTTACAAGTGGCCTTGGAAATGATGAAGTCCGAAGGGTTAAAAGAAATGTTTACCCGTCATTGTCGTTTAACTGAGGCGACTCGCGCAGGGGTTAAGGCTTTAGGGCTACCTTTGTTAGCCGATGATGAGGTGGCGAGTACCGCTGTAACAGCTGTCATGCCGACAGGAGTTACAGCTGAAGATATTCGATCAACGATTAAAAAGCAATTTGATATTTCTCTAGCGGGAGGACAGGATCACCTTAAAGGAAAAATTTTCCGCATCGGTCACTTAGGTTTTGTTAGTGAGCGAGATATTTTGACGATGATCGCTGCTTTAGAATCTACCTTAATCACCCTAGGTAGTCAAAAAGTAACCCCAGGAGCAGGAGTTGCTGCTGCTTCTAAGATTTTAGGCTAATTGGTATTACAGACTAAGTCCCCCTTTTTTAGGAGAATTTAGTCTGTAAGCCTGTAACCAGAAAAAGCTTCTGCCTAGGAAACTCATCAGAGCATCATACTTTGGAGCGCTAGGCTAAGCAAGATATTCTAAATACCCAAAATTATTACGGTTATCACGTCTTTTAATACCATAAAATTGTATGAGTAAGCCATCTCTGTGTTGATTTTAATACACTAGATACTGCTCATAAAGTTTACCTATACTGTAATCTTGGTTAGATTATATAAATCAATTAATGAGGCTTGGGTTTTCCTTGACTGTGTTAATGCAGCCTCAATGTTGACTTTTCTTATAAACTATAACTAGATCCTCAATATTCGAAGTTTCGCCTACTATCAATCTAATGTTTTATTTAGCTTCATTGCATAAATCAATAAGTTTATGATTTTCTTTCGGACACAAACAGTTGATGATCTAATGATGAAATCTATAAGAGCACAGATAACACTTTTATCTCCTCATGTCAAAAATCAAGGAATATTTATAAACTCAAGAATCCTCGAATGATAGAGGTTCCAATCAAGTAATTGATTTAGTCATTAATGAAAACATAATTGGCTGATTTACGTATTATTTCTAGTATAAGCTACTCAATTGAAACCTGCTATCAAGCAGTCAACAAAAGATAACTGCCGTAACTAATGTGTAATCATAACAAAGTTAATTATGAGTGAGACTCTATCAGACTTAAATAAGGGAATTATATCTAAAAATTTTCAATTAATCCGCTCTTGTTTATAGACCTTATAATCCTTTACCCAAACCTATTATGGTTTTCCCGAAAATAAAATATTAGGATTGCATACTGCATTTACTTGCAGACTCCTGTATTTGCTCTTATACCTATTGCTTGAGATATATGTAATAAGCCTTCTTGTTCTAATTTCTTACCTAAGCCAGTTAAAATTTGTGGAATAATCCAAGGTCCTTGATAAATCCATCCCGTGTATAATTGTAATAAACTAGCTCCAGCTGTAATTTTGTCCCAGGCATCTTCCGGAGTAAAAATTCCCCCAACTCCAATAATAGGCAATTTTCCTTGAGTTTTTTGGTAAATAAAACGGATAATTTCTGTCGAGAGATCACGGATAGGGAGTCCACTAATTCCTCCTGCTTCTTCTTGAATTTTATTTCCTGTTTCTGGGAGAATATTGGTAGTTAATCCTTCCCGTTTAATAGTAGTGTTTGTTGCAACAATTCCAGATAATTTATGAGCTTGGGCCAATTCAATAATTGTTGCAATCATTTCCCAATCTAAGTCTGGTGCAATTTTGATAAAAATAGGCTTCTGCCGTTCATTGGCGTTTTGTAACTTCTGTAAAATAGTCTTAAGTTGTTCCCTTTCTTGAAGTTCTCGCAATCCTGGGGTATTAGGAGAACTTACATTAATTACAAAATAATCAGCTTTATCTTCAAGGTAACGAAAACTTTCTACATAATCCTTAGCCGCCTTCTCTAAGGGGGTGATTTTAGAGTTACATAGGTTAATTCCAATGGGGATAGTACGGGGATTATGCTGCCAAATTTTTCCCAAGGTTTGGGCGATCTTTTCAGCTCCTAGATTATTCGCTCCCAGGCGGTTTAAAACTGCTTTATCAAGGGGTAAACGGAATAAACGTGGATGGGGATTTCCTGATTGAGGGTGGAGGGTAACAGCTCCTAACTCCGCTAGCCCAAAGCCTAAATGACTCCATATTGCTGCTGCCATTCCGTTTTTGTCACATCCTGCAGCCAATCCTACGGGGTTATCAAAAGTTAGTCCCCATAATGTTTGTTTGAGGCGAGGATCGTAGACACAAAAGGACTTATCAAGTTGGGAAATTAACCAACGTCCTCCTACAGTATTACGAGTGAGATCAACTATATTTAGAGTTTTTAAAAGTTGTAAATGTGCGCTTTCTGGGTTATTTTGGGACGCCGTTAATACGAGAGGATAAAAAGGTTTGATTAAATTAAACATATAAATAATCAACGGATATAGGTTAAATTAAGTTTTAAAAAACTAAACACCAGCATAACGTTCTTTTTGAGTAAAAGCCTGTTAAATATCATTAGTTAATTATATTTATATCTCTAAATTAATTAAGTATATTTACTGATTAAAGCGTTATCATTGTTTTTTAACAACCTCAGTAGCACTATTGTAAGATTTCATTTGATGATTTTACAGCTTCTTTAAAAGACAAATACTATTAGCTATAAATTAATTATTTTTTGATTTAAATCTTTTTTATATACATAAAACCAATTATGTCTGATTAATTTTTTTGTTCTTAACACTTATTTACTGAGTTTTTCAAAAAAAATATACTTAGGAAAATATTGATTTTGGATAAGATTTTTATGGGTTCCTTCTATTATACTCTTCTTCAAATAGATGACTAGAACTTAAAATATAAAACAGAACCTTTTTTATTTTACAAATAGTAATATTTAACTCAATCAAAGCAAAATTTTATTTTCTGTGCTGTCCTGATGTTCCTCTTTGCTAAAAGTTTAAGTTAACTACTTGGCTTTTTATTCTATTTTTTAAGTAAATTAGTCCATTTATTATACTTAGTCTTTGATTTATAACACTTAAAGATACACCAAAAATTAATTTTATTTAACTAGATTTTGTATCATTAAACCATCTCCAAAAGATTGATTTACTTCATACCACGGGGAATGACTTATATTATTGATATTGGCTATTAACTTTCTCTTGCTACAAATTACTGCTGCTAATTAACTTGTTTTATCGTAGTAATAATATTATGTTCACTTATGCTTATTTAAATACGGATATGGTATTGTTAACGTTTAACTATAGTCTTTTAAAGATGCTTTTTTCTGCTATTTACATTCCATTTACAGTAGGTTATGTTTAAATTTATCCTGAAACTCTCTACGCCCAATTGTTAGTGACAATATAAATTTTAGTAGGCTTGTTGTTAGTCACTATTTTTATAAAATTAATATTTATTGACTTTTTTCGATCAACGGATAGAGATTTGTTAAATTTGTCTTTTTAATGGAGTTCCACCTTAATGTTTCTGGCTTTAAATCAGACGGTAAAATTAAATTTTAGAGACACAAATTTACGTTAGTTTAGTCAGGAATAAAGTTCCCCTTCAATAGATATCAATTGCGTCAATTTTATAATTTAAACTTTTTGCGAGCACAAACCCTAATCTTTGGACTAAAGTTGCGATTATGCACCCTATGGATGAAATCAGCCACATATCTGGAACATCTCCAGAGTCTCTTGAACAAATAAAAAAAGAATTCGGGTCACTTTGACAGAATTTTATGAAACCTTTTCCTAGACTATTCACTTTTGCTATTTCTATTTTAGTGACTAAATTGTCTTAAATATACGCTTTGTGGATATTTTTTCCTCAATAAGTCAATATAATTGATATTATTCGTCTTAATGATATGACTGCGTTGCCTTCTGAATTAAGGGAATGATGGGTTAGGTATTCAAACAGAATTCCCGACCCACACTCTTGTTACTAGACACTACAAAGATGCAACCTGAATTTCAATTTCTGCGGTGACTTCAGGATGTAGTTTTACTGTCGCTTTGTAAAATCCAGTTTGACTAATTTCAGGTAAAGTAATCCCACGACGATCCACTTCTTGATTCGTGACTACCTGAATTGCCTCAGCCACTTCTTGGGTGGTGACAGTGCCGAAAATAGCTTCTCCTTCCCCAACTTGTTTGCGGATAGTAAAACGTCCAATAGTTACTAGGGCTGTTTTCTGGGCTTCAGCTGCTTGTTTTTTAGCTAGTAAGCGTTGTCTTTCTTTTTCTTTGCGCTGTTCTAGCTGTTTTAGAATACCTGATGTTGCTATAACCCCCAGTCCTTTAGGGATTAAATAATTGCGAGCATATCCTGGGGCAACTTCTACGAGAGCTCCTGTGTCTCCTAATTTATTGATAGATTGATTCAATACAATTTTAACGCGTTTAGCCATGGATTCCTCTATATTCTTGAGTAAATTTTGTTTAGTAACTATAATAAATAATTGTAAAACTAATTAGTTATTCCTTACAAGTTAAAAACTAATTTTGAAGATGAATTTATTCTAATCTTTCACCAACATTAAATTACTCCTTTTATGACTAAATAGTTGTATACTTAAAAAGGTTTTGATAATCTGACCCCCTAACTAAGTTATGCTATTTCGTCAACTCTTTGATGGGACATCTTCAACCTACACTTATCTCATCGCTGATCGCACGACAAAAGAAGCGTTGCTGGTTGATCCAGTATTCGAACAAATTGAACGTGATTGCCAACTTTTAGAAGAACTAGAATTGACTCTCAAATACTGTTTAGAAACCCACATTCATGCTGATCACATTACAGGAACAGGAAAACTCAGGGAAATAACCGGATGCCTGGGAATTATTCCCGAAAATTCCCGAATTGCCTGCGCTGATCGTTTTTTAAAAGACCACGAAACCTTACAACTCGGAGAAGTTATTCTAGAAGCGATCGCTACCCCTGGACACACGGATAGTCATCTAGCACACTTAGTTAATAAAACTCACTTATTGACAGGTGATGCTTTATTTATTCGGGGATGTGGACGCACCGACTTTCAAAGTGGAGATGCAGCAACCCTTTATGACTCAGTAACTCAGCGACTCTTTACTTTATCTGATGATATCTTAGTTTATCCTGGTCACGACTATCGAGGTCACACAGTTTCTACTATTGGAGAGGAAAAAAGATGTAACCCTCGCTTTGTAGGACGAGATAAAACTAACTTTATTACCTTCATGAACAATCTTAATTTACCCAATCCTAAAAAGATAATGGAAGCTATCCCTGCCAATAAAAATTGTGGGAAGATATGAGAAAAAATTTAATTTTTCAAGTGACTATAAAAATATGGTCACCTGAAAAATATTAAGACATATTTATAGCAAAAAATATATTATTAATTTGTAATTTTTTTATTTATTTTAAAGCTTATCTTGTCATAAATTGTCATCTTAATCGTCAAAGTAGTCATTTTTTTTGAGAGGATTATTTATAATAATAACAAATCGTCTATCGTTGAAAAAAAATGACTACTTTGATACGGTGTTTATCGGTAATATTGAGTATTAGCATTTCTGTAGTTGCTGGTATTTAGGAAATAAAAAAGTCCCTCAAGATAATTAGCTACAAATAATTACAAAAAAAAATATAGCAACCCATCCTTAATAAGTGGTATTTGTCAAAGAAATCAAGGGGATGCTCAACATATCATTAATCTTAAGTTACTGGAATTCTCCTATTTAAGTAAGTTAAACTTTCCCCAAGACTCAAAAATCATTACTTTTCCCAATCTTAATTTTTAATGCCTCTGATGTTTTTGTGAATGATGTTCAATCTTCTACTCCTAATTTAGGACAGTATGATTTAAGTCCATTGCTCAATAAATTATAAAGTAATAATTATTATTTGCTAGAATTATTGATAACAGAAGACAGATTAGCCACCTGAAGAACTTTCTATTTTCTTTTGTAAAGATAGTAATTTTTTACTAAAAAAAGTCAAGCGTAGTTGACTCACTGTCAAATTATATTAATTTCAAAAAAAAAATAAAAAATAATTAAAATTATCCCATTTAACTTAATTTAAATTAGTTAAAATAACAAAGAAAACAATTATGATAAAAAAACAAAATTAATAAATTAAAATAATTGATTTTAACAGTATAAAAAAACACTACTCAGTTGTCTCTTCTTTCTTTTTGTTCTTTGGTATATTTATAGGAGCTAGATAGATTTTTGAGTAGTTATCAGGAACTTGGATTATAACAATTTAATTGATGAAACTTTATTACATTAAATAGAAGTTATTCATTGAAATATAAACTTTAAAATATGTGCTTTCTGAACCCATAAAACGAGCGCTAAAAATAAAGAAATAAAACCCTTATAGAAGGGACGAAGCTATCAAAATATAGAGGTAAATATCCGAACTCTTTAATCGAACTTTGAAAAAAAATATTATACATTATAGGTTCTTTTCCATGGCAAAAATTAAGTAAATATAGTCAGCTATAATCATTTTATTAAAAATACTTTAGAAAATAACGTTTCTCTTTTGTTCTTCCACGAACAATAAAAGAGAAATTATAGGGATTGATTCTGTCGAAATATACCGCGATAAATATCTGTTGCCGAGTTTGCAGTACAGTAGAGTCCACCGAATTTCTGGAGGCTTGGTTCGATGGTTCTAGAATTCTGTGAGATGACATTAGAAATTTTAACTACGTTTAATGATAAACGACCGGGGTGAATCATTTGCTTTTAAGTTAAGTTCAAGTAATACAGGTTACCGCAAACTGATTTAGAGATTAAGTAAAGTAAGGTTTAATTGACAAATTGTTAGGAGACTTAGAATATCTTATTTAAGAACTCTTTAAAAATCTCTATTAACAAAGCTCTACTAACAAGGACCTTAATTAAGGACTAGTCATTAATTGAATATGAAGCAAAAGTTAGTAAGACTGAGTGATATAATATTACCGCGTAAGCGTTCTCTTATTGAAACGGTTAACGACTAAAAATATCTCTCAAATTGAACATTTAAGAAATCAAAGTATTTAGAACTGTTTTGTTAACCTTTGTTCTCGACTGATATCTTATGCTCATTTACTTTAAAAATTTTCTCTAAACTTAGAATTTAAAGACAAGTTGGCCTTGTATTCTGCTGTTTTTAAATAATCATTGTAGTCTGGATCGTTAGCGGTTATTATTTTAGATAATCATCAACCTCGTCGTATTTTGGCTTATATATTGAGAATAACAACCGTATTTTTAAATCTCGTCGAAATTACGTTATTTAAAATTAGCCTAAGTGAGGTTAGGGTAGGGTGAGGAGGGAGACCCTAATTGTTGCATTATGTCTTTTGTTTCCTAATCGTTAACTATATGAAAATATAATTGTTGATATGTTGATACAAATTATTGGACATCTGCTGGCTGGTTGTATTGGGATTAGTCTAGGATTATTAGGGGGAGGAGGTTCAGTTCTTACCCTACCCATTTTAGTCTATGTTATGGGAATTCCCCCCAAAAGCGCAATTGCCATGACTTTAGTTATTGTGGGTATCGTCAGCATCATCGGGGCAATTCCCCACTGGCGTAAAGGGAATGTGAATCTTAAAAAAGTATTTTTATTTGGGAAAGCCACCATGTTGGGGGCTTTTGCAGGAGCTAATTTAGCCATTCTTCCCTTTATTACAGAAAAAATTCAACTGCTACTATTTGTCATAATGATGATCTTAGCAGCCGTTTTAATCATTCGGAAAAATATCTCACCCCCTTCATCTCTTTTTAAAGAAAAGACTGACTCTAATCAGAAGGTTCAACCAGTCTATCGATATAGTTGGCCTTGGTTGGTCTTAGAAGGGTTAGGCATTGGGATTTTGATCGGACTAGTGGGAGTTGGGGGAGGGTTTGTTATCGTTCCAGCCTTAGTTTTATTAGGGAATACCCCTATCAAAGAGGCTATTGGAACCTCCTTAGTAATTATTTCTTTAAATGGAATAGCTGGATTTTTAGGATATGTGGGTAAAGTCCCTCTTGATTGGAGTTTAATGGCCTCATTTACCCTAGTAGCAAGTTTCGGGACCTTTTTCGGGGCCTATTTATCTCAATATGTTCAAGCTAAACAACTGGAAAAAGGATTTGGTTATTTCTTAATTGTCGTAGCAGTCTTTATTCTCATCCAACAATTAGGTGTTTCACCCGGTTGATTGGTTTTAGGTGAAACTTAAACTCAAATTATGATAGAAGCAATGAACTCTAATATTTGGCATTGCTACAATCAAAGATAACATCATTGTAATAGTATAATTAATTAACATAAACAATCCTATGACATCCTACGTAGCTTCATCTGCCAGAGCAGAAATGAGTGAACTTCGACGGCTTAAAACCTTATTACCACCAGAATTGCAAAGTTGGGTCATGGTCGAAGGTAGCACTGAAGTCAATCCTTCTCTGCTTCGCTGTGAAGAACTTGGAAAAGATGAAGTCGAAATACAAGTTGATCTGATTCAATGGGAAAAATTCTCCATTGACCAGCGTAATCTACTCTTTTGGCATGAAGTTGCCCGAATTCAAAATGACACAATTCCCAGAGAAGGGTGGGAAATGGCTGCTCTGGCTATTGGTTTAGGGGGAGCAGTTGGCGAACTTTGGGTACAAGATGGTTTACTACTCTTGTTAGCCGTTGCTTTATGCGGAATTTCTGGCTATCGACTCTGGCAGAAAAATAACGGTGAACGGAAACTCCGAGAATCCCTTGATGCAGATGAAAAAGCAATCACCTTAGCAACCCGTTTCGGGTATTCCCTACCCAATGCCTATAAAAGTCTTGGTAGTGCTTTAAAAACTCTCATTGAGCAAACCCCAAACCGTCGTCAACGCAAACGATATGAAACTCGTCTCCAAGCTCTCAGAAAAAGTGCAGCCAAAGCAAAAGCTAAAATGCAGCAAAACCCAATTCAACGTCCTAGTCTTTAATAAGAGATTATTAACACTATTAAGATTTTTGTCTTAACAGTTTTACAACAAATAAAATAAATTAAGCCAATTCCTACTTTCATAATTTACCAAAGACGTAAAATTCAGTGACCTCTTACTTGTAATTTTTGATTGTTATATGTGACTCGCCAGATACTAGAAATAAAGTTTCTAATTGTTGTTGTTGACAATCAGCCAATGATGCAGATGCCCCTGAGATTGACAGTTCTCGAAGCAGGGGTATTTAAGACATTTGTCATTAATGATTTTATAATAGTCTCGTTACCCGACAATTCAATTAATTTTCAATTTTACTAAGACTCAATTTATTGATAATAGTTGATTTGTAGCATTAATTTATAACTTTACAATATTTAAAAGTTATAACTTTACAATAGTATAGTTTTGTATCATCTCTATCTCCCTATTATGCTAGTTTTGTCCATGACAGCACTCGATGAAGGTTTTCCTGATTATCAAAACCCTGGATATAAAGAAAAGGTCGATATCCTCGACGAATAATCTACAACTTCTTAAATTCTCTTCTTCAGTCAGTTCTTGGATTAAACGCTCTATTGATATGATATTTGGGGTGGTCTAGTGGAATGGGTAATTACTGGGGCATTA
The DNA here is from genome assembly GCF_000829235.1 of cyanobacterium endosymbiont of Epithemia turgida isolate EtSB Lake Yunoko. GTDB lineage: Bacteria > Cyanobacteriota > Cyanobacteriia > Cyanobacteriales > Microcystaceae > Rippkaea. The sequence goes on along the minus strand of NZ_AP012549.1, from coordinate 1,608,635 downwards.
TTAATCCCCATTTTTATTGCCATTGAAATCGATATTCCAGGAGCAATCTTTTTCAAACAAATTTCTTATGGATGGTGGGAAACCCGCTTTAAAACGATAAAAATTCGCTCTACATATATAAATACAGAAGCTCACAAACATAAAATTTATAACGAAGTACAGGGAGCGATTTTAAAAATAATGAACGTACGAAAGTTGTAAAACTTTTACGATGTACCAGTTTAGAAGAATTGTCCCAGCTCTGGGGTGTTTTTGAAGGAGATATAAGTCCAGTGGGTTCTCGACTTCCAATTCCTGATGAAGTAGGTATTTAGAAAATTCCTCAATGGCAATGGTTAAACGTTAAACCAGTAATGACGGAAAAATGACAAGTTTATTGGTAATCTTAGGTCAAAGTTTTTGAAGATTTGATAGAACTAGATTTACGTTGCCAGGCAAATTGAAGCTACTGGTATGATTGAAAATTTCTTGTTATAACTATTTTAATTTAATTAAAATAGTTGTTTGTTTATGTCAAAAAAAGTAAATACCTTATCATTAATTAATCAATTTATATTAAAAATTATAATCAAATTTGAAGCTTTTTTAAAAAATAACCTTGGTCTAAAGAAGTAATTGAGTGTAATTTGTCTCAAAAAACTTTGTGGAAATGTAAATTGGCTTTAGCCAAAGGGTTAACTAACACAATTCTTGATGCTCATTAAAATTTTTTCTTCAATGTTAATTATTACCATAGAGATATATCTGTTTTTCAATTGTCTAAAAATTAAAGTTTAGAATGTGGGGTTAACTTTTAACTTAGCAAAAAAAATGTTATAAATTAAACAAAATACAGTAAATCCTTTAGCCAAAGGATTTACTGTATTTAATGGAAAAATTAAATAATAAATTACAATACGTTCACATTGCTGCTCAGCACAATTGCTTGATCATGGGAAAAATCTTAGTCTCTTCTAGACCGAGTATTATGAATGAGCAATTAATAATTTATAAAATTCTTGTTTTAACTGCATTCTATAACTCCGAAGACTTGATATCCATTAAAATTAAGTTTTCGGAGTTATAGAAACCTTGCAAAGCAGTACTTCCAATTTTTTTGATAATGATTTTGTCATAACTAGTCTAGAAAAGCTAAAATCTTTGAAGAAACTGCGACTCGTTCACAATCAACCAATAACAGTTATCGGCACTATTTATACTTTTAAGCAAAAGTGTTAAGCGCAGTTCTTACCAAAAATTTATTAATTTAGATGAAGTTAGAAGAACTGAAAAATAAACCGCAACGCACATTGACGGTAATGAAGTCACAATTTTAATATTATCTCTTTATAGGAGGATAAATCTTATTTTGTTGCTTGTTGTGGTTGTGTTCCCATTTTAGTGACCCATTGTTTCAAGATAACTACGACTTCCTCAATAGCTATCTCTCGAGAGATTTTTCTCGCCCGTTCCACCACTTCTACCTTACCAGATTTGAGTGATCGTCCTGTCACAATACGATAGGGAATACCAATTAACTCCGCATCTTTAAATTTAACTCCAGCCCGTTCATTTCTGTCATCTAAGAGGGTTTCTACCCCTGCTTGGTTCAACTCATTATAAAGTTTATTAGCCACTTCTATTTGTTTGTAATCATTAATATTGGGAATAACTACGATTACATGGTATGGGGCGATTGCAACCGGCCAAACAATTCCATCCTTATCATAAGACTGTTCCACAGCCGCTTGAGCTAAACGAGAAACTCCTACTCCGTAACATCCCATAACTAAGGGCTGTTCTTCTCCCTTTTCATTGGTAAAGGTTGCCCCCATTGCTCGGGAATATTTTGTTCCTAATTGGAAAATATGTCCGACTTCAATCCCTCTAGCGGTTTTTAGAGTTTGTTTGGGATCATGAACCGCGCGGTCACCCACCATAGCTGTTCTTACATCTACTACTACTTTCGGCAACTTAAACTCTTTATCCCAATTAGCTCCTATGTGATGATATCCATTCTTATTAGCCCCCGTGATAAAGTTTTTCAAATCTATAACAGTTTTATCCACTATTCTCAATAATTCCGGGGCATAATCTTTGCTATTACCGATATAATTGTCTTCTAGATCGGGAGCAATATATCCTAATGGTAAGGGTTTAGTTGCCCATTTTTGTTGTGATGTTTTATTAGAAATTTCTAAATCTAAAACTACACTTCCTTGATATTGAGGAGCAAATGTTGCTAATTCATTTTTTAACTTAACTTCGTTTACATCGTGATCTCCACGAATTGCAATCAACACTATAACAGTCTTTCCACTATCATACAAAACTTCATAGAGGACATTTTTTACTATCACTGTGGGGGAGCATTTTAAGAATTTACAGAGTTTCTCTATAGTGTCGGTTGCTGGAGTTTCTCGTCTCTCTGATTTGGCAAAAGGAGATGTTTCCGCATCAAGAGGTAAAGATACCGCTTTTTCTATATTAGCTGCATATTTTCCATCTTCGGTATAAAAGATTTGATCTTCCCCTACTTCAGCAAGGATCATAAATTCTTGAGAGGCTGCTCCCCCAATCACTCCTGAATCTGCTTGTACAGGTCTAAAGGCTAAGCCACAACGATGAATTATGTTCCGATAAGCTTGGTCCATAGCTTCGTAGGTTTCTTGAAGACTTTTAGGAGAAGTGTGGAAAGAATAGCCATCCTTCATAATAAATTCCCGTCCCCGCATTAACCCAAAACGGGGACGAATTTCGTCACGAAATTTAGTTTGAATTTGGTATAAATTGACAGGTAATTGACGATAGGAATGGATCATGTCCTTAGCAAGAGTAGTGATTACTTCTTCATGAGTTGGTCCTAGTCCTAATTGTATTTGTCGTCTATCGACCAAAGAAAACATAATCCCTTCTGCTTTAGTATAGGTTTCCCATCGACCTGACTCTCGCCATAAGTCTGCCGGTTGCAGTTGAGGAAGTAAACATTCTTGAGCGTTGACAACGTTCATTTCTTCACGAATAATTTGGGATACCTTTTGTAAAACCCGCCACATCAGTGGTAAATAGGTATAAATTCCACTACCAATGCGACGGATGTATCCCGCTCTCAATAGCAGTTTATGACTAGGAATTTCTGCTTCGGCAGGATCTTCCCTTAGAGTAACAAAAAGCATTTGAGACAGTCGCATGGTTAGTTTCCTCTTAAATTAACCCAGAATTCATTATGGCATCTTTTGGTGATCTTCAAATTTTGCAAGAGGACTTCTGTTAAGTCTAACCTAGCTTTATTTGTTTGTTCTTAGTAAGAAAGAAGACAAAGAACAAATATAATCCCAAGTCATTGTAGAATCAGGAGTTCAACCGAATAATTCACGAATATCCTAGATTAGGAGTTTATCAATTGGGAAAGATGGATCAAGTAGACAATTAACAGTCTGTCATTAAATACTATCAAAAAATTTAACTGTTAAAAAAATAATACTAATTTAAGACGCCATTTAATTGGTACATTATCCACAAATGATAGATGACTTATTCGATTGTTTTAATAATTCAGGTGATTGGTTAATTAGTTTATACAAAAATTATCAATTTAATTTTTTAAAAATTTTTGATTATTTATTAAATTGGGTATTTTTTATGTAGCCTTAGATTGTTACTATTTTAAGTAAGACTTTGATTTTCAGTTAAAAATAACAAAATATCTGGTTTCAATTAGCAATAACTCGCTTGAAAAATTTTCTAAATTTTTATTAATAAATTCGATTAGTTAATTATGAGTATAGAGAAAAATTAGAACAATCCTAAATAATCTTATCTCAGCCAACAGGTATTCCATGAGATTTATTTATGATTTCATATCGTGAATATAAAACAATTATCTTAAGTATCCTTAAATTCACATAAACTATAGAAATAAATTGAATAATTCAAAAACCTAGAATATCTTAGGTTAAAATAATAATACAGAAAATGTTGATTTTATTAAAAATAATTCCAGACTGAAAGATTGATTTAAAATGCGATAATCATCCTGGTACTAAGTTAAATATCAAAAATAGAACAAATAATGACTCTGAATCAGTTACTCTATGTTCTAGTTTACAGCATAATCCTATCTATGCTTAGTCCTTATCTAAGTGATATCCTTTGCCTTTGATCTTAAGTTGATGTAGTTTGAGATAAATAAGAAGCACTATGTTAATGGGCATTATGCCTTCAAAAGTAACCACCGTAAACAAGGTTCCACAGCAAGTTAACAGACTTAGCTATAAAATTTTGATTAACTAATGTCATCTCCTCATTTAAGAGTATTTTTCAGTCCGGAGCAGAAAAAAAGTTTATTTTATCTAAGTAAAGCTCTATGTTTTCTCCTTTAAGAAAACATAGAGCTAGTGTGATTAGATTGTCAGCAATGGTGTGAAAGTTAAAGAAAATTGCTATTTAATAGCGATTTTTATTTGGATAGATTAAGTTTAAAATACCCCAAAAACACTAGTTGCACAAAAAAATAAAGCGGCACTCCATTGCTCATAGCTAAGGAACATATCCTTCAATTGAAGTAAAATAACCGCTACTTGATGTTATAGAACAATTGAGAACCACAACGATGGTACCCTAAAAGAACTAAATTCTCGTCTATAAGGAAAAAAAATGTTAAAGTTAATACTCATCTCGTTTGTTGTTCAATTCAAACATTTAAGTTAACCCAGAAAAATACTTCATGCCTTGGAAGATTACACAAGTAGGCGTTAAATCTTGAAACAGAAATATTTTAACCAAACTTAGATACCTCAAACTTTCAGACCTAGTTTTTATTGATAAAACCGGAGTTGCACTAGCTATCACTCGTAAGTATACCAGGGCAACTAAAGGAAAATGAGCTTATACAAAATGTCCCAATAATTCAGAAAAAAATATTATATTAATTGGATCACTCGTCACATCGAGTTTTTTAGTCCCTTTTACTTTTGAGCGATGGACAAATAAAAAAGTTTTTCTCACTTCTAAAATAGAAATACTGATACTATAAATTTGACTAAGAGCTTGTTTGGTCATAGATAATTTACCGTCTTATACAGCTACAAAAGTAAGAAAAGTAATGGAATCCATAGGAGTATAAGTCGCATTTGATTTTCTTATTCTCCTGATTGAAACTTCATTAACAACTCTTAGTCAAAAAATAAAGAATATTTACGCGTTCAAGAATACCAAAATTATAGAGGTCTCAATACAGCAGGCTACCAATAAAGTGATTTATTTATTTAGTAATCTATGAAGACATAAACTGTCACCAAAAAATGAAAACAAATAAGAATTGAACGGACCCAGATAAAAGAGAAAATGTTCTATATATGTAGTTTATTATAAACAGAGAAAAAATTTTTAATCTAAATTAGTCTTAAATAGTTTGAAAAGTGATAGCTATATGAAGTTAATGGACTTGCAAATTAAAAAAGCTAAAAAGAGATTGAATAACTTTTATAAAAAATAAACTAACTAATATCTCTATTGATTTTTAAGCTTTTTATGAACTTCTTAGGCTAGAGAATCTTATAATTTTTTTAGTATAAGTTGACAGTTTACCTATTCCTCTATAGTTATTAATATAGTGTTATCTACTGATATTCAAGTTCTTAGCAAAGCGTCAATTACCTAAAAAAATATTTTGGTAGTTTAGGGGAGAAAGCAAGGAAATAAACTACCAAAAAGTTATTATTTATATAACGCACTTCACTTAATATTTCGCTTAAGAAAAGTCTCTGAGTTTACTTCTTGTGGCTATTGATATTCTTCTAAGCCTCAATTATCATTCCATTTATGTGTTATTTTATTGAGAAAATAACACATAAATGGAATGATAGTTAATTATTCATTATTTAAATATTTAGCTACCGTTTGTACATCTTTATCTCCTCGCCCTGAACAATTTATAATAATACGAGGACTGCCTTCCAATTGAAGACAAAGAGTTTCCAAATAGGCGATCGCGTGAGAAGTTTCCAAAGCGGGAATAATCCCTTCTAATTGAGACAACTTTTGAAAAGCTGCTACTGCCTCCGCATCGGTAACACTATAATATTCCGCGCGATGGCTATCTTTAAGATAACTATGTTCTGGACCAACCCCAGGATAATCTAATCCAGCACTGATAGAATGGGCTTCACTCACTTGTCCATCTTCATCTTGTAAAAGATAACTCATGGCTCCATGTAAAACTCCCGGACGACCTTTTGTTAAGGTTGCAGCGTGTTTTCCGGACACAATACTTTCCCCTGCAGCTTCGATGCCAATTAACCGAACGGAGGGGTCGTCCACGAACTCATAAAATAGTCCCATAGCATTAGAACCACCTCCTACACAAGCTAAAAGAATATCGGGTAAACCGCCCCATTTTTCTAAACTTTGGTGACGGGTTTCTTGTCCAATAATTTGATGAAAATCACGCACCATCATAGGGTAGGGATGGGGTCCAGCTACTGATCCGAGAATGTAATGGGTTGTTTCTACATTTGTTACCCAATCTCTAATAGCTTGTGAGGTAGCATCTTTAAGAGTTCCTGTTCCCACTTCAACAGGTTTTACAGTAGCCCCCAATAAATTCATGCGAAAAACATTCAATTGTTGACGTTCTATGTCGTGAACACCCATGTAAATTACGCATTCTAGACCAAAACGGGCGCAAACAGTAGCGGTCGCCACTCCATGTTGACCCGCCCCTGTTTCAGCAATAATGCGCTTTTTATTCATTCTTTTAGCTAACAGCACTTGTCCCAGAGCATTATTAATTTTGTGCGCTCCGGTATGGTTCAAATCTTCTCGTTTTAGGTAAATTTGAGGACCATTACCATCAGAATGACGATAATAAGTAGTTAAGTGTTCAGCAAAGTAGAGGGGACTAGGTCTTCCTACATAGTCTCGTAACAATTGATTTAATTCTTCTCGAAAGTCGGGATCATCTTTGTAGTGACTGTAGGCAGTTTCTAGTTCACTTAAGGCTGGCATTAAGGTTTCGGGAACATACTTTCCACCATAACTGCCAAAACGTCCTAAAGTATCAGGATATTGGGGTCGTGTGGTTGAAGTGGTAGAAATGGGGGTTATAGTCATTACAGTTTCGTGATCTATGTATCTGTTCAAAATGGTGACACTCTCGATGTTAATTCTATCGAATTTAATAAGTAATTTTTTCTTTCCTTCCTACCTCAACTCGATTAAATGTTAAATCTATTGCAAAGTTTTACTAGAAAATACCATAAATCAAACTCTAAATTTAGATGATATTCGTAATATTAAAATCAAAAATATTGTTAGAACTGATTTGATTAAAGTCGATTAGTTAGGAGTTAATTGAGTTGGAGTTTACCTGTCCAAAACTAGTTTACAAGAAACTAGTGTGACCAATGTCAACGGTCGTAATGCTGATTTGTACGGAACAATTTTCTTAGATATTGAAGGGAGTAATCTGAGCTTGGCTAGTATTTTGGGTAGGAACTTGACCTAGTCACTTGGACTTAACAAGAGTTGATTTTGCGGTCGTGACTTGAGAGGCGCATCTTTAAGTGAAAACAACACTACAAGAGTCCGATTTCAGCCATGCTAAATTATCAAGAGCCGATTGATCCCAAGCTGATTTAAAAGAGATTAGATCACAACAAACTTGTCTCAAGGGTACTCTTTTACAGTTAACTATCAACTGTAAAATTAAAATTTTACAAGACTCTCATACTTAAATCCAACCAGGGTGATCGCGTAATGGGTGCACTACTTGAAATATAATCAACACCCGTTTCTGCTACAGATCGAATGGTTGTTAAGCTAACATTACCTGAGGCTTCAATTTTTACCTTAACGTTGTTATTACGGATAAGTTGTACCGCCTGTCTCATTAAGGCTAATTCCATATTATCCAACATAATGATATCAGCAGCACCTTCTAGGGCTTGGTTTACTTCTTCTAGAGTGGTAGTCTCTACTTCTATAGTGAGAGGGTAAGGTGTAGTCCGGCGAATGCTATCAATAGCTGGTTTAATACCCCCTGCTGCTTTGATGTGATTGTCTTTGATCATTACTGCATCATCTAACCCCATACGATGATTAATTGCTCCTCCAACCCGAGTGGCATACTTTTCTAAAATTCTTAAGCCAGGGGTTGTTTTACGAGTGTCTACCAATTGAGTAGGAAGGTCTGCGATTACCTCTGTGTACTTTTTGGTAGCTGTGGCAATTCCACTTAGGCGCATTGCTAAATTTAAGGCGACCCTTTCTCCCATCAATAGCACATCCAACGGTCCGTCAAAGGTAGTAATCACTTGTGAAGGTTGTACCTGGTTTCCCTCGGCAATCACATAATTGACTTGAACTTGATCGCTCAATAATTCAAATACCCTAGCGGCTATGGGAATCCCTGCAATAACTCCTGTTTCTTTAGCTAACCATTGCGCTTGTCCCCATTGTTGTAAAGATAAACCTTGAGCGGTGCGATCACCTCGCCCCACATCTTCTCGCAGCCATGTGTTAAGTAGTGGATCTAAAATTAGCCGATGAGGTAAGATGTTCATTATCTAAATTGGTAATTAAGACTAAGAGAAAGAGGGAGTGATAGGAGAGATAAATTGACAACTTTTATAGACTTAGACTACACCCAAGTTGTAAATATACAACGGCTCAGTACGGTAAAATCACTAATAGCTCAATTATTTTTTAAAAATTATTAGTAATCGATTTTACCAAAATTACTTTACAATCAACTCGAAGTAATTGGCAAGTACATTCTCTCAATGTTATTATCAATTTTAGATAAATAGGTGATAAAAAATAAAAAGGGAAGAACATTTTCTAAAACAGTTACTAAGTGAATAGCTCCAAATAAACATCGAAATTTTTTTTATTTCTCTATATTTAAGTAACTAGATTCAGTTTTTTATTGCTTTCATTAAAATTATTTATGATAATTATTTTGAGCAAAACTTTGTTCAATAATCTTCGCTCAATCGTGTTACCTTCCAAACACTGATCCTACTTTATAAATTTTTCTTTGATCCTATTGCCCTGCTATTATATTTAGTTTTAAACTATAAGTTAGCAAAGAAACGAGATATAATTTTTTTTATTTTAGTTTGACTTTATCTTAATTAATTGTATGAACTAAGTTGTTCGCAGCAATAATTACTTTTTCTATTCTTTTGTCTTGACTGTGTTTTTTGGTTTCACATACTTCTTCTTTTTTTAAAAATAGAATTTTTTTGTTTTTTTATTCAAAAATAATATTAATTAATTGATAACATTCCTATATGTTTCTCAAAATCTATACCAACCTATTCAATTTTACTTGAAATCCTTTTTCTTCAAACTTATAGCTGCTTTACTATTTATTATTTTTATATTTTCTATTTTTATATTTTCTACATTTACTGCTTTTACAGTTATTGTTTTCCTCAATTTTTTTAGCTTAATTGATAGGCAGATTGATAGTAATTGATTTTTATTTTTATATTTTTTATTTATTCAAACTCACTTCTTTAATAGATAAATTAATATAGCCTTTCTAGATTAGATATAAAAAAATATCATAAAACAACTTAAAGTCTTTTTTTAAAGTTTCCAGGATTATAAAGGCTTTTTTCTATGTAAGAACTTGAGTTATAGAGTACAGTCGGGATAAAAATATTGGAAGTTATTAGTTGTTAATCTAATATTTTCAGTCTAGAATAGCTGTTTATGTCATTTTACTATTTATTTTATAAATAACTGTTACTGCTAATTTCATATACAATATAAAAGGTTGCATCCTTAGAATAATCTTAGACAATGAATCTAGAAAAATTACAAGCATAATTTATAGATAGTAAATTATCATACAATGTTCATTGTAAACAGAATGTCGCGTATCTCGTGAATAATATTGGGAACAGGAGTAGTTTCATCGTATAGCATAAACGGGTAACAAAAGTGAACGTTCAGGGTGACATATATTATTTTTGATGAAATACAGATAATCATGCTTCTTGATATCGTTCACTAATTATCTAAAGATGACTATACTCAGCGATTGTGGTGGTCGTTTTATAGGGTTTTCAATTTTGATAGATTTGCTTGTCGGTTTCTGGTTATTAAAATCAGGAAATGATCTTCCAAATACAAAATTAGAAGGTAATTTTCTGATTGATATTTGATAAATTTGTCAATTAAACTAGATGAGCAAAATTTATGTTATATCAAGTCCATCTTAAATTTGAGATGCTGATTTTTTTACGAATTATAATTCTGCAGAAAGTGCTATGTCCTATACAATTGCCAACAGTTGTCCAAGCTGTACCCCCTGTCAAATAAAATGTCCTACTGGGGCAATTCAAGTCAAGGATGGAGAGTATCTGATTGACCAGGGACTATGTAACAATTGTGAAGGCTATTTCTCAGAACCTCAATGTATTGTCCAATGTCCCATCAGTAGTCCTCTTCCTGTTCAAGCAAAAAAAGGTAGATATAAAAGTGTTTCGAGAATAGCAACCTCTGATGAGCTTTTTGTCAATGGAAATGATACTCCATTTGCATCATCAATGGTTATTTGGGAAGGATGCAATGTGTTAACTAGTGCGGCGGTGTTGCCTTGGAAAAAAGACGATAATGGAGCACTATATTACCAACGAGAGGTTAAACAAGGTCGTGGGACCATGATCTTTCGATTAAATGATACTTTAGAATCAGCTTCTTCTGAAGCGTGTAACTATGCATCTAATGTTTCTAACTTAGAAACAATTGATATTCGTTCTGCAAGTTTACATCTTATTTTTTCAGCTTATGCAACTACATTAGATCAACCTTGGGAGCAAGAGTTTATTATTAGTGATCAACAAGTTGAAGATTATTTAGGTTTAGATAAACGTAAAGATCTTAGTAAAGCGACAAAGCTATCGTTAATTAAAACATTAGTACAACAACCAGGACAACTTAGAGTAACGGTTGATTGGCCAAAACAAGGACAACTTGAGGGATTTACGGTTCCTGAAAGTCCCCTATGGCATATTTTAGATATTCAACATCATTTTCAGCAAGACGACTCGGGATGTCAACATTTAATTGGACTAACTTTCACCATAAAACCAGGACTGTGGGCAAAATATTTTTTGAACAAACAAGGTTACAAACGACGGATTGCTTTTTATCAATATGGGTCATTGCCTAAGTTTCTTTTGACGACAGTCATGAGTATTTGGCAGCAACATCAAGGAGCAGTTCGGATTATGTTGTGGTTGCTATTTAAAAGTAAAATGGGTAGAAAACAATGTTTAACAGTTTCTACCTTAATGCGAGTAGCCTATGGTCAAGGAAAAATCAATCAGTCAAACTTGCAACGGGAACAACGAAAGCGACTCATTCGTTCTTTCGAAAGTGACCTCGAAGTGCTTAACCATTATGGTATTAAAGCTGTTTTTGATCCTGTTTCCTATCCTGAAATCATTCAACCGATGTGGGTAAAATTGGCGGATTTACCTGATGATGCTGATGAAGCCTTAGACTTTTGGATTAATGACGGTTCTCAAGAGAATCGCGTTACTGATGCCGGTCGTCGTGGCAAATGGAATCAGTTAATGAAAGCGCGCATTCGTAATTTTGAATTACCCCCGGAATGGGAAGAACAACTGGCTAAATTTGAGCGTAAAAAACAACAACTTACTAACCGGAAAAGTCGTTCTAAAAAATTATCTAATCTCACGGCTGAACAAATTTTAACTGCCAGGCAACGTCAAGGAATGAGTCAAAGGGCATTGGCAGAAAAATTGGGGAAAAGTCAAAGTTGGATTCGAGATTTGGAAAGAGGACGGTTTTCTGCAAAACCTGAAGATAGAGCGATCCTACAGAACGTTTTAGGATTAAGGTAAAATTCTGAAGAATTAATATATGTATAAGATAGTTTTTACCAGAGAATAAAAGTATTGATCTTATCATTTTACTTTATGTCTATAAAGTAAAATGATAGTGCCCTCAGCAATTTATGGAGTATATTCACGATGGTCAACTCAGAAAGGGAACAAAAAATTGCCCCTATTTATAATAGGCTGCCTACTAAAAATGGTAACTGAAGTTTTTTCAGAGACATTCAATTCGATATTATTATAAATCGATGGGTAAAAAATAATCAATGAAAAACCCCACCGTGTGAATTCGTGGGATTATCTGAGAATATTGTTTGTCTAGGATATTTATTAGGAGATAAATAGGGCGAATAACTTGAGCGATATCATTATTATTAAGAATAACCACTTTTTGTAAATTGGCTACTTTACTTAGATTATAGTCACTTGTTAGCAATATTAGGTGAATTTATTGAACTAAATATACCAATTTAGCATCAACGGTAGTAATCTCCTCATGATCTACTGAATGAATAAGTTGAGGAAATGCCTCTTGTATTAGGTTGAGGATGTCTGACTCTTGCCGTCCCCAAATTCTTTTTTATCATGACTTGCATTGGCTAGTTGTTGTAATTCCTGTAAGACAAATTAGGGAACTAGCAACTGTCTTTCAATAAATCCGGTTTTGAGAAGTTATTCGATACGACCGTTAATGATCCAACTGGTATCAAGAACCTTAGTAGAGGCTGGTTTTAACGTCCCTTCGGACACTACATCGTTTTAATACTATTGAGGTTAATCAGTCGTAGTAAGGTGCGTCTATGAGTATCGGTTAAACTAATCCCCATGAAGGACAATACAACACTCCCTAAGATACCAACCATTAGTTTGATGAAGATCAATTGTCTGGGAATAGGGAGTAAAAATATAGAGGCTAACAGGAAATTAGAAATTAATAACCTAATGACTAGCCCCACAGCCCGTTTCAAAATAACTTCAATGGAGGTGCTACTAATTCTATTTTACAAACGACGATATTTGGTTTGAGCTACTAAGCCAGAGTCCAGTCCAAATAATTGAGGTCAAACAAGTATTAATCAGTGTAATGTTTTCAAATTAGGGACTTGATATCGAACAACATATGGTAAAGAATTAATGTTATTAAAACCGATTTCAGCAGCTACTAGAATAAATATAAGAATAACAATTAACTCAAGTATAAGTCTAATAATACATCAATATTTAGTAAGTTTAGGTTTCAAAATTAAGATATTTTCTGGATTTTATATAGGAATAAATTAATCTATCCATTACATTTTATTACCTTCAGCCTTATTCTTCTTGATTTTAAGATTAATAAGGTTAAAAAAATCAGTTAAATTATCAATAAGTTTTTAATTTTTTTCATAAAATTCCTTTATATTGTGAAATACATGAAATTAAGTAATCTTCCTGAGGCAGCTTATATACATATCCCTTTTTGTCGTCGTCGTTGCTATTATTGTGATTTTCCGATATCGGTGTTAGGAAATAAAATAAATATTGAAAAATCTTCTTCTATTTCCGAATACGTGGAAGTATTATGTCGAGAGATTACCGCTACTCCATCTCAAAATAGTCTCTTAAAAACTATTTTTTTTGGAGGAGGAACTCCATCTTTATTATCTCCATTTCATCTAGAAAAGATTTTAATAACTTTAGATAAACATTTAGGTATTATTCCTGATGCAGAAATTTCTTTAGAGGCAGATCCTGGAACTTTTAGTCTTAAACAATTACAAAATTATCAAATTGTAGGGATCAATAGAATTAGTTTAGGTTGTCAAGGGTTTCAAGATAATTTGTTAGAAATTTGCGGAAGAACTCATCGGGTTGATGATATTTTTAGAGCTATAGATTGGATTAATAAAGTTAACTTTACAAATTTTAGTATTGATATAATATCAGGGTTGCCTCACCAAACGTTAGAAGACTGGCAAATTTCTTTAGAAACTGCGATAAGAATTAACCCATCCCATTTATCTTGTTATGATTTAGTTCTTGAACCTGTTACAGTTTTTAAGAAACGATATCAAACCGGAAAAAGTCCATTACCTACTGATGAGACAACCGCAACAATGTACCGTCTTGGTCAACAATTATTGACTGAAGCAGGATATCAACATTATGAAATTTCTAATTATGCTAAACTAGGCTACCAGTGTCGTCATAACCGCGTTTATTGGGAAAATCAGCCTTACTATGGCTTTGGAATGGGAGCAGCCAGCTATACAAACCAACAACGCTTTACTCGTCCTCGTACCCGAAAATATTATTATTCGTGGGTAAATCAGTTATCACAATCAGGCGGTTTTATCGATTGTCCTAAATTATCTAATATAGATATTCTACTGGAAAGTTTAATGCTAAAATTAAGGTTGTCTGAAGGTATAAATTTATCTTTAGTAAAAGCAGATTTTGGTAAAGAAATAACTCATAGAATAGTATCTTGTCTGTCTACTTATTACCAGCAAAATTTAATTAATTTAATTGATGAACAGAAAAAAAAGATAGTTTTAGAGGATATAAAAGCAATACCAGAAAATACTAATTTAAAATTAACTGATCCTGAAGGATTTCTATTTTCTAATAGAATTCTAGCAACTTTGTTTTATAATCTGCAAGATAGCCTGAGCTAACAAGTTCCCAGCTTTATCATTTATATAAAACTATCATCAACAAACTAGGAGTTTTGTTGTTGTTTATAATTTAACTATTAATAGTATAACAGTTAAGCTTAGTATATTTGGTGATAATTTAGTCATAATTTTTGGTACCATATGAACAAAGATTCATAAGTTACGGAGACAAGAAACATTGTTAGACGAACAAGCGAAGAAAACCATGTTGCGCAAAATTCCTCACGGACTTTATATCTGTGGTGTCAAGGATGGAGAGGAATTAAATGGATTTACTGCCAGTTGGGTAATGCAAAGTTCATTTGATCCTCCTTTAGTCATTAATTGCGTAAGAAATGATTCTGGTTCTCACAAAATACTTAAAAAAAGTGGTGTTTTTACCTTGAGTTTCCTTGAAGACGGACAAAAAGAATTAGCTGCTAAATTTTTTAAACCTAAACGTCGTGTTGGAAATAAACTTGAAGATGTAGAATTCGTTGAGGGAAATGAAACCGGATGTCCTATCATCAAAGATTCTCTTGGTTATGTGGAATGTCAAGTGGTGGGTTTTGTAGAAAAAGGAGATCATACAGTCTTTGTTGGGGAGGTTATTAGTGCAGAAATTTATCGTGAAGGAAACCCTTTATTATTAGAAAGTACGGGTTGGCAATATGGTGGTTAAATCAGTTGTCAGTAAACAGTAATTAGCAAGCAATCAATTAGTTTATCGACTATTTACTTTTCTTTTTGTTATTTCATCGATTTCTTTTTGTTGCTCTTATCAGTAGTTGAAAAGTATTAGAGAGTAAAATCCTATTTATTTAAGGTAAAATCATCTGTTTACGAAACTAGTTTATCTGTTGTGGAAAGCTTATCAGCAAGTTTTTTATTTTAGATGGATAAGCATTTTGTAAACTAGAAACTTATGTAATTACTGATTTTCAACCTAATGTTAAAATAACTTTTGGAGTAATTTTTTATCCAGTTTATTATGGAGAAATTTAAAATATTGCCAAAATCACTTCAGAACAAACTAAATATATAAATAAAGATTTATGTTAGGAAATCAAAGATAAATTAGGAGTTACCATGAATCGTATTTATATTGAGTTTACTTATGTTACCCGTCACTACAGCTCCTAAATAGATATATCAGGAGTTAGTGTTTCTTACAGACAACGCACAAAAAGTAGCTATGATTAAACGTCAGTTCGACGAGATTTAAAAACACGGTTGTTATTCTCACTGTCTCAGTTAAAATGTAATGAGGTTAACGATTATCTGAAATAGCAACCGCAACAATCAAGACTAAAATTTTTATCTAACAACTATAGTAGGTGAAGCTAAATGATCTTTTGTCCCTAAATCAATAGAAGATTTTTAGGTAAAGAGGGATAGGTCATCAGTTAATTACAAAGGTTAACAAAATAAAACCATTGATAGAATGAAGTAAAAGAGTAAAGAATTAACGTTGAGTAGTTCATTAGAGATTATTGTAATTGGAGGGGGAGCAGCGGGATTTTTTGCCGCTATCACTTGCGCCCAAACTCATCTCCATAGTCGCGTGACTTTACTAGAATCAACTTCCAAAGTATTAACGAAAGTTCGTATTTCTGGGGGAGGACGTTGTAATGTTACTCACCACTGTTTCGATCCAGCACAATTAGTTACTTATTATCCCAGAGGAGGTAGGGAATTACGAGGGGCATTTACTCGCTTTCAACCTAAAGATATGATTGAGTGGTTCGAATCTCAGGGCGTGGCTTTAAAAACGGAAACTGACGGTCGCGTTTTCCCCGTTACTGATACTTCAGAAACCATTATTGATTGTTTAATCAAAACAGCTAAGAAAGCGAAAGTTAATATTGATATTAACTCAGAAGTTATTAATTTAATAAAAAAAGATGATCACTTTAAAGTGGAGTTAAAAACAGGAAAGATTTTAGAATGTAATCGCGTTTTAATTGCAACAGGAAGTAATATAATTGGCTATCAGTTAGCAAAATCTTTAGGACATAAAATAATCTCACCTCTTCCATCTTTATTTACCTTTAAAGTCAAAGATTTTCGTTTTCAAGGATTAGAAGGAATCGGTCTAGATCAAGTAGGATTAAAGTTATTAGGAACAGAAAGAAAACAGCAATGTCAACAATCAGGCTCGCTTTTGATTACCCACTGGGGTATTAGTGGATTTGGAGTTCTTAAATTATCTGCATTTGGAGCAAAAATATTACAGAAAAAAAAATATAATATGTTTCTACTAATTAATTTTTTATTTCCTGATGACTTTGAAAAAGTCAAACAACGACTGTTAGTTATTAAATTGCAACATCAAAAATCAAATAAGCAAATTTCGAGCTTTTCCCCTTTCTATTTACCCAGAAGACTGTGGCAAAAACTACTAGAACATGCTACTATCGATTGCAGAAAACATTGGTCAGAACTATCTCAAAAGGAAATAATCAAGTTAGCAAAAGAACTAACTCAAGGACAATATGAAATTATAGACAAGGGAGTTTTTAAAGAAGAATTTGTTACTTGTGGAGGCGTTAATTTAAAAGAAATTAATTTTAAAACGATGGAAAGCAAAGTTTGCGCTCATTTATACTTGGCTGGAGAAGTTGTAGATATTGATGGAGTGACAGGAGGATTTAATTTACAAAGTGCCTGGACTACGGGTTGGTTAGCAGGAAAAGCAATAGGAAATAAATGATGATATAAATAACAATCTATGATCGATTATTTTTTAAAAACCCGGCGAAAATAAAAGAGTATTTTAATGTAACTTTTTTTCTTGAACTTAAGCAACAATGAGCTTAAATAGATAATGTGTTAATTGTAGCTTCTTGTGTAATAGAAAACATCGATATCAATATATTTTCTTGAGTTACCAACTATTCTCTTTATGGCGAGCAAATAACAGCGTAGTATAGACACCATATTATTAATAACACATACTACCTAAAGATGATGTCCGACTTAAAAAGTAACCATCAAGTTTTTGGCTATTCTGTGTTTTTGTTAAAGCCTAAATTGAAATAAAGATGAAATAAAAAAAATATGATAATATTAGCAGTCTAAAATCAACATTTTTACAGCCTAAATAAAAGTATAGTTAACCACAAAATTATCATAGCATTATACACAAACGTCACAACTATTATTGATTACAAATATGTCAACACAAATTTTGTACGAAAAATCTAGCAAAACTCATCACTATAATTAACAACATTATATTTTCTGATAAACCATGAGTAATTGCTATTTGTAGAACAAAATACTGTAAATAATCATCAAAAATTAGCTAAAGTTGCCCTAAACTTTCAAATATTGACAATGAATGGATAAATTATTGAATCATAATTCTGTAGTGACTTGCAACTATAGAGGAATTCCGACTATACAAAAATAAGAGAGTATCCTCTAACGCCACTAGTAGAAAATAACGTATAAATTCGCATGTACTTAAATCCTCCCGCCCTTTCAAGAAAACAACCAAAATATCAAGCATTAATAGCTACTTGAATACGGCAATCTACCGAGAATTGTAATTACCCTTAATAAATTATTGGCAATGTTCTTGACCAGACTATGTTACTTAACAAAAAACTGCTCCAAATAAAATGTAAAGAATGTGACAGACGCTAACAGATCCATCAATAGTTGTTGTCATGATATTAGAGTGAGGGAATTCGCCATATCAATGTTAAGTCCGCATTGACCACTGTAATTAGTTGAACTAATGAAGTCACTTTAGGTTCTAAGCATCTTTGAATTACGAGAAAACCACAGTTTATTCATAGTCCACATAGATTCCCCAATCCTGGGGAAACCCATTTTATACACTGAAAATAACAAGTGTTAAAAAAAATCTCAACTCTTAATTTTACTTTGTTAAACTCTCAGGCTCAATCCAATGGATAATTGATTCATTGGATTGAGCCTGAGAGACCTTTTATAGGGTACATCTCTAAAGCATATTAGACTGTTGCTAATAAACCAAAACTTGAGGGCAGTTGACTTATGAATCTATCAGAATTCGCGGAAGTCGATATTTAAACCCACAAAGAATTTCCCAGGAAATAGTTCCTAAAGCGTTTGCCCAATCATCTGCTGTAATTTCTTCTGTTCTATCTTTGCCAATTAAAGTGACTATTTCTCCGACTTGAATATCTGTGATAGAACTAACATCTAACATTAACTGATCCATGGTAATTGCCCCAATTTGGCGTACTCGTTTACCTCGAATCAAAACTTCTAACCTGTTGGAAAGGTTACGGGGAACTCCGTCTGCATAACCAATACCAACGACAGCAATACTCATTGGACGATCGCTGACAAATTGATACCCATAACTAACCCCTGTTCCTGGGGGAATTGTTTTAACCTGAGTTATTTTAGCTTTAACTTGTAGTACAGGTTTTAAGGTGGTGATCAAACGCAAATGAGGAGCAGGATATAATCCATACAAAGCTAATCCAACCCTAACTAAATCGTAGTGTAAATTCGGGTTAATTAAAGTTGCTGCTGAATTAGCTAAATGTAGCGGGGGTAATTTAAATAAATGGGTTTTCAATTGAGAGATTACCTTCTCAAACCGTTGGTGCTGTTTTTGCATCACTTCGGTATCAGGATTATCCGCCGTAGCGAGATGGGAATATAAACTAGCAATTTTAAGATAAGGCAACCCACTTACTAACCCTACAAATTCTCTTGCTTGATGCCAAGGTGTCCCTAGACGAGACATTCCTGTGTCAAGTTTAAGATGAACAGGTAAGGACTCTTCCAGTTGACTGAGAGTATCAGAAAAAACTAAAGCTTGCTGGGGGTTACACAGAGTAGGTTGTAATTGCCAGCGAGCGATCACCGCAATTTCTTTAGGGGTATTAATTGCTCCTAGAATCAAGATCGGGGCTGTAATTCCTGCTTCTCGAAGTTCAATTCCTTCTGTTAGGGTAGCCGTCGCTAAACTATTAGCCCCCGCTTGTAAGGCTATCTGGGCGACTTTAATAGCACCGTGACCATAAGCATCAGCCTTAACCACAGCCATTAATGATGTTTTTGGTAATAACAATCTTTTGATTTCCTTAACATTATGAATTAAGGCTTCTGCATGAATTTCTATCCAAGCCCGTTGACGGATAATTTCTGATAGATGATAATCGTGGCGATTTCTTTTAGCAATCTCATACGCTGACTCTTTACTCAACATCAACTCTCACTCCAAACACACTCAACTCTTAAATCCATTGAGCTCTTCCTTGAAGCTCTTGATAGAATTAGAAATATGCCTAATCTAACAAAAGTTTCTGAAAAGTCAAGGAATCTATCTTAAAAGATTTTTACACAACTTGAAAGTTTATTTAGATTAATCTAGACTAACAGAGACATTATAAAAGACTAAACCAATGCTAGCCTTAACGTATAAACCAATACCAGAGAGGCAGTAAATTAAAGTCATTGACTATACATTAAGTGTTTGTCTTTTGGTCTGTAATTATACTTTTAGCAGGCGTAAAAATTGGCTAATATCTAGTAAATTATCTTTCAAGATTTGTTCTTAATAATTAACAAGAAGAGGACATCTTCCTTTCTGAAGTTCCCTATCCTGATTATTATAAACAATCTCAGAGGCTAACAAAACCTAACAAGATTCTTAATACAGGTAGTGCTCAAGTTCTCAAACAAGTATGAAAAGTTTTAAACGAGACTTTTGTCGATATGTAGTCCAGAAAGTTGTACCTTCCTTGTTCCAAACATAAATTATAGAATGCGTTTCTATGAGAATCCCCTTAAGTTACCTCAATTAGTATGGGTAAAGTTTAGAAACATACAAGATGGATTTGAATTAAGACAAGCTCGCATTGTACGGGGAACGTCTGAGTACCTTATGATGTTATCAAGGCAATTATTAGAAATTGCTTCAAGCTTGGATCAATTCTGTGAAATCAGTGATAGTGAAATTGCGTACATACCATATTTTCTAAACCAAAATATAAAATGGCTGAAACTTAAATTAAAGAATAAACAAAAAGGGTCTAATAATCGTTACAAGTTAAATCAAAAGATAGCTAGATTGTATCGGCGTATTTCCAATCCTCGCAAAGATTGACATTTTAAGTTAGTTCCCCACCTCTGTAATCAAGCTCAATCCCTATTTCTCAAGCCCTTTGAGAATATTGATTTTCGCTCATGGGGTAAACGGATATTTTCTAAAGACTGTCTTGAGAATGGTTTCGAATAAGCCGAAGCATCCTCAAGTTAGTGGCATGGAAACGAGATGTTTTTATGGTTGAAATTGACAAAAATCTTACCTCACAAATACACATCAATTATGGGTTTCATACTGGCAAGAAAACTTTTGATGTTAGAAAACATATATTGTCCCGGATATTTAAGTTTCGAACACATAGAGACAAACATGTGGCCGCAGCTCGAATTATTAGCGTGGTGTAGATAAGGATCTAGACAAGGACATAGCATATTAGGAAATGCCTTACTTGAAGACAGTCCGACAAGGCTTTGCCTTGTCAAAAATCTAAGAAGCAGAAATCCTTAAATGTGAATTTAAGAATGTCTAGTCACAACGTAGCTTGACGGCGAGACTATGCCAAAGGCAGGATTAACCCTCAACCATTTATTAATCAATGACACAAACTCTGGTTGTTAAAATTGGGACATCGAGTTTAACTCAATCCGCAAGTGGACAATTAGCCTTGTCCACCATTGCTACTTTAGTAGAAACCTTAACTCAGTTGCAACAATTGGGCTATCGGGTGGTATTAGTCTCTTCTGGGGCTGTAGGGGTAGGATGCGGTTGTCTGAATTTGAAAGAACGCCCAAAAAAAATAGCTTTTAAACAGGCGATCGCTGCTGTTGGTCAAGGTCGTCTCATCCGCGTCTATGATGACCTATTTACTACTATCGGACAGCCTATTGCTCAAGTTTTGCTGACACGACGGGAACTAATAGAACGTAGCTGTTATGTCAATGTCTCTAACACTTTTCGAGCACTATTCGAGTTGGGAGTCATCCCTATTGTTAACGAAAATGATACAGTGGCTACTGAAGAGTTAAAATTTGGTGATAATGATACCCTATCAGCTCTTGTAGCTAGTGTGATTCATGCCGATTGGTTATTTTTACTAACAGATGTTGATCGACTTTATTCGGCCGATCCTCGACTAGTTCAGGATGCTCAACCCATTACTCTGGTCAATGCTGAAAAAATTGATCAATTAAAGGTCAATGCAGGGAATAAAGGGTCTCAATGGGGAACAGGAGGAATGGAAACCAAACTAACAGCTGTACGACTGGCTACTAGTGCAGGGGTGAGAACCGTGATTACTCATGGACAAAAACCAGGTAACTTGCTCAAAATTTTACGAGGGAAGGCAATTGGAACTCAATTTGAACCCCAACCGCGTAGTGAAAACGCTCGTAAACGTTGGATTGCTTACGGGTTGGTTCCTAGTGGACAACTTTATCTCGATCAAGGGGCAATTGAAGCTATTTGTCACCAAGGAAAGTCCTTGTTAGCGGCGGGTATTATTAAAGTTGAGGGACAATTTGAAGCATTTGATGCAATTCAATTATGCGATAAACAAGGACAAGAACTAGCCAGGGGAATTGTTAATTACAGCAGTTTGGAAGTCACAAAAATTAAAGGGCATCACTCTGATAAAATTGCTAAAATTTTGGGTTATGAAGGGCCACAAACCATGGTGCATCGAGACAATTTAGTTGTCCAAGAGAGTTATAAATTTTGGAAGCCTAATATCATTCCTCAATCTTGAAATTTAAAAACCTATGGGGTGGGCATTGCTCAGCGGAGTTTAATGTACCCAAAGGAGTGACTTCAGATTGGGAAATCTGACGACTATAAACCTTATCTTCCTTTTTAGGTTCAATTTTGAGATTAGAATGCGGACAGGAAACACACAAAAGGACGTATCCTTCTCCTTGAAGTTCGGAAGCCCCATCCCCTCACCTTGAGCTACATCGAAAATTTTTCGATTCTCAGCAACTTCAATGGTGTAGGTATTGCCTTGGTGATTAATTTCAATAGATGTTGGACATAAATTCTCTAGTCATACTTCCCTGAGTCTAATGTGTCCCTCCTAGAGAGGTTGAAGACAATTATCAAGAAACGTAGCTAAATTTAAAGCTTACTTGTAATTTAATCTATCAATCAACTTAAAAAGATAAATTAGAGTATTACACTCGGTATAACATAGAGTTTTTGGATTTATCTTTTTAAGTTGATCATAATTTTATTTTAGGGCATTTGATTTGAATTGAACTCAATGCCCCTTTCGATAATGAAGTTGTAAGTTCTCACTTAATTAGGACTTCATTATTAGGTTTTTTTGGAGATTACATCGACTTTTTTCTGCAGCCCATAAAATTTCTCCGTCAAATGCCCATTGTCCCTGCCAAGAATTATCTTCAAAAGTTTCTTTTCTTTGATAAAAGAGATGTCTAGCTGAAAAGCTTAAGACAAAAATACCTCCACACAACGAGAATTAATTTTAAAAAAGTATTTAAGCTAAAATTAACTCTAATACTAGGGATAATATGGTTTTTTTCCTATATAAGCTCATATAAATCATTTAAATTGATTTATCTCTTTGATTTAATTTAGGATAAAAATTCTCCAAACGGTTTATAAGGAGTTGATCACCAGAAAATGCCAAAATATTTTTGTTGAGTAAATCATCCTTGTCCATCGATAATGAGATATAAGTGACACATGACTAGGAAAATTAGCCAGCTAACGCAGAGGAATCATCGTGCTATTATCCAAAGGGCTCGAAATTGAAATGTACACAGGGACATCCGACGGGCAAATTGTGGGATTGTCCGAGCGTATTGTTAAAGACTTAGAAGGATTTGTTCTAGAACCTGATTCACGCAACGTAGAATACACCACAGTCCCCTTGTCCTCCTATGATCGTCTATTGTGTGCTACCATTCTACCCCGACACAACCTAAGGAAATATCTACAACGCATTGGCAATTTTACCTTGATTCCGGGAAGTACCCTTTCATTAGGAAACAGTGATCGCTTCTATCGGTCCGATCTCCATAATCTTTACCATAGTTATATTGAGAAAACCTATGGCACGAGAGTTGTGACTGCTAGTATTCATATTAATATTGGAATTAATGATCCGGAAACTTTAATTCGAGCTTGTCGCCTCATTCGCTTAGAAGCTCCTCTTTATTTGGCATTAAGTGCATCGTCCCCTTTCCTTGATGGGCAGATCACTGGCTATCATTCTACCCGTTGGCATTTGTTTCCCCACACTCCTGAGCATGTCCCTCTGTTTAAAAGTCACGGTCACTTTGTTTGTTGGACAGAAGAACAGTTAACTCGCCAAACCATGCAGAATGTACGCCATCTTTGGACATCAGTGCGTCCTAATGGAGATAATCGGCCTTATAATCTTAATCGCTTGGAATTGAGAATTTGTGACCTGATAGTTGAACCTATCGCTTTATTATCAGTTGTGGCGTTGTTAGAGGCTCGTTTAATTCAACTTATTGATGATCCTAGTCTTGATCCCCTAATTCATAGCCAATTATCCCCGGACGAATTATTGACTATTACTGCTCATAATGAAAAGGTAGTCGCCAAAGACAGCCTAACTGCCCAACTAATCCACTGGCGAGATGGACGTAGGATAGACGCAAAAAGTTGGATTCAAGAATTGTATCAAGAGATATTACCAACGGCCAAACAGAAAGGCTTTAGTTGCTTTCTTAACCCCATAAAAAGAATTTTGCGCGATGGTAATTTAGCACAACAATGGATCAGGAAATATCAGTTTGGTTGTCCCATTTCCTTGATTTTGGCTCAAGAAATCGAAGCTGTTGCCAAACTCGAAGAAGAGTTAGAAGATAAGTTATGTCAATCTTTGCTGGTTGCCTAAAATAAGTTGTAATTATTTATGTACATATATATTGAGTTTATTCAAACTGATGCTTTTTGTGATTCAAAATTAAATATTGATTTAAATTAAATAAAAACTATAGATTTATATGCCCAGAATTATTTTATTCAACCCGCAAATTCCACCAAATACTGGTAATATTGCCAGAACTTGTGCAGCTACACACACAGAATTACATTTAGTCGCTCCATTAGGATTTGAGTTAAGTAATCGTTATTTAAAAAGGGCGGGTTTAGATTACTGGCCCTATGTCAATCTTAACTACCACAACAGTTTAGAAGATTTTTTGGATTGTCATAAACAACAGGGGGGGCATTTACTTGGCTTTAGCGTTCGGGGTCGTCGTTCTTATCTTGAATGGATATTTCAAGATAGTGATTGGCTCTTATTTGGGAGCGAAACCGAAGGACTACCCCAATCTCTTCTAGCTAATTGCCAAGAAACCCTATATATTCCGATGAGTAACTCTCAAGTGCGTAGTTTAAACTTGTCAGTGAGCGTCACTATTGGTCTATTTGAAGCACGACGACAATTAAAGATGGTTTAAGTAAGTGATCAATAAGCAATCCACATCTATTCTCTGAAAATTACAGGAATGTAAATTTTATGGAATTAAGAAATTGACTGTGTTGTTTTCATCGACTCAGAACACCCTAAACTAGAACTTTTAATCGTTAGACCATACTACTTCACCACGAAACCTTCAATCAACTACTATCGTCTACAAACTTGCATCAGACAGAAAGATTAGATGTAAGAAGTCCCTCATTGGAATCAGAATCAGACTATACTTATCTAAAATAAATCAGCAAAGAAAATAAGTTGATTTTAATGTTTCATCAATAAAATGATATCTGAGTATATTGACTTATTAATATATCTCTATTAAGATGTTCCCCTGTAAAATCAAGTATCTATTCTGTTTCTGAAACTCGACCGGATATATAGATTTTTAATAATGGCTCGTTCCTAAACATTAGGAGGTTTTTTTGAAAAATACATTTACACGCAAAGCAATGCCGATATCTTCGTGCCTTGCTGACTATCACAATACATCAGTTATCCCTCTAGCCGAGCTTCCATTAAGCAGTTTGACTCCCACTCCCAATAACAATTGTGGTCAAGTACGTCGCTCTACGGCCATGATTGGACTAGCTATTTCTATGGGAGCTACAGGATTGTTACTGACTCAAAATAAAGCAGCAGTAGCAGCTAACTCATTAACTGCTACTGCTACTCTTTCAAATCTATCAGCCTCGTTGAGCTCAAATAACGCCACTAGCTCCTCTAAAAGTCAATTAGCTCCTCTAAATCTTAAGCACAAAGTTAAGCTCGGAGAATCTATCAAGCAACTAGCCCAAGAGTATCAAGTGGAAGCAGCTGCGCTCGCTAACCTCAATAAACTCTCTGTCGAAGCCGACTTAGTTTCTGGGCAAATTTTAAAAATCCCTTCCCTAGAAGAATTTAAGCTTCAGGCTCCACCACGTCAACTTGGAACAATACTCTCCAAGTCCCAAGAATTACCCCCCAACCCCGTAAATACTTCTCTCGATCACCTTAGAGAAACTCGTAAACGTTTACAAGATAGTCTGGCTGAATTAAAAACGGAGAAGTCTAACCTAAAGTCTAATATCAGTTCCTTGCTAGCCAATGTCTCTGATGTGAGTCAACCCTTAAGACCTATTAGCAGTCAATTTCAAGAGAATGGGTCCGTCAGAGAAACGACGATTCAAGTGATTACCTCCCCTGAGTCAGTTTCGGCTTCGAATCTAACCATGCTTGTAGATACTGCCGGTTCTCTATCTTCTAGTTTTTCGAGTAAGAATGTTTCTTCCACTTCCACAGCAGAAAAAACTGGTGAAAATTCCCCCTCAACGTTATCCTCTTTGACGAAACTTCCTTCAGTTCCCTTGTCTCAGATGGAACAAGCAGAAATTCCTCAATTTAATGAACCTATTCCGATTCCAGTTTCTACACCTGAAAACGATCTAGCCTCAATCGCCGTCTTTTCTTTTTATTCTTCACCCCTTAGCAAATCAACTTTTGAACCATCTCAAATTGGGATCTCTGTAGAATCAACCTCAACTGAGCAAGCTCGGATTGTTTCTAAACCAGGAGTAAAATTAGTTCAACCTAAACAATCCTATCGTGTTCAACCTGGAGACACTCTTAATAGTATTGCTCGTTATCATGGCTTAACCCTTTCAGAGTTAATTCGAGCTAATAGCATTACTAATCCAAATTTAATAAAGGTTCATCAGAGTTTGGTTCTTCCTGAATCTGCAACAAAGGCACAATATAAAAATCGACCTCATATTTCTCAATCTCGAAATTTAGTAGCATCATCTCCTAGTCGATTTTCTAATTCTCCTCTTCCAGTTTCTGTGAGTGTGCCATCATCAGCTTCTCCGGCTGAGATTAATCGATGGGAGAAACAGTCGTCTAGAAATGAAGATCTCGAGCATTTCGAGACAACTGTTAATCCTAGTCCAGATTCCTATACTAAACAACTCAAAACAGATATTGCTAACCTTGAACAGGAATATGGAGTTGAGACTGGATCTGGCAGAATTAAAACAGAGCTTGATAATCAAAAAAAATCCAAAACTCCTGTGCTAGGACAAACTTTAAATCCTGAGTGGGCCAGTGATCGCCGTAATTACCCTTCTTCTAAAGAAGAAGTTGCCCAACAGCTACCTAAATTCCGTTCCCGGTTAATGGGGGCTGCTCCTAACGATGCAGAACAATATAATGACGCTTTTCGTATCCCTGTGGGGACGAATGTCGGACCTGAATTACCACCTTTATCCGTTCCTGATAATTATCTTCCTAATGCCCCTATGCAGTTTACTGGCTATATTTGGCCAAGTAAAGGGGTGTTGACTTCTGGCTATGGACGACGCTGGGGCAGAATGCATAGAGGAATTGATATTGCGGCTCCCATTGGTACTCCTATCATTGCCGCAGCCCCTGGTGAGGTGATTACAGCCGGATGGAATTCGGGAGGCTACGGAAAATTAGTTAAAGTTCGTCACCCTGACGGCAGTATTACTCTCTATGCTCATAATAACCGTTTGTTGGTTCGTCGTGGACAAAAGGTAGAGCAAGGGCAGCAAATTGCTGAAATGGGGAGTACGGGATACAGTACTGGTCCTCATCTTCATTTTGAAGTTCATCCGAGTGGCACAGGAGCGGTTAATCCTGTAGCCTTGTTACCCAAGAAAAGAAAGTAATCAATAAATTTTCCCAGTTCAATCCCTTATCAGGGGAAGGTTAGACTTCCTCTGATTTTTTATTTACCTTGGTTAATCTCGTTATTTTGTGTTATGCTAACCGAGATAAAAAGAGTACGGCTCAGTAGCTCAGTAGGTTAGAGCAGGGGACTCATAAGCCCAAGGTCGGCAGTTCAAATCTGCCTTGAGCCATTTGATTAAGTTAAAAGTTTAATAGTTGATTTTGATAGAAGCTACTTAGTGAGAACTTCTCTTCGTATTTTTTCAAATAATTAGAGAGTCACAATTGCTCTGGTTCTACTTAACCAGTTATGTAAAATTATTAATACTAATGTCTTGAAAGCATTATTTGGCAATTATTTTAGTTTTTATCCTAGAGGGTTTTTGTTATTGTCAAATCAAGCTATCTTAGGGTTAAGAATGTTTTTGCCGTTCTAAGTTTGTTAAAGTTATCAATTGTATGTTTGTAGTCAGTGACACTCGGACCTACACTATTCGAGACAAATCCATTACTATAAACTGTAATAAAATACAAAAACAGTTGTGTCTCTGTACTTAATTTTGGGGACATTATAATTAGGAGATTAAAATTATGACTTTAGCCGACATAAAAACTCCTTGTTAGCAATGTTTTGTACTCTTAATAAAGAAAATAGTTATATGGTTAAAATCAATAAGTTTTACCCCAATCGATTTAGATAGTTTAATAGATAAGTTATAATTTTTAGTCAAAAAGGATAAACTACGTTTGAATCAGCTTTAAAATGCTATTGTTCTCCTTGGTTTAATTGTTAAAAAAATTCAATAAATATTTTTAAAACAATCTACAAAGAACTTGGAAAAATATTTAGAGATTCTTCCAATATAAACACTATGGCTCTTTTAGATTAACTGTAAAAACGTTTTAATAAATAAAAGCTTAAAGTTTTGTAAGGCTTCTAAGATTTTCAAAACTTTTTATAAAAAATTGAGTTTGTAAACAGAAATAAACAGGTAGCTATAAATAAACGTTATCAAACTAATTTTTTTATATCTCTATCATTGCTTAATGATAGTTTACTTTATATTGTTTTGACTTATATTTTGGGGATGAACTGGCTTAACTGAATCACATTTATTTTAAAATAAATATACTTTAGGAAATTCTACGAGCTTTAACTTGATTCTATTTTCCTATAGGTTTATTAAACTGAGTTCTGCTTTGTTAATAAATTAATCAATTTTTTTTTCACTTGCGCGGTCATAATCCAATAAACTATTGAATTAAACTGTCCTAAAAACCCTGTTATAAGTTATCTAAGATATCGTTATTAATTTGAAAATATTGATATCATTGCACTTGAGATAATTCATTTACTTGAGTAGGATTTTATAGTAAATAATAACCTATAATTTTGAATTAACTGTAGTTTCAGTATGGCACTTAAAAGAGTTTGAGTTCGGAGACGCTAAAGCTTACTTTAAACAATAAATATTAACCATTTGTTTCCTGAATTAAGCAATTAATTCTCAGTACAATAATCCAGAAAGTTTAGCTGCAATTAGTATAAATAAAGGACTACATATAACTTAACAACAGAAACTTCTTACATCAACAGAACTAGAAAAACTTGAGCATTCTTCTTAGAAGTAAAAAATTAATCTAAGCTAAACGGGTAATGAATTTATAATCTATTAGGAGTAATCAGCATAGTTATGAATAAACAAAAAAGACAAAGCCAACTACTCACTCCGATCACTTGAAGATATCCTTGACCTTTGTCAGACACTGGGAACACGGATTAGCCGTTAACGTCGCTTCATCCTAGAGTTACTTTGGAAAGCTAAGGGACAATTGTCCGCTAGGGAAATTTACAAGTATCTCTCCCAAGAGGGCAAAGAGATTAGCTATGCTTCAGTAGATCAAAACCTAGAGGCTCTTTCAAACCAAGTTGAATGTATTGAACAATCTTACGGCAGGCTGTACGGTCATATCAGCGACTCTCACAGTCATGTTAACTGTCTGGATACATAACAAAACAAATTATGGACATTTATCTGAAATTACCCTCGGAATTACTTGAACAAGTGGAACAGCAAACAGGGGGAAAAATAACTGACTATCGAATCGACTTTTTTGGTTATAAGCAATAAGACAAACCTGGACTAAACTAAAGATAGTGTTATCATTTCTTCCTAAGAATCGTGAGCGATCGCCCGATTAATCTACTACTAATTGATAATGATGCTATTTTTCGCTTAGGACTCTCTAATGTCTTAGGCAACTATTCGGATTTTCGTGTTGTCGTTCAAACAGATTTCTCTAAACCTATTCGAGAGACCTTAGTAGAACACTCAATAGATCTAATCATCTTAGATCCTGATACCCCCAATAACGTCTCAGAGGGGTGGAGGTTTCTTCAAGAAATTAAACAAACCTATCGCACTCTTAAAATATGCTTGTTAAGTCATTTAACCGATCCATTGTCACTACAAACGGCTAAACAAGCTGGTGTTGAAGGTTATTGTCCAAAAGGGATAACGATAGAACGTTTGATCGAACAACTGCAAAAAATAGCTCAAGGTCAGACAGTTTGGCCGACCCTAGCTGTTTTCTCGTCTAATGTAACTCTGGAACAACCTAAATCTCCTCAGACATGGCTTTTACAGGGTAAACAATTAGGATTAAAACAAATTAATAAAACCATTAAACAAATTAATAAAACCATTAAACAAATTAATCTACAGCTTACCCAAAACCAATTATCGTGGATTAATAAAGAATTTTTGAAAGGGAAAAGGCGAGAATTATTAGCTACCAAATGGTTAGTTAATAGATTCATTCCCATCGATGTTACTACGGCTGTACCAATTTCACAATTAAAGCTTTCCTCAACAGGTTCTCAAAATCAGAACGATCCTCCTGTATTCTCAGCTGACTCCTCAACAAACATCCTAGGGGTAAAATCACTCAATAGCCTAGCAATTTTCAAGAATACGCTTAAAAAATTAGCGCTCAACTATGACAATTTAACATCAATTTCTCTAGAAATAGATATTCTCCGAACTGATAAAAAAGAAGAGTTAATGACCATTGTTATTCATCAATTAGGGAGAAGCTTAGAAGACTTGAAATTCATTACAGTAGATGCTTCAGAATTACCGAAGAATACTGCCATGATTGCCCAAAAAATTTGGCACGAATCAGCGGTTAATTTTTTAGGTAAGTATTGTGTATTGCGATCTACAATAACCTTAGATGATATTCAAAATATTATAGATCATAATATCAGTTTAGTTCAAAAAGAATTTCTCAGAAAAATCTATTATTTTGATGAATTGCTAAAATATTTACTTTTTGATCAAAAAGTAATAATTGAGGGTCTTTTATATTCTACTAAAAGTACTGAAGTTTGCCATCGAGCTGAGATTTTACTTGAAAACTTTATGATTCAGACAGCCAATGGAATTGTGTTTTTGATTTTAAATAATTTCTCAGATATCGAAGTAATAAGCCGTAAATTATTTTTAGACAAAATGGGTTCTTCTAGAGAAATTGCTAAATTTCGTAATAACTTGTCTTGGGTTTATCGTCAAGAGCAATTTTGGGAAGAACCGCGCAATATTTTTGAAAGTAAATACCGACTATTATTCTGGAGTAAAAAAGGAATTGAAGCCACCTTTATTTATGCCTCACGACAACATGAACTTAAACAGCTTAAAGGAATTCGTTGGGCAGTTACCATTATTCTAGAATCTCGTGATGCCTTTGCTCCCGTATTGCGCTCTATGGTTAGATTAATTGGTCATGGATTAGTTTATCTACTCACTCAAGTTGTTGGCAGAGGATTAGGACTAATTGTTCGTGGAATCATTCAAGGAATTAGCAATAGTCTACAAGAAACTCGCTACGGAAAAAATCGGGAACGACGAGACTCTTAAACCTAAGGGGGAAGAAGGAGAGAATTAGGGAGGATAACAGCTGGCATTTTACTGTTAACAAGTCCACTACCTTAACTGTTGTCTCTTGTCAATTATTTGACATCATCGTTCATAATAAAAATAAAACAACTTCTTGGCTGAACTTAGTTATGGACAACTATTCTTAAGTTGACCTCAGAGCAAAATCTAACTCGACAAACTATGATAAAGAAAAATACAGTAGCCCCCAAGGCTAAGCAATCAAAGAAACATAAAATCTCCTTAAGAGGATGGGATCAGTTTGTTACTAGTTTGATGCTCATTCAATCATTACTAATAGCCACACCCGCCTGGGGACAAACGAAAACAGACACTAAAACTGATCAAGGCAGCTACACCGAATTAATTGAGAAAATTGAATCGGATCAAGTGGCCAACGTGGAAATTGATCCCAAACAACAAAAAGCTAAAGTTACCTTTAAAGATCCAGACAAAAAAGGGCAACATCAAGAAATTCCCATATTTAAAAATCATCTTAATACTGAATTGATTGCTAAACTCCGAGATAACGAAGTGCCATTTGCAATTCGTCCATCCGCCGATAACTCAGCTGCAATCGGATTAGTTACCAATTTAATCGTTCTTTTTTTATTATTTACAATTTTTCTAGTAATTCTACGACGTTCAGCCGGTATGTCTGGTCAAGCTATGAACTTTGGAAAATCCCGCGCCCGTTTCCAGATGGAAGCTAAAACAGGAATTACCTTTGACGCAGTGGCTGGTATTGACGAAGCTAAAGAAGAATTACAAGAAGTAGTGACTTTTCTCAAACAACCTGAAAAATTTACTGCAATAGGCGCAAAAATACCTAAAGGGGTGCTGTTAGTTGGCCCCCCCGGAACTGGCAAAACTTTACTCGCTAAAGCTATTGCAGGAGAAGCAGCTGTTCCTTTCTTCAGTATATCAGGCTCAGAATTTGTAGAGATGTTTGTTGGTGTCGGGGCTTCACGGGTACGAGATTTATTTAAAAAAGCTCAAGAAAACGCCCCTTGTCTTATTTTTATTGACGAAATTGATGCGGTAGGTCGTCAACGAGGAGTAGGTTATGGAGGAGGAAATGATGAAAGAGAACAAACTCTTAACCAATTATTAACAGAAATGGATGGCTTTGAGGGTAATCAGGGAATTATTGTGATTGCAGCTACTAACCGTTCTCATGTCCTCGATAAAGCATTGTTACGCCCTGGACGTTTTGACCGACAGTTAATAGTAGATTATCCTGATTTTAAAGGTCGTCAAGGCATTTTAGAAGTTCACGCCAGGGATAAAAAAGTTGATGAAAAAGTATCCTTAGAAGTGATCGCCCGAAGGACCCCAGGGTTTACGGGGGCAGATTTGGCCAATGTCCTCAACGAAGCGGCAATTTTCACAGCACGGCGACGCAAAGAAGCCATTACCATGACAGAAATTAACGATGCTATTGATCGGGTCGTGGCTGGAATGGAAGGAACTCCTTTAGTCGATAGTAAGAGTAAACGGTTAATTGCCTATCATGAAGTGGGTCATGCAATTGTAGGAACTTTATGTAGTGGACATGATCTCGTAGAAAAAGTTACTTTAATTCCCAGAGGCCAAGTCAAAGGTTTAACTTGGTTTACTCCAGATGAAGAATCTAGACTAATTACCAGAAATCAATTGTTGGCTAGAATTGTCGGTTTATTGGGGGGTAGATCTGCTGAAGAAATAATTTTCGGTGAGGATGAAGTCACAACTGGGGCTGGGAACGATATTGAAAAAGTGACTGACTTGGCCCGACAAATGGTAACTCGCTTCGGAATGTCTGAGTTAGGATTAGTTGCTTTGGAAAATGATGATCACAATGAATCTGATTATTCTCAGGATATTGCTGGTAAAATTGACCACCAAGTACGACATATCGTAGATCATTGCCATGATAAAGCTCAAAAGATAATTCAAGAGAATCGTACTGCCATTGATCACTTAGTAGATATTCTAATTGACCAAGAGACTATTGAAGGAGAGCAATTCCGCCAATTATTAGAAAAATTTGAGATTTCTTTCCAGCAGCCCTTAGGACTTCCAGCTAAATGGTTGTAAGTCTGTATGATTATAGAATTTTATATCTCTGTTTGTAAGCTTTTGAAACTCTATGAAAATTACCTTTTCGATACTAAGATATTAATAAGTTAGTAAGCTAACTATGACTTATGAATTTAAAGTTTTTAAACCTTCCGATATTTTATCTAGTACCTAAATCGATAGTTTCCGTAAAATAATTATTTTTTTAATTTAAATATAAACAATAATAATTGTTATTGATTTGACAGATATTACTTTTATGAAAAATATAGGTTTGCAAGCATTATTAATGTCGCTCAATAGAGCCAAAATATAAAGTAAAAAAATATCTCTCTGTTCGATTAACTAATCAATTTGAGTTTTATTTTAATTAACTAGTATGGATTATATTTTTGAAATATTTTTTAGTCTAATAGAATTAGATTAAAGAATTAATTAGCTATTAGATTGAGTTTAATAAGTCAGGATAAAAAGTTTCAGTTTGATAAAACTATCCTTCTAAAATTGTAAAAGTTAGTTAAGCTATAAGCTTGTCTTTTAATTAATTTAATTTTCTAATTAATTAAAAGACAAGCTTATACTAATCTTTGGTGATCGGAGTATAAAAATAAGTTACAATTCCGTTTATCTATCTATATATTAGATGACAACTATTCGGAAAATATTTATAAGCAGTTTATGTCCATTTTATAAATTTATTGAGAGCTTCATCACTTATTGTTTGAGATTTAAAAATTTTTCTTATCTCCTATTTTTTGTTCTACATATTTTATAAAACTAATAACATTTTTAAAATTTCCTCTATCTTGGCTTTCTTTATGTTGGAGTAAGAGATATTTACTATGGATTATGTCAGCTAGTTTTTTATCTATTTTTCTTTTATCTTTAAGTGTTTATACATATCTTTTTTTACTCTGCACACTACTATTTGGGCATGACAAAGTATTTCTTTGATAACCCTTTTATAGGAAATCTATAAATCTATACAACTCTACCGAACTTAGGATGATAAAAATCTACTAAACTCTAACATAGTTTGATTGAGCAATAATTTTAATAACAAGCAAACTACTATAAACTTAAACAATTTTTAAATTATGCTCTCAAGACATTAATATCGATGATTTTATATGACCTGGTTAGTATAAAAATACTGTATTAATCCATTCTATTTGGCTCAATACCTATGAACTCAGACTGTATAAATAGTTTACTATTACCTCTTTATTTTTTTATAAAAAGCTGTCTATTTTTAACTGTCTATATTTACTAAAATTGCCGCGTAATTTTTTTACTTTTCTAAGATAAGTGATTTTATAGGTTCCTAACTTTTTTATTCTTTGAGTTCTCTTTTAATAAACTGTCAATCTCTGACGGAGTCATTTTCTTCGAGTGGCGTTTTTGCCGTTAGTTTCTAAAAATTATTGAGTGATTTTTAAAGTTAGTTTCATATGTATAAAGATTTCTATTTTTAAAAAAATCTAATCCTTCCCTCAAAATTTTATGGCATTGAGTACATATCAATCAATAGAAATTTACTGAGAGAAATACTAAAAATATTTCTGACTCTATACAAGTGATTTTTTGGAGCTATATAAAGATAAAATTTTGACTTACAAAATAATAACTAGCCATTTTTACACCGTCGATATTAATTACCTGAGTAATGAGATTAAGTAATGTATTAGATAGCATATCTATTAAATTAGAATTTAATTATTAAAATCGGGATATCTTAGAAATTAATAACAATATTTTATACTAGAAAAACATTTAAAAAAGCATTTGATGTATTAATTTACTATAAAAAATCTAGATTTAAATTGATATCATTTTTATAATTTTACTACACCAATCGGGAAGAGCTATTCTGGCTTTTTTAGCTTGGTCTGATTAATTAATTAGTATCAATAGGGTTTCAAAATATTATTTTGATTGTATTTTAAAAATTAGAATAATTAATTTGAGAATAAAAAAATTTGGAAACTTTATAAGTCTTACAAAATAAAAAATACAGCTCTTATTGGTTATTATTCTATCTTAGTTAGTCCAGAATAACAAAAAAATCTTAGCTCATTTAAGTTACCATGAGATTGATGAGTATGATAGTAGGTTATTAATTTTAAATAAAAAAAGTATTCTGATTAATCCGAATTAAACTTGACTTAAATGATTATTAAAAATATAAATATTTATTTTTTCTTCTATTTTGACTGGTGAATAGCTTGTCAGCCAATTGACTAATCCTAAAACTTGTTATTATCGATTGAAGGAATTTGATTAGGGAAACCTAGTTTATCAAGTTAGTCACATCCGAGGAGCTTATTACTTTAATATAGACTGAGATTTATTATTCCATGTCACTACTCATGGGGAAGCTATATTTTGAGCAGTATAGAAATTTATATTTAAATAATAGGAATAGGATAAATTGATACTTTGACTGAAAAAATATAGTGATTGCTTATAAAGAACTACAGTTTGCCTTTGCTGGCTACCCTTCTTTAATAATAGTTAGTTTTATGAATTAACAGAATAATAATCGATATTAAAAGGAACACAAACTGATTAATTCTCTTGCTAGCAATATTGAGGGACAGTTAATTAACCATGAAAACAAGTTACCGATTATTATGATTATTTATTATCTTTAACTGTTGAACAAACCTTTCTGTAAAATTATCAACAAACAGAGGAAATTATAGTTTATTCTTGTTAAGAAGTAACTGCTTATGTTGATTTACTCTCCTTAGCTTTAGTATGTATCACTACTGTAAAATTATGTCCAGTATGATGAAGCTATTGGTGTTTTTATTTAGTAGCTCAAGAAGAATTCTGGACAATTATGTATTTGAAGTTCTCTCAATAGTTAAAGAATTAGACTTAGCTAAAAATACTTCTTTAGAAGTATTTTTCTCTTTTACTTGTATCTTAAAGACTTCTCCTTTCTATTGGAGATATCCATCACAACAAAGGAATAAACTTTTAAGGTAAGATTTTAATTAAGTAAAATTGCTTAACTAAACTATTAAGCTAAACAATTAAATTTTATTCCTAAATAATCTTAGGTTTTAATTTCATGAATGCTACGAATATTTGTATTTTTCATAAAGAGCGCATTTCTATATTTATTGATGGTAATAATATGTTTTATGCTCAACAAAAAAACAGCTGGTTTTTTGATCCTAAGAGAGTGCTAGAATATTTTACTAAAGATCCTATCGTTAGTTTAGTGAATGCTTTTTGGTACACTGGCTTAAAAGATTCTCAAGATCAAAGAGGATTTCGAGACGCTTTAATAAGTTTAGGATATACAGTAAGAACTAAAATTCTTAAAGAATATTATGACGATATATCAGGTCGTTATTCACAAAAAGCTAATCTTGATATTGAAATTGTAGTTGATATGTTTAATACAGTAGATCAATATAATCGAGTAATTCTTTTTAGTGGTGATGGAGATTTTGAACGAGCAATTGAACTATTACGTTCTAAGAGTACCCATATTACAGTTGTTTCCACGGAGGGCATGATTGCTAGGGAATTGAGAAATGCTACTGATCGCTATATTGATCTTAATGATATTCGCCAAGATATTGAAAAACTCGATTTTCAAAGTTAAAAAATGCTGACATCACATTGTCTGGTGGGGAAGGACTGATGGTCCGTAATCCCCTATTTTAGTTAGATTGCTTCAAGATTACTTTCTCCGGTACGAATACGGATAACTTGATCCACGGGAGAAACAAAGATTTTCCCATCTCCAATTTCCCCGGTGCGCGCTGCGGCGACCAATTTTTTGATCACCATATCTACCTGAGGATCTTCGACGACAATTTCTATCTTAAGTTTTTGGAGAAACTCCACCGTGTATTCTGACCCACGATACCGTTCCGTTTGACCTTTTTGTCGTCCAAATCCCCGCACCTCTGAAACCGTCATTCCAACAACGCCTGCATTGACGAGAGCAATTTTAACGTCATCTAATTTAAAAGGACGAATGATCGCTTCTACTTTTTTCAAATTAATTACTCCTTATGAAAAGATATCTCTTCGCTTCTAGTTATAATGCCAGTTCTTAGGTTTATATTATCTAGAATTTGAAAATTTTTCTAAAAACTACTGTCTCTGAAGTTTTGTAAAAAAGGTTCAAAGTAGTAGTAAGTTGCTCAAAGATATTCCTTATGAATACTTTTGAGCAAAAGTAACTGAATGTATCTTTTTCAAAGATAAGATTGGATGACCTAGATCTTACTTAAATTTGTAGTATTTCATAGATATCGTCAGATAAATATCAAAGAGTCTTTCCTGATAATTCAGCAATTTGCTTAACTGCTATTTCTAACACATCAGGATTATGAACTATTATTAAATATAATATAACCCTCTCCCCGTTTTCCAACGCCTACTCTAGGAGAAACTGCAACTCCCGTTCTTAATACTAAAGATATATAGTTGCTTGAGGATATTCAACTAACCAATTAATATTATTTAGTACTTTAATCAAAACATCGCGGCGTTTTTGTAATTCAGCAACGGTTTGTTTGACGGTTTCTTGAGAGTCTTCTAGAGCGGCAATTTATCCCTTTTAAATTCCTCGGTATTGATTAAAGTCAATAATTGCTTTAATCTTTCTTAGTGCTGTAACAATTTCAGCATTTTTAATAGCAAACCCAATTCAAAATCCATCCATATTGGATGACTTAGAAAAGGTGAAAAACTCAATTGAACTATATTTATTAGGATCTGCTTAGAAAATAGAAGACGGTAATTTTATTTCATTAAAAACAATATCAGCGTAAGGAAAATCATGAACTAAAACTAAATTATATTGCTGACAAAATTTAACTGTTTCCTGAAAAAAGGACGAAAAAGCCATAGCTATCCTGGTATCATGAGGATAATTCAACACTATCAAACAAGCTTTAGCCAGAACATAAGTAGGAATATTTGCTAAAATAGGTGAGAATTAATTTTCGGCTAACAGGGGCATTATATAAATTTATCCCCTTCCCCTGCTAAATAAACACCCCCTACCTACCTAAGAAGAATAGCCAGTATCGGGCAATAAGGCTATTGACTGAGGGTTGAGGATAGTTAAAGGCAAATGACCTGTTCCTTCCTGAGAACCGATCGAAGGTAATACTTCGGTCTGAGGATCAATCTCAACGTCGAAACGGTGAGTGCACCATTTAGCCACAGCTTTCCGAAAAGTAAGTGTTCCATGCTGGGTGTAACAGGTAGCCGTGGGTCGTGGGGTCGCGCAAAGATTTTTCGATGGCAGCAATCGCTGCATCTGGAGCTGGCCAATCAGACGAGCCTAAGGATAAATCTATGACAGTTTTACCTGCCGATATGGCCTCGGCTTTCGCCTGATCTATATCGGCAAAGACATTCCTTGACAGAGCTTTGAGACGGCTGGCAAAGCGCATAGTATTTACAAATTTAGAGTTATTTAATGACCTGTTTAAATAGCCTAGTAAACAGTTATTAATCATTAACTATTCATTATTAACTGCTTACTATTTAACTTAAATGAGGATCTAAAATGTCCTCAATAAGTTTTTGTTTGGTAATAGCCCCTTCATGGGCAGCCAAAAGTTCTTTGTCTTTATAGAGTCTCAAAGCTGGAACTCCTTTAACTCGACACTCAGCAGTTGCTTTAGGATTAGTATCAACTTCTAATTTAACCACTTTTAGACGATTCCTGTAACTTTTGGCGATCTCACTAATAGAAGGAGAAACTAATTGACATGGACCACACCAAGAAGCCCAAAAATAAATTAGAACAGGTTGCTTAGCAAAAAAAACTTCTTCTTTAAATTTGGTATCAGTAATTTCGAGGACACTACTCATAATTGTTTTTTAATTGGACATCTAAGTAATTGAGTTACCAGTTATCTAGGCTACAGGTTAGCAAGTTATTTTGCTTGCAGTTGGGGGGACGTAATAATATACGTCCCTAAAAATTGCAATGAAATTTTTTGTTACGTATTTTGATTTCTCCTTTAAAGATTATCTAATTTTTTCCGTAAGTCTTCTAATTCTGCATCCACCGCCAAATCTTTTCGATACGATTGGGTATTAGATGCTTCAGGCAATTTTTGTGGTTCAGAAATCCCACTGATTTGAGCTTTGAGCATGGCTAATTCTTCATCTACACCACTTCCAGACTCTAATCTAGCAAATTGTTCTTCAAGACCAGTATCGCCCAACTCCCCAATGGCTTGGGAACGAGCTTCCATCTCCAATACTTTGGATTCCATGCGCTCAAAAGCTGCCATCGAACCACTAGTATTAACGTCACTCAAAGTTTGTTGAATTTCTACGTTAGCTTTAGCTGCTTTAGACCGAGCGATCAGCATATTTTTCTTAGTCTTGGCTTCAGAAATTTTACTTTCTAAAGCTACTAAATTAC
Source organism: cyanobacterium endosymbiont of Epithemia turgida isolate EtSB Lake Yunoko (assembly GCF_000829235.1). Classification (GTDB taxonomy): domain Bacteria; phylum Cyanobacteriota; class Cyanobacteriia; order Cyanobacteriales; family Microcystaceae; genus Rippkaea. The sequence continues at coordinate 1,568,531 of NZ_AP012549.1, read as the reverse complement.
GTTTGAGGATATTTACTTGACCATTTTGTTGTTCCAGCTGTTGTTTAAGAGTCACGGAAGTATCAGTATGAGTTTTTTTACGAACTAGGGCTTCCCTAGCTAGACTCTCATCCCCTTTAGACAGGGCAAGTTTGGCCCGTTGTTCCCATTTGTTGGCTTCTGATATATCCTGATTATATCGTTGCTCAGTACGCTTTTGTTCAGCAATAGCACGTGCAACTGCTTGACGCACTTGTATCAAGTCTTCTCCGATATCATTAATGGTTTGTTCTAAGACTTTTTCGGGGTCTTCTGCTTTGCTGACGAGATCGTTTAAGTTAGCTCGAACAACTCGGCTTAGGCGATCAAATAATCCCATGATGCTGTTCATCCTCCGGTGCGTGTACTAGGTAAGGTAAGTAAAATTTTCAAGTTAAGATTGCTTTCTTAGTCCACTGAGTATGGCTTGTCCATTTCTAGTTTGGCATATGAATGGTCACGGAGGGAGAGTGAAGAAGTCGGAGAAAAAAAACAACTTTGAAATACTCCTGAACAAAATTTATCTCTGTTTCTCAAGAATTACGTCTCAGAATTGATCGAGCTTAGCATTAATTCCATCTATTTCTGAGAAAGATACTACTGATGATTGTTTATACTAGCGTGAGGTCAATTTTTTGGCTTTGAGGTTGACAATTTCTGTATCGATTATTTTATCCATTTCTAAGGACATGAATTGCTTTTCTAAGGGATCAGTACTCAGACTTTGGGTTATTTGTGACTCGGCTTCGAGGTCTATAATTCTCGATTCTATATGCTCAAAAATACTACTAGAACTGCCTGAGTTTAGATTGCCAACAATTCCTTGTAGTCTTTGGGAAGCTATCGCTGATCGCAGTCTGGCTACATTAAGGCTTTTTTTTGCTTTAGCTTCGGCGTATTTCCGTTCTAGGGTTCGTAAATCTTGCTTAACCTTCTCAACTACCTGATTCTGTTGTTCTAGTTGATTTTCTATTCTTTGAGCTTGGATTTGGTAATTTTGGCGGTCAATGAGTGCTTCCCTGGCTAGGAGTTCATTTCCTTTTTCAATAGCTATTGTTGCCCGTTCATACCATTTTTCTGCCGTCTTTTGGTATTGAACTAACTGGCGTTGTGCACTTTTGTTGATAGCGATTGTTTCTGCTAATGCTCGTCGCATGGCGATTAATTCCTGTTCTATTTGGGCAATCGCTGTCTCTAAAACTTTTTCGGGATCCTCTTCTTCTTTGATTAAGCTATTAATCTGTGATCGTAAGACTCGACTAATTCTTTCTAACCATTCCATAACTATCCTCAATTTCCTCGGTCCACCTATCCATATTAACTTGAGTTCGGCTTGAGGAGGAGAAACGGAGATGTTGGGAGGAGATAGAGCATTCTTGTACTCTCTGAGTGATGAAATAATCAAACAATGGAATTTATTTTCCTGCTGCTCTTTCTCTAGAAAGAGTTATGGTCTATTGTTATTCACCAAAATTATAATTTTTATCTCACAAACTACATTGATTTTAAAAAACAAAAGATAAGTAGCAGTTAAAAATATTTAATATTATAGAAATATCGCTGCTGAAATATAATTATTTGCCGCAGTGATATTTCTATAATAAATGCGAATAATCATCGTATTAATAAATCTAATATTTATTTTTTGAGTGAAAATACATTTAGATTTTTAACACTTATCTTTATTAAAGATAAGTGTTAAAACAGCTTAGTTTTATTATTTATACGTAAATTATATCAAATTTTTTATATGCAAATAATATTTATAAAATATAAAATAGCTAATAAAAATAGGAAGATATCTTAACTTTAGAGTTTTTATGACTGATAGTAAACTTGCTCCTACAACACTTTATCGAAAATTACGTAAAATTAATTCAGCACCTTACTCAGCATTTTTTGGGGTTAAAGATTTCGTCATTCTTAGTTTATCTCCAGAGCATTTACTCAAAATTGAGCGTAATAATAAAGTTGAATCTAAGCCAAATAAAGAAACAAAAGCAAAGAGAGTAAATATTCAAGAAGATAAGGAAATACAAGAAAGTTTCAAAAATGGAAAAAAATCATGCTGCAAACTTAATGATTGTGGATTTGCTACGAAATGATCTAGGACCAGTAGGTGAAATAGGTAGCCTGTCATGTCCCGAAATTAATGGATGTCGAAACTTATGCCATTATACGTACATCAATTAGTCAATACTGTTTGCAGCTACCTTCGTCAAGCTCTCAGAACTATTGATTGTATAAGCGTGGCTTTTCCTAGTGGCTCAATGACCGGTGTTCCTAAAATAAGAATCATGGAAATTATTAATAAACTTGATATTAATAAACTTGAAGGAGAAGCAAGAGGTATTTACTCAGGGGCAATTAGTTTTTTAGGACTAAATGGCACAGCAGACTTAAACATTGTCATACGTACAATCCTAATAGCCCCAATTGAAACGATTATCGGCGCCTCAGATGGAATTTTATGAAATGCTCCTCAAGGTACAGTCCCTAATTAGGGCTATTTTACTCTCAGTCCATGGAAAGATCAATCTTAATCTCTATCACATTGTTGACACCCCATTAGTTAAAGCGGCTGTTAAAGTTAAAGGGCAAGTTTAATATATTGTGAACAATAATTTTTTATAAATCATTTTTTTTTAACTATCCATGGGTTGATTTTTCAATTATTTTCCTATATCACACTATATTAATAGAGTTAATGCAACAAGTCTTTGAAAGATAATGAGCAATGATAATAGTGGTTCTATCCTAAGTTCTCTTTCCTAAAAAACAGACAATAATAGTATAGGTTTAATTGTAAACAGTAGAGTTAGCTTGTCCAGAAAATAAAGTCAATATTTTCTGGTAATTACCCTCGTAATAGTAATTTTTAGGTTTATTTAGAGCTATCTACTTTACTTGAATTAAGTTTTTTATGATGGGTTAAGATTAATCTCCACAAGTTAAGTAAAATAAAACGACAAGTAATCTTAAGAGCATCAAATACGATATTTGTATAAACTTTCAAAAAAGTTGCCATACTGCAGCTTAATCTACATCTAAATACAGTTAGAATATTTAAAATAATAAAGATGGCTCCTATGTATAGCCAAGAGTGATGAAAATTATGATTTCTTTGAAGGGTAATATTACGACGGTACGTTTAGAAGTATGTAAAATTTATTATTATTTATCGTTAGACCCATAATAACATGATAATTTCGTAGAGTGGTTAATCAAATAAATCACACACTGTAATCTTAGGAAAATATATTGAAAGTGGAAACGACTTCGAGCAATACAGAAACCATGCAGGAAAACATACAGGACTACGTAGCTCAACTGCAACTCTACACGCAATTACATTCTCGTAATCTTGTCCCCTCTTTAAAGCTAATTGAAGATCCTCGCCACCAACTATTGCAAGAAACCCAGGCAACAATTGAAAAGTTGGCATCGCGCCAAACTCGCTAACAGTTGACTTTTTTAAAAATGCCTTCATCATTAATAATCTATGTTAATGGAATGATGCTGGGGATACCTAGTGAATTCAGAAAGTGATGTCAATCATGTCTTTAGCACAAATCAGAATTATTTTAGTTGAGCCTACTGGCCCATTGAATGTGGGATCAGTAGCGCGAGTCATGAAAAATATGGGGTTACAACAGCTAATTTTAGTTAATCCTCACTGTGATCCTTTCGGGAAAGAAGCGCGATTAATGGCTGTTCATGCTCTGAACATTTTAGAACAAGTTCAACAAGTAGGCAGTTTACCTGAAGCATTGCAAGGATGTCAGCAGACGATAGCTACTACAGCCCGCCCTCGTAGCCTTTCAACTCCTCTAGAAACTCCCCGTCAAGCCCTCCCCTGGTTATTAAACTCCAACCTCCCCAGTGCCTTAATTTTTGGACCAGAAGATCGGGGATTAAGTAATGAAGAACTCAATTACGCCCAACGTTTTCTCTGTATTCCAGCTAGCCCAGTCTATCCATCTTTAAATCTTGCCCAGTCCGTTGCTATCTGTGCATATGAACTCTACCAAGCTTCCAAAATACCTCTGGAATTTTCTTCAGACTCTTCGACAAAACTGGCATCTTTTGATGTACTCGAAGGCTATTATCATCACCTCGAAGCGGTTTTATTAAAAATGGGTTACCTTTTTCCCCATACGGCTAAGGCTAAAATGGAAAAACTCCGCCGTCTTTATAACCACTCAAATTTAAGTGCTGAAGAAGTAGCTTTACTGCGAGGAATTCTTGGACAGATTAATTTTATATGGCAACATTTACCCGACAATTACAGTCGTAAAAGTTAATCGTCTCGATCAGATTGACACTGATTGACGTCGCAAGTATTATTTTAACTTGTCTCTTCTTCGATTTTAATTGCAAGGATTCTTAGACTATGCCCCGTCGAATGATTAATTCCTCCTATAATCCCCAAAATAGTGCAATTAATAACGACTCTTCCGGTCGTTCGACTAATGGCAAAAGTAGTTCTCATCGTCAACAGATAAATGGTGTTTCTGGGGTAGGGCGTTCAACCAGACGACTTCCTCGCCGAAGGGTATCAACCTTAGCGGTTTCTACCAAACTTCTTGATCGACGCGTTAAAAATTCTCCCTCCAATTTTATGACCGTCGTGTTTTTGTATATTCTTCGTTTAGGTATTATGGGAGTGGGAGTAAGTGCGATTGCAGGAACAATTTTAACCGTATTAGGTCCCACCAGTTTATTCGCCACCCACTCTAATTCTCCCCAACTGACTGCTTCTGACGAGTCTGTACAATTTGAAGAAAAAATCCCTACAGCGACTATTAGCAATCCAACAAATATTCCCCTAGGGCGAGAATTAATTGCTCTTAAAACCAAATTAGAAAAAATAGCTAGCCAAGAGAAATACGCTAAAGTCAAGTCTCATGGCTGGTTTATCGATTTAGATAACGGTAACTATGTCAATTTTAATGGGGATACTTCTCTCTCTGCTGCTAGTACCATTAAAATTCCTGTTCTTGTTGCTTTTTTCGAAGAGTTAGATGCCGGAAGAATCTATCTAGACGAAATGCTAACCATGGACGAGAAAATTATCACTGGAGGGTCAGGAAGTATGCAATATCAGAAGCCTGGGACTCAGTTTAGTGCCTTAGAAGCTGCGACAAAAATGATTGTTATCAGCGATAATACAGCCACGGATATGTTAGTCCGTCGTCTGGGAGGTAAAGAAGTTCTCAATAAACGTTTTAAGGAATGGGGATTAACCAAGACAGAGATTAACAATCATTTACCCGATTTAGAAGGGACTAATACCACCAGTCCCAAAGATTTAGTGGAATTATTGGCCCTCATTGAACGGGGGGATTTATTGACGGTCCGATCACGTGATCGCCTGTTGGGAATTATGCAAAAAACACGTACTCAAACCTTATTACCTCAAGGACTGGAACAGGGTGCAATGATTTTTCATAAAACAGGGGATATTGGTACAATTTTAGGAGATGCTGGCATCATTGATATTCCAACGGGGAAGCGTTACATTGGGGCCGTCTTTGCTGAACGTTCTTACAATGATGTCATGGGGAGAATGATCATTCAAGATTTCTCTCGCATCGTTTATCAACATTTTAAATGGTATCAACCTAATCAAAGTGTTAAACCTTAAGCTCATTTCAGTAGAAACCCAAAAACTACTAGGGTCTAATTTAAGGACTTATTAATTCTCAAGAATAAGCGATTGACTGTCGCTCGTAATTAATTTGGACTAATAATTGTAATTTAATCTGCCTATTCGTATTTATTACCCATTTTCTTGACAATCAACGATTTTATCTTCAATAATTTCAGCAACAGATCCTTCTAGACGATGGAGACGAATTTGCAATAGACGAGGAGGCTCGACCGTGACAACTGTAAATTCTAAATTGTCATAGAATAAAGTTTCCCCTATAGAAGGAATTTTTTGCCATTGATAGAGTAAAAAGCCTCCTAAGGTTTGATATTCATCTGTTAGCGGTAACTCTAAGTCTAAAACTTTATTAAGTTCTTCGAGATTTATTTGAGCTTTTACTAGAAATGTTTGATTATCCAACATCTGTAGAGAAATATCTTCTGTCCGAGTTTCTTCTAAATCACTATCAAGAATTTCTGCAATTAAATCTTGAAGAGTAATTAATCCAGAAGTTCCTCCAAATTCATCCACGACAATCACTATTTTCAACTGTGATCTCTGCATTACAGATAGTAATTCATCTAATGGCATGGATTCAGAGACGAATTTAATTGGTTTAAGCCAACGACGCAAAGAAGATTCCTTTGTTAATTCTCCTTGAGCCAACGGAGGAGCTAAATCTTTAAAATTAATAAAGCCTAATATATCATCAAGGGAATCTCCTTTGACCGGATAACGAGAATGGCCAGTAATAGCGACTTCTTCGAGTAAATCCCCAAAAGTTGCTTCCTCAGAAATGGCAATTAATTGAGTACGGGGAACCATTACCTCAACAGCCATAACCTCGCCAAATTCAAAGACATTTTTCAGTAGTGCTCGTTCTTTAGCTTCTAATCCAGTTGATTCTCCTTCGGTGGCAATGATTAATTGAAGTTCTTCTGAGGTTACTTGATTGTATCGTCTTTCCCTCATGTATCTAATCCCAACGCTACATAATAAATAGCGAGTTGATTGATTTAAAATCCAGATAAAAGGATTAAATATTTGGGCAATTACCCCAATAGGAGGACCTAAAAATCGAGCTAATTTCTCTGAATAAATCAAGGCAACAGATTTAGGACAGAGTTCTCCTAACACAATTTGTAGATAAGCAACTAGCAAAAAAGCAACTGGGATAGCAAGACTATAGGATATGGATTGGGTCAGTTTAGGAGCAAACGGCAGATTCCTCAAAAGAGGATTGACCAAAACTGCCATGGTTCCTTCTCCGAGCCAACCTAGAGCTAGACTAGAAAGAGTAATTCCTAATTGAGTGGTTGAGAGAAGACGATCAATACTACGTTGTAGGGATTGGACAGTTTGAGCCTGAAGATCACCAGCTTCTACTAATTGACTGATACGTGACCGCCGTACCGACACCATGGCAAATTCAGCGGTAACAAAAAAGGCATTGATGGCAATTAGTAAGAATACTAATAAAAGACGTAGTAAGATTTCACTAACACTCAAACTATTCATTGAAAAATAAAGCTTGTAACCATTATTAATAATCTCTAAATTTCGCAAATTAAATCTTTACCGAATTGTTGCTTGAGGCTAGTAATTTCTAATCTTGAACCAATTATGAAGCCTTAAACTCTCTTTGAGAGAAAACATTTCTATTATAGATCCTAAAACCCAATTTATATAATTAGATCAATGTTGGTAGCTAAATCACTGACAATCATGCAGGCCATGATTTGTGATGCACTACAAATCCCTTCAATAGTCGCTTAACTCCCTATTTCTTCCTTTGACAGATTTACATCTTACTGATGGGGAATTAAGTCAACAAAATTCTCCTTAAACTCCTCCTTTAATTCTAGGCAGTTAAATTGTGATAACTGTAGTAAAGGTGGATAAAAAGTACACTCAATTTCGAAAAGGTGATCTTTGTCGTCTGAGTTCTTTGCTTAAGAAGTACCTGTAGTCATTTTTGATAAACAGTCTGAAGACTATCCTGACTTAACAAGCTATCTCATTGCTGTGTGCAGTACAATTTTATTCAATATTATTGCTACTGTATGACAGGAGAGACGAAACCTCTCAAACGTAATACTTGTTTTCAACCTAAGATAAAATTCAATTGAAAAATTATTTGAAGACCGAGCACGTTTTAAAGAACTCCTTCCAAATTTATTAACATCGCGTTAACAAGATATTCGAAAGCCTAAAGAGAACCACGAGTCAATAAATTTGCAAGGAGTTCTTTAACAACCATTCCTCTTTAACTATATAAATAAATTACAAAAATATCAGATCTTTAAGAGAAAGACTAATGTTTTTTGAAATTTTCCTCTACAGTTATTTGCAGTCAACTTAAACACTATTTTAATATCCAACAGTTAAAAATTATCTAGGATAGAAGTTGAAGGAAAGTAGGCTCAACGGTTTTTAATCTCTACTTTAGACTTAGGTAAAAAAATCAAGACTATATTTATCTGACCTTAATATTTCAACAGGAATGATCTATTCTCAGACTATTCTTCACCGAAGAAAAATCAACCTGACGTTGCGGGATTGTAATTTTCGATTGTGATGCTTACAGGATCAACATTCCAAATTTCTTTGCAATATTCCCTAATCGTGCGATCACTAGAAAATTTACCCATTCGCGCCGAATTCAAAATAGACATATCTGTCCACTTCTCATGATCACAGTAGGCATGACTAACGGCTTCTTGAACATCAATATAAGACTGATAATCAGCCATTAACATATAAGGATCATGGCAGATTAAGGGACCAACAATAGGTTGGAATAATTCTCCATCTCCATGACTAAAGTAGCCACTGGCAATGCGGTCAATAACACCCCGTAATTCTTCATTATTATGATAATAATCTATGGGGTTGTATCCATTAGTCTTGAGATCGTAAACTTCTTGAGCAGTTAAACCAAACAAAAAGAAGTTTTCAGCCCCAGCTGCTTCACGAATTTCGATGTTCGCTCCGTCTAGAGTTCCAATGGTTAATGCCCCATTCATAGCAAATTTCATGTTACTAGTTCCAGAAGCTTCTTTGCCAGCAGTGGAAATCTGCTCAGATAAGTCAGCGGCTGGATAAATCCGTTGACCCAAAGAAACGTTAAAGTTAGGCAAAAAAACAACTTTTAATCGGCCCCGAACATCGGGATCTTTGTTAACAACTTCGGCAACGGCGTTGATTAATTTAATAACCAACTTAGCTAAAAAGTATCCAGGTGCGGCTTTACCACCAAAAATAAAGGTTCTAGGAAGAATATCAATATAAGGATTCTGTTTGATGCGATTGTATAGGGCAATGATGTGTAAAACCATTAAATGTTGCCGCTTGTACTCATGAATTCGCTTAACTTGAACATCAAACAGGGAATTAGGATCAACTTGGATATTTCTATTTTTAAGGATATAAGCCGCTAAGCTGCGTTTATTGCCTTGTTTAATTTCACGCCAACGATGACGAAAGTCAGGATCATGAACAACAGCCTCTATGTTGCGCATTTCATCCAAATTCTTGAGCCAACCATCCCCAATTTTTTCAGTAATCAAAGTAGCTAGCTCTGGGTTAGATAGTAAAATCCAACGGCGTGGTGTCACCCCATTGGTTTTGTTATAGAATTTCTCAGGCCAGAGTTTAGCAAAGTCTTTGAGGGTATCTCTTTTCAAGAGTTCTGTATGTAAGGCCGCTACCCCATTGATCGCATGGGAACCAACACAAGCCAAATTAGCCATACGAATTAGCTTTTCTTCCCTTTCTTCAATCAAAGATAGACTAGATATCAACTGATCATCTCCAGGAAACCAGGTTCTTACATCTTCAAGAAAACGATAGTTGATTTCGTAAATAATTTCTAGATGTCGAGGTAGAAGACTAGCAAATAATCCTGCGGGCCAACGTTCTAAGGCTTCTGGTAACAGAGTATGATTAGTATAAGCAAAAGTTTTTTGGGTTATGTCCCACGCTTTTTCCCAAGAATAATTGTGTTTATCTATTAACAAATGCATCAATTCAGCGACAGACACAGCAGGGTGAGTATCATTGAGTTGGACCGCAACCTTTTCATGGAAATCATCTAAACTATTGTGGGTCCTTAGATGAATACGGATTAAGTCCTGTAAGGAAGCAGAAACAAAGAAGTATTGCTGCGCTAAACGAAGTTGTCGGCCTGCAGGAGTATTATCATTAGGGTAGAGAACTTTAGAAATGGTCTCTGCATCCATTTTCTCAGCTACTGCTTGGTCGTATTGTCCTGCGTTAAAGGCATCAAAATTAAAGGCTTCACTGGCTTCTGCTTTCCACAAACGTAGGGGATTTACGGTGTTGGTTTGATAGCCTGGAACGGGTGTGTCATAGGGAACGGCAAGGATAGTACGAGCTGGGATCCATACTATTCTCATGTTACCTGCCTCATCGTGAACCATTTCGGTATGGCCCCCTAACTTAACCTCTACGCTCTCGGTGGGGTGGGATAATTCCCAAGGATTGCCAAATCGTAGCCAATTATCAGGAATTTCTGCTTGCCAGCCATCTCTGAGGGTTTGATGGAAAATTCCGAATTCGTAACGAATTCCGTAGCCAATAGCTGGAATTTCTAGAGAAGCAAGAGAATCAAGAAAACAAGCAGCTAAACGACCTAGTCCTCCGTTACCTAGTCCAGGGTCTGGTTCTTGCTCAATAATTTTGTCGAAATCAAGACCTAATTCCTCGACGATTTCACGCATCTTATCATACATATCTAGGTTGATTAGATTGTTTCCTAGGTGGCGACCCATGAGGAATTCAGCCGAGAAATAAGATACAATTTTTACTTTTTCTTTTTTATAGGTTTCTATCGTTTTAAGGAAGCGATGTAGAAGGCGATCACGGACAGTATAAGCGATTGCTACATAATAGTTATACAAAGATGCATTGGAGCGATCAATGCCTTGGAGATAGAAGAGATTGTCTAGGAAAGCACGTTTCAGTGTTTCCGCACTCATCCCAGTGCGATCATCTTCCACTTTAATATTTGACTGAGGGGTGAAAGTATCCATGATTATGGTAGTAAGTTTTTTTCATGTATTGATCATCCTAAGTCAGTTTAACAGGATGATACTGGTATAGATTAGACAACTACTAGCCAGCATAAGCGATTATCACTGGAACTAAAGTTTTTAGGTTAAGTTTTGCTGACAAACTTTTTTCAAAAAAAAGACTAAAGATTTTGAAGTAGTGAACTATTTTTACCTAATTGCAAATATATAGAAACTTGATATTTCGTAATTTCTAATAAAGAAGCTAATATTTTTTACTCATATATTTTTATTTAAAATGCTAAAATATAAAATTAATTTTTAATAAACCAAATAATAATTTTATATAAAATTCTAGCCTTTAAATAAGTGATCTAAAAATTGACACTCAGTGAGTTTATTCTATAATCGTATCATTACAAATAAGTGCGGACATTGAAAAATATCTTACAATAGGTAGTTTTAATATCAAAACTAGCAAATTTTTATTTAAAATTACATATTAACCAATTAATTAGTTAATATATTACTACTTAATTCTAGTTAAATTATGTCTATTTAAAATAGAATCATAATTTTTTATTGCATGCTATTTTTAGTCTATTATATTTAGTTCTGGACTATTTTATAGATTAATAAAAAAATATTAAATATACTAGTGCTACGCTCTATTTTTACTTAACTACAACTGAAATGTTAATGGTTTAACTCAAAACTTCAGATAAATAGTCTGCCGTTGATTCTACTAAAGGAATTGTATTCTCGTAAACCATACGAGTTGGCCCGATAACGCCAACGCTTCCTACTGGGATATCTCTTTGTTTGTAAATAGCAGAAATTAAAGTACAAGGATGCATTGACTCTAGAGGATTTTCCGAACCAATTCTAATAGTAACTCGTTGAGTCGTTAGAGATTTAACTTCAGGAACTTCAAAAATTAATGGTAATAATTGATCTTGTTGTTTTTCTAACAAATAGAGAAGAGTTTGTACTTGTTTTAGTTGAGAAAATTCTGGTTGATGTAATACTTCGGAAAACCCATGTATTATAATTGGGGTTGAAATAGATGATTTTAAGTAGTCTGATATTTGTTGTAATAGAGTTTTCAAAAACTCTGTATAATGAATGAGGTTTTTGTCGATATCACGCCAATTTAAAGCTACTAAATTTAAAAGACTTTTACTTTTTAAATGGCTATTTAAAAAATTAGAGATAATTTGTAGTTCTTGTGTTAACCAGCTTTCATCATTAAGCTCCTCATTGAGGACAGATTTAGGAATATCAACTAGAATAGATTGAGTTTGATAACTATCCGTAACAATTATGAGAATAACTTGGTTTGACGAAACAGGTATTAATTGTAAATGACGTAATTGATTCAGAGAACTTTGAGGAAGTGTAATTAAGGCGATATAGCCGCTAAAATTCGCCAGTATTTGAGTTGACTTTTGTAACAACATCTCACAGTTAAATGTTTCTTTTTGTAATTTTTTGTTTAAATATTTTTCAATTTTCTGTCTAATGTAGTTATCAGGCGTAATTAAATTATCAACGTAGATTCGGTAACCACAGTCAGAAGGAATTCGACCGGCAGAAGTGTGAGGTTGATAAAGAAACCCAGCCTTTTCTAATTTTACTAAAGCCTTTCTAATAGTAGCTGAGCTTACACTCAAATCGTATTCTTGAACTAAAGTTTTTGAGCCTACTGGTTCAGCTGTAGCAATATAATGTTGGATGGTTGTTCGTAGAATGTTTTGATAACGTTTAGTTAAAGTAGATTTAACAGTCATAATAATAAAGAATAAAAGTTTGATGAAAGAACTTATAGCAATCAAAAAGTACAAATATCTCCTACTATAGGAAATTACTATTAGAATCCCTTATAGTAAAACTATTTTACTAAATAAGCTTTTTTAGACTAGCTATAATAAAATTACAAAAAAAGCGAAAACCCTTTTTGAGCAAAGTTTACTGGTCTATAAAAACTTTGTTTCTCTAAAGAAAAAGGTTTTATAGTTAAAGAATAAAGTCAGAACAATATTTTTGGAAGTTATCAGCTATCAATTGATCATATTCAGTCCGGGAGGGGTGTTAAACAAAAATTTTTTTAACAGTGTTTAGCTCATAGTAATTTTAAAAAAATATTAGTAATGAGGGATGGTTGGATCGACGTAGAGAGCATATGCATCAATGCCACCAATAATATTACTAACATTAGTAAAACCATTATTCAGTAGCCAGCGGCACATTTGGGCTGAACGCATACCATGATGACAAATAACGAAGGTTTCTGCATGAGGATTAAAATCTGTTGCTATCTTATCTGACCAGCGTTCAAATTCACTTAAAGAAAGCACTGTAAACCCTTCAATATAAGCGATCATAACTTCATGTAGTTCTCGTACATCTATCAATTGTAATTCATCTTTGGCTTGAGCCAGTCGTTCAGCTAGTTTTGTGACAGTGATTTGAGGAATGGATAAATTTTGAGGCATATAAATAAAGTCGTCCTAAAAAATTGTTCGATAGCCCAGCTTAACAGTTTTGAGTAGAAGAGAAAAAAAATTACTTTGGGATGTTTCGCTCAAGATTAGGGTTTTCTTAAAAATCTTATCGTCAAATGACGACTACAATCAGAAGTAGTCATTAATCACAAACGATGAATTATTGTGAAGCTTCGTTCTTTCTTCATCATCCTAGCTATTAGTGTCTTCATCCTCTTGTTTGGAGCTAGTAGTAGTCTGTATTGGATCTTGGGACAAGGCCCTCTAAAGCTCTTGCCAGGAGGCGTTTTCAGGGAACCAATAACGGCTGTTTTTATCCCAAAACAAGCTCCGTTTATGGTGTCGTTACTTGTTAATCCTGATCGTCTGGAATCCTTAGCTCAGTACATTTCCTTTCCTCAAAATAGACGAAGGTCGCATCGAGAATTCCTTTCCCTTGAAAAGCAACTTGTGTCGACAACAGGACTCGATTATCAAACTCAGATTCAACCTTGGCTAGGGGAAGAAATCACCTTGGCTGTGACTTCCCTGGACTTTGATCGCAACCCAGACAATGGGGTTCAACCTGGTTACTTATTAGCCATTGCTACTAAAGATAGAAAGTTAGCCAAAGTATTTCTTCAAAGTTCCTATTCTAAAAACGTGATCTCTGAAACTTCAGATCTGATTTTTGAATCCTACAAAGGGGTCAATTTAATTTATCAACGTCACCGTGATAATCCTGTTAATATTCGTCTTTCTGCCACAGCTATCTTAGACAATTTTGTGTTATTTGCCAACGATCCCAAAATATTAAGGGATGCTATCAATAATGTCCAAGTTAGAACATTAAATCTGAAAAATTCTACTAACTATCAAGAAGCGTTAAAAACAATTACTGAACCTCGTATTGGCATCGTTTATACTAATTTTCCAGCTTTATCTGCTTGGTTAGGACATTTACCCATTCCTGAAATTCCCGAAATTACTCAAACTTTAACAGTCGCCTTTTCTCTCAAATCTAAAGGGTTAGTTGCCCAAACAGCATTAATTGGGGGATCAGAACAAGGAGAAGAGCCTCCGGTTTTATCCAAACCCGTGGGGGCATTAGCCTATGTACCTGTCGAAAGTATTTTAACAGCTGCGGGAACTAACTTAAATAAATTATGGAGTCAAATTGAGACAGGGTTAGCGAACAAAAGTCCTCTACAACAGTTATTAAATAGTATTTTAGTCTCTGTTCAAGAACCTTTAGGATTAGATTTCTCTGAAAAAGTCTTTCCGTTTATTCAAGGAGAATTTAGCTTAGCTCTTGTCCCTAGTTTAGATGGAGGTGAACCTGATGTGATTTTTGTAGCCCAAAAAGTACCAGATGTTAATTTTTCTGAGTGGGTAGAAAACTTTGATCAGTTAGCACAAGAACAAGGATATAGTGTGGGATATTTACCATTATTAAATAATCCTGTAACTGTTTGGACAAAACTTAACACAGCAACGGGAAATAAGGGTAATTTAACTTCTTTGGAAGCGAGAGTTAGCGGCGTTCATACAGATGTGAATGATTATGTAATTTTTGCTACTTCAGTTGAAGCTATATCTCAGGCACTTTCAACTCCAAAAATAACTTTAATTCATAGTAAAAAATTACAACAAGCTATTGCAGCAATATCTCCTGAAAATGACGGTTATTTTTATGTTGATTGGAGTCAAGGGAAAAAATTATTAGAACAAAAATTGCCGATTTTTAAAGTCATTGAACTGTCTATTCAACCTCTGTTAAACAATCTGCAGTCTTTCACAGTAAGTAGTAAAGGAAAAGACAATGGTATTCGCCGTGCAACTATCTTCTTAAATTTAGGTGTTCATTAAATTAAATAAAAATAGTTGAAAGTTAATAGTGAATTTAATAGTTACTGATAGGGGTTAACACTTGTTGACTTCTAACTTGGTTTTAAAATTTTTATATTTCTTTACTAATCACTCTTTGTGTTAAGGAGCATTTCTTAATTTGTACTAATTGTCTAAAGCGTAAAAAAAATTAATGGACTGCAATATTGTATTTACTAAAATATATCTGTTGGAAAATTAAATCCAAATGCGAGCAAGCTAGCATAACTTCACTGCCTTCAACATAAAATTCAACGATATCCCCATCTAGTTATGATTAAAACTAGACATACTCTCCAATAATCTGTTCTTAACCCTGGTTTAAGTAACCTATCATGGCTCAGTAGAACATATGGGAGGCGTCTAATGACTTCTTAGACTGGTTCATATTTTTTTAATACCAGGTCTTAAGGACGATAATAGCCACAGAGATGTTGAAGTAAAAAACAAATATATAAGTACTTATTTATGAAGTCTGGCGGTGAGGATATCAACCAATACTGTTAATTTGAAGTATTGGTTGACATCCTCACCCCATTTATTAGCTAAATAGCAAAGGACTCAGAAGCTTAAAGTAATTTATTTTTGTAGAGAGGGTTAAGTTTACATAACGGAATAATACTTACAACAACCCGCCTAAATACTTTAACTTCATGAGCGAAGAGACACTAAGAAAAAGTAAGAAGACACAGACGATAGGCTAATTAGAAATCAAAAATCTATTTATGACTGAGCCAACTTAGTAAAGTTGGCAACCCATCAGACCAAAATAAATTAATAAAGATCAAAGAAATAATCAACCTATTATCAACCTCTATTACAAGTATTTTCTTTTATTATTAATAATAAAATTCTTGATTATGTAGTCAGTTAGATTGATAACTTTCAGCTATAGCTTTGTTTAAAAAATCTTATTTTTTAAACAGTTGTTTGATTATTAGATCATGATTACAAATTTAAGTCTTTATTCTAGTTATATTAATTAAGGTAAAAACTTAGCAAAAGCTTAAAATTTATAAAATATCTCTAAATCTAACGTAGTTTAGACAAAAAAATAATTCGATTTTACTAATTTACTAAAAATACCTACTATCAACTATAATGAATGGCTTTTTACTGTACTCTAAATTGTCCTTAAAGTAAATCTTTCTACTAGTTATTCAAAAGACAAGCTGAAGAAAACCAGTGTTTTCATGCTAATAGAATTCCGTTAATTTTGCTAAAAAGTTGTGAGCGTACTACCTACTAAGTTGTTTTAACCCTGGGATCAAGAAATATATTTAATAATTTATTATCTATTGATACCACAAAAAATTGAATAATAAAAGCTTAAAATATCAAACTTGATTAAGTCATAGTTGACTTGACATTAGCTGTTAATAATAATTTCTCCAGTTCCTTCTACAACTTGACCGATCTGATAGGATGGAATTCCTTGGCGTTCAAAAAAATTTAGGGTTAATGTAGTTTGTTGGGATGGTACAATCACGACAAACCCGATTCCCATATTAAACGTTGAGAATAGACTTGGCTGGGAAATTTGGACAGATTGAGCTATCCAACGAAAAATTGGTAAGACATCCCAACTTTGTGGGTTGATAACGACGGATTGCCCTTTATTTAAACAACGAGGTAGGTTTTCTGGTAGTCCTCCCCCTGTAATATGTGCCATAGCTTGAATCTCTATTCCTGAGTTTAATGCTTCAAGAATTGGTTTCACATAGAGTCGGGTGGGGGTTAAGAGAACCTCTCCTAGGGTTTTTCCGTCAAATATTTCACGTCCATCGCTCCAATCAAGTCCATTGATCTCTACTATTTTGCGAATCAGACTAAAGCCATTACTGTGTACGCCACTACTGGCAAGTCCGATGGCAATATCCCCAATTTTAACTTTAGAACCATCAAGAATCTTATTTTTTTCTACAATTCCCACACAAAACCCCGCTACATCATATTGCCCAACCTGGTAAAAACCTGGCATTTCCGCGGTTTCTCCCCCTAATAAAGTACAATCACTCAAACGACACCCTTCAACAATTCCCTCAACGACATCGCTAAGTTGTTGTAGATTTAATTTCCCCGTAGCTAAATAGTCTAGAAAAAATAAAGGTTCGGCACCACAGGTTAAGACATCATTAACACACATGGCTACTAAGTCAATACCAATGGTACGGTGTTGGTTCAGTGTTTGGGCTATTTTTAGTTTAGTTCCTACACCGTCAGTTCCCGAAACTAAAACAGGATTTCGATAGTTTTGAGGTAACTCGAAGTATCCCCCAAACCCACCAAGGCTCCCTAATACTTCCTTACGATAGGTGCTTTCGACTCCCTGGCGAATTTTTTCAACGAAGGATCGTCCTATTTGTATGTCTACCCCTGCTTCTCGATAATCCATAGATATCTTGTAACGGTTTCCCGAGCTATATTTTAAACTGTATTTATCCACTTTTGTTTATTTTTTATTTTGGCTCCAAAAGAGTTGGCTAGATTGCGATAATTTGTTCAAGTTCAGAAAAGGGGTGATAAATGGTTTATCCTATCATAGTTTCAAAAAATTATTTATAATAATGCAGATAAATATTTTTTTAAATATCTTTAAAGGTTTTAAAGTTGTTTAAGAACTTTTATTAAAAAATAAATTACATCCTACTGAATCTAAAAATGTTCTCTTCCTAAAAAGCTGCACTAGTAACAATATATTGTCTATATTATCAATATATTGGTCAAAATTTGTATGATTAAAAATATATATTAAATACTGACTGATAGACTCTAATTAATTTTAATTAGAGTATTTATATTACTGTGATTCATAAAAAATATTCTAGAAAAAAATTACAGACGACAGCATACAAAATACCTTTTTATTGTAATTTTCTCTAATTGGTATATGAACGTTATAAAATAGGTTACTTACTTATCTATCAAGGTACTATTGCTTTGCCAAGAAGTTATTATTGTGATTTTAAAGTTTAAATGTAATTTAAAACAACACTGTTAATAGTAATTCACTAGTTAATCTTATACTAGACTTTATTTTCTAAAATATTGTCAATTAACATCCATATTGTTAACTATCTAATTGTAGCCTAGCTTGTCTTGTCTTTATTAATTCCTAAAATGAGGAGAGACCCCATGCCCGTCCAAAACGGACTATTAAAGATATGAGCTAATCTCGAGAAATATCGATTTTGTTCTATTGTGCAGTGGCATTGATTAAAGGGATTATCTAATTCACTATTCATTAGGCAATAACTATAAAAACTTATTAAATTTTTTCAACGGTGTAGTCTCCTTCTACAACGTTTTTCTGAACAAATAATAACAAATTATTTTATATTTCTATATTTAAGCAATTAGAGTGTAATTTGTTGTGTTTTAATTTATATTTTTTGTGATAACCTCTTTGGGCAAAATTTTATTTATGTCAAAATATTATTTGAGCAATTTTATAAGCTTTTATTTGATGCAGTTATCTATATAAATAAATAAGCTTAAAATAGAACAAGGTTTTAAAAAAATAATTGTCTTATATATAAATAAAAGAAGTTTAATTAGCTAGTCGTTTTTGGTTTCAGAATTTTTATAAAGTCTTAGAAGAACATAAATTTATTTAAGTTCAGTAAATATAAACCATTATTTTTTTAAAAAAAGATAGAGCTAATTAAATTAGATTCTCAGTAATGGGATAAAATTGATTATTTATTAAAATTAGATTTATTGTATCGACAGTTTGCATAATTATTCATCGACAGAAAAAATGATGAATCAGGATTTAATCTCTGTTAAGTCGTCACTTAATAACTAAGTTTGATTTTATTATTTTGCTAAATTATATTTTTCTTAAGCTTCTAAAATTTTTCTTTTGTTATAATCTAAGGGACGAAAATCAGTGAGTTGAAAGTTTTTTAGAGCTACAATATAGGTTTTGAAAAAGCTACTCTAAAATAATCCGGATTATAAAATATAAAAAATATTTAGGGTAAAATAAAACAGAGACGTTTTCAGTAAACGTCTCTCCTAAAAATCACTCAATTCTAATCTCTAACTAAACTGTTCTTCTATTTCTAGATCAAATAGCATCTGCAGAGACTGAAGACAACGTTTTCGAGCTTCAATATCCTGTTGAGCTCGCAATTGTACCATTGGTTCATGGAGAATTTTATTAACGATTCCTCGTGTTAAAGCTTCAATTACTTCTTGGTGTTTCTCAGTAAATTCAGTTCCCAAACGAGATAGAGCTTTTTCTAATTCTTGTTCTCGAATACTTTCTACTTTGGTTCGTAGAGAATTGATGGTAGGAACTGTCTCTAAAGAACGCAACCACAACTCAAAAGCTTTTATTTCTTCTTCAAGGGGTCTTTCAGCTTCTTGCGCCATCTGACGACGGCTTTCATGATTTTGAGCCACTACTGCTTTTAAATCATCCACATTGTAGGATTCAATAATATCCATGTCTTGGACATCAGCAGCTACATTACGAGGAACTGAGATATCTAACAACATTAAAAAATGATTAGGATCTAATGCCTCGGTAAGATTTTTTCTACATAAAATTGGTTCTGTGGCTCCTGTACTCGTAAAAACAATATGGGAAGCAGCCACTACTTGCATCGTCTCATTAAGAGGCTTTAAGGTAAGAGGTGCTTGAGAAAATTTATTAGCTAAATCTTGGGCACGTCGTTGGGAACGGTTCACAACAGTAATATCTGTTGCTCCTTTAGCCAAAAGATGCTTCACCAATAAACGAGCCATTTTTCCTGCGCCAATAATTGTTACTCGACGATTGGCAAAATCTTTGGCTTTAGTTTGTGCTAATTCTACGGCGGCAGAACTAATAGAAACAGCACCAGTTCCGATATTGGTTTCACTGCGAACCCTTTTGCCAGCAATTATGGCTTGCTTAAAGAGACGATCAAGCAATCGCCCAATACCTTTGTATTTTTTGGCTAATTTGTGGGTAGTTTTCACTTGGGCTAAGATTTGTCCTTCTCCTAAGATTAAACTTTCTAGACCCGCAGAGACTCGTAGCAGATGACGTACTGCATCCTGATGGAGCAAAATGAATAGGTATCGTCGTAGAGAATTTAACGATAAATGACCCACTTCAGATAGAAATTGGTTAATTTCTACTACCCCTTTTTCGGTATTAGTAACCACTGCATAAATTTCTAAACGATTGCAAGTGCTAATAATCGCTACTTCGTCGATGTGGAGATAGCTTCTTAAATGGACAATGGACTCTTCGAGTTTAGCTTCTTGAATACTCAACTTTTCGCGGATTTCGACAGGGGCTGTTTTATGGCTTAAACCCACAACGGCAATATTCATGTGTTCTCCTACAAGCATTCGATCTTGCACTGTTAAGCAATGAAAAATTCAAGAATTTAAGTTCTACTCTCTTTGATTTGGATAATTTATATCTAAGTAGCCACTATAGCTAATATTTATTGAAACAAACCTTATAAAATTTAAAACAGAAACTAGAAGCTTGGGAATCGGGAGCTCCCAAAATTTATACTCAAAAACCTTACTATTGCTGACTCCTATACGGATACTACTCCTAAGCGATAGAATTAAAAACTGTTTACCATTACAATCTATTACTTCTCACATTTCAATTTTAACTGAGGCGATTTAGTGAAGATTAATGGATTTAGGTTTGTTAAATGAGTATCGTATCTATAAAACGAGCTGTCTTAGATTGGCTAGAGATAACTAAACTGTGAGTCCTGACTCCTTATTTTTTTGAGTACAGATTCCAATTTTTTCTCCCATGCTCTATCTGGGAGCTTTATTTCGTTCCTTTTCTCCGATAAAGATATGACCACACATATAATGTTCATGCCTTCGTACATTGCTGCAACAGCCACATAATCAGCAATGGTTTTCGCCTTTCTTTATCCATTTATATGAAGCAATTACCGCTTGTTCGACAACTTCGATAATTTTTAAGCCTAGTGTAATTTCCACAGATTTCTTTCTTTCAACTGCTGAATCAGTTTTCCTTAGCGGTCTATAAACCTCAGTTAAAAGTCTCTCATAGTAGAGAATATTATTGAGATTTTGCTCCTCAGAGATTGTGCTATATTTTGTATTGTTGATTAACATAAGTTAAGATAAAAATTCATAAAAAACAGTGAAAAAGCAGATCTATGATAGGTAAGTAAACTTAAATAGATTTATAATAAAAAATTTAAAATAATGATTTCTAGATAGCAACCTTACTAAAACTTTAGTCAACGTAATTACGATAAAATTTTATAAAAGTTGCTTTATAGCATAAAAAAATCCAGAATATAGAATATAAATATACATATCTTAAATATTTTTTAAAAAAACTAACCTATTATTACCTCACTTCCGACAATAGATAATAATAGGTTCTTCTAAATTTAGCATTTTATTTGCCAACCTGAGTTCAGTATTTAACTGTTATTTCTATTATCTTTTTTATAAACTTTCTTATAACTAAACTATTTGTTTGTACTAAGTAATTTGTAACAAAAGATAATCGTCTTTATTTATTTCTAATTGCTGTTTTTGCATATCTGCAAAAAAAATTTGCTTTTTACGAATTGCTCCAATAGTCAATTCAACTTCTCTCTTTTTTGTTCGTTATAAGTGATTTAATCCTTTTATTAGAGCTCTTTAATATAAATGATATTTTATCTTTTGATCTTAATTTCTCTTTGTTCATCAACTATAACGATCATTAACTTTTATAGTAATGTCTGTAAATTCAAAGCTATTAATCTTAATTCTCAATTAACTTGTAAACTAAAAGCCTAGCAATAAAATAGATCAAGAACCTTCTCATGCCCCATCCTATCACCTACAGTCCCTCTTATACTCTTGTTGTTACCCATGAATGTTTTAACCTTTGTGCCTATTGCAATTTTCGAGTTGCTCCTGGTCAATATCTGACGATTGCTGGAAAACATTAGGAGCGATAACCCGAATTCATCGAAATCGAAAATGGGGTCATATTCAAGAAGTTATCTTACAACCTCATAGTCTTGGACATGAATAAGCTTTTTTAACCTCTTTCGTGGTTAAGTATTCCCAAAGCATGGCTGGCAAATTTTACAATCTTTTCAAGGAAAAAATGTTTGTGAAATACTCATTCTTAGCGGAGAAATTCATCCCCAGTCTCCACAAAGACAATTTTGGTTACAGAGAATTTATAAGCTGTGTCAATTAGCTTTATCTCTAGGATTTTTACCCCATACTAATGTCGGACCATTAAGTTTTACTGAGATGGAAACCCTCAAATATGTAAATGTATCGATAAGGTTAATTTCAGAACAAATTACTCTTAAATTATTAGAAACTGTTCATCATTACGTCCCTAGTAAAGTTCCTCAATTACGCTTACAGAGGAAAACTTTGTTAATCCTCCTCAACTACTACTAGGAATAATAGCCAAGACCCTTCTTTCCTTCTTTTTTACTTGATTGTTTAGAAAATGAACAACATTATTGAGGTTATAAACTTATAATTTTAAATATAAAACAAATAGCTTGCTCCCATCAAGGAAAGCAAGCTATTGTTAAAAAACAAATCCTGGCATCGAGCTATTGTCCCGGTGGGCTACCCCACAAGTATCTTGGCCGCTGCCGCGTTTCACAAGCGAGTTCGGGATGGAATCGCAGTGGGTCCACGGCGCTAGAGACACCAGGAAGTCAAATGGCTAAAAAGCACCTTCAAGACTGCAAAAAACGAGAAAAGAAAAGTTTAAGACAACATAAAAGGTCAAGCCCTCGATCTGTTAGTATGCCTCGGCTTCATTCATTACTGGATGTCCACCTAGCACCTATAAACGGGTAGTCTGCCCGTGATCTTACCAGGTTAACCCTGTGAGAGCACTCATCTTGAGGTGGGCTTCCCACTTAGATGCTTTCAGCGGTTATCCGCTCCACACTTGGCTACCCTGCGTTTACCGTTGGCACGATAACAGGTACACCAGCGGTGTGTCCTTCCCGGTCCTCTCGTACTAAGGAAGGCTCCTCTCAATGCTCTTACGCCTACACCGGATATGGACCGAACTGTCTCACGACGTTCTGAACCCAGCTCACGTACCGCTTTAATGGGCGAACAGCCCAACCCTTGGGACGTACTTCCGCCCCAGGTTGCGATGAGCCGACATCGAGGTGCCAAACCTCCCCGTCGATGTGAACTCTTGGGGGAGATCAGCCTGTTATCCCTAGAGTAACTTTTATCCGTTGAGCGACGGCCCTTCCACGCGGTACCGTCGGATCACTAAGGCCGACTTTCGTCTCTGCTTGACTTGTAGGTCTCGCAGTCAAGCTCCCTTATGCCTTTGCACTCTACGGCTGATTTCCAACCAGCCTGAGGGAACCTTTGCGCGCCTCCGTTATCTTTTAGGAGGCGACCGCCCCAGTCAAACTGCCCACCTGAAACTGTTCTTTCCCCGGTTAACGGGTTAAAGTTAGAATTCTAGCTTTTCTAGAGTGGTATCTCACTGTTGGCTCCATCTGACCCACGAGCCAGACTTCAAAGCCTCCCACCTATTCTGCGCAAGAAAAGCCCGAATCCAATTCCAGGCTACAGTAAAGCTTCATAGGGTCTTTCTGTCCAAGTGCAGGTAGTCCGTATCTTCACAGACAATCCTATTTCGCCGAGCCTCTCTCCGAGACAGTGCCCAGATCGTTACGCCTTTCGTGCGGGTCGGAACTTACCCGACAAGGAATTTCGCTACCTTAGGACCGTTATAGTTACGGCCGCCGTTCACCGGGGCTTCAGTCGCTAGCTTCGGTTACCCTAACCAACTTCCTTAACCTTCCGGCACTGGGCAGGCGTCAGCCCCCATACTGCGTCTTACGACTTGGCGGAGACCTGTGTTTTTGGTAAACAGTCGCCTGGGCCTCTTCACTGCGACCACCTCTCGGTGGCACCCCTTCTTCCGAAGTTACGGGGTTATTTTGCCGAGTTCCTTAGAGAGAGTTATCTCGCGCCCCTTAGTATTCTCAACCTCCCTACCTGTGTCGGTTTCGGGTACAGGTAATTAGAAATTAACGTGGTCCGGGCTTTTCTGGGAAGCTTGACATCAGTCACTTCCTCTCCGTAGAGAGTCGAACTCGCAACTCAGCTCAGGATGTTTTCTCCATCCCTCAACACCTCGTATACTTATACCGGTAACCATTATCCGGCTGACCTAGCCTTCTCCGTCCCCCGCCACAATCTCTAATCAGTACGGGAATGTTAACCCGTTGTCCATCGACTACGCTTTTCAGCCTCGCCTTAGGTCCTGACTAACCCTCCGCGGACGAGCCTTCCGGAGGAACCCTTAGGGTTTCGGGGTATATGATTCTCACATATATTTTCGCTACTCAAGCCGACATTCTCACTTCTATGCTGTCCACACCTGCTTGCCGCTAGTGCTTCACCCTACATAGAACGCTCCCCTACCACAGTTTCCTGTCCACAGCTTCGGTAGAATACTTAGCCCCGTTCATTTTCGGTGCAGGAGCGCTTGACCAGTGAGCTATTACGCACTCTTTTAAGGATTGCTGCTTCTAGGCAAACCTCCTGGTTGTTTATGCACTCCCACCTCCTTTATCACTTAGCATTCATTTGGGGACCTTAGCTGGTGGTCTGGGCTGTTTCCCTTTCGACGATGAAGCTTATCCCCCACCGTCTCACTGGTTGATGCATAACGGGTATTCTGAGTTTATCTCGCTTTAGTACCGCTTTCGCAGCCCGCAGCGAAATAGTGCTTTACCCCCCGCTATGGTACACAACCGCTGCGCCTAAACGCATTTCGGGGAGAACCAGCTAGCTCCGGGTTCGATTGGCATTTCACCCCTAACCACAGCTCATCCGCTGATTTTTCAACATCAGTCGGTTCGGACCTCCACTTAGTGTTACCCAAGCTTCATCCTGGCCATGGTTAGATCACCCGGGTTCGGGTCTACAAATTGTGACTAGCGCCTTATTTGGACTCGCTTTCGCTTTGGCTTCAGGTATTTTCCCTTAACCTGCCACAACCTGTAAGTCGCCGGCTCATTCTTCAACAGGCACACGGTCAGACGTTAAATCGTCCTCCCATTGCTTGTAGGCTAACGGTTTCATGTTCTATTTCACTCCCCTTACTGGGGTTCTTTTCACCTTTCCCTCGCGGTACTATTTCACTATCGGTCACACAGGAGTATTTAGCCTTACGAAGTGGTCTTCGCAGATTCATACGGGATTTCTCGTGCCCCGTACTACTCGGGATTCAGCTAGGCTGCTTAAGTTTTCAACTACAGGACTTTCACCTTCTTTGGTGCAGTATTCAGCTGCTTCGTCTAACCGCTACAGTCCACATTGCTGTCCCACAACCCCATCAGCCGAAGCTGATGGTTTAGGCTGGTCCCTGTTCGCTCGCCGCTACTGGGGGAATCGCTTTTGCTTTCTTTTCCTCGGGTTACTAAGATGTTTCAGTTCACCCGGTTGGCTCGCACCACCCTATGTATTCAGATGGTCGTGTTTAAGGTTGCCCCATTCGGAGACCTCCGGCTCAATGCTTGTTTCCAGCTCCCCGGAGCGTTTCGTCGGTAACTACGTCCTTCATCGCCTCTGTGTGCCTAGGTATCCACCGTTAGCCCTTTGTAGCTTGACCATTTTAATATGGTATTACTTAGACTTTTCTATTTGGTCAATATTCTCTTACGCTTCAATCTAGTAACGTAAGTAATGACCGTTTTCTCGTTTTTATGCAGTTTTCAAGGTGCTTTACTAGGCTCTAACTGCCCAGCAGTCTGCCTCACTTTGTTCAAGCGAGACTCGGTGCTGAACTGGTACTTGAGTGTTATTCTGTTCAATACACATTAGGTTAGGTGGGCCATCCTGGACTTGAACCAGGGACCTCACCCTTATCAGGGGTGCGCTCTAACCACCTGAGCTAATAGCCCTTATCCTGAACCAATCATAATTTAGAAGCTAATTCAGATATGTTTCCCTTGCACGACCTTGGGATTAGTTCTAAGGAAAAGCATTATTTTATCTAGGTTTTAGACTTTCGTTTTATACCTTTTGCTTTATTCCTTGAACTGAGGTCTCCCTATAAGGAGGTGATCCAGCCACACCTTCCGGTACGGCTACCTTGTTACGACTTCACCCCAGTCACCAGCCCTGCCTTAGGAGTCCCCCTCCAAAAGGTTAGGGTAACTACTTTGGGCGTGACCAGCTTCCATGGTGTGACGGGCGGTGTGTACAAGGCCCGGGAACGAATTCACCGCAGTATGCTGACCTGCGATTACTAGCGATTCCTCCTTCATGCAGGCGAGTTGCAGCCTGCAATCTGAACTGAGGCTGGGTTTGATGAGATTCGCTTTCCCTCGCGGGGTCGCTGCCCTTTGTCCCAACCATTGTAGTACGTGTGTCGCCCAGAGCGTAAGGGGCATGCTGACTTGACGTCGTCCTCACCTTCCTCCGGTTTGTCACCGGCAGTCTCCCTAGAGTTCCCAACTTAATGATGGCAACTAAGAACGAGGGTTGCGCTCGTTGCGGGACTTAACCCAACATCTCACGACACGAGCTGACGACAGCCATGCACCACCTGTGTTCGCGCTCCCGAAGGCACCCTCAACTTTCATTAAGGTTCGCGACATGTCAAGCCCTGGTAAGGTTCTTCGCGTTGCATCGAATTAAACCACATACTCCACCGCTTGTGCGGGCCCCCGTCAATTCCTTTGAGTTTCACACTTGCGTGCGTACTCCCCAGGCGGGAAACTTAACGCGTTAGCTTCGGCACGGCTTGGGTCGATACAAGCCACACCTAGTTTCCATCGTTTACGGCTAGGACTACAGGGGTATCTAATCCCTTTCGCTCCCCTAGCTTTCGTCCCTGAGTGTCAGTTCCGGCCCAGTAGCGCGCTTTCGCCACCGATGTTCTTCCCAATATCTACGCATTTCACCGCTACACTGGGAATTCCCGCTACCCCTACCGGACTCTAGTTTCTCAGTTTCCACTGCCTTTCCAGAGTTAAGCTCTAGTATTTAACAGCAGACTTGAGTGACCACCTGCGGACGCTTTACGCCCAATAATTCCGGATAACGCTTGCATCCTCCGTATTACCGCGGCTGCTGGCACGGAGTTAGCCGATGCTTATTCCTCAGGTACCGTCATATCTTCTTCCCTGAGAAAAGAGGTTTACAACCCAAGAGCCTTCCTCCCTCACGCGGTATTGCTCCGTCAGGCTTTCGCCCATTGCGGAAAATTCCCCACTGCTGCCTCCCGTAGGAGTCTGGGCCGTGTCTCAGTCCCAGTGTGGCTGTTCATCCTCTCAGACCAGCTACTGATCGATGCCTTGGTGAGCTCTTACCCCACCAACTAGCTAATCAGACGCGAGCTCTTCTCCTGGCAATAAATCTTTTACCTTACGGCACATTGGGTATTAGCAGTCGTTTCCAAATGTTATCCCCAACCAAGAGGTAGATTCTCACGCGTTACTCACCCGTCCGCCACTAGCTCCGAAGAGCTCGTTCGACTTGCATGTGTTAGGCATACCGCCAGCGTTCATCCTGAGCCAGGATCAAACTCTCCATAGTGTTTGATCTGACTTTTAGCCGGTATCTTCTAACTTAGTTAGTTTTCCGGCTTTCTTTACTTTTATCTCTCTGCTTTCTCTATCTAGTAGACAGGGAAAGTAGTGAGATGTATAATTATCTTGAATAACAAGGGGCACTATACAGTTGTTAGCTTCTAAATTATTGATTTTTCAAGGTCCAGTGCGCTGGGGAGAGTGTTGCTCTCAGTTGCGCATTTACCAATGTACACCAGTCGATTTAAAAATGTCAAGCTTTTTTCAAAAAAATTTTTTTCTTTCTTCCTAAATCAAGCTATAACGTAGTCTTGGCGAGATTGATTTAAAAAAAATCAAGAGACATCTGTGACATTGTACATATATAAGTGTTTATCTTTAATTCCCTTCACGAATTCCCTTCACGAACAAGAAATAGTCGTCACATCATATCTGTTTTGATACTCCATTTGTTGAATTTGCGTTCAACAAAGCAAGGAATCGTGGTTATTATTCTCGTAATATCTGGGCAAAAATACGACGAAGCTGAAAATTATTTAAAATGGTAATTGTCAAAATTGATATTTTAATAGATACAAAAGAACAATAGTAGGTCAGAATGACTGATTTTTTAACCTTCAATTAAGACAAAGTTTTTGGGATCAACAATATACATATAATTAATTAATCAAGGCAAAAAATCAATAAATATTTTTAAACACTTTAACGTCTAAAAATATCTATAAGTTTAGGCAAAAATTATTTGGAAATAAATTATAGTAATTAGCTTAATTAGGCATTATTAAAAGAAAAAAATAATGCCTAATTAAGCTAATTACTATAAAAGAAACCTAGCTCAAATAATTTCTGCAATTTATTCTTCGATAGACGAAAAGAAACACGCAGTAAATATTACTATTCAGGGTATAGACTCCATAAAATAACAATCTCTTACTGGATTAGGGAATATCTTCTGGCAACATGAACCTTCTACTAATGAATCAAATTCTTTCAGAGTTCAGTGTCGTAAGCTATAAAGATTGCTTTCAACAAAAGTAGTTTTACTTATTTTCTTTGAAAATAAGTAAAACTACTGCTTTTTTCATTTTAACTCTTTGTTAAACTCGCTAAAATAAGAGCTAGCTTTGTAATTAGAACTAAATAATTTTAAAAATATCTAACTTTATATCTATTTTTGTCAGTAAATTTATACTAGAATCAAATTAGTTTGTAATTATCCTAGTTAAGAATAAAAATAAAGTCTATACTGCTCAGTATAGACTTTATTTTTAACTGGTTATACACTTGAACAGATTTAATTTCTAAAACAATTACTATGGAAGAAGTAATCACCATTTTCTATAAACCTTATTAGACTTTTCATGACCTTTGCTGTTTATAAAAAAATCCCATTATGAATTATAAAGAAGTCATATAAATGATCATATGATACTTTGCTCTTAATTTATGACCTTATTGAATATCGCTGATAATTTTCTCTCCCATAGGAGAAAATACATAACCTAAAAATATTTTGACTGCTTCTGAAGAAGGTTTTCGGTAAACATAATAGAATGATCGTCTATAAGGATATTTAGGGACTTCAAGGGTATGGTAATCAGTGGGAACAGCTCGCACTGCTTGTGGATTTTTAATTTGAAGATAAGTTTCATGACTAATGCCATCAGTGCCTAAATTCTGTAAGACAGAAGTAGTAGTCTCTTGAGTTGTAGTGGTGATGTTAGGAGTGTTACTACAATTCCTCCCCTTTAAGATTAGTTGTTCAAAGATATGACGTGTACTACTGGCAGAAGGGTGATTAATCACTTGAGTGGCTCCTGGAGATCGTTTTGAAATTAACCAATTTATGATTTTTCCTTGAAAAATATCAACTACCTGAGCTTCTTTTAACTCATCACGAAAATAATTTTGAGCCCCAATTACCATGGCGAGCACATTTTTATCAATAAGAAGAGCGGTCAATCCTTGGGATTCTTCATGACTAGTAAGATGACGAGATATCGCTGCGATATCAATACTGCCTTTTAATAGTAAGTCAATACTTTCATCCGATGCCTGTGTGTTTACAATTACCTGAGTTTCTGGGAATTGTTGTTCAAAACTATTTTTTAGAGCTTGATTAAGTAATACCATAGCAATGGAGCTACTAATTCTGATAAGAGTTCCTGGAGGAACTTTTTTCGGAAAAGAAAAAGTTCCTGAATCGGTAAGAAAAGGAGGTGGTGGTAAAGGAGAACCAGATGTAATTGCTTTATTTTTAGAAAATATAGTCATTCTAAAAAGAATAATTCGGCGAGTAACGCCAATTTTTTGAATAAACCGCCAATAAACTCCCCCTAAAATTCCGAGAGTGATCAAAAAAAACATAATGATCACAAAGGCCTTATTTTTTTGTGACATAATCTATCTTTAATAACAACTTCTGACCAATTGTACTTAAGTAATTAAGTTCTGTCTCGACGAAAGTTAAACACAAAGAACTTTCTTAAGAATTCATAACTAATAAAAAACCTTTAAATCTTTTTAGTATAAAAAATAAAACTTTTATAGACTGCATTTAATATATTAATAGCTAATAACTTCCATAACTTAATTTTTATAAAAATTAAGTTATGGAAGTTTAAAAACTTTAAAAAATAAAATATCTAACCATTATTTACCATAACTTTTTTGAAACCAATCTAAACTACAGTCAAAAAAAGAGCTAAAAAATAAAAATCTGTCATCTAGCACGATGTGGCCGTATCTAGAACTTTTAAGGTCGAATTTAGGTTGTATAGTTACAATCATTAACTATACAATTCGTCAGGATTATATAGACAGAAGGTCTAGTTGACATACACGAACAGCTTTAGTTATTCTTCTATTGTCTCAAAAAGAGAAACTTTTTTAGGAACTTGAATGAGCAACGAAACTTATTTCAACCATCCCACCTTCGGACTACTTTATAGAGTGTGTCTATTAGATAATAATGAAGAGTTATTTACAACCTTGTATGCTTAACGGTTATTTTTCTTGTTAAAAATTTTGCCAAGTGACATGCTTTTTGAGCCAGTAAGTCGTTCCGGTGCTAGGCTATTGGTAGAAACTCGTGTGCGCAATTTACGTCGTTTAGGAACTTTTCAAGATTATCAAGAACTTCAGATAATTTGTCAACGAACATTTCCTTGATCAATTAGTATATGTAACTTTAAGCCAAAACTATAATATTTTTGTGGGTCAATGACTATTGCTCAACGTCTTAATCAAATTCGTCAACAATTACCCTCTCATGTTCGTTTAATAGCTGTCACTAAACAGGTGTCTGTTGCTCAAATACGAGCAGCTTATGAATCAGGAATACGAGACTTTGCTGAAAGTCACCTTCAAGAAGCCATATCAAAACAAGAACAACTCGACGACTTAAAAGATATTTGTTGGCATTTTATCGGACATTTACAAGCAAATAAGGCAAAAAAAGCAGTTTTGCACTTTAACTGGATTCACTCGGCTGACAACCTTAAAATTGTTCAGCGTCTTAATCGACTTGCCGCTGAGTCTTCTCTATCTCCTAAAGTCTGTCTTCAAGTCAAAATTTTATCCGATCCTAATAAATATGGCTGGGAAGAAGAAGAACTTTTTGCGGGCTTATCAGAATTAAAAACCTGTAAAAGCTTGAAAATAAAAGGTCTGATGACAATTTTGCCTTTAGGTTTATCTCAAGCAGAAATTTTAGCTACTTTTAAAAAAGTAAAAGACTTAGCCCATAAAATTAAAAAACAGTCAAACTTAGATCTCAATCAGTTATCAATGGGAATGTCTGGGGACTATCTACTAGCTATACAAGCAGGAGCAACCATGATTCGCTTAGGAAGAATTATCTTTGGTGAGAAAGATTAAATGTGTTTGATGTTTACCTTCACTATTATCTTAAAAAATTGGTTAAAAGTGTTTTTGTGTTTATTCTAAGAAAAAAATTACATAATCTAACATATTCCTTCTATTTTAAAAACTCTTTACATTTGTTAGAACTCTTTGTTAGTTGATATTCTAGAATGTAAGACAGCTGGTCAAAGATGTCCTAAAATATTAAGACAGTTGGTCAAATAATATTTTTCGAAAATCTATATCGGGGGAACATATTATTGAACTAAAACGACTAAGAACATACTTATTGAACCAAAACGACTGAATGGTAGAGCCATCGGGACCCAAAGGAACTGGTTTTAACAATGTCGTAGGACTTAAGTCTTTAAAATAAACTAAGTGGCGCTCTAGGTCCTATTTTGAGCTAAAGAACACAATACTGTTATTTAAGCTTTATTTTCCTTATTTGGTCGGTTACCCCTTTGTAAAAAACGGAAATTTTGAATATGTCTTTGACAGAGAAGCTAAAAAGAATTGTGGGTATTGATGAACCTGTATATGATGAATACGATTCTTATGATTCAGAGGATTATAAGGAGATGGATGAAGAGCAGCAACTTCCTTCTATAGGGAAAGACTATGCTCAACCATCTTCACGCAATCGTGATTTGAATTTAGCCTCGGATCCACAGATGGGGACAAATAGGAATAATGTTATCGGAATGCCGGGGATTCCTAGTAGTATTGCCGAAGTAGTAGTAGTTGAACCCCATTCATTTGACGAAATGCCTCAAGTTATTCAAATCTTACGGGAGCGTAAGTCTGTTGTTCTTAATCTGAATGTGATGGATCCCGAAGAAGCACAAAGAGCTGTAGATTTCGTAGCAGGTGGAACTTATGCTATTGATGGACACCAAGAAAGAATAGGTGAAAGTATTTTCTTGTTTACACCAAGTTGTATTAAGGTCAGTACTCTTTCTGGGATGGTTCATGATGTACCAGAAGTTCACCCCTCTTCTGCGCGCACTTCAGCGCCTACTCCTAGTTGGGGAACTGATTCCAGCCGTATGGTTCAATAAGAGATGTAAGCTCCTGTTACGTTGATGTTATAGTAACTATAATGTTTTGGTGAGAGCTAGATCGTTAAGTTAAATTCAATTAAAACTTGTGTCTATTAGATTAGGTATCATCGGCGGCGGGATGATGGCAGAGGCTATTATATCCCGCCTTTTAAATCAAAAACTTTATCAACCTCATGAGGTGTTAGTTAGCGAACCCGATCAACAGCGACGAAAATTTCTTGAACAAATCTATCGGGTTCATATTGCTGAAGACAACCAAACAGTAGTTGATTCAGGAGAAGTGTTATTGTTATCCATTAAACCACAGGTGTTAGATCAGGTTCTAACTTCACTAAATGTAGTAGAACGTCTTCAGCCTTACCCTCTGGTTATCTCTATTCTAGCTGGGGTTCCCTTGATTCGCTTAGAAGCAGAGTTTCCAAAATATCCAATGCTGCGAGTAATGCCTAATGCGCCGGCCACTGTCGGGGTAGGGATGACCGCGATCTCTCCTGGACAAAGGGTTGAACCCAAGCACTTAACGTTAGCAACTACTATTTTTGAGGCAGTTGGCGAAGTGGTACAACTGCCGGAGTCTTTGATAGATGCAGTTACAGGACTATCTGGATCAGGACCTGCTTTTGTAGCAATGATGATTGAAGCTTTAGCTGATGGAGGAGTATCTGTCGGTTTGCCGAGGGTAATTGCTATTCAGCTAGCGTTACAAACAGTTTTAGGAACGGTACAATTGCTAAAAAATACTGAGTTACATCCAGCCCAATTAAAAGATAAAGTCACTACTCCAGGAGGAACTACCATTGCTGGAGTAGCTCGATTAGAAAAGGCAGGATTTCGTTCAGCTATTCTTGAAGCAGTACAAGCAGCTTATCAACGATCCCAACAATTAGGTGAACAAATAAGTATGTAGCTTTAAATGAAAGGTGAAAAAACAGATTATTTCGTTTATCTAATTTCGTTGGCCTTTATTAAAATCAGTTCTTGATTAATTAGGTTCACATAAAAAATAAATAGAATCTTTTTTCTTTTTATTATTTTAGCTGTAGTTTTACTAAATTACTTATATATAGTTGTCATCATCAAAAACGATGATTGTATTTATCCCCTTGTCTTTGCAGTATTTGGGGCTTCATCTACTCCTCTATCTAAAATTTTAATAAAAATTTTCCTTCTCAAGCTGTTTTTTGACTAAATATATACAACTAAAACTTTGATTGAGTCTAAATACTCCACTATATACCGTTGCTTTTTTGTTTGTTAATTTTCTAGAATTATTTCGTTTTTTTGTCTATCTCTCAGAATATTCAATGACTTTCCTCTCTCTCAGATAATCTATCTTAACATTCTTTTTTAAATTGTACTATTTGAATAATTTCATCTATTATTCCAAGTATTTACAACTTTTTATATTTTAAAATAGAAATATAATATCTCTACTTTTACTATAATTTTAGATAAAATTTTGGGGTTCCAAATCAACCTTGATAGTTTTGGCTATTTATACTGTTAGCTATATTTTTAAGCAGGCTAGCATTTGAATAATTTTTTCTTTCAAGCACCTTTCTATTTCAGTTTATGCTTTTTAAAAGTTCATTGACTTAGTTATTTTAATTATTAATAATAATGACTTCTAATTTTGTTTATTTTTATCCTCCTCTAATTTCAGGGATTCTAATTAGACGCTATAAGCGATTTCTAGCTGATATTGAACTTGAAACAGGGAAAATAATTACGGCTCATTGTGCAAATACAGGGGCAATGATAGGAGTGAGTAAGGTTGGAAGTCATGTCTATGTTTCTAAAAGTGATAACCCTAAGCGAAAATTAGCCTACACTTGGGAAATGATTAATGTTGAGGGAACTTGGGTGGGAATTAATACAGCTCTCCCTAACAAGGTAATTAAACTCGCGTTGGAACAACAAAGTTTACTAGAGTTGGCGGGACAATATACCCAAGTTCATTGTGAAGTTCCCTATGGAAGGAATAAAAAAAGTCGTATTGATTTTCTCCTAACACAAGATGGGGAAAAGTCTCCCATTTATATAGAAGTGAAGAATACAACCCTTAGTCAAGGAACAATAGCTCTCTTTCCTGATACTGTCACCAGTCGTGGACAAAAACATTTAAAAGAATTAATATCACTTTTACCAGATGCAAAACCAATCATGCTCTATTTTATTAATCGAAAAGATTGTCATTCTTTTGCCCCTGGAGATAATTTTGATGCTACTTATGGAAAGCTTTTAAGAAAAGCAGTCAATCAGGGAGTCAAAATATTACCTTATCGTTTTGAAGTTACTCCTGAAAGTATTCGCTATTTAGGACTTGCAGAATTTTTGATACCTTTTTTATCGTAAAGTTAAAACTAATTATTAGGTAAATCATCTCCATTAACCACATGCTACTGAATTTACAACAGTTATAAGATAGGAGGTGCAACACTTCTCTTTGCATAAACTTGATGGAGTACTCAAATGAGAGCTTAGCATATATAATTTACATTTGAAAAATTAGTTTGACATACTTCCCTTCATTCTTAATTTATCGGCTCAGTCCGTAAACTACATTTTCTAAACCCTCGACTTTGATAACAGGGGGTATTTTAAAGCAATTTGGACAATGTCCATAATAGTTTACTACCTAACTCCTCACATTCTTACTATCTTTTGTATCAATCCTTATTGTTTGTAATGAGTTATGTTAATGGAATAGTTTTAAACTAAATAATGATAAGAGAAGAACTTTTAGAATTGAATACAAGCTAAAGCCTGATTTCTATAAAATTAAGTCTGTCTTCATAGCCCAACTATAAGCTGATGAAGACAAGCTTATGTTGTATTGTTTTACTCCTGTTTGATTTAAGCGACAATTTTTAATTGCCGCTTAAACTTAAGTCTAGTAGATCCATTATTTATTATTGTCGACTGTTGATTTTGTGTTTTTACTAGTAGTTTTATTTTTGGTTATTTTTTTCTTAGTTGTTGCTTTGGTTGCTAACAATTCTAATGCTGTTTCTAGAGTTAAAGTATCCACTTTTTCTCCTTCGGGAAGACCAACATTAACCTTGCCGTGTTTGACATAGAGGCCATAAGGACCCTCATAAAGGTTAATGGCTTCTTTGTCTTCAGGATGGATTCCTAATTCTCGCAGCGGTTTTTTGTCCCCTCGACCACCTCTTTTAGTTCGCTTTGGTTGTGCTAATAATTCTAAAGATCGTTCTAGGTTAACCGTCAAAATATCATCCTCCGCTTTTAAGGAACGATAGTCTTTACCTTCTTTCCCTTGATCATGAACTATATAAGGACCAAAACGCCCTAAACCTGCTTTGATTTTGGCTCCCGTATCAGGATGATTTCCCAGCAGACGAGGAAGAGATAACAATCCTAGAGCTTTCTCTAGAGTGATATCTTCAAGCTTCATTTCTTTAGGTAAGGAGGTGCGTTTGGGTTTCTTATTATTCTCGCTAACTTCTCCCAACTGAACGTAGGGACCATAACTCCCAATAAGAGCATAGATAGATTCGCCTGTTTCAGGGTGTAAACCCAATTCTTTAGGTCCTTCTATTTTTTGCTTAAGAATCAAGGATATCTGTTCAGGATTAAGATCAGCGGGAGTTAAATCTATGGGAATTGAAGCGGTAATCACTTCTCCTTCTTGTATCATCTCAATATACGGTCCAAACTTTCCAAGTTTAATAGTAACCTTTAGGTTATCTAGGTTAACAGCCTTAGCAACCGCAGGATCTATGTTTTCAATACCCAGTTGAACCAGATTGTCTAATCCTTTCTCCCCCAAATAAAAATCCTTGAGATATGGTACCCATTGAGTTTCTCCAGTAGCAATTTCGTCGAGGGTATGTTCCATTTTTGAGGTAAATTTTGTATCCACCAAATCATGAAAATGTTGCTCTAATAGACTTACCACTGCAAAAGCGGTAAACGTCGGGACTAAGGCTTTACTGCGCATTTGAGCGTAACCACGATCAATAATTGTCCCAATAATACTGGCGTAGGTACTCGGACGACCGACTCCCTCACTTTCGAGGATTTTTACAAGAGATGCTTCGGTAAATCGAGTAGAGGGTTGGGTTTCATGTCCTAAAACGTCTAATTGTTGACAAGTAGGATGATCTCCTACTTGTAGAAATGGAAGGATTATTTCTTGGTTTTCTAAAGCTACTTCAGGATCATCAGACCCTTCTACATAAGCGCGGAAAAAACCTGGAAAATTAATCCGTTTACCTGAAACACGAAAGCCTGCGTCTTCTACCTTAAGACTAATAACGATTTGGGTTAAACTAGCATTAGCCATTTGACAGGCCACAGTACGTTTCCAAATTAAGTCATAAAGGGAAAACTCATTGCCTGACAATCCTGTTTCTTGAGGAGTGCAAAACTCATTTCCTGCGGGACGAACGGCTTCATGTGCTTCTTGGGCTCCCTTACTTTTAGTTGTGTATTGACGAGGTTTGTGGCTAAGGTATTCTTTGCCATATTTTTGTTCAACACAGTTTCTCGCAGCAGTAATAGCTTGATCAGATAGATGGACAGAATCTGTTCTCATATAAGTGATATACCCTTCTTCATAAAGTTTTTGGGCAATCCGCATCGTATCCCGTGCTGAAATTCCTAATTTTCGGTTAGATTCCTGTTGAAGAGTAGAGGTAGTAAAAGGAGGGGCAGGTTTGCGAGTTGTGGGTTTTTCTTCTGTATTGCTAACAGTCCAATGCTTCCCGTCTAAGCGATATTTAAGAGTATAAGCTTTATCTTCATCAAGAAGAACTACATCTCGTCCCTGAGTGATATTTCCAGTACTGGGGTCGAAGTCGTTGGCTGTAGCAATTTTCTTGTCCTTTAGGGT
Source organism: cyanobacterium endosymbiont of Epithemia turgida isolate EtSB Lake Yunoko (assembly GCF_000829235.1). Lineage (GTDB taxonomy): Bacteria > Cyanobacteriota > Cyanobacteriia > Cyanobacteriales > Microcystaceae > Rippkaea. Next base: position 1,531,123 of record NZ_AP012549.1, on the reverse strand, counting down.
CACTAACCTAGCATTAAAGGAGTTCTTATCTTCTGTTTCTAATAAAGCTTTGAGATTCCAGTATCCTCCTGACTGGAAAGCTTGGCGTTCTCGCTCCCGTTGCACCAACAGACGAACTGCTACTGATTGCACTCGTCCAGCGGAGAGACCGCGAGCAATTTTTTTCCAAAGTAGCGGAGAAACCGTATAACCAACTAAACGATCTAAAATTCGTCTTGTTTCTTGGGCATGAACCAAATTCTTATCAATATCACGGCAGTTATTCAACGCCTGTTGTATGGCTTCACGAGTAATTTCATGAAAAACCATACGTTTGATAGGAACTTTGGGCTTGAGTAGCTGTAGCAAATGCCAACTGATACTTTCCCCTTCACGGTCTTTGTCAGTGGCAAGAATTAACTCATCGGCCTCTTTTAAAGCAAATTTAAGTTCTTGAACCACTTTTTTCTTATTTTTGGGAACGATATAAAGTGGCTCAAAATTATTCTCAATGTTAATTCCTAAGTTTGACCAACTTTTTTCCTTATATGATGCGGGAACTTCCTCAGCTGAGGCAGGGAGATCTCGTACATGCCCCATAGATGCCTCGACGCGATACCCTTTGGGTAGATAGTTTCTAATGGTACGAGCTTTAGTCGGAGATTCGACGATAACAAGCGTTGGCATAATAATAGTTCAGTCTAATCGAGCGAGTGTAGCAAAAAATCGGGACTATAACAAAGTCTAGATCAGTTAATAGTGTCTGAAATTCCTATGTTAATTAGCTTATAGCATAAAGAATTGACTTGCCTTTTGAACATTTTAGGATCCAATAGAAGGCTATTAATTAGGATAATAAAAAGTTTCAGTAAATTTTTTCATCCATCTTGTTAGGTAATTTAGCATGACTTTCTGAAAGATTGACTCAATTTATAAGGGATCATGGGTAAGTCTGCTCTATATCTGATAGAACACTATCTATAGATGTTTGAAAAAATGGTTAGGGATGTATTTATAAATCTCTCTAGTGCAAGGATATAGCTAATAATGCCTAAATTGTTTATAGATACTCAGAGTGTCCATTGTCAAATAATATTGTAGACTTCAAGAAGTTTAATTAAAATCGAATATAAATTTTCGACTAGAATACGATTATCATTATGAACAAAAGCTATAATCTACGGAAAAGCAAGACGCTAAATTTATATTCATTTCTTTTGCTGAAAACTAAAAAGGTCGTTTCATTGTGCTAATTTTTACTCTCAGAAGAGATTACTTTGTGAACTGATAGCAAAAAAAGAATGAATTAATTGATTCATCCTCCTTAATGATTTTTAGTCAAAATTATTTAAGGAATTCGGGCAACAATTGCTTTACCAATTTCTAAAGAAGCAGTTGCTGCTGGAGAAGGCGCGTTACAAACATGCAAAGCTTGTTCATTTTGAATAATTAAAAAGTCATTGACTAGTTCCCCATCAGATTTCAGAGCTTGGGCGCGAACTCCAGATTTGCTGACAATTAAATCAGAGACCGTTACTTCAGGGATGAGTTGTTGTAGACTTCGAACAAAAGCGGCTTTACTAAAAGAGCGAATCGTTTCTTTTATGCCTTCATCAGCGTGTTTGGCTGCCAACTTCCAAAATCCTGGATAAGTCATAACCTCAGCAAAATCTTTGATGTTAAAATCTGTCTTTTTATATCCTTCTCGCTTCAAACTTAACACTGCATTGGGTCCAGCATGAACGCTTCCATCAATCATACGGGTGAAGTGAACTCCTAAAAAAGGAAATTGGGGATTAGGAACAGGATAAACAAGATTTTTTACTAAATAACGTTTTTCAGGAGTCAACTCGTAATATTCACCACGAAATGGGATAATTTTGACTTGACTATCAACCTCAGCTAATTTAGCTACGCGATCACTATATAATCCGGCACAATTAATAACGAAACTGGTTTTAATTGCTCCTTGATTAGTTTCTAAAACTTGGCTCTCAGAAGTTTTAACAATTTTTTTTACCTCTGTGTTAAGACAAATTTCTCCTCCTTGCTCTTGAATTAATTCAGAATATTTTTGACTTATTTTTGTGTAGTCAGTAATTCCTGAAGTAGGAACGTAAACTCCAGCTAGACAGTTAACATAAGGTTCTATCTCCCTTACTTCTTGAGAGCTAATCTTTTTAACTTTTAACTTTTTTTCTAAACCACGTTGATAAAAATTATCTAATAAGAGAAGGTCTGTTTCTTTCGTGGCAACAATAACTTTTCCACAAACTTCATAAGGGATATTATAGGTACGACAAAAATCTACCATAGACTGGTTACCAACAGAAGTAAATTTTGCTTTAAAACTACCAGGTTGATAATAAATGCCTGAGTGAATGACACCGCTATTACGGCTAGTTTGATGAAAAGCAATACAGGCTTCTTTTTCTAAAACTACAATCGAAGCATTAGGGTATTTATGACCTAATGCCATCCCTGTGGCAAGTCCGACAATACCTCCACCAATAATTGCAAAATCATACATATTTTTTTTGACATTAAAAACAGTTTTATTTTACCATTTATTTTCTTTTCTGATAATCACAGAAAAATGCCAAAAAAAATACCCATTTATTAGCTCTTAGAATTAACTGATTCTATCCTTGTTCATTATTCGATTTCGGATTTCATTCTCTCTAAAGTTAAATTCATTTGATGAAACATTTGCTCAGGAGTGATGCCAAATTGTACTAGTTGAGTTTTGAGTTGTTCAACAGTTATTTTTGCCATAAAATCTTTCGATAGCTCAAAGCGTTTCATGAAAATTTTATATCTATCCATAAGAGCTTCCATTTTATCAATAAAAATTTTTTTACCCTCACGATCAAACCTTCCGTATTCTCCTCCTAACTTTATTAAAGATTGATAGTCTTCAAATAACTGTTTGGCTTCTTGTTGAACAACTTCAGAATCAAAAAATCCCATTGTCATTTCATGTAATTTTAAACGACGTCAATCAGCAGTCCCATCTGACAACAGGACTTCATATACCATTATAAATGACTCTCAACCTCTTGAAAACTACGGGTTTCCGTATCATCTTTAGTCGTTGATTGAGATGCTAACAACGGTAGGATATATATCCCCATAATAATTGTTTAATAAAGATTATAGCTCTACTATTAGGCATTGTGAACTTAGTAATTAATTTTGCTGAGACACTTATGACTTCAAGAAGGAACCGTTTTCCTATAAACAACAGTCAAAAACAGTAGATTAAATAAATTAGATCAATTATTATTATTTTATCGAAAATTCTATGGAAATTTTAGAAAAGCTATTAAATCAACAAAAAAGCCGTAAAGTAGGGGTTATCTTAGCTTTACTTGCTACGATTGTTCCGTGGCCAATTGCAGGACTTCATAAATTCTACCTGGGACAACCTGTCTGGGGAGTAATCTATTGTCTATTGTGGGATAGTCCTATTCCCCGTATTGCTTGTGCTATTGATGTAGTATGGTATATTGTACAAGGACAAGAACTGTTTAAAGCTCAATTTAACGAATTATCCTTAAGTTATTCCCAACCTGTTGTTCTTAATCCTAGTATTACTAAACCGGTAAAAGTCGAGGCTATTGCCGAAGGACTAAGAGAATTGGATCAATTGCGGGAAGAAGGGTTAGTCTCAGAATATGAATTTGAACAGAAACGCCGTCGACTTCTTGATCGCATTGCTTGATTGACACAAAAATACTTGTCAATATCTATTTAAAATTTCATGAATATCTAATTGAATCAGTTTTATTAAATCTTTAATTTATTTGATTTAATTTATTCTGCAGTACTTGTCAATTTTTTATGAGTATTCAGACATGAATAGTAATATCTTAAAAAATGTAAATAAAGTATTTTAACTATTAATTAATACTGAAAATTTTAAAATTATCTGATATCTTCTTTTTAAGAAGCTTGTGGTTAATAAAGATATTAGCTTATATTTATCCGACAATTATTTTTAATCTCGTCAAATTAAATTTATAATTCTCTGTTTAGCTTTTAGTTAATTAAACTTCTTATAATTTCTTATTCTTCATCAAAAATATCTCAAATTATAAACTGCCTTATTCTGAGCATCAGCAAATAATTTTTATTATCCCCAAGGCTAATCTATATGTAAATACCTCACTGGCTAATTTAACTTTTTATATTTTCTTCATTGTTATTGACTGAAATTATGCCACATCCTGGATAATCAATAGATAATAAAAAATATATAAACCTTAGCTTTAAGCATCTTTTATCTTGTTTTTAGTGGTGTCCAAAAACACCAATAGTAATCCAGTTTTGAATTTTTTTTTATATTATCAGTCTGTCAATAGAATATAACGATTATTTTATTAAACTTTTTAATACTATTCAATATCTAAACTTTTTTAAAAAAAATAATAAATTTTATATATTTTTTTATGTCAAGTTAAGGTAGTAGTTGACATAAAATTAAACTCTAATTAATTTATGTACACTGTAAATAGTATCACTAAAATCATATTAACTAATAATTAAGATTAATAAATCAACTTAACAAGTAGTATAGTGTATTCAAGTTAATTATAGTCTTATGAATCTTGTTCTTAGACTTTAAGAAGCAATACAAAGCATAAAAATATTCTCTTATGTTTACAAAAAATTCTCTTTAATTTAGGTAGGACAACTTAATACTGTGGAACACTTACTAAAGTATAGTATAAAAAGATAGTGTGCTAAGTTAAATAGTTCTCGGTGACACTGAACAACAGCTGTTACAGTTCATATTTCTACTATCTGTAGTTGAATATAAAAACTTAACTACAGAAGATATACTTCATGCATTTAAAACTTATACATATAAAATTTATATATTAAAAATATGATGTTAATCATAACAACCACTAGATTAAGTTTTTTAGACTATTTTACTTTTTAAGGATGAATAAAAAGAGAGATTATTGTACTTATTTAATAGAAATACTGATACTAAAAGTATTAGTATAGGTTTATATTTTTATATATAATTAACTAATTTATAAAGTTTAAAAATACAAGCAAAATCATATAAGGTTTAATTAAACCATTGATTTAATAATCGATTAAAATTTAATCAGGTAGTTTATTTATTGCTATTACTAGGAACTACTCAATTAACAAACATTACTAGTATATATAAAAAGTTAAAAACCTGTAGTCTGATTTAAAAAAACTAAAACGATAATAGTAAAATATTTTCCAAACTTGGATTAAAAGAAATTAAGCCAAATAGAAGAAGTCAGTATTGTTAGAGAAAGTCTAAAAAAAATCAGTGAAAAACTAAAGTAGAGTAAGTCACTTTTTATAATTCCTCTAGAGACTTTGAATAAACTTCGAAAATAAATAAAAACTACAAAGTTGTTAGATAATGAGTAGATAAATTTTAAAACCTGTAGTTTATTCTGACAATTGATATCCACAAAAAGGGATATTAAGATGTAAATAAAAAAATTAAATTAATTAAAACTATACGTTTATAGCTCAATTAAATTAACCTTAATAATATTAAAACAAGAGTTTTATTAAACTAATATTTTTTATATAAACTAATCATAGTAAGTCAATATTTTTTTAAAATTTTAAAAAACAGTTATTTTAAGGCCAGTATCTATCACAACATATTTTTTTGGGTAAAACCTTTTGATGTTGGTTGACAAAAGAATTTTGATCACTAGATACTGTGACTGACGAAGAGGACTTAGGGGATGAGTGATGAACCTCCCCTGTCTCTAAATCTAAAGCTGTGCGTTTAAGATGATTAGAAATTCCTTCAACAGACAAAATAATAATGGCAATATAAATAAAATAGAGATGAAAAGGACGTAACTCCAAAGTGGGAAAGCAAATTTGAAGACGGGAAGATTGAGAAGATTTTCCTACCATTTTCGTGGGAAAATGATTGGCTAAAACTCTACCATTTAAACCTAAATAATCAGCAAATTTTCTAATTAGTCCTCTGACATAAATTGGCTCTGGCAAATCCTTTAGATCACCCTTTTCGAGTGACTGTAACAACCCTAGAGAGATAAAGGTATCGGCAGCAACCATCTCAAGGGAGATATCCTGTTCCCGACGAGCTTGATAAAGTTGATTTCCTATATTAGTTAAAACATTATATTGTTCTTGTTCGAGATCATAGGATGAAGTTTTATTCCATCGACGATTAGATAAAAGTAGCTTAATTTGCCTTAAAGAAAAAATTATCGGCAAATATACTCGAAACTCCATTTCTGTTAGTTTTCTTCTTCGATTGTTTTTTACCAATAGATTTAAATGAATTTTAGTCACTAACCGTCGCCAAAAAGTTAGACTCCCTTTTCTGGGAGAGATTTCCGATCGCTCTATCTTAGATAGTAAGTCTGACGATGGATTAACAGAGAGCTTTTTCCTAGACATAATGCTCAACTGAGCTTTTGAGATGTTTCTGTAATTAGATGGGGACGAGATTTTAGAAAATTAATTTCTGAGGTTGTTAGTAAGCGATAGTGCCCGCTGGGTAACCTAGATTCATGAAATAACTCTGAATCTACAGTAATAGAACCGATCGCACTGCGGTGTAGTCGTAGTACATGACACCCCATCTGTTGCACGATACGGCGAATTTGACGATTTCTTCCTTCAGTAATAACCACTCGTAAGTGGGTTTGCTGATAAGGATAACGGTGAATTACTTCAACCTGAGCTGCTAGGGTCTTTTTGCCCATAAGCATAACACCTTCACGCCATTGTTGTAAGCGTGTTTCTGGAATATTTCCAGAAATGACAACGTCATAAGTTTTTGGTAAATGATACCGAGGATGAGTTAAGTTGAGAGTTAGTTCTCCATCATTGGTCAAAAGTAAAGCTCCAGTTGAATTGAAATCTAGTCGCCCGACAGGATGGATACCTGTACCTTGACAGAGGTTTTTTGGCAGTAAATCAAGGACTGTAAAACGAAGTTGAGGATCGTCACAGGTGGAAACGACTTTTTGAGGTTTATTGAGTAAAATATACAGAAAATCAGGTCGTTGAGTTGGTTGAATAATTTGGCTATCCACTTCTAAGCGGTCATACTCAGGATTGACCTTTTCACCTAACTGAACCCGATGTCCATTAAGCTTTACCCGTCCGGCTAAAATCAATTTCTCAGCTTTTCGACGAGAGGCGATTCCCCATTGGGATAAAATTTTTTGAACCCTTTCTTCCATATAGTTTACCTATTTTAACGAGACTTAACTTTAGACAAAAAACTTAAAAAATATTTTTATAAAAATATTTTTTAACTCAACTATATAAAAAACTTTACTCTTTAATAATTATGCTCAGGTATGCAACACTTAAGCTAGTTTATTATTTTTTAGTTAGTTAAACACTTTTATCAGAATAAAAGCAAATGCAGAAATAGCCTTGGTAAGATTTTACTTTTAACTAAAAGACATTATTATAGGCAACTTTCGACTTTTAAGTGATCGAAATAGCAAGATTAACTTAATTTTATCCTCAATTATTGACTTATGTTTCCGATTAATCGCCCTCGTCGTCTACGTCAAACTGTCCAACTGCGCCGCATGGTGCGAGAAACAATTTTGACAGCTAATGATTTAATTTACCCTTTATTCGTCGTTCCTGGCAAAAAAATCGCCACAGAAGTTAAGTCTATGCCAGGAGTTTATCAACTCTCGGTGGATAAAATTGTTGATGAAGCCAAAGAGGTTTACGATCTAGGCATTCCGTCTATTATTCTTTTTGGTATTCCTAGAACTAAGGATATTGCAGCAACAGGAGCTTGGCATGATCATGGAATTATTCAACAGGCGGCTACTGCTATCAAAGAAGCAGTTCCCAATTTAGTAGTTATTGTCGACACCTGTTTGTGTGAGTATACCAATCACGGTCACTGTGGCTATCTAGAAGTAGGGGACCTAACTGGACGAGTTCTTAATGATCCTACTCTAGAGTTACTGAAGAAAACGGCAGTTTCTCAAGCTAAAGCAGGAGCTGACATTATTGCCCCATCAGGGATGATGGATGGATTTGTCCAAGCGGTTCGACAGGGGTTAGATGAAGCAGGATTTAATAATACTCTTGTTCTTTCCTATGCTGCTAAATATGCTTCTGCTTATTATGGTCCTTTTCGTGATGCGGCTGAATCTTCCCCCAGATTTGGGGATCGATCTACTTATCAGATGGACTCAGGAAATGCTAGAGAAGCCCTTAAAGAAGTAAAATTAGACATCGAAGAAGGGGCGGACATGTTGATGGTCAAACCTGCTTTATCCTACATGGATGTAATCTGGCGTGTTAAAGAAGTAACCTACCTCCCTGTAGCAGCTTACAATGTTTCTGGAGAATATTCTATGGTCAAAGCAGCCGCTCTCAATGGTTGGATTGACGAGAAAAAAGTAATTCTAGAAACTTTAACTAGTTTTAAACGGGCAGGAGCCGATTTAATCTTAACTTACCATGCCAAAGATGCGGTACAGTGGCTAAGAGAAGTTTAAGAGTGAAGAGTAAGGTGACAAGAGTTTTTATCTTTAAACTTCTAACTTGAAACTCCAAACTCTATACAATACGTTGTCAAATTTAACATTTAATTTAGATTAAGGAGAAAACCTTGTGACTCGTCAATCCTTCCCGAGTTTATGGCCTTTAATTGGTGGCATCATTGTCGCTTTAGTGGTTTTTATTAGCTTTAATTCATTTATTGTAATTAACCCTGGTCAGGCAGGGGTACTTAGTGTATTAGGAAAAGCCCAAAATGGGGCTTTATTAGAGGGAATACATTATAAACCGCCGTTAGTTTCAACAGTGGACGTTTATGATGTAACAGTGCAAAAGTTTGAAGTGCCTGCCCAAAGTGCTACTAAAGATTTACAGGATCTAACCGCTAGTTTTGCGATTAACTTTCGTCTTGATGCTGTACAAGTAGCTCAAATTCGCCGGACGCAAGGAACATTACAAAACATCGTTGCAAAAATTATTGCTCCCCAAACCCAAGAATCTTTTAAGATTGCAGCAGCTAAACGTACTGTAGAACAGTCCATCACTCAACGTAATGAATTAAAACAAGACTTTGATAATGCCCTCAATGAGCGCTTAGCTAAATATGGCATTATTGTCCTTGATACAAGCGTTATTGATCTAAACTTTTCTCCTGAATTTGCTCGTGCCGTTGAAGAAAAACAAATTGCTGAACAACGGGCGCAACGAGCAGTTTATATTGCCCAGGAAGCTGAACAAGAAGCCCAAGCCGATGTCAACCGTGCTAAAGGAAAGGCAGAAGCCCAACGTTTACTAGCAGAAACTCTGAAAGCCCAAGGTGGGGAATTAGTTCTCCAAAAAGAGGCAATTGAAGCTTGGAGAGAAGGAGGAGCAAAAATGCCTAATGTATTAGTAATGGGAAGTAAAAATCAAGGAAGTGTACCGTTTTTATTTAATTTAGGGGATGTACAAAACCAATAACTTTTATTTAATTTAATATTAACTAGCTTATGCGCGGGAATCCCCGCGCTGTAGACTTGTGGTACTTCTCAAAACATAGGGAAATATTTACAATATCTTGATGTTAGTATAAAAATACGCTTAGAGCTTGACTAATAAATTAGAAAAATTAGATATATAGCAAATATGGCAATTTCTTCTAAAACAAGATAAGAAGTTGAAGAACTGACTTCCTCAAGTTAGCTAATGAAAACAGGCATTCATAGATTACAGATTATGTTAGACAGTTGATCATACTGAGAAGCCAGGAAGCAAGTAAGAAAAGTTTTTTGGTGATTTAAAAACGATGTACTTACAGCTGATAGATATTCGTTAGTACTGACTTTAGGAGTATCTGGGTAGAGTATGGATAAATTGCAATATCTTTTATCTGAGATAAAGATCACTAAAAAAGTAACCTTTCGTTGTGGAGTAGAGAGACCAGAGTTATATCCTTACACGAATCGTCGGGAGAAGTATCAAAGATCAGTCAAGAGCCGTAACCACTAAACTACTCTTGGCTGATCTTTGATACCAAATTTATGGCAATTTTTCATTAAAATACCGTATTATGTAATAATAATACCTTGTTGTGAGGTGGACAGTGCACAAACTTGCAAAATCTTCTAATAATTATTAATTTCTTAACCATAATACGTAATACTATAAATTCAGCCGCTATATATATTTTCTCAAAAAGTCATCAGAATTTAACTAATGATCTTAAAAATTAGATTTACTAACGTTCAGCAACACTTTCTCATAATGATTTTAAGTTAGTGTAGAATTAAATAACTTTTCCGATTGAGGTGGCGAAATTCCACTTACATTCACCTAAAATCTAAAAATTTGTGGATTTGCACACTAATCCGCCAGTCGGAACATTGCAAAATAAAATCATAAATTAGTTGTTTACTTTCATGACTATTCCATTCTGGCTGTAAATACTTAATCGTACCCGAAGAGACTTTTTTAGCCTCTTGCTGTCCCCATTGTAAATCTAATTCTGATGCAATAACTATTTTTAATTCATTAGTCTGGCTATAAATACTTTCATTGGGTAGACTTAACGGCTTCGGTGAAAAAGTTACCCAATCGAAACTACCACTAAATGGATGTGTTCCTGATGTTTCTAAGTGAACTCGCAACCCTAACCTCCTTAATTTATCTGTCAAGGGATCTAAATTGTGAATCAAAGGTTCTCCCCCTGTAATAACAACAATGAGAGGGTTACTTTGTTTCGCTAACTTTGCTAACTCTTCTACAGTCCTTAGTGGATAGGGTTTAACTGTCCAGGACTCTTTTTGATCGCACCAAGAACAATGAACATCACATCCAGCCAAACGAATAAAAAATGCACTTACCCCCATCCATGCTCCCTCTCCTTGGATTGAATGAAAGGTTTCTACGATAGGATAAGTAATTAGGTCTGATGATATCATTTTTATTCAAGATAAGGGTAAACTGTTTATTTACTATAATTAGCAGTTTTTCCGAAAGATCATTACGTTTATCAAACAACAATTAATAATCTATTTTAGCTATTGATTACTATCTATAGTCTCTGATTTTATAATTGATTTTTTGTTTAACCTTCTAGCATGATTATCTTTAAATAGCAGAAAGTTTAGCCAATGATTAGTTTCTAAATAAATTACCCTAACTTGAAGAAATTCATCCAAACTATATTCTGGAAAGACCTTCTCTTTTCAGCTTAACTGCTCCTAGTTTTTTTTCAGTTAGCGAATTAATTATCTAGGAGAAAATCAATTATAAACAACTTTTGTATAATCTTTAATTCCCTTGACTTACCAAATTAATCAATAAGAACTCAAATCCATTAGTCACTATACTATACTTGTGACTACGTATTGACAAGTCAACTATAACATAAGCTATATAAAAAATTTAAGATAATTACTATGTATTATAGTAATTTTGAATTTGTAAAAGATAACTAAATATTTTTCAAATAAAAAGCTTAAATTTTAGTTTAAATACTATATTATAAAATTTTATTCAGAGATGATTATTTTTGAATATAAGATAATAGTTTCTAACTATTTACACTTTATTAAATCTAGATTTATAAAAATTCATAAGGTACTGAATAAAGTGAGTAAAAATTGCCGGCTACTTTCTAGATAAACTTTGTTTAACTCACACAATTACTTTGATATACTATCTATGGTGATCATTAATAAAAAAATAAGTTATAAAAATTGAATAACTAGACTTTTAATAACTTTGTTTACAACTTGATTATAAAAATAATATAAAAATTAGAACTAAACAAATTGAATTTTAACAAAGGAATAGCTTTCACAAAAATTGTCAGGTTTTCAATTTTCTTAGTGAATTATAAATATTCAGTTGAATATGACTTGATTTTTTTAAACAAAGCCTTTTGTGTTACACTACTAAAATAGTGTAGACTAGATTTAGTGAGTTAAATTTTAATTAACTACATCTAGCTATTAGATGATTTTAAGCCTTTACCTGGTTAATTCAACAGCTTTTTAAAAGTTTTATCAAGCTATTACCAACTTAACTTTTTTATGTTAAATTTAACAAATTTTCAAGTTGAAGATTGTGATTTATCTGATGATACTTTACGTCGCTATTCAACCACTACATCTATTGCGGTAGATACAGAAACCATGGGCTTAATTCCCCAACGTGATCGTCTCTGTTTAATCCAATTATGTGATTCTGATGGATTTGTTACGGCTATTCGCATTAGAATAGGACAGACAGAAGCCCCCAATTTAAAACAGTTAATGGAATCTAGAAAAGTTATTAAGGTTTTCCATTATGCACGATTTGATGTGGCGCAATTATTGTATTCTTTTAAAATTCATACTAAACCAATTTTCTGTACCAAAATTGCTAGTAAATTAGCTCGTACTTATACTAATTCTCATGGATTAAAAAATTTAGTACAGGAATTAGAAGGTATTGAATTGGATAAAAGTCCCCAAAGTTCAGACTGGGGAAACGTTTCTAGTTTATCAGAGGCACAATTGAATTATGCAGCAAATGATGTTTTGTATCTACTATCCATTCAGGAAAAATTAACGACTATGTTAAAACGAGAAGAAAGATGGCAACTAGCCCAAAATTGTTTTGATTGTATTCCCACTTTTGTAGACTTAGATCTTGGACAATATAGAGAGATTTTTGAGCACTGAAATCTTAACAAAAGGAAATATTAAACTATTGGTTTATGAAATGTTATCCATATTCATTATTTTAGACGAAAAAGCGATTATCGAAAAACCTATATCTGTTTGTCAGCATAACTCTTTCAAGTCTGAGAGAATTTGCTACTAACAATACTTATCAAATACCAGGCTTCGCGTTAGGATGACAATGACAGCGATTTTAGAAATGAGGTAGATCGAGGTTAACTATGGAAGAAATGGCACTTACTCGAGATAATGTGGAACAAGTCTTGGATGAGATGCGCCCCTACTTGATGGCTGATGGTGGTAATGTGGAACTCGTAGATATTGACGGTCCCATCGTTAAACTTCGCTTACAGGGTGCTTGCGGATCTTGTCCTAGTTCAACTATGACTTTGAAAATGGGAATTGAACGACGTCTAAAGGAAATGATTCCTGAAGTTGCCGAAGTAGAACAGATTATGTGAGATAGTCTCGAAAGACCCCTATACCTTAATTCAAAAACAGTAATAGGGGTTTTCAGTTAATCAAGGTAATTTATAAATTTATAACCAAAATAGCTTTTGTTTCAATAAAAAAATAAAAATTTTTTTATTGAACTCTAAATTTATGCCAGATTCGAAGTTTCTAACAGTTGCTCTACAAAATTAGCTCAACTAAGATTTACTTTTTACTAAGTTATTCCTCCTTAGATTTGCTTTGATCTGAGTTAGATTAGTCGAAGTAAATTTATGCCAATGATTGACAACATCAGCCGTGTAAAGACAAAGGCGAGCCAAGAACTGGAGATCAATTTTTTCTCTACGTTAGTTTTCAGATATTATCACCGACTTTAGATATGAAGTTAATTTTATCCAACAAAAATAATTGGATAATCTATCTTGATATAGAAACGTGCTTAAATATCTGTTCTAAAACGGTATGTTTATCAGAACAAAATCGTATTGCCGTAATCCTTTTGCTTAAGTAGTCAAGAGGACAAAAGAAGTAACTTTTAAGGTCTTTATACCAGTAATAAAGTATCAATCTAAGGCTTGAAGGACAACCCAGGGTGAGAAAATAGACTTTGTTTACTACAACACAGATAGTCTTGTAATGAAAACCAATTATTAAACCGCAGCAAAAGGAACGTGGGTTTTAAGTTATCTTCAACTTTTTAGAGAACACTGAGGTTAGATAATCTCCCCATTTTTAAAAAATGATATCGGGATACCATCTCTTATCTGAAATTCTAAGTGTTCCTTGAAAAGAAAGATTTCCCATCTATATAAGTAAGGCACATCGATAATATAAGGTTAAATTGCTTTAATTTGACGGCTTATGCTTTTTGATATAAGATTTTTATTTTTAATAATTACCGTCAAAATAAAGAGTATCATCAGTTACTAAAATGAAATGGTGTGTGGGAATATAGTATAATTGCTAGAAAGACAAAGTTCCTTAAAATTTAAGTTATGTCCCTTAACATTAAGATGATGAAGGTTAAGTATTAAATAGGAACTAACTTATTTACGATGGGTGTCTTTAAAAATTCTGTCGGGTAAAAGCAAGAAATATAATGACTTTTGAGTCCCCAAAACTGAAAGATTATCCCTCAAATAGTTTGTGGCAAAATACCTGGCAGCGATTTTATCGTAACCGGCTGGCTTTATTGGGGTTAAGTTTATTAAGTCTTATCATTGCTAGTATCGTTGTTGGTCCATTTTTTTATCATGTTCCTATCGATACTATTGACTTTGCTCAAGCGTCTATTCCCCCAAGTTGGCAACATCCTTTTGGTACCAATGATCTTGGACAGGATCAACTTGCAAGGGTGTTATTTGGAGGACGCATTTCTTTAACTGTAGGAATTACGGCGATGGTAGTAGCGATTTTTTGGGGAACGGCTATCGGGGTAATCGCTGGGTTGTATGGAGGGTTAGTAGACAATCTATTGATGCGCTTAACAGATTTATTTTTATCGTTACCCCAATTACCTCTATTATTGCTAGTAGTTTATTTATTTCGGGATACAGTTAAAATAGTTGCTGGACCTGAGTTAGGTATCTTTATCCTAGTTGTGATCGTCATTGGTGGACTTAATTGGATGTCCCTAGCGCGACTTGTAAGAGCAAATGTATTAAAACTAAGGGAAATGGAATTTATGAGTGCGGCGACTGCCCTGGGTGCTAGTCCCTTACGATTAATCTCGGTTCATATTATACCTAATGTCTTCAGTGTTATCATCGTTGCAGCGACTCTGGCGGTAGGAAATGGAATTGTTACTGAATCTACTTTAAGTTTTTTAGGGTTGGGATTTCCTCCCGATATGCCAACCTGGGGACAAATGTTATTTCAAGCCAAAGATTATTTGACCTGGTCACCCCATATGGCTTTTTTCCCAGGGTTAGCGATTTTTGTAACTGTTTTAAGTATTAACTATGTTGGGGATGGTTTACGAGATGCCTTTGACCCTAAGACCCGTCGTTAAGTTTTTACTCATGTTCTCCACAACTGACGACAGATAATGTTATCCTAAGGGTTGGCTATGGGTACGTAGCTCAGTGGATAGAGCACCAGGTTCCGGTCCTGGGTGTCGGGGGTTCAAGTCCCTCCGTTCCCGTTTATTCTCAAGATTCATCACATTAAAATCTGAGTAATTATTCACTGAATTATCAAATGTATCCAAACAATTAATAATTTTGAGACTAATATACTTATTTCTGCTAATTTTATATTGTTACAAACACTATTCTTCTCCTGTTATTCTTTATATAAACTAAAGCAAGATAAAAATATTAACAAAGGACTACAGGACAGAGATTATATATATAATCTAAATTTTTCCTTTTCTGGACTGAGTATAATAAATCAGTATCTGATAACTAATAATTTTTAAAACTCCTGTTAGAATCTTATTCTATAATTATAAAAAATTGATTTTGGTAAAAGTAAAGTTATTGGTATTCTATAATTTTCGTAAGGTAAGACCTTTAGCTTTTATTTATTGTAATATTGCTACAGCTCGTCTAGCTTAGGTTTTTAAACATTTGATTAAAAACACATAAATGACACTATAAGTGGCTGATCAATATTGTGAAGATTATTAAGCCTCTATTTATTGAAGTAATAAATAGAGGCTTAAATGGCGATATTTCAAGGAAAATATTACCATTTAAGCAAAAGTCTTTACCAGTAATTATCAGAATAACAATTATGTACTCTTTGTAAATATTAAATTATTTTATAGCTAATTCTCCTTAGTTAATTAACAAATCAAGAAAATCTACATTCTTAAAAATCCTATAAGGTTTAAAAGGGAATTAAATGATTATTTCTTTATAAGACTAAAGTATAGACAAAAAATAAAGAAGAAAATAATCTTAGTTAATGATTATGTAATTGATCATAAAAGCATGTTTATTTCAAGGTTTAAAGTCTTTAAATATAAAATATTATTTTAATAATATTTTTAATATCTACTTATTCTCAAACAAGATCCAAGAATTTATTTTTATTTTAAAAAAGATATTAGATGATTTTTATAGTTCAAGCACACAGGTGGAATATAAATTCCGATAGTATCTACTAAAGCTAAGTTTTACATATTTTTAATATATTAAAGATAAAGGGAATGTATTTAATAATTTATAATTAGTTATTTAGTTGATCTCATCATCATTAATATTTTTTAGATAGATATTATTAATATTTTACTATACTATAAAAATATTTTAGATCATAAAGTTTATTTGGTTTTCTTAGAAAGAGTCAATATTGTTATTTTTTGATTGTTTTATAAAAAAAATATATCATTTTATTTTATAAAACTTATGATGTATAACTAATAAGCAAAATATCAAGTATATAAATAAGAACAAAAAATAAAAGTATAAATAAGTGTCATTTATACTTTTATTTTTTGGGTAAATCTCAACATTTAATCTTAAATTATGGATCAGAAAAATTTTAAAATTTTAACCAGCAAAAGAGACTCTAATTAGTTAAAAGTTGAAAGACAGAGAAAAATATAACAATCATTTATTTAAAAAATTTTATAAAATTTAAAGTCAAAAAAATAATTTAAAACCGGTAAGTAGATAAACTTAAAATAAGTCAAAAATAGAAAGCTGTTCACAAAAAGTGAGCCCTAACAGGGCAGAACAAGGAAAAGTTTTGAACTAAGAACTATTAATATACCACTACTGAAAATAAAAAAATCTTTAAAAAATTGTATGAGTCTCTACATCAACCATACAGTAAGTGTTTCTATCTCTCTTGATGACTTTTTCTCCCAAATAGTAGAGTTTTTTGAGATGTTAAATTGTATAGTAATGTCAATATAAAAATTTTGGATAAAATCTCCATTGAAAAAATAATCAAAAACCTAAAGTCGATAGTCTTAATAAGGTTAAGTTAGCTTCAAAAGTCTTGCTTAATAATATCTAAAAATTTTTTTTTATAATAGTGTAATTTATAGAGGATTCCGGTTAGGTATTCCTATTTGACGAGGAAATTTTTGGGAAGTTGTAGATATTTTTTTAATATAAATAAAGGTACGAATACTCTTAGTTAATGGAGTTTCAACATTTTTGATTGATATAATTTTACCCCCTAATTTTTCTACGGTAGATTTTAGAGTTAACTTGTCTTTATCGTGCCAATGTCCTCTATATAATACAGCTATTCCTCCAATTTTCAAGAGAGGTAAGGCATATTCAGTACAAACAGAAGGTGTGCCAACAGCACGAATTAAAGCTAAATCATAAGTTTCTCGATATTTTTTTATCTGCCCAATAGTCTCTGATCTTCCAATTAATGTTTTACAATTAATAAACTTTAATTTATCTAAAATTAAGTTTATTAACTTTATTTTTTTTATTTTTGAATCAAGAAGAGTAACTTGTAAATTAGGATAAATTGTAGCTACTGGAATACCTGGAAATCCTGCTCCTGTACCAATATCTATTCCTTTTAAAGAAGACTTAATATCAATAATTTTTGTATCAATACCTGCCAAAGAATCCCATAAGTGTTTTTCCCAAAAATCTTTGGGTTCAGTAATCCTAGTCAGGTTGATTTTGCAGTTAGCTGATATTATTTCTTGATATAATTTTTCCCATTGTTCAAGTTGTGATTTAGTGGGTTCCCAATGTAGAGTTTTTTGCCAAATTTCGTTGAAGTCAGGTAATAAGTTACAGATCATAAATCGTTAAGGTTAAATTTTTTTAAAAAAATATTTGATAGATGTTGTCTATCATAACAATATTGATAATTTTTTATTTCAAGTAAATAAATATTTTTTAAAATTTTATCAAAATAAAGAGTAGAATAAATTAAAAACAGATTACTAATTGTTTTCTACTTAACACTTCTGTACTAGAAATACATTCAAGAAATTGTGTAATAAAGTAACATTAATTAACTTTAAATTAAGCACTTTTGCTGTAACCATCGCCCCATAAAATAAAGAGTAAAAAAATAATGTATTTCAATAAATAATTAATTTAAAATCACAAGTATATAACTTATTTGAGCAATAAATAAGGTTATAAAAACTATTTTTCTTAAATATAGTTTAGTTTCCAATATAGCCAAATATTGCTCTTCCGTATCATATTCATGTGTTTGCATTCGAATAAAAAAGAGAACTTTCCCACTCGTGGATAAATAAAGTTAATAATATTTCTTATATGGGGTCGTGCCTATCATTCCCCAATCTTTGTACTCCAATTAAGTATTATAGTTCAATACTTTAGTTCATGACAATGCATAAAATTTCTCATAGTTGTCAATATAGTCGACACAAAAAAATTACCCCATAAATTTATATGTGTTCCAACTCCCTCGAAAATTACCTTTACAAGTCTTAATAGAAGAACTTGAGTGAGTTGACTAAATTGGATTAATTCACTATATAATCTTTGATTTTGAGAAACAATCAACTCACTCAAATACAAGATTAAGGCAAAATTTTATCTAAAGCTACTTTTAATTTTTCAATTTCCTCATTGATATTACCCTATTGTTCCGCACATGCTACACATTCGCTTAAATATTCATCTAAATTTGACTAAGATACTCGATCAATTGCTACTCTAACTGTTGCTAATTGGATTAAAATTTATAGGCAGTGACGATTATCTATTACCATTGTTTTTACCCACCCCTCTGATATGTCCTTAAATATGAGAAAGGCAGTTATAGATTCTCTTTAGAGATTCGTTGTTATGGACATAAGAACGTATACCATGATAATAATTCTCATTATTTATTTGCATAACTGATAGATATATATTTTTTTGTTAGTATCTCGTACATTATTTTTTAAACAAGTAATTTGACTCTTAACTTTTCAAATATATGAATATACATGTAAAGCTAAATATTTCACATAGTAATCAGGTTTAACGGCAGAAGAACTTTTGTAGCAGAGGAAAGCAGACCGAATTCTAATTATTTTTGGGTTCCTTCTTAAAGATAAATACCAGAATCAATTAAATCTTCGACTAATAATATACGATATCCCAATGATTCCCATATCATAGCTAAATCATTTGAAAGTTAAATTTCTCCTCATTTTTAATTTTTTCATCCAGATATGAAGTAATATAAAGAATTTCCAGAGACTTTTTATCAAAACGACAGAAAATATTCCCAATTCTTACCCCTCCTTTAGCTAAACAGACTATTTGGTTAAATTCTTATTGAGATTAATAGATCTGAACCATTAAAATTTCAATATATTGATGATATCATGTACAAGAAATATATAAATTAAATATGGGCTAAGTTTTAATAAGCTAACCTATAATATGTGTCATTATACACAGTAGGTTTCTAAATTAATTCCGAGTTATCTCTAGTATCGTTAGCAAAAAATATTTAACATAAAATTTTTTACTAACGCCTCAATATTTATAAATTTTTAAAATTATTCTTATAGCTTTGCTCTCATACAGATATTAATAGATAAGTACAACAACAAATAAATTTAATTCCATCAGAATAATACTGAAGTAAACCTAGATAATTTTACTTAGTCAGTAAAGAATTTTAGCAAATGGAAAATAAATTTTTTTAACTATTTGTTGTCCAGTAATTTATAGTTAACGTAAATAGTAATTTTAATCAAAAAACCATGCTTGATTTTAGTTTATAAAAACTTCTTTTTTAAGGAATTATGATAAATACGATATCTCCTCTTGTTTTGATTTATTAGATTTATTAACAATTTTATTACCATGGGTACAATTTATCACTACAGAAAATTTACTATTTTTTATATTTTATTCTTAAAATATAAAAAATAGTTTTATTAAAAATAATCTTTACTTTTTAGATACTTATTTTGTAATAATAAGCTCTAATTTTCAATTAAACAAGATTTTATAGATATTATTTATATCTAGATTGTTTTCATTTCATTATAAGTATTTTTTTGTAAAAAGTAAAATTATTTCTTTTATGAGAAATTCTATTGTATAAAAATATATAATTACTATCTAATTTTTTGAATAATTTTGTATTTTTTAGTCTGTTTACTAGACAGATATAGTTACTTAATTACCTCGATTTTTTAACACTTAATTATAAAATTTATTGATAAATTTAGTCACTTTAATTTCGTAAATAATTTGAATGCGTTTAAATACAAGTTAATAAAAATATTTTTAAGACACCATATTTTCTATGAGAAATTCTATTTATTATTATTGTAGTTATACTAATTAATGAACAATAATAATAATAAATAAATATAATTTTCTTAAACTTACTATCCTGCCTGAGATAACAAAGTACTTATAATAATTCTTATAAAAATCTAATTTTAAAATAAGATTATTTGACTTGTAACTAAGATTTTTTTGTCAAAATATTTTTAACTTTAAATTTTTAAGCTTAAAGCAGAAAGCTATAGCTTTCTGCTTTAAGAGCATAATATAGAAGGAGTTTATTATTAATCTCATATTGGACCAGTAAGAATATCTTGTATTTATTGGCATTTTAAAAATATCAATAAATACAAGATATGTATAATTTTTGTAAAGAATTACTAATAATTTAATTAAAACATATTTATTATTCAAAAATTAACCTATATATTCTATGTTAATTTCTTATTTATATTTTAATTTATTTAAAGATTTTATTTTTATATATTTGATATTAATATAAAAGCTACACGAATAAAAACAAGGATAAAGATTCATTATTAATTATAATTTTTTTAAAAAGTAGTAATTATACTATAGACAATATAATAACAAGGTTTTTATTTGAATTAAATTATCGCAAACTCAACACGTTTATTTAATTTATATCTATTCTATAAAAGGAAAAATTTAACTTAGGTTAATAAATAATATTTTAAATCGAGAAAACTTTATCATTATCTGTTGTAAGATTTTAAATGAGATAAAAATAGTTACATTTACTGTAAATACATACAACATTAACTTATCTTTAGTGTAATTTACTTCTTAAAAAGATTTATTAAAATAACAAATTAATTATAAAAATAATTCTTAAAAAGAGAAGATACTTTATGAACTATTTATACATAGAATATGATTAATTTATAAATATATTTATAGAAAATTTAATAACAAAAAAATAAAAATATATACTCTTTTGAGTAGATCAATAATTGCATATAAAAACTTTATCTATTTAAATAGCTTAAGATTAATTCAAAAAACCGGGGGTTGCTAAAATTTAACATAATTAAAATATTCTTTTAAGATATTTAATTGTGTTATCAACTAATTGATTTTATAAACTTAAGTGGTAACAGATAGATTTGATTGTACAAAGCAAGTTAATACTTAATTCTATCTCTAAATAAACTTTTATCAAAGTTAAATAAAAGAATAAATTCAGATAAATATAAAATATTTGTGAGAAAACCTAAATCCATATATCAGAATTATTAAGATTAAATAATCGGTATTAAAAGTGTATTTATCGTAAATTTTTTACGATAGGCAATATTTAGTCTAAATATTGCCTATCGTAGCCAAGCAATAACAAAATAGTAGAATATCCTAATAAATTAAAGTTAATTACAATAAAAATTTATAAATTTATAGGTTTAAAAATCTACCCAGTTTTTAAATTAAAAGTTTATTAACTTACTATTTTGATAATAATTTTTGCACAACTCTTATTTTATCTTTGACTGGTAATAAATTTTAATCTTGTATTCTTACCTAAATTTTATTAAAAATCAAAGCAGTATTTAATATAAAATAAATTATATTCTAGCTATAAATTAAATTACTAAATATTTTTAATTTATTCAGTAGATTACTAATAATAAATTGTTTGATCATATATTTATAGTCAAAGTAATAATAATTTTTTACTTTGATTCAACTTTTATATATGTATCCAGTATTTTTTATCTAAAAAGTTATGAAGTATAATACTCTAACTAATATAAGTTAATAGTTACTTATATCTTTAGTCTGAGAACTACTCAAAAATTTAAATGACTATAAATAGAGAAACTATGAATATTCTTATATTTAATAACTTACTAATAAAGTAGCTTTGACAGTCTGATAGCTTAGACTCTCAAAGCTACTTTCACCCAACTCTACTTACGATAACTTTAGGAAAACTTTTACAATGTCTATCGTTTTCTAAATTGCTTTATCAACTGTAGTCCTCTTTTTCTTTATCATGGTTTGCGGTATCCCAGTAACCTATATTTTTTTTAAAAATTCAAGATAAGTCTAAACTCTTACCTTAAATATTGAATATGCTATTTGGACTGTCCTGATCATCAATTGGAGGAATTTTAAGCTTATTTTCGAATACAATACAAGTGTCCTTACCTAAAGTAGAAATTATATATAGGGACATTAACTATCAATCATGGATAAACTAATAACTAATATAGAGGTCAACAACTGTTGACCTCTATGATATGAGAAATAACCTTTACACAGACGTACTCAACTGAATATTTATGACGACATTCGAGGGAACTTTTACTCAAGATCTATCTGCCTTACGCTTTGCTGTCGTTATTGGTCGTTTCAATGACCTAGTAACCGAAAAACTTCTATCAGGTTGTAAAGATTGCTTAAAAAGGCACGGCATAAATGTTAATCCTGACAGTACTCAGGTTGATTATATTTGGGTCCCAGGAAGTTTTGAAATCTCTCTAGTGGCTCGTCAACTAGCTCTGTCTCATCGTTACAATGCCATCATTTGCTTGGGGGCTGTGATTCGAGGACATACGCCCCACTTTGATTATGTGGCCGCAGAAGTTGCCAAAGGGATCGCAGCAGTAGGCTTTCAAACAGGCATTCCGGTAATTTTTGGAGTTCTAACCACCGACACTATGCAACAAGCTCTGGAAAGAGCTGGGATTAAAAGCAATTTGGGCTGGAATTATGCTCTCAATGCTTTGGAAATGGCTAGTTTAATGGAAAAAATTCACCAGCAAGTACGATCTTCAACGTACCAAGGTAATAATCCCTCTAAGTTACCAGTTTCTTCCCATAGTCGCCCGATGATTAGTGAATCTTTCTCGGAAATTTCAGAACAACTAGAATAATCTTTGAAACTGACCAATTAACTGATGCTTTAGAAAGTCAAAAACTCCCCGTTGTCTCAGTAGATTAGCGGGGATATTGATTAATATATTTTCACTGAGAGGATGAATATGTCAAACCATTAGGCTGCTTCAGCATCAACTACATGAAAAAAGCTCAAATGTAAAACCGTTCTTTTCCAAGGATGAGCTTGTACTTCCCTAATTAAAGCTTTACCTTTCCAAGATAGATCGGGGATCTGAACTTCGATGATGGTCTCATTAATGGAAACCTTTTTTAAGAGGTTCACTGCTTCCTTCGCATTAACAACTAAGGACATAGAATTTGCTCCATCATGTCCATATAAACTGCCAGGAATTAATCCTTTCCGGCGCAGGGCATTAGGTTTACTGCCTTCAGGTCTTTTTTGACACTCAATACTAAGAGACATAAGATAATTACTCCCTAAAACAAAATCGTTAATTGTTAGTCAAATGTTGAGCTAACTGGTTCTCCGTTGACATTCAGTAGCGCCCGTTTCGGTCCGTGAATCGGATCCTCGACAATGATCGTTTGATCACGACTTGCTCCCAAAGAAATGATCGCAATAGGGGTTTCCATTAATTCCGCTAAGAATTTAAGATAACTTAAAGCAGTTTGGGGAAGATCGTCGAGAACACGACAATTAGTAGTGGACTGTTGCCACCCTGGTAAAGTTTCGTAAATAGGCTTACACTGAGCGAATTCTTTAGCGTTGCTAGGAAGATGATTACAGGTTTTACCATTGAGTTCGTAAGCAATACAGACTTTAATCTCTTCCAATTCGTCAAGTACATCAAGTTTAGTAATAGCTAAACAATCTAAACCATTAATTCGTACTGCATAGCGGCCGATCACTCCATCAAACCAACCACAACGGCGACGACGACCAGTAGTAGTTCCAAATTCTGCGCCGCGATTGCCTAATAATTTCCCTACTTTTCCGTGTAATTCAGTTGGAAACGGTCCTTCTCCCACACGAGTTGTATAAGCTTTGGCGACTCCAATTACTCGATCTATAACAGTTGGACCCACTCCAGCTCCTACACAAGCTCCTCCTGCAATAGGATTAGAAGAAGTCACATAAGGATAAGTACCGTGATCTAAGTCTAGCAGAGTTCCCTGAGCCCCCTCAAACAGGATATTTTTACGTTTTTGGATGGCTTCAGCAATTTTGAGGGAACTATCCACTACATAAGGCCGTAGTTGTTCAGCATATTCCAAATATTCCTCAATAACAGCTTCAGGATTAAGAGGCGACAGGTTATACAGTTTTTCTAAAATGACATTTTTATAATTAATCGTCCATTCCAATTTTTCCTGCAAGCCATTAGGATTCATCAAATCAATGATCCTAATGCCTGTTCGTTCCGACTTATCTGCATAGGTCGGTCCTATTCCTCGTCCTGTTGTACCTAGTTTATGTTTACCCCGTCTTGTTTCAGATGCCATATCAAGCAAACGATGATAGGGCATCGTGACATGAGCAGTTTGAGAGATAAAGAGGTTTTCAGTTGAAACTTCTAAAGACTGAAATTGTTCCAATTCTTGAAGTAAGACTTTAGGGTCAATAACTGTTCCTGAACCAATGATACACTCTGTGTTCGGGTAGAGAATCCCTGACGGAATCAGATGGAGTTTAAAAGTTTTTCCCTGAACAACAATGGTGTGGCCGGCATTTACTCCCCCCTGGGAACGTACCACCACATCGGCTGAACGGCTCAATAAGTCAGTAATTTTTCCTTTTCCTTCGTCGCCCCACTGTGCGCCGATGACAATTACGTTAGCCAAGAGTTTATAAAAAAAATTAAAGTTCACACAATCTGACATTGTCTCTTATAAGAGAAGTTTTTGTCAAGTTAAAATTATTCAACTAGTTGGCTTTAACCCAGTTTCATTAGCTAAATCTCCCTAAATAGATATTTTTGTCGACAAAAATATCTATTTAGGGAGATTATCAAGTTCAGACTTTTTAATAACTGATAACATTGTTTCTTGCCCGGTTTCTATTCTAGAGATTTTACTCGAACAAAAGTTATAAGTTTACTATTTGTAGATGCAGGTGTTTAAAATAAATTCCTTAGCGATAAAAACACCATTTTTTTTCTTAGCTATAACAAAATCTCAGAACAAAAAAAAAAGTCAAAAGTAATACTTGACAAAAAACAAACATTAAAACATATCTCAGGCAAGAAAAAGAGGATAGGTTTTTAAAATTTTTATGTTAAAGCCTAACAGAAAAATTCTAAAACACTAGAACAATTGATAAACAAAAATATATAGATTTCTTAACTGTTTCAAGTATGGGTAACATTTGTTTAAGTTTAGTTATTGTAGTAAACTACTGATTTTCAATTTTGTTTCAATCTAGATGGTCAGGTAGTTGATATATTTTTCTTTTAATTTAATTATTATTTTACTTAAGAAAACTTAAATTTTAGAATCATCTAAAATTTAATATTTTTTCCTAATTATCAGCAATTACAGCATAATTTTCTACCTTATTTGCTATCTTTAACAACAAGATAAGAATATTACTACTTATTTAAAGTCAATAAAAAATTCTATTTGTGTGGTTGTTTACACACTATTTAAATTGTTTTGTAGTATAAATTTAAATTTTAAACAATAAATAATTATTGGGTTAGATTATCTCTATTGTTGGAGGTAAGTATATTTACTTATAGCATTTTTTTTATGTAGTTGAAAACCATGAATTTGAAGCTCGTCTACACACTTGCATAAATAATCTGTTTTAAGGTAATCTAAATGATGGTTAACTTTTAATGAAATTCATTAAATTATTCATAACAATACATTCTATCTATAAATATTATGCAATTAATTCTTTATAGCAAACCTGGTTGTCATTTATGTGAAAGATTACAAAAAAAATTAGAACAAATTCAAACTATAAATATTAACCTAGAAATTAGAGATATTACAACTCGTGAAGATTGGTTCGAAGCTTATCAATATGAAGTTCCTACTTTGTATCAAAGATGGGAGGATACTGAAACAATAATTCCCCGTCCTTCCCCTCGTATTTCGGTTGCTAGATTGGAGCAGGTACTACAAAAATATATATCAGAGAAAAGAGGATAAAAGATACTCCTTATTAATCACTCACTGTTTTAAAAATTTTATCTCTAGGTAATAAATCCACTAAATTAAACTTAATTGAAGTAGTTAGTCTACTATCTTTGTCTAACTTGTTAGAAGCTAGATTAAACTTATATTATTGAGAGTTTAATGGTGGTGATCTCTTAAGGGGTGTTAGTCACCAATAAGTAGGAAAAATTTTTGTCCATCGCTCAGTATTATATTTTTAGGCTATATATCTTGATATTTTAGATAAGAAGTTAATGAATTTCTTAGAATAATTTATACTTGACTACTCGAGCATTGCATGCCGTAATTATATTATTGGTTCCTATAGACTTTGTAGTTCTCGATAGTTTCACATCAGGGAAAACTTTTTATGTTCGTTTATTCATGGGAATGATGACATTGTCTTTAACAAGATCAACAACCTAAATATTTAAAAGTTAAAATAATCATGATTATCTTTTTTATTTTAATTTAATTATCTGGGGTTAAGTTATATTTATTTAGGTTAAAATATATTTTTTATTTCCATACAAATAACTTATTCAAAAGTAGCAATAACGGGAATTATTTTTTAGAACTATAAAAATAAAATATAGATAAATATTAGTTATTTTTTATTGAGGTAAATATCGTTAACTATACTTTAATATATTTTTTAAGCAGGACTAAAGTCAGTCTATCTACCTGGTTAGTAGATTCTAATGTATCGCTATTTTTGAAATTTATTAATTTGCCCATGTATAACTCAATTAAAATGACGATATTGACTAGACAGAAAATACAAATCCATAAGCATAAAATCTTATCTTAAGTTTACCTAAATATTTTTTGATTTAAGCAATTTATATTAAATATATAAACAGCGTTATTATTTTGTTTTTTAATTAATAGGTTTTGTTGGTAAAAAATTATAGTAAATTTATTAAAATCGATTATTATAGATCAGAAAATAAACCTATGAAATAATTTTCTTTATAGGTTTCTACTTGTAAAAAAAATACTAATGTAGTTGGTAATAATTTTTTAGCAGAGATTATGTCCTGAACAATGGTGTTATTATGCTATTTTTCGGTTTACAAAGAATAAATTACTAGAATTAGTTTTATCAATTATACTCTGATATAAGTTTTTTCTCAGCCTTATAGTAGAGCGTAATAAGTTTTTAAAAACTTATTTAAATCAAACTAAATCCTGTGAGATAAGATTATAAATATAAATCAAATTTGATTTCGCGCTACTGTGGTACATTATTAATTTTAAAGTCAATCAAAGATAATACAGATTACCTAAATATATTTTTATTTAAAGTACAATTTAATCTTAAAATTTTTATAGACTAAGTATCTACTACTAACAAATTTTTTAAAAAAATTAATCAAAAAGAACTATAGATTATTTCTTAATAAGAAAAATTTTCTATATAAAAATTAATATGAATGGTTAGTTACATAATATGAAATTAATATTTTATATTATGTAAATTTGAAAACAAAAAAGTATTTATAATTATTAAATTATTTCTTACTTAACTAAGTATTAATATTAGTTGTATAAAAGAAATTTTTGATTTAAATATATAAAATATCTTTATCTTATTCTATTTTTTGAGATAACAATTTTATTGTTTATCGTTAAGATTGTTATTTTAAGTAATTATTAATACTCTTATGGATTAAGTTGTACAATAAAAATATTAATTTTTTTAGAAATAGTAAATATCATGTTAATTTAGTTTTTATATCGTCGATAACTAAACAATTAATACTTTATTATTTTAGTATCAAATTAAATATATTAAAATTTATATTTTATTTAACTAAAAGTAGTTTTTGTTCAGATAGATTGATGTAAAGAATATAAAAATAATAGTCACACTAAAAGATAAAGCAGTAGTCTATATATATTCCCTTTAAAATCAGATTAAATGTAAATAATATCAATCAACTTGAATTTAAATCTGACATATGTTTATCTATTGTTTAGAAGTTATCAAATAATAAAAAGTATATAATTACTATTATATCTATGCTTTAAATCTTCTTTGATTAGATATAAATATATGCTTAATATTATAGAATATTAGAAAAAATAATGATACTATTCTACAATAACTAAGTTCTCACTTACGAGAAAAAATAAGGTGTTACAGTTAGTATTTTTACTATATGTCGTTTCGTCAAAAAACTTAACTTGATTTTTTAAAATACTTTATACCTTGGTAAGTTACACACAATAAGCTTTAAACTCAGAAATAAAAATATTTGACTACAGTTAGTCAACCTAAACTTTTAGATCTAGTTTTTATTGACAAAATCAGGGTTAAGTTAGCCGTGCCTCATAATTTTGCCGAGCGATTAAAGAAAAACTAGCTCATGTAAAATATTCCAATAATCAAGAAAAAAATATCATGTTGACCTGAGTCGTCTGCTACGTTGAGTTTCTTTGGTCCCTTTTACTTGTGAACAATGGATAAATAAATCACTTTTTCTTATGAATAAAATAGAAATGCTGATACTATAGCTCTAGCTAGGGACTTATCTAGTTATGAAAAATTTATTCACTTATAAAGTAATAGAAGTTAGAGAACTAATGAAATATATGAAATTATAGGTCGCATTATCATCTTTTTATTCTCTTGATGTAAACCATATTAAAACTGTTATTTAAAAATAAAAAATATCCAATAATATTATAGATTTCTTATTTTCAAAAACTAAACTAAGCTATCAACAAAATTGATTTTATCGGCTATGAATACATGATTAAATTGTTTATCTACTACTGTTCTTATAAACTACCTAACTTAACAATGATATTATCGATATAATCATGTATTGTGTTTTTGTATATAAAATTATTTCATGCCAATTTGTAGTTCATCATATTCACTTAAAAGTTTTTTTATTTCTTAGTGAATAAAAAGAGCTTAAACACAATTAAATAATTAATAATTATTAATCAATAAAGTTGCATAACTTCAGTAATAGACAATTGAGAAGTCACATTCAAAGTCAAAGAAGAAGTGTGTCCTCGGGAAAGATGATCAGCTGCAGCACAACCAATCATTGCAGCATTATCAGTGCATAATCTTAGAGGAGGAAAATGAATTTTTAGATTGTGTTTAACTCCTGATACTTCTAACTGTTTTCTCAGTTCACTATTAGCAGCAACGCCTCCCCCAACAGCAATAGAATGAAGACCATAATCTAGAGCACAGGCAATAGTTTTTTTCGTGAGTGAGCGTGCTACAGTTTCCTGAAAACTGGCTGCTATATCAGCTACAGGCAATGGGTTATTACTTTCTTTTTCTAATTTGTTAACTAACCGTAATACTGCTGTTTTCAAACCGCTAAAACTAAAATCATAAGGATGATAGCCACCTTCTGGTAAAGAAATCCGTCCTTCTGGGAAAAGAAACGCCTTAGGATTACCGATTTTAGCGAAGCGATCAATGGCTGGTCCCCCTGGATAGCCTAAATTTAATAACCTTCCAACTTTATCAAATGCTTCTCCGGCCGCGTCATCACGGGTTGTGCCCAATTGTTTATAGACTCCACAATCTTGAACTTGTATTAGGCTGGTATGACCGCCTGATACCAACAAACATA
This sequence comes from cyanobacterium endosymbiont of Epithemia turgida isolate EtSB Lake Yunoko, assembly GCF_000829235.1. Lineage (GTDB taxonomy): Bacteria > Cyanobacteriota > Cyanobacteriia > Cyanobacteriales > Microcystaceae > Rippkaea. Next base: position 1,501,168 of record NZ_AP012549.1, on the reverse strand, counting down.
AAAATGGGGGTTTCCAAGTAGATTCACTTAAGTAAGTTGCGTAAATATGTCCTTCGAGGTGATGAACACCAATAAAAGGCTTTTGGTGTACAAGAGAGAGAGTTTTAGCTGTTGTCATTCCTACCATTAATGCTCCCACTAATCCTGGGGCGACAGTAGCAGCCACACCATCAATTTTTTGCCAACTAATTTGGGATTGAACTAACGCTTGCTCAATACAAAGATTGATTTTTATTAAATGTTCGCGGGAAGCCACTTCAGGAACAACACCACCATAGATACGATGTAGAGGAATTTGTGAGGCTACTACACTACTCCAAACATTACGATCATTTACGATTGCAACGGCGGTTTCGTCACAACTTGTTTCAATTGCCAACACTGTAACCATTCTTTGCTAATTTATGACGAAAGACTACTTTTTTATTCTGTTTACTTTATGCACTCGACTAATTTGTAAGAAATGAGATAATGTCAATACATAATTGATTCTCTCATCTCATGTACAAAAACTCATTTTTTCTCAAAAGAAAATATTTCGGATAAAGAGAATTGCTGGCTTTAATTTTAATAGCAACATTCCAGTCCAATTCTACACTTTTAGCTTCCATAGATAATTCATATCAGTTTACTCGTTCTGGTTAGTCAGCTACTTATCGATAAAATCTGAGATTTTTTGTTACATCACTAGCAGACCTATGTAATATCAAAATCCGTTGAACGTCATGTACATGCTTATGGACTTTAAGGTGAAACATTTCTAGTATCCTTTTCCTTTAAATTACCAGATTGAGTGGTTAGTTTTACCGGGTTTATTTGATTAAATATTAGAGATCGGAAAAATACGGAAATGAAGAAAATCATTATTGATGTTTTTTCAGCAATCAGTAAAACACTAAGAGGCTTTGCTTTGTCTGTAGCTAGGTTTTAAAAATTGACCTCCGGAGAGTTAACTACAATATATAGTGAAATTTATGTTTCTTATCGTTCATTAATAATTCATTGTACTTGTTTAGCCGTCTCTATTATTTAGGAAAACTATTTATGTAAATTTTACATATTTCTCTGTCCCTGTTTTAATAGCAGTATTATTGATTGTTACTGCCAGTTTATTAGTCAAATTCAACCGTTTTGATCCTTATCTTTTGTTTTATTCTTTAAAGAAAAATAAGACTTAAACATTAAAAGTGTTAATTGAATAAAAAGATTAGTGAAACCTAACTATAGAATATCTTAATCAAGATTGTTTTAGACTGGTTCTCTTTTTGTAAAAATTATCCAATCTTCTTGAACTTCTGCTACCAGATTACCAGGAAGAGAAGAAATACGTGATCGTCTAGGAGCATAAATTAAAGTTGTTAAGGCTTCTATATGCTCAAAGTTTATATTTTTGGGACTTATCTTGAAAAGAAATTGACGCATAACTCGCCGTTGCAATACAAGAGGAATTGACTGTAAAATTAGACGATTTAATCGATTTCTATCTTTATTAAGTGCTTTTTCTAGGTTAACTTTAGCGCAACTTTCTAAATATTCAGTTTCCTCCTTTATTATTTCAGTAGTTTTGGCTAAAGTCGTTTCGATTTGAGGATTAAAATTTTTTTTTAAATAAGGTATTAATTCTTTTCTGATACGATTACGAGCATAGTTTAAATTTTCGTTAGCTAGATCTTCCCAGATCGGAAGCTCATACTCTTGACAAAACTCCCAAATTTCCGAACGATTAATAGTTAATAAAGGACGAACTAAAGTTATATTATCTGCTAGAAGACGTTGCCAAGTCAAAGCACTTAGTCCGTCATTTCCTGCACCGCGAATAAGATTGTAAAGTAAGGTTTCAGCGAGATCACTTTGGGTGTGTCCTGTAACAATTATAGAAAAGTTATTTTCTTGGGCAATTTCTGTTAGTGCTTGATACCGCCAATTTCTAGCTGCTGCTTCAGTTTCTTTTAATTGGGAGGCGGTTTTTAAATAAAAAGGAATGTTCCATTTATTAGATAGTTGTTGTACAAAATATGCTATTCCAGTGTCATATTTCCACCCATGATCACAATGGGCAATCGCGATCTTCCAAGTCCATTTTGATTGTAAGTCAAGTAAAAGCTTGAGTAAACATAATGAATCTTGACCTCCTGAGACTGCAATTAAAATACATTTTTTTGGCGGCAATAGGTTACGTTGTCGTAACGTGATATGTAAGCGAGAATGAAGAAGAGTCCACATATTTTTTAAGAAAATAGAAAGGAATACATAAAATAAATAGAGAAAAATTTAAAATAATTTAAGGTAATAAAAAAGTATAAAAATATGCTATTAACTTGGCAATCATTTGACATAAAAAGACATATACTTCTTATTCAAAAAAAATGATATTTTACATAAAAACTTAGACAAAAGAGCTTTAATTCTACTGAAAGAATACACTCAAAAAAATTTATAACTTAATTTTACAATACTTTAAATTATTTTAAGTGTCAATTTATATAAGCTATATTTCCGATGTTATTTTTTTATCAGATCAATGGTTAACAGATTGTATAGAACTTTAGTATTCAGTAACTTCATAAAAGTTAAAAGTACCCTCCTAGAAACAGAGTGACTTAAAATCCTCCGAGAATACAAAATCTTAAGTGCATTTTCTGAGTCAGGTTATAACATTACACTATTCCAACAAATTTTATCTGTAATCTCTTTATCATATTGATTAGTATTGTGGACAATAAATATTAACAGTTAAAATCCAAAGTATTTTAAAATCAAACTTATCGTGATACCTGATTTCGTTTTTATATTTTTTTAAAAAAATAAATCATAGTTATTCACTATTTACTTTCATGATAAACACCTTTATTATAATTTAATTCTTCAAAAAAGTAATATTAAATTATAATAAGTGTTTTGCTATAAACTAAGTTTACATAGCTATGAATCATTACTCTACTAGAAAAACCAAAAAACCTAGATTTAGACAAAATATTGTACTAACCATAATAATTTTTACATCAGTCATTTATTACTTTTTATTTTTAAACAATGGATAAATAATGAAGTATTTTTTACTGATAAAACTGAAGCAATAGTACTAAAAATTTCGCTAAAAACTTATATAAAAATAGATAATTTATATTTTTATAAAGCTGCAAAAATTATAAAATTGATAGTAGACATAGAAATATAAGTCGTATTTATTTGTTTATTTTTTTGATTTTAACTTCATAAAAATCTATTGATTAAAAATTAATTTTTTTTCATTATTAGAGCTCTCAATCAATCTGGTTATCCTAGTAATTGCTCAAAATATAATTAACTAATATGTCTAGTTCGGTTTCTATGAATTACTCAACTAAAAAAACACTGTTATATAATACAAAATTATTCTATTTTTGGCTTTAAATATGTTTATATCTACTTTTTTTTTACGATATTTATATATATTTAGTATAGTTTATGTAAATTTATAATTTAGTGCTAAAAAACAGCGAGAGCAGTATCAAATAATTTTAAAAAATTCTCTTGAAATAATCTAGCGCAATTCTCGATATTGGGGAATTTATTGCCCATTGTAATAGATAAAATATTATCGAAGGAAGATATGATCACCATTCAAATCCTTCATCCAGACTTATTTAAACTATGTAAAGGTGAATAAAGGATAGGGAATGCCATTTAGTTGATTAAAAGGATTACTGATTTATGACCTAAAAACGAGTTCCCTATACGTCAAATAAAGATTTATCATTACAGCACCGCAGAGGTCCATCATAGGTTTACTAAAAAAGCTATTTTAAAAATATCAAGAACAACAATAAATAGCAAATTAACTCTGTAAATTATTAATAATATTATTAATAATATTATTAAATTGCTTTTTTGCCTACAATGATTATAAATACTATTAGCCATTTTTTATTTTTACTTCTGAAGTAAAAATAATTTTTCTAAGTTCTGTAGCTAGAGTGAAATTTGGCATGAAGGTGAATGTGTTTAACAGTCAAGACGTTTCGTTTCTTACGTAATGGTGATATCTGCTGAACATAGAGAGCGTAATAACTTATATTCAATCAAGTATTTTATCTACCGTTATTGCCATTATTTTGATATTCTTCTTATTTAAATCTCTTTTCTCTACCATTGCTATTATGATCAATGTGTTTTTGTCCTCAGCAGCAAGAGGTATTATTCCATTATTTTTAATCTTATAGTGATATCTGTTACCTCTTTAGTTGGGTTTCTAAACCTGTCAAGAGTAGCTATCTAAAATAGTTAATTACTTTTAATGATAGGTTCATTTAGGAAATGTACCTTTAAAGATTTCAATGTTAAAAATTTTATAGATTGAATAAATACTATTTCAATGCTGGCTTTAACATCTTTCTTGGAAAAGTTACTTTTAGTACTCACTTTTTGTGTAGGCGAAAGAATCTCATAACTTTAGCTATTCATGGTATGGAGAATGAAGAAGGATAAACTCTAAACTTTTTGTATGAACATCAGCAATCACCCATTCATGAGATTTATACTCGATAGCGAGCGGTGTCATAATAATACAATTGGAGAAAAAAGACTAACAGCCCTATGTCAAAAATAGAAACTAGAACCGAACCCATGGTACTCAACATGGGACCCCACCATCCCTCTATGCACGGGGTATTACGTTTAATCGTAACCTTAGATGGGGAAGATGTAGTAGACTGTCAACCCGTTATCGGTTACCTCCATCGAGGAATGGAAAAAATAGCTGAAAACCGTACTAATGTCATGTATGTTCCCTACGTTAGTCGGTGGGACTATGCTGCAGGAATGTTTAATGAAGCAATTACCGTTAATGCCCCTGAAAAACTAGCGAATATTGAAGTTCCCAAGCGGGCCCAATATATCCGCGTCATCATGTTAGAACTTAACCGTATCGCCAATCATTTATTGTGGTTAGGACCATTTTTGGCAGATGTTGGCGCACAAACTCCATTTTTCTACATTTTCCGTGAACGGGAAATGATCTATGATCTTTGGGAAGCAGCATCGGGAATGCGTTTAATCAATAACAATTACTTCCGTATTGGGGGGGTTGCCGTTGACCTTCCTTATGGTTGGATTGATAAATGTGAAGATTTTTGTCAGTTTTTCGAGCCTAAAATTGATGAATATGAAAAATTAATTACTAACAATCCCATTTTCCGTCGCCGTATTGAAGGAATCGGTACCATTACCCGCGACGAAGCCATTAATTGGAGTCTATCAGGTCCTATGTTAAGAGGATCTGGAGTTAAATGGGACCTGCGCAAAGTTGACCATTATGAATGCTATGACGACTTTGACTGGGACATCCAATGGGAAACAGCAGGAGATTGTTTTGCTCGTTATCTAGTCCGTATCCGGGAAATGCGTGAGTCGGTCAAAATTGTCCGTCAAGCGCTAAAAAGCATACCAGGAGGTCCTTATGAAAACCTCGAAGCAAAGCGGATGATGGAAGGGAAAAAATCCGAATGGAATGATTTTGACTATCAATATATCGCTAAAAAAGTTGCCCCCACCTTTAAAATTCCCGAAGGAGAACATTATGTCCGCCTAGAAAGTGGTAAGGGTGAAATTGGCATTTTTATTATAGGCAATAATGATGTTTTTCCTTGGCGTTGGAAAATTCGTGCAGCTGACTTTAATAATCTGCAAATTCTTCCTCATCTTTTAAAAGGAATGAAGGTAGCTGATATTATGGCTATTTTGGGTAGTATCGATATTATTATGGGATCAGTAGACCGTTAATAGGTTTCTAATGATAGTTAATTTTTGGAGGAGGTTAATCTCCTCTCTTTTTTTGTTTAATTTATTTACTAAAGTTTAGAGACTGTTCCGAAAGTAAGCATTAAGTAGGCTTTGTTAAGCGTATTATACTTTTTCAGGCAATTTTTCTTCTTTGTATTTCTAGCGTAGTATCCCAAAATATTTTTCTGAGGCGTTACAGTTTAATACACGCCCAATAATTCTCTTGAAATTTACTTTATTAGCAGCCTATTAGATTCTATTTTTTTTGTAAAAAAATTATACTTGACATCTTAACTATAATATTTAGTATTTTATGACTGAAACCTCCCAAACTGTTCAACTACCAACTAATGAAAGTGCCATGGCTTTAGCGGGACTTGGAGATGAAAACCTCAAATTTTTGTCCCGTTATACTGGAGCTAATCTAGTTTTAAGAGGTCAAGAGTTACAGATTTATGGTAAAGAAAAATCTGTGAAACTGGCAATACAAGTAGTGCTATCACTTCAACCCTATTGGCAGGAAGCAAAGACAATTTCTCATCCTGACTTAATGACAGCCTTTCAAGCGATAGATACAGGAAAAACTGAGGAATATAAGAACTTACAACAATCAGTTTTAGCTAGGACTCGACGGGGAGAAATTATTTACGCAAAAACATTTCGTCAACGACAATATATTAAGGCAATTCAAACTCATGACATTACTTTTTGTATTGGACCGGCGGGAACTGGAAAGACTTTTTTGGCAACTGTTTTAGCTGCACAAGCTTTATTAAATAATCAATGTGAACGTTTGATTTTAACTCGCCCTGCGGTAGAAGCAGGAGAGAAATTAGGGTTTTTACCAGGAGATTTGCAACAAAAATTTGACCCTTTTTTACGGCCTCTTTATGATGCATTAGATGAGTTTATTGACCCTCAACGAATTCCTACTTTAATTGAACGAGGAGAAATAGAAGTTGCGCCTTTAGCTTATATGCGAGGACGAACTTTAAGTAATGCTTTTGTGATTGTTGATGAAGCTCAAAATACTACTCCTGCTCAATTAAAAATGGTCTTGACACGCTTAGGGTTTGGTTCAAAAATGGTAGTAACTGGAGATATAACTCAAACCGATTTACCTCATCATCAAGATTCAGGATTAGTGATAGCAAAAAAAATTCTAAAGTCAGTAGAAGGCATTGCTTTCTGTCAATTTTTTCAGGTAGATGTGGTTCGACATCCATTAGTTCAAAAAATTGTAGAAGCTTATGAAAGATTTGACACTTAATTTAACCGTATTATTCAACACCGTTTTTATAATCTTGACTACAGAAACAGACATTATGGAGATTAATAGCTATTAAAACCTACAAAATAAAAACCAAATTCTTTATACTACCAAAGTATTTTGTGCTCCAGATGACCTCTATCGAAGGTGTAGATAGCATTGCTACTCTGTTCTCAGACTGATAGTATTTATTGTAAAAACAAATATACTATTTTTGTTTTAGAGGAGACGCAATTGTAACGATCATCATTATTTATCATGAGTCAGTGTATCAAACTCTCGAAAAATAAATCATTTTATTAAAGTTAATCTTTTTAAGAAGACTCTCATTCTGGTGTGTTTTATGGACTGACAAAAATTTTTTTCAGTTAAACCAAAATAAATCTATCGATTTTAATAAAACTTTATCACTTATTTTTTATATTAAATTTAATATAATACAAAATATTTTTTACCTACTATTATTAATAGCTTTAGTTAAATTATATGTTGTCACTATTTATTTAATATAAATAAGCAATACCTTACTATCAATTCTTATAAAAAAATACTCGCGTATTTTTTTTACTGACTTACTTATAAATTAGTTTATGCGTAAAATTTAAGATATATTTCAAGAGGAGAGAACGAAAAATAAAATATAAATTTATATTTTATAAAAAGTAACGTACTATTTTTGGAGATAAAATAAAATAAGTCTTGTTTTTTATCAATCGAACCTTGTGCTAGGTTTAAATATCTTACATATTTTATTTTTTTTACCTTAATATTATTAAATCATACTGACTTGAATTTAAGTAGTGATTTTTAAAATATCAAAACCTACTTTATATAGTTCTTATTTAAAAAAATTTTTAGTAACAAAATATTACTATTCGGCAAGATACACATTTTAAAATTAAATCATTAATATTTAATATATTTTTATATTTTTTTTCTTAATCATTGCCTATTTATAAAACATTATTTTATTCTCCTTAAGTTTTAATACAATCAGTATCACTCCCCTTTAATCGATAAGAAAATTTTTGTTTGCTGCTTACACTTTAACCAACTTTGATGGTCGACTAAATGTTTATAACTATTAAGTTTAGATCCATTATTTACAATAGTAAAATGAGTAAACCCTAATTCAATATTTATAGCTTTTCTTTTTGCTGATAACTTTAGTTCTTACTTTCTATCATTAAATTAAAACTGAAGTATAGTATTTAGTATCAAAATTTTTGGCTATAATAACTGTTTTTACAATTCTCTTAAAATATCATATATGATTAATTATCTTGTATTCTTGTACTTAATACGAGGTAATTTTGTTCTTTTTTTTAACAGCGACAATGAGCAATTGATCGATTTAAGGCAACCATGTGCAAGCATTATACATAAACATAACTTAATTTAAAGTATTCTTTTTTGATCAAAAATTTTGAATACTATATATTAATAGTCTCTTACCTGTATTCTGAACTACTTTTCTAGCACAAATCTAAATAACAATTTCAACACTGCCCGCAATTCAAAGATTTGGCTAGGATTATTACATACTAGTTTAGGCTATAGCCTAAACTAGTATGACTTATACATTATTACTATTAAATTAATCTAGTAAGGATTTAACCCAAAATTATAATTTTGTATTAACAGTCTTTTCTCTGGGTTTCATCTTTTGACCGCTTCTGTCTTCTAATCGAAGATTATCAAACAGATAGGGTCGAGAGCAACCAGAAGGTTAGATTGTCGACTGGGTTTATCCCTGAAAGTAAACAAAAAAACAAAATTTTACTTTGATTATGATAAAGTAAGTCATAACTAAGTTAAAGATAGTTCGAACAATTGAGATTATTCAAACGTCAAAATAATGCTTTCAATCTAAAAAAACTTGAAAAAAGTGTTAATTTAAATAAAGAACCTTAATTAATTTTGGATAAATTCCATGATCTCAGCCAATGCTGACTCTAATTATAGTGATAAAACTCTAGAAGCAATGAAAAATTTTGCTGAACAATATGCAAAACAGACTGACACTTATTTCTGTAGTGAACTATCAGTAACAGCAGTGGTTATTGAAGGACTGGCAAGACATAAACAAGAATTAGGTGCTCCTTTATGCCCTTGTCGTCATTATGAAGATAAAGAGGCTGAAGTAAAAAATACTTTTTGGAACTGTCCATGTGTTCCCATGCGCGAACGTAAGGAGTGTCATTGTATGCTGTTTATCAACCCAGATAGCGATTTTGCAGGAAATCAACAACAAATTAGCCTTGAATATATTAAAGAGATTAGAGACAATATCAGTTCTTAAGCAAAACCATGTCAAGGGAGCAATTTTTGCAAGGCATTGAGCAATTCAACTATCGGGAATTCTATGGTTGTCATAATACCTTAGAGTCTCTCTGGATAGATTCTGTAGAGCCAGATAGACAATTTTATAAAAGTATTTTACAAATTGCTGTCGGTTGCTATCATTTTAAAAACTATAATTGGCGCGGGGCGGTAATTTTATTAGGGGAAGGCATTAGACTACTCAGTTCCTATCAACCTGATTATCAAGGAATTGATGTATCTAGCCTAGTCAGAGAAAGCCAAAAATTATTACACTATCTCCAACAAACTAATTCTGGAAAAATTACAGTGGTGACTAAACAATTCGAGAATATTTCAGAGAATGATACTCAACGTTTACCTTATATCCTTACAGTAAATCACTAACTAAAATCTCTGTAACAAAGTAGTTACCATAAATGAAGAGTATAAAACTAATAGTTTAAAATATTCTCTTACAAGAGTATATTTTAAACAAACCCGTCAAGAAGAAATAAGCTACTAAGTGTTAATCAAACTCTATATTTAGGGTTTTTGCTTAATTTTAGTATTTTTGTTATAATAGTCAAGTCAAAATATTTAATAATTTATTAAGATAATCATGGATTATGTTTTATAATATCGATTAGTCTCAGTTTAAAAAAAGAACACCATTAAATTGAAAATCCAGAGATAATTGAATAATTTTAGGTAAGCTCAATAAATGTCATGATAACCATCATTTCATCTATTGCAGACAATCTGTATTTGACGTAATTTGTCAATATACAAATAACTAAAAGCTAAAAAAAATCTCAAATTGAATACTAAAGAAAATAGAAAGACAAAAAATAGTTTTGGTTGCAAAAAATATGCTACTATGAGCTGACATGCCTTGGAGAGGTGGCTGAGTGGTTGAAAGCGGCTCCCTGCTAAGGAGTTATGGGGTAACACCCATCGAGGGTTCGAATCCCTCCCTCTCCGTTCTTAGACTTGTGTAATTTCGACCATCAAAGCACAACAATTTATTATGAGCTTTTACCGTCTTGTTCAAGATTCATCTGCGTTTTGCCTTAACCCTCTCAAAGAAACACTTTGTATGAGAATTAACTGAATAATAATCTTTTTTTTGAGAAAAAATTTTTAAAAAGCTCTCATCTCCTTAGTTCTAGCCCTTATACTGAGCAGTAGCTTATTAGTTAGTTGTGATAAACAACACAAAGGAAGGATTAACTCCTCTTTCTATGAGAAACTAAGATTAAGGGCTTGGTTGTTTCTAACTAGTGATCTACCTTCAATTGGTCAGAATGTGCCTGAAGCCATCAAATTAGCCCTCGATGAAATTAATGCTTGTGGTAGGCTCAATAATAAGCCGAGCACCGGTGTACTAGCCATAAAAAATTGACAGAAGTTGATAAAGTTACGAAAGTAGTTAGGGTATTTACCAGTAGCGTATCAAATGCAGCTGTTACTATTGCGGCCCAAAATAATGTAATGTTAGTTTTCCCAAGTAGCACCAGTTCCGTTTTTACTGAACAAGCAAAAACCAGCCTTATACCCCACAGTTGGGATGTTATTATTCTTCTAATATTGGCAACGAGAACAGCAAATACCAATACAGGAGAAGAAATTAGAAGTAAAACTTGTGAAGTGGCAAATGCCCCTGAAACAGAAATTTGAAACAGAAACTACCGATCCTTGTGAAGCAATGGAGTTAGTTCACAGTGGAGAGGAAGTTAATCATCAAGGAGCTAATAGGTAACCTTGATATCGACGAAAAGGAGGATGTAGTCAGGATTTATAATGTCTGGACAGTCGGGGAAGATGGAACTCTCTAAATAACTGACAAAATCAGTCCCATCGATGAAACTGAATATTAAAAAACTCGTTATATCCGCTCTTTTTCTTTTAAAATCAGGTTATTTCAAAATATTTTTCTGATTTCATCAGTTTTAGCCGCCATAATATAATCATTCTTATGGAGTCCACCAATTGCATGGGTCCACCAGGAAACAGTAACCTTTCCCCACTCTGTCACCAACGTTGGATGATGTCCTTCTAATTCAGCGAGATCTCCAACGGACTTAGTAAAGGTAATTGCCTGTTGGAAGTCTGGAAATTTATATTGTTTTTCTAGTTGTAACTGTCCTTGTTTTTCGACAACATGCCAATCAGGAATTTGTTTTTTTAATTGTTTAACCTCTTCTGGAATAATAGAAGGAGTATCAGCACTGCAAATTTCAAGTTCTTTTTTTGCAAGATTACTCATGATGGACTACTTTAGTTCTTTCATTGTCAATATTATAACCAAATTAACCTATTTATCAAGGGCAAAGAAGTTAGATTTTTACATACACTTTTAGCTAAAACTATATCAGTTCAGACAGACAGAAAGACAGGAAATTCTCATGATATCATCCATATGGTTTTAAAACAGCATCAAGGAAAGCCAATTGTAGTTTAAATATCTGTATCCTCCTCTCCTCCAACCATTTTCCTACTTCATCAAGGGAAACAAACTTTAAAGGACTGGCTTAATAAATTAACCTAGAACATTATTGAGGGTATTCACACTAATAGAGCAGAATCCTTACCCCTCACAGAAATTAAAGGACAAAAAAATATTCTGTTACTATGCTAGGGAGGTGGCTGACTGTATTAAACATGTCTGTTGTGGAACAACAGTGGATCTGTGCAGCATTTTCAAGGTTAAATCGGAGAGCTGTTCAGAAGATTATAGCTTTTGTTCTCAGCCTGTTCATCATCAGGGAGAAGATTCCCCCATTTAGCAGCTAAAGTCCCCAAAAAAAATTATTGACCAAGCTAAATCCACAGCAGCAAAAACAAAGCCATTTTATTTAGTAAGTCAAGAGCGAAATTCTAAATAACTAGGAGCAAACTTCACATAATTTGAGCTAATTTTAGAAACTGTTAAACCAATTAGCCGCGAAACAGGCATTAAACCCTGCTTTACTTTGAGAGAAATTACTTCCGAGCAAGCCGGTTCTTGAGAGCAGCTGAAGTTACCCGCTATAATCATAATCTAGAAACCTACGATAACTTTTATCCTGAAATCGTTACCAGCCACAGTATAATCGCATTAAAACTGTTAAGAACATTAAAGAAGCAGGTATTCATTCCTGTACAGGAGGCATTTTGGGCATGGAAGAAACCTGGAAAGATCAAATAGATCTCTCTTTGTCTTTGCGAGAATTAGGAATAGAATCTATTCCTATAAATTTGTTTAACCCTAAAAAAGGAACTTCCCTAGGAGAACGTTCTTCACTCAAACTTTTTGACGGGTTCAAAACTTTTCTATCTTTCGCTTTATCCTACCCCAACAAATCCTACGTTATGCTGGAGGGCAAAACCAAACTATAGGCGAATTACAAAGTCTAGGGTTAAAGTCTGAAATTAATGCTATGCTAATTGGGCACTATCTCACAACCTTCGGATAGCTTCCAGAACGAGATATTACTATGGTTGAATTGTTAGGACTATAAGGGGGTGAAGCTCCAGTTCCTGGTAAATATCAAACATAATTACAAAAAATAAAAACCCGTCGTTACCTCAAAACTACCCCGATTTAAGGTGTCTGCTACCAATGAATTTCTCTGGGCAATAATTGGTCTATTGTTGACGATTTTCAGTACATTTGTGCAGTCCTTTATCGTGGGCTTGCCGTGGAATTGGGAACAACAAGGAGTTGAATCCATACCTCTGGGCGTAACCTTTCAAGTAGGAGCCGTGTTGTTAACTGGGTGTGTGGGAGGAAAAAATGCCGGGGTCATATCACAAATTGCTTATGTTTTCCTGGGTTTATTTGGATTACCTGTATTTGCTCAAGGTGGGAGTCTGAATTACTGGCAAGAGCCTAGTTTTGGCTATTTGTTGGGGTTTATCCCAGGAGCTTGGCTATGTGGTTTGATGGCTTTTCGTACTAGGCGAAGACTGGAGTGTTTGGCTTGGAGTGCTGTCTGTGGACTATTGATGATTCATTTATGTGGCTTGGTGTATCTAGTCGGGTTATCCTTTTTAAATCCTACAATAATTTCTCCTAAGAGTTTGCCTAAGTTGATCATGAATTATTCCACTAATCCCTTGCCTAGTCAGTTAGCAATTACTTGTGCCGTCGCTGTAGCGGCTTTCATTTTACGTCAACTCTTATTTTATTAATAAACTTCATTTGAGCAAAAATTAGGGTTAAAAATTATCCTAAATATGGCAAGCGTACATGAAAAAAAACAGTTTTTTTTGGCTGGTTGGCTTAGCTGGTTTAATAATTGATCAAATAACTAAATATTGGGTTACTCAGTCGTTTACCAATTTAGGACAAACTATTCATATCTGGTCAGGGGTATTCCATTTTACCTATGTTATTAACACAGGGGCTGCCTTTAGTTTTTTTACTGGAGGGGCAAAATGGCTGCGCTGGCTTTCGTTGGGAGTTAGTCTAGGTTTAATGGTTTTAGCTTGGTGGGGGAATAAAATGAGGTTTACAGAACAGTTGGGTTATGGACTTATCCTAGCAGGAGCTTTAGGAAATGGAATAGATCGTTTTTGCTTTGGATATGTGGTTGATTTTCTGGATTTTCGATTAATTCAGTTTCCAGTTTTTAACTTAGCTGATGTGTTTATCAATTTTGGGATTATTTTTCTATTAATTGCTAGTTTTTCTGGTCCATCATCTTCTCAGCAGTCAAACTTTTAAGTCTCAGAGATTGTTTTTAAAACACATTTTAAGAGAATTATAGAGAATATTGGCGTAGCGTGATACATAACGAAAATATACTGGGGGTCTTGTGACAGTAAAAGGAGAAGAGAACTTAAACTAGCAAAATCCGTGCAACAGTTGGCAAATTTATAGCCAGTGTATGCTAGAATGTTCATTTATTAACAATGTCGTAAGAGGTATAAAACTGGGTTTAATTAAGTAAACAACTGGGAAACATCTGCTTGTAACTAACTGCTTCTAAGATAGAAATAGTTAAGAGATTTGGGTGAACCAGTAGTCCCTGACGCGCAATTACTTATAAAGAAATCCACTCAATCAAAGCGGAACAGACAACGTTTTTAGATTTAGAGACAAAATTAATTTATCGTTTATCGCGCAGCGTACTAGCTTAATAGATCTGCTCAGAGCACTTGGCTCTGAGTGCGGTAGGGTAGCTCCTCGCTAGGTAACCATTCGTCATAATGAGAGAGATCATTTTCAGTATTTCTGCTAATCATCCTAACACGATTACAATTTTTTCTTGATTATCTAAATATTTACTGTCAAGAGATTAGTCTCGATTGCAGTTTATAGGAGATTAGTTTTTTTAGTGTAAAGCTCCATGAATTTAATAGGTTAATAGTTAACTTATAACTTATCATTTTTATCGGGTTTTAAAAGTCGTTATTAAATATGCTGCTGGGTCAGTTTACTTAGGATAACAGTGTGAGTGTTAGCCATCGTCACAGATCAACAATGGTCATTAACTAATGTAGAGGAATGTTTATGAACGTTTTTGGTATTGGACTCCCAGAAATGGTGTTGATTTTTGCAGTTTCTTTATTAATCTTCGGACCCAAGAAACTGCCAGAAATTGGACGGAGTTTAGGCAAAGCTATTAGAGGCTTCCAAGAAGCCTCTAAAGAGTTTGAAAATGAGTTTAAACGTGAAGCCCAAAAGTTAGAAAATTCTGTCACGATGAAAGCCCAATTAGAAGAAAATACAACTGTTCAACCATCTTTTTTAAACAATCCTACAAAGGAGACGATTAATAATACGCAAAAAAAATAGACAATCTCAAAATTGTCGTTTAATTTGTTGAGTAGCTTAAATAAGCTAGAGAAATGTTCTAAGAGGAAATTTTAGATGAGTGAACAAAGTCCCTATGAGGTCCTGGGAATTAATGATTCAGCCTCATTTGAAGAAATCCAAGAAGCTAAAAATCACTTGAGGCAAAAGTATCGTGAAGATAATAAAGTAGTTGAAACCATTGAAGTAGCCTATGATGCCATTATTATGGATCGTCTTAGAATGAGACAAGAAGGAAAAATTAAAGTGCCAGATCGTATACGTTTCCCAGAAAAATCACTAGAAATATCTTCAACTCCTCTTTTTTTATCCTTAGATGATTCTCTCCCGTGGTTACAAAGTTTGATTGATACACCATCTTTTAATGATATTTTTGGGATGGCTGGGATATTTACAGCTTTAAGTACCTTTATTATGCTTATATCTTCCAGTAAAATTCCTTTTATTTTGGTTTTAGGGGTTTTTGCCAATATCTATTTTCTTAACCGTAAAGAGCAACGTTTTGCAAGAGCTTTTTTCATAACTATCATTGGTTTATTCATCGGTATAGTATCAGGGACAATTATTATTAGTTTACTCAAGAATACTAATTTTAGTATTATTTTAGCTCCAGATCAGCTAACAGGCATCGTTACACTTGTTGTATTTTGGTTGATTAGCAGTTTTATACATTAAAAAATATAAATGTAACCTATCTGAGATAGTTATTTGAAATTATTGACTTTTTCCTATTTTATTTGTTTAACTAAATTTTTAGTGACTGATATATTTTTGATTATTTTTGTTCTTCTTTATTTAACTGTGACCATAATTGTACGTTCAATAAATATTCATCTTAGTTTCAACCTATAATACAAATTATGACAACCTCTATGTAATACAATAATAACTTTTTGATTTTAGGTATTATTCTCAATTGGCTTCTTAGTAAGATTTATAATTGATTTTAATCCTAAAGTCAACCAAGATAGAATAAGACAATTATAGCTATCTATATAAATCATGATTAGGTATATTTTTAGAACTTTGTTAAAATTAATATCACAAGCGAGCCATTGAAGAACATTCTAAAGTTATGAGCCAATCTACTAAATCCATCGTAATTTCCCCTTCTATTCTTTCAGCTGACTTCAGCCTTTTAGGAGAAGAAGTTCGAGCCGTAGACAAAGCAGGAGCTGATTGGATTCATGTTGATGTCATGGACGGTCGTTTTGTCCCTAACATCACTATTGGTCCACTAGTCATTAAGGCGATTCGTCCATACACTAACAAGCTTTTGGATGTTCACTTAATGATCGTTGAACCTGAAAAATATGTTGCTGATTTTGCCCAGGCTGGTGCTGATATCATTTCTGTTCATGCCGAACATAACGCTTCCCCGCATCTACACCGGACCCTAGGACAAATTCGAGAATTAGGGAAAAAAGCTGGCGTAGTTCTTAATCCTTCTACTCCCTTAAACTTCATCGAGCACGTTTTGGAACTATGTGACTTAGTACTGATTATGAGTGTTAATCCAGGATTTGGCGGTCAAAGCTTTATTCCCGAAATGATAGGCAAAATCAATACACTTCGTCAGATGTGTGATGATCGCGGACTAGATCCTTGGATTGAGGTCGATGGAGGTTTAAAACCAGACAATACTTGGCAAGTGTTAGAAGCAGGTGCTAACGCTATTGTTGCCGGATCAGCGATATTTAAAGCTTCTAGCTATGAGGAAGCTATTAAAAAAATTCGAAACAGCAAGCGTCCTCAGCCAGAGTTAGCAGCAGTTTAACTTTTAATTTTATGCTTGTATGTAATCAAAGATAATAAAAGGCAATCAGATTGATTGCCTTTTATTATCTTTGATTAGGATTAACTCTCCATTTGATTATTTTGCTTCATTGTCTGTAACTCTTGTAGAAGAACGTCAATTTCGGCTTCTAGATGTAAATATTTGAGTTGCTGTATTGCTTGATATCCTTGATAGGATTTGCTCAGTTGTTTTACCGAATTAGACTCTATCTTTGTTTGTGAGCGCAGCTGAGTTGAGGAACTAATAGGAGACTGATGGTCAGGTAAAAAAGAATGAGTAAAGGTTGGAATAGTCATTTATCGTTTGATTAAGTAAAGTGACTTATTATCTACTAACGTAGTTTGAGCATTATAACTCAACGATGGATCAAGGTACATCTTCGCAACATCAATTATCTAATTTTAGAAGATTTAATTGATTATTTTTTTCTATGTACAGTCATCAAGTTAACTTCAGTATTATAGACTTCAATCATTCGACTAGTGTGATCACTGAGGTTTTTGGTTAAATAATCCAGTTCGAAACCGGAGATTTCTCCAGACTTTAACTCAAAAAGCTACATTACGCGTGTATATCTATGCGATCAAACTCTAGGTTAATTAAAATTAAATTTCTCTTTGTTGTAGTGATACAAGTTATGCCATAAATTATACTCTATTAATAGATTAAAAGCCGCTGCTGTACTATATAAGTAGTACAGCAGCGGCTTCTTTGTTTAGATCAAATTATTTTAAACTTAAAATTTAACTTACTTTATATCTAAAATATAAAATACTTAATTCAATTTAATGAGTAGAATTTTAAGTTTAAGAGAAGTTAATATTGCCAATTATTAGGTTTTAAGCAAGATAAAAATAAAATTATTATGTTGTATCATAAATACCCATAAATTTCACTATGATGATAAATCAACTATTGTATATTTACTTTATCTTGAGTCGATAATAGTATCTACTATAAAATTAATTATGAAAACATCTTTTTTAAACAAAAAGTATATAAAAAATATATTCAAAATATATTTTTTATATTATGTGTACAATTGAAGGCAATAAAATAAGTAAATAAAAAATATTCAAAAATTGAAATTAAAAATTTATAAAAGAAATATTATATATTGAAACAGTTAACATTTAATGAAATTCTTATAATTAAAGAATAAGAAAATTATTATGTAGTATTAGTAGATTTATATAGAGGAGTGAGCGTAGAAATCATAGAAGCAAGAAGATATGGAAAGATAGTAGAATAGTTATTTGATTTTTTAAAAAAAGTTTTAACTGAAATGTAAGAGATTAGTTTATATATAAAAAAATATTATATAGGTTAATACTACAAGCTGCAATGATAGCAAATATAGCACAACATAAAAATTTTAGTACAACTTTATGATTATAAAAGGAGTAATTAAATAATCCCTATTAGGTATTTCATTATTTTATAGTTAAAATTTACACTACAAAGTAACTAAAATAGTACAAAATAATAGAAAAAATAAAAATTTTTTGCTTCAATAAACCCAACTACGATACCTAAGCTTTATATTTTTTAAAAAAATATAATAAAAAACAGTAAATATTATTAACAAATAAAGTTAAAAACGGATAAAAATCTAATTTTTATCAACTAAAATTATGATAAAATTCGAAAATAATATTTTTTTATAGGTAGATAATATTACTCCATAAAGGAAAAATTACACATATTAAAAAATAAAATACTTATTCAAATAAAACCATATTTAATACTATTTAAAAATAATAAATTTTATTTATTTTGACTGTATTTATAATATTTTACCGACCCAGTTAACTAGTTTTAAAAGCTATTTTTTTTACCCTTGCTAATAGTTATTTGTTTAGCAAAATCTTAAATATTAATATTAATCTTAATCAAGATCTGTATCAACATTCAGATCTTGATTATAAATTATAAAAGTTTACCTTATTTGGTCAAAATATAGGCTACATAACCTTGATTACCGCCTAATCAAAGCTAATTTAAGCTTTAATTTTTTCGACGGAGACTAGGTTAGAAAGGGAAACCAAATGACTTTGTTGCAAATCATAAAGATGGATGTCTCAATTTCCATCGCGCTCAAAGGTAAATGCTAAATATTATCCACTACTAGGGATCTGATCAGTGATTCATAGGGAATGACTATACCCATTGATCCATACTTCTATAAAAACTAACAATAGCAATGAAAATAACGTTAAATAATGATTTTTTCGACTTCATACTAAATAGGCAAGAAATATCTATTCTAGATATTTCTTGCCTATTTATATAGATTCAAGTTAATTCTTGAATTAACTTGAATCTAACAGAAACTTACTAAACACAATCAAATACTATTAATAATAAAAATATTATTAAAAAATAAAAATAAAGGTCATATTCATATATTTAATAAATATTATTAAATATATGAACAATAATTATTCTTATACAAAGTTAATTTTACTATAAATTATATTAGGTTTAACTCACAAACAAAAAAGATAAATAAAACTAAAATTTTGGAATAATAAAACTAAATAATGTATAAAATAATTACCAATATCAAAGATAAAAAATATGATTATGATATAGTAGTTTATTTTTTAATAAATAATTATTCAGAGATTTTAGGGAAAGTGAAAGTATTGCAAAAGCTATTAACAGAATAATAGTGTTCAATTTTATATTCTATCTTTCCAGAAAGATTAAGTTAACAAATAGTTTGTTTTTTAAATAAAAACCAAACTATTTATTTATTAATAAAATACTAAATATTTAAAAAATCCTGTGAAATTAATAAATTTATAATTATACAATACAAGGTAATCTTAATTATTTTTTTGTGGTACCTTATATACTTTTATTTAATTTTAGAAAAATTATCTCTTCAAGCAAATTAAAATCTTATTTTAGAAGATTTAATCTAAAATTTAGTTTCCTTATATTTAATAATATTATGTTCATTAAATAGGTTTCAATGAACATAATATATCAGCAATAACTTTATCCGTGTCAATAAGCATATATTCCAACATAATTTTTAATTCATAACTTCTACTTGTTTGTCAATGAGGTACTCATATACACTTGTAGCACATGCATCCACACTTTTTGGAGACAAACATTATGCGAACCCTTCCACGGATTTCGACAACCGAGATGGAAGTTACCAGTATTCGCTTAGAACAAACCTTAAAACAAAAGCTCAAAGAATTAGCCGGAAACCAGGGTTATCAAGCATTGATCAGAGATATTCTTTGGAACTATGTACAACAGAAATCGGGAAATTACCGACCTAATTTTTCTAAAATGGATATTCGTGCTACCATCGAAGCCTTTGCCAGAAAAGATGAAAGCTGTGTTCTCACAGGCAACCTGATTCCAGAAAACGAACTTATGTTATTGGGATTGACCATTCACGGAGATTTAGTTCCTTTAAGCATGGAGAGTATCGATAATCATTAACATACTTCCCCCACTAAGAGCTGTAATTGTAGTGGGGGATTCTTTCCATATCATTGTTATGAATTTTTTGCTCAACGGGACAGCTTGGATTCTCAATGTCTTTATCTTTTTAAGAACTCAGAGATTGGACTCTTTCAAAATATTTTAATTGTTTTACAAATGTTCCACACTACCGAAAAAATAATTACCTAAATATTAGGACTTTTTTTAAAACATTTATTGATTCATCATAATTTCTGTCTAAGACAGTTTTATAGTTAAGATATTGATAAGTTTTGATAACTAATTAACTTTGAACCCTTATGCTACAAATTTAAAAATTTTGAGTAGTAAAATTGGGATAAATCGTCATAAAAACAATATAATAAATTCTGGCAAAATTATTAGTTTATATAAACTACCTACCTTTAGATAAAATTGACGTCAAAGTATATTTGATCGTTTTATTTTTACATTGTGTTAACATCTTTAAGTTAAGTTTTGCCACATGATAAATCAGTGTTCTCTTATCATCAGGTAACTTGTAGTTTGTTAGTTTAGTCTCAACAATAATGACTATATTTCTTAAATTGAGAAATACCCTTTTTTTTAGTAGCTTGACGCAACAGTTTCGAGATAATACATAAACTGATTGCCAAGATATATTAACAGCTAGCTGATAAGATTATAAATTAAACTTTTTTATTCAAGAGCTATCTTGATTTTTAGTTTAATGTAGGGCAAAACTTTTATAGTTTATCTTTGATGGTAATCTTACCACATCTTAGATCAAACTAATAAATTTAGACAACGAGTTTACTTTTTCTCTGCTAACTTAGAAAAGTTGAGGAATTAATTAATGAAGAATAATTTTTTTAGTTCATACTTACAAGTTTTAAAACTAAACTTAGTTTACCAAACTACTAAAAAAATTATAGTAGTTTTTATAAAAATTTATAAAACTAACGTGACATAAAAATAAAAAAAATTAACCAATCTACAGAATAATTAAGCTTATATTACTTAATCATTCTGCTCATCCACTACTTTCTCTTATCGTTCAACTTTTATGCTTGAGATTCATCCTCGAACAAATCAATTGACGTCGAGATATAGAAGTTGCAATATTAATATTCTTAATAAACAACCTGAAGGTAAGATTTCCTTTAAAACCAGGTAAATTGTACGCCATGTTTAGGGACAGTAAAGGAAAGCCGAACTTTATTTTTTTATCTAGGAATAAAGCGACGAATTTCACTTAACCGAATAATGTTAGCAAATACCGAAGAAATACTAGCATAATAGTTATTATTATGGAAAGATTGAATATTAAAGGGGAATGATTCTTGAGCTTATTAAGTTAATTTTCGATGACGTTGACAAGAGAAGATATCTTTACCGAAGTTTTCGATATACTTGCCACTATTGAGTAATTTATTGAAGACCCTGTTCAACAAAGAAGTATTTTCCTATAAACTTTAAATCAAGGTGTTGTACAACAATAATCTACCAATAAAGCTCTAAACGGTAATCTATTCATTAGAAAGTTAAAATTAGAGAAAAGTTCTGCAGTCTTTTAGTAACGCATAAAAAAAAATATGACAATAAATTATTTTGATCAAATTATCCATATCTTCTGAAGAAAGTACGTTTTCCATGGTATAAATTGTCGACTACTCGTCTTCTGAAACTATTTATTTTTATAGTTGTGCATATTTGTAATATCAGCGCATAATTTAAAAAAAGAAAAGTCAAGTTAAACTTCTATTCTTTTAAAAATAATTAAAAGCTATCTTACCAAGAACAAGAAAGTAGGAGACTTTCAAATGGTTAAAATCAACATTTATTAAAAATCATGAGAGTTACTTATGGGTAACTTTTTCAGGAAAAGCAAGAAACAACAGACAACAGGAAGATGTTTATCTTTTTTAAGATTTATACACTTTTACTATACTTTTTATATCATCCTGTAATTGAATGAAAAGTATTTTGATATTGAAAAGTGTTCTATGACCAATAATCTATTTTAGGAGTTTTTTTGTTCATATTTCTGTAAAGAAAGTAATATTGAATCTACCAAGCTGTTTAGCAGTACTAGTTCTGAAGTTTAAGTTAAAATAAGCAAACTAAAATAGTTCAATAGTGCCTATAGTGATTTGGTAGCAATAACTATATCTATTTGATGATTTTGGTCTTTTGGGTTGCAAAATATTGGACTATTACAACTAACAAATGTTTTTTCAATTGTTAAATTAAGATCGATTTT
Organism: cyanobacterium endosymbiont of Epithemia turgida isolate EtSB Lake Yunoko; assembly: GCF_000829235.1. Taxonomy (GTDB): domain Bacteria; phylum Cyanobacteriota; class Cyanobacteriia; order Cyanobacteriales; family Microcystaceae; genus Rippkaea. Next base: position 1,478,523 of record NZ_AP012549.1, on the reverse strand, counting down.
ATGGAGTCTACAAATTTTATTAATTTTGAGATTGTTTCAATCCTGACGTTTCCATAGAAATATCTGAATTATCAATTTTAGCCCACCGAAAACCGAGATCATGAATTGTTATGTGTATGCTGTGATTGCCACTGTTCTAAACTATGTTGGAAAAATTTGATAACATTCAGTGATGATTATAACTCCTTCTTTTCTTGAATTTACTGTTGAAGTATTGTGACATTGATGTTCATTCATACTTCATTTTTATTCGTCCCCCTATTAAGTGAAAATTTGAGGCTGACATCAGATAGCAATTTTTTGCGTGGTTTTTTAAAATCTTCTATATAGTCTCATTGATTAGTCACAATTTTCTTTATCAGTGTTATAAGTTTATAAAAAAAAATCCTTAATTATCTGCCCGTTATATTGCCGAATCTTTTATATTTTTTAGGTTACTTTTTTTTAGATTATCATAAATAATACTTTTCTCTGCCATTATGTTAACAGCGTTAATTTATTTAGATTTTTTTGTATACAGTAATATTACTTTTAAAGCAAATAAACCCTGGATATTTATGTCTTTATCCGGTTATATTACTAAATACATACTGAGGCTAAAAAATAACAGTTTATTAATTTATAAACTGTTATTTTTTATTTAAAATAGTAGTTTATAAACCTTTAAAAAAATAATATTAATAATATTCCTATATATTACTATTTATTGAGTCAGTAAACCGCACACAAAGTCAAAATTTTATCCTTAATTATAGATCGCCTTATTTGGCGTTGTATAATAAGAAAAATACCCCGGTTTATTGTAAAAAACATAAATTTTTTTTAAAAATATGCGTATTTTAAATAATTATCTAATTTTAAAAGATATGATATTATTCATAATAAAAATTTATGCTATAAACTCTTAGTTCTGGCTGAAATTAATTAACAAACTTAATATATGCAAAAAACTAATATTTTAAAACTTAAAACCATGACAGGAATTATCATCCCCTTAAATCATTACTTAACTGATATAAAACCTAAATCCATAATCATAAATTTATCGAAGCGGTAATGAGTTCGATCACATGGTTAACATTAGCAGATGGAAGAATTGCTTATTGTCGAGCCAAATGAAGCAGTATAATTATTTCGTCGTTATACTGAAACGATAGAAGATAATATCCAATACTAAAGCTGATATTAATCATAGCGAAGAAGACCAAGTAATAGTTAAAAATTGGTTAAAATAAAAATATGCCTAAAATATTGTGTTATCAAACTATCAATAATATAAACATAAGCAATATCTTATATGGTGATTAAATAAAAACTTTATAAAGTTTACTAGAATAAACTGTTTAACTAACTTAGTTTGATAGTCAAGTTTTTTTTAGTATAAGAGCAGTAGATAATAAATCAATCTCTAGAAAAATAAACATTCTCTGATAACTTCAGATGAAACGTTATCACTAATAATAACTTTCCCAATTTCTGTCGGAAGAATAAAACGAACTTTACTAGCTTTAACTTTCTTATCAGTCCGTAAAACATTAATAACTTCATCAATTTTTAACATTTCAGGAAAAGCAGTTGGTAATTTTACTTTTGCAATTAAATTATCTTGCCGTCCAGCTTCTTGCTCAGTCCATAATCGTAACTTAACAGCAATTTTGCCTGCCGCTACCATTCCCATTCCTACTGCTTCTCCATGATTGATTATTCCATACCCAGTCAAACTTTCTATCGCATGACCAATAGTATGACCGTAATTTAAAATAGCCCGTAACTCTGCTTCTTTTTCGTCTTTACTTACCACATTTATCTTTGCTTGACAAGATCGGGTTAGAATAGTCTGTAATAATTCCTGACTTAAACTATCTAAATTATCAAGGACTGTGGCTTCTTCTAATTGGCTAAATAAGTCTTGGTCCCAAATAATTCCATATTTAATCACTTCCGCCATTCCTGCGCGGAATTCTCTCACGGGTAAAGTTTTTAATAAAAAGGTATCAATAAACACTAAACGAGGTTGATAAAATGCCCCAATCAGGTTTTTTCCTTGAGGATGATTAACCCCTGTCTTGCCCCCAATAGAAGCATCTACCATTCCCAAAAGGGACGTGGGAACCTGAACAAAGTTGATGCCTCTAAGCCATGTAGCTGCTGCAAAACCTGTCATATCACCAATAACTCCCCCTCCTAGGGCTACCATGGTTGATGACCGTTCGAAACGATTTTTTAGGGCAGTATCATAAACTCGGGCAATCATATCTAGAGTTTTATAGGGCTCTCCAGAAGGAATCAAATGTTTAAACACTTCAAACCCCGATTTTGTGAGAGATTCGACTAATATATCCCCATAATAGTCAAAAATTTCTGGATTAGAAATTAAAAGAATTTTTTGACCCAGATCGAGGCGTTCAAGATAACTCCCTAATTTACTGAGAATGTTTGAGCCGATCACAACTTGATATGAGGCATGTGGTAGTTTAACTTCAAGAATTGAAGATATCACGAATCAACTTGTCCTTGTCAGTAATTATCGATAATTATTAATTGTAGACGATAATATCATAAGCTGGAATACATCAACAATAAAAGATTCTAACTGTTAATCAATAAAATATAAAAATAAATAATAACTAAAATAGTGATATTCGCTGTCAATCTATTCAGATTAGATAATACAAATGAAGTTGTTTATATTGCCTTGCTTGATATACTTAAAGGGTATTTTAATTATTTTTTTTTAAAACCTAGTTATCGATATTTTTTTATAAAAATTTTATATCAATTTTTTATAACTATCTTTTACATAAAGATTATTTAGTATTTTTAAAAAAAATAAAAATTTTAGTACTGAGTTGAATTTAAATGCCTTACTAAGGCGCTAATTATTTAGCTAAAATACTCTTTATTAGATAATTAACTTTTTATTTTATATTTAAAAATCTTTACTTTTACATATAGATTAATTTTCTGATCCTAGTATTTTTTATGACTTTTTTTCAAAAAAAGGTATTTTATTCAAATAAAAAACTATAAATTAATTGTGATTAATAATTATTAGACATAGAATTTATAAAAAATAATTTATTTAGTATAAATTTTAAATTTACATATAGAAATTCTGGTAGTTTACCTTGACTCATAATCTCATTTATATTTTCTAGAAGCTAATTTAATAAATACTATTCTTAGTGACTGAGATTTAGAAGAACCAAAATTAGATATAGTTAATTTTCAAGGAGATGCTTTACAAGGCGTTAATTTTGCTATCCCAAAATTAAAAGGTATTAGTTCAGATCAGAAAACTATTTTGAAAAAAATATCCCCATCAAATAAGGGTATCTATTGAGGAGCATTCTCGAGTACAATAACTCAATGATCATTATCATCAGGAATTGTCAAAAATGTCTACTTTTGCTCTCGTTGCTTTTGTAGGATACCTCATTGTATTCACATTTATCGCCTTGGGATTGTATTTTAGTCTACGGGTTGCCAAAATTATCTAAGGATAATTAGTAACCAGTGATTTCTAGTCATTGGTTACCTAAAAACTATATTTAAAGTCTTATCCTTTGAGGTTTACTTTACTTTAGTAAACACTTTCTTGAAATAGCGCTTATAATCAATAAATACTAAAAAAATTCAGTAAATATCGTGTGTTAATTAACATAGATTATAATAGTTGCTGTAATAGATTAAGTTAAGGTTTTAAAAGCCTAACCTCTTGCAACTCAAAAAGATACGGCGGGTTAAACATTAGTCAACATTAGATGAAAACCCCATAACCAAACAATTATAGAAAAATTTTTACTCAAGAATTAATGTGATTATTATTACATTTAGCACTGACAATAAGTCAATCATGCTTAAAGTCATGTAGAGAAGGTATAATTTTGTTTTCAAAGTATTTTTTATATCCTGTAGTTTTTTATAACGCTAATTATAATATTGAGGATATTGCTTGGTCTTCCACCGTTACTTATTTTTAAAATTGCCAAATAACATCGCAATTAATGTAAGAGAATTATTAGAGCTTGATTCAACTCAAATTAGTTTAATTAGTAATACGTTAATCAAAAGTAAAATACTAAAGACTTCACTAAGAATAAGATTAGAATTAGAATTAGAATTAGAAAGCACATTAAACCATGGGTTACAGAATATTTTTAAAATTTCAATATTTATCAAGGATTAACTACAATATAATAAGTCTTCTAGAAACAATTTAGTATTGGTGTTAGGCAGTGTAAATAGTTTTTATGCCCCTCTTGAACAGGAGAAACTTTTTAAGTATTTCTTATTGTTTAATCGGTCAAAAATTACATGAGCTTAATACTCAGTCTGAATCCTAACTTTATATCGGCTAAATTTTTATAGAGAACTTAGAATTAATCATATACAAAAGAGCCTAAAATTAACATCATAAAAAACTGAACAAATTCCTCACTTACTTTTCCGAACCGTACTATAATTTTACCTAAAAATATTCGTTAAACTAAAGCCATTGTTAAGTGCACAATTAAAACAGCTGTTCTACTTGATCCAACAGGGGATTTAATAACATTCTACGCCAAAACTAATTTTCTGGTTACTTCCGATAAGCGATGAGGAATAGCCCCTCTTTTATTAGCCAAAAGAATACCATCACCTCCAAGATGTCAAAGAAATTCAACGGTTCACTTATTCTCTGTAACGATACTATTATTAATGAATAAAAACCATAAATAACACATGATACTAATTTTTAAAATAACATTCTAAAAGTTTATTTCGCTTACATAAGGTTAAAAAAAATTAGTTTATTAGTAAATATGATTGCCGTTTGTCGATCTCATCGCTGCTGCAATATCTTGAAGATTAATTCTTTGATAAATAGACTCAATAACTATTACAACTATAGTTGTAATACGAGATAAGTTACTTAGCGCCTAAAGTAAAAAACATTATAAATCATAATGAATAACTAAATCAAACTATTTTTATTAAAATTTCGCTAGGATCAACTATGTCTACTTTACTGAGTATTTTAGTTAGACTGAAGCGGGATAGATTCGTAGTCTACGGTTAGGTTCTTCTCCAAGACTATCAGATTGTAAACGGTAATGTTCTACTAATTCATGTTGCATTTTTCTTACTTTAGGCGATCGTGGTAATAATTCTACAGGTTGTTTTTGGGGCAGCACAATTCTTTCTACAGCTAACCTAGCTTCTTCTAAAGCCTCTAACTCATCATCATTACCCCAACGGGTAAACAAGCGTAAATCGGCTGTTTCAGAAATTTTTAGTTCATCTATACCTAAAATTCGCTGTAAAGTTCGGGTAATGTGAGGAATGGTATTAGATTTAATCCCATAAATGGGAATTTGACGAACCTTAACAATTTGACGTAGCTTAGATTGGTTTCTCACCTGTGATCTTAAGGCTACCACCACATCAGCACCACGTAAATCCTTAGTTAACACAATCGGAAGATTGAGAATGTCGATTACTTGTTCAATCTGTGATCGTCCAATACCGTAAGGGTAAATGTATACGGGCCAATCTTCTCCATTCGGACCTGGAGTACGTACCTTGTGGTTAGTTGGCTCTAGTTGATGCCAGGAAGCATCTAACAGACGATCAAATTCTGAAGATAGTTCTTTCTTTTGTTGGCTGAGAAAAGGGGCTATCGGACTCATTTTCCCTGATGTACGCCATCTTGTCGGATATTTTGATGCCTCTAGAAAAGAATGTCCTTCCAAAACATTATTAGAAGATTTCTCCGGGGTTTCCTGGGTAATTTGGAGCTGTCCGCAGTTGTCAACCGTTCTGATTTGGAGGGTAGGTTTACCACCACGCAGGAGAAGATCAACAGTTTGAGAGACGTCTTCATGAATCACCCAACGCTGACGTTCTAACATTTCAATAGCGATTTCAAAGGTGGGAGGAGCTTTTCTCTCCAATATAGTTTTTTGCGAACCACGTCGTCTGGCCTCCTCATCTCCCAGTATTACCGCCTGAATACCTCCAACTAAATCAGAAAGAGTCGGATTTTTAATCAAATTGTCAATACGGTTACCGTGGGCAGTTCCCACTAACTGAACTCCCCTTTCAGCAATAGTACGGGCGGCTAATGCTTCAAGTTCAGTTCCAATTTCATCAATAACAATAACTTCTGGCATATGGTTTTCCACTGCCTCAATCATCACTCTGTGCTGTAATTCAGGACTAGCTACTTGCATCCGTCGGGCACAACCAATAGCAGGATGGGGAATATCTCCATCTCCGGCAATTTCGTTAGAAGTATCAATAATCACGACTCTTTTATGTAAATCATCGGCTAATACCCGTGCAATTTCCCGTAAAGCGGTAGTTTTCCCTACCCCAGGACGACCTAACATCAGTAGAGATTTTCCTGTTTCTACTAAATCCTGAATTAAGGTGATGGTTCCGAAAACAGCCCTTCCCATACGACAGGTTAAACCGATAATCTCTCCACTGCGATTGCGAATAGCACTAATACGGTGTAGAGTGCCCTCAATTCCAGCCCGGTTATCGCCACTAAAATGCCCAACGCGCTCAATACTATAATTCAAATCTTTAGCAGAAACGGGAATATCTCCTAGATACAATGCTCTATCGGGAAAACGTGCTTCAGGCAATCTTCCTAAATCCATTACTACTTCAATTAAGTTTTCGTGCTGAGAATATTGCTCAATTTTAGATCGAATAGTGGAAGGTAGAATTTCTAGAAGCTTATTGAGATCATCAATAATTTGCATTCGTTTAGAAGGATTTAAAAAAGTATCTATTGTGGGGTCTAACATAATTTAGAGAACGTCGTCAATAAGTCAAAAACCAAACATATTTTAAAATTTAGATGACTTTAGGGATAAAACTATAAATTTTGCAATTTTAAAAGCTTTTAAAAGTAAATCAGGTTGGTCTTCTAAAACGGATTGGAGGTTTAAGTTTATTGATTGGGTTTCCAACTGTCTTACTATAGGGGATAGTACTGAGCGAGCATAACTACCATAAGCAATGCCAGACACAACCAAAGTAGAAGAAATTGAAGGGGTTAAAAGTCCTATCTCTCTTAATTTAGAAACAGTGTGATTATTAGTTCCTCCTGCGAGTTGAACAAATCCAGGTATTTGAGCATTGAGAACTTTTTGAGCTAACTTAATCGTTGCGTGGGTACTTCCTTTCCCAATATCCCCACTCATGGGACGACCATCCATTTGCCAAATCAAGGGGATGGGCAAGGGGGAAATTATATCGTAGAGATAATGAAGATATTCAATTAACCCGCATCCATCGGGACAGCTAATAGAGAGCAATTTAAGATGACTAATCCAAGGAGCTATAGCCTGCCATAATTGTTTAAATTGGGTTTCTCGTCCCACTTGAGTATGAATTTCTATGGCATCAATACCCATTCTTTGAATAAGGGGAATCATTTCTTTTGGAGAGACTAAATAGGAACGGGTTTTAACCAATTGATAAGGACAGATAGAGATACAACGACCACACCCATAACAACGGCTTTCTAGAACCCCAAAACTCCCTCGTTTAATTTCGATAATAGCTCTAGGAGGACAAATTGTCTCACACGGATGGAAACAATCTGAAGGACAATGTTGAGCATCAAAGTAAGCTTTTCGAAAGTGAGGATCTTCTCCATCATTTAAACTTACCATCAACCAAAGTGTTCTTTTTTGGGAAAATATCGGATATTTTTGATTATTTACTAATTTTTTAGCTATATTTAACGCTTCCTTAGCAGCGGTGACTACAGCAGGATCAGCAGCCACGTCAACACAGTCAGCCCCGGCCAAGGCATAAGCTAAAACAAGAGTACGAATAGCTGGCAGGTCTTGGAAACTCGCCCCACAAATTAGCTTAAACCAGTTTCCTGCTTTGAGAGATTGCAAAGGATAGGATGCGCTCACTTTCAATATAGTAGTCCTTAGTCTACCTTTTATGTTAGAAAATTTCTTTGATATTTAAATCCCTCTTAGAAATAGGGATAACAAAAACTCAGTTCACAAACGCTGATTTAGAGAAGATTCTTATCCCAATCATACAAGGACGTTAAAGGAAAAAACTATGTCTAATGAGAAGTCCTGTTAAGACCACTGTAGAAACTTTCTATAACAACGACTCATATTAACATGAACTACCTTATCATCGTATAGAATTAAGGCAAAAAGTTTAGTTTATTTTTATTAAACTAAAGAACCTATAGGCTTATTTATATTGTTTTCCTAGTCAGTCATTGAATACTAGGTTAGGCATCGCTAGATAAGAACCTAGATGAAGTTTACAGTTATTCAACTTTTAGTTATGATCTTCTTAATTTAGGACAACTTAATATTATTTATACATACCGTGTGAGGAAAGAACAAACAAGTGTTTAGTTTAGCTCAAATTTTACAATTTATTTGCTTAGTTCCCATTCTAGGGGGAGCTATATTTTCAATCCTAACAGTTTTCACAATTCAACACTTTCTGAAGAACTCGAAGCCAAATGTCATCTGTAATTTTACCCCACCCATAACCGTTCTTAAGCCAGTTAGAGGACTAGAAAAAAATTTGAAACACAATTTACGCACCATTGCCACTCAGGATTACCCGAACTATCAAATTATCTATTCAGTTCAAGATCCTGAAGATCCTGCTTTTTCTATTCTGAAAGAAATCCAAGAAGAATTTGGTTCAGATCGAATTTCTCTAGTAGTGAGTACTCTTGAAGTAGGAGCTAATGGAAAAGTTAATAATCTTTTAGGAGCCATAAAAAAAGCTCGTCACGACATTATTATTATCAGTGATAGTGATACTAATTTACAACCCGATTATCTTAGAAAGATTGTAGCTCCTTTAGATGATCCTGGAGTAGGATGTGTCTGTACTTTGTTTAAAGCAATCAGAGGTAATCACTGGTTTGAAAAAATGGAACTTCTGACTATCAATGCTGACTTTATACCTAGTGTTATTTTTGCTAAAGTGACAGGAGCTTCTAATGCTTGCTTGGGTCCTTCTATTGCCATTAGACAATCTACTCTAGAAACAATAGGCGGCTTAGAAAGCCTAGCAGATTACTTAGTGGAAGATTATGAAATAGGACGAAGAGTATGTAATTCTGGTAAAAATATGATTTTGTTACCTTATATTATTGATGTAGTTGTAGATCTAAAAAACTCGCGTACTTGGTGGGATCACCAAGTATATTGGGATCAAAATACTTATTTGGCAAGACCTTTTCCTTTTATTGCAACTATTCTTATTAGAAGTATTCCCTTTGCCTTATTATTTTTCTTAATTCGAGGAGATATAATTGCGCTATATAATTTAATAGTAGTTGTAACTATTCGCCTTATAACCGCAGGAATAACTTCCTGGAAAATGGAAGATACTGAGGGAATTAAAAGTCTCTATTTATTGCCATTTCGCGATATACTAGGGTTAGTATTCTGGGCGTTATCATTTACTCAAAGAACAGTGATATGGCGTGGAGTAGAATTCGAGCTTACCAGGCACGGAAAAATGGTGGTTCGTCATTAGTTAAAAATAACTTATTTGCAAATAAATAGGTTTTTACTTATAAAAAGAAAAAATTAAAAGGTGTTTATGAATACCTGCTATCATACTCGATACTATAGCTAGTAAATCTATTTTTTAGTAACTTAATAACTGAAATGATTTCCCAAATACTGGTGTTGGTTAATAAAACTTATACGGCATTTATCGTTAGTTGTACCTTGCTACGCAATTACAGTTCTTCCATTTACAATAACTACATTTAGGTTAGTACATTAAAATATTTTTTTATTTATAAATTTATTTTGGTTACTCAGAAATAAATACAATGACTAATTACTTGATTACCAATATCTTTTAGACTTGGTTCAATGAATTTATTACTGTAGTTCGGTTGCAACTATGGGACTATTATTAATAGTAATTACGGTTTTTTTCATAAAAATAGATCTATAAATTTTATTTTATAAATATAGACTAATTTTTACTAAACTCACGGGTGTTTTTTAAATATATCGTTTTATAAAATACATGAAATGCTCCCACTTATCTGGAAAGTTGATAATCAGAATAGCTTTGACAGAAGTAGGTTTTCTATTAATTAATTGCTTGTTAACTTCATAGAAAATATTTTCTCCTTCTTAATAAAATCGGGAGATAATATATTCTCATCATTAGGTCAGTTTTTTCAGGATTGGAAATATAATAACATGATAACTAAAAAATAGCGATCACCTATTTTATCTATGATTTTCAATTATTATTGAAATGATATTAATTAATATACTTAAATTACTTGTCAAGTATCTAGTTTCTAATTTGCAAAAATTTTATTGTTAAAAATACTAAAAATACTAATTTTAAGATTATTTTGATAATTTATTAATTTTTAGTATATATACCTTGAATTTAAACTAAATGCTGACCAGAATATTTCTTGTTTAATTAATAAAACTCATGTTTAATTTATAGAGGTTTTAAATTTTTTTGATCAATAATTAATAATTAATAATTAATTTTTATATTTTATGATTCTTTAAATCGAGTCTCTTTAACTTTCTTCATTCAGCCTAATTACCCTAGTTTGTAATCTATAAAAATTATCTAATTTTTTACCTATTTTGCTAGATTTATTCTTACTGTTTTTTAGTGGGGGTTTTAAAAAAGTAATACGTACTGATTAATTTATAAATTATACTTTTAATCAATCACTATTGTTTACAAAAAAAATAGTGATTGATTTTTTACTTGTAATCCTTATAAAAATTAGAATTTTAAAATACTTATCTATATCCTGTTGATAGAGATATATACTGCTGTAGGTTTATTTTATTATCAAAAGTTTGATATATTACACAATTCTTTATAACTTATTTACTCCTGATATCCATATTAAAGATTAAAATCGTATAAATAAAATTGAGGCATATATTATACTTTATTTTTTAAAAATTTTTATACAAATTAACTAATTTAACGCTGCTTTAGATACAGCAGCATATTTTGTATTTAGCTTTATAATAGAAATATTTTTTGAGTCAAAATTCGAGTTAAAGATAGCAACTTGATTATTTTTAACATCTAACCCCAAAAGGGGTAATACCCACATATAAAACTGAATTTACATCTAAATCAATCCCCATCACTTTATCCTAAATATTTACAGAAAAATTCTTAATCTCAAAGCATAAGGGAAAGATTCACTTCTTGAGAATTAACATGTATAAACCACTAAACTGGATAATAGCTTCTTCTAAGATAGTTTTAATGACTGTTTTATAAGTTAAATTACAATGAGTTACAAAAAAATTGGGATGTTTATATAAAGACCGATATTAATATCAAGTTCCACAACAACTGCCCCATTGTAATAAGAACTCAACACAAGCTTTTCCAATTCGTAATGCACTCCCTTAACTAAGGCGGATCTACCTATAAAGATTTAAATTTCACTACTATTAGTTAATTTAACCTGTTTCTAGTTCTTAATATTTTATATTCAAAAATATTTTGGAGACTTAATGGTTGATATCGTCTCATAACTATTGCCTATTCAATAATCTCAATCATTATAATGGTAAATATCGGCTACTATGGCTGATATTTTGAATACTATAAATTGTACATGTTCTCAATTCGTGCTATATAATTACCCACGGAGTAAAGTATACAATGGTTTTAAGATCTTTTCTTCAAAAAACATAGATATTAAAATACTGTTGGTAATTTTATAATATATCCTTCCATATCTCGTTCCGATAAAGGTCAATGCCTTATTCGAATTACAACATAATCAAGAGTCACCGGTCCTTATTGAAATTGAAATAACTCTTCAATGTTTCCACATGGAAAAAATGTAAAAGTTTTTATATTACGATGCAAGGATACAATCATAAAAAATTATGCTGATTGAAAGACTTAAGATATTAAAATTTAGTTAATAAATAACTTAAGAGGTTTTAAATGTTCAATAACAGAAGCTTAAAATTTTTTTTAATTTGTTTTTAAATAGAGAACTATTTAAAAACAAATTAATCATTTATTGGTAGAATTAATGGCAAATTTTCCTAAAATAGAAAATACCATGATTCATCAATATTATGCCAATAGTTTGTTTCCAAACATTAGCAATAAATTTTTTTGTATAAAAACAGGCTAAATAAAACTAAAACATAATGGAAGAAATAAAAACCACCGCATCGGGATGGTATGATTAACGTATTTGTAAAGAAGAATTATATAGAGAACGGTTTCTACTGATGGAGATAGTACAGTTGCATAAGTAACTTGAGTTTTCAGTTGATTTATTATATAAGAGTCTTACAAGACTAAAAGTTTGGCTGATTTCATGAAATAGGTGACAGAGATTGGAGACAAACTTCTTTTCTTGATAGCCTCAAAAATCTGATTACTCCCTTGAAAATAGAAAATATTGTCTGTTTCAGCAATCAGATTTTTGAGGCTAAATTTAATTGAGGTATTGCCCACTGTAGACAAAATTCAAAGAGAGATTTTATTCTAAAAATATAGAATTATAGACCTGTAGAGCAAAAAACAACCAATATTTAGCTACTTTTTGATTATTCAATAAACTTTCCCTAATTTCTTCAAATTTTCAGTTAGATGTTGAACATTAGTTCTGTCATCATTAGTTGATAGTATTTATTAATAATTTCTACTCATTAATTTAATTTCAGTGTGCACTAAAAATTCTGTCACCTTAATTTTTTTAACCTTATTTTTTGGTGGTTTACTAAGATGATGGAGTTCAGAAAACATATTGAAGATAATCAGTCATCTTTTCTGAAATAGTCCATAAGCTCTCAGAAGAATTAGAGAAATTATTGCTCTAAGATCTATGGATAATCCTTGCAGCAGAGTGATTCCTTATTAGAATTCCTTTAAAATCGACTTATTGGTTCATGCTATAAGGTGAGGTTAACTGCTAGGATTTCAGAGAATATTAAAAGTAATCTGTTCATCATACAAGTTTATCGATTTTAACCGATAAAATTCATCCTAAAACCGATTATGAAAAGTTTAAAAGCGCATATTCAGCTACAAGCAATAATCTACCAAATTCAACCAGAAACAGCTAATGAGTATCTTGAACTTAATATTGCTCGAAACACTGGTCTCATTTCTTCTCAAGAGTACGCAGAGACAATATGGATGATAACTGCTGCCGTTGCAGAAACTGAACAGCTATGGATCAATCATCAATTATTCTCTCAACTAGTGACAACTCTAGTTAACGAATATTATCTTAGTTTTATTATTTTAGATTAACTAATTCACCCCCCATATATGCTACTGTATTTAAGTCCTGTCACTTAGCCTAAAAACTTCTGTCAAAGTAAAATATCAGGAAAACATTTTAAAGTTTGTATTTTGTAGTAACTTCCTAGTATATGCTAATATCAACTCTCTGCTGAAAATAACTAATATTAAGTTTAATATCTCTTTCTTGGGCAGTACTAGACCCATGTTCCTGTCAGACTGTAACAACTCTTCTATCCAGTTATAAGAAAACAAAATATATCTTGATTACTGATGATAAAAGTTGCTGCACTGCTAATTTTTAGTTAGTTTGATAGCTATGGTGATTTAGAGAGCTGGAGGCTGAAATTAGTTTGAGTTTACAAAACCTTGCAATGAATTTAATCAGTAGTCTAACTCTATTGTTTGTACCTCTAAAGGTTCCCAATCAGGGACTCCTAAAATAGAGTTAACTAACAAGTAAATAAAAAATTTTAACTAAAAATTATTTATAAAAAATAGAGATGTCTATAGTGTCGCTTATGATAGAGTCCCTCTCTTAGTAACATCAACTTTATTAAAATCAGTGTTTATAGAAAAAAGATGTTAGCTTCTTCTCTTCACAAAATCATTTTTATTGATTACGGTAAAAATGATTTAAATTTTAAAATATAGATTTTGATTGAGTAAATTTATCGCATCTTCTAGAAAAAATTTTTCTAATCATGTCACCAAATATAATTTATTTACAGCTACGGGTAGTTCCAATTCATCTTTGGAAAAAGGAATTATGGCTAGTCAATTTTTAGGAGTTAACGTCAATAAAAATTGGAAAACATAAAAATTTAAAATTTATAGTTAATTTTTCTTTTGATTTGCCATGTAAAATAAAAATTATTTGAATAATTTTCTTGCTTTAAATTTCCGATAAAAACTTAAAGAATCTTATTGCTTGAATTAGTCTCCAATTAAAATTTAATTCATATTTTATATTTGATATATTTTCAAGTAAAAATTAAGTAGTTCCTAATTAGTTATCTTGATAACAAGTTAAAGAAAGGATTTTAATATCAATAAAAAATAGGAATTAATGTATACTCATCCCTAACTCTATAAAAATTGTATCCTGGTTAGTTAGTATCACTTATCTATTTCTTAATAAAGGACACATAGATAATGCATGAAATCCCTCGCTATTTAGCTACATTGTCTCTTAGTCTCATTCTAGGACAAATTACTGTTCCTTTGACCCTGGCTAACCCTCCTCGTACTCCTGATAAAACTGTTGAATGTGAAATGTTGATTGTTGGTGGAGGACTTGCGGGAACAGCTGCAGCTTATGAAGGTTTACTGGCTGGAAAAAATGTCTGTCTTACCGAAATTACTGACTGGGTGGGAGGGCAAATTTCGGCCCAAGGAACTTCAGCTTTAGACGAACGACAAACTCAGCGATCACAGTTAATTTACCCCCGTGGTTATCTAGAATTGAGAAAACGTATCAAAGAGCATTATGGTAAGCTCAATCCTGGAGATTGTTGGGTAAGTGAATCCTGTTTTTTGCCAAGAGACGGTGATCTCATTTTAATGAGGATGTTGAAAGATGCAGCTAATAAACACAATGGAACTCTAAAATGGTTTCCTTCAACAGTTATTAAAGATATAAATATTGGCAAAAATCCTCGAGGAGGAACAGGAAAACAAATTTTAAGTATGATTGCTATTCAACATCAATCAGCTGATGGTAAACTTCCTCTTAATACTTATCCCCTCTCACAAACTATTGAAGACTCTTACCGTTACGAAGATTCTCCTCGTTTTGACAAAACTATTATTCGTTTTACTCCCGACAAAAATAAGAAACAAGAGCCTGCAGACTGGTATGTTATAGAAGCCACAGAAACAGGAGAAATCATTGGTTTGACGGGTATTCCTCACCGTTTAGGGATTGATCCTCGTTCCTATCTTGAACCCTCTTCATCAAGCGTTGCAGGTAATCCTTATTGTACTCAAGGGTTTACTTACACTTTTGCTATAGAAACCATGAAGGAATCTCAAACGCATAAGATGCCAATTTTCTATTCACAATATGCCCCTTATTATAGTTATGAATTAAAACGATTAGCTGACTTCGATTTAGTTTATACTTACCGAAGAATTTGGAATCAAAAAAAAGGAAATACTAAAAAGTTTGGGGGAATTAATTTTACTGTTCCCACTCCGGGGGATATCTCTATGCAAAATTGGACTTGGGGTAATGATTATCGTCCAGGAAATCCTCAAGACAACCTAATTTATACCCGTCAACAATTGCAAGAGACTGGACAACTG
The DNA here is from genome assembly GCF_000829235.1 of cyanobacterium endosymbiont of Epithemia turgida isolate EtSB Lake Yunoko. Classification (GTDB taxonomy): domain Bacteria; phylum Cyanobacteriota; class Cyanobacteriia; order Cyanobacteriales; family Microcystaceae; genus Rippkaea. The sequence goes on along the minus strand of NZ_AP012549.1, from coordinate 1,462,923 downwards.
AAATCTGGAAAATGGATGGGAGGGCTAAGGACTGAGTCCCTACGCAAAGGAGAAGAAAACGCCTTAGGATATTTTTATTGGTTAATGAGGGGAACTACAGATTCTCAATTAGGAAAAGAAGTCAAAAAAATTAATACTAATCATCGTTTTCTATCAGGTTTTGACTCTCCGATGGGAACTAAACATGGACTGTCTAAATACCCTTATATTCGTGAAGCAAGGCGAATTATTGGACGTAAATCTTCTACTTATAACAATGGGTTTTTTATAACAGAAATTGATATTTCTAGTCGTAATTATCAAGATGAATTTTACAAAAAAATTCTTTCTCTTGAAACTTATCGTCGTCTTCATGCAACTATTCGACGATGGGAAGGTTTCGGAATTTTGAGTGGAGAAATTGCTCCCAGTGACGTAACAAGACGAAAGCGGTCTACAATTTATACTGACTCAGTAGGAATAGGTCATTATGCTATTGATTTTCACCCTTGTATGACCGAATTTCCGGCTGAAAAACCCAAGAACACTGAACGAAAAGGAGAAAGACAAGGCGCCGGGCAAGCTTACCCGTTTCAAGTTCCTTTAAGGGCGATGATTCCCCAAGAACTTGATAATTTTTTAGTAACAGGAAAGAGTATTGCCGTGAGTCATATTGCGGCTGCAGCCTATCGAGTCCATTCGTTTGAATGGTCTTCAGGAGCGGCTGCAGGAACCGTCGCGGCTTTTGCTTTGAATCAACAAATCTTACCTTATCAAATGGTTAAAGAGCCAATTTTTAGATCAGAAAAGTTAAAAAAATTACAACAAAAATTGGATAAGAATGGTAACTTTACAAGCTTTCCAGATACTTCTATTTTTAATAATGATTGGGATAATTGGAAATAAAATTAATTAGAATTCTAGGATAAATTAGTGAGAGAAATTTAGTTGAGATTGCCGTGGAAACAATTGTTCTTAACTACTTTACTATAATGTTTAGTCTATTAAAAGTTGGATCGCAATTATGAAGCTTAGCTCATATTACTATCCGTAGTGTAAGTAAATGGCTTGTCGCTCTCTGCTTTTGTATAAAAGTATTAAGGGCTGAATAATTATTAATGATTAATTGATAAAGTTAAAATATCCTATTCGTACCTTAAAATTATAAATTCCTAAGAAACTACTGTCAAAAACCGTTAATCTAGATTTAAAGATAAGGATGATTAGGAGTACGGTGGTGGTCTTTAAGATTGGGTTACTAGGTTTAGGAACAGTAGGGATAGGAACTGCCCAGATATTGCTTGATTCCTCAGGGCGAAATCCTCTGTTGGAAGAAATTGTTGTTAGTCAAATAGGGGTAAGATCGCTAGAAAAAACCCGTCCAATTAAATTTCCCCCAGGAGTAATCACCACAGACCTAGTAGCCATTGTTACTGATCCTGAGATTAACATTGTGGTGGAATTATTAGGGGGACTAGAACCAGCGCGAACAATGATTTTGCAAGCAATTGACCAAGGAAAACACGTTGTTACTGCCAATAAAGCGGTTATTGCCCGTCACGGGGACGAGATTTACGAAGCAGCCAATCGTGCAGGGGTGTATGTTCTTCTAGAAGCATCTGTTGGTGGCGGAATTCCTATTATTAAACCTCTAAAACAGTCTTTGGGGGCAAACCGCATCACTAGCATTATCGGTATTGTGAACGGAACCACTAACTATATTCTGACCCAAATGACTACCGCTGGAGCTGATTTTAGTGATGCCCTAGTCGAAGCGCAACACTTGGGCTATGCTGAAGCTGATTCCACTGCCGATGTAGATGGATTGGATGCTGCTGATAAAATTGCCATTTTAGCCTCTCTAGGATTTGGTGAACGAGTCCAACGCGAAAGTGTTTACTGTGAGGGAATTCGCAAAGTGAGTACAGTCGATATTGCCTATGCAGATAAATTAGGGTTTGTGATTAAACTTTTAGCGATCGCTAAAATATCAGAGAAAACAGAATCTCGTATCCTTCAATTACGGGTCCATCCTACCTTAGTTCCTAAATCCCATCCCTTAGCTAGTGTTGAAGGAGTGAACAATGCCATTTTAGTTGAAGGCGATCCTCTAGGACAAGTTATGTTTTATGGTCCAGGGGCAGGCTCCGGTCCTACAGCCAGCGCAGTTGTTTCAGATATTATGAATATTGTGGCTATACTCAAAAGCAATAATCATACCCAAACTCTTAACCCTTTATTGAGCTGTACTCATCAGCATTATTGTCAAATAACACCGATAGAAGCCATTGAAACCCGTTTTTATGCTCGCTTTCTCACTAAAGATGTCCCAGGAGTAATCGGTAATCTCGGAAGGAGTTTTGGGAACTATCAAGTAAGTTTAGAGTCTGTGGTACAAATTGGGTTTAAAGAGGAACTAGCAGAAATTGTGGTTGTTACTCACTATGTTTGTGAAGGAAATTTTCGGACTGCCCTAGATGAAGTCCGTACCCTAGAGACAATCAAAAGTATCCCTAGTGTTTTACGAGTTTTGTAGGTCTGTGAGTAGTCAACTACTATTAACTTTTCTAGTCTCTGTAATTCCTCCTATTTTTAATTTAGCCCAAACATCACCATCTCAACTGTGTCCTACTCCAGTTTTATCTCGTCTGCAGCGTCATCAAGTTACCTCAGGAGAAAGCCTATATAGTATTGCCCGAAATTATAATTTAATTCCCGAAACTCTAGTCAGACTTAATCCGAATCTAAAGAGAAAGTCAGTTCTGGTTGGGCAGAAAATTCTAATTCCTCCGTTTAATGGAATTAGAGTAGAAGTTCCTAATGGAGGGACTTGGAGGGATTTAGCTACAGCTTATGGTATTCGTGCTGATGTACTTTTTGAAATTAATGGTTGTGTTCAAAATCCTACTGTAGTATACATTCCTGGGGTCAATTGGCAAATTGGAGAAAAGACTAGGCGAAAAGACTATATGGGACTTGATAAATATCCCTTACTTTCCGTCGCTAGGGTAGGGTTAACCTATGGATGGCACCGTGATCCAACAACAAGACAGTCTTTTTTTCATGGAGGAGTAGATTTGTTGGCTCAGGTAGGAACTTTAGTCCTGGCTGCCGATACCGGGAGAGTAATATTTGCAGCTCAAGAAGGAACATACGGCTTTTTAATAGTAATAGACCATGGTGATGGCAGACAGACTCGTTATGCTCATTTAAATCGGTTTCAGGTAAAGATAGGTCAGACAGTTAAAGGAGGAGATATAGTAGGATATGTGGGAAAAACAGGGCAGCCAGATTTATTAGAATCTCATCTACATTTTGAAGTTCGTTATAAGTTTCCTGTAGGTTGGGTTGCTCAAGATCCAATGACTCATTTACCAAAACTTTAAGGTATATTCGTCACAAAAAGTTTTCAATGAAGGTAGAGAATCGCTTTTTCGTCTTCTAATAGTACTTGAGGTCGTCTCCAAACGCTTAGCCAAATCTACTTGGCTCAAAGATAATTCAGGGGGTATCTTAGCAGATTCCTCCTCGCTTAATGAATGTTCCGAGAGTGTCTGAGCAATTGTTTTCAGCTCCAAATTAGCAAATGTCTCCGTGGCGGATTGGCTTAATTTTTGTCGTTCTTCTTCAAGTTCAGCTAGTTGAGAAAAAACCCTTACTGCTGTGTCAGAAAGTTCATATTGCTTAGTTTTAGAAGTCTTTAATATAATATCAGAGTCAATGCTGTTAGCTATGGGGTCAATATATTCTGACTTTTCAATTAAAAGTTCAGGCTCACTGTCGTCAAAAATATTAACTAGAGTACTAACGGTAATGAAGTAATAAACCCTATTTTTATCGGGTAATTCTTTGCAATAAGCCCCGTATTCATGAGCTTTTTTGACAAGAAATCGGTTGGAATTTCTAGCAGAGAGATTAGCTTTTAAGGACAAATCCATTGGAGTGAGGCATCCCTGGTTTATTTGTAGCAACTCATTAAAAATTGGGTTAATCTCAAAACACCACTGTTGCCATCGGTAATTATTCCAAGCTTTCCAGAGGATAGTTAAACTCACGACCTCTAAAATCCATAGCCAAGGTTTATACAAAAAAACGATCCCTGTCGTTAGAGGAAGGACAAGAATGAGAAAGACGGCTGGATTGCCATTAAATACTTTTCCAGTCATAATTTCTGGTTATAAATCGAAGTGCATGACAAAGCTAATATCATTAAGGACATCAAGTCCTGTCAATATTTAAGATCTAAATGTCGTCAGAATGTATTCTAAACTCGTCGAATAGCTTAATAAGAGAATAAATAAAATAACTATCTCAAAGTAGTTAGGAATCAATATTGTCAAGGAACATAATGTGTCATAAATAAACTTTCGAAACTGGGGATTAAGCAGACGAATAGTTTTACTTTTAGATAGTTATTTTTTGGTAAAAGATTAAATATCTTAAGACTAAAAAAAATGATTTAACTCACACTCATTGGAATAATAGACTTTATAAATAAAAATACACTACAAAATCTACGATTATATTTAGAAATACAACTAAAAGTGTGGACAGTTAACTTTATTAACTTTATTGTTGTCATTTTGATTACCTATAATAAATTGTTTATAGTTAAACATGAGAATATAAATTTACTTCAAAACCCTCATTATTTTTAATATACAAGATTATCTTTATTGTCAAAAAAATTATTAATATATATAAAAAAACTTTAATTAAAGTAATTATCTAATAATAGAAATATTAAAAGTAACAGTATAACAAGTAGTTTTAATGTTCAAAACAGTTTATATTTTAAATTGAATGCCAATATATAAGTAAAATAAAACTTATAAGGTTTAGCAGTAAAATAGTACGTTTGATACAAAATCTTAATTGAGGATCATTACAAAAAATACTTCGTGATTATGAACTTAATAGAGAAAAATTTATTAACTTCTTTAATTGAGCGTTAAAAGATAATTGTTTTTGTTTTTTGCTTCATTCTCCAAAACTATTATTAACTTTAGATTTGAAGGTGATTGTTTAGGTTTAGTTTTGTTAAACTAATCTCTAAAATTAGAAATCTTTTTTACAGCTTCGCGTAGTGACTTTAGCTCATATTTTATGTTTACTTTTACATAAAAGTGAATCTTTGTATGTAGTCGAAGCACCATACTACAGTTAACAAATGGGTATAAAATTATTTTAATTTCCAATAAATCTTTATTTCTTAATCAAATTTTATGATTAACATTATTTTTTACATGTTGCATTGATTTTCAACAACAGATAAAAGACTTTTAAATAACCCCTCTCATATCGGAAAAGGGGCTATGGAAACTATAGGATAGTGATTATTATTTAACAGTAGTTAACGTTTTTTCCTCAACCGTAACGGGATTAGGGTTTATCTCAGGACTATTTGCTTCAGATGGAGGAAATACCTGCCAGAATTTACTCACATAATCCTCCCAATTATTGAGGATCATTTGTCCTTTTTGGCTACCTGTGCGGTCAACATGAGATTGAATTAACTCTTTTAGCTGAAATTCCCCGGATTTAGTGCAAATCCTTTGAATTTCTACAGTTTCAAGGTTCACTTTTTCGGGGAAGTTTTCTTCTTCATCCAAGAAGTAACCTATTCCTCCAGTCATTCCTGCACTTACGTTGCGTCCAATGGTTCCTAAGACTACGATCACACCTCCCGTCATATACTCGCAGCAATGATCACCAGCACCTTCAATAACTGCTTTGCTCAGGGAGTTGCGCACTCCAAATCGTTCACCTGCACGACCATTAGCATATAAAAAACCACCTGTTGAGCCGTAAAGGCAAGTATTACCGATAATAACGTTATCTTCTGGCTTATAGCTACTTTCTTTGTGTGGAACAATCACAATTTCTCCTCCGTGCATTCCTTTACCAACATAATCGTTGGCTTCCCCTTCAAGGTGCAAAATCATGCCAGGAAGGTTAAATGCTCCAAAACTTTGACCAGATGCCCCTTTGAAGTTGAGGTTTAATTTTCCTTTAAATCCGGTATTTCCATACTTCTTAGCAATTACCCCAGAAATACGCGCTCCAACCGTGCGGTCGGTATTGACAATCTTGATATTTTTTGTAACGGAACGGTGTTCATCAATCGAAGAGGCGATCTCCGTATCAGCTAAAATGCGATCATCTAACACCTCTCCATTACTGTGAACTGCTTCATGGTTTAACCAACGGCGATCTTCTTTTACGTTAGGAAGTTTAACTAAGCAATCGAGATTTAAGGCTTGGGTTTTGGTTAATTTTGGTGTTTTACGAGAAACTAAAAGATCGGAACGTCCAATCACTTCATCTAAGGAACGATAACCTAATTTCGCTAAAATTGCCCGTATTTCTTCAGCAATAAAATAAAAAAGACTGGTTACATTTTCAGGAACTCCACTAAACCGTTTACGCAACTTTTCCTCTTGAGTTGCAACCCCTACCGGACAGTTGTTGGTGTGACAAATACGGGCCATAATACAGCCCTCAGCGATAATAGCAATAGAGCCAAAACCGTATTGTTCAGCCCCCATTAACGCTGCCATTATTACATCCCATCCGGTTTTTAAACCTCCATCAGCACGTAAGATGACGCGATCACGCAATTGATTTTTTAACAACATACTATGAACTTCGGTAATCCCTAATTCCCAAGGACATCCCGCATGTTTAATGGAACTTAAGGGTGATGCCCCCGTTCCCCCATCATGTCCCGAAACTTGAATAACATCGGCGTTAGCTTTAGCAACACCTACTGCAATGGTTCCAATGCCAATTTCTGATACTAATTTCACTGAAACCTTAGCCATAGGGTTAATCTGATGCAAGTCAAATATTAACTGTGCTAAATCTTCAATGGAGTAAATATCATGGTGAGGAGGAGGAGAAATCAAGGTAACACCAGATTTAGCATGCCGTAACATGGCAATATAGGAACTGACCTTTTGCCCTGGTAATTGTCCTCCTTCTCCTGGTTTTGCGCCCTGGGCCATCTTAATTTCTAATTGCTTTCCATTCATCAAATATTCGGGAGTTACTCCGAAACGTCCTGATGCAATCTGTTTAATAGCAGAACTTGCTGTATCTCCATTTTTTAGTCCATTTAGGTGAGGAAATGTAGGGGAATTTCCATTAGCATCTACATCGGTGAAAGTGATAAAGCGGATGGGATCTTCTCCTCCTTCCCCAGAATTAGATGTTCCTCCTAAACGGTTCATAGCGATCGCTATAGTTTCATGTGCTTCCCGTGATAAAGCCCCTAAAGACATTCCCCCAATACAAAACCGTTTAACAATGGCTTCAACTGTTTCCACTTCTTCAACAGAAATAGAAGGACGATCACTATTAAATTCCAATAAATCTCGCAAGGCAGTAATTGGACGTTCTTCAAGATATTTACTATACATCGCATAATGATCATAACCCTTTTTATTCCCGCCATTTATCCCTTCTTTGTAAACTGCTACTGCTTTATGAAGAAATTTAGCCATTTCGGGGGAATTCATATGGTATTCTCCTCCTCGACGGTAGTTAATAAAACCGAAGTTTTTCAGTTTTTTATCAGTTAGATTAGGGAAGGCACGACTATGAATGGCGATAATTTCCTCAGCTAATTCTATAATACTTAAGCCACCAACACGGCTAGTGGTTCCGTCAAAGGACATTTTAATTAGTTCAGAGCTTAGACCGATCGCTTCAAAAGTTTGTGCCCCATGATAGGAAGCCAATAAGGAAATTCCCATTTTAGAGATTATTTTCAATAATCCTAATTCAACTGCATGGCGGTAGTTGGCAAATGCTTCGTCAAGAGTAATAGGTTCAATTTTTCCATTTCCCATTAATTTCTGAGTTTTGGTATCATTCCACCATTGACGGATAGTTTCGAGGGTTAAATAAGGGCAAACTGCTGATGCGCCATAACCTACTAAACAAGCAAAATGATGGGTACTCCAACATTGTGCCGTATCTATCACTAAGGAAGTTTGTAGACGTAACCCATGTTTAATTAAATGATGATGAATAGTTCCTACAGCTAATAAGGGAGGAATATAACTGGTGATTTCCGTAACACTGCCCATTTCCGAAGCACGATCACTTAAAATAATAATTTTTGAACCGTCTCTAACCGCTTGGATGGCTTCGTAACACAACCTATCTAAGCTAGTTTTAAGTCCTCCAGGACCGGCAGTTAGATCAAATAAGGTAGATAGTTGCGTTACCTTAAATTGAGAAGATTTGATCTGCTTTAATTCCGTCTCATTGAGTAAAGGACTTTCAATTTTTAACAGTTTTGCATCTTCTGCCTTAGGATCTAATAAATTTCCCCGTTCTCCTAATAACATTTCCAAAGACATTACCAAACTTTCCCATAACGAATCAATAGGAGGATTAGTCACTTGGGCAAACCGTTGTTTAAAGTAGTCGTAGAGTAGATGAGGTTTATTTGAAAGAACGGCTAATGGAATGTCATCTCCCATACAGAATATAGGTTCCTTTCCTTGAGTTACCATGGGAACCACGATCATTTCTACATCTTCGGCTGTATATCCAAAAGCAGTTTGTTGTTGCAAAAGTTGACCAGGTTGATCGAGAAGAATGTTTTTTGAGAAGGGTTGAGAAGTCACTTCTCGACGATAAGTATGCAACCATTCCCGGTAAGGATGCTGTCTGGAAATACGTTTCTTGATATCCCAATTTTTAAGAATTTCATTAGACTCTAAGTCGACGGCAATAGTTTGTCCAGGACCTAATCTTCCTTTTTCTACAATGTATTCTTCTGGTAAATCAACAACTCCTGCCTCAGAACCAACTACCAAATAATCATCTTTGGTAATGCAATAACGAGCAGGACGTAAACCGTTACGATCTAAACAAGCTCCTACTATTTTGCCATCACTGAATGTAAGTAAGGCTGGACCATCCCAAGGTTCTTGAAACCCACTATAATATTGATAAAAACCAATTATTTCGGGATAATCTTTTAAATTAGGTTGATTTTGATAAGCTTCAGGCACTAGGATCATCGCCGCTTCGAGGGGACTACGACCAGTACGGACCAATAATTCTAAAACACTATCAAGGTTGCAGGAGTCACTGTTGTCATTATTAACAATGGGAGTTAACGCCTCTAGCTCTTCAGAAGTCCATCCTGGAATTCTTAAATGAACTTCTCTGGCTGCCATAGAGTTGATATTCCCAATAAGGGTATTAATTTCTCCATTGTGACCCAACAAACGCATAGGTTGTGCCAAAGACCACTTTGGCATGGTATTAGTACTAAAGCGACGATGGTATAGAGCAAATCTACTATTATAGTTAGGGTTTTTTAAATCTTCATAGAATTCTCCTAAAATCGTGCTACGAACCATTCCTTTATAGACAAGAGTACGACAACTAAAAGAACAAACATAAAAGTCCTCTGCCAGTTTCTTCCCAATCCCTGACCGTACTATGTATAGTATTCTATCTAATGCATCTCCCGATAACCCGGCTGGAGAAGCCACCATTATCTGTTCGATATGGGGTTGATTTTGTTTAGCCTGAACTCCTAAAACCTCAGGTTTAACCGGAACTTCTCGCCACCCCAATACTTTTAAGTTAGCCGCGGATACTACTGTCTCAATATAAGCACGATTTGCTTTCCTTTTAATTTTATTCTGGGGTAGAAAGACCATTCCGACCCCTAATTGTTCAACAGGTGGCATAGTTAAACCTTGACTTGTAAACCAAGGAACTAATACCTCACGGGGAATCTCTGTCATGACTCCCGAACCGTCTCCTGAGTCATTATCCGCACTACAGCCCCCCCGATGTTCTATACAGCCTAAGGCAACAATTGCCTGTTCAATAAGTTTATGGCTTCCTTCTCCTTTGACATCAGCAATAAAACCAACCCCACATGCATCTCTTTCTTCCACTAGCCATTTTTGACCACAATACGGGGGCAATGGTTGATGAGTTGACGGGAAAAGGTGGTTGGTCTTTTTCATAGGGCTACGCTTATACATATAAGTTGAAAATACGAAAATACGTATGGTGTTTAAAACTGCAAACCCCTTCGCTAAAGCTGGTTTAGCGAAGAGCTCACCAAACCATCATGTTTAGGATGTTGTTAACAACAATTAGTGACAACGGAACAAAACAGATAACCTTCCTACACTTCTAGTTGTAGAGGTATTCAAAGATCCTTGACCTCTATGCTATCGAATCTTAGCCATGACAATGCAATCTGTTAATGATAATTTAGCTTATCCAGATTCTAGAAGGACCTAGATTACTAACTTAAATTTTCGATATTTGCTTGAAATAAAAGTAAAATTGCAACGATAAAGCTAATTCCTAGGAGATGCAACATTTGTTTCTGTCAGTGCGTCGAGTGGAGAAGAAAAAATACATCAATCACTGAAGATGCCTAATGATTAGTAGAAATTCTAAATAAACTTCGAAACTTTTAACTTTAATGCTTTCCCACTTAAATCCTTGAGGGAAATACAATCTATTTATTTTTCTCTAAGACGTAAACATTAGAATACTTATGAAACTCACACTTCTGAGCAAAACAGCTGCCATCATCGCCTTTTGCTTCATTGGTTTTACGCCTTATATTCCTAGTAACGCTTCAACTTTCGAGCAACAAGAAGTTAATCAAGACGACCTTATCGCTATTGCTAGACCCTATGGTGATAATAAATACGACTTGCTAGTCATACATCAAATTCCTGGTCAGCAAAAATGTTGGAGTGAAAGTGGAACTAATCCGGTTTTAGTTAATCCATTGCTCCTTGACTTTGATTTTACAGGAAGTTGTGAACGTAGTACAGATAGCAACGGCTATTCTATTCGCATTGATGGACAAGATTATGGACTAGATTATCTCCTACGTATTATAGAACACGATGGAGAGCTGATACTCGTCGGAACCCATCGTGATGATCTTAATCAATCCGAAATTATTGTCGGAAGAAGTAACGGAATAGCTAATGGGTTTATACGACTTGAGCTTAATCCTGGTTGGAGATTCACAAAACGGACCTATAACGGTAGAGTATTAAGTCATATATATCTTACAGGGAATAGTTCAGCTATAGAAGAACGATCTCCTTTGATGGCTACTAATTCCTTTAGGACCAGACAGAACGCTCAAGATAGTAAACCTATACGAGAGATGACTTTTACGGCAGACAATCAACCCGACAGTCGAGCCTCAGCTGCCTTGAAACCCTTATCCTCAGTATCTGTTTCTCTTACAACTACCCTATCTCCACCCTCTCAACCTCGTTCATTGTCTACTATTACTGAACCTTTACCTAATTTCTCTGACTTACCCCCCCTAGCACCACCTCCTCAAAATAACAGTAACTCTATAGTTCCACCTCCTCAATCCTCAACTAACACTAATTCAGGACGTAAAAGGTTACCTGATGTAGTAGGTTCTTTGTCTAGTATCTCTCTTGAAAGATACCGTGTGATTGTTGCTACTAACACTAATTATCAAAAAGTTAAAGTGCGATCACTCTATCCTGAAGCGTTTCCCACATCTCATAACGGGAAGTCCGTCTGGCAAGTAGGACTATTTAATGATCGTGATAATGCGGAGGAAGTCCATCGAACTTTAGAAAATGCTGGGCTAAAATCAACTATTATTCCTTAAATGTAAAATTATAGTCATCATTGGGCTAGGAAAGCTCATCCAATTCTTTTACCTAAACTTTATTTTTACTTAATCACTTAACCCAATTGACATTAATATAATAGGAGACGTAAGTTAATATTTAGAGGGTATTAGACTATTATATACACTCCGCCTCTTGCACGTTTGATTGAGCAATTACGACATTTACCAGGAGTTGGACCCAAAACTGCCCAAAGACTTGCCTTGCATATTCTCAAACGCCCAGAAACGGAAATTAGAACCTTAGCCAATGCTTTAATTGAAGCAAAAGAGAAAGTTGGACTATGTCAAGTTTGTTTTCATATTTCTGCGGACCCTATCTGCGAAATTTGTCGTAATCCTCACCGAGATTTCCAAGTCATCTGTGTGACGGCTGATTCTTGTGATGTGATTGCCTTAGAAAAAACTAGAGAATATAAAGGTAAATATCATGTTTTAGGGGGTGTTATATCTCCAATGGATGGTATTGGACCTGAACAATTATACATTCAACCCCTCGTTAGACGAGTTAGCCAAGATAAAGTGAAGGAAGTGATTATAGCTCTTAGTCCTACCGTGGAAGGAGAAACTACCACTCTCTATGTTGGTCAACTCCTCAAACCTTTTACAAAAGTTACGCGGATTGCCTTTGGATTGCCGATAGGAGGGGACTTAGAATACGCTGATGAAATGACTTTAACACGGGCCTTAGAAGGACGACAGGAATTTAAATAATTGGTAATTGTTTCTTTTCCATCAATAATAAGTGCATAAACTAAATTGAGCTATTTTTTATTTATTTTTGTATTTTAGTTACATAAGATTTTTTTATTGTTGGTTTAAAAACCCCATAGATATACAATCATCTACTACCTTGGCTTACTATAGCAGTTGTTTTTTTCTTAAAATAATTGAAGACTTTTATTTTTAATAATTCTAATATTACTCTAAATTTATAAAGAAAATATATATCTACTTAAGTTTTCTAATCTCTTCTTTTTAAGATTTTCTTGTTAAAAAGACTTTGTTTTTTAAAGTTTTTATATCGGACTTTGACAAAAATATCTTATCCTTTATTATGCCATTTTTTATTCTTATTTTTCTTGAAATATTCTATTTTTCGAAGACTTTCTTACTGCAAGCGTAATTTATACTTATAGCTGGTGCAATCTTTTTAAGAGTTGATCCTTTGAATATTTTTGAAAAAAATTATTATTTTTACTTTCTATGTGCATTTTGAGTTTAAATAGACTAATATGTAAAAGAACATTAAATTTTCTAATTATATTTTTATCTAGATTATTGTTGTATTTTTGTAAGTTAATTTTTATAATTAAATTCAGTACTTTTCTACTAAATAAGAAGTTTATACAAAAAAGAATAAGCCTAAGAAGTTAATTTACAAAAATAAGTAATTAATTTTAAATAAGTATTTAAAATTAATTAAATTTAGAGATTAAATTGATTTAAATAAAATTCATATAAATTTAATGCATACTTGTTGTCGGTAGTTTATTTAAGAATAGTTTCGTTAAACTATCTTGGCAAATAATATAGTTTTATCCTATAAAACTAAAATTATTATAAGTTTTTATTTAAAATATTTTCCACACTATTAGATTTAATATTTTCTTTTTTTTACCATAGATAATTACTTAATAAAAGTTTTACTTAGGCTGAATTTATTGGAAATAATTTTGGAATTATGAGTCAAATTTTATGGTATTTACTCATTGAAGTAAGTTAGCCTAATTTGAGGTTGACTGATATCTCAAAGTAGCTCGTTTTTAACTATTTTTTATAGTACACTTATTTAAGTTTCCTTAGATAATAGCCTTTGCTTGAAACTGTTTAATGTCAATTACTCAGAACTATAAATATCTCTTGCTGAAGCTTTCAAACGAATGCTTAAACGCTGCAGTAATATTATTCATGTTAATCAGACTAACAATCACATATTTGATGGAGCTCTTAGTTGCGCTCTGAATTCGCATTATAACTAGCTAAGTTAGTAAAGTTACCCAAAAGTCTAATGTGGCTCTACGATATTTACAGAGTGATATTAATCATATACCAAAAGAAATATCTATTACGGTTATTATTCTAAATACCTAAGTTAAAACACGATGATGTCAACAACCATCTAAAATTGAACTTACATTTGAGAAAAATATCGCTGAGGTTAATGATTACCCTAGGATCTTCGTTTTTTCATGTCATCAGTTTAATCAGAATCTTCTCAAATTTTTTATTTAAAGAGATCGATAAATATTATTTTAAATTCCGATTTTTGTTAGGGACCAAGAGCTGTTGACCCCTAACAATCTTATTGAGCAATAGGTTGTTTATGCTGTTCTTTAACTAGAAATTTTTCCAATTCCGTCAACGCATCAGCATCAACTTTCGTTTGCATAGGACAAAATTTAGGTCCACACATTGAACAAAACTCCGCTGTTTTGTAGATATTTGCGGGTAAGGTTTCGTCGTGGTATTCCTTAGCACGATCAGGATCTAGAGACAATTCAAACTGACGATTCCAGTCGAAATTATAACGAGCTTTTGACAGTTCATCATCGCGATCTCTTGCCCCTGGACGGTGACGAGCAATGTCGGCTGCATGAGCAGCGATTTTGTAAGCAATTAACCCGTTACGAACATCTTCTGCATCAGGTAATCCTAAATGTTCTTTGGGAGTAACATAACATAACATTGCTGTACCATACCAACCAGCCATAGCAGCCCCAATTGCTGAAGTAATATGGTCGTAGCCTGGGGCAATATCGCTTACTAATGGTCCTAAAACATAGAAAGGTGCTTCGCTACACTCTTCTATTTGTTTTTTCACATTCAACTCAATTTGGTCCATAGGAACATGGCCCGGACCTTCTACCATCACTTGGACATTGTGTTCCCAAGCAAGATGGGTTAATTGCCCCAAAGTTTTCAATTCAGCAAATTGTGCCTCATCGGAAGCATCATGAATGCTGCCAGGACGTAAAGAATCTCCTAAACTAAAAGAAACATCGTATTTTTTAAAAATTTCGATAATTTGGTCGAAATGAGTATAAAGAGGATTTTGCTTATGATGGTGTAGCATCCACTTGGCAATGATACCGCCACCGCGAGAGACAATTCCTGTTAAACGATTTCTAACTAAAGGAAGATGTTCAATCAATAATCCTGCGTGAATCGTCATATAGTCCACACCCTGCTGAGCGTGTTTTTCAATGATATGCAGAAAATCATCGGGGGTAAGTTTTTCAATATTTCCATGAACGCTTTCCACTGCCTGGTAAATAGGAACAGTCCCGATAGGAACAGTAGATGCTTTAATAATAGCTTCACGGATGGTGTCTAGGTCTCCTCCCCCTGTAGACAGGTCCATTACAGTATCTGCACCGTATTTTACTGCTAGGTTGAGTTTAACTATCTCCTCGTCCACATTGGATGAGTTTGGAGATGCACCAAGATTAGCATTTACCTTGCATTTAGAGGCAATACCAATACACATCGGTTTGAGATTCGGGTGATTAATGTTGGCGGGAATAATCATCCGCCCCCGTGCAATTTCCTCTCGAATTAACTTAGGGGGAAGGTTTTCTCGCTTAGCTACATAGTCCATTTCCTCAGTAATCATACCTTGACGAGCATAATGCATCTGGGATACATTGCTGTGGTTATGACGCTTAGCAATCCATTGTGATCTCATACTTGTACCTTAAGAAACAGCTTCCCTACGTCGGCATTACCCGGTATTAGGTTCTAAGGGTCCCTCTCAGTCTGGTTAAAACAGACACCCCTAGCCTTGACACTCCACTGACTAAGTTAGAGTGGATTCTTGGGCTGAATCTTGCCTATAGCGGCATTGCCAGCTTTGGTCTTACAGTTTCATGTCTAGTCCGACTCCACTTTTTACAGTAAGCACTCTGATGGACTACTCCCCAAGCGTAAATTTGGATGTGTCCTACCCTATTTAATTTCTAATTTGATCTTGACCGTTTAGCCTTGTACGTTTAGCTTTTCTAGCGGTGATTATCAAAGATTAAGGTTGCGGAGCTAGGACATTAAACCAGTCTCTTCATCACCTTAAAAGTTATGTACTTGCAAACAGCTTAATATATCATACCTCAACTATTTGTTCTTTGGACCCACGATTTTCCAAGAAATGTCAATCTTAACATTACAGTTACTCCTAATTGATCGAGAGGGAGTTACGTGATAAAAAAAACAAAAAACAAGAGAGATAAATATAATTAAATTATTGTTTTATTTAAAAGTAAATTGTCAATAATTATCTAAATAAAAGTCTCTTAATAAGAATTACTTTTAAACCAAAATATGTTGTCTCTAGAAAGACAATATATTTTTCTATATCTATCGATAAAAACTTTATTTTTAGCTATTTTTAGAATTTTATCTCTTTCTTCCATTTCCGTAAAGTTTACAAAATTTTTATAAAGTTGTTCTCAATTAATTTACCATAGTATTGAAACTATCTGATTACTAAAATTAAAAATCAGATCCGTTTTTAGTTAATAAAAAACTACAACAAAAGGGACAACCAATAAGAGTTTTAACTTTGTCATATAAACTACCAGTTCTCTCAATCAGTTCCTTTCCTAAAAATTGAGTATAACTACTCAATGAAAATAAATCTGGTTTACAGTTATCGAGATTTACTCAATTTTTTATTTTTTATTTTTCTTTAAGCTATTATCTCAGTCAATAATCAAAGGCATTAAATAACGATTATTCAATCTTGCCTATAATCCAAATCTTTGTTTTTGGACCAAGCTAGTTCTGGCATAAAATAAAATCTACTATGGAGTTGAATCAAATTAAAAATAGAGTAAGCATAGGAATTAAAAACAAAACTTCAATAAGTACTAAGTTTGCTGTATTAACTCGAGAATAAGACATGATTTTACATTCAAGAAATTAGTGAACAAGAAGTAAACTTTGTCCTTTGATTTAAAACAGTCTTAGATTAATTGTCTTTTTTCCAGACTCGTAAAAGTCATTTAAACAATAAGGAATAGCTATGGAGTTCTTGTTCACTCAACTGGGGTGCTAGGATTCGAACCTAGGAATGGCGAGACCAAAACCCGCTGCCTTACCACTTGGCGACACCCCAACATTTATGCCTTTATAAGTATAACAGGGGTCGACGGGAATTTGTCAAGTTCTTTTTCAGAGCAGATAGATTAACCAAGGGATAGTACAGTTAACTTACTAAATTTTATTTGATATTTATCATCAAATAAAACGACAAAAGGAATATACACTACTTATACTACTGATAGCGTATATTCCTTTTTTTCACTACGTCATAAATATTTCACTCCACTATAATGTGGTACGTCTCGGTAGCTTAGCTAGCCAGCAGAAACTCTGAGATTTGAAGGGTTTCCCATATCCCCTTCCAGAATAACTCCTCGTCCATTGGCGGCTAAATGACGTACAATTTTGTAGACTTCTTCGACTGCATCAGGAAACCCTGCTTTCGTTGCTAACGTGGCTATATCTAAAGTTCCAACAGAATCCTTAATCGCCTTTTGAACTTCAGCTTGTAAAGATAAAATAGAAGAAGCCATCTTCTTACCTGCTTCTACCCCAGGTTGATGATAGGCGTTAACATTAACTAACAAGCCATAAAAACTAACAGTACGTTCATACATCGCAATTAAAGCCCCAACAGTACGAGGATTCACTTGAGGAATGGTAATAGTTACCGAATCACGGTTATTCTCATATAATGCCTGTCTAGTTCCTTGTATGAACCCGGATAGATAGTCTCCAGAAGTGATTCCGGGATCTACCTCAATGGACGATCCTTGACGGTCCTCTAATACTTCAATAAAGGTGGCAAAGAAATTAGGAACTCCTTCACGCAATTGCTGAACATAAGCATGTTGATCTGTTGACCCTTTATTTCCATAGACTGCAATACCCTGATAGACTGTGTTGCCATTAAGGTCTTTTTCTTTTCCTAAAGACTCCATGACTAACTGCTGTAAATAGCGACTAAACAACAGCAAACTGTCTTTATAGGGAAGAATAACCATATCTTTTTCTCCCTTTCCATTGCCCGAATAATACCAAGCTAAGGCTAATAACGCTGAGGGATTAGTTTTAAGGTCTTTGACCCTAGTTGCTTCGTCCATTTCCTTAGCTCCGCTCAACATCTCTTGGATATTAATACCCTGCAATGCGGCGGGTAACAACCCTACGGCAGAAAGTTCGGAGGTTCGTCCGCCCACCCAATCTTGCATGGGAAAACGGGCTAACCAATCCCGGGCTATCTTATCCATTTTACTTCCTGGCATGGTAATGGCAACCGCATGAGGGGCAAAGGCTAAACCTTTAGCTTCGTAAGCGGCTTTGACTTCTAACATCCCGTTACGGGTTTCGGGAGTTCCCCCAGACTTAGTGGTTATCAGAACTAGAGTACTTTTGAGACGATCACCTAAACGAGTTAAGATGCGATCAATGCCTGCTGGATCATTATTATCAATAAAGTGAATGGATATAGGAGGAAAATCGGGGGATAATGCTTCAGCTACAAATTGGGGTCCTAAGGCTGATCCACCAATACCAATAGAGAGAACATCAGTGAATTTATCAGCGAGAGGAGGTTTAATAGTTCCATTATGAACTCTAGTTACGAAGTCTGCAATAGCTTTGAGAGGTTCAGTAATTTCTTTTCTAATGTTTTCATCGGGTGCTAATTCCGGAGCGCGTAGCCAATAGTGACCTACCATGCGGCCTTCGTCTGGATTGGCAATTGCCCCGGCTTCTAGAGCTTCCATATCCTGAAAGGCTTTCTCAAATTTAGGCTTGAGACTATCAACCAAGGCATCACTAAAGCGCATTCGGCTAATATCAAGATATAGTCCTAATTTTTGGTGATAATATAGCCAATTTTGATAACGTTGCCAGAGTTGTAGCTGATTCATAGGAAATACTGCACTATCAAAATAAGTTTTTGGAGATGAGTAAAGATCTCTCCAACGATCATAGATATAGATCCTAGGAATAAGGGGTTAAGATTTTATTATTTTTTCTAAAAAAATAATAATTTTGACAAGAATTTAGAATTGATTATAGGTTAAAATTTGAGACTATAAAAACAAAGGCTACTTTTATATCCCTTATTTTTGTAGTCTTATTCCCTAAGAGACAATACTAAATCTGTTTGTCAAAACCCACTCATGATCAAAAAAAATCTAGATAAATAAGAATGGCTAGAAAATTATTGAGCTCAGTATTGTAGTTCAACCTAACGATGAAAAGTACCTAAAAAGTAAAAACTATAATAATGCTCCTGCTGTAGAAATAAATTTTGCTTATATTAAGAAAATAGTTAAAAATATTAAAGATAAATACTTAAAATAAAAACCCCTTTTTTCAAGTAATAAACTACTTCAAAAAGTATTACACTAATTAATATTAATATCTGAGAATAGACAAATAAATATAGACAGAACTAGAAATAACATCTTAGATCGATCCCAAAAATATGTAAAAAAAGGTTAATAATAAATATATTTTTGTTGAAATATAATTTCAGTACATATAAGCAGACAGATTATTAAGTATAGAAAATATAATATTAGTATTATAAATAGATTTTAAAATTCAGTTAAATCTATTAAAAATACAAAATAAATATAGGGTTTTTAAAATCTATACTTGGATCAGAATTAATCGAAAATAAAATTATAATTTTATTTTTAAAAAGCTAGTTAGCATAGCAGGTAAAGGCTGTAAATATTCATATTTATATATTTTTTTATAATTAATATTTTAAAATATATATAAATGTCTAAATAGGTAAACTTCTTTGAAACAAAAATATTGTTAATAGATTAAAACGGAGGCTGATTGTATAGTAAAGAAAATTGATTTTTATAAATTACTAGATAATTTTTGTAAGCTTACTTTAGAAAACTGGATGTAACAGAAAGATAATAGACATTGGTAAATTATCTTTCTGTTAATAGTTAATGCGTATTTTAAGAAAATTAATTAAACAAAATAAAAAAAATAAAATTTAATTAATGATAATAGGATAAATTTTTTAGAAAAATATTTATATTATATTTGGTATAATATCAAGTCACATATTTTTTTATAAAAGATTTAAATATTCTATTAATTGAGACTTTTTGAGTTTGTATTATGAATGAACTAATATTCATAGCTTCTAACCCTTTATTTATTTTTTTGATTTTTAGTTAAAATTTTAATAAATAAATATTAAGTAGTAAAAATTTTATTTATCAGATAAAAAAGTGAGTTAAGGAATAAGCTAATTTTAAAATTAATATAGAGTTTTAATTTTTTTATTTAACTTATTTATAGAGAATCATACTATTTTTGATTAAATTTTCATAACAAGTTAAAGAGTGCTAACTTACCTGTTTATTACTTTATATGTTTAAAAATTTATTATATTTTTTACTATTCTATATTTTTTTCTCATTTTTTTAGCTTTATTTACTTAATTAAAGTTTTTTTATTGATTCAATTAGTTATATTTTTATATATTTAGAAATGAAAATTTTTTGACTTTATTCAAAAGCATAACTCCTCATTAATCAATTTTATTACGTAAAATATATACGCTATTATTTAAGACTAAGAAGATATTTTAATTGGAATATTTTTATTATTATCTACAAGTCTATATTGACATTTTCAATTTAGTTTAGTGGCTTTGAACCTCAACTGAATAAATATTATATTGTTATATCTTTATTTTCTTATTTGCTAATAGTAAAACATATGTTTTTGTCTTAAAATACAAACGACATTACCAAAAAATAACTTTTTATTATTTAATAATATTATTTTAATTAATTCACTTTTATCTTTTTTCATAAACTGTCAATCTCCAAGGAAATTATTCTATTTTTTGAGCAGTATTTTAGAGATTAATTTATAAAATTTTTAGTGGCAGTAGTTTGCAAGGTCAAGCTGGAGTAATAAAACTAAACAAACTTATTTAAACTGTTAAAACATCATGCACTGTAATCATCAATCTTTTGATGTGCCTTATACTAAATAAATTTATCCTAGCTTGTCATTGTGTTGAGTGTTCTCCACTTACTTCTTTAACTCTCAATACATCACTTTTATTGGAAATAAGAGTTAAGGTTTTAATGAAAGTAGTATAAATAATTAAAAATAATTTAGTTAGGATTTGTAATCCTCTTAATCTAAGAAGATAACCCAATTACCTTGATAAGAGGTATTGAATTAAATATTTAATACCTCTTATTTTATTCATAGCTTTTTCTTCAGGAGCAAAATTACTTAGTATTTCTACAACAAGTTTTGTTAAAAGTTTGACATTACAATATTCTTTATGATCCATCACAGTGTGAAATCCGTCAAAAATAGATTTAATCTAAACAGAAGAGCTAATTATTTAACTAAGATTTATACATAATTTTTTAAAAATAACGTTCTGCCCTTAAAGAATTAATTATTTTAATAATTAATTCTTATTTAAATATTTATAGTGTATTTGAATTTACTAGCAAGTACTAAAAAATATTATTCAATATTTTATTGAAACTAACAAATCAAGCATAATTAAAATTATATTAGTTATTTCAACAGTAAACTTTACTTTTGGTAGTTTACTTGTTTAGCAAATGTTCCTCAACAAAATTAGTGTATACTTCACCAGCTAAAAAAGCGGAAGTTTCTAAAATTCGTTGATGAAAATGAATAGTGGTAGGAATTCCTGTAATCGCACATTCTTTTAAAGCCCGTTTCATGCGTTTAATTGCCATTTCCCTATCAGGAGCCCAGACAATCAATTTACCAATTAAAGAGTCATAATAGGGAGAAATTTCATAATCTGTATAAACATGAGAATCCATCCGTACTCCAGGACCTCCGGGAGGAAGATATGCACTAATTTTACCGGGATGAGGACGAAAATTACAGTCAGGATCTTCAGCATTGATACGACACTCGATTGCGTGACCTTGAAATTTGATTTGATTTTGGGAAAAGCGGAGTTTTTCCCCTTGGGAAATACGAATTTGTTCAGCAATTAAATCCAACCCAGAGATCATTTCCGTCACAGGGTGTTCTACCTGAATGCGGGTGTTCATCTCCATAAAGTAAAAATTTCCCTGCTTATCCACCAAGAATTCTACCGTTCCCGCCCCTATATAATTAATACATTTTGCTACTTTAACAGCTACTTTTCCCATTTTTGTACGTAATTGAAAATTAAGAAAAGAACTAGGAGCTTCTTCAAGTAGTTTTTGATGACGACGCTGGATAGAACAATCTCTTTCTCCCAAGTGAACCACATTGCCATAACTATCAGCCAGGATTTGAAATTCAATGTGACGGGGTTGTTCAATCAATTTTTCTATGTATACTCCTCCATTGCCAAATGCTGCCTCAGCTTCTCCCTTAGCCCCTTGGAAAGCACGAGAAAATTCTTTATCTTCCCGAACTAAGCGCATTCCCCGTCCCCCGCCTCCAGCAGTGGCTTTTATGATGACAGGATAACCAATATCACGGGCGATAGCTAAGGCTTCTTGCTCCGTGTCAATCACTCCCCAACTCCCAGGAATCGTGGGAACTCCTGCCTTCTGCATAGTTTTTTTTGCGGTAGATTTATCTCCCATTGATCGGATAGCTTCAGGACTTGGTCCGATAAACTTTATTTTATGATCTGCACAAATTTCAGCAAATTTAGCATTTTCTGCTAAAAAACCATACCCTGGATGAATTGCAGTGGCATTGCGCGTGAGAGCAGCAGCAATAATATTAGGAATGTTGAGATAGCTTTTGCTACTCGATGGCGGACCGATACAAACACTTTCATCTGCAAGTTGGACGTGAAGTGCCTGGCGGTCTATAGTGGAATGAACAGCAACCGTGGCGATTCCTAGTTCCTCACAACTGTGTAAAATTCGTAAGGCGATCTCTCCGCGATTTGCAATTAAGATTTTAGAAAGTTGCATCGTTGAACTAGTGCATGAATATGAAACAGTCATACTTAGTAGAATATCTGGTTTTGTGCGCTAATTTCACTCAACCATACAACTAGCTAGTGTGTGCCACATGTTGTGTCTTAAATCAATTGACCCCTTTTGGCTATCACTAACGTTTGATAAAGAAAGTTATTAATTCTTAAAATAAGAACATAATCCTCTTTGTCTTACCTATACTCAGTGAATAGATTTCAGTCAATTGTCAAGGCCACAAAACGGAAAACACCAAAGAAACCAAAAGTCAGGACTTGAGAGTAGACTATGACTAAAATTTAGGTAATTTTCATGAATATAGAGAAACAACTCAAAATTCTTGCCAATGACGCTCCTGGATATGGCGTGTCTGTAAAGATTATGGAACAAGCCGTCAACCCAGTACTCAAATTCTTTGCTATTCAACACAAACAGACAGACTATTTTGTTTTACATACTAGTGATCGTCATTGGATCATTACGACCCTTAATAACCGCAAACAACCCCAAATAACGAAGCGAGTAGTTTATGGTTTTGTTAACCGTCAGGACGCCCGCAATTTTCAAGATACCGTAGATTCCAGTAGTGTTAATCCTCCTATTGATATTGTTTCTTTACCCATAACTCATCTTTTCTTTCAGATGTTTGCTATTCGCCAAGTTGATAGCATTATTCTTATGGATAACCAAAATAATAAAACACAAGGGATTGAAATACAGCGAGAAGACATAGAAAACATGATTCAAAAACAACTTCAACAAGTGACACCTAATCTTTTCTTAAAATCTCAAAAGATTCCGCCTAATTTGGCATAATAATATTAATTATTTTTTTTATCGATGAAAAACTGTTTAAAAACCATAAGTTGCAACAACGTCTATACTTGCCCCATTTATCACCATAGCAAAATTTCTGCTTTAGCATTGTTGTATGGACATTTTTGCTTATAGTTAATTCCTAACATCATAATTTTCACTACTAATTTAGAAAAATAAGTGATTATGATAGCTTATAAACAACTTGCCTTGACCTGATATTGGATAAGGACAAACTAGTCAAGAATAACTATAGAAAATTCCTTCGGATGGGGATATTGAAGTCAGGACGATCACTTTTGTTGTTTCGCCTACTGCCATAATGAGTTTGGGAACTTACCTTTCCCTTCCCTTGCTCACAGGTCATCCGTCCTTGTTCTCTTTAGCTTGTATTTAGACTGACTTTTATCTTCCATCTAGTCTGTGTGTTATGGCTCAATCTCAAATTTTATCAATTATCTATGTTTTTCTACATAAAAGCTCTCAGACAATGCAGCCAGTAACAGTAAGGCAAGAGGCACACCCTGTCAAAGTAGGCTCTTTCTCTTTTCCTCTCTCCCACTTTCTCCCCCTCTCTCCATGCCTCTGCTCCGTCTGTTATTTTTGATCATTGGTTTGAGTATAATTCTCGGATTGATTATATGGCTAATCAATTCTATTTATCATCTTTATATTCAAGTCTCTTTTACAGCGCCTTTATTAGGTAAACTATTGATTTTTCTGATTATCGGTCTTTTAGGCTTGTTAATCTACGCTTTTATTTATTATTTCAACTTAGCTGTCTCTGGTAAATTTTTCTTTACTCGTCGTCAAGAACGGTCTCGTCCTAAACTCCCTGAACAAAAAACTGAAGCGGCGCACGAAACTCTAAAAGCAGTACGCCGCCAAGTGCAACAGATTCAAGATAAAGTTACTCAAAAAGCTCTATTGAGTCGTTCTCTTCAAATTGAAACTAGTTTGGCTAAAGGCGATTTAAAAGTTGTAGTTTTCGGTACAGGATCAGCTGGAAAAACATCTCTAGTTAATGCCTTAATTGGGGAAATGGTGGGCAATGTAGAAGCAACTCTTGGGACTACTAAAATGGGGGAAACCTATTCCCTTAAGTTGTCAGGAGTTTCGAGAGATATCTTAATCACAGATACCCCAGGAATTTTGGAAGTAGGAGTAGAAGGAACTGAACGAGAACAGTTGGCACGAAAATTAGCAACAGAAGCAGATTTATTGCTATTTGTGGTAGATAATGATTTACGTCAATCAGAATATTACCCCCTACAAACTTTAGTAAATATTGGTAAACGATCATTATTAATTTTGAATAAAATTGATCTTTATCCCAAAGAAGAACTGACATTACTAATGAAGCAGTTGCAACAAAGAGTTAAAGTATTAATTTCTCCTTTAGATATTATTGCAGTAGCCGCTAAACCTCAATCATTTCTATTAGAAACCAAGGAAATTATTGAGCCAAAACCAGAAATTATACCTCTAATTAAGCGTCTTGCTGTGGTTTTAAGGGCAGAGGGAGAAGATTTAATTGCTGATAATATTTTGTTGCAATCTCAACGCCTGGGGGAAGAAGCTAGAAAAATGATTAATAGCCAAAGAAGACAACAGGCAGATAAGATCATAGATCGTTATCGATGGATTGGTGCCGGGGTTATTTCTGTGACTCCTTTACCTGTAGTGGATATGTTGGCAATGGCGGCAGTTAATGCCCAAATGGTAATTGAAATTGGACAAATCTATGGCTGTGAGTTAAATAGTGATCGAGGTAAGGAATTAGCCCTATCTTTAGGGAAAACTTTAGTAAGTTTAGGAATAGTAAAAGGAGCTTTGGATTTGTTAAGTAAAGCTCTACAATTAAATATAACTACTTATTTAGTTGGAAAAGCAATTCAGGGAGTGACAGCTGCTTATTTAACCCGTATCGCTGGAAAAAGTTTTGTTGAATATTTCCGTCACGATCAAGACTGGGGCGATGGAGGAATTACCGAAGTTGTACAACGTCAATTTGAACTGAGTCGTAAGAATGAATTTGTTCAAAGATTTGTTAACGACGCTATCGCTAATGTAGTAGAACCCTTAACATCAACTTGGGAAGAAGATGAGAAAAAATTTACTATAACATCTGGAAAACAAGAAGCTACTCTAGAGGAGGATGACTGGTAATTTATGCCATTAATTAACTTAGCTACTCAGTCAAATCTTTTAGATATTTATCGATTAATCAAACCAATATTTTTTAAAGACAAGTTGACTAAAATAACAGCTCAAGGATGTAGTAATTTTCTTGAATTTATTGCTTGTAGTTCTTTAAGAAAAAGACTAGTCTATGGATCTAAAATGTAGTTATATAAAATGAATACTGAATTAATCGGAATTCTTGAGATAAATCGAAACGACCATATCTTATTTTTTCCTAAAAAACCTATTGAGGGCAAAGAATTGGAGAAATACTGTTTAATTATGCTAAAAGTTACGTCTTAGAAAGAATTACTGCCAACTCAACTGAGTATACTTTGCCAATTGATCTTAAATTAAGATCTGTCAAGACAGGTCTAGATCTCAATCGAGGTGGTATTGTTGTTTCCCCCTATTTTATTGAAATATTGGAATCCTTGAAATATTTCTTAGGCATATCTCAAGGATTCCAATATTTCATCATTTCAGTCTTTTACTCCGTTACTTGCCAACTATAACATCGCGACCAATGCCTCCAAAACTTTGGCTTGCCTCTAGTCAGTATTAGGAAAAAATTGTGAAAATTAAACAAAAGATAAAATGGGTTTATCCTAGTACTTATGTTCGTTTAAAAAAGAGGTAAAAATCTTACCTTTACATTGATAACTATTTCCGTTCTCATCAAAACCTATGGAATCTTTAACCCCTGCCCAACAAGAACTATTTGACTGGTTAGTTGAATACATTGACAAAAGCCAGCATGCTCCTTCCATTCGTGAGATGATGCACGCTATGCATTTACGATCACCAGCCCCTGTTCAGAGTCGTCTGGAAAGATTACGCAATAAAGGTTATATCGATTGGATAGAAGGCAAAGCCCGTACTATTCGAATTTTACGTCCTAAACTCAAGGGTATTCGTATTTTAGGAACTATCACGGTTGGCACACTAGTTGAACTCTGTGCCAATGATCAAACTGAATTAGATTTATCTGAAATCACTGAACAGAAAAATTACTATGGGTTACAAATTGTAGGAGACAGCATGATCGAAGATTTAATCATTGAAGGCGATTTAGCTATCATGCGATCCTTGCCTAGAGATGAATATCCTAAAGATGGAGAAATTGTAGCTGCTATTGTTGAAGGTCATGGAACAACTCTAAAACGATTTTATCAAAATGGTGAAAAGGTATTACTTAAACCATCAAATTCTCAGTCTAAACCGATTGAAGTTAAGATTTCTGAGGTGGAAATTCAAGGGGTTTTGGTAGGAGTTTGGCGTGCTTACTGATAATGTACCCTAATTACTTGAACGAATGAGCTGAAGAATAGACGGTAGAGAACTTATCGCCTTAATTGATTGCTTTCAATATTTTTTTGTGAACTACATACATCGCTGATGCTGAAATGGGTGTTTTCTACCAGCGAGACTGCGCGATAAATAGTAGATTTTTTAAGTACTCCACTATCAAATCTTAATTTTGAAAGTAGGAGATCTCCCCTGTATCAAAGAAAAAATCTAGGTTTTTTTATATTCTTTACCGCATTGATATCTCTAAGTAGGTGATTTTAAATAAATAAAAAATAAAAAGTGATAAACAGAAAAGCGTACTAATTCTATTAGCCTGCTTAAAAAGGAGGCTAATAGAATTTTAAAAATCGAACCTATTGAAATTAACTCAAAACTTAAAAGCTACCTATAGAAAGAGTGCGACAATAAAAATATTATGCTCAAATCAAAGAAAATAAAAACTCAAAAAAATAAATCGAGTATAATTATTGATTGAAAAAATAAATTATAAAAATTATGTCTAGATAAAAAATCCGAAACAATATATACATCTCTAAATAGTGAAAAAAATAAAATATAAAATAATTTTAAAAATATTAAAAAAGACTAAATAAATGATAGTAGACAACAATTAGACAATATTTTAAAAAAGAAAAATTAACTCCTACACTATTCTTTTAAGAGTTACTGAAAAAACTGAAAGTAGTAACGATAACAATAATAAAAAGAATTGCTCTATGTTCTAAAAAATAAAAAATTTTAAAAAATATTATACTTATTTTGTCTATCGAATGATAGTATAAAACTATATATAAAAAGGTAATAATCTTAAATACAAACATATGATCACCAAAACAATATTTGAATCAACTACGATAGTTAAAGTTATTTGTTTGGCAAAGACTTATGTGTTAAGTTAATCCACTAATAATCTGATAAAGTCAAAAAAAGATTGAATAATTTTTAAAAAGAAAATTAAGCTTGAATACTTATCAAATATTTATATTGGTAACGCAACAAAAAATAAAATTTTAAATTATAAAAGTGAAATTTATATTTTTTGCCATCTATTTATTCTCTAAAATTAGACAAAATTTATAATTAGTGATGGCAGTGATGGAAGTTATCAAATCATGCTCACGATGAAATTGTTTAAAAGTGAATATATTTTTTGTCAAGAATAAAAAAGTAGAAAAAATTGATTTACTGAAAATTAAACATAAAAATCTAAAGCTTATTTAACAAGGTTTAAAATTTGTGTCAAATATATGCTAACTGATATAGATGTTGGTTGGCATAGATTTGTTTAAGTTTCTTATGTTATAAAACTTCGTAACTTTTTTTGATATAAGTTAATATTTAGCCAATTTTATTGATACTTCTTATATATAGATTGCTAATATATATCCGACTATTTATGTTTCCTAAACAGAGGATAAAAGTATTGTAGAAATAAATATGGATAGGAACTTTAATGGACAACCTAGTATATGCCAAGTCTAATTTTAACCTAAGCTAATTAGTCCAGTTTCCTAGGAAACTGGACTAATTAGCTTAGGTTAGGGACTTTTTGTCTCATCTTCTATTAAAGTTGTTAATTTTTTAATAACCAAAAGTTCAACTAAATAGATTAGGCTAATCAATGAATCATTGCTGTTCTAAAGCAATAAAACTTTTAAACTTATGCTAAGTACTTACCCATGAATCTCTTCAACTTCCGTTACTCAATTATAAAAATAGAAGATACCAGAGACGTTTTTATTTATTCATGATGAAAAAATTTAGATAGTGTTTGAAGATGTATAGAGAGTACATAAGAGAATTGTCCAATTGAGTCAAACCTTTAGTAAAGAGGAATATATTTTATTGGGTTGGACTCAATCGTCTACATTTGTAAATGATGGTTAACCCACATAAAATTCTATCAAGCTCAAACTTAATAAAAAGTTTATATGAGATGGTGTCCTCTGATTAAAATTGAAACGCCGCCTCGAATATATAAAAAAATATTAAAGAAAGTAGTACTACGTGTCATACAAATAAAATCATTATTAGCCATTGTAGGAGTAAAAAAAATTGAAGAGAAACTGCAAAAATTGTTAATATTTACTTAAACAAAAAATATACTCAAAAGTTTGTTTAACCCATCAAAATCCAGCTAATGCAATGGGAACAATCCGTTTTACTATTACCCTATTACTTGAAGCATTTCGACGCTAGGAATAAATTGGGATTAACAAAGTCCACTACATTTATTTTCTCAATATATGTAGTAGACTTTTAATAGTAATCATTTACAAGTATATCTTTGATAACTATAACCATTAACTTGAGGAAATTTTTGTTGATCAACAAAACATTGTTTTAAGTCAATGGGAGCCTGGAAATTAACTGTCCAAACTTCAATAGGGTAGGAAATTTGACTAACTACTTGTTTTAAATTTTCTGTTGCTTCAGAATATTCCGATTGTTCTTTATGAGATAACAAAAATAAAGTATCTTGCAGTTCTAAACGTCGTTGTAGTTCTAGAGCAATTCCCATAGTTTCCCCTGTTTGGACTAGATTTCTATGAGTTGTCGCAATCAAAACTGGGCTAGAAGCCGTGTCTTTAATGACTGAAATTAAACGATCAGGAAGATAATACTTTTGATATCCTAAATTAACTAATACCGTAATCGCTCCTATAAATCCCATGAACCAAACAGCATAAACAGCGAATTGTCCGTTGCTATTGAGTTTATTATAGACAATCGTTAACAGATAAGTAGGATTAAATAATATTTGATATTTTACTTTAAGAATTGAATTATCAAAATTAGATTTATTCCAAAAAATAGCAAGACTTACAGCAACTAAAACGATTACAGCTGGATAATAAACAAAACTGTATCGTGCACCACGAGTAATGTCCAATCCGATAACATAAGTTATTCCTAAAAAAATAGCGATTGCACTAAGAATAAATACTATTAACCCCTTTGTTGATAGGTTACAGTCTGAATACTTTAATACTTCTTGTATTCCTTTTTGTATATAAGGAATGAACCAAATAAAAAAGAGTAATAAGATTAAACTCGATAAAATAACAATGGCTATGGAAGAAGATTCAACGGGCAGTAAAGATACCATGGGAATCCAAACTGCTAACAGTTGGAATGGAGGACTAATCATATATAAAATATGTTTAATTGGATGAACCCAGGTAATCATGCCATTCCCATATCCTTTAGGAATAATAACCGCCATCCAAGTTAATCCGGTCGAAATTGCTCCTAGAAAAACCAACATAATACGAATAAAATTTCGTGAAGTAAAAAACAGGTTATCCTTTTTTTGCTGATAATGACGATAAATTAAAAATATTACCGTTATTCCTTCCGCTAATAAAGTTATTCCGAAAAAATAGTGAACTGACAAGCCAATTCCATTAATAAATATCCAAGTCGCAACTAACCATAAAGATAATATTTTTTTTGAAAAAAAAATATTTATTGAAAATGTAAAATAAGTCAAAGAAGTAATTACAAAAAGAATTGCCAATGTGTAGTGACGAGCTTCTTGTGCAAGAAAAATACCATAGGGAGAGACTGCCATTAAAGCCGCACTAATTTGTCCTACTCGTCGAGAACGGAAAGCAATTTTTCCTAAAAAATAAATTGCTGGAATAGATAATATTCCCAATAAAGCAGAAAGTGATCGCACTACCCAAATATCTACGTATTCTCCCAGTGGGGGAAATAATTTCACCCATAAATGTACCAACACAAAATACAGAGGAGGATGGTTATCTTTTTCTAAAAGTAATGAGACAACATCTCCAATGTTTGCATTGGGATTAAATTTTAGGGGTTGTAATAAAGCATCAATCGAAATTACCTGATTAAGGGGAACTGAGGTGAAATCATTTCCCAAACTAAACACCATCGTAGCAAATTCATCTGTCCAAGGGGGCTTAGCAGTTAATCTGGTAAACCTAAGAATGGACCCAATAACCACCCATAACCCCAATAACAACCAGTCCGCTGATCTCGGTAACTGATCAACCCAACGTTGAGACAATTGCATTTTAAACACGGATTACCTTACAACCAACTTTCCATAAAATAACTCATCTTGTCATCTCTTGGGAAAATTGGAGAGGATCGTGAGGGATTGAGAGATCGGGAGAAAAATTATAACTTTTTTAAAAATTATTATTAACAATAGTATTTTTTTATAATTGAAACAAAAGTGAATGCTCTCTACAATTCTAATAAAATTTACAGTATTATAAAATATATCTCAGTGATTACGTTAGTTAGTATAAAGAATATAAATTATTTTACGTAATTAGATCTGGTTTTTAAGGCTTGTAATCCTACATTTATTTTATAAATTATATAAAATAAGCAAAAATTAAATTATTTAATATTGAATATCTAAGTTTATTGTAGTAGTACTGATTTCTATCTTATTTAATTATTTTTTGTATTAAACAGCAATTTAATAACTTAAATTACATCAATCAATATGTTAAATAAAATAAATTTATAAATAATTTTAACTTTTTTCTATTCTATAGTTATATTTATATTAAATATTTGTGTTTATTATATAATTTTATGTTATTTATTTTTCTCTTGGCAGAAAATAATTCTACTTAGGAATAGACTTTCTATGATTTGGTCTTACCCAAAGAATGTTCAACTTATCTTTTAGTTATAAATATAAGAAATTATCTTAATTTTTACAAAAAATAGATTGAACTTTTTTCTATTTTTGTGATGGTCCTTCTTAGGAGAGCAAATATTTTTTTTGATTAGAATACTATTTAACAAGTTTAGACTGGATTTTAAACTTGTTAAATAGTATTAACTAAATAACCTCTCTAATATATATTTATTATTATGAATTATTCGACAATGACATTTTTAAGTAAAATCAGGATAAATCATAAAATTAGTTATGCTACTTATTGCAAGAAGAGTTTAGCTAATTATGACGATTAATTATGTGTTTTAAATATAAAAGATTCTATCTATAATAAAGTATTAATTGTTTTTAATAATGATTTCTAATGCTCAACTAAGTTGAGTGTCTAATTAATAAGCTATTCTTGGTCTACATATAAACTAAACTTTTTACTTGTTTACATTGAATCAACGTTAGTCAATTACAATCTTAAACCATAACTTGTTAACATTGATTAGTAAATGGCTTTTAATTAATAACTATTTACCATCATAGTAGACTTTTATTAGCCCTTTCCTTATCAGTGGCTAATTTTAACTTTACAATTCTACTGTCTGTTTTTAATAATGAATATGCTGTTGTTCCCAAAACCAACCTATAGTAGAAAATTAACTTAGTAAATTAGGTATTCTATGATTCGCGTTAAGTCTGACTCTAATTTTATATAAGAACACAGACTGTCACTTTAAGCATTTGCATAGGTGAAATTATCCTAGAATTAATCAAATAATTTTCAAGAAAAAGGCTTTCAAGGACCTAATCGTTTAGAGTAAATGTGGTAAACAAACACTCATTTTTTCACCAGCCTCAATATTAATTAAATCAGCAGTAATTTATCTCATTGCTTGAATAGTGCTAGCGATGGACATACCTAAAGAATTATAAGTTTCTTTCAACCCGTTGAGAAGCAGCTCATCAAATATAAAACAATCGCCACCTAACATTGCATAAGTGAAGTAGCGGAGATAGTAGTCAATATCACGACGGATAAAAGCCGTATAACGACGAATGACGTACATATTGCCACCAAGATAAGTGACATCGGAGTGCAACAATGACTTAGCTATCATTTTTTAATGATCGCAATAGTATTGGCACTAATGACACTAGCAGCATATGTTGCCTAGTAATCTTACCTAGTTGGAACATTGTGTTCTTTCTAGTGATATCTACTTGATGATTTTTAATATTTTATTTAGAAAATAGGCTTGAGTTGGGAATCTTATCAGTTTAAATAAACTACACACTTAGTTTTTAACTCTTTAAGCAAAGGGTTGTTATCCTAGATGTAACAATTTGTAATATTTTTACAGTAAAAACACCGACTATAGTTGTATTTATGTTATCAGTTCAAGCATCAGCGCAAGATACCGAGGCTCTTAAAAAGGTTTGGCAGGCTCTGCACCGAGAAAGTTGCCCTTATGATTATAACTTCCACATGCACACTGTTCACTCTGATGGACAATTAAAACCCCAGATTTTAATAGAACAAGCAGTGGTTCTCGGTCTTAGGGGGATGGCAATTACTGACCACCACTCTATCAATGGTTACCAAGTGGCGCAAAACTGGATTAATGAAACTCGCCAACACTATCCTCACAAACTTTTACCTCATCTTTGGACTGGGGTTGAAATTACTGCTAATCTACTTGATACTGAAGTTCATATTTTAGGCTATGGTTTTGATCCGCAACACAGTTTGATGCAGCCTTATCTCCGAGGGACTCATCCCAAAGACCTTTGGGCTTCAGCTCATCAGGTTATAAACGCTTTTCATCAAGCTGGTGGTTTAGCTGTCCTAGCCCATCCTGCTCGTTATAATCGTTCTGCAGGTGAGCTTATTCGCGTCTGTGCTGATTTAGGCATTGATGGAGTGGAGGCTTTTTATGCCTATGGTAATCCTAAACCTTGGATGACTAGTCCAAAACAAACGGAACAAGTATTAGCTTTAAGTAAAATCCATGGGTTATTCAAAACCTGTGGAACTGACACCCATGGGTTGAGTTTGCTTCGACGGATTTAGTTTAAGACGTACAAACCGGAAAACAAGAAGGAGAAACTTTCACTATTGACTTTAGCCTCTCATTATTACTTGTTTAATCTTTCCCAATTTAAAATACGACTTATTTCATCCCAATGCCAACGCAATAGATGGGCTGGCTGTCCTATAGAAATTCCAGGTAAATTAATAGCTTTTCTAGGAGATTCTGTTCCTAGAGAAATTGCAGTTTCTACTTCACATATTCCCCATTTCACTAAGTTTTCTAATCCGGAAAACAAGGGTAAAGTTGTTCCTGATAATGTTCCATTTGTTAAACTTGCAGTTCCTTGTTCAACTTTAATTTTTCGCTCATCCCAAGGATAGATTCCATCTCCTAAACCAATAGGAGATAGAGCGTCACTAACTAGAAAAACTCCCTGCTCATAATGACTTGATTTCAGTAGAATTTCTATCATAGTTGGACAGACGTGTCGACCATCAGCAATTAATCCGCAATAAACATTTTTATTAATTATCGCTTCTCCTAATAAGCCTGAGTTACGATGGTGTAAAGGTGGCATAGCATTGTAAGCATGTGTTACCATTGATGCGCCTAATTCGAAAGCTTTTTTAGCTTCTTTGTCTGTAGCTTGAGAATGTCCTAAACTAACAATAATTCCTTGGCATTTTAAATAAGGAATTACTTTATCAGTTGAGTCCAATTCAGGAGCTAAGGTCATTATCTTGACACGATGAGCATAATCTCCCAAAATTAGTTTTGCTGCTTCCACACTAGGTATTAATAGATATTGTTCAGGGTGTGCTCCTTTTTTTTTAGGGTTTAAAAAGGGTCCTTCTAAGTGGACCCCTAATATTTTTGCTGTCTCTTCAGGTTTTATAACTTGTTGGCTTATAAATTTATCAATTACAGAAAGAGATCTTTGGATATTTTTAACTGATGTTGTGACAATTGTGGGACAGAATCCATCAATTCCTTCTTGCCATAAAAAATCACAAATTTTTTGTAACATAGGCAAATCTTTTTCTTTGATTTCAGGAAAGGGTAATCCTAGTCCTCCATTAATTTGTAAGTCTATGCCGCCTAATGATAAATCATCTTCTTTTAAATCTAAAATCGTTTCATTTTGGATAGATTTAAACCCTGTTCTCATTGATGAGATGTTTTGGATAATACCTTGGGAATTAATAGAAACTTGTTGACTTTCTTCATAACCAGATATTTTAGCATTAATGATTCTAATATTTTTTAGCATTGTTTTGTTCTAAATTACTTTTTTTTATTAGATTTTATGAATGGACTAGAATCATAACTCCACCAAAAAACTTAGCTTAATCAATAGGTCCATTATTACCGAGTTTCCATATCTAGATAGCTTTTCATTGTTAGAATAACTCTGTCGAAGTATACCTGATAAACTATCATGACCAACTCTTCTTCGCGTGTAGGCATAATTATGGGAAGTGATTCCGATTTACCAACCATGAAAAGTGCGATCATCGTTTGTCAAGACTTTGCCGTTTCTTGTGAGGTTACGATTGTGTCTGCTCATCGTACACCAAAAGTAATGGTAGACTATGCCCAGACTGCGCATAAACAGGGAATACAAGTGATCATTGCAGGAGCAGGAGGAGCAGCCCACTTACCAGGAATGGTAGCTTCTTTAACTCCCCTCCCTGTTATTGGCGTTCCTATAGTGACCAATTATTTACAGGGGGTAGATTCTCTTTATTCCATTGTGCAAATGCCTAGAGGTATTCCTGTTGCGACTGTTGCTATTGGAAACGCCGAAAATGCTGGACTACTGGCAGTTCAAATTCTAGCATCTCATGATTCTAAACTACTAAAACAAATCCAAGAATATCGACAAAATTTGACACAAATGGTTATCGATAAGCAAGAAGAACTCAAACAGCTAGGCTATGAAGACTATTTGAAAAAAATGGAACAGTCATAATAGGTAAAAAACACTATCAATATAAACCTCCAATGATCCGCACAATACTAAGTCTGTTAGGGATGCTCTTACTTTGGTTTGGGACTGTTCCCGCAATTTTGGCCCAAGAAACCCCCATTCTAATTACTCAAGAGCAATTAGAATGGGGGGAGGGAATCACTAAAAAAGCTTTTGAAGCAACTAAAAAAGAAGATTTTATACAAGCCGAAGCCTATTGGACTCAATTAATTGAAAAATTTCCTAGGAATTCAGCAGTATGGAGTAATAGGGGAAATATCCGTGTTAGTCAGAATCAATTAGATAAAGCAATTGCAGACTTTAATAAGGCTGTTGAATTGACTCCTAATGAGCCCGCTCTTTATCTTAATCGAGGGACAGCCTTAGAAGGACAAGGAAAATATCAAGAGGCAATTATAAACTATAATCGAGTCTTAGAAATTACTCCCAATGATGCTATGGCTTACAATAATAGAGGGAATGCCCAAGGAGGTTTAGGCAACTGGGAACAAGCATTAAAAGACTACCAGACAGCTGTCAAAATTGATCCTGATTTTACCTTTGCTAAAGCCAATGTTACTTTAGCATTGTATCAATTGGAAAACACGAAAGAAGCCTTAAAACAAATGAAAAATATTGTACGAAAGTATCCTATGTTTCCCGATACGCGAGCAGCATTGACAGCTATTTTATGGGAGTTAGGAAAGCAAGGGGAAGCGGAGAGTAATTGGGTGGCAACAGTAGGAATGGATAACCGTTATCAAGACTTAAATTGGGTAATAAAAGTTCGTCGTTGGCCGCCGCGTATGATAACAGCTTTAGATAAATTTTTAAATCTAAAGTGACGTAAAGTTGATGTCATTTGCTTGATGCTATTTTAGATTTAAATCATGTTATCAATTAAATGAAATAGAGCGTAAAATATTCCAGGATTAACACTTAAATTTAACCTGTAAAACTCGATATTTGTACACTGTAATCAAAATAGCAAATCAATCTACTTAAGTAGACATTATTATGAGTCTTTTTATAAACCTGTATCATCAATCCTTGAAGTTTTACCTATAAGGTTAATATTTCATTTAACTTCATTACTTAATTAAATTAATTAACAGGCTTATCAATTTGTATTGGAAAAAAACAGTCCGCGCTATCAAACTATTATGAGATTATATTTTAATATCAATTATTTAATTATGAATATTAGAATTTAATAAATCAACACTAAGTAAAGAAACTAAAATATCTTCTATTTCATTAAATTTCTACTTTTTATTTCTAGCGATAGCTTTATGTTTTTAGAAAGCTTATATTGAGGTTTAACTCTGAATATGTAACTTTTAGGAACATTTTCTCCGAAACTTAACCCAAATATTGAACACTTCTGACTAAAAAAGAAAAAGGAGAAAATTCCATTTAAGAGTTTTAATCGTGACTAACGACACAAGTATTTTCCCATCCAATCCCACAACTTTAATTTTCAAGATGTGTTCATTATTAATATAACTAGACTCTTAATTACTAGTCAATCAAAGGGGATAAAAATCGGCTACCTTTGATAAGATTAAAAGAAAGTGGTTATGACAACGAACACTCATCAAACGTTACCCCTTTTTAAGATTTCACTATGTCCGACATTTTGGTCATACTCCCCTGCTGTTAGATCTATGGCGCTCACGCTTAGCTAAAATTGATAGAAAGACTATTGCCCACGAAGGCACTGTATTACTTATTGTTGGTAGAGGTTCGAGTAATCCTAATGCTAATAGTAATATGTGTAAATTTTCCCGTTTATTATGGGAATAAAGTCATTATCGCTCAGTTTAAACCTGTTTTATTGGGATTACTCATACCCGTGTAGAACAAGGGTGTGAACGAGCAAGACTCTATCATCCTAAACACATCATAGTAATTCCTCATTTTCTGTTTAAAGGGACATTGGTTAAGAAAATTTTTGATATTTGTGCTCAACTACAAGAACAGTATTCCGATATTGAGATTCTTGATTTTCCCGGAATTGGATTGGCTCCGGAATTATTTTTTATAATTCGCCAACGGGAATTTAAAAGTCAACTAAGACAGACTCAGATGTGTAAATTCCGAATCACTCCCGTCGCACACAATCATTCTCATGACCACTATCATCATATAAATTTTGATGGAGATGATAGTGGTCATGAGAAAATCTGGCAAGTTCCCTAGGAAATAGTAAAAATAACATATAGAGAGTTATTCTAATACCTGTTCACTGCAGGTTTGACTTGTTAAATAACTCAGCAACCAGTTTGCCATAGTAGCACGGCGGGTTTGTTTAGGTCCAAATTCGCCAATTTTATAGCCTTTAAATCCTAACTTTTTTTTAAGTAATTGTTTATTTTCTTTAGGAATAGAACGAGTCAGCCTAACAATAGGAGGTCGATTTTCAACAAAATCTGGGGGATCTGGATAATCTTTTTGCCAGTCTTCAGCAACTTGAGTATTATCCCAAATTTGACGAGATTGATCATAACGATAGCCTAGATAGTACCAAACTAACTGGTTAACGATTGCGTCATCGATTTCTTCATTAAGAATTGCCCATATGGTATCGGTGTTGAGAGGAGGTAACTGAGTGGTCATTGGCTTTACGTTCAGATATCAACAGTAAGCTGTTAAAAGTTGTATGGGGTAACAGACTAAATCATTATCCCATGAAAATCTCACAAAACCAAAACTTACCTTTAGTTAGAATTGTTTCCCACTTGGGTTTATAAAATTTTCCCATATAATCATCTTCTAAATTGGGAAATCGGCTTAATGTTAACTGTTGATGTTTTTGCGATTTTTATAACGGACATCTTTACCTGCTTGTCCATACAATACTGCCAAAACATCGAAAGTTGAACCTAACTTATTTTTTTGCCGTTTCTAGAATCATCATAACATCTAGGGTGCTGATTACTACCTAGTGTAACTTCTCCTAAATATCCGTTTTCATCTCTTATTAAACATATTTAAGCAGGTATTGTCTTAGCTTGTCACTTTGCTCCAATCTCTATCTTATTCTCTTTAATTTTTCAAGTTATAACCCCAAAAAAAACTAACAAAACAGACGATTTTAAAGATTATAGTCGCTTTAACTGAAGGAATCATTATTGTCTCAGCAGTAGAAAAGAGAACTGAAGTTATTAGTAATTCTATTTGAGGTAATAAGTTAGTTGTTATAATAAGCATGGAAGTAAGATTTATCTCTTGATTCTGGGGATACACAGTACAAAAATAGGGTTTAGGGTAAAGAATTATATTGAAATTGCCTACACTCCGGCAGTATTAGTACTTTTTCAATCCCCGTTTTTGAAAAAAAATGGTTGTTTGTAATTTATAAAAAAAGAGTATTTGTTATTTAAAGTCGATAGCTATTTTCATCGATTGGTCGAGTCTATAGAATTAAAACTAGACGGTAAGTCGCTCTTTTTTACCCTTGTTACCTTGGATATTTTATTTAGTTAAACCAGGGCGAGATCTAGGTTTTTAAGGTAAAATAAATGGGCAATATTAAATAATTATAATAAATAGTATTTTAAATTTGAAAATAATAGATCAATCTATTTTTCAATAAATCAATCTATTACTTGTATCTATTCTCATCCAGTTACTAAGAAGCTTTATCAGAAAAATAAATAAACTATAAAACAAAATTTATATATAAAGCCATCTATTTTAAGATAAACAGCTTTGTCAAATGATGAGTTCTTACAGATAAAAATATATTCATAAAATAAATATTCTATAGTTTATTACTTAAATTTTAAAAAATAAGTTACGTAAATAATAAATAGAAATATTTATAAAATATTTAGTTTGATAATTGTAAATAAAACAATAAATACTGAAACCTAAATAAGAAGCTAAACAGCTTTAAAATACTAGTTAAAAATAAAAAGCAGAATTAAATCAAGTGTGTAATAAAATCACCAGTGCTATTTTTAATAGCACTCTAATTAAGAGAAAAATAAAACTGAGGAATAGGATTATTACAATTAGCTAATTGGGACCATAAAAAAAGTTATTTATTCTATCCAAAAATTTGTGGATCATCAGGTATTAAATTTGGTAAATTACTGTCTATTCTCACCTGGGAACAATTAAAAGAATAGTAGATGGGATTGATAATAAATTTAAGTTAATTTAATGGATAGCTTCTGGATTCATAAACTTTGCCAATTATCAACTACTAATTTTTTTAAGCTGACATTTTACTAGTTAATTCTACAGTCAAACATAACCACTAGTTTTGAAACTAGTAGATAAAATGACTACAATCAGAATATTTCTTTAGCTAAAAGAATTAAAATAATAAATTGATTTATAAACATTAATATTGGCTTAATTGTCATATTTAGATTCTATAGAATAAATTTGTCCGTCCATCAACAAACGAGTAATTCCTTTAGCGTATAAATGGGGACAACTCTTGTACAAAAGACGACCATCAGGAACCTTAATCACTCGTTGGAAGCGATTGGAAAAGCGACGCGCTCCTTGATGATTATCAAATACTGGTAAAGTTTTTTGTTGCACTTCTTCGGTTGGAATTTGACCTAAATGAGCGAATTCTTTAAGAGGACGCGCAATTAATTCAGCCGAGCGATCAATCACTAAATAACAGGTTTTAGGAAAAATAGCAGATGATAAAGGTAAGACTTTAACATCACCATCTTGAGCTAAAGACTGATCATAATTTTCTTCTTCTCCCTCATCCCAATCTTCATCCTCTAAGTCTTCATCATCATCAATTCCATCTGATAAATCTTCCCCAATCATTTCGCCAAGAGCAATAACATCGACCACTTCAAGATCGTCTTCTTCGTTATTTTTGTCTAAATGTTGAGCATATTTTGATGCCTGATACTTTGCTAGGATAAGGGGCTGTTTAGTACTAGTCTCTATT
Organism: cyanobacterium endosymbiont of Epithemia turgida isolate EtSB Lake Yunoko; assembly: GCF_000829235.1. Taxonomy (GTDB): domain Bacteria; phylum Cyanobacteriota; class Cyanobacteriia; order Cyanobacteriales; family Microcystaceae; genus Rippkaea. Next base: position 1,422,373 of record NZ_AP012549.1, on the reverse strand, counting down.
GAAGATAACTCTAATTGACGCTTTGAGGTCACCAGCACAAGTTCACCCTCAATATTTGGGCTTGGATACTCTGATTGACTCTCTGATATCACCAACACAGGTTTAGTATAAGTTTGTGTAGATGGCAACTCAGACTTAGCCGTCCGTGCTAAACGTTTTTGTTGAATTAATTCTTCATACTCTGACTCTGACAAATAACTTTTGAGAAAACGGCTAATAGTAGAGCTACTGACCCCGTAACGATCAGCTAAAGTAGATGTAGTTTCTGGTGTTTGGCGATAAAGCTTAAGAATTTCTTGCTTATCGTCGTCGTTCAGTTTCTTGGGACTCATAGGATTCTAGCTACCTTTTTGGCAGTTTGACTTCACCCTAACATGCCGAATCATATCTGGTAAGATCATCGGTTGTATCCTAGGGATGGACGTGTCTCAACAGATGACTAGATAATTAGGTATTTTCACATAGATTACCTAATCCAGTTTATCGCTCACCGTTGGGTTTCACCTATTTTCAGTATCAAAAATTTAATGATTATGGCAATAGCAAAGACGACACCAGCCCTATTGATGTTAGTAGACGGAACTTCTTTTGAGGGATGGTCATTTGGCGCAAGGGGAACTACTTTAGGAGAGGTAGTTTTTAATACAGGAATGACTGGCTATCAAGAGGTTTTGACCGATCCGAGTTACTGTGGTCAAATTGTCACCTTTACTTACCCTGAGTTGGGGAATACGGGAACTAACTCTGATGATGAGGAATCCTCTTGTCCACAGGTTAAAGGGGTTATTGCGCGCAATATAACCTATCGTCCGAGTAACTGGCGATCTACTGAATCTCTCCCTGATTATTTAAATCGCCACAAAATTATTGGAATTTATGGCATCGATACCCGTGCCTTAACTCGTAAAATACGTTCATTAGGGACAATTAATGGAGCAATTTCCACAGAAATTCTCGAACCAACAGAATTACTACGTCAAGCTCAATTAACTCCCAAGATGGCTGGTTTAAATTTAGTCAGGGAAGTAACCACCAAAGAGGTCTATGAGTGGTCTATTGCGACCGATCCTATTTGGGAGTTTCGTCTGAGGAATAAAGAAGTTTCAAGAAATACTTTAACGGTAGTAGCTATTGATTTTGGGATCAAACGAAATATTCTCCGTCGTTTAACTAGTTATGGTTGTCGGGTTATTGTAGTTCCAGCCAATATGTCCCCTGAAGAGATTTTAAAGTATAATCCCGACGGAATTTTCTTGTCTAATGGACCTGGTGATCCCTCAGCAGTTGAAGAAGGGATCGAAGTTACCAAAGCATTAATTAAAGCGGGAAAACCTATTTTTGGAATTTGTATGGGACACCAAATTTTAGGATTATCTTTAGGAGCAAAAACCTTTAAATTAAAGTTTGGTCATCGGGGATTAAATCAACCTTGTGGATTAAATCAACAGGTAGAAATTACAAGTCAAAATCATGGTTTTGCCGTGAGAGCAAAGTCCTTAGATGCTAATATAGAAGTTACTCATCTTAATTTGAATGATCAAACTGTAGCAGGTTTATCGCATAAAAGTTTATCCCTTTTTTCGGTTCAATACCATCCTGAAGCAAGTCCTGGACCCCACGATGCAGATTATTTATTCGAAAAGTTTGTTAGATTAATACGCGATAATCAAAACTAAGAATATAGGTTGAGTGATTATTAGGAGTAAATGGTTGTCGATCCTTAAATATTTTTCTTGATTTACTCGACTTTTATTGTCGTTTACAGGAATATGAAAGGCGTGGGGAATCAAGAAAATTTAGTTATCTTCTATTTCTTGTAGTGGTGTAATTTGTTCGTCAGTTAATGGAAAGAGATTTGATGTTTTTGAGAAGGTTAATAAATTCTACTAATTTTTCAGTGTTTCTACAACGGCTTCTGAAATTCCTTATTTTACATTGGTATCGATTTAGTCAGATTATTTTTATAATTGTTGTTTAACCATAATTTTCTCTTATTATTTGTTGTCAGATAGGAAATTGGCAAATAATTGCTGGTTGTTAAAATGGATATTCAGCTATTAATCGAGATTTATTCCTAGAATTATCATAGATAACCAACTTACCATACAGGGGTAAATACAATTAAATTAAGTTTCGTTTTTTTATAATTTCAATCAGGGTATCATTTCCCCGCTTTTTACTCATTTTGAACTTGTTCCATAGCTAACTAATTAAAACGTTTGTAACCATACCTAAATAATTTCAATAACCTTTCTGTTTGCTATGATAAATTAGTAGTTATTAAATTCTGAAACTATCATTAAGTCATAATGATAGTCTGAAATCGTCATATTTTTCTTCTGTCAAGTATCTTTCAACAAAAAAATAGAGTGAGCATTGCTCACTCTGAAAGTCCAACTAAGGTTGATAAATAGTTGTTAAGAAGCTAAAGAGTAACTCAGTGATAAACTCCCAATAATTTTTATCTATACTAAAGCACTGGACAAAACTACAGTTTTGTAGAGATAACGCTAAAAAGTTATATCCTGAACATCTTTATTAGCACACATTTCAACAAAAGCCTTGCGGGATGTATCTGAACGGTAGAAGAACCGTTTTAGAATACTAAAAATAAGAACAAGGTAAGTTAAGTCATGCCATACTTCTAGTTTTATCGTTTGAGATAGATTTTTACTTATTCTTGCTAAAAATAGCTTAACTCACATTACTTACTTCTACAATAGTTTTGGTACACGTACGAGCAGATTCAGCAGCTGAATCAATACCTTCTCCAGAAAACTGAGTAACAGTTCCTGCAGCATCATCTACTAAAGCCAAAAGATGTACAAAGCAACGAGTACAAGGATGTTTGGACATAAGATAAGCTTTGACTTTAATGATTTTTTCTCTTTTTAAGCTAAAAGAAGCATGCTGATGAATAACAAATTGTAAATTCTTAATAATAGACTTATTAACCTTTATTATCTCTATATTCACCTCTAAATAATCGTATTCATGGAAACCACAAACATAGAAGTCAGGGGAAATATCGTTATCAGCATACATCTAAGCGAGATCTGCGTAGTAAGCTATTTTGTTTCAGGGGAGACAAATGCGTTCTTGAAAAGCGATCACATAATTATAATCTTCTGCATTAATCACTAACTTGTTTTCTTGAGTATTGCCGTTAGAGTGTTCGGCATAGTGAGGGACATAAAGATTGGTGTTATTTAGGTAGAAAGATTGAGTTGATATACCGTTCCGTTAACCAAATGCGCCCCTGATGATGTAGCGCGGTCAAGTAATAACCGGTATAGAATTTCCCAACGATGCATCCCAACATATTCATTATCCAGTTCAGTATTGATATCGACGGTAACATTAGACGGGTAGATCATTTTTCTTTTTCTCACTCGAAGATCAATAATTTCTGAGGATAGGTCAAGTTCGTCTACTACACATAAAGGAACAGCTTCATTTCAGGGTTTAGCGTTGTCTAATTTAGGTTCAAATAAATAGGTTTTTATTGCAGTTTTTGCTAATATTTCAGTTGCATGCAGAAGACCCAAGCAGTCCTAACCAAACAACAGTTACCTTTCTTTAAAACCAAAGTTTTTCTCTTGAATTTCTACGAGCGTTACAAACAGCATCATATAGTAGATTTTAGTCTTTAAGCGGGTGATCAGTTTAATCTACCTAAACTTTAAATAAAGCTTAAGAAGTTTTGTTATAGAAGTTAATAATTGTAAAGGTAGATAGTTATTAGTGAATTCTGATGACTTCAGAGTTTATCTTTGGAATCTTCAATTGAGAGCAAATTATCTTTCCTTGGATTCATTCAGTCGAGAGATGACTATACTGAGAGATGACTATACTGAGAGATGACTATACTGAGAGATGACTATACTGAGAGATGAAAATGTTGCTTAAGTTATGAGGACAGAATTTTTAATCATGGCTAATTTTCGTAGTTTAATTCAAAAAGCGTTTTATCTGGGAATAGGTCTAGCGTCTTATGCAAATGAGAAAGCTCGCATGGCTCTAACTGAGTTGGAGGAACAAGCCCAAACACTGGCCGATAAAATGGTTGCGCGAGGGGAGATAACCGCTGAGGAAGCCCGTAAGTATGTTGATGATTTGGTGCAGCAAGCGCAGAAAAAAACCGAAGACTCATCTCAATCTCTCTCTGATAAAGAACCTCGATTAATTGAAATCATTACCGAAGAGGAAGAGACCTCTAAAAACTTAAAATCTAACAATAGGGATGAACTGCGAGATCAAGTAGATCTTTTACAAGAAGAATTACGGCGTTTGAAACGCAAATAAGCCACTTACTATTGAGATAGTTAAGGTTAATTGATGAATACTTTAAGAAAAAAAATTACTCTCAATAACTTTAGTATCATGATGTATGTCGCAGGTTTACAGGTAATAGCCGCAAATAGACCCAAAAGTGTGTTATTTCAGTTGGTCTTAAAAATTATGATTAACTGATGTCATCTTTACTTCTTTGTTTGAGGGTGTTTTTACAAGTTAGAGTCCAGAAGTACTTTGTTTAAACTAATTAAAGCTCTTTTAACTTCTTGAAAAATAAAGTACAGAGTTAAGTAAGAGTATGGAAAACTAAATAAATTTAAAATTGAGTAAAACTATTAGAAAATACAATTTAACAAACAATTTTCATATTAATTATTCAAGGAAGAGAATAATTATGAGTTTTTCTGGGTAGTGGAAGCAAAGAAACTTATAAGACAAAAGATATAAAATATTTCGAAAAGCTCTCAGCAAAAGATAAATGAAAAAACTTATCAATAGTCAACAACTACATAAGGTTTTAAAAAAGAAGAGATAGGTTAAATACATTTAAGAAGAAAAGAGCAAAATTTATTTTGAGAGTTATTAAGAATTATTTTCATCTTTTGGCTATCCTTTTCTGAGTATAGTTCTACCCTTTTATCTCAAATTTAGATAATTTCTCTTCTTTATTCGCTATAATTCTGCACTATAATTAAAAGCCCAATTTATTCCTTCCTTGAGATTCTTCTATCGAATTCTACTGTTTTAGCTAAAATTGAGACAACACTTCTTCTAAATTGACCTTTTTTTAAAATTTAGATTACATCCAACTTGTGATACTAAAAATGAACATAACACTGATAGTTACTCAACTTTTGATGTTGTATTTTATGTTTTTATCCACCGACTTTAAAATTCATTGGGACGTAAGACTTATACCCCTAAGGTTATCATATACCATAAATCTTTGACGGCTGTAAACTATGGACTAACAAAAACTCCTATCCCATTATGAACCCGTGCCGCGGTAACAGGAGAACGATCAATTAATTGTCCTCCTAAACTTAAAGAGGTTGAACTTCCTCCATCTAGGTTTAACGCATTGACCGCGCCTAACGCTTGCATAATTTGTGCCATTTCTTCCAAATTCGCTCCCCGTCCCCCAACACGGTTATGAACAGCCACTAACATAATTTTTCCTTGGTCTGTTACGCCAATAGCACTACGAGAGGCTTCTTGTTGCTGAAATCCCTTGCTAAACTTTTCTAAGGTTCCGTTGACCACGATACGATTATTACTAATTAATAATGGACCGGCCCCAAGCATATTAGGATAAGTATTAAAATCGGCAGGAATTGTGGTGTTTTCAATCTGAACCCTTGTCCCCAGCTGCAACGCATCAGCAGATACAGCATTTTTACGAATGATCAACAAGCAGCCATTAGGGGGGATAAGAAAAGAAATTTGACCTGCTTTTTCGGCTTTTATTTGGTCAGTGACTCTATTATTTTGTATGAAAATAACTGTTTCGTTATCCGACATAGGGATATATTTAGGTCCCCATTCGGAGGTGTAACGAGCTATTCCTGCTTGGACATAACCACTGTTAAGAGACAGGACAGGAATGCGTTGTCCTTTACTAGTCATTAAAGTCTCTTGAAGACTGAGACGACCGATTTTTATTTGTCCTTGATCATTCCAGGCGATCGCACCCCGACCTAAAATAGGACTGGATAACCAACGAGTCTGTGATCGAATTGCCCCCAGGGGTAACTTATTGTTGCGATTGAAGAAACCCCCATTGATAGCTGCTGATGCTTTCCACTCCTTAGCCATAGTCACTAAGGAAACTGTCCCTTCTTGTCGATCAGAATATGTTGTGATAGGTCTTAGGGCAATTTTAGATGATCTCGTATCGATCTCTAACCAATTAACCGGAAAAATGTCTCTCTGCAGTTTCACTAACTGTTGTCGCCAAGTAATATCCTTTGTCCAAGCAATTTGTTTTGGTATCTTGGCATCAGGGCGGACATCGATGACAATACGATGGGGGTTAGAAATACTAAAAACACTTAAACTATGGGCTGTGGGTAAATTGATGTGAACTTTTGTGATTTTTCCACTATTTTCTAGAGAGAAAAGTTGAGGATTGATAGGTGTAGAAACATCGCTACCGAGATCATCTTCATGAAGATCACTCCAATTCCCCTGAGTTAGAGGTAGTCTAGTTGGCGTTTGAGCAGAGGGAGAGACATTAGTAGTCCCTGAAATCATCACTACTCCTTTTCCCTTGGTTTGACTAACCTGCCAAACGGTCGGACGATCAACATCCACTACAATGCGCTTACCCCAGGTGTGGTTTCCTTCTCGTATATTACCAATGCGCGCTGGTGGCAAGGTAATCTCTAGGAAGTTATCCCTCACTTGCAAAGTTCCTGCCGTTAATTTCATTAAGTCAGTCACATCTAAATACCGATAGGGAGCAATAAATCGCGCTGTAACAGGAAAAACCTGGAGGTAATCGCTAGAAAACCATCTAACAGGCTGTAGATTCGGTTTGCTTGTGCTCAGAAGTTCTATTCCTAATAAATTCATCGCTCCAGTGTCACTGATTCCTATCCGTTGCTCATTTCCTTGATTCCACTGGCTCCAAGGAATATTAAATAGTTTCCCATTAAGATAAATTTCTTGTCCTTGTTGCAACTTATCAGAAGCCTCGACAGGTAAAGGTTTAGGGAAAAGAGTATATTGGAAATTTTTATCAAATTTTCCAGCAATTAACCAATAAATTAACAAAGTTGACACTAGGGAAAACCCATAAAGGCTCAGAGGAGTCCACTGTACTCGTTTCACAGATCCGTTCTCACACAGGTTTATTTAATTTTAGGTTTTGGATATAAACTTAACATAGAACAATATACCGTAAGTCAATTTCTTTGATAAATTCTATAAGAATAAGTTGAACTCTTAGTGACTGTTATTATATTTTAGGAATAAATTGGTTATTAGTCTTAGAAACTGTTTGACAATAAAATATCAAGTAAAATTTGTTGTGTTAACTTTTTATATTGGAGTTAGACTAAAATTTTTATCATACTATTACTAAATTATTGTTAGCAGTTTTTAGTACATTATACTGCGATAGTACACTCTATTATTCCTTTAATATATACCTTATAATATCCTTATTTGAAGATAATTACTATCTATTTTAAGTAAATAAATAGTAATACTTTAAGAGTTACTTTTATAAAAGTAAAATACAATAATATTGTTATTTGTTTAAAATTATTAATTAGCAATTATCTATGTTTCTAATATTTTTTAGTATTAACACTATTGTTCAATAGTACTATGTCAAAGTTCAGTATATTTTTATCATCATAAATTCGGTAAAGTTTTTTAAACTATCCATTTTGTAGATTTCATCAAGAACTACAGTGTAGACAAATTGATGGAATGCTAAAAAAATCAGTTTCTGACTACAATAAAGTAAATCTCAATCAAAGATGGCAAGTAGTCAATAATTTTATCCACTAATTTTTACACTGTATTACTCCCCTAGCGTCAACTTTTAAAAAAGTAAGTCAGCTAAACTTCGATTCAAGTATTTAAATATAGTCATTTACGAAGTAGAGAATATAGTTTAATTAAACTAATTTCTAATTTCCATTAATTTCGCTGACCATACTACTAGAAAGCAAACAATTAATATTATCTAAATAATTAAAGGACTAATATACTAGTATCTTTTACCATATCAAGTTAATTTTTGTTAATAAATACTGCTATAGTTGTTTGTGATACTATCAATTTTTTTAGAAAAAAACAGAAAAAAATGATAAAATTTGCCTGTGATATAGAATTTAATGGTACCCTATAGACTTGAGAAAGTACCCTTCTTGAACTTTGCTTAGAAAGTAATCAAAGCCGTGAGCGCTCAATTCCAACCCTGATTATTGTAGAAATATCAATAATATACCAGTATAATATTTCCCTGTCTTACAAGATAGACTTGCTAAAATGTAGTGGTAGGGAAAATCCTCTCTCCCTTATCGGGGAGAACCGAACAAAATAGACTTGACGGCTTTGTTAATTTAGATTTAGAAGGATAAGATTATTCAATATTAAATTTCAAATTATTTTTTTGTTACCAGCTAGGAGGTTTATGTTAATGGCTTCAACTGACTACAAAGATTATTACGCTATCTTAGGAGTTAATAAAAACGCTAGCGTGGAAGAAATAAAAAAAGCTTTCCGTAAGTTAGCTGTGAAATATCATCCTGACAGAAATCCTGCAAATCAACAAGCGGAAGAAAAATTTAAAGAAATTAGCGAAGCTTACGAAATTCTATCAGATAAGGAAAAACGTCAGAAATACGATCAATTCGGTCAATACTGGCAACAGGCAAATCAAGGGAGTTGGACTAGTGGTCAGAGTGGTGTTGACGTTAGTGGCTTTAATTTTAGCCAATATGGTAACTTTGATGAATTTATTAATGAATTATTAGGTCGTTTTGCCTCAACAAGTGGGTCAACGACAGGAGGTTACAGTTATAGAACTACCACTGGAAGACAGCCTGAATACAGTGATTTTAGTGGCTTTTCTGATACAGGTGGTTTTGGAGCTCAACCTCCTGCGACTGATCGAACAGCAACCCTGCATTTAACTTTTTCTGAAGCTTTTAGAGGTGTACAAAAACGCTTCAATTTAGGCAATGAAGTTCTTGATGTTCGTATTCCAGCCGGAGCAAAAACGGGGAGTCGGGTAAGAGTCCGAGGTAAAGGTTTTATTAATCCTTCTAATCAGCAACGAGGAGATTTGTACCTCAAAATTGAATTAATATCCCATCCGTTTTTTCAATTTGAAGGTGAGCACCTAATATGTGAAGTTCCTATTACACCTGATGAAGCGATATTAGGTACTTCCATTGAGGTTCCTACCCCTGATGGAGTAGTAACAGTAAGAGTTCCTTCAGGAATTCGTTCAGGCCAATCTTTGCGCCTTCGGGGTAAGGGTTGGGTTCATCCTAAAGATGGACGAGGAGACCAACTAGTCAAAATTGTGATTAACACCCCTCAAAGCATAACAGAAACAGAACGAGAACTTTATCAGAAAATTAGTGCTAGTCGTGCATATGATCCACGTAGTCATTTAAAAACAGTAAGTCTTTAACAGAGACAAAATAAACTTAATGATTGAGCCTCCACTCACTTTTGAGTAAAGATGAATAATTGAGCTGTTGATAAAATAAGTCAACCGTCCTTTATGGACTTTAGAAGGTTTATGTATATCAATTGTTAATCTTGATTAATTTCCTCTTTTACTTTTAAGTTTATCCTTACTTGAACTTAAAATTTGCTCTGTGAGATAAATATTGAGACAAAATTTGAAATCATTTGAACTATTAATTACTACCACGTCAAGATGAGTGTAAATACAATATTGAGACATCTACAAACTAATGTCATTGACATAGATATAACAATCCCAACTTTGATTGTCAAAAATAGTTTACGACAGAAATAAAGCATAATATGACTGTGCTTAATTTTTGTCGTAAACTATTTTTTTTCTCAATATTTATGTTTATCTATAGCTTTTTTTTTCTAAAATCTAGTATTTTTTAGAAGTGTAATACAAGTTTTCTATTTAAATAATCATCATTAATATTTCTGATGAACTTTATATGTAAACTTATCCCCAAAAAAATCGCTAAAAGGTTTATCAGAAAGTACTTATATCTATTTTTGAAGTAGTTCCGTTTTCAGTTAAATAATACAACTCATTTATCTTAGCCAGATCCCGTCATAATTTTTTTAGCCTAATCTAGGTCTAGTAGAACATCAATGAGTTGAATTAGCTATTTAAATTGTCTTTAATCAAACTAATGGCATTCATTATATTTCAAATAACTACATCTTCTCCAAAAGCTTTAACCAAAGTGTTTTAACCTTCCTGACACAAATTCTAATTGCTGTTCAGTGATTCTTTATCTAAGCTGATAGCAAGGACCCTAATTTTATTTATGATTCCAATGTATTGGAATCATAAATAAAAACATTATTAAGTAGGGTGAAAATAATATTTTTGGGCGCAACTACTTTGTTCATTGATAATAACTTTATTTAACTATCTTAGCCAAATCATATTTATTTATAAAAATTACTTTATTTAACTATCTTAGCCAAATCATATTTATTTATAAAAATTACTTTATTTAACTATCTTAGCCAAATCATATTTATTTATAAAAATTACTTTATTTAACTATCTTAGCCAAATCATATTTATTTATAAAAATTACTTTATTTAACTATCTTAGCCAAATCATATTTATTTATAAAAATTACTTCGTAATTTTTATAATCTTTAATTTCAGACTATTTTCTTTTATTCTATTTAGTTAGAGAGTACAAATAAGAAATATATAACTATTTTTCTTTTAATTATTTTAGAATAAAACCAATTAATATGTACTTAGCTAGCATCATAAAAGATGACTATATTTATTTTTTTAAATATAAATAGTAAATTTTTTAGTCTAATTTATTTAGAAAATAAAGTAATTATTTCTTTCATTTTTACCTTTTTTGAAATTTATAAATACATTTTATTTAGTACAACACTCAACGAGAAATATTTTAAAATTAAGTTTATACAAAATTACTTTAATTTACGTCTAATAGAGCGTATTAATTTTTAGAGTATACAGATTTTTTAAACAATTATCAATATAATGATGGCATATACCAGAAATATTAAATAAATGATATAGTATTTGTCTGCTATAAGATTTGTAATTACTTCTTTGGCAAATTAATCGAGTTTCTTATTTGCCTTCTAACCTAATCTTTGAATAAAAATTCTGGAAAAGTTGGTTAATTAAATTTTTAAAAAACCCACAAAAGTTGTTTGCTACTACTCCAAAAAGGTTTTAACCCTACCATTAGGACTCAACACTAAGCGAATAGTTTGATTCTCTGATATATCTAGGGCTGAAACAAAAGCACTCCCAGGGGTAGGAATAGATGCTTTCTGATAATACACAATAGCTGCTTTTCCCAAAGGAACCGCCTGTTTCAAGGAACCATCAGATTGAACTATTAAGCGATATTCTAGAGTTTGAGAAAGATTTCTAGGGGGTTGCCAGCGTTGCTGAAAATACTGACGAGCTTCTGATACTTGAGGAATGACATCAAGAAGAGTTGTCTGGGGGGTTGCTTCAGCAAAGATATTATCTTCTGATAAAGGGTTGACAATTGGGATTTCGGAGGTTTGTTTTTCAGTAAATCGCTCTACTAACGCCTCAGCTTGTAGGGAAGGTGAGGTAGGAATACTAGGAATAGCATTAATACGATCAGTTACTGTCAAAGGAGAAAAAGGCATAATCGTAGGGATTTTTGATACTTGAAGGGTTAGGATATCTTCAGCCGAAAGCTGATTATGTACTTGATAGTAGTTATTAGTTGTTAAAATTTGTGGAGAAGCAAAGGGTAACATAGAGAGAGGTGACAAAACTGGAGAGGTGGGGGGTTTTATATCAACAGATGGATTACGAAGAGGTGGGTCCGTTATGCTAATCTTTTCGGGGGGGGGTAAAATATCTTTTGTGTCCAACATTGGTGGCATTGATGGAGAAGGAATGGGGGCACTAGGTGGAGGTGGTACAGGAGGCAACACATCTAAAAAAGATAACATTTGTTGTTCTGAACTTTCTTGATTCTGAATTAGGGATACATCACCAGAGTTTAGTCTATCGAACCATTTTGGTCCCAATATTGGAATAGCAATGGACAATAAAACAACCACTGTTGTCCAAGTCCACACCCAAATTCCTTGACGTTGAATAGAAGTCTTCGAAGAAGATAATACACTCATATCCTCTTTATATTCTTCTAAAGCGTTAAGCAGATCAAAGAGTTGAGAAGAAGTCAAACTAACGAAGGAATGAGAAGCTTGAGTTTCTAGGAAACCTAAATTAAGCTGATGACTTAAAAATCCTTTAGGTCGTAATGAAGGAGGTAAATTTAGCTCATCTATTTCCTCACTTGAAGGGTTTGAAGAGGATAATTCAGACGAACAGGTGGTCTTTTCAAAGGAAACTTGATGAGTAACGGTCAAACAATTAACGGTTTGATAGAGAAGATTTTGGACATAACAAGCAACCACATCACATAACACTTCTAATTGAGGGAGATCTCCCTGAAGCGTTACTTGCTGTTCTTCTAAGAGTTTAGGATCATCGAAATTTAGCACAAAGTTTAACTCTTTTGGGTAGCCTTCTTCCCGCCAACGAGATAAATAAGAGCGTTTGTCCCACAATTCTAGAGTACAAGTAGGAGGAGTATAGCGTCGTCGGATAGGAGTATTGCTAAATAATTGCATAAATAGGCTTTAAATTTAGGATTGAGAGAGAGCAGTTGATAATTTAAAGGGCGTTATAACGGGTATAATCTAACATAGCTAACCAAAGACGGTGATGACCATTAGTAGTACTGTAAAAGAGTAAATCTACTAAGAGTTTAAAAGCTAATTTTGATAACTGGGGATATTCAAGACGTTTATTTTTAGATACATTTGAGTGATAGAGGCGATTAAACTTGTTAAAGTAATTGCTAAGTAAGGCAAGTCCCAAAGGATCTTTATTTTGAGCTGTAATCTGTTCCAAAAGAATGACAGCGCGGCGGATGATTTCTTGATTTTGTTGGCATAAATAGCAAATAATAACGATTAGCGAGCGTACCTCTTCTACTTTTAATAGTTTTGATTTTTGGCTCTCGTACGACGTTAGAGATTGTCTTTGTACCCATGGGAGCCAACTTTGAATCATAGTTGTCTGTAAGCTTAATTCAGTAGCTACTTCAATTAGACTATCGCCATGAAGATTAGTTAAAGCTTCTAAGCCCAGCAATATTAAGTCTAAATGGATGTTGATCCGTTTAAGTTCTTCTGAAGTAGGAACTTTAGTTACAGGAGATTCTGCCCAACTGGTTACAGATATTGACATTTCAACAAGAGAAGACATTGATTGAATTACCCTCAATAGTACGTTATCAGTAGTTGTAGCATTGACTTACCTAACTATTTTAAACTAGCTTATAAAAAGATTACTTAACTCTTGATTCATTTAGTCATTGGAATAATTATTAACCTAAAGCAATCTCATATATTCAGCAATTGGAAATAAGATAATAGGTTTATAATCTACAGTTGATGTAATAATAAAAACTAATCCTAAGAAGTTCTTAATAGTCTTATATACTTCTCTTAGTACGGCGACTATCTCTTGTATTATTTCTTGGATTCGTCGAATCTTCATGTATTCTTTCCTTAGTTTTATCATTGTTGGATTAACTTTAGTTTTTATAGATGCCCATTCAGTCAGGTTTTCCGTAGAGGCGATCCTGGAAATTTCTCTCTCACCTCTTTTACTTTGAAGTAGCTTGAAATATTTCGTTAACTTAAGTTCACAATCAATTATTTTCTTCTTGTTCTTTGTATTGTAGTTGTAATATAATTATCATTTCGATGACTAGCTCTCCTTAACTTTTATTAAATTTATTACTTGATCTCTTATAATTACTTTATTAGTAGAGTTTAGTTTTTGGCATCTGTTTCGAGACTTAAAAGTTAGTAAAAAGTATTATTTAATAGGGTAGTGGTCATCCCTTTTTTTATTATTACTTAGGTGTCTATTGAAAACGAATATTTTTCTCTCCCTTATAAGTTTCTGTTTTTTTACGGAAATCGAGATTAAATTTAATTCTTTAGTATATTTTTAGTATGTAGTGTCTTACTAAATAATTTGATGTTCTCTCAGAATAACAATCTCTAACTTTATTTTCTACCTATGGCACCCATTTAATGACAGAATAATTAGATTAATTGGATTAATTGTTGTGGTATTTAGAATTATTTTATAAAATTTAACTCCCGAATAATCATAAACCCTTGTAATCACTTTTTATTTAATGGGTAAGATAATAATATAGTTTTAATTAAAACCTCATTATTAAAATTACTCCCATATACTGGAAAAATTTAGGGTTTTTACCCTAGCCAATTTCAACGAAAAACACCTTTAAAAGTAAAGAAAAAAACTAATTTATTTAAGTTATTTTATAAGCGTATATTCCATTATGTCGTAATTAAGCATATCTATTTTTTTACCTAAAATATCAAAAATATTGATGCCATATTTGGAGTAGTTTTATTTACTTTTGTGTTTTTAAGATTAATAATTTAATGAATAATTAAAAAGCGCTAATAATAGTTTCATGCTATCCTATAAAACAAAAAATATTACTATTTGATAACAAAATTTTTATTATTCTAAAAAGAAAATAATTAAATAACAATTACAAGATTTCAAAGAAGACATTAAAAAAATCTGGCGGGAATACCTTTTAATTGAATAGTTCGCTATAGAAAAATAATAAGAAATCCTTTTAGATATTGAAGCAGATACCTATACTAAGTTCATTCGTAACAGAAAATTGGAGGATAACTCCCAGACTAGACTAGAATTAAAATTTTTCTTGAATCACCCCAAATTAGAAAATTTTTGTGCCTTGTCAACACTCATGTTGAGCTTGAGAAAAGCAAATAAATGTTTATATTATATTTTTCCCTTTTGATTCCAGATAAGTTTTGCCAGAAAAAGTATACTTAGAATTTACCTCGTGTATATATCCAAATACTTAATAGTTGTAATGTCTCGATTTTAATACTAAACTCTCCCTAACTACAATTTGGCTTTGTTGTTGATTGGTACTAGTAATCATTAATTAGTCTCCCATTCCGCGCTCCATAAACTGTTTATAATTTTAGCTAAGAGCTTTTATTATAAAAATAATAAAAAAGAAAATATTATTTATTAGTGAATATTAGTATAAAAATTAAGAATAAGAGCTGTTATCGTTAAAAATTAGAGATTTCAAAGAGTTGTTAGGAGTTATTTTTGTAAAATGCACTTAGGGTCAATGCTAACTAAAAGTAAAAAATTGGCAGCATAAACCGAGAATAAATTGTTACTTTTCTAGCTTAACTGTAATAAAGTTATAATAAAAAAAGTTAAAGGTCTTATTTTACCTAGCTGTCAACTTTGTGCGCCTTAATAGAGAAAAGCCAAAAACGTTTATATGAGGAATCTAAATCCGTAGAAGTGAATATTATCCCTAATTACAATTAATCACCTTAAGATTAACTGTCAAAACTAAAACATCCTTGACTACAGGCAGAGCCTGACTCCCGATTTTTAATTAGTGGAGGCTCATGGATTTTGTTTAATTTAGGTAAAGAGAAACTAAACAGTTGAAAAGTATACTTTCGCTTTCACAGGATCAGGGATCATAGTTCTGTCTCCTTCTTTCCAATCCACAGGACAAACTTCATCGGGGTGGGTTTGAACATGCTTAATGGCCTTAAGAGTCCGCAAGGTTTCTTCAACACTACGGCCGAAGGAAAGATTATTAATAGTGGAATGTTGAACAATTCCTTCTTTATCAACGATGAATAGTCCTCGTAGAGCAACTCCTGCTTCTGGATCTAAGACATTATAAGCAGTGCTAATCTCCTTCTTGATATCAGAAATCAGGGGATAATTAATATCACCAATTCCTCCTTCTTTACGGTCAGTTTGAATCCAAGCTAGGTGAGAGAATTCACTATCTACTGATACCCCCAAAACTTCTGTGTTAAGTTTGGCAAATTCGTCATAGTGATCGTTAAATGCTATGATCTCAGTGGGACAAACAAAGGTAAAGTCTAAGGGATAGAACAATAGTACGACATATTTGCCACGATAGCTAGATAGTCTTTTGGTCTGAAATTCTTGATCGATAACGGCTGTGGCGGTGAAGTCTGGCGCAGGGTGACCGACCTGCAGGCGTCCTTCTGTGGTCATAAATTATAAGTCTCCTAAAATCTGCTAGCTAACCTTGGGAAAACTTTCACGTTCACCTTTGGTTCTGAATATATCATAAAATCCTTGCCGATGTTTTGTTGAACAATGGCATAATTGTTAAACCTTAATAGATTCCTTTATGTTTGTATACAAGAAGATTAATGGTATATAGATCAAAAATCCTCCGACTATCACAGTACGGAGGGATTTGGGTCGACCAAAAAGTTGATTTAAGCGTTTTCTCCAAAAATTTGATTTCTTAGGGCATCAAATTCAGCCACTAACTCTTGGCGGTTAGATGCCTTCCAAAGATAACGCCACGCAAACCAAGCAGTATGAGTTAGTCCTACAAGTTGTAAGACAGGGGCCAAAAGAGGAACATCACTAATTGCTCCGAGAACTGCCACGATAATCTTAACGCTGATGATAGCAAAAAGGAAAATGCCTAGAGTCGTCAGCAATTGTTTGTAGGTGTTGAACCATTCTCCAATGTAATCAGAGGCATTAGAAAGAAGATAAACTACAGGTTCTAACCACTCTTGCCAAGGTTGATCAATCATGGACAGTTGCTTGGTCAATGTCCCTGGAACTTCAGTATCTAAGCCTTGAGGGTCGGCATCTAAGCCTTGAGGGTCGGTATCTAAGTCTTGAGGGATCGTTTTTTCTTGAGCTTGGAATTCCATCGTACATCTATCCTTAATCTAAGATTGGAGATTTTTGCAGGCGACAAGACAGTCGTATCATTTAGTATACCGCCTAGCGTTTGCCCATATTACCAGACACACTCATGGCTAGATCATTTCCTCAAAACAACTGTCAACTTTCTGTTGTAATCTTCAAGTTTGAATCTTAAATCAATTCTTAGTAGCTTGAGATAAACTTATTTCAATTTTAATCCCCTAATTAGTTGTTGCTAAGACAGATTCTTGATGAGTTAATCCCTGAAAGAGTTAAGTAGACTGACGACAATGAATCTCACAGGAGTTGTTGGGACTCTCGATTAATTTAACTTTATCAAGGTCTACACCAAGTTCTCCAATAGGTTTTCGCAGTAATTGAGCAATATGAAGAGTAATATTTTCGGCGGTAGGAACGACTTGAGCAAAGTAAGAAACATCTTTGTTAAGAAAGTTATGGTCAAACGGTTCAACTACGTAGTTATTGACCACTTCTTGTAAGGCGACTAAATTTACTAATATTCCTGTACGTGGATCTATCTGTCCAGTAACAGAAACTTCGAGATGATAATTGTGTCCGTGCCCGTGGGGACGGGCGCATTTTCCATAAATTTTGGTGTTTTCTTCTAAGCTTAATTCGGGAAGAGCTAAGCGATGTGCCGCACTAAAATGGGTAGAAATGGTTAAACTAGCTTTCATGGCATTTCCTTCGTATTGTGCCCATAATTGGGGATATTCAAATAATTGGATATTAGCAAGAGATAAATGGGGCGCTAACCTTTGCCAAATTACCCTTGCTAGGTTTTCGGTGGTGGGTAAGGTGTGTTGGAATTCTTCCCAAACGTCGTTGAGATAACTATAATCGAGTTGACCAGTAACTTCTTTTTTTATAACTCGCTTGACAGTGGAAAGGTTTTCGACCATGCCATACTGATCGACTTCTCCGATTAAGGAAACGTAAAGGACATAGTTGTGTCCGTGACCAGGAAACCATGTACAAGCTCCAAATAGTCGTTGATTTTCCCTTTCATCGAATTCGGGTAGCCAATACCGATGGCTCGCCGAAAATTGAGCGCGGCGGCTAATGATACATTCCATAAAAGTTGGAAAAAATAATTTTCGTAGATTTTAACAAACCTTGTCCTTTTCAGGATAACAGGATAGACTAACTAGGGACTGTTTTTAACTCTCGACTTTTGTAGTGTAGGGTTTTTACCCTAGACGAAAGCGATTTGTTGATCTTAAATAAACAGTTAGTTTACTTGAGTTTAAATTTTCAAAAAAGAGAAAACATGGGAACTCTGTTGATTTGAGGCTTATTAACTAATTCTTTAATGGGATAGAGTTGTTGGTTGGCAATAGTAATTACACCGTGTATTGTGGGATAATTTAGGTTATATCTAAAATTCTTTTGATTATTAACCTCAAATCAATGGTACTTTTCAAGTAAAACTTGATTGATTGACACATAACTGGTAATCTTACTAGGATAGGTAGTTATGTCGTTTCAAATAATTAAGGGTAAATATAGGTAAAAAAAGCAAAAACTCTGAAATAAAAAGCTAAAAGAATAGGTGAAATTCTAGTTTTAGTTTTACTAACTTTAAGAACTATCGCCCTTCTTATAAAAAAAGTTTGAGTAAACAACCTGAATATCCTTTATTTTTTGTTCAGAAATAGTGAAATACTAAGAGATATTAAGAACATTTGGGAATTGATTACACTAATCAACCATACAAAAAAGTCAGAACAAATCTGCTGTGTAAGTAAAAACTCGGTACCGAGGCTAAATAAAGCTTAGGATAGAAGTAATTACCTAATAGTTCCCTACTGATTCTAAAGAATTTCTTTATCAACCAAATAGCCCACATTAAAACTATGATTTGCACTTTTTTTCGAAATTGGTTTCGCTATCCTTGTGACAACATTAAACTTGACAATTGATCTATATTACGGAAAGAAGAGAAATTAAAGCATCTTAGTAGTTATCATGCTCTCCCAAATTGTTCGCCCCCTAGTTCAAACCCAAATCCGTTTGTTAGCAAATTCTCAAGCTACCCAAGCGACTCTAGTTGACACCATTACTCGTTGGTTAAGTTACCTTGGGGTTCGGGCGAGGGTGACTCAACTTTCTCCTCATGCTGAACGCATTCATGTTTGTCTGACAGTAGCTAAACCTGATTTATGTGATGCTAAAGACTGGCAACAAATTCTTAAAAATCTGCGATCATCAGAAATGCAGATTGGGCGATCACACTCTAAAATTAGTAGCCCTACTGATGGTAATTATAGCCACATGAATGATGGACAACAATTGCAACTGTCTAGATTACTGGCTTATTTAATCCAAGTAGGAATTCCCAAGGGTAAGATTGACTGGCATGAGGTAGAAACTCAGCTTTCCCCCCTTAAGTTAGATCAATCTATTTTGATTAGTATCAAATCTGCTTTGAAGGTTCCTCAATCATCAGAATTATTGAAAAAACTTGACCCCGATGTAGCGGCGAGTGTCTTTCCCCTTGCGGTAAGGATTGCTTGGTTGGATCAAGAAATTAATTCCTACGAAAATAATGCTCTTATTGCTTTATTAGCAGCTATGAAATAATTAAAGTTACTAATGAATTATTAGCTCTTGTTCATTAAAACTTATTCTTTTATTAGATAATTTAAACTGCTCCTAATGTAGTAATTTTATGTTTTTTGTGCAGTACAAAATCTTAAAGTGTGATATCATACATTCTGTAGATTAACATCTTTAAATAATTTGACTAATTCAAAAAGTACTCTCATAAACTTCTTTTCTAGTTTCTTGCACAGTAGCTTCTGAGGGGTTTATATTAAAGCTAATAGCTAAATGGTTAAAGGGGAATAACTAGAAATAATTAGATAGCCTGAAAATGTAGAAATACTAGATATTGCCTTTATTTTACTTTAAAAAATAACTTAAATGACTATATTTTAAAAACTCTTTTTAAGAGTTCTATTGACCATCCCTAAAGCTAAAAATTAACGATAAGTTTCTATTTTTAATGTCTTAGGTATTAACTTTAAAACGGTAACCAATATTTCTCTAGTAACTAAATTATGACGGAATAACCCACCATCAATCATCGTCTTCTTAACAAGAATAAGGATTAAGTATTAATCAGATTATAGTAGTTTTTAAAGCTTATATTCCTAAATTATTTAGGAATATAAGCTTTAAAAGTAAATTGAAATGATTTTGGAATAGACATTATTAGTCTCTGTGATTAATTCAACTATATTTTTTAGATTATATTGCAGTTATCATTTATAGGTTTGGTTATAAATATAATTAAAAAATAAATATTAATAGTAACAATTATTAAGTTAATATGTCAATTATATTTAATGAGTAAAACAGTTCAAGTAAAATATTATTGTACTTTAATTCAAGAAAAAATATTTGTTTATAACGTTGTTTTTTTATGGTTAATCTACTATTATTTAGCTGTTATTTAAAAGGCTAATTATAAGTTAAATAACTATAATTTTGTTGATATTAGAAAATATATATTCTCATTAAGGATTAAATTATTAACCTATAAAGTATTTTAATTAAACTTTTGCTGGGTTTAAATTAAATTGATTTTATGATTATCAAATATTAAACTTAGAACTTCCTTCTTTTAAAATTTTAAAAGAAGGAAGTTCTAAGTTTAATATAAATTTAAATTTTAAAACAAAATTATCAACTAAATTTCAATAAAACTATTGTTATTATTGGTATTTTAATATAGAACAAAAAATTAAAATATTCTTACGTTTATAACCCATATAAACTCTCTCCATGGTCCAAAGTTTGTATAAAAATTGTTCACGATAATCACCTAAGTTTATTTTTGTTTAAATAGTGTAAATTTTCTGAGGTTTATTCGATAGATTAAACCTCAGAAAATTATTGATTTTAGCTATCTGAGAACAAGGTATACTTAGGAAGTATAGTTATTATTTGTTGCAGAGTTTAAATCAGATAAAAAAGTAACCATATTTCCAGGAGTTAGAGAAACTTATAAATAAGGTTTAATATGTAATGAGAGGTAATCATTCATTGTGTTTAAATAACCAATTATCTTAAGATAAAAGATAGGGCTAAAAAGTACAAGATCAAAGTTTAAACCTAAAATTTAGGAGATTTAGTAAAAATATGAGTTTTAATTTTGATTTATTCGTTATTGGTGGTGGTTCAGGAGGAATTGCCACTGCTAGACGCGCTGCCGAATATGGAGCTCGAGTCGGTTTAGCAGAATTTAATCGTCTAGGGGGAACCTGTGTTAATAGAGGATGTATTCCCAAAAAATTAATGGTTTATACTTCTCATTTCCCTAGAGTCTTGGAAGAGTCCCAAGGATATGGATGGAGTCCGGCTAAAAGTATCCTCGACTGGCCTAAAATGATGGCCGCTATCGATAAGGAAGTTGGTCGTCTCAATGGTATTTATCAAAAGATGTTGGATAAGTCCAATGTTCAACTGTATCGTGCCCATGGTAAATTACTCGACCCCCACACCGTAGAAGTGGAAAATACCAAAGTTACCACTGATAAAGTTTTAATTGCTGTAGGGGGACGTCCCATCAAACCTAATATTCCAGGAAAAGAATATTTAGTGACCTCTGATGCTATGTTTGAACTACCCGAACAACCCCAACGCGTCGTCATTTGGGGAGGGGGTTACATTGGGGTAGAATTTGCCTGTATTATGCATGGACTAGGGTCAGATGTCATCCAAATTATTCGCAGCGATAAAATACTGAAAGGGTTTGATGAAGATATCCGAACCATCATCCAAGAGTCTATGGAAGAACATGGTATTCGCATCCTAAAAAACTGTTCCATCTCTGAAGTCAAAAAGACAAACCAAGGTTTAACAATTTCTCTGGAAGGAGATAGCAATAATGACATGGTATTAGCTGATACCATTGGATTGGCTGCTACTGGGCGTATCCCTAACTTAGAAAACTTAGGATTAGAAAATACAGAGGTTAAAGTACACAATGGAGTAATCGTTGTCGATAAGTATAGTCAAACCGCCGAACAGAATATATATGCAGTCGGAGACTGTACAGATCGTATTAATCTCACTCCTGTCGCTATTAGTGAAGGCCGCGCTTTCGCTGACACCAAATTTGGAGGTAAATCGTGTCTGATGAGTTATGAAAATGTCCCATCTGCCGTGTTTAGTACTCCAGAAGCTGCCACAGTAGGACTAACTGAAGCAAAAGCTAAAGAACAATATGGAAAAAATGCTATCAGAGTATATAGTAGCGAGTTTCGTCCAATGTATTATGTATTGCCTGACACAAAGGAAAAAACTTTGATGAAACTTGTTGTTCATCAAGAAAGTGATCAGATTTTGGGCGCACATATGGTAGGAGATCATGCTGCCGAAATTATTCAAGGAATAGCTATTGCCGTAAAAATGGGAGCTAAAAAGGCTGATTTTGATGCTACCGTGGGTATTCATCCAAGTTCTGCTGAAGAATTTGTGACCATGCGTTAAAGTCTTTTATCCTAGAATTTAGGGAATATTTTATTAACAATTTTATTGGGTTTTCCCTAAAAACTTCTAGTTATTGACAATACACAAATCTGCATTTTAATCTCTCTTTATTTGTTGCCTTGTATATCATATCTGTAGATACTTTACCTATAAGGTTTCTACGGATATAATCCCATAAGATATGGTGCAATTCATTACTGGTATTTTATTCTTTCGATATACTCAGATTGATTCTCCATCCTACCTAGGGATTACGACGTAAATAAAAACTTAGGATTTTTCATTAAAATCTAACCTTCATCTAATCCACTCTACGAAATATAGTTTTTAAGATCAAATATTGAAGCAAATTTTTAAAATTCTAAACTTAATTGGATATAATTTTTGTTTTTTTCCTGCTGATGTTGAATTTTAGTCATTTCTGACTTAATATTTGTATATTCTTCAAACCAAGGTTCAGAACTACCTGGTAATTTTCCATCTCTTATCCACCATTGTCTAAATACCTTTTGCCTAGCATCATCAGGAAGAACAACTTGATACACTCGCACTCGCTTTTTATTAACTTTTTGAGAACCAATACAAGTTAATCCGTAGCCGATCTTATTCAACAAACGCCGTATGATCGTAATAGGACTAGAATTTTTAGCAATACCAATTTTCATAATAGTCTTGATTTCAGCGCGGTTTTTAATAGCAATTCTTGCCATCGCTTGCAAGTCTTTATCTGTAGGCTTTAACTTTCGCTCATGGTTCATGAGTAACACCGGCATTCCCAACACCTCCATTGTTCCAATAATTACTCCTAATTGAGAACTATTAAAATCAGGCAGGAAAAGGCTACCCTGTCCTTTTTCTATGAATTTCTTCGCAAGAATAGTGTCTCTATCTGCTAAATAAGAACGTCCTAAAGTTAAAAAATAATGTAAACGTATCTTGTCATACCATCCTTCATCATCTAAGGCAACTAATTGAGGAGTTATCTCAATACAATAGCGTCTTTGTAAATTATATTTTTTGATGCTATGCCGTTCAACTACAGTTTTAACTAACCTCTTATTTAACGCTTGATATTGTTTATCAGTAATCTCTTTGCCTTGGGAAACCATTACACATTCTTCTTGATAATTTTGTTCTCTAACACTTTCAATTGCTTTTATTAATTGACAAGAATTTTTACTATTATACGAATATTTTTTACATTTTTTGATATCTTGAATAGTGACTAGTTTCTTCTTGCGAAGAATTGGATGATTTTGATCAGTAATATTTCTTAATATTGACTCTCGATAATGAATCATTGAAACATTAACGCGAACCGCCATTTTTGCCCAACAAAGTAAAGATTCCGCTTGAAATTCTATATCTATATCATCTAAAGCTGTTAAGTCAGATTGTTGTAACAACTTAATATTTAACTGAGTAACACGATTACCAGCAGTTAACAAATTGGGAATTGAAGTAGAACCATTTCCTACTTTATTAAACCCATAGGAAGCACACCAAATATAACGAGGAATGTTATCACGAATTCTTCCTAGTGATTGACATACAGAAGTAGCAGTTTGTATCCCTTGAGCTAATCCCCAAACAGAGGTAAAATGATCTTTGATATCGATACTGACTCCTGTCTCAATGGAAGGACTAGCCAAAATAATATCGTAATTTAATAGAATTTTATTAAGGTGGTTGATAGATTGATAAGCGTCATGATTAGGGTCAGTTAATGATTCAGAATCAATCCTTAGGCTTCTCACTTCTGGGAATCGCTTTTTTAAGTATAATTCTAGGGTTTGTGTTCCCCACTTACTAGTTAATTTCTGAGCGGATAGACAAACAAAAGGTTTACCCCCTTGCTGAATATGTTGCACTAAATCCTTGAGCCATTCTCGGGGAGTAGTTTCCGTATAATTATATACTCCCCATGTTTCTTTATCGTTAGATTTCCAATTGTTGACTACAATGAACGGGTTTAATTTAATTCCCATCAAAGAAATTAAATAGTCAAGAGAAATATCACTTAAGTCTGCATCAGCAATAACTACTCTTCCCTGAAATTCTAAACTTTGTTCAAGTAGGTTTTTAAAAGATCTTAGAATAGAAACCCTATTTTGTTTACAAGTATTTGAATTTAATCCATGCCATAAAACCTGTTCTACTTCATCGATAATAATTAGACTACCTGTCCAATCACTAGGATTAAAATTAGATAAAGAATTAGGATGAAGAGAATCAATACAAAGTCCACATCCTTTTAAAATTTTACCATTATTTTTTTGAATTTCTGTTAAATAAGGAATTTTAAATCGTTGACAAAGTTGCTCAACCAACTTAACTCGATGACCAATTACTAATATCTTTTGTTGACAAGTGATTGCCTGTTCAACAATCTTTTCAAGAGTCTTAGTTTTTCCAGTTCCTATTGGAGATTTTATTCCTACTAATTTAGCAGCTGGAGGAATTAGTAAATCTCCTAAATATCGAGTACTGACTTCAACATCAGAAGGATATGTTAATTGTCTTAAACTTTGTGCTTTCCAAGTTTCTAGAGATAATGCCTGTTCGTAAGCTTTATTAAAAGTTTTTAGTCCTTTATGAGTTAAAAAATCATCTACTCCTTTTCCCCATTTCGGTAGCCAAACAATAATGTTAACTTGACATCCTGCTTGAGTGAATAAACTTCCCAATTTTCTAATAGCATAATTCACCTCTTTAATCGAACTTGGTTTATTATCTTGATCAAAAGCAATATAAATTTTTCTTCCTGAAATCGCTATTTTTCCGAGCTGGGGAATGAGACGAGACTTTCCGATTCGGTTACCTAACTTATCTCGAGGAGTTCGATAGCCACTATTAATTCCTGGAAGAGCGATCGCAACATATCCTGCTGTTAACAACGCCCCTGCTTTTTTAGCCCCTTCAGTAATACAAACGGGAATCGAAGGATGATTTATCACCCATTGCCAAAAACCTAAATCTGGGAGTTGATTATTAATCTCTTCTGGAGTAATATCCTGGTGATAGCGTTGGGCTAATTGTCGCCACAGATGTAATGGAACCCGCAAGGCAAAAACCCCCGCTGATGTTTTAGGGGGATGCTCGTACTTGATCAACTTGTGCTCATCATGACTCGTGCGAGGGGAATTGGGTTTAAAACACCCCCATAAATCCTCGCCACCTGTCAAGAGATCTACCCCTGAACACCACCAACCTCCTCGTTCTGTATGTTTATAGCGTCTTAACATGGAATTATTAACCCGACCATCATTACGTCTAGGAAGTGCGTCAGAATAAAACAAGTACTCTAAAGGGGAAGTCCCCTCTAAGGCTGTTACATTGAGGTTAATCAATTGTTCGTCAACACCGCTATTTTGCCATTCTTGTCTATGGTTCATTATCCCTTATTCATTCGAAACTAATTAAAGCAAACTCTATATGTAGCGTTTGGATCTCTAATTTTAGAATAAAGGCTCTAGCTATAAAAGATACTAATGAACTATATAACAAAATTATTCTAACAAAAGAAAAAAGTTTATCAGGTTTAAATTAAACACATATACATTTTGCTTACAAATCGAAGAAGATTTAAGTATAAAACAAAAAATAAATTAAACCCAATTTGAGAAAAGCTAAACTTGGACATTAGACCTATTAATATCAATTAGTTTGTATAAAAACCCTTATTTGTTGTATTCAAAAATTTGTAGAATAATTAAGTGAATTAAGTGTCGGATCGGAAAAATTATTGTATGTTTTTATCGAAAAAGCTCTAGCAGCAGTAGAAAATATAAATAACAACTTAAATCTCTTCTGAGCAGATAATTTTAAAGAAAATTATCTGCTCAGAAGAGATTTAACCCAAAAACAACAATCCCCTTCAATAATACTAGTGAACACACAAGTTGTAGAAAGATCGGGATTACTATCATGAATAATCGCTTGGACCTTGGAATATTCAATATAAAAATTAAAATATGCGTTTTTTGCTGTTGGAATCACCGCAACAATGTACAATAGACATCTGCATTAGTACTATTATCTTGAGTAATAATATTGCCTACAGGATCTCCAATTATCAAATAAAAGTCTACATCATTCCACTCAAGAATAATGGACACCTGCTAAGTTTTGCCTTAGGATGACTCACAGGTATAATTCTAGAAAAATTAAATTTGTTCATGGTGTCTCCCGTTGATGATAACTTAACACAGTATTGCTTAATAACATCGCTACAGTCATCGGACCTATTCCCCCAGGAACTGGCGTAATACATTGCGCTATATCAGCAACAGAGTTGAAATCCACATCCCCTACCAGTTGGGAAGTTCCATCTGATCGAACAACACGATTAATTCCCACATCGATAACTATCGCCCCAGGTTTAACCATATCTGCGTTAATGAACTCTGGTTTACCCGCTGCGACAATCAAAATATCTCCTTGACGGGTCACACTTCGTAAATCTTGGGTTTTAGAATGAGCCATAGTCACTGTAGCATTTTTTTCAAGCAACATTAACCCTAACGGTTTACCTACTAGAATACTTCTTCCTACCACCACTGCTTGTTTACCTGCCACTGCGATCTGATGTTCTTCTAATAGACGCATGACTCCAGCGGGGGTACAACTGCGTAAACCTGTTTCACCACGTATTAATCGTCCTAAATTCATCGGATGAAGACCATCAGCATCTTTATCTGGGTTAATAGCCAATAACAATTGTACTGTGTCTAAATGAACGGGCAAAGGTAACTGGATCAATATCCCATCTACTCGCGGATCTTGATTAAGTTGTCTAATAACGGTTTCTAATTCTTTTTGGGAAGTATTAGCAGGGAAATGATGACCAAAAGAAGCAATTCCTACCTTAGCACAAGCTCGCTCTTTATTACGCACATAAACAGCACTAGCCGGATCATCCCCTATCATCAATACTGCTAATCCTGGAGGACGGCCAATACTGGGTTGTTGTTTTCGAACCCATTCTTGGAGTTCACACTGAATTTTTTGGGCTAAGGCTTTACCATTTAACACAAAAGAAGTTGAAGAAGACATCGATAAATAAGTAATAAATTTGGAACTAGTGAAAATTTTAAGGTGTCCTTTTAGTTAAAATATCTCAGTTAAGTGAAGCTACTTCCACTCATCATGAAAGATTTAAACATTAGAATTTGCCATGGTGGATTTCTGTTCTTACTGCTAGGAGAAATTATTGGTTGTAATCAACTTAATTTTTCCAGAAAAGCTCGAATACCAGTAACTACTATCAATGAAATTATCCAATATCAGCAACCTAAGAAAACCTCTCAAACTCAAGAAGCAGTTTACTATATTGAGGGAACGGTGGTTGATTATGCGCCCTTTATGGATAATGGTTCCTATAAACTCCAAGATAATACAGGGACAGTTTGGGTTCTGACCAATGGCACCCTTCCCAGACCAGGAGATTCCATAACCATTAAAGGGCGAGTAGAGTATCAACCAATTTCTCTTGGTGGCCAAGATTTGGGTGAATTGTATGTTTTAGAGGTAGAAAAACTTGGGACCCAAACCCAAACTTCCGATCAGCTCACACAACCATTGTCTTCTTCTCCACCTAAACCTACATCGACATCGGATTTAGATATTAATGAACTTCTACTACCCCATAAAAGTAACTCAAAATAAAGTTAAATTACACGAAAATACCCATGCGAGCGCATAAATCCTCGTCCCCTCCTCAATTATCTTTAACTAACATTGAGGACAAAGACGTTGAATTCTCTTCTCAGGTAACCTTAGCGATTGTTTACCAAGAGGATAATTTTTTGCTCCAGTTGCGTGATAATATGCCTACGATCGCCTATCCTAATTGTTGTGGTTTATTTGGAGGTCATATAGAGTTGGGGGAAAACCCGGAACAAGAACTAAAACGGGAATTAGTTGAAGAAATTAATTATAAAGTCCCTAACCCAATGGAGTTTAGAGTTTATAATAGACCGAATATTATTCGTTATCTTTATTCTTCTCCTTTAATTGTTGCGATAGAACAATTAGTCTTGCAAGAATGATTTGATTTTGGATTAGTGCCTGTGAATATGATTAAGCAAGGACCATGCTATTCTCCAAAAACCGACAAGGTTCATCCCATCGGAAAGGTTCATCAGGCAATCCTACTCGATTTTTTCGAGTCCAACTTAAAGCAAAAAGAAAACATAGTGATCACCTCTACTCACACTTAATTTTTCCATTGTGGTGGTTTAATCAAAGTCATTGAAGTTGAAGGCGGACAATTCTATTACCTAAACCTCGTTAATTTGCTTGAACCCATTTCATATTGTCATTATTCTGTAAAAATCCCCATGAATATTCCGATAAAGCCCGTTCGGTTGCATCAAATTTGTCTCTGGGGAGGGACGATCTTAGCTGTAACTCTCCAGTCTCTGGCTACTCCTGCGTTAAGTTCTCCTAAATCAGAGATGACCATCTTAGAAGATAATCCTAAGGTGGTCATAGATGAGATGTGGCAAATTGTTAACAATGAGTTTGTAGACAAAGAATTCAATCGAGTTGAATGGAAAGAAAAGCGTCAAGAATTGCTTAGCCGAGATTATGCTAATCATAAACAAGCATACAAAGCCATTCAAAAAACCTTAAAATGGTTAGGAGATCCTTATACTCGTTTTTTAACACCTGATAATTTTGCTACCCTTACTAGTCAAACCTCTGGAGAATTGTCCGGTGTAGGAGTTAGGCTAACATTTGACAAACGCACTAGCCAATTGTACGTGGTGGAGTCTGTTAGAAGTTCACCGGCTGCTAGGGCGGGTATTAAAAGAGGTGATCGCATCATTCGTATTAATGGCAAACCAACAGCGTTAATGACTCTTGAACAAGCTAGAGATGCAGTTCAAGGGGAATTAGGAACTGATGTTAGCCTACAATTGTCCCGTGAGAATAAAGGGGTTTTTCAAGTGACCCTAACACGATCACAGATTGAAATTGCTTCTGTAAGTTATAACCTCAAACAGGAAGCTCAACTTCGTGTCGGTTATATTCGCCTCGACGAGTTTAGTTCTCATGCCGCTGAGCAAATGAAAAACGCCATAAAAGATCTTGGAAATAAAGAAGTATCAGGTTATATTTTAGATTTACGGGGAAATCCAGGAGGATTACTTCTTGCTAGCATAGATATTGCTCGCCTTTGGCTCAAAAAAGGGGAAATTGTTATGACAGTTGATCGTCGCGGTGGTGATCGCCATTTTTCAGCTAATGGAACCTCATTAACAGATTTGCCCTTAGTGGTGTTAGTCGATGAGGGTTCAGCCAGTGCCAGTGAGATTTTAGCAGGAGCATTAAAAGAAAATGGACGAGCAACAGTAGTGGGAACTACCACTTATGGCAAGGGAACTGTACAGTCAGTTCACTCTTTATCAGATGGATCTGGGTTAGCGGTTACCATTGCCCGGTATTATCCTCCCAGCGGGAAGGATATTAATCAAAAGGGGATTAACCCTGATATTTATCTAGACCTAAGCATGGAGCAACATATACAACTTAGGAATGATCCATCTTTAATGGGAACTCATGCTGACCCTCAATACAAAGGGGCCATTAACGTTTTAAGAAAAAATGCTCCCCCTATATCTTTACCCAAAATCCCTAAACCAGTCAGTCTTCGTTGGGAGAATTTATACGAAGTGGTAAAAGATAAAAATTCCAGTGAAAGAAAATGAAATGAACTGACGCGTTGAGGATGATTGAATTGTTGATCATCTGAATTGATGTTCTACATCAATAACCCTCTTACCATGCAAAAAGTCCTAGAGCTAGTTGTCATCCCCTTTTTTTTCAAGAGGTTGCATGCAGCGTTTCTGCAAAAATATCAAGAAAAAATTAAAGGGGTTTTGAGATGCGGATTTAGTAGGTTAAGTTAGCTAAGACCCTAGTCATTAATAGTAAATAAACTTGATTATTAATAGTTCCTGACAAAGGTAGTCTCAAAGACCTAATTTCTTTAATCGCTTTTTTAACTGAAGATATCGATGTTTTGTTAATCCATACTACCATTATATTGCCATCGATTCTTGCTATCATCAATTTAACATCTTAATTATCCATAAAGTAAGTAGTATAATAAATTATGAGATTGTAGAGTGTAGCTAATTCAGCCACAACTTATCCTTGTTAAAGACTTTACCTAATAAGTCCTTAACAAGGATAAGTTGACCAAAGTTGTTTCTTTTAAAGAGATATATTGGTTTGATATAGAATTGATTTCATTAGGTAAATTAGTGTACAGTCCTATTTTTTGCTAAAAATTATAGTTAGATAATGGCTTGACGTAAGGACTTAATAGTATTCATTGTTGATGCACTCACCTGCTTAATATCTTGGGTGCTAGTAAATCGCCCTAGTCCAAAGCGCAAGGAAGCATAAGCGAGGTAATCTCCATGTCCTAAAGCTAGGAGAACATGAGAAGGAGTTGTTCCCATCGAAGAACAGGCAGATCCTGAAGATATTGCTACTGTTGATTGTAATCCTAGTAATAAAGCAGATCCGTCAACCTTCTCAACACTAATGTTAAGGTTACCTGGTAACCGTTGAGTGGGGTGACCATTAAGATGAATACCGTCCAGTTGACTTAGTTGATGCCAAAGGTGATCGCGCAATTGACTTTGACGTTTTCCCTCAGACTCTATTTCTTCTAACGCCAATTCCACAGCCTTAGCAAACCCTACAATTTGGGGGGTGTAGAGAGTTCCTGCTCGTATTCCTTTTTCCTGTCCCCCTCCGTGCAACTGCGCAACCAAGCGCACTCTCGGATTACGACGGCGGACATATAATGCCCCAATGCCCTTGGGCCCATAAACTTTGTGGGCAGTTACAGACATAACATCTAAATTCATCGTTTGAACATCTAGAGGAATTTTTCCTATCGCCTGTGCTGCATCGCTGTGGAACAAAACTTTATGATCATGACAAATTTGCCCAATTTTTGCCAACGGTTGAATCACCCCAATTTCATTATTAGCTGCCATGACTGAGAGTAAAATTGTCTCAGGACGAATGGCTTTTTCTAATTGATCTAAATCGATTAATCCGTTTTTTTGAACAGGTAGAAAGGTGATTTCAAACCCTAGTGTTTCCAAATAATGGCATGGATCTAACACGGCTTGATGTTCAGTTTGGACAGTAATGATATGTTGTCCTTTATTGAAATAAGCCTCAGCAATTCCTTTGATGGCTAAATTATTAGCTTCTGTTGCACCACTAGTAAAAATAATTGCTTCTGGATGACAATTTATAGCATCCGCTATGGTCTCTCTAGCTTTCTGAACAGCTGCTTCGCTTTCCCATCCATAAATATGAGTAGCACTTGAAGAGTTGCCAAAATATCGAGTAAAATAAGGCATCATCGCTTCTAGTACTCGCTCATCTATGGGAGTTGTGGAATGACAATCTAGGTAAATGGGACGTTGGGACATAATTAATCTAAATTACCAGAAATTGCCTACTCCTTGTTGAGCTCTGTCAGTTCTGAGAGTACATGCTGATACCTCAGAGTGTTGCAATATACTACTTTCCTCCCTGTTCACGATAACACATTTTTTTAAAAGCGTAGGATTTTCATCGCTTGAGCTAGGTATCCTTTCTGCTGAAAATTATGTTTAAATTGTTGGAACTCCCCTGCATCAAACCAAATACCATGGCATTCAACACAAGTTTCATACCAAAGGGGATATTTGTCAAAATCAAATATTTTAAGCATTGGTACTTGACATCGGGGACAATTTACTTTGTTTTGTAATGATTCTGATGGACTCTCCTCTTGAAAATTTCCTAAGTCTATAGTTTCAGAATCTTTAATATTTTTTAGCTGTTCGGCTTCTAAAGAGTCAAACCAAATTCCCCGACATTGGCAACACCGATTCACTTCTATCTTTTCATAGATAACTTTTTCTAAATTTCCCTTACATTTAGGGCAGATTGATAAATTCATAATTTTTTTTTTACCAATACTCTTTTTTTAAAAAATTGCTAATGTTTATCATAGAAAGATACGATATGGACTTAACTGTAACATTTAAAATACCAAAAATATAGGAATAGAAAATGAGTACGAAGTCACAAATAATTATTGGGTTAACCGGAGGAATTGCTACCGGAAAAACTACGGTTTCTAATTACATTAATAAGATTTATAAAATTCCTATTTTAGACGCTGATATTTATGCTAGAGAAGCTGTTAAAGCCAATTCTTCTACCTTGCAAGAAATTTTTATTCGCTATGGACAACTGGTTCAGTTACCCGATGGACAATTAAATCGTCAGATATTAGGAGATATTATATTTAATAATTCCGAAGAAAGACAGTGGTTAGAAAGTAAAATTCATCCTTTTATCATAAATAAGTTTAAGAAAGAAATAAGTCTATTAAAATCTTCAATAATGATTTTATCTATTCCTCTACTTTTTGAAGCTCAATTAACCAGTCTAGTCACAGAAATTTGGGTTGTTCATTGTTCTTATGAAAAACAAATTAAACGACTTATAAAAAATAATAAAATGACTAAAAACCAGGCTATACAAAGAATAGAAAGTCAGATGTCCTTAGAAGAAAAAATTGCTTTAGCTAATGTTGTCCTTGATAATTCTTTGACTCCAGATATACTATATCAGCAAATTGACTACTATCTAAAAAATAAATTTTTTAGATAGTTTTTATTTTTTGATAGTACAAAAAATTTGTTTATTCAATAATTTTACTGAGTGAAAATTATACTAAATCATTAAAATCATAATTAATTTTTTACAAGTAAATATAAATAATAAATATAATCTTTAATTATTTTTATTATTAAATTTAGCTCTTAACAATTTACTCTTAGAAGTTATAAATAAAAGCTAAAACCTCTCCTAAACTAGGAATAGTTAAAGAGTTGAAAACTGTAGTCATATTTTTTAAAATTGAACAAAATTATTGAAAACTAAAACAGTCTAAGTAGCTTCAGATTTTTTGTAGGTGTTGTTATAATCAATAACTGCGAAACTCAAACTTACTGATAAGTCGGTGGCATCTTCTATCCTTCTAACACTATTAAGTAGAGTATCAGATAATAAAGTTAGTTGGTAGCCAGAATCAGTGGATCAACCTGTTTTAACAACACAGAAAACTATGTTGCTATGAGAAGATAAAAATATTGTGTCTTCCAGAAAAGAATTTTGGGTTTATGGTATGGAATTTGATTGACTATCCTATGTACTAAGAATTATGTACTGACAGATGAACTTAAATACAAGGTGTCTAAAAACATAAAGCTATTATCAAAAATAAAAAGCAGAAAACTAATAGGATGAAGGAGAGGTATTGTAACTCTTATGAGCAAATCAATAGCTGAGTATCATTTATAGCTCTATGTTTATATGTTTTCATAAATCACAATATTCAGGCAATAATTTTTTATCCAAGAGATTTAAAAATTTATTCATGATAATATTAATTGCTTATGGTTGAGAATAACTTATTAACCTGTTGATTTATTCAATAACTTTAAATAAAGTAAATTTTTTATTTAAACAAAGCCTTAGGTATTGACAAGACAGTCATTAAATAACTTATTATAGATGTTAACTTAAGTTCATTGATTAGCTATATTAGATAATATAAGTTTCTCTCGAATTATAAATACAATAAACAAAAAAGAAGATAGCTATTCTAAAATAAAGAAAAATATTTTTAACTGATATTTTTAGAAGTTTTTACTTAATGTCTTTGTTCAAATTATGCGAGAGTAAATAATTAGTTTTCTTGAAAAAAACTTTATTTTTTTGATATAATAAGGATTATATCAATACTAGTCACTAAAAGTTTACAGATATCGAAAAAAAATTAGACAATCATTTATTAAAACTAATTCGAGAAAGTTAAAGTGCTGAAAAGCATTTAGAAAACGATGTCCTTTGATTTTATTTTGCAAAGATGATTAAGACTTAAATGAAACTAGCTCCCATCTGGGAAATTGCTATACAATAAGTAAAATACATCAAATTCTAGGGAGTATCCAAAATGTTTTAGCATTGAAATTAAAGCAGAGTAAGCACTTAACCATAAAGCTAGGCTGGCTAACATAGGATAGTCAATACTACCCCCAGTAAAAGGCTAAAATAAATAGGCAAACCTAGCTACTCTAGTCAGCGGGTACGAGTATCCTTGAGTTGTGTCAAATAATCAACAATCTTAAGAATCTCAAAACAGTCTTTCTGGTAGTTTAAAATAATATATATAAATTATAGGCAATAGATAATCTTTAGTACTAACCGAGTGAAGTGTCCGAACAAGAGCAAATAAATGGCAACATTTTCTATTTAGAAAAGACTACTGAAGCAGTAAAGTCTTAATTAAGAGCTAGGAAAACCTACGCTATACACTCGCGTAATTCGTGGGTAAGAATCTCGCCCCTCAAGTGTGTACCTAGAGGCGACAATGAATTGTCAACTTGCTAATAGGTTTCTTTAAGTTAGTTCTATTTACACGGGACTGACGGGGTTCGAACCCGCAACTTCCGCCGTGACAGGGCGGTGCTCTAACCAGTTGAACTACAGTCCCATTCTCTAAGCCGTCCATAAATATAACTAAATCAACCAGCATTTGTCAACCCCTAAAAAAAAATTTTCGGATGTCATAATAAATAGCCCCAGATATTAGAACATTTTTAATCTCTTTTTTACTTCTTGTATTTTACAATAAATTAGATATTTATCAATTTTTTTATTCTTTAATTATTTTTTTAGGTAAAGAACAAGGAACACTATTAATACTTATGCCCATTTATAACTTTAGTACCCTGTCGCATAGGTTCCTGAAAAGATATGACAAAAATTACATAAAAAAATGGCAATGGGTAAATTGCCATTTTTTTATAAACCTCGATCATGTACTTGAAAGAGAGTATCTTTTTCATTGGGTTTATTATGTTTAGATAAGTCAAATAAATTATAGCGATAATAACACCAATTTTCCATAAATTAACTAAGTAATTCTACGGCATCCCATTCAACATTATTAATGCCTGATGCCCCTGGATAATCTACTTTGGTTAACATATATTGAAGTCCGTAACCGAATTTATAGAACAAAATAGTGATTTCATCAAAGGTCATCAAACTAGGTTCTTTTCCCACAGGAGGGGTTTGATTACAAATAAGATAAGCGGACAAGTAAACGAGTATAAAATCCTTTGTCTGGTTTGATTTTTGCCCGGACGGACAATACAATTTTTCATCCAAGCCCCTTCCCGGTTTTCTAGTGAACGACTTTTATATAGAGGTCAAAATAAAAATAGGTAATTGTTTCTCCTAATTCATTGTTAACCTGAAAATAACGAACATCTTTATGCCATCTAGAGGCTTGACCATCAGCAAGAGTTATGGTTACCTGGAAGATACGTTATGCTAAAGTAAATAAGCCCTCTAATACTTGAATTAAAGGAAAATAAAGGCGCAATTTTTCAGCAGTTAAATAAACCTTCATTTTCCGTTGTTTTTCTGTCTAAAAACTAATATCCCAGTGTTTTTAGCAGCTAAACTTAGCAAACTAGAGGGTAAACCATCAACTTATTTTTTTGTTTTTAATTTCAGTCTGAATACTTTGTTTGCATCAAAAACATTGTTAGAAAACTTAGTAGAAAGTTCTACTAATTCTAATTAAATTTGATTAAATCGTTCTCGTTTTTCTCCTTCTACCTCGGTTTTCTCCTTCTACCCCTACACCAGCGAATTCTGCTTCACGGATAGCTATCTCAACAATACGCTTCTGGGCAGATCCTAGGGTATTCCATACTTCACTCTTTTGTAGGGCTTTAAATGCCTTATACAAGAATTGACTTTGGTTGATTTTATTGATAAAGTGAACAATATAAGGTTAAGATTATTAATAATCCTTCCGCAATTCTTGACTATTGTTAACTGACACTAAATGCTCGACAATTTCCCGACTTCATCTTAACCATTCTTCAATTTCTGTTAAAGGTTCTACCAATCCTTCCGAAATGTGAGTGACATTAGTTTCTAGGTTAGTTAATTAAAAATCTAAGTTTTCAATTAATTCAGTTATAACCAGAACTATTTGATCAGTCCAAACTTTATGAACTGGGGGAAGTCCTTTCCCAATAAGTAAAGAGTTATTGTTTATGCTTGCGTTAGTAATAGTTTAGGTTATATACAGTGCTAGTTAACTTAGGATAGTAGACTGATAGTTATGAATCGAGAACAAGGAACAGTTAGGAGAAAAAATTGAGAAGATATTTGTATATCAATGACTTTAAGAACTTTAAGACTTAGTAAAAATGCATGAATATTTCTGAAAGATAATAATTTATAACTACAATTTTTCTTAAGGATGAACTAACAATATATTAGAGTGCAAAAAATTGGGATAAGTGCTATCTCAATTAAAGCTAATATAAATGTGGAAAATGATATATCGAAAGGAAATGGATCAGAATCTTTAGACATAACGCAGGGTTTAATTAATAAAATACATCCTGTTCATGACTCCTACTTTCTTTACAGAAGAAAGTGGAATGACTATTAGTATTGTCAAAAACTAACCAGTTAAAATCTGTTTTCAGTTCTCTACTTTGATTTACTTCTGTTGACTCCACGGTTTATTTATTAAAAATAAAGAGTCTTTTATCCGTAATTTTTGATCAAAAATAAATTATATAGACTTGGTGTGACAAATTCTCTCTTGACTCAATGGTTTTAGCTTCTAGTTGGGAAAAGGAAAAACCTAACCTTTTTTGGCATGTGATTACCATTGAGTTAAAGTTCAGTGAAGATTATCCCTTTGATCTTTTCACCCCCAGTCTACACTCTTACTCTGTGTCAAACTAGAATATCATAATCTGGTTTTCATATTTCCCTTTTCTCTTACCTTCTAAAATCTCTGTCCTTCTTCCTTTCTTCAAATCAAAGTGAGTTTTTACAATCCGATTTAGGACAAGTTTCTCTTATCATAGTTCAGAAAAGTTTATACAATGTACTTCGAACATTAGCTTTCAAGTCTACATGAGAAAAATAAATGACGGACATATATATGTTAAGATGACACTTGCAGCTGGTAACGAATCTACTTAGGGTTATTAAATAGAGTTACATCTGACTTCTAAAGATATAGGATTCTAGAAAATATGATTTACACTGGTTGCTCAACCTGAAAATATGAATAGGAACAATTGGTTAACATTA
This sequence comes from cyanobacterium endosymbiont of Epithemia turgida isolate EtSB Lake Yunoko, assembly GCF_000829235.1. Taxonomy (GTDB): domain Bacteria; phylum Cyanobacteriota; class Cyanobacteriia; order Cyanobacteriales; family Microcystaceae; genus Rippkaea. The sequence goes on along the minus strand of NZ_AP012549.1, from coordinate 1,384,760 downwards.
ACGTTATCCAAAAACTAAAAGTGAGCTAATGATATGGTTTTAGGTTTTTAACTAGGTTTTAATTGGGTTAAAATAATCTAGTATTTATGTAGATTGTCCTGAATGATTAATGTCCAAAAAAACCAAAATCACTCAACCAGCTGAAGTAATTTAATACAAATAGAACTTAACCGTTTAGCTGACTGTAATCATTAGTTAGTTCACTGCTGGAAACAGTTAAAGTGTTTCTTGTTGGTTCTATCATCAACTCAATTCACCTAAGAAGCGTCTTACATGCAATAAATGTTGGTGCTGACAAGTTTATTCAAAGAGGGGTCCACTAAGTATCGAATTACAATTCTCGTTTTAAGATTGGTAGAGATACAGAAAACGAGCAACCTCCTCAGACGAAATTACTTACATCAGCTTAATTAGATAGCCGACGTTTAGGTGAAAGATAAGGGTGAGTATAATTTTCTTTGATTCTTCATTGGCTTGAAGTCAATTGCAACTAAATTTAGACAGTTTTTTGACTAATTTATATCGACAGGCACTCGACTTAATAAAGTGTTTTAGTCGGCTACAAAAGTTTGAGGGAATTGCATGTCAAAACAAATTGTTATCGCAGAGCAACACCACATTGCTGCTGTTTTCTGGGAAGATAAAATTCAAGAGCTAGTGGTTGCCACTGGTAACCAACAAGTTAGCGACATTTATTTAGGAGTGGTAGAAAATGTAATTCCAGGGATTGACGCAGCATTTGTCAATATTGGGGATGCAGAACGCAATGGGTTTATTCATGTCACCGATTTAGGTCCTCTTCGCTTAAAAAGAAGTCCGGGAGCTATTACAGAGTTGTTGACTCCTCAACAAAATGTATTGGTTCAGGTGATGAAAGAGCCCACGGGAAATAAAGGTCCACGACTCACAGGGAATATTACATTGCCAGGTCGGTACTTAGTTTTAATGCCCTATGGTCGAGGGGTTAACCTTTCTAGAAGAATTAAAAATGATGATGAACGTAGTCGACTACGTGCTTTAGCTATTTTGATTAAACCTGCAGGAATGGGATTACTGGTTCGGACAGAAGCCGAAGGGAAAGCTGAAGAAGCAATTATGGAAGACTTAGAGTTTCTCCAGCGACAATGGGAATCTATTCAAGTTCAGGCTACTTCAACCCGTCCTCCTTCTCTACTCAACCGTGATGACGATTTTATTCAACGGGTGTTACGGGACATATATAGTGCAGAGGTAAACCGCATTGTTTTAGATTCCCAAGCAGGGGTAAAACGAGTAAAACAACACTTAATGAACTGGAGTAGTGGCCGTTCTCCTGAAGGAGTCTTGATTGATCATCACCGCGAACATCTTGGAGTTTTAGATTATTTTCGCGTCAATGCCGCGATTCGAGAAGCGCTAAAACCAAGGGTTGACTTACCTTCTGGCGGTTACATTATCATTGAACCTACCGAAGCGTTAACAGTTGTTGATGTTAACTCTGGTTCATTTACCCGTTCAGCAACAGCCAGAGAAACAGTTCTGTGGACTAATAGTGAAGCAGCTACAGAAATTGCCCGTCAATTGCGTCTGCGTAATATTGGAGGGGTAATCATTGTAGACTTTATCGATATGGACTCACGGCGCGATCAACTGAAGCTATTAGAACATTTCAATAAAGCTCTTAAATCTGATAAAGCTAGACCACAAATTGCACAACTTTCGGAATTAGGTTTAGTTGAACTGACTCGAAAACGTCAAGGCAAAAATATTTACGAATTATTTGGTCAAGCCTGTTCCAGTTGTGGTGGTTTAGGACATATGGTTCGCCTTCCAGGACAATCCGAATTGATTCCTTTAGAAACGGTTACTGTGGTTTCCCCCTCTTCTGTTGTAAAACCAGTGGAAAAATCTGTGGAAAAGCCTGAAATTCTTGGAGAATCTAGTTTTGAAAATGAAATATATCAGACCCCTAGTCAACTAGAATTACTTCACCATCCGAGCTATCAAGAACAGGGTAATGCCTCCAATGCCACTCGTCGTCGTCGTCGCCGTCAATCTCAACCTCAGTTGAAGGATGAGTCAACGACTAAAGTAATTCCTAATATCGTGGTAAAAGAGAGTGACTATTTAGGAGAAATAGAAGCTGAACCCAGGAAAGAAAAAGGGCATAGACATTTACGCCGAGAAGAAATACCAATGGAAAAGGTATCTGTGGAAATGACCCCTTTGGAACAAGATCTATATGCCTTAATGGGAGTTTCTCCCTTAGTGTGTCTTGATCGTGAGTTTAAAGACCCTAAGTCTGTATTAGTATCCGTTAAGTTCTCTGAACATTTAGTAAATATGTCGAACACACAAGAAATAAGAAAGGAACAAGAAATACAAGAGGTAAAAGAGGAAGCGGAGATTTTTTGTGGAGACACATCATTTGTTATATCTCAATCCATTTCTCCTAAAGTATCTGAGTTTTCTGACAATGACGAGAAGACAGATGATAAAGAAACATCAACAAAACTACCGGAAAATGACTCTGAACGCCCTGTGATTCGTCGTCGTCGTCGTCGTTCTTCCGCCAAAGAAGCTTAGTAATTATCTTAAAATGCAAATAGATACATAAGAAGGGATAATTTAACTTTGTCTCTTCTTATGTATGACAAAAATTACGTCAGCTCATATTTATGGAGATTAGTCTGGATTCGTTGTCCTCATGGACATTAATTGCTATGTAAGCCGATAAAGTGATATATAGAATGCTATTTAGCCCTGTGATAGTATTTTCTATTTCAAATACGCCTTATTTTTAAAAAAATAATAGTTAAAGACAGCAAATATTTTACTTTGGCTATGACAAAATCACCATAAACAAAAAAAGTCGAGTTTTTGGACATAATAGAATGTAGTCAAAATAAGAGTTTTGTAAGTTATTAACCGCTAATTTAGCATTCTAAATCCAAAGTATCTATAGTAATTACACAGAAGTTTATTTTAAAAATACTAAAAACAGTGATTTTGGGATGGGTGTATTTTAAAAATTTAAGACCTATATTGTTACGTAACTCAAAAGGTTGTCTTAGACAAAATCTGAACGTTTGAAGAGATTCATAAACTATGAGCAGTATAATCTCTTGTCTGGAAAGATAATTGCCATTTTAAGCTTAATACGAAATTGTTAAATATTTACTACCAATGACTATACAAAAGCATTTATAAAGTAAATATAAAAAGTAATGAAAGCCTTCTAACTAGTGGGTTATGATAAGTCGTCTGCCCGATCATTACTGGTAATAACTGGGCATATAGCCAGTTTTGCCCTGTTTAAGCTTTGAGATAAACCGGCTAAAGAATTAACGAAAGAAGTAAGTTGATTTTCTTGAGTAAGTCTTTCTAAAGAATATTGACTGACCCACTCCCTGTAGTCTTTGAGTAGTTAACTCAGTAGGAATTGTTTAGTTTTTAGTAGAATGCTTTTTAGAAAAATATTACCAGTCATTTCCAATAATAGTTGGGAATTTAACTATAATGGGGGAGTTAAAGCTACCGTAAATTATTAATTACCTTGACTTTTTAGGTATTTTTTTACTCCTGATTTTATCGGATAAGTTTTCTCCTAAGATTCAAATAAAAGCTACTATTGATATAATCACTACCCCAAAATTCGTATTCTGAAAATTTTAAATATATCTTATCTTAACTATAGGTCCTAATGTTTAAAACAACTATGAGTTATAAGTGATAAAGCTCCATAAAATGGAGGGTATACATCTTTAACCTAAAGAGATATTCGGAAATGGTTTCTATTAATTTTGGACTGGTAATTGCCTCAACTAACAGTTGAGGTTGTCGTAGATAATCATGCAAGGAAACTGAAACTAAAGTATCGTCAACAACAATGGAGATTGTCTCCAGATTGTCTCCGAAGCACTAGGATGAATATCCATAGATAATTGATCGACCTAAAAATCTTTCAAAGAAAAATTTTTATATTTAATTTAAGTTTACTTTTCTAAAAAAATTAAGTTTTTTTAGAAAAATTATGAAAAAAATTTTTACTAATTAAATGATACTCACGTGAACTTTAGATCAAGTTAAATTACTTAAGCATAGCGATCCAAATCTCAGTATAATCAATCAGGTTGCAAATTTATTGTCTATGGCTATTTCCATTGCTCATCTAGGTCCGACGGGAACTAATGCAGAAACTGCTACTCTGGCTTATCAGCGTTGGTTAGAGCAAAAAGAGGGAAAAAAATCTTTTCTGTGTCCTTATCCTACAATTGTTCAATCTTTATACGCTGTTGCCTATGGAGAAACTCAACAGGCTGTTGTCCCAGTGGAGAACTCTACAGAAGGAACAGTGGCTATCATCCTCGACAGCCTTTGGCAATTAGACAAACTCAAGATTCAACAAGAGTTAGTCTTGCCCATCTCCCATGCTTTATTATCAAGAAGAAAATCTCTAAAAGGACTAAGAACAGTTTATTCCCATCCCCAAGCTTTAGCACAATGTCAACATTGGCTAGAGCAGAATTTACCTTCTGTTTCCTTAATTTCAACAAATTCGACCACGGAAGCTCTACATCAAATAGATCTCGATTTTACCTCGGCGGCGATCTCCTCTCCTCGTGCTGCTAAGTTATACAACTATCCCATCCTGATCAATGATATTAACGATTATCCCGATAATTGTACTCGGTTCTGGATATTGGAATTAACACCAACCACCATAAAAGGGAGTCGGATTTCCTTAGGATTTAGTGTTCCTGATAATATTCCTGGCGCGCTGGTTAGACCCTTGGAAGTATTTGCCAAACGGGGAATTAATTTAAGTCGTATCGAATCTCGCCCTACCAAGCGATCACTAGGAGAATATCTCTTTTTTGTCGATCTTGAGATTAACTCAGAGTTTAATTCTATTGAAGAAGCCTTAGGCGAACTGAGAATCTATACGGAAACTCTAAAAATTTTGGGGTCTTATCGAGTATTATCACTTAAAAAAATAGATATTGCTCAGTTTTAAGCTATTGGGACTAGCTTAATCTATTTAAAGAGCTGTTCTAGCTGCTAAATGATTACGGGTATAAGTTAAAATTAATGATTTCAAGTTAAGGTCTCTAAGCTACGTTTTAAGAGAATTGCAGTATTTTATTTACTCAGTAGAGTTTTTGGACAATTCAACCTTTTGATCTATCAATTTTACTGAAAGGCGTACAACATTTTAAAATAACTGTTGCACTTAGTCAGCTAGGGGTCTTAAATCTTCGGATTAAGGTTGATGCTTGACCTATTCTAGCTATCCCATTCGATAGGTGTTTTCTGAAACGGTATCGAGCAGTCTAAATTTTCGCTGTCCAAGGAAAGGATAAGAACTTTCACACAATTATCGGGTAAACGTTGAAATCGAATCACTTCAGAACAACAACCCACTTTGGTAATTTTACCGTTGAGAGAATTACCCATCAAAACCCCAAAACAACTATCATTACTCTAAAACTGTATTTATCATCATACGATAGAGAAATTTAAAGATATGGAGAGGAAGGGGCGACTTAAAAAATAAACCTATTTCTACGAAGGAAAACAGAGGAAGTTCTCTAATGAACAGGGATGAAAATGTCATAATACACAGAGAGCCTCCATAAGCTATCGTCTACCACTCTAGCCGATTATTATCGCTCAAAGTCAAAGTGACTTCTCAACTTTAAAACTTTGTGTTGACTCATAAACTTCTTAACAATTAATCCCATAACGGAGAGGGTGGGATTTGAACCCACGTTGGTTTGACCCAAACCCGATTTCAAGTCGGGCGCATTCGACCACTCTGCCACCTCTCCAATAATACAAGCATCTTCGATTCTATCAAAAATTGTTAGACTAACACATGATTAATAAGACTTTACAAATCTTCGGGAAAAAGCTCCACACATGAGTACTAGACATAGATAAGATTAGTGGATTGGTTAAAAAAGTTGGGTATTCAGGAAGGCTGTACTTGGGGCAATAGTATCTTGACGACGATACAAACATTCTTGAGAAGAAATTATCCCATCAGAATTAACCCAAACTAAAGATATTTCTCTAACTTCTCCTTGATTCAAAAAAACTAATGAAAAATTGCGTAGTTTAACTTTATCTTTTTTTATGTGGCGGGGAACACTAGCAGCATTCAAATAGATTGTCTTTGTTGAATTATGTTCAACTTGAATTCTGAGTCGAGAATTTGTATATCGTAATCGATGGTGCATATGCCCGAAGGTCACGAAGGGAATGTGCTTACCCAAAGCGTGAACTTCAGTGATAGCCTCTGCTAAATCAGGGTCACCATGATCACCTCCCAGGGGGTTCCAATCACGTCCACAGATTGCCCCAGGTTCTTCTCCTAATCCTGTTGGTCCATTATGTCCCAAAAGAATCACAGTATTGTATTTTGCCTGTTTGGCTGCAGCGACAATTTTAGCAGTAGACTCTGCAAAACTAGTGACACCGTAACGAGCACGTAAAAAGTCTTTGTTTCTCCATTTAGAGCCACCCCAACTATAGGGGCGACTCCCCACCACCGAGAGGTTTAATTTCACAAAATCTAACTTAGCATAACCCACATGGGTTGTTCCTAATAAATCGAGTTGTGCCTGTAGCCAATCTTCTCTAGTTCGATCATAAGGACATTGTTCGCGCCCCCAGTCTGAGGCAGTGTACCAGGCATCATGGTTACCCATAATAGCGGCTTTAGGAAGAGTGAGGTCAGCAACTAAACGAACAGTAGAAACTGCCTCATCCCCAAAATCTCCAACAAAGAGGACAAGATCAACTCCTAAATTTTTTAAAGCAAGATTATCATCCTCTTCCCACTGACCGTGAATATCACCGACCACGGCAATGGTAACTTCCTGCTTAGAATAGTTAGCCATACTAATTTGACAAGGACTCAATTCAATTCCTCAATTAAATTTGGTAATAGTTATAGCTTTTAACTCTAACTTACCCTGGAGGCTTTGTAACTTAGATTTTATTACTTACTCGCTCATCATAACATACATAGGGAGTATAATCTAAGAGTGTTATTAACTTGATCTTTAAGTGATCTTATCACTTAAATTTGTAGTCTGTCTACTTATATTGACATCCTTATCACTATTAAACTATTAAAAATTAGCATATTATAATAATGGCAGAGACAAAACCCCAAAATTCAAGAATTTAGATTACTCTTTCTTTTTATTTATAAAAATTTTTATTGCAATTACTGCTAAATACAATAGAGAATAAAATACTTTTTTAGTATATTTTAATTATTAATAATCGGAAAATATAATGAGGGTTTTAAAAAAATCAACCGACTCACAAGAGACTTTTACAAAGCTTGAAAGTTTGTCTAGATTAATTTAGCCGAACAGAGGCATTAATAAAGATTCAATCAATGCTCTTTTCAAGGTATGGATATTAAGTTTTTAGTCAGATAAATAGCAAAATGAGGTAATTTATGTACACTAAGTGTTTGCCAGTCAGTCCGAGATTATGCCTTGAGAAAATATAAAAATTAGTTGATTTTTACTAACTTAGCCATTAGTGCTTACTTTTAAAACAGAAATATATTATTCATTCTAATATTACTTATGTCGATAATTATAAATAATTTTAGTCGCTAACACAAATAAGAACTAATAATTTTATCAAAATAGCTAATATTTAAGTTTCACAATAAGTTTTAAGAGTTGCAGACATAGCCTCTGCTGATAGGCAATATTCAAAATTGTAATTTTCTCGTTTTCAGAATAAATTCAGGATGCGTTTTTATGCGTATCTTCAGATGTCTAATAGTTAGGTTAATAGCCCAAACTGTAATTATTAGTGATTAGTTAGTAAAAATTTAGCCCAATATTTAAATTTACGTATTTACAGGAAGAATATAGTAACTTTTTAGAAAGGAAGTAAATATACATTTAGTTTAGGCTCGCTTCCTGCCGTTTCATAATAATTATTGTGGTCTTAATCGGTTTTCGTTACTGTTTCAGATAATCGTTAACCTCGTCAGATTTTAACTGAATGTATTAAGAATGAAAACAGTGTTTTTAAAATTTATCAAATTCATATTTGCTTATAATTCCGTTACAGCTAGGCTAGAATAGCCACAATTTTAAAGTTAATTTAAATATTAAAATTTTTTAGTTAATCAACTTAACCTGTTTTTTATAATCGTCAGGTTAGGTACCTATCTAAAATCTACAACGTTAAAAATCAACCTAATTTGGGTTCTAATAAAATAGAGTTATAACATAATCCTTTATATTACTTCCTTATAAACTAGTTAAGTAAATTTTATTTTAAAATTTAGAATTATTTTTGATTATCACTCCTTATAAAAAATTAAATTTAACAGCTACTAAGAAAAATATTTTAGTTTTAAATATGATAAATTAAGTATTTTTATAAATGCTTTTACTCTTCTTTTATTTTTAATTTCAACATCAACTTTGGCAAGGAAAATGTAAAGACTAGTATCAAGGTATTGTAACCGCTAAACAGCTTTAAAGGTAGCATATTAATACAATATGATTGTAAGTTGTGGATAAAGTACAACAAATTACTCTTATCATCATCAGCAAGATTTTTAAATTATTCTGGTTCAGGTCTAATTCGCGTTTTAATGATTAATAATATGAAGAGAAGATATTTACGGATAATATTGATTAAGCTCGCTTGGAAAATTATATAAAAGAGAAGTTTGCCTTGCCGTAATAAAATTAGGGTATAATAACTGTGATCAGTATCAATTCATTAATATAATCGTTGTTTTATCAACTCTACTTTTTAAGGCTGTAATTGTAATAATTATCAATATCATAGTTGATTAAGTATATGGAGCATAGCTCTTATGAGATTTAAAATCATAGATTGATATTGTCAGATCTAAGTTTTGATATAAAAATAGATCATAGATTATCAACAAATTAATAAGTTTTATATTCTACTTAAAAAGGCAAAGTTTAATTATGGCTAAATGTACTCGTTACAGTACGGTTTCTATTGTGAACGTTCTCTGTTAACCAGTGATAATAAATAAACTGTCACTTTCATAGGAACTTTAACAAAAAACTTGTGTCAACACAGGTGTATGTGAAAAGTAAGAATGAAAGACAAAAGCTCTTGGGATCGAAACATGGCGAGACTCCCAAGAGTTTCCTTTCATATATTTCTAAATAGGGTTGAATATTAGTTATTTCTGATTTCAGGAAAAATACTAAGATAATTGACGATTAGCTGCCTTAATCATTGATTTTTTGTAATTTAAATTAATTTCTACCATTTAAAAAATCTTAGCTCAGCTATTGCATACTAAAACCAATAAAATATTAATCAATAATTAACAATATTTTTATTATAACAATATTTTTTAGGCTCAAAGCTTAAAGGTTGTGGAATTTAAATTTCTATAATTCCAATAAAACTTGAAAAAGTAACGCTTGTATATTTTAATTATTGTTTTAAACATAACTAATCTAGGAGATAAATCATGATTTATAGACTCAATAAATTAACCAGATTTATTTATACATAAAAATAAATTATTCCATATATTTAATAAAAATTTAACTCATAATAGTTACAAGCTACTACAATAAATTATTTTTAATTAACTGTTAGTAACATCATATATTACTAATTGTTTTCAGGTATTTTATTAATTAGATTAAGTTCAATTAAATATTTATTAATTTTAAGGAAAAAATACTGTTGATTAAAGTTTTAAAATAAGGTGTTTTATTACGATTAAATATTTTGGAATAACTTTTGCCATCATTCTTTTTAGTCAACAGCACAATATGTCTATCAAAATACATCAGTCTGCAATAAGAATATTTGTTCTAACTAAGTAGAGCTAAATCGTTTTTTGAGCATGCTTATCATTTTTTTATAAAGTTTAGTTTTAACGAACTTAAGATAAAAAATTCATAGTTAAAAACTATATACAAAAAATATATATTTTTTTTGTATATTCTCTTTAGTAAGATCTAAAAATACATATTTCGACTTGTTTAAAGATTTTATATTTTTTGATTAAATTAGTTTAAAAATTAAACTTTAATTTTTAATTAATCTTTATTAGATCGGCAAAAGTAATTATATACCATAAAATATGTTATTTTAATAAAAATTAATATTTATATTTTCGAGATCCAGTAATAAATAGATTATGTTTTTTGTTTAAAAAATTCATGATTTTTATAAATATGTTATATTTAATAAGGTGTTAAATAAGAGACAATTAATACTCAAATTATAATAAAATATAGCAACAAAATAACTCTCTTAAACAATCACTATAGAAGTCTACAACTAACGATTGTATTCAAATCAAATAAAACAATATCTTTTTAGAGGAAACCATAATGAAGTGTAGATATAAAATAAGTTATAGATTACTATCTTTAGTAGGAATATTAGGTGTTTTTGGCTCTGCAAATGCCAATTTAATGAGCGATCTCACAATTGAAATCACTGGATTAGGTGAACGTCGCGGACAGCTTTGTTTAAGTCTATTTTCAAGCAGGCAAGGTTTTCCAGATAATAAGAAATATGCAATTAAAAGTGAATGTGTAAAAATAACCAATAATCCTATGCGGGTTACATTCAATAATTTACCTCCAAAAACCTATGCTGTGGCAGTTTTTTTAGACCAGAATGAAGATAGTAAACTAAATCGGAATGTTCTAGGAATTCCCACAGAAAAATTTGGATTTTCTAGCAATCCAATAATTAAAAGCGGTCCTCCTAAGTTTAGTGAATCGGCTATTATGGTAGTTGGAAAAAATATAAATATTCAAATTAAATTACAATCCGTTTTATAGTCATTACTTATTTTAAAATTTTTATGATAATTATATAATTTAGATTTAAAATATAACTCACTAGTATAAGAGTTGTTATAAACAATCTTGTGTCTCTATATTTAAGTAATCAAAGTTTAACTTATGTCATTTTCTTTAGATGTCTTAACTAAATCATATTCATAAAACATACTTGTAGATATTTAATCAGTGTTTCTTGTATACCGTTTACCTTGGATTAAATTAAATTTTTAAGTATAAGTTGACAAATAAAACAGGTATAATATCATATATTATGTTTATTTTTTTATTGTTTTATTTCTTTTAAAACTAGACTATTTATATATACTAAATTAGTATCAAGAATAATTACCGTATTTATACATTTATCTTTGCCGTATTTTTAAACTTTATCCAGATCTTTATCTAAAATAATCGGGAATATCTTCTTCTTTAGACTAATGAATACTTTAAATATAACTAATTTTTTTTATATATTCTTATCATATTTAGTTATTTTTCTGTTTTATAGAATATAAAAAGTAATTTTATATCATGATTTTTATATAAACATTTTTTACTAAAATTTATAGATAAAAATCTAATTATTTTAGGTATTTTATTTTTAAATAAATTTAAATTCTATATTATTAATTATATATATCTATATTTTAAATGTTAAATAAATTTTTAAACAATTTAATTTAACTCTTTTTTCCTGTTTAAAATTCTTGATAATTATCGACTCTCATAAACTATTTAATCTTTTTCTGAGTGCCCTTCAAAATATCTTATATTCTCTATGTTCCAAGTTCTTTTTTTTTAAAAACCCCCCTATAATTGGTTTTCTGATTGGCTTGCTAAATTCAGTATTTTCTTCATTTTTCATCCTCTTGTATTTAAATATAATATCTTTATTTTTGTTCTGGTTCTAGAAGAAATTTCTAGGTCGTGAGTCTGCTTTCATAGTTTTTACTCTTTTAATTATATTAGCTAAATGTTTATACAAGCTAGTATCTAGTAATTGCTCTTTGTAAACTTATTTAAGTTTATTTACTTAGTATCTAATAAATGCTAGGTATTGTCTTTTTGGAAAAAAATGAGATAAGTTAAATAGGTATGGCAATAAAATTTTTTCTGTAGATTATTTTTGGTCTAAAATAAAATGATGCAATCAAAACCGAGTCCAATTATCCATGATTTAGTACTAATTGGGGGAGGATACAGCCATGCAATAACACTAAAATTATGGGGCATGAATCCAATTCCTGGAGTACGACTCACTTTAATTACAGATACCTCCCACACCCCTTATTCAGGAATGTTACCAGGTTATCTAGCTGGTTTCTATAGTTTTGATGACATTCATATCGATCTGCGTCGTCTTGCTCGATTTTCTCAAGCTCAACTTTATCTTGATCAAGCGATTAATTTAGATCTAATTAATAACAAAGTAATTTGTGATAATTATCCTCCAGTAGACTTTGATTACTTATCTATTAATATTGGAAGTACTCCAGAAACAGTTAATATTCCTGGTGCTTCTCAATATGCGATTACTGCTAAACCTATTTCCAGGTTTTTAACAGTTTGGAATGCATTGATTGAAATGGTTATTAATGAGCCCCACCAACAATATTCTATAAGCATTGTTGGTGGCGGCGCAGGAGGAGTTGAATTAGCTTTAAATATACACAGTCGTTTGACTAGAATTTTACAAAAATATAACCAGTCTTTATCTAATATAAAAATTTATCTATTTCATCCAGGGGAAATTTTACTAAATAGTCATAATTATTGGGTTAGCAAAAGATCAAAGATTGTATTACAACAAAAAAAAATACAACTATTTCTTAATGAAAGGGTAATAAAAGTAATATCCAATAATTCTAATAGTTATCGAGTTTATTGTGATACAGGTTTAGCTGTTGACTGTAATTTTGTTTTCTGGGTAACTCAAGCATCAGCACCTAGTTGGATAAAAGATTCTGGATTAAAAACTGATAATAAAGGATTTATCATAGTTAACAACAACTTACAATCTATTTCCCATGCCAATATTTTTGCAGCCGGCGATATTGCTACAATTCAGAATACTTCCTATCCAAAAGCGGGGGTTTTTGCAGTTCGACAAGGAAAGCCTTTATTTAAAAACTTACAGAAAATAATTTTAGAAGAACCTTTAATATCTTATCAACCTCAAAAATATTTTTTAAGTCTAATTGGAACAGGAGATAAAAGAGCGATAGCCTCTTGGGGTCATTTGGGTTGGGAATCTTCTATTTTATGGTATTGGAAGAATTATATTGATCGACAATTTATGCAGCAATTTCAAAAAATTTCTTCAATGAATAAAAATCAAATTATTACCATTGATAGTTTAGATTTAAAAACAAACGCAAAAAATTTAATACCTTGTGCTGGCTGTGGATCAAAAGTGGGATATTCTATTTTGGATAAAGTTTTAAATCGTTTAGAAATTAAGCAAAATAACGACATTTTAGTTGGACTAAATAATCCAGATGATGCAGCGATAATAATTTTAAAAAATCAAAATTTATTAGTGCAAACTATCGATTTTTTTCCAAGTATAATTAACGATCCTTTTATATTTGGACAAATTACTTCTAATCATTGTCTAAGTGATATTTTCGCCATGGGCGCAACTCCTCATAGTGTTTTAGCAATCGTTACACTTCCTTATGGGTTAGAAAATAAACTAGAAGAAAGCCTATATCAATTGCTTTCTGGAGTTATTAAAATTTTAAATCAATCTCAAGTTGTTTTAATTGGTGGTCATACGATAGAATCCTCAGAACTAGCATTAGGGTTATCCTGTAATGGCTTTATTTCTTCAAGTAATCTTTTAAAGAAAAGTGGGATGAATTCAGGAGATCAACTGATTTTAACTAAAGGAATTGGAACGGGAACTTTATTTGCAGCTGATATGAATTATCAAGCTAAAGGAAGATGGATCGATAATGCTGTCGAATCCATGTTACTATCGAATCAACAAGCAGCAAAGATTTTCTTAGAATTTGAAGCGACAGCATGTACAGATGTCACTGGGTTTGGGTTGCTAGGACATTTAGTAGAAATGATTAAAGCTTCTAAAATATCGGTTAGTTTAGACTTAGAAAATATTATTATCTTGGAAGGAGCACTACAAACCACAAAACAGGGAATTACTAGCTCGTTATACCTGCAGAATTTACAGACAAGTAATTATATTCTTAACCGAGAAGAAGTTAAAAAGAAAAATAAATTCCCCCTACTATTTGATCCTCAAACTTCTGGAGGATTGCTTGCCTCAATTCCTTCAAATAAAGCTGATACATGCTTATTAAAGCTAATTCAGTCAGGATTTAAAGATAGCTGTATTATAGGTAAAGTTTTAGAAAAGAATGTAGCTGTAGCTCAACCTTTTATTATAATTAACTAGTATAGTAGTTTTTATGTTTACTATTTAGAAAATGTCGGATTTTTTTTGATTTAGAAAAAATTAACAAAAAATAAAATTAAATAAATTACATAACTTAATTATAATTAACATTTAGCTCTAATTTAAATAGCATATTACTTAATAATAACGGTATATTTAGTCTCAATATTTCAAGTTTTTAAACCCTATTTAGAGGATAATAAAAATTTTTAGATTTTCAACAATTAATTATCTTACTTAAATTTTACAAACATTCTATACTTAACATAAATATTCCTAAATACTGTCTATTTTAAGAGGGTTTAGTTTTCCAGTAATTACCACTATTAAATTCATATTGTGGGTGATAACAATATTCCTAGGTGTGCCTGTATTAAATACTCTCTTAAAAGTACGCTGTCTATTAGCAAATATCATTAACAACAAGTATTTCTATATCTTTGTATTTAATAAAAAGTTTAAAAAATTAATGAGAGAGTAAGAAAAAAGTTGAGTACAAAAAAAGATCTATTTTCTTCCTTGTAGTGAATAAACTAGGCAATTATGTCTTTAATAAATTGCCAAAAAAGCGTTTTATTAAAGTCCATGTAATCAGAAAATTCCTGAGTTTATAAATATCTTTTATTTTTTATTAATAGGTTTTATTTTAGCTAAAATCAGAAAAAACAAAGAAAAATATAAATTTTTTTTATATAACATCTGTCAACTATCTGATTATTTTATTTTACTAGTCAGTTAATTATTCCTGATGATATATTTTTTCAGCAACTACTATACCATTATTTTTATTATTTAAATACAATCAAAAAAATTATTAATTTATTTATTATTTAAAACTTAATATTTACGAAAAAATAACGGAATAAATATTGTTATTTATATGACATTTGACTTTTTTCAGTAAAACAATAATTTTGTTAAAAAAATTTAGGTCTGAATATGTAAACATTATAAGAAATAATTTATTTTTGGATTAAGTTAATTTTGTGGATCAAGCGATAAATGGTGCAAAGATAAACTGTAAAACTTATTTTTTGTGTATACGAATGCCTAGTGCTTGTAGAGTGTAATTATTCTTTTATTTTATAAATTATTATATGATATGAACCTATTCTGTCACAATCAAGGAAAGTTTTTTTGTCCATAAGGAAATAATCATAATATAATATAATATTGTTATTACTTCATGACTGTCAAGAAGATAACTAACAAAACTTTAATTTACTTAAAAATGTTCTGCTAGTTACTGCGTTGATTAATTAGTCTTATTCAAAAGATATTATTACTAATAATATCTTTTGAATAAGACTTTATTTATTAGTAAAACTAATATTTTTTACTTCTTAATTTTAATTTATTTAAATAAAAACAGTCGCTATAATTTATGGAAAATACATAACGCTTTAGTCAATAACACTAGAAGTTAAAATCTTGATTTAAGAATTTATAAAAATAGTAAAAAATTTATACTATGATTGATTTTAGTAATTATAATTATTTTTGAAAGGTGATATATTGGTATTGCAGGGTCTAAAAGCCTTAGGATACTTTTCGAAAGAAGCGTCCACATATTATCTAACTATTTTAAATTTGGTTAATATTTATTTAAACTAAGTTTTTACAAAAAAATACCAATTATAAATTTTGTTTTAATCTAAAAAGTTAGGTGGTAGATACCATAGTTCACATCCAGGGTTTTCTAGTATTTCTTTAATGGTTGCTCATTCATAATAAATGGCATTATCTAAAATAATGATATTTTCTAGTTCCAACTAATAAATTAAATTTTGAGATAACTAAACTTTAAATAGATCTTCATTACAACTCTCATCAACAGTGAAAGTAGAAAAAATCTTTCTTTCTTTTAAAGCACTAATCTAATTATTTCTTTCTTTTTTCTTTCTTCTTTTTAAATTTTAGAGCATAGAATCTTACTGCTCTAAGACTATATAAATAATTCTCTCTATCATTAAATTCAACTTTATATAGATAAAATACTTTTTATTTAGCTATTTACTCTAGGTATTTAAAACTTAAGCTAGGGTTTTCTAATTTTTAATAAGGAAAATTTATATTCTGTTAAGTAATATTATTTCTTCATAAAATGTCTATTTTAATTCTAGTTCTAGTATCATGTTGTTTAACAAAGTACTTAGACTTTTGTTAGTTTTTAATTTAATATAAAGTTGGCTATAAAAAAATATTTACAATATCTAGATAAATTAGACTTTAATCCTTGGCAAGCTATCACTTTTTTTAAAAAAAGAAAAAAAATAAACATATCCATAAAAAAATATATATATCTAATTTATTAGAAATAAAAAGATAGCTCTAATATAGACTAGTTTTAAAAATGATAGTTATATTTTTATTTCCAATAGTTGAAAATGGATGGCAAAAAATAAAAGAAGATAAATTAGCCGATTCGTGTTCGAAGATAAACATGAATCGGCGATAGTTTGTATCATTTCTATCTAATCACGCTTAGAAAAAAATAGTTTATAAGTGGGAAGATTTCTGGTTAAAAACTAGAAACCTGAAAAAGTTGACTAAGTTAAAACTAAACAGAAAAATCTAAATCTTATTCAACCAGGTAAAAACCTAGTGTAAAACATACACCAACTGACGTTTCTATTAGTTTTAAGTTTTATTTAAGCCTATTATTTTAGGCAACTTTTCGAGTTTATCAGCATGAGTTGACAGTTTAGATGACTCCTTAGTAGTTCTTAAAATAGAATCGTTTATTGATGTAGAACTACTTAGAAAAGCCTTCTTTTATTTCTCCATTCTCTCCCAAAATGGGATAAGATATTCCTTGTTCGCGGCAAACTCGTGCTATTTCAGCATAGCCCCATTCAAATAAAACTTGATCATATATTTCAGACTCTAGGCGAGTATTATCATATATGTTTGCTGCTAACCGTTGACGTTGCGCTTCAAATAAAATCACTGCAGCAGCTACAGACACATTGAGAGATTGCACCATTCCCAACATGGGAATAACAATATGTTCGTCGGCTAATTGAGCTGCTTCTTTAGTAACGCCCCATTTTTCTGCTCCAAAAATGATGGCACTAGGTTTAGTATAATCTATCTGACGATAGTCTAAGGATTTGGAACTAAAATGAGCTGCATAGACCCTAAATTTTTGGTTTTTAAGGTAACTTATTGCTGTTCTAGTATCAGGATGGGTATTCAGAAAAATCCATTTTTCGCTGCCCTGAGATACCTGAGAGAAAGTAGGTAATTCTGCCTTAACATTAACACTATGAACTTCGAAGATTCCTACAGCGTCGCAGGTGCGTATAATTGCAGATAGATTATGAGGTTTATGGACGTCCTCAGTCAGGACGGTTAAATCCGGTTGCCGTCGGTTTAGAACTTGTTTTAATCGATGGTAGCGTTTGGGAATCACATCCTCCATTATATAGCAATGTGTACCATCAGTATTGGTAAATTAACACACAAGGTGGGGGATATAAATCCTTTCGTGTAGAACTATAGCAGGCGATCAATTTTCTACAATCATTAAATTAAACCCTCAACAAAAACTTAATAAATATATTATGATTACTATTCAACTGAAGCCTTCTTGCCATCCTCTTGCTGAATATATCTATCGTTTAGAACAAGGGGAAGCACTTCTAAAAAACTCGCCTAACAATGTTCTTGAAGTGGTAGGTATTTTAAAGAGTTATGGAATGATATTAGATGCTTATTCCCGTAATTTAATTTATATTGCTGAAAATCAATTTTTAATAATATTTCCTTTTTTTAAAAATTTCAATGGTGAGGTTTCCTTCCCAAAATTATTGGACCATTGGTGTCATGACCGTATTAATTTTGAGTATGCTGAATATTGTATGAAGTCTATGATGTGGCATGGGGGAGGAGGACTAGATAAATACTTAGATACCCCAGAGTTTAAAGAAACTGCTAAACAGGTTATTAAAGCTAAATTTAAGAATAATTTTTTAATGTTAGCTTTAGATAAGATTTTTCATGAATTTTTACCTGAACAGATAAGAATGATGTCCTACTATAGTAGCTTAGGACAATTTTGGCGAGTCATGGCTGATATATTTTTGTCTCTTTCTGATTGTTATGACAAAGAAGAAATTAACTCAATTTCACAAGTAGTTGAACATATTTTAGATAGGTTAGTTAAAAATGCTAATAAACCGATTTATTATCAAGTTATTATTTTTAATAAAGGCTACGATATTATTCCTAAATCTGTTGGGTTGACTTTTTTACATGACACAGCAGTTCCTTATATAGAATCAATTTTTTTTCGAGGAACTCCCTTTTTGGGAACTGTTTCTTACAACGCTCAAGCTTATCAAATTCCCCAAGAACAAGGTTTATTTACTTATGGCGCTTTATACGCTGATCCTCTCTCTATAGGATGTGCAGGAATTCCACCTACTCTATTGATGCATGATATGAGACACTATCTACCAAGCTACCTTCATCAATTTTACCAAAAAAGTATTCGTCAAGAAGACGACTTATTAGTAAAAATTTGTCAGACTTTCCAGAAATCTATGTTTTGTGTAATGACAGCCGCTATTAAAAGCTTAGCTCCTTATTCTTTAAATACAACTAAATTTGAGCAGAGAAAAATTAATCGTGCTTATTTAGAAATGTGGATGGATAGATTTTTAGACTCTCGTTTACTAATAACTAATCAATAATTATGATCTTAAATATTTTACTTGCAAAACAAAGATTTTATTTTTGATAAGACTACAAGTAAATTTCCTAAATTATTAACTGCTTACACCATTAATATATATTTTTCACTAATCTCAAAATTTATATTTTAATGAGTCACTATCTTGTAAAAAAGTATTTTAAATAAAAAAAACTGTATTTTTGATAAAGTTTAATAAGATAGGAAGAGAGATAGAGTACAATAAAGGACACAAAGCAATTAGGATTAATTGGACTTAGTGCGTTACTGCAGGTATTTAATAAATAACAGCTATAACAGTTAATAAAACCGCAATCAAATTTGCAGCAAGCTAAAGCAAAAGGGACTTTTTCAAAAAGGTATTGTTAAAAACTTCTTGACTGATCTTCTTGCATCAGTTTATCCACTATTGATTTATCTTTTCCTCTCCAATATAAATTTGATAGACATATAGACAACTGCATTAACATGACATTTGAATAACAACTTTTTAAAAGCTGGACAGATATTCATTGTTCTTCGTCATTCATTGAACTTTTAAATAACTTCTCAGTGTAAGTAAATGGATTGACTGGTGAAGTAAGGCGCAATCATGTTGGCAGACAGCCAAACTTAGACAAAAGACAAAGACATAGTGCTGCGGTGTCAGTGAGGTAATTCTATTCTGTTCCGACAACTGTACTGGCGCTATCAACATTGTGTGGAAGTGAAATGCCTCATAACTTAAGATAGAAAGTCTTTCTCCGAGTTTGGAAAACTACGAAACCTCAATTACTTTTCTACCTGAATGTATGGAATTACCTGGAACGTGGCTACTGATAAAAGGCGGAAGTTAGCTTAAAGTCTCTTTTTGACTGAAAACAGCGCGACCTTAAATATTACCCTTTCTCTATCATTAGATACTCCTAACCTAATATGGATAAATTATTGAGATTTAGCTTAACAATGATTACAAACCCCCAGCTTAGAACATTATGTTAATTCTGTAGAAAATATCAAGTATTGTTTATTTTATGCTCACAATTAAGTCCGCAAATTTTCTGGAAAACAAGGAGTATTATGATGTTCAATTTCTTTTAAAATGCCGTATTTTGCCTATCCCCACAAACCCTACCTTAAAAGTTAATTAATCTACAAGTTGACTAAATAATTTTAATCTAAAGGTTAGAAAGTTCAACTTTAGGTTTCGCTTATTCCTAGCACAACAGTCGCTAGCAGCTATTGGTAAAAATTATCATTTATTACAACTATCTTAATAAATAGAAAATGGGATAAATATAATTTAATTCTAAAGGTTTTTTGTAAATTTTTTACAAAAACTTCTAGGAAAGACATCAGTTGTCAAGAAAACTTAAAACCTCATATCTCAGTATTAATTTTCCGAAGTGAATTTGTCATTTATAAAAATATAAATGCACTAAAAATACCTAAGTGGATCTTAAATATTAAATTTAATAGTAGATTATTAATAATATTTTTGTTCACTCTTCTGTTACAGAGTAACATTATTTTTGTATAATCTTTTCCACAACAAGATTGTTTTATTCCTAAGTGTCAACATCAACAGCATGCCCGAAGATGTGGTAACTTGGGAAAATAAGGACAGAAAAGCTCAGGAAAATTAAATAAAAAAATAAACAAACTTAATTCTATTTGTTAAAGATACCGTCCTTAAATAAAAAAGTTGTGGGAACAATACAAGTAACTAGCCAATATTCACAGCAAATTATACCACCAAGTAATGTCTCCGCAGCATATATTAGAGCAAAATATCAATAAGCTGATCGCTTTACCTCCTAATATGTATACTTTCTTCTTATAGCAATATTATTTTCAATAGTAGAGATAAAAATCTTAATGACAAGCTCTTAAACAAATGGTCCGTCGAAAAATTTCACAATCATTCTGTTTCTTGCATAATCTATCTAGAAATTGTTTTCTTAATGATATTCTTGAAATTTTTAGCAAATCTGCAGTTTATAAAATTTTCTATCCTGTTGCAAGTAAACATAATATTTCTGTTTTTATTTTTATTCTGGAGATGATTGTTAAGTTGTAAGTTAAGTTAAGTTAAATTAAATAATTTTTTTTCTTCTAATTTTATTAGCTAAATTTTCAAGTATACTAATATTTATCTAACTAGTGATAACTTTGCTCAAGTACTTTTCTATTTTGTATCTATTTAAATTTAAGTCTACCTAATTACTAGTGTCCATGTTAGTCTCAAGGACATTGAGACTGATGACTGATACATTTTGTTCATTGTTCAGTAAACTAACATTTTAAGAAAAAACAAAAACCATTCTCTTTTTTGGGTTTCCCATTCTTGCTTCAACACGTTCCGCTGTGAATTATAGTTCAGATAAATCAAGATAATCCTTGAAAATATAATAGTCAGAGTGTCAAAATGGAAGTTAGACAATTTATTTAGATTTGTTTTAGAACGTGAGGGTATTAAATGTCGATTAATTTTCAAGAAATCATTACTAAATTGCATGAGTTTTGGGGCGATTGTGGGTGCTTGATCACTCAACCCTATGACACAGAGAAGGGAGCAGGAACTATGAGTCCTCATACCTTCTTGCGGGCAATTGGACCTGAACCTTGGGCAGTAGCCTATGTAGAACCCTGTCGCCGGCCAACAGATGGCCGCTATGGAGAAAACCCTAATCGCTTTCAGCACTATTTTCAATATCAGGTACTTATTAAACCCTCTCCTAATAATATTCAAGAAACTTATCTTGATTCTCTCAGAAAGTTAGGAATTCATCCTGAAGATCATGATATTCGTTTTGTCGAGGATAATTGGGAGTCTCCTACTCTAGGCGCCTGGGGTGTAGGTTGGGAAGTTTGGTTAGATGGCATGGAAATTACCCAGTTCACCTATTTTCAACAATGTGGGGGGATTGATTGTCGTCCCGTTTCTATCGAGATTACCTATGGGTTGGAACGGTTAGCTATGTACCTCCAAGATGTAGAAGCCATTACCAAAATTCAGTGGAACGATCAGGTTAATTATGGTGATATTTTTCTAAAAAGTGAGATAGAACAGTGTATCTATAATTTTAAAGCCTCTGATCCAGAATTATTGTTTAAACTATTTGAACTATATGAGCAAGAAGCCAAACAACTCCTTAAACGAGGGTTAGTATTGCCGAGTTTAGATTATATTCTGAAATGTTCCCACAGCTTTAATTTGTTGGATGCACGGGGAGTTATCGCAGTAGCCGAAAGAACTCGTTATATTGGCCGTATTCGCAATTTAGCCCGAGAAGTTGCTAGATCATATTTACAACAACGTGATGAATTAGGATTTCCTTTGGTTAAATAAGATTAGGTAATAATTGTCTGTTTATAAGGTGAAACGTTATTTACAATATAAAAGTATTAAAATGAGTTAAAAAGGTTGGAGTTTATTCTGAGTCAGGAAGTGAAAAATCTAAACACCAAAGATATAAAAATTTTTTTTAGTGCTTTAGAAGCTTCAAAATGTAAATGAAAAATTCTCAAAGATATAAATTCAGAAAAAAAGATTGAAAATAATTATAATTTTAGCTCCTCTATAGAAAAAAATGATGAGATAGTAAGGTATTATTCTGTTGCTTCAACAAGTAAATTTGTGTATATAACTAAAAAAATGTTGGGCTCATGTTAAATTTTTTAGAAAAGCTGATTAGTGCTTGAAAAAATAGAATTAATTAGAGGTACTTTCAACTATGTTAGACGTTTCATTATTTTGGGATTTTCAACCTATTCTTTTTTATATTTTAAACTCTCCTGTAGTTCAACTATTAGATCTATCTGAAATAGCTAATACCGGAAGAGATACTCATTATAATT
The DNA here is from genome assembly GCF_000829235.1 of cyanobacterium endosymbiont of Epithemia turgida isolate EtSB Lake Yunoko. GTDB lineage: Bacteria > Cyanobacteriota > Cyanobacteriia > Cyanobacteriales > Microcystaceae > Rippkaea. The sequence goes on along the minus strand of NZ_AP012549.1, from coordinate 1,361,980 downwards.
TAGAGTATCTTTTTGATTACAAGGGGCTTTTTATTCCCCTCTAGTAGGAGTTTTTATTGCCAATGGTAATATTTATAATAGTGTTGTACTGAGTTTTTGGCGACAATAAATGTAAGGATATTGACTCCTATTCTTTTAATATCTTTAGAAAATTCTGCTTAGATTAATATTATTCTGTCAGATACCATGTAAAACAACATTATTGACGAAGGAAATTCTTCACAAGAGTAGTTTCTAATTATCTAAAATTTTTATGTAAAGAAATTGTAATGAATTTTTTAAGAATTTTGATATCAATGATAGTACATAGCTATGCCGTGAATCACAGTGAAAAAAATTACTCGTCCCATTTTCCGACAAAAGATTTGGAACATACCGAGTTTAGTGCTGAAAATACCAAATACAATATAACTTGTAGTAGTGGTTTTCAATTATATTATTCATAATAATAGTAGTGGGATAAACTGTCTGGCTATATTTTCATTAGTTACTAAATTTATCGCTTGATTTGGTATGATATAATTTCGGTATTATTGAGATTTTTTTAAAATTTAATCTTTAACTAACCATTTTCAATAAATTAAGAATTATGAGAATAAGAGTATAAAAATACGACTTTTACTATTGTTGTATATCCTATCCTTTTTCTAACTCTTGTCAAGAGTTAAGATGTTAACATTTTAGTTAATTTTTTAAAAAATATCTTTAGTTATTAATCGTTTAAGAGTGAAAATAGCGAAAACATTCAATGTAGCGAGCATTCTAATTAATACAATATTTTTTTCTAGATTATTGATATATTTTCTATAAGTTTATTTTTATTTAGTTGCTACGTTAAAATAATAAATTATGGCTAAATCAACTACGGGTTTGTTAAAATAAACTCAGTTTAAGTAAACTGAAAATCCATAAAATGTATTCGTTAGTTTACTTAAGTTTTTAAATTAAATTAAATATGGTGCAATATTATCTTCAATATTAATTTCTTCCCGTTTTTAAATTAAATTAAATATGGTGCAATATTATCTTCAATATTAATTTCTTCCCGTGAGTAAATACTCACTTGTATGAAAAGTAGCATAGTTTTTGTCTTTTAAAACCTGTTCAATAATATTAAGCAGTTCTGCCTCAGTTGATCAATTGGTTTTACTGTGATTTTTTTATTATTTTAGTGGGGATATCTATGGAGTACATTTTCATTCTTTAATATAACTAATATTTTCTCTGTTTTTTCACTTTTATTTATCTGAATAAAAATTACTATAGGAGCTATATCCTAATGATTTGAGATAATATTGCCATTATATCATAGTAAAACTACCAGCTGATAACTTTCAGGTATTAATGTTAATTACTGACTCTACCAAAACAACAAAAACTAATAAATCGCGACAATGATCCTTATTCTCTGCGGTTAAACAGTCCGTACGGGATAACTCTTAAAGCAGCACAAATTAAATAGGTAGTCAAACTGATCATAGTAGCTGTAGCTAGGGTAATGTGGGGAATAACTTGGCAAAAATATGACCAAAATGCTAATTTCATCATGATGGTTGCTGGTTGTATGATTGCGATCCTAAATAAAAATCAATAATGAAACTATGCTCAACTTCACTAATTTTTGCAATGTCGAGGAGATGAAGCCCTACAGAAATCTCGGTTAGATCTTGATTTGGTAGAGGTACAGTTATAATACCAAGAACCACTCACTAGTTGCTCTGATCTTGGTTGAGACTTATTTATATCGTGAGTCACAACTGAATCTTTAGAACTTGTTGAGTTTTTATTTCATTGAGAATAGAGAGCCGTTGTTTATTTAATAAAAATATACTTAATTTGATGAAACTCTCTAATTAAAGCAAATTTTACTTAAGCGTAATACAATGGACATCGTCTTTATTATCTAAACATATAAGATAATAAATTTTCCTTTAGTCAGGAACTTAATAATAGTTTAGTTAGATGTCTCAGGTAAGTAAGTCTATGCTATTGCCTAAATTGGTGTGAGGAGTTAAATAAATGACTTTACGAAATAATGCCTTAAAAATTCTCAAGGAAACGAGTAGAACATTTTACATTCCCATTAGCCGTCTTCCAGATGGGTTACAGGAGGCCGTCTCCTCTGCTTATTTATGCATGCGGGCTATTGATGAAGTAGAAGATCATCCTCAACTTGATAATTTTACTAAAGCTAAACTTTTACGTCGTATGAGTCTCAATTTGCAATCAGGAACAGAAAACACTAGGATTGAGAATTTTTCAGTCGGATTAATGTCCTATAACGCTACTTTGCCAGATGTGACTTTACGGGTAGGAGAATGGGCTTTGTTGGCCCCTGATTCCATTGCTCCTCGTGTTTGGGACGCTACAGCAGCAATGGCTGATCGTATGGCATATTGGGCTGAAAACAACTGGACAATTAATACTGAAGCTAACTTAGATCAATATACCTTTAGTGTTGCTGGGGCAGTGGGGTTACTTTTGTCTGACTTGTGGGCCTGGTACGATGGAACTCAAACTAACCGAACTTATGCTATTGGATTTGGTCGAGGGTTACAAGCAGTCAATATTGTCCGTAATCATCGCGAAGATCTGAAACGTGGAGTGAATTTCCTGCCCCAAGGATGGCTAGAACAAGATGTTCATCAATATGCTCGTCGTAACCTTACGCTAGCTGATTGTTACACTAAGTCTTTGCCCCCAGGACCGGCCTCGGATTTCTGTAAAATTCCTTTGGCATTAGCCTATAGAACTCTAGAAGTAATGGCTTTAGGCAAAAAAAAACTAAGCCGTAGTGACGTTATTGCTTTAGTCCAACAAGTAACCGGTTACAGTCATTAGGTTAAAAATTAATAATTAAGTTTAGAATCAAGTCTCTCTCCGGAGAGATTATTTTTTTAGTGACTAAATCTAACTTACTTATTAAAAGTAAGTTTTTAGCGACTTGCAAAACAAGATTTTTAGCCTTTTATTTTATGATTTTTTATGCCTAATACAGAAGAGTAAATTCCTTATTAACTATCTATTTAAAATCTATCACTGTCCCTGAGTTATTTGCTTTAAATGTTGATAAGCTTGGTTAGTAACGACTCTTCCCCTAGGCGTACGACAAAGATAACCAATTTGTAATAAATAGGGTTCATAAACTTCTTCGATAGTTTTTGCATCTTCTCCTGTAGCAGCCGCTATAGCTTCTAGCCCAATGGGTCCTCCTTGAAATTGATTGATCATAGTTTCTAAGATTAGGCGATCCATCCAATCAAGTCCTTGAATGTCAACTTGATAAATATCCAAGGCTTCGGCTGCTAATTTTTGACTAATACAATCGAGTTTTTTTACTTGTATATAGTCTCTCACTCGCCGTAATAAACGATTAGCAATCCTAGGGGTTCCTCGTGAACGATGAGCTATTTCTGCCGCTCCATCTTTAGTAATTTCCGTATTCAGAATTTTGGCAGTTCGTAATACAATCAACATTAATTCATCAATTTCGTAAAACTGTAATCGTTGAATGAGCCCAAAGCGATCGCGTAATGGAGAGGTTAACGATCCAATCTTAGTCGTTGCTCCGATCAAAGTAAACTTGGACAAGGAAATGGTACGAGTTCTAGCAGCTTGTCCTTTACCAAGGGTAATGTCAAGACGATAATCCTCCATTGCTGGGTAAAGTAATTCTTCAGTCAATCGGTTTAGACGGTGAATTTCATCAACAAAGAGAATATCGCCCTGCTTAAGATTAACTAGCAGTCCTGTAATATCTCTAGGACGCTCTAAAGCAGGAGCAGTTGTCATTGTACAGTTGACCCCCATTTCCGTAGCTATAATCAAGGAAATAGTGGTTTTACCTAGTCCAGGAGGTCCGTACAAAAGTAAATGATCAAGAGAATCTCGTCTAGCTTTGGCGGCTCCTATAGCAATGGACAAAATATTTTTAAGTCCTTTTTGTCCAAAATAATCAGCTAAGCAACTAGGACGAAGGGTCTCATCTATCTTTTGCTTTTCTGGGAGTGTGGCTCTTCCTGATAATACGATCGCAGAAGATGGGAAAGATTTCTTCTGTCTAGAGGATAATTGAGGAATAGACGATTGGGAAACAAGCGATTGAGAACTAGCTGAGCGTTTAACTGTCATTGAGAACGATCAGGTTATTAATGAATGATTTCTACTATCGTAATTGCTATTGAAAGTAAAATCATGAAAACTTTTTTCTTAGCTAAAGGTTGATCGATAAAATATAAAAATTAAGGGGATGCTAGGCTAATATAATCTAGCGGCGTGTTTCCTCTATATTAAGAACTTAATTTATACACGATACAAATTAAGAAAAAATTTTTTTCTATCCTATATTAAAGATACTGTGCTAACAGCATAAATTAAACTAATGAACTAACCCACTAAAAGATATAGCATTGAACAAGTAGTTATTTGACTGTCAATTAATATAAGATAAGTAATCAAAAAATTTAAGAATATCAGACAAGATTTACGACTAACACACTTGATTGGTAATAAATTTTAACTTAATGGAAACTATCTAAGAACCGCGATTACTAACCATTCTATTAAGAAATGTCTGATTTATATGATGTACGCCATAATAAAAGGTAAATATAAGTGAGATTGACGTTTACTTTAAAATGTCCTTTGGCAGTTTACCATTTCCCAAGATACCTTGAATTATCTTAATAAAATTAACGAATATTACTCCATCATTATTCGCTTAGAAAAGATTTCTAAAGTTTATGGTAGTGGCGATACCACTTTCCATGCTCTCAAGAACGTTAGTCTAACTATAGAAAAAGGAGAATCTTGTGCTATCATGGGGGCCTCAGGCTCAGGAAAGTCGACCTTAATGAATATTGTCGGTTGTCTTGATCGTCCCACTTCAGGTTGTTATTACCTTGACAATACGAATGTGTCAGAACTCCAAGAAACACAATTAGCTGCCATTCGCAATGGCAAAATTGGCTTTGTTTTTCAACAATTTCACCTACTGCCGCAGATGACAGCCTTAGAAAATGTAATCTTACCGATGGTTTATGCAGGAATTGCCACTCAAAAACGATGTGAGCGCGCTGCTACTGCCTTAGAAAAAGTGGGATTAGGGAATCGTCTTCATAATAAGCCTAATCAACTCTCGGGCGGACAGCAACAACGGGTGGCCATAGCCCGCGCTATTGTCAATGATCCTTTGTTACTTCTAGCCGATGAACCTACAGGAGCCCTCGATTCCCAAATGACTCAAGAAATACTGGGTATTTTCCAAGAACTTAATGATACGGGTATTACTCTAGTAATTGTAACTCACGAGTCAGAAGTTGCCCGTCACTGTCAACGAACTATTTTGTTTCGGGATGGACAGATTTGTCAAAATTTTTAAGAGTATTCTTTTAAGAACAGAAGTAAAATTCTATAACTAATCAAGAATAATTTATGGAAACATTAATATATATATAGTTACTAAGTCATAAAATTATAACAATTTGCTCTTCTTATGAACTATTTAATTCAAAAACCGAGATTAAACAATATTTTTGTCGAAGTAATTTCAACAAAAATATGCAACATCTAGCAAAGCTTATCTTAAGAAGGTTTAGAATAATTTTTTTATTAAAAAGAAATCTATTTTAAATATCTAAATAAATGTTAAATACATGTAAAGATAAAATTATACTTAAAACTTACCAGATTATCTGTTTGATTTTAAAATCATCAAAAATTAGTTTTATTTCAGGATAATACATGTAGTCTAAAAAAAATATTTTTAAAAAAATTAAGTATAAATAATTCTAATTATATAATAAAATTATTACTGATAAAATTTATAAATTATTTCAACTACTATGAAATATAGTAAGCTAAATTTAAATAAATAGACAGATAAATTGATTGTGATTTATGAAGCAATAGATAGATAGTTGAATAAAGTCAATAAAATATTAAAATTTTGGTATATTAAATTAATATTACAATAATTAAATATTTAAATCATGTTGTTAGGACATGTAATTATTAGAGTCCCTAAGTTTATTCAAACAATAGTTGATAAGAATTATCAAGAAGAGCTAATTAATGAAACCTAGAATGAAACATTTTTAACAATCAAACTTTTAGAAAAAATTATTGTAAATAGGTTTAAAACCCTGATATATAATTATTTTTAATAACTAAAAATTTAGAAAAAATTTAAATATTCAGTAGATATAGGACTTGATTGTTGCTCCAATAGTTAGTGGCGGTGTTTTTCAAAGAGCTATAAATCATAGAATTAACTAAATTGCATAAATTAGATATGAACTAGATTTTCTATATTCTGCTTTAAAACAGACTGAAAGAGTGAGAGATAAGTAGTAATATTTTAGTTTTAGCAACTAAAAAAAAATTAAATTTTATCTAGATAATAGTTAATTTTTGATACAAGAAAAAAACAGAAATATTTGTTGTAAATTTTTTTAAAATTTACAACAAATATTTCAATTAGTTGCTGACTGTATTAGTAATATATTTATATATACTGAAAATTTAGTTAATATTGATTTATTTATAAATTTTATATCAATAAAATAAAAAGATATTTTCTAATGAATCAACAGACAATACTTTCCTTGTGCTAATTGGTTAAAAAATCAAAGTAATTTTTATCTAAAAAGTAATTTATACTAAACACTTTCATAAATTCTAATTTAGAACTTATGAAAGTGTTTCTTTTAGTAAAGAAGAGACAAGGGTAATGTGAACATAAAATATAGCTGTATTAAATTGTAGTTTAACTATTTTACAAAAAAACAAGGTATCTAGAACTTGACGCATCCTTCCTGAGATCAATATTTAAAACTTCTTAACCTATTTATAATAATCAATTCAAAATAAATTAGATTGATACTATATTGATAGTATCATTAAACAATACTAAAAACCTTTAAAAACTTCAGTTAAAATAGTGAATGTTAGAATACATATGAGTTCAAAAGACGAGGTTAAATTAATTGCTAACTCTTGGTGTCAATATTGATCATATAGCCACTATCCGTCAAGCAAGACGTACTGTTGAGCCTGACCCCATCGCTGCTGCTGTCTTAGCAGAATTAGGAGGGGCGAATGGTATTACTATCCATCTCAGGGAAGATCGTCGTCATATTCAAGATATAGATGTGCAGTTGTTGCGTAAAACTGTTCGCACTCATCTAAATTTGGAAATGGCTGCCACTGATGAAATGGTTCTGATCGCCCTCGACATTAAACCAGATTACGTGACCTTAGTTCCCGAAAAGCGAGAAGAAATAACTACCGAAGGAGGGTTAGACATTGTAGGGAATTTTTATCGTCTAAAAGAAATTGTTGTCTGCTTGCAAAGTGCAGACATTCCAGTGAGTTTATTCATCGATGTACAGGAAACTCAGATTCAAGCATCAGCCGACACCCAAGCTCAATTTATTGAACTCCATACGGGTAAATATGCAGATGCTCCTAACGCTATAGTACGCCAAAAAGAGTTAGAATTTTTAAGACAAGGATGTGAACAGGCGTCAAACTTGGGATTACGAGTAAATGCTGGTCATGGTTTAACTTATAAGAATGTTTACCCTGTTGCTTGTTTACCGAGGATAGAAGAATTGAATATCGGTCACACTATTATCAGTCGTGCGGTGTTGGTAGGGATGGAACGAGCAGTCCGAGAAATGAAACTAGCTATGAGAGGACAATTATAAATTATTAATGATCCTTAATCTAGAAAATTTTTTGGGGACTAACAATTGATCTTTAATAATTAGATATTAATCACTAAGTAATAACAACCTATTATTGTGTTTTAGGCAGCCAACGTTTTCTTGGAGAAGAAGAGTTCCTTGGTGAAGTGTTTGAGGAAAGAGCAGGGAACCATGAAGAGGAAAATAAAAAAATTAATTTTTAGTTAATTAAATGACCCACTTTTATAGAAGCCCTAAAATTTAAAGAGGTCAAGGACAAGTATCATAAACTATCTTTTGCCATAATCTCTTTGAATTCTGAGTTTATTACTTGGCTAAAGTTATGTTTAAAATTCGTCTTTTATAACAAATTTTAAACCCCATCGATCTCTGTTGTTGATCCCTTAGCTTCCATCGAAGGGGTTTAACACAAATTATAGAGTAGAGATCAAAGGTGATTGAGCCTCATCAGAAACTGATACTCAACTATTGGTAGTTAGGGTAACTTCTTGTACTTCACCAATATTTCCCAACTTTCGGCTAGGCTGATCATTAACGATAAGGTTGACTGCTCCCGCATTACCAGCCCGAATAATCAAAGTTTTTTGGGCAGTCCAGGTTTGCTGAGTGCCTTTTCCTAAAATTCCTTCATATTCAATTTCACCGTCTATCTTAATCCTCATCCAAGAATCCTCTTCCAGGAAAATAGAGACATCTACAGGACTACCTGAATTGAGATTTGAAAAGATTAGCTCTTGGGGTAATTTGGAAGTAGTATTGCCCGTACTCGGAGCATTATTCTCTCTGGTGTCAGTATTTGCCGAAGTAAAGACTGATGGGGTTTCCTTTTTATCGTCTACTGGCTTTTGAATTACATTTTTGGCAGCCGGGGTGGTATTGGACTTAGGCACAACAGATTCAATGATATTGGAAGCAGGTTGAGATTTTCGGTCTGCTAGGTTTTTAGTCTTTTTTAAAAGGGGGGTTCCCACTTCGGAAGTCTTGTTTTTGGAAAAAAATTCAGAAAATTGAGAGGCAGAGAAAATATAAAAAAGTACTGTTATAGCTCCTACCCATAGGAATACAGACCCACAAACTTTGAGTGTAGACGGTAAAAAAATGGGCGGAATCGATAATTCTTTATGAGTTACGGGTATTAAATTTTTTAGGAAAGAAGACAATTTTTTTCGTATTTTTGCGGTTGTCTGTATGCCCCCTAAGAAAGGCAACAAACCTTCTCCTAAAGATTCAACTGGTGAGGGGATCGCCAATTCAGGGGAAGTTGCAGAAGAGGATTCTTCAACTTGCTGAAGGAGAAATCGATCGGCTAAGCTATGTCCGTCGAGATTTAAGACTTCTCCATAACGGCGCACAAAGCCTCGCACATAGACGAGTTCGGGTAATTCATTAACCTGCCCTTGTTCAAGAGCTTTTAGGATAGATAAGTGAATGAAGGTACTCGTCGCTATTTGCTCTAAGGTTAAGGAACGAGCCAATCTTTGTTGGCACAAATACGCCCCTAATTCTCGAAGTTGTTGAATTTGGCTGGAATTATAGTTACTCATTGTTCTCTTTATATATTTAGTTAGAGTGTAATAAAAATACAAATTATAGAGTTCAGTTTGCTACAAAATTATTTGATTGTAGTGTCAGTTATGATTCCCTGACGAATGTTAAGAGTACATTTATAACTAACCTGACGCTGTTTTTAGCCTTCTAACAAGGTGGCATTTCCTCCAATTCTTTTTTGAGCATCTGCGATATCAAAAGTGTTAACCGATTCTCAAAATTTAACACTCTGTCCAGTTCCGATACTAATTCCCAAAATTCCTCCTAGATCAATTCTATTTTAAGAGACTTGTTGACGGACAGCATCTTGACACAGCCAAATCATTTGTTCTTCACTGGCGATGGGGCGATTGCTACTGTCAGAACTCTAAATAAGTTTTATTACCTATTCTTCCCGAAGATTGAATGTGCAATTAAAATATTTTCGCTCTAACTAACCTATTTCGAGTCCCTTTGTCCATGAAAGTTCCTCTGACTCCTTTTTCTGTCTTGGACACATAATAAGCTTTCAGACTATCGTTAAATTCCACCGAACCGTTACTATCTCGTTTGACAGTCACTCGCAGTTCTTCTTGACATAATCGGATACTTGGTCTGGGTCTATATTTTATCTAGGTTATAGTTAACTTTATTTACCAGTCCTTCACTCCCCACTCCCGTTAACTAAACAGTTATAGGTGAAGAATCGCCAATTATTACCACTCCGTAAACGTGCTGTTCCTTTAATTTTAAATTCTGTATTAGAAATCGACGATAGTTTTACGGTTTCAAAAGATATTTATATCCGTTTTCTTATGTTTTCAGTGACTGCTACTTTGATTTCAATAGACTTTTGACAAAGTTCTATTATTAACTTATCCAAATTAGTTTAAGCTGTGATTGAACTGGGCAAGAGGAAACTACTAAAGCCAGTGATTATACTCACTTGTAGTCCATGATTAGTTAATTTTTTAAAAATAAGCATAGCCAAACCGATAATTTACTTTTGTTTTATACAATAGATACTAATCTATTTGTAGTGTAAAAAATAAATTAATAAACTTTAATCATAAAGATAGATTCAGTATAAAAATTTGAGCTTTATAAAAAGACAAAATATAAATATTATTTCAGTATTAAGGGAACAGCTTTTAGCTATTAATACATAATTACTTCATTAATTAAAATGTAAAATTTTTATAAAGAAAAAAGGTATATTTAAACAGTCGTATATAATCTCTGCCAAGATACTTTATTCTTATTAAGATTTTTACACAAATGACCGTAATTAATAGATTCGTGGTAGCAACTTCCTCTGCTACTCTTGCTTCAACCATAGGAAGTTCTTTAACATTCAGTGTTGATGGTTATACTAATTTAGATCAAGCTCAAACTCACAATAATTTAAAAAATACTCCTGTAAAGTTTATTCTAAAACAGTCTGTCCCATCAGAGGCTCAGAATGTTTTAGAGGTGCAAAATTCAATTATTTCTTTGGCTGTTCCCCAATCTATGACTGTTCTTTTTTTCCTAGTAATGGCTGGATTAGGAGGTTTTTTAAAACTTAAAATAGCTCATACTAAATTCAAATATAGTAAGTAATGATAGATAATAAATAGATACAAAGTGAATCAGTGATTTATAAAATATTTATATTTTATAACAACAAAAAAATGATATATATGCTATATATATTTTATAATATAGTGTAAAGATACTAATATAAAAATTAACTAATTAGCAACAGTAATCAAGAGAAGATAACTTTAATTAAATATTGATTATAACTAATTAAAGTCTGCTTGAAATCTATTTTTGCTATATTTTTTATTAACTTTTAAGGATATTTATAATGTTAATATGGCTGAGTTTTTTAGGAATTTAATATCATTAATTATCCAATAATTAAAAAGTAAATACAATAATTTTATGAAATAAACTATTGACGATATTAGTGAGTAAGAATTAAAATAGCTAAGTTTTTAAAATCTAAAATTTAAGATTATAATCAAAGACTACTATAATTTTAGTGACAACTACACGTAGAGGGGAAATATCAGAAAATAAAGAACTTAAAGCATATACTAAATTTGTTACAAGAAAAAGCATGAGGAGATATGTTTGGTTTTCATACAGGGCTTGAACTGCCTGGCAGTCTGATTTATTGCTATGATATTTTATTTATAGCTAACAATTATTTTCCTTGGGGATGGAGTGAAAGGGAAAATAATTTTTTTTATCTACCACCATACTTTGCTATATAAATTTATCCTAAAACTGATAATTCAGATATTCAAAAAGCTAACATGGAAGAATATCTAAATAATAGAGTTAGTTTAAGTTGGTTAACTGATCATTGTTATTATTGTAACCATCAAGTATCTGTCTTTTGTTCATATTACATTGTTTAATATTATCCTAATACAATATTAAATGAAGTAAATACCGTCTCTGAGTTTATACTGCCTCTAAAGAGGAGACTCTGAATTTATTATCAATTTAATTTAACCTAGAAAAACTTTCATAAATACAGAATAATATAAAATTTAATAAATAAAATAATCATGAAAATTTTAATCATTAATGCAGGTTCAAGTAGTCAAAAAAGTTGCTTATATAACTTAACTAGTGATCATTTACCTAAATATTCCATAAAACCTATCTGGAAAGCTAATATTGATTGGACAGTAGCCAAAGGTCAAGGTATTTTAACAGTTGAAGCTAATGGAATCAAGAAAAATAAAATTCTAAACCATAAGCATTTTTGTCAAGCAATACCCCAAATACTTAATACGTTAATTCAAGGAAAAACAAGAGTAATTAAAAATTTTTTACAAATTAATATTGTCGGTCATCGGGTGGTTCATGGAGGCACAGATTATTCTGAAGCAACTTTAATTACTCCGGATGTAAAAGCGGTAATCGCCCGCTTAATTCCACTAGCTCCGACCCATAATCCGTCGCATATTAATGGAATACAAGCTATTGAACAGGTATTAGGAAATGTTCCACAAGTAGCAGTATTTGACACTGCTTTCCATTGTCATATACCACTCAAATCAGCAGCTTATCCCATTCCTTATGAATGGTTAGAAAAGGGTATTCGTCGTTATGGGTTTCATGGAATCAGTCATAAATATTGTGCCGAAAAAGCAGCTCAAATTTTAAATAAATCCTTAACATCTTTAAAATTAATTACCTGTCATCTAGGAAATGGTTGTTCTTTAGCAGCTATCAAGAATGGAATTAGTATTGATACGACAATGGGATTTACTCCCCTTGAAGGATTAATGATGGGAACCCGTAGTGGTTCCATTGATCCTGCCATTTTAATTCATTTAATACGTCAATATAACTTTACTGCTAATCAATTAAATACTATGTTGAATAAAAAATCAGGGGTTCAAGGAGTCTCAGGTATTTCTGCTGATCTACGATCTATTATTCAAGCAGTTAATGAAGGAAATTACCGCGCACAATTAGCTTTTGATATGTATATTCATCGTCTACGATGGCACTTAGGAGGAATGTTAGGTAGTTTAGGAGGATTAGATACATTAGTTTTTACCGCAGGAGTAGGAGAAAATTCAGCTATTGTACGTGAAAAAACTTGTGAAGCGTTTGAATTTCTAGGACTGAAATTAGATCCTAAGAAAAACAATAATTTCTCAGTAGATACTGATATTGCAACCGATGATTCAACTGTCAGGATTCTTATTATTCATACCGAAGAAGATTGGGCAATTGCTCAAGAATGTTGGAAAATATTCAATCAAAGATATTTATCTTTATAAATCAAATTTTATATAACTACTTTCTTGAATAATTGATAATTTAAAATATAAAAGTTATATATATTTTTTATAGTTATATTTACTTTTTATTTATAAAATAAAAATCTATTAGATTTAGATATAAAATTTATATTTTTATGCCATAAGTAATTTTTTGGCATTATCTAACTTTTATATTTCTTACTATTCTGATTGTGTTAGCTTAATTTTTAGACAGATTTATATCTAGCGACTACTAGGCTTTAATTAATTTTTTTTCAGATTTTTACAAGCTAACCTACTTATTTTAAAACTAATATATGTTGATTTTAAATATATTAATATAATTTATATTAATAATATTTATATTAATAAGTTAATGTTTAATTAATAAAAATTATGTTGTCCTACTTAAATATATATTTGAAACAATTTAATTAAACAAAAAGAGGAAATCAGCTTTTGTTAGATCTACCTAATGATACCTCTATTTATTAAATAAACTAATAAAGTTTTTATTGTTATTTTATTCAGTATTAACTTCAAGCACTTAATAATTGTTTTAGCAATTCATAGATTTTTCTATTCTTTTAGGCTAGTTTTGATCAACTAAAATATGATTATAAATTTTCATGAAAACTATCTATTAAGTATTAACTATTAACTGTTAACTATAATCAGAATTTATAAAATCAAATAAAATTACCCATACTAAAAAATACCTCTGGTTGTCCTTCTGTATCCAAAACTACAACAGATACTTTAATCACAAAATTTTTTACTATAAAAGTACTAATAAATAAATCTAAACTAGGAAACCCAGCACAATCAAAAACAGTTTAAAATTTATCTAAATTCTCATCAGATATGACCCCAGCAAAATTAAATTTATACTTAATTTATAACTGCTAAGCTAGAATTTGTTAATTATCAGTATTACTGCCACCAGTAATACTGATAATTTTACATAACCTTAAAGTTTCTCTAATACTTTTACTGCCACATTTAATTAAACATAAATTGATTCGTTATAAGTTATTTAACCCACACAATAAATAGTCTTTTTATTATTATTTGTAAAATGATACCGAAAATTTAAATAGTAAAACTCAAGATATTATTATTTTTTGTTAGGGTAAATACAATTAAAAATAACATTAACTTTATCACAAGGAGAATGAAAACCCAGTTGTCATTCTTAGCACATATGACATGATAAACAATCACCCGTTAAGTATTATAAATAACAATTCTCTTCTTACTAGCCATATAGTGTTGATTTTTTATATGTAAACTATGATTACGGCTATATTCTGTAGCGTTAATAGTAGCCATTAAGAATAGGTTTAAATAATATTTAAGAGTAATTACCGATTTAAAATATTTTTTATGGATAAAAATTTTCTTATGATGGTCTATCCTATGGCTCATGTTAATAACCCAATAGAAAAAATTATCTGCTCTAGTCAGAGTAACACAATGGATATAAATTCTTTCTGTTAATTTGTATTTTATAGTATCTTTAAACTTAGTTACATTAATTTAACCTTATCTGAATCAATAACTTTTTAAAAATTAATTATTTTTCCGAATTTACAGAAATAACTAGGATAATTTCCCTAAAACTCCCTAAATAATTTAAAATATTGTATAAATTCCTAATAATAGATTGAAGTTAATTAAGACAATAGCTAGTTAATTTATAAACTTTATCTATTTTTTACTTGCAAATTCCTCAATCTAACATATTACTAGTTAATTCTATTTAACAATGAAATAAATTCTTGATTTTATTGTTGAAATTATAAATTCTTTTGAGAAATCAAGTGATATGACCACTCTAATTGTTTTTTAATGTATAAGTAGACGACTAGAAATCAATATAAAGGATAAATCGTATTGTACTCTATATCTAAATAATTAGAGTCAGACTTATACTGTTTCAAATAAATTTTTTAGAATAATTTATTTGAAACAGTATAAGGCATGCATTTGTTTTTCTATACCAAGTCTTAGTAAATCAGTAACTCATAATTTTTCAAACCCTCTTATGTAGAATAAGACATCAATAAAATTTAGCTTTTTCCTCTTATTCTTAAAAAGAGATAATGATTTTAACTGTAATTGATCGGGTATAAAAATATAGAATCATCTTCTTTTGTTTTTGAAGTTTATTTATATCTGTATTGATACATTTAATCTGATAATAATTATTTATTATATATCAATAATTTAGGTAATAAAAAATATTTTAATTTTAATATTTAAGTGAATTGCTATGCAACTAAGGAATCAAATTTCAAAGATAAAATCTAGAAAAAAATTGAGTTATAGACTAAAAGTAAATTGTACATAGTCAATAAAAATGTTAAAATCTAATTTGGTAAAAAAAATAATTATCAATGACCCTACTTGAAGCAGAAGTCCACGCCTCACTGCGAGCGTTTTTACGCCAACAAGGACTGCCTTTATGGGATCACCATCTAACCATGGCAAGATTAGTCTCAAGGGGTTTGCGCTTGGGACGTTCAGCAATTATTCAAACTGGGAGTACAGTATCCCGTTATGGATGTAGTTATTTAATGCCAGCATTACTGAGTGATCGCCCTGTTTTATTAGTAGCCTCTTCCACACTTCAAGAAAAATTATTAACCGGAATTATTCCTAAACTACAAGAATGGTTACAAACTGATCAAGTCATTCATACAGAAGATGAAAGATTAACTTGGGATAATTTTCGGGGGATATTAATGGTCTCTCCCCAAACTTGGTTAAGTGCTCGACTGGGAAAAAAAAGCTATTTTTCCGAGAAAATTCTAACTTTAATCGATAATGCTGATGAGTTAGAAGACTGGACAAGGGAATACCTTACTAGCACCCTTAAACCTCACCATTGGCGACAATTACAAAAAAACTACTCAGCCTATGGCAATTTAATTCAAGAGGTGCGTCTTTATCTCGCCAAAAAGATCCTAAGCCGTTCCACTAATCCCTATCAATGTTATCTCTTAAACGAAGAGGAATATAAGACTCTCCAATATTTAGGAGAAGTACTTACAGGGGACTCAGCTTTTAAAAAATTCTGGAAGAAAATGTCAGCCCAAAGTCAATTGCTTTGGGCTTCTATAGATTATCAAATTCAAGATT
This sequence comes from cyanobacterium endosymbiont of Epithemia turgida isolate EtSB Lake Yunoko, assembly GCF_000829235.1. Classification (GTDB taxonomy): domain Bacteria; phylum Cyanobacteriota; class Cyanobacteriia; order Cyanobacteriales; family Microcystaceae; genus Rippkaea. The sequence continues at coordinate 1,345,824 of NZ_AP012549.1, read as the reverse complement.
TTTCCCTTCATAGTAGTCCCTTGGAAGTAGGTTCGATATTAGAGTCGATTTGGCAAACATCTCCTGTTGTTTTGATGGGTGGGTTTCTTGATGGAGACAAAACTGCAATAACTTATCGTGATAGCATTGGATTCAAAAATGATGTTTTGTGTCTTAAATTCTCTCCTAATCGACAAAATAAATGTATTAAATTGTATATTTGTGATAATTTACCCATGCCAAATACACCTGAATTTCAAGGAGTAATGCTTAACCAAGTTCGTCGTTTTGTTACTTTATGTTGTTATCGTTCCCAACTAATTGTTATTTTAATTAATGATATGTTCTTAAAAGTACGGGTTGGAACAGCCTTAGCCGCTGAATTTGGATCGCGAGTACAAGTAGAAAAAACTCAAATTACTAATAATGGAATTCTAATTAGTAGTTGGGACTTTTGGTATTATAATCATGAAGCATTGCCCACAACTCAACTGTTAGTGATGGCAACTCTGCCAATTCCTTCCTTAGAAAATCCTTTAGTGGCTGCTCGTGTTAGCTATTATAAAAAACAACATAAAGATTGGTTTCGTTTCTATCTTTTGCCGACAGCTATGAAGATAATTCAACGGGTGGTAATGCCGTTACGGGAATGTCAGGGGGTGGTGGCTTTATTGGATAATCGAGTTAATTGTCGGAGTTATGGTAGTCAAATTTTAACAGCTTTAGAACCATATGCAAAAATTAATTATATTGATGTTAGTTGGTTTCAAAATTAATTATTTATTATGGTAAATTTTATCTATCTTTATTGCTATTTTTAGCTGTTTTTCCAACCTTTAAAAACTAGTTATGGAGTTTAGGGGAAGGGAAAGAGATTATTTTCTTTTGACTGATAAAATTTGTGGTGTTGGTTGTTGGAGAGAAATTGTTCCTTCATCTCAGTTAAGTACATAAATTTTCAAATAAGCTTTAAAGTTTTTTGCGGCTGTAAATGGTAATCTAAGTGTAGATTACATTAGAGGTATTACTGACAGGTTTTCGGTATGTCAGTTTAGCTTTCAATCGACTTAATAGAAGTTAATTTTATTTAACACAGAAGTAGAAGAGAGAAAAAGATTCAATATGGTTATTTGTTACCAATATAAAAGTATGCTTTAGATAGATAGCAGTGGAATTATAGTCAAGTTAAAAACATTATTAAACACAAAATTAAAGTAGGTATAATTTGATTAATGTCTTATCAAGAGTAGTTGAGTTACAATTAGATATTAATAATTTATTAATTTTTTAATAAACTTAATATTGTTGAATTTAGTTGATAGATTTTATCACCTTTAAGTATTTAGTTTAATAGTATAATTATGTTGTATTCATTTGAATACTTTAACTTTGGGTCAATCTATCTCAGATTTAGTTAAATTAAAATAATTTTATTAAAAAGAAGAATCAGTAATTTTTATAGTGAAAACAGCAAGTGTTTTTAGAACGGAAATTGGGTAAAAATATATTGTAAATTTAACTTAAGAATTAATACCTAAAAATATATAAATTTTGTTTTAGATTAATGACTGGTTTAATGATACTAATAAAGATCGGTTAAATATATTCTAAAATAGATATTAACGTATGGATGAATTGATTTAGAGAAACATTTATTTAAAAAATAAATATTTCTCTAAATCAATTCTATTAAATAATATAGAATATCATAGAACAGATAATAGATATTAAGATCCTAAAAATATTACTATAATATTTTATTATATTCTAATTATGACCCAATTTTTGACTATTTATAGTGCACTATAGTGTATACTCTATTTTTTCTAGAATCTTTAATAAAAAGAAAAAGTATAAAAGTAGGCATTTAATTTAACTTAGCTTAGCTATATTTAATTTTAGGGGATAATCAACTTCATATTTTACAAAATTTATTATCTACGATGGGGAGTTATAATCTTTTTATTTTTAACTTTAAAAATTTAATAATCATTCTGACTAGTAGATTATCAGAAGAAATATATTAGCCTTTTTATTCATGGAAAAATCTATATAATTAGAATTAAGAATTTATTTAATATTTTAAGTATAAGTAAGTAAATTTTTTTCTTTATTTGTGACTTTATTATATTATTAAATTAATTAACCTTTTTATACTTTTTATGTTTTTTATATTTTTTAGTTCCAACACCATTAAAATTATGCCCAATAATTGGCATAATTTTAATATGTAAAAAATTTTTTATACCATGTAAAAAGAAGATAAACAACCTAGTACTTACTTATATAATATTACTTATGAAATTACTTATATAACTACTGAAATAGCTTTTTAAATTTTTAATATTAAACCTTAAATTTTCTTAAAGTAGATAATAGCAAAGAAAAAATTTTAAAGCATGTATAGGTTATTTTTATTTAAAAACTTAAAATCTATTCACAGACTATACAGACTAATAAAACAGGAACTATTAAGATTAAACTTCTTTTAAGTTACTATGCTTAAGTTAAATGGCAAACAGAGATAATAACCGATGACTTATAATATTTTGATGGTTATAATTGCTTACGTCTTATTGATAAAAATAGTTAAAAAATTCTTACAAAGAGAAAGAATGTATTTCCTATCGAAGGATAACAAAAGATTTTAGCTACAGGACTAGTTAAAAACGTAACAGTCATTAGTATTATTCATAATAAATAAGAAATGTAAATAACTGCTTTATACATTCTCACCTCTCTTTCATATCTCAGGAAACTATTCAGACAGCTATTAAAGGGTAATTGAGTTAACTTAAACAGCTACAATGTCGGATCTTGTTGAGTATCTGCCTCGTAATTAGCAAGGTAAAATTGATTACAAGCAACTATAAGAAATAGCCACGATTAATTTCAGGATCTAACTTTGACCAAAGCCCTCACCTTGTCTTGATCAGTTACTCGGTAACTTTTGATAAATCGATTTACTATTCATGTCAAAATTGAGGGTCAATGAAAAAAATGATTCAGCAGGGATTATAGTGCCACATACCCCTGCTGAATCGTACTAAATTATAATCAAAATTAATGGGTGTCGTACTCTGGTTAAAGAGTTTAGTATAAAGATTCTTCTTGGTGAGTCTCGATAGTACAATCAGAAGTTGGATAAGCAACACAGGTAAGAACAAACCCTGCTTCAATTTGGTCATCATCCAGGAAAGACTGATCAGACTGATCAATAGTGCCAGAGATAATCTTACCAGCACAGGTAGAGCAAGCACCCGCTCGACAGGAGAATGGAAGATCTAACCCTTGCTCTTCTGCTACGTCCAAAATATACTCGTCATCAGGTACTTCGAAAGTATTGTTAATTCCTTCGGCTTCGTTTTTTAACGTAACTTTGTAGGTTGCCATATGTGATTCCTATTTTCAAGTAAAACGGCTATCAACTATTATTGAGATGAGACTTGATTACAAGTCTCATCTCTGATACTAAAGGAAAAAGAACCAGAGTTAGGGAAGGATTAGTAATGAGATTTTTAAAAAAATTTATAATAAGTTTTTCTTATATTTTATCAGGAGAGAAAGTTATTGTAATCTAACTAAATAATAATTTTTTATTAATCTTGTCTTTAAAATACTTTGATAAATTTCGTATCGGAAAACTATTCTCCAAAAATCTTTTATCAATTACTATTGATTATAGTTATGGCTATAATTGATGATTAGTACTTACAAATAACATACTAATCAATAGTAATTAAACTCAATGAAGAAGATATATTCCCTTTCGCAGCCCCTAAAAGTTGGTATTATTGGTACAGGATATGCCGCCCAGAAACGAGCTGAAACCTTTCTCCAAGACAAGCGATCACAACTCTGTTGTGTCACAGGACATACTCCTGAGAGAGTAGCTACTTTTGGACGAACCTACGATATTTCTACTTGTGAGTCTTGGGAAACCCTGATTAGCCATCAAGAAATTGATTTAGTAGTTATTTGTACCATTAACCGAGACCATGCCATGATCGCTCGCACGGCCCTCAAAACTGGAAAACATGTAATTTTAGAATATCCCTTAGCTCTCAATTTTGCTCAAGGAGCTGAGTTACTATCCTTAGCCATTCAACAAGAAAAACTTTTACACATCGAACACATTGAACTCTTGGGGAAAATGCATCAAAAAACTCGTCAATATCTTTCCCAATTAGGTCAAGTCTTCTATGGTCGTTATGCAACAACTACCTCTCAAAAACCAGCTCCACGCCGTTGGACTTATCATCGAGAGATGTTTGGTTTTCCCATGATAGCTGCCCTACCTCATATTCATCGCTTTACTAATTTATTTGGTACGGTACATAACGTATCCTCTCACATTCGCTATTGGGATGCTCCGGAAGAGGGATATTTTACAGCTTGTTTATGTGGTGCTCAATTGGAGTTTAATAATCGGTTAAAGGTTGACTTAGTCTATAGCAAAGGAGAAGTGTTTTGGAAAAATGAACGAATATTTGAATTACATGGAAGTCACGGAACCTTAAAATTTGCCGGTAATTTAGGGACAGTAATTACAGAAGAAGGTACTAAAACTATTGAATTGGGCAGTCTTCACGGTTTATTTGCCCAAGATACTGAACAAATTTTAGATCATTTGTTTGAAGAAACTTCTCTTTATGTTAAGCCACAATCAAGTCTTTATGCCCTGAAAGTTGCTGATGTTGCTTACCAGTCTTCTCAATTAGGCTCCAAATTAAATGTTGAGCAAGAAAACCCATTTATGATACTCAAAGATTGATGACGTTCAAGATATAATTATCGTCGTGATAAGAGTTACCGTCACTATTATCCAAGTTTTAAAAAAGATAATTTTGTGGTTTTTTAAAAAGAAAGTATCCGCATTTAAAAACCTAGATTACAGCACCATTGTTATCACAAAAGATTAGATGATACTATAGTAGTAACATTTGTTTAAGAGTCCGTCTGTCCTAGTCGACAAATAGCAGAGTCTAGCAATAGATTTTACATTTTGTATTGGCTAAAGTTCTTAGTAAACTTGGTAAAAGTAACTTGTGCTATTTTAAGTTTTTTAGATCGAGATTTTTAGGCGGTTATCTTTGCTTGTTTCGCTTGAGTATTCACAAGTATTGTTCCTGTAATAAAAACTACAAACACACCGAAAGAACCGGCTAAAGCCATTACAAATTAGTTGGTTTTTATTTAGAGATAAACATTTTTAGTCTAGAAGATAATATTATTTTTTTTTACTTTAATTTTAGATTGATTGAAAGTTTTTTTGATAAATTTTTTTGCTAGTGATTAGAATTAAAGTTCAGCCCGTACTATAAATTGATAGTCCCCTCCTAATTCTAGTTTATAGTCACAATTTTCTAAAAACCGCCCCAACGGTTCATAAATTAAAGCTCTTCCTAAGGTTGGTTGAACCCATAAACGACTTTGTTGAAAGCACCATTGAAATCGCCATTCATACTGAGAAGCCCTAACTTCTCCCTCGATTTTGCCATGTTGCCAAGACTGCTGAGTAATGCGGACATAAGTGATGGTTTCTGATCGACGTTGAGAATTCACAATAACGTTAACCTGTAATTGATTTTAATATACTCCCCATGCTAAAACATACAGCTATTCTTTACAAGAAACTTGATTATGCTGTCTTAAAGTCAGTTGATACTTCATCGATTACTATCATTTTGTAACTGGTTTTTAACCTATTTTCCTCTGGAACAGAAGTTTTTGGCAAAAAAGTCTACCAAACGAAATATCGACTAATCATCCTAGTTTAGTCAGAAGCTTCTCACCAAATAAAAGTCAAATTTCTCAGGCTAGAGATTGGTATTGTTATCACAATTCTGCTAACTATAATTAAAAACGTCTAGGGAAAATAACGAACTTATAAATCCGACATTAAGTTAACAAAGCTATCTTTCCTCAACACAATAATTGTCTCAAATCTCTGGAACTTCTGCCAAGATACTATACATCGAATACAATATTTTGTCTGAAATGGGTAAAGCGATCACTATATATTGGACTAGCTCAAAATTGCATAAGCAGGTGAACTTAAAGAAGCTTAGACAAAAGTGAACACTTTTGTCTAAGCACTAGACGTTAACTATTAAAGTTTACTAGTTTGCTTACACCTAAAAATTGTCTATAGAACGAGAATAAAAGCAAAAATATTTTTTTAAATTCTTAAAAATTTACCCAAACTTACAGCAAAATTCAATCAATTTTTGCAAGATAAAACCAAAAAAATACTTGATTATATAGTTAAAATTTTAGTGGGTATTAAAAATTTTAAAAAGTAAATTTTAAGCTCTATTTTCTAAATAAAAATAGTTGATATGTTCACTGAACATATAGATTTTAAAGTTTTAAAAGTTTTTTATTTATAAAAATTAATTTTTTCCTTATTACAGACTAATAAGAAAGAACTGACACTAAAGCCGATTGAATACTTATCTCATTGCGGCTATAAAAACTAGGGTAAAATATATGGACTATTTTATCCTAGTTTTTAGGATTAAAAATAAGAAGATTTTGATGGGTTAATAAGTAAATTCAATAGAATAATTACTGATATTAATAATTTTTTTTAACTCAAAGCTACATTTTAAATTGTAAACTCCCCGATTTACTTCCTCAAGGTATTAATACTCGTAAATATACCTATTCTTTTATTTTTTAAAATAGGTATATAACAAAATCTAATCTAGATATATAATTTGTAAGCTCATGTTTTAGTAAAAATTAATAGATTTAATCTTTTTTTTATTAACTCCAACTAGCAAGGTAGTTAATAAAAATATTTTTTAGATAAAACTATAATTATTTGTGAAGTTTATAATACTTGATCTTATCAATATACTTCAAACAAGTGTAAAAATATTAATCTAGCTGAATATCAACTAGAATACTAATCACTTAATCATTATAGTAAATATATACTATGTTATGATGTTGCAAAAATTCGTCAAATAGTTCTATCTTTTGCTTAGGAATATCTCGGTATGAATTTTAACTTTATCCTGGTTGGGAGTTTTTGGAAACCGGAAGGTTAAGATGACTTTTTATCCTTGGGGAAGCTTAACAATCAAGTACTATCACTCCTCTATTTAAAAGTATCTTTGATTATTACACCTATTATGTCAGTAACAGGAACTTCCTTAAAAATTATGGAGAGGATGGCTTACGGAAAAGTGATTCTAGGAACTGCTATTGCCTTTAGAGGTTATCCTATGAAATCACAATAGGAAAGCATTATATGCGACTGCTTAACAGATTTTTCTTTGTAAATAGCAGATTTACTTGATAATCAGTAAAAATAGCAATAAATTGTACTTAATATCAAAAAAATAGCTCAAAATCACGATTTTATTCGCTTATATTTTGTATATAAAGAGTTGATTGAACTTTAACAATTATTTCTGGGAGCATTCTATATCTAAGGTTGCAAATTTTAATTTTATTTTTCTCCAATTAGTTATCTTGATCAGTCTCTCTCTCCTGGAGGGAACCTACCCTAAAACTAACGCGTCGACTAGTGACAAGTTTAATGATTGTTAAATTGGTTACCCTTTGAGGATGTAAATTTAATCACAATGATTAGGTATCTTAAACCTAAACTAGGTTAAACACTAATATTGTTGACCAGTTATGAGTTGACTTACTTGGCTCTTGTTCCTAAGATTCTACGAATGTAATAGTTTCAATCTATTAACTCAGTCCCTAAGTAAAATTAACTATTAATTTCTTATAAAGTTAAAGTTTGTCCTAAAGGTTTCAGGACCATTGGATAAGCCCCTTGGGGATTTATTACAAACATAAAAAATATGTTTAAACCAGAGAAGCGTTATTAACTAAAATATCATGAAAGTTCTGATTGCAGATTTTGATTTATTCAGTAAAGTAGGGGGTGGGCAAACCTTTTACAAAAGTATTATTAAAAAAAATCCCCAGATTGAGTTTTATTATCTTCTCGACAAAGAACCTTTAAACACTTCTCGCCCACTCAATGCTAATGTTCTTAAATATCAAGAAAAATTTTTACTTACTGATTTTAAAAATTTCTTTGAAGTAACTCCTCCTAAATGGGTTGAACGGGCTTGTGTTATGGCTAGTAATATTGCTATTTCTGCGGTCGGTCAACAATTTGATATTATTGACGTTCCCGATTATGAACAATGGGGAATCTTTTTGCGATCAGCCCTAAATCGTTATCAAGTCAATTTTAAAAGTATTGCCCTATCAATGCATGGAAAAATATCTAAAACCTTACGCTTAGATTGGTTTGATTTTGGACGGGATAATATACCCTTGGATATTCAAGAAATGATGCAGTATAAAACCGTAGATATTCGCTATGGTATTAGTAAAAGTTATCTAGATGAATGGAGAGAAATTTCTGAGCTCCCATCGTATTATTATAATCCCCTTCATTTTTTTAATCTTCCTAAACCTACCCAATGTTTAACATCAGAAACTGCCCCAAACTTAAATTTTATTGGACGAACAGAAAAACGAAAAGGTCCTGATATTTTTATTGATTTAGTATGGTGGCTCCCCCGTTCTAGCTATAATCGTGCTCAAATTATTGGTCCTCATAGTTATAACTATAACAACACAATTTCTTCTCAAGATTATCTTGAAAAGATGTTAGAAAATCGACTCAAAGATCTCTACATAAGTGCTCCAGTCAGTCAGAGAGAATTAATAGAGTTATTTGCGAGTAAATCTATTACTTTTGTGCCGTCCAGATATGATACTTTTAATCTAGTTGCCTTAGAATCCTTATTATCTGGTTGTCCAACAGTAGTCGGTAATAGAGCCGGGGTTTGTCGCTTTTTAGAAGAACAATTTCCTAAAGTTCCTTTTATAACCATTGATATTAATGATATTTATTCGAGTCTACCAGCAATTATTCAAGTAATAGAAAACTATGAAGAATATCGTAAAAACCTAGTAGATACAATTCTCTGTACTAATTTAGAAATAACTGATCCCATCTTAGAAGAGATTTATAATAAATCTTCTGTAGCTGATGTACAAATCAGAAATGAATTAGACCAGTGGTATTCTCAACTTATCGATTATTGGGAGTCAGATCAACTTGGCTTTAGGTTTTCTAAAATACCAATCATTAAAGCAGTAAAATCTAAGGTAAAGTTCAAAATTAAACCTGCTTATAAGCAACTAAAACAAACTATTGGAGAAATTAAAGAACAGTTAAGAAAACCTTTAGAAGAAACAAGGAATGCTCAAGTATTAAAAGCTTCCAAATTAATCAGACGCTATAAACATACATTTAATGCGTCAGAATTAACACAGAAAGATTTGAGGAATAAAGTTAAAGAATGTTGGAAGTTAGGATCAGCTTTTGAAGCGGATGTTCAAACCTGGCAAAATCGCTTAGAGAATGGCTATCGTATTGATCGGGTGCGTCTGTGGAGAGAAATTGCTAGACTCGAGGAATTGCGAGGTAATGACTTTGTAGCTGCCACCTATAAGGTTCGGGGAATGCGTTTATTAGACGGCGATAATTTTAGAGATCTCCCCTTTGTCCTACAAACGTTGGAAAAGAAAGGGTTGACTCGTGAAGCACAAGTTCTACAAGCAATGTATGGCAATTTAGCCGAACGAGAAAGTCGATGTCACACTCTAATTGAGCAGGCTTTTAACGAAAATAAACACAATAATCCTGACTGGAACTATGAAATTATCGATGATCGCCGAGAGAAGTCTAGTTATCGAGTAAGTGTTATTGTTTCTCTCTATAATGCGGAGGAAAAACTTCCTTTATTCCTGAAAACTTTGCAGCATCAAAGTCTAATGAAATCAGGGTGTGCAGAGATTATTCTGATTGATAGTGGTTCCCCAGGGGATGAATACTTAGTTTTTCAACAGTTAGCTCCCAAACTTAATTTACCAATTCTTTATGTGAAATCGCGCCAACGAGAAACTATTCAGACCGCTTGGAACCGTGGAATTTCTCTTGCCAAAGCTCCTTATTTATCTTTTTTAGGAGTAGATGAAACCATTCTTCCTGAATGTCTAGAAGTCTTAGCAGAAGAATTAGATAAAAATCCTCAACTTGACTGGGTCATTGGTAACAGTTTGGTCACAAACGTTGATAAACAAGGGAGTTGGATTAATGATATCATGCCCTATTATCGAAGTCAATATAAGCAAGATTTAGTCTACTTAGAAACCTGTTATTTATCTTGGGTGGGAGCATTATATCGTCGTTCAATTCATGATCGATTTGGATACTATGATGGTACATTTCAAGGAGCGGGAGATACAGAGTTTAAAAGTCGAGTTTTGCCCTTTATTAAAAGTAAAGTTATTGACCGAACTTTAGGAGTTTTTTGGAACTATCCTGATGAACGAACTACCCAAAGCCCTCAAACGGAAATTGAAGATTTACGAGCCTGGTATATACATCGAACCTTAGCGGGAGTGCGTTATGCTTTTGCTAATCGAAAGACTGAGGAAATAGAGCAATTAATTTACCTATGTTTGTGTTATCGTAAGTCCTACTGCCGTCATACCAGTACCGATTTAGAGTATGCTTACAACTTAAGTTTATATCTGAGAGAAATTGCTCCCGAATCCCAAGTTCTCAAATATTTGCCAGGAATAAAAACTCTTCTTAACGCATATCGAGAGTTAGATTGGATGTCTAAACTTTCTCGCTTCTCTCCTCTAGGACGTATGTTACAAACTCGAAATATTGCTCATAAAATTGAGCAAGAACATCTCAAATCTTGGAATTCAGAACAAAGTTTTGGTTTACAACCCAACTATAAAATCTTCAATGATAATCGTCATGAACAACACGCTTTTCTTTGGTTTACTGAGGTAGAAAAAAGTTAATGATTAATCAATTTAAAGACTGGTTAAAGGTTCGTTTGAGTCGTGCATTGTCCCCAGAGATTGATCGACAACTAGGAGTCAATCAAAAACTAGAAGAGGTTAGACTCTATGGAGTTGCTCCTTGGTATAAAGAGAACTTCTGGGAACCCCCTGTTCAACTTGCATTACGAGATTTATGTCGTCCTGGGCATATAGTATTTGATGTAGGAGCCAATTTTGGGGGGTTAACCACCGTTATGTCTCGTATGGTAGGACCAAGAGGAGTAGTTTGTTCCTTTGAAGCCAGTCCCCGAATTGTTGATAAATGTCAACGTAATATCGTCTTGAGTGGTTGTAGTAATGTACAACTTTTTCATACTGCCGTTTATCGTAAATCTTATGGAACTGTTCCCATTTATTTAGGTAGTCATCTTAATGATAGTATTTATACAAATAAACAAAGTGAGTCTGCTGCTTATCAGGTTTCAACTATTGCCTTAGATGATTTTGTAGAACACACCGGGTTAGTCCCTGACTTGGTAAAAATGGACATTGAAGGAGCTGAATTTGATGCAGTAAAAGGAATGAATGAAACTATCAAATCAGCTAAGCCACATTTAATTTTAGAAACTCAACCAGAGGATACCAACTGTCTCAATTTTTTGAGAAAAGCTGGTTATATTTCCATCGATTTAAACAACTATCAGATCATTGAAAGTTCACAAAACTATCCTAAAGGAGTTGGAATTAGGAATAACCTTTATATTCATCAAGATAAGCTGTCTGACGTAGTTTATAATCCTCCCTTTAACTTTGAGGAATATGCTTCTTTAAAGGCAACGGATTTTGAGACTAAAACTAATGGTTCAATTTACCTCGAAGCTCCTTTGATCCTAGATAGAGGACGTTATCTAATTGATATTGATTTTGTGGCTGAAGGTCAAGATAATGACCTAACCTGTGGTGTTAGAGTAGGGGAAAAGATTATTTTTCGTTATCATGCCTATAGTAACTTACTAGCTTCTAGTTATCGTGATTGGGTGATTCATTTGTCTGAAACTTCAAAAGTTAATTTGTATTTTGAATTTCTTAATGGAACAAAGGACAAAACTCTATTGATACAAGGAGCAAAAATCAGAAAAGTTACTAATTTTCAAAACCAACCTACTAACCTTTATATCTAAATATCTAGTCCAGTTATTTTTTCGGAATCACTATAAAAATTAAAATCATGCTAGTCCCATTATTAAGCCTCATTTTAGGTATTGCTTTGTTGAGCATGACTCTATTAGTTTATTCAGGACTTCCTATTTATCAAAGTATTCCCTGGCTATTGAAGTTTAAAAATGAGCCGCGTTTCTTAGGAGGAAGTGGTTTAATTTCTATGGCTTTAATTTTAGGAATTATAGGCTACTTTAATTATTTTGACACTTCATTTCTCAGAATAATAAGGATTTGTTTAGGAGGATTGGGATTGAGTTTTATTAGTTTAAGTTTTCTCGAAAATATTAAGGATTATGAAATATTTAATAAAGACAATAGATTACATAAAATTAGTCGAACAATCAATGAAATCCTGATAGTTTTAAAATACTTTAATATTAAAACTCTTCTGACATTCACTGCAAGCTTAATTCTATTCTCTATCTTTTTAATTAGTTTCTTCGATGCTAATTATGGGGGTGATGCTTTTATGTATCATATTCCCTTTGCAGCTAGAATTTGGCACATTATTCCTCCAGAACAGTACACTTTTGAATATAATACAGAACACCGTTTTTTGGGATTTCCTTTACTAGCTAACTTTTTACAAGGGTTTTTTTGGTTTATTTTCCAGAAACCAGAGGCAACTAATTTATTGTGTTATGTTAGCTTGATAGTTTTCATTAGTTATCTAATTTTTTATTTAAGAATTCCTTTGTATTTAGGAACAATTGCCCTTTTAGCTATTCCCATGGTTCATATGCATGCAGCTAGAAGTTATATTGATTTACCTGGAAATGTTTCAGTCTCAATTCTTATTTTAACGACCTACCTTTTATACATAAAAAAAATTGATTTTAATATCCAGAACTTTTTGATAATCCTTTTATCTGCTACTGCAGCAGCCAACACGAAGTTTCAACTTATTCCTGTTACCTTTATAACTCTTTGTTTTACTCTAACTAATATCCTGACTCAATTTTGGAAAAATATTCCCCAAGGAAAATCTAAAATAATAGGATTAATGAAACTATTATTAATTAGCTTTGTTGCTAGTCTAATAATTTTCGCTACACCGATTAAAAATTTAGTTTTGTATAAAAATCCATTTTATCCTGTCAAAGTAGAAATTGCTGGAATAGTTCTTAATCATAATGAAGCAGTACCAGATTTTATGCACGAAAATCTTAAAAAGCTTTCCCCTACCTTCCGTTGGGCAAAGTCAGTTCTAGAAATTAATGCTTTTGATTCAAGAAGACCCTGGCAATGGACTTTAGCAATGGACTTTATTTCCTGGAATGAAGAAAGATTTGGAATGGGAGGATATTTTGGCGGATATGTAGTTTTCAACATACTATTATTCATTTTTCTTTGTTGGAGACATAATAATACTGATTCAAAAGTAGCCATGACGTTAATGGTTATTATGACCCTATTTACATCGATCATGCCTCAGTCTTATGAACTTCGATATTATATGTATTGGATGATTGTTTTTGTTTCATTAAATTGTTATTTTGTTTGTCGTTTAGTGGAAGGTTCTTCTTCAAATATTTCATGGATTAAACCTGAAAACTTAGCTTTAATTGCTGCTAGTTTTATGATAATTTTTATCACTAAAACCAGATACTTTTTTACAATTCCTGAGTTTTCTTCATTTCATGATCAGGTTCAAAGAACTGATATTATTGATCAAAATTTACTAAAAAATTTTAAACATGAAGAACAGATTTGTTTAGTTGCAAAAGTTCCCCATTCTTTTCTTTATAATTCTTATTTTCACTCCGACTCTGATTATTCAATTAAAGCGGAATTTGATATGTCGCCAGAGTATATAGAAGAAAAATGTGAAGGTAGAAGAATCGTTAGATGACTACTCTTTATTGTCTTATTTAGCCCTGTTTATTTAACCGCAGCTATTTATAGTTTAAGGATTTTATTGAGAAGTTATAAAGATGAGTAGATTGTTAGATGGAGATTTAATATCAATTAGGTCATTATAATATAAGTCTATAGTAGCTCCTTTAGAGCCTAATACTTAATATGCTTAAACATATTCATACGGAAAGTCTCAGTATTTTTTATCTCTTGGGAATTGTTATTTTAGGGTTCCTATTGAGAGTTATATTTTTGGAAACTATTCCCAATGGATTTTTTCCAGATGAGGCTTCTAATGCTTATGATGCCTATTCTATAATTCACACTTTAAGTGATCAATATGGGGAATTTTTACCAGCATATTTTAAGTCAGCTAATGACTATCGTGAAGGATTATACATATATCTTATGGTCCCTTTTATTAAAGTTTTTGGACTTAATGTATTTGGGGCTAGAATGACATCAGCCGTCATCGGAACTTTGACTGTTTTAGTTCTATATTATTTAACTAAAGAAATTTTTTCTCGACATGTTGCCTTATTTTCTGCTTTACTTTTAGCCATTTCTCCTTGGCATATTCACTTTAGTAGGATAACTTTTAGAGCTATCTTATTTCCCTTATTATTTTGTGTTACATTACTAATTTTTTTGAGAAGTCTTGAGACTCCTAAATTAATTCCTATATCGGGTATATTATTTGCAATCAGTATTTACACTTTTTACTCCGCTAGAGTATTTATTCCTCTCTTCATGATAGGTTCAGTAATCATTTATAGAGAATATTTAATAAAACATAAAAATCAAACAATTCTTGCTCTAATACTTTTTGCTATTTTATTTATTCCTCAGTTTATTTATCAACTTTCACCTCAAGGAATGGCCAGAGCTAATGAAGTTGGCATCTTAGAAAATATTCCCAAAATTGCCGGTCATTATTTATCCTATTTTAGTCCTGATTATTTATTCTTTAAAGGAGATCCTATTCCTAGACACACTATTGATAACATGGGGGAATTATATTTATTTGAAATAGTAACTTTAATCTTAGGTATAGCAGGACTAATTAGAAATCAAGTTAACTATAAACCAATACTTATTTTATGGTTGTTTCTTTACCCTATTCCAGCCGCATTAGTCAGTCCATCTAGTGCAGTTAGAACTTGTGTGGGTGCACCTCTTTTTGCGATGATATCTGGCTATGGAATATTCTTATTGCTCAATAAATTTAATGGTAAGCTTAAATATAAAATAACATGGGTAAGCCTATTAGTTATTTTTGCTAGTTCAACCATTTTTACTGAACATTATTTTGTTGATTACCCTAAGCTAAATTCAGATGCTTGGTTGCCAACCTTTCGGGATGTTATTTTTGAAGCAAATAACAGCAACATTGACTGCATACTTATTAGTGATAATATAGAGAGCAAGTATGCTTATATATTAGTTCCGTTTTATACACAAATGCCAGCAGCTGAGTATCAAAAGCTTGACATTGATGTTGTTACTGATAAATTGGATATGAAACGATGGAAAATTATAGATTTTAAGCCTTATAATCAGGGAGATTTACCAAAAATTGAGGATAATCTAAATGATAATTGTCTTTACCTACTGCATTATTACCGCGATAATAATGTGTTAAAAACAGATGAATATCGTTGGCAAGATATTAAGACGTTTGAGACAATTAATGGCGAACCATATTATCGATTAGTTAAGTTAATCAAGAATTGATTACCAATAAACTGTTGTGTATTTAAACTATTTTTTAAGGTTGTGATATACATACTAGTATAAAAAAACTAGGAGCTTATTTTGAGTTTCTTTTCGATAAAAAGAGTTATACTTGTTAAAACAAAACCTAACCAAGCTAAACCACTAATCCAATTAGTCCAAGCTAGACCATGAAAAGTTACACGAATTTTATGGGTTCCTGGTTTTAAATTTAATCCTACTAAATTATGATCCCTATGATTCACTGGGAAATACTGTATTAGCTGGTTATCTACCCATACTTTTAGCATGTGAGGATAATATAAAACAGGAAGTTGAACAATCTGAGCATCTTGGTTAAGAGTAATCTCACACAAGGTACTTATTCCTTTTTGGAAACAACTATTTTGGGTAACAAAAACGGGAATGACCATACGCGCTGGAGACATTCCTTCAAAAGAGAGTTGGTTGACCTGAATTTTTAACATTTGACCATCATTGGTTGACCCTTTAAATACAAATTTAAGCCCAAGATCTTTCCCAAAAATAGGAGCCTTGTAAACGGGAATTGCCCAATTTAACGCGCGGGAGGTTAAGGGAATTTCATCAAACGGTCTGCCATCAGACTGGATCTCAAGCGAGGCTGTATCCTTAATATTATCGATATTAACTTTTCCTTGAAGGTGGAGAATTGGCTTTTCATTATCTTGCCATAGAGGGTAACGAAATTCTGCTCCTAATAATAAGGGACTATTAACAAAAACATCCCAAGTAGCATACCCAGGAAGCCAGTCTACGGGAAGTAAACGTAATTCTGCTCCTCCGTACAATGTAGTAATAGGGGCGCGATATAAATAATCAAGTGCGCCAGAATATCGAAATAAAGGTTCTTTGATTAAGTCTGCAACTGTTGCTGTACTGCGAGGAATAGGAAGCCAAGGACGATTGGCAATAAGAATAACTAAAATACCGATGACTAAATGGCGACGGTCTAGCCGTTGGCGAAATATCAATACAACTGCGTAACCTGTTAATAATGCCCCAGACCACATAACATGGGTCAAAATACGGAAGGTAAATTGAGTTACCCACAATTGACGGGGTAGTAACCTCCAGAAGTCGATGGGACTCCAAGTGGCAAAAAAGGCAATTAAAAAGACCCATAGTGACCCAATAAGATAGGGTTGAGTTGACTGTAATTTATAAGGGACTCGACGGGAAGAGCAGTGATAGTAAATTACCACTCCCCAAGCAGCCAGAAAAATCCAACCTACGGCAGGATGTAATCCATAGGTGGGAGCAAACCCGGTTTCTGAAGGTGCAGGGGGTAAAGAAGTAGGGGAAATTAGCGTAGATAGGGGTGTATACCAACGACTATCAAAAGGGTTAGAACCTCCCACTTGCTTGCCGACAGCTAGGTTACTTGACATTAAGACTACGGGAACAAGAAAATAGAAGGCTAATAATAACCCCAGTCCATAGGCAATTACAGGAGGTAGTAGTTGGGACCATTGAAACCCTGTTTTACGAGTTTTAAGAAAAACGATAAAACTCAATATCCCTATCGCTAAGGTGGTATAAATAAAAGTAATAATATGGGTAGTTGCTAATAAAAACCAACTCAAGCTACTCATAAGGAGATAACGCCTTTTTCCTGTTGCGTAACATTGAATAGTGTAATAAAGAACAACGGGTAAAATTCCTTGGGCGATCGCTTCGGTAAAGGCTCCTCTGGCATGAATATTATTAAGAAAATAGGGAGCTGATATGTAAGATATCCCTGCCAAAATTGCTCCTGTTTGAGAGTCAATCAACCAGAGGCTAAGACGATAGATATAAAAAGCTCCTACTAAAGATGATGTCCAGATAACCAATTTATAGGCATCATATGGGTTTGATGGGGTAATAAATTTATAGAGTAATGCACCGAAAAGATAGGGAAACTGACTATAAAATTGAAAACCTGGATAACGCCAACCATGATTTTCAACAGGAGCAACTCTAAGTGGAAATTGCCCTTCTTCTAAGGCGATACGTGCTTGGTGAACATAGCCAATATGAGACTGAGGATCAGGATAGGGAAAAATAACTTCTGATGAAGCCATCGGTCCCATCAATCCAATGGCAATCACTCCATAAAGAGAGAGAATTAATAAATTAGTATTATATGGTTGCAAAAATGTAGTTACTGTATGATACAACTTCCAGATTTTCATTAAAAATTATCCTTAATTATTAATCTTTTTCCAAATCCCTAAAATTGATTTACCTAAGGAATATCTAATTAAAGGATCGATTTTTGTCGACAAAGGAACCATCAAAGTATCCCAGAATTGAATTTGTTTGGAGGTTGGATTAGAACTCTTTAAAAAAAAGCGATTTCCTAAAGAAGCTAGTATTCCAACAGAATCTAAATAGTTGAGTTTTTGACAGTCCAAATTATCAGGCATTATTGATAATAAAGTTTCTTTATCATAGCGGCGGTAATGACCAAGAGCTAGATCGAAAGAAGTAAAAAGCCATTGATGAGCTGGACAAAGAATAATCAAATATCCTCCTATTTTGAGGTAATTAGTTGCCAAATAAACCTCGTTCTTATCATCCTTAATATGTTCTAAAACATCTATATAGATTAAAGAATCAAACTGGTCTGAATTTTTCAGATCAATTAAAGTTCCATTTTTAACTAAACAAAAATTGGGCAACTCTCCTTGAGAAATAAAATCTTGAATAGTAGATGCTAATTGAATATCTGGTTCTAAACAAACCCAGTGCTTATGATGGTTCTTGCAAAGAACTTTAGTTGTTCCTCCCATCCCAGCACCCACTTCCAAAACTTCATTGCCTAGATACTGCTCAATTAGATTACAAAAATAAGTTTTCCAGTTTTTTGCTTCACGGGCAATTTCCAGTTCTGATCCCGTATAATGATACCGATTATTTTGCAAACATTCACCCATATAACTTCCCAAATTGCTTCATTACTTTTTGATAATTTTATTAGACATTTTCTTGATATTATTTGTGTTTAAAGTTATTGTAATTACAATAACACTAAGCCAAGCAACAAAACTAATTGAGTTAGCCCAGTCCAATCCAACAAAGATAACTTGCATATTATGGTTGCCAGGTTTCAGACGCAGACCGACTAGATTATAGTCATAATAGTTGACAGGAAAATAGTCGACTAGTCTTCCATCAATTTTTACCTGTTGCATTCTAGGATAGTACATCGCTGGAAGTTGAACCACTCGCGCCTGTTCTCCTACAGATACTTCGCAAAAGGTTTTAATTCCTCGTGACGTACATTGATCTCTGGTTACATCAAGAGGAATGATAGTATCTTCAAAAGACATTCCTTCAAAAACAAAATTATCAAGTTCAATTTTAGGGCGTTGACCTTGCTCAATATTTCCTTTGACAATGAACTGAAGACGGAATAGTCCTTCATGAAATTCTAAATTCTTTAGCTTCTCTGAAGTGAAAGGAATTCGCGCACTTATCCTAGGTTTATTCAAAGATATTTCGCCAATAATTTCTTTATTTTCGTCCGAATGTAGCTCTAATACCGTTACCAATAAAGTGGTTGGATTAGTAGGTACAGTATCTTGAACTACCTTTCCTTCCAAAATGAGGACAGGGTTATCTGTTTTTTTCCATATGGGTAGAATTCGCCAACTACGTTCATTTTCTAAGACCACTGGCAATAGCCTCTTATCAATATGATTCCAGCTTTCATGACCTGGAATCCAAGTATTGGACAATAAAGGCAATTGAGCATTGCCATATAAGGTATCTACCGAACTACGATTTAGATAATCAACGGCCCCTGAATAACCAAATTTAGGATCTTCAAGTACTTCATTGACGGTGATACTGCCTTTAGGAATCGGTAACCAAGAACGATTGGCTATGACAATTAATAAAATTCCTATTAATAAATGACGGCTATTCAAATGGCGTTTAAATAAAAAAATAGAAGCATACCCTACTAATAATGCCCCACTCCACATAACATGGGTTAGAAAACGAAAAGTAAATTGTGTCACCCACAATGATTTTGGTAATAAATGCCAAAAATTTATAGGACTCCAGGTAATAAATAAAGCCAAGGGAAAAATATAAAGAAGCGCAAAAATATAGATACGATTGGGACTCAAACCAGGGGGCAAAGTTTTTGAGGAAGAATAGTAATAAAGAACGACTCCCCAAGCAGTCAGAAAAACCCATCCGACGGCAGGGGTTAACCCATAAGTAATTCCTTCTCCTGTAGGGGTGGGTGGAAGAGCAGTAGGAGAAAGTAAGTTAGCTAAGGGAGTCATCCAATTTGTGACATAAGGACTAATTTGATCTACATAAAATCGCATACTAACGTACTTCGATTCCAAGACAACAGGCATGAGAAAGTACATCCCCAGAAGCCAGCCTAAAATATGACTTATAGTCACTCTAGCTAACTGTTTTCTTGAAGTATGAGTTTTTGGTTGCTTTAGAAAAAGTAAAAATCCCAAGATACCAAAAAATAAAGAGCCATAAATAAAAGTGATAATATGAGTTGTTGCTAGAGCAAACCAAGCTATGCTGCTGAGCAAAATATAATAAATTTTTGGACTATTATAACTGCGAATGATGTAGTATAAAACGATAGGTAAAATCCCTTGAGCGATTGCTTCAGGAAATGCCCCACGGGCATGGACCGTGTTGAGGAAATAGGGGGCTGACATATAAGATAATCCCGCTAAAATAGCAGCGATTCGATTACTAGTTAACCAACGACTAAGACGATAAATAAATAGTCCCCCAATAAGTAAGGCTCCCCATAGCATGATTTTATATGCTGTATAGGGATTATTAGGGGTAATAAATTTGTAAATTAATCCCCCTAATGTATACGGAATCTGGCTGTAGAATTGAAAGCTGGCATAACGTAAACCATTGTTTTCATAGGGAGCAATTCGCAAAGGGAATTGCCCCTCTTCTAAAGCCATTCTTCCTTGGATAAGGTAGGCTAAATGGGCTTGGGTTTCTCCTGTAGAAAAAATAATAGAATCTGAAGCCATAGGTCCCATTAAACCAATAGCAATCATGCTATAAAGAAAGATTATTAATAAATTCTCACGATAACGATTAATCCATAATTTAGGCAACGACGTGAATCGCAATATTCGTAAATTTAATTTAAGAGTCATTGGTTATCTAAGTTGATAAATAAAAATTATGTCATTTCGTGAGTAAATGGGGATGTTATTAGCTAAAAATCCCCAGTTTTTTTCCACTATAGGATTATAAAAAATTCGGGAAATAATTTGTTGTTTAACCGTACTATCAATTAATAAATATTTTACATTTAATTGAGTAATATCTGTAATTTCTGGATTGAAATAATCATAACTGTAATAAGATTGAATGTCAATTGCGTAATTTTTTTCTTGGCTTAATAAATATAAATACTGAACAAAGTTGATGTTAACCCCGAAGGTTTTATAGACAATAGTATCAATATTTTTTTCTGGCAAAAGGTAATTGGTAAGTAGATAGTTAACGGCATGCTGGGTTTCTTGTCCCCAATTAATAGTTGAATCGTCTGCTAAACGCCATTTTTCTGAAGTCCATAGAGGATTAACATAACTCAAAGATTGAGGAATTCCTAATAATCCAAAATAAATATATAGACTAAAACTACCTATTAAAAAATATTTTTGCCATTTCTTGTCAAGAAAAACTGTAAGATAAGCAATACCAAAATAAATAAAAATAATCAAAGGATAAAAATATCGGTAGCCAATAATAAAGCGACTGTTATATGTTAACTTTAAATAAATTAACGGATAAGATACTCCTAAGAAAAATAAGTATAGTTTATATTTATTTCTTCTTATGTTCAATAATTTTTGAATACAATGTTTAACATTAATACGCTCAATTATTAGTTGGGTAATCAGAATAATAATTATCACTATAGTGATAATAAAGAGAGCAGGATTTTCTTTAAACCAGAATATTTTATTTAGATATTCTAAAGAAGTTATCGGGGTAAAATCTTCGTACCAGAAAGGTTTGCGAATTCCTCCTGCTGTACTTAAATTCATTTGAATTCCCTGTATATAACGCTGTATATTATCAATAATTGATTGATTAGATAAATTACGAAAAGCATAGCGGTACATAAAAATAATTAATATCGGCTGTATAAATAAACTAATAAACCCTAAAATACCAAATTTAATAGCTAAATTTTTCAGATTTTTTCTTAAAAGATAGATTAAACTGATTGAGTAAGCAAATAAAATTATTGGAACTAAAATAAGATTACTAAATTTAGCATTAATTGCAAGAAAAAAAAGAAGGTTGAGGATAAAAAAACAAATGATTAATTCTGAATTTTTAAATTTTTCTAATTGACGGATTATGATGATTATTGTCCAAATAGATGACAAGGCATAAATACTAACAGAAACATCAAAAGACATTAAAAAATTATGGCTATAAAAACTAGGAGAAAATACATATAATATTCCTAAACAAATAGAGACACTGGTAGGTATTTGTGGAATACAAAAAGTAAAAAAATACATCCATATTAAAAATATGCTATTTATAAATAAATAACAAAATCTTAAAATAAACATAAGTTTTTTAAAATTTTCTGGACGTTCTAGTAAAAAACTATAACCAAGATTAAAAGCAGCTAGACGGACTTCCCTGTTTTCTTCGCCACTAATAATATTTATAGAAGGAACTATTATATTATAATCAGAAAAAAATAGGTTAATAATTAAAGAATTAACTAATTTAAAAAAAAGAGGATGTTCTTGATTTAAACCTAATCCTTGAGTATAAGCATAAGCTGCTCCAATATAAGCAGGCTCGTCAGACGTAATAGAAGTTTGACTAATTAGATAAATTCCTAATATAAAATATACTAATACCAACGCTATAAAAATTAGCCTGTTGAGTAAAGTATATAAATTTATTTCTTTAAAATTCATAAAAGTAATAAGATCAAAGTAATGACTTAGCTAGAGTCTCAAAAATAATCATAAAATACAAACTAGTGTTGCCCATTGTCTGAATTATTTTATACATTAAGACTGAATAGATCGTCAATTAAGCCAACTTAGAGTAGAATAGCAAGTCAGTTTGCTGATTCCATCCGGAAAAATTTTAGAAAAAGACTTAATTAAGTTTAGCTAACTAAAAAGGTTGTGTTGATATTGATAAAAACATTAGAACTAAAAAATCAGGGTTATTGGGAGTTGAAGCTTTTTGTTTAAAATAAAACGCCTTAATCTATCACCTCAAGGAGAAACTAGATTTGTTTATTTCGGTAATTATTCCCTGCTACAACGAAGAGGAAGTCATCAACGACACTAATCATCGCTTAGTAAGTGTTATTGAACATCTCACTCCCCAATTTGAACTAATTTATGTTGATGATGGTAGTCATGATCAAACTCCTCATTTGCTGCGTCAATTGCAACAAGCTGATCCAAGAGTCCACGCCATTTTATTATCCCGCAATTTTGGACATCAAATGGCTGTGACTGCCGGTTTAGACCATGCAGTCGGGGATGCCATCGTCTTAATTGATGCAGATTTACAAGATCCTCCCGAAGTGATTGAAGAAATGGTCTACCAATGGTGTAAAGGGTATCATGTTGCCTATGGAATCCGAACGGAAAGAACAGGAGAAACTGTCTTTAAACGTTGGAGTGCGAAAGTCTTCTATCGACTAATTAATTACCTATCCGATGTTCAAATTCCTCTTGATACTGGAGATTTTCGTTTAATGGATCGCCAAGTAGTTGAAGCCTTGAAAATAATGCCCGAACGTGATCGCTTTTTGAGGGGAATGATTAGTTGGGTTGGTTTTCGACAAATTGCCATTCCTTACCAAAGATCTCCTAGACTAGCGGGTGTAAGCAAGTATTCTTTGTGGAAAATGATACGTTTTGCTATTGATGCTATTCTTTCTTTCTCCTTAGTTCCCTTAAGAATGGCTATTTGGATTGGTATTTTTACCTTTGGATTCTCTTTGATTGGTATTATTTATGCTTTAGTTCTTCGTTTGTTTACCTCAATTTGGGTTCCAGGATGGACATTGCTTTTTATCTCTGTATTATTTATTGGAGGAATTCAATTAGTCTTCTTAGGAGTGATTGGTGAATATATTGGTCGCATTTATCGAGAAAATAAACAACGTCCTTTATACTTAGTTCGAGAACGATTAGGTTTTGAAAAAAAAATTACCGAATCATAAAAACTTCCAATAGTAATTGTCTTTAATTTAGTAAACGTTAGAAGGTGAATAAACATTCTGTTGGAAAGGCTATGACTATCTTGTTTGTTGTAACAGCGTTCTAGTTCATGCCACTGTTCATATTTAAAGTCTAAGTCTTAATATGTCAGTTTCCACGTTCGTAGAGTAGACTACTTTCTAGTGTTAAAGAACATAAAAAACATACTATTGAAGTGTACCTCATAAAACTGAGAGATACTATCTCAAAACTAACTAAATAACTCATTCATGATCTTTTATAATTTTTTTTATGTTAGACAACTCATCTATTGACCATCACTATTTTTCAAACAATCGCAATAAAATTACTTCTCATATTGCCATTATTGGTGGAGGATTTACTGGATTAACAGCCGCTTACCAATTAACTCTTCAAGGATATAGAGTAACTGTTCTGGAAAAAGAGAAAGAAGTAGGCGGGTTAGCAGGAAGTTTTGAAGTTAATGGAGAAAAAATAGAGAAATTTTACCATCATTGGTTTACTAATGATAAATATCTAATGGAATTAGTCAAAGAACTAAATGTTGAAGATCAAGTTACTTACCGTACCACTCGCACAGGAATTTACTACGCTAACAATTTTTTTAACTTGAGTTCTCCCTTAGATTTACTAACATTTAAGCCTTTACACTTATTTAATCGAATTCGTTTAGGATTTTTTATCCTCTGGGTTCGTCGCCTTAAAAATTGGAAAAAATTAGAATCAATTAATGCTCACAAATGGTTATTAAAAATTTGTGGCAAACAAGTTTATCAGATAGTTTGGGAACCTTTGCTAAGAGGAAAATTTGGCATGTTTGCTGAGAGTATCTCTGCAGTTTGGTTTTGGAATAAAGTTAAGTTACGAGGAGGAAGTCGCAATAAAGATGGTGGAGAAATGTTGGCTTATTATCGCGGAGGATTTGCCGCTTTAGCTGAACGTTTAGAGACTGAAATTTCCCTTAACGGTGGTGAAATAAAGACTAATATAACTGTGCAAGGATTAGTAGTAAAAAGCGACTATGTAGTGGCAATTCAAACCTCACAGGGACTCATTAATGTCGATGCAGTGATTGCGACCCCTGCTTTACCGATTATTGCTGATCTGCTTGCTCCTCACGTTAGTTCTGAATATGTTGACCGACTTCGACAAGTTCAATATTTAGCTAATGTTTGTTTGGTATTAGAACTAAATCGCAGTTTATCTAAAACCTATTGGCTTAATGTTAATGACCCTAATTTTCCTTTTGTAGGAGTAATTGAACATACTAACTTGGAATCTCAAGAAACCTATGGTGGACGACATATTATTTATCTATCTAAATATTTACTGGAAACAGAAAACCTGTATAACATCAATGATGAAGAAGCTTTAAATTACTCAATTCCTTATTTAACAAAAATGTTTCCTGAATTCAGTCGTGACTGGATTATTGACTATCATCTCTGGAAAGCACGATACTCACAACCCATTGTTTTAAATCACTATAGTCAATTGATTCCTGAGGCAACAACTCCCTTAAAAAACTTCTACATTTGTACAATGTCCCAAATTTATCCTGAAGATAGAGGAACTAATTATGCAATTCGTGAAGGTCGAAAAATTGGAGATTTTGTCGGGAAACAAATACAGTCGGTTAAGCTAAATAATTAAGTATTGATGACTATTATTAGTTCTGTTACAGATTATGTTAATTCCTATAGTAAGTTTTATTTTTGGACTAATATTATTAATTTTTACCATTTTAGTGTATCAAGGTCATTCTCTTTTTAGAGATATTTATTTTTTTTTAAACCTAAGAAGAGATAAATTTTTTCTTGTTAGTTTTAGTTCGGTTTCTCTAAGCCTAATACTAGGTATAATTGGACAGCTTAATTATATTCATCCTTCTCTTTTGAGAACAATACGATTTTTTCTAATTGCTGGAAGTGGGTATTATCTGAGCTTACTTTTGGTACAAATTTTTCAACTTACAAAAAAAATACTTCCTTTATCATTTCTTACTATTAATTTTTTTAAAAGTAAGAAATGGTTATTAAAAACTTATCCTTTATTAGGAATTTTTATTTTTTATATTACAATTTTGTTATTCCTTTTATTTTTTGGTGATCGTGTCGGTTGGGAAGGAGATGATATTGAGCAGCTTGATGGAATTATAAACTTTTCTCATAAAGGTAAAAACTTAGTATATCGCTATTACTGGCAGCCTTTAACCTATCAACTAAATCTTTGGCTTAATTCTTGGCTTAACCATCCCAGATTGCTTTTTTTTATTCCTCAAATAATTGGTGCAGCTAATATTTCTATCCTATTGATAACTATCTATACTTTCTCCAGGAGACGTTTAAATTTAATTCTATGTTTTTGTTTTTTAATTATTTTTCCAGAAATTATATTTTGTAGCTTATACTATAATTCTACTGTTTTTGCCATGTTTCCTATGTCCATAGCTATCTTGCTTTTATTTTGGACAGAAAGTCCTATTAAAACAAAAAAAACATGGGATAATTTTCGTTATTGTGCAATTGGTATGACCTCAACTTTAGCAGTATTTTTTCGACTTGATTTTTTACTTTCTCTACCATTATTATGGTACTTAATATTATTTGATAACTCGTTAAAATCTAAAATAGAACAAAGATTAAAAGTTTATTCTATTTATATGTTAACTAGTTTGAGTTTATTGGTATTTTTCTCGGTTACTGATGTTTTTAATCCAAGAAAGATCATTGATATTACTAACAGTCATCATGAAGGAGTTAACACTTGGACAATTCAACAATCGTTAGTTAATTTATTTAGTGTCACCAATTTAGTTATATGGATTATTTTAATAATAAGCTTATTTTATTTTGTTTTAATAAAAATTAAAAATAAAGATTGGAAGCTAGGTTTACTTATTTTATGTGTTCTACCTTTATTTTATTCTCTACCCAATTTAACTAGTCCTAAATATTTAATACCTGGGATTATTTTTTTACCTTTGTTCTGTGCATCAACTGCTTTAAGAATAAAATCTAAACTAGATGAAAATCAATTTAAATCTTTAGTATTTAGTTTTATTATTTTAAGTTTATTCCTACAAATAGTTGCCATACAGTGGGTTCCTAGAATTCCTTTTATAGAAATTACAGCTAATCCAAATTATATATATACTCATGACGGAATTAGAGTCCCTGGAGGATATTTAAAAGGATATAATGAAGTAAAAAAAGCACAAATAAATAGTTATCATAGACCTATTAAATTTTCTCGTAAAATTGCACAAGTTATTCAACAAATCGATACAAATGTCACTTTAATTTATTTGGATAAATCTGATAGTTTCGCGACAGAAGCTTGGATTTGGACATTTACTACTTTTTACCTTGAACTCGAAGGATATCAAGTTGAACATTATGATCGAAATAATCAAATAGTTTTATCATTGGCAGACAAGACAGTAATTATGCAAAGAGTCAATCAGGAACAATATGAAAACTACCTAGATATCAATCCCCAAAAAACTACTTTAATTAAAGTTCCTTACATAAGTCGTAAAGATCCTCAAGGATTAAAAAAATTTTTTGAGGATTTTTATGACTCTCTAGACAACTTAGTATCAAGACAGAGATAAATTTTGGTTCTATCGAACTTGTTATGTAACATTGTTAACACTAACTGTACGAAAGCCTAATTAAACAATTATTCGAACTTATCATAATTTATTCGTTATTAAAATTATTATTAAGTTAAATCCGTTTAAGTTATAGGTTTAAGTTTTTTTGCCATCTTAAATTTGGCAGATACTCAATTATAAAATGATGGTACTAACTAAGATTAACCTTTAGACATTATTGATTTCGCAGTTGATTATTTATTTAATAAAATATCTTTTAAGATGAGAATAATTAGTATAGACTTAGTTTTTTAACCTTGACAAAGAAGAATGATAAGGTAATCAAAAAGAGAAAAAATAATCAATAAAAAAAATATATATATTGATAATAAAAATAATAAAATTTAATAATCTAATAATTAATTTTAATATTCAATTAACCAGTTAAAAGACTACATTATATGACAATATAGTAATATTGCTTACAGTCAAAAATCTATAATTCTTTGATATTCTCTAGAAGAAATAATTACTATACTGAATTACTATACGAGAAAATATTATATAGTATTAAAATATCCACTATCTAGAGATTATAAACCTCGTTATAACTAGATTAACTCTCTCCATCCGGAGTAAAGTAAAGTTTTTCAGAAGAACTTAGAAAATTACTGTAAAAATACCGAAAATTTTAATTTATTTAAACTTTTTTATTAAGAAATAAATCTTAAGCTTAAATATATCAAACCCAAAAAATCCATGCTAATTAAAAATACTATTAAATGCTTCTGATACTGCTTTAGTACACATAATTTACTGCTAAAGCCATTAATTACCATAAT
This sequence comes from cyanobacterium endosymbiont of Epithemia turgida isolate EtSB Lake Yunoko, assembly GCF_000829235.1. GTDB lineage: Bacteria > Cyanobacteriota > Cyanobacteriia > Cyanobacteriales > Microcystaceae > Rippkaea. Next base: position 1,317,481 of record NZ_AP012549.1, on the reverse strand, counting down.
TTATAGAATTCAATTTTTCTATCTAAACTTTATCCTCATGGAGAAATTGATGCTGTCTGTAATCAGAGAGCCGTAAAGGCTTATAAACTTGTCATTTATCTATTTTTTAAAAATTATAATCAGGAGGTTTTCTCTTGATTGATGCTGGTCACCGCTTTTTTATCAACTCTGATGTTAGCGTTTTCATTATGGTTATTTTTCGTATGCTAAAGTCTGGTGTAGTTATTGGAATCTATAATATTGAAATCTCTTGCGATTCCCCTAATGAGTTTAATCATTGGTATTGGAACGAACAACATATATCAAGAGTCTATTTATTTAGTAGCTATTAATCCAGTTAAAATCTTAGTGTTAGGTAGATATATATCTTTGTATTCCTAACTATAAACTGCATTTGCTTTCATTATATAAAACTATAAAGAAGATAAAAATATTTAGCTAGTAGTATGTTATTAATGGTTCTCTTATATAGAGAATAGTTAGCACAAATGAATGAAATCAATTCACAAAAATTATAATTTGGTTGTTGATTAGCCTAGTTATCAACCTTTGATATAAACTATCATTGTTGACTAGATTAACTTAGGAGAGAAAATTAACTTGAATACTATTTGTCGCGTCTGTGATTCTAGTAACTTAGAATTAGCAATTGACTTAGGAAATCAACCTTGGTGTAATCATTTTTTAAAGTTTGAAGAAGTGGGAACAGAACCCTTCTACCCCTTACGAGTTCTCTATTGTCATGACTGTGGAACTCTCCAACTTGATTATACCGTTAAGAAAGAAATTATGTTTGGAAATCATACCTATTTATCTGGTGTAACAAAGTCCTTAAGTGAACACTTTAAAAAAGTCGCTTATGAAGTTGATGATCGCTTTTTTAAAAACACTCCTAACAAATCTGTCTTAGATATTGGTTCTAATGATGGAACACAATTAAAACATTTTCAAACCCTTGGTTATAATGTTTTAGGAGTAGAATCATCAAAAACTACAGCTAAAATTGCTAATGATGCAGAAGTTCCTACCCTCAACGATTTCTTTAATTTTGAAGTGGTTAAACGTCTTGATCGTAAGTTTCACGCTATTAACGCAGCCGGGGTATTTTTTCATCTTGAGGAACTACATTCAGTTACAGAAGGGATTCGAGAAGCATTACATGAAGATGGAGTGTTTATAGTGCAGTTTCTTTATATGAAACGTATTATTGACAATCTAGCTTTTGATCAGATTTATCACGAACATTTACTTTACTATAATCTTAATACTATTGAAGTATTACTTAACCGTCATGGACTCTCAATGTTTGATGCTTATTTATCTCCTATTCACGGCGGTTCCATTATCGGATTTGTCACTCATGAAGGAACTAAAAAAAAGACTGATCGCCTCCTCATAATGAGAAGAGCAGAAGTAAATGAAAAAAGCAATGAATTATCTACTTATTTAGATTTTGCTAAGCGTATCGAACAAATGAAAGCAGATAACTTAGCTTATCTTGAGAAAGCGAAAAAAGATGGCAAGCGAATCTGGGGATTTGGCGCACCGGTCAAGGGAAATACTATGTTGAATTACTTCGGAATTGGAACCCAATATCTTGATTATCTAGTCGAAAAAAACGAGCTACGACGAGGACTCTACTCGCCGGGAATGCATATTCCCCTTATTATAGAGAAGGAATTAACAGAACTTCCTGATGTTTATTATGTGTTAGCTTGGAACTTCAAAAAAGAGATTTTGTCCAATAACCAACACCTTATTGACCAAGGAACGGAGTTTTATTTTCCCGTCAATCCTTCCGAAGTTTAATTACAGGGCACAAGTCGATAGGCCATGGTATGGATGAAAACTTGTTGCCCTTTACCTTCCTATCGAAGTTAATCTCCTCCCTAATCTAACCCAATTGCATGCACAGCCAAATCCTTTAAAATTTAAGTTTATAATTTTCCGAGTCCTTTGAGTGGGCAGAGGGGGACTCGAACCCCCATGACCGAAGTCGCCACATTTTGAGTGTGGTGCGTCTACCAGTTTCGCCATCCGCCCTTAGCACCATACTTCTGATTATACTGTGTTTTTCCAGTTTCTAACAACTGCTGATATTCATAAGAACTCGCCCAACGATCAAGCTCTTTGGCCCGTAATACGGGGACTGGATGAGCTAGTTGCTCAGTTTGCGCTGTTTTGAGTATTTCTCCTAAAAAGGTGTCGTTAATTCTTTCATAGTCTCTTGCCTGTTCAATAAACGCATCTAGATTTAATTGAGGGGCAATAGTCGGAGAACCACCAGCCAATTTCATTAACACCGACATCACAACCTTAGGGTTTTGAGTTGCTAACAAAGCGGCGCGATCACAACTAAATTCCGCACAACGCAACCATTCCAAGATTTGACTTTGTAAAAATTGAGCAATAGCTACTCCCCAATTAGGCAATAATTTTGCCGCTAATACCAGAATGTTAGCTAAGGTCAAATAAACTCCATGCTCACACTTGAGGTGTCCTAATTCATGGGCCATCACTCCTTGAATTTCTTCAAGGGTCAAAATTTCAATTAAAGAAGTGTGAATTACCATAAAAGGCTGTTTTCCCTGCATGGCAAAGGTATAAGCGTTGGGAATAGAATTTTGTTGGATGTAGAGTTGAGGCGGTTCTAAATCAAGAATACGACAAGCTTCTATTAACAGAGTGTGGAGATTTGGAAGTTGCCTGTTACTTACACGAATACTTGAAGTGATGTTATTCAGGTAAAAAAACTGTTCAGCTACTGACCCCAGTAAATTACGTACTACCATGTCGAGTCCAGGGAGTTGTTTGAGGGCAGTAGTAGCTTTAAGATCGAGGGGGTGACGAAAATCATCGGCTTTTAGACCAATTAAAAGACTTCTTGATAAATCCATATTATTCTGTAAGGAACAGCCAATTTTTAACTCGCTGTAGATTTTTCCAATCGGGTTTACGGGCTAAGCCGTCTTCAATATTTTCTCTAATATCTTGACGAACCCCGTCATCAAGGGACATCATTCGTTCAGCCACCTCAATATGACCACGAACTCCTTTAGCTCCAATATCTAACATTGCGAGAGCTAGGTTGATCCTTGCTTGGGGAAGTCTGTTGTCTATTTTAATACTTTTGTTAGCGGCTTTGAGGGCGCTTTCAGGTTTATCGACGAGAAGGTAAAGCCAGGCTAAACAAGTCCAGGCGGTGCTATTTTTGGGCGTACGCTCGCAAATACGTTTAAAACAAGGGATTAGTGTTTCGGGAGATTCCCCTTGTTTATAACGTTCTAATCCTTGTTCAAAAGAAGTTTCAATAGAGTCAATCATTAAAATTTATGGATACTATAGGTAATAGAGAATAAACGAGATAGACCAACAGTGTCTATCTCAATTTCTTCCTGGTTAAAAAACGACGTCTAAAAAGCGATATTTTTTTAACCAGGAAGACGTGCCTTAAACTGCAAAAGAAGTGCCGCAACCACAAGTCTGACTGGCATTGGGGTTAGTAAATTGAAACCCACCACCAATCATGGCATTACTGTAATCGAGAACAAGTCCATATATATAGAGGATACTTTTGCAATCGCAGACGATTTTAAATCCTTCGTAATCAAACACCTCATCGTGTTCAGTAATTTTGCTTTCGTCTTCAAAGTCCATCAGATAGGACATTCCCGAACATCCTCCTTGACGGACACCGACGCGCAAACAAAGGTTCATCCCTTGTTGTTCGCGCAACACCAGAACATGCTTTAGAGCAGTTTCTGTAAGTTGAATTCCTTTAGATTGGGTTTGAGTAGCTCGTGTCATCGGTGATGGTGACTCCTAGAAGCTATAAGTTATACAATATTTCCAATCTCTATCATAACGAGTTATTGTTCTAAGTTTGGTACTAGTTTCGATAACTTTTAAATTAATTAACCAATTGCCACTTTTAAATGGTGGTTGATCACACCAACTATGAGGATTGTCTAAAAAAGTTTAATATTTAAAATTTACTGTTATTCATCGGGTGATCTTCTAAGTTTTTTCTTTGATTTAATTACAAAAAAAAATTAGTAATTTTAAAAATATCCAGTTCCATAGAAACAAGATTAAATGAGACCCCAAGAGAAAAGATACTCTTGGGGTCTCATTTTTATCACACATAAAGCTAGGCATACAAGAGACATATTTTTTTGTTCGCTACTAATTTTTTAGAATTATTTAGTTTCTTATTTAAGGCGTTTTTAAGAAATATACAATTGAGCATTTTTTTACTTCATTGCATAAAATATATATGCCATTACCAACACTTAAAAAATTTTTTCTAGAATTTTTACAATGATCTTGATGTAAAAATTCTTTGTGTTTATTGGCAATATACTAGCAACTAAATCTTAACTACAGAATGGATCAATGGATTAAACTGATAGACACAAAAAAAATTAAAGCAGCTGGTTGGGCTCTCTATATTTTTGTTAAAATTAGGATAATATCAGGAGTATGCAAACTTCTAGGACATGTTTGTTTTTGTAGCGATCTCCATCCAGAGAATTTATTCGCTATTGTTGATAAACGTATAGCATTTATTGACTTTGGCATGATGTATCAATTAGAAAAAGAGACTAAGGAAACCATTGTAAATTCTGTAGTTCAATTGATACATCGGGATTACAATGATTGAGTTAAGTACTTTATCAACCTAGAGTTCGTAAATCTCAATACGAATATTACGCCAATTATTCCTGCTTTGGAAAAGGTTCTAGACAATGTAATTGGTCAAAATGTGGAGAACTTTAACTTCGAAACTATTACTGACAATTTTTTGGTGTTACATGTATTAATATCTTCTTCGAGCTCCGGCTAAATTTACCTTGATTATTCGGTCTTTAATCATCAAAAAAGGGTTGGCTTTAAGTTTTGATCCTAATTTCAAAATTATTGAAATGGTTTATCCTCATATTCCCCGAAGATTATTGACGGTAAAATCTCCCCAACTGCGTCGGCAGTTAGATGAATAACTTGATTTGCTGCCAATGGCACAATTACAATTTAAATTTATTGAATCGGAGGAAAGACGCTATATGTGCTGTTAGTTATTGTTATTTTTAATCGGAGATAAATAGCTACATACATAAAAAGTACAACACATTTTTTAATTAGTAAGTTATAAGTTTAAAACTTACTTAATACTGCTATTAATACCTTTCGAAAATTTTCTAATACAAGTGTGGCTGCTATTATTCCTATCAATGTAAAAATAAGTTGAATTGATGATTATTAATTACTGAATCTTCTTTTTGTATTACTTACCTAAATTGTATTATTTTTTGATCTTTGTTGGTTTGTCTATTTGATTAGCTTATGGTGTTGCTTTTGAAGCAAAGCTTAAATCTCATGTAAAAGAATGATTAAAAACTGCAGATTATATCCTTAATAATTTAGGGTCAAAACTACTAGTTTCGAAAATTTACGTGTCAATTTGTATATTTATTGTATCTAGATTAGAAATATTTCTTTTTAATCTGTGTATATGCTATGGTAGCTTGCTGTTAACTGTTTTTATCGCTGCTTTAATTTAAATTTAAAAAAGTTTGACAACAATTAAAGACTATCAGTTCTAGAGCAATCGATTTGGACGCACTCCAATTTTCCAAGTAGAGTGGGCAATGCCCACTCTACTTGGAAAATTGCTTTAATTTAGAATTAACCTGGTGGCCAAGTCATCTGGCGTTTTCCTAAAATATGTAAGTGTAGATGATTGACTGTTTGACCACCATCATTACCATTATTAATGACAACTCGATAACCATTATCTAATCCCATTTTTCTAGCTATTTTTTGAACTATTAATAATAAATGGCCTAATAAAGTTTTGTCCTCTTCAGTTCCTTCATCTAGGTTAGCAATTGGCTTTTTAGGAATAACTAGAATATGCACAGGTGCTTGAGGATTAATATCTTTAAATGCTAAGGACATATTGTCTTCATAGACAATATCCGCAGGAATTTCTTTGCAAATAATTTTGGTAAAAATTGTTTTGTTCATTACAAAGTCAGCTAAATTAGCTTATTATTCTACCATTTTATTCGCTTAAAATATTTTAATCTATAAAATTTGTTATTCAACATTCTCAATTCTTAATTCCCATATCCACCTCTTCCAGTGGTTTTAATAATAAACATATTTTCTTAGTTCATTTAAGTCATGGCTATGTTAGCTAATTTTTTAAGTATTATATTTTTTCTAATTACATATTTTTTATCCACTATTCTTGCTTTTTATACTAGTAAACTAAAGAATAAAATAATACTATTACTCTATAAAAAAGTAGCTATTATTGATACTAAAAATTTTAAAATACGACAAATAATTTTTATTATAAAACTTCTGGATTGGTTAAATAAAAGTTAGTTACATGAGTATAAACAGCATCGATTATATCAAACTTATAACTCACTCCAGATCCTCTAAAAATTGTTTCATAATACTGATATTTATCGTTAGCAACGATAAATCATTGTTCTTTAAGAAGCTACTAGGACTTTCAATGTAGCAGATAAAGCATCAACAATTAATTGAGAAGTCTCCACATTTTCAGTAACAACTTCAGCCAGTAATTGGGATTTAATAGACAACCTTCCTTCAGAAAAGATTAGATTAAATAGTTTTAGGCATCCACTCTTGAGCGAAATATTATCCTTTACCAAAGTTATAAAGATATATAAAGTAGCTACTCAAGTAACTACTTTATAGGTATTAAAATAATTATTTTTCTGGAGAAAATTTTAATAAAATCAATAGGTTTTTAAGGACTGGTTTCGTTTACAGTGACTCTTGTTTTAATTTTTAATCTTTAATATAAGGTATAGATAAATTTTTTATTTTTTAAAATTTTTATAGCTTTCTTGATATATTTTTAGCATTATATAGAATAAACTCTATATAATTATGTACGGTATTGATTTCATATAATTCAATCGTACAGTATAGGTTTTTTCACCGTTTTATTGACTATTATTTAGAATTTTAAGCCCATAATGTCTTGTTATAAATTTTGTGCAAAATATAGATTTTTATATCAAATATTTATAATATTTTCTTCTTAAGAAATTACTAATTATACCAAAAGATAATTATCAAATAAAATACTTTTTTCTAAGATATCTAAGATAGATTTAGAATGGGGAAACATTGAGCCTAGAGTAATTCCCCTAATATTTGCTTAATGACCACAGGACGCGACATAAAAGATAAGCTTATCTGTTCTCAAGTTTAAGTACAAAATTTTTTACTAAACTTTCATTGTTTTTTTAAAAAATACTGACCGTTAGCCATAGATAGTATAAATTTTAAAAAATAGTTTTTTATAGTCATTTTTATAAAAAAGAGATAGATACAAAACCTTCAACTATTATTTATAAATTAAAAATTTGTATTGCATAACTATATGTTTAAATATCTTAGCCTCATTTTTAAACTAAACCTAGACAATCAATATCCTTGTAGAATAAGATGATTAGACTCCGGGAATATCGCTTTCCAGTTATATTTAACAAGAATAGAACTAATTCTATTAACTATAATTACAAGTCTTTTAATATTATCTTAAGGTTATAAGTATTCTCGTTTATAAATGAGAGAATCGTACTAACTATCATAGGTAAAAATTGAAACTATTTTTACCTATGATAGTTAGGATACTCATTAAGGGGACGAATATGATTAATTAAAAGCTCTTCTGTAATTTTTGTTGGCTAAATCGACAGAAATAAATTCTATAATTAAGGGTTATTTCGATTGAATAAAACCGTAGCGCTACTGATACTTTTCTTAAAATAATTAAACTATCGTTTCTGGCGAATCTAAAAGATAAATTAATAAAGTTGAGTCTATCACTTTATATTTTAAGGTTACTTTTTTACTGACTCCATGTTTACTTATAAAGTATAAAAATTAAGTTTATAATTATCTTTAATTTATAACTCATTACTCAATATACTTAACTGAGAAACTAACTCTTAAGTTAATAACTGTTCAACATATTTTTCTCGAATTATACAAATATCTGCCAAACCCATTCCATAAGTACTTAAAGCTCCTACATCAGGATGAAGAAAAATTATTTTGATACCTAAAGTATCTAAAATTCAACATTAAACTCATCTTTTTACACTCACTACCAAAACTAATAAAAGTATATTTGTTCATATTAAAGCCTTTTTGTAAAGAGACTTTTTAAATTGCGTCAGCCATATTGTAAATAGCAATTAAAATAAAGCCATTGGCGACTTCTTTGGGTTTAATTGAATTACCTATAACGCAACAAAATTCTTATGTCAGTCAAGTAAATTTTTGACTAACGCTTTCTTGATATCAAGGTAAATTTTATTAATTTTTAAAAACAATAGGAAAATAACTAGAGCTAATTTTTTTTACCATAACATTAGCATCTTTTACTGTCAATAGTCTACCATGACGATAGCAAGTATGTTCAGAATTTACCTCAGCAGATTTTGGTCCCACATGAAAGCTAAATCTATCAAAAAATAGTATGTAATTACCACCAATATCCACTATGTGAATCCTTAACATAGGAACTCGAATTCTGTTCCTGGCAATTTCATTATCAATCTGTTTTTTATATTCCCCATTGAAGTAAGCAACATCAGTAGAAGTTCCCCCTATATTGAAAGTAATTATCTTTTTAAAGGCTGCCCTTAAACTAGTTTTAACTGTCCCAACAATTTATCCTACAAGACCTGATAAGATACTTCTTGTCCATGAAATTTATCAACATTAACTTGACATGAAGTAACTTATTCCAAACTCGGTCTATATGTCGACGTAAAATAGGTGATAAATAAGCATCAACAACCTTAGTTTCCCCGTTCGCTACCAGTTTCATTAAAAGACTAACTTGATAGGAAACTGAAACTTGAGTAAAGCCAATTTTTTGATAAATTTTACCAACTTAATTTTCATTATGAGAAAACCTAAACCTGTGCGTACAAAAATAGAACATATTTAAATTTTTGGGTCATAAATTTATTTTAAATCTTGATATATCTGTTTATAGTTAATTGATTTTAATTCATGACTCTTAAAATTATATCTTTTATCAACTTCAATAACATATTTATGTAACATTGAAATCAAGATTATATGAAATATAAAAATATTGAATATATCTTAATAGTTAATAGCCAATTTTTAGAGTATATTTAAATTTTGTGGTGATCAGTAAACCTGTGTGAGTACCTTTTCTTTTAAGTCAAGTATTGGCCGCTACAGTGGTCATCATTCTGATTACTTATAGTTATTTTGTATTCAGCAATTTATGAGTGTTAATTTCCATAATATCTCGGATATCTTGAATAACTGCATTTTGAATATTTACTAAAATTTTTTGATATAATCTTATATGAAATAAACCACTTTTTATCAAAAATTTGACAAATATAAACCTGTATATCTTTTGTTGAGATATTAACTATAATTTTTTGATTATCAGTTGTCATAATTATATCGATAAAAGTCTTAGCTCAGTCAACAAATACTTTTTATATTAATCAATTCGCTTAAATAAAAAAAACTGATTCATATCCTAATAAATAGAAGATCATCAATAAATGATTGAAAGCAACGGTTGTTTAAACCGTTGCTCAATAATTAAGACGTAAATTTAATTGTTTCAATCATCACAAAGGGGTCAAATAAAATATAATTAGGCAATTAATAATGACTTGGTTACTTCTAAGTCTTCAATGTTGAGTAAGATTTGCCCTTACTCCAAATCAGTTCGTTCAAGTTGCCAGAGAATTTGATTCCCCTCTCTTCTTACTCGTGATACGACCCAATTACGCCAAGACCAATGATCGCCTCGACTGGTCACAGCACTAGCATTAACATCCATTAAATCAGCTAATTCTGAGCTAGTAATTAAGTACCCTCTGTTAGATATTTCATCAGCAATACGGAGAGTTTCTATGAGATTTTTAATTTCGATAACTCGTTCTTCACGGGTCAATTGTATTTCGTCAAGGGTAGTGACAGATGATTCAATCATAATAATATATGCTGCAAATTTACGTAGTTTTGAGCTGAAGTAAATGGTTATTTAAGTACCTAACATTTGTATCAACCTTACTATTTCTCATCATAGCTAGTTTTTTCTCTAGGATCAGGTTTGAAGATTATGTATCAAAAATCGCTGACCTTTTTGATACATAATCTTTCCTGATTCATAAACTATCTTCAGTGGAAAGGGCATAAAGCCAAAGGATTGGGGATAAACAACAGCTAAATTCTACTGTAAAATCGTTGCAGACTGTAAATAAGAAAATTCAAAGAGTTATCTCGATCAAGAGTGAATCATTGGAATTTTACCTATCTGATAAGACTTCCAATCTGATCTGGGTAGAGCCATTCAGGCTTTAGAGCTTAAACTAGATTCAGTGTTGACTGAAGGGTAAGTTTTCGTTAATCGTGTCAATTTTTTCCTGTTCCATCTTATTTACTTCTCCAATATAGAGTCTAAGAATTTGACTCATTTTTTGATCGTAAAAGCGGTGTAAACTGTAGTTAGGAGTAGCCACAAAGCCTCTGCGTTGCTTATGTAATCCTCCTGCCCCAGGATCGAATATGGAGATTCCCTCTTGAATTGCCCATTGAATAGGTTGATAGTAACAAGCTTCAAAATGAAGACAGTCATATTCTTCTAAACAACCCCAATAACGCCCATATAAATTCTTTTTTTTTCGTAGACAAAAAGACATTCCCACAGGACATTCATTATTATCTTCAGTATAAGCAGCCACCAAAACTATTCGATGACGATAATAGGGATAAAGTCGTTCAAAAAACTTGCTGGTTAAATACTGACTTCCCCAATCAAATTTCTCACAAGTACTACTATAAAATTTATAAATTAAAGGAAATAAATCATGAGGAATGTCTTCTCCTATAAAAGTTTTCATCTGTAAACCGGCTTTAGTAACTGCTTTTCGCTCTCGCTTAATATTACGGCGTTGATTAGCGTTAAAAATAGCTAGATAATCATCAAAACTCTTAAACCCTTTATTAGACCAAATATAACTATGATGGAGCCAAGAGCTAAAACCATTATTTTCCATTAATTGCCGCCAGTCAGGATCAACAAATAAGAAATGACACCCTGACAGTCGATTGTGATCACAAAAATGGTCAATCGCAGTTATCATTAATTGGGTAATTTCTGCTTCATCTTCTTTTGGCGCAATTAAAAAACGATATCCTACTGCTGGAGTAAAAGGAGTCATCCCTAACAATTTAGGATAATAAGGAACACCTAAGCGATGGGATAAATTTGTCCATTGATAATCAAAGACAAATTCTCCGTAACTATGACTTTTAATATAAAGAGGCGCTGCTCCAATAAGTTGTTTATCTCGCCATATTGTAAGATGATTCGGTTGCCATCCAGTGCTTGGAATAGCACTTCGGGATATTTCGATATTATTGAGCCACTCCCATTCTAAAAATGGTGTTTTTAAGGTTTGAGCAAGTTCATCCCAGGCAGATTTAGGAATTTCGGCAATTTTTTGAATCCAAGCGATGAAGTATTGGGGTTTTATTTGTTCAACCATTAGCGATCGCGTGAATAGGAGGAGAGTTATCTTTCTATAGAATAATCAATATTTTCTAGTGGTGTAGCCGATAATGAAGAAAAATTTCTTGTTCAATTTGCTTAACTGTCAATAATTGTAAGAGTTTAGCCTGATGAGAGAGAAAACCCACTCCTTCAACTGGAGTAGGAGATGTCACCCCACCAAGCAGGAGAGGACAAATAGTTAGCCATAAGTTATCAATCAAATTAGCTTCTAAAAGAGAAGCAATTAAGTTCCCTCCTCCTAAAATAGCTAATTTACTTAGTTTTAATCGATATAAACGTTCAAATATATTGTGCCAATTTATCTTTCTCCCTTGATCTACATTAGAAATAACTAACCTTTCAAATCCCTGATGACATTTTTTGTTCCAAGTATTAGCCCCTTCTATTGTTGTTATTAGCCAACGAGGAATCAATTGAGAAAAAAAGCCCATATTAGGATCTATTTTTCCCGATCCAGAAACTACAATTTGTACGGGTTGCAGCGGTTTATCTTTTTGTCTTCGAGTTTCTAACAAGAGAGAGTTTGTAATTGACAAAGTTGTTCCATAAACCCTTAAAGTTTCTGCCCCGAAAAGAACTCCATCCATTAAAGAGATTTGCTCCTCTAAATGGGCTTTGTCCGCCCGAGAACCAAATTGTGAAGGGTTGCGTTGGAAATCCGCAATTTTGCCATCGGCTGTCATGGCTAAAATAACTGTTGTCTGGGGTCGTTTTTGTAACATTTTTTGCAAAATCGCATGGAACACAATAAAGAGTTAAATAATTTAAATTAGCCCAGCCAAGATGAATAACTATTGTTGAACTGCTCTAAAGAAAGTAAATTAATGTTTGGATTGCTTTTAGCTAAATCATGATTTTTAGATGTATTAAATCCCCAGTTAGCTAAAAATAGCTTAACCTCTTTTAAATCTGATTGTTGTTGAACTTTGTACAAGGTTTTCAATAAGTCTTCAACAAACCATAGTTGATTATCAAGTAGGTAATTTTCTTGAATTAAGTGTCTCAAAATTTTATATTTAGGTTGTTTTACTTCTTTACCTAAAATATTTTTTTTCGGTAATTCTACTCCCTGTTTTCTTAATAATTGTTGAACAAACCGTCCTTCTTTAGTAGTAACAATATATAAGAGAGTAGAAGATCTAATAATTTCACCAATTTTTTTGATCATTCCAGGATAAAATTGATGTAGTTTTAACCAGCCTTCTAAATCAGAATGAATCCAATGATCTCTGACCTCATCGAGTTGAGTCATAAGAGTTTGTTTGTTTAAGTTATCTGATACGATAATTTTTTGACAAAGGTTAGTCCAATTATCTTGCATCTGATTCTGATTAAAACCCAGGACCAAAGCTCTTAATAAAATAGGCATTTCCCACCCCGTTTCAATCACAGGACGTAATCGATAAAAACTATCGGCAAAAGTATTAAGAAATTCTGAAGAATGTTCATTCCAAATTTGAGTATATGTAAATTTAGTCGTTTGAAAATATTCTAATAAACCATTACAAATAACGCCATCAAAATCCAGAGCTAAAATTTTGGGCTCAGTAGAGATAACCATTAGTATTTCTTGACTTTTACAGGAAAAATTTTCCTCCTATCATTACACACTTTAGCCTATAAAATATAGAAAAATTCTATAGTATAATCTTCTTAGAAGATGACTTAAATATTAAAAATTAGCTAAATTAATAATAGCTTTACGGGTCTCACAATTGCTAGCTATAAAAATTTTGATAAATTTCTAGTACTGTTGAATATAGCTCCTGAAGTAGGAGAAGATACTAATAATATTAGTTATACAAAATATAATATTAACATTAAAGCGCGTTACACTCAACATATTAACTAACTTTATAACTACGAGACCAAATGGTTAACTTTTTTTTATAAATTAAATTATAAATATAATAGGACTTATTATTCCCGATTATCAAACTTTATTGAGATACCAATATTTCTATTTATCAAAAAAATATATTTAACTGTCAAATTAAATAGTATTTTAAACTAATTAATTATTATTATATCTAGGATAGATATAATAATAATTATATTTTAGTATTAATTATTATTATATGAGATATTATGAGTATGAGCATACATTTATAAAAAATTCAGATTACCTTAAAATACTTTTAGGTTTTTAAGAAGTTTAGAAAATATTGAATTAGTAATTGCAAATAATAATATAAGTTAATAATATATAAAAATAACGTCTAAAAAATTTGTTCTAAAATTGCAAATCAAGAACTATCAAATAATTAAATAATTAGCAATTAATGTTGTTGACATAAGTGAAAAAGAGAATTCATTATGTAGCTTTAGTAGATAAAGAGAGAAGCAGCATAATAGTCATAAAAGTAAACACATTTAAAAAACAGTAAAATGAATATAAATTTAGAGTAAAAATATTGTTTTTTTTAATATATAATATATATTGTATTTTTTGATATCTATATTATCAATGTATAGTGCTATACTATTTAGTAGTATCAGACAATTTTATGTATTCATATAAGTCAATATTTGATTATTAGATTTCAAAAAATAATAAATAATAAAACAGAGAAATTGAAAGTGCTAATAAAAAAACAATAAACTTTAAGAAAAGAAAGAAAGGACTAATTAAACCAGATGTATAAATTGACAGTCATAGACAGTATACTATCATCAGTACTATTATAAATAGATCAATTCTTTAAAAAAATTAACCAACTTTTAAGAAAAAATTAGACTGGGTATCATAACTCTTATAATTAGCTGATGGATGTCAAAAACTTATTTTCATAGATAAAAAGCTGTATAATAGTTAAGCTAAACGTTAATCTAAAAAAGATATTGTCTATTTTTACTAATAAGTAATACAGTAAATAGGAGAATACTTTCAAAATAAATTAAAGTTTATTCAAAATAGGATTGGTAAATTTTTAATTCTAAAATTTATTGACTTGACATTTGATTAATTAATTTTATACCATCAGGTTGGTACAACTTCACGGCTTTAAAAATCCCACAATTGTTCTTTTCCTTAAATATATGCTAGGTATAATCTGACACAAAAATATTAAAATAATTGTTAAAAACCCTATCTAGGGATTTTATAACTGTTGCAAGTTTAGAGAACACTTGTTTGAGTTAAGTTTTTACAATAGACTACAAATTGTTAATTTTATTTAAATCTGAAAAATTAGGTGAGGGACACCATCGTTTATATCTAGTTATTTTATAAAATTTTTCTAATAGCTTCTCTCTTATTAAGAGTTTAAAATAGAATTCTTTAAATATTTTTTAACGCTTTAAAAATTAAAGATTATTCCATTTTTAAAGTCGCCAATAAAACCAACTCTTTTTTTAAAAAAAATTCTGATAGCGCTTACTTCACTATTTGTCTGCTTATTTCTTAAACCAAAAATAGTCTTAATATATTTGTGTAATGCTATGTATTTATTCAATATTAAATATACTTAACCTTCTCCTCTCTGGTATTTAAACATAAAACTTACACTTCCTTTATCATTATGTAATAAGTTTTTAAACAGCTAGTTAAATTTGATAATTATTGCTCTACTCCCTCTCTGTATAAAGTAAAAAAGCTATGATTTTAAACTGAATTATTATCAAAAATGAACCCAATTAAAAAGTTAAGCACAATCAAAGCAATTATGAATATAAAAAGCGATAACTAATGCTAACAAGGTATCATTAGATAGGATAACTTTTACAGTAGTATGCGCTATCGATATTTACAAAGTTGGGTTAAGTAACATTGCTAAAATTTTTTTAAAATCAGCTTGTTTACCTTTCACCTTCACGTGGCATCATAATCCTTTAGTCTAAAATTTACCATCGTCAATAAATATGTTCTTTTTATTAGAAGTCGGAACAGAAGAATTACCCGCAGATTTTGTTGATAGTGCAATCGTTCAATGGGAACAACTCATACCCTTTAGCCTAGAAGAAGAACTTCTCACTCCGAAGTCTATCACTTTTTATGGGACACCTCGTCGCTTAGCCGTCCTAATTGCAGGACTCCCCGATCAACAAAACGATCGCACTAAAACTATCAAGGGTCCATCAGCACAAGTAGCATTTAAAGACGGAAAACCCACTAAATCAGCAGAAGGATTTTCTCGTAAACAGAAAATAAAAATTGCTGATCTAGAAATTCGCCCTACGGAAAAAGGTGACTTTGTGTTTATTGAGAAAAAGATTAAAGGACAACCTACATCGGAGATTTTACAAAAACTAATCCCCACCTGGATTACCAAATTAGAAGGAAGAAGATTTATGCGGTGGGGAAATGGAGATTTACGCTTTCCCCGTCCCATTCGCTGGTTAGTGATCCTGTGTGATGATCAAGTCCTCCCTTTGCAATTAGCTAATGCAGAAAACACCTTAATTAGTAATCGTATTTCCTATGGCCATCGTATTCTTCATCCCGCTCCTGTTACTATCCCCCACGCATCTCAATATAGGGAAACCTTACAAACTGTATGTGTTGAAGTGGATCGAGCTTACCGTCGTAAAACCATTGAAAAAGAGGTGAACACGATGGCTAAAAAACTAAAAGGAACCTCAGATATTACCTCTGATTTGTTAACGGAAGTGACCAACCTAGTAGAATATCCTACGGCGATTATTGGAAAATTTGATGACGAATTTCTTGAACTTCCCAGCGAGGTCATTACTACCGTGATGATGACTCATCAACGTTATTTTGCGGTCAAAAATTCCCAAGGATCACTATTATCTAACTTTATTACTATTTCCAATGGTGATCGCACAAAATCCGAGATTATTGCCACAGGAAATGCACGGGTAATTCGTGCCCGTCTAGCAGATGCTCAATTTTTCTACCATGCAGACTGTAGTCAACCCTTTGATAGTTTCCTTCCCAAACTAGAAACCGTGATCTTTCAAGAAGAATTAGGGACTATGAAGGACAAAGTTAATCGCATTATTACTTTATGCCAACAAATTACCCAACAATTAGAGTTAACACAACAAAAATATAAGGAAATTGAAATGACAGCAATGCTATGTAAAGCAGATCTTGTCACCCAGATGGTCTATGAATTTCCTGAATTACAAGGAATAATGGGACAAAAGTACGCCCTGATTAGCGGAGAGTCGGAAGCAGTAGCCCAAGGAATTTTTGAGCATTACTTGCCCCGTGGGGCAGATGATATCATGCCACAGTCCTTAACGGGTCAGGTGGTAGGACTTGCTGATCGTCTGGATACTTTGGTGGGTATTTTGGGGTTAGGTCTGATACCTACTGGATCATCTGATCCTTTTGCTTTAAAACGGGCAGCCAATGGAGTCATTAATATTATTTGGAAAGCGCAATTAGGCATTAATTTAACAAAATTATTGGACCAAGGAAGTCAAAATTTTGTGGCGATTCATAGCCACAAAAAATCTCCTCTAGCAAAATTAGAAGACTTCTTTGTTCAACGTCTTCAAACTCTTTTACAAGATGAATTAAAGATTGATTATGATTTGATAAATGCAGTACTAGGACAAGATGACTCTGAATTTCGGAAACGCGCTTTACAGAATTTACTAGATGTTCGTGATCGCGCTAAATTCTTACAGAAAATCCGAAATAATGGTCAGTTAGATGATATATATGAAACGGTTAATCGTTCGACTCGTCTTGCTTCCCAAGGAAACTTAGGATTTCTTGAACTTGATCCTAGAAAAGTAGTTATATATAAACTTTTTCAAGAGGATTCGGAAAAATTATTCTATCAAAAATTAGTAGATTTACTCCCAAAAACTTTTTCTGCAAAATCTCAACAAAACTATCAATTATTGGTAGAAGCTTTAGTTGAAATTACTCCGACAGTAAATGAATTTTTTGATGGGAACAATAGTGTTTTAGTGATGGATAAAGATACTAAAATCAGACAAAATCGCTTAAATTTATTAGGAATACTTCGAAACCACGGACGAATTTTAGCCGATTTTGGAGCTATTATCAAGAGATAAGTTTAGTAGTTTAAACCCAATATTTAATTTGCTCTTAGAATATTTTTGACGAAGTAATAACTTACTTTTTTAAAAAGGTTAATTTCTGTACTACCAATTAAAATAAAATCATAAAATAGATAAAATTTTTATATAGAATCAAGAACTTATTGTTCATTGATTACATAATATTTTAAATATTGATCCTTTAAAAAATACGATAACTGTCAATAGTCAAAATAAAATATTAATATCTTATTTTGTTTATATATAAATATATTAAAATTTTTACTTAAAATAGTATATATTAAAAAATATTAGAAATATAATTTATGTTATCTAAATAAAAGATACTAGAGATATTTTAGTATCCAAATATTTTTCATGGGGTTGGAATCATACTGATAGTTAATGGAATCAAAAGAGAAAGAAATCAAGGAAATGGGTACGATAAAACTCTATTGACAAGTATGTTCTAGAAGCGTCCAAAAACTATTTAGATTTATCTACCTTAGAAAATAGAAAAATTATTAGTGCTAAATATGAAAAAATAATTATCAATTATAGTAATTGATTTTCTAGATTTATTAAGTTCTTTCAATTCAATTAACTTATAGAATCATTCTTAATTTTAAAATACTATATGAAGTACCATAAGAAGTTTCAACCTAGAGTAGAAAGTTGAGTCCATAAACAAAAAATTATACCGGGAGATCACAATAATAAGTTACGATTAGAAACTATTGAGCAATTAAATTCTATTTTTTAAGAAATTTTATCAAAGTTTGACTATTCAAAAAAATATTGAAGAGTTTAACCATAAGTTAAAACCAAGATGGTATCCTACATAAGTTTTTAGGTAGCCCAAATAACACACTGGGTATATTTCGAGACAAGAAACTCTTTCAGTCGCAAATTTAGTAAAAGAACGTTACATTAGATATTGACGTTGTAACTTTGGGTGAAAGAGTCTCCATGCTAGAGTTATACCAGTTTGAGTTGTCTCAATATTGCGAAAAAGTACGGCTGATTCTTGACTACAAGGGATTGGATTACCATAAAATAGAAGTAACTCCAGGAGTTGGACAGCTTAAACTGTTTAAACTTTCTGGACAGCGACAAGTACCTGTCTTAAAAGATGGAGAAACTATTATCGCTGATTCAACTGAAATTGCCTTTTATTTAGACCGTAAATATCCTGAAAAACCTATTATTCCTACTGATCCTGTAGGGAGGGGACAGTGCTTGTTGATTGAAGAATGGGCCGATGAATCCATTGGCATTAAAGGACGTACTGCATTCATTGGGGCGTTGAATAAAAATCCTAATTTTCGTACCTCTATTTTGCCAGAAGAGGTACCCGAGTTCCTCAAAACTTTTATCGAGGCAATTCCTGGGGATTTACTCACAGTTTTAGGAACAGGAATTGGGTTGGGTCCAGAGGCAATCAAAACTGCTCAGATTGCCCTTAAACAGGATTTGGAAGCTTTAAGTTTAATTTTGCAGCATCGTCCTTATTTAGTAACAGAAGAGCCCACCCTCGCGGATTTCACCGTGGCGGGATTAAGTATGATTTTAAAGTTTCCTGCCGGAGATTACCTCGATATTTCTAATCAATTAAAAGGGAAGGGAATTCCTGAGTTGACAGATAATACCAACTATGATGCTTTTTTCCTATGGCGAGATCGCTTCTACACAGATTATCGTAAACCTCAAAGAAAAACAAGTTCAGGTGGAAGTAGCCCCACGCAGATCACGATTAATTAATTGCACTAAATTACTAAACCTATAAACAGATGAAAACTTCAAAAGAGAATTTTGAAATCGTTAAATCTGACCAAGAATGGCAGGAAATATTAAGTCTAGAACAATTCTATATATTGCGCAAACATGGAACTGAAATTGCCGGAACTAGCCCTCTCAATCAACAATATAGGGCAGGAATTTATGTCTGCGGTGCTTGTGGACATTCTTTATTTACCTCGGATACCAAATACAATAGTGGCACAGGTTGGCCTAGTTTTTATAATTCTATTAAAGGGGCAATCGCCACTTCAATTGATCGGTCTTTATTCATGACCCGCACGGAAGTCCATTGTAGTCGCTGTGGTAGTCATTTAGGCCATGTTTTTGGTGATGGTCCAGCCCCGACCAGACAACGTTACTGTATCAATGGGATATCCTTGAAATTTTTTCCCAAAGAAGACAGTTAGATTCCACCGTCTTACAGTTAGTTATTTCAATATTGTTAAATCTAAGGGTAATGCCAATTAATTTAATTGTCCTAGTGGCCTCCTTGTTGATTATTTGGTTAGTTTTCAACTGGATAACGAAAGTTATGAAAGCCAGTGTCACAACCGCCTTTATTATTATCGTAATTGTTATGGCTCTACAAATTACTTTAGGAATTTCTCCTCAACAATTATGGAATCAAATTCTTAGTTTTCCCAAAATAATCCGAGAACTCCTTAACAGGTAAATAGTTAATAGCGAATCTTCATTATATATTCATAACTAAAATTCGGCACTCAAGGGAGTTCTTGGAAAGGGAATAACATCCCGAATATTGCCCATTCCTGTCATAAATTGTACCAATCTTTCAAATCCTAAACCAAACCCTGAATGGGGAACGGTCCCATAACGATGTAAATCTAAATACCACCAAATTTCTTTTTCTAAAATACCTAATTCACTGGTTCTCTTTTGCAACATATCTAACCTTTCTTCCCGTTGGGAACCTCCAATAATCTCGCCAATTTTGGGAGCTAAAACATCCATCGCTGCTACGGTTTTGCCATCATCATTCAAACGCATATAAAAGGCTTTAATTTTCTCAGGATAATTAGTTACAATCAACGGTTTTTTAAATAATTTTTCAGCTAGATATTGTTCATGTTCTGATTGTAAATTAATCCCCCATTCGACGGGATATTCAAACTTTTGTTTCGCTCTTTCTAAAAGTTTAATCGCTTCAGTATAAGTAATTCGTTCAAAATCATTATCTATGATGTTATTGGCTGTTTCTAAAACCGTTTTATCAATGAGTTTGTCAAAAAATTCTATGTCTTCTGGACAAGTTTCTAAAACGGATTTAAAGATGTACTTTAGAAATGCTTCAGCTAAATCTTGATTATCTTCAAGATCACAAAAAGCCATTTCAGGTTCTACCATCCAAAATTCCGCTAAATGACGGGAAGTATTAGAATTTTCTGCCCGAAATGTTGGACCAAAAGTATACACACTTTTAAAGGCCATTGCCATCACTTCTGCTTCCAATTGACCACTAACAGTTAGATATGCTCGTTTTCCAAAGAAATCTTGACTGTAATCTATACTTTTTTCTTCATTTTTGAGAACTTTATTTAAATCTAAATTAGTGACAGTAAACAACTCCCCCGCCCCTTCGCAGTCACTAGGGGTAATGATAGGAGTATGAACCCATATAAAGTTTCTTTCTTGAAAAAAACGATGAATCGCACTCGAACAAGCGTTACGAACCCGCATGACAGCACCTATAGTATTAGTGCGTGCTCGCAAATGTCCAATCGTACGCAAAAACTCAAAAGAGTGGCGTTTTTTCTGGAGGGGATAGGTTTTAGGATCAGACTCCCCATAAACTCGTACAGATGATGCTTTAACTTCGACGCGTTGCCCTTCCCCTGGGGAAAGAAGTAAAGTCCCTATTACTTCAACGGAAGCACCGGTATTCAAACATCTGAGGACATTTTCATGGTTAACCATTGTAACATCGATAACCACTTGAATACTAGTCATGGAGGAACCATCATTTACCTCCATAAAGGTGAATTTTTTCAATTCTCGTTTGGTTCGTACCCAACCTTGAACCGTAACTGCATCATTGGGTTGACCGTTCTGTAAAATGTCTCTAATGCGTTGTGTTGGCATATTGATGTCTTAGGCTCTTTTCAGGACCAAACCTTATCTCATACTAACACTGTATGCACTTAGAATTAATTCATCTCTCCGAGAAATAGAGTAGAATGCTTAATAGATAGATTAACAGAAATAGAGTGATTCTCGATACTTATTCCTCCTTGACTAATAAAGCCACTGTATAAACCGAGATACCTTCTTCGCGTCCAGTTGGTCCTAGTCGTTCATTTGTTGTTGCTTTAATTCCGATTTGATCATGTTCTATATCTAAGGTTTCAGCTAATTTTTTTCTCATATCTAAGATGTAAGGCTTGATTTTTGGACGTTCAGCAATAATGACTGAGTCAATATTACCAATTCGCCATCCTTGTGATCGCACCAATTGATTGACTTGTTCAAGTAAAGCAATACTATATACTCCTTTCCATTGAGGGTCAGAAGGAAGAAAATAGTGTCCAATATCCCCTAGACTTAACGCCCCTAACATAGCGTCCATAATAGCATGTGTTAAAACATCAGCATCACTGTGTCCTAACAAACCAACAACATGAGGAATCTCAAGTCCCCCTAGAATTAAAGGACGACTTCGAACCAAACGGTGGATATCATATCCATTACCAATGCGAACGTTCATATTAGTAGTCCTCTTGTAGACATTAATAGTCAAGTTTAGATTGACTATTGAAAAATAGTAAAACTATGTAGTTTTTGAAAGTTGTTATTTTAATTTCATCTACTCAATGTCCCTTTTTTAGTATTTACCTTTTGTTTTAGTTATGGCTTTATATAAACAAGGACGATAAACCTTTTGTTAGTCCACTTAAAATTTGCCTGGGTTAGCTTATGTACCTTATTCCAATTTTAGGCTAGGATAATAGTAGCTATTTTAGTAATACACAAAATTTATCTTAAAACCAATATCAAGAATGTTAATTTTAGGTTCATTTTCTGCACAGAAAAAGTAGCTTCTACTTATGCTATTGTCGATAAAAAAAATATGGAGAATCTCTATTACTTCTGTTTATGTAAAAAATACTGAGAATCTCTCTTCTATTATAACCCTCTGTTACTTGTCAATAATGAAATTACTAAATCAGCCCAACAAGCATAGATTATTGTTTGTAATGGTAGGTAATTTTTTTAAAAAAAATTTACTTCCTTTTTTATTCAATCTTAATTGTTTTACATAAAAGTATTTTTTTATTTAGACAAAAACTATACTTAGAGATATATCAGTCCCAACTCTTTTACGAACTTAACTTTTATTTTGTTGTTTTTGTATTCCTTACAATCAAGCATAACCAAAAGTTACATTTAATTAATAAAACTAAATTACTACATATTTAGTTTTATTAATTGTTATATCATTTAGGCGTGCTATAATGCTAAGTTTATCCGGTACATTTTAAAAAAGTAAGGATTATGTAATCTACCTTAAAAAGGGGTTTTTAAAACAGTTTATTATGTAGAATAATCTAAATATTTTGTATGTTTAAGATGATAAATATAAAATTAAATTCCACATAAAGTCTTTCACCATGGTTGATAATAGTAGCCTTTCGTGTCAAAAGATAATCTTGCCAAGTAGTGACAAAAACTTCCTAATCTAAGTACATTATCAGTAACTAAATGAACTATGAAATTATGATCAGTTTGTATAAGGATTTATCAGTCAAAATTATAGTATAAATGGACAATTATTAGCTTTTAAAATAAGATACCTAAAATGCTAATTTACAAAACAGAAGTGGTTATCGAATTTTATACTCATTTATTCCTAGTTTGATCGTTTAAATATTATTATCAACCCCTTCTCTTGAAAAGATATAGTAAATTTATGAAGTATTTTTTCATGAAAACTGTGTAAAGTTTATCAATATCAGTTTATTTTAGTTGTAATAATCATTATAAAAATTAGCAACTTCTAAAATTTTTGCTTATCATTATTTACTCTTGTAAAGATTTAGGTTATTGATGAAATGTGTCTCGATTGAAGCAAACTTATTGGGAGATTCATCAAGTATTACATTACGTTGCAAAATTTGATAACCTTGACTGTTGACAAGATATTTTAAATAAAATTCTAATTGTTAGTCTGGCGCTTTTGTCCTTTTTTCTTGACTAGTACTAGAAGCTTATTCTCCAAATACAACTAAATAAAGTAGAAAAGTAGATTGTTGAATGATTTTAACATTTTTATTATAATTTTGTCGCCAAAACTCTGCTACAAGGGAAAAGATAGCATAAAAACTTTGGATATTAGGAGATCTCTTTTCTAGAAGACCTAAGCATTCGTTACTTACCATTTCTGCGTTAGTAAATGGTTGACTAACTGAAAATAATTACAAAAAATTACGACGATGAACATAACGATAGACCCAGGTTTCTAATCCGAAAGGAAAATCAAACAATAGATTCCATAATTACTTTTATTAAATATTTGTTATTGCTAAGGTTAGCGATTATGTTTACAATGTTTATTATATTGAATTTTAATTAGGTATTCTGACTCGATTTTATGTTCATAAAAATCGTAAAGATTATCTTGATAGGTGAAAAAATACTTTTTTAATTCTTCAATTATTACTGGCACAATATTTGACAAGAAGATTTACTTAAATTATCCCAAAAACTTAACTAAAGCTTCTAATTTTTTCCAAGCAGCCCCACTCCTTAAAATCTCTTTAGCTCTTGTAATTCCTAAATTATGCTTTTCCCAAGGAGTGATTCCTCCTACTTGTAAAGCTAAAGAAGCATTCAAGGCTACTACCTCTTCTTGGGCAATAGTTCCTTTACCCTGTAAAACATTCTTTAAAATAGTGGCATTCTTTTCTACATCTCCTCCTTTTAACGCCGATAAAGGAGCAGAAGTCAATCCTAATTGTGAGGGAATCACATAACTATAATTAAGAGTTTTATCTCGCAATAAAGCTAAATCGGTAGCATCTTGTAAACCTGCTTCATCGAGGTTTTCCCGCCCATGTAAAATAATTGCTTTAGGCATTCCTAATTGATTTAATGCTTCTGCCATTGGTACAATAAGTTCAGAAGAATAAACTCCAATAACTTGTCCCGTAGGACGTAACGGATTAACCAATGGACCTAATAAATTAAAAATAGTACGAACTTTTAAAGTCTTACGAAAAGAGGCAACATGTTTCATTGCTGGATGCCACCCTAGAGCAAATAAAAATGTAACTCCTACCTCATTTAAAGCCTCTGCTACCTTTTCTGAAGGGGCACAAAGTTGAACTCCCAAATACTCTAAAACGTCAGCAGAACCTACCTTGCTCGATGCTGACCGGTTGCCGTGTTTAGCTACTTTGACCCCAGCTGCTGCGACTACAAACGCTACTGCAGTAGAAATATTAAAAGTAGAAGCCCCATCTCCTCCAGTTCCACAAGTATCAATTACCGGTTCCCCACTACTTACTTCAGTTCGATGTAAAGATTGGGACTGTAACACTTGCGCCATCCCTGCTAGTTCGCTCCCGGAAACTCCTTTAGCCTGAATTGCCGCTAAAATTGCTCCGGAAACTACAGGGGGAATGGCTTCTGATATCCATCCCTTCATCAATTCGGAAGCTTGAGATTGAGATAAAGACTCTTTTTCAAGAAGTTGTTGTAGAAGTTTAGTCCAGAAGTCAGGAGAAACTAGAATCACTTTTTTGAACTTTGCTTATATCAGTAGAGGTCTAGACTACCACAATATATTCTACATTTTTCTATTTCCCTCTATATCATTACGGCTGTCGAAGATAAAAGAAGACATAATTTTTTAAAAATTGATACTTAACTATGGACATTTATCTATATTTTTAATCATGAACAACTCTACTCTAATAGTTCTTAACATTTTGTTTCATAGGTTGCATTTATTTTTTGCTAATTTAGGTAATCTATCCCGATAAATATATTTTCTTGAAAAGGGCTAGACTGACTGAATAAAGTATAAACTTTATAAAAGTTAACAAAAAAATGTAACCTTATTAAGGAACAAAAAGTGTAAATACTGACTCTCAACCCATAACTTGCCAATTTATCAAGACATCACCCCGAATGGTCGTCAATTCTAAATCTAAATACCAAATACCATGGGCGAAAGCCATGAATAAAACAGAAAACCATAATCTACTCAAATAGGATTTCCTCAGTTACTCTTATAAAATCAGAAAATATTTCATATAACCTTACAATTACCCTGAAACTGCTACTGTACTACACATTATGAAAATTTCCACAACTTCTCCAGATCCTGTTCGTGCCTATCTAAGAGAAATTGGTCGTGTTCCTTTACTGACTCATGAGGAAGAAATCCTTTATGCTAAGCGAGTACAACAATTGGTTAACCTAGAGAACATACAAGAATCTTTAGCTGAAGAACTAGGACAAGAACCCACCGTAGCTCAGTGGGCAAAAACTGCTAGAATCACCCAGAAGGAACTTCGCTCAGTTATTGCTGCTGGAGAAGCAGCTAAGCGTAAAATGGTTGAGGCTAATCTTCGCTTAGTCGTATCAGTGGCTAAAAAATACCTTAAGCGCAATTTAGATCTCCTAGACTTGATTCAAGAAGGAACTATTGGGATGCAACGTGGGGTAGAGAAATTTGATCCTACTAAAGGATATCGTTTTTCAACCTATGCTTATTGGTGGATTCGTCAAGCTATTACCCGTGCGATCGCTGAAAAAAGTCGCACCATTCGTTTACCGATTCACATCACAGAAAAACTTAATAAAATTAAGAAAGCACAACGACAACTTGCCCAAGAAAAAGGCCGTGCCGCGACCATTCAAGAACTAGCTGAAGAACTAGAGTTAACCCCGAAACAAGTTCGGGAATACCTAGAACGCGCTCGTCAACCCCTCTCTTTAGATCTACGGGTAGGAGATAACCAAGACACCGAATTAGGAGATTTATTAGAGGATAGCGGACCTTCTCCTGAAGATTATGCTACCTATTCCTCCTTGCAGTTGGATCTCGACAAACTAATGGAAGATCTTACACCACAACAAAAAGAAGTATTAGCTTTAAGATTTGGCCTCGCTGATGGCAAACCTCTGACATTAGCTAAAATTGGTACTATCCTTAATATTAGTCGTGAACGGGTTAGACAAATTGAACGAGAAGCCTTAGCAAAACTCCGAAAACTTAAGGCTAATATTAGGGAATACTTGGCTAGCTAAGTAATTTCTAAGATTAAGAGGTTGGAGAATACAGAAAGGCAGTTCGGTTTTACTGACCTTAATATAACAACTAAACTTGTTAAAGTGAAACAGGAAGGTTATCGATACCATCCTATTAGTTATGTTATGGTTAATAACCCCTTGATTTAGGTAGAGTTTATAGGAGATCAGCAGTGACTAATAACTTTAAATATTCTCGGCATTTCTCTGACAATGAGAGAGAAAATGGGCAGAGTTTGTGGAGATATATTCAATCTTTAAGCCCAGAAACTATTGCCCGATTGTCAAAGCCAGACTCTTCTGAAGTATTCCAATTTATGGAACAGAATATTGTTGGTTTGTTAGGAAATCTTCCATCCGAACACTTTAGTATTACCGTGAATACTAGTCGAGAGGATTTGGGACGTTTATTAGCTTCTGCTATGATGAGTGGCTATTTTCTACGAAATGTAGAACAACGGATGGAGTTTGAACAATCTTTGCAATCAATAAGTAAAACAACGAAACTGTGAGCGATAAAGTTTATCAACCGTTTTTTCTCAATAAGTCATAGGAAAAGTTCTATGGAAAAAATTTAATTAATTAAATCTTTACTTTAAGAATCTGTACCTAATAAATAGGAGTTGATTGCCTTTTAGTCTAAGATAATCGCTATTGTCTTGGTATCAATACAAAGGTCGAGGTTTATATTTACAAAACGTTCAGAATCTTTATCTTGTATGGGTATCAAAGACTATGCTCCAATAGACTCGGGAAAAAACGAGTATACTTTATTATTAACAATAGTTAGAAGCGTTTCCCAGCATTTAGACCTCAAGCTAAGCTAAGTTACGAACCGTTCTCAAAGTTTGGGCAAGATTAGGGTGTTATGTACACACTTGCAATCTTCATGAGGCGTCGGGGGCTATCATAACAAGAAAATCTTGGAGTTTTCAATGAACCTCCAAGATTTTCTTGAGTGACTAGAAATTGGATGAATTACTATTGGGGCAATTCTCAGTTCAGCCTTTAGATCAACTTCTTTGCGTGATTCTCCTGCAGATAGCGATAAGATATCCTGTGACAGAAATAAGATAGTTTACTTGATAAAAAATACTAAGTATTTTTTATCAAGTAAACTATCTTAGGGGCGATTCTTTGTACTTGAATTAATCTAAAATATTTGTTATGTCCCTGGTGATAACAAAGAATTAAAAATCAACTTCCCATGCCTGAAAACTCTAATCTTTTAACACACAAAAAAATAGGCGTTGCTGTCATCTATAATGAAGGTGGAAAAGTTTTAATTGATCGTCGTCTTAACAAAGGATTACTTGGTAGTTTATGGGAATTTCCAGGAGGAAAATTTGAACCAAATGAAACTGTTGAAGATTGTATTAAACGGGAGATTTTAGAAGAAATTGATATTGAGATAGAAGTTGGAGAACATCTTATTACATTAGATCATGCTTATACTCATTTTAAAGTTACTTTAATTGTTCACCGCTGCCGTTATTTAACAGGAGAACCTAAACCCGTCAAATGTGAAAAAATTTGTTGGGTAACTTTAGATGAAATTCATAATTTTTCTTTTCCAAAAGCCAATACTAAAATTATTGAATTGTTACAAAATCAGCAGCAAACAAAAAAATAGAAGATAAAAACTGCTATGTTTATCCCAAATTTTTTACTAAAAAATTATAGTTTTCACTATAAACTTAATTTTATCACTGCTTATCTGAAATCGCTTTTAGGTTTACTACAGATGGTCGGTAGAGAAGTTGTATACAAAGTTCTTGTACCAGTCGTATTCATAGTATTCAGTCATGCTAAATTAATCGTTGGCAAAAAACTAACTCCTTAGTCAAAAAAACCTACCTTTGCAAATTGAATTCATAATAGATTGAGTAAGTAATTTGTTAGTTAAGCCTAACTCTTCAGAGTTTAAGTCCATTCTTTGCAAAATTCTGGCAAAACTGATCCTTTAAAAGTTTAATTCCAAACGCATCATTGACAACATCGTCAGAGGTAAATCAATTTTCATTGGAGTCGGAATCAAAACAAGTGCCGAATAAATCTAAAGATAAAATCTACTTTATCTAACTCCAGAACAGAACATCGACAATAAATAATAACTTTTCCTAAAATCAGCATGGAATCATCTCTCACATAATCTTCACCGCTATTGAAAGACTTAATGTTATTAAACTTCGTAAAGAATTTTAAAATTTGAATTTATTTTATAAACATAATTTTATCGCCTTTGGCTAATTCTTGGAAAGCTTGAACTACTGCTTCTCTAGCCCAGCGATCAGTTTCTAAAATCTCTTCTAAAGTCGGTGTTAAAGTATTATGATTCGTAAAGCGACCACAAACAATCTCAATTAATTTGGGAATATCAAGAAAGGTAATTTTCTTTTCCAAAAAGAAAGCTACTGCTTGCTCATTAGCTGCATTCAATACTGCTGGCATTACACCCCCTGCTCTTCCGGCGGCATAAGCTAACTGCATACAGGGATATTTCTGATAATCCGGTTCCCAGAAGGTTAAACTACCGGCTTTAATTAAATCAAGTTGTTCCCAATCAGTATAAATCCGTTCAGGCCAGGATAAACTATACAACAAGGGAAGACGCATATTAGGCCATCCCAACTGGGCTAACACTGAGGTATCTTGTAATTCAACTAAGGAATGAATAATACTTTGTGGGTGAATCACGATGTCGATGTTTTTGTAATCTAACCCAAACAAATAATGAGCTTCGATGACTTCTAATCCTTTATTCATCAGGGTGGCTGAGTCTACCGTGATTTTACGTCCCATTGACCAATTTGGATGTTTTATGGCATCGTCAACGGTGACAAAGTGTAATTTTTCTACTGGCCAGTCTAGGAAAGCTCCCCCAGAAGCCGTCAAAATAATGCGGCGCAATGCTTCGGGAGAAACCCCTTGTAAACATTGAAAAATAGCAGAATGTTCTGAGTCAGCAGGAAGTAATTTAACCCCATGTTTTTCTACTAAAGGGAGTACTACTGGTCCCCCCGCAATTAACGTTTCTTTGTTAGCTAAGGCGATATTTTTCCCCGCTTCAATAGCTGCTATTGTGGGCAACAAACCTGCACAGCCTACAATTCCGGTGACGACACTTTCTGAGTCTCCGTAACAGGCTACTTCCGTAACCCCTACTTCTCCAGTAAGCAGGATAGGAGAATAGTCGAGAGAAGCAACAGTTTCTTTGAGGAGCTCTATTTTACTTTCGTTACAAATAGCTACAATTTCAGGTCGAAACTTCTTAATTTGCTGCGCCAACAATTGGACATTATCGTTGGCAGCTAACCCCACAACTTGAAATCGTTCAGGGTATTTGCTAACAATATCCAGAGCTTGCGTACCAATAGAGCCAGTGGAACCAAGGATAGAGATTTTCTTCACGATGCTTAAGGATTAAGGAAAATGTCGGGAAAAGTCCTTACCCCAAAATACCATGAAGAATCCTCATATTGTGAGTAGTGATGAATTTAACCCAGGGTTGTGCATTAACGACAGTCTAAACTATTTCGTTCACTTACTCGAGGGACAAGGTTAACTCCATCAGCTATCTCATCACACATACAGGAAACTAACTAAATGGCTATCAATCACAAAATTGGTCAAATCCCCACCCCGCTCTATCACGATGTGATAGAGCGGGTACGACTAGTAATCATATCAACTAAAATGGCATTAGTGTAAGTCAGCAAAATCCAATTTACGTGACTAAGAAATTCATCAGATTTACTCCTCATAAATTCGCTTTGAGCAGCACTCCTTGAATTAAAATTTCATCAAAATAGATTTGATACCTCAAAATTAATCTGCCGTAAATAGGCCGCTGCAAATACGCCTAAATATTTATCAAAGAAGTCTTGACCCTGTAATTCGGAGAACGTATAACTTTATTTTGTCTCTGGCTAAGGCTAGATAAGTATCTAAGAGCACCAATAAACTAGTTAGTGACAACAGCCTGACTCCACCTGATATTATTCCAGAGCAAACCCTCAACTTGTTTTATAGCCTACTCTCAATTGAACTACTCGCTAGTTTCAATAAAACTATCCCCTAACACTAACTTTTTGGCATCAAGACCGATTCGTAAAGTTATTTGGGAATCCAAATCTCCTGTAGAAGATGCCTCTACTCTACCTAGTTCCAGAAGGGTTTGCAACTGTTGGGCAGCTCTTAGATCTCCTTTCTGCACAACAATTTCTGTCTCACCCAGAAGTCGAGGCGAGTCTTTAATCACATAGACGTTATGAAAGTCATGACCCGCCAAATATTCCACCATCCGTTTTCCTAATCTGGGATCATCGGTTGCATTTTGTAAGGCAATTCTGACCCGGTTCGAAGAACGATGGCGTAGAGGTTTCCATTCAGAGGTAACATCAAAGTATTCTTGCATAATTTGATCAATCCCCCCTGAGGAAAGAACCCAATAGCTACGAGAATCAAATTCGTTTTCCTGACTAAACCGTCCAGGTAACATTACCATTTGAAGGTTTTTCCGTTCTACTTGCCGCCCAAAATTAGCTAATGTCAACATTTCTTCCCAGGTGAGATTAGTATCAATGCTCTGTTCAAGAAGACTAATTGCTTTTAGAATGTGGGGTAAAATAGTGGGGGCGTATAGTTGTTTTAGCAAAGCTTTTAGTAATATTTGTTGTCGTTGTACCCGTCCAATATCTCCATAACTATCTTTACGAAAACGAGCAAAGTGTTCGGCTTGTTCCCCACTGAGAATTTGCTGTCCTACTTTAAGGTCAATTTTTAAGTTCTGGGTTTTATCTTCATATTTCATGGGATGAGAAACAAAGACCTCCACACCACCTACCAAGTTCACTAATTTTATAAAAATATCAGTGGTGACTCGAACATAGCGATCAATAGGGACATCATTCAACGTTTTACTCAAAACCCTGGCAGTCAAAGCTGGACCTCTATAAATATTAGCATCATTAACCTTGGTGTATCCTATCCCTGGGATATTAACTCTGCTATCCCTGGGAATAGAGAGCATTTTTACTGAATAATCGCTGGGATCAAAGCGTAATATTAAAATTGTGTCACTACGCCCTCCAAAAGCATCTAAACTTCCTGGTGGGGCATCAGGAACTCGATCAATTCCCAAGACTAAAATATTGACAGGACGAGACAATCGATATTGTAAGATTAACCCTTCCTCTTTTTGCTGTGGTTGAGGTATTATGGCGGATGAAGTGCCAGTCTCAGGGTTTAAAATTTTTTGTTCCCAAGGAAGTTGTATCTGCTCAATAAAAGGAATTAACTTTTCTGATAAAGGACTGAAGAGGGTAATGGTCGCCCCAACAGTAGCAGATAGTGCAGCTGTACAACTAAATGTGATCCCCCATAACAATCCACGATAAAAAGGGATAAGTCCTTTTGAACGGAGAGTTTTAGCATGAATCTTGGTTGGAGAGGTATTTCTTGACTTATAGATATATTTACCAGATTTAGGAAATTTTCTAGGAACTGGTGTTTGTTGAAGACCAGTTATTGTGGACATTCTTTCAAAACTATCGGTCATGTTTACCTCATCACCATAAACCGCCCTTTGATGACATTAAACTTGCGAAACAATTGTCTGTCGTCATGATCATGGATGTTAGTCTTTGGTTAAAGGTTCCTTTTTCTTTAATAATTTTCAGTATTTTTACTCCATTTGTTTTTTCCTCTTAATCCCTGTTACCGTTTAGCTTGTCTTGTACTTTTTCTTGCTGATTCAGGTTAGCTGACCCTCATCTATTCCCAATATAGGATTCTAAGGCGAGTTCACAAAAATATTCCCTCTGTATATAAAACATATCTTTGTCTCTATGAAAGATAGATAATCTTCTCGATTTCTAATCCTTTCGGTAATTAATATAATCTCTAAATTGTTGAAACGTTATCTGAACACCAGCAATGATCGATAGTTTTGCTTTACCTCAACTAATTTCTTTGAGTCTATGGTTTATAAATAGTATTGGCAAACAATTAATGTTCATTGTTGCCGAGATATTCAGCTTAGCTATTGCCAAATCCTAAGATATTATGAGACTGTCACAGTTTGTGCTGATTATGTTATGTAATGAGATTTTTTATTTTTTAAAAAAATTATCTCTACTCTACTGAAACAAACACGCCCCGTCCTCACAATAATACGATATGATGAAAGGCGTTGTCTTTGAATTTTAAACAAAAAAACTTATGGCTAAAAAATCGATGATTGAGCGGGAAAAAAAGCGCGCTCGCTTGGTAGAAAAGTATGCCGAGGAGCGGGAAACTATCAAAGAAGAATTCCGCCTTGCTGAGACTTATGAAGAAAAGATGGATCTTCATCGTAAACTTCAACGTCTTCCCCGCAACAGTGCACCTAATCGTCGTCGGAACCGTTGTATGGTAACAGGTCGTCCTAGGGCTTATTATAGAGATTTTGGTTTATCTCGTAATGTTTTACGGGAATGGGCACATGAAGGGTTATTACCTGGTGTTGTTAAGTCTAGTTGGTAATGATTCAGTGGATAGTTAATGGAATTAAGTGACCAGTTGTTAGCCAATGATAATTGGTCATTGTTTGTCGATTTCAAGACAAAGCAGCCCAGTCTCTTAAAACCTTCTTAGCTAAAAGTCTTGATTAAGGCTTTCAGTCTTTTCTGATGTCTTTGGAGTCCTTAATCATAGATTGAACATTGTATTGAGTTTCTCTACACTGTTCTTAGCCAATAGTTATGATTCAATAGAATAAAATAAACATCAATAAAAAACTGTTCTCTTTGAGAGGTTTTTATTGTCGTCCACAACAGCAATTAATTCCTAAGTTCTCAAAGAGATAATTACTTACTAGATGAACTACAGCATACTCGCTAAAGAATTTTTCTCAAAAGTAAAAAGCTGGCATTTCCGTTAGAATGGCAATGATGGAAGAACTTAAGTCATTCTGGTTGCTTGCAAATAGGAATCTGGATTGCTTATTGGACTATATAGATTTGGAAATAAACTCTTAAGCAAGCAGAGTTTAAGAGGGCAGGGTAGTTGGAGAAATAGGTCAGCGACCATAAAAATTTGTCAATCACAAAAAACTGCAATGGAGTTTGCTGAAGGTACGGACCGTATTATACAAGGATATGCTCAAGGTTATTTTTTAATGGCCGATGAAATGGGTGTGATAGGTTGGTATTCAAGTCGTCAACGGGCTTTAATTCCTCTTGATGAACGTTTTCACTATCCGAAGTCTTTACGACGTATTCTCAATCAAAAACGATTTTTAGTAGAGATTAACCGAGATTTTTTAGGAGTTTGTCGAGGATGTGCTGAGCGAGAAACGACTTGGATTTCACCCCAACTAATCAAGATTTACTACAACCTCTATCAACAGGGTTGGGCTTATAGTTTTGAAACCTGGCAAGGAAATGAGTTAGCTGGAGGAATTTTGGGAATTGCTATTCGGGGCGTATTTATTGGAGAATCGATGTTTTATCGGATTCCTGATGCTTCTAAAGTAGCAATGGTTGAGTTAGTGAAATATCTTAAAAAAAAAGATTTTGTATTGTTTGATGCTCAATTACAAAATCCTCATCTCGAAAGGTTTGGAGCTTATAAAGTTAGTGACAAAAAGTATAAGAGTTTGTTAAAAAAAGCCTTAGCGAAAACCTGTATTTTTGGGGATATTGGACAACCACTTATATTCTAAGTAACTTAGAAAATTATGAGTCAATGATGGTTTACTCCCTAGAATAGTTAAGACTAAGACTTAGCTTAATTATATTCTGCTTTCTTTAAACAACTTGACAGTATTTTATCCTATTAAATTGATATTGGCATGATATTACTTACTAAACAACGTTTAAAAAAATACTCATTACTTTAATTTTTTTCTGTTAATAAATTTGTGATATATCTAAAATTAATATCTTGAAGGACATGCAGGTTTTTAGTCTTTTAAAAAAAATGGAGTAAAAACTTAGTTTTATTTACTTAATCATTAAGTGATGATATCTTTACTCATTCACTTCCAGTAAACCCGTTGACTCCAAATTTATTTTCTGAATAAATATAGTTAACATTAATTATTAGGTAATCTGTTATCTATCAATATATATAAACACCATAATAGATATATCCGTTAATACTTTTATGTAAAATTGTTTAATTAAATAAAAAAATATAGGTGTATTTACTTTACTATTCTCTATAGCTATATATATTAACATTAATCGTAAATCAAGTATTATAAATAAGTACTTTATTTGAAAAAAATAAATTTTATTAAACCTAATTTTTGAAATTAATTAATTTTTACTAATTTTTATAAATGATTAATATAATAATTATTTTTGTAATTTGCTACATTAATTCATTAAATTGTACCGTTATATCATAAAATATAAGTATATAATTGAATATCAAAACGGGGTCTTGATATCTTTTGAAAAAAATCTTTAAAATTTTATATAAAATATCATTTTTTGTGAACCTAAAATTAAGATTTCAGAAAACTATGTATCTACTTACTTATATCTAATATATTTAGTCTTTAAAAGTTGCTTTAATACTATTATTAGCTATAATATTAACTATGTTAATGTTACCGTGTTGAGTAAGTAAAATTAAATGATTCTAAAATAGAAATTATTGTATATTGATTTATTTTAAAATTTAGCTAACATTTTTCGAAAAATAAAACCTATTAAAAACAACTCTAGATTGAAAGATTATTTTCATAATTAGAGCAAAAATATTCTGTTAAGATTTAAAAGTATCAAAAGTTTCAAAAAATGTATACTGGGTAAAGCTATCAAAAAATTTAATTTTTTAAAAAATTATTGCTGTATGCTTCGATAGGTAAAAAGAAAATAACTGTTAATTATTTATAATAATTAACAGTTATTTAAGTATAAAAAAAGAGTAAATTTAAATTAACTTCCGGAATAATTTATAAGATCCCTAAAAAGGGATATGAATAAAAAGAACAAAAGTTAGGATAAAAATTACTCTTTATTCTTAAAAAAAAAGTCAAATAGGTAGATTACAAAATATTGTGTTATGAAAAGAAGAATAGTATTTCAATGCTAAAGACTTAAATTAAATAGGATTTCCCCCATAGAGTTTAGTGAGGGTTCTTTATCTAAGAATAGAAGACGAGGGATAATTTTAAAACTTAGAAATCTATAAAACAATAAATTCTACTTTGTAGAGAAAATTTTGCAATTAGTCACCTACGGGAAATAATATGTCCACATATCAATGCAATAGTAACTTCAATTACTACAAGATAAAAGCCGTTTCGACCTATGTTATTTAACAAACTAAAAACAACTAGCTAAAATCACGTTATTATTATTAAGGAGTAATGACATGTCTGATTTCGATACTATACACATTCGGGGCGCAAAACAACATAATCTAAAAAACATTAATTTAGATCTTCCTCGTGATCGCCTGATTGTTTTTACAGGGGTTTCGGGTTCGGGTAAGTCGTCTTTGGCCTTTGATACCATCTTTGCAGAGGGACAACGGCGTTATGTAGAGTCTTTAAGCACTTATGCGAGACAGTTTTTGGGGCAATTAGATAAGCCAGATGTAGATGCGATTAACGGGTTAAGCCCGGCTATTTCCATCGACCAAAAGTCAACGTCCCATAACCCTCGGTCTACAGTAGGGACAGTCACAGAAATTTATGATTATCTACGGTTATTGTTTGGAAGAGCTGGAGAACCTCATTGTCCAGTGTGTGATCGCAGTATCACACCACAAACCGTTGATCAAATGTGTGATCATGTTATGAAACTTAAAGATCGCACCAAATTTCAACTTTTATCCCCTGTGGTACGAGGAAAAAAAGGCACTCATAAAAAGTTATTATCTAGCTTAGCTTCTCAAGGATTTGTTCGAGTCAGAATTAATGGGGAAGTTCGTGAACTTTCTGGTACTTTTAACTTAAATAAAAATCATTATCATGATATTGAAATTATTATAGATCGTCTAATAAAAAAAGAAGGAATTGAGGAACGACTAACAGATTCTTTGAGGACCTGTTTACATCAATCAAGCGGACTAGCAATTATTGATATTGTAGATTTAAATGATAATAATAACTGTAACGACAAAAAGACTTCAGAAATTATATTTTCTGAAAACTTTGCTTGTCCCGAACATGGTGCAGTTTTCGAAGAATTATCTCCCCGTTTATTTTCTTTTAATTCTCCCTATGGTGCTTGTCCTAATTGTCATGGGTTAGGAAGTTTGCGTCAATTTTCCCCTGATTTAGTAATTCCTGATCCTTCTATACCTTTGTATGCTGCAATCGCTCCTTGGTCAGAAAAAGATAATTCTTTCTATCTTTCTTTTATCTATAGTGTGGGTCAAACCTACGGTTTTGATATTCAAACTCCTTGGAATAAATTAACTAAAGAGCAACAAGAAATCTTACTTTATGGGATAAAAGAACCTATCTATTTTAGAAATATTGGCGCTGATAACAATGAAGGTTGCTACCGTATTATTGATGGTATTCTAACAATGTTAGAGCAGAATTATAAAGAAGCTAAATCTGATATTGTTAAACAAAAACTAGAAAAATATTTGATTGATAAAACTTGTGAAATTTGTCAAGGAAAGCGATTAAAAACTGAATCTTTGTCTGTCAGGTTAGGTCAATATACGATTGATGAATTAACTAGCGTTTCTATTGATAAATGTTTAGAAAAAATTAATGAATTGGAATTGACTCAAAGACAACAGTTAATTGGACAATTAGCTCTAAAAGAAATCAAAAATCGCCTACAATTCCTCCTTGATGTAGGGTTAAATTATTTAACCCTACATCAAGGAACTAAGACCTTGTCAGGAGGAGAAGCACAACGTATCCGTTTAGCCACCCAAATCGGCTCAGGATTGACAGGAGTGTTATACGTATTGGATGAACCTAGTATTGGCTTACACCAACGGGATAATGGACGTTTATTAAATACCCTCAAAAAGCTGCGAGACTTGGGGAATACCTTGATTGTTGTTGAACATGATGAAGAGACAATCCGCAGTGCGGACCATCTTGTTGATATTGGACCCCTTGCAGGAATTCATGGTGGACATATTATCTGCCAGGGTGATTTTAAAACATTGATTCAAACCGATAAATCCCTAACAGCAGATTATCTATCTGGGAGAAAAGTAATAAAAACTCCGGCTAAACGTCGTTCTGGAAATGGAGCGTATTTAAAGCTAATTAGTTGTCACAAAAATAATCTAAAAAATATTGACATTGAAATTCCTTTAGGTAAATTAGTGTGTATTACAGGAGTTTCAGGATCAGGAAAATCTACATTAGTTAATGGATTGTTATATCCTGCCCTACAACATCATTTAACTCGTCATGTTCCTTTTCCTAAAGAATTAGCTAGAATGACGGGATTGGAGTCTATAGACAAAGTAATTGTTATTGATCAATCTCCTATTGGCAGAACACCCCGATCCAATCCTGCTACTTATACAGGAGTTCTTGATAGTATCAGAGAGCTTTTTTCCCAAACCATTGAAGCGAAAGCCAGAGGATACAAACAAGGTCAATTTTCTTTTAATATAAAAGGGGGGAGGTGTGAAATGTGTGGCGGTCAGGGAGTTAATGTTATTGAGATGAATTTTCTTCCTGACGTTTATGTTAAGTGTGAGGTTTGCAAAGGAGCAAGATACAATCGAGAGACCCTACAAGTTAAGTATAAAGATTATTCTATTGCTGATGTTTTAAACATGACAATTGAAGAAGCGTTAGGCGTTTTCCACAATATTCCTAAAATCATGAAAAGGCTACAAACCTTAGCGGATGTTGGGTTAGGTTATATTAAATTAGGGCAGTCTTCACCAACCTTATCGGGAGGAGAAGCACAACGGGTTAAATTAGCCTCAGAATTGTCTAGAAGGGCAACTGGAAAAACCATCTATTTGATTGACGAACCAACAACAGGATTATCATTCTATGATGTTCATCATCTATTGAATGTGTTGCAACGTTTAGTGGATAAAGGAAATTCAATACTAGTGATTGAGCATAACTTAGATGTAATACGTTGTGCGGATTGGGTTATTGATTTGGGTCCAGAAGGAGGAGATAAAGGAGGAGAAATCATTGCTCTAGGAACTCCAGAACAAGTTGCTAGTAATTCTAATTCTTACACAGGAAAATATTTAAAACAAACTTTAAAACAATACCAAGGAGGAAAGTCTTAAATTCAATAATAAGTATTTACTGAGCTTAGGACGGTAAATATCTGTGGAACTTTAATATAGTCCGACTTAGTTGTTATATTAATAACAACCAAACTTTAAAAAATTTAAACAATTTCTGAAAAGGTCCTTCAAGAGGCTAGCGTAAATAGCACTACATGACAGACACCCCTTATGGGTTTATCACAGGCTGGCTAGAAGAGCTTTAGTCAAGTAGTTGTCTTAATTTACTGCAATCGTCTTTAGATGCACTTGACAAACAGTCTCTCATACTTGAGATTTTGAAGGTAAAAATAGAAACAGACAAAGATCAAGACATTTAACTTTGAATTTAAGCCGCAGGAAAAGTGGACTTTGCTGAGTTATTCCGTATTCAATTTTGGGTGGTAATGCTAGCATCTTCAAAGATAGCTACCTTAATTAATTTCGGGAAACTTACTTAGCATTAAGAACTCTTGGTTATTTTATTGCTACCGATAGCTAATTCGCAAAATAATCAAAAGATACTAAAATAATAGAAAGTTAAACGAAAAATATAGTTTTTGAGTTTAGGATACTAGCAACCAAGTTTAGAGGAAATTTTCTTTTCCTGCTCAAATACAAGAGTATGACTATGTTACGGATCAACGAGGCAAAGACAAGTACACTCACGACACCAACTATTCTCTCAGCATAGTTACTGTTTAATTACAGATAGAATTGGCTCTATGAACGATTACCTTGTTGCTGTAATCGATGAAATCAACCACATTTTTGGACTGATCGCTTAGTCAGTACATTGAAGTTCTAAGCTAGATTAAAGTTCACTACAGTTTGATCTAGAGAAGCCAGTTTCAAAACTCACTCCTAAGGTCATGTTATTTCTAATTGTTAAATTACACTCTGTAGAAAAATTTTCTAATAGCAAAGATAATCGTGCTCATACTGTGGAACAAGGACTAAAGAATTTATAGCAAACTACCAAACCCAGTGCGCGTTACTGTTACTATACTGCTTAGTTATTAGCTAGTTTAGGGTTAGTAACGCAATGGCTATCAAGGCTTTGTTAACCGCTTTTGTGAAGGCAATTATGATTACCCACTTAGACGTAGTAAGTCCATAGCTCTAGAAAAATTAGGCGATTACCGAGGCATGATCTTATTTATTAAAGCCCTTGATTATTCAAATAATGACACTTAGAGATTCTGTTACCCAGATGTTGAAAATGGCGGAGAATAAGAAAGCAGTGAATATCTGAGTTAAGTTGTTGAACAACACAATAGAAGCGAGCTCAAAACTAAAAAGAGAACTTCATCCAATCAAACTCTACGAAGCCATCATTAAAGTTTTAGGGACCTTACAGGCTAAGTCGTTGTTCTTGTTAATTAAGCTCTTTTTAGAGTTTTTTCAGAGAAACAGTCTGATATCTCGCAGGAAGAATCGTCTATTTTTTGATAAAAAAAGCAATTTATGTTAAATGATCTGTGGGGACTTTGACTAGGGAAAGGATTAACAGTGACGTTGTTTAGCCATGATTGATTCAGAGGCTATTGGTTATGTGGAAAGAACTTGAGGTGATTACCTGTTCAGTAGAAAATAGACTAAAATCACCTGCTCTTGAGGAATTTTGGAAACACAATTTGTCTAAGCAGTTTTTTCTCAGAGAGGTTAATCTGCCGACAGCGTTAGAGTAATGGGGTTAGATTGATGAGGTTAGATTTATAGCCTTAACCAAAAGTATAATCAAAGAAATTCGCCCTAGAAGGGCGATAATTTAAACCAAATAATTTGGTTAGAAATATTTTTAAGATACGTAACAAAACAAAGTGTCCTAAGTTGCTTTTAAGCCATAGGAAGACATTTGCACGATGTCATAGGTGCTAAAGCCGATACTACTTAATGCTTCTCCATAACTAATCATGAAGTCTTCAACTAATGCTTCTTTTTCCATTCCTAAAACTTCTGCATCGTCTTTAACTTGATTAAGCATTGTCCAAACGATAGGTAAATTGCTTTTGTTAGCTTCTTCTAATTCCGCTTTTGATATTTCAAAATTTTTTTGAAGCCAGACCTCACCAAAATTTAGATGAATATATTCATCTTTAACCACTTTTTCGGTAATTGTTCGGGCAAAGGGGTCAGCAACAGGAATGTAAATATTATAAGCAGCAATAGCAAAAGCTTCGATGATTAAAGATTGAATTAACAAGCAAGTAACAATCTTTTTTTGGGCTTTGGCTTGTTGGAAGTTTTCATTGAGTTGGGCAAAAAATTTTTGAGCATACTCCATATCAGGAGTAACGCTCAAATTCTTCCCACAGGACTGAAAACCTTTCTTGTGACGGTTTTCCATCTTAGCAAGACGGATTAACTCATCTTTGTGATCAGGTAACATTTTAGCTATATCTATATAGTTATGATACGCTTCTTCTTCGCCTTTAATAACGATCGCATTAATGCGGCTGTAGGCGTCTTTATAGGTTTCGCTGTTGAACTCAAGCTCTGAGCGTGTGGCAAGCTCTTGCATAAGATAGTTTATCTCCTGTGGATTATCAACTGAGTTTACGGTTTAAAGTGGTGTCCTTATGAAAATTAAGACTCCTGGTGGTTAAGTTTAACTTTACTATTCTCCATAATACCTTATGAAAATTAAGACTCCTGGTGCTTAAGTCTAACTTGACTATTCTCCATTAAAGAAGGAGGTAGCTTTAAATAAACTTGAAAAAATAAATTATCTTACATTGCTAAGTAAGTGAACTTAAATAAGTACAGAATAGAATAAGTAGTTAAAAATAGAGTGCTCACCATAGATCAATTTTGCTGCAAAAAATAGCTAACATAATTACAAAGAGCAAAAACTATCAAAATTAATTTACAACCTGAAGTCTCTTCCAGAACAAGTATAAAAATACAAATGTTATACTGTGATACAAATGAAAGGTTAAAATATTGCGAACTATGTAAATCTATCGGGCAATTTGATAAAAAAAATTATACATAAATTGTTAAACTAAAAAATAGATAATAAATATAAAATATGCAAAATAACCTTCAGTTAAAAATAAAATAATATGTTAAATATTAACTATTTAAAAACTAAAAAAAGATAAAAAAATTATATTATTTGCTGGAATATTTGATAATTTATTTTAAACAAATCAGGAATAAAAAAGTGAAGTTAATAACATAATTACTATATTTAAAAAAACGAACAAGCATATTCTAGAATACTATATTTCTTAAAATAAAATCAAATTATAAGGCTAATTTATTTAAATAAGGCAGAGTTTTATCTATGAATTTTAGTAAATCGTACCTCTATACAAGTAAAAAAATAAAAAATTATTTTACAGAGTGAAAAATATACTGACTAAATATAGCCATGATATATTAACACCCCATAAATCATGGTATGTTAATACATAGGTTTTTTATCAACTTTAAAAAAGTTATATAAAGAAATAAATTTTTTAAAGTTGATAAGCGATAAAAATAGGCACATTAATTATTTGTAATAATAAATGAATTTGTTCAATTATATAATCAATAAAAATCATCTTAGTTTTTGTTAACTATATATATTAACTAGCTCATGATTCAGATCTAAATATAATAGAAAAAAATAGGTTCAAATAAAAGCCAATCAAGAATTTAAATAATCTTTAAATATAATTTAGTCAAAATAATTGGAAATTTATATCAAAAAAATTACTTTAACTGCTTCAGCCTAAAAATATACTAAAATCTATATTTTTAATATTTATTTTCAAAACCTCAGTATTTAAAGATCGATAAGTAGCACTACACTAAAAACTCCTAATAAAATAGGTCAACCGTCCACTCATACTAAAAATTTTAGCAAATTTTCTAGCTTAAAAAGTTTAAAGAAAGCTCAAGAAGAGTAGAGACGTTAATTAGCGTAAATTTGATATTCATTTTTAACCTAGTTGAATAATATCAAGACTATTCTGTTTAGTTTTTATTTAATCAACTCCCTTGTTTATTCCATAGATGAATTGTTATACGAACTGTCTAGAAAGCCCATTTTGTAAAAAATAACAATTTTATCCACCTTCCACCCCAGTACTAACAATCTAATTATGCTAGCCCTATCTTTTATTTTTGAAAAGACTTGTTTAACTTTATTTAACCAGAATAATGTTCTTTCCTGCTCCTATTTTGGAAATATTCTTGAACGAGAAGATGAAATTAGTTAATCAGAGTTCTTATTGCTAAATCTTTTAACACACTTTGAGGTCTGTTTATGGTAGCTTTTGTTAGAGCTTTAACATATATTAATGTAGTGCTGTTTATTTATCTTTAACCATTGACAGTAGTGCATCAAGAGATATATGTTTTCAGTTTTAGGAATCTTTGATCGCTGATCTTGACCAGAATTGTTAGATTATATTGATAATTAATTAGTGGTAGTGTGAGGAAACACCATGAAAAAGACACTCTTTCTAAGTCCCCCTTCTTTTGATGGTTTTGATGGAGGTGCAGGAGCAAGATATCAAGCAAAACGTGAAATTACCTCTTTTTGGTATCCAACTTGGTTGGCACAACCAGCAGCATTAGTTCCTGGGAGTAAACTAGTAGATGCTCCTGCTCATTATCAAACGATGGAGGATGTTCTTGAAATTGCTAAAGACTATGAACTGGTTATTATGTATACCAGTACCCCCACCCTTCTTAATGATGTAAAATGCGCTCAGACCATTAAAGCTCAAAATTCTGACACTAAAATTGGTTTATTAGGGGCACACGTGGCGGTTTTACCGACCAAAACTCTCGAAGAAAATCCAATTCTTGATTTTGTTTGTCGCAATGAATTT
This sequence comes from cyanobacterium endosymbiont of Epithemia turgida isolate EtSB Lake Yunoko, assembly GCF_000829235.1. Classification (GTDB taxonomy): domain Bacteria; phylum Cyanobacteriota; class Cyanobacteriia; order Cyanobacteriales; family Microcystaceae; genus Rippkaea. The sequence continues at coordinate 1,273,747 of NZ_AP012549.1, read as the reverse complement.
GATTACTCTTGTCAGGAATTAGCTGAAGGAAAGCCCTACGACCAGATCAAGGGACTCAGTTACCGTGATCAACAAGGAAATATTAAACATACTGAAGAACGGGAATTAATTCATGATTGGGATTCTATGCCCAGTGTTTTCCCTGTTTATGCAGATAATCTTGATATTCGCAACTATTTTATTGGTTATCTACAGAATCCCTACGTTTCTTTGTACACAGGTCGTGGTTGTCCCGCAAAATGTACGTTTTGTCTATGGCCCCAAACTATCGGAGGACATCAATATCGTGCCAAGAGTCCTGAAGCAGTAGGAAAGGAAATGGAGTTAGCAAAATCTCTTTGGGGGGATTCTATTCGGGAATATTTCTTTGATGATGATACTTTTACTATTGATAAAAAACGGGTTATTGCTATCAGCGAATATCTCAAAACACTAAAATTAACTTGGAGTTGTAATGCTCGTGCAAACTTGGATTACGATACTTTAAAAACTCTGAAAAAAAATGGATTAAGATTGCTTTTAGTTGGCTTTGAATCAGGCAATCAAAAAATACTTAATGGAGTAAAAAAAGGCATTCAACTTGAAGTTGCACGTAAGTTTATGGCTAACTGTAATAAACTGGGAATCAAAGTTCACGGGGCGTTTATTATCGGTTTACCAAATGAAAGTAGGGAAAGCATTGAAGATACTATCCGCTTTGCTTGTGAGGTGAGTCCCCACACCATTCAAGTGTCTATTGCTTCGCCCTATCCTGGGACAGAACTATATCAACAAGCGTTAGATAATGGTTGGTTTACTAATGGAAATTTAGTAGCAACTTCTGGCATTCAAATGTCCACGTTGCAATATCCTAATCTATCAGCAGCAGAAATTGAAGATGCAGTTGAACAGATGTATCGTCGCTTTTATTTCCGTCCTGGGGCAATTATTCCTATCGTTAAAGAAATGTTAGTTGATCCCCAGATGTTAATACGTCGTTTACGAGAAGGACGGGAATTTATGGCTTATTTAAATGAACGTCATAATCGAACTTTAGTTAACGCTTCTTAATTTATCTTAGGGCTTTTAATTAAAAGTAATGTGCGATTAATCGTAAAGTGCGTGCTTCCAGTGGGCACGTCTTTCTTTTAATTCTAACAAGGCTTGTTATCCTAGATAATAAGAAAAAATTCATGAAGAATAAATAATCAATTCATACTTTATCTAAATCAACTCAAGGCTTCTTCAATAAGATAATTCATTTGCTTATCGTCGATATCAGATAATAAAAGATTAGGATAAATTACTATTTTTTTGAGAGGATGGTTTAAAATTTTACAACCATTATTAGCATCCTCAAGCCTAAAATAGGGTAATTTATGAAATATCAAAAGTAATTTCACCTGAGGTAGAATTAATCGACTTTCCATCTTGAGGATTGATAACTTCAATTAACCATTTTTTCCTTTGAGCCACTGATAGGATATTTTTTTCTAATTTTAAGAATTCTTTTATTTTAGGATAAAATTTATACTCTGATAACAATCTTAAGTAGTTGTTAATAACAAATTTAGTTTATAGTTAAATATAGATCTCAATGAAAAGTTGAGTTGCTTGTTGATAACTAATAATAGGTTGATTTCGCAACATTAAATCCAACTGCTAAAAATAGCTATTTCCAAGAGTTGCCAAGATAAAGCAACTATTTTAAAATCGTTTAGGTTGAATATAGTTACGTGATTGTCCAATTTTGCTAGACGATCTTATCCTGAATAACCTTATATTATTTTTTCCCTAAAAAGAAAGCTTAATACAACATGGGTATTATTGCCATGATTTCGTCTTTAAAAGGATTTACAGACTATAACTCTTAATTTCCATGTTCTTTGTATGAGGTCTAATCTTTCTTTTTGCTGCTACCAGCTGTTACCTTATCACTAATTATCGTTTTTTCTATTAGCTTGCAAAGGATCTGTAAGTTTATACTTAGTAGATTAATGATTACTTTAGATATTATTATTTTGCTGTTACTCTTAAATTGGTAAAGTAATGGCACTAAAAATAGATATAAAAGTTGTAATCGAAGGCGATGGTATAGTCAAACAGCGGTCACATAAAAAAATATCAGATTTAATTACATCACTCGCACTATGGCGTATAGTTGAATCTATACGCAACTTTTGCCTAAATTTTGTTTATGTCAATTCCTACTGCAACCAATATTTGGAAATATAAACCTTGGTGGTGTCAACCCTGGACAGTTCTTTTGACAGGAACAGGGGTAATTCTTGGAAGTTGGTTTCTGTTTCATATAATTTGGCTGATGGCTATGACCTCGCTTTCCATTCTGGTATGGTGGTTTTATTTTCTGATTTTTATTCCTCATTTATTTAGACAGCAAAGTCTCAATCGAAAACAATGATTTTTTATTATTGGTTAATCTTAACGACAGAATAAGATTAACCAATAATATTTGCTCTAATCTTAGAACTAGCGAAAATAATAATATTTTTTTTTACATTACTATGAATCTTCTAAAAATAAAACTTTTCTGTTGTAAAGGTTACTAAATTTTCTTTTCTAAAGGCTATAAGTTTATCTCCGTCAAAAGAAACTATTATATTTTATTTGAATAAATAATGGACTTCTGATTAATCTTAAATATAAAGAAAATTTGACACTTATTTTATCTAAATTTGTCTGTTAAAGATTTTTCCTTCTCAAAAGGAAGACTATTCTCGAATCTCCCATTGAAATTTCTAAACCTAAGATGTTTTACGATATGGCAATAACTAAAAATTATGCCGTGACTTAAATATAGTTTAAGAGCCTTTGACGAGGATTGAACTCGTGACCTCACCCTTACCAAGGGTGTGCTCTACCACTGAGCTACAAAGGCAACATGTCACTCAAAGACCTCCACTTCTTACCCTATATAGGATTTGTGCAGAATAGAGAACCTGGGAAAGTATTGTGGTGGGCCGAGCTGGATTTGAACCAGCGTAGGCATAGCCAGCGGATTTACAGTCCGCCCCCATTAACCACTCGGGCATCGACCCACTTACGCCACAGGCAACCATCATAACACAGCTATTTTCAACATGCAATTTTTTCTCAGGAAGTTTATTTAAGGGCTATGAATTGGTGGGCGATTACTCTGAAACAGAATGCCCTGACCATGAGGGAAATCACTTTCATCATAAATTTCTCCAACTAATTCTTCTAAAATATCTTCTAAAGTAACCAAACCCACGGTTCCGCCATATTCATCTACCACAATAGCGATATGAATTCGTTGCTGAAGCATTTCTTTAAGTAAATTCGTCACCCGCTTAGTCTCAGGGATATAGACAGGAGAATCCATCGCGTCGGTGACACAGATTTGAGAACGCGTTTCCTTAGATACCGATTGCAGCGTCTGGAGAGCTTGTTTAAGATGCACAATTCCTACAATCTGATCTTTGGACTCTCCTTGTACTGGAATGCGAGAAAAGCCAGTTTCCAAAGACAGATTGAGTAACGATTGTAAACTAGCCTCATGGGAAATCGTGGTCATGTCAATGCGAGGTTTAACAACATCTTTAGCCATTAATTGATCGAGCATTAAAGCTTTGTGGAGTAATTGATGCCGATACAAATCCAAATGTCCTTTCCCTCCCAAGATCTCGATCATTAGCTGTAAATCTGTTAAAGATTCTCCATATTGCGCTACCTTATCAGATTTGCCTTGAAATAAATAAATTGTTTTTTGGGTAATAGCTTCAAAAACTTGAACCATTCCAATCATGCTTAGAAATTGGGACAGCCAGAAAATAGGACGGACAGCAAGCCGAAAAAAAGCACGATTATTAATAATTGCCAAAGACTTTGGGGTTATTTCGCCAAAAATTAGGATAAAAATCGTAACAACTGCTGTTGCTACCCCTAATCCCGCATTTCCTAACCAAATGGCAAATAAATTACTGGTGAGAATAGCCGAAAAATTGTTAACGAGATTATTTCCAATCAACAGACTTGTAATAAAACGCCGTCGTTTTTCAAGGACTAAGCGATAAATTCCCGAAGGATCTCCTTGATGCTTAATCAATCCCCTCAATTTAAAATTATCAAAAGCAGTAATGGCAGTTTCTGAACCTGAAAAAAACGCAGATAAGAGCAACATCAGGAAAACTGCCACCAAATCTAGCGAAACCTGCCCTAACAAGGGAGCAGGTTCAGCTATAGCAAAAAGGTCAAAGTCAATAGGGGACAAAATAGTTGATAAGAATAGTGACTGAAAGGCGCAGAAGTAGTATATATGTTTAAAATGCCTTAAGAGTCGTTTGGACCACTGGAAAAAATGATGGATAGTCCAGTCATTAATTTAGGTTAATTTAAACAATATAGGCGACTTGGAACGCCCATACAATTAATCCTATAATTGCTCCAAGAACTAAGAAGCTAGAAATAGCAACGAGAACGGGCTTATCAGCTCCGTCGAACTTCATAATGCCGCGATTAAGGTCTGACATTGAGCTTGGCTCCTGGCTTAAAATTGAACATGTTAGAAAAAAAGTAACTCTACCCCTAATAGATTAGCGAAGATTTGACTAGAGTGGGCTAAGAAATTATGACAAAGATCTTTTCGAAACGGTTAGGCAACAGGATATATTAGTCAAACAAAACTAGGAGGGATTTATGAATTGGTCAGTTGGTGCCATTGTTCTGTATTCAATTTTTGTCGCGTCAATCTTGATTTATGTCCCATTTTTAGTGCTAGGATATGCCCGCTTCCAAATTGGATATAATCGCTTTACTCCCCGAGCTATGCTCGAAAAATTACCTCCTTATGGTCAACGAGCTACTTGGGCTCATCAGAATGCTTTCGAAACTTTTATGATTTATGCTAGTGCAGCATCAATAGCTTATGTAACAGAAGTAGATTCAGCTTTAGCTAGTTATGCGGCCATTACGTTTGGGGTAGCACGTTTATTGTATTCTTTTTTTTACATTGTCAATTTTCCTTTAGGGAGATCACTGATGTTTGCTACAGGACAACTGTGCACTTATTGTTTATTTATTTTAAGTTTCCTTAAAATTCAAGCGACATTTTAATAACCGTATTTCTTGTGGAGTGCCATGACGTAAAAGTCTTAGCAAACAGACTAATGTAGGAGTTAACAGTTGTTGACTCCTACTGAGTGATTTAATGCTTATTTAAGAAATACTAATGCCTAAATGATTTAACTCTTGGTAGATTTGGTCAGATTGTTGCCACACTTGACCATCAAGGGCGATCTGTTCAATTAAACTTGCTAGGCGTAAAGCCCTGAGAGCCTGTTCTCCCCCCACAGAAGGTTGATCACCGCCTCTTACACAGTGAACAAAGTGCTCTAGCTCGGCATGGAGAGGTTCAATATTGCTGGTGTAGACTTTTTCGATGAGTCCATCTTGACGATAGAGAACCTGACCGTAATCACTAGTGTAATTGGCAGTGGTTTGACGATGGATTAGAATTTCATTGTTAAGAAAATCCGCTTCTGTTAGGCAATTTTCACAATGTGCTGCTAGACGGCGGACTTTGCGGTGAGTCACTTTGCTAGCAGTCAAGGTCGCGACAATGCCATTAGCAAATCCTAAGATGGCGGTAACATAATCAAGATATCCTGAGTCTGCAGCACGGCTACCACTAGCGGTCAGTTTAACCACGCGATCACCCACCAACTCAAGTAATAAGTCAATGTCATGGATCATCAGATCCAAAACTACAGAAACATCGTTTGCTCGTTGAGAATAAGGACTCATGCGATGGGCTTCTAAGGCTAGTAACTCCTCAGTTTTGAGAACTTTACTTAACTCTTGGAAGGCTGGGTTAAATCGTTCTATATGTCCCACTTGCAGAATCCCATTAAATTCAGCTGCCGCATTGACTAACGATTCAGCTTCAGCAATACTTGCCGCAATGGGCTTTTCAATAAGGGTATGAACCCCAGCTTTAAGACAGTCCATTCCTACTGAGTAATGCAACCGTGTCGGCACGGCAATACAGACAGCATCAACATGGGGCAGCAAATCATGATAATTTTCAAAAAAACGAACTCGATACTTACTAGCGGTATCTAAACCTCGTTCAATGTTGACATCGGAAACACCAACAAATTCTACATCTTTGAGCAAGCTAAAAACACGAGTATGGTGTTGACCCATGTTGCCTACCCCAATTATACCGATGCGAATGGGATCAAAGGGATTTCGTGGTCTTTTTCGGGTCAATTGTGCGTCTGACATTCTCCTGGACACTCCTACACCAAGTCTTGACTTAAAATAGATTTCAGAATAAAAAGTTTTAATTCTTCAGTCGATTCACCAAAGATACTAGCACAGTTTGTCAAAATGCAAAGAATTTCAACAGTGATAGATAAGTTTGGCGATACATACTGACTTTCGACCCTTCTTAAGCCTCTTCTTCATAGTATTTATGTTGTTTCTGCTTGTGAGGAATATTGACGCGAGGAGGGTTATAAGGTTCGAGTTCAACATCATCGTCCCAAACATCCCTCCGGACTTCATCGTATTCATGCTCTCTTTGTTGTCGAGGTGGTTCGTAACGAGCCGTTCGTTCAGCCCTGACTTCTTCCCAGTTATCCTCTTCTAATTCTTCGTAGCAGATAGATTCAGTTTGTCTTTGTGGGGGAGAAGTAGCGATGGGCTGCTCCCAAGTATCCTCATCCCATCTTTCTTCCATTACTGACTGTCGTTCTTGAAAAGGAGTATGAGTACGTACGGGAATTCCGGTTCCAAGTTGGTTCTCAGGTCGGGTGGTGGGAGGATAGTAAATATCTTCTTCTTCTTTTGCCCAAGGAGGACGGCCAATACCTAAACGTTCTAAGACTCCTACTGTGACTTGAATTAATTGCTCTTCTGCTCCTTCAAACACAATTAGGCGATTAGGACCACTACTGATTAGTTGATCAATAGAGAGTTCGTAGGTACTTATCAACCGGTCAGGAATTTGTGGTAGCCCCAGAGAAGCAATGATAATAGAGGACACTTTTCCGGTCTTAAGATTAAACTCGAAGTCTCGAACTCGCCCTAGCGGTTCTCCTGCTTCAGTGATTACTTCGCAATTCACAACAGGAGAATGAGCATCAATATCGACAGTTTTAATCACGTCTTCATCTTCGACCAGGACGACATCCCCAATCTGATGACTACTAGAAAGATACATATATCGGGGCATTCCCGACAATGAAAGCACATTGTCTCGTAATCCTAGGGCAACTACTTGTCGTTGGTCTATATCCACTAAGATTTCCTTGACAACACCTAACTTTTTACCTGTATTGCGAGTGATGACCTGTGTATTAATAAATTCGTTACGTAATCGGATTTTATCGCTAGTCATTGTGTCCATAAGTTGGAATTTTAGCTCCCGGGGGATAACCAGAATACAATAAAGTTTTCTTTGGTTTGACGGTTAACCCTCAATCTATAGATAATAGCTCATGGTCTAACATTTATGGTGTAACACTGAGGTAAAAATATTAGCTCTAGTCCAATTTTAGATCAAAAGTATTTACCGTTATTCTAAACTTATTTAAAGTAGGACTTCTTTAGAAGGATTAATCATAAATATATTGATTGTTACTTAAATATACTCTTTGTTATTTAAACCAAGTTTTTAGAAAAATATACGTACGAAAAAAATATATAATTAGAAGTTAAAATACATTTTATATTTTTTACTTTTAGTCCCATAAACAGTCCCGGTATACTCTAGGAAATTAATAATCTACATGTATCACACAAATAAATTTTGGTTATAATTTTAAATTATAAAGGTAAAAATTATTGTAAATTTATATTTTTATATATTTTAATTTATTTTAAAAAATTGCTATTGCTGTAGAGCAATAGTTTATTTTTTGAGTTTTTAAAAATGCTATTGCTACTTATTCAAGGTTATTTTATTAATTTTTTAGAGAGTCTAATTTAAGATAATATTTTGACTAATAAATAAATTTTTTATTCAATAAATATGCAATTTTAGTGATTAATTTTTCTAAAAAATATTAAGTTTTTTTTATTATTATTTACAATAATAGTCCTTTAAGGTTGTCATTTTTAATGACATAACGGTAGCTTGTTTCCTGACAATGTGTATAAAAATTTTTGACTATTAATATAAATTCATAAAACAAAAAATATAAGTAATTAACAATTATATCCTGTTACTAATAATATTTTTTAGGATAAATTTATAGTTGATACTTAAAAAGTTGGATAAATATTATTCAGATTTATTACTACAGATAGAGTACTCATTCAATACTGAATTATTTAAAATCAATAATTGTTCATTACTTATCTTCTTTAGTTTACCCCTTTTTAAGGGTATATTAATGAGGTTATAGTAAAGATTATAATTAGTAAGCTATTTTAAGTCTTTTAAGCTTGAAATTAGAAATTGATACACTTTCCGTTTTTCAAACTTATGATTATATTTGAGTTATTTTTTTTATTAGAATTGGATGGTTATACTGTATCAATTTACTAATTCCATTCCTCTCTTAACTATTTCAATAGACTCAGTAGTGTCAAGTGAGTAGTTAGTAAATCTGAGTCTTTGATTCTCGATTGTTTTAAGTATAGACTATGATCGATATTCTATGATTTTTTTTTATAAATTCGAGTAGTACATACTGTATATATTGATTGTGATTAGTTATTTTTTAAAATTTTTATATATTACTCACCATAAAAATAATAGGTATTAAGATAGTAGTATTGTACTGAACTTAAGATATCAAAAAACTGCCGGACTCCAACACAGCCTAATTTGCCAATAATGTTAATAACAAGCCAACTATTAGAAACTAAAACATTTTTTAAATAAAGCTTTTAGGACATTAGTATTAATAATTCTCAATGACGAGTTCGGTAGAACCAATAGTAGTTTGTTTGACTATATTTAATGATTAAATTATAACTAATAGAGCGTCACCCAAATTTTTTTCGTAAAAGTTCATCATTATCGTCAGCAATAGTAGATGACAAAGTAATAGCACGGTAAACCTCTTTTTTGGATCAATTAGCCACAGATCGTTGGGTTAAGACAACAATTTTATCATTTATTATTTCAAATTTAGTTTCTAAAGTTTCTTCCCAGTTCATAGTTAATAATTTGCGCACTAACCTCTGCTCATCTTCAGCAGGAAGTTGCAATAGTGCCGCCCAAACTGTTAGTAAATCATCATCTGTCTCCTCAGTAAGCTGGACATATACTTCTACATTTCCATATTGAAACTTTATAAGATAACCTTGATCATAAAGATAAACCATCGCACTTTCATTTTCTGCTAGGCTACTAATTACCGTTTCAATAACTTCACGATGGGTACTAGTGGTATTAACAAAATAGTAAGAGTTTTTTTGTAGTGTTTTCAGAAGTTAAATTCATCATAGCCCTCATTTTAATCACTTTAACACTGATGCTTGGAACGACTGCTTTAAGATTGTCTTGATTATATTATCTAATTTAAGATCACTAGTAAGACAATATTTGGTAGAAATTTCCCTTAATCAATTAAGTTCTAAAGACAAATAGCCTAGATGAGTATCTATTATAGCTATCGATTAGAAGAGGACACGTGATCGCGGGTTTTCGAGATGGCGTTACGATTGTTTGCCGCCAGGGATTATGTTGATGTAACCACTAAAGATTTAGTTCATCAAACCAAAGTTACCGAAGACGTGGAAAAAGTGATTTTAGAAAAAAAAGAAGTTATTAACCATGGTAAGCCTGCAGCAAGTTCTTGACATTAAGCAACTTAGTTAGGAGCAAAGAAAGATTGTTGAAGGTGACTATAATCCAGGATTCGCTATCAAATGTCTTTTGAAAGATTTATGATTAGGTAAAAAAACAATAGAAAAATCAGGAGAGAGTTTACCAAGTGTAGACTTGACAGAACAGCTTTTTAAGCTAGTTTCTAAAGTGGATAATAGAGGAAGATTAGGACAAGAAACTCAGGCGATGATTCGTGATTATCAAGACAAATATTAGCCTATAGTTGGCATTGCTTAAAAGAAGAATTATTGAATAGTGTGAATAAAACAAAAATACTCAGATAAGTAGGCAATTTCTGTACTACAGATTTTATCCGAATTAGTTGATTAACATTTTAGATTAAGAGTTGTAATATTTATCCCTATAGATCTACATATATCCATATATAGAGTAAAATGCTTAGCACTCACACTATATATGTGGTATAAACAGAACTGTATTCTCAATTATTGACATAAGATTAAGTACAATAAATAGTACAAAAATGTCAATTTTATTGCTTCAGTTTATGTTCGTTTTTAAATAGTTCACACCAACGATGCAGCCAACTGTCATAACCTCTTCTGAGCCTTCTCAAGTAATCCACCATCAATCTTCTTTAACTAAAGAAAACCCCGTTAATTTTGGAACTAGTAAAATTCATGTTATTCGCCGCGATAAATCTTGGACTTCTCTCAATATTGGAAAAATTCGGGAGGTGGTGGATTGGGCTTGTAAAGGTCATAACCTCAATTCCATCGCCTTGGAAGCAGGACTAAAAACTCGCTTACGTCACGGAATTACTACCAGAGAAATTCAAAATAATTTAATTAACTGCGCTTTAGAAATGTGTAGTCCCGATGAACCGAGTTGGCGTTATGTAGCAGGAAGACTTCATATTTGGAGCTTATGGAAAGATATTCTCGTCAGTCGAGGCTACCAATATGGTGACTATGATAAAACCGTTAGGATGAAGGTAGAGTCTAAAGCTTACGATCCTAGGATACTTGCTTATTCTAGTGAAGAATTAAAGAAAGCTGGCAGTTGGATTAATCCTGAGTGGGATACAGACTATGATTATGCTGGGGCGGTACTTTTGACGGGACGTTATCTGTTACCAGATGAACTTCCCCAAGAAGCTTTGTTAACTTGTGCGTTATTGTTGGCGACAGTAGAAAGTCCCCAAAATAGATTAGTTTGGGCGCAACGGTTTTATGAAGCGATCGCCCTTCGTAAAATTTCTTTAGCTACCCCGATCCTAGCTAATCTTAGAACTCCTGGGGGATCCTTGACGAGTTGTTTTATTATATCTATTGATGATAATTTAGAGAGTATTTTTACAGAAATAACTAACACTGCTAGAATTTCGAAGAATGGAGGTGGAGTTGGGGTAAATGTCAGCCGAATTCGGGCTACTGGCAGTTGGGTAATGAAAAAAGCCAACGCTTCTGGAGGAATTATTCCCTGGATTAAATTACTTAACGATACTGCGATCGCCGTCAATCAAGGCGGTAGAAGGGCGGGGGCTGTCACCGTTGGGGTAGATATTTGGCATTTAGACGTTCCCGAATTTTTAGAAATACAGACGGAAAATGGAGATCAAAGGCGTAAAGCTTATGATGTCTTTCCTCAGTTGATTTTGACTGACGAATTTATGCGTCGGGTGATGAGTAAACACGAATGGACATTAGTAGATCCCTACGAGGTTAGGCTTAAATTGGGCATAGAATTAGCTGACTTGTGGGGAGAAAAATTTGAGGAAGCTTATCAAATAATTGAGCAAAAATTAGGCAAGGAAATAACTCTTTATAAGCGTATTCAAGCCCGTGACTTATTTAAGACAATTATGCGATTACAAGTAGAAACGGGAATGCCCTATTTAGCCTTTAAAGATACCATTAACCGTGCTAACCCTAATAAACATGAAGGGTATATTCCTGGAGTAAATTTATGCACTGAATCCTTTAGTAATGTTTCCTCTGGAAAAGAGTCACATTCTTGTAATCTTGTCTCCTTGAATTTAGCAAATCTTGATACCGAGGATCTAAAGTATATTTGTGCTGTTGCTGTTAGGATTTTAGACAATACCATTGATATTACGAATAGTCCTTTTGATGAGGCAAAAGCCCACAATGATAAATATCGTACTATTGGAATCGGCTGTATGGGCTTAGCAGACTGGTTGGCAAAGAACCATCTGTCCTATGATCAGTTGACGAAAATTAATCAGTTGTTTGAAGAATTTAGTTACTGGTGTACTCACGCTTCTATGGAGTTAGCCAAGGAGAGACAACCATATCAGGCTTTTGTGGGAAGTGAATGGCATCAAGGTAAGTTAATTGGGGCAAAACCAGTAGAATGGTTTTTAGAAAATGCCACCCATAAAGAGCGTTGGAAACAGTTATCGGAAGATATTCAAACCTATGGAATTCGTAACTCACATATTACTGCAATTGCCCCTAATACCTCCTCTTCTTTAGTTCAAGGATGTACAGCTAGTATTCTTCCAGTTTATAGTCGTTTCTTTTATGATAAATGGGCAAAAGGAACTGTTCCCGTTGCCCCACCATTTATTGAAAAATATTTTTGGTTTTACTCTGAAAATAAAACCTTAGATCAACAAAAAGTAGTGAGAGCTGTAGGGCAAATACAGCAGTGGATCGATACAGGTATTTCTATGGAATTATTGTTTAATTTGAATCAAGGTGTTTATTTTCCCCATGAACCAGAACGCACCATTAATGCTAAGGATATCTTTAACACTTTAGTATTAGCTTGGCAAGAAGGTTGTAAAGCAGTTTATTATGTTAGAACTGTTCAAAAAGATGATTTTAAAGAGTATGATAGTGGTTGTTCCACTTGTGCAAATTGATTAATCTTAATCGAGACAAAAGATTGCGTTCTTCTATGTATTTAAAAGAAGATTATAAATCTTAGTTTAAATACTAAGGACCACTGTCTTTGGTTATAAAAATATAATACAATTCAATCTTCTTGATCTAATTTAATAAATAGAAAAAAATTGAAAAGCTAAAAAAGTGTATTTAGAAACATATTTATCTTTTAAAATTTTTATTATATATATTCATATCTTTTCTCAAAAAAGTTATGGATATATATTATCTACCTAAATAAAATTGTTCAAAAATTATCTAAATGAAATTTGTTAAGATTTCATCAAAAATATTGAATACATAAATAATTGAAAAAGATATTAAGCAATTAAATATTTTAAATGTCATAAATATATTTTTAGATACTATTGAAAGATTGAGCACAATCTAGAATTTTTTTAAGATATTGCCAATAAAATAGGATTATCTCATTGTATTGTCAGGAATTTTTTTTAGATTCATCTAATTCTTTATTTAAAACCCTATTTAGGTTAAATTAACATATAAATCAATAAAATTATAAAAATAAAATAAAAATTAGATTTTGGGGATTCAATTAACTGATTTTTATGTAAAATTATAATACGATAGGCTTAGTTGTACATAAAAAATTGTATATTAATTTAATTACACTATGATAATAACTAATACTAAATTGCCTAGACAAATGCCCATCAACCCTATTTTTAATCCGGATGGGGATGATACTATAGAAAACCGTTCTATTTGGTTTGGTAACACAACAAATCTAATGCAACTTAATGATGTTAGGTTTCCGTGGACGGTAAGTTTATATCAACAAATGAGGGAGAACTTCTGGATTCCCCAACGGCTAGATATTACCCAAGATGTGACAGACTACACGAATTTAACTAGTGATGAACGGTATGCTTACGAAGGAATTTTAGCTTATCTTACCTTTTTAGATTCGATTCAAACCTGTAATATTCCACACCTTAAAAGTAGTGTAACAGCACCGGAAGTTAGCCTCTGTATGGCGGAACAAATTTCCCAAGAAGGAATGCATAATCAAAGTTATCAATACATCATTGAAACGATTATCCCTCCAGAAAGACGCAATCATGTCTATGAGTTTTGGCGTACTGATAAAGTTTTAAAAGAACGCTGTGAGTTCATTGCAAGTTTATACCAAAAATATATTGATGATCCAAGTTCTGAAAATTATTTTGTGGCGTTAATGGCAGACTTTTTATTAGAGGGATTGTATTTTTACAATGGCTTCATCTATTTCTACAATCTAGCGTCAAGGATGTTAATGCCAGGATCAGCTGATATTTTTAAAATGATTAACCGAGACGAATTAAGTCATGTTCGTCTGTATCAAAAATTAATTCCAGAAGCGAGAAAAGTATTTCCTCATTCTGTCGATCAAATTTATGATATGTTTGCTAAAGCCGTCGAACATGAATGCCGTTGGACTAATCATATTATTGGTGACAATATATTGGGAATTACTGAGTCTAGTACCGAACAATATACAAAATATTTAGCTAATATTCGGTTGCGTTCAATCGGGCTAGATCCTCTTTATTCAGAAATTAAATATAACAAGAGTCCCTACTCTCATTTAGAGCGGTTTTCTGATACTAAAAAGGCAGCGCATACTAAAGCAAATTTCTTTGAATCAACAGTTACTAGTTATGTTATGTCTTCAGGGGTAACTGGATGGGATGAAATCTAACAGGCTGTCTTGAGCAACTTGGCAGTTATTTAGGACAGCCTCAACTATTATTTTAAGGGAATAAGAAATAATGAAATATCCTAGCCCTTTTGAAACCTGCCATGATTAAAATCTTAAACTGAATTTCCTGTTTCAGGATTATTCCTGCTTATAAATTAAATCAATATAATTCATATTTAAGTAATGTACAGGGAAGAGAACCATTATAAACAGGAATACGACGAGAAGTTCTTAATCCTATTTGTTGGCTTAATTCTTTATTTGCTGTCAAAATATAAGCATTCCAGCCTTTAAAACGTTGCTTTAAGACATCACCTAATAACTTATATAATGTCGCTAATTGTTCGGAACTACCAATACGCTTCCCATAAGGAGGATTGCAAATGATAATACCCCTGTCGGCTGGGGCTTCAATTTTTTCTAATTGAACTTGATTTAATTTAATGTCTTTATCAAGACCACAAGCGGTTATGTTAATGGACGCTTGTCCAATGACATCTCGATCTTTATCTCTTCCAAAAATAGGAGCTTTTAGCCTGGCCAATTGTTTATTTTTGGCTTCTTCAACTATTTTAGAATAAATAGTTGAATCAAAGTCAAGCCAATTCTGAAAACTAAATTTATTTCGATATAAGCCTGGGGCAATATTGAGCCCTTTTAAGGCCGCTTCAATAGGTAAAACTCCTGAACCACACATAGGATCTAAAAAAGGAATATTCCCATCCCAATTAGCCATATCTAATAAAGCAGCTGCTAGGGTTTCTTTTAAAGGTGCTAATCCCATAGCTGAACGATATCCTCGCCGATGTAAACTTCTGCCTGAACTATCTAGACTTAGAAGACAATGATTATCATTAATATGAGCATTGATAATAATATCAGGATTTTTGATATCAATATTAGAACGAGTGTTAAACCGTCTTTTTTGTTGATTAACAATAGCATTTTTAATTTGTAACGCTGTAAAATGGGTATGATTTAAATTTTGATTGCTTCCAGTACAATTAACAAGAAATGTTTGATGGGGTTGTAAATACTTAGACCAATCTATCTTATAAACGTTTTTATACAACTGAGTTGCATTACAACTCTTGATTTCTTTGATGGGAACTAAAATTCGAAAAATAATTCTTGACCACAAATTTACTCGATAAAATAATTCTTTATTTCCGTGAAAATGAACTCCTGCAAAATCAGGTTTTACTGCCTTTGCTCCTAGTGATTTTAATTCTTTAGCTGCAATTTCTTCTAATCCTCTCGCAACAGTAGCAAAATAAGTGCTGCTCATCATAATAATATTATTAACTAGGAAAATTATTGGTATATTTTTCACATTCTACCATTACGTACTAATCAAGTGAGGTGATCGACTTTGACAATCTATCCATACCTAATAGAAATCTTGGTCTGATTAAATCTAGAGAATTAATAGTTATATAAGAAATAAAAGGAAGGTTATCATCAAATTTATAGATAATTTGCAAAACCTACTGAAAAATATTTTTCTATAAAATACCTAATAATTTATTATTTTCTACAAAATTTATAGGAATTACATGAGTTTTAAATACAACGTACTTATCTAAAAATATGGAAATATAACTCTAAAATTTACAAAATTACTGTAACTGGTTTTATTATTTTAATAAGGGTTTAGTTTTATAGTTCAATGGAAGTTATAAAATGATATATAAAGGTGATTTAAGGATAGCTTTTTTATATATTTACTGAAGTGAAGGTAAAAATTAATTAAGTATTAAAAATACTTAAAAAATATTGATAACAATACTCTTGATTGTCTAAATAAATATTATGATCTTACCAATAGGTTTTGAAGTAACTATCTACAATATTATTCACTATGTATTGGGTTTTTAAAATTGACCGTGAGATTGTAGATAAGAAAATCTTTAATCTCTGTGCATCCTATCATAGACAATAAACTAAAACAGGATACTGGAAAGACTTTGGTGGATAAATACTTTAATTATAAACATATTTTTTAGTAGTTGCTAAAGTTATTACAGCCCAAAATATGTTATCATAAATAATTGTATGTAGTTTATCCTATATACAATTATTTATCAGGGTTGAGTAAAATAACTTTTTTTTATTTTAGGTGTTTAATATTTAAAATCTACACTTTTAAAATATATACCTCAATCGATATTAAATATTATTTATTGAAAGGAAGAACATATCTTAAGATTTATTTAAAACGATATTTATATTTATTTATTTTTTAAATTGTTAATCTTTGATAAATAAAAATATTAGCATTTTAAATATAAGTATTTATCAATATATGCATAACAATGATATTATTTAGGAACCACATCAATTTAATTAAGCTACTATTATTAGAGTAATATATTAGGATATTGCAGCAATTAATATAATAACGACAATCCTAGCTATTACTCAAGTAATTAGAGTACAATTTTATTCATTTATCTTCATCTTAATACTAGGTATTTAATGTAAATATAAAAAAAAATTAATAATTAATACTTATTTGAGTATACAAAGATAAATATATTTAAGATAAAAATCTAAGATAAAACTAAATATTAAACTACATAAAAAATCAGTTAATTTTTTTAA
This sequence comes from cyanobacterium endosymbiont of Epithemia turgida isolate EtSB Lake Yunoko, assembly GCF_000829235.1. Lineage (GTDB taxonomy): Bacteria > Cyanobacteriota > Cyanobacteriia > Cyanobacteriales > Microcystaceae > Rippkaea. The sequence continues at coordinate 1,256,763 of NZ_AP012549.1, read as the reverse complement.
AAAAAGCTTATTATTGTAATTTAATTACAACCTAATAATTTTCCCCTAAAGCAAAAAAATCTTTAAGCACAAAAAAACAAAAATAACAAATTTATAATCTTGTAACAGCCAATGATTGTTCACTAAATAAAAATAAAATGAAAAAGTACAATTAACTTTTAGAAAAATTATTAATTTTTTAAAAAAAATAAGAAATCATACCAGTAAGTAGATAAAATATTTAGATTTCAAGGGTAAATATCTTCAGGAAACTATAGATCTTGTAAATAAAAGTAGATAGACACAGTAATTGTCATTGCTCATTACTCAATGTACACAAGTGGTTTAGTTGAAACTAAATTTAATAGATTATTAAATAATAATCTATTAAATTTATATTTTGTCCAACTTCTATCAATATCTTTGAAGATGCATCTGCTTAAATAAGGTAGTTAAATAAACTTTAAATAAAAAGAGTTACTCTAATAAAATATCTATTAAAGAAATTAGAATTTAATTCTAATTTCTTTAATAGATAGAAAAAAATAATTTGCGTTTTTAGAGTTTATTTAAAGATGGTTACTAAGTCAATAGCTAATAGTAATTTGATGTTTTTCTTAAACAGGTGACATAACATGAAACAAAGAATGCCATGTTCTGTATATTCCCACACTTCTTTATCAAAGGGCAAATGCTAGAATACCAGCGTATTATTTAATGAAACGAAGAGAGTTAAAGCTAAAAAATAACTGTTTTCAAACAGAATAGACGTATAAAAACTAAAATTATACTTATTTCTCTTGAAATTGGATTTTTTGTGGATTTATGTCAGTTTTATAACGAGGTTTCCTCCTATTCCCAAAAGCCAAGTAATATTGACCTGGGAAGACTCCCCGTGATAGTACGAGTGGCTCAAATGAGTGATATTAAGGGGCTTACCGAGGTTCTGATCGGGAGTTTTTATAGCCCTAAACAATGGCTTTCCTGGCTACAACCTTTATTTAGGTTGGAAATTCATGAAGATTTGCGCACCAGGTTTCGATCACATTCTCCTTATTATTGTTGTTTAGTAGCCATGGTTCCTAGTGAGACGTTCAATGATTCTCAAGAATCAGTTATTGGTACAGTAGAAATCACTCTGGGTTCTAGGTTCTATTCTCAATCTTTGTATATTAGTAATTTAGCCGTTAGCCATGCCTATCGAAAACAGGGCGTAGCTAAACATTTACTCCAGAAATGTGAGCAAGTTGCCTTAGAATGGGGACATCGCTCTCTAAGTTTGCACGTCTTAGAAGATAATTACCCAGCCAAACGACTTTATCTTAATAATGGTTATCAAATCCAAAGGATTGAGTTGGCTTGGCAAAGTTGGTTATTAAAAACTCCCCGACGATTATTCTTAAAAAAGATATTAAAATATCCATAACATTTTGCAGTATAAAATTAAGGGCTATTAGGTTCGACTAGCCTAGATAAGGTGCACTAAACAAATTCGTGCTGCTATTTCTCAACAAGGCGTTCAATCTATTCTTAACCAGAAAGGTTTTTCACACTGACTATCTTAAACTAAGCTAGAAAATAGTTGACTAAGATAGTTAAAAAATAATTTTTAATGTTTTGAGGTAGTTCGAAAAACTTTCGATATAGAATTATATGACTAATGGGCTTGATCCTAATTCAAGATAGTTTCGTAACCTAAGTTCGACATAAGGCAGTTAACCTTCTTCATACTTATGCCAGTTCCCAACAAAAAACTAAACTCTATCCAAATTATCCAAAAACTACAAAGGGAAATTGCGACCTTACAAGCAGCCCAAATAGCTACCTTAAGAATTCAACAAGAATTGCGCGAAAGTGAACAACGATGGCAATTAGTATTGCAAGGAACAAATGAGGGAATTTGGGACTGGAACCTCAAAACCGATGAGCTTTTCTTTTCTCATCGTTGGAAAGAAATGTTAGGGTATCAAAATGAAGATTTATCTAACCATTTTGATACCTGGAAAATGTTGCTACATCCTCAAGATAGAGAAAGGGTAATGTCCACAGTGCAAGCTCATTTGGAAAGACAAACCAGCCATTATGCGGTTGAATTTCGACTCAAATGTAAAGATGGAACTTATAAGTGGATTTTATCACGAGGACAAGCTCTTTGGGATCAACAAGGAAACCCGATTAGAATGGTAGGAACACACAGTGATATTAGCGATCACAAACAAGAGCAAATTCTATTAAGCTCTCTAATTGATTGCATTCCTGATTTTATCTTTTGTAAAGATCCTCAAGGGGTTTATAAAGTCTGTAATAACGCCTTTGAAACTTTTGTCGGACGTGACAGAAAAGATATTATTGGAAAAACAGATTTTGATCTTTTTAGTCCTGAAAAAGCCATATTTTTTCGGGAGCAAGATCGTGTTATGATTCACCAAAAACAAGCTCATCGTAATGAAGAATGGATTACTTATCCTGATGGGAGCCGTCGTCTTCTCGACACCTTGAAAACCCCCTTTTGCTGCCCTGATGGTAACTTAATGGGATCAATTGGAATTAGTAGGGATATCACTGATCGCCAACGACGAGAAGAAACCTTAAAAAAGCAAGCTCAACGTGATAGTTTACTTAGCAGTATTGCTCGACAATTAATTGATCAAGACTTCAATCCTGCCGTTGAATTTACTCTAGCAGCTTTAGGAGAATTCACCAACGGTGATCGAGGCTACATCATACGTCATTCTCCTCAACAATGCCTTTGGAATATGACCCATGAATGGTTTAACCAAAACATTCCCTCTACTAAAAAACAGTCTAAAAATATTACTTTACAAGACTTTCCCTGGTTTTCAGACCAACTCCTGAAAGGCCATCCTATTCGAGTTAACTCACTAGAAGATCTACCCCGACAGGCGATCAACGAAAGGGAGATGTTTAAAAATAGTCTTAGCCCCACCCTAGTAGTAGTTCCTATGGTAGCTACTGGTCAAACGTTAGGTTATCTTGGGTTTGACGGAAAAATTACCAAATATTGGACTCAAGAAGACGTAAATGTCTTAAAACTAGTGGGAGAATTCCTGGCTATTGCCCAAGCAAGATCTCAAGCAGAAGAAGAACGAACTGAATCTAAAGCTAGATTTGCTGGCATTTTAGATAATGCGAATGAGGCGATTATTTCTATTGATGAAAATCAGTGTATTACCCTGTTTAATCACGCTGCCGAGAAAACTTTTGGCTACCAAGCATCAGAAGTGTTGGGATGCCCCTTTGATCTACTTATTCCCCAAAGGTTTAGTGAAAGTCACCACCGACATATTAAGGATTTCAGTATAGCCTCTGAAATTGCTCGACAAATGGGAGGTCGTAGCCCTGTTTTTGGTCGTTGTAAAGATGGAAGCGAATTTTTAGCCGAAGTCTCAATTTCTAAAATTAAACTTAAGGGACGTAAAGTATTTACCGCTATAGTGCGAGATATCACTCAACGCAAACAAGCGGAAATAGCACTGAAAAAAGCTAAGGAAGCTGCAGATGCCGCCAACCGTGCTAAAAGTGAATTTTTGGCTAGTATGAGTCATGAATTACGGACTCCTCTCAATGCTATTTTAGGGTTCACTCAGGTATTGCAACGTGATCGCACTTTAAGTCAAGAACAGCAGCAGAATTTGTCGATCATCTCACGCAGTGGCGAGCATTTATTAACGTTGCTCAACGACATCCTAGAAATGTCCAAAATTGAAGCAGGCCGCACGAGTTTAAACCAGAATAGTTTTGACCTATATCGCTTGCTTTCTAACATAGAAGCTATGCTAAGGTTACAAGCTGAAGCTAAAGGGTTACAACTGATTTTTGAATATACCCCAGAAGTTCCCCAATACCTAACCACCGATGAAAGGAAATTACGGCAAGTTTTAATCAATTTATTAGACAATGCCATTAAATTTACCGATGAAGGGGGTGTCACCCTGCGGGTGAAAGGGAATCGGGAATCAAAAGAAATTATGATTACCTTTGAAGTCGAAGATACTGGACTAGGTATTGCCTCCGAAGAGATAGATCAACTATTCGCCACTTTTGGACAGACAGAAACCGGACGTAATGCTCAAGAGGGAACAGGATTAGGACTGCCCATTAGTCAGAAGTTTGTGCAGTTAATGGGAGGTGATATTCAGGTTAATAGCGTGCTGGGACAAGGCAGTTTATTTACTTTTACAATTAAGGGACAGATAGCATTGGCTAGTGCTATTCAAACGAAAACCCCTATTTGTAAAGTCATTGGATTAGCTTCTGGCCAACCCCGATACCGTATTCTAGCTGTGGATGATCGCCTAGAAAGTCGAATTCTGTTAGTTAAATTGCTCTCATCGATGGGGTTTGAAGTTCGTCAAGCCAGCAACGGAAAAGAAGCCATTGATATTTGGGAAAGGTGGGAACCCCATCTAGTGTTAATGGACATGAGAATGCCTATTATCGATGGCTACGAAGCTACCCAACGCATCAAAACTACTACCAAAGGGCAGGCTACCGTAATCATCGCTTTAACTGCTAGTGCCTTTGAAGAGGAACGTAATGTTGTCTTATCAGCTGGATGTGATGACTTTATGCGAAAACCTTTTCGAGAAGAAGTTTTATGGGATAAGATCGCTCATCACCTTGGTGTTTGCTATATTTACGAGTCTATAAGAGAAGAAGATAACCAAACAGGGGAAACAGATGTTGAAGTTAAAGAAGATACCTCCGATGATTTATTGCAACTATTATCTATGATGTCTCCTGAATGGATCAGTCAAATTTACCAAGCTGCTATAGAGTGCAGCGATGATGCCATACTAGATTTAATTACTCAAATTACTCCAACAGGTGAGCTTTTAGCTGTTACTCTAAAAAACTGGGCTAATGACTTTCTTTTTGGCCAGATTATTGAATTAACAAATAAGGCAATAGTTAATAATAATTTAGATGATTAGCAGCTTATGATCTCAGAAAAAGGCAATCTTCTTGTCGTTGATGACACTCTTGACAACCTGCGTTTACTCTCAGCCATGTTATCAGAACAGGGATATAAAGTCCGTAAGGCTCTTAATGGACAGATGGCCTTAAAAACTGTATCTCAAGTTCCCCCTGATGTCATTTTGTTAGATATTAATATGACAGGAATCAATGGCTATGAAGTTTGTCAAACCCTAAAAGATAATCAAAATACCAAAGAGATTCCTGTTATTTTCATTAGTGCACTTGACGATATTTTAGATAAGGTAAAAGCTTTTGAAGTGGGAGGAGTAGACTATATTTGCAAGCCATTTCAAGAAGAGGAAGTTATTGCTAGAGTCGAAAATCAATTAACTATACAACGGCAAAAAAAGCAACTTCAACAAGAAATAAAAGAACGAAAAAAAACGGAACAAACCTTACGAGTTTACCTTCACGCGGTATCTCACGACTTACGTAATCCTGTGTTAGGGATGGCCATGGTTTTAAAAAACTTACTTAAAAAAGGAAGAAAAGAAAATAAGCCAACCATAGAAATGTCTAATGAAGTATTAGAACAGATAGTAGCTAGTTGTGATCGCCAACTTAATTTAATTAATTCTTTAGTAGAGACCCAACAATTTGAAATGGGAGGAGTTCATCTTAATTGTACCTCCTTAGATTTATTTTCATTAAGTCAGAAATTAGCTGCAGAATGGCAACCAATACTGAAAGAACATCAAGGTATATTGGCTGTCCTAATTTCTCCTGAATTGCCAGTAGTTAATGGAGATAGTGACCGCTTATGGCGGGTGTTTGAAAATTTGTTATCTAATGCTCTTAAACATAATCCCCCAGGTTTAAAACTAACCATAAATGCTGAAGTTGTAACTTCTCAAAAATTAGCTTTTTATACTCAAAAAGTTATCGAAAAATTTTCTCAAGATAAAAAAATGGTGATCTGTACCTTAACTGATGATGGAGTAGGAATGAATTCAGAACAAGCAGAAAACTTATTTGAAAAATATAACCGAGGAGATCGGGCAAAAAAAACATTAGGGTTAGGTTTAGGACTCTACCTTTGTCGTCAAATTATTGAAGCCCATGGGGGGAAAATTGGGGTGATCACTAATCCAAATGCTGGGGCCAAGTTTTGGTTTACTTTGCCAGTTTTTGAAAGTAAAAAAGATGTTAATCAATTTAGTTGAACTTTTCACTTTTAAGTAGCCAATTAACTGAGAAACCCTAAGTTAATATACGTCTAATTCTCAAGTCTTATCATCTGTATTTTAGTTAAATTATTCCTCTTGGCTGTCAACATTAATAGATTTTATATTATGCGTACTTTCATCAGGTTTTACTTCAATAACATCTATTTTGGCAGCAAATCGGTCTAGTTTCTATTTTTTAGCCGAGATATTTTGTGCAGTTTATTCAGGTAGTATTAATAGTTTTAAGCAATTTGTTTTATTCCTTGAATACAAAAATTAACTTCGAATTCAATTGGATAGTGATTTAAGCATAGCCGCCACACTTCAAGAAAAAATCTTTCCTTCCTATTAAGTAAATTTTGCCAATAATATATTTGTTTCTGAGAATTTTTACTACACGGCTATGATTAGAAGAGTATATTATTTTTGTCAAGGGGAATGCATCAGAAGTTAAAATTACCCCTTGTCTTAGTTAACCAAACATGATTTACTAAGACAAGGGGTAATTTTAAAAACAGACTTTGATAAAAAAGTTAAATATTTTCCTTATAGTTTAGATCACTAGAAAAGTGTAATTTTCTATACCATATTAACTATGGAAAAAAGTACATCAACTAATAATCACTACCGAACAAACCTGATATCTCTTCCTCCTTGGCTCAGACGCTCTATTGGTAAAGCCAGTGAGATTTCTGCTGTTCAACGTATTACCAAACGAAGAAATATTTATACAATATGTGAAGAAGGTCGTTGTCCAAACCGAGGGGAATGTTATGCGCAGAAAACAGCGACATTTCTGTTAATGGGTCCAACCTGTACCCGTTCGTGTGGGTTTTGTCAAGTTGATAAAGGTCATTCTCCCATGGCATTAGATGCCTTAGAACCGCAGAAAATAGCGGAATCGGTCAATTTATTAGGATTACTCTATGTTGTTTTAACTTCTGTAGCACGGGATGACTTAACTGATGGAGGTGCTCACTGGTTTGTCAGGGTTATGGAATCCATTCGTCGGAGCAACCCCCATACTGAGATTGAAGTACTAACCCCTGACTTTTGGGGAGGAAGAGAAGGAGAAATTACTCAAAGAGAACGAGTCGCTACCATTGTAGCTGCTAAGCCTGCCTGTTACAATCACAATGTTGAAACCGTTAGACGTCTGCAAAATCTCGTGAGAAGAGGGGCTAAATACGAGCGGTCTCTAGGTGTTTTAAAGTGGGTCAAAGAACTTGATGAATCCATTCCGACCAAATCCGGATTGATGTTGGGGCATGGGGAAACAGAAACAGAAATTATCGAAACCCTCAAAGATTTAAGAAAAGTGGGATGTGATAACCTTACTCTAGGACAATACATGCGTCCGTCTTTAGACCACCTTCCTGTGCAGAAATACTGGGCTCTTGAAGAATTTGAGGAATTAGAGAAAATAGGGCGGTCTCTAGGATTCTACCACGTCCGTTCAGGCCCTTTAGTTAGAAGTTCTTACCATGCAGGCAGGGCACACTTAAACTAGTATTGTCTTGTTATTTTGTTAATATACCCTATTTACTTCAAAAGGTGGACTTTTCAAAGATCACTGTTTCAGATTTTCAACTCAAGAAGTTTGCTTAAATAAAACAAAGTCTTTTTTTATTTTCAACCTACAGACGATCTCTAACTAAAGTAGAATGAACCTGAGATATTTATCCCACTTCAGAAATCCGTTGTCCTATGTCTTTTTCAATTATATAATTCAGATTATGTCGTGAAATACTCCTAACCATGAGCATTTTACGCGGTACAGAATGGGCTTTTTAACCTACAAAAACATGTTTTGTCCCATGATTATCTCTAAGCGAATTAGACTGTTTAAATACTTTAACCAAAACTTAAAAGAAAACGTAATTCTAATAAAAATTAGCAGGTTTCGCTTATCATCCGACGATGTCATGGTCAACTAAATCTTCTTTCCTTTCGTTGAGTGTTGTTTTTTGCACCTATTGTCTGTTTGGCTGGAATGTAGGCCTTTCTGTCTCATCCTTGACTTGTTCCTTGATTCAACAAGGGAAAACTTGGGGATGGCTTCTCGAAAGTGACACAGTATTTTTGATGTTGCACATCTTAGCTGGGGTTCTCGTCCTAACAATTACTGCAAGTTTGGTGGCAGCACCGGTTGCGTTGATTACTATTGTATTTGGAAGTGGGTTTAAATCCGATAATCGCGCTATGATTTCGGTGCTCTGGTGGACTTTTGCCGTTGTCTTGATGGTTTGTTGGCTAGAGTATTTTATCAAGCTACTGTTGTTGTTGTGTGCAGCTACTCTAGGAAAGTTGGAACTACAAGATAAAGGGTATCCACAATGGAAGGTTTTGTTTATTTTGATGATAGTTTGTCTAGGGAGTTTTGGATTGGGGTTAGCCGTTTTTCATAGATATACTTAGAGGATATTTTTGCAAGAGAAATAAACCTTTATGTGGCATTGTATACTGTGTTATATCGACTTTATTTCACTAACTAAACTAATAATATTTGCTCTAGAACCTTAATATTATGTCCAATAATCCTCAAAAATCCTTGCAAAGAATTGTTATTATTCTCTCAGGTTTAGCTTTACTAGGAGTTATGATACTTCCCCTCTCGCGTTCAATCAATCAATCTCCGCATCCATTAGCAATCTCCACCACCAACAGTTCCCAACAAGAAAAGTTACAAGCAATCGCAGACGGCTATGAACAGGTATTAAAACGTGAACCCCAAAATGCTGCTGCCCTACAGGGATTAATAGAAGCAAAATTAAAACTCAAAGACTTAGAAGGGGCTATTGTCCCAATGGAAAAATTAGTTCAATTATTCCCAGAAGAAGAAAACCTTGCGACTATCTTAAAAACTATGAAACAAGAATTAGAAAAACAAAAAAATCCATCCTCTTCAGGATTGTCTAATAATAATTCAGAAAACCTCTTAATAGGAGGTGAGAAGGTAAATTAATATGATTTATTTTTTAAAGTCGTTAAAATTAATAAATTAAAATATCCTTCAGCATTCTTTCATCAATCGAAGAAAGCTGTTTATGAAAAATCTATAAATTATATTTTTCATAAATAATTCTAGGTTATATAGCTTAATTTTTGTTTGGTTTAAACTAGAATAATTTGATATGTACCTCAGGTAGTTAAACTTTAATTATCAAGGAGAAAATCTATGTTAGTTCTGTGATGCTATAATACCAAATTTTTATTCTTAAAATAATCTTTTAAGCCCCAAAATCAATGATATTCTTGTGACTATTTTAATTTATTTAATATTTAATAAATATTAGCAGAATTTTTTTTTTACTTAAGTTAAATTGCTTGAAATTATAACCAATACTTTTGAGCTCATCTGCTGAGTGTCTCACCGCCATTTCACAGGTATAAGCTAATCCATTAAAGATCATATAACGTTATCCTCAAATTTTATAAATTTTTCCTATCACTTCTTTATCTTCTAGTGAAGAAGCAATTTCTTCAACTAAATCTTGAACATAGTAAAATTGAGTAGAATGTAATCTATTTCCAGGAATAGACAGGAAGAAATCATCAATAGTTTTGTCAAGTAAATTACTCCAATTATAAGGACCTTAGAGATAAGTAGAACGAATAGAAGTACAAGTCTGCCGTTTTTAGGTTTTATAAATTCTATTTTTAACTTTACTTTTTATCACAATAGGACATTTGTTGAGATCTTAAATAAATCAAGGTTGAATGAACATCAACAAAATATTCAATCTTATATAATAAAATTTTTACCAAAGATTAAGTAACATTTAATTTACAACTATCGTTATCAAACATAGTATTAAATTTTGAAAGAGATGATTTTTGTGTTAGTAGAGCAAGATCTTTATACGCGCCATAATTATCTTATATTCTATCTACTAGTGCAAGTTTATCCTCTTAGTTAAATAGAACAACTTTATGATCTTGTTCGAACAAAACGTTAGTTTTGTAAACCTCAATAAAAATAACTGTTATAATAAGAACACGGATTATTGATCTTTAAAAAGTATGATGAAAAATAAAATACTTAAAATTTCAGCTGCATTGATATTTGTTAATTTTGTGATTAAAGCTTAGATCTAATTTGCTATAATGTAAGAGAATAAACGTTGTTTAATGATTATAATTTTTTTTAAAATTAGTTTATATGAACAATATTTTACTTTATTAAAAAAATTATTTTTCTCTTCAAGAAGATCTCGAATAGTAATCTAATCTCAACTATTAGATATAAATCTTTTTGTAGCAATACTTACTTCTATAAAATAAAAAATAATTTATTGTAACGAAATTACTATTAACCTAATTATGGTAAATTCTAAACTAAAAAATTATAAAAAACAAGGATCATTTTTTCCATTCCTTAGATTATAAGTATTCTAAGGAATGGAAAGTATGCTTGACTATCTATTATCCTTACTTAGTTATTTAAGTTTTATAGTTACTGAAGAAGCTGTTGATTAAAGGGACAAATTTAGGTTTTATCGTAAAGCTGATATCCTAATCTGTCAAAAAACAAAACTTTATCATCTCTACATTCCATCAATTTTGTTTTGTCCTATTTTTCGGATTTATACGAATGAAGTAAAAGACTTTTTCTTCTTCTAACTTTCGAAGTTCGTTAATCGTCTTCTCCCTTTAGGAGTAGCTAATTCAGGGTATCCTGCCTCAATTAAGGCGAAATCACGTATACGACAAGAATCACATAAGCCACAGGGGGTTTCTCCTCCTTGATAACAAGACCAAGTATCCTCAATGGTTACCCCTAGAGCAATAGCGCGGTGTACAATATCTACTTTGGAATTCCTAAGTAAAGGGGCAATTAATTGAGGGGCATTGCCTTCAATTCCTGCTTTTGAAGATAAATTAGCTAACATTTGATAAGCTTTAAGATAGTCCAAACGACAATCAGGATATCCTGAATAATCTACAGCATTAATCCCTATGAAAATCGCCTTAGCTTCTTTAGTTTCTGCTAGAGAGAGAGCAAGAGCGATAAAAACAGTATTTCTTCCTGGAACGTAGGTAGAGGGAATAATATCAGATTGAATTCCCTTTTGAGGAATAGTCAAAGACTTATCAGTTAAGGATGATCCTCCCCATTGAGCAATATTAACATCAGTAATGTAGTGTTCGCTTATGCCTAAGTCTTGAGCGATCTTCTTAGCTGCTGCTAATTCCTTTTCGTTGCGTTGTCCATAGCGTAGAGAAAGGGCAATTAGATTGTAACCTTTGAAGAGAGCGATTGCAGCTGAGGTAGCTGAATCTAAACCTCCAGATAGCAAGACAACAGCTCGAGGTTGATTCATAATGTTTTGTATACTCCTTGAGGTTGATTCATAATGTTTTGTATACTCCTTGAGGTTGATTCATAATGTTTTGTATACTCCTTGAGGTTGATTCATAATGTTTTGTATACTCCTTGAGGTTGATTCATAATGTTTTGTATACTCCTTGAGGTTGATTCATAATGTTTTGTATACTCCTTGAGGTTGATTCATAATGTTTTGTATACTCCTTGAGGTTGATTCATAATGTTTTGTATACTCCTTGAGGTTGATTCATAATGTTTTGTATACTCCTTGAGGTTGATTCATAATCTATCTTTGCGGTTATTGTGGCAAATTAATCAATGAACAACCTTGAAACTCGCTTTAGTGAAGATCTTTCTGATGTTAAATGGCAATATTTAACGCTCCATGCAAAAAAGATACTATCTATCATTTTTGTAACTAAACATTTAGACTTAATAGAAGTCGGGATTACTATTGCTAAAGATGATGTCAAATTTGTGCCACATTGGATTAGCAAAGCCTAAAGTCACAAACCCTCTCCTGAACAATTAACAACTTGGAATGTTGATTCTTCTATTTCATTTAAGGCATTAATTGTTTTGCCTTTCATATTAATTCAATATCAGGCAGAATGAGAATAAATTTGATTATATCAAGTTTTATTGAGACGATATTAATTTTATTTATGCTTCGTCAATATTCATGCTAATAGCGCATGAACTAGATTTAAACAAGAAGTATACTAGGTTTTTAACTTAAAGTTTATCTATGCAAAATTATTAATTTTTTTTATTTTATAGAATTTTTTCTAGTCCATAAATCAGAGATTTTAGTTGAGTTATTTTGCGAATAGCCAATAAAACTCCCGTCATATAACAAGAGCGATCGCTGGTATCATGCCGTAGAGTATAAAGTTCTCCTTTTGCCCCAAAAAGAATTTCTTGGTGGGCGATTAAGCCAGGTAAACGCACACTATGAATTCTGATATTATTATTTCCTAACCCGCCTCTTGCTCCTTGAATAGTTTCTGTTTCTTTCACAGAAGGAAGGTTATACATTTTGCCCAAATCTGACAACATCTGAGCCGTTTTAACAGCGGTTCCACTGGGTGCATCTACCTTTTGATTATGGTGAAGTTCAACAATCTCTACATGATTAAAGTATTGGGATGCTTGAATAGCCGCTTGTTGTAATAACACCATACCAATGGAAAAATTAGGGATAATCAAACATCCGGTACTAGCTTTTTCAGCAAATTCTCCTAATTCTTTGATTTTTTCTTCACTTAATCCTGTTGTTCCTACCACTGGCCGTACTCCATAAGCAATCGCACTTCGCACATTCTCATAGACCCCATCGGGGCGAGTAAAATCCACCATGACCCCTTGTACCTTTTTTTCGGCGGCTAACACTAAAATACTTTGCAAATCATTAATAATCGGTACCTCTAATGCCCCACATCCAGCTACTTCTCCGACATCCTGCCCATGATAATCAGGGTTGTGATCTACTGCTCCGACTAACATCATATCTTCAGCTTGAGAAACAGCCTTAACGACTTCACGCCCCATTTTACCTGCTGCTCCGTTTACTACTACTGGAATTAAAGATTCAGTTGTCATTAATAATTATCCTAAAGAATAAGTCTACAAATCGCATATTTTTTGTATTTTAACCTATTTAACACTTTTATCGTCAAGTCTTCTATAACTACAGGGAATTTTTACTAATCTGTAGACATAAAGTACATCTACAGATTGGCAAGTAGACTTATTTTATAAATAGATTGAAGATTGGCTCGAGGGTTGCGTTCTTTTTCTCAAATAATTAGATTTAATTATTTGCCGAACATCCCTTATAATCTGTAAAATATGACAGTAACAATACTATTTATTTAAAAAACATCAGTTTATTTAAAAAATAAATCACTAAGTAACTTGACGATGTGATTAATAAAAAGCTCTGTAAAACTACAAATAAACTAAGTAAAGAAAAGAAGTTATTTATTCTTAACAACAAGAAAAATATAGCAAAAACCCTAACATAAAACCCTGAATTAGCAAGATATATATTGTATTTCACTAAACCAGTTAATACAACTTCAAAATACTAGTTGAAGGGTAAAAATACTTCATAAATAGACAACAAAATAAATTTTTTACTTAAGAATAAATAGAGCTTAAAATAGAACTAAGAGCTAAATTCTAATAGATATATTATATATAATATTCTCTAATTTAATAAAGATTAATCAGATAATAGATATATAAAATTTTCTATCAGGACTATCAAAGTAATTCATTGAAATTAACAATTTATTATACCAAAAAATTGTTGAGAACCCAGTCCAATGTTTAGACTGGGGAAGTTGATACCCATCTTAAATCAAGGATGGTTTAGAAAATAGTATAAGAGATTTAAAATCAATTTTAATTGATTTTAAAAATGGTTTATTTCTACATCATCAGTTCGGCATAACTATTAAATTTTACTGAATATAATGCACAGTGATTTAACATAAAAACTAAAATCTAATGAATGTAACGTTTATTTTAAATACTTAAGTTAGATGATCAGTCCTAAATAGGTACAACGACTCCTAACCCCCAGTTTTAGCGACTATATTAAAGGACTCGGTTAACTATAAATTGCTTTTATCCTACTACAATGTCCGATTATTAATACCAATGAACAAGTGTGTTATCTATCCAGTAGTAAGTAGATTAGATACCTTGAACAATCAAGATTTAAAGGTAGTATTAAAGTTGAATAAGTTATCCCCTCCTTAAAATCACTCAGAAATTGATATTGAATAAATAGCTCAAGAAACAAAGGCATATTTAGTCTTTTTATATATTCAAAAGTGAGAAAATTTCGTTGAAATAAGAGAAGAAAGTCTGCCACAATAAGAAAACTATGACATTCAAACATTAAAACTTGGAGGAAACACTTTGCCACATACTATCATTACTGAAACCTGTCAAGGGGTTGCTGACTGTGTAGATGTTTGTCCTGTTGCTTGCATCCATGAAGGTCCGGGCAAAAATGTTAATGGAACTGATTGGTATTGGATAGACTTTCAAACCTGTATTGACTGCGGAATTTGCATAACAGTTTGTCCAGTTGAAGGCGCAATTATTCCAGAAGAACGCCCTGAATTGCAGAAAACACAATTCTAAATAGTCTAAAATAGAGGTTATCAAAGGCTCAGAGGAGCGACATTAAAAAGTTTTTAGTTAGTTTTTACCCTAATTATTGATGATTTTAAATTCTATGGAAAATATCTTATAAATAGAAAGTATTTATGCAGGATAAGTTGAAGACTTCAATATATTGCAAGGGATTAACTTTTGCCTTGTCTCCGGGGAATTAGTAGATGTAATTGGTCCTAATGGGATAGAAAGGTCTACATTTGCCAAAACTATTTATGGACTATTAACCCCTAAACAGAACAAAATCATCTTTAAAGTAGAAAATATCGCTCGGGTGCCATAAGATAAAATTATCCGCCATGAGATGTACTATATTCCTCAAATTTCTAATCTTTTTTCTGCCTTAACCATCGATGACAACTTAGAAGTGGGAGCATTTATTAAAAAAGGCTCTTTAAAAGAGGATAAACATCGTATTTAGACCATGTTTTCTTGTTTGGAACAACGTCGTCCCAAACGAGTTGGTAAGCTATCAGGGGGAAAATACCAAATGTTAGCGATGGAACGAGCTTTAATGCTTGATCCTGATTTGTCACTTTTAGATGAACCTTCAGCTGCCCTAGCCCTCATTTTAGTTGATAATATTTTTGAGTAAATCGAAGCCATTAAAAGCTATTGTTAAAGTAGAACACAACTCCCAAAAAGCTCTGTTGATTGCTGGTCGAGGCTATGTTTTAGAAAATGGAGGTGATCGTCTTGAAGGATCAGGAGAGTCTTTTCTTGATAATCTTAAAGTTGGTTGATTATATTTGAGTACTGCTCATCAAGAGTGATAGTAACCGACTTTACCAAACTTAAAATAATAAAAGTTCGTCAAAACCCAACATAGCCTAAATTTGATAATAATTTTATTAATAAGCAAACCATCAAGAACTAAAATAATTTTTCAATAATATTTTCCAGATATTAATATTAAAAATAATATTTAACAAGCTGAATAGAACTTAGTAACTTAAATGAGTGTTAAATAAATTTAAAATATTAAATTTTTTAAATAAAGAAAAATAATTTAGCTTATTTATAGCGTTTAATATGTCGAGAGAATGTCACCATACTTCATGGTATCATATCAATCCTATTTTTATCTCAATAGATATTTAACTTTTGGCTGTAATTTTACAAGTTATTATCTTTGTCTAATCATCAATAAATACAATCTAATCTATTATTAGATTGTATTTATTGATCAAATCATAAGTAACGAAATTATATCTTAATATTTGTATTTTAAAAATTTTAAGTATTATTCCTTCGGTCATTAATATCAAATTTCCTCATTAGTTTCCTTATTTACTTTCAAACAACTTAATAACGATCTTCGTCTTTCTAAAAGATTTTTAAATCAAATAAAGTTAACAAACTACAACAATCAAGCTATACTCCATGGATATTTTGACTAAAATCATAGAAACTAACAATAAGAGTAATCAATGAACTCTAGGACTGGTATAAATTTTAAAAAATAATTATAATTTTATTATTTTTTTCTTATGTCTTGGAAAGCAAAGATAAATATTCAACTTTTGTTTTATGCTTTTAAAAGCCTACTTTAGATTGAGGTAAAGAAACTTAATTTTATTGAATAATTTCTAGAACAATATAAGGATATTTTTTACGAACCATAAATATTGACTTACATAAAAAATAAGTATTACATATAGTCGGTATTCTTAATATATTTGTTTCTGCCCCAAATTTCAAGTTGACCTGACACAAGGATACTTTCTGCCTTAGAACCTTACACAGATGGGTTTCAATTATTTGGTTAGTAATTTTCAAGGAAACTTGGAGAACCAAAACGTTAAAACCTAGTTTATATTGACAAAATTGGGTATAAGTTAACTATACGCCGTCACTTTACCAGAACAACTAAAGGAAAACAAGCTTATAATAAATGTTCCAATAATTTTTAAAAAATATTACGTTCATTTATAAATTTACTACATCGATTTTTTGAGCTCTTTTCACTAATAAAATAGAAATGCTGGTACCATAGAATCTCAAAAATTATGTGGTTAAAGATAATTCACCGGCTGATAAAGCTACAAATTCTAGAAAAATAATGGAATCTATAGAAGTAAAACTCGTATTGTTTATTACTATTCTGATTTCAACTCAATTAAAACTGTTAGTTATAAATTAAAGGATATTTTTGTACTCAAAAATTATAAAATCATAGAGGTATCAATCAATCAAAGTATAAATGAAACGGTTGGTTTAGTAACCTATGAATACATAATTAGCTGGTTTACCTACTGCTGTTATTATGGGCTACCCAATTGAAAACTACTATAAGAAAAAAATGAACAGGAATGGTATTTTGTATGATGTGACGCAATAAAGCTCTGTACTTAATTGGCAAAAGGCAGTCAAATCCCCTAAAGTTTGACTCCTTTAGCTACAGTAATTGTATTTACATAAAATAAAACGGATACGACTTTGTGTCTCTTTTACTTAAATACCCTGTAAGCTAGAACAAAAATTTAATGCTGACCTATCAAACCAAGGGAGATACCTCTTTGAGTACCCCAATCCACCCTACTGCCATTATTCACTCGAAAGCAGAACTACACCCCACCGTAGAAGTCGGCCCTTATGCGGTGATTGGAGACAATGTAAAAATTGATGCTCGAACCATTGTTGGGCCTCATGCTATTATTGAAGGACCAATAGAAATTGGAGTTGGTAATCGTATTTTTCCAAATGCTGTTATTGGTTCAGACCCCCAAGACTTAAAATATAAGGGAGCAGCCAGTTGTGCTAAGGTCGGAGACCACAATATCATTAGAGAATTTGTCACTATTAATAGAGCAACCCACGCCGATGAGGTGACCCAGATTGGTAATCATAACCTATTGATGGCTTATGTCCATGTTGCACACAACTGTGTGATTGAAGATAATGTCATTATTGCCAATGCTGTCGCTTTAGCTGGTCATGTTTATATTGAATCACGAGCAGTTATTGGTGGAGCATTAGGGGTTCATCAATTTGTTCGCATCGGACGTAATGCCATGCTAGGGGGGATGAGTCGTATTGATAGAGATGCTCCTCCGTTTATGATGATCGAAGGAAATCCATCACGGGTGCGATCACTCAATTTAGTTGGACTCAAAAGAGCTGGACTTACCACCCAAGACATAGGATACCTCAAGGAAGCCTTTCGTTTCCTTTATCGTTCGAATTTTACATTTAAAGAAGCTCTAGAGCAATTATCAAAGATCTATGATAACGAATATGTTAAGTATCTTCATCATTTTTTGATGGAATCTGCCACGGGAGAAAAACGACGCGGACCCATTCCAGCGAAAGCTTAGAGACAAACAGCACCAGTCATGGGGTTCATTTACATTTTTTAGAGAATCTATGCGAATTTTTATCAGTACAGGGGAAGTATCTGGGGATTTACAGGGCTCAATGTTGGTTGAAGCTCTTTACCAACAAGCCGAAGGTCAAGGTATCCCTTTGGAAATTCTAGCCTTGGGTGGTAATCTCATGGCACAAGCGGGTGCAAAATTGTTAGGGAATACCGCGGCTATTGGGTCTATTGGTATTGTTGAGTCTCTTCCGTTTATTATTCCTACTTGGTTAACACAACGTCGAGTTAAACAATATTTGCGACAAAATCTCCCTGATATTCTTATTCTTATTGATTATATGGGACCTAATTCCGCCTTTGGTCAATATGCTCGCAAGCATTTCCCTGAAGTTCCTATTATCTATTACATCGCTCCTCAATCTTGGGTCTGGACTCCCAATAGTAAAATTATTCAACAGTTCGTTCATATTACTGATCTTCTTTTAGCAATTTTTCCTGAAGAAGCCCAATTTTTTGCAGAAAAAGGTGTTCAAGTTAAGTGGGTTGGTCATCCCCTACTAGATCGTATGACTCAAGCTCCTAGCCGTGAAGAAGCCCGTCTTAGATTAAATATTGATTCCGGTCAAACGGTAGTCGCCTTATTTCCGGCTTCCCGTTATCAAGAGTTGAAATATCACCTTCCTCGGATGTGTAAAGCAGCCCAAAAACTTCAAGAAAAAATTCCTGATCTTCATTTTTTACTTCCTATTTCTCTGAGTGAATATCACGATACCATTAAAGCAACAGTTAATACCTATCAACTTTCGATTACTTTGCTTGAGGGACAAAAAGCTTTAGAGGTAATGGCTGCAGCAGATTTCGCTATCGCTAAATCAGGGACTGTTAATTTAGAATTAGCTTTACTTAGAATTCCTCAATTAGTATTATGTTTAGTCAATCCTTTAACTATGTGGATTGCTCGTAATATTTTAAAGTTTTCTATTCCTTTTATGTCTCCTCCAAACTTAGTGATGATGGAAGAAATTGTTCCTGAATTATTACAGGAAGAAGCAACTATAGATCGTATTGTACAAGAGTCTTTAGACTTGTTGCTTAATACTGAACGTCGTCAAAAAACCTTAGAAAATTATGATCAAATGTGTACTCTCTTAGGAGAAGTGGGGGTATGCAATCGCGTGGCAATGGAAATTTTGGGATATAAAAAAAGTAAATAAGGATTTTATGGGTATTTTAAATATGCAACTCTAATCAAGAAAAGTCAAGAAATAGCAAATTTTAAAAGATACTTATCAGTTTTTTAAAAACAATATTTTTTGCTATTTTAGTATAAATATCTTACCAATAAATATTATTTGTTAATATTTATTGATTCTTTACAATTTTAAAAATTAAAAACCTAGTGTTAGTCGATATAATACTATCTTAATTGATAAAAAATAATTGATAAAAATTTAAGTATTTTAAAGTAGAAAAAATTTACAATAGCAAGTAAATAATAAAAAAATATTTTGAACATTCTATGTAAAATTTATTTCTATGATCCAAAATCATAAATTAGTTTAACATCAATAACTTATATATCGTATTGTAATATGTACCTATCTTTGTTTTATATAAAGTAACAATACTAATTAATGAGGGTTTTTATTGCAGAAACATTTAACTAAATTGTATTAGTTTTTTTACATGTTTCTGCTGTAGCTAACAATAATAATTTTCATTAAAATAAGTTAAATTTTTAAAATAAATATCTACGCTAAAGCAATAAAAACTAGTAATATTCTTGATTAAACTAACAATTAGTTAAATATTTTTAAATCGTTTTTTTTGATATTATTAAGTAATAAAAAAAATCAAAATATTCCCTTATGGAGTAGAAAAATTTTCTTTTATTGAGGTCTTATTTCTTAATAAGATAAAACGATATTCTTCAGAATTTAACTCTATTCGAAACTCTTGGTAAGAAATTAATAATATTGGTAAAATTAAGAACTCCATAATTATCGAGATATCAATCCGGTAATTAGGTTAATAACTGATGAAGGCATAATTGGCTGATTCACCTGCTGCTGTTATTATGATCTACCCAATTTAAAATCGTTATGTATAACGAATATGTGAAAATATTGTAGTCAGTTTAGAAAGTTAATATAAAGCAAAACGCTCCGCTGCTTAATTTATAAAGACAACTACAATGATAGTAAATCATAATCAAAAAATTAAAAATAATTAATATAATTCTCGATATAAAGCGTTTATTTATAAAAACTATATTCCAGATAGGACAAAACTGTAACCCAATAGCCACAAGTAGAAGTTACCATAGTAGAAATGATGTCATTGCCGCTGATAGGAGACTTACCAATACCTTCTGTATTTACAAGTCAAGTAGCAATAAAAGTGGTAATCAATTATATAACATCAACAATCAAGGTATAAATTATTAATAGTCTAAACGAACCGATACACAATTAATTATACTCGATTATTTCTAAATAGCAAAGATATATTTAAGGATGTGTCGAGTAAAAACCTTCTTATCAGGTTGTTAACTAAAATCAATAACATTTACAACAAGTTTATTTGCTCATATTTAAGTATTGACTATGAAAACTCGTCTTTTAAATACTGATTATACTTCTTTTAAAATTTTTTTAAAAGATTTATCTATTCAACAACAATTACAAAAACAATTATCACGCTTATTAATCAATTTACAATTCTTTAAAGAACCCTCATTGAATTTACCTCATAAAATTTTAGCTGTGTCCCGCTTATCCTCTTCTACTCCGATTACTTATCGTTGTGCGATAGCCATGCAACTGTCAAGTAAGCTCTCTCTATCTCCTATTGAGATTGCACAACAGGTATTTTCTATGTTGAAAGCTCAATCTAATTTTGACGATCAAGAATTTTCCCAATTAACATTGACAATGAAACTCATTGACCCAGGGTGGTTAGATTTTGAGGTGAGCGATCACACTCTTGTCCTTTGGTTACAATTATTAGGACAAAAGATATTTTTTCAACCTAACTTATCTAAAATACCAAAAAAAGCTGATAATTTATTTCTTATTGAATATACCTATGCGAGGTGTTGTTCTTTATTACGTTTAGGAGAGACAGAGGGGTTAATTACTTTTCAGTCAGAGGCTTCGGGCGACTTAACATTGCCTTGGAAAGTTCCCGATCCTATTCCTTGGCTGAAAAATAATTATCAATTACGGCTTACCCATCGATCCGCCTTAGCCCTAATTAATCAGGTGGTTATCACTGTTGATCGGTCAGTTAACAATCCTTCAGTAACCTGGAATAAGCTTGGAACTCAATTAAGCGAATCTATTTTAGATTTTGAACGTAATTGCCGAATTTTTGGAGATTTAGCTCAAAATAATCTCCAATTATCTCAAGCTCGATTAGGATTAATTGCTATAAGTCAGCATTTATTAAAATGGCTGTGGTACAGTCACTTGGGAAACTTTCCAAGATCCCAATTATAATTCATGACGCATAAATCGAAAATTTTTCTTAAGTATAGTGACAAATCCCTGTGAGTTATATATACTTTTAGCAGTGTGAGGAGCGAACCAAAAAGAGAGCCAAGACGAAACATGGAAAGTCGTTGGCTCTCTTTCTGATTGCTGGGTAAATAATAGTCACTAAAAATCTAATAGGCAATATCACAATCTAATTTTCTAACTTCGAAAGAACGAAATTGAGTCGGAACTAGATTTATAGAACTTCGGTTCTAGTTATAAAGTCCACCGTCTACCATAGCAAATGAGCTCCCCTGTTCGACAGAATGTCAGACTTATTGGGTCAAGACTATGATTCTCCTGAACCACCCACCAATTCTACCCAACTTACATCGAGGTTCTTATAGCGTAGTACTGAGAAATCGCTGTCATCGAGAGTAGCTAAAGAAATAAATAGGTTTGGAAATCTACTATTGTATTGTCAATCGTTCCGATAACTAGATTGTTTTTAGTTGATTTTATATAAGCAATGCTATCGTATTCCGTTCCTCCATTCTTATCACTCGGAAGTGATGTTGTACTGATAATATACCAAGCTGGTCCGGAGTAACTACTATATAAAAAGGTTATAAACGATCCATAATTGTGTAAAGATAAAAAGCCATAAATATGATTATTCTCTAATGGACCAACATTCAGAAGATAAAGATTGTTGTAGAGGACTTAGTCTAAATCCAGTTCGTTTTGAGAAGTCTAAACCGAAATTTTTATCTTCTGTTTTATTAAAATTTTAGTCTCCAATCCACATATATACAGAATCAATTTACCAATTTATTTCTTATATCTACCTAGTTACAAGGCTGTAGGAGTGATTGAACAAATAGCGCTATATTGCTATGTTTAACTCAGTCAAATCATCATAGATATATAGTTTTTGATGAACCTAGAGTAGAATTAAAGCCAATCAGAAAAAAATAACTGCTATAGTAATTCAGGACTATGAATAGTTATGTGTTTATAGATTTATTAAACCATTATTAGGAAACCCCTTATGGAATTAAATTACAAGAGCGAATACAAAATAGCTAAATTTTTATTAACTAAATTCAGCTAAAGATATGGAATTATACGGAAAAAAATTTTATTAATAGAAGATAATGCCAAATAGTTTTCTGGCAGAAATTGCTCAAAAATATTTATCAGCTTACTTTCTATAACTAGAGCTTGTAGAAAGATGATAGATGTTAGTAGATTAGCATTAAGTTAATAAGTATTTTGAAATGATTGATAAAAAATCAAAAAAGTAGCTCTGAGTAAGAGTGACATCCTCAGTTAAATAAAAGATAAAATTAAAGAAATTTAACCTTATTTTGGGTTAATTTTTTTATATGTTTTAGGAGAATCTGACAATTAGACTTGGTATTAGATGTTATTTCACAAGTATTAAAAAATATTTAACTATAAGTTATACATTTAAAAATTAACTTAAATATAGTTGCTTGAAAAATATAAAGTATTTTCTAAAAGAAAAAAGAAGAACTTCTTCAAATAGAAAGTAGCTATCATAACTCTTATGAAAAAATTAACGGTTGAATCTAATTTATATCTTTATACTTGGTATCTAATCACTAAATATTAATATTTATAGTGTAATCATCTTCAGTTATTTTGAGAATATATCTCATTTATGGAAATGATATATGCTAATGTTAAAAGCCCAAACATATAAGTCTTAATCACGAAAAGTACTAGTTAATTTAATACTATTGGTTAATTTTATATATTGATAATACTAAAAAAATAAAGCTTAAATTAATCTAGTAAAAATATTTTTTTGATTGAATAAAAGTAACTAATTTATTTGTAACTACTATTATATATTCGAGTAATTATGTGTAATTAATAAATTTTTATTTAGTAAATACAGTAAAATCTTAACTATTTCACTTAGTGCTTTATAAGTTGTTATTAAGTGAGGAGTAATGAGATGTAAGGAATAAAGCACTAATTAAATTAAAAGCAAAAAAAAATTAAATTTTTAAATTACCACGAATCTATTTTAGAGCATTCAAACTAAAATAGATTCTTCTTACTTCATAGAATATTTGATTATTGTTAAATAATTTTGGGTTACCATAGCATGTAGTGACTGCTTTATATATTCCAAAAACTGTATATTTGATGCAATTTGTAAATGTGTAACTCTCTATAATTGTGATCATTAATTTTAAAAATTGTTAATGTTTGCTATGATTTGGCTAAATTTTTGCCATCCTATCAGTAGGTAGTCTATATTATATGCTTTCTTCGCGACAGGAAATTCATCTTCAACAAGCCCACACTAGCCTTCAGCATACCTTGTCTTGGTATGGGAGTTTTCGTCGTCATTGGAATTATCCCCCTGATCCTGAACTCCAAGCTGCTGTACGTAAAGATTTACAAATCCTCAAAGGAGCTTTAGATAAACTTGAACAAAATATCATTAGAATTGCGACTTTTGGTTTAGTCAGTCGCGGTAAGTCTGCTGTTATTAATGCTTTAATTGGACAAACACTCCTCGATACAGGTCCCTTGCATGGGGTAACTCAGTGGCCAAAATCTGTTCGCTGGAAACCTCCTGGCGATAAAGTTCAGGTAGAATTTATTGATACTCCTGGACTAGATGAGATTGAAGGAAAAACTAGGGCAAATATGGCTAAAGAAGTAGCATATCAAGCTGACTTAATTTTGTTTGTGGTAGCGGGAGATATTACTCGTACCGAATATGAAGCACTAGAGGAACTGCAACGTAGTCAAAAGCCCTTAATTTTAGTGTTCAATAAAATCGATCTTTATCCCTACCAAGATTGTCAAGAAATTTATCAACAACTACAAGTAATCAAAACAGACAAACAAAACTATATTCTGTCTCCCGAAGAAATTGTAAGGGTAGCAGCTGAACCCCAACCTGTTCTTGTAAAGGTTAAATATCCTGATGGTAAAGTGATAGAAGAATGGGAAACTCCATCTCCTCAAGTGGAGGAGTTACGCCGAAAAATATTAACTGTTCTGAATCAAGAAGGGCGATCATTATTATCTTTAAATGTATTAATGCAAGCAAAAGAAGCAGAAGAAAATATTGCAAAAAAAACTCTAGCAATTCGTGAAAAAGAAGCAGAGACTATTATTTGGAATTTTACTAAATCTAAAGCCCTAGCTGTTGCAATTAATCCCGTTGTATTTTTAGATCTCATTGGAGGAGCGATAACTGATTTGGCTTTAATTCGAGCTTTAGCTCGATTGTATGGATTGCCTATTACCAGTTATGAGGCGGGAAAACTTTGGAAAAAAATTCTTGTTAGTTCAGGTGGATTATTATTAGGGGAACTAACTACATTATTCATTTTGGGACTCGGAAAAAGTACCCTTGCTGCCGTCAGTTTTTTAGAAAGTTCAGCTGCATTAATGACATATGGAAGTACCGCTACAATGCAGGGGGGAATTGCTGGATATTATGCTTACATTGTTGGGAAAGCAGCTCAAGAATATTTAGAAAAAGGCTGTAGTTGGAGTCCAGTGGGTTCAAGTACTGTTATCCAGAATATCATTAATGAAGTTGATGCTCATACTTTTATTTATCGTTTACGAGAAAAGTTGTAGAGATTCAAAATTAAATATTTTTCATCAATTAATTATTAATTATCTAAAATAATTAAAAAATTTTTTACTAAGGTTTACAAAATTATTAGTTAAAGTATATTAGGGTATAAGCGTTTAGGATGAGTAAAATTTTCTATGTTTCTCTATCGTTACTGATAAAATTGTCTTAAGATACTCTGCGAAATAACAGCAGTAATTAGAGACGGTAAACTATCAATAGATAACTTATTTTATTGCTCATAAACAGGAAACAAAGCACGAGGAAAATCTTCAGCCGCAAGACATTTATTTAATGCTTGAGTGGGAGTTATATCAGGTAAATTTCGATTGACTGCAATGACACATTCTGAATAATACCCTGGACGCAAACTTGCTCGACAAGAAGTCAAAAGGGTTGATAAAGAAGGTTCTTTTGCAGTAGTTGTCCGGTTTTTAGTAGATGTTAAAGAGAGATTAGGAATTGCATTATAAATATCAGCCACACAGTGACCCAAATCAATAGGTCGCCTCACTTGATAACAAGCATTAAGGGCATCATCCCCTGCAATAGGAGTAGCTCTATAAATCATAGTGACACATTGGGATAACTCTTTAGGAATTAGTGCATCGGAACAGGCTAATGCAGCTTTATCTTGTTCGACCCCATATTGGGCAATTTGAGTTATACAGACATCGAATTGATTCCAATCTGCATTCCCAGCAACGAGGGGTAGGGACAAAATGTTGGGAATAAATAAACTCATAGGAATCAGAGCAATAGTAGTCAAAGGCTGTAGGCGTCTAGGTAACATTATCATTGAAGTTAAAACCATAATTACCGATGAAATTTATAAATCACCTCGGATCTTAAACATAGATACTGAAGGAAATCAAGTTAATTTATAGTAAGTAATTAATTTTACCTTCTTACTTGGTATACACTTTCAACCTACTCTTATGACACGACTATGGAATTACCGGATAACACACAGAGTATATTTAATTATACACATCGTTCCTTAACCAGAACAAAATAATAAAAAACTATTAGGGTTACTAAACGTCTCAAAATGATTGGGATATGTTTTTGCGTAATTTTAACCAGTCTTT
The DNA here is from genome assembly GCF_000829235.1 of cyanobacterium endosymbiont of Epithemia turgida isolate EtSB Lake Yunoko. GTDB lineage: Bacteria > Cyanobacteriota > Cyanobacteriia > Cyanobacteriales > Microcystaceae > Rippkaea. The sequence continues at coordinate 1,230,573 of NZ_AP012549.1, read as the reverse complement.
CAGTGAGAGCTTTTTAAACTGCAAAAATTATTCAATAAGTCAAACTGAATCATAGTCATAAAAGTTATTCAACTTGGTGATATCTCAACCGAAGTTAGTTAGTAGTTGAGCTCTTCCTAGTATATAAAATAAAGCCATCTTGCTTTAGTTGATTAAAAACCAAATTTAAGTAGTTGAGCTAAAAATTAAGTTCAAAAAATTATCAAGATAAGTTAATTATTTAAAAATAGTAATTATTTGTTTAAGGGGTTTTCTAAAAATAACTTGAATTGGTGAAAATGAATTGTTTTTATTAACTATTGCTAAATATTTTCTTTAACTGGAGCTAAAATTTTATCCGTTTTGATTAGAGCAATCCCATTAAATATGCAAAGATATAGTACTGAGCTTAGGTTTTATCTTGCTATATTTTTTATTTCTATACAGCCAAAGAAGAGTAAATTTTACTTGACAAGTATAATATTATACCGATGATATATAATGTTAAATTGGCAAACAGTTAAATTTAATGACATGGCAGATGTCTTAGCAGTAGAAAGTTTATTTAAGGTTAAAGTTCAGACGATAGATTTGACTTAAGCGTAATCTAAAATTTTAGAAAGATAAATTAAGACAAAAATTATACAATTTTCATTATTTCTGTTGAAGTTTAATTTTTGTCTTATCTCCTAAAATAATTATGCTTACATCAAAATTATCAATGGTCTATTTAGACATACAGTTGGTGTAAAAGATAATATTTATGTTTTGTTATTACTTCATAAATATTTTAAACTGTTTTAAAAAATTATTTATTTTTTTTTAAACAGTTTAAAATATCGAAGATAAAATCGTGATTCTTGTTAAGACTGTTATTTACATAGGTAACATTAGAAAAATAAACTAAGTAAGCTATCTCAAATTCAGTGTCATAAGTTATTAGTAAAAATACTAGTTTAATAAAAATCTTATTCTAAATTTATCAAATTTAGTTAAGCTATAAGCTTTTTAAAAAATACATTTAACTTTATAATTAATATCTCCTGAGTAAGTAACTTTTTAAAAATTGCTATTGACCTAATTTTTGTTGTAAATACAGAAGAATACTAAAAATATTATTGTAATACACAAGGAAATAAGCAGTTGAAAAATTAAAGACTGAGTAAACCTATTAAGAAATATAAGCAGAGAAACAATTTCTAGATAAACTTTTTAAATAAAAGAAGTATTATGTAATTTTGCAATAAATAGAAAAAAAAATTAAAATAAAATATTTTAACAACTTTTCAGAAAACAGAGTTATATATTGTGCTACATTGAAAAATATTTAAAGTTATTTATACATTGCAAAGCTTGTACAACTTAATAAGTTTACTTCTGCTTGAACAGTTGGATAAAATTAAATCTTTCGGCAAAAAATTAGAACCCGAAATCTTAAAAGTCTTTTAAATAAAGTCTTAAGACTATCTAACATAAATTTTTCTAAAAGCTACTACATCTAAATCATTGTAAAATTAGTTGGTGAATACTTTAGATAAACTTTCTGATCATGGAATCTGATTTAGCTTAAATTTTTCCAGTAGTTCAGTTATTTTAGGGTAAATCGTGAATTTACTCTAAATATATATCCATTAGTCTTAAACTTAAGAATATTTTTTCTGTTTTCTATTGGCCAATAATGCATAGATTTGTAAAATTTAGATCACTTGTCCTCTGGTGTTTATTAGGATTCGTTGCGAGCTGGCTCATCAGTTGTAACCCTAGAGTTCCGACAGCATCTAATCAAGAATTAGAATTTTGGACAATGCAGCTTCAACCTAAATTTACTCCTTATTTCACGGATATTATCAATTCCTTTGAGAAAAAGAATCCAGATATAAGTGTCCGTTGGATAGATATACCTTGGGAAGCTATGGAAAGCAAAATTTTAACAACAGTGTCTGCCAAAACCGCTCCCAATGTGGTTAACCTTAATCCTAATTTTGCTTCTCAACTAGCTAGTCGTAATGCTTGGTTAAACTTAAACTCCTACATTTCTCCGGAGGTTAAACGGCAATATTTGCCGAAAATTTGGCAAGCAAGCACGCTCGGCGATGTTAGTTTTGGCATTCCGTGGTACTTAACTACTCGTATTACCCTTTATAATAAAAAGTTGCTCTCTCAAGCTAGTCTTACAACTCCTCCAAAAACCTTTGCCGAGTTGGCAGAATTTGCAAAAACATTCCACAACAAAACTGGCAAATATGCCATATTTGTTACTTTTGTCCCAGGAGATTCTGGGGAAGTTTTGGAATCTTTAGTCCAGATGGGGGTTCAGCTAGTAGATAAACAGAGAAAAGCTGCTTTTAATACGCCCGAAGGTGTTGCCGCGTTTAGTTATTGGGTTAATCTGTATCAAAATGAGTTGTTACCTCCTGAAGTTTTAACCCAAGGACATCGCCATGCTATTGATTTATATCAGTCAGGACAAACAGCTTTACTTTCCTCCGGGTCCGAATCTCTAACTAGTATCGAAAAAAATGCTCCTACTATTACTAAAGTTTCAGGGGCTGCTTCCCAAATTACGGGAAAAACAGGTAAAAAAAGTGTGGCAGTGATGAATTTAATTATTCCCCGTGATACTAATAAACCAGACGATGGCATAAAATTCGCTCTTTTTGTTACAAATACAGAGAATCAACTGAGGTTTGCCAAACAAGCGAATGTTTTTCCTTCGACGGTAAAAGGCATCAAACTGTACATAGAAGACTTGAAACAAGAGTCTGATTCTACAACTCTCATCACTCAAACCCGTAAAGTTAGTGCAATGCAGCTTGAAGATGCTGAAGTGTTGATTCCGTCAATTAACAATATTAATAAGCTACAACAGATTATTTACGAAAATTTACAGGCTGCCATGCTTAAAGAAAAAACTGTTGAACAAGCGGTTCAAGATGCGGCAGATGCTTGGAATAATATTGCTTCAACAATGAACAATAGATAATCTGTTCTCTTTTAAAGAAAACAGATTCACTCTAACTTTCCTCCGGAAAGGATTGATAGATAGTTATTTTATTTTTTCCCTTTTTAAGGGAAGGGTTTAGGAATCAATAAATTAATTGATTATAAATTATCTTTATTAAAAGATAATGTTTGACTCTGGGGATTTTCTTTTAAAAAGTTACCAATTACAAATCTAGTTAGGACAAACTGCTGTTGGACATCAAACTGGGTTAATTCATGATTTAGAATGGCTAATTAAAGATGTTTAGACAAGTTGTACTAATTTATTGGGATTGAAATGACTTAATTTTATCAATTTTCTATTTTGTCCCAAATTTTATAAAAAAGTAACATTAAAACTGTTGGCTTTTAGTCCCATATACAGTGGGATTAGTTTAAACGCTTTAAAAGAGAATCCCAAGTTTTGCAAGCCCTGAATTACTCTCGTATTACTCGATATCGAAACTATTTTGTCTTGAGGTTGCTCTAGAAGACAGTCATGGTATTTCTTGGGTGGCTTTGGTATAAGCAAAGACTATATTTTAGGGGTATTTGTACAAAAAATTTTATACCAAGGAAAAACATTTTAATGACAAATAATTTGATTTATCTATTAATATGAATTAATCCATATAATTGACCCCAAAAATAAAATATATTAAAATTATACAATTAAGTTAATATAAATATAAAACTATCTCTAAAAATATGGTTAACTATATTAACAATAATGATTACAAAAAATTACTATAGGAATATAAAATTAGTTTCAAAAAAATAATTTAGACAAAGAAAATACAAACCATTTTTCTCGATTATCTTCTGTATTAAATATTGTTTAATAATTTAATATTTTAAAAAATAAAAATAGTATTTAATATATGCTTAAGTTGTTCTAGGATTAATTTATTTAAAAAATAATCGGAAATAACTATTCATTTAAATAAATAGTTTTATCATACTACAAAACGCTTAAAATATTGATTGTTAGTTCTAGAAAACCTAGAACTAACAGGCATATCCCTACATAATAAATCTATTATTATTGGCTCATTATCAATGATGGAAGAAGTATACTTTAAATTAATTATTGGATTAATATTACTTTAACTAATTAGTGGATTTTTAAAAACTGCCTATTTTTTTTTATCTACTTTAAAATACAAGAATAATTCATAGGATTAAACTACCTTCAAGAGAAGGAATGTTTTAAAGATATTGTAGAGATTTTTATTCGTCAAATATTCAAACGATATTAAATCAGTATTAATACAAAAAATATAATTTATTTTATAAATAATTAGGTTAAGAAAAGAAGAGGCATTATGGCTAATAAAATAAATTTAACTTAATAAGTAATACTGACAGTCGATTACTTTATGTGTTACATCTCTAACCTATTAGATAGTATTCAGGGGGTTGAATAAAATTTTATATTTGAGACGAAGGATACAGTCAACTACCAAATAGAGAAAAATAAAACGTGTTAACTTTTAGCTCTACTACTATACTTGGTTTTGTTTTACTTAACACTAGTCTTTGTTTAGAACACATATAAATCTTATATATTATTTTTGATTAAGTGCTTAAAGTTTTTGAAGTTGACTAGGGTTTTAACCAATAATAGTAGTGATATTATGATTTTTTTATTGTGTTTAGTCCTTATTTAATTCAATAAAAGTTATAAATACAGTCTATATTATTTAATAACTTTTGTTCTCCATATTGCTACCCTAATAGCAAAGGAGTACATTAACTTACTTAAAGATTTTATTGAAATAAATTTGCACAATTTAAGTTTATAGATTAATAGTTCCGTAAGGTATTAATATTTTTCTCCGCGGTTTTATTAACTTCTACTTAGGTAAGTATAGATCAAGTATTAATTATTGATTGTATCCTTTTCTGAGTAGTTACTTATTTTTTAGATTTTATAATGTTACATAGGTAACTATATTTTGTTGTATATCAGATTTTAGTGTAGCTAACGCAAACAGTAAATATTAAAATTAAAATTCTAAATGAAGATAAGAATGTTCATGATTAAGATAAAAATGTTCATGATTAAGAGGATGTTTATCAACTACTCAACTTAACTTAATCAATTTCTCCATACTATGTGGTCATGAAAACCACTAATGTCAAATAAATTTTATTTTTTTAAAATTTTTTTTAAAAAAATAAAATCAAAAATTATTGAGCAAGAGGGGTTGATCTTTATACCCTTAATAGGTATAAATAGATATATAACTGTATAGGAATAATACCCTATGAAACGAACCAATAGCCAAGCAAAGAAAATCCAGGAAATCACCGGACTTGAACCTAGACACTTTGCAGATTTAGTGAGAACGGCGCAATTGATTTTTGATCCAACGGGTGGTGTCTCTGGGATGAGACTCGAAGTTGATTGGTCTTATTTTGGTATTTCTGAGAATGTGGCCGAAAATTTAAAAGAATTTGGACAAAAATACCAGTATGCATCTCCCCATGTTGCGGTTGATGTTGTTTGGGAGCAGTTGATTCCCGAAACTCGTAGTTGGGTTATTGAAAACAAAGAGAATTTATGGAAAATTGAGGAAGCTTTTCCGGCACTTGATGAAGATTAATATTGACAGAGGACGTAAGAGTCTTTTTTCGTATTAAAGACTTTTACATCCTCAAGTAGCAAGTTTTAATTATTTTTTTTATGAAGCGGCTTTTAAAGTTATTATAGCTGTTACTTTGTTTATTAGTAAATAATCGATGATAACATAAGCCCAAGCGAACAATTGTAGGATGAAAACTTTCGTTATAGTTATATGAGTTTCAAAAGTTTCTTTACTTGTTTACTATTAGAAAATGAAAAGTACAAGGAATATTTTGTTAGAGATTGAAGTAGTATTTTTTATTCGATTTTTCAGATATTTGCTATAAATCTCGTTGTGCTTTTGTCGCTATGATAAGGTGATGGGTCGCAGGTATTTGCGAGCCATCACCTCCTTATCGGGTTTAACCAAACTACTTTTTCCTCGTAGGTGAATGACTCTCACCTCAGTCCAGTAAAGGATTTTCTAAGCTTTATCTCGAGTACAGTGACAGCAATCAATATCATCAAAATACATGAAATAGTCTTCATCGATTTAGCCAGTTTGTTCAAAAGTAACAGCTTTAATCCCAACGCTATTTACTGCTGAACATCCCCCATTGATAGAATACTCAATCAGTGCGACCCAATAATTCCATTGATTATCGAGAATACTCTGTTATGAGATAAGAACTGAGTTACTCCCAGAGGCATTATCTACTAGTATGACACAATGTTCATTCATATCTATTTGCTCTTCAAGTGAACGCAAACAGTTAAGAACTAAATTTGGGCTACGATAGTTAATGATGACTATAGACCAATTTATTTGTTCAGAGAAATTATGATATTTTTTAAAGGTATTATTGGTTGATATAACATGGCTAAAATTATTAGTTGTAAGTCTTTAGGAAAACAATCGGTCTATGATATTGGAGTTGTTCAAGATCATAATTTTTTATTGGCTAATGGCGTAGTTGCGTCTAACTGCTTTAATAAATCTCACTCCACTGCTTATGCTTATATAACCTATCAAACCGCTTACTTAAAAGCAAATTATCCTGTTGAATACATGACGGCTTTATTGACAGCTAGTAGTGACAATCAAGATAAGGTAGAAAAGTATCGAGAGAATTCTCAAAAGATGGGAATTTATATTAATCCTCCTGATATTAATTGTTCCCAGAAAGATTTTACTCCAATTGGAGATAATATTCTGTTTGGGTTCTCGGCGATTAAAAATTTAGGAGGAGGAACTATTGATAGCATATTGAAAGCTAGGGAGAAAAGAGGAAATTTTAAATCTCTAGCTGATTTTTGCTCGTCTGTTAACTTACGATTAGTTAACAGACGAGCCTTAGAAACTTTAATCTATTGTGGAGCATTTGATAAAATTAAAGCTAACCGCAAACAATTGATAAATGATCTTGATCTAGTTATTTCTTGGGCACAAAAGCGAACTAAAGAGAAAGAAACTGGGCAATTAAACATCTTTGATATACTAAAAAATAGTATCCAGAATAATACTAATAATCAGTCTGAATTTGCTCAGGAACCAAGTTCCCCTTTTGTAGCTGATTTTACTCTACCTAAAAGACTTAAGTTAGAAAAAGAACATTTAGGTTTTTATATTTCTGAGCATCCTTTAAAATCGGTTAAAGAGGCAACTCATATTTTATCCCCGATTAATTTGAGTGAATTAGAGAATCAAAGATCTAAATCTAAAATTAGTGCTGTTGTGATAGTTAATGAGGTTAAAAAAATAGTAACTAAGACTGGAAAAGAAATGGCATTTATCACATTAGAGGATATTTCAGGCCAATCAGAAGGGGTAGTTTTTTCTGATGTGTATGAACACATTAAAGAACTATTGGTTGAAGATAACCATTTGATGATTTGGGGAAAGGTTGACCGTCGAGATAATCAAGTTCAACTAGTTATTGAAAATGGAGAAGTTGTAGAGAAAGTAAAGATATTAATAGTTAAATTAACTCTTCAACAAGCAGTTAATCAAAATTTTCAACAAAATTTAAAGAAAATTATTCAAGAAAATTCTAGAGATAAAATAAAAGCTAAAATCCCTGTTGTTGCTATTATTGGTATTGAAAATCAACAAAAGTTTGTTCGTTTCGGTCAAAACTATTGGGTAGAAAATGAATCAAGGACAATCTCCTCTCTTGAGAATGCTGATTTTATTGCTTACACTAGCCCTTTAATGCCTGCAGCCGAGTGAATTAAATTTTGTAGTTTCAATTATACTAAACCATTACGTATTACACATCATGGAATTAAATCATGAAAAGTTGGGACATATAAAAAAAGATACTCTACACAACCTATTGACTGAGTCAGCGGAGGCATACTTTATTTTTGTAGAATAAAACCTAATCTTTTATTATTTTTTATTTTAGCGTAATAAATGAAATGAAGTGTAATTTTAATTTTATAAAAAAACCTAGGGACATTTAATAAATTTTATCTTTCCATTGATAGTCGGTTATAATAAGATTATTCGTCGCACAAGTTGAAGTCATAAAATTGCTGATTCCTGTAAGTTGTTTTAGTAAAATCTTTATAAGATATGGATAGTCTGAAATAGTATAATAAGTAGTTGAAATTTAATAAATATAAAATAAAAAAATGCTTATAAAATATTAATTGCTAGATATCAGATTTCTCTAACATTCAGCTAGCATGATTAACTACACAAAAATTACAAAAGTCAACTTACCCCTAAAAGTTTATCTATGAATGAGAACAATATTAGAAATATTTTATTTTAATATAAGAGAATAAAAAGTTTTAAAATTTCTAGATTAAGTGAAACTATTATAAATTAAACCTGTAAAAATAATTTACAGATAAATTACTTAATACAAAAATAGAAGAAAGATATAAAGATATAAAAATAACCAAATCTAATTAAAGAGGAATAATTTCAAATAAAAGTTAATTAAATTTTTAACAATATATTTAAAGATGAAAATGATTTAGCTGAGGTAATTAAGCAAAATATTCATTAAAGCAGTTAATCTAAAAAAAGTAAATTAAAATTAAGTAAATTTAACTTTAATTCTTTAAATATATGAATAAAAAAAATAAGATTCTTTTAGAGCTATCTACTTTAATATATTTTTTATAAAATGAAAATTTTATCTTTAGTTTTTTTTACGACAAGTATAACCTCCCCAGGTTAAATAGAACTTAAATAATATAACTTTATTGAAGTTCTATTTAATTCAGATAAAGCTTAAGTTCTTTTATTTAAAACTAGATATAGTCATTAACTCGTAAAATTTTAAGCAAATGGTAATCATTTTACCTTTGTAAATTATGTTCTTTTCAAATTTATTAAAGGTTACAGATAAGTAGAGAATCTCTAAGATAAGTTGTTTATACTAAGAATTAGAAAAAATTATAGAGAAGGCAATGTAATATGACCCTTAGGACTGAAATTATGACATCTGTGCAACAATTAGGGTATCGCGTGACTGTTGGAGATGTCGCTACCCAAGCAGGACTCGAACTGAATGTAGCACAACAGGAATTGCTAGCTTTAGCTTCCGATAGCGGAGGACATTTACAAGTAGCTGAGTCAGGTGAAATTATATATCTTTTCTCACCAAATTTTAAGAAAATTCTCCGTAATAAATACTGGCAACTTTACTTTAAAGAAATCTGGAAAAAAATATGGAATGCTCTTTTCTATTTACTTCGGATTTCTTTTGGGGTAATTATAATTGCTTCTGTCGTTTTGATGATGATTACTATTGCTATGATTATTGTTGCTATTAGTTCTAGTAGTCAAAAAGATAAAGACTCTCAAGAAAGCAGAGGTCTAGGTTATGAAAATAATTTTATTTTTTTTCCAAACTTTTCTAATTTATTTTTGATTTTTTATCCTGATTACAATTATTATTTTCATCGATATAAATCGTATCAAAGTTCCGAAATAAATCGGCAAGAAAGCGATCTTAATTTTCTAGAAGCTATTTTTTCATTTTTGTTCGGTGAAGGTAATCCTAATAATAACTTAGAAGAATGTCGTTGGCGAGAAATAGGGGCAGTAATTCGTACTAATCAAGGAGCAATTATTGCTCAACAAGTTTCTCCTTACCTTGATAATATAACTCAATACAACGAAGATAGTGAAGATTATATGTTACCTATTTTAACCAGATTCAATGGTTATCCTAGAGTCTCCTCCCAAGGAGAAATAATATATTATTTCCCTAGGTTACAAGTAACAGCTCAACTACATAAAAAGCATTCAGTTACTAGCTATTTAAAGGAAAATTTATATTGCTTTAGTAGAGCTAGTAGCAGACAAATTATGCTAGCAACTGGGTTAGGAATATTAAATTTTATTCTCGCTCTGGTTTTAGGATATTTAATTAAAGATCCTGAATTTATAAATCAAATGACTGGATTAGTCTCTTTTGTTAACTCTATTTATTGGATATTATTAGTCTATTCAATAGGTTTTCTAGTAATTCCTTTGATTCGCTATTTTGTGGTTCAGTGGCGTAATGATATAATTAAGTCCCGTAATATGATCCGGCAAAAAAGAGCAGAAAATTTATTGCAACCGAGTGAAAATCTACAGCAAAAAATAAAATATGCTTGTGAATTTGCAGCAGAAAAATTAATTACCGAAGCTGATATTAGCTATACGACTGAAAAGGATATTTTGGAACAATAAATTAAACCTTAAGAGCAAGTTGAGCAAGAATAATAAAAATATTTTTAATCTAATCAATGACTACAACACCAGTGAGATAGGTTGTAATATAAGCTGCGGATAGTGATCGTAACTCTTGTGTTATTTTAACCAGACTTCTAGCCACCTTTAATCAAAGAAGGTTAAACTATATTCTTATGCAAAAGAAATTTATTTTACAGCAATTTTATATTATTGTTGATGATTATTCAATGAGAACAATTTTCTTCGTTGAAAATATAAAAACCAACGTTAATAAACAATTAATTTAGCTAAAAAGTTTATATTATTATATTTATATGAGTATTTATTTATAGATATTTAATATTGTCAGAGATTATCTTATTCTAAGATAGAGATATGAACAAATATCAAATAACCACTCTAATTGGTTACGTCATAAAAATTCTTGTCGTTAAATACAAGCTATTATTCTGATGATGCCATAAAGCACACTTTTAATAAAGAATTTTTGGAATGTTATTTAGTGTGGAAAAAGATAATTTTAATCATTTTAAAATTTATTTTTAGCATAGAGAGCTTCATTTTACAAATTTCATTAAGATACATTTTGTTAAATACATATATCTTCGGCAATTTTTAAAAATTAAGATTACATGTAGTTATGTACAGTCTTACTTTAAGAAATTAGGATCAGAACATGTTTAACAACAGGTTAAATGCTTTTACAAATCCGCAATAGCGGCTAATAAATATCCATAAACAATTAATTGTTCAAGATCTTCCCAAGTTATTATTGAGAATAAATTCAGCAATTATTAAGTCAATTGGAGTTGTTACTTTCAAGTTTGTTTCTTCCCCCTCTATGATTTTTACAGGTAACTTACACTTTTCAAATAAAGCTGAATCATCGGTAACTTCCCAATCTGAACTACGTCCTTTTTCATGACATTTTTTTAGGAGTTTAACATCAAATCCTTGGGGGGTTTGAGCTGCCCATAGTTGAGATCTATTCAGGGTATTTTGAATAAATTTATGCTGATCAACAACTTTAATGGTGTCTTTAATGGGAATAGCTGTAATTAATCCCTGACATGTTAACAATTCCTCAGCACAACGATCAAACAGTTGTGGAGTAGCTAAACATCTTGCTCCATCATGGATTAATATTTTTTGTACCTCTATAGATAAAGCCTGCAATCCATTATAAACTGATTTTTGACGAGTTTCGCCTCCTTGGATTAATTCTACTGGTTTAGTCACAGAAAGATTGGTCAGAATTTTCTGAAAACTAGGAAAGTCATAGGATTTGCCAATAATACCGATCCAGCGAATTTTTTCAGAAGCTTCAGCCGCCAGAAGTGTCCAAGTTAATAATGGTTTTCCTAATAGACTCAGGAGAAGTTTGTTGCGATCGCTTCCCATCCGTTTTCCCAATCCTGCTGCCGGAATTAATAAATGCATTCTTTCATCATTTAAGGATATATCTATGGATAGTACATTATTTTAGATGCGCTTTAATCACTTAAAATAGTCATTATTAACTTAATGAGTGATTAACTGTTATGCCTAGACCGAAAAAGTTAAGTCCTAACGAACAAGTGATGGAAGTTTTAAATCGCTACGGAGGCTCATTAAATATAATCATCATAAGTCGTATCAAAGGTGATATTAATAAAGGAATTATAAGAAAAGCTTTAGATTTAGTTCAATCTAATTATCCCTATCTAGATTATCGAATTGTAGGTACTTTAGATAATTTATATTTTACTTCTAAAAAAATCCATAAAATTCCTTTAAACACTCTTTACCTAGAGGAAGATATTGTTTTAAATAATCTTATTTTAAAAGAATTAAATACTCCATTAGAAAGTAACAAATGTCTGTTGAGATGTTTATTTATTTTAAATAAAAAAGAACCGGAGATAAAATATCTAATCACGACTATACATCATGCTATATCAGATGGATTATCATCTGTGAGACTTCAAGCAGAGATATTTAATTATTGTCAAATTATTGCTTCAGAAAACCAATTAGAATTAAATTCTAATTTATCTATAGTATCTCCCCTCTTATCCTTAAATAATTCCTTTGTTCAACAATGGATTAAAAATCAAATAAATATAATTAATAGTATTTGTTTTTTGGCTATGCTTAGAATCAAGATGTTTGTCTATCAGATACAATCATTAAAATCTGAAAAAAATGTAGCTATTGAGTTACGTACTTGTGGAATAACTCAACGATATTTATCTCCAGAACATACAAAAAAATTGATAAAACTATGTCAACTAGAAAAGACAAAAGTTCACGGAGCTTTATGTTCAGCGATGTTGATTGCAGTTGCCAATAAGATCAGGGAAAATAATTTTAGACAAGTGAATATTTCCTGTGCTTCCTATATAGATTTACGGCGTAGAATTAAACCAGAAATTTCCCCGGAAAAGATGGGAATGTTCATCTCATTTTTAATATCTTTTCATACCTTAAAATTAGAAATTTCATTTTGGGAATTAGCCAGAGATGTTACTCGACAAATTAATAAAGGGTTAAATAGAAAAGATATGTTTAAACCTTTATTAGTACTACCCAGAATTATAGCAAATTTCTTGGTTAATTCGGAGACAAGTTTCGCAACAGTTTCAGTCACAAATATTGGTAAAATTAAGCTTCCTGAAATTAAAGGAAAATTAACTTTAGAAGAAATCAGTTTTGTTCCGTCTAATGTTGTTTTTGATAAGATATTTACAGTTGCTGTTACAACATTTAATGAGAAAATGACTCTTAATTTTACTGTTTCCCAACCTTCTATTAGTCAAGAAATATTAGAATTACTAGCTGATGATGTAATTTATTCTTTGACTGAAGTATGTAATAATATTAATAATTAAACTTAACTTGATTGGAATAGACTAGAAATTTAGTTTATAACAAAATAGCCAGCCGTCTTTTAAGCAGCAAAACTACCAATGATTTCCACAACGTCAATCCGGTTTAAGACAACTCCATCGCTGCTTCAGCAGTAATACTATTGATTGTGCTACATAGTTAGTTAAGGAGTAATTGCATACATAATTTATTCATGGTAATTTATTTCTATAGCCAACATCGATAATAGTTAAGGTATATTCTCTTCAATTTAGGCACAATTTTGGTACATAAGTCCATACTTTTAGTTCTATATCAGGAGATGCTGGGGTTAACTTATTCATAAGTAATGATGATATTCTTCTTTTTCTAAAATAGAATTTTAAGCTTTTTATAAAATTTGACTGATAGATATTTACATAGATGAGAATTTATACCCAAGTCATGACGAACTAAAATAGTAAAGCAATAATTATATTATGATCATAAATTTCATATTATGGCTATAATAGACACTAAAACTCCATCTATGACCGATCAACAGACTTATCTCGACGAAATTCCCAATGATGTAGAAATGTCCTTATTTGACCATCTTGAGGAATTGCGTAAACGGATTTTTTATGGATTAATTGCAGTTGTTATTGGAATAATTGGCTGTTTTATTTTTGTAAAACCCTTAGTGCAATGGTTGCAGTTTCCGGCTCAAGATGTTAAATTTTTGCAATTAGCTCCAGGAGAATTTTTTTTTGTATCGATCAAAGTTGCTGGATATAGTGGATTTTTGATATCGAGTCCCTTTATTCTCTACCAAATTCTTCAATTTATTTTACCCGGTTTAACCCGTCGAGAGCGTCGTTTATTAGGTCTTGTCGTTTTAGGTTCAAGTGTTTTATTCTTAGTTGGATTAGCTTTTGCTTATTGGGCATTAATTCCTGCTACATTACAGTTTTTTATCAATTATGGAGCTGATATTGTTGCACAGTCTTGGTCAATTGATCGCTATTTTGAGTTCATTTTACTATTGATGTTTAGTACTGGGCTTGCTTTTCAAATTCCTATTATTCAATTAATTTTGGGTTTTCTTGGAGTTGTTTCTTCAAAACAAATGCTTAAAGGATGGCGTATAATTGTTTTAAGTTCTGTTATTTTGGGAGCTGTTTTAACTCCTTCTACCGATCCGTTAACCCAATCTTTATTAGCTACCGCTGTGTTAGGGCTATATTTTGGCGGAGTTGTAATATTGAAGTTAACAGGAAATTGATAGTTGATAGTTAACATTTTCAGTTAAAGTAATCAAAAATTATAAAAATTAGTAAATTCTGTATTTAATTTTATGTCTATTAACTTTTTGAAAATATTTAATTTTTTTAGATTATAATCATAGTTTGCAGATGGGGTTACTCATTAACTTTAAATTAGGACGAAATCGATTTGTCTTTTATAAGATTGATATTGAGGATAACTAAGACAAAATTGCTCTTAACTGTAAACGATAAACTTAATTTATTATTTACCTAAAGGAATAAATTTTAAATTACCAATTTAAAATAAATAGACACAGTAGCAAAGATTTTAGTTGCTGTTCTTAGATAAACTAAACGGACTTGAGATAAAATTATTTATTAATTAACTATTGATTAATCTCCTCAAAATAACCTTGTATGGCAAGAATATAGTAATGGTCTGGTCATCAAGCATAGAGAAGGTTAGAAAACACAATATTGTTATTTAATACAAAAAAGTTTTTTTACATAACCTAATAATCCAGTTAAATAAATAACTCCTATAATCTTAGTAAGATTATCAAAAATAGCCTTCATCATGTTCATTTAATAGTAGATTACTAAAACCGAACCATTAATATCTTTTTTTAAACCCCTCTCATATCAGCTGGAAAATAAGGTTATATTGTGATAATAACTGGTTTAAAAATTGTTCTTTTTATTAAGTCTATTTATCTTGATGCAATATATAAATTTTAGATGCTTTTTCATAAATCTATCAACCTCAACTTTTGGCAGTAAATTGGGGTAATTCATTCCATAATCTATAATTTTTCTAAATTAACGGCTTGTATTGAGATAAAAATATTGGGGAATGATCTGTATTTTTTCCCAAGCAGTAATTGCATGATAAAGCTTTTCTGCCATTACCTTATTAGATTGCTCCGTTAGATGGATAGTGTCATAGAACATCGGAGTAGGAAAAGAAGAATTACTCTGGTAAAAATTAATGACTTTTACATTTGTTGGAAATGCTTTAGCCAAGTCTTGACTTACTTTTACTAATTCACTATAAGCTTGAGGAAAGTTTTTAAGATAATCCTTTCCCAAATGATTGAGAATAGCCTTTTCTTCAGCTGAAAGTTTATCCATACTACGAGAGGTAATTTCTGGTTGAATGGCTAACACAACAGGAATTCCCCATCGTGCAGATAACTTAATTAACTGTTTATGATTTTCTCCATAACGGTTAACCCGACGTTTCAATTCTTCAATATCATGAGGCAAATAGGACTTGAGAGATTTACCATCATTATTAAGAGCTAAACTAGTTTGGTCTAAAGAAACAGAAGATTGAGGGGTAAAAGAATTGAATGTTTTCATTAATGCTGTACTTTCTAGCCATTGAGTAAAAGAAAAATCTAAAGAATCACGAAAATAACCCTTGGCATCGGCTAAAAAATCGTCAATATAGGGGATATCAGCTTTAGGTTGACTACTTTGTAACATCAAATCTCCATAACCATCCAAGACCACAATTAGATCTGGTTGATAAAGTAGAATTCTCAGGGCTAATTTAGCTAATTGATTTCCTGAAGTATATCCTGGGACCGCGGCATTAATAACTCGATAATTACCCTCACGAATTTTAGGGGGTAATTTTGTTAATTGTCGTCTAGTGGGGGCAAAGAACGGAAAAATATCAGGACGGTATTGAGCCGGAGAACTTTTTTGTTGTTTAACTCGTTGTTTAAGACGAGCTTCAAGGTAATGGCTAATGGTAGCCTGATTATTAGCATTCAACTGTCCAAAAGCAGTAGACCCTCCTAAAATAAAAATCCGAATTTCATTCTCTGGTTTTGCTAAGGGTAGAGGCTCACTATCACGTACCCCTTGTTCATTGATTTGCCAAAATTTTCCTTTTTGAGGACTTATGAGTTCATAACCTAGGGTAGGACTGCGCTTAACTACTAAATCTCCTCCGTCAGTCAATCCTTCTATTGGTTGTTTATTAGCGGTCAGAAAGTTAAGCTGATAGGCTCTTATTAAAGGTGACTTACCATCTATATTGTTATCTTTACCTGTTATTCCTAAATAAGCTTGAGCTAAAAATTCCAAAAGGATAATTAAAAGGGGGCAAGCAAGAAGTAGAAAAAATAAGAAAATTTTAGGGAAGCGATTGGGCTTTTTATTGTAGGAATTGTTGTAATAGGAACTGGAAGAACTAGTTTTCTTAAGTAAATTCAACATTTGAAAATTTTCCTCTAAGAAATAAGGGCATAAATTTTGTGATTAAACCTTAGTAGTGGATCAGGGTCATTATCTAGCATGTAATCTAGGGTATCCTGGTTGAAATTCAGTTATAATCGTCGTCTTAAGGTATTTGAGATGTAAACTTCATGGTATACAGATTGCTGTTTGTCTGTCTTGGTAATATTTGTCGCTCTCCGGCAGCGGAGAATATTATGAACCACCTAATCAAAGAAGCGAATCTAGAAGATCAGATTATTTGTGATTCGGCGGGAACATCAAGTTACCATATTGGCGCCGCCCCAGATCGTAGAATGAAATCTGCTGCACTGAATCGGGGAATTGAGTTTCGGGGTAGGGCTAGGCAATTTGATTGGTTCGACTTTAAACAGTTTGACCTGATTTTAGCAATGGATCAAGAAAATCATCAAAATATTTTAGCTCTTGATTCTCAAGGAGTGTATAAGAATAAAGTCCGTTTGATATCTGAGTTTATGACACAATACAACGAAAAACAAATTCTTGACCCTTATTATGGAAATCAAGCAAGGTTTGATAAGGTAATTGATTTATTATTAGATGCTTGTGGAGGATTATTAGAAGAAATTCGTCGAAATCATCTTTATCCTTAATGAGCATTATAAATGAGGTTTTTTCAACCCAATCATAGGGGGCGATACGACAGTTAGAACACTCTCCATGTCTTAGACTTTTATCCGTCCGGTATATCTCTGCAAGCAATCATCAACACTAGGTAAGCTATTCTAGAATTATCTTAATTGTAGGGATAACATAGTATCACGATCAATGAAACGACTACTATCAATTTCTATCTTATTGAATAGATAAAAATCACTTAAACTGTTAGGTAATCGCCCATTGTAGTTCATAAATAAATTAAGGCTAATGTCTCTGATTAGTGTTTGTATTGAAATTGTAATAGAGTTTGATTTAAAGTAACTCTTGAGCATCATTGTTCACAACAATTTACTTGAGAATCTTTATCTTTTCTGAAAACTGAGGAAGAGTATCCCAAAGTTGTAACTGTTGGCTTTCTTCAGACGAGTTATCTTCCTTCTCTTTGATTATATGTAATCAAAGAGATATTTTGACAAAAAATTAGACACTCCGTTTAGAGGTAAAATTAACCCTTTTAAGTGCGCTTCATAAAAGATGAAAAGAAGTTAACTTTCTAGGTTGTACCATGAATTTAAGATGAATACTTTTCTAAAGAATTGCATAGGTTTTATGTATGAAACAGGTCAGCCATTATTGCGGCCTTTACGTTCTGACATATATCAAGTAAAGTAATTTCACAACATTTTAAAGTTTTTAACAAAACCTTCTTACTCATAAGACTTGAATTTCTCTTGAAACATATGAAACGATTATCTCCGGGATTAGCTCTAACGAGTGTTAGCTTGCTCCTATCCGTATTTTGTAACAATATAGTTGAAGCGTCGGGAGACTCAAACGGTAGGATAAAATTTTCTCCCAATACCTCTAACCGGTATAAACTGAAAAATCCTCAAATATCTACAGGTTATATTTGGCCAACTCAGGGGCGAATGACTTCTGGTTTTGGAATACGTTACGGCAATATGCACGAAGGAATTGACATTGCAGGACCAATGGGAACCCCGATTTTTGCAGCCGCTACCGGAGTAGTGATTTCAGCCGGATGGAATTCTCAAGGCTACGGAATTTTGGTAAAATTACGTCATCCTGACGGTAGCATCAGTTTTTACGGACATAACCGTCGGCTTTTAGTTCGTCGCGGACAACAAGTTGAACAAGGACAACAAATTGCTGAAATGGGAAGTACTGGCAATAGCACTGGGCCCCATTTACATTTTGAAATTCACCCTAAGGGAAAAATGCCGGTTGATCCTATTGCCTTTTTACCTGAACCTGATGGGGTCACTAATGTTCGTAGAAATCCTCGCACTCGTCCTTCACAGTTAGAAGTTCCTAATAGTAGATTGCCTAGGATGGGCAATAGAGAATGGCGAGTTGAGGACTAGAATTTTAGGTGAATGATTGTATTGGGATGGAATTGATCTATTTTCGTTTAACAATAAGTCAGTAACTCTAAATAAGGATTAAAAAATGAATGAGAGAACTCATTCATTTTTTAATCCTTATTTTTGTCTCTTTTTTGAAATTTACATATTTTTTCGGAACTTAATTTAAATTTTATTTTTCTTTTGAAATCCTAAATGATTATCAGCTCTCATGAATTACTATTTTCTTAATAGTTCCTAACATAGTGTTGTTCATTTATGTTTAATTGCTTAATCAAAAATAGATCCAGTAAGACTGTGAAGAAAACTTGTGAATCCAATTAAAAGCGGTCGTTTTATACTATAGAATTTGGGAAAATACTCTTTAAAGTAGATTAAACCTGTTTTATTTTAGTAGTATTATGGTTGGTTCAGCTACAGTTATTTATTTTCTTTCTAATTACCAAGAATAAAAGACGATTTTGAGTCTTTTATCCCCAGCTTATACTCAGTTTATTGCGTATCTAGAGTAGTCCATGAAGGTTATTGATACAAAACCTAATCCTCAAATTCCAGTTAAGTCTAATAATCAAGTGTCTATCTGTCACAGGAATCTTTCTCAGAAAAAGCATCATCTCTAATTATTTCCCTGTCTTCTGTCACTCCTATTCCTATTCCAAATCGATCACCAACTTCTTCGCCCTAGGTTTGTATCTCACTCAATATTGGGTAAAAAACTTTATAAGTGATCAAGTTCGGTGGCAATTTTATCAGTATTGACTGCCATAAAAAATTCTGCCTACAAGTTAGTGGGATTATTCAAATAAAACACATCATCTCTCTATCTTCTTTACTCAATAATGGTATTAGCCAGTGTTTCTTGCTTAAAGAGTCTATTGAAATAAGTGGTTGTATATTGATGGAAGTACAAAATTAGAAAGTAGTTATTTATCCTAAGGGGCAAACACGCTATCTTGAAGTAGAGTAAAAATTTTAAATTAGTTAATAGTTGTATGAATATTTTTGAAAATTTCAGTCAATTTCTCGAAACACAACTTGAAGAATTCCTCAGGAATAATCCTCATCTAGAGTTACAAGCTTTTCTGGAACAACTACGAGAACAGGAAAAAGAAACGCTAAGATTAATTATTGAATTAGAAAAACAAAAAAAATACTTAGAAAATAATATTTTGACTGTGGCTCAAGATATTCAACGGTGGCACCGAAGAATTGCTAAAGCTATAGCAGTCGGACGTTTAGATTTAGCAGAACCTGCCCAACAAAGAGAAGCAACTTTATTGCGTCAAGGAAATCAGCTTTGGGGACAAATGCAAGGGGCAAAACAACAAATAATTAAAACTAAAGAACTACTTCGTCAAATTCAAAAACGTAAACAAGAGGTTCAAAACCAAGTTACACAAACTCAAGTGGCTTACGCCAAGGAAAATTACAGTAATATTGGTTGGAATCAAGAGATTAATTCATATTTCTACAATAAGGCTACTGATCCTCTGGAAGCTGAATTTCAAAAGTGGGAACTTGATGATGAGTTAAATAGATTGAAAGAAGATTTTTAGAGTCAGACACTTTATATTCAAAGATGTGTAATTACGACTTTTTTAGTTTCGCTATATAAAAAATTTATAGTAAAAAGGCTGAAAGTCTTACTTGATAAAGTTTTTATGGTTATAGAATTCTTTTATAACAAGAGTTTTGGAAGTTGTTGGTTACTGATAGATCATGCTCAGCCTAGAAGAGTCATAATCACCTCTCTCTACAAAGAAGAAAATGGAAAGATAAGAAGAGTATTTTCTGGTTTTTCCATGAGGGGAAGAACTAAGACTTTCAAAAAATATCAATTAAGCAATACTTCCTCGTTTTCTAAGTTCTTTATAAGATGTTCCAACGTTCTGTAACCCAGCACGGATCATTTGCTGTTCGAGTAGAGCAAAGAATCTCATTCGATCACCTCCTCTAATAACAGCTTGGTTATGGGACTCAGATAAAGCGATAGGGTAACCATAACCTTTACTGACTTGTCCTAACAAAATACCTAAAGCCTGTTCTAATAAGGGTTTATCTTTGACAACCCAAGCGGGAACTTCCACTCTGGCAATTTCTGATCCCAGATTAACGTAACAAAAATAAATCTGCTGCGCTTCCTTATATAATTCTAGAATTCGTTGAGAACTACGCCAGAAAGGACCTCGTTGGCCAGGTTCTAAAAATTGTCCCCAAAGGTTTATATCCCGTAAAGGTTTCATTACTTGACAAGGCAAATTTTTTTCTTCTGAGTCTCCACAATTAGTCAAGCAATTTGGGGTCTTAAAAGGACAAGTGTGTAACCGTAAAAAGTTTATACTCTCCACACTACGAGATGCGCTTAAATAACCTACTATAGGAATTCGTGATTTATGTAACTGTTCCCAAGCTGTTAGGATTGAGGAGAGAATGTGGTCTCGTGCTTCTTTGGGTAATCCGTTTAAAAACCAGTAGATCAACGAACCGTCCACCATTGCTAAATTAGGTTCTTGATGCGCCCCTGGGGGGTTCACCCAACGACAGGACATGTCGGCAAGAATTTCTGCTTCTAAGACGCTACGGCAATATCCTATCCATTCTTCTGTTTTAATTCCCCATTGGTTGGCGAGATAAATATCTTCTGGACGGTAATAAACTTCAGGTAGACTGTCAAGTAAAGGATGTAAATTTTGTCCATAATGAAGCATCACCCGGCCCACATTTATTAAATAACAATACGCGATTTCATGGTGAGAAGGAGAAATTTGAGAGCCATCAGTAGCAAAAACAGTATGCCTATAGGGGGGTAAAGTTAGGCTAATTCGGGTATTTAGAGGTTCGATAGGAACAGCTGCTGAAAAAAGTAGACAATCACGCCACTTCTCATATTTTTGAATTAATTCGGCTTCTTTATCGTATATTTTCTGTAAGATTTTTTTTGCTTTTTCCAATCGTACATAACTAGCATTTACTTCTTGTCGAAAATGTTGACTAATTTCAGGTATTTTTTGAAAAATTTTGTTGATATCAAGCATCTCAATAATTATAATAAATATTATTCAATAAACTGATCAATATTTCTTTATAAACAGGTACAAAAATTATAATCTTATCTATATTAAATTTTAGTTATCTATGTTCGATTACTGTTCTTTTCTTTCGCAATAAAAAAAATATGTTAAACTACTTGTAATAAAATAGGTGTTTTCATAGGGTAAAGTATGAATAAACTCTTTTATTTTGCTGGTAACTTATTGCAATAAATAAACTATATTATTTAGCTGTATCAGTAATATTACTTTCAAAAAAATTTACTATTATTCAAGAATAATCTCAGTCCTATCATAATAGGGTGTAATAAATTACAAGTTTAATAGATAACGTTTTTAAGACGAATAATATGTTTGTTATTATATTCATATATAGTTAATATATAAACTACAACTATATTAGTTTAGCTATTGTTTAATTATACATAATAAATCACTATACTATTGCTCGGATTAAAGATTGCTATTACAAATCGTTTGTTAAGTTAATTAGGTTCTTAAAAAGGGAATATGTTTAACTTTAAACATCAGCTAAATTAATTAACTAATACACGCACGAATGAATAGAGATTTAGATCAAGATTTGCTCATAACATTATTAAGCTTTTATTGCTTGATATTTTAATCATTTCCATAAAGTACTCTAGAACTAGGTACGACGAGCCAAATGAGAAAATAAAATATACTTTTATAGGTATTTTAAATAAATTGTTTCAACCTTAATTTGTCATTAATATTGATGAATCACAAGCCTCACAAGAAACAATGATTATCTATTTTTAGATTTATTTTACCTTATCCTTAAAAAGGAGGATAACTCTTCTTAGCTCGTTTTGCAAGAATTTTAATATTTAAAAAACTTTATTTTTATAAAAAAGTTTTTATAGTCGCATAATGCATTTATAATAAGAATTATAGAAGTTATTAACTGCTAATTGAACATACTTAATTTGGAAGAGTCATAACTGTAACCTTGAAGAAAAATAATGTTACACTTGAAGTCCTATGAGTAATCAAAAACAACCAATCAAAATCATTAGCAACAATCGCAAAGCCCGTTTTCTTTATGAAATTTCAGAAACTTACGAGGCGGGTATTGCATTGGTAGGAACAGAGGTTAAGTCCATTCGAGCAGGTAAAGTTAATCTGGGTGATGGCTATGCGTTAATTCAAAAAGGGGAAGCGTGGTTACTTAATGTTAATATTTCGCCTTATAAAGCTAGTAGTCAATATTTTAATCATAATCCTTGCCGGAGTCGGAAATTGTTGTTACACCGTAAAGAAATTAATCAGTTGATTGGAAAAATTGAGCAAAAAGGCTTGACTTTAGTTCCTCTCAAAATATTCCTTAGAGGAAGTTTAGTTAAGGTCAGTTTAGGTTTAGGACGAGGCAAAAAACTTCATGACAAACGAGAAACCATCAAACGCCGTCAGGATGAAAGAGAAATATCACGGGCAATGAAACAATATTAGGTATTAACAAAAGAAATCCTAAGTGTGTTTGTGTAGTACTTTTAATACCATATTTTTATACCACATTTAGCTAGCAATCAATTGTGAACCTAACTCGGTTTTGTCGCTAAAGTTGTCATTCTTTTTGTCTCCTAAGTAATTAGCCTGTTGACATAATTCAATGTATAAAGATAGCTTTTATTTGTTATTTAGACTGGCTATAATAAGATCGTAATAATCAAAAACTAAAAACTTTGTTTATGTAAAAATTTCTCAAGTAAAAAAATACATTTAGAACAAGAATATTAGAATTTATTAGCTACTAATTGATTATACATAAGTATAGAAAATACACTTTTTATTCGTTATAATGATGAGTTGTTACTACTACTCATCATTATAAGGTGTTACCATTTTTCTGATGTGATGTATGGTTTTATCAAACTTTAAGCCAGTGATTACAACTCATGGAGAATTGTCTTAAAACTATTTGTTAAAAAATAAAGCTTCTAGCAGAATAAAAGAAGTCTTGTATGTATTCTTAAAAAATTCAATAAAAAAGGTTTAAATCGACTTAAAATAATTTAAACCTTATGTACAAGCCCAAAAAGTAAAACTTAGTTAATTATATAAGAACAGAAACCTATTAAAGTTTATTAAAAAAAAAGTATTTTTTACTGTTTGAGTAAAGTGTAATCTATACTTTTTTTATTATATTTTCAGTTCATAAAATACAAAAATATTTTAGAGTACTAAAATATTAAAAGTCAGTTTAGCTTATGGTATAAATAATACATTTATATTAAGTTTCAAAAGATATATCGTACAAGATAAGCTATCGTTAAATTGAATTTAACAAATGTAAAAATACAGTTAAATAATATTTAAATCCCTAAAAAATTTAAAATAAAAATAATTGAATATATTTTGAATAGTGATATTTAGAATATATTTTTAAAAAATATTCCCATTTAATGTAATTAAAACTCCTTAAATATAGATAGTTTTAGTTAAAAATTATCTATTTAATAAAAGCTAAATCAATAAGTGAAGTGAATAGGTTTCCACTTTGTGTCTTTGTTAATTTATTAATAATTATCACTTATTTAACTAATTAGTTTGCGTCGTTGCTCGCGCTAAAGAAGAATAAAATAAAGTATTTTAAAGGTTTGCTATAGATAGAGTCACTACCACTTTTTTGGATTTGACTATGGTTTTATGGTAAATTATTAATGGAAATTAATTTTATAATTAAAGGTAATATGTTTTCTTGTTTAAGAACTAAATAGAATAATTTTATTTAATTAATTTCCATATATTTTTAAATATTATTTTAAAAATATATAGATAACTTTTTATCGGCTTAAAAGATAATAAGTATAATTTTTACTAGATTCTATCTTTACTCTATCCTAAAGTGAGTAACTTCATATATATATAAGTTATCACACTAATATAGTATAGAGATTATAGCTTCGAAGTAGAAGTACTACACTTTTTATTTTTAATTACGATAAACGCTATATTTTCAATTAAATTAGTCCACACTGCATAATTTAATTGAATTAATTTGATTGTTATTGGCTAGTTGCTAAAGGTCCAATGATCATTGCCATAAACATAAAAAAAATAGGATGAATTCTTATATTTGACTTATCCTGAGTTGATTGAACTTTCCAACCTATCGGAATGAGTCCTTCACAAAATTTATACTTTAAGTTTAATAGTCAAACTTCTAATTTTTCTAAGTTGGTGAAAACCAATAATACTTCTGATATTTTTTTAGTTGTTATGCTATCAACTGTATAGTTTTAGCTTTTATTTTTTTATTGATCAAACCTGATTGTTTATTGACTAATTCACCAACTTAAACCAATTATAAAAGACAGGAATAAAAAGATATTTACTTCGGATATTAGTTTCTTTTCTATTCAAAAATTTATTTTTTATACTAAAATAATTATAGCTAACTAATAAACTACTCAAGCCTTCAATAAACCTAACAGGAATAAACTGCTAAATAAACCAAAAATATCGGTCGTAAATATGGATAAATAAAAGTTAACATAGACAAAATTTTATATTGATATATCTAAATAACTAGAGTTTAATTTTTATATGTTAAATTCTTATTTTTTAAATAAAAAATAAACTTTACTTAAATGCTTCAGCTTAATTAATTCTTTTAAACATATCCCTATAATAATTTTATTAACTTTTATTTAATGCTATTTTATTCCTTCTAGAATATTTAATTCTATACTAGAGGTTAGTAAAAAATATAAATATAACTATTTTTCTTAAAATTGTCCAGGTTGTAATTTAAATCAACTACTTACATGTACTGAGTAATCATCAAGAATAATCACCGTATTTATTACTTTATACTTACAATGTTTTATTAGCTATATATCGCTATTTTATTTATTTTTTTACTGATTTTTCTTGTTTTTAAGTCTTAGATAATTGTTGGCTATCAACATAGGTGTTTATTTTTTTGATAGCTTTTCAAGGTATTTTATCTTTTTGCCGCAATCCTTCTAGTCCTTGAACAATCTATCTGAAAACTGCTTTCCCAATTGTGTTTTTTGATAGTCTCACCAAATCTGTAATTTCTTTAACTCTTTTTGCTATTTATTCTTAGCCATCACTTCGTATTTTCACTGGCACTATATCTAAGTTTATCTGTCAATACATAACTCCTAAATTTCTTAATTGTTCTGTATTCTTGATAAGAACTTATAACTAAAAACTCTTAACTCCAGTAAAATGACCTCAATGGTTGTTTGTTAAGGATAAATTTTTATGGGTCGTGCTGATAAAGTTATTCTTGCCTATTCTGGAGGAGTTGATACCTCTGTTTGTATTCCCTATCTCAAACAAGAGTGGGGGGTAAAAAATATAATCACCTTATCTGCTGACTTGGGACAAGGGGATGAATTAGAGACCATTCAAGCCAAAGCTATTGAATGTGGTGCTTTAGAGTCTTTGGTGTCTAACGCTCAAGAAACATTTGTCACAGACTACGGATTTCGATCAATTCAAGCGAATGCCCTTTATGAAAATCGCTATCCTCTATTCACTGCATTAGCTCGTCCTTTAATTGCTAAGCTCTTAGTAG
The DNA here is from genome assembly GCF_000829235.1 of cyanobacterium endosymbiont of Epithemia turgida isolate EtSB Lake Yunoko. GTDB lineage: Bacteria > Cyanobacteriota > Cyanobacteriia > Cyanobacteriales > Microcystaceae > Rippkaea. The sequence goes on along the minus strand of NZ_AP012549.1, from coordinate 1,204,371 downwards.
AAGCGGCAGCAAAATATGGGGCGGATGCAGTAGCCCACGGTTGTACCGCTAAAGGAAATGATCAGGTACGCTTTGACTTAGGTATCCTCGCCCTTAATCCTGCACTAAAAGTTCTCGCGCCAGCAAGGGAATGGAACATGAGTCGGGAGGAAACTATCGCCTATGGGGAGAAATTCGGCATTGAATTCCCCGTTAAAAAATCTTCTCCCTTCAGTATTGATCGTAATCTCCTCGGACGTAGTATTGAAGCCGGTACATTAGAAGATCCAATGACCGAACCTCCCGAAGAAATCTATTTAATGACTAAAGCGATTGTAGATACTCCTGATGAGCCTGAATACATAGAGATTGGGTTTGAAAAAGGAATTCCTGTTAGTCTTAATTGTCAAATCCTCGATTCCGTGACTTTGATTAGTCAATTGAATGAAACAGTAGGTAATCATGGGATTGGTCGTCTGGATATGGTTGAAAACCGTGTTGTAGGCATCAAATCGCGGGAAATCTATGAAGCTCCTGCATTATTGGTGTTAATTGATGCTCACCGCGACCTAGAAAGTTTGACCCTCACTGCTGATGTGACTCAGTATAAACAGGGAGTGGGTGATACCTACAGTAAACTGATTTACCAAGGGTTATGGTATAGTCCTTTAAAAGAAGCTCTCGATGCTTTTATTGACCAAACCCAAGACCGTGTTACGGGAACAGTTCGGATCAAATTATTTAAGGGGAACGCCGTCATTGTAGGTCGCTACTCTGACAATTCTATTTACAGTCCGAATTTATCTACCTATGGGACAGATGATGACTTTGATCATAAGGCAGCTGAGGGGTTTATCTACATTTGGGGACTTCCTACTAGAGTTTGGGCGCAAAGGTCTAAAAGTCTAGTTGCTTCTAGAAAGTCATAATTGTCGTAAAATACATTTTTATTAGTAGGGGTTAATGATATTAGACCTCTATCATAGTTTTCATGCTAAACATTTTATTTTGTTTAGACTAAGTCTGATAAATTAACAGCTAATAACTTCTCAAACTTTTATTCTTGACTGTATTCTACAATACTAAAAATTTTATCTCTATAAGTATCAAGTTTTTAGTATTTTAGAAAACTTTATAAAATAAGACTGTTAACTTTTATTTATTGTTATTTTATCAAAGCTATCCTAGAAGAGCCAATATTTTGACTGAGTAATCACTTTAAATATATCTACAAGCAGCTCCTCTCTGACGATGAGTCATCCTATAGACCCTATGATGGATTCAATAGAAATATCGGTCGTTGTTCCTTTATATAACGAAGCACCAAATATTGACCAGCTTTTTAAGCGACTGTTATCAGTTTTAGACCAATTAAATCTGACTTATGAAATTATTTGTGTTGATGATGGAAGTCGAGATAATACCCTTACGAATTTAATTGATTATCATCAACGTTATCCCAAAATTAAAATAATTGGACTATCCCGTAATTTTGGCAAAGAAATCGCCTTAACCGCCGGTCTCGATTATGCTCGAGGAAAAGCTGTTATTCCCATCGATGGAGATTTACAAGATCCCCCAGAATTAATTGGAGAACTGATTGCCAAGTGGCGCGAAGGATATGATGTCGTTTATGCTAAACGGCGATCACGTCAAGGAGAAAGTTGGCTTAAACGCTTTACAGCCGATATGTTTTACCGAGTGATTAGTAAAATGAGTTGTGTTCCTATTCCTAGAAATACTGGAGATTTTCGACTCTTGGATCGGCGAGTGGTCATGGCTTTTAAAAAAATCCCTGAACGAACCCGTTTTATGAAAGGGTTATTTGCTTGGGTAGGATATAAAGAAACAGCGATTTTCTATGATCGTCCTCCTCGTTACCAAGGACAAACTAAATGGAATTACTGGAAACTCTGGAATTTTGCTATTGATGGAATTACATCTTTTAGTATGGTTCCTTTGAAGGTGTGGAGTTATGTTGGGGTATTGTTATCTTTGTTCGCTTTTTTCTATGGATTATTTTTAATTGTCTGGACATTGGTTTCAGGAGTTGATGTCCCTGGCTATCCATCTTTAATGGTGACCGTTTTATTTTTGGGCGGAATACAATTAATTAGCCTAGGGGTAATTGGAGAATATTTGGGTCGAGTTTATGAGGAAGTTAAAGAACGTCCTCTCTATCTTGTGCGAGATTGTTATGGTTTGACTGTTAATAATGAATAAGTCACGAAGTTAGAAGTTAACACGCTATAAGTAGTGCAACCTGCACTGAATAAGTTTTAAGAAAACTTGAGAGATTTGAAAAATTTTAAAAAATGAGCCCTAAGTATTTCTGTCCTCCTTATATAACAATCGTGTCCGGCATTTTCCAAAAGTACTTAGCCGGAGTCGGGCATAGATTTAAGCAACTATTCTGCTTAACTAACGGGAATACTTCGATTGTCACTTCCAAAAATTGCTAATATTGGTAATTTAACTACAGTTAATTGTACTTTAAACTTAGAAATTCTAACAGGATCAACAACCACAAATTTTCCTAATTTTATTCATAGTTAACAACTATTGCTAGACTATAACTTCCACTCATAGACAGGGAAACAACCACAGAATAATATTGCCATAGTTAGGTAACTTAAGAAAAATAACTTGAAATTGATTGCCTGAAAACTAATTATATGTAAGGATAAAATGGTTAATTTCTTATATTTACCTGCCTCAATATACTGGATTTTAGTTCCCCGAATTGAGACAAGGTGGAAATTCATCATTAATCTGATTGTTATCTCAATGGTCAAGCTAATTAACAATTAAAACTTTGACTGTAACTTACATCAATTCAAATGCTATTTTATTCATATTTGTACGGAAAACACAGAGAGGAGTTTTCTCCTTAAGAAATCATTAGCATTGAATCTGTTATCCCAACACCGTACTTCAGATTAATCTTAGTTGATGAAACTAAGAACGCCAAGATTTCCATCTAAACTGACTTGAGTTCCTACAGGTAAAGCGGCATTTTCTCCATCATGGCCGAAAGGAAGATTTGATACAATGGGAATGTTGAGATCTCCAAGACGATCACGTAGTACTTTATCTACTGTCCAGCTTGAGCTAGATTGCGGTAAGTTACATTGACTAAATCGTCCCAAAGCAATCCCTTTAATCCCTTTAAATGCTCCCATTAACCGCCATTGAGTCACAAAACGGTCTACACGGTATGGGGCTTCTCCCACTTCTTCTAGGGCTAATATGACCCCATCTAGAGATGGTTGTAAGGGAGTTCCTAGTAAGTGAGTAGCGACGGATAAATTCGCTGGAAGTAGGGTTCCTGTCGTTTTCCCACCTCCCCATCCTAAACCTTGGAGAGAAGGTAACAGTCCTTTTTCAAGGTAATTAAATAACCGTTGAACTGACCAGTGAGGTTCAGCTCCCAAGGTAGTTAAAACGGGAGCATGAAGACTAGCAATCTCTTCTTTTGCTAAACTCCACAATAATCCCGTGATATCAGAAAAACCAATCATCCATTTTGGTGATGAAGCCGAAACAGAGTTCCATTGCCAGTCTTCTAGCAATCTGGCACTTCCATAGCCTCCCCTAGCGCAGACAATGGCTTTACATTGGGGGTTTTCCCAAGCTTCTAATAATGCTTGTCGTCGTTGAGTATCGGTTCCAGCTAAGTATCCTTCGCTGGTGTTCCAGTGACTTGCCAATTGAATTTGATAGCCCCGTGATCGCCAGATTTCTAGTCCTTTTTCAAATGCAGAAAATTCTTTTAGCCGACCACTGGGAGTGATAACTTGTACTAAGTCTCCTGATTTTAAAAGAGAAGGGAGTTTCATGACATCATCAAATAAATAGATAATTATTAATTATCTATTTATTTGGTGATGTTGTAGGAATTTGAAGAGAAATATGATTCAATTGGAGCAATTATGAGTTCTGAGAAAATAATATAAATAGAGTTGTCTAACTTAAAATCAATTAAGCTAACTATAAATAATCGTATATATTAATTAATTATTACAAAATTTTTTCTGACAAACTTTGTTTAGTTTGTCAGAAAAATACGATGATTTCTCTAAGAGATTATTCTGTATGTTTTTATTTTTTAAAAAATTTTTTAGGGTAAAATTAAGTAAAAAATATTAACGTTTTTGGGGTTTATTTGAGTATCTATTAACAATTATTTTGATTACTATTTTATTTTTTGTAGCTGCCATAAAAACTGTTATTACTACTAATATTAATTAATTATTATTTTTAATAAAATTTAATACTTTTTATTAAATAAATTTTGAATAAAAAGCTGATGATTAAAAAATATTAGATATTAATGCCCAAGTGAATAAAAACCTTTAAAATAACCTATATAAATAGGGGTAATTAATCCGTCAGAATTAGAAATAGTAGATAAATATTATTCAAGAATTTAAGGAACGAGTTCATATATTTTATGAGGAATGAAGGTTATGTAATAGGATTTAGGATATTGGATAGTAATTTATTTAGTTAAATAAGATTCAACCGGTATAAGTTGCAAAATTTTATTTTTTCTTACGTGTCCCATATATACAAAAGTATAAATCTTATTATTGTGTAGTTTATAAAAACTATCGTTATTAAGTTTATTGGAGTTATAATAAAATTGTTATATATAAAAATATTACTATATGTTAAATATACTTAATTTTCTAGCTTAATCAAGACTAAGTACTTGTTATTTAGCTCTTAAAAAATATTAATCACAATTTTTTAAAAGTTACTAAATGAATATTTTCTTGGGTAAAGGTAGCCACTGTATTTACTTTATTTTATATATAGCTTCCCTCACAAAATATATATTTTAGTTAAAAAAACGATTTTGTTTACTAATACACTGATGACAATTCTTGGATAAACCACTTGATATAGTTAATATTATAGGTAATTGTAATATACAGCTACCAAGATTAAGTGTCACTAGATTAAAGAAACACCGTACACTTAACTTTTAAATTCCAGTAACAGAAACGCATTTTTAAAACCCATATACTTTTTAGAGCAGCAAGGTAAAAGTTAAAAAAAGTTTATAATTGAGACTTTTAATAAAGTTAATGCGCAACTTTTGCAAGGGTTTTTATAAAACTGATAACAGGTTTATAAATTTTATTTAGCCAAGTATTTAAGTCTACTTTTAAAAAAAAAGAAGTGTTTAAAAATAAATATTTTATTTATATAATTAAGAATATTATATTTTTTTAAAAAAAGTGGTTTATAAATAAAGTATTTAAAATATTTTTTCGAAAAAAGAATTTTAAAAGATCATGAATTAATAATACATAAAGATGATATTTATTACTGGAAAAATTAGATGCTTTTTTAGTTTTTAAGGCTAAAAAATAGAAATAAAATACCTTAAACAAAAAAGATTTATTTACAAAATACTCTCGGAATTTAATAAACTGAAAGAAATATATCTAGAAGCTAAAACAGATATGTAGGTTTTGATAAATATATAAGAAAAAAGAGTTGAAGTTCCAGACAAAACTGTCTGCTATAAATAGTCATATAATTATAAATTTGTAACCCTATTAACAGGAGAACTTTTATGGAACAAGATTATAAAAGTGAATATAAAATAACTGAATTCAGTTGGTGAATATTTAACTAAAAACATAAAGATATCTATATTTTTTCCCAAAAGATAATGCCAGATGGCGCTATAGTAAAAAGAGAAAGATTATTTCAGGGATTTTTAGAGAGTATTTCCTAATTTACTCTTCATGATTACAGTTCCTAGAAAGATAATGGACGTTACTGTATGAGTTTTAAGTTAATGAATATTTTGCAAGAAACACAATAAAAAATTATATATTTAACCAATAATAATGAGTTAAATTTCCTATATTTTTCCGGGAGAGTATAGAAATCATATTTAGTATGACACCATTCTAAAGTACCTCCTATGGTAAAAGCATGAAAATAAAAGGAGGAGTAACTAAAATAGTTTTCACTACCCCTAAAGTAAACAAAACTACTACTGTCTTCTGTAACTACATTTTTCTCGCTGCAACAGTAATGTTGAGGAATTCCGCATTAGTGAAAACTTTCATGTCTCTTGAATGCAAAATACAACAAAATAACCTCGATAACTACGGACGTTACATGAGTGGTTGTTTAATAACTTACATTCAAAAACGGCGAGAAACTAATGTAATCAAATAAAATAAAAATAAGAGTTTGAGACTTAACACTCTAGACACATAAACACGAAGAAAATAAAAGGTTTATAGCTAAAATAAAAATGATTAATCTCTATAAATTTTAAGTAAATCCTGATAATGGTCGATGCGGCGATCACGTAAATATGGCCAAATGCAGCGTACAGTTTCCGAGTATTGTAAATCAATTGTAGCTGTAACTACTTCTTCTTTATCTTCACTTGCATGTGCTAAAATTTCGCCTTGAGAACCCGCAATAAAGGAATTACCCCAAAAAAGAATTCCTTCAGTTTTACCACTGGTATTAGCTTCATATCCCACACGGTTACAACTAATGACAGGAATACCATTAGAGATAGCATGGGCGCGTTGTGCAATAATCCAAGCCTCTTTTTGTTTGATTTGCTCGTTTTGGCTATCTCTAGAGTCCCAACCTATCGCCGTTGGATAGATTAGTATTTGCGCTCCTTTCATGGCCATCAACCGTGCTGCCTCGGGAAACCATTGATCCCAACAAACCATGACTCCCAAGAGTCCTACAGAGGTGTTAATTGGTTCAAATCCTAAGTCTCCAGGGGTGAAATAGAATTTTTCGCAAAAACCAGGGTCATTAGGGATATGCATTTTCCGATATTTTCCTGCAATTTTACCATCTTTATCTAAAACAACTGCTGTATTATGATACAAACCGGTTGCTCGTTTTTCAAATAAAGAAGCAACTATTACTACCCCTAATTCTTGTGCTAGTTGCCCTAAAATTTGGGTAGAATGACCAGGAATAGTTTCTGCTAAGTTAAACGAAGAAAAATCTTCTGTTTGACAGAAATAAAGGCTTCTGTGGAGTTCTTGCAAAATAATCAATTGAGCATTTTTTGCAGCTGCTTGCAGAATTCCCTGACTACTTTTTTCTAGGTTAATATCTAAATCTTCTGTGTTGCTGTGCTGGACTAAGCCGACTTTTAGGGAATTAATCATAATTGACTAAACAAAAATTTTCTGATAACAATCTTAACCTCTTGATAGGCATCATCTACCCTACACTTAAAGTTTTAGTTTTGCAGTTTTGTAACGTGAGTTCGACAAGAAGTTATGAAGAGAAAGGGAAGCAGCAGCTCTTATGCTATAAGTATAACTTATTGAGATTTGGTGCTATGTCCTAGATGATTATATTCCCGTACTATTTGTCACAGACCCACAACAGAGAAGTGATAAAAATTAGTTTAATGATTCTACTTTGATAAAAGTTTATTATCTTTTTGACAGTAAGCATACAGAATTTTTGAAAAATTAGATTGGATGGAACCAAAATTCTGTGGGATAGCATTAGAAATTCAAACTACATTTAATTATAATTAACTACGGTAAATTTAAAATTTTTTAGTCAACTCAATACAGTATAAAACACCATAAAAACATATTTATTAATAAAATTGATAGAATTTTGTTAATAAATACTTAAATTAATTAGATACAATCAACAAAAACAAAGCAAAAATTATTAATTTAAAGTAATAAAATCATCTCTTTTAGACTTAGTATTTTAAATTAGTAATTAATGGCTTACCCAGCTTTATTTTTTATTATTTGTTGATCATAACTCAGCTAAAAATAACACTATAACTAATTAATATATATTGCTTAATTATTTAAGCAATCCTTTTGGAAGTTGCATACTAATACAATGTAATGAACCAAATTGATAAATTAAAGGCAAACAATCTATCCCAATTATTTGATAACTAGGATAAGCTTTTTGAACTTGTATTAATGCTGTCTTATCTGATTTATCTCGATAAGTAGGAACCAACACTGCACCATTAATAATTAAATAATTTGCATAGGTAGCAGGAAGTCTATTCCCTTGAGCATTGTACTTATGTTTAGTCCAAGGAAGGGAAATTAAATTATAATTTTTTGCTTCCTCTGTTTTTAAGTCTTTTAATTCAGTTTCAAGTCTTTGTAAATCTTTATAATGACTATCTTTTTTGTCAGAGCAAGTAACATAAACAATGGTATTATTAGGAGCAAAACGAACTAAAGTATCAACATGACTGTCTGTATCATCTCCTTCTAAATGTCCATGTTCTAGATAAATAATTTTTTTAGCTCCTAATTTTTTTAGTAGTATTTCTTTTATTTGTCTTTGAGTAAATTGAGGATTTCGATTAGGATTTAGCAGACAAGATTTAGTAGTTAAAATTGTTCCTTTTCCGTCTGAATCAATTGCTCCTCCTTCGAGAACAAATGGGATAGATTCAGTTTTTACTTCAGGATTAATTACTTTATTGATGAGGTGACTATTAATTCTATTGTCAAGATGATGTTTATACTTATTACCCCAGCCATTAAAAAGAAAATTATTGATTTTAAGCTTATTTTGTGAGTTTACTAAAGTGATAATTCCATAATCTCTTATCCAAATATCATTAGTTGGAGCGATCATAAATATTACCTGTTCTAAGTCTATTTTATGTAAAATTAGCTGATTTTTAACCTCATACTTGAGGATAGAATCATAAACAATTAAAACTAACTTTTGACGTTGGGTAATTGCTTGACTGATTTTAAGATAAATCGGATACACCTGTTTTAGGAAAGGAGCTATGTCCGTATCTTGATGAGGCCAAGTTAACACTACCCCATCCTGTTCATACCATTCAGCAGGAAGTGAATACATCTTGTTACTTTTTCATAAACCTTTTTTGTAAATCAAGATAAGAGAAACATTATTCTTGTTCGATTTTATCTTTTTATGTTAGGGTGAAGTAAAAGTTTAATTTTTTTATCTAAAATAGCCGGTGTTCGTTAAAATCAACTAGAGTAAGAGAACATAGATTTATTGGAACTTCGATCAAACATATTTAAAGTTTATTTTAGTAATGTAAAGGGTAATAGTATTGTAGCTTTCTTATCTATTTCAGCAACAAGCCGTTTAAATCTACAAAAACCTACTTAAGAGTTTAATTAATGAGTAAAGGAATAAAAACAGATATTTATAGAATAGATTGCTAAAAATAGACAATAGAATGAGCTTAAGCCTTATGCACAGGAATATGTCAGGACGCTAGTTGATATTGTACTGGCTATAACCTAATTTTTTTGACGACTTACCTCTATAATCTTAAGGAATTGCTCCTCGACATTTTTTTTAGGTTTTAAATCCAAACCTTTTTAACTTGGCGCTTCTACATCATTCGGTTTAGTGTAAACAAAATATTTTTAAGCTTGATGAAGACATTTATTTTGTAATCAATATATTTATCTTTTTTGTAAAATTATCTTTGCCAATAATACCATTATTGGCGAAGATAATTTTCCTGTTCTGAAGTTTTGGCGTTCAATAAACATTAACAACTCTCTATCTCTTAACCTTTAGAATTCTTTACAAAACTATATGCCATAGCTATAGTATCTCTACGATACTCTTCCGCAAGGGTGATCAACGAATGCTGATAAAAGGAGTACTCAATAATGAAAATTCTAATTACTGGTGCAATGGGGTTTGTCGGAACTAATCTTTGTTCTCAACTTCAAGCACAAGGACACGAAATAGTCCGTCTCAACTCTAAAAACTGCGATCTCACTCAAACTGACTCGTTACTCAATTTTAACGATCACAACTATGATCAAATTTACCATTTAGCTGCCTGGACCCAAGCAGGGGATTTTTGTCTCTACCATCCAGGGGAACAATGGATTATTAACCAACAGATGAATACTAACATTCTCATATGGTGGCAGAAATACCAACCCCAGGCTAAATTCATCTGTATGGGGACAAGTTGCGCTTATGACCCTCATTTACCCTTATTCGAAGAAAATTACCTCACAGGGATACCTATCAGCAGTTTGTTTACTTATGCCATGACTAAACGAATGCTGTACGCAGGTTTATTAGCTTTAAACAAACAATATGGTCTAAAATATCTCTGTTTAGTTCCTTCTACCCTTTATGGTCCACGATATCACACTGATGGACGACAGATGCACTTTGTTTTCGATCTAATCCGTAAGATAATTCGGGGGAAACTTTATAGCGAACCTGTGGTCTTATGGGGAGATGGAACCCAATTACGGGAATTGGTCTTTGTTGAAGATTTTGCTAAGATTACCACCCAACTAGCTGCTACCATTGATAATGACCTAATTAACATTGGCGCAGGGAAAGAATACACTATCCGACACTTTGCCAAGCTAATCTGTAGAGAAGTTGACTACGACTTCAATCAAATTGAATTTGATACCTCTCGCTATGTAGGGGCTAGGTCTAAGTGTTTAGTTGTTGAAAAACTTAAGGAATCTTTACCCAATTTCAAGTTAACTCCATTAGAATTAGGGTTAGCTAAAACTATAGAGTGGTTCTGGCTCGAACAAGGAAAACTTATTCCGGCTAGGTAAGTAAGTTAAGTGAGGAGTAACGGTGAGTTATTATTGGATTCAACATAGGCTCAAAAGCCTAGAAGAAGCGTTTAACCACAAATATTGTCTTTCAGTTGAACAAACAATCAGTTTAATTGCTAGACAGTTCCGAAATGGACATAAATTACTGATTTGTGGTAATGGCGGCTCCGCGGCCGATGCTCAACACATTGCGGCTGAATTTGTGGGGCGGTTTCAACTGCATCGTAGAGGTTTGCCCGCAATTGCCCTAGGAAGTAATCTGGCAACTTTGACTGCTTGGGCTAATGACTACGAGTATGAAACAATCTTCTCCCGCCAAGTGGAAGCTTTTGGACAACCAGGGGATATTCTTTGGGGACTTTCTACGTCTGGAAAGTCTGCCAATGTGGTGCGTGCTTTTGAGATGGCTAAAGATATGGGATTGGTTACTATAGGAATGGCGGGAAATAATGGTGGGATGCTCAAAGAAATGTCAGATTATCCCCTTTTTGTAAAACAACACCACACCCCCTATATTCAAGAAATTCACCTAATGACCTATCATCGAATTTGTGAGCAAGTGGAAGCGCAGTTGTTTGCTAACGCTGGCTTAGAAGGCCAAATTGCGGTTTGACATCTGAAATGAAATGGTGGATTATTCAACCAATACTTCTCATACACATTTCAATAAAGCCCTATTTCTAGATAGAGATGGGGTGATTGTTAACTACGTCCCCTATTTAAGTAAACCTGAACAAGTGAAGCTTCCTTCTGGTGCGGGGGAAGCTTTAAGACAATGGCAAGATGCAGGTTATTTACTGATTATAATCACTAACCAAGCCGGAGTTGGTAGAGGATATTACAGTTTGCAAGATGTTGAAAAGGTTCACTGTTATATTCAGCAACAATATAGCTATTTTGGGGTATTCTTTACTGATATTTTTGTTTGTCCCCACCGTCCCGATGACAAGTGTTTTTGCCGTAAACCTTCTCCTGAAATGTTGATTAATGCATCTAACAAACATCACATAGTTCTGTCTCAATCTTTCTTTATTGGTGATGCGTTTAGTGATTTAGAAGCTGCTATTAGGGCTAATTGTAAACCTATTTTAGTTTTAACGGGACGGGGACTAGAGACAGTAAAAAAATTAGCGCAATATCCGATACAAATTAAAGTCTTTAAAGAATTGTTTGAGACAGTTAAACTAATAAATTGACAGTAGTATTGTAAATTTTGTTGACGAAAAAACAACAGAATACGAACAGTTAATTTTGTATTGTCTTAATACAACAGTTATTTCTAATGAGATAATATTTATTAATGATTAAAAATCAGGAAGAGTCTTCAACACCTATATTAGTTTCACTAATTCCTAATTTAATGGAAGGTAAAGGACACATTGTTCCCTATCATCAAGCGGTTAGTCAAGCGGTTTCTAAGTTAGGCTGGAAACATTTAGCTGCTATTCCTTCTAAGTCAAAAGTTGGTGATGTACTTGCAGAATGGGATGACTGTTTAAGCAATTTTGATCTTGAAAAAGAAGGAAATTTTTGGCAAAAAATTTTAAGGTTAACTGGAGTTTTTTATTTAGGGACGACAACAGCCAAATATTTACGAAATAACGTTATTTACAAATCAGAATTATCTATTGTTTTTCTCGAAAGATTTATTCACTTACAATTGCTTGCCTTAACGATTGCTTTATGGCTAGTTCCCACAAAAAATTTATCAGTTTGGCTACTATATCGTAGAAATACTCATAAAGATAAAACTAGATACGTTTATAAGTTTCTCAATTATTTGATCAAGAAAAGTCTACCAGCAGGTAACTTAAAGTTACTAACAGATAGCGATTTATTAGGTCAATCTTTATCTAATTATTTTCAAGAACATGTTACAGTAATTCCAATTCCTCATACTGAAATTAAAATTTATAATTGCGATATAAAAAATAAGTTGCCTGGAATTTTATGTTGGTGGCCAGGTTTTCCTAGAGAGGAAAAAGGATGGAATATTATTAAAAAGTTAGTTGATAGCAATCTAAAAAACAGTGATGAAATTTATCTAGTTGCAGCAAAAACATCTAATTTAAAAGTAACTAAAGGAGGAATTAAAGTTAAATTAATTCAAGATAAATTAACAAGAAAAGAGTATAATTATTGGCTAAGTGTTAGTGATGTTATTTTATTACCCTATGATTGCCAGTCCTATGGAGAAAGAACGTCAGGAATTTTTACTGAGTCCATCATTGCTGGCAAAATACCTTTAGTAACTGATAAAACTTGGATGGCTTACGAATTGCTTAAATATGATTTAGGTGAATTAATTATTAATTGGGAAATTCCTGAAGAAGTATTCATCTCTATTCTTAGAATAATTAAATATCCCAATATAAAAAATAAAATCAAGGCAATGCAAAACAGCTACCTAAACTATCATTGTTTGAATCGCTATGCTGAAGTTATGCAAAAGATAATCAACCATAAATAATGTTTAAAGTTTGTCTTGATGGAACACCGCTTAGGGGAAAACTTAGTGGAATTGGGGTCTATGTCCTAAATATAATAGCATCATTGGCTAAATTACAAGAAATTGAACACTTTGAGCTAGAAATTTACTTTCATCCTTCCGTCAAAAATTGGTTGTTGAGAAATTTTTCCATCCCTCATTTTTTAACTTACTATTCTCAAGTTTCTATCTTACCTATTCCTGTTACTATTGCTGATGTGTTAGCAAAATATCCTAATTCTATCTTGTCACATTTTGAGGGCTATTTAAATAAACCTAATATTATTCATGGAACCGATCATTATGTTTATCCTTATCCCAAAAGTCGTAAAATAATGACTATCCATGATCTAACTTTTCTTAAATATCCTCAATATTCTACTACCCTTGTTCAAGGATATTTAGAAAGAATTAAACGCTGTTTAAAATGGACAGACTTGATTATTACTTTTTCTGAAAGTACTAAACAGGATATTATTGAATATTTTAATATTAGTTCTGAGAGAATTAAGATAACTTACGAAGCAAGTCGTTACTCTTCTAATGAAATTAAATTTGATAAGATTGAGCTTCTCAAAAATTCTATAGATTATAATTTGTCTATTCCTTATTTTCTGTTTGTTAGTACTATTGAACCCAGAAAGAATGTGATTGCTTTAATTAAAGCGTTTGACTATTTAAAGAAACAACATAAAATTCCTCATAACCTCATTTTAATTGGTCAAAAGGGATGGAAGTATCAATCTAGTTTTGAAGCAATAAAAAATTCAAAATACCAACAAAGTATCTATTATTTAAACTATTTACCTGATAAATTATTAGCTTTCTTCTATGCTCAAGCTGAGGTTTTTATTTATCCTTCTTTTTATGAAGGATTTGGCTTACCTGTTCTAGAAGCAATGACATTAGGGTCCCCCGTAATCACTTCTAATACTTCATCCCTTCCTGAAATTGCGGGAGATGCAGCATTGTTGATTAATCCAAATGATTTCCTAGAATTAGCCGAGGCTATTTTAAAGGTGATTAGTGATTCTCAGTTAAGAAAAGAATTAACTAAGAAAGGAAAAGAAAGAGCAAAATTATTTTCTTGGGAGAAAACGGCACAAGAAACTTTTAAAGCTTACCAATTAATTAATTAATGGTTTATTGATATGGCAAAAAATTTGTTTATTAATCTTTCTATGTTGATGTCTAAACCGACAGGCATTACTATTTATGCTGATAGCATTTTTCCTTACTTTACAAACCTAAATCCTACATTATTAATAGCCCAAAATAATTATAACTTTAATTGCTATTTAATACCTAAAAATTTAACTTCAGAACAAGGAACTGTAGGTCATTTTCGTAGATTATTATGGACACAGTTTAAGTTACCAAAAATCTATAAAAAATTAGAAGGTTCATTATTATTTTCACCAGTTCCTGAAGCTCCATTGTACACTAACTGTCAATCCGTCGTCATGGTACATGATTTAATTCCATTGCGTTTCCCTAAAAAGAACTCCCCTCTAACACCTTATTTCAAGAATTACATTCCACAAGTTTTAAAACAAGCTAGACATATTCTTTGTAATTCTCAAGCAACAGCGACAGATATTATTGATTTTTTTGGGATTTCTGCTAAGAAAATAACTCCTATTCTTCTTGCTTATAATTCAAATCATTTTCGTCCGTTAAAATTTAAAAAAAAAATAAGATCCAAGACTAGTTTACCCTATTTCCTTTATTTAGGTCGTCATGATCTCCATAAAAATTTATCCCGTTTAATTAAAGCATTTGCAGGAATTAGGAATTATCAAAATTATGAACTTTGGTTAGCGGGGCAAACAGATAAACGTTATACCCCCAAATTACAACAACAAGCAACTGAATTAGGAATAAGAAATCAAATTAAATTTCTTGATTACGTTTCCTATAATCAATTGCCTATTCTATTAAATCAAGCATTAGCATTAGTATTTCCTTCTTTATGGGAAGGATTTGGGTTTCCAGTTTTAGAAGCAATGGGATGTGGAACACCTGTGATTACTTCTAACTCATCTTCTCTCCCTGAACTTGCAGGAGATGCGGGATTATTAATTAATCCTTATCAGGTATCAGAAATAACGGATGCAATGGAACAAATTATCAATGATGATGGGTTACGATCACAGTTAAAAACTTTGAGTTTACAACAATCTAGTCAATTCAGTTGGCAAAAAACTGGAAATTCCACTTTAGAGGTTTTAAAAAGATTTCTTTAAATACTAGATTGATTATTATTTTTATATCTGAGGTACTTTTTCATATCATTAGTAATTTTTGTTCTTTTTTAGTATTTTTTAAAGTTAGCCTGACAATTCTCTAAATTAATTTTTACATTAGTTTAAAAATTACATCTATTTTGAGATAGATAGCTCTCTCTATCTGGAATTAATTTAAAATAGTTAAGCCAAGATAAATGCCAATTGTTGTTACGTTAATTTTTTAAATAAATTAATCTGTTCTTATCTTATTTTAAGTCTGATAGTGGACAATAGTAAATTTTTCTAAATTTAGAATACCATTCATTAAACTAATTGAAATATTTGATGCTATAGATATAAATAAAGTGGCAATGTTGAGTTTTATCTGATTTATAGTTATGATTTATAGCCAGTCTATTATTAGCAATTAAATTTTATTTCTATATTTTTTATTTTTATATAAAAGAGTCTAATGACTCTTTTAATTCTTACCTTTCTCCAAAGAAATACAGTATTTCTTGAAGTCTTATGGCAATCTAGCTGATAATATTATTGTTTCTATAATAATAGTAATGATTGCTAATTTACAAATAAATTAGTAGCAAATATAATGTTTAATATTTTAAAAAATTTTTATCTTCTTTACACTAACAAAACTTATATTTTTTTTCGATACTATACTATAAATAGTTCTTAAAAAGATTGTTATCTGTTTATATTTTAAATCTTATAGGTTTGCGTAAATATTAAATATTAAATATTAAATATTAAATATTATACAGAAAAATTAAGCAGATAAAAATTATGATTAAAGATTTATTTCTCTGCTACTTCAGTAAAATTATTGAAGGTTTTTTTCAAAAATTTAACTAACAGGTTTTCTACTATCAGAGTCAATTTCTGAAGAAAATACATAAATAGGTTTATTTTTTCTTTAATCCTAAAGCTGTCAACTCCGCAAAAAAGACTTATCTGCTTTACAAGATATTCCAGAATCACTTTTTCTCAAGTCAAGATTAAAAAATATTTAATCAAATTAATAAAAACTCGAACGTTAACTTTTAAAACTAAAGGAGATGTAATAAATTACGCTCCTACCAAAATCAAGAATTTATCTGTTCTAGATTTGACTTAAGCTTTCTTTTAAACGGATTATATCCCATCCTTTTTGGTGTAATAAAAACCAAGATTTAATTAAATCAGGACCATGTAATTCACCCATTAAACCGGCTCTGAGAGAGCGCATAATTAAACCCTTTTTGATCTTAAAATCTACGGTAACTTGCCTGATAATCTCCTTTACATTGTCTTCACTTAACTGAGGATAATTAGCTAAATTATCAACCACAGCTTGTATGATATCTTTGACTCCCTCTTTTCGCAATTGTTCTAGAGCTTCATTACTATAACTAAGTGTGTTGCCAAACAATAAACGGCTCTCTTTTATTACATCAGTTAACCTAGTTAAACTGGGGACAATTAGAGCTGCTAACTGTTCTAACCAAGGACGATCACTTTCCAGATTAACTTCATAACCCGCTTCTTTCCAATAGGGGAAAGCTAGCTCAACTAATTCCGAGGCTGGAATTTGATGGAGATATTGACTATTAATCCAATCTAGTTTACCCCAATCAAATTTTGCCCCCGCTTTATTTACCCTTTCTAAACTAAATTCTTTCGCGGCCTCACTTAAAGTAAAAATTTCCTTAGTGGAGTCAGGGGGAGTCCAACCCAAGAGCATTATATAATTGGCGAGAGCATCGGGTAAAAAACCCATTTTACGGAAGTCATCAATAGATGATGCTCCGTCGCGTTTAGACAGTTTTCCTCCCTCCTGATTTAAAATAAGGGGGGTATGAGCAAAATCTGGAACTGTTTTCCCTAACGCTTCATAAAGTAAAATCTGTTTTGCTGTATTGGCAATATGATCTTCTCCCCGAATGACATGGGTAATTTTCATGTCTAAGTCATCAACTACCACAGCTAGATTATATAGGGGTTGTCCAAATGACTCTCCTTCAAGTTGAGGGATGCGAGTAATTGCCATATCCCCACCGAGATCCTTTCCTCTCCAGGTTACTTTATTTCGGATTAAGTCATTCCAGACAATTTCACGGTTATCATCGATAATAAAACGGATAACAGGTTTTTTACCTTCAGATTCAAACTTTTGACATTCTGCTTCAGTGAGATGACGATGACGGTTATCATAGCGAGGAGCTTGATTGTTTGCTTTTTGTTCCTCCCGCATTTTTTCTAATTCTTCAGGAGTACAGTAGCAACGATAAGCAAACCCCTTATCAAGTAAGGTTTGAATTCCTTGACAATAGAGATCAAAGCGTTGGGTTTGCAAAAAGGGACCCTCATCCCAATTTAACCCTAGCCAAGTGAGTCCTGATTTAATATTTTCCGTATATTCTGGTCTTGATCGCTCAAGATCCGTATCTTCAATGCGTAAAATAAATTGCCCCCAGTGATGACGAGCAAATAACCAATTAAAAATAGCTGTCCTTGCAGTTCCAATGTGTAGATTTCCAGTGGGACTTGGTGCAATACGAACTCTGGGTGTCACGACATCTCTCCTAAGCCTGTGTTTGTTACTTTGAACCTAATGCACAGCGTTCTGTTTTGACACTCCCTGTCCTTAGAACGACAGGGACTCTTGCTTATTCTTCTCTTAGCTAGACATAGTTTTTCCAAGTTACACCTCCACCAAACTCTAAATCCACAAGCATTCCAGTCCGACGTAACATTCACTACCCAACAGCAGGATGCATCCTTTTTTGAATGTTTAATAGTTTAAATCACTTCACAATCAAACTAACAATTAATTCTTATTCTACACTGACTGGGCAGAGTTCCTCTATGGAAGAATACGTCTCAGAAGGAGCGGAGCTTCCCAGCTATCGTCGGTTACAAAGTCTTTAAATTAATCTTCTAAAAAAGGACTTTATCGATACTTCATACATATTAACACAACACTATAATAACACACAAAGTCTCCCCGAAAGAACAGAGCTTCAACCCCAAAACATTTGGCAACAGACTTTTAAAAAATACCGCCAAGAATTTAATTTCAAGGAACAATCAAAGTTTCTCCTGTTTTGCCCGTACCCAACCACAGCAGTGATCTAGCTACATCTCTGAGGATTTTTTTGAAGGGTTCAGGAGGGCGATCACACTCAACAGCTATAGGTTTAAGTATAATCCCCCGAGTGCCAAAAACAATCTCCCCAATAAAGCGAGCACGGTTCATATGATTAGCGGAAGTAACTAGATAAACACTATCAATGCCTTGTTTTTTAAAGGTATCTACTAGGGTTGTAAAGTTAGTTACAGTATCCCGTGCCTGGTAATCTAGATAAAGGCGAGCACTGGAAATACCGGCTTCCCTAAAAATCTTTTTAGCATAGCTTTGAGGGCTTCCAGAAGACACCCAAATAGGGAGATCGCGATGTCGACTAGCCAATTGAGCGGCAAAGTGTTCGCGTTCTTCGTGTCCTCCTAAAACAAAGATCGCTTCAGGTTGCACCATATAACTTTGTAATTCTTTACAACCTGCCCACAGACTAATACCTACCAGAGAAATTAGAGGTAACAACCTATACCTCCAACGAGATGAAAGAACTTTTATACGGTGTTTTTTGGGATTAATTTTTAATAACATGAACACAATAATGGAACTATCAAACTAATTGGGATAGCCGTAAAGCATATTTGATGAAATACAAAACTTTTTAAATTTTAGGCAACAGGAAATAAATTAGGGTATACCTCAATCTTCCCATTCCTGAGAAACACTATATTAAAGTCATTAGATCTTTACAAAAATTCACATAAAAGTTAATCATGAGCCATAAACCATCGATGTTTGTGACTCGTATCTGAGCTTAAACCAAAAAATTGAGTGCTCAATTATGGATAACGCTTAGAATAATATTATATTATTCTCTCTATAGTTACTGTTTGATAGAGACTTACTGACAGGTTAACGGGACTGGCCGGATTCGAACCGGCGACCTAGCGCTTCAGATTAGTGTGAGTTTCCTCACTCTCTGGACTATTCCTTCACCCTAGACTTGATGTCCTTAGGTGGTGGCCGTTATGTTGTAGACATGATTAGCCCTATTGTTTTTGTGTCCCTTTGGCGACCTACAACCAGTCTCTGCACCTTCTCTACCAGGGACTTAGAGCTTGGCTCAAGATTACCTTATCTTTAAGAAGACTTAGGCTTCCTTGAATTTGACCACATCCATCTATGGCGTTTCCGTCCATGATGCCCGACACTTCAGGAGGCGCTTGCTCTATCCTACTGAGCCACAGCCCCAAGGGGTAACCCCTTTTAAAATCATATCATTTGATTGAGTATATGAGTTATATAAGATTTAAAAATACTTTTGTTATTCTCAATACCTAAGTCAAAACACAACAAAGTTGACGATTATCTAACTCTGAAATGGTAACCGCCAACAATATAAGACTACAATTTTTGTTTAGACATATCAAGAAGCGAGGTTAACTTCTCTTTTTAACCTCAATTGGGAGAATATTTTTGAGGTAAACAGGTAATAAGTAATCGGTTAATTTTAAAATTGAACATAATAGTCTCAAACGCTTCAATTTTTCTCAAATTAAATCTGATAGATGTTTTTTAGTTGGTCGTTAATCGGTTCGCTCCAATAATTATTACGAAGTAAAATTTTATCAATTAGTTTCACTAACTTTTGTTCGATCTTCTGTTGATAACGAGTAATTACTTGAAGTCCTTATCAATAAAGCTTTTGAAAAGCTTTATTGATCTCATTAAGATTAATATACTTCTTGTAAATTATATTAATTATTAGCTAAGGGTTATTTATTGTGAATCATTTCAAGTTAGGTTCGGAAATCACCCTAAATTTTAATCTTTCTTTATATTGATTTTTACGTCATTATTAGTGAATAGATGCCTAAAGTTTACTTGAAGTTGACTTTTAAAGTGACAATTATAATCTTTACTGAAAGTGGTTGAAGTCACTCTATTTCCCTGAATTAGGGATAAACAGTTTGATAATTGCCATCATCTAAATGAATGAGCTAGTTTAGAGTAAAATCAAAGTCATATCGATTACACATTTGTTGTTTCTTCTAGTGTATTCATGTGCATTTCCTCTATTTTGGGGAAAACACTAAAGTGTAGTGAAAGACTTTGAAGCAGGTTTTAAGGAGCTATAACCTACCAATGCCTACTGCTAATGTCAACTCACAAACGAAACAGCCTATGTACTCGACAAATATGGTGCGGACTTATCTGCATGAAATTGGACGGGTGCCTCTGTTAACCCATGAGCAAGAAATTATATATGGGAAACAAGTACAAAGAATGATGTCTTTGTTGGAAATAAAAGAGCAACTTACTCAAGATGCAGGACAAGAACCAAGTTTTAAAGAGTGGGCAAAAGCTGTCAACCTTAGCCAATCAGACCTAAAAAAAACTATTGACCAAGGAAATCGGGTAAAGCGTAAAATGATTGAAGGCAACTTGCGCCTAGTGGTTGCCATTGCCAAGAAGTATCAGAAGCGCAACATGGAATTTCTCGATCTTATCCAAGAAGGAAGTTTAGGGTTAGCGCGAGGAGTTGAGAAATTTGATCCAACCAAAGGCTATAAGTTCTCTACTTACGCTTATTGGTGGATTCGTCAAGCAATTACTCGAGCAATCGCCCAACAGGCTCGCACTATTCGCCTGCCTATTTATATTACTGAAAAACTCAACAAAATAAAGAAAATCCAACGAGAACTGTCTCAAGAATTAGGTCGCAGTGCTACTCCTACCGAAATTGGTGCAGTTTTAAATCTCGAAGCTTCTAAAATTTGGGAGTATTTAAGTATAGCGTGTCAACCTATTTCTTTAGATGTCAGAGTTGGGGATAATCAAGACACAGAACTTTTAGAACTTCTAGAAGATCGAGGTGTTTCTCCTGACAACTACACTATTCAAGAGTTACTACGTAAAGACTTGAGAGATTTAATGAAGGAGTTAACTCTACAGCAACAGATGATCCTTACTTTGCGCTTCGGATTGGAGGATGGGAAAGAACTATCCCTAACTAAAATTGCTAAAAAGCTCAATATTAGTCGTGAGAGAGTTCTTCAGTTAGAACATCAAGCCTTAGCTTACTTACGTAGAAGTAAAACAAATATCAAGAAATATTTGGCAGCTAGCTAAATCAATTCCTAGTCATTTGATATTCTACAAACATCAGCTTAGATGGGTTAAGGCGGTCGTCTTCTTAACGATCACTTTTTTCTGCAAAGAAAATTATTTAATAAAAATTAATTGTACAGTTAATCAAAATCTTGTCCATTGATTGATCATTTATTAAAACTTAAGAAAAAAGTTCTCCTATTCTAGAAAACTACTGCACAATGAAAATGGTAGTGAGGAAACTTTTTTAGCTAATTAACGTCAGCTCCCAACAGTGTTTTGGGGGGCAGTTAGATAATTGCTTTAAAAATAAGTTGAACCGAGCAGATATGGTGTTTCTATCAATTCTGTTTTTCCAGGGAAAATGGTTTAGTTAAGCATATTTGGATACAACAAGTTCGACAGTATTATCTGATAATGGCACAAAGGATTGTCCCGAATGAGTACTTCCTCCCAGTTTCGATATTAGCTTAAACAAGCATATTTCTTGTAATTGATATTAGTTCATATGTTCAGGGAAATCAAATGTCTTTTGTTCCAACATTCTTATTTTCACTCACACATCTCCGATTGTTATCTATAGCATCTCTGAGTCTACTTATTAGTTCAGGGACAATTAGTGGTAATTTTGTACAGGCAGCTGAAGAAAATTCATCTCATAGTCAAGAAAGTTCATCTGAAGAAGTTTCCTTAACGCGAATTAGTGGTTTAGCTAATGGAGTTTATCTGTATGGACGATCACCAGAACCCGAAACTATGGGACAAGAATATTTAGTCTTTAAAGTTCAAAAAGGGGAAGTTATTGGGGCATTTTATATGCCGAGATCAGAATTTAACTGTTTTTCAGGTAGTTTTGATAGTCGTCAAATAAATCTTTCTATTATCGATCCTCATGATGGCATGAAATACAATTATGCCATCGGTTTACAGGTTGTCTCTCCAGTAGCCACCAACAGCAGACGATCCTCAGAAGTTACGTTAGAGGGATACCATCGTCTTGGTGATCTCAGCGACAACGACCAACGCATCCTAGATGCTTGCTTACCTTCAAATTGACTAAAATTAAAATTCAATCCCTGGTTGATTTCTAATCCCTTGTTTTTAAAAAGGATGTTTAATTAAGGTCATTTACGTCACTAAGTCTGCCCTTTCTATCAAGGGGTGTACCGCCTCCTGTCAGTATAACATGAGCAGTGGACAGTTTAGTTTTTGGGACAGTCCTTTTAAAACCGTATTTACATCGAGATAGCCCAATTGTAAGGCAACATTAATTTCATCGAGTAACACTAATCGATACTTTTTGTTACAAATAAAAGATAACCCTTTTTCCCAGACAACTTGGACATTCTCAATATCTCGTTCTTGATCCTGGGTTTCCCATGTAAATCCTTCCCCCATAGCATAAAATTCTAGTCGGTCCCCCACCGACTTAGTACCTCTTTTTCTGCAAGTTCCCAAGTTCCTTTAATGAATTGGACGACAGCCACTCGGAACCCATGTCCAAGGGGTCTTATAAGCATCCAAAAAGCGGCTGTGGTTTTGTCTTTCCCATTACTGGTATTAACAATAACAAGTCCTTAATTATTGAATTTCACTCATTACCCCAAAATTTTTTACAAGATGAAAACAAAAGTAAAAGTATCATGTTTCCATCTCAGATAATGTAAATTCAAAGAAATTGTAGATTAGCTAAAATTATTAAATAATCTATTTAGAAATTATTTTTCTAAATAGATTATTTACGGAAGATAAAAATTATATAATTTTCTAAAAAACAGAACAGATACTGTAACTGTTCGTGATTATTACTAAATAAGTAAAAATAGTTTAGTTTAAATTAAACTTAAGCAATATTTAAAAATAATTAAATTTATATTTTTAAATAACTTAGAGTCTATAAATAAATGACTTAGAGTCTATAAATAAATTAATATAAGGGTGATTGTGTCTAATAAAAATTAGAAAATTATTTAAATAATATTTAACAAACAAAATAATATTATTTAATAATAATTAGAGTTATATAAAATTAATTTATACAACTCTAATATAGAGATCTAAAGTAATTTTTTTTGACTATTTATTTAAAGATACTCACTTAAAATCTATTTAGTTTTAACTTTTAAAATTTATATTCGTTTACAATCTAATTATTTAAACTCTAACTTCATTGCTGCTAGTTTTCTCTCAAATACTTCAATGCACAATGGGCAAGTTTAGGAAATAAATTTCCCAGAAAACCGACAAAATCTACAGAAATTAAAGGTTTAAGCGATACCAAAGAAGACAAATAGGGCTTAGAATAATGCAGTGAAACATTTAGCCTATGAGGATTTTGGGAATTTACCCAAACTAATATTTCTCTAATTGGCTCCTTAGAAAAATTTCTCATGGCAAAATGTCACTGAAGAAATTTATCCTAAAAACTATCAAATTAAGAACAAAGGGAGATTCTCGTATGAATAAAGGCGAATTGATTGATGCAGTAGCAGATAGAGCCGATGTTACCAAAAAGCAGGCTGAGGCAGTTATCTCGGCCACCATTGAAACCATTATGGAAGCAGTCTCCGGAGATGATAAAGTTACTCTTGTTGGTTTTGGCTCTTTTGAGGCACGCGATCGCAAAGCTCGTGAAGGGCGTAACCCAAAAACGAACGAAAAAATGTTAATTCCTGCGACAAGGGTTCCGGCATTTTCTGCTGGAAAACTATTTAAGGAAAAAGTTGCACCCAAGTCATAAGTGTTATTCCATTAGAATGAAACGGCCTATCCATGGAGGAAACTTAACCTGGGCAGCGAATCAAGCAGGCTGTCCAGTCACTTCTATTATAGATTTTTCTGTTAGTATTAACCCTTTGGGACCTCCCAACAGTGCGATTAACGCTTTTTAGAAAGGAATAACCGCTATTGCCCATTATCCTGCTCGCCATTATCTTCGATTGCGATTAGCCTTAGGACAATTACATAACATCTCACCTGATTGGATTGTTCCTAGTAATGGAGCATCTGAACTATTAACCGGGGCAGTCCGAGAATTAGTTAATCTAAAGCTCACTTACTTAATAGTTCCTGGTTTTTGGGACTATTGGCGCGCTCTACAAGGATTTGGTGCTAAGGTAAAGTCTTGCCCTTTCTCTTGGAAAAGAAAAACCTTTTTTCTGAACTTAGACCCTGTTAACCCCCAATTGAGCGGAGTGATCATCAACAATCCCCATAATCCCACAGGAAAGTTATTTCATAGGGATATTTTATTACCCTTACTGGAAAAATTTGCTTTAGTAGTGGTTTATAAGTCCTTTATGGACTTTTTCCCCCCTCATGAGCAACAAAGCTTAATTCCGATGATGGGCGATTATCCAAATTTAGTGATTATACGATTACTCACCAAATTTGGATAATCGCCCATCCTTATCGTCTCCAACAATGGTAATTATCGCGAGAGGTCTGTTAATAGCTTAGCGGCAGCTGTGGGAGAGGCAGTAATTAATGATCACGAGTTTCAACAGCAAACTTGGTCTTGGTTAGTTGCTAGCAAAAAAAGTTTATTGAAAATATTATCAGACCTTAAAGGATTACAGACGTTCCCCAGTACTGCTAATTTTTTACTAGTGAAAACTTAAGTTCCTAGTTCCCAACTTCAACATAAATTATTACAATAATATCAGATTTTTAGCCGTGATTATCTAAATTTCCCTGGATTAGGCGACAGCTATTTTCGGGTAGCAGTGAGAACCAACTTTTAATAAAGGACTTGGCTGATGTGCAATCAACTTGAACAAAATACGGTGGGGACAGCCAAGTAAACTTTAAGAAACAGAGAATTAACGATTTAAAAATAAAGGTTTGCAGTAAGGTCAAAAAAATGTTAAATTTGTTATACAAAATAAGCTCACTATTCCTAATCCTAACCATAAAAGAAAACAGATCTGAGTTAATTTTAAAGCTTGATAGATAATTGTTGGGGTAATTGGGTGTAGGAAATCTCCTAATAATGGCTTGGCTTGTGTTTTAATTTGCGTTGGTAAGTATTGGTATCCCCTAATTGAACTCCTAAAATAGGATAGCTGCGTAAACAGATTCACTCCAACCAGAATTTGGACTGGGATCGTGCGGAGTATTACGACGACAAATTGATAATATAGCTAGGGGTCTTCCTGATATTAAGGCTAAGGTTAATACGGTCAAACGACAAGGAAACCAAGTTAAATAATCCTCCAACTTTGCACTAAACTATCCTAAATCTTGAAAGGTATCTTTTTTATAACCAATCATTGAATCAAGGGTCCTCACCGCTTCGCTTTATAACCCAATGCAAAAGGAAGCAACCCAATTTTTGGAAAAAATGCCCCAACAATTGCATAAAACAACGTGCTTGTTACCCCATCGACAGCATTTTCTAAAACTGTTTCTAAAATAGCGCGTAAGATTTCTTCTGAGAGATTATCTGTATCCCTTTCTATCTATTGACCAAGTTGAGCCCTCGCAACTATAATATTTCCTTCAACTAAAGAAGAAAGAACTGCTTTGGTTGCAAACCATAAACTTCGGGCTGCAAAACAACTTGCTAAAAGAATATTTTGTACTACAATTACTAACAAGAAATGAATATTTTTAGCTAGATGAACGATTATCTAACTAGTAGTTTCACTACAAAGAATTATCTCTAACTCTAGTAGAATTACTCACCAGCGACGTTGCCATTTTCTTTGACAAATGATGATTACAACTTTACTTAACCTTGAGATAGCACATCCTATCCCTTGTACAGGATGTCACCACTCTTTAGGCTCGCTTATTCTATAATCAATTACGGCAGCTATCCCTAAAATAATTGCTTCTAGATTTGTCTTCATAATCTGATCATTTTCTAGCTTAAGTTATTTTTTGGTGAGGTTATTAAAGTTTATAATTTTATTTACATTTGTTTCTTAATTATCCTTATTAAACTGTTCACAGTAATTTAATTTATTAAAAACCTTTTTTTCTAAAAAATTTTAGCAATCTTGATTATGAGTCAAATGCTATTTAACATCAATGCGTAAGCTTATAGTACAAAAATTAAAGCAAGTTTCATAGTAACTTAATTAGTTTTTAACTATTAAATATTAATCTTTTACACCACAAAACTTGTGGCTTCTCCTTGAGAAGCCTGCCAACTGCGAGCATCATAATAAAGATCAGCAAGAGTAATCTTGTAAAGTGCCTCTTTAAGTTTCTCATGAAGCCGCTTCCATAAACTAAATGCAACCCAATCTGATCCTTGCGTAAGATCGGGCTGATAACCTGACAAAGGTTGGTTTTTTTCTTCAACTGCATCCAGAATTTGTCCTAGGGAAATTTGATTAGGTTGACATGCTAATTGATAGCCTCCTTGAGGACCACGCACTGACTTAACTAACCCAGAATGACGCATTTCAATCAGTAATTTTTCTAAGTAAGGAGCCGGTAAATTTTGTCGTCTTGCTATCGCTTTTACTGAAGTTGGACCATAGTTCGGCTGTAAGCTAAGATCCAGCAGGGCTTTAACGCTATAATGACTGCGAGTTGTTAACTTCATTTGGTTAGTTTGTTCCCTTAGTTTTAAGTAGACTGTAAGGCACTGTTAAAGGGTTCGTTGTTGATTTTATAACACGTTCTTCTCAACAAAAACCCTGAGACTCAAATATTTGTAAATTCTGTAGATGATTCTTCTTTAAAGAGCAAGAGCAATAGATTATTATTGATCTGGTCATATGGTAGATAAAGTTTACTTGTTGTGTGTAAAATGAAAGGGGAGATAGTTAGCAATCGTGGCACTTTTTGAGTTGCTCGATGTCATATTATATTTCTAATCTGTCAACCATATTATTCATTTAGTTACTGTTTAAGTTGATGAGTCAAGATACACCCCTGACCGGTACAGCATTAGTCGAAAAAGTTAAAGAGCTAGGTAACCTCGGTAAAGAAGAAAAAGCTAGAGCTTGTGGCTACTATACCCAGACTAAAAATGGTATAGAACGAGTCAACATGATGAAATTTCTTAACGCCTTAATTGATGCGGAAGGAATTGAATTAGATAGCTCTTCGGAAGGGCAGGGAAGAGGCGGCCGTTCGGCTAGTTATAGAATTAGTGTGCAATCAAATGGTAACCTTTTGATTGGTTCAGCTTACACAAAAAAAATGGGTCTACAACCAGGGGACGAATTTGAAATTACCCTAGGGCGGAAGCACATCCATCTCAGACAACTTGGTGAACTTGATGATTATGAAGAATAAAACTAATGTTAGTTCATCCAGTTTTCCTAGACTTAACAAAATAAAAAAATAGCGTCGTTTAGAGGCTAGACTAAACAACGCTTACTACTTCAATCAAGGTAACGACATCAAACCACGGCTTGCAGTTCTCGGAAGGACAGCAAGCCCCTTATTATTATTTTATTAGTAAATGAGTCACTTCGTCTCGTTTCAAAAAAAAGATCATTATTAAATATATCTAAAGAATTTGAACAAACAGTCGATTCAAGCCCTTAGCAACTTAGAGGGTATTTAAGAATCCGTATAATCTCTTCATTTATGGTTTCTACTTTAGGATAGCAGACTGCTAATTATCTGATATCTAGGCTAATTTCGGCGAGCCATTTTTCAATTTATAGTGATCGCTAAGAGCATACATCCTACAAAAGTTAATCCTAAAATAAACAGAACAAAAATTTCTCCGGCTGACAAAGAACGATTACTTGAATCAAAAGAAGTTGAATTTGGACATGGGGAAGTTCCCCAAACCTTTTTTTGGGGACAATCGTCAAAAGTTTGAATCACATTCCGACGAGAATAGCCAATTTTAAGATCGTAGAGTGAGCGCCCTTCAGGATTACTTAGAGTTCCATAGGCTTCATTAAGCTTTTGGAATTGCTTTGTAGCTGTCTCTAAAGGTAAGTCCGTGGTATCGGGATGGTAAAGTTTACTCAGCTCCCGATAAGCCCTTCGAATTTCGACGGCGGAAGCGGACGGATGAAGCCCTAAAATGGCGTAGTAGCTATTGGCAAACTTTGTCTGTATGGGAATTTTTCGATAGGTTGATTGTGCTGTAGTTGGCTGCTGAGTCACAAGATTTCTTATAATATTTTTCGTGACTTTATTTTAACTAAACTTAAAAGCGAAGGGTTTCAATACCATGACGTTTATCAAAACTAATAGAAAATTGCTGGCGAAAAAATTCAGATTAAAATTTGTCTTATCCTTGTCATAGCTATGGGAGTAGTTTTAATAACCAGAGGAACCTCCACAGTTTTGGCAAATATCGATGATGATATTCTTGGTGGCAATATTTGTGTTGTCTATGGGAGAAATGGTTCTCTGGTTTCAACGAAATTAAGCTTAACTGATAGTTTTAAACAGCAAATGCCAACGGCTTTAATTTTTTGTCTTGGTAAGAGTCAAGATTGTAAGCAATTTGTTATTATTGTTTCTTGAGTGCAGTGATTTTATAACAGAGCTGGTGACATTTTACCTACTCAATGTCGATTCCATTCTTCCTAAAGTGACTTTTCTCCTGAAGAACCAGGGTTCTATTATAATGGCGTAATTCCTCAAACTGTGATTATCAAGCAACAACGAGTATTGTCTTTGATAATTAAGTACAGATTTCATATAAAGCCATTTATGATATGTTACGAGAGATTTTTGATTTATTGCCTTGTTCTGAGTCATCATAATTGAAACGATGGACTTTTGATGATAATGAGTTAAATGCCAAATTAGTAGAACTATAAATTTTACTAAGAGGTCAATTTTATTGACCTCTTAGTAGATTGTTTATTTCCCATTAGGAATTTGAGCCAGCCATAAGATCTCTACGCCGCACTTTGCCAATGCATTTAGGTAATGTTTTAATATCGACAACTTCCAGAGTCTTCATATCATAGGTCGTATAGTTAATAGTTTGAGAATTTAGATAAATATCAACTACTGTTAAGGTTTTGCTGGGAATGATATTACTGTTTAGTAGCTTCCTGGGACCTGCTCCCAACACACCGATATGAAGTAATTCTAATCGGCCTTTTTTTCCTGGATAATAGGCGTGATGATGTCCACTAATATAAATATGCACTCTATATTGTTCTAACACTGATTGTAATGTTTCTCCATTACTTAAAAAATTTCCTACGTCATTTCGTCCTACAGCTATAGGATAAAGAGGAAGATGACCAATAACCAGTCTCAATCTAGCTTTTTGTGCGATGGAACTTGCTAAATTCTTTTTAATCCAGGTTAACTGCTCAGAGGAGATAATATGGGTAGAAGCATCCAAAACTAGATAGAAAACATTATTTTGAATAAAACTATAATAAAAAGGAAAATTAACTTGATCAATAAAGTCTAATCCCGGATTAGAGGTCGGTTGATTCCAATAATTTGAGGCTAATTCTCTTTCAGATGCAAAAGTATATTTTCCTTGATAAATTGCTCCTGATCCATCATGGTTGCCGATGGTAAACCCGAAGGGAATATTAAAATGACGTAAAGGATTACTGATATTAGCATCAAAAGCTGACCACATGGCTTGAATTTGGGTTTTAGTAAGAGATTTTTTTTGTCCAGCAATCATATCCCCCCCACACAATACTAAGTTAGGTTTCCATCCTGGAATAAGGGTGATTGCTTGTTTAACTTCTGATTCATAAGTAGTAGACCCATATTGACTATTAAGATCGCTAATGACAATAATTCTAGTATCTCCTCGTATAGGAGCAAATAATCCTGGAGGGGCAACGGCTACAGGGTAAGAAATCGAGGTCTCTTTGTATTTTTGAATGGGGGTAGATAGGAGTTGAGAGTTTATATTCTCACTTCTTAATCCTGGATGGGTTGAATAAGCAATTCTTAACCCACATAAACCTCCACTAGTAATTAAAAATTTACGACGATTTAAATTCATTTTTTTATTCTGACAAAATGCCAATAACTATTGATTATCAACTTAATATCATATTTCTTTTTTTGTTAAAAAAATAAATAAGATGATATTCATAAAGTCAATGTCAAGAACAATGGAATTATTATAACTGGTGGATAATAGTGATTTGTGATATCAATCGTTATAAGCAGAAAGTTAAATTGTATAAACGGAAGACAAAAAATCTCTTAATTTAGCAAAGGTGAAAAAAAAATAAAAAACTTTTAACCATATCAGATTTTCCAATATTTATCAAAAAGCTTATTAAATAATTTATAGTAAATAATTATTATATTTCCAATAATATCTAAAATTAGTAAAGTAAGAGATAATAAAAATATAAACCCCCTTTAGGAAAGGTAATAAAAGACTTAAGTACAAAAAAAATTATACCAGATTAAATATCTTTTCTTTAACAATCAACAATGTTAACTTTAATAAATAAGTTTCTATGGCTAGAAGGATATGATGCAACGAATTTATTTTCCCGGATTGACAGGCCAAATAATGACGTAGTAGGAGGATATATTTACTTTATACAAAAATATTAAAATAAACAATAAACTAAACAATAAACTATTTAATTAGTTAGCCTTAAAAAAATAGTATTTTTTCTAGATATTAAAAATAATATATAGTTGTTTCTAAGTAAACATTTAATTAGAATATAAAAAATAAGTAAGTAGATTAATTTAAATTAATTTACTTTTAAAAAGATTGATTATTAGATATAAATCTACCTAAAAAGTCAGACAACATGATAGTAAATAAACTTGTATTTAATATTTTCTTAGGGTAACAATAAGAGTATAAATATTATCTTTAATACAAGAAAATAGAAGTTTAAATAAATTTAATGACCGGTCAATTCATCATTTTCATCATTTCATACAAATTTCAAAAGAATTTCAGATAAAGCAGGTAGGTCATAAAAAGATTATAAAATTAACTAATAAGTAAAATAAAGATCACTAAATACAATAGAAATATATGAACTTAATAAAAGATTAACTACTCTAAATAAAAATATTTAAATAAAGAGAAAAACAAGAGAATAGATACTGTAATTATCATTTGCAATGATTTAATGAATATTAATTATTTATTTAAAATAAAAGCAAAACAATTGAAATAATAATTATACTTATTTTTTGTTTCAATTTATAGTTCAGAAATAAATTTTATAGAAAAATATTGAAATAAAGTAAAAATTTATGCGATTTTTAAAAAAATTTTGAATATAAATATGATTTAGGGTTTTTAAAAAAAGCTGTTTATTCAGAGGCTAGAGTTGTAGATTTTTTTGAGATAAAAAAAGAGAATAATATTGATTAGTTTTTAATCTTTTAGAAGCTGAAATAAATAAAAAAATAGTATATACGCCACGTACTGTTGAATAGTACTGCTAAATATATACTAAAATACTGAAATTTATTGTCATAATTTGACAATTCTAATTTTGTAGAAGTTTTTTGAACGTGCCCTCAAACTTAGATGAACTCATAGCTAAAAATAAAAATAGAATTTATATACAGTTCTATAGTTGCTTAACTATCTATATTTTTTAAAAAATTAGTAGAAAATTATTAGTCTTTAGGTAATCAATTATTAAATTTATTACCTAAAAATTTACAAGTATTTATGAATAAAAAACTAGTTATACTCATTGGCTTAAAAAGTTGTATTTATCATAGTAATCCTGAACCATCTATGGAGGCTCTCCCTTGCAATGTATAATCATATATACATGATTTAATATTTTTACATTATAAGTGGTAATTAATTGTAATCTAACCTAAATTACAGCTTAGTTTTTATTTTTAAAAAATTTTATAAACAATAAAACGTTTACTTTAAACGTACTGATCTTAAAATACTAATAAGTAACCACATTACTAATAAACTTGCTACGGCAAACAAAGCCACACTAATTAGATATAATTGTTGAGTTTTGGAATTATTATAAATAATAGCAACTACTACAATTAATGAACTTAAAACGATACTACAAGATAGACGATTAGCAGAAGTATCAACACTACAGCCTAGAAGATTTAATTCTTTTATGCGCAAATTCCATTGTAAAGTTTCTGAGGATAAACGATTTAATAATATCTCGATTTGCCGAGGAGTTTTTAAATAAATAGATTTTATATCAAAGCTCTAAATAGTAAGGTTGTTATCTCTTGTTTTCTCTTCTTAAGAGATTTCTGACTAGGAGTGATACTGAAATTTACATTAAGAATTGGTTGACCATTTAACCATTCCAGAACTAGAATTTTTTTCATGCTAACTTCCCAATATACTTGAGGAACGACTAAATATTTAGTTTAGTATCGAATCAGCTACTCGTTGCTAAATTTCGGCTGATGTACTCGGTATAGTGTCCCTCTTGGGTAAAATTTAATTCTGACTTAATAGCTCGAGCAAACTCGTCTATTAATTTAACAATGTCATAATTTTGTTTAAACTCCGTGAAAGAAACTAACTAAGTAATTCCTTCAATTAAAGCAATATCTTCGGCAACAATTATATCAATTCCTGTCCGTTGGATTTCAATTGCCACTTCGGTTCCATTGATTAAAGTGTCCCGATAAATTTGAGCAATAGAACCGGCTGCAATTGGTTCATGATTAATGGTTTGAAATATATTCTCTAAAAGTTTTTGTAATTCTTGGAAAAGTATTTCTTCGATTTTAGACCAACACACAGGAGGAACATTAGCTTGTAGAGCAGTTAACACTCTAATATAACTAGGAGAAAGAATATCAGGACAAGTACTAATAATTTGTCCTTATTTTAGATAAAATGGACCAAATTCTACTAAAATATTTCGTAAAACCTCTGGTGGGGGAACTTGAGGTTTATCAACTTTTCCTAATGTCAATAGCCCTCGTATATAGTGCCAGCTATTACCGATAACTATTTCGATAATTTCCCGTTGACGTACACTAGTTTTAGTAAAAGAAAACACTAAGGCTCTTCTCGACTTGCTGTGATAACACTACAATAAGCCAAAATCGAAGGTTTTTGGGAGTATCAGAGCATAGTTCAGAATAGGAATTTTAGAAGTCGTTAGTTATAAACTAATCATACTCATAGCTTGGAAGAACTAGTATTAATAGTCAATAATTTTTTAGGTACTAAAGTCATCATCAATCATTTTAGTCGATGTGAATATTTACAAATATCTTTCTAATTGTTCATTAGCTTGCAATAACTCTAATAGTTTTTTTATGTCTTGAGTACGTTCTTTCCCAACCACTAGGGTAACATCCCTGTCGTGCACAATTACCATATCTTCTAATCCAATAGTAGCAATAATATGGTTTTTGTCACTCGAATAAGCGATCGTCCCTTGAGTATCCAAATGAACGTGATTAGCTAAATCCATATTAGCCCCGTTTCTTTTGGTAAGTCTTTCTAAAGAAATCCAGTCTCCCAAATCATCCCAAACAAAATTAGCTGGTAAAACATAGGCTAATTTTGTCTTTTCCATCAGGGCATAGTCAATACTTATCTTATCTAATTCAGAATAAGCTGCTTCCCCTTTATCCTTCAACAATTGCATCATCTTAGGAGCATAGGTTTCTAGTTCTTTGAGGACGACTTCTGCTCGAAAAATAAACATCCCACTATTCCAGCTAAACTTTCCTGTTGCAATAAAAGATTGGGCAGTTTCTTGATCAGGTTTTTCAGTAAAGCGACTGACACGATAGATTGGCAGTTTCTCACAACCGCCCTGTTTTTCTCCTTGTTCAATATAACCATAGCCTGTGGAGGGATAGCTAGGTTTAATGCCTAAGGTGACAATGGCATCTTTAGCCATAGCTAACTGGGAACAAGCTTTGAGGGTTGTTTCAAACCCTTGAATATCAGCGATTAAATGATCAGCAGGAAAAAAGCCAACGACTGCATCTGGTCCACAACGTTCAGCCACTTTTAGAGTAGCCCAAGCTACTGCAGGGGCAGTATCCCTTCCTTCAGTTTCCACCAAGAGGTTCCCTTCAGCTAACTCTGGTAATTGTTCTCGAACCCCACCAGCAATAGCAACCGAGGTAATTACCCAAAGATTATCCCAATTTTGGGCTAGGGGAAGTAGACGGTCAGCCGTTGATTGTAATAAACTCTGTCCACTACTATCAAGACAGAGAAATTGTTTGGGGCGATAACGACGACTAAGAGGCCAAAAACGTCCGCCTTTTCCACCAGCAAGGATTACAGAAATTAAAGCTTGAGTCATAATTGGGTTTACTACCAGCGAGGATGACGGGAATTAAAGCTTGAGTCATGATTAGTTCCCCATGTCTTATCAAGAATAAGGGACAAAGACTAGATTTAATACGAAATAATCCATTACTACTCATGCTATTAACCAAATTTACTTCTCCCCACCCTCTCTATTTTCTCAAAACTTTCCTCTATAGCTTGCAAAATTAAAATTTATTTAAGTTAATCCCCGCTTCTTTAGCTATCGCTTGTAACCCTTTCTTTTCTAGAGTTTTAATGGCTTTTGTGGACAAACGCAATCTAACCCAACGGTTGCCCTCATTCCACCAAACTCGTTTCCATTGTAAGTTGACTTCTTGTAATTTTTTAGTCCGACGGTGGGAATGGGAAACAGCAAAGGCGTTATTCGCTTGCTTTCCAGTTAATTGACATTTACGGGCCATAGAAAATCTCCTTGTCTTTTGGTGTTAACTTTCTTGTAGTCTTTGATCCTACCAAAAATCTTCTGAAAATGTCTCTATTTTAGGTCATAACAAAAGATTGAGTCATAGATATGCCAGTTAGTGGGACTTCGCACAGTACTCCCAAAATCATCCCCTTAAGCTTCTGGCCTATTTACTTTAGTTGGAAACAACTTTTGATAACTTGATTGTCGCTTTTTTGCGGATTCTGTGCCAAGATTCCATAAGCTCTCATAAAAGAAAAAGGAAATTCCAGAAAATTGTTTTTGACGAATGGTTTCTACCTGTTTGATTATTCGCTTTATGGGAACTGGACGATCTTTTAAACCAGAAAGAACTCCGATTACAAAAGGAATATGTTGTTTAGCTTGTTGAACCTCAGGGCTTCTCAATTCTCGTTGAAGATCTTGGAGATTGGGACGATAAACTTGCAAGACCAATTCTTCTATTAATCCTCGTTGTTCCCATTGATGCCAGTCTAGTAAATAACAGTTAGCTGAGAAGGGTTGAGGGTTAGGAGATAAAGAAACAATAACACTAGGATTGGTGGCTTTAATAGTTTTAAATAGCTCGGTCATATAACTTGTAATTTTTTCTGCCCGCCATCTTGTCCATTCCTGCCAAACTTGATCATTGATTGTACAATTATTGGTTGTCTTCAAATTTATGGGGGGGGTTGGAGGTAATTTACCTTGATGTTCTTGTTGATAAAGTGTGACGGTAACATCATCATAACCAAAATCAAAAGGGATGCCAAAATGGTCATCAAATTGAATTCCATCTACTTCATACTTACTCACAATTTCAGTGACTAAATTAGTAATAAAAGTTTGAACTTCTGGATGTAAAGGATTTAGCCAAACACGTTTATGTACTTTTCCTTCCAACCAAATTCTATCACCGTTTTTTCGTTGAGTTAACCATTGAGGATGGTTTTGAGCAAGTTGGGAGTCAGCAGGGGCCATAAACCCAAATTCAAACCAAGGAATAACTGCCATATTTGCCTGATGTCCCTGATTAACAATTTCTTGCAAAATATCTCGTCCCTGTAGCCTTTCTGTGGGGTCTAGTTTAGTCCCGGTAATAGGTTGAGCAACTTCAGATGGGTAAAGGGTATGACCCCAATTCCAGACGGTGGGATAGAGGGTATTAAAATTCAATTGGTTGAGGGTATCAATTGCTTCGGACAGGTTTTTTTTACTAAAAAGTACATCACTATCAATATTCGTTAGCCACACTCCCCGAATTTCTGAGGGTTGATTACGAGATTGAACTGGAGATTGAATTGTAAAGATTATTAGGGTAACACAAAGGCTAAAGATGACCAGAAAGACTAACCATGCCTGATAACCCCACAGACGGCTAAAGTTAACTAACTGGTTAGCTTGACGCTCAAATAAGTTTTTTGCCATAGAGTAAATGATAGAATTGTTGTACACTGGCTAGGCTAACCCATGGGCGAATTTTTTTAAAACGTTTCCTACTATCTTCTTTGCTTAATTAGTTTCAATCTCAGTATTTTTTTTTACGTTTTTAGTTTACTAAAACCTCTATGGGAATGGTGATTAGGGAACTTATGGTTTTTTTCTTCCGCTGCTAGCTATGCTAGGATTAACGACGGTTTAACCATTACTATAGTTGCTTAGGAAAAGTAGATTGCTATCAAAGAGAAATTTTCTACATTTGGGGGTATATATCAAGCCAAAGTGGTAAAGATTGTTCTGATGAATGGGTAGTATAAGCATCAATTAATCCTCGCCACGACCCCCGTGGCGCAGATAGCTTTCAATAAAAGTATCGAGATTGCCATCCATAACTCCACTGATATCCGTTGTTTCTTCATTTGTCCTCACATCTTTAATCATTTGATAGGGATGAAAGACATAATTGCGAATTTGATTGCCCCAAGCTGCTTCTACGATATCTCCCCGAATTTCAGCAATTTCTTGAGCACGTTGTTCTTGGGCAATGATCAATAATTTTGCTTTAAGCAGAGCGAGGGCTTTTTCTTTATTCTGGAGTTGGGAACGTTCTTGTGTACAACGAACTGCAATCCCAGTGGGTAGGTGAACGACACGAACCGCTGTTTCTACCTTGTTAACATTTTGCCCACCTTTCCCGCCAGAACGAGTGGTAGTAATTTCTAAATCTTTTTCGGGGATATCAATAGTAATATCTTTTTTTTCTAACGCTGGCATAACTTCCACTCCCGCAAAACTGGTTTGCCGTTTTCCATTGGCATTAAAAGGAGAAATTCTCACTAATCGATGAGTTCCTTTTTCTCCTTTGAGATAGCCAAAAGCATAGCGCCCTTCTATCTCTAGAGTCGCTGACTTGATTCCGGCTTCATCTCCTTCAGAAAGTTCAGCCAGATGTATTTTATAATCGTGTTTTTCTCCCCAACGAGTATACATCCGTAACAACATTTGCGCCCAGTCTTGGGCATCGGTTCCCCCAGCTCCTGCATTTATGGTCAGGAAAGCTCCTTTAGTATCATAAATACCTGACAATAACTGTTGTAACTCCCAGAGGTCAAGTTCATGGTTAAGTTGGTTAATGGTTGTCTCCGCTTCTTTAGATAAACTCCCATCTTCTTCTAATTCTAGTAATTCAGCGATTACTTTTGTATCTTCTAGCTGACCTAACCAATGTTGATACTGCTCAACACTAGATTTGGAATCGTTGAGTCTTTGTAAGGTGATTTGGGCTATCTCAGGATTATCCCAAAATTCAGGTTGAGCAGCTAAGGTTTCCAAGTCTTGAATATTGGCTTTCAGGGCAGGTAAGTCAAAGATATTCCTGAGTTTTCCTCAGGCGCGTGCTAACCCCTTGAATTTCGCGTTTTAATTCTGCTGTTTCCATATTTCGACACAATCTTAAGTAAATATTCTCTATTGTAGTTCTTTTGTCTCTAATTTTAAGATTTTATCGAACCTGGTCGTGTAAGATCACTAATATTAACTTTTTTGCAGTCTCATTCAGGAATTGTTTAAAATTCTAACAGTTCACTTATTATTCTAATATAAATTTACTATCAAATTAATTTTTATTAGAATTAAGCTAATTTTTACTATTTTAGGCTTATTAGAGCTAATTTAGGTCTATACTAAATAGACCATTCAACCGAAACTGTTTCTAGGTTTTGATAGGTCTTTGCTAAAGCGGTAGAGTCTAAATTAGAAGCCACAGAACTTGAAATCAAAGTCCACAAACAAGCTGTCCCAAATAAATTTTTATAACCAATAAACAAAAATCAGGTTCGTTATACGTTCCAACTATATTTATACTTATTTTGAGTATGTTGTGCATAAGGTAAATTACTTTTTTTAGTTCGATTAATATAACTACTTAAGTAAGCTTTATTATCATATTTAAATATTTCATATAATCCAATATTTTTTTTAAATCTTTATTACTACAGTTATTTATGGAATGGGACTTTTTGAAAAACCTAGACAATTAATGTTTGCCTAATCATATTTACGATAACTGGCTTTTATCCCTATAATTGTCTAGGTTAGACTATGTTTATATTGGTAATTTTTTTATTTTTTTTGAAATATTTCTGCCACTAACTGTTATTTATCCAAGGTGATTATAAAGTAAGTTTTCAAATAAAATGCCATAAAAATTCAAGTTTTTAACCCGCACATAAAATCAATAACCAATAAAATATACCAAATATTAATACTGATGCCAAAGAAAATAAAAGACTTTCAGTATCTTTATGCAAGTATTAAAAGCTTCCCCGTCGGGAAACGCAACTAAAACTGTTATCATAGAAACTCTTCTAACAGCATTGGTTACAGAACCTAATAATACTGCCTTGATCACATAGACAATTTGCTGAGTCCGATTTACAGTAAGAAGAAAATAGAAACAGAAACATCAGCATAATACTCTCAATACCAGAACAGGCTCCATAGACTTACACTTTACCTATTGGTAGTTTAATAAAAAATTCTTTTCGATAAGAATTAAAGCCTATTGGCAGCATAAAAATATTATAAGAGCCGTTAATAGTAGTAAATTAATCATATTTAAAACTGATGTGACAGGAGAAAAAAAGTTAATAAAAGAAGAATCAATAACTCTTTTAAGTCTTGATTGAATTCCTTGATTACTGATACCAGTCAAACTAATTCAAATCCAGATATTAAGGGTAGAAAAAATACTCTTTAGGATAAATATCAATAATTAAAATTTATCCTAAAAAAGCTAAAAATATTTCACTGTCTAACTTAAATCGCTCTTTCTTATCCCAGATTAGGAAAATAATAGTCAACCATACTAAGATGCTTAAACTCATGAAATTTAGTTTATTAAATTGATAAAGTAGGGTTAGATGAAGATTTACTAGGGCAGCAGCCAATGTTACTAACCAATAAAGAGGTTTGGGTAGTGATTTTTTAGTTATACTTGAGTTGTGAGTAACTATATTCAATCTTTCCCAATTTCTATATTCATAACTCATGGATATCCTACAATCATAGTTAGATATCCTGACATAATCAATACAAAATTTTTCTTTACTCATTTAAGTCGTAAATAAGCCTGAGGATAATGGCGTGCTTTTTTACGTATTAACTATCTTCAAACTAAACAGAAATAAGAACACCTCGATAATTTCTATGCTCATCCGATATTTCTTGTGAAATTGATTATTAGTAATCTAGACTCAGCCCTCTGAGCTGGTTTTTATTGTGACAATCAATAAACTGTCATATATTTACTTACGTATTATTGTTGAGTTTGATATTCTCTTGTTATGTGTGAGGAGTAAAAGTAATACGTAAAGACCTTTGGAGTCGAAACAAGGTAAGACGCCCAAAGGTCTTTCGTTACTTTTTTCTTTGACTTGCAAGTTTTTGTATAATTATCGAGTTAAAGCACGAATAAAGAAAATTAAATATTCTTGAGACAGTTCTTGTTATATTGTTTATTGGCGAATTTCTACCCGATGTCATTTAGCTGGTCTCTATAGCCGATCTATTATTCAATGGCGATTACAAAGTTAATAGCAATATCTTCTAAATCTCTATTACAGACGACAATCTGATCTGAACCTATTAGGGCATCAGTATATTTTCCTAATTGGTAACGATGATGATTCATTTCTAACAGGGAGAAAGAAAGCATAAATTATAATGTCAATGAAACATTGAATAATGATTATAGTTGTTAACTATAATAGACTTTTTTCCATAAAAAATCGTTAACACAAAATTTTGTGTTAACAACCTATTTCCAATGATAAAAATATTACAATTACTAATTATTAGTATTTTGAACATCCTATAA
This sequence comes from cyanobacterium endosymbiont of Epithemia turgida isolate EtSB Lake Yunoko, assembly GCF_000829235.1. GTDB lineage: Bacteria > Cyanobacteriota > Cyanobacteriia > Cyanobacteriales > Microcystaceae > Rippkaea. The sequence continues at coordinate 1,163,961 of NZ_AP012549.1, read as the reverse complement.
TATAGGTTATCTACTTAACTACTATTTAAATACTTTTATAAAAAAATGAACTAAATTATTTCATCTTTCGATGAAATAATTTTTATTGTCTAGTCTATATAGACTAGACTTAACAATATTAGAGTTCAGACTAGAATAGTATTAAAGAGCTACACAGAACTTTTTCCAATTGTCATTGACATACTGTTGATATCTTGCTGCAGCACTTAAAGTAAACTTTTTTGTTAGAAAACCGAACATTTACTACTGCTCATCAGCAATCTTAGAAATGCTGATTTGTTGTTGGTTGTATATCCACGATATTTAGAATTCACTGAATTATGGTGTATTTTCAGTGTCTTCTATTTGATCCACACACAAAATCAGTTATAGTTATTAGATAACTCAATCAAGGCTACTATTAACTAATTTAAAATTATAAAGCAAACCTCATAAAATTTAATAGTACTCACTGTTTCGGTTATGATTTTATCAAGTTTTATTGAGTTCAGGTTTTAAAATTTCACCTTTTATACCAACAGCCACAACTATTAGGTTATTAGGGTTAGTGAGTGTGGATACTTTAACCTCACAAGGTCAAGAATTAACTGTAACTTATAGTAATTTTATTAATCGTCAAATTTTCATAGAAATGATAGATTTAACAAGGATTAATTATAACAGCTATCTTCAAAAATCACTTGATGCTAGTTTGTGAACTAAAAGTTAAATTTTAAAATACTAATATTTTTCAGTTTTTATAAAATGTTAGTATAAATAATATAATAACGTAATTTTAGTCAAAAATTTTTGAAAAATGATTTAAGATAAAATCTAGCCAAATTATATCTATATTACGATCTTAAAATTTCAAAAAATGACTCAGTATCATATTATTTTTCTGACTCCATTACAAATAATTTAAGCAAAGCTTATTAAAATGAATTGCTAATTCTAGCATTACCTATCTTGATCATTATTGAGTTTCTTTTCATCCTTATGATGAGGGGAATTTATTTTGGTAAGCAGTCTTTTAAGTGAACTTTGCTACAATATTTATCTCCTTAGTATTTTGGAAGGGAAAGACTTTAACTCCCAAAATGGCTTCAAATTGCTTATCAAGAAATTACCCACCCAATGGGTATATGGTATAACTGAAAAAACAGATTTTTCTGGCAGTTATTTTAAGAGAGTTACATTGCAATTTGTTCTGCATGAATTCACAAGAATGGCAACCAAAGCCATTTCTACTAAAATTTTACAAATCCTCTTGCCAAAAGTAGTATTAGACATTGTGGACAATAATCTTGCTTCTCTTGTGATTCAAAATTTATCCCCTACACTATTTGTTCCTATGAAAAGCAGAGAACCTTGGAGTAAGGATTCTCATATCTTTGATGCAGAATTAACCATGATAGAAGTAAGATTTGACCACAAAAATATTATCTCCAGTAATCCTCCTCATTGAACGATTATTTATGTGGAAAAGGGTTAGGCCTCGTTGTTATAATTCTGCCAGCTGAACTTTTAGGCAGATTGCTGCTTAGAGCTCCCTCTTCTTTAACTATTTTTCTATTGTATACCCATTTAAGCTATGGTGAATGCTAAGCAACTAGCTGTACTCACCAACTCCATCCCTCCTTTCAACTCCAATCCTGAGCACTTTTGCCCTTAATAAGTTGATAAACTTGACGAGTTTCGTGGAGTTGACGGGTTTGTTTGAACAGTTGTTCTTCGGTCAGTTCCCATTTTTGCAATAGTAAGTTTAGATCATTTTGGATCCGCCTAGCCCCTGGAAAGTTATGGTAGCGGATACGCAACCGAGCTAATTCTGCTAAATTATAAGGATTAGCCTCTTCTTGGAGAAGGGTATTAACCACTTCTTGATCTTTTTTTTCTTGGGGATGTTGTTGATCTTGAGACATTAATCACAATTTAAGAACTAAGTAGTTGTCCATCTTATACTGTAATGTGGAGAGAATTTTTAGATTATTTCTCGACAGTCATAAAGATGTTTAACCCAAAGCTTTAATAGTTATCGTTTTTATCAACGAGACTTATCATTAGTTAATCTTGGTAAAGGTGATCGCATAGGGCTCAGAAGAAGGTATCGTCTAGGGGGATCTTTGGTCACTAAATGTTGGGCTTTTTGAGTTTTCCAGTAGCGTAGGATTACAGAGAGTAAAATCACCACTAGTCCAGAGGACAGTAAAGTCGATTTCTCCCATACACCCCCGATGACCGAATCAACTGCTCCTACCACTAAGATGAAGCTAGAAATTGGATCTTTACGGTAAGTTTTTTTGAGAAAACGAGGAAAAAAAACATTCATTATGATGTACTGATATTGTGCTGTTCTAATTAACTATTCTTGTTTCAGCTTATCTCAAGCTATCCCAAAACTGAACAGGTCTCGGAGAAATTTCTTAGACTAATCATGGCATAGACTTGACGAATAGGAAAAGAGTTTATGACTTTCTTTTTTCCGGCACGGTTATTCACTGTAAACCCAGCTAACTTAATAAGCCCCGACCAGTCAGATATTCAATGAATAGGCTCAGAACAAATCCTAGTTATGGCGGATACGTACCTATGGACATTGAAGTGTTTTACATATTCACTAAAGTAAAACTTCGGTTCTCTAAGTTTAGGGGTTTTGATTAGTTGGAATTGGGAGTCTGCCATAGATTGCTTACTAAACAATAATAGTTATAATCCTTGACCTCAAAATAGACCATTTTCCTAAAAATAGTTATTGAGAAGAAAAAGAGCTGCTTTAATCTGTTGAAGTAGAGGGAAGCACGCAAATAACCAGTGCTTCCCTCTACTTCAACAGATTAGTCGTCGCGACTGTTGATAGAAATCAAAAGACGTAAGATAAAGATGAACAGGTTAATATAGGTCAGGTACATCGACAGGGCTGCCGAGAGATACTGATCGTTACGATAGGTACGAGGTAAAATATAAAAATCTACCACGGCGGCTCCAGCAAACAGAAATACCCCAAGACCAGAGATAGCAATGTCTAACCAAGTCGGTGTATAAACCCCAAATAAGGCAAACAGTACTTGACCAATCATTACCACTAATAGGGAAATAACCCCTAAGCTAATGGTTTTAGTTAAAGCCATACCATCTTGTTCAGAAAGATTGGACCCAATACTGCGAGCTGCCATAAAAACAATGCCACAACCTCCAGCAGCAACGGCAATACCTTCTAGCCCAACTCCTTGGGTTCCTAAAGCGACAAAAACTACTCCACTAAGAGTATACCCAAAAAGAAGACTATAAAGAGCTAGTAGAGGTAAAGCTGTATCATTATTGCCTTGTTCAGCTACATTACAAGCAACAAAAAACAGGACAAACTCGATAATCAATGCTGCAATTAAGAAGGGAAAAAATAGATTGGGATAGGATTGAATCACCCCTAATCCCCCATAAGTGCCAACAGCTGTTAGCACCAATCCGCCTCCAAGATAGGGTAGGGCGTTAGCAATGACATTGGGTCCAATAAGAGATTGACCCTTCACATCACGAATGGCGTTACGAAAATTACTGGTGTTACTCATAGAATCTGTTCTACTACCTTTAATTGATTTTAAGGACTTACTTAAGTTTTATAGCCAAAATCGAGACCGAGCAGCTAGTTGAAAATACCGAATGTAATTTCTGAATCCATAATAAATATGGGTTGATTAGGAAAATATCTTTAGTCAATTACGACAACATTGACTAAAGATTAACCTGCCATTTTCTCAACCTTGTAAAACTTGTGTATTTTACTAAGGGGAAGATATACAAGTTTTGTAAGATTTTCGTGTAATGCCCATAGTCCAATTTTTTGATGAATAGAACAATTGATGACCTAAGTTAATTATTTTTAAGCTATCAATATTGTTCAATAACAGAGGTATCAATGGAAACTAAGTAAAACAATGTAGAAAGAAGGCATGTAACTTTTAATTACTTATTCGAGAAACTCCTCTCTGTCCTTGTGTAATAAATTGGTTGAGTCACCACATTCGGATTGGTTCCTCAAGTTACTTATAATGTAAGCAATAAGTGTTCAGAACTTTATGAAGATTTATCACAAATTGGTTATTTAAAATTAATTTGTACCATTGAACAATTTAATCCCCATCAAAGTCATGCTTTCAGTTATTTTGCTATTCCCTACATTAGGGTTAAATATTCCTTTAGGAGAATTAACATGAATATGAATTAGCTTGATAAAATCAGATATTGATTAGTTTAGATACAACCCTTAATCTAGCAAAAAATTGTTCTATTGGCTTTAAAGAAATAATTCCTGTTTCTTCAGAAGAAGTCTGATAGATTAGTAGTTAGTAATTCATGAAAATATAATGATGACTGTATTCTTTGGATCTAAAAGCTAAATCTTTATGTAATCAAGTTTTTAGGATATTCGAAGTCTTACAAAGCAAAATTTTGCTAAAATAGCCAAAATAACAGATTATAATAACCAGCTTAACTCCCTATTACAAGAAGATGGACCACAATTACAACATGCAATAAATTAGCTCAAAGATAAAATAAGAGTTGCTTTTGAACGTATATTTTTCAAGGAATTCACGGTAAGTATCTGTCCAATAGAATCGGTAGGTTCCCACAACAATTATCCTTCATCATCAATAAAAGAATTTTAAAAATAACTCACTTAATGAAAAGTATATTAAATAATCTGCCGCAACTTAATAATATTTATTGACTACTTATTGAATATTTTTGATATTAATTTTTTCTCCAACAGCAGCCATGTTTTACTCAGTATTATGACGATAAACTTGTGCTCAAATAATTCCAGGTTTCTTTTGTATTCACACCAGAAAGGCTATAATGAGCGTTCTCTTATTTTTTTCTAAATTCACTAATCGTACAAAAGCATTTTCTACCTGTTCAAAGTTTTATTTTTATTTAATACAATCATAGATATTAACCACAAAAAATAACCTGAAAATTATCTCAAAAACTAAATATTAAATAAATTAGTAGTTAATAATCTTAAAAATTTTTAGTTAATGACTTTGTTCTGTAGCTAAAAAGACTTAGTTATCAATAATGATTAAGATTATAAAATCTTAATCATTATACTTTACAAGACTTTCAGCTCAGCAAAAAAAGTTGTAATATCTAACTATCTTTTAGGATAGATCATTGAAAACAGCAATATAATTGAGTGTGGCTTCTAATTTAGATGGATAGGAAACAGAAAATTTTTACAACCAAAATCCTTCATCTAAGGTAATGTCAATATCTTTTAACCATTGTACAGCTTTCCGAGTTAATAATTTTATTGTTTTCGTTGTTCCGTATAACTAATTTTTTTTGATTTGTTTTATAGACTTTCATTCTTTTGGGATTGTTGAAGTTTGTTTTATGTTTTTATTTTTAATAATTTAACAGAAATATATTTTTGTTTATAATTTTATATTATTTTATAATTTTAAATTGCTTCATATAATTTTTCTTATTTTTTATAATTGTATTTAAATTTATTTATCAATTCATCAGGTGATAATTTTGTATTTTTTAAAAAAATACATAACTAAATCTAATAAATTACTTTTTATTATAAAAAATGAATTTTTAAAAATTTTATAATTAATCAATAATTGATTGATAATTAATTTATATATAGTAAATTTTAATATGATTAAAATTTTTTATTTAAGCTATATACCTCCATTTTAAACTGTGATAAGTAAATTTTTAAAATATATTCTTGTTAAAATTCTAGATTTTCTTCATTATCTATGATTTTTTGTTGTTCTTGCACATAAAGTTTTGACTTAGTTTCTTGTGTATTATATCTTATAATTTTTAAGGGATTATCTAAAGCAGATTAATTAGATTTAACTCTCTGAGTAATCGCGTCTATATTATCTATTTTTTCTAAATAAACTGATTAATTTAACTGATTATTATATATTTCTAATTTTTATATAAATGGTTTCTGTAACAAATATGAACTTGATTGAGTTAGATCTAAATTTTCTATTCTGATTTCTAAATTGCTGTTGATAAATCGTTTCAGCGAGAAAAGAATCTTAAACTTTATAATTTCCTAAAAATGGTTGTGATAGTGGGGATAAATAATATTTATTAACTTTTTAATATTTTTCAAATATATTGGAAAATATACTGTAAAATCAATGAGATAAATCAATAATTTTTCCATCAAACATTTTGGCTAAATTTTTAGCAGCTTCTTCAATTTTTTTAATCGCAATACTACCAGAAGTATCACTGAAACCAGTATCCTTGTTAGGACAAGTAATTTCTAGTTGAGACTGTAATTCTATTTCAGATTTAGGAGTTTGAGTTATTAAGTCATTATTATTATCATTAGAATGATGAAACCGGGTAATTACTTGTAAGTTAATAGGTTGTGAAGTTTGATTATTGTTAACTGGAGGAAGATTTGACGGCGACAGTTGAATAGTTTGGGGACTTGTAGAAGTTATATTACAAGAGGAAGCTACTTTTAAATCAACCTTAATAGGACGTTGGCAAACCTCGACAAAAGATGCCTCAAGATTAGTAATTTTTCCTTGGACTAATTTGAGTAATCCTTGGCTACGAACTTCAATATAGGCCGTCGACTCATCTAAATTAAGAAGATGACAATTAGATCTGACTAAATCTTGAGTAAAAGGTTGCAATTTTCCTAAAACTAACGACCATGTTTCATTGACATTAAGTATTACATCTGTTATCGTCTTTTCCGCTTGTAAAATATTAGAATCTTGAGAGGATATGTGTATTTTAGAGGTGTGGTTGGACAAGGGAGAAATGGTGTGTGTTATCTCCTGTGTTTTATCTATTACCTCTTCTTTTCTAACTTCTACTTTGTTATTAGACTTAAAAACGGTTTGGGAATGAAAAGCTGATGGCAATAAACTTAAAAGGGTGACTTCTAACCATAAACGGGGTTGAGTAGTATTCCTTAGTTGAACTTCACTTTCTTTAAGACATTGTTGTCCTTGTAGAATAGTCTCAACTTCCCACTTTTGTACTTCAGTAGATAAAGCTTGCCAAGTTGCGGCTGTTACGGTTGCTATATCAGAGCGATTGGGGGCTGTTTTGGCAATCAAAAGGTTGAGGTAAAATCCTGCTAAGTACTGCAGGACAACTAAAGGTTCTTTTCCCCGGTTCGTTAAATTACGACAGTTATCTATCACTAATTCTGGGGTATCTGAGGAAATCGCCTGTAATAGTTTCAATAAATCTTGTTCAGAAATTGCTCCAACTAGGTCCCAGACTTTCTCTGAGGTAATAGTCCCCGATAATAAACTTAATTGATCCATAAGACTTTCAGCATCTCGTAATCCCCCATTAGCAATTTGGGCGATTAATATTAGAGCTTCATCAGCAATATCAATTGCTTCTTGGTGAGCAATTTTACTTAGATGACCCACCATGGCTTCTATAGGAATACGTCGGTAATCAAACCTTTGACAACGAGAGATAATTGTTGGTAAAACTCTTTGAGGATCGGTGGTGACGAGGACAAAAATTACTCGATCCGGAGGTTCTTCTAAGGTTTTGAGAAGAGCATTAAATGCCGCTATACTAAGCATATGACATTCATCAATGATGAATATCTTATAGCGACACTGAACAGGTGCAAATTGCGCCTTTTCGATAAGTTCTCGAATATTATCGACTCCTGTGTTACTAGCTGCGTCAATTTCAATGACATCTAGGGCCAATCCTCTGGAAATTGTTCGACATACTTCGCAATTACCACAAGGAATGGAAGTAGGATTTTCGACTTGTTGACAATTAAGCGATTTGGCTAAAATTCGTGCCGAGGAGGTTTTACCTGTTCCCCTAGGTCCTGTAAGCAAGTAAGCAGGAGCAATTTTTCGGGAGATGATCGCATTTATTAAAGTGGTGGTGATTACTTCTTGTCCCACTACGTCAGCGAATGTTTGGGGACGGTATTTATGATGTAGAGGTTCATAAAAAGACATCATAGTTAATGGTTAATTTTTGAATAGATAGCTACGGTGGTATAATTGCCTTGATTGTATCCAGTAACAATTAGAACATAACAGTTAAAACAACTGTTTAAATCTGGAACAGACTAATCTTTATAGGAAACATAATAGTGTTAATTAACACTGGCTTTGTTGAATGTAATAATTTGCATTAAACTACGAATATATAATTCTTCTCCTTATTTATTGCCAGAGGTTTAGCTTAATAGAATATAGAAAAAATATAGCGCAATCACTTTTAATTATAGTGAATAGATAGAAACAAAACCTGTAGCTAAATAATTATAAATATCCTATCAAAAATAAGGTTTATATGGAAATAAACTAGGGTAAGCTATTGCCGTTCTAAATTAGAAATTTAAATAAAGTAAGCTTTAACTCATTCAATATACAAAATTGATTATAGACATTTCTTGAATAAACGACTCTGTCTTTCGCTATCATATTTTTATTTATTTTAACTAATCAAATTATTCCTGACATTTTAATAATTTACCATGGCTTTTTCCTTATTAGCATTAACAGAAATAAACTTAAAAAAGTTCATCGTAACCTGTAATACTGTCAAAAAAGAAAGAAGAGTATATGATAAAAACAGTAATCTAGCATCAGGAGTAATGATCTGTGAGCCAAGTTAATCAGCCCCTCCCTCCTATCATTGTCTACTTAAGTTTAGCAACTACTCCGTTTTTGGGTAGTTTGCTTATGGTACATAAAATTACTCAGAAATTAGGAAAGTTGGGAGAGGCTAGCGAAGAAGTATTTCGGGGTGATCGCTTGCCTATCCTCAATTTTACTGACAGCAGTTCAATCAATCCACTTTCTTAAACTATAATTAAATTTTTGCCAATTATAGTTTAGATTAATTTCTAATCCAGACAAGAACCGATAGAATGATGGGGATTGCTGGGCCAAGAAAAATTTAGCAAACACTTACTCTAACTAAAATAAATTTAACTATCTAAGTTCTCAAAAGAAAAAAATGATCTTTATGCTGCTCTCGATTCCTGAAGATTTCCATCCTTACTAGGTTTATAGAACGTCCCTGAGGTTCCCATGAATTCGTTGCATGAATCATCTAAATTCATGGTCGGAGACATTAACGTTTTTTCGACTTCCGACTTATTTTTACGTCACCGTCTCAAACTTGTTGAAGATTTATGGGAGGCGGTGTTAAAAGCTGAATGTGGTCAGGAATTGGTAGATTTACTAAAACAACTTCGTACGATGTGTTCTCCTGAGGGACAGGTGACAAGTATCCCTGAAGCCTCGATCACCGAGCTTATTGAACGATTAGAACTTAATGAAGCGATTCGGGCAGCTAGAGCATTTGCTCTTTATTTTCAACTAATTAACATTGTTGAGCAACATTACGAACAACGAGAGCAACAGTTGATAAGACGCGCGACCTGTGCCGGAAATGAAAATAAATCTCCAAATAAACAGGAAAAAGAAATCTACGGCCCATCAAAACAGGTAAACTTTTTAGAAAAACGTTTTGAAGGTGATATTGTCTCTGATAAAGCTGGAACTTTTCACTGGTTATTCCCTCTATTAAAACAACTTAATGTTCCGCCCCAACAAGTTCAACGGCTGCTTAATCAACTTGACATCCGTCTAATTTTTACAGCCCACCCTACTGAAATTGTTCGCCATACGATCCGACGTAAACAACAGCGTATTGTGGGCATTCTACAACGCTTGGATCAAGCTGAAGAATCGTTTCGGGGGATGGGACTGAACAACTCTTGGGAAGCTCAAACCGCTAAGGAACAACTCACAGAAGAAATCCGTCTTTGGTGGCGCACTGATGAACTTCACCAATTTAAACCCAGTGTTCTCGATGAAGTGGACTATGCCCTCCACTACTTCGATGAAGTCTTATTTGATGCCCTACCCCAACTGTCTAAACGATTACAACGAGCCTTGAAGTCGTCTTTTCCCTGGTTACATCCTCCCCGTAGTACCTTTTGTCGTTTCGGTTCTTGGGTCGGGGGTGATCGTGATGGCAACCCCTTTGTTACCCCAGAAGTAACTTGGCAGACAGCCTGTTATCAGCGCAACTTGGTGTTGGAGAAGTATTTGCACTCTATTGAGAATTTAACAGAACTGTTAAGTGTTTCCCTCCACTGGAGCAATGTTTCCCAAGACTTACTTGATGCCCTAGAACTTGACCGCTCAGCCATGCCAGAGATTTATGAACAACTGGCTATCCGTTACCGGCACGAACCCTATCGTTTAAAATTATCTTATATTCAAAAACGATTAGAAAATACCCGTGACCGCAATGATCGTTTGGCAAACCCAGAACAAAGACAATTGCTTTCTAGTCTGACGGGACAGAATATTTATCATTCGGGAACAGAGTTTTGGCAAGATTTAGAACTCATTAAACGAAATCTTGAAGAAACCGGACTCAATTGTCAAGAACTCGAAAACTTACTCTTTCAAGCCGAAATATTTGGCTTTACCCTGACGCAGTTAGACTTTCGTCAAGACTCCTCCCGTCATTCTGATGCTATAGAAGAAATTGCCGAATACTTAGATATTCTGCCTCAACCATATAACCAGCTTCCCGAAGAAGAGAAAGTGAAGTGGTTGATACAAGAACTAGGTACCAGACGGCCCTTAATTCCCACAGGGATGCAGTTTAAAAAAGCCGAGCACAGTGAAACTCTCGAAACTATGCGGATGTTGCGCTACCTGCAACAAGAGTTTGGCTTAGAAATCTGCCAAACCTACATTATCAGTATGACTAACTATGTCAGCGATGTTCTAGAAGTCCTATTGTTAGCAAAAGAAGCAGGACTTTATGATCCAGCAATTAGTACAACTACCATTCGCATTGTGCCTTTGTTTGAAACGGTAGACGACTTAAAACGTGCTCCACAAGTGATGGGAGATTTATTCCAATTACCCCTGTATCGTGCAGCTTTGGCGGGTGGATACGATCAACTTCAATGCTCTAATAACTCGAACAAGCCCACCCCTGTGTCTCTTTCGGCATTACAACCGACTAACCTGCAAGAGATCATGGTGGGGTATTCCGACAGTAACAAAGATTCAGGGTTTCTCAGCAGTAACTGGGAAATCCACAAAGCTCAAAAAGCCCTACAAAAAGTGGCTCAACCTCATGGTATTGATTTAAGATTGTTTCATGGACGGGGTGGATCAGTAGGGCGAGGGGGCGGTCCTGCCTATGCGGCAATTTTAGCTCAACCTACTTCTACCATTAACGGACGAATTAAAATTACGGAACAAGGAGAAGTGTTAGCTTCTAAGTATTCCCTTCCTGAATTAGCCTTGTATAACCTAGAAACCGCCACCACTGCCGTGATTCAGTCGAGTTTATTAGGAAGTGGTTTTGATGATATCACCTCTTGGAATGGAATTATGGACGAGTTAGCTAAAACTGCTAGAAAAGCCTATCGGGCGCTAATTTACGAACAGCCAGATTTTTTAGATTTCTTCTTGTCAGTAACTCCCATTCCTGAAATTAGCCAATTGCAAATTAGTTCTCGTCCCGCACGACGCAAAAGCGGTATAAAAGATCTGAGTAGCTTACGCGCTATTCCTTGGGTGTTTAGTTGGACTCAGAGTCGTTTTCTTTTACCAGCTTGGTATGGAGTAGGAACCGCTCTACAAAGTTTTCGAGATCGAGAAACAGAAGAAAATCTGAAGTTATTGCGATATTTTTACCTCAAGTGGCCGTTTTTCAAAATGGTAGTTTCTAAAGTTGAAATGACCCTATCTAAGGTAGATTTACAAATTGCTCATCATTATGTAAGAGAATTATCTAAACCCGAAGATATAGAGCGATTTAATCGAGTTTTTAAACAAATATCTCAAGAATATTACCTAACTCGTGATATTATTCTCTCTATTACCAAGCACCAAAAATTACTCGATGGTGATGTCGGGCTACAACGTTCGGTTCAGTTACGCAATGGAACCATTGTTCCTCTAGGATTTTTACAAGTTTCTCTCTTAAAGCGGTTGCGTCAATATACTCATCAGTCCGAATCTGGGGTAGTTCATTTCCGCTATTCTAAGGAGGAATTACTACGGGGAGCGTTGTTAACAATTAATGGAATTGCTGCAGGAATGAGGAACACAGGATGATCGGAGTAAATTTAATCGATCAATATCAATACTTTAATAAGCATCACGATTGTCCATAATGGGATGAGGAGCATTTATTTATAGTAAGTACAGATAACCCTTGAGCATCACTAACCTAGATTTATCGTTAGTCTGGACAATAATCATACCTCCAGCTGGGGGTATGATTATTGGCTACTTTACCAATGATATAGCCATTAATATGCTTTTTCGTCCTTATAGAGCTATTCATATTGGTAAGCGTCGTGTCCCCTTCACTCCAGGGTTGATTCCTCGTAACCAAGAACGTTTAGCTAGAAAGGTCTCAGATACAATTATGGGATCGCTTTTGACCCCAGAAGAGTTGCAAAAGTTAGCACGACGTTTGCTCAAAACTGAACGAGTACAATCTGCTATTCTCTGGTTATTTACCTTAGCTATTAAACAGATTAAAAACGATAAAGAACAAAAAACAGCTAGAATTTTGTCCGATATTTTGCGGGATTTATTTAGTGAGTCTTTGCCTCGACTTCTAAAGGCATTTGCTCATCGTCAAGATTTCTTAGAATATCAAATTAATCAAATTTTTAACCAGGTTCTACTTGAGTTTCGTTTAACAGATACCCAAACGCGACAGTTTGCTGACTGGTTACTAGAAACAGTTGTCCCTCCCGATGTTTTGAGGCAAACTCTAATTGATTTTTTGAGTGATCGTAATATTCAAGTAATTGATGAAGGATTTCGGGAAAAAACCAGTGGAACTTATTGGGTAGTCGCTAATTTATTTGGACTCAAGAATACCCTAACACGGTTGCGTAATTTTTGTTTAGAAGAACAAGAAATGGCTAATACCCGTTTCAAGGAATTAATACTATCTTTAGAACTTCGTAGTCGTTTACGGCAATGGTTGCAAAGTCTTTGTTTAGAAAATTTACCAGTTTCCACTGTAAAACAATTACGTAAAACTACTAGGGAAACTGTACAAGATTATATACAAAACAGGGGCACACAATTTATTAAAGGTTTTGAAAATACAATTAACTGGGATCAATTAGCAATATTAATTATTAATAGATTGCAAAAATCAACTACATTAAGTATTTTTTTTGTAAAAATTAGCGAAGAATTAGCTTTCCTTTTAGAAGGATATTTCGAAGAAGATTTAGAAAAAATTGTTGCTCATACAATTCCAATTTTATCTATTGATCAAGTAATTATTGATCGAGTTAATGCTACAACTCCTGAAAATCTTGAAATAGCAGTTAAAGGAATAGTTAAAAATGAGTTACAAGCTATTGTAACTCTGGGAGGAATCTTAGGATTTATGGTAGGAATTTTACAAACACTTTTATTTTTATTAAAGTCAAACTAATCTCATTTTTCTCTAGAAAAATGAGATTAGTTCAGGTAAAAATATTAGTATATATTTTTTAAACTTTATTCTGTGACAATAAACTTGTTGTTTTATGTTGAGTAAGAGGTTGAATGAGTAGATTTACATTATTTTCTGTAATTATTGTTTTTCTGATTGTAGATTGGGTGACTTTACTTAATCTACAATTTATTTAGCTTTTAATTTTTTTGTCTTAGTTTTGGAGAGAATATCTCACTAGTAAACTTTTATAGTCCTTACTTCACTAATTCTATGAGCTAAATTTTTAAGCGTATTAGTATCTAGTAATTATTCATTATTAACTACTTTTTAATTTTTTATTGACACTCATTAAGTTAAATTATATTTTTTTTATAAAAATTTAAACTGTTCTTGATTTACTACTCTCTCTATTTTTATTTAAACATTAATATTACGAGAAAATACTTTAAATATTTTTAATATTTAAAGTATTTTCTCGTAATTGAGTATTATTATGTGTCACATTATCCGGAAATAAATGAAGCTTAAGTTGTTTAAATTAATCTAATATTTGATGATTTTTATCTATATTATATAATTTTTTTTATCATTCACTTCTAATCCTAAGTAGTGTAAATTAAGTTTAGTTTTGTCTAAAATATAGTTAACATTTGAACTAAATCTAGTATTTTTAAATTGTTAATGTTATAAATTAACTATTCCCAAGAGTATCAGTCAATTTATGACATTAATAATTGTTTAAAATACATACTATTTTAAAAGCTTAATAACTTAAAAAAAGATCGAATTAGTTAGCTTAGCTAGAGAAATAAATTTTTATACAGGTATTTTTCTATCTGAGATATGATATAAGTTAGAACTTATGCATTTGCAAATTATATAAAATATTGTGCACCTACAATATTTAAAATAGTTATTTTATATTGTACTAACTCAAACTTGTTTAATAATGACTGAATATTTTAACAAATAAGAGTACTTGATTTTAATTTAAATGCTCTAATATCAAATTAGAATTAACTATTTAACTATTATAAACTCTAACTTTACGAAAACTCCTAAAGGACTCAACAAGTGAATTTAAATTGTCTTAACTCTTCTGAGCATAAATAACTTATTCTACATAATTACTTTAATAAGCGATAGTGATCTTCAATAACCGAATAAGTTATTTTAAATTGCAGAAATAAACTTTTGCTAGTTGTTCTTGATGATTTTGCTGAGATAAGATACAGTATTAAATATTTTTTTATCAAAAATATATAAAAGTATATATATAATATAATTTATCTTGGTATTAGTAATATTTTAATTTTGAAACATTAAAAAATATAATCAATAGTAATTTTGATCTACTATTTAGAATTTAATAAAGTAGAAAAAACACTCTTATTTTTGATGAACAAATAAATTTACTACCTTAGTTATTGGATTTGAAATTGTCAGAAACTATCTATTTATTTTATTAAAAATTTTATAACATATATATCTTCTATAATAAGAAAATTAATTTTTATAAAAAATATTTTTCGGCAAATGTAGAAACCTTATGAGAGCAATACTTTTAACTTTTACTTATTGTAATTTTGTTAAGGTGCGTCTAGGATAGCCAATATTATTTGCCTTGATGCATTTGTTGTAACTGACGATACTCAACTTAGTTTTGAGAGCAGGTATTTTCAGATTATGATACTCATCTAATTGTCTTTTCTAATATGGAAGACCTATCATAAAAATAATAGTAGAACAAAATCCTAATAGAGTGATTAAAGAGAAATAAACACCGTAATTAATTATAAATTCACTAATCTCTGATACCGAAACTGATGGAGTTAATATAGGTATCTCTCAACGAATTGATGTGGATAGCACTCTATTAAATCATTTTTTGAGACGAAATTGCATTAGAAGCCCAAAATCACGTAGTGGAGTTACAAATATTATGTGTTTTTATGTCGTTCATATTAAAGATCAATATATTTCCCAATAAAAATTAAACTAAATATTCATTGATGAGGGATTTATTCTTTTAAAAGATAAAGAAATGGCCTTTTATTATAAGTAATGAGAAATATGGTATATCTTTACCTTGACATATGACAAAAATTTCAAAAATAAAGGTAATTAATCTTTAATAAAGTTTAAAGTTAAAGGTTAGTGTTGTTTGCTTAAAGTGGTTGAAGTTGATAGCAATTGCATAGCCAGAATGACTATGTTAAATTTAAATTATGTATTATTAAGTTGTAAATTAGAGTTTTGTCCCAACTTGTTATTTTATTATTTTTAATTATTAATTGTAATGTCTGCTACCCATACTCCCTTAAATCAACGTTCTTTATCTCTTGATCATCAGGATCTTATCGATTTAATCTCTAATCAGCAACATATTTTAATTATTCAAGATCTTGATGGTGTTTGTATGAAGTTAGTCAAAGATCCTTTGACAAGGATAATTGATAAAAATTATTTGGAAGCTACTAAATTATTTGCAGGACATTTTTTTGTCTTAACCAATGGGGAACATATTGGCAAACGAGGGGTGAATGCAATTATTGAACGTACCTTCAATAATATCAATTTAGTCCAAAATAAAGGTCTTTATCTACCAGGTTTAGCGGGTGGTGGAGTTCAATGGCAAGATTGTCATGGGAATATCTCTCATCTTGGTGTTAGTGAAGAAGAATTAACCTTTTTACAACAAGTTCCTCAGAAAATTGAAAAAGCTTTAATTGAATTTTTTAAGCAAAATAATTGTGGGTTGGAAGAAAGTAAAATACAACAAGGAATTCAATTAACTGTCCTAGACAATAAAGTATCCCCGACTGTTAATTTAAACATATTTCATGAATATTTACAGCATCAAGAGGATAGCTATTGTAAATTACAGCAGGCAATGAAAATTTTAATGGATGATTTGCAAGAACAAGCTAAACATCAAGGGTTAGATAATTCCTTTTTTGTTCATTATGCTCCCAACTTAGGAAAAGATGTTCAAGGACGAGAAATCATGCAAATAGCTGAAGGGGAAGACTCAGGAACAACAGACTTTCAATTTATGTTGCGGGGGGCAATTAAAGAAGTTGGGGTATTGGTTATTCTCAATCATTACTTTTTCAATAAAATTGGAAAGTACCCGCTAGGAAAAAATTTTAACGTTCGACAATCTCCTAGAGATCATCAAAAAATACTGAAATTAGTTAAAGATAATTTTGATCCAATGCAAATGCCGACTATCATAGGAGTAGGGGATACTGTAACTAGCAAAGCTAAAGAAATAAATGGTAAATTGACCTTTCAACGGGGGGGGAGTGATCGTGGGTTTTTACAGCTTATTCAAGAGATTGGCAAAGAATTTAAGTCTGGAAATATTACAGTTTATATTGATAGTAGTAGTGGGGAAGTTAAAAATCGTAAGCCTCTAAAAATAGAAAAGTTTATCAACCCTAAAAATAAAGATTCACCAGAAGAATTACTCGTTATTAGAAGCTTGGGAGATTACCGAGATAAAGATGATCCACTGACTTTAAATGTTGTATTTCCCGAGGGATATAAACAGTATATTGAATTTTTTAAAAAGTCAGCTGTAGCAAGGCATAAAAAAAATTATACTAATTGAGTAGTGGGAAAAATAACTAAGCTAAAAAAAATAAAGGCTAATAACTTTTTGTTGCTCTTAGTATGAATAGAAAAGTTAGTTAACTGTTAATTATTCAAACTTTAAGGAATTTCCCCGAACGTCAGTGTTTAGTTTTCCCCTTTCATAAACTATTTGTCCCCCAACAAGTGTTACTATTGGCCATCCGGTCAACTCCCATCCTTCAAAAGGACTCCAACCACATTTAGTTTGTAAATTTTTTCGTTGAACAGGGGCATAATTTTCTAAGTCAACTAGTACTAAATCAGCATCATACCCTGGTTTAATTAACCCTTTATTGGGAATTTTATAAGCCTTAGCCACGGCAGTAGACATCCAATTAGCCACTTGAGAAATACTACAGTGTCCTAATTTAGTTTGAGTTAACATTAAGGGTAAAGACGTTTCTACCCCTGGCATACCTGAAGGAGAATTGGGATAACTTTTAGCTTTTTCCTCTAAAGTATGAGGCGCATGATCGGTAGCGATAAAATCAATTATCCCATCTAACAAAGCCTGCCAAAGAATAGTATTATTTTCAGGTGACCGCAAGGGGGGGTTCATTTGAGCTAATGTTCCTATTCTGTCATAGGCTTCCGTATTAAGTAATAAATGTTGGGGAGTTACTTCTGCTGTTACCCAATGAGGTTTATTCTTTCGTAAGAATTCTGCTTCAATTCCTGTAGAAAGATGGAGAATGTGCAATCGTCGTTGATACTTATTCGACAATTTTAGGGCTAATTTTGTCGCGTTAAGGGCAGTTTTTTCATCTTGGATTTGGGAGTGGATAGCTGGATAAGTAATATTATGAAATTCTTGACGACGTTGAATAATTCTAGCTTGATCTTCAGCATGAACTGCAATCAATCGAGTTCCCTTGGCAAAAATTGGCTCCAATTCAGCTTCTCTACTTACTAATAACGTCCCATGTGCTGACCCCATAAATATTTTAATGCCACAGGTAGGATTGGCTATTAATAAATCAGGTAAATTGTCGGTGGTAGCACCGATAAAAAACCCATAATTGACCAGACATTTCTGGGCAGCCAGGTGTAGTTTATCATCTAAAGCTCTTTGAGTAATGGTTAACGGATGAGTATTAGGCATTTCCAAAAAAGAAGTAACTCCCCCCTTAGCACAGGCACAAGTAGCGGTAAAAAGGTCTTCTTTGTGTTCTAATCCAGGTTCACGGAAATGGACTTGAGGATCAATCACCCCAGGCAACAAAGTTAGTCCCGTTGCGTCTATGAGAATGTTGGGGTCCGGTGTAATAATTTCTGAAGCTACTTCGAGAATCTTTCCGTCTTGAAGTAAAACATCCCCGAAAAGAAACTGGCCATCAGGTAAGAGAATCCGAGCGTGACGAATGAGGAGTTGTATCATAGTATGAGTATTGGTAGACCTACATAAATTCTGAGAATAATTGATTCAATCTTGCCACTGTTTTGGATATCAACAAACTAAAAAGCAAATAACCGTTACTTTGAAAGTTTCCTATCCCTATGTCTTGTAATTCTTTGTTTTTATATTAATAACTCCTATGGCTCGAAGCTTGAAACAAGAGACTAAGAATCCAAATCAGTCTCCCCAAGAAAACCCTTGGATTGAAGGGATTAAAACTATAGCCACAGCAGCTATTTTAGCTTTTGGTATTCGCGCATTTGTGGCAGAAGCTCGTTATATTCCTTCATCTTCGATGGAACCGACTCTACAAGTCAATGATCGCCTTATCATCGAAAAAGTTAGCTATCATTTCCAAGAACCCAAGCGGGGGGATGTGGTAGTATTTAACCCAACAAAAGCTCTTCAGGAGAAAGATTTTCGCGATGCGTTTATTAAACGGGTAATCGGGTTACCTGGAGAAACCATTGAGGTGAAAACAGGAAAGGTCTATGTTAATGGTCAAGCTATCAAAGAAAAATATATTTCCGAAGATCCTAACTATGATTACGGTCCAGTTACAGTTCCTAAAAGGCAATATCTAGTTTTAGGAGATAATCGTAATAATAGTTACGATTCCCATTACTGGGGACATGTGCCGAAAGAGAAAATTATTGGTAAAGCCTTTGTGCGTTTTTGGCCGTTTAACCGACTGGAGATATTGCATAAATATCCCATTTATCCATCAACTCAGCCATGAACATTTCCTCAAAGTATATTGATTCAATAGACAGCAATAAATCGAATCTATTTAAAATCTACGAACTAATTCTCTTGGCTACTTAAAACCAGGGAGATAAATATAGTATTTTTATTTTCTCCTTAGACTGTCCCATCTGCGCAGGCTTTCTTGCCATCATTAAACTCTTAACATCGTAAAAACAGGGTACCTGAATAAACGAAGGTAGTAACAAGATTTAGAATCAAGAATTGTTAGACCCATTTATATCTTAAACTAAATTATTTTATATGAAAACTTGGCGAATTAAATTAGAATCAGTTTTGCTATAACACTGATGAACTCCTACAAAACTAGGGATTTTATTGAATTCTACTTGTGCTTCTTGATTCCAATTCAAATCAGAATTAGTATAAATTCCTTTCGTGATAACTTCTTTAGTATCATTTACCCAAAAAATCTCTAAGAGATTCGCTTCCATTCCCAAGGTAAAAGAATATGAATAGGCTAAGCAATTAATTACTTCACAAGGAATACCTAAGGGCTTCCCAAGATTACGTTCCATTTGGGTTCCAAAAATGGCATAAGGTTTCAGACGAGCGATTGCATCACTAACTTCTGCATTATCATCACTAATTAAAATCTGATCGCAATATTCACTGACTTGTTCTGTGAACTATTTTCTGTCGTACCTACAATAGGTAGCTGCTAAAATTCCATGAATTTCCATCTCCAGAGTGAGGATTTTAGTTATTGCTACTGCATGAGTATTGTCCCCAAATACTATTGCTTTTTCCCCGTTAAATGCTGAAAATCAATAGAATGAGAAAACCAATCAGCCTGGGAAACATGAAGAGTTTATTCTTTGATATTGTTTTCATAATCAACATTAGCACCTTGTTCATTAATTGCTTGTTAAATTTTCTGGATACACCGTGCTGTTTTTAGTACTCCCATTGGGGTAATATATACATAGGGAGTTCCAAATTCTTCTTATAAATATTGAGCTACTATCAGTCCTAATTTTCGATAAGAAGCTAAATCAAACCACGCTTTTGGTGTTTTTTTAGGTCGTGAACTGATGTATCTTCGGGAATTACTTTATTAATTTAAATTTCTAAATCTTTCATCAATCGTTTTAACTCAGCATAGTTATACTTCTCATGGAAACCTAGGGTAGATATTAACAGAATATTCCTCAGGTTTTCCCTGAGTTAGTTCACGTTTTTAATTGATTTTTTCTCGGTAAAATTTAATGACTTGATACAAGGTTATATCTGATACTTGCAGTTTATTATAACGATTTTAAATGTGATTATTTCTGGATAATATCCTTTGTTTGATGGCTTAAACTATGCAGAGTATCACTAATTAGTATTAAATGTTTGATTGTGTTATTTAATTTATATTAAAAAATTTTTTTATAAAAAATAATCTCTGACCTTTTAATAGAATCTTCAGCACTTAAATTTGTGAGTTATTCTCGTTTTTTACGGTTAACTGATTTGTAGCTAAATTCTTCTTATAAACTATTGGCAATCTCAACAAATGGATAGTAGGTCGTGGAGTAGTAACATGATTTGATTCCTCATGTATCTAAAATGGCACGAGCATTACGTCGCAATCTCTCCCATTTTAACCTTCGTAATGCCGAAGATCTAAAATGATTATCCCAAGCTTTGAGGGAAATGTTCGCTATTTCTGTCAACTTTGGAGCAATATTTTGAGAATAGGGTTGAAAATCAACGATATTCGTTTCTTGTCCAAAGCGTTGATTCCAAGGACAAACATCTTGACAGATATCACATCCCGCGATCCATCCCTTCAGGTTAGAGGTGATTGCTTTTGGTAAGGTTGCTTGCCTATTTTCAATGGTATGATAGGCGATACAACGATTGGCATCTACTACAAAAGGTTGAACAATGGCCCCCGTCGGACATGCTTCCAGACAGCGAGTACATGTCCCACAGTGTTGAGTGTGAGGGGTATCAGGAATTAAGGTTAAATTAGTTAACACTTCACCCAAAAACACCCAACTTCCATATTCGCGGGTGATAAGATTGCTATTTTTAGAAATCCAGCCAATTCCAGCCCTTTGCGCCCAAACTTTATCTTGTATTGCCCCTGTGTCAGCATAATAGCGAGTTTTAATTGAATCCTCTTGCTCTTTTAGGTATTGACTGAAGGCTTTTAGCTTTTTGTGCATAACATTATGATAATCTCGTCCCCACCCATAACGGGAGACTTTGCCGTATTTTTTCCCTTCGGGACGTTGATGAGGAGTGTAATAATTAAGGGCAACACAGATAACTGATTTTACCTCAGGCATACAGTCCCGAATGTTGAGGCGTTTCGGGTTGGACATCCAAGCCATATCAGCATGATACCCTAATGCTAACCAACGTTTCAGATGAGTGGTTGCAGTATCATTAAACTGGCTATTAACATTAACAATTCCGACTTTATGGAAACCTAGATCTAGAATTTTTTGTTTAATTGTCTCAGTCCACTTTTCGATATTCATGACTAATTTTTGTTTTTTTTCTAGACAAAAACTTCCGTTAAGCATGATTACTTCGGAAAAACTAATATCGTTAACATTGCAATCACGAAGGTTCGTGCCGTGCAAACTTTTCTCTCCTAGTGAAGTGAAGTATCAATTATGTTAGCATCAGCTAAATTTTACTTCTAGGAGATTGGTACGACTGAATTATACCTTTTTCAGCTCTGTCTAACTAAACTTAGCACTTCTTCAATCATCATTCCTAAAATTAGTTTACTTGAAGTTGGTATGTATTAAACTTGCATTGACAATGATTTTGTTTTCGAAATTAACACAATTTAGATTCAGCATAGTTGAGATTTATTTTATCTTAATTTAGTTGATTGCTATCAATTGAGTACCGATCATCCATGTATAGATTAAACCTGTTCCACTAAGATTTAGAGTAATCTAAGGCAGTAGAGTTTAAATTAACTTCTATTGAGAGAAATGTAAATAACATCTGCTCGTTGGATATTTTAGAGGTTAAAATTTAGTCTGTCCCATTATTATCACCAGATTAACTTCTGAGTGTTTATTAAATTAAGTAAGCTGGAAAAATTTAGAGGATTTATTGATATTTATTCACTAGAAATAACTTAAGAATTCCAGGATAAATAAGGTAATTGGCTAGCGATTTCACGAACGCTATCGATGTTGTGGACAAGTTGTCCACAACTATCCCAAGTTCCTCCTAAAAGCATTTGCCGAGAACCCTCTTCCATTTCGATCAGAGTTATCCACGTTCCTGCTCTAAATTTCATTTCGGTTAAATCAAGAGTAATTTCTTGTTGCGGATGGGTTTGAATTAAGGTTTGTAACTGCTTAATATCTTCTGCTTTAGCTGTCACACAGGGAATTCCATTGGCGATACAATTGCCATAAAAGATCTCAGCAAAACTTTCTCCAACAATGGCTTTAATTCCCCATCGAATGATTGCTTGCGGGGCATGTTCTCTTGATGAGCCACAGCCAAAGTTAGCATTTACAACAAGAATTTTAGCGCCTTGATATTGGGGCAAATCAAAGAAGTGTTGTCCTCTAAGTTGAGCACGATCATCGGCAAAAATTTGCTCCCCTAAACCTTTGAAAGTGACACAACGCAAAAACCGTGCTGGAATAATGCGATCAGTATCGATATCATCCCCCACAACAGGAATCCCTGATCCGGAAATAGTTTGTACTTTACTCATTATATTGACTCTTTTATAGTACTAATTCAAAGTCTGTTTTCTTCTCACCATTGTTTCACTTATACCCTACTAGTATTTAGTTCGCAATTGTTTCACTGTAATTATAACCTCCTTAGATTTAGCTTATCCAGAATAAATATCAAAATTTTTTAGATGTTCCCAATTATTTATTCTAAGTTAGAGTTTGTGTTTAATATTTTCTGTCCAAAATAACCATGATTATCAGAGTCTAATTTTTTTCTAAAAAATAAAAAAATATAAATAAGTATTTTTTTTAAAAAAATATTATTCAACATGTCATAGATACTGAAAATTATACAAGTATTGATAAATATTTAATTTCAATTAAAACTATCTAATAGATATTATAAATAATAAATATTAGCTGAAATTATTTTAATGTTTTATCCTATACTGAGAGTAGTATTTTTATCTATAAAATATAATTTTTGGGCTTACATTGTAATGTCTAAACTAAATTTTTTTAAAAAAGTCAATTAAACTAGTCGCTTTTAGCAAATACAATTATAGTTAACATCATAGTTATTACGATCATTATGAAAAAGTGGTGAATTACTTTTTCATAATGATCGTAATTTTTGTTAGTACTCGTAGACTTCTTTCTAAGAATGGGCAGTTTTCTAGTTTCATGAGCTTCTCTCTCACTCTTGGACTGACCAACAGTCAAAGCTCCACTCCTTAACAAATGAGGCCGTGAATAGAAATCGTTAGTTACAATGCCCCAGCTACTGTTTGATCTAAAATTCCAGATCCTACTAAATGGCTGGTTAAATTAATCGCTTGCAAAACAGGAGATCCCTTGATTCCTTGAGGATAGTCAATCACACTAACGCCACCATTTCCTTGTTTAATGTTCCAGAAATCTTTGGTTTTTAGCCCTAACAAGTAGCATAAAATTACTTTATTAATAGCATCATGGGCAACTACAATACCCGTTTTAGATTCAGGAGATTTGCTGTAATTCTCTACCATTTGATTCCAACAAATGATTGCTCGATCCCATACTTGTTGTAAATTCTCTCCCTTTGGCATTTGTACTGTTTCTGGAGAGTCTTTCCATTGAGTTAATAACCCTGGAAAATCTACTTTAATTTCCGATTCTAATTTTCCTTCCCATAGTCCATGACAGATTTCTTGAAGTTGAGGTTTTAATTCTAACTCAACATCTTTATGATATTGAAGAATTATTTTGGCAGTTTCTTTTGGACGTAACATCGGACTACTAACTGCAAAGTTCAAGAGGACTTCCTTGAAAAAATCTGCCGTTTTTTGTGCTTGCTTTTTACCATTTTTATTGAGTGAAATATCTCTACCTCCTTGAAATCTCGATTCCCGATTCCATTCGGTTTCTCCATGACGAACAAGTAAAAAGCGTAAATGATTTTTGTCAGAACGAGTAGGAGGAATGGGGATTCCTAAATGGGAGGTTTGATTCAGGGATTCGAGTTGCACTGATTCCCCCCAATTACCGCTAAAATTCAAGATATTAATGCAACAATTAGACTGTTGAATTGAGTGATAATACTCTGGAAATATTCCAATAGCACTCATAATTAAACAACGATTGATACCATTATGAGCAACAATTAACAAAGTTTCACCCTGATGCTGAGGGATTATTTTCTGCCAAAATTTCTTAGCCTGTTGATATAAAGCAAGAACTGGAAAATGCTCTTTTTTTCCCTCAGATGTAGAGATAAGCATTTTAAATTCGTGGGGACGTTCTTTCCAAAACTGATATTCAGTCTCGAATATTTTAGCTACTTCAAGTTTATTTTGCTTTTCCCAGAGAGGAAGGTCTATTTCCATCAATTGATTGATAGCAGACAAACTTGGTCGAGAAGGCAAACGACTATGAATAATCTCAGCTGTAGCTTTTGCCCGTTGCAGAGGACTGCAATAGATTGCATCAATAGGAAGTAAACTAAGGCTATCCCCTAGTTTTTGAGCATCTTGACGACCTTTTTCGGTCAAAACTGATTCGTTATTGCGACCTTGTATAAGCTTTTGAGCATTATAGTTGCTTTGTCCATGACGCACTATAATAACGCGAGTAGCCACTATCTTCTATCCTCTCTATGGATTACCAGTTTCTAGATTACAGGTTCATGGAACTGATTAGATTAAATTTTATGATTTAAGTATGACTCTCGTAAAAAAATGGGTTTCTCGGTTTAACTTAAATTTAATTAAAAAAAATAACTTCAACCTATTATTAGTCATTAGCTTTGCTGTCATTACTTTAATTGGTATTCTTAATCATGCTATGTGGCGTGATGAAGTCAATGGATGGTTAATTGCTAGGGATAGTGTTTCTTGGAAAAATTTCTTTCATAATATCAACTATGAAGGTCATCCAATTCTTTGGTATGTCTGTTTATGGGTACTTAATCAATTAACTCATAATCCTCTAGCAATGCAGATTTTTCATTGGCTTATTGCTGTCGGATGTCTGACTTTATTTGTTTTTTATTCTCCTTTTACCAAACAGCAAAAGTTATTATTTTCGTCAGGATATTTACCTTTTTATGAATATACTTTGATTAGTCGAAATTATTCTTTAGGAATTCTGGCTATTTTTTGCTTCTGCACTTATTTTAAAACTCGCCATAAAAATTATATTCCCCTAGCTATAATTTTAGCTTTTATGGCTAATACAAATGCCTATTGCTTGATGATTTCTATGTCTTTAGCTTTAACATTAGTTTTTGACTATTTGACTCAGAATTATTTACAACATAAAGTTAAACCAGGAATTAAAAATGTTGTTATTGCTTTCATAATTTTTGGTTCAGGAATAGTGTTCGCTGTAATTATGTTACTTCCTCCGTCGGACAGTACACTGCAAGGAGGAGCAAGTCAATGGTTTTTTGAGTTTGATTGGATTAGATTCAATCAGTCGTTAACAAGAATATGGAGGAGCTATATTTTAGTTTTAATCCCTAGCGATAGGAAACCTCTAGATTTAGCTATTTTTGCAGTTCTATCTTTAGGTTTGTTAGGGTTCGTATCGACGCTTTTAATTAAAAAACCAATCGCATTATTTTTCTATTTAGTTAGTAGTATAGAATTCTTAACTTTTACATATCTAAAATTTTTAGGTTCCCAAAGACATTATGGACACTTATATATCATTCTAATTGCTTCTTTATGGATAAAAAATTATTGTTTTGATTCTGAATTATTGGTTGATTTGTTTCGTTATACTCCTCAAAAACTCTATAAACTATCTTCAAGTTGGCTCAAGTTTGTAACCAATCATCAAAATAATTTTTTTATGATTGTTCTATATCTTCAGTTGATTGCTGGCATTGTTGCTTTTAGTCGGGATTTACTAACTCCTTATTCCGCTAGTCGTGCTACAGCTAACTTTATTCAAAAAAATAATCTAGAATCAATGATAATTGCCGGTAGTGAAGACTTTACTATTGCTCCTATTAGTGGTTATTTAAATCAAAAAATTTACTATCTAGAAAGCCAAAAATTAGGAAGTTATGTTTTGTTTAATGAACGGAGAAAAATAATCGATGACGAAGAAATATTGACAACAATCAATCAGTTGATTAATAACAGTGAAAATAGCAAAGATGTAATTTTAATTTTAAATCGACAATTAAAAGCAATAAGAAGCGATCTTGAAATTATTTCCCTAGCTCAATTTAAAAAAGCTTTCATTTATAATGAAAAGTATTATCTTTATTCGATTAAACAAAAAAATCTAACCCAATAGATAGACAAGATAGACCTAATGATCTCTAGAATGCCTAACTTAAAACAATTTTTTAAAAGTATAAACCAGGATATATCTTGGTCTATATTTTTATTATTATCTGCTCTTATTTTATATTTAATCGGCTTGGGCGATTTACCATTAAGGGATTGGGATGAAGGATATTATGGAACTGTTGCTAAAGATATTTATAAAAGCGGTAACTGGTTATATATGACCTATCATGATGAACCTTTTTTACTGAAACCTCCTCTGATTATTTGGCTAATAAATATAAGCTATTTAATTTTTGGTATCAGTGAATTTACAACCCGTTTACCCTGTGCTTTTTTGACAGCTTGTGGTGTTCCTTTGTTATATTTGATAGGAAAAAATATTTTTTCTAGTCGTCTTCCAGCTATTTTGGGCACATTGGTATATTTGACCTTATTGCCTATGGTACGTCATGGACGACTAGCAATGTTAGATGGACCAATTAATACTTTTTTCCTGTTTTCTATTTTCTGTTTATTTCAGTCTTTTTATCAGCATTTATGGATAATTGGAGTAGGAATTGGATTAGGATTAATCGCTTTTACTAAAGGAATTTTAGTTATTGCTTTAGGTGGGATTTTGGCAATATTTTGTATTTTTAATAAATCTTTAATTTTTTTTAAAGATCCTGTATTTTGGGTGGGATTTATCTTAGGATTTTTTCCAGTAATTTTGTGGTATCCACTTCAAATTATAGAGTATGGAGAAAAATTCATTAAAGTTCACTTTTTACAACAAAACTTTGATCGATTATCTCAAGCAGTTGAAGGAAATCAAGGATCAGTATGGTACTATATAATTGAATTAATAAAATATAGTTTTCCCTGGCTTTTATTTCTACCCGGAGGATTAATTTTAGCGATTAAAAAATATCAGCAAAGTTGGGCTAAATTAGTTTTAATTGGGTTTATCCTGTTTATAGGAATTATATCCCTGATGAGGACTAAGTTACCATGGTATGTTCTGCCTGTATATCCGTTCTTCTCTTTAGCTGTGGGAGCATATTTAGCTGAAATTATACGAAATAATTATCAATTTTATCCCAAGATTCTAGGGAGTTTACTAATTGTTGGTAGTTTAGCCTCACTAGCAGGAGGAGTATATTTTAGTATAAAAACTAATGATTTTCAAATTCTCACATTATCAATTTTAATAGGAATTACATTTGCTTTATCTTACGTTAATTTTCTACTAAATAATCATAACTTTATCTTTACTCTTTTTGTTGGATTATATTTGAGTTTGAGCATATTTGTAAGATCTGATTTATGGATTTGGGAACTAAATGAATCATTTCCTGTTAAACCTGTAGCTACTCTAATTCAGGAAAACACTCCCCCTAATACAGTAATTTATACTTCTTATGCTTACAGTCGTACTAGTTTAGATTTTTATAGTGATCGTCAAGTGATTGCTCAAAATCTAGAAGAGTTGAAAAAATCAGCAGCTATCTCGTTCTATTTCCTTTTAGATCCGTTAACTTTAGAAAAGTTAAACTTAAATAAGTATAAAATCTTAGGAAATACTCAAGACTTTATTTTAATTAAAAAGTCTAGATAATAAGAAAAAATTTACTTTCAAGTCCTAATTATAAAAAAAGTAAAATTTATGTCAGTGAAGCGATTAACCGTATTAGTTTTAACAATTATTTCTTTGATTCCCGTATTATTTTTGTTAATCAATAGTATTAACCAACCACAGGTACAAGTTAATCTTGAGCTATATCAAACAAATTTAATTTTGCAATCTTCAGAATTTTTTTCGAAGTATTCAAATATTGATCAGACTAGAGCGAATTTTAATTTTGCTAAAATCGAAAAAGTATTAATTGGAAAAAACCCCTACAAAGTAATTTCCAACAAATACGAAACTGCTATTGAAACTTCTCAAGAAAGTTTGGATAGATTAAAAAATAAGTTTAAAATTGCTACTGGTAGTTCAGTTTCTGAAGATGTTAAAGACTCTTCCATTACTTTAAATAGTAATTCAGTATATTTCGGAAATCAAGCGCAATTAAAAACTGATATCAATAGTCAGCAACAAGTAATTAACAAGCTAAAATTAGAGTTGGGAATATTAAAAATTAAACAAGGAGAAATATCAAAAGCAATTGAAAGTTGGCAACCAATGTTGACTACTAACAATGAGAATGATTTAGAGTCTAAAACAGGAACAGTCGCTGATATTTTAACAAACTTATGGAATGAAAATCCTAAAATATTATCTAATGCAGAATTGCAAATACAGCATAATCTACGCGGGTGGTTCAGTTATCAAACCTTAAAAAGGCTTTACACACTTCAAGATAGACAAGCTGACTTAATTTCATTAGAAAATCAACAAAGAGAAAAAGAAAATCGAGCCATTATCAAATTAACTTGGGTCAGCATTATTCCAGTATTATTAGGAATCATTGGATTTAGTTTACTTATCTTTTTATTGGCTCAGTTATTACTTAAAAAACATGGGTCTATTTTATACATTAGTGAAAAACTATCTTGGAAAACCCCTTGGGATGCTGAAACTATTTGGCAGGTCTTGATTGTGGGATTTTTCTTTGTCGGCCAAATCATATTTCCTATTGTATTTAACTTTCTTCCCTTCAATCCTACCAACTTCAGTTTACGGCAAAAAGCTTTTTACATATTAGCTAGTTACTTATCTCTGACTTTAGCAAGTCTTTTTGTACTTTACTGGTCAATTAAATCCTATTTTCCCCTGCCAAAAGATTGGTTTCGATTCGAGATAAAAAGTAATTGGTTAATGTGGGGAGTTGGGGGATATTTGGTTGCTTTACCTTTAGTGATTATTATCTCTTTAATTAATCAACAGATATGGGATGGTCAAGGGGGTAGTAATCCTTTATTATTTCTAGCATTGGAAACCCAAGATACAGTAGTTTTAGCTATTTTCTACTTCACTGCTTCTCTCTTAGCTCCTTTTTATGAAGAGATTATGTTTCGAGGATTTTTGTTATCGTCTTTAACCCGTTATATTCCGGTTTGGGCAGCTATTACTATCAGTAGTTTTATTTTTGCTATTGCTCACTTAAATTTATCAGAAGTATTTCCCTTAGCGATTTTAGGTATGGTCTTGGGAGTAGTTTATACGAAATCGCGCAATCTTCTGTCTTCTATGTTAGTTCATAGTCTTTGGAATAGCGGAACGTTATTGAGTTTGTTTTTATTAGGTAGTAGTGACAAGTAAAAGCTAATCTTATGTTCTTAAATTAAATTAAACAATCAATAGTATTTCTTAAATCGGAAGAGCCTTTCTTTTCTGATTTAAGAAATACTATTGATTGCCAAAATTATACGTCATCCCACTATTTGAAAGTTAACTTTACTAGGGATTATCTTTCAGCAAAAGTTGATCGCAAAGCCAACTGAAGAAACTCCGACTTAAGAAGACTAGAGATAAAAAATGACTGTAAAAACGGTAAATTAATGAATTTACTGTTTTTACATTATAAGAATTCAATAATATCTTTATATATCTAATCTATGAGGATATTATTGAAAATTTTGACGATTTAGAGGCTAGTAATCAAACTGGATATTTTTTTAGTTCTGATTATTTTAAGTTAGTAAGTAGGTAGCCCTAAATAAAGCTTAAAAAAATAAATTACTTTGTATCTCTATTTAATTAGAGTAACTCCTTAATTCTATGAGATTCAAAAACACTGTTGTTATACTCCGATTATACTGAACTAACTGGCAAAATGCCAAGTCAGAAAACTTCAGAACTAAAAATTAATAAAATCTCTGAGTCCATAAGCTTTTATTCTAATTAACTTCAACTTATTATCAATTCCAACCTCTAGTTATTCAAAATACTTTTTCGGTTACAATTAATAGATGTTTTGACATAAATTATCTAATTTTAAATTTAGTGTAGCATTATTTTATACTAACAAAGAAACTACCATAATACCGGCTATACCATATAGCAATAATGGCTTGTAAGAAGTTTATTATTAACAATGGAAGTATTTCCTTGATTTTTTTATTTTTACATGACAAATTCGATAGAATTTTATTTTAAAAGATTAATATCTTGAAGTAACGCAAATAACTTAGCCACTTTTGTTAAATTTTTATCACCAGGTGATTCTTCAACACCACTAGAAAGATCAATTCCCGTTGGATGTAACCATGTTAGAGATTGCTCTATATTATCAGGGGTTAATCCTCCTGCCAATAACCAAGGAAGCGGTGGGTTAAATTGTTCTAAAATTTTCCAATTAAAGGTGTGACCAGTTCCTCCTAACAAATTAGGATGGTAAGCATCTAATAGTAATGTATCTACTTCATTAAAATAAGCAGGTATGGCTTGTAATGACTTAGAAGTTTTGATCCTAAAGGCTTTAATCAGTTCAAGATGAGAAAAACGTTGTTTAATTTGATGACAAAACTGAGGCGACTCATCCCCATGCAATTGTATCCCAGTTAACTCTGTTTGGTTGAGAACTTGTTCTATTTCTAATAGACTAGCATTAGCAAAAACCCCAATAGAGCCAACTGTTATTGGCACTTCCTTAATCACGGCTTGAATTTGAAATGGACTAATATAACGAGGAGATCGGTGAACACAGATAAAGCCCAACATAGTAGCCCCTAATTGAGCAATCGCTTTTCCCTGGGATAGTTGGGTGATGCCGCATATCTTAATTCTCATTTTGCTACTATTAGATAGTAAAACTAAAGTAAACTTTTTGCCAAAAGGATTTATATAGTCCCTATTTTTAATTAAAGTTTATCAACTCATAAATTATACAGTATCTATACTATCAGACTTGATTTTATTTGCTCAGACAATTGTCCCAGATACCATCGGTTAGAATTAGTCAATAGGGGTTATTAAGATTGTTGCTAATCTTTTAGCTATCGCTATGGGATATTTTGCCACCCCAAATACGGAGCTGAGCTAAATTGACTTTTTCCTCAACTAGCATTTCAGAAAAATATAGTATTCCTTCAATGTTGGTAATCACTGGCTTTAGTCACATCTTAGAAGCTTGCATTATTCTAGTTTTTTCTAATGCCGGTATTTTATAGATAAGTAAGAGTGTATAGTTCCTGACTATAATTAAAAATTTATTCTTATTGTTAGCTTAAAATTTGGTTATTACTCTGACTTTACTTTAGATTTAGACAAAAACATACTCGTGTGCTATTGGGCATTTGATATAGAGAACATCAATAATTTAAAAAAAGCAAATAGCTAATATAATTATTTTTTTGTATTTAGCTTAACTCGTGTATCCAAAAAACTATAGGTAAAATCGGCAAAAAAGTTGCCAATAAAAATTAAAATTGCATAAATAAAGGTAACAGCCATGATTACTGGAGTATCATTCCGATAGATCGATTCAATTAATAAAGATCCAATTCCAGGAATACGAAATACCTGTTCCGTAACTAATGCTCCAGTAAAAATCGTAGGAATATCTAAGGCTATTAAAGTTATAATGGGAATCATAGCATTCCGAAGAATATGATTAGTCAAGATAGCAAAACTTCCTAATCCTTTAGCATAGGCGGTGCGAACATATTCTTGGGGGAGTTCATCTAAGATGGCTGAACGTGAAAACCGCATTAAAATCGCTGACTGATATAAAGCTAATACACAAACTGGCATAATAGATTGTTTGATTTGCTCAATAAAATTTGACCAATTGGTTATTTGTAATGTGCTGTTATAAATAAAAGGAAACCATTTTAACTGGACACTAAATATGACGATAAATAATAATCCTGTTAGAAAAGTTGGCAAAGAAAATCCTAAAAAAGCAACGGTAGTTGCAATTTGATCTAGCAATGAATATCGTTTTAAGGCAGAAACTATCCCTAAAGGAAAAGCAATTAAAAAACTTAGGAGATAAGCAGTTCCAGCTATCCATAAGGTGGTAGGTATTCGTTGTAAAATCAAACCAATCACTGGACTTTTACTAGTGAAAGAATAGCCTAGATCTCCTCTAATAAAAGCTAAAATCCATTTTATATAACGAATATAAATTGGTTGATCCAACCCTAGACTTTTACGAATATTTTCCCTTATCTCTGGTGTAATAGCCGGGTTGGAAGCAAATTCTCCCAGAGGATTACCTGGTGCTAAAGCTAAAATAGTAAAAATAACAATACTAATGACAAGTAGAGTAGGAATGGCGGTTGATAAACGCTTAATTAAGTAAGATGTCATCTGATAATGATCCAATACATTGAGTTTCGCGCAATGTGACTATTATATTAAATTTGATGGACATACCATCCTAAAAAAACACAGTAGATTTAAGCAATGATAATGAGTTAAATCTTTAATTTTTTTATTTCACCGCGAATATAACGACAATTCAGCAATACTTCTTCTATCTTAGAGGTTTTTAAAAAACTTATAAAATGAACAGTTATCTACTAATGAATATTTATCTACATAATATCCAAAATAACTTTACTAGCTTTAACTCTGGAGAGTAACCTAGCAAATATCTCCAGTAATTTTTGAAGCAAATTTTCTCTTTCTGCTATGAAACCGTATGTTCTTTTAGCCAGATGTTCATCAACTAAATTCAGCCATTTTATATTCACTCTTGAAATTTAATTCCATAAGACTTTTCACGTAAGTAGTTTAATTAATTCACAGATATATGACTATTCACAGCTTAATTCTATCATAATAGTCGGGGTTTTCCACATGGTACTTCCAACTTTTCTTTTGATTGTCCTCAATTCTACTCTAAGTCTATAAAAAATACATATCTACTTAGGTTTCTAGATTTATTCTTTTCATTCTTTAAACTTTTAAAGGTAAAATTTCAATTATTTTTTTTATTAAATAAGCTATCCCTTATCATATTTTTAGCTTAAAATTATGATAAGAATATCTGCAATTTTTTTTCAAATTTTATCCTCTTTATTCCAAAATTTTATTAATACAATTATGTCTCGCTATCTAACAAGTACTTTCAGTTATGTCTATATCTGTCTATCTACTGATCTTGATTTTAATTACTAGGCTATTTTTTAAAAAGTGGTTTATTAGTTAAGGTTTGTTTTCTTCTCTTTACCTCAATTTTTGATTTTTTAATCTTTTTTTTGACTGACTATATTTTTAATCACTTCTTTATTATGGTTATAATTTTTTGCTATAGCTAGTACACTATCGTCGATAATTTCTTCCTAAGAACACTTTTCAATCTACATAATTTTGACTGTTATGACATTTCTTTTTAGGTTATGAAAAAGAGAGTGACTAGCTAAACTAAATAAGTTTGCCTAAACCTTATTTTTATTTATATTGTCTTTTACTTGTTACAAATAAGGTTTCACAACTAAACTTTGTATCATCTATTTATACTCAACTTACAAGTTAACTTTAGTATATTTTCCAATCTTTAATATTCCAGGTATTAAAGTCCCAAGGGGTTGATTTGAATCCTTTAATTTTATCACTAATTCCAACAACATCAGCTCGATGAATTAAGGGAATTGCCACAAAATCATTAACCAGAATGTCGTTCATTTCAATAAAAATTTCTTGTCGTTTTTTTTGATCTAATTCTTGAGTTGCTTGTTGCCATAGTCTATCATATTCTGGGTTACAATATCGGGAGTAATTATCTCCAGACCAGTTGTTTGATTTTTGAGGAATGGTATCACACATATAGGTCTTCATATAGGTACTGGGATCAGGATTTCTGTTCCCAGTTGTGAACATTTCTAAATCAGCATAAAAATGTTCTACTGTATCGGTATTGGCTGGGTCACTGGAAAAGAAAATACTTGCATCAACGTTTTTGAGTTCAACAGCTACCCCTATTTTTCGTAGTCCTTGCTTAACAATTTCTTGTGTTTTTTGGCGTAGTGGGTTTACTGAGGTTTGAAAGACTACTTTCATTTCTATTCCATTTTTATCTCGAATTCCATTATTATTAGAGTCTTTCCACCCTGCTTTGTCTAATAACTTTGATGCTTTCTCTAAGTTAAACTCGTAACTTGTGCTAAAAGAATTGTATTGTGTAGGAGCAATTAAAAAGTTTGAGGTAGCTTTTCCAGTTATGCCATATAATTGTTTAGCAATAGTATCTCGATCTATTGCTAAACTAAAAGCTTCCCTTACTTGCCTATCTTGAAAAAAAGGATGGGGAAATTTTAAACTAGATTTTTCTCCCTCTGCTGTTGCTTTATTTGGATCAGTTAAATTAATTAAAATTCTTTCACTAGTCCCTCCAAAAATAGATTTTATTTTTCCAGTTCCACCTGTTTCCAATTGGTTGAGAATGTTAACTTCCACTTGTAGATTATAAGCATAGTCTACATCTCCTGTTTGTAACACCGCTCGTGCGGCAGAAGTGGCATCTCCACCTCCTTTCAATTTAATTGTTTTAAACCCTAATTGATCAATTTCCCGGAAATAGGAATTCACTTGATAAACCACTACATCTCCAGGTCTAAATTCTACAACTTTATAGGGACCTGTACCAACAGGAATTAGATTCTCAGGGGCTTGCCGTGCATTCTTACCGTTATATTTTTCATAAAGATGGCGAGGTAAAATCATTCCTCCTCCACCAATAAAGGGAAGATCCCAGGCCGGATTAGGTTGCTTAAAAACTACTTTTACTGTATTTTCATTTATGGCTTCAACTTTTTCGACAGTAGCATAATTATTGGCACTAGTTGAACCTACTTTAGGATTAGTAATGAATTGATAGGTAAACACAACATCATCAGCGATAAATGGGGTTCCATCTGACCATTTGATTCCTTTTTTCAATTTCCATGTTACTGACTTACCATTACGTGAAATTCCCCCATTTTCTATAGAGGGAATTTCAGCGGCTAAAAAAGGGATCAAGTTACCTTGATTATCATAACTAGCTAAAGGTTCTAATGTAATACGACTAGCTTCAGAATCTTTAAATCCTGTAGAAAGATGAGGATTTAAAATAGTGGGAGCCTGCCAGTACAATAAATTCAAGGTTTCACTTTGTTTTTTGGGCGTTATCTGAGAGCTTAGGTTGTTTTGTTGACGATTACAAGCAAATAAAACAAATGTTACTCCCACAGACAGCAAGACTTGTACGACTGAAGAACAATTCCTTGACAATTTCCTTATCACTATCACTATAAGTTATGACTCCTCAAATGGGATGGACTAAAAGATTTCACTCTGATACTTTCATGATTTCAACACAACGTGGGAATAGGGAACAGTAGAAGTTGTCAGTTATCGTGATTGTGTCAGAAAAGTGTATATCAGACTACAAGTTAATCAAAAAAGTATTTCATACGAGAACGGGCAATATCTCGAATTAAAACAGTTTTCGAACAAAAATAAACTTTCATGACCTGTAATTTTTCCCCGGACAAAGAGTATTGTGCATCGAGTTTATTCAGTAATTGACTCACTAAATACGAGTCATATAAGTATACTAAGGTTCCAGCAGAACTCTTTTCTACTATAGACCAAAATTGTTAAATTATTGAAGTATTCATTGAAAATTTCTCTCAAATCTATCTAAGTTAGAATTGTTACGGATAAAAACAATTAGGATAATAGTCAGCAATTTTTATAAAATCACTGACTATTATCCTAATTGTTTTTAATTTTATTTTTCTAGCTAAACAAAATTATTACCATTATAATAATTTTGTTGTTAGTTTTCATCAAATTGACTATCAATAAATTAATTAACTTGAGACTCTAACTATTCGCTAAATCTGATTCAACTTATCTAAATCAATATGAATAATGACAATAAGTTAAATTAAAATTTTTAAGAAAAATATTTACTTCTTTTAAATCACAAAATAATAAGGAGAGAATAAAAAAGATGATATTCAATGTAAAAAAATAAGGGTTCATAATTTTTCGCAAAAAGTATTAATTATATTGTTAATTTTTATGCAATGTGTATTAAGTAAATTAATATTTTAATATAGGACTCTTGCAACTTTTCACCGTTATGTAATGCTCGGGTATAATTATCTTAAGTTGTAGTCGAATTTTGATCAATAAAGATAGATGTATCACCAAATAAAATTAATCCATTGCTTGATATGAAGATAGGAACAATTAGCATATCTTTTTGTAAGATAATAGCTATTACTTTATAGTAGCTTTAAATTTTTAAAAGCTACTATAAAGTAATAAAAATATTAAAATATAGGAAGTAGCTAATAATATTTTTTCAAGAAAAATAATTACATACATATCACTTTAAGATGATCTTTAAACCTTATCATTATGGCATAATCTTCTAGAACGAGGTAAGATATTTTTTTTGTTTGATGAAAAAAAATAAATTAAGTTAGTAGAGTTAGAATTTCGTATTTTAAGTCAGAACTAGGATAAAAAAATCTGTACATTAAAGGAGTTTAAGTGATCATTTTTCTCTATCATCATAAAGATGACCAACGATAAAGTTTAACCCATAAAAACCTACTAATAATATTGCTTCTCACTTAAATATTAACTGATTTAACTGATTCTTAGATTAGCCAATAATTTATAAATGTTCAGAATTATTTCAAATTCTTATTTTTTTAAAAAAAGGATTAAATTCAGTATCTTTTCAAAAAATCACTCTGAAAAGTTACTGTTTCCATATTTTTGAACATTTTCAGTTTAAACCTTTTACTAACAATGTTTAATAGAATAAAACTTTCTATTATTTATGATAATTTTATTAATTTTTGTCCTTAACCATTAATTTAATAAATACAATACTTATTAAGTTTATAATAACCAGCGGATAGTCTTGTTTTTTAAAAAATATTTTTATATTCTTTTTAGTCTCAAATCAGAATTATTGATATTTATTTTTAAACAGCTTAACCAGTTAATTAAAATAGAGACGCTTGAGTTAAACGTCTCTACAGATCGATTCCAGGAAATATTTAATGGGTGATTCTAGCTGGACTGGCGGTTAACGCCTCTACCAAGGAACGAACAGCAGCGACCATCGCTACTTCGTCATTCAGTTTATTAATGGCTGATCCTACCCCCACGCCGGACGCGCCAGCCGCAACCGCCATAGGAACAGTCACAGAAGATAACCCTGACGCACACAACACCGGAACAGATACTGCATCAGAAATGCTACAAGCAGCAGCTAGTGTAGGGACAGCCTTTTCAATTAACCCTAAAATTCCTGCATGAGTAGGTTGGCTGCTGAATCCCCCTTCGGTTTGGATAATATCAGCTCCAAATTCTACTAAGCGCTCAGCTAATTGAGCTTGTTCATCAAGGGGAAGAATGTGGGGAACCGTCACTGAAAGGGTAATTTCAGGGAGAAGAGAGCGGGTTTCTTTTGTTAAGGCTAAAACTTCTTCTGCTTTAAATCGCCGTCCTTGGGTATAAAAAGCATCAAAGTTGCCGATTTCAATTAAATCGGCTCCTGCCTTAACCGCTTCGACAAACAACGTTGGTTTAATTGCTGAGACACAAATAGGTAAATCAATTAATTGACGTACATGGCGCACCAAGGCAACATCTGCGGCAATATCAACAAAAGTTGCGCCCCCAGCTTGGGCAGCTTTAACAATAGCCGTAACGTTCGCTGTGTCGAAATTGGTTAACCCACTAATCACTTTGAGGGCTTTATGTTGAGCAAAGGCTGTCTGTAATTGAGGATGCATAGTCATAGACTTTTAAAATAAATTCTGATAAGTTAATTGTGCCATTTTCCTGTGGCGTTAAGAAAGTATTCCTTAAAACCTGAGATACACCCCCAGTGAAACGATATCATGAATAGAATTATTATTTGTTTGGCCTGGGAATATCGAATCGAATGATTAAACTGGCAACACGAGTGGGGAAGGTTTCTCAGTCAATTACCCTTGCAATTGCCGCCAAAGCTAAGGCAATGAAAGCACAAGGTATTGATGTCTGCAGCTTTAGTACTGGGGAACCCGACTTTGATACCCCACAACATATCAAAG
This sequence comes from cyanobacterium endosymbiont of Epithemia turgida isolate EtSB Lake Yunoko, assembly GCF_000829235.1. Classification (GTDB taxonomy): domain Bacteria; phylum Cyanobacteriota; class Cyanobacteriia; order Cyanobacteriales; family Microcystaceae; genus Rippkaea. Next base: position 1,125,265 of record NZ_AP012549.1, on the reverse strand, counting down.
AAGCGGCCAAACTCGCTCTAAATCAGGGAAAAACTAAGTATGGTCCGGCAGCAGGAGAACCTACCCTAAGAGCAGCGATCGCCAAAAAGTTACGGATTGATAACAATTTAAACTATACCCCAGACAATATAATTGTGACCAATGGGGGTAAACAGTCTTTATTTAACTTGATGTTAGCGTTGATTGATCCTGAAGATGAAGTAATTATCCCGGCTCCCTATTGGTTAAGTTATCCAGAAATGGTTAAATTGGCAACAGGAACACCGGTAATTGTGCAAACAACAACAGAAACAAGCTATAAAATCACTCCAGCTCAACTGCGTCGAGCGATTACCCCTAAAACAAAATTATTTGTTCTAAATTCTCCCTCGAATCCAACCGGAACTGTTTATTCTGCCACAGAAATTAAGGCGTTAGCAGAGGTCATTATAGAGAACAATTTGTGGGTGGTTTCCGACGAAATTTATGAAAAGATTCTCTATGACGGGGCAGAGCATCTCAGCATTGGAGCAGTGAGTTCTGAGATTTTTAATCGTACAATTATTAGTAATGGCTTTGCTAAAAGTTACTCAATGACAGGGTGGCGTGTAGGATATTTGGCTGCGCCCATAGAATTAATTGAAGCTACTAATACCATCCAAAGTCATAGTACCTCTAACGTGTGTACTTTTGCCCAATATGGAGCAATTGCCGCTTTAGAAGAATCTCAAGACTCTGTCGAGCAAATGCTACAAGCCTTTACTAAACGTCGTCAAGTCATTTTGGACGGAATTATGACAATTCCTCACCTAAGTTGTCCGACCCCCATGGGTGCTTTTTATGTTTTTGCAGATATTAGTCACACCAAGATTAGTTCTCTCGATTTTTGTGAAGCACTTTTAGAATCTCAAAAAGTCACAGCTGTTCCAGGGAAAGTATTCGGGACAGATAACTGTATTCGTTTATCATATGCCACTGATTTAACTTCTATCGAAAAAGGAATCGACAGATTAGCTCAATTCGTCAGCAGTCTTTAAGTTATCAAAGGGAGAATTGTTATGTCTTATAAAAAAAATTAGTTGCAATGTATAAAGATCTTTTAGAGAGGCTAGTATTTAAACAAATTTTCTATATGTGAAGTTGTTTTAATGACCGAGAGGTATTGCTTAACTATTCCTCTCATTGTCCATTTTTAATGTTTAGTATTAAAATACTATAAATATTCTCAAAACTAGTTAATCGAAAGTCTATTGTTCCTTAAAAATAGTTACAAAATGACTATAATAAAATAATTTGACTGAAGTAGTTCAATATTTTAAGTTGGGTTTGCGTCTTAATTTTTTTAGCAACAGCATACTAATTAAAGTCTCGACCCGAAGAAATAATTGTACAAACGATCAATATAACTATACTGCTCGCTATTATCTCGGGATTAAAGTACTGTAAAGTAATCCCTCGGTAATCTTGATTTAATGGATAAGTGATCGTAACAAAAACCTAGGTAGAGCTAACATTCGCTGCCAACGCCAGGGTTCTTGATATAAACGATAGAGCCACTCTAAATTGTTGTCTCGTAACCACCGAGGAGCCCGGTCTTTAGTCCCAGACCAAATATCAAAGCTTCCGCCAACCCCAATCCAAATCCCTTGGGGACATAAATAACGGTGTTGCCTAATCCAAAATTCCTGACGAGGAACCCCCAATCCTACAAGAATTAATTGGGGTTGTTTGTCCAATAGAGTTTGTCGCCATAGATCTTCTTCTTCTGAGGATAAATAGCCATGGGATGAAAGAATAGAAATGTTTGGAAATTTCTTACGCCATTGGTCTGCCGCTGCATGGCTGATTCCAGGTTTTCCCCCATAAAAAACAATTAAAGGGAAATTTTCTTGTGACCCCAATTCTTGAAGCAACGATTGTGCCAGTTCAATTCCTGGACATCGTTGTTGTCTTTGTTGGCGCAGCCGCAGATAGAGGACGACACCAGCTCCATCAGGAATTACTAAATCAGCTTCACGAATGACTTCTGCCACCGAGGAGTCTTTTTCGGCTAACATAGCCATCTCTGCGTTCAGAGTCACAACATGAACTCCTTGATGATGATTGAGGCATTGAAGTAGCCAAGAAGAATAATCATCAAGAAGATGTACGAAAACATTAAAAATAGGAAATGAGGGAGGATTAGTTAGCATATATCAAATTGTATTTATAATTACTACTATTCAAAAACTTTAGATCTGAAACTACCTCGTAAGACGACGGCTTTTATTAGTTTTTATTGACGAATATAAGTACATTTAAAATAAATGTTAGTAATAGACGATAGAGTAAGTTTTTGAGAATACTTGATTAAAACGTAAACATGATTATATCTAAGTTAGATTATAGCACTTTAATTTTTTTTAGGTGATTTATTGAAATTATTTTGTAATTAATGTTAAGTCATTAATAATAAAAACTTTACTCTTTTATCCAAATAAGTTAATTGTATTAAGTATGCATAGGACAAAAATATACTTTAAAAAATAATTTTTATATTTTATAATATATAACAATTAAGCTGATAAAATTATAAAAATAAAAACTGCAGAAATTGACTTATGACTCCAAAAATTATTCCATAAGGATAATCAAATGGGAAATACTATGCTTATATTTAAAAATGTATAAAATTCAAGAAATGGCAGAGTAGATAAAATTTTTAAAAAATACAATAAAATAATAATTTTTAGATTAATTATTCAAAAAATAGGGAAAATATAAGAATTTATAAAAAATACTAGAATATCAAAAATTTTAAATGGCCCTTGAAATAAAAATTAATTTTATACAAAATAGTAACAATTTAATCTTTCAAATAAAGAGATAGAAGTAAAAATAATTTCCGTAAAAATATAAAAAATTCCAAAAGCCTGGTAGTGCAAAAAATACTGTAAAGAAAAATAAAATACTCTTAATACTTAAGTATTATATAAATGCTTAATTTCAAGCAAAAACTAAACAATAAAAACAGGAATTTTATATAGATTTATTATGTAAAATTAGATTTTATTGTTAAATCCGATATAGAGAAAACATTGTAAAATACAATTTATAGAAAAATTAACAATTCATTTTAAAATGAACAGTATTTACCTGAGTTAATTAATCTAAATATTTATCACAAAATAAGAAAATCTTTCTAAGGAAATCTAAAATGGATTCTAATCAACTGTAAGCATATAAAATTATTTACTTTTAAATACTTATTTATAAATATTTAGTTTCATAAAAAATAAGATAAAATTAAAATAATTTTTTTAAAAACCCACTATACTAAGTAGTATATTCAATTTACTAAACAAGAACTTAAGGTCAACTAGTATAATGTTGCCCTATCTATAATCAGCGAATCAAATATAGTATAGTAACAAGTATAATAGTTGAGCAAACTACCTGATGATGATTCATCGGAAACAGTTATTAAAAATAGTGTTGAATAAGTATTTTTCGAGCTCTATTTTTGAAATTTGGACTCAAGTATTGCTTAGACTTAAAAATCTAGTTATGTATATTAGATTGAACAGTGTAATTGATGGACTGTTTTGCATAGCTATTGATTTGGTGAATCCAGTCAAACAAAAATACGTTTAGCTATCCTTATTCGACTGGGCTATATCATAAGGATCCACTATATTATGAGAATCCTACGGCTTCAACAAAACTAAAAGGAGTGTAAATTTAAATCTAATCCCGATCTCAAAAGTATGTAACCCATCCTTAACGATACTTAGAATCCTTTGTTCATCGGGTCTATAATAATGGGACAAATTCAGCCGATTATGAAGTTTATTATTTATGCCTGCCGCCAACGAACTCTCTCATCAAACTCACCAAAAAGTAGAGCAGCTACCCCCTTTAATCGTTGATTCTGATTCTCAATCTGTTGCTGACACTGAGGACCAACCTCTCCTTTTTCAGGCAATTGGCACTCTTTATGGGACTCCTCATCAAGAAGAAGAGGGAAAATTTGCCCTCGCCATCGCAGGAAAAAATTACAGTTTATTCTTTCCTGGCTATCGCTACAAAGCTTGGCTGAAACAACATAGCAATTCTCCTGAAAACCCTATCTATTTGCGAGTTTATCCTAAGTGTCTGCTCATTCCCAGAAAAGACCCCATTATTCGCTTTCAAGTTGCCGCTTGGGGAGAAGAAAATCAATGGGAGGAAACCCGAGGAATTTTTAAGTTTCGAGGAATTTGGCAATTTGTTCCTCAATTAAGAACACCAGTGATCTCGATCTATAGAAATTCTAATGCCACTGACCCGCAAGGGAAATTTAAAGCTTCTCATCTTCCCGTATTGATGCGCCGTAATGACGATCCGCGTCCCTTCAAATTTAATCCTAAAATTCCCAAGGAACAATTACCCAAACGCTGGTTTATTCAAGCCGTTTTCAAGTTCATCCCTTCCCGTAATTGTTGGGGATGGATTGAAGATCTTGAACTGCCAACCGAGAGGATTCCTCGTTACCGCAAGCCCATTAAACCATCTGTAGAACAGCCTCCTCTTCAAGACAACAAAACATTTTTTGTTAAACCCCAAAAACTTGCTAAACCTAGTCTAATAATCGAGAAAGAGGCGGTATTCACCAAATCAGAAATACAAACCACCCCCTCGATGATAACAACTAATCAAGAGTCATCTAAGTCTAGGGTACTCACTAGATCTCAAATGGCTGAGAAGTTAGGCATTAGTGATTCTACTCTCTATAAAAGGATTTTCCAATCCAAGCAAAATTCTGATCCCCCTGTGATTGAGTTGGATGAGCAAAAATGGCACTATGTCGATAATCCTGCTGGGAAAGGGAAGGTTTTTCGACAGGAGCCTTAAATTTAAAACAATAAAAGTAAATTAAGCTCATTGAATTAACTCACATCTTTTTTAAATTAAGGGGGAAAATATTACACAAAAAATAGCCTTTTTCTCGTGAAAATTGATGAACTTTTTGTCAGCAATCAAAAACCCCTTCCAAGAAAGAGGAAAGGGCAAGCAATTGTGGCGAGAAAAAATTTGAATCCTCACCAGGTTTACAATTTTGTTCCACACGCAGAACAAAAATGATTGGTTGTCGGGTTTTTCTCGCCACAATTGGTACAGCATATCGATGTGATTGGTTCTCCAATAGCTTTGCGCTTTGGTAATCCAAGCATTTGGGCGTTACTCTTCCCTGGAGCTACCATAGGATAACAGTTCTCATTCTTAGTCACATGAACATCTATCAACACTGGTCCGTCATAGGCTAACATTTGAATAATCGTCTTCGATAGTTGAGAATGTTCTCGTACAGTCATCCCTTTGACTCCAAATGCTTGGGCTAAGAGCTCAAAATTAGGCATTCCAACTTGCATATTGGAGGAGGAGTATCGTTCTCCAAAGAAGGTTTGTTGCCATTGACGCACCATGCCCTGCCAACCATTATTAATAATAATTGTTTTGACATTAATCCTATATTGTGATAAAGAAGCTAATTCTTGAAGATTCATTTGAAAACTGGCATCTCCAGTAATACAAATAACTTCTTCATCAGGAACTGCTACTTTTGCCCCCATAGCGGCGGGCATTCCATAGCCCATAGTTCCTAATCCTCCACTAGAAATCCAGCGACGAGGACCATTTTTTAAGAATTGAGCTGCCCACATCTGGTGTTGTCCCACATCGGTGGTATAATAGGCATTGGGAGCCTGAGAAGCTACCTCAGCAATGACTTCTTGGGGTGAAATACTATGATCATAGTGAGGGACAACCAAGGGATATTCTACTCGCCAACGATCAATTCTAGCCAACCAGGACCGAGTTATTCCTACGTCGGCAGGTAAGCCTAATTCCTTAGCCCTTTTTAGTAGTTGTTCTAGAACCCAGCATACATCTCCCACAATGGGAACGGTTGGGGCACGATTTTTTCCGACCTCTGCTGGATCGATGTCGATGTGGATAACTTTAGCATGAGAGGCAAATTCTTCAAGTTTTCCCGTTACCCTATCATCAAATCTCGCCCCCACCGCAACTAAAAGATCACATTCGCTTACAGCAAAGTTAGCATAGGCGGTTCCATGCATTCCCAACATGGCCACGGAGAGAGGGTGATGTTCATCAAATACTCCGATTCCCATTAAGGTAGTAGCAACGGGAATTTGGAACCGTTCGGCTAGTTCTTTAACTTGGGCATGAGCATTAGCAGAGATTGCTCCCCCACCTACGTAAAGTAAAGGTCGTTGGGCTTGTTCAATTAGGCGCAAAGCTGCGTTAATCTGACGAGGGTTACCCTTGACTGTAGGGCGATACCCTGGTAGTCTAACCTGTCCGAGGTCAACGGGAATATAATCACATTCTTCAAGACCTACATCTTTAGGAACATCAATTAGTACAGGTCCTGGCCGTCCTGTACTGGCAATGTGGAACGCCTCAGCAACTATCCTAGCCATATCCTTAGCATGACGAACCACATAAGAATGCTTCACCAGAGGTAGCGTAATGCCAAAAATATCAGTTTCTTGGAAGGCATCGCTTCCAATGGATGCTCGTCCTACCTGTCCAGTGACAATAATCATGGGAATTGAATCCATGTGTGCCGTGGCAATACCCGTTACTAGGTTCGTCGCTCCTGGACCTGACGTTCCGAAACAAATTCCTACTTTACCAGTTGCACGAGCATAACCATCGGCTGCATGAGCGGCAGCTTGTTCGTGTCTCACCAGGAAATGTTGTAAATATCCTTTGCTTTCAGCCCTATACAGTTCATCATAAATGGGCAGGATAGCTCCCCCCGGATAACCAAAAATATGTTTAACACCTTGACGAACTAAGCTGTCTATTAGGACAAAAGCTCCTGTTCGTCGTTGAGGAGTTCCAGGTAAAGTTGAAGCTATTTTCTCAATTGAAGAAACCACAGGGTATACCGTCTTAAACTTATGTCTATAAATTTCTATTTTAGTTTTCTTGTTTTGAAAGCAACATCAAGATATATTCGCTGAATAGCTTAGAAAAGTTTAACCGAGCCATCGGGTGACAAATCTTCAGTTCATCAGAGACTACCTGTATTTTCCCAAACAATGATTCATTAAATTCTAAATTAATGGTTAAGGTGAGTTGTTTTAGGTTTTCCTTGCAATCAATAAACATTATTCTATAATTTTTTGTTGCATTAGCAAACTAGGTGATCAGCAAAATTGCTGGGTATAGGTATAACTGAGATTTATGTCTACTTCTCCCTACTTACATCAAAACCTTCACGCTGCACTGAGTGTAAATATCAACTATTCGTTTCTAAATCTGTCCGTCCCTTACTTACATAGTAACTAAATCCTTTTCTTTTAAAGGATCGCAATTATTGCGTTCTCTTCAGGAGATTATCGTTAGTGATTGTCATTCGTTTAATATTTGCCTTATTGAAATCTAATAATGTAGATTATCGTTTCAACAATAATGTTAATCCATCAGCAATGGGAATTAAACTAATATTGACTCTTGAATCGTTATAAATTTTTTCATTTAAAGCTCGCATTTTTTGGGTTCGGTTATCTTTAATATTTTCATCGACAATTTTTCCTCCCCATAAAACATTATCAATAGCAATTAACCCTCCAGGTCGTACTAGTTTCAAAACTTGTTCGTAATAATTATCATAATTGCTTTTGTCAGCATCAATAAAAGCAAAGTCAAAAGTATTACCCTGTCCTTCAGCTATCAGTTTGTCTAAGGTTTCTAGAGCTGGAGCTATCCGTAAGTCTATCTTGTGAGAAACTTTAGCCTTGTCCCAATAATGACGTGCGATAGTTGTATATTCTTGACTTATATCACATGCTATTACTGTACCTTCATCAGGAAGAGCTAAAGCAACCGCTAATGAACTATATCCCCTAAAGACTCCCAACTCCAGGGTTTTTTTGGCTCCCATTAACTGAACCAGCAAGGCCATGAGTTGACCTTGTTCAGGAGCAATTTGCATCCTAGCCATAGGATAGTTAGCAGTTTCTTGACGAAGCTCTTTTAGAATACTGGGTTCTCTGACAGAAACCAATTTTAAATACTCATACAATTTTGGGTCAATTCCCAGAGTTTTATTGAACATAACTATTAATTATTAATTAATTTTCACTTCCTCCTCCCACAATAGTAACAACTTCTAAGCGATCATTTGTTTTTAACTGGGTGTTATCCCAATATTGTCGATGCAGAATTTCTCCATTATATTCCACTGCTACTAAACGTGGATTTAATCTCATTTTTTCCAAAAGTTTTGGTAAAGTCATATTAGAAGGACAAGTTGTTGATTTGCCGTTAACTTGTAGGGTAATCTCGGATAAGGCGCTCATAGAATAGTCCTAGTTACTGTTATAAATAACTTAGTTAAAAATAAAGTTTATGATAAAATAATTTGAACATTTTAAATCAGCCGATGGTTAATTTTTTCAGTAGTTCTTGAGTAATAGTAGCGGGGTTATCTGCTTCCATAATAGCACGAACAATGGCTACTTGTTTAGCTCCTGCTGTAATTACTTCATTAATGTTTTCGTGATTAATTCCTCCAATAGCAAACCAAGGAATGGGGGAATGTTTTTGAGCATAATTAACATAGTCTAAACCGGCTGGAATTTTTCCTGGTTTGGTAGGAGTTGCATAGACTGGACCCACCCCAATATAATCTGCTCCTTGAGTGATCGCTTGAGCCATTTCTTGAGGATTAGTGGTCGAACACCCGACAATACTGTTTGGTCCTAAAATCTGTCTTGCTAAGGATATAGGGATATCTTGTTGTCCTAAATGTACTCCATCTGCATTAACGGCTAATGCTAAATCAACCCGATCATTCATAATAAACAAGCCATTATAATCATGGCATAACTGACAAATATCTCTAGCAGTTTGTAGGATAAAAATATCATCGTTATTTTTATCCCTATATTGAACTAAAGTTACCCCCTCTTTCAAAGCAGATTCAACAATTGATAAAATATTTTTCGAACTAGAAGTCACTAAATAAAGTAAAGATTTGTTGAGTTTTTGATAACGATTATGGGTCAATAAATTACTCTCTAAAATGTAAACCTGATAGCGAATATTTTTAAAAGTAATACCCATCTCAACTTGATAGAGCTTACCATATTCTTCTAGGACTCTTAATGCTTCTTGAATACGGCATAAATTAGATTGTAGAAGATCCTCAATACTTCTACGGGTTTCTTCTTGAGGATGGGATAACATTGTTCCAGGATCATTTAAAGTATCCCTCGCAAGACGTATTTCATGAGAATGCCAACGCGCAACTTCTTGGCGCATTTGCTTACATTCTTCGGCCAACTGACTATTTTCCAGTCCAAAGCGACACCATTCTTCGATAATTCTTAATCCTTCTCTGGCGCGATCGAGGTTAGTATCCAAAATACGAGGAATAGACCAACCTTTCCTAAAATCTTTATTCATTAAATCTCCATGATTCAAAAACTTATACCTACTAAACTCCTAACATAAGTTAGAGTGTAATTATCCTAAACTTTTCTGAAGTTTTATCGTGTATTCTTTAAATCTTTCTAAATCAGCTCTAACGGTTGACTCGACAATTCTTCCTAAAAATAAACTTTCCATCAGTTGTCCTAAAAAATTAGGGATATTATAAGCTATTGTTAAGCGGACAATACTTTTTCCATGACGATCATAAAATCTAACTGCCCCACGATTAGGTAATCCCTCGACAGATTCCCATTGTATAATTTGGTGAGAAACTAATTTCAGAATCCGAGATAACCAAGTAAATTCAAAGCTACTACTCGCTAATTTCCATCGAGACAATTCAGGATCATTTTCTAATACTTGAACTGAGTCTATCCACTTCATCCAGTGAGGCATTTGTTCAAGATCTGACCAAAGACTCCAAACTAAGTCAATCGGAGCATCCACTTCAACTTGTACGCTATGTTCTAACCAATTAGACATTATTTAGTTAAGATTAACGACTGATTAATAAAGAAAGTTAGCAATGCCCACTGTCCTCAGTATATTAACAAGTTATGATAGGTTAGTGATAGGTTTTAACGTTTTATGCTTTTTCTAAAATAACTTTCGCAGCTTGTTTTCCTGAAATTGTTGCCCCTTCCATGCTATCAATGTAATCCTGTTGAGTATAACTTCCTGCTAGGAAAAAGTTAGAAACAGGAGTATCTTGCGTAGGACGATAAGGATCTATTCCGGGCGCTTCTCGATACAAAGACTGTACTAGTTTAACAACACTATACCAAATCATTTTTAGATTTTTTGAGGAAGGGAACAGATTATAGACTTGATTTAAAATATGATAAGCAATAGTTTCATTCTTCTCTTTAATAAATAAATTACCAGGAGTTAACACTAGTTGTAATAAAGATCCTTGTCCCTCTTTATAATAATCTCCAGGACTTGTTAAAGCCAAATCAGCAAAACAAGAGAAATCTGCATCAGGTGTATACAATAAGTTATCGAGTCCAACTGCTTTTTGTAATTGTTCGCGTTTTTTGGAATCCTTTAATTCGGTCACCCAACCATCAAAGCGTAATTGTACCGTCACAACAGGAACTGTTTCCAACTTATAAATATTGTCAAACAGTGACCACTTACGCCAGTTTTGAGGAATTATTCGTTTAATTCCAGGGACATCACAGGCACAGACATAAATGTCTGCTGCAATGATTTCTTCGGTTTTTCCATTGGCAACAGTTAGTCCAGTTACCTGAGTTCTATTATCATTTTCTTGGAATAAAATGTTTCTAACACGCCGTCGTGTATAAATTTTTGCTTTCCTTATTTCAAGGTAATCAATAATCGGTTTATGAATATATTTATAAGGAGAACCTTCTAACATTTGTAACACAGATGCTTCAGTTTTCGTAGCAAAAAATAGAAAAATTGTCAGCATACAACGAGCTGAAATATTTTCTGTATCGATAAATCCTAAAGCGTAGGCGATGGGATTCCACATTCGCTTAAGGCTGCCATTATTTCCCCCATGTTGACGAAACCAGTCTGCAAAGCTAATAGTATCTAATTCCCTGATAGTTTTTATTGCCCTATTGAAATCTATTAATCCCCATACAATAGGGCTGATTCCTAAAGCTAAAGAGTTAGAAATTTTATCAAACGTAGAAAGTTGAGAAGTAGTAAAAAAAGCTTTTAACCCATTAAAAGGAGCACCAGCAAGGAAACGAAAATTTAATTCTCCAACCCGTCCACCTTTATTAATAAAGGTATGGATGTGTTGTTTTAGACGTAAATTTTGGCTTGCTCCCACTTTTTCCATTAGAGTAAATAGATTGTAATAGCAGCCAAAAAAGACATGTAACCCCATTTCAATATGATTCCCTTCATCATCGGTCCAACTGCCTACTTTTCCTCCGATAAAAGGGCGAGATTCTAAAATTTCAACCTCGTAACCGGCATCAACCAAATCAATAGCGGTGGTTAGTCCGGCTAACCCTGCACCAACGATTACAACCCGCATTCTATCTTCCTTAATTTATTTGATTTATTTTTACAGATTGTAATAGATGAGCTATAGCTCAATCTATTAACTGCACTTTAATTGCTGTTTATTGAGTTTGATTCAATAGCAAAAATATATGTTTGTTGACTATTTTTATCCGTCCCACTCTTTTTTTATATCTCCTAGGTTCAATTTAGCTAAATCAATTCTCTAAAATATTTATTTAACTATCGCTTATAATTTTGTCAAAATTATAAGCGATAATTTAAAACCGATACAAAATATTATCTATAAATTCTGCCTAACCTCTTGAAATAGAGAAGTCAAGTATAATGTTGGGGCTCTACCTAGCTCTAGTATAGTAGAAATCTGCTAAATATTAACATGGACTTATTTCACTATATTGTTGATAACAAGCAAAATATTAAAACCTCAAATAACTTTTAAGTTATTTGAGGTTTTAATATTTAAAATATTTTATTTATAAAATATGTCATATATATATATTTTTTGATAGTATTGAATTATAAATTTTCAACAATAATATCTTCTATAATCGAATTCTTTAAATATTAAATTGCCTTTGACATATGTTCTTGTTTGTGAAGACATAACACTCTAAAATTTGATAAATAAATTATTTTGTGTAAGTATGAGTATAATCAGTTATTTTTAAAATTTAAAGTTTAAGTATTTTTTGTTTAACACCTAAAAAATTAAGCATATTAGAATTACTTTTTTAAAATTTAATGTAGTTAGTTATCTTACTCTCTATTCTTCTAGAGAGATATTTTTTGAAAATTAATCACAACATATATAGCAAGATATCTATAAGCTTTAAATACCATCATAAAAAAACTGATAAAAATATTTACACTTGCGATAACTAACTCCTGATTTTACAAAAATAATTTAAAATATTTAATATCAATAAATTTATTATTTTTGGAATTTTTTTTTTAAAAAATACTCATTTTCTCTTCCTTGAACAAGATACTAAATACCAGATCAATAAAATAAATTAATTTTCTATCGTTTTCTAACCCTTTCGAAAAGTATCAAAAATTGTCTAAAGTTAAAATACTTCAAATATCCTCTGGAATATAGCCACCGTCGATCATTGTTGCATCCAACAAACACTAGTCTTAATTAACTATTAAGATACATTGTCAATGACTAGCTTAATGCTCCTAACAAGTTGCTATTAATTAATTAATAGTAACTTGAATCGTCCTTATATAATGTTCTAAGGCTGTAACAAAAAAGTTAAACAGATCATAACCTAAGGAATAGATTCCTGCTGTATTTACCCAATTGTCTCTTAGGACGTTTCTCAATCAAGGCATGAAGTATAACAAACTAAACCATAAATACTATGACCTCCTTAACAACAGACTCAAGCCCTCTAAAAAGAGCTTCCCTTCCTCCTGAAGATGCACAGAAAAAGGTTAGTCAGTTTATGAAAAATCTTCAAGATGAAATCTGTGCCAAACTTGAAGAAGTTGATGGTCAAAGTAAATTCCGTGAATATGGTTGGCAACGAGAAGAAGGAGGAGGAGGGCGTTCCCGTGTTCTTCGTGATGGTGGTGTGTTCGAACAGGGTGGAGTAAACTTCTCAGAAGTCTGGGGGCAACAGTTACCTCCGTCTATTTTGATACAACGACCAGAGACTGAAGAGCATGGTTTTTATGCTACGGGGACCTCTATGGTTCTCCATCCCTGTAATCCCTATATTCCGACTATTCACCTCAATTGTCGTTATTTTGAAGCTGGTCCCGTGTGGTGGTTTGGGGGGGGGATTGATTTAACCCCTTATTATCCTTTTGCTGAAGATGTTGCCCATTTTCACCGTACCCTTAAAGAAGCTTGTGATAAACATCATCCAGAATATTACGCTGTCTTTAAACCTTGGTGTGATGAATATTTTTATCTTAAGCATAGGCAAGAAATGCGCGGAGTCGGTGGCATTTTCTTCGATTATCAAGATGGCTTAACTTCTTTATACCGCGGTCCTTACACTGACAAAGCAGCGTCCCTTCACAGCAACCAACTGCTTCCTTTAGAACCCCGCACTTGGGAAGACCTTTTTGCTTTTGTTAATAGCTGTGGGCAGGCTTTTTTTCCAGCCTATGTTCCGATCGTGGAAAAGCGACGCAATACAGAATATGGAAACAGGGAAAGGCAATTCCAATTATATCGACGGGGACGATATGTAGAGTTTAATTTAGTCTATGATCGCGGGACTATTTTTGGGTTACAAACCAACGGACGGACTGAATCAATTCTCATGTCTTTGCCGCCATTAGTACGTTGGGAATATTGTTATTCTCCTGAACCGAATACTCCTGAATTTGAGTTACGTGACACTTTCTTGAAACCTCAAGATTGGGCGAATTGGCATCAATGTTAAAAGTCAGCACAAGAGTTAGGTTAAACAGAAGTAGTCAAAATGATTAACCTAAATTTTAGAATACGTGTTAGCCTATCACTTGCAAATAAAATTTATCCTTATTCAGCCCTATCCTCGTTCAATTTGAGCAAAAATTTCTGCTAATATTTGATCTGCACCGGCATCTCGTAAACATTTAGCTAAATCTAGTCCTATTTGCTCTGCAAACTTTCTTTGTCCACTAATAGTGTCTTTAATTAGGATTTGACCATCGGGACTAGCCACCATTCCCGTTAAAGTTAGGGTATCTCCTTCGATAGTTGTATTCACACCAATCGGAACCTGACAACCGCCTTCTAGTTCTCGTAAAAATGCTCGTTCAGCATAACAGCGATCTCGGGTCGGTTCGTGTTCTAATACTTTGAGTATTTCTAGGATCTCTTCATCTCTTTCACGACATTCGAGCCCTAAAGCTCCCTGTCCTACAGCATGAAGGCAAATCTCTTTCTTAATGACTTGATGGACGCGATCACACATATCTAAACGCTGTAAACCTGCTACAGCTAGAACAATCGCATCGTATTCTCCCTCATCAAGTTTTCTAAGGCGAGTATTAACATTACCTCGCACCTCTTTAAAGGTTAAATTGGGAAAATGACAGCGCAGTTGGACTAAACGACGTAAGGAAGAAGTACCAATAATTGCCCCTTCGGGTAAAGTCTCTAATTGTTTCTCCTGATGCTTTTTATTAAAAACAATCGCATCAGCCGGATCAATTCTTTCAGTAACACACCCTAACATTAAACCATCTGGTAGATTAGTAGGGAGGTCTTTGAGAGAATGCACGGCAAAATCAACTTGATTTTGCTCCATGGCTACTTCTAATTCCTTGGTAAATAGACCTTTATCACCAATTTTAGCCAGGGGAATATCGAGAATTTTATCGCCTTGAGTATTCATGGTTGCCACGTCAAATTGGCGTTCAGGATAGTAACTTTGCAGTTCTTTTTGAACCCAATAGGTTTGTACTAAAGCTAACTGACTTTTACGCGAACCGATACGGATGGGGCGATCTGGTATAAAAACAGCCATAGATTTTGTTAATTTAGGTGAGGTGTAAAGCGGTTGTTTGTCCTATCTGCTGTACTCAAGTAACTAATTATACACAAGACATTGATCTATACAGAAGTACTTAAGTGACGGAACGTAAGGAAAGAAAAAGGAAGTAGGAGCTCTATGCTGTAAGCGATATTTACTGATATTTGATAATACTTCAGACATAAAATATAGTCCCAATCTTATCGAAGTATTTATTATTTTGTGATTAAGATCATTTCTGTATTTTTATTCTTTCTATCAATTAACGGAATTTTTAAAAAAAATAAAATATATTCTTCTTATTTTAAAATAGGTAAAATGATAAATACTCAAATTACTGTTTAAGCAAATTTTTAAAAAATTTAATATATTTTAAGGCTCTTCTGTTTTGTAAAAAATATTTTCTAGATAGATTAAATATCATCATGGTTTAAATAAACCATAAATAATTTATTTCATAAAAACCATAACCAGTAAAAGCCTATATTCATAGGAGTTAAATAACTAGACAACTTAAGTAAGTTAATTAGTTAACTATTAGAGATTTAACTTGTATGGAGAAAACAGTTTATCTAATAATTAGTAGTTTTTAAATGGAGTATAATTAATGTATATGTACATTAATATAAGAGCAAAAAAATATATATTAAAGTATTTAATATAGAAAATATTAAAAATATCTCAATTAGTGATACAAAGAATGTAATCAAAAGAAATAAAGTAAGTGAACAAGAAACAGAAAAAATTCTATTGATCTACATTAATAGTTGCAGATAAAAAAATAATAATAATGAAACAACAAAAAAATCATCATATGATCTAAATAAACTTAGACAAAAAAGAAAATTAATTACTTATAAGATAGCCAGAAAAAATAGTACAATATTTAATATTAAAGAGAAGGTAATTATTATTGAAATTTTAAAATTAAATCTAAATATCTAGAAAGTATATTATCTATTTTAAATAAATTTTTGCTACAAGTTATAGTATTAGCAGGCATATTCAATGCAATAAAATAAGTTAATGCTCAATTCAGTAATCTAAAACAAATAAAATAAGAATATAGATAGCTTATAAATACTAGTTAAAAAGAAAAAATATGTCATGATTAAATAAAAGGCAAACAGATTTATTTAAAAATAAAAAATAAATCAAATTTTATATACAAAACATTATTTGTCATAAAAAAATATATAAAATAATCCTAATTAATTACACATAATAAGTTCTATAATACCAGGGGTTTTCTGGGCTGTTACAATTTAATAATATTTAAATTCCTGTTTTTAACATTAATTAAAAAATAGCACTCTTAGGAGCTACGATTTACTCGAGAAAACCCTAACGAAGAAGGCTTTAGTTATCCATCCTTCTTCAGGTCTTACGATTAAAGAGTATCACTACAAAGTAGGACTTCCTTAGGGAATATAAAGTTTTGTTAGGTTTGGTTTTGAGGGGCTATTTAAGCTCATAGAGCTTCATTTAACAAAATATTCTGGTGCAGAGTCTCTTAAACTAGAGGTGTTCTGCTGCTCGCAATTCTTGAGAAACAGAATGTTTAAAGTCGGACCAAGGATGTCCAAAAAACTCATCCGAAGTCTATTTACAGGAATAGATAGCATGAAGAAGCATAATCTGGATAAAGTGATTGAGACTGGGTCTATGATAATACAAAGTGAAGAATTCACTTGTTTTACATTTCAAACAGTAATGTTTTCGAAAGTCGCACCGTGAATGGCACACAATAACCCACTATCTATAACTCAACGACTTCTATCATAATGGAAGAGGTTAAGAGTCAAGTTGTGGAACCCTTAAAGAAAGAGAATAAGGCAGAGAATCCCAGGTAAGCTAAAACTAAGGGCAAATAACTAGCTAGACAGTTCCAAAGAATACATCAAGAACACACTGACGAATACCGTGATAGGAACAGAGAAAGCAATGGGGTTGTAAAGATGAATGTTGACTAGACGGAAAGTTTTAAACTATTCTCTCGACGCGTCTAACTGCAATAATTATTACATAAATCAATCTCCAGATCCTTATTAAAAACAATGTTAAAGAGTTATCTCAACTTCTGTTTTGAAGACGCCTAAGTTTATAATACTCAGAGAATTGTGAGAAATTTCTACTTTTCTTGAGTTACACCCCTCCGGAATAAAGCACCATAGCTTTCGATCTAGAGTATTAATAAAATATGAAGATTTCTCCTTAGCTGTTGGTTCTGGAAAGAAAGATAAATTCTGTCAGATAATCAAAAGGATACCTCTGTAGTTAAGAGCATTCATGATTAGCATTGAACTGACCCTGAAATATACGTCTATACCTATTTCCGTCCAGCGTAAAGAGACAAAAGATGCAGACTCTCTATATGAGAAAATTATCTCTGCTATGCGCTCCCTAACTCCTGAATTAATTGAATTAACTTGTGAAAAACAAACGGAGAAGAAAATCGCTGTGATGAGCGATCAAATCAGTGCCGTGATCCTTTCTCAGAAAGATGGCGCTGCATCGGCTGGAAGGGTCCCAGGGTTCTTTTCCTAAGCTAAATCGCAAAAGTAAGCAACCTTTTTGAGTTATGGCCTTATCGGCTAGATAATTAGTCAACAGGAAACAGTTGATAGTTTTACAAAAGGATATGTTAGTCTTTCTCTATTTTCTGATTTTAAATAGGTAGTGTGATAGCATAATCTGAAAGGAAATCATTTAAACTTTTAATATTTCCTGTTCAGTTTTTGCCATTACTGCTGATTGATAATATGAGGGGTGAGTAGCCATTCACCCCTCATATTATTTGTTTGAATCTAAATCACCGTTTGGAACTAGAAGGAAACAGAGAGTCCCAGATAATCTATAGCAAGTTTTTAGAAATGCGGTAATATTGGGATTATAGGCTTCATTGATTGGTTACATGCATTAACTGTGACCATTTTTGTTGTGCGTTAATAAAGAAACTATTATAGATTAACAAAAAATACTAGGTTACTTCATTGGATGAACTAGGGAATATTTTATAAATCCTTAAATTAGGAATATAAAAACCATCTTTTGTTGTTGAAGATCGAGAACTGGTTAATTAAATATTGCGGGCTACTCATTCTATTAAAAGAGGAACAGCTATGCTAGGCTATAGAGGTATTCAAAGTATTTCTCATCACTCAGTTACGGGAAAATAAAGTCCCTGTTGAAAAAAATGAAACCTTAAGTTAGACAATATTAATTAAGTTTTTTATAAAAAATTATCTATATTAGAGTAAGTTAAGATAGTAATCAAAAATTTATTTGCTGAAAAAACCACCTATAAAAATAATTATTTTTATAGGTGGTTTTTATACTATTGTTTTTGAAACAAACTAAGGAGTAGTAGTTAATTATAATTTAAATATAAAAAATCATCTTGTATCTTTATATTTAAAACCCTAGGATTAAGTTAATATTGTTTTTCTAAAATTTTTTATTTAACGTTATTGTCCAAAGCATATTTATCTTTAAATATTTTTTATTAATTTTATAAGCTTTTATTTTACGTAACTCTCTTCTATTAAAGATACTTATGTAGTATAAGTTTGTAAATAAAATAGATAGAGAACAATAAAAAATTTTATAATCATCAAAAAATAATCAAATATTCGAGTGATCTCTTTTGATTTTGCTGGCACTTTATAGAAAAAATTTATTCTAAAAAGAGATTAAAGAAGTATAATAATTAATATTAATTAAAAATAAAAATTGTAAGATAAACAAGAGATAGTAATAACTTTTTTGTGACTGCGTTTTTATATTTAGACTTATTTTAATTTACCTACGTATTTTTTGGAAATACTCAAGTTTTTATGTATTTATCTAGTGCTATATTGCATTTATATTAGCACTAAAAATTTTGGTATTTCTCATAAACTCCCAACCTTAGCCATCAGTGCTAAGGTTGGTTTCTATAATATATATCTATCGTGATATTAAAGTTAAGGATACAAATCCAGTTATTATCAGTTTAATAACTGAATATTATAAAAGTTAAATACTTCGGTTGTTATTTCTCTTTGTTCTCTAGTTTGGATAATACGACTGGCAAGAATATAATACCTCCCTACTTTTTCATAATTATCCTCGAAATTATTTATTTCACCTTTAAGTTCTCCAGTTTTAGAATCGTGGTAAACAGAATCATAACGGTGAGACAAATAGCCTTCTCCTGTATTATGGCTACTAAAGGTATTGATAGTAACGACTACGCTATGAATATGACGACGAACATAACACACTTCATTGTTACGAACTTTGTAGCTATCTCCTTCTGACTTACCACCGACAAAGAGTTCTACCGCACCAGTATCATCTGTTTCCCCATACGTAAAGGTATTCTGTCCGTGAGTGTCTTCAAAGGCTCGACGAATACGGTGAATAGCAATTTCCCACAGTTGATGATGAAGTTCTTTTTTGATTTCAAGTTCATCAACATTTAAAACCTCAGCACTGAGATTCTGATTAACTCGAACTTGACCAGTAAAAATCTTATCTTTTCGTTTATAAATCACATTTGCTGCATACCCTGGAAAATTTATATCCCAAGTATAGCGATTGTCATAGGCAGCACGAAATAATTCTCTGGCTTCGGTAATCGTTGTTGTGTAACTTGTCATTTGATGTTTCCTAAACAGTTAGTTAGTTGAATGGTTAGTGGCTATTTTTAGAGTAACAGAAGCTCTTACGTTCTGTTTTTCCAAAATCATTGGCATATTAGCATCAGAGGCTCTTGTTTAGCGCTATTCAGTTTGCAATAATCTAGAATGGGGAATATTAGTTTCATCAATCCTAATCCTAGCGATTACTTGGCAGTCTAGTTCAGGACTTCTGAAACGACTTATACTTGTTGCTATGAGTTTTCTGTAGCTTGAGAGAAGACTTCTTTTTGAACCACCGAGATCGCTAATTCGATGTACGTAGAACTAACTCCATCAATGATAAGTCACCCCTGATTTCACCGTTTTCTCTAAATTATGTCCCCACTTATTCTTTGGTCAAAAACAATCACATTATTTATTTCCAAATACCCTATATTTGCTGATTATCCTAATATTTGTAATTAGGTTATAATTGAGGTCCAATAGTTTGGAGTCATTGTAAGTTGCGCAATTTCAGCAATTTCACTACCCACTTTTTCTTTAGCTTCCTTAAATGTTTACCTTTAGTTAAATGTGAGTCAAGGTGGTGAGAATTCTTTCTCTTACCTATCTGCCAGCGGTTAAAGTTTAAACTATGGTTCCCTGAGTCATCACTGGATTTGTTCTCATCAAGCTGAGATAAATACTGATTCATAAAACCATCCAAAATATTTGACTTGTTGCTATAATTTAATTTTTCATTACCAAATTTTGTTTTTCTATCCTAAAAATTAGGAACAGCAAATATTTTTTTATTATCATTTTACATCAATCAATTTTTTTTGAGAGTATATTACCGATTTAACAACTATTTAAAATCTGGAAATTTTAAACCTGTTAGCTAATATTTCAATCAATTTTTGATTTTCCCTACCATCAATTAGCGAATATTTTATAAATATAACAGATTCTTTTGTCTTTTATTGTTTACGCTTATGGTTTACTTTAGCTTACACCTTCATTTGAGGTTTTAAGCTTTATAAGCTTGTTAATTTTTAATTTAAAACTGATGTAACTATTATTATATTTTTTTAGTTATTTTTATAGAAAAATCTAGATATTACAACTAATCTAACTAAAAAATAATTTCTGTATCCAAGAGAAAGTTTAAATATTTTAGTTAAAAATAAAGAAATTAGACTAAAACAAACAAGAATATGAGAGGTAATTAAATAACTAATTTATGACGATTTTTTCTATAAAAATATTTGATAATATAAAAGAAAATAAGAATAAATCATATACTTCTAGCACTTGAACAAATCTCCTATAGAAAGATCAAATTGACCTATTGCACTAATTTTAAATCATACTTGATTGGACTTCGTGTTTAGGCATCTCTCGAAAGCGAATCTCATCACGATGAGGATCAGAACGACTAACCTGAACCAACAAGCGATCACCCAAAGATACAGCCCTTTCAAAGCGGTGAGGCAATTCTAATCCTAATTCTTCGAGTAACAAGATTCCTAAATTTTCATCTTCTCGCAACCAACGCAAAACTACTCCTTGCCAAATTTGATCAGCATTACGTCGCAAAAACTCTAATCCCCAATAACGATTAGTTTGTCGTTCTACTAACGTCGCCTCTTGCGCTGATAAAGTCACGCTATAAATAATCTGTTGCATAACATCAAGGGGAAATGGAAAAGGCTCGCCCCGTAAATGTGCCTTAAGTTGAAAATGAGTTAACAAATCCGTATAA
This sequence comes from cyanobacterium endosymbiont of Epithemia turgida isolate EtSB Lake Yunoko, assembly GCF_000829235.1. Lineage (GTDB taxonomy): Bacteria > Cyanobacteriota > Cyanobacteriia > Cyanobacteriales > Microcystaceae > Rippkaea. The sequence goes on along the minus strand of NZ_AP012549.1, from coordinate 1,103,939 downwards.
CGGCGAATGGGCGAGGTCACTTGAGTATAAGTATTTAAACCTAGACTTGCATGTCTATTAGGTAAAGTTCCGATCTCACTACGAGGCATACAACGGCGCAAAGCACAAGCTCTCACAGGTCCTGGAGGTAATAAGAGTAATTCTTCTTCTGGGGGTAATTCTGGTTGAGGCTGTCCTCTAAACGGAACTGGTAAACTGTGTTCTTGACAATAACGTCCAGCCACTTCCCCGGCTAAAATCATCATTTCTGCGACTAATTGTCTTGCTCTTGAACTATCAATCAGTTCGATTACAATATCATCTTCGGATTTAACTTTAATAACTGCCTCTGGCATCTTGATAGTAATCGATCCTTGAGACTTCCGCCATCGATGTCGCTGCTTGGAAGCGTCAGCCAGGATAGGGATCTCTGGTTCAGCTTTAATAGCTAAGTGAAACATCTCATCTACATCATGATATGTAAGGCGATAGGTTGGTTTAATTAAACTGGCGTGGATCGAATAATCAAGAACTGCTCCTTTATCATCTAAAATTACGCCAAAACTTAAGGCCGGACAGATTTTACCCTGGCGTAAACTCATTGGGCCAGTTGCCAATTCTATCGGAAACATAGAAATCATACCCGTAGGTAAATAGAGGGTGGTACTTCGTCTTCGCGCTTCCAAATCTAATTCGTCTCCTGGGGTCACTAGACGAGTTGGATCGGCGATATGAATCCAGAGTTTGATCTGATCATCCCCTAAGAATTCCACACTCAACCCGTCGTCAATTTCTTCAGTACTTTCATCATCGATGGTATAGACTTTGAGATGGGTTAAATCAAGGCGATTACTGTCTCGATCAGGAGGAGGGTTTTCTAAATAGAATTGCACCACGTCAAGTACCTTTCTAGAAAATTGAATTGGATAAGAACTACGCCGCAGAAATAGGTTTTCGTTACGACTCCACCATCCTAATTCTACTAACAACTTAAAAGCCGCTTCTGGAGTAGGAGGTCGTCCAATTTCATCTAAAATTTCTTGAGAATTACGATTGGCTTGTTCCGGCTGTAAAACTAAGCGTTCTAACAATTCCAAACGATTATGATCGCTTTCTGCCCAATCAATCTCTTGCCCTGCCAGAGCTTTTTCTATGTTAGTTAAAAATACTTCTTTTTCTTGCTGACGTTGCTGTTTAACCTCTAGTTGATGTTTGATTTCTTCAACTTGACCACTGGTTCTCGGCTCGTAACTAGCCCCTTTTTTCTTAAAGTAAATTTTATCGTCACACAATAAACTGTGAGCTGCATAACAGTGAGCTGGAGAAGCTTCAGAAAACAGCAATTGCGCCATTTCAGAAGGAGTCACCCCCTGTCCATTTTCTACTAGCAACTCCCAAGCCACTTCTAAACTAGAGGGGTCAAGGTAGGGTTCAACTTCTTGTAAAAACTGGGGAATATCTTTAATTGTGTAGGAACTTCCATTTATCTCATATTCTACCCGTTGAGGTCGAATTTTATGGGATTGACCTTCAACATCAATGACCATCCAATCTTTTTTTCCTTCTGGGCGGTCAACGACTGCAATACGACGTTCTCCCTGTACCCTAAATTCAATGAGTTTTCCTTTTTCCACCCGCTTTGCTGCCTTAACTATTAACATTCCTCCTTGATTTAGGAGTCCCGTCTTTTTACTATTGAGTCTAGCTTGACGGTTTTAGATCATGTGTGACTTTTAATCTCAGAGTTAACATTAACGGAATTACCGATAGTTCTTACCTGTGGTAGAATCTCTTAAACTTTTTTGTTATGCTTACTTCCACTCCAGTTCACTTCCTCAAGTTGACCGACTTCATTTAGTAGAACGAAGACCAATTCTTACTCCATCTCTTGCTTAAGTCATAAGGTTTTGAGTGATAGCTTCAATCTTAACTTATGCTTCTTTGTTTACGAAAGGTAACAAAGCAATAAGTCTAGCTCTTTTCACAGAAGTCGTTAAGTCCCGTTGTTGTTTGGCTGTCAACCCTGTAATCCGTCGGGGTAAAATTTTCCCCCGTTCTGTGATGAACTTTCTTAGGAGTTCTGTGTCTTTATAGTCAATGGGTTGACTCGGAGGTATGGGAGAAAGACGCTTACGATAGTAACTCATATGTTTGGTTTAATTGTTTACAGACTTTACGACGACCGATGACTATTTGATTTCCTTATGTATGGTGTGAGTATTACAATGGGGACAGAACTTTTTAATTTCCATTCTCGCTGTGGTGTTACGGCGATTCTTGCTTGTAGTATAGCGAGAAACCCCTGATGAGCGTTTTTCTGTGTTTGTCCGACACTCAGTACACTCCAAGGTAATGACGATACGTACTCCTTTTTTAGCGGCCATAGTCTATCTTACTTAGCAAATGGGTAATTACTTATTTTAACATATAAATGTACATTATCTCATATTAATTCCAAATTTGCCAAGGGTGAAGAGGAGATTTTTAATCAAGTATTTTTAACAACCTACTCGTAGGGGAACAAATATGGTCCAGTCCCTATTTAAGTTATGTTTCTCCACACTTCTATCCTTCGGTTACCAGTCAAAGCGCAATAAATTTTACGGAGAGCTTTCCCATAATTTTTCAGAAAGGAGTATACCTGCACAAATGTGGATATAAAGAGCCAAGGTAGCTTGTGTTTATGAGTAAACCCTATATATTTTGTTAACAAAAAAGTACTTTTGACTGCCCTATTAGGGGAGTTAATTCTCAAACAAGTTTAATAACTGAAAACATCTAAGCTTTGTGAGGCTGTTGATAGCTAAATTCAGAAAAACACCATTTCACCGTAAGATTGCTGTCCGTTCATGTGTTAGCTGTTTCTACAGTCTTCTCCATTGGCGGTATCTCCGCTGTACGGTTTGCTCAACGACAAGAGAACCTTATGGAAAGAAACTATAGTCCCAATTGTTAACCTTTAACCTGTTGAACTTAACCAAACATTCCTTTATCTAGAATTACTTCTAATTGCTATCCTTAGTATTTTTTTCTTTAATTATTTATTTAACTAAGTTAAATTTGTTCAGAAAAGACAATAGTGAATAAAATTTTGAAAGAATTAGCAGTAAAAAATAATATAATAATATCACTGTAGACAGTAGTATCGTTTAATAACGTTATCAGACTTTATTAAGTGCCTAACTATAATACGCAGTTCCATTGATTAAATTAATTTAAATTTTTTTAAACTTTTTTGGGATTGCTCATTCATTATTTAAAACTAATCAACTATTATTTCAGCTATAAAATATTAATTCTGAACTCAATGAGGTTGATATAGCTTAAACTTAACATCTTTGTTGCGCCATTCATTAAGTTAATTAAGAGAGATAATTTTAATAATTAATTTAGGTATAGTTATTAACTATACATTACCAATGTTATTTACAAGTCATTTTTAACCAATTTAAATTACATCTAAAATCACTGCCTTAGTATTGACAAGTATGGACTTAAGCAGTCAACCTATTTTCCTAGTCCTAGTTGACCGGTCTTGTACAAATAAGTTTCCTAACAAACTCGACCAATTTGAACCCAATTAAATCACCATGTTCCTTTGAAACTGGCTATAACAACATCATAGAATATAGCCGGAATAAAAGTTTTGGAAGTTATTAACTGATCATACTCAGTTCACAAGAGCTATAATGCTAAGTTATCGATTAACAATTTATAAATATCCTTCAACTAAAATATCTTGATCAATTTGACTTAAAGTAATTTTTTGTATTTCTAACGCTTCAGTCATCTGTTTCAATCCTAACTCTCCTATGGGTGAAGGAGATGTTAAACCGCCAATAATTTTAGGAGCAATAAAAGCCATAATTTTTTGAATCACCCCATCAGCGATCGCATGTGCTGCTAATGTTTCCCCACATTCCCATAAAACACTGGATATTTCCTTTTGATAAAGAACTTTCATCACCTCTAATGGAGTCAAGGAAGTTAATTCTATTACTTCAATCCCTTGATGACTTAATTTTTCTTGAAACATGGGATTACTATTTATTTCTGTAAAGACTAACGTAGGGGCAATATCTGTTTGCCAAAGATTTGCTTGAAGAGGTAAATCAAGACTACGACTCATTACCACCCGTAAAGGATTAGACCCTCCCACCTGATGGGTAGTTAAATTAGGGTTATCTTGTCGAACTGTATTGCCACCAACTACTACTGCGTCACAAGCTGCTCTAACTTGATGGACTAAACGACGCGATGATTTTCCCGTTACCCAAGTACTATGACCTGTAGTCGCAGCGATTTTACCATCAAGGGTCATAGCATACTTTAAAATCCCCAAGGGTTTTTGATATAAAACACGATGAATAAAGGCTTCATTTAACTGACGACATGCGGCTTCTTCTACTCCAATCACCACCTCAATTCCACTTTGTTTGAGTTTTTCGATCCCTTTTCCTGAAACTAAAGGATTAGGGTCAACCATACCGATAACTACTTTCTTAACCCCTGCTTTAATCAAAGCCTCTGTACAGGGAGGAGTCCGACCATAATGATTGCAGGGCTCGAGGTTAACATAAACTGTCGCTTCTTTTGCTTTTTCCTGCGCATTTTGTAGGGCCAAAATCTCGGCGTGAGAAGATCCAGCTTTGGGATGAAAACCTTCACCTACTATTTTCCAATTTTGGACAATTACTGATCCTACTAAAGGATTAGGAGAAGTTTGTCCTAACCCTTGCTGGGCTAATTGTAAACATCGTTGCATTATTTTTCGGTCAAAGTCTAACTGATTCATGATTTCGTTAGAGTCAAAAAATTATAAAAACTTTGAGATGTACCAAGCCTAAATTGACTGTTAATATAGCAATCCCCTTTTAGGTATTACTATACTAACAGTCAATTTAGGTTGATATAACTCTAATCTGCTATGTTAGAAGGATTTGTCGGTTATGTTTATAGTTTAGACAATAAAATTAAGGACAAAAACAAGGCGAGCAGTCATAACACACAAACATTTGCTGATTTTATTGAATAATCTCGCTATCATGTCCGACATGGATAGAGTCAATTTAACTCAATGAAACCTCTCATCGAATATTAACTAAAATGCGATCAATGAGAACGATTAAAGCCGTTTCTAAGACTTTTCCTTGTTTATGGGATATGTCCTATGGGAAATTATTTAAGTCTACTGCCCATCTTTTTTCTCCCTACTGGCTGGCTTGTATCCCCTTGACTGCCATTATTGTCATTATTTGGCATGGAGCAATAGCCGCACAAGATGCAGAAACTACTGGAATTGCTATTGAAAACATCAATACTAATATAGCAACCCTTCAGGGAACCCTCAATGCTATTTGGGTGTTAATTGCCGCCATTTTGGTCATTGGCATGAATGCAGGTTTCGGGATGCTCGAAACAGGTTTCTGTCGTCGGAAAAATGCCGTCAACATCCTCTCAAAAAATTTGATTGTCTTAGCCTTATCAATCCTCGCTTATTGGGCAATCGGATTTTCTTTGATGTTTGGTAGTCCTGACAACCCCATTATTGGAGGTGGTGGTTGGTTTTTAAGTAGTGATAATCCTGCAACTTATGGACTTGATCCGTTTCCGACTGGACTGCCTATTTCAGTTGCCTTTTTGTTTCAAGCCGCATTTGCCATAACTACCGCTACTATTGTTTCAGGAGCTGTGGCTGAACGGATTAAATCTATTGACTTTTTAATTTTTAGTCTATTGTTAGTAGCAGTCTCTTATTCTGTCACTGGCCACTGGGTTTGGGGAGGTGGTTGGTTAGGTAACTTCAAAGACTTTGCCGGTTCTACAGTGGTTCACTCCGTCGGAGGTTGGGCTGGTTTGGTTGGGGCTGCTATTCTTGGTCCTCGAATGGGTAAGTATGTCTATGGTCGTCCTCAAACTATTCCTGGCCACAATATGAGTATTGCTACCTTGGGCTGTCTCATTCTTTGGATTGGCTGGTTTGGGTTTAACTCAGGTTCTCAATTATCAGCCGATGAAATGGTTCCTTATATCGCTGTTACCACTAACCTAGCTGCTGCTAGTGGTGGTATAGCAGCCACTTTAGTCGTTTGGTTTAAGAACAAAAAGCCCGATCTTCCTATGATTATCAATGGTATTCTTTCCGGTTTAGTAGGAATTACTGCCGGTTGTGATGGGGTTTCCTATTTCGGAGCTGTTGTTATAGGAGCAATCGCCGGAGTGATTGTCGTCTACTCTGTTGATTTCTTTGACTCTGTTGTGAAAATTGATGATCCTGTTGGGGCTATTTCTGTTCATCTAGTCAACGGAATTTGGGGGACTTTAGCAGTTGGTTTTTTTGACACAAAAGTGGGTCTTTTTTATGGCGGTGGTATTGGTCAATTAATTAATCAAATTGTTGGTATTATTTCCATTGGAGTCTTTACTGTCATTTTCAGTGGCGTAGTTTGGATAGTTCTTGAGGTCACTTTGGGCACCCGTATTACTCAAGAAGAGGAAATAAACGGACTAGATATAGGTGAACATGGCATGGAAGCTTATCATGGTTTCGTGAAAGAATCCGATAGTTTTAGTGATAGACAAAGCATTACTCTTAGTAACGTTGATGTCGATACAGATTCTTAAGTTTAATCTAAATCTTTCCTAAAAAAAGTATCAACTACGTCCATCTTAACGGATTTTTTTTAGTCAATTAATAGAAGAAGTGGTTAAGTTATGAATAATTCTCTCAAAAAAGTTTTAATTTACACGGATGGAGCTTGTTCGGGAAATCCTGGTGCAGGGGGCTATGGAACCCTTTTGATTTATAACGAATACCGAAAAAAATTATCAGGAGGCTTTCGTTTAACTACCAATAATCGTATGGAAATGATGGCGGCAATTGTTGGGCTAGAAACTCTTAACATAAAATGTGATGTTACTCTTTATACTGACTCTCGCTACTTAGTTGATGCTATCGTTAAAGGATGGGCGAAAAAATGGCGGGACAACAGTTGGAAGCGCAACAAGAAAGAATCCGCTAAAAACCCCGATCTTTGGCAACAATTACTAGACTTATGCGAGAAGCATCAGGTTGATTTTGTTTGGGTTAAAGGTCATGCAGGAAACCCAGAAAATGAATATTGCGATTACCTCGCGGTTGAAGCTTCTCAACAACCTAATTTACCCTCTGATGATGTTTATGAAACTTGAGTTTGATAAAAAGTTGTAGAAAGATGGGGAAGCAGCTCTATTCTAATCTAACTAAAAGTGGTATTTATTGAGGTATAGTACCATGGATATAGAATATAGTCTCAATAGTATCTTTTGAGTAAAATTACTTCTATCAAAGATTTGAGTATTGTTGTATTGTCATTTAGTTCCTCAATTTACAAACCTTTTTCAAGAAAAAAGAGATTATCTCTGTTTATAAAAAAATTATCGCTGTTGCAATTACTTTTCCTGTATCAAGACATTGCACCTTTAAAGAACTTTATACACTAGCAGATTCTTTCTCATGACAGAAAATTTTTTTATTATCTATTTCTTATCTAGTTAAATAAATATCGTTATTTAATTGGAAAAAACCACGTACTAGCTTGAAAGTGAACTCCAAGAAATATGGATTATCCTAACTCTGTCTAAAACTATATTTAAGGCAAACATTTATATTCAAAGGATATATTTTGTTCAAAAGTTAGTTAGACTGACTAATTAAACTCAATTTAGTAAGTCTTCTTTGAAGGAAAGTAGGCAAAAATATTATATTAATTCAATCTATCTTTATACCAGGTTTTTATAAATTTTTTAATATAAAAAATGTATAAATATAAAAGCTGTTTTTACTTCGATAGGGAAAGTACTTCTACTATAGAAGTAGCTAGCCAAAAGTCTATGCAATTAGGAATATTTTTAAAATTTATGAAGCTACGAAAAATATAAACCTGATGGAATATATAGAAGTAAAAAGTAAAAGTTGTATTTTATTATTGTCCTGATTTAAACTTTATTAAAACCTGTTGGACAAAAATAGAAGAATATTTGCTAACTCAAAAATTTCATAAAATTCAATTAGTCTATCAATGAAGTTATTAATTTAAGAACTGATGAAGACGTAATTAATTGAGTTTCTACAGTATTGTTATTGTAAGCTACTCAATTGAAAACTGCCATCAGATTGAACACTTTGATGTCTCAAGTGTTCAATCTGATAACTTATACTGAATTTACTTCAAAGCCTTTCTCTCGATTCGGAATTAAAGCGTAGGCTGTCCTTGTTTTCTGTTAGCTTTTGAAAGCCATTGTAGTCCTAATTATTTTCGATTAATATTTTATATTATCGTCAATTATTTCGTATTTTAACTTATATATTGAGAGGAACAATATTTTTTTATATTTAGTTTAACTTACGTTGTTTAAGGATATATATAGTATTAAGATAAATTGGTTTTTTAAATGATGTAGTATCTAATATCTTTTGTAGATATACTCCATTACAGTCCTAAAATAAGTGATTTAAGACGGTTAGAAGCTTAGGAAAGGTAGAGAAACTTCGGTTGAATTATGTAACTTTACCTAAAATTTCCTTTACACCGTTCTGAAGTTGCCTCTTCATAAATAGATAATTGTAAACAAGGAGTAAAATTTGAGATCCTAAATCTTAGGAAGGAGATCAAATTTCTACTTTTATAGATGTCTTTTCTGAGGTTTTAGGTTCATCAACAAAATACATTAACACAGTAGCTAGTAATAAAGAAACCCCTCCTGCAACCACTACTAATAAACAGTAATAGGATAGTCTGAAAAAGATTATTGCCAAATTTGGCATAGAGGATAAATTTTTCGAGTATATAGACTTTTAGTTACCTTAACAAAAATAATGTTTGCTGGAAAATCAAACATAATCCTAATCCAATAATGATGATATTAGTCTGTTGATTGCTTATCATGTCTTATTTATTTCAACTTTTTCACTTAACTGAATCTCGAAAACGTTTAAAAACGGATCTAATGATTATTTAGGGTATAGTCTTTGTTATCACATTATTTTTACAAGAAAATCGTAACATTTTAGTTAAAATTTATGCTAGATTTTTTAGAATTAAGTGTATATATTTTTATATTAATTACCTATTTTTTGTCTACTTTTTATTGATCTATTTTTTATATCTAATGATTAATTAGAACTGGGAATATTATTATTTAACAATTTTTTACAAGTTTATAAAATTTGTATTAGTTATACTTTTTAGATCTAAAATTTAGGTAAGGATGAGTATCCTAACAATTACTAAATGTTTACTAACAAAGTAAAAGTACTTAGACCAACTCTTTTTATTAGATAAATTGAACTTTCGTTTCAATGTAACACACCTATATTCAGTATGTTTAGACAAGTTGTGCGCTGTTAACACCTCCTTGTAAAAGGGTTAATATTTGATTTACAAGCATTCTTCAACTAAAGTTTGATGACAAATCAACCAGACTATTCATTAATCAATACCTTACCTGAAATTTGGACCCTAACGGCTGAAAAATTTAAGGATATCGTTGCCCTTGAAGACCCACATAGTACGCCCAACGTAAGCATAACCTATGGTGAGTTGTACCAAAACATTAAAGATTTTGCCGCAGGATTACAAAGTTTAGGAATAAAATCTTCCTCACAAGTTGCCCTGGTCGCTGATAACAGTCCCCGTTGGTTTATAGCCGATCAAGGATCAATGATGGCTGGTGCGGCTAATGTGGTACGTTCGGCTCAAGCCGATAAAGATGAATTACTCTACATTTTGAGTGATAGCAATAGTAGCATCCTCATTGTAGAAAACCAACAAACCTTAGCTAAACTCCGGTCCGATCTTAATAGATTGCCTATTGAACTAATTATTTTGTTAAGTGATGAACAAAGAAGTGCAGACGACATTATCAAAATCCTCAACTTCCAAGAATTGATGGAACTAGGAAGTCATTCCACCCTAAAACCTGTTCATCAAACTAAAGAAACGCTAGCCACTTTAATCTATACTTCCGGAACCACTGGACGACCAAAAGGGGTTATGTTGTGCCACAGAAACTTACTCCATCAGGTGGTTTACTTGGAAGCGGTTATCCAACCTAGACCAGGTGAGCGTGTTCTTGCTATCTTACCATCATGGCATGCCTACGAACGTAGCACAGAATATTTTATCCTTTCTCGGGGTTGTATTTTAACTTACACTAATATACGTACATTTAAGGCTGATCTCATACGATTTAAACCCCAACACATGGTTGGAGTCCCCCGTCTTTGGGAATTCCTTTATGAAGGCATTCAAAAGCAATTTCGGAAACAAAGTTCCACCCAACAAAAAATAATCCAATTTTTCCTAACCGTTTCAGAACAGTACATTATCGCCCGACGTATTGCCAATAATCTTAGTCTAGACCACCTTAAAGCTTCTAGTGCAGAACGCCTTTTAGCCAAAATAAAAACGGTTTTATTAACTCCCCTTCATAGATTAGCAGACAAACTAATCTACAGTAAGATTCGGCAAGAAGTTGGAGGAAACCTTAGAACTATTGTTAGTGGAGGAGGTTCTCTGGCTAGACATATCGATACTTTTTACGAAATTATCAACATTCCCCTTTTAGTAGGTTATGGGCTAACTGAAACCGCCCCTGTTACTAATGTTCGTACCCATAGCCACAACTTACGCGGATCATCAGGACAATGTATTCCTGAAACCGAAGTTTGTATTGTTGATCCTGATAGCGGACAACCGGTTCCTCAAGGAGAAAGAGGACTTGTGTTAATTCGGGGAACTCAAGTGATGCAAGGTTACTATAAAAATCCCGAAGCTACCGCCAAAGCTATTAATGATGACAATTGGTTTAATTCAGGGGACTTAGGGTGGTTAACTGATATGGGTGATTTAGTGATTACTGGACGGGACAAAGATACAATAGTTTTGAGTAATGGAGAAAACATCGAACCACAGGCTATTGAAGAGGCTTGTACCCGTAGTCCCTACATTGACCAAATTATATTGGTAGGTCAAGATCAAAAAGCTTTAGGGGCGTTAATTGTGCCCAATCTAGAAGCATTGAACAAGTGGGGACAAAACCAACAAATCACTCTAAACCTTCCCGATATGTCCGGAACTTCTGAAGAAATTGTCTGTAGTGATCTTTATAGTCAGCCCATACAAACTTTATTTCGGGAAGAGTTAGGTCGAGAAGTGAAAAACCGTCCTGGATACCGCCCTGATGACAAAATAAAAAGTTTTAAATTTATTTTAGAACCATTTTCCCGTGAAAATGGTTTAATGACCCAGACATTTAAAATTAAACGGCAAGTCGTTATACAACAGTATCAAGGTATGATTGACGAGATATTTGATTATAGGAAAGTTTCCTGATTAATCACTAATAATTTATGAAAGGATGGAAAACTAATGGATGAGGCAAACCCCAGTTTACTGCTAAAACGACCGATTACCTTGAAAATAATAGTTACGACAACTTGGAAACAAGAGGCACAACAGCAACTTCAAGCGCAAATCACTCAACTTGATGACCAGATGCAGCAGATTGAAATACAAGGTCAACGGACGATTACAGAAATTCAAAAACAAAGTATCTCTCCCCCGGGACCTACGGTCACTGAGCAAATTGATAATATTCGACTTCAGATTAATGAAAAAAAAAGTGAGATGTTAGAAAATAAAAATCAGTTTTTACAGCAAATGCAGCAGGTTCAATTGTTGGAGTTAGATCAGGAAGTGGTTCAAGGGCAGATGGAAAGCTTTTTCCGTTTAGAAAAAGGAGATAATTTACTCAAAAAGCTGAACGTAGAAATTGTGGTTCGCGATGGAGTTGTTGAAGAAATTCGTGGTGATATTTAAAAATTTATAGAAATATTAAAAGCGCCAAGCTAAAAATTAATGAAATGGATCAGTAATGGGTGCTTCAGCCCTTACTGATTGTCTATTTCTCTACTTTATAGTTAAATAAAATAACAGCAGCCCAATCTAACATTAGATTATTCCCTGTGAATACGTCCAGTACTAGATGCAGCTGCTATACTTTTCTAAAAAATTAGAGTAAGTTTAAATAATTAGAATAAGTTAAATTTTAAATTTCTTATTGTATCTCGTAAATTTTTTTTAAATACTCATTAACTTAAGGCTCATATAATAACATTTATAATCTCTCTCTATTAACTTGAACTTAATTATTCGAAATTGAGCTAGTAGATGTTCTCTAAAATTATTGAAATATTTTTTATATTTTTGCTATGGTGTCATTCGCCATTATCTTCTATTAATTAATTTTTTTTAAGACAGTCATATACTGTTAGAAAAATGTCTATAAACTAAATTAAACAGTTTTGTATCTACTTTTAGAATTTTATTTAATAAGAGGTTTCTTGTTAGTAGCCTGACAAATATATAGATATATAATTAGTTATTTTATAATGTAACTTAAAACTTTTTTTCTGATTGACTTTAATTTTGTTCTAAATTTTTTTAAAAATATATATTGATTTAAAATCATAGATATCTTTTTTCTAGTTTTTTAGCTTTAAAGGTGACTTTTAAAGATTTTTTGTTAAAGAGGATTTTTATTTCTATGTTTTTAGCCCTGAACTCAGTTAAGAGTATCTCAACTCTTTAAGCAATCCTATTCTTGTCTATCCCAAAACTTTATGAACACAGTTTTATTTTTCTATCCAACTAGTTACTTTCATTCCTGTATATAATTTATTCATATATTAATGTACTGGCCTAAATTTTAATTCATTAGCCAATTTTTAAAGTAGTTTATTAATTCATACAAAGTTTATTTTTACTTCAGATTCTTATTTTTAATATTTATATCTTTATCTTTTTTAAAATTTATTGCTACAGTGAGCTCACTATTTTTTATGATCTATCTCTAGTTCACTCTTATAAAGAAGAGTGAACTAGCTTTTTGAATGCTCAATATCTTCGTTCACTTAAACGAAGATATTGAGTTAAATAAATATAATCTAGATATCGTTTGTATCCAGATTATATCTCTCTTGTTATAAGTTATTTTTTTGCTATCATATTTAGTGTAGCATATTTAACTTCAAAAATATATTGATTTTTTAAAAGCTTTTTTTGACAAGTTTATTATTTTAGTTTTTCTAGACTGAGAACGTTAAACTACTTACTAGTATAATTTAAAATTTTTATTTATTTTAAAAGAGTAACTGCAAGAGCTTAATTTCAATAAAAATTAAGCTCTTTTAATCTTGTAAGTTTTACGAGAAGATACTTTTAAATTTTATTATATTGTTTTCTTCTATCACAACAGGTATAAAAGTAGCAAAATTTTTTTATACATGAGCATTTAAAATATTGTTAAATACGCATCGTATAAAAATGGTAATTTCACTCTACAAATAGAAATAGAAGTAAAACGTATTTGTGAATCAGCTGCAGAACTATATTACATGGCTTTAAATAACTTATGGAAGTCTTAATTAATGGGAAAAATAATAGCTATGCATTACAAACAATCTGTTAATGTTATGAAACAATTAATCTTGAATTTAGCCATTAATCGTATAGTTAAATTCGAGATTTAACATCCTAATCAGTTTTATATAATCGTTGAATTTCCCTATTAGACCACCAGTACTTTTAACTTTTAATCTGTGAACAGTTAGATGAAGTAATCAAACGTCATCTTAAGTTTTTAATTGTTGAATACTCAAAAAAAAATTCAAAAAAGACATCTTTTTACTAAAATTCCCACTTTACTAATATTCTTAGCTTCCGATTAGAAATTAATTGTTAATGGGAACCTTATAATCAAATAGTCCGTCTTGAAAAAATTAATGTGAGGAGTAATCACGCATTGAATAACCTAATGAGTCAAGCAATTTCAGCATCCTGGTCAACAACACAAGGGAAACGAGCTTCCCTCAATCTATCTCCAGAACGACTGTCTAATTACGACTTAATTTTGAGCTGTCAAGAAGGGTTTAAACCGGACCGGATAGCATTCTCAGAGCTATTAAATCGTTACCAGTCTCATGTAGATCGGATTCTCTATCACCTCGCTCCTGATTGGCAAGATAGAGCAGATCTTGCCCAAGAAGTTTGGATTAGGGTTTATCGTAATATTAAACGCCTGAAGGAACCGGTAAAATTTCGAGGTTGGTTAAGTCGTATTGCCACAAATTTGTTTTACGATGAATTACGTAAACGTAAACGGGTTAGTCATCCTATCTCACTAGATGCTCCTAGGCGCGTCGATGACGGAGAGATTGAATGGGATATTGTGTCCGATTACCCCAGTCCTGACGATGACTTGGCAACTCGTGAGTTCTACGACCGACTAAAAGTAGCGATCGCCGATTTACCAGAGGCATTTCGCACAACCATTGTTCTAAGAGAAATCGAAGGCATGGCCTACGAAGAAATTGCCCAAATGACAGGGGTCTCCCTCGGAACAGTCAAGTCTCGTATTGCTAGAGCGAGAACAAAATTACAATCAGTTCTCCAGCAATATATAGACTAAAATAAAGACGAACCGAGAATATTAAACCATTGCCCCTTTTGGCAATCTGTGAGGGGTGTCATGACAATGCTATCATTAGCATCCGTCTCCGCAGCCAACTAATTTGGTTTCGCTCCTTGGAGAGGTATATCGTGATGTCTAACTTTGAACAACAGCATTTGCAATCAGCCGATTCGGGTGATATCAATGATCAGTTTGAGCGTTTTGAGTTGTTAAGTGCCTATTTAGATGGGGAGGTAACAGCTAAAGAACGCCGTCAAGTACAGCAACTACTTGATACTGATTCTCAATTTAATCAATTGTATGTCCAGCTTTCTCGCCTACAACGAGAGATTCTCACTATTCCGCTTCCAAAAAGTCCAGTTTCATCTCAACGTTTATCTGAAAGCGTTTTTGAGAAAGTTGATCGTCAAAACCAAACCCAACGACTTATCCAATGGGGCGGTGTGGTGATCGCAACAGTTGTTATGGGAATTATTTATAATTTTTACATAGAAAAACAATCTCTGTCTCCTAATTTTGCTGATGTAGAAGCAGAACCATTAACTATCGCGTTAAATCGTCCTGTACTTGACATTCCTTCCTCTACTCAATGAGAATTATGAAGGGGATGCCATCCACTCTCCTGATAAAGTCAGTGTCCCCTTAAGTTTCTGACTTTTTCTAAGGTCATAACTTAGCTTCAAGCTTCTCTAAGTAGATTTCCGGAGAGTGGATGGACAAAAAGTGGTGGTCGGAAATATTCATTATTGTGTTTTGAGGTAATCTTTCGTGCTCATATACTTCTAGAATTCAAGTGTCTAACTATTTTGGGTTTTATTTGGTCCCAAAAACCAAAAAGTCAATTGTAGGATAATCTTAATTTAGACGATAAAGTTCTCTACTCATGGAGTACTTTATCCCTCTTTTACCTGATCTTGGCAGTAAATAGAATGGTTAGACTCTTGTGAATTTTAAGATCCCGTAAACAAAACCGCTTAACATAGTCAAGGATTTTAATTTATGTCTCTTACTAGATTAATAATCTCGATTGGCTCTAACTTTTCCGCAGGTTCAAAGCCAAAAATTCGAGAGTAAAAATAAAATTATGCATCTAAAGCCCGTTTAATATTTTCTGCGCAACGAAACCCGTGTTGTTCTTCTTCAAAGGTAATATAAGCAACCAATAGTCTTTTTTCTTTAATAGCATCTACCATCATTTTATAGATGCGTTAATCTTTGAAATTAACGAAATAAATAGTTCCTTCAATAATCAAAAATGCTCCTCCCCCATATTCATGAACACGGGTATGCACATTGAATGGTTGAGGTGTTTTATCTGTGATTTAGCCATCAACATTACGTTTAACGAGAACATTACGTCCCTTTCTGTTGCTCTTGATTCTAACAAGTAAATATCTTCATTATCGAAAGTTACTTCTCCTAGTCCAATACTTCCAGAGACGATTATATCTGTACTTATAGGAGATTTCCAAGAACCGAAAGTAGCTAATATTGAGGATTTCATGGGATTTTCTAGAATTTCAATAATAAATCAAGGAAATCATCTCGAGTAGTTTGTCTAATCAGCAATTTTGCAGACAGAATACTTAAGATATCTAACTATTTGGTTAGTTATTCACGCACTAAGTCCGATACCCAATTTTGATCTTTATTGTGACGTAATGAGCGGGTTAGACTTTATAAAAATTCTATAATTATATCTCAATGTTAAAGTTAACTTAGAAAGTTTCTTATAATTTTCACCTTTAACACTTAATTATTAGTGTCACAAAAATATAAAAAATTAGTTATCTTAATAAAGTGATCAAAATTATATTTATTGATAATTTAAAAGCTTATATAAACGCAACAAATCAAGAATATTAATCAATTAGACTTATTATACTATTTTATACACAAAAAACTATTGGGGCACAAAATAAACCCAAAACGATATTTAAAGTCACTATTTTGTTTAAGTAAAACTATTTAGATTTAATTAAATCTAAATAATATATTTTTTATTACATAAATCAAAGAACACTTAACCCTCTTTAATCACCTTTTATTTAAACTTAATATAAAATATTGTTAATTTTACAAAAATTATACGGAGATTAATTTACACATAAGAATAAAAAAAGATTTTAGTTTCTTTTCAAAAAATCCTGATTTAGGATGAATTAAAGACTGAATCAGGTTACAAGTCTTACATTTATATCTAATTGTCCAAGCTCACATGTACTTAGATATTATTCAATAATTTTAATGTTATTCTGGGCAAGAACAAGAAGCTATCACAACTGCTAGAGACTAGTGTTATTACTCTTGAAAAGAAATGCTAAAATTTTATAATTTAAATGTCAAATGAATTAGGTTTAGAAAGAACAACAGTCAACTAATATTTAAGATCAATAATTAATGCTATTGATATTCGCTCTAATATAGTTCGCAAACATTTAGCTCATTTTTTTAAAATAAACAATAGCTATACAGTTCACAAATAAACGACAAAACTTAAAATCATTTCTTTTCTTTAGGTATAATGCTTTCAAAGGAAAGCATTATACCTAATTTTAGATACAAAGATTGACCGCATCTATTAGTGGGTAAAAGCCATCAAAGAGAGACAAATTTACAAACTAGCTTGTATCTCATAAATTGCTAGGCTTCTATAAACACTTTGGGAAATAGCCTTGAGCAACCAACGTCAGGGATATATTTTAGATGCCATGCCTAATATTTTTAAAAAACAAAAGGTGACTACAGACTCGTTCACAGAGACTGAAAAAATATACGTTAAAACTGTAGATACTAGCAATGATTGGCGACTTGAACTCGATTTTTAGTTAGACTCAAAACAGTATCTATTGGGAAATTGTTCCAGAAAAGGATTAACATAAATTAACAAATGTTTATCTTCCGGGAATATTTTCTAATATTGCCACTAGTATTATTCAGATAATACCTTGATGTACATTCAAAAATTAACGATTCCCTTACCCTCATCTAGGAGGCTTACAGCGTGAAGAAAAATAATAAAAAATGGCGTAATGCTGGACTATACGCACTATTGTTAATTGTGGTACTGGCCTTAGCTTCTGCATTTTTTGATCAACAACCTCAAAGTCGGGAACCTCTCACCTACAGTGAATTTATTAAAAAAGTTGAAAATAATAAAATTACACGGGTTACTTTAAGTGCTGATCGCACTGAAGCAAGAGTTCCTAACCCCAATGGTGGCGCACCTTTATTGGTTAACCTTCCAAACGATCCTGACTTAATTAACATTTTGATTCGAAATAATGTCGATATTGCCGTTCAGCCTCAAAGTGATGAAGGACTATGGTTTCGGGTGGCCAGTAGTTTATTCCTTCCTATTTTATTGTTAGTGGGACTTTTCCTATTACTCCGTCGCGCCCAAAGTGGACCTGGTTCTCAAGCGATGAACTTTGGTAAGTCTAAAGCGCGGGTATTAATGGAACCCCAAACCCAAGTTACCTTTGGAGATGTAGCTGGTATTGAACAGGCTAAATTAGAATTAGCTGAAGTCGTAGACTTCTTGAAAAATGCTGACCGCTTTACTGCTATCGGGGCAAAAATTCCTAAAGGAGTTCTTCTAGTCGGACCTCCTGGAACCGGTAAGACTCTTTTAGCTAAGGCAGTAGCTGGAGAAGCTGGTGTTCCTTTTTTTTCTATTTCTGGGTCAGAATTTGTAGAAATGTTCGTTGGTGTTGGGGCTTCTCGTGTTCGAGATCTTTTTGAACAAGCAAAAGCCAATGCTCCTTGTATCGTCTTCATAGATGAAATTGATGCCGTTGGTCGTCAACGAGGTGCAGGTTTAGGCGGTGGTAACGATGAACGGGAACAAACTCTCAACCAATTACTCACTGAAATGGATGGTTTTGAAGGAAATACAGGCATAATCATAGTTGCTGCTACAAACCGTCCTGACGTCCTCGATGCGGCTTTATTACGTCCTGGTCGTTTTGACCGTCAGGTCGTGGTTGATCGTCCTGACTATGCAGGTCGTAAAGAAATTCTCAAGGTACACGCCCGTGGTAAGACCTTATCTAAAGACGTTGATCTCGATAAAATTGCCCGTCGTAGTCCTGGTTTTACAGGAGCTGATCTGTCTAACCTTTTAAATGAAGCGGCTATTCTGGCTGCCCGTCGGAATTTAACAGAAATTTCTATGGATGAAGTTAATGATGCTATTGATCGTGTCTTAGCTGGACCTGAGAAGAAAAACCGTGTCATGAGTGAAAAACGTAAAACCCTTGTGGCCTACCATGAAGCCGGTCATGCTTTAGTGGGTGCGTTAATGCCTGATTATGATCCAGTACAGAAAATTAGCATCATTCCCCGTGGTCGCGCTGGCGGCTTGACCTGGTTCACTCCTAGTGAAGATCGTATGGAGTCAGGCTTATATTCCCGTTCGTATCTCCAAAACCAGATGGCCGTAGCTTTAGGAGGTCGTGTGGCAGAAGAGATCATCTTTGGAGAAGAAGAAGTTACTACTGGTGCTTCTAATGACCTTCAACAGGTAGCGCGAGTTGCCCGTCAAATGGTATCTCGTTTTGGAATGAGTGATCGTCTTGGCCCTGTGGCTTTGGGTCGGCAGAATGGTAATGTTTTTTTGGGTCGTGACATTGCTTCTGATCGAGACTTTTCTGATGAAACGGCTGCCGTAATCGATGAAGAAGTTCGTCAGTTAGTCAATAATGCTTATATACGAGCTAAAGATGTGCTAGTAAATAACCGTCATATTCTTGACAAATTGGCTGAGATGTTAGTGGAGAAAGAAACCGTTGATGCCGAAGAACTACAGAGTATTTTAAACAGTAATGAGATAAAAATGGCCGCCTTGGCTTAAAATCTATAGTTTGATATCTTAACAATTTCATTTTTTTATCCCGCTGATTTAAAAAATTGGCGGGGTAGTTATTTATTAAGTCCAGAGGGTAAGCCCTTTGAGAGAGTTTTTTGCCGGCCGTTGACCTAATAAAGAAATTACCAAACCTAATATAACTGCAAGGGGAGCCGCAATTGCAGATTGCCAAATTTCTGGAAAGCTAAACCATTTCAAGGTTGAACTAGTCGCCAGAAGAGCAACTGAAGCAATCGTTCCGTAAAATGCTCCTGTTGCATTAATACGAGAAAAAAGAACTCCCATGAAAAAAATTCCCAGTAATGGACCCAAAAACATGGCAGTATATTTTATTAAAAATGGAAGTAAAGATTCTCCTGTTGAAGCGACATAAAACGCCAAAAAAATACCAAGAATACCCCAAATAAAGATCAAACCCTGAGCTACCTTCAAGGATTGAGATTCACTCGGTTTTGACCTAGAGTAACGCTGATAAAAATCAACCGTCATGCAGGTAGCCAGAGAATGAAGTGCAGAATCAATTGATGACATGGCCGCTGCGAAGACGGCTGCGACTAAAAATCCTGAAGCACCTGGTGGAACTTGATGAACAATAAAATAGGATAGAATTTCATCGGGTTTGATATGATCAGGTAGTCCGGCATTTAGGGAATAAAACGCAAACAAAAAAACTCCAAGCAAAAGAGTGGCAGCTACGCCGACGAAACCGACAACCCATCCAAACAAAATTGCCTTACGTGCCGATGTAAGATCAGGGCACGAAACATAACGTTGAACAGATTGTTGATTTGTTCCTGCCACAGCAAAAGCCAATATGCCATAAGCGCATAAAGCTGTTGGTAGAGAACGGATTGATTTTAGTTCCCAAGATAGATTAACTACAGCGAGTTTTCCTCCTTCTTCTGCGACACGCCAAAGTTGTCCAAATCCACCAGGTACACTTGATACAATCGTCCAAATTCCAGCGACTAAGCCCACAAAAATCATGAAAAACTGAAGCACGTCAGTCCAAACGACTGCCGTAATTCCACCGACTATAGTGTAGATCACTGATATAATGCCGACAAGTAATATCGAGACATACAGTGAAAGCCCCGTAACTCTTGAAACCACTAGGGATGCCGCATATAAAAGCCCCCCTAACCGAGCTATGACAAATAGGAGAAAACACAACGAACCTAGAGAGCGTGTTTTTGCATCGAAACGTTTCTCAAGGTATTCATAAGCAGTAGTTAAATTAAGTCGAACAAAAAATGGTAGAAACAGGAAAATAACTAGGACGTAACCAATCAAATCACCTAACTGAAGTTGAAAATATAAAAAACCATGACTATATCCTTCTCCAGGACCTCCAAGAAGTGAAGCTGCTGAAAAAGATGTAGCAACAATTGACAAGCCAACTGCCCACCAAGGGAGTTGCTGTGATCCTCGGAAATATTCATCCGTATTGTTTTGTTTTCGGCTTGCCGCAATTCCAATTCCGAGTACAACCATTGCATAAACTAAAATAATAACCCAATCGATTGTACTCATAGAGACTCTAAACTCCTACCGTTTTAAAGCAAAACAATAGTATTGTATAGTATGTAGATAGTAGTTTTACAACAAGTTTAATATTTTTATATAGAACACTACAGATTAAAGTATTTTTTGTTTGTCAAAATAGTCAATATTATTTATTTTAACTTTTGCTTTTGGCGTGTTTACTACACCAATAATGTTGAATTAACTAGTAGAATACTAAGTTAAAAAATTTTTCCTATTTTAACGCAAAGTTTTTTCAGTATAGTTACTCAATATCGGGGATAATAAATATTATTGACATAACTCAGTTAATTTTAACAGACCTAAATAAGTCAGTTTTTGCCGAATAACTGTTATAAATTCTTCTCCTAACTGGTTTAGTCTTGAGATAACTTGTAAGTTTTTGTAAATATAATTTCACCTATATTATTCTTCTTTTTTAAAAATTTCGTTGATTTTTAATAAAAAAATATTTTCTTTTATTAAAATCAGAATTTTAAACTTTAATAAATTATTTAATATATAATATGTTGTAATTATCTAGGTTTATATGTAAACTTTAAACTAAATTTTTTAGCGCTGTTTTTTTATGATATTAAGCTATTAAATAGTCGTTATGTTAACATATTTTACTAAATAAAATTGTTAAAAACTAATTATTTATAATAGTTGGGTTTTTATTTATTAACTGTCACAATAGTCAAACAAGCCTAATTGACGTCAGATAGTTAGCGAGTAAAAAATAGTTGTGCCAACACTAAAGGAGCTTGTTAAGAGATAATTTATAGATATATAAAATGGTAAACAAGGCAAAAAGTTGGTGGGATATAAAGTTTTATTATAAAAATCTTCTTGCCGGGACGAAGAATACATAAAATATTCTAAACATATGCCGCAATTTTATCGTAATCTTGATCTCAATAACTTTTTAAGATCGTTATTTGTCAAGATATAATTACAGTATGCGTGAAATATTTGTCGAGCTCAATTAATCTATCTAGCAATATAATTAAGAATATATTAATTCTGTATATTTAGTTTCCGATGTTCTATTTTTTAAAAAATTTTTTAGGTAGGCTTGACAAGTGGACAAATATTTATAATCATTTTAAAAAAACAAGTTTTACTATTTAATTAATGTTATATACAAACAATTTTAAATTGCCGGTTATTATCGTTTATAAAAATAATTATAAATTTATATAGAAAACAATATAAAGTATATTATATCAATTGTAATAAGACTTAAAGATACTATTTTTAGCAGTAAG
Source organism: cyanobacterium endosymbiont of Epithemia turgida isolate EtSB Lake Yunoko (assembly GCF_000829235.1). Taxonomy (GTDB): domain Bacteria; phylum Cyanobacteriota; class Cyanobacteriia; order Cyanobacteriales; family Microcystaceae; genus Rippkaea. The sequence goes on along the minus strand of NZ_AP012549.1, from coordinate 1,081,781 downwards.
TATTAAAATTATGCAATATAAATTTTTGAAGAATACTTAAACAGTATCACTAAGTTTATTAGTAAAAACAATATCTTTATTTTTTATTAAATCAATACAAATAAAATCCTAAGTTATTCTCTTTTTTTTAAACCTAAATATTTTTAACTGTGAAAAAACAGTTCCTTGACTAACAGAATTTACTACTTTATATACTTAGACTAGTTGCTTTACTCTTATTAGGTATTTCCTGTAAGTGTTCAATAATTTGTAATATTAAAATTGATTTTTTTTCTGCAATTTAGTTTATTTTTTATATTTGTTATTTGTTTTTATTGTTCATTGATTATCTGTTGAAGTTATTTTTATTGAGCTTGATTTTTCACTAATCGCTGTATGGTGTAGGACAATTTGAATTGGGTTTGATATAAGAGATACTGAATTGTTTTTAATTCTTTACGCCCTTTTAAAATAATGAAGGCTCGCCATTCGAGGATATCCCAAACTATTTTTGACAATTCTGTTTGATTCATAACCTATCTGTTTGATTCATAACCTATCTGTTTGATTCATAACCTAATAATTTATCTGCTCTCTGACAGTTTCGAACAACACTGTCCACAATATAAGGCTCAGATTTTATATTACCCGGACGTAACTTAATCTCAGTAAGTTATCTTTCTTTTGATGATTGCTTTAAGCGATTATCTCTTGTATAATGATAAAAGTAATAAAATTTATTGATCAAAGTTAGATCTTAATTGATTTCAAGAATTTTGTAACTAAAATTTATTTTAGTTATAGAGTCTTCGCAGATCTGCTTATAATGAAAGATTAGATATTTGCAAATAGCCTGAGGATATTTTAAGTATATTTCTCCAAAGAGTTGAACCAAACACTGTAGGGGTTGAAAGGTGCGGGTGATAGACTCATAAACGTCAGCCCCATGACGAATTATAACTAAAAGTAAAGGGTTTAGTCCGTAATTAGACAGATAAATGTCCTGCTCCAATAAAAAACTCGGTGTCAAAATGTTATTTTCCGTAGGACTGTCAATACAGTCTCAGTCCAATACGGAATAATGAGATTATAGTTATACCTTTGAGATATGGTAGGCAAACAGTTCATCTGTTACCCATAGGTTTTTGGACAAAATTATCAACCTGATATTCAGTTCAAAGATTAAGCCAGTGCTGTGCTTGATAAACAATAGGACCGACAGCGGACAGAGGATTGACTTTCGATAGGATGAGATTGCCTGGAATACTCCCTAAACATCAGTTAACTAATGTTCCTCCTGAACGAAGATAGGCATAAATAACAGGAATTTTTATTGGGTAATTATAATTGTTTATGATGTCAAATGGATTAGGAGTTGTTCATAAGGTTCATCTGTTCATTCCTAAGTGTACTCTTGTTCGATCAAAACTAGACCATTGATAGACAGTTTTTCTCTCAACTTAGGTTATTCAAACAGACAAATAATGGTATAAATATACTTATGTATCCCATTGGATCTCATGGCACTTAAGGAAAACGTTCTCATCTGAGTTTTTCCCTGAATGGGAGGGTAGGGAAAAACTCAGATGAGACTATAATAATCTTCATCGGCGATCACTGATTGAAAGATGCCTGGATAATTCTAGCAGCATTTATTTTAATAGCAATAACTAGAAAACCTTAACTCTTTCAATTATGCTATAATATGGCGTAACTGCCGCGTTGGTGGCTGCCAATAAAGTTTTTTGATCTATGCTTTGTAAGTTTAGGGAGCTGACAGCTTTTTGTGGTAGTAAACCGGGCTTGTACTCGGAAACGAAAATAAAATGCATCAGTGCCCACCTGGTCCGTCCAGGTCATAAACTGAGGTAAAACGGCACGGCAGTCTTTTAATCAAATTAAAATCTGAAAGCGATTTGTATTCAAATCGATTCAGGTAAAAAAACTAAAAAATATTGGTTACAGAAAAGAATAAAGCCATACTCCATAGATATTCTTAATAGAAACTAATAATTAAGACCAATCAACCTCATAAGTAGCAGGGTGGTTTAAAGTCAATTATATTCGGTTATGGTGTTGTCGATTATCTCCTTAAAAGTAATATAAGTTTAACTATGGGTATTTTAATGTAAAGATACAAAATAATTTTCTTTTTTAGTGTTTATTTAGAGGCTCTTATTTTGATTTGTTCAGACCTGTCAGAATGAGTATCTTTGTTAGATAAAGAATCTTAAGACGTAGCGTGGTAGTGATAGCGTCAATTGGTAGAGTCTCGAGAAAGTGAAAAGTAAAATATTTTTCTTATCTTTTTATCTCCAAGCCTTACTATATGTCAGTCAAAGATCAAGTTAGCCACTATACAATCAACATATAAATGATTAGCTACAGTGCTTATGAACTGGTTTCAAAAACTCAAAAACAACTATCTCGCTCGTTTTGGAGCAACTATATTAATATTTTTCTATATTTCAGTAATTTTAGCGGATTTTATTGCTCCCTACAATCCCTATGTTTCTCAAGTTGACGGGTCTTTATTACCCCCGACCCCCATCTACTGGACAACTCCAGACGGTAAGTTTATTGGGCCTCATATCTACCCCACAACTCAAAGTCCGACAGACGTAGAAACAGGAGAACGGTCTTTAAATGTCGATTTTGAAAATCCTACACTTATTCGTCTGTTTATTAAAGGTGACCGTTATCAACTGTTTCAAATTCGTCTCCCTTTACCCCCCACTTTTGAAGAAGTGGAACTGTTTCCTGGGATACCTGTTGATCGCCATTTATTTGGGGCGCTGGGAAAGGCTAAATTAAACCTCCTCGGAACTGATGAACAGGGACGAGATGAATTTAGTCGATTACTATTTGGCGGAAGAATTAGTCTATTTATTGGCTTGGTAGGAATTTTAGTTTCTTTTCCTTTAGGTATACTTGCCGGAGGAATTTCTGGCTATTTTGGGGGTTGGTTAGATATGGTATCAATGCGTCTGGTAGAAGTATTAATGACTATTCCAGGAATTTATCTGTTAGTTGCCTTAGCGGCAGTTCTTCCCCCCAGTTTAAGCAGTGCACAACGATTTTTACTCATTATTCTTATTACTTCTCTCATTAGTTGGTCTGGACTAGCAAGGGTGATTAGAGGTCAAGTTCTCTCTCTCAAAGAACAGGAGTTCATCCAGGCAGCAAAGGCGATGGGAGCAACCCCTGGGCGAATTATTGTTCGTCATGTCTTACCTCAAACCGCCACCTATATCGTCATCTCGGCCACTCTTGCTATCCCTGGATTCATTGTGGCTGAGTCTGTGTTGAGTCTTATTGGTTTAGGAATTCAACAACCCGATCCCAGTTGGGGAAATTTACTTTCAGTAGCTACTAATGCCTCGATTCTTATTCTACAACCTTGGTTAATTTGGCCACCTGCCCTTTTGATCGTTCTTACCGTTTTATCCTTTAACCTACTTGGTGATGGACTACGTGATGCTCTAGATCCTCGTTTCCTTAAAAATTAGTACTCTTGCAATTGGAACGATTTTATATGTCTTTATTATAGTTGAATAAAATCTCTTGGCTCTTATAAAAAGTCAAGGAGGTTTTGTATATAAAAAGGGTAATTATTATTTTAATTATTGCTAAAAAATAACTTATAGTTTGCAGTTTATTTAGATTGTTTAAATAGACTTTGTAAGTAAAACTAGTATTTTTTGAGTAACAACTGATTTCCTCTCCCTAAAATGAGTTGAGTATAAGCCATGTTGATAGAAACCATAGAATTAATTATCTATACCGACGGTCGAGTTCAAGAGGATATTATAAATGTTGTTGGAGTCTCTTATCAAGAGGTGACTGTAACAATAGAAACTTAATTGGGACGAGTTCTATACTAATGAGAAAACTCTACAGGATCACACTCAACCAGTCGATTAATTCGTAAAAATAACCAATCAATTGAGATGGTAATTGATTGGAAGGAAGGTACCGAAAAGGACAAAACAACACCGCCGAAATGGTGATTGAATAAGATAAAAATTTACGACATAGAATTTCGCTTTTTTATTAGAAAATTCATAATTTCTCTTTTTTTGAGAATTAAAAAGAGAAATTATGAATTTTCTTGACATATAGGACTAAATTTGGTTGTAAAAACCTACTTAAATTTGGAGCAAGACAAAATTATTTGGAAAGGTGAGACGAACAGAAGATATAAAAATTAGATTTAGTATGAAAGTAGATGCCATTCCACCGAAAAACACCTAAGCGATTGAAGAGAAAGCCCCTAGTACTCTGTTAAATCATTGACTGCTAATTAAAACTCTCTAACTTATAAAGTTGCAAAAACTTTGCGTGCTGTTTCTAAGGTTCGATCAATATCCTCATCACTATGAGCTAAGGAAGTAAAACCCGCCTCAAATTGAGAAGGAGCTAAATAAACACCATGTTCGAGCATTCTCCTATGAAAAAGACTAAATTTACGTAGGTCAGACTTTTTTGCATCATTGTAGTTACGAACAGGTCCTTCTGTAAAAAATAGTCCGAACATAGCCCCGATACCACTCCCATAAATAGCATGACCTGCTTTTTGAGCAATTGTGATGAAGCCATCACTCAGCTTGTGGGTAATTCTACTTAAATATTCATAGGTCCCCGGTTTTTGTAGCAATTTAAGAGTCTTAATCCCCGCAGTCATAGCTAAAGGATTACCTGATAAGGTTCCCGCCTGGTACATAGGACCCACTGGTGCCACCATTGCCATAATATCCCTACGTCCTCCATAAGCTCCCACGGGCAAACCACCACCGATAATCTTACCTAACGCGGTTAGATCAGGAGTAACACCAAATTTTTCCTGAGCTCCTCCATAAGCTAAGCGAAATCCAGTCATTACTTCATCAAATACTAGTAAAGCCCCGTATTCTTTAGTTAAGTCCCTCAAACCCTCTAAAAATCCCGCATCAGGAGTTAACAGGCCGGAATTACCAACAACCGGCTCTAAAATAACTCCTGCGATTTCATCAGAATTTTTGGCAAACAGGGTTTTAACCGCTTCTAAATCGTTATAAGGAGCCGTTAAAGTGTCTCTAGTCGTGGTTTTAGGAATTCCTGGGGAGTCAGGTAAACCTAAGGTTGCAACCCCTGACCCTGCTTTGACTAAGAACATATCAGCATGGCCATGATAGCACCCTTCAAATTTAATTATCTTATCGCGTCGAGTAAATGTCCGGATGAGACGCAAGATAGACATACAAGCTTCTGTCCCTGAATTGACGAATCTGACCATCTCTATACTAGGAACAGCTTCAATAACCATTTCTGCCAAGATATTTTCCTGAAAAGAAGGCGCACCAAAACTAGTTCCTTTTTCTAAAGCTTCATGGAGGGCTGCAATGACTTCGGGATGAGCATGGCCACAGATAGCCGGTCCCCAGGTTCCTACATAATCAATATACTGGTTGCCATCTACATCCCAAATATAGGCTCCCTTAACGCGATCAAAAACAATCGGCTGTCCACCAACAGATTTAAACGCTCGTACCGGGGAACTGACCCCACCAGGCATTAATTTTTGGGCTGCGGTGAAAATTTCTTCTGATTTCGTGGTTGTGAATAATACTGTACTAACCACTATTGTCTCCTTTCTGTTGGTAATTAGGCAACTTTGTCTTGTTTGACAATTAAAGTATGGGTTATCTTAACACTTAACACTAATTGCCTAAACTTAATTATCTTACGAGTACACGAAGACCACTCATGAGGTTTATAAAAAATTATTGTCCTTAATAGAGTATTTGTTCTAAATTTTGGTTATTATAAAAATAAGGAAATTTAGAGCTCAATTTCAACGTAAAACCTTAATATTCACCGGAATTCTACCTGATTTCAGAGAACTAATTTGTTGAAAAGCACCTCGAGACAAATCAATGTTACAACGGCAGCGATCCACAACTCGAACAATGGTGCTTTTACCATTTTTACGGTTTGTCACCTTTACTCTTGTACCAAATGGAAGGGAAGGATGAGCCGCCAAAGGTAGATAATTGTTGAATATTACTCCTGATGCGGTTTTTTTGCCGTGATAGTGAGAAGAATAATAAGTTGCTGTTTGAGCCTGTCCAGGAGCTGCAGTCAACGCTATCATCAAAGTAGACACCAACAGTTTTTTCATTGTGAAGATAACTCCTCATACAGATAACCCAAGTTAATATACTCAGTTTTCTTACATTTGTCTAGTTAACAACACGTCGCACGATGATTGCCAGCAGTAGTTATTCTTCGGGTGTGCTTTAACTAGACAAATCTTGACTAACAAGAGTTGGGTTTTCATGAATTAGGAGTTAATTGCTAAATTTTCTGAAATTACTCACTCGAGCAATCCATTTTGAATCTCCCAAATTCTCCCGTTTTTTGTTTTCCATCATTTAAATCCTTCCTAATTTTAAGGATTCAGTCTCGTGTTTACCTGTTTCTCATATTCCTGTTTTTATTAGGTTCAAACATTGCCTGTAACCGTAATTCTGCTCAAACAAACCAGGCTAATTTAGTTAAAACTAGTCCGATTCAATTCGTTCAACAGGGGATTGCAAAAAGTCGTCAGGACGATTTTAAAGGGGCTGCTAGGGACTTTACTAAAGCTGTTGAAAAAAATCCTAATGATGTTAATGCTTATTTTAATCGGGGGTTTGCATATAGCCACTTAGGGAAATTTGAATTGGCATTGGGGGATTTCAGCCGAGCCCTCGAACTCGATGCCAAACTAGTTGAAGCTTATGTTAATCGAGGTAACGTCTACTTACACCTAGGAAAAGATGAACAAGCGATCACCAATTACGTAAAAGCCCTTAAATTTAATCCTAATGATGCTTTTGCTTATAATAACCTGGGATTAGCCTATTTAAACCTAGGGCAGGTGGATCTGGCTCAAAATAACTTTACTGAGGCAATTAAACTTAAGCCAGACTATGGAGAAGCCTATTTCAACCGTGGACTAGCCTTATCTGATCTCGGACAGAGTCAAAAAGCGATTGCCGATTTTGAAAAAGCTGCTCAAGTGTGGAAACAACAGGGGTATGATCAAGGTTATTACGCAGCCGTTGAACAAATTAAAGCCCTAGAAGTAAGAAAATAATTGAAGCTTTATACAAACTATGTTGCCTTGATCATCACTTCTTATGAATGAACTAAGGTGAAACTTCTTCACCATTTCAAGGCTTATTTTTCCTTGATGTGTAGAATACAAGCCCAACTTACCTTTTAATTCTAAATCGAGAGAATGTCTTCCAGGTAGATAGGTATGAGCACTCAGTCAAGCAAAAGATTCAACAAAACAGTTCAAAGACTTCGATTTCTAAAATGTTCAATCTTAGAGATATTTTTAAGTTGATCATTAACCATTTCAATTATAAGACATTTAACAACTAATATTTAGTTAGTCAGTTTAACTAAATTTAACCTTATCTTATGTTGATGATAAAGAGTCACTTGAAGTCTTTTTGGACAGAGTCTTTTAAAGAGATTTTTAGAAAAATACCCTCATTATTTCAATAATTTACGAATTAAATACTATCTTAACTTAAGAACTACTTTCCGGTCATCTACTTCACCTGAAGTTAACTTATAAGTCAATGATTTACCGTATTTGTTAATAATCAAAAGTAGTTTAACTCCCTAATTCAATACTATATAAGTTTGTCCTCAAAAAACTCAATATCTAAAATTTGTGTATACACTACTGCTAGTCTCTTATAAGACTAGAAATAGTGTATAGTCTATAAAATTAGCTGTGTAACTTATCTTTTATAAACCAGTAAACAATAGCAAAAAACATCGTTATTTAGAGCATAAGCTTCACGAAACGATTATCGCTGGTATAGATAGAAAATGATTTCTTACAAAAGGCGTAACTTTGCTTGTTCTTAAACAAGGACTACATTTTTACCTTCAATAAATACCTATCTTAGTAGCAAGTTACGGCTTACCTTTCCTTCCATAAATTTCTGTAGAACTCATATTATTCTATTAATTGTCTGCTCTTTATCTTTAGCGATTAATATTATCTTTCCAGACAGAGTAATTTAAGTTCATCTGCTCCAATATTTACCGTAGAGATAATAAAATCAAAGGAATTTACAATAATTTAAATTGCTTCTAGAGCACGGGGATTAACAAAATGATCAATCTCTGATTGACAGACTCTTTCTTCCTTTTCAAGATTACTACAAAATGCTGTCATCTGATATCCTCAAATCTAAAGACATTCACTGCATTGAATGATACAGTGAAAACCTAGAATTCCGCCGCCGCAAAATAAAAATTTAGCCGTTTCTCGGTTAACCTCATAGGGCAGAGAAATAACCAAAGTATGATGGGAGAAATTTTTATTTTTCGACAAAAACAACATAAATAAAGCACGAACTCGAAAACTAGCCAAGTACTACTGGCTGCTCAATTTTTAGAATAGTTACTTTATATTCGACTGCTTCAACAGTTTTTACTACTTCATGCTCAGGAAGAAAGAGATACTAAGTTAGTTTGCAGTCATTATTTAAGTATACCTAGATGATCATGACAGATACCACAAAGTTAAATCTTAAGTTCAATATCTTCATCTTCTAGCACCTCTGAATTATATCTAAAATTTTAATTATTGATAGGATTCATAAGCTGCATAGCTCTTTGTAGTAGTATTTTCCTCATTATTTTAAATTTTGTTAGATCTTTCTCAAAGCTAAATAAAGTTTAGTTACTAAGATGGGGATACAATTTTGGTTTTATGAGTCAGGAAAATTCTTGGTAACTTTTAATATCAATTAAGATAAAGATTGACATTAGTAAAATCACTTAACTTTTGCTGATATTTGTATTGATTGTTATAGTTATCGGAGTAATCAATAATTTTGGCATTCAATATTTTGGGCAAACCCTAGTGTATTGTGTTGTTTTTAATAGACCTCTGATATTTTTAAACTTATGACTTGAGTGTTATTTTTCTTGATTAAACCCAGAACTAATTACTCAGCTTTTGCTAGAAGTTTATTTAAAATTTAAATTAAATTAATTATTAGTTATTAGACTACTCTCATCTTTATGAGATATTAAGTTTTTAAATTTTGCTTACTATGAAGAAGTATTAATATAAATATCGTGAATTTACTCTTTCCCAGCTTTGATGATTAGTATTTTTGTTTCTAATTCTCCGGTTTTCACTTTAGGCACAGGGTTATTAGAAAGAGATAAACTTTTACCAGGCTTTTACATTTTAAAAATGCTATCATTAGAGACGGCTGCTGCAATTGTTAAACAGAGATTACAAAAACAACAATAGAATAAAGTAACTTAAGAATAAATTAAGTACTAAATTAGGATTTAATGCTGAACCGTAGTTACAAGCGAACTTAGAGTAAGAAAATGGTTAAAGTATTTATGATAGCTGGATCGGCCTTAGCCGGATTAGGAGTAGTTGGAGGCGCATTTGCTCGTCATAGTTTAAAAAATCGACTAAGTGATCACGCCTTAGATATTTTTGAGACGGGAATTAAGTATCAAATGTATCATTCCCTAGCCTTGTTGTTGGTCATGTTACTATTAACTATCAAACAAAATTATCCTTTTAGTTTATTATGGGCTGGATATGGATTTCTCGTAGGAATATTTATTTTTTCAGGGAGTCTTTATGCCCTTAGCTTAACTGGAATTAAATGGTTAGGGGCAATTACTCCGATTGGTGGGGTGGCATTTATTGTTGGATGGGGAAGTTTAGTTATTACTGCTTGGAATTGGAAATAAATTTTAAAAGTACTGTATTTTGAAATATTTAATCTAACGACAGATTTGTTTGATTAAAATTTAAATGATGCTATTACTTATTAATTCGAACATATTGCATGTCTGTGATGGTTAGGTTTCCTTCCTAATCAGAAAAAAGCTCTGATGCCTTTAATAAATCTTATTTTAAACAATCTGATTTTTAAGTAGATAATATATACGTATTCGTAAAATTTATATCTTGGTAATAAGATTAATAGCTATTTTTTATAGGTTTAATTTCTAATGGATTGATCAATAATTATATTATTAAATGCATAAAGATGAGTTAAGAACTGTGTCAATAAGATATGTTATCATCAGTTTTAGAAAATTAGTTGCATAAAGTTTTCTGGCTTTGTAAATACTATTTTAGAGTCATAAAGATCATTCTCATTACTAAATATCTCTGCTAGTTGCAGAAAAATAACCTTATCATTTCTGTTAGTCGTATTAAATGTTTTTATTTCTAATTTTGGAGTAATTATGATACTCTCTTCTAATTATCTATCAGATGAAATCTAATTATATTCTATACAGTAAAATGTACTATCAACTTGTGGACTAATACTATTATTATAACTACGAATGATGATGTTTACGTCATAGTCAATGGTAGTCAATAGTCGTAAAGGACTACGACTGGGCTTATATTCCTCATATTTATGTTTATAAAACTGAAATTTATCGTAGCTATACCTCCCATTTTCAATGGTAACTCCTCACTATCACTAAAGAATCTCTTTCAGACACAATTGAACATTATCAAATGGTGCAGGACATTCTGGAATTCCTTAATTATAGTTTTATCTAGAACTTTGGGCAGGAACTAGAAATAACGTAAAGACTATTGATTGAGATAGTCGACTGAAAACGAAGACTTGTAACTCTGTGAGGAAGAATTAGCTATTCAGAAACATCAAAAGGCTGAAGTCAAAAGGTAAAAATCTAAACGTTTAGCTGTTAGGTTACGTGCTGTCGGGGTAAAGCCTAAACTTTAAAAAACTTTTCATGAAAAACATCTTAAATTTGTTATTGAAAAATCTTGGTTCAAAAATCTCTCCTTTTAGGGCATAATATGCTAAACTATTTTAAGTTCGATGACATCAAAGGCGATAGAAAACCGGGTTAAATTTCTTATTCCGCAATTTTTAAATCTCTAACCATTACTGCTAAAAAAGCAAAAAGCGTAAGACCAAATAGGTAAGAGCAAATTAGAAATTAAATAGGGTAAGGCATACCCGAGTTTACGCTCCCGCTCCGGGGTTGGTATGTCATAGACTTGCTGTCAAAGGTATAGAACTGTAAGGACAAAGTCGGCAATGCTGGCAGAAGCAAGGTTAAGCCCGGCGGGGGTCCGCTCAGTCTTAAGCAGTAGAGGATTGATCCGCTCATTGTTAGTGCTGGTGTAGCTCAGTGGTAGAGCAGCTGATTTGTAATCAGCTGGTCGCAGGTTCAAATCCTGTCACCAGCTTTGGGCCTTAGTTTGTTCAATAAACACTATATATGCCGTAATTTTCATCAATAAATTATCGATATCTGTTTTTGGCTTCAAAAATCATTCAACTTTGGCTAATCTTTCAGTATTTTCTTAAGTCCATTAGAAGATTAAACTTCTTTATGATGGTCAATGTTTTTTATGCATGAGGAAAGTTAAAATTTTTGGGGAACAAGATAGAAGTCGAGTCCTGATTGTCTTGTTGATATCGTTAATCATTATTATGGTCCTCTTGATCATGCCGGAATTAACTACACAAAGGCTACGGAAAATACCACTGGGTGTCAGCTTAGAGAACCTTTGTTAGGGACATAGAAGTATTTTGTGAAGTGTAAGTAGATGAGCTTAAATAAACCTAGAATAGAAAAATACAAAAGTAGTAGAACAAGAGTGTTCACCAAATAGTGGACTGCCTAAAAATTCAGCTAAGAGAATGAGAAAAACTAGAACTGTCAAGGTTGACTCACAACCCTAAAATTCCCGTTATAATAATAACATAAACATTATTTTTAAATACGAAAGGATGAAAAATTTAAGGAACTGCAGACTAGACTGAATTATCAAAATATATAATTAAGAAAGCGATTTATAGATAAATTATTCGAGAAGTATAATAATTGTAAATTTTTCTGAGAAGTAGCAGATAAAGAATAAGGTAATTCTAGCAATTTTAAGATAGATAACTTTCTATTTTTAAGGTCAATCTCTAATTGCTAATTTATTTTTGTAAGAAAGTTTTTTGCTACTTAAACTGCAAGAAATACAAATTACTGTTAGATCTATTTTTAAAAAAAGCTATTACTATTCCATTTATTATCTAATAATAAGCAACTGCTAGTACTTCTAAATTCAAGATTTAATTGGTTTAAAAAATAATGTTCACTATAGTATAGTATTTAATTTAAATAGAAAACCCTACTAGAATATTAGTAATTATATAGATGATATCTTGTGATGAGGTTTTTATTAAAAATAAAATTATTTTTATATTTTTACGAAAAAATGTCAAGATTATAGTTTTGACTTGAAAAAGTAATTGACATTTTATTTGTATATCAAGACATTAGATAAACTTCTAAATTTATTAGAATTATGATTTAAAATTACACGCGTAAAAATTAAGGAACAAAGCAATTGTAATAATATTCTCATAAGTTAAGTACAAAGGGCATAATTTTATTTATAAACTCGCCTAACAAAAAACAATTTTAGTTACGAAGCTGGACACATAATGATCTTTCAGAAGAAAGCTTAACTCACCTTTTTATGTTTGTAAAACTTTAAAACTAGTATAACTAAAATCGTAAATATATTCAGTTACTAGCATAGAGACGACAAATGCGTTTTATAAAAGCTGGGTTAAGTAAGTTACTCTAAATAAACATTAAAAATACACTTCATTTCTATATTTAAGTAAATATGGTTAATTTTATATTATTTTAATCGTCATTTTTTAGAGTAACTGTTTTAAGCAATACTTTGTTTAAATGTCTTAGCTAAGACATAATTTTGGCAATTTAATATTTTTTATTATGATGCTATTACCTTTTCTTATATTTAGTTCAGAACTATACAACAGTTTAGTATAAAACATGGAAAGACTCATTTTTACTTACTATTATTTCAGTTAGTTTTTAACTAAACTGTTGTATTTATTTGTAGTATTTTAAACTTTTTTTGATGACATATATTAATTCTAATCCTCACTTTTGCTTGTTTCTAGTTTCAGACTTTTACTCTTAAATTGTACCCGTTATTCCCGAAGTAAATTTAAATTTATTCTCTTATTAAACAATCTTGAATAATTATTGACTATAATAAGTTCTTTTATTCTTTTCCAAGAGCTCTTCAAGAGATCTTAATATTTTACCCTATACAGGTTATTTTTTTAACTTCTCGTAGAATCTATCTAGAAAGTATTTTTTAAAAAATCCAACCCAATATGTAATTTCTTTAACTTTTCATGCTCTTGTATTCAAATATAATATCCTTACTCTCGTTATGCTAAAAATCTTCAGAGCACAGGCTAAGTCTAATGGGTTTTGCTTTTCTAATTTTCTTCGCTGAACTTTTAGGTAAACTTACATCTAGAGATTACTTTTAAAAACCTACTTTTCTGTTTTAGAATTATCTTACTATCAGTAAAAATCTTCAAATTAAAATCAATCAAATACTATTGGGATTTACTCCTTACCCTAAGACTAGCAATCCAAATGATAGCTTGAGTGGAATAAATAGACACAGGAAGAGAAAAGGCTACGGGAAACTAGTAGCCTTTCATTTCATTAATTAGGATTTTATTTGTCTTTTAACCAACTAAACATAGCCCTTAAATTTTTTCCTACTTTTTCAATTAAATGCTCGGCTTCTTGACGACGCATGGCAGTAAAACCTGGTTTACCTGATTGATTTTCCAGTACAAATTCTCGTGCAAACTGTCCTGACTGAATTTCGCTGAGAATTTTTTTCATCTCAGCACGGGTTTGCTCAGTAACAATGCGAGGTCCACGAGTTAAATCCCCATATTCGGCAGTATTGGAAATACTATTGCGCATATTAGCTAATCCACCTTCTACAATAAGATCGACAATTAATTTAACTTCGTGGAGACATTCAAAATAAGCTAATTCTGGTTGATATCCTGCAGCTACTAAAGTTTCAAAACCGCCCTTAATCAAAGCACTTAAACCGCCACAAAGAACAACCTGTTCTCCAAAAAGATCCGTTTCAGTTTCTTCTCGAAAGGTAGTTTCAAGAATTCCCGCACGAGTCCCACCAATCCCTTTAGCATAAGCCATAGCGTGATCACGGGCTTGTCCAGTAGCATCTTGATACACAGCAAACAAACAGGGAACCCCTTCCCCTTGTTCATAGGTACGTCGAACTAAGTGACCTGGACCTTTAGGAGCAACCATCACCACATCAACATTAGGAGGGGGAACCACTTGTCCAAAGTGAATATTAAATCCATGGGCAAAAGATAACACTTTTCCTTCGGTTAAATTAGGTTCTATTTCATTAAGATAGACAGTTTTCTGAACTTCGTCGGGCAACAGAATCATAATCCAATCTGCTGCTTTAGCTGCTTCGGCAACATTTAGAACCCTTAATCCTTTATCTTGGGCTTTTTGAACGGATTTACTCCCTGGATACAACCCCACAATAACGTCTATGCCACTATCTTTGAGGTTGAGGGTATGAGCATGACCTTGGGAACCATAACCGATGATCGCAATGGTTTTACCAGCTAAAAGATCTAGGTTGGTATCTGTATCATAGTACATCCGAGCCATGGGGTTGTCTCCTTGTTGCAAGTTTTAATCTTTTCTGAACTTACTATCATACTTAACTATTAGGAAGTTTAGATTATAATTTTTTTAAACTTAACGAGGAACAGCGATCTAGACTTGTTGAGTTAAAAAATACGTTAATCTTAGGTTGATTTCTGCAATATTTTTCTTCTGCAATTCCTTATTTTGTAATAAAAACTATAAAATAGTAAATCCTGTTTTCAATTTTTTATGAAGAGAAATGGCTATTTTTCATAAATTAAACCTTATTCTTTAATTAATCAAAAGCTAACTATAAAATGTATATTTTTACTAAATTAAAATTATTATCTAACCTCTAAATTTTTTTTCTATGACATTAATTAACAATTCCCTGGGAAGAAAACGGCTAGAATTCACAATAAATTGATTACTGAGACCACCAGGGACAGTATTAGATTTTCTGTTTTCAAGGGCTTTAAGAGCATCTTTGACAACTTCTTTAGCCGAGGTTAAACTACCGTTATTTTTATTAGTAAAACTGTCTGGAAAATCCGCTGCTTCAAAAAAATTGGAATCTGTCGGACCAGGACATAACGCGAGGATATTAATATTTCTTCCTTTGTTTTCTGCCCACAACGCTTCAGAAAAACTGAGAACAAAGGCCTTTGTTGCCGCATAAACCGATAAATAAGGCAAGGGCTGAAATCCGGCAATAGACGCAACGTTAATAATATTCCCCGTTCCTCGTTGTTGCATCTCCGATAAAAATAAATAGGTTAACTCCACCAAAGCAACTATGTTGAGTTGGATCATTTCCGCTTGGCGGGATAATTCCCGTTGGGTAAACGCTCCATAATCTCCAACTCCTGCATTATTAACCAAAAAATCAACGTTTAATCCTTTCTCTGTTATAGTATCATAGACTTTCTTGGCAGCTTGTTGTTCAGTTAAATCTTGTACAATTACATCTACTTTTATAGGAACTTGATGTTGTAACTTTTCGGCAAGTTGGTATAGTTTATTCTGGGAACGGGCAACTAAAATTAAATTTATCTGGCGCATCGCTAATTCTTGAGCAAAGGCTGTTCCAATGCCAGAAGATGCACCAGTAATCAAAGCCGTTTTCATGGTCATCCTACTCAAATCTAGTGAGAGTCACTTTACCTTAAGGATTGTAACGCATGATCAAATTGATCACCGGGAAGATTGACATTTATGGAAAACTTGGCTCTATTGAGTTACTACAGCAACTAACCAATCAATTGTCCGTCGATGTTTAATGAAGGGTGCTTCTACTAAATCTCTGATGTTGACGAAATTTCTTCAATCTCTGTCCGACTTATGGAGATCGCAACAACGCCGGTTCTCTCTATCTTTGATGGATCGCTACATTGGAGGCGAACTTATTCCTCCGTTTATCTTTAGCGTGGGACTGGTTTCGTCGTTAGGGGTGGCGATTGGTTATTTATCAGATTTAGTAAATAAAGTGGTGGAGTCAGATCTTCCCCTAATGCAAGCCCTGGAGGTTTTACTTTTAAAAGTACCTGAATTCACCGCCTATGCCCTACCGATCTCAGTTATGTTAACTACGTTACTAACCTATGGACGTCTTAGTAACGATAGTGAATTAATCGCATTACGCGCTTGTGGCGTGAGTCTGTATCGTATAATTGCTCCTGCTTTGGTTTTTAGTTTATTAATCACAGGTATTACCTTTGTGTTTAGTGAATTAGTTGTCCCTGGTGCTAATTACCAAGCTACATCTATCTTAGTTGAATATCTAAAAGAAGAACATCCTTTTTGGCAAAAGAAGGATATTTTTTATCCTAACTATGAAGTAGTATATTTGCCAAATGCAGAAACAGTTAAACGATTAAAATATTTATTTTATGCTGAGAAATTTGACGGTCAGTATATGAAGACCTTGACAATTTTAGAATGGACAGGAACTAATCTCAACAAAATAGTTGTGTCCGATTCAGCTACTTGGAATTCTAAAGAAAATACTTGGGATTTTTTCAATGGAACAATTTATAAACTAGCTCCTGATGCTTCCTACAGAGATATGTCTTCTTTTAAACATTGTCAGTTAGCTTTAACTAAAGCTCCCTTTGAATTCGCTCTTCAAGGTCGAGATCCCTATGAAATGAATATCATTCAAGCTCAACAATACATGAAACTATTGAGAATGATTGGGGATGAAAAAAACTTGCGAACCTTTCAAGTGCGAATCCAACAAAAACTTGCTTTTCCTTTTATTTGTATTGTTTTTGGTTTAGTGGGCTCAGTTTTAGGGGTAAGGCCTCAGCAGATGGGGAGAGCTACCAGCTTTGGCTTTAGTGTGGTGATTATTTTTATTTATTATATTTTGGGATTTATTATCGGTAGTTTAGGATTAATGGGTATTATTTCTCCCTTTATGGCTGCATGGTTGCCTAATTTTCTTGGCTTAGGAATGGGATACTGGTTACTGTATCATTTCGCTAAATCCTAAATTTTCCCTAGTCTTGCTTTCAGCATAGAACGAACAAGGGATAAAAATACTGTTATGGACTATTTGCATGTTGGTTTTCATTTGTTTATATCGGTGCGTTACCAATGATAAACTTCCCTGAGTCTTGAAAACTTGAAGAAACTTATTAATTATTTGTATCTGAATGTTAATAATTATGAAACCCGCTAAGATAGATTACATATAAAATTTTCGAAAAAATGATAAACTCCCCACCTAATGAATCAGAGTTACTGACAAGAATCCTTAAGCTTTTATTAGAAGACTTTCAATACTGGTTTTTCCGCACACAAACTTTATTAGAATCTGAAAGAATTACTTTACTTTCCCCTGAAGAACAAGACGATCTGCTCGCCAGGGTTGATAAGAGCAAGCAAGAAGTGATTACGGCTCAAATATTATTTAAAGCGACCGATCAAAAAGCGGGAATTGATACGGCTATCTTAGTCCTTTGGCACAAATTAGTGGCAGAATGTTGGCAAGTCTCCATGCAGTGGCGATTATACAAAGCAAATAAGAATTAAGTTCCCCCTGGTGTTATTCCAAGATCCAGAAATCTAATCTACAAAGTGATAATTATTACTCACGATTATTAGTAAGCTAGTCAAGTAAATCTTAATTAATTTTGATTACCTCGACCACTATATAAACCTTACGTGACTATTGCTTGTTATAAGATTTCAATGTTACATCTACTCTACATTCTGGCGTTTACCGTGGTTGCATTTTTTGTTGTCAGTAATTTAATTTGAAGTTTAATTAAGGTTAGTATTGATTGCCCAGATCGTTATACACCGAAGAGAAATACTTCAATAAATCGAAAAATAAATCGGAAAAATGCTCAAAAAACTGTTTATCTTGAGTTACTAGATAAGATAGAAAATCCTACCGATGAACTATTCATTATTAATTAGTAATGCGTTCGGTGAGGGTTGAAGATGTGAGATAACAGCTTGATGCTTTGTACAATTTGTCACCGAGTCAATCTTCAGGGAAAGAAAAAGAAAGCTAAAAAAGAGAGTTAAAACATTGGGCAACAATTCCTATGAAACTAAAACCTTAGATTGTTTAAAGTTAGCAACCACTTCTCACTGAGAAAATTAAACATTATTATACTCTTGGTCTAGACTTATTCTATTGTCAGAATCAACAAGTAAGGATTATTTGAACATAATATGCTTCTCCTATACTTAATGACGACCAAAAAGTCTTATGCCTTGTTAGCTCGCTTAGGTACAATCTCTGTTCTTGGTAAAAAAGAATAAGTCCTCATCTGAACTGTAATCTACCAAAGACTATATCTTGTAACTAACGCACAGTTTATCCCAAGCTGTCAGGAGAATTAATTAATTGAAATATAATATATCTATCTACATAGGTTTACGTCGAACCTCAATTTTGTTAAATTTTGATATCTTAGCAATCACTTTAAGAAACGTCAAACTTCTTTTACTATTCCTAATCTCAATCAACGGGATTGTCCTGGTTTAACCCTAACAGGACAGTTGCAACAAGTTGCCGTCGAATTTTTCAACTCTCTAACTTCTATTACCTTCATTGGTTTTAGTTTAGAAGGGTTAACTACAGCATAGTTAAGGTAAAAATATTCTTAAGTACAAAAGTTAATGTCACTTGCCTCTAAGTTTTAGTTTTTTAACCGTCCATTAGAAATATATAGAGAAAATGGAAGTCAAATAATGGCATGAGACGGAAGAGTCGTCAGCTTACCCTACGAGGAACAGTGCTTGCTTTCTCTAGATTACTAATCTGTCACCTATACCAGTCAATATTCAAGTCAACAGTCTTCCTGTCCTAGTTTTACATGATAAACATAATTAAATTGTCCCAATTGCCCACAGTTCAGATTAAAATGAGCAACATTATTGGGGAAAATTAAGAATTTGTGATAGAGATTGTAGACTTATCAATGTTGGTTGCGGAACAAATTGATTTTAGTGACTATTTAGTAATTTTGTGAGTTAACTTTATATTAAGATCAATTACATATTATTTAGATCAATTATGGAAATTCAACTAACAGAGTATGGTCAGCGTCGAGAACGCTTTATGAAAAAAATCGGTACTGGAACTGCGATTTTTCGCAGTTCCAGTACCGTAGTTATGCACAATGATGTGGAACATATTTTTCGTCAAGATAGTGATTTTTTTTACCTTACGGGATTTAATGAACCTGAAGCCGTAGCAGTATTAGTTCCCCAGCACGAAGAACACCATTTTGTGCTTTTTGTTCAACCGAAAGATCCTGAACAAGAAACTTGGACAGGTTATCGTTGTGGTGTAGAAAAAGCTAAAGAGTTCTATGGTGCAGATGAGGCATATTCCATTAATGAATTAGATAGCAAGCTACCCCAATACATTAAAAAAGCTGACCGTATCTATTATCATCTCGGACCGGATAAGAATTTTAATGATATGATTTTGTCCCATTGGCAACGGTTAATGGCAGCGTATTCAAAGCGGGGAACTGGGCCCATTGCCATTGAAGATCCCAACCCTATTCTTCACCCCATGCGTCAGGTAAAAAGTCTTACTGAGTTAGAGATGTTACGCACAGCGATAGGCATCTCAGTCATTGCTCATAACCGAGCTAGAAAATTTGTTCAAGTAGGACATTATGAGTACGAAATCCAGGCAGAAATAGAACATACCTTCCGTATACATGGATCTATGGGCCCAGCTTATCCTTCTGTTGTAGCATCAGGAGCCAATACCTGCGTCCTCCACTATATTGAAAATTGTCGTCAAATTCAAGAAAATGAGTTGCTCTTGATTGATGCGGGTTGTTCCTATGGCTATTACAATGGAGATATTACCAGGACTTTTCCCGTTAGCGGCAAATTTACAGGGGAACAAAAGGCCATTTATGAGTTGGTTTTAGAAGCACAATTGAAGTCCATAGAATCGGTTATACCTGGGAAACCTTATAACGAGTTTCATGACAAGGCAGTCTGTATTTTAGTCCAAGGATTGATTGATTTAGGGTTACTGAAAGGAGATTTAGAAGAAATTATTAAAGAAGAAAAATATAAACCTTTTTATATGCATCAAACTGGCCACTGGCTAGGGTTAGATGTTCATGATGTGGGGATTTATAAACAGGGAGGAGGAACTTGGCAACTGTTAGAATCTGGTCATCTGCTGACGGTTGAACCTGGAATTTATATTAGTCCTAATATAAAACCTACTGAAGGACAACCAGAAATTCCTGAACGATGGCACGGTATTGGCATTAGAATAGAGGATGATGTATTAGTAACAAAAACAGGTCATGAAGTTTTAACTGCTGGAGTTCCTAAAATGATTGATGAGATTAGTTTGTAAGTATTATTGTGGACTCTGACGCCGATCAAATGTTTAATTCGATAAAGTTATTATTTATAACATTTATTAATAGCGAGGTCGAGAACAAGTGAAAAATGTTGATTATTACAGATAGCTTAAATATAATTGTGCCATTGATCGGCATAACATAAGTCATCGTTAAAAAGTTTTAATGTCAAGCACCACTATGATACTTTATCTAGAAGCTTTTGCTGACTTAAACAATACTACAAAGTTTTTTCGAAATTTTGATGCATATAAATTACGTGTACTATTTTGTATATTTATACATAGTGAAAATTATACATTAACAAACTACGTAAAATATATTTTGTCTAGAAAAGACAAGGTAATTGCTATGTATTAGACTAACTTGGAATTGTTCGGTAATGAGCAAATATTTTAATAAATAAGTAGACCATATTTTAGTTTAAATGCTCTAAAGTAGACTTATACTTAATTCCAAGAAATAATTCTATTTGGATTGAATACTAACTATCAATTAACTATGTAGCCCTCACTAACGCTCTACTTGATGAGAATTCACAAAGTACCAAAAAGTGATTTAAAATAGCCTTGGATTGACTGAGTTCTACTCAAGTCAAATTCTGATTGTTGCCTACTCTTGAACACTTATAATCCAACCACTGTTGCAAAATAATGCAAGCAGCTTGACGATCAATTGCCCCCTTATCCCAAGTAGAAAACCGTTTTTGTGCCTTGAGTTGTACAGTAGCCTCAATAGAGGTTAATCGTTCATCGACATACTCCACTGGTAATTGTAAGGGTTGAGAAATACGCAATGTAAATTTTTGTACTTGCTTAGCTTGAAATCCTAAGCTTCCATTCATATTATAAGGAAGTCCTACAACTAATAATTGTGCTTCCCGTTGGTGAATCAATTGTTGAAGCTGTTGAATATCTTCCCAAAACGAAGTACGGTGAATTGTTGTCAACCCCGTTGCAATTAACCCAGTTCCATCGCATCCAGCTACCCCAATTCGCTTTTTACCGATATCTAATCCTAAGGCCGAAATTCGTTTCATCATTAATTAGATCTAATTATATTAAGTAAGCCAGAAGAGAGAAGTTAAAATATTTTCCCATCAGCTCGTTTACTGATTAAAGTGAGCTTTCTGATCCTAATACTTCTACGGCTCATCATTAAACTCAGAAGATTCTCCTAGAATTTGTAGCTTATGTCTAGATTTTTTTCCATTATGTGAATTAAAGTTTTTTTCTGAGGAATTAAAAGATATGTTAAACCAAGACATTCGACTAGGAATAGGAGTCCGAGGAACTGCCTGTAATCCTTGTAACATCTCTGATAAATGTAGTCCTTCAGGCTTAGCCTCTTTGAGTTTATGCCATACTGAACGGGACATCAACAGAGTGTGTTGATTACGTTGCGCTCCCAATTTTTCGAGATACTCTTCGCGTTCATGCTGATAATCTGTCGAAACCAACTCTAAGCTTTGGGATGGGAAATTCTGTACAATCTGTGCCATTTTTGTGAACAACTTTGGATAAAGCCAAGTGTAAGCTGGATGCACCGTTAACTTAGCTTGATGAGGGCTAGACCCATTGTCACATAAAATTAGTTTAAAATAGCCAACAGCTGCCTTACGCTGAGGTTCAAACACATATATTTGGGCAACATCAGTGTGGTCGTACCATTGTCGAAACTTAGAGACTAACCCCGCCAAAAATGGAGTCTTAAAATCAAGGAGGTGGCGATCAAAAACTTGACGTAACAGAGGTGGCATGGAAACGCAGTCAAGCTGATAAAGTAGATGAGCATCGGCATTACTCACCGGTAACAGGTTGGGAAAATCGGAGTCTCCTAGGGCAAGTTCTTGCAGTAATTTCGGTGTTAAAGACCAATATGTTAATTGAGCCAAGGGTTGAAAGCCATTCTGACGATAGAGAGCAAGGGTACTTTTTTGGTTGATATTGACCTCTAAAACCCAAGTTCTGGCTTCCCAAATGGTTTCAAAACAGTGGCGCAATAGTTGAGAGCCCACTCCTTTAGAATCAGTCATCAACTGGGGTTGAGAATCTTGATTGTTAATCACCACTCGTTCTACACACCAGGTACTGCGATCCCTATTAAAGGGACTAATTTGAATAAACCCTTGTAATCGCTCTGTTCCTTGATTTAGTAGTGTTTTTGGTTCAGCAATATAAACACAAAAATGGTGTTGGAACAAGTTAGGAAACCAACTCAAGAATTTAAGAAGTCCAAACCAACGCCGTGCTTGTTGTAATTGTTGAATAGACACAGTAAGATTTGAATCTGGCTGTTCTTGGGCTATTTGAACAATCAAATGTTCTATAGAATCTAAATCTCGATACTGTACAGAACGAATTATGGGGTTAGGGGCATCATCTAAAGGAGAATTCATGGATTGCGGTGGAGATTATGTCGCTTACTGGCTCTATCTTAACCATTTTTCCATGGTTGTCACCTTCTTTCGCTCAAGATCAAGGTAAGGGAGGAATGACAAAAACTATAGATGTTTTGCTGGTTTATTTGTTACCCAGACTTGATCCCTACCCAAATATAATTAGTTTTTGGGATTGAAGATTTGAGATGAAAACTGATCCTATTAAATATAAATAGACACTTATTGATAAAAATTCGTAAGCTAGAAGGTAGTTTGCTTTTATAGGGCTTGTTGTTTGAACTTAAATAATTTGAATTCCTCTACTTGATAACTTTGTTATTAATAATTCTAAATTAGGATCACAAATAGCTTGTCTAGCTTGATATTTAATATTTTCAGCTTCTTGTTGAGATTGACACAAAGTAAATATCGTTGGGCCTGATCCTGACATCATCGTTCCCAATCCCCCTGTTTGTTGTAATATTTTTTTTAACTTCATAACTTGGGAATATTCAGGTAAAACTACTTTTTCTAAATCATTATGTAATAATTGACCAATTTTCTGGCTATTTTTTTGACTAATAGCTTGAACCAAAGGGCCGGAATAAACTCTAAATATTCGAGAGTTGACTACGGCGCGATCACTAACATATTCATGGCTAAATTGCTGCCAATAAGTTTGATAAGCCCGAGAAGTAGAGACCGCTAAGCTTTGGTATTTCCCTAATACCACCCATAAACTATCAAGATCTCCTATTGGAACTAATTTTTCTCCTCTTCCCGTAGCGACCACAGTGCCTCCGGCAATACAAAAAGGAACATCCGATCCTAATTTTTCTCCTAACCGTTGTAATTGAGGTATAGTCAACCCTAATTCCCAGATTAAATTTAACCCGACTAATACTGCTGCCGCATTAGTTGAGCCTCCAGCTAATCCGGCAGCCACAGGAATACGCTTATTTATTGTTATATCAACTCCCCCATAGTTAGCAAAAGCTTCACTAAATTCAAGTTTCATCAATTGTGCCGCACGGTAAGCTAAATTGGTCTCATTAGTGGGAACTTGAGGGTGGGAACAAGTTAAACGAAAGTCTTGAGTTCCATGGGAACGAATTTCTAAACGATCAGCTAAATCAATACTTTGAAGAATCATTACCAATTCATGATAACCATCTGGACGATCATGAATGATTTCTAGATACAAATTTATTTTGGCTGGAGCAATTAAAGTATAGGATTGCATAACCGAGTGAATTAACAAATCAGATATTCAATGTCCTTCTCTATCTTCTCACACACCTCATCTTTTCTTGTGGCGACTTTTATCATCGATACTAGGAGTATGATTAGGTCCTCTCCAAATACTAAAATACAAAGATAATTTCTTCATAAATTATTTAAACCCTATTTAACAATAGAATATTTAAAATTATATCTATAAAATAAAGTAGAAGAAATTTTGTAAAATTTTACCCATGTACTACAGTTTAATTTTGATGATTAAAAGTATTTTTAATGATTTATTAAATTCAACTATAAGTAATTATTTTAACAATTAATTATTGGGTTCTACAGTATTAAGTAATACGCCATCAATATAAAAAAAAGTGAATATATATCAGAAAGTATTTGTATCATTTTTTAAGTTATTTGGTTAATTTAATATTGAAAATCCTGAGCAAATTTTATTCCTAATACCAAAATTTCATGCCAGCCATATAAGTTAGCTATTTCTGAATTAGTTTGTTTACCTAATGTATATTGTCCTAGGAGCTTATTCTGGGTATAGTTTAATTTCTGGGGAGTTAGTTCCTGATACGATCAATGTTTAGTTTCTTGTTGCAATTGTTCAATGGCAATAGTAGTGTTGTGAGCAGCAGTTTCTATATAAACGATAAATTGAGATGATTTCAAACAAGTAAGATTAATTGCCAAAACATAATAAGTTAATCCTTATTTTTCCCGCAATTACATAGA
The DNA here is from genome assembly GCF_000829235.1 of cyanobacterium endosymbiont of Epithemia turgida isolate EtSB Lake Yunoko. Lineage (GTDB taxonomy): Bacteria > Cyanobacteriota > Cyanobacteriia > Cyanobacteriales > Microcystaceae > Rippkaea. Next base: position 1,057,019 of record NZ_AP012549.1, on the reverse strand, counting down.
TAAATAACTCGATTACCCATTGCCTAGATAGGTACTTAATAATTTCAAAACATTATAATCAAGACTGTGTGCTTCTGGAGCTAAATCCCCTAACATAATGATGGATTGTTGAGTTGTTTGGAAAGTAAATTTCTCACAGGGACAAACTTTAAACTTATATAAAGTAAGTATACTTAAATGATCATAAAGAATTGACCTACTAAAGGTTTTTTACCCTCAAAAACAGCCTAATCGATATTTAAAAACCCTGATAAACTAATAATTAAATTATTGGGATGAAAGTGATTCTGATGATGCGGTAAATCTTCCTTAGTCAAATTTGTAACGGTCTCCTCTTTCCCTCAAATAGGAGTTCCATAACGATGATCTCTATAAATAGCTGCTGGTAACTGATTAAAAGCTATATTCAAAAGTTGTTCTTGTTGAAACCAAATCCTTTGAAAAATTAGGTTTTTTTTAAGCCACAGTCACTTTAGAAAAAATTGGTACTTGCAACATTTTTCCTACTAACGCTAACATTTCCTGAAAATAAAAAAACGGTTTGTATCTCTATTACTAAATAGTCAGCAGTGGTATAAGATCCTAATTAAATCCTAAACTGGCTCCAATATATTCAACTGCTTCAGCAATTTCTACTGAAGATAAATTATCAGTTACTTTGGTAATTAACGTAGTTAAAAGATGGAAGAGTCCAGGGTTTATCTCGCTTTCCATAAGCATTCGGCGTTCTTTAGAAAAATTATACCTGAAATCAAATCTGCTGTGAGGTTTTCTCTTAAAATAATTGTTATTCCATTGTCTAATTTTAGATAATAAGGTGATTGCTGGCTGTTTGTCCCTTGAACCTTTTGCATATTGTATATAAAACTTTTGGAGAATGAACATGCTTGCACTGCTGTAATTCTGAGACTAAAAATACTTTAATGATACTTCTTAGATGGTTTGGTCCAAAGAGAATTTAACTGAGAAAATAGTATGACAGTAGCCGTATAATACTGCCAATTGACTTGGAGGTTTCGTGGAAAAAATATGATTATGACATAATACATGTTGGGCTTTAGCTAATACCTCTTCAGTACTTGACCAATGATCTGGCTCAACTGTGGCTATCTTTGACTTAAATATCAAAGATAGCCACAGGAGTTGTTAATCTGATATATCATAGTTAATCCATGGTCTAAGTTAATTAGATTTGCTGGAGGGAAATAGTTTTAAAGCGATCTATACAGTTGCACTAGTGCTTATCTTAATATTAAGATTTAGTTAATATAAATTTGTCAATAAAAATTAGGTCTGAAAATTTGGGTTGTCTAGGTGTCGTTTAATATTTTCGCTTCAAGACTGGCACTTTACATCCATAAGATTTTAAAGCCTGAAGTGTTTTTCTTCAGGTTAACTTGAATTTTTGGCTCAAACGGCACCTGGCATAAATACTGCTTGTAACATCTATTTTCTCACATAAGCGAGTATTTAGTTTTTGTAGAGTTGCATCGTCATCTTATTCTAGCAATTGTTCTACGACATCAAGTTGTTCTGTCTTAAATTCAAGGATATTTTTCTCGTTCATGAAAAATGGTTTTATATTGTTTCATAACGTCTAAGGAAATAATCGATAACACCATAACCAAATATAATTGACTTTAAAACGCCCTGCTAGTTATTGAGTTGATTGGTCTTATTCTTAGTTTCTATTAAAAATATCTATGGAATGTATTTATGGTTAACTGTTAATTGTTTGTCTATGTAATTCAATGCTCATAAAATTTCTCTAGGATGTACAATACTTCAAAGAACTTGTGCACGTAACCAAGCCACTGGAAGATAAAGTATTTTCTTAGGAGTCCTAACAAAGGCCCGTTTGGTAAACACATCGTAGTTATTAGCTTCTATCACGTTTAAAATACTTTGATAGAGCATCAATGCTGCCCATACTGGCCAACGAGAATCTTGACATAGAAAACGAATTCCTCGTTCGGCATCCCGATAATATTGGCGGGCGCGTTTAATTTCAAAACGCATTAGGTTACACCACCGTTCGTCAATAACACCCTCTAATAAATCTTCTTGAGTGTAATTAAATTGTTCTAAATCTTCTAGAGGAAGATAAATTCGTCCCCTTTGGGCATCTTCTCCCACATCCCGTAGAATATTAGTTAATTGGTTGGCAATTCCGAGGGCGATTGCTTCTTCTTTGGGAATATAATGGCACTGATTCTCTTGCCAAAAAGTGCTGCACTTATTTTCATTGATTCCTAACACCGAACTGGACATCAACCCCACCGTTCCAGCTACACGGTAACAGTACAGTCGTAATTCTTCAAAAGTTTCATACCGACTATGATACAGATCCATCTTTTGTCCTGCAATCATTTCCTGAAATGGTTCAATTTTAAGAGGAAAGTGCTGGAGAGTATCAACTAGGGCTACATCCTCATTATCAAAAGGACAACCTGAAAATATCATCTCCAAATGTCTCTCCCAATGTTGTAAGGTTTCTACGGTTGTCAATTGAGTTTGGAATCCATCAACTAATTCATCAGTGCGACGGCACCAAACATAGATTGCCCAAATTGCTTGACGCTTTTCGGGAGGCATTAACAATGTTCCTAGATAAAATGTTTTGGAAAACTTTGCCGTAATTTGGCGACAGAGTTCGTAAGATTCCGTCAAAGAGACGAGTTTTTTTTTGATTCTGGATGGTTCAGGCAGTTGCAGCATTCAGCACAAGCAGAATGATTGTTTATAGAAAAAAAAGGGGCTTTACCTAAATGGTTGACCGTTAGATATTCAGTATTTATTGTCGCATTATAATGAGCTTATTGTCATTAGTTTAAGTCACTAAAATTTTACTAAAAATATTAATTAGTTTAATTTATTTAAACTAATTAATATTTTTTTGAATTGCCTAGATTAAGAGGTAACGATGTTGGTAGGATAATCTCGGACAATAGCTTGAGCGGCTAACTTGCCTGAGAGGACTGCTCCTTCCATACTTCCAAGATATTGCTGCATTGTGTAATCTCCTGCTAGATAGAAATTAGCAATTGGAGTTTTTTGAGAGGGGCGAAAAGTTTGTCGTCCAGGGGTAGCTTTATAAACTGAACGGGGAGTTTTAACTACGTGGAATTTGAGTAATTTTGTAGGATTCTCTCCCATAAAGTGTTGGGGGAACAGTTTATACAATTCTTCCATAGTCGCAGCAATAATGTCCTCATCCGACTGACCTATCCAATCTTTAGCAGGAGCCAGAACTAACTCTAACATGGAGCGATCTTGGTTGGCATATTCTTTACAAGTGTTACTCATGTCCGCATAGACACTGAGTAAGTCCGAGCGGGAGAATAACAGATTATCGACATCAGTTAATTTGCGATCGAACCACAAGTGTAAGTTAATTACAGGAACTCCTTCTAACCCTTCCAATTGGCAAGCAAAATCCAATGTTTTCCACGGTTGAGGTAAGAGTAGTTTAAGAATATCAACTGGTATTGCAGACAAGTATAAGTGAGCTTCAAACATTTCGTCAGGTTCACCATTAAATCCCCTGAGCAAAAATCCTTTGACGGTGTTGTCTTCATCTAGAATAATCTCTTTGAGAGAAGCATTTAGTCTAACTTCTCCTCCCCGTTCAGTAATATAGTCAACTATAGGTTTGCAAAGCCTTTCAGTGGGAGGACCATCTAGAAAAGCCATTTTTGAGCCATTTTTTTCTTGCAAAAAACGGTTAAGGGCTGTTAGGAGAACAGTAGCTGAGATTTCATTGGGGTTGATAAAGTTTAACGCTTTGGACATAGCGATAAAGACTTCTTTTTCTACTCTGGGAGGGATATTTTGTCTTTTTATCCATTCAGACCAAGAATAACGATCCATTTTCTCAATGTAGCTTTGTCCGTGGATGATCGCTGGAATTAACCCTAAGCCAAATTTAACTTTTTCTTCCCAAGTCAACATATCGTCGTTGCATAAAATGGCGATAATAGCGTTAAACGGAGCAGGAATATCAGGAAAGTCAAAGCGGGAATAGGTTCCAGGGAGTTCTGGTTGGTTAAAGATTATCGAATGTTCTTTCCACTGCAAGTGCTCTTCAATCCCCAATTCTTTGAATAATTGCAGCATATTGGGATAAGCTCCGAAGAAGATGTGTAGTCCAGTTTCATACCAGTCTCCATCATCATCTTTCCAAGCAGCTACTTTGCCTCCTAATACGTCTCGACATTCTAAGATAATAGGAGTATGTCCTGCATCTATAAGGTATTTTCCACAAGAAAGTCCAGCCAGTCCTGCTCCGGCGATCGCGACTCGCATCTATAATCTTCTCGTTTTGATAGGTGTGTTCACAATTATTCTCATTGTACGTTGCATTTCGTTACAATTTTTAAAAATTTTAAAATTTTTATCAGTCAGAATTTATGAATGGAAATCAGTAGATACACTAAAATACACAAACGCCAACATTTATCATCTTAAAATGATTTAGTGACAAAATAAATTTTTGGTTTTTTGTTGAATTTATTGTAGACTTGGAAAGATTTTTATGACTAAAAAATTATCGAAACATAAGTTAATTAATTTAATTAACTTATGTTTCGATAAAATCAAATTTTGATTAAAATAAAGTAAAAAATACGCTTTTTACCAATACATATTACCTTTGAGAATTGCCTATTATCGACTTACTAATTTAGGGTTAAAAGTACTATTTTTAGTATATCTAAATAAAACTTAAAATATTGTAAAACAGATTTTAAACCTATCTTTGATATTAATTCAATAAGTTTCAACAAAAATTAAAACTCTACAACTATTAGAGACCTATAATTATTAATACTGGCAGATAAATTCAATTTTTTTTAAGAGAATACATGTGAATACGATTTTTAAATATAAATTATTCACTTTTAATTTTATCGACTAGTTAAATAAATAATCAGAATTAATTACCTCCTTTTGTTAAAAAATAGTTTTGAGGAAAGATTGTCATTTTTAGTCTGATTTGATCAACAGTAAACCTCTTTTAATCCTGAGCGAGAATAAAACAAGACTTTTTTAAAAAAATTTTTAATTTATTTTGCGTGTTCTCGAATATAAGAAAATAAAGTGTTAAAACGCTTATATATTTAAGATTTATATTATAAAATATTTAGTAATTAATAAGTAATACTATTATTTTTTTAAGACTTTATTTCAACTACTAGGTATTAGTTTATTACTTTAATTAAATTTCTAGACTAGAATTAATATATATTTTATTTTTCTTTAAAAATAAAATATATATATAAGTAATTATTCCTTATATATATATTTATAATCTAATTGATTAAATATCAACTATATTGTTTAGAATACTAGCGACTGATTTTTATAAAATAAGAAAGACTCTTCTAGGGAATAAGGTTTAAGGAAAGTCTTTGCTTTATAAACATGAAACACATTAACTACCACTCCTCCTAAACTGATAGGAACAGTACCAATCTCCTGAAACTCTTCAAAGTAACGACTAAAATCATTCTTTAAATGAGGCATCTTATGGAATTGTTCTAAAGTAATATAAAGTCCATCTTTTCCGACCCATTGATTAGTATCATGCCAAAAAATAAATCCCCGCATATCATAACTAAAACAAGTCACAGGAATATTTTTTAAAGGTCGCAAAGCTAAATCGATTAATCCAGCTAAGTAATATGCATTAGTAAAGATAAAAGTCGTTTCATCTAAAGCATTCATAAGTTCTGAAGATTCTGCAAAAACCTTTCGCAATTGTTCGATATCAATTAGTTCCTTAGTAGGATCGTTTTTAGGAGTCAAAAAATTACCAAAAGGGGAATATTGGCTAGATTTATAAAAGGTTCCTGTTGTTGTATGAAGTAGCAATAGGAGTAAAATAATAGTAGTTATTATCCCTGTTCCTCTAATCCACCATCGAATTAAATTGGATGACTGTTGTTTCCATTGAATACTATAAAATCCCAATAATAAAGTCCCACTCCAAAGCCCTGGAATTGGCCAAGTAACAAGAATTTGTTGTTTACCGCCAAGCAGAGTAAATCCTAGCATTAATGGAAGAGAAACCCATAAAATAAATAATTGTTTTTGAGCTAAATTGTACTCACTGAATGTCTGCTGTGATTTTCCTGAAACTATATGTAAGTTATCATCAAATAATCTTATCAATTGAGATAAACTTGACCTTAAAACAACCCACCATAAAGGAATACCAATAGTAGGAAATAGCAAACCAAGTTCTGTCAAAAAAATAGAAAATACATTAAATAAACTGTATCTTGAGGGTGATATTTCTCCTTCTGGAGGAGATTCAAAACGATTTAATAATTGAAAACGAAATGAAATCCAATCGTGGTTTAAATTCCAAAACCAAAGGGGAAATAAAGTTAAAATATATAATATAATCCCTAATCCTGTCCAACGCGATAGGAAGACGCGGCGATGGGGAGGACTGGTTAAACAAAATCCAATTAATCCTAACCCTAATATAAATCCATGATACTTACCTAAACAAGTTAATCCCACAAGAATTCCTAAAATAGCGAGGCGATAAGTAGGATAGAAATTTCGATTAGAATTTGGAAAAAACTCAACAGCTGCACAATATAAACTTGCAGTCCAAAAAAAGATTAAAGGACTATCAGGAAGAGTAATCACCCCAAATCCTACATTAAAAATAGGAACTACTGAGACGATTGATAGAGTTAATTTAGCAGTTTGATGATCGAATAGTCTAGCACTAGTTAAATATAGTAACCATAGAGTCCCTGTATATAAAATTACTGTTCCCAAACGTAGAGTAAAAAGAGACGTGATACCAGTGATCCAAACACCAAAATTTGTCGTTAGAGCAACTAATAGCGGATGATCAAAATAACTCCAATCTAAATGGCGAGTATATAGATAATAGTAACCTTCGTCATAACCAGGAAGCAGCCAGAAAGCAATTATTAAACGTAGTATAAGCCCTGTTAACAATAACCAAATAACGGATTTTTGCCAATAACAGGATTTTAGTTTTTTTCGAATAATGGAGATATTATGACTAATAGAGTTAAAAGTGGTTCTGTCCAAGAGTTTTTATTGGGGTGTAGTTAATACTTATTCAGTATGACATTTTTTCCTAAAACTCTCAATAAAGTAAAGGTATAAAAATTTGATTATGGCTAAGATTATAATTTTTATAAAAAAAAATATATCATAATAAATAATAGTATATATTTGATTAATAAAACATATTTTATAAACTATATTTTACTATATTTAAAATCAATAATTTTATTTCTAATAATCTCATTTTACTACAGCTAGCCTGAAAAAGCAAAGCTAAGTTGAATAAATTTATTTTTTATAAACTAATAAGTAAAATAAAAGTAGAAGTGATACTTTGAGTAAAATTTTTTATTATTGAGTTTTTACTGTCTTCAATGAGTTAAGCGGAAAATAAAAAAGGTAAAAATATTTTTACCTTTTTTATTTATTGTAGAATAATAACTAAAAAAATTACGTATAACTATATAACAATTATTAATAGTTTAGGTTATTATTCTACAATAATGACTATATTTTTCGAAAAAATAAAAATTAGCATAAAATAGACACGTTATTTTAAAGTAAAAATAGTTAAAAAATCAACGTAATTATTTCAATAATGAGCATTACTAAAAAGTAATAGTATTATTACTATCTAATTTTATTAATATAAAATTATTCTCTTGAGGAGTTCTTCTGTTTATAAAAATATATGAGCTAATTTTTTATGACTATGCTTAATAAAATTTAGCAGTCTCTATAGATAATTATGTTTTCTTAACAGCTAGAAGTGAGGGATAAAGTTTTATAAGTTCTCTCCTATTTTTCTCAAAATTCAATCGCTATTTGCAGTGTTAAAACCACCAAATCATGTCTTCATCGGTTACTAAATTAATCGCTTCATTGATAGTTTGATGGATTAAGAACTTTTATATGATTCTACATCAGTGGCTTGAAGGAACTTTTGCTCCTTTTCTGCTAAGACTAGGCTAGGGATAGCTTTCTATTATTGATGAATTTTGCCGAAAATCACTAGGATAAGTTTTTGGGGTAAATTAGGAACGATTTAGATTACTTTGTCTAAAAACCCTGGAAATATAGCTAAAATAGCTGTACATACTTCATTATTGATCAATGGAAATTTTTTTTTCTATTAGGGAGTAAGCTTAAATATTAGCGATAATACTTGATTAATTTTAACTTTTTGAGCACATTTACAATAATTTGGCTTTCTAAAAGAGGCAAGAAAAGCATAGTATTTGATTAGTCTCTATTTGATTATCCTAGAAGGAGAGATTGAGTCAAACACTTTTCTTGAGTCTGTAATGCTCCACTTATATGGTGATTGCCTCTTACGTGTTATTCTTAACAGTACTTCTGTGGATCATGGCAAGAACTACTTCAGTCACTTGGATAATTACTTCTATTTTTGTTACAAAACCTATCAATTAGATTTCTAAGTCAAACTAAAGTAGAAGTTTTTAGTAAAATTTTTGCTAAAACTTTCGGCACAGTGAGACCATAGAATTAAAAGTATAGGGATTGATAAAACTTTTTTCTCAAACCTAACCCGATAAAGAAATTTTACTTTTGACTTATCATTTCTGACTTCTGCCATGAGTCCCTTTTTTAAGAAAAAGACAAAACATCAATTATCTACCTTTCTCATGAGAAAACGTACGTTATTGGTTACTATTCTAGTTATTTGTTCCCTTTTGCTCAATTGCTTCGTCGGTAGTCCAATTGCTTCAGCGTTTACGCAAGATCAAAAACTCTTACTTCAGTCTTGGCGATTGGTTAATCAAGCCTACATAGATAATTCATTTAATAACCAAAATTGGTGGTTATTACGTCAAAAATTTCTGCAACGACATCTTCATGATCGTAAAGAAACTTACGACACCATTGACGAAATGTTAGCCACTCTCGATGAACCTTTTACTCGCCTTCTACGACCAGGACAATATAACAACTTACAAATGAGTACTGCTGGAGAATTATCAGGAGTAGGTTTACAGATCAATATCAATCCCGAGACGGGCAAATTGGAAGTGGTTGCGCCCTTAACAGGATCACCAGCTGAGTCCGCTGGTATCAAAGCACGTGATCGCATATTGAAAATTGACGGAGTAGACACCACTACTTTAACTCTTGATGAAGCAGCTACCAAAATGCGTGGAGCGAATGGAACACAAGTTTCTCTAACCATCAAACCTTACAAGGATGAAAAGGTCATTCGTCAAATTAACATTATGCGAGCTCATATTTCGCTAAGTCCGGTATTTGCTGATATTGATAATCAAACCCAAAACATTCCTATTGGTTATGTTCGCCTTAGTCAATTTAGTGCTAATGCAGCCCAAGATGTTGCTGATGCAGTGGCTAATTTAGAACAACAAGGAACTAAGGCTTATATTTTAGATTTACGAAATAACCCAGGGGGATTGTTACAGGCAGGGATTGAAGTTGCTCGTCTTTGGCTAAATAATGGAACTATAGTTCATACAGTTGATCGTCAAGGAATTCGAGATAGTTTTTCTGCTTTTGGTTCCGCGTTAACAGAAGCTCCTTTAGCCGTACTAGTAAACGAAGGAACCGCCAGTGCTAGTGAGATTGTATCCGGAGCATTACAAGATAATGGTCGAGGTATATTAGTCGGCGAAAAAACCTTTGGCAAAGGTTTAATTCAGTCTTTGTTCGAGTTACCTGATGGAGCAGGATTAGCGGTAACAGTAGCTAAATATGAAACTCCCAACCACAAAGATATTCATAGATTAGGAATTATTCCTGATGAAGTCGTTCCCCAAGACCCTATTAGTTATCAACAAATTGGTACTGATATAGATTTACAATATCAAGCTGCTATTAAGCTTTTAATAAGTAATATGGCAGTAGTTCATGCTTCTTAAATTAAAGTTTGTTAGAGTTTTTGTAAAGACCTTTTTTTCTCATAGTTTTTTTTGCAAATCATTACACCTTTAAAATAGTCTCAATAAAGAAAACCCGTCTGTTATTTTTTTTTCTTATTAGTATCAATTGCTAGTTTATTTAGATGATAGAGAACCTAGACTACTGTCCAGATAATTTGAAGTTTACATTTATAAAAATTTTTGATTGTGTGTGAAACACTGTTGCTCAAAATAAATCTAACATTATAAACTTACAAAGAATACTAGAGTATATGAGAATTGCTACCTGGAATGTTAACTCAATTCGTATTAGACAACCCCATGTCATAGACTGGTTAAATAGTAGTTGTGTGGATGCTCTTTGTTTACAAGAAACTAAAGTGGTTGATCACGATTTTCCTAAAAGCACTTTTGAAAAATTGGGTTATCACGTTTATATTTATGGACAAAAATCCTACAATGGAGTCGCTATTCTCAGTCGTCAACCCTTAGAAGATGTTAACACTGGATTTAGTCCTATTATTAAGGATTTTTTATTAGAAGAGTTTGATGAGCAAAAACGAGTTATTACAGGAATCTTAGAGGATGTAAGGATCGTCAATTTATATGTCCCTAATGGTACTTCTGTAGGAAGTGAAAAATATAACTATAAGTTACGGTGGTTAAAAGTCCTAAAACAATATGTAGCTAATATTTTAGATAAATCTAATCAAAAGTTATGTATTTGTGGAGATTTTAATATTGCCTTAGAAGATAGAGATATTTATAACTATAAGTCTAAAGAGAATCATATTATGTCTTCTCCGTTAGAACGGGAAGCTTTACAAGACATCCTTTCGTTAGGATTAAAAGATGCCTTTCGAAAATTCACATCAGGAGGTGAGTATTTTAGCTGGTGGGACTATAGAGCGGGCGGATTTCAGGACAATCGCGGATGGCGGATTGATCACCATTATCTTACCCCAACACTTTATGAAAAAGCTATTAGTTGCACTATTGATATTGAGCCAAGAAAATTGATAAAACCGAGCGATCATGCTCCAGTTATTGTTGAATTTTAAGGAGTAATTAAAATTTGCAAATCAATCACAAAAGACCAATTGCTATTGATTTATTTGCTGGTGCAGGAGGAATGACATTAGGCTTTGAACAAGCTGGATTTGATGTTCTTGCATCAATAGAAATAGATCCCATTCATTGCGCTATTCATGAGTATAACTTTCCGTTTTGGACAACCATTTGTCGGGATATACAAGAAATTACTGGATCAGAAATTAAACAACTATCAAAAATTGGTAATCGCTCCATTGATGTTATATTTGGTGGACCTCCTTGTCAAGGATTTTCTTTAATAGGTAAACGTCTTTTAGAAGATGAAAGAAATTTATTAATTTATCATTTTATTCGATTAGTTTTAGAGTTGAATCCAAAGTATTTTGTACTTGAAAATGTTCCGGGAATGGCTATCGGAAAATATCAACAACTCTTAGAAAATATTTTCGATAAATTCATTCAAAATAATTATATAATAGAAACTAATTATCAAATTTTAAATGCTGCTAATTATGGAGTTCCCCAAAATAGAAAAAGACTTTTTTTGTTGGGATGTCAGAAAAGATTGACTTTACCTAACTATCCTCAAGCTATCAGTAATAATTTCACTCATAAATTAGCAACCAAAACCAGGTCTATTTTACCTAATTGTCCTACCGTTTGGGATGCAATTAAGGACTTACCTGAAGTCAATAATTATCCTGAACTTGAAAAGAGAGATTGGACTATTGTTAATTACGGTACACAAAGTAATTACGTAAAAAAATTGAGATTTTTAGTCGACTTAGATGATGATTTTTCTTATCAAAGAAGCTACGAAAAAAACCTTCTAACATCTAGCTTAAGAACAAAACATACTCTTATATCTAAGGAAAGATTTAATAAAACTCTTCCGGGAAAAACTGAACCTATTAGTCGATTATTAAGGTTAGATTGTGATAGTATATGTAACACCTTAAGAGCAGGAACTCCTAGTAGTAGAGGAGGGCATACTTCCCCTCGTCCCATTCATCCTATTACCCCTAGATGTATTACTGTTAGAGAAGCTGCAAGACTTCATTCTTATCCTGATTGGTTTAGATTTCATGTTACTAAATGGCATGGATTTCGTCAGGTAGGTAATTCGGTTCCTCCTTTACTAGCCAAAGCAATTGCAACGGAAATCATCAAATGTCTTGGCATTAAATCAATTAAACCTATGGCTCAATATTCACTCATGAAACAGGAAATATTAAGTTTTAATATGTCACAAGCAGCTCAATATTATGGAGTTAATTCTAGTTTAATTAATAAAAGAATTCGATAAAATAATTATAAATATTCTCTGAGATAATATATTAAAAATAATATAGATAATGTATTTTTTAGATAAAGACCATATTCTAATTAAACTATTGACCTAAATTTTTATGAACTAATTACTTTATGTTAACTATCATTAATCTCAGACTTAACTAAGATAGTTAACATAATTATTGCATGTAACTTTTAACTTAAGCTGGTTTTGCTGCTGACAAATATACGTTTTAACTCTTACTATCTTTACGTATAAGATAAAAATTTTTATATTATACGTAAAGATACAAAAATACTTTGTAAGTACTGTATATTTTTACCTTTAAATTAATAGATATATTTATAAAATAAAGTATTTGTTATATATTGATAATGATATAATATTTTGCTCTGTAACCCTAGGACAATCACATATTAATTTCTTTGGATGTACTATTAGTCTATTCAATTGTATCTAAAGTCCAATAACATACTGAAATTTGATCATTACCCTAATTAATTGAGTCAATCACCCTCTTTGAAGTTATTTTGGAAAGTATTTACTTTAATTACCTACTGATTTAAGCCATTACGTTCGACAATTCTGATTATTGAAGTATAAAAATATTTTATTCTGCTATGACCTGTTTTATTAGAAAATGCCTTAGATAAAGTATGAAAAATTACCACTTATAAAGTAAGATAAGCTTTTTTCACTGGATTGGTATCAGCTTCCTGTGGACTTGAAGAAATATTTAAAAAAAGTGCGAACTTTTTGACGAGCAGCGATGATAGTGGCTATCATCACTTGTTGTTTTGATTTTCAATTATTAATAACGAGTTTTTTGTCGGTACACGATTAAGCTAAAGTAATTATACAAAATTTAGAGTGTGAAACTCCTGAAAATTATAGACTCAAATGCATGATGATATACTTGTCTCAAAAAAATAAAAAAACAGTAACTAAAAATGTTATCAAAAGATTAAAACTATAGGTTAAGTAAATACGATAGCTATGTTTAAGAGACATAGATTGCTGAATAATTATCTAGGTTACAAAATGATAATATATGTTCTTAATTTTCTCATCCCTAAAATTATTTTAGGGATGAGAAAATTAAGAACACTAATATTTATTATATCCTAATGTTCTAGTATTGCCATTATAATAGACACAGAATCTAGATAGCAATTTCAGTTAACATCCAAATACTATGAGTCAGCAAAATCCTCAAGACGGGGAGCAACACCTCAAAGATTTAGAAGCGGAAATAAACCAAGAATCTGAACTATTTTCTGTGTGGTCTTTTAAGGCTAATGAAAATCCTAAAAGTTTCCTAGTTCGCCTCAAACAATGGTACAATAAACTAGCTATTTATACAAAAATAGGCCTGGCTATTGTAGCGATTATTGTGGCTCTATCCTTACTCAATAGTATCTTACGGTTAGTGACCTCTGTAATCATGCTCGGAATCTTAGGGTCCATTTTATTTGTTTTATATAAAGCTTTATTTAAAAATAAGTCTTCTTAAGACTTAACCATACGCCAATATTAGCGTATGGTTAAGTTGATTTTGATCGAACCCAAAAAAAGCTTATTAAAAAGCTTCAAGAAAAATCCTCAAAGCCTGAGAACATAAAACTATCAATAAAAATTAATAGGATTCTTCACTAGTTGAATAAACAAAAATATCTACTAGATAAAATCCTAGAGTTATTAATAATAAATTTATATTTAAGAAGCTTTAAAAAATACAAATAAATATAAAAATTAATTTATCTATAATGTTGATTATATGGAACATAATTCTCCTGATCTTGTAAAAATTGAGATAATTTTATCGCTCTATCTTAGCCTTACAAATAATGGACATATTATTCATAGTCTTTATATTATTTCATAATTATAATATCACAAATATGAAGTTTTACCGGACTTAATATAGTGAGCTAATAATTAGGAATAGGGAACAGTTAAGAAAAAGAAATAAAAGATATTAAATATTAATTAATTTTTTCAAAAAATCAATCATTTCTTGAAAATAAATGTTTTTTACCCAAAAGCACTATTTTTTTGCTTAAAGATTTCATAAAGATGAATTATATGGTCTAGTTTGACCGATTAAAAGAAGTACTACTTTAATCAAAGTTAGTACAGGAAAAGAATACAAAAAAAGATATGAAAGAAAGAATTCTTAACTTTCTTAAAAAAGAAAAGTAGAATAACTATTAGTCTGATCAGAAAACCGAAAGTTAGAATGTATTCCCCGTTCTTTTTTTTTAAAAAAATATAAGTTTCATATCAGAAGTTTAGTAGTAAAAAATATATTTTTTATAGAAGATTTCAACTTCTTAACTACTACAAAATTAAAATATTTAGTCTAAATTTTACTCACAACATAGATAATCTAATCCATAGAAGTAAAAAGATAGTTTCTAATAAACCTGTCGTGTAAAACCATTAATATTGACGTTGAAAAAACTTTATTTTAGATTTTTTAAATTTTTAAACAGCATGCTTATTATTAAAGTTTTTTACCAATAGTGCTATGTTATGGTTAGGTCATCTTTACTATCTTAAATTTAGTAGAGTTAATAGATGCTAATCATCAAGGGTTTTATTGTTTTTTATGTATATGATAGCTTTATAAGCGGAAGTAAAGGCTTAACCGTAGAGCATTAGTAACTCAATATGGCAAACAATAGTTATTTTAAAACGTCATACCATTGCTGGAGAAGTGGCTCATAGTTTTGACCCTAAGGATTAAAATTTGAAAGTGGAACTTCTTTTTATTAAAAATCAGGAAATTCTTAGACGTTGTTAAAATAATTTAAATAAAAATATTGGCTATTTTTTATAAAATAAAAAATATTTATACTATTTAATTATAAGCTAACTGACAATTAATTTAGACTTTAGTTGTTATTTATTTAAACTTAATTGAAAGCTCATTTTTACTGCAATCTATTAATAGTTCTGTAGAAAATTTAATAGATAAAAATATTAAATTTTATTATGTATATCGCTTAATTGATTGAGAATGCTTCCTTTTGTCAGGTTTAAAATCTTATTTGTACCGATGTGGGTTGTGAATATTTCCTAAGCGGAAGTCAAGCCATTATTAATATTTTGGTTAGAGGATTAAATAAAAACTCTTGTATTCCTAAATCTTTTATAAAAGCACAAAAAGGTCTTAAAAGTACTTATCTTAAAGCTTGTTATCCATCCATCTATAAAATTAAATCAGAGGGAATAGAGAAATGAATAGAATATAATATCGTGGACTATAATAACGATAATAACATTAAATAATTAAAGACTATTAACTTTTTAGAAAAGAGCAATTACAATCCTTTGATAGTGACTTCTACACCGTTATCAAGAAACCTATAGATCGTAAATTGCGCAGCAGGACAGGCAATTTTTACCGGTTGCCATGCTCTTATTGAAGGATTGTATTGGATAAGAATTTAGTCTCCTCCTGACATTAATGTTCCCACAGTTATAGCATCGAGTATTTTGTATGCTAATACCCTAAATTTAATAGATGATAAATTATCAATTTAGGAAAATCTGAAGAGACTGTTTATCAATAAAAACTTAACTACCCTACAAAAAATATAATTTTTACTTGATTTAATCATCGACAAACAATCTCTCAAATAGTTTAAGACTATATCTAATTTATCCTACTTTCTAACCAAATTTAAAACCTAAAATTTTACTCTAGGATTATTATCACTGGGTAAAAAATTCGTCATATCTTTAAATTTGCGTAACTCAGCCTGGCGAATTGTTAAAACCTTTGGTTCAGCTTCTAACCATTTATCATCAAAGGTAGTTAAAACAGAGGCTAAGTAATCTCGATCAAGCTCATATATATTTTCCGTAAAATATCCCAAAGAAATATGAGCTGTAAAATAATACTGTTGTTCAATTCCCAAAGCTATTAAATCCATATTTTGATAAATTGACCGCCTTAATTGAACAATTTTTTCGTAGGATAACTCATCACAAGGTACTAATCCTGCGACTAGAGCACGAGGAAACACTAGTAAACCTAATAATTGCCATTTAGGCTCATTTTTTTCTAGTTCAATTTTTTGGTAGTTTTTAAAACTTTCTTCCATATAAACTTGAATTTTTTGGTCGAAATTAGGGCTATCTTGAACCGCTTCTTGATAACTTTTGTCCCAAATTAAATCAGCCAAGGTTAAATGAAAACTATTTGGGGGTACCCAAGCAACTATATCTGAGTCTATCTCTTCCGACAATTGCTGTTGTATGGTTTCCAGATGATGATAAAATTCCTCATTAAGAAAATCTTCTGCGTAAGGAGGAGTAAGAACTGTATAACCGGGAAAAGCAACAAATTTTCCACCCTGAAATTTAGGTGATTTTTGGATATTCTGAAGTTGGGTTTGATAAATATCCGGTATGGTCAGTCTTGCTACCCGATTGACATAGGTTTGATAAGTTTCGTCCAAGCTTTTTTCCTCTAAGAATTCAACAACCTGATATTATTATTTTCTCTAATTTATCTTAAATTTTATATGCCAATTTATTTATTGTGGGGTGAAGATGACTTTGCAATCACCCAAACTGTTAAGAAAAAACTAGAAACTCTCCTCGATCCTAACTGGATTCAATTTAATTACGATAAAATCTATGGAGATCAGGCTAATGCCATAGAAAAAGCCTTAAATCAAGCAATGACTTCAGTTTTTGGCAGAGGAGAAAGACTTGTCTGGGTTATAAACCCTACCATCTGTCATGAGTGTTCCGAAGAGATATTTTCCCAACTGCAACAAACTTTACCTGCTATTCCCGAAAATTCTCATCTATTGTTAACATTAAACAACAAACCTAATTTACGACTAAAATCTACCAAACTTTTAGAAAAATATGCCGAAGTTAAAGAATTTTCTCTTATTTCTCCTTGGAAAACTGATGAATTAATTAATCAAGTTAAGCACATTTGTCAGGAAATTAGCGTTCAACTAACGCCTAAAGCAACAGAGTTATTAGTAGAGTCTATCGGGAATAACACGCGAAAATTAAATTATGAACTAGAAAAGCTACGCCTCTATAGTCTCGATAGAACCACGCCCTTAGGGACAGATATTATTACTACCTTAGTCAATGCTAGTAACCAAAGCAGTTTACAACTTGCTCAAGCTATTCGTCAGGGGAATAAAGAACAATCTTTAAAATTAATTACTGATTTGATTTCCCATAATGAACCCGCTTTAAAACTTGTAGCAACTTTAGTGGGACAATTCCGCACTTGGGCAATGGTTAAACTTCAAATTGAATCTGGTCAAAAAGATGACAAAGTGATTGCCAAAGTTGCTGATATTGTTAACTACAAACGTCTTTACTTTTTGCGAAGAGAATTACAATCTTTTTCTAGTCAGCAACTCTTAGCAACCTTGCCTATTCTATTAGAATTGGATTTTGCTTTAAAACGGGGTAGTGATGCTTTAGCCAGCTTAAAAACTAAAACGATTGAATTATGTCGTATTTTTTCCATATAAGTAATAGATTTTTTTGAGAGACTATTCATAAACCAAGTATTGAGTATAAGACGTTATATAAACCACAATTTTTTTGCCAATGTCTCTTATTTTTTTCTCCTACAACAGACCAAAATTGATTTTATGATGTATAAACATACACTACAACAGCCTACAGTTATCTTCTTAAAGATATACATCATTAAGGAGTCTCTAAAAATTCAAGTTTATTCTTAAAAGTTAATATCTTGAAATTAATCTTTTTTTTAGTCTAATTCCTGAACTTAATATTATTGAACAAGTCTAATATAATTAGACTGATATTATTACTCAAAAAGCAAGTCGGATAAGTTCAGGTGTGCTTATCATGTCTTATAACTAAATATTCATAGCTAAATAGATTACTATTTACAATAGTATCATAATCTTTTCGTAGTAAATCAACCACTTACTACCCTATCTAGTAGTTGAATATTTAAGAAAGAAATTGTGAAGCCTATCAAAAAGCTACACCTTCAATTAATCAAGCTCTGTAGTTTGCTAGGATATCGGGATTTAGATAGGAACCGCAACTATTAGGGAGGTTTATCAAAGACTGAAGACACCATCCATAAAAAGGGGAAGAATTTCCTCTACACAGCAAAAATAAAAAAATTTATGATAAATGTAACCTGTACAAAAAATAGCTAAACCACTATAAAAAGGACCAATAATTGCTGTCCATCGACTACTTTTTTCATATAAACAATGTATCTGATAAAATTTATACCACACTAAAAGTAATAAGATGGTAAAAAATAAAGTAAAATTTATTAACTTTAACCCAGAGTCAATGACTACTGACTAATAATCTTCACTAACTTTTTCAGTGGAAAATATGAAGTATTTTTCCACTTTATACTAAAGGAAAAAATTTTGTTAATAATCTGACTTTATAACGCAACATACTTTTTTGAAAGAGGTGTAACGAATAACAAGTAGGCAATTTTTTGGACCAGTATATTCACCTGTAGGACTGTGGTAGCTGTGATGTCGACTTTCCGTATAGTAATTTTAAGACACTGACTACTATGAACAACAGTGCTGCTCGCAAAATGATTGAAGATGCTGGACATTTGTTCCGCATAGTCTACGATGTGTTTGGTAAAATTATAGGCAGCAAAACTCCGACCCAACTGACTTAATAGCTAAGTAGAAAAATCAAACTTTCGCCGATGGGTACTAGTCGAGTTCTGCGAAGAGTAGCAGCTTACCTTAGAAAATTAATTGGTTCTTCAATTCCTTTGTTGAACTTACTCCAAGCATGAAAATAAGTCCGACGAGGAAATCAGCTTTGAAAATGACGTATGGTTCATTGCCGAAGAGTGGGAAGTTAGTGATAATATATACTCTAACCTAGATGGCGAAAGATTTGAGCCGGATACTAGTCAGTTTTCGCGGAATGCTGATTCTGAGAACGATGGCAAACATGTTTCTCAAATCGCTCTGAATAACCTCAATAGTACGGTGACCTATGCAATCCACCTAGGAGATAGTGAAGCTTGCATAGATAAACCCGACAGACTAAAGTGGACCAAGGGTCTAACGGTGAATTACAGAGCATGGACTAGGACTCCAGAAACAAGTGAGTAGATAGCTTTAAATAAATGGAAGAAAAACAAATTACTTTACAGATTTAACATTTAAGTAATTAGATTTGAATATTGATTTAAAAAATCAATATTTTTTAGAGTAATTTTTCTGCAATAATATTTTATTTGACTACTTTAACTGAATTGTATTTGTTGGTAAATATCTTTATAGTAATTTCATAAGTTTTTATTTTATGCCACCCATATATTATTTATATAGACTAGAAATCTACAGAAACAATAGATGTAATTTCTTAAGTTATTTTTTTAACTATATTTTGTGATGTATTTACCTAATCTGTATTTTTAAAATTACTATTCTCTTGGATTTCAACATAATTTTTTTTTCTTTCCTCTTCTTCTATAGATACTTTTTAAGTGGCTAGTTAACTTTTATAGTTTTTACTCTTTTAATTTTGTTATATAAATTCTTAGACAGGCTAGCATATAATAATTTTACAAAAAACTACTTTTCTATTTTACATTTATTATAAGTTGACTTACTTACTATCCATTCCTTCATTCCCTTGGTGTATTTTTTTCTGTCATCACTATGTAACTGGTGGAGACATACCCTAAAATTAAACAAAGCTAAATACAAGCATACGCGTCCCTTCACAATTAACATTTATTAAGTTGTTTAATCATTAATTTATCTGAATTTTTAATTAACTCATACAAACCACTAGATACATCTTCAAAAAAAATTTGGAATGAAAAGCTTAGGCTTAAAATTAATTAGTTTAATTTTCCTTTTAGTAATAACAATTATGACTACTTCTTCTTGAAGATTATATCCATCTAAAATACCTATAACTTTTTGAATCTGTTGCTTAACTTTTTTATTAAGTTCTTCAATTACTTGAGGAGAACAAGGAACAAAACGAGGTTGGGGTCGCAAGTCAATTCCTAACACATCTTTATCATTGCACCATTCTTGCAATAATCTCTAGGCTAACGCTGCTAAAAATTATTGATTTTATTCCACAAAATTACCTAATTTATATCACCATTAATCTGCTCTATTATCAGGAAAACAAGTTATAAATTAAATCATATTTTTTCTCAATTAAAACAACTAAATTGCAATATTATTGGACAATCGAGATAATTGAGTACTCTTGATATAGATTAGATTTCTTTAACTTCTAATTCAGCTATTGTTACAGCATCAAAAGTCAAAGTAGAAACAGTCAGTATGGAACTCTTAAGAGAATAAGTAAAAACAACTACCATAACCCTAAGTAATAACTTCCCCAGTTAATCAACTTTTCTCCTTCAAATACAATTCTTTTGTTATTTTAACAACCCGAAGTGCATCAACAGAGATCGGTTTAGTACTGCTTCGGGATGAGATACTTGGTAGTTATTGTATCTTCTTCTAGGTAAATCTGTCCATCCATTATCATCACAGCCCCTAATTCAGTCATAAAAAAATACTTTATAATTCGTCTAAATAAATGTTCTTCTTACAAGTTTTTTTATCAAACCTAACATTAACCGACCGTGTATTATCACACAACTTTATGCTAACGGCAGTCTTAGAGAATCTTTCAGTAAATCAGTAAATTTCTATGGTAGACAAATTTATCTATTTCTAAGCAGATATACTCAATTATCTGATTCTAATAAATTTAAATATTGTGTTTCGGTGCAAATTGCCTTTAATTTACAATCCCAAGGCTCAACTGATAGTCGACTAACATAGGCAAAATCAAAAATAATTCCTATGGTAGGAATATGTTGCCATTGAGTAGAATTCAATAAACGATCATAGAACCCTCTTCCATACCCTAAGCGATACCCTTGATGATCACAAGCGACAGCAGGAACCAAGATTAAATCAACCTCAAAAGAGTTTAAAATTGGAGCATTTAAGTCAGGTTCTAAAATCCCATAAGTTCCTGCACTTATAGCATCTCCAGGAATCCAATGATGCCAAATTAAGGATTGATCGACACAACGAGGAAACCCCCAACAGTGTTCCATTGTAAATAGAGAATTAAGAATAGGTTCCTGGCGAAAGGCGAAATACGCCAGAATTGTTTTGGCTTCCTGAAATAAAGATAAAGATTTTATCTTTTCACAAAGGCTATTGCTTTTTTCCTGCCATATTTTCTTATCTAAAGATTGACGTTGTTTTAAGAGTTTACGTCGTAACTTTTTTTTCTCAGAAGAGATCATTTTAGTCCCAAGGATTACATTATACCCAGAGGGCAGTTACTATACCTCTAAAACAGTTACTACACCTCTAAAAATTTCGGAACATTTTTTAAATAAGTTTTCTCATTATCTAATGTAGCAAAAAAGAACATTTTCGCCATTTTTACATATTGAATATTTAAAGTTAGTCCTGCTGCCATTTGCTCCATTTTGAACGTTTAACTAACTTCAAGCAGACTCTGGAGTTGGTAAAGACAAGGGATGAACTAACAGGTCAGCTGTTGAACGGTTTTCGACCATTTCCTCAGTAATCATACACCGCTTAACATCTTTACGAGAAGGCAATTCATACATCACTTCTAACATCAATTCTTCCACAATTCCCCGCAATGCTCTTGCTCCCGTTTTGCGACGATGGGCTTCTTTCGCAATCGCCCGCACTGCTTCTTTATTAAAATCTAACTGAACATTGTCCATCTTCAATAGTTTTTGATATTGTTTTACCAAGGCGTTGCGGGGTTTAGTTAGAATGGCAATAAGGGTATCTTCATCTAGAGGATCTAAGGCAGCCATTACTGGAATTCGTCCCACAAATTCAGGAATCATGCCAAATTTAACTAAATCGTCTGGTTCGGTTTGTTGCATCAAGTCAGCTGCTCGTCTGTCTTTAGCTTGACTACCATCTCCAGGGCGAATAAAGCCTATGGACTTTTTCCCGCGTCGTTGTTCAATCACTTTATCTAAACCGACAAATGCCCCACCACAGATAAAGAGAATGTTGCTGGTATCAATCTGAATGCAGTCTTGATAAGGGTGTTTTCTTCCGCCTTGGGGAGGAACATTGGCTACTGTTCCTTCCAACATTTTGAGTAAAGCTTGTTGTACGCCTTCCCCAGAAACATCACGGGTAATGGAAGGATTTTCACTCTTACGAGCAATTTTATCAATTTCGTCTATATAAATTATACCTCGCTGGGCTTCCTCGACATCTAAGTCAGCTACCTGTAATAGCCGTAGTAGAATGTTCTCTACATCTTCCCCCACATAACCAGCCTCAGTTAATGTGGTGGCATCAGCAACGGCAAAGGGTACTTGTAGGATCTGGGCCAGGGTTTGCGCGAGAAGAGTTTTTCCTGAACCTGTTGGACCCATCAACAAAATATTCGATTTTTGCAGTTCAACAAAATCGTCCGGACCATCTCCCTCTGGAGACGGGTTAAGACTCAAACGCTTGTAGTGATTATAAACTGCTACGGAAAGAACCTTTTTAGCCTCATCTTGTCCAATAACGTATTCATCTAGGTAGTTTTTAATTTCTCTAGGTTTGGGGATCTGATTTAGGGAAAGATGTTCGCGACTTGAACGACGTTTAGGTTGGGACTCTTCAGCTCTTAAGGAACCTGCGGACACTGCCGCTGTCGGAGTATCCATCAATTCCTCATCTAAAATTTCGTTGCATAGCTCAACACATTCATCGCAGATGTAGACTCCTGGACCGGCGATCAGTTTTCGCACTTGTTCCTGGGATTTACCGCAAAATGAACATTTTAGGTGGGAGTCGTATTTAGACATAAGCTCTTGGAGTTAATTGACTTAGGTAACGGGAACAGTGGGGTCAGACAGATCTTGCCGAGAAATCACTTTATCGATTAAACCGTATTCTTTTGCTTCTTGCGCCGACATAAAGAAGTCCCGTTCCGTATCGACTGCAATAGTATCGAGGGGTTGACCGGTATGATAGGCTAGCATTTCATTCAACCGCCGTTTGATATAAAGAATTTCTTTGGCTTGAATTTCAATCTCCACGGCTTGTCCTTGAACTCCTCCTAAAGGTTGGTGAATCATTATGCGCGAACTAGGTAAGGACATCCGCTTACCAGGAGCTCCTCCACATAGAAGAAACGCTCCCATGCTAGCAGCCAATCCAAAACAAATGGTGACTATATCGGGACGAATTTGCTGCATAGTATCATAAATAGCTAGTCCAGCATAAACAGACCCTCCGGGGGAATTAATATAAAGCTGAATATCTTTTTCTGGGTCTTCAGCGTCGAGAAAAAGTAATTGTGCGACGATTGAGTCTGCTACTTGATCGTCAACAGGAGTTCCCAGAAAAACGATACGCTCTCGTAACAATCTGGAATAAATATCAAAGGCCCTTTCCCCTAGTCCAGATTGTTCTATGACCATGGGGACGATATTTTTACTCATGGACATGGAATAGATTTCTAAAAAATGTTGGTTGGTGATGGAATAGTCTAGTAATCGCAATTTATTCATAGCCTTTAATTAAACTGTCAAGGGAAAGATTTTCAATAATGGCTCATTTCCTAATAGGTTTTAGTTTTGCATTTTCTATTTTTAGTCCACCCAAACTGGAACAGCGAACTGATCCTCTCTTTCAACATTATGCCTCAAGTGTGAAAAAAGTGAATCAGATTAACCGTTTACACACCTGAAGAGAGGTCTATCCTTCTGCAGTAGGTGTCAATGGCTGATCAGAGCCGGCTGAAGATTGCTCAGCTTCTTTTTTCTTGAAGGTTCCTGCAGGGACTAGTTCTATAGTAACTTGCTCTTGTAGCCAGTCGAGAGTCGCTTCTATTAAGAGTTCGTCTGTGACCATCTGGTTTAATCTATTGAGATCTACGTCCCGGTCTGAAAGTTGTTCTTTAATTTTGTTAATTTTTTCGTCAAAAATAGCTTGTTTAACTTGGATGCCTTCAACTTGAGCTAATTCCTTAAGAATTAGGGATTGTTTTAACCTTTCTATTGCTTCTGGACGAGCGTTTTCTCGCAGTTTTGGAAGTTTTTCCTGAGTAAATAATTGGCTAATCTCCATACCCATTTGTTCCATCTGCATGGCTGTTTGAGTCAAAACTTGAGTTACTTCGTCTTGAACCAAAGTCTCGGGTATGTCAACCGTACAGACTGTCATTAGCTGAGCAATAATGCCATCATGGATGCTTTTCTTAGTTGCTTTTTCGGCTTCTCCTATAAACTGTTTTTCTAAGGACTCCTTTAATTCGTTCATTGTCTTAAATTCGCTAATTTCTCGAGCTAAATCGTCATTAAGCTCGAGAAGTTCTTTTTCTTTGAGTTCTTTGAGAGTAATGGTAAAAATTGATGGTCGTCCGGACAAATCTTCTCTTGGATAGTCTTCAGGAAACGTCACCTTAAGTTCTTTAGTTTCTTCTGGTTTCATTCCAACTATTCCTTCTACCATGCCTTCAATGAAACGTCCCTCAGCGAGATCCACGCGAAAATCTGTCCCTTGTACTCCTGAAATTGCTTGACCATAAACTTCTTGCCCATCTTCCGGTACAAAATGCGCTACATAATCAACAATGGCCACATCTCCCATTTGGGCAGAACGATCTTCGACAGGGATTAGGGTAGCTTGTTGTTCTCGTCGTTCTTTTAACCAGTTTTCTACCTGTTTGGGATCATAGAGGGTTTCTTCAGCTTTCACACTCAGGGTTTTATAATCCCCCAGTTCTACACTGGGGGAGACATCTACAGCGGCAGAGAAAGTTAGAGACTGCCCTGGATTAAATTTTTCCAGCAATTCTTCAAAATCAGAGCATAGCCGATAATTGCCCAACAATTCTAACTCTTCTTGCTGAACAGCTTCTTTAACGCTTTCCTGAATCAATTCTTCGAGAGTCGCGGCCTTAACGTACTTGGTTCCTAGACGTTGAAGCAAGATTTTACGGGGAACTTTTCCCTTGCGAAACCCAGGGATATTGGCAGTATGCGCCAAGGTATTGACCTTTTTCTCGTAGGCTTTCCCTAAGGTTTCAGCCGGAATTTCAATTTCTAAGCCAATCTGACTATCAGGGAGTCTTTCCTGAGTTACTTTCATCGACGTTCTATCTCAAACAATTACATTAAACTACAGTAATACCAGCCTAAATTAAACTTAATGCTTTAAGGAAAAGCAGCTCAATGATATCCTAAAAACATTAAGAATCAATCATTAGTCCCTCGGCTTTTTGTCGGTTGACAGGGTTTGCCGGGATATGCCTCTCTTGATAAGAGTACATTGTCGCATCATTCTATTATGATAGGGTAAACTAGGTCATTTACAACACCTTTAGACCGAATTAAGATAAGCCTTTTCGCTAAACTGAGCTAGTATAGTCTCAATAATATAGGAATATTGTAAACACAACATTAAAACATATTTTTCTCTGTGTAAATTCTGATTAAGTATTAATAATCCAACCCTTATAGGTCAAAATTTTCTTAACTTCAGAACAGACAATTAATCAATGGCAATTTCTGATTTTTAACCGATTCCCTAGGAGGTAATATTCATTGTATAAACCAGTTAGAGTAGCTATTCTGGGAGCCACAGGGGCCGTTGGCACCGAGTTGCTTAACTTGTTAGAACATCGTGACTTTCCTGTTGCTAGTCTTAAACTCTTGGCTTCTGAACGCTCTGAGGGAAATTCCTTGACTTTTAAAGGGGAAACCCTTTTGGTAGAAGCAGTAACAGAAAATTCCTTTAGGGATATTGATTTGGTATTAGCATCGGCGGGAGGAGAAACTTCCAAAACCTGGGCAAAAAGTATCGTAGCATCAGGAGCGGTAATGGTAGATAATTCCAGCGCTTTTCGGATGGAGTCAGAAGTTCCTCTGGTTGTTCCCGAAATCAATCCTGAAACGGCTAAGTACCACAAAGGAATCATTGCTAACCCCAACTGTACGACGATTCTGATGGGAATCGCGGTTTATCCTCTCCATCGAGTTCAACCTATTAAGAGAATTGTTGTCTCCACCTATCAATCAGCAAGTGGTGCAGGAGCAAGAGCGATGGAAGAAGTAAAAGTCCAATCTCAAGCTATTTTAAACGGTAACCCCCCCCAAACAGAAATCTTTCCCTATCCCTTAGCTTTTAATCTATTTCCCCACAATTCTCCTCTTAACCACGAGGGATATTGTACTGAAGAGATGAAAATGGTCAATGAAACTCGTAAGATTTTTAATGAGCCTAATTTAAGAGTAACGGCTACCTGCATACGGGTTCCCGTACTACGTGCTCACTCAGAATCTGTTAACTTGGAATTCTATGCTCAATTTTCTGTGACCGATGCTAGGATGATTGTAGCAAATTCCCCAGGGCTTAAACTAGTTGAAGATTGGACGAAAAACTATTTTCCTATGCCTATGGACGCTTCAGGACGAGATGAGGTGTTGGTGGGGCGGATTCGTCAGGATATTTCTCACCCTAATAGCTTAGAATTATGGATCTGTGGAGATCAAATCCGGAAAGGGGCTGCCCTCAATGCAGTGCAAATTGCGGAATTATTAATCAAAGAAAGATGGCTGTGTTCGGCTAATAAATAAAAGCTTTTAGAATAAAAATTAACCACTAACTTTGAAAAAGTAAACGAAAGAATGAGTGATCGCAGTTTTGGACTAGTAATCACCGCCATGGTGACTCCTTTTGATAAAAATGGTCAAGTAAATTACGCAGTAGCCGAGGAATTAGCTAACTATTTAGTAGAAAATGGTAGCGACGGCTTAGTAATTTGCGGCACAACGGGGGAATCTCCTACCTTAAGTTGGTCTGAAGAATATAAGTTATTTCAGGTAGTTAAAAAAGCTGTTGGTAATCGAGGAAAAGTTATTGCAGGCACAGGTTCTAACTCTACAAGAGAAGGGGTAGAAGCAACGGAAAAAGCATCTAAATTGGGTTTAGACGGATCATTACAAGTGGTTCCCTATTACAATAAACCCCCTCAAGAGGGACTGTATCAACACTTTAAAGAAATTGCTCAAAAGTCCCCTGATTTACCCATTATGTTATACAACGTGCCGGGGCGTACTGGACAAAATCTCTTACCTGAAACAGTGGCTAAATTAGCAGAAATTGAAAACATTGTTGCCATTAAAGAAGCTACTGGAAACTTAGAGCAGGCTTGTCAAATTCGTCGTTTAACCCCCGACTCTTTTGCGATTTATGCAGGAGATGACTTTATGACCCTACCCTTGTTGACCGTTGGTGGAATAGGAGTGGTCAGCGTGGCTAGTCATCTAGTGGGACAACAGATACAAGAAATGGTTAAAGCATTTGGAACAGGAAAAGCCACGGTTGCAAGAGACATTAATTTAAAGCTTTTTCCCTTATTCAAAGCACTATTTTGTACAACTAACCCTATTCCAATCAAAGCTGCACTCAATTTAAAAGGATGGAAAGTGGGAGGACTAAGACCTCCTCTAATAGAACTATCTCCTAACTTAAAACAAGAGTTAGAATCAGTTTTACAACACCTATCTCTTGTTTAGGAATTAGGCTTTATGATGGAATAAATAGGCTAAGATTAATTGGAGTTAAATAAACGGCAATTGTAAAATTTACTTCAACTAATTCTAGGAATAAGACTAGATAAATTTTTATGAACAATTATATTTTTGGATAATTAACCTGTTGACAATCAAAGTAGCTGAAATGAAAAAGAGTCCAATGAGTAAAAACCTGAAAAAACCAACGTTAAAAATTATTCCCTTAGGGGGATTACATGAGATCGGCAAGAATACTTGTATTTTTGAGTATGAAGATGAGATATTGCTGATAGATGCGGGAATTGCTTTTCCGACTGATGGAATGCACGGTGTGAATATTGTTCTCCCTGACATGACATATTTGCGAGAAAATCGCACTAAAATTAGGGGAATGATTGTAACTCATGGTCATGAAGACCATATTGGGGGCATTCCCTATCATCTAAAACAATTTGATATTCCGGTAATTTACGGTCCAAAACTAGCGATTGCCCTATTGCGCGATAAGTTGGAAGAAGCCGGAGTCAGCGATCGTACAACTCTAAAGACGGCTGAACCTAGGGATATGGTACGGATCAGTGATTCTTTTTTAGTGGAATTTATCCGTAATACCCATTCCATTACCGATAGTTTCAGCATAGCTATTCACACACCGTTAGGAGTAGTTATTCATACAGGAGACTTTAAAGTTGATTATACTCCTGTTGATGGACAGCACTTCGACCTACAAAGACTTGCTGAACATGGAGAAAAAGGTGTTTTATGCCTACTAAGTGACTCTACCAACGCTGAAGTCTTAGGAATAACCCCTTCGGAAAGATCGGTTTATCCTAACCTTGATCGCATTATAAGTCAAGCCCCTGGACGGTTGTTAATTACAACTTTTGCTTCTTCGGTACATCGAGTCAATATTATTTTGCAACTCGCCGAGAAGCACAAACGAAAAGTGGCAGTTGTGGGACGTTCAATGCTTAATGTTATTGCCCATGCGCGGGAATTGGGCTACATTAAATGTCCTGATGACGTTTTTGTGTCTCTCAAAGTAATGCGGAATTTATCCGACGAAAAAGTATTAATGCTAACCACAGGATCTCAAGGAGAACCATTAGCAGCGTTAACCCGTATTTCTACAGGACAACATCCCCACATCAGAGTTCAAAAAGGGGATACGGTTGTTTTCTCTGCTAACCCCATTCCAGGGAATACTATCGCGGTGATGAACACCATTGACCGCTTGATGATGCAGGGGGCTGAGGTCATTTATGGTCGTCATCAAGGAATCCATGTATCAGGTCATGGTTGCCAAGAAGAACATAAATTAATGCTGGCTTTGACTCGTCCAAAATTCTTTATTCCGATTCACGGGGAACACCGAATGTTGCTTAAACATGCTCAGACTGCTCATAGCATGGGTGTTCCTACAGAAAACATGGTAATTGTAAAAAATGGAGACATCGTTGAAGTTTCTCCGGATAATATCGATGTTCTTGGTCAAGTTCCCTCTGGAATTGAGTTAGTAGATCAGACTGGTGTAGTGCATGATCATGTTATGCATGATCGTCAACAGTTAGCTGAAGAAGGAGTAGTTACAGTAGCCACTGCTATTAATTGGCAGGGGAAACTGATGGCAAAACCTGAAGTTCATCTGCGGGGTGTGGTGACAAAAGTAGAGCGATCGCTATTGGAACAGTTGATCATTCGTGCTATTGAACGAATTTTAAGTGAACGCTGGGATGAATTTTCTCATGATGATAATCGTAGTGGGATTGGGGTTAATTGGAAATTTTTCCAGGAGGAAATCGAAACCACGTTGCAACGATTAGTTAGGCGCGAATTACGAAGTCAGCCAATGGTAGTGTTTCTCCTTCAAACTCCTGAAGAACCCGAGCCTGGAGAACGTCCAGTAACGAAAACCTATCGTCGCCGTCGTTCAACCGCGTCTGCAATGTCTTAAACGTTTATTTTTGACTTTTAAATTTAATAAAAAAAACTATAGAGACATAATCTTTTATGCCTCTATAGTTTTTTTTATTGATTTACTTCAAATATTATTAGAATAAGTTCTAGGGTAGACAGAAGTTCAGTGGTGAATGGTTAGTCAGAACAGTTCTGATATTTATCTGATTATCTCTTGTAGGTTAGTTCTGTAGGTAATTTGATTCAGATTCTTTATTCTATTTTTTTGCATCCTCTTTTTTTTCTATAAGTTAGGTTAGATAAGGATTTTAGGATTTATTTATTATTAACAATTTTGGCTGATTGCAAGAAAATAATGATTTCGGTAAAGGGTACAGAGAATAGAAAATTTATAAATATGTTCTTGATTAACGTTATTTTGTCTAATATTTTTGGGGAATAAATCAATGATAGACTGGTGTATATTTTGGAGTACTTTCTTTGCAAAGGAAGATATTTTTCACCTTTAGCTAAAAGAATATATTTAAAGATTAGATACAATATCTTTTTAAGAAAAAAATTAAAGTTTTTAAAGAAATATTTCGAAAATCTGTTGATGAGTTCTTTTATTTGTCTCGATAATGCTTAAAAAGTTCATATATTTGATGTAGAGACTACCAATATTTTTAATTAAAATTTAAGTCAATTTTTTAGATATAACTTTTATATTGAGTTTTAATTAGTTAAACTTTAATATTCCTAAAAATAGATAAATCATACTTAATTTTAAGATAAATTATACTGATTTCAGTTGGAAATCAATTATAAATAATTATCTATTTCTTGAAAGAAGTAATTAAAAAGTAGTATAAAAATACTATAAATAACAATACAGTGATGTTAGATAGGTTAGATAAAGTGTTCATATTCGGTAACGACAAGCCATTATTGATCAAATTTTTAATTGAATTAAAGATTGTTTTTAAACTAAGCTTACTAACTCTTTCAAAATCAGAAAATCAAAATTTTAATCATCTTATTCTCTAATATTTTAATAAAATTATTAACGGTTATTATAAGAAATAAATAATGTAACTACCACTCAACAATTATTGATAAAGTCTCTTGTATCGATGATAATAGAAAGTTTTAACTAAAGTTAATAGTTACTAAGAGAACAGCAGGAATTATATAATCAATGTTTTAATATTTGATTAGATTAATAGAATGTGAGATAGTTATTAATTGGAGCTTCAATAATTGATCATAAAATTTTTGATTACAAAGATAAGTGATTACAAGAATAAGTAAATAATATACCGTACAATTATTTTTTTTATATACTTGAATATATTCAAAGACAGGCGAGTTAAGAGAGAATATTATCAGTAAGAAAAATAATACAGAATTTTAAAAAACCAATAGAAAATATCCTTTGGAAGATGATTGATTATGAGGGACATAATTGTTTTGTTCACTAGACATTTTTGATATATTTATTGGCATCGGAGTTTGTTGACAGATATAAAAAACGTCGTATTTTATCGTTAGATAGGTTAAGAAATAAGGGTTTAGATAGTATTGACATGATCAAAACTAACATAAGATGTTAAGGTTAATATAAAAAGTAACTAACCCTAAATTTACTAGAAAAATAATTAAGTTTTTATCAAACCTAAAATCAGATAATACTACAAATATAATTAATTTATTTTTGGCAGTAGATTGTTAAAATAAAGTCCGAATTATTTTATTTAAAAGTTTGTTTTCAGTAAAAATCTATATATCAATGAAGCAGCTATCACTGCAATTACACAACATTGCCTATACAGTTGATAATAAAAATTATTATTTTTAGCAAAAATTTATTTAGCTAAATTAGCTCAAATATATTCATCTTTAAATATGCTTTTAGCAGGTTTATTAATTTATTTTATACCATTACATTTCTATTAAGTTTACTTTTGAAGTATGAGTTAGTAGAAAATATAAACATCATTTTTTTATTTTCATTATTTCAGTTTAGTTTGAACTAAACTACTTGTATACACTGATTTATGATCAAGAACAATTACTGTATCTATTGCTTTATATTTTTATAATTTTCTAGACTTATCTACCTTTTTATTTTAAGGTTTTTAAAACTAATTTTACTCAAGATATTTTGTGTACTTTCTATCTTCTTAGATTTAAACATAATGTTTTTACTCTTATCATGGAGAGAATTTTATTTCAAAATTAACTGTTATAGTCTCTGCTATTCTAACTGTGTTCACTAAATTCTTTAGTGAACTTGCCTCTAGTGATAGTTATTTTAAAACTACTATTCTATCTTAGACTCATTTAAGTTTACCTACTTATAGCAGATCAATTTTTAAAATTTATCTGCTATAAGTAGGTAATAACTTTTATAATTAATTACAGGTTACAAAAAAAAGTTAATCATAATATATTGATATTATTGAGTATTAGCTATTAAGTAAAGATACAATTATTGCTAATTTCATATATTATCTGATTATGAATGTAAAAAATTGCTTGAATA
This sequence comes from cyanobacterium endosymbiont of Epithemia turgida isolate EtSB Lake Yunoko, assembly GCF_000829235.1. Classification (GTDB taxonomy): domain Bacteria; phylum Cyanobacteriota; class Cyanobacteriia; order Cyanobacteriales; family Microcystaceae; genus Rippkaea. The sequence continues at coordinate 1,024,707 of NZ_AP012549.1, read as the reverse complement.
ATATCAATTTTGAGAAAGCACTATAAGTTGTAATAACAGTCACTATCAGGCTAGTGAAAATATTTTTCTACTAGTCTAGGGTTTAATTCCTCATGAATATCTTGTTTTTAGATTCTCTAAAAACAAGATATTCAACTTACACCACTTGCACTAAATTTGGAGAGATAAGAAAACTTACATAGATTAAGACAAATAGCTATTGCGCAATTATTGTCTTAATTGTGTATTCAAGGGTTATTACTACAGAACTTTGACGACAAAAAAAACCTCCTATATATATTGCAGAGAGCTCGATAATACCGTCATCAAAATAAGTTTGAATAGTTAATTTTGTTAGTTCAATTTAGCCCTTAAAAGTTTTTATAGCCTCAACCATCTGCATTGAACGTATTAAATTATCTAAAGCAGATTCTAAATGTAGTCCCGCATCAACAGCAACCCAACCTTGGTCAGTTAAATGTCGCCATTCAAAGTGTAAATGGGGACCAGTAGAATAACCCGTACTTCCTACTCGTCCGATGACGGCTCCCTGGTCAACCCATTCTCCAGGTTGAACATAAACCTTTGATAAATGAGCATAACGAGACTCTTGAGTTCCCTCTAGATGGCGCAGAATAACTGTCAAACCATACCCTCCAAGCCAGTTGGATTGGGAAACTTCCCCGTCATAGGCTGCTAAAACAGGGGTCCCAATGGGGGCACCGATATCTGTCCCGCTATGTTGACGACCAGTTCCTGAAATAGGATGAGTGCGCCACCCAAAAGTTGAAGTAATACTGGCAACCACTGGTAAAGGATATATTAAGTCTGTTTGGCTTTGTTGAGGAGCGATAGAATTTAGACGACTATAGAGACTAGCCGCTCGATTATATTTAGGAATAGGTTCTAAAGAAATAGATAATCTTTTTCTAGTAATAGGTTTTAAACTGACCACTTGTTGAGGATTAACCGGACGAGCTTTGAAATAGACAGGTTCCACTGAAGAAGTATAAGGGGAATAACTAATAACCTTAGAGAGAGCTCTTGTGTGACGACTTACGAGATTAACGTCATGATTTGCTAAGGCAGGTTTTACTTTTGAAAACTCCGCCTTAGCAACTGAACCACAATTGCCTTTAAGCAGTTGACTGTTTTGGGAAATAATTTGGCATCCTGTTGACCTTTCGGTGAGAATGACAGAACTGGAAGGAACTACTGATTGTCTAAGGTTTGTGCCGTAATCAGTAAAATCTATATAACTATTTTTACCCTGGGCAGCTATTGAAGGAATGATTTTAATTTCTTCTGATTGAAAGGGTGCTAGCGATTGACTTACAGGAGCAACAGAAGACTTTTTAGAAGTTGAGCGCAAGACTTTGGGAGCTGGTAATCCTACTTTAGGAACAGCATTTCCATTAGTACGGTTAGAGACTGAAGGTTTGGGAGCTATTTTCGGGGTAGCAGGTTTAACGGAGGGAGGACTTAAGACAGGTTTATTAGCTGCAGGACGATTAGGTACTATACGAGGAAAAGATTTCGGAATTTTTGGGAAAGACGACTCAACTGTCCCTGGTTTGCCTGATGATGTTATGGTATCGGCAATAATTAAGGTATTGGTGGAGGCATTAACTGGAGATAGAAACAGCTGACTACCGACTACACTAAGTCCACTGATCAGACTAATACCTTGTTTTAAAAGGTGATTTATATTGGTGTGTTTGACGAGGGTTGCTGCTTGACAAGAGAATTGATTCATGTCCGTTACACTTTTCATAATTCACTACTTATTAAGGCATGATAACGGATTACAAATAAATATTTCTTTTCATTTCAGCTTTTTGAAAAACTTAACAACTTTAACCAGAATAGTATGATCTAGAAGTTTCGACACTTTTTCAAGAATAAAAGAACTAGGGATTTAAATTATTGCCATTGAAAGACTAAGGTAAGCAGTTTATGATGAATTACTCATTCTGTTATTTCAAACCTATCACCTATTTAATTTACGATCTGGACGGACTACTCTTAGGTACAAAAACTCTTTACCAAAAGGTCAACCAAATTATTGCCCAACGCTATGGAAAAACTTGTGATCTCTCGGTTAAAGCAAAAATGGCTGGCCGCCGTATTAAAGAGTAAGCACAATTGTTTGTAGAATTACTCGATATTCCCCTGACTCCCGAAGAATACATAAAAAAACGTTATGCCCTCCTCTATCCACTCTATGCCACTGTCCAACCTCTTTCGGGTGCAAAGGAATTAACTTAGCATTTTGCTAGACAAGGCATTCCCCAGGCTATTGCCTCGAGTTCTATTCGGTATCATTTTGAGTTAAAAATATCGTCTTCTCCTTTTTGGGTATCTTGTTTTGATCACTTTGTTTTCGGGGATGATCCTGATTTTTAAAAAAGTAAACCTACCCCTGATATTTTCCTATTAACGGCGCAAAGATTGAAGGTAGATCCCCGTGATTGTTTAGTCTTTGAAGACTCCTTGGCAAGGATGAAAGCTGCGATTGCGGCAGAAATGTCGACGGTAGTAGTTCCTTATAAAACAAGTGATTGCCAATTATTTGACCAGGCTGATCAAGTCCTCAATTCCTTAGAAGAGTTTGAACCTAAAAAATGGTATTTACCCTAGCTAAATATATAATCTTTTTTCGAATAGACTTTGCTAAATTAATCAATCCATCGTTAGACTACTAATAGTCAGTGACAAGCTGTGCTTACAAATTACCGACCAATTCCTAAATAACGAAAGCCAAAAAATTCAAGTTGAGATCGGTTTAAGAAGTTACGACCGTCAATTATCACAGGACTAACCATCAAACTGGCCATTCTTTCAAAGTCTAATTTAAGAAACTCTTGCCAGCCTGTTACTAACACTAATGCATCGCAGCTGTCGGCTAACATTTCGGGGTTGGCTTCAATAATAACTCCTGATAGTCCATGACTTAATCCTGATTGTGAAACAATCGGATCATAAGCTTTAACTTTAGCCCCTAAACGATTCAGTTGTTCAATGATGACTAAAGATGGAGCGTCTCGCATGTCATCGGTATTAGGTTTAAAAGTTAACCCCAACAAGCCAATGGTTTTACCTTTGAGAATCTTCAGTTCCTGCTGTAGTTTTTCAATAACAATTAGTCGCTGATGTTTATTGACAGCTACAGCAGCATTGAGTAACTCTGTTTCATAACCATAATCGGTTGCAGTATGAATTAAAGCTAAAATATCTTTCGGGAAACAAGACCCTCCCCAACCAATACCCGCTTGTAAGAATTTATTACCAATACGGGAATCCAATCCAATCCCTTTAGCTACTTGAGTTATATCGGCTCCGACGCGATCACAGATATTAGCCACTTCATTAATAAAGCTGATTTTGGTTGCTAAAAATGCGTTTGCCGCATATTTAATCATTTCTGCAGAGTTTAAATCAGTTACTACCACTGGAACAGGATTTAAGGCAGTATTATTAGCAAATTTACGCTCCACTAAAGGACTATAGAGTTCTTGCATCATGGCAATGGCTTTATTACTATTGCTCCCTAAAACAATGCGCTCAGGATTGAAAGTATCATAAACGGCTGACCCTTCTCGTAAAAACTCTGGGTTACTAACCACATCAAACTCGACCTTACCATTATTGGGACGTTCGTTTAAGCCATCCATCACAATCATTCTTACCCAGTCCCCTGAACCAATGGGAACAGTAGATTTATTGACAATTACTTTGTACCCTTGATATAAGTTAGTACCAATACTACGAGCAACCGCTTCCACATAACGGGTATCGCTTTCGCCGGTAGGTAGAGCAGGGGTTCCCACTGCAATAAAAAGAACTTCTCCGTGGGCTACCCCTGTGGCCAGATCTACTGTAAATTCTAACCGTCCGACATCGGCCGATTCGTGCATCAATTTCGAAAGTCCAGGCTCATAAATGGGGGACTGTCCCGACTTCATTAACTTTACCTTTTCTTCGTTGTTGTCGACACAAATAACATTATGACCAATATGGGCTAAACAAACTCCTGTTACTAACCCAACATAACCAGTTCCAATGACACAAACGCGCATGGTTTTTTATCCTTTAAATTTATGATTTAAATGTCAATAATTGTTTAATAAACTCGCTGCTGAAAATCTCTAATAGTTAACTCTAAACCTTCTCTTAAAGAAATCCTGGGTTCCCAACCTAGATAGATGCTGGCTTTGGTAATATCCGGTTGCCGTTTTCGGGGGTCGTCTTGAGGCAAATCTTTATAGACTAATTTCATATCAGGATTAATCATTCTTCGGATAATATTGGCAAGTTCTAGGATAGAATATTCGCCAGGATTACCTAAATTGATTGGGCCAATATAATCATTATTCATAAGTCCAATTAAACCTTCAACTAAGTCGGAAACATAGCAGAAACTCCGAGTTTGAGAGCCATCTCCATAAACTGTTAGAGGTTTTCTTTCTAGGGCTTGAACGATAAAATTACTAACAACACGACCGTCATTTTTTAACATTCGTGGCCCGTAAGTATTAAAAATCCGCGCAATCCGAATATCAACTTTATGTTCTCGATGATATTCAAAAGCCAAGGTTTCAGCGACCCGTTTTCCTTCATCATAACAAGCTCGCAACCCTGTACAGTTAACATTGCCTCTATATTCTTCAGGTTGGGGATGCACATCAGGATCTCCATAAACTTCCGAGGTAGACGCTAACAGTAATCTTGCCTTAACCCGTTTAGCTAAACCCAACATATACAAGGTTCCTAGAACGTTAGTTTTAATCGTTTTAACGGGATTAAATTGATAATGAATCGGAGAGGCTGGACATGCAAGATGATAAACTTGATCTACTTCAAGACGAATGGGTTCAGTAATGTCATGACGGATGAGTTCAAAATAGGGACTATCAAACCACTTTTCAATATTGCGTTTGTGACCTGTATAGAAGTTGTCTAAGCACAGGACATCATGCCCCTGTTCCATTAGGCGATCAATTAAATGGGAGCCAATAAAACCAGCACCGCCTGTCACTAGAATTCTCATGTAATTTACTGTTTAAAATTTAAACCTAATATTAACTGAAAACAGACATTTCGTCATCTTATATTAATTTTTTAAAATAGCCAAAAATCGATATTCTAAAGAAAAATATCTTTTAACTTATATAATAATTATAATAAATGGATAATCAATTCCTCCCAAAAATTTAAGGCCCCTAAAATGGACTGGTTCAGTAAGCTATATCGAAGAATCAACAGCAAAGCTATTACAAATAACCTGGGCGTAACTAAAACAATGGCAGGTCCTAATTGGAGATTATAACAATAACTTCTTAGATACATCCCGCTGATACTAGCATCCCTAATTACTAGCTTAACCATCACTGTTAAATGATGCAAATTCACTAATACGCTGCTACTAGGGTAGTCAATCAAGACAAAACTAGTATGGCTTTAACAGGTTTAAATTGGCAATAATTATTAGCAACACTGAAACTTTTGGTCCTAATCTTAGTAATTAAACTAGTAATAGTACTGTTTATATATCTACTTTGTTAAAAATAAAAAAATAATTTTTTATTTGACTGTAAAAATAATAACTATTATAGTAATAATTAATGTATATTTTATATTTGTTAAACACTAAAAAAATATAGTTCAACTAAACTGGCTCTAAATACTACTAAATAAACCTAAAATAAATGTCATAATAAATATATTTATACCTAAAATAAAAGTAATAAAAAGTTAGAGTAAAACAGATTAGTTAATAGTATAAATTATCTAAATAATAATTATTTCTATAAGAAAAATTTACAGAAACCTGCACTGTAATGCAACAATCAATATATTAATTATTTTAGGTAATAAAAAATTAAGTGAAATTAAACAAAGGATAACATCACTTTTTTATATAAAACAAGTTTAATAATTATTAACTTATAAATAAAAAATTAATTATATAATACTCACAACCTATTTAAATTGAATGTTAAAGATACGCTGACGATGGGGAAAAACAATATTTCTTTAAGGGTTTCTTTCATTTGTGCCTTATAAGCAGTTATATAGATACTAGAAATAGTACTATCATTAGTAGATTTTCCCATCATGTCTATTTATTCTACATAGATAAGAAACCAATTATCTAATATTAATATATATGGGGATTGCATAAAAAATAATTGTTTCACTACAATTATTTTTTATGATTTATTTGAGCTTAGTGTGAATAAATTTTCTCTCTCTATAAATAGAATCTATAAAATTAAAAACTAAAATACTATTATTTTTATTTTTACAATACATTTTTTGAGTGAGTAGTGCATAGTTGATTATCAATACTATTAGGTAAATTTTCCAAGTTTATAAGTATTAAAATAGGAAGTAAATATAATTGGTACAGCAGTAATAACTGGATTATTTTTAATGGTTATTTTACCTTGCACTAGTACTCAGCTAAATAGATAATTTACATTAATCTATTTAGCTGAGTACTAAAAAACACCGAACATTTTTTATGACTATTTTAAAAAAGATTTTCTATAAAAATACAGCTTATTTTTTTTAAATCTAGCTTTATAAGCTGCTATTAAACTAGCATAAAAGTTACCATTATTAATAAATATTGGTATGATTACTTTATTTGTGTAAAAAACTTACATAAGTATTCCTTCAGTCTAGTAATTTTTTATTTATAAAATTGATAACAGTCCTTTTATAAGGAGAAAAGTGCTAATCATATAGTAGTTAATTATAGGTTGACTTATAAAAAAAATTTATATAAATAATTCAATCTTTTATTTCAACCTAGTGAAAGTATATGAGTAACTTACTATTCTATCTGTATATCTTCGTGTAAGTGCAATTTTTAATAATTGGACTACCTTGAACTTTAGTAATAGTAATGTCTTAAATGTTTCAGAAAATATAATTTTATTCTATTATCAAATGAATGATTTGACAGCTAAACTCACAGTTGTAAATATTTATAAACTGATCGGAGCAAAAACAATGCTATGCTATTGGTACTGAAGAACAGATACTCAGTTCTATAACTTCTGCTTTTATAATCAATGTAAGGAAACCTTGGTTATTAAAAGTAAGTCAAGAAAAATGTTCTCTTAGTATTATAAGCAGTTTAAATTATTATGAGTGTTATTTCCTGATTAAATTAACTTTCAAATTATATTTAATACTACTATAAGCTAATTATTTAAAGATAAAATCTATACAGTTAATAGTAATTTTTTGAGGGAGAATACTTATTTTTAAATAAAGTTAGTTTCTTGGGGCATTTTGCTATAACAAACCAGATGTGTTAATATTAAAATATTGACCGAAAATTTTAAATCAGAATTACCTCTTATATATTTGATTCCTATAAATTGATAATAAATTAAACTAGATTATGGTAAATTTACCTTATTTTATTAATCAAATTAGCGAGAAAAATGATTGTAGTGAAATTATTGATGTCCGTTCTGAAAATGAGTTTATGGAAGATCATATTCCTGGAGCTATTAACTTACCCGTTCTTAATAACCAAGAAAGGGAAAAAGTTGGAACAATTTATAAACAGATTTCTCCATTTGAAGCTCGTAAAATAGGGGCTTCACTAATTGCAAAAAATATTAGTTATTTTTTAGAAACCTACTTTTTAGGAAAAAATAAAAATTATATTCCTTTAATTTATTGTTGGCGAGGAGGTCAACGATCAAATAGTTTAGCCATTATTTTAAGCCAAATTGGTTGGCAGATTAAAGTATTAGAAGGAGGCTATAAAACTTATCGCAAATATGTACGAAAAAAATTAGAAGTATTGCCGTTAGAGTTCAATTATAATATCCTTTGTGGATTAACAGGAACTGGTAAAACTAATTTATTACATCAGCTTTCTAAACAAGGCTATCAAGTTTTAGATTTAGAAAAGATAGCAAATCATCGAGGTTCACTTTTAGGAAAAGAATGGGCAAAAAAGATAGATTATCAACCATCACAAAAATATTTTGATTCGCTTTTATTGCAACAATTTAAAAGCTTTGATATTACCAAATCTATATGGGTTGAATCAGAAAGTTACAAAATCGGTGAAGTTTATTTACCTTCAAAACTTTGGTGTAAAATGAAAGAATCACCTTGTATTGAAGTACAACTTCCTCTGCGCGAAAGAGTTAACTTTTTACTACGAGAATATACTTATTTAATCACCTACCCGAACATTTTAAAAAATAGACTAACTTATCTTAAATCTCGTTATGGGAAAGAGAAAATAGATGATTGGTTTAGATGGATTGATCAAAAAAAATGGTTTAATTTGGCACAAGACTTATTGATCACTCACTATGACCCTGCCTATCGCAAATCTATAAAAAAAACTTATAATAGATTTGAGAAAAGCATTTCTTTTTCTGAGTATAACTCTGTAAAGATAGAAAAAATATTAGAAAATCTATGATGCAAAAAAGTAGTTAAGAGTTTTCCAACATCTGAAAACGCCAAATATCTATTTCCATTAGATATTTGGGCTATCTTTTTGGTCAAGGACTAACTTCTTTTTTGATTTTTCCTCCCTCTATTCTTGTATTAGCTTTTTGTATATAAGCTAAAAAGTCATTTTGTTTATAATTAAGAGATTGGGCTAAGATTAATCCTTTTTTAAAAAATTCTAAAGCTAATTCATATTGTTGACTAACCATATAAATCTGGCCAATTTTTTCATAGACTCTCATTAATCCATAATAATTATAGGATAATTGTTCTACTTGAATTAAATTTTTATAAATCTGTAAAGCATAGTCATTTTGATCATATTTTTGATAAAGGTTTCCTAATTGTGTTAACGCTTCTGCTGCTGCTCCAAATAATTGGAATGACCAAGCTAATGAGTAAGCTTCCTGATAGTTTTGACTTGCAATTTCTGGGTTTCCTAAAATTTCGTAATCTTTTCCTATGGCAGTTTTCAGAGAAGGAATTAACTCTAATTCTTGACTTGATAGATAGTTTTCAACTAACTTCTGTTTGATTCTAGCTGCATTTTCCGGTTGCAAAGATCGTCCATAAATCTCAGCTAATATTTGCAGATACACTCCTTCTTCTAAGATATTCTGTCTAGTTTGGGAGCGATTGAGTAAATCTTCATAAATAGGAGCAGCTTTGGGATAGTCAAATTTAGCTAAATACAATTGACCTAACTCTCTGATAGCAGCTTCTTCAGCAATAGAGTCATTATTTTGACGGGCATTATTGAGGACTTTTTGATAGATAGCTAAGGAATTATCTAAAGCATGTAGTTTTTTATAAGCATCCGCTAATGCCATTAATAAAGCGGAACTTAAAGAATCTTCTTTTTCTGATAATTCTTGTAAAGTAACTAATCGTTTGTTAATAACTTGGACATCTTCAGTACGTGTCCGATTCCAAGCAATTTCTCCTACTCTTCCTAACGATTTAATCTCTTCTAAACGTCCTAAAACTCTTCGCAATCTCAATTCCCGATACCAAATTTTGAAGGCTACATTATCATTGTCCGCGTGCAGCTGAGTTTGAGCTTCAGCATTTAAAGTATTTAGCTGTTCTCTCAGTTTACGTTGTTCAAATGAAGTGAGAGGACGGGGCACTGAAGGAAGAAGAGGATCCTCGATAAAAGTTTCTAAAGGGTTGGGTTCAAGTTGTTGAACTTGAGCCAATACCGGTAATGAATGAATCACAATATTAGGGTTCTTAACTGTTATTAGTAAAGTAATCACAAAGAAAACTTTGCTGATTTTTTTTGAAAAGTACAACATAAAATTATATTAACTAGTAATGATTAAGGATTAAAGGTAATCGATATAGCAATTATCAAAATTAGATGTCAGAAAAATATCGAAGGAAAGGCAACTATGAATTTAACGAATTGTTTAGAATTGTTACGGTCAATTAAGATGAAATTTGTGATTTTTCTAGACTAACTATTACAAAATTGCAATAAAAGAATCTGAATGTTTTACTTTACAAGGTTTCGAATATTCCAAAAAATTAATTATTATTCAAGACAAAGTTATCAGAGTTATAGAATACAGTTAAAACAAGAGTTTTAGAAGTCATTAGCCACTAATCTATCATACTCACTCTAGAAGAGCCACATTTTTTTATAAAAAAATATTGATGATCTGATAAAATTTAGGGCTCAGAAAGTGTAGAATGTTCTTAGCGTAATAATTAGTCTCAGTTTAAGCCTTGTTTTAACTGCTTATAAAATAAGTGTTTAAGTTGAATATAAAAAAAAAATTCGATTTTTTCCTGAAGTTTTTTAGGAGAATATTGACTAGAAACGCAAATTTTAAAAAATACTTGTAGTCTGATTATTGACTGTCACTTAATAACTGTCAAACTGTTCTTTTTATGGTTTTTATGATGATAATTTACAAGATATATCCACTCAACCATACAATTGTCTTTATTTTTCTTAGAAATGGGCAATCCTCCAATTGAAAGGATAAAGAGAGAAAATATCACCATGTTGACAAATCAACAGGACAACTCTATCCCCCCCCCCAAACTATTGAGCCTGAAGAAATCGCTTTATTTCCTAAAAAACAGTCTTTAATTTTAAGTGAAGGAGTTCCCAAATGATCAATTGGTCCGTTCACGTTCATAAGAAAATTGAATGTCAATACTGGATAACTTAAACAAATTCTCCCGCTCCCCATCAGGGTTTTCCCCAGTAAAAAGCTGATGTGAGTCCTCGCAATATGTCCGATAATTTAGAATTTGAAGTATTAACGCTTAGTAATAGCATATTTTTACTTGATCTAAAGGCAGATACTGTTTATCACACGTCTTTCAAGCATAGGATAAACTATGAGAACATTGTGACTAGGAGAGTTAAAATGGCTGCTTAAAGTCGAGTAAGGAAGATCTCGGTGTAAACTGAATAAAGATAATATCAAAAAAGTTGCTTGGTTCAAGGTATTTAGACATGGTCACAACAGGCGAAAACCTTGTGGCGCAACGGGAAGTATTACATTTCGACCTTGCGTCCTATCTTAACGAAAAACAACAACTTGTTGAAGCAGCATTAGATAGTTCCCTTTCCATTACTTGTCCCCAAAAAATTTATGAAGCAATGCGCTACTCGCTACTAGCCGGAGGAAAGCGGTTGCGCCCAATTCTTTGCTTAACCACTTGTGAGTTGATGGGTGGCACCAACGAAATAGCATTGCCTACTGCCTGTGCTTTAGAAATGATTCACACCATGTCTTTAATTCATGATGATCTCCCGGCAATGGATGATGACGACTATCGTCGAGGGAAATTAACAAATCACAAGGTTTATGGGGAAGATATTGCAATTTTGGCTGGAGATGGTTTACTGGCCTATGCGTTTGAATATGCAGCTACCCAAACGCGTAACGTCGCTCCCCACAATTTAATTACTGTTCTTGCCCGCTTAGGTCGTACGGTAGGGGCAGCTGGATTAGTCGGCGGTCAAGTATTGGATTTAGAATCAGAAGGACAAGACGATATTAGTGTTGATACTTTAAAGTTCATTCATACTCGTAAGACAGGAGCTTTATTGGAAACATCAGTGGTGTCAGGGGCTATCCTAGCTGGAGCTTCAGAAGAAGAAGTGCAAAGATTATCTCAATATGCTCAAAACATTGGTTTAGCATTTCAAATTGTTGATGATATCTTAGATATCACCTCCACCAAAGAAGAATTAGGGAAAACATCTGGAAAAGATCTGCGAGATCAAAAAGCAACTTATCCAAGCCTTTGGGGCCTTGAAGAATCAAAAAGACAAGCCCAAAACTTAGTAAGTGGAGCGATTACCGAATTAATACCCTACGGAGCTAAGGCTGACCCATTAAGGGCGATCGCCAACTTTATCGTCACCCGCAAAAATTAAATGCTCTTTAAAAATTAACCATGCACGATTTTGAGACGATTTTCTACAATCCAATCCTTTCGACGTCTTTGCTGGCTTGTTTTTCGGCACAAGCATTAAAAACAATTATTGAGATATTTCGTAACGGTAAAATGAATCTGGGCTATCTTGTCAATACTGGAGGAATGCCCAGCTCGCATTCTGCTCTAGTAGGAGCATTAGCTACCGGTGTAGGATTAACCGTCGGCTGGAATACTCCAGAATTTGCCATTGCTTCTCTATTTGCGGTAATCGTGATGTACGACGCGGCTGGCGTTCGTCAAGCCGCAGGAGCACAGGCAAAGATTCTCAATCAACTTCTAGATGAATTTTTTCAAGATGGACATCATCTTAATCAAGAGCGGTTGAAAGAGCTACTGGGTCACACACCTTTTCAGGTTTTTGTCGGCTTGGCTTGGGGGGTTGGCGTTTCAGTGTTAGCTCTACCTGCTTTTTGATATTAAGCACCACTTCTCTAGAGTTCTTGACTGAGGCTTTTTGCACTGAGTCGAACAAGTAACGGACAAAGCTTTTAGTGTTGTTAACACTAAAAGCTTTTTTTAACCACGATATTTATTAACTTCTGTTTAGAGAAGTATGATGTAAATCATAGTCAAATGCAGAGTTCAACGATTATAACAGGATTATTACTAAGGCAACTTTAGAGTAAGTGCAGCGATTAATATAAAAGTCTAGGTCATCAAACTTTCACATTAGTTCGATTTTCTTTATGCTTAAGTGATCGGTACAGAAGAAACTTTGCTAACGTTATGAATAGCAGGGGCACAAAATTTTTCTTTTTCAAGGATAAACGTACTGTTTTTCTGTCAGTCAAGATTCTCGTTTATTGGGGATGAATGTCCTCGAACTTTGATGAAAAACTCAAAACGATGACTAATGATTTAACCCGTGTTGAGGAGCTTTGCCTAGTTTTGAAGATTAAGACCGATAAGTATACCTAAGCTTAGACCTCCCTAGGCTCAAGTAATACTTGGGTCTATCCTCGAGTTTTTCTAAGACTAGCTAGGTAAGTGAATTATGAAGAATTGCGTTGATAACAACGCAATTCTTCGCTCGAGATATGTTTGTTAATGACCTCCATTAACCATGTCTTCACCTAATTAAATCTAAATGTCCAGTTATCTCTTATCCAGTGTTCTTCAACACTATCCGAAATCTTAAATGATATTGTGCAATTAAAACAAAAACCTTACCCGATTCTTGGTAATCGAGGCTACAATCGGAGAGGTCTTGAATTTTTTTGACCCCGGACTTTGTTCTTGGGAACTTTCCAAACTGGTAGCTTCAGACTCATAGTTCTTATGATAGTCAACCCCAAGCAAGCCAGTTCGAACTGCTTTTTCCCAAGAAACCTTACGAATCACTCTCAGATAAGTCTACTTTAGGGAGGTTGGATTCGTAAATTCTACTATCACACCCTATCTTCTAGTTGTGCACTTCAAGGAGCAAGAGGAAAACGGCATGACGCAGGCTAATGAGCTATTAACCCTTACTGAACCTCAGATTGATGTGGGATTCTTCATCCCCGATGATGATGAAGCCATACAAGCATCGGCTGATGATGTGGTACTTGATGAGGGACTAACTGGACCAGAAGGGAAAAATACCCGAAAACTAAGTGCTTCTCGCCGTCGCGCTCAAAGTAAGAAAAAACCTTACACAGAGGATTCAATTCGGGTTTATCTTCAAGAAATTGGTCGTATTCGACTCTTGCGTGCTGAAGAAGAAATTGAATTGGCTCGTAAAATTGCTGATCTTCTTGAATTGGAACGAATTCGAGAACAACTTAGTGAACACATGGGACGCTTCCCCACTGAGAAGGAATGGGCAGAGGCCGTCAATATCGATTGGCATGCCTTCCAACGCCGTCTCTTTTTAGGACGTAGAGCTAAGGACAAAATGGTTCATTCTAACCTACGTCTGGTGGTTTCTATTGCTAAAAAATATATGAATAGGGGACTATCTTTCCAGGATTTGATTCAAGAAGGCTCTCTGGGCTTAATTCGAGCAGCCGAAAAATTTGACCACGAAAAGGGTTATAAATTCTCGACCTACGCTACTTGGTGGATTCGTCAAGCTATTACTAGAGCAATTGCCGATCAATCGCGTACCATTCGCCTTCCAGTTCATCTTTACGAAACCATTTCTAGAATAAAAAAAACTACTAAGATTCTTTCCCAAGAAATGCGCCGTAAACCTACTGAAGAAGAAATTGCTACACGTATGGAAATGACCATCGAGAAGCTTCGTTTTATTGCTAAATCAGCCCAATTACCTATTTCACTAGAAACCCCTATTGGTAAGGAAGAAGACTCCCGCTTGGGAGATTTTATTGAAGCTGATGGAGAAAATCCAGAAGATGAAGTTTCTAAAAATCTACTGCGGGAAGATTTAGAAAATGTTCTCGATACCTTAAGTCCACGAGAACGGGATGTTCTCCGGCTACGTTATGGCTTAGATGACGGACGCATGAAAACCTTAGAGGAAATTGGACAAATCTTTAATGTCACTCGCGAGCGGATTCGTCAAATCGAAGCTAAGGCCTTACGGAAATTGCGACATCCTAATCGCAATAGTATTCTCAAAGAATATGTCCGCTAGTAAAATTAATCTCATTGTTTGACTGGGAGAACCCAGTCAAACAATGAGATTAATAGGACGCAAACTAAGAATTTCAAGCAAACTCTGTAAATGGAGAACTCCTTGAGCGGTGACTAACTCAGTGATCAAGGCAGCAACAAAATCAATTATCGCTAGACGGACATTCAAAGTTTCAGCGTAGGCGATGAAACCAGATTTTCTTTCATATTGATTAAAATTAGTCATAGTGAGTAACAACTTAAAAAAGTGTACATCGCAAACTACTGCAAATCACAATAACAAGTTTTGAATAGTTTAGCAATGGTGTATAACTTCAGTAGAGTGTAGATATGGGTTAAGACGGAATATTGATAAAGAGTATGACAACTTTATTGGAGATTATTCTTTATTTCCGCTACTAAAATTTAAAGTAACCCAGCCCAAAATTAGCTGTTATGATATTGAGATGAGCTTGTTTGTTAGCCAAACATGAGATATAACAACAAAGTTATCTCAGATATAGGGGACGTAGGGTTCCCATGATATAGAGAAAATCCATCCTGATGTTCATCTAGATGAATGTATCAAGTAAGAAACACGTGAAGTTGCTTATAATGATGAAAGATTGAATCTTAGTGCAGTAAGATTTTTTATAAAAATACCAAACAAAAATATGAATAAATATAGAGAAAAAAATTATGTTCGAGTTGAAAAAATTGATTGAAATAATTATTTTCTATGTGAGAGCTATTGTTCTTCACATAGAAAATAATTATTCAATTGGTCACATATATTTTTGTAATAAAGTCACTGAGTATGTCTTGAAAAAATTGCAGATATTCAACAATTATATTCTGTATTACTTTATTTTTACTCATTAACACATAGAATCTTAGATATTAGCATAGTTTTGGGTGTGATCGAACAAGAAATGCCGAAAGAGAAAATAGAGTTAATGTGTAGCTCATGAGTCCGAGAAATTCTGTATTATGATATCTTATACCTTGACTTGTAAAGTACTTAGGGTTTCCATAGTCGATGGTGTAACAAAGGGGAAGATCACAGGAAAATGAGAATTTTAGGGATTTCAGCCTACTATCATGACAGTGCAGCAGCTTTGGTTGAAGAAGGAACTATTATAGCTGCAGTCCAAGAAGAACGCTTCACTCGTAAGAAACATGATGCAAAGTTTCCTAAAAATTCTATTCTCTATATACTCGCAGAAGCAAAAGTTTCTCTAAAAAAGTTAGATTATATTGTTTTTTATGAGAAACCAATCGTTACTTTTGAACGTCTGTTGGAAACTTATTTAGCGTACGCACCTCAAGGATTTCGTTCTTTTGTCGTGGCGATGTCAGCTTGGTTACAAGAAAAACTTTATCTCAAGACCATCCTCAAAAGAGAATTAGCTAAGCTTGCTAATTGTCAATCTTCTGAACTTCCACCATTATTGTTTACAGAACATCATCAATCTCATGCAGCCTCTGCTTTTTTCCCCAGTCCTTTTAATGACGCTGCGGTATTGTGTCTAGATGCAGTGGGAGAATGGGCGACAACATCTTTATGGCTAGGAAAAAATAATGTATTAACACCTCAATGGGAAATCAATTTTCCTCATTCTTTAGGACTACTTTATTCTGCTTTTACTTACTATATTGGTTTTAAAGTTAACTCTGGAGAATACAAGCTAATGGGATTAGCCCCCTACGGTGAACCCAAATATGTTGATATTATTTTAGAAAATTTAATTGATCTTAAGAAAGATGGCACATTCCGCCTGAACATGAAATACTTCAATTACGCAACGGGGTTAACAATGACTAATAGGAAGTTTGACCAACTTTTTGGTGCCCCTCGCCGTAAACCTGAAAGTAAGCTATCTCAAAGAGAAATGGACATTGCAGCTTCAGTCCAAAGAGTGACTGAAGAAATTGTCTTAAAATTAACCAATACAGTTTACAAAGAATTAGAAGTAGATAACCTTTGTTTAGCCGGGGGTGTTGCTTTAAATTGCGTCGCTAATGGACGTATTTTGCGGGAAGGTAAATTTAAAGATATTTGGATTCAACCTGCCGCAGGGGATGCAGGAGGGGCAATTGGATCAGCTCTAGCAATTTGGTATCAATATTTAGAAAATCCCCGGAATATAAGTGATTCAAAAATTGAGTTAGATCGAATGCAAGGAACTTATTTAGGTCCTCAATTTCATGATGAAGAAATTGGTAGATATTTTTATGATATTGGCGCTCAATATATTCGTCTAGATAACGATAAATTATTTTCAAAAGTAGCTAAAATTATTGCTCAAGGCAATGTGGTTGGATGGTTTCAAGGACGCATGGAATTTGGTCCTCGTGCTTTAGGTAATCGTTCAATTATTGGTGATCCTCGTAACGAGAAAATGCAGTCAATAATGAACTTAAAAATTAAATATCGAGAGTCATTTCGTCCCTTTGCACCTTCGGTCTTGGCTGAACGAGTTTCTGATTACTTTGAATTAGATCAACCAAGTCCTTATATGTTATTAGTTGCTTCTGTAAAAGAAGATTTACATATATCAATGATGGATGAACAAAAAAAAATTTTTGGCATAAAAAAAATAAAAATTCCTCACTCACAAATTCCTGCTATTACCCACGTTGATTATTCGGCAAGAATACAAACTGTTCATTCTGAAACTAATCCTCGTTACTATCAATTAATTAAAGAGTTTGAAACATTAACAGGATGTGGAGTATTGGTTAATACTTCCTTCAACGTTAGAGGAGAACCAATTGTTTGTACCCCTGAAGATGCTTATCGTTGTTTTATGCGTACTGAGATGGACTATTTAGTGATTGAAAATTATTTACTAGCTAAATCAGAACAACTACAATGGCAGAAAAATAATGAGTGGCAAGATAAATTTGAACTAGATTAATAGAAAAAATATTTTTTATTATTTATTGAATTAAATATTAAAGATATGTATCATGAAATTCCTAAGTTAAATAGAAAAGAATTACGAAATTTTGGGCTATTAACCGGAACAATTATTTCTGGATTGTTTGGGTTATTTATGCCTTTAATTAGAGGGCATAAGTTGCCATTAACTCCCTGGTTTATTACCGGAGTAATGTATGGGTTAGCAACTTTTATTCCCCAGTCTCTCGGTCCAATTTATAACAATTGGATGAAAGTCGCGCAGGTACTTGCTTGGATTAATACAAGAATTATCTTGGGTCTAATCTTCTTTTTTGTTGTCACTCCCATGGCATTTATTATGCGGTTATTTAATCGAGATCAAATGAAAAAAATTAATCCTAGTCTAGAAACTTATCGTATTTCAAGTTTTATTAAAGAAAAAATTAGCATGGAGAAACCATATTAATGGAAGGATTTATTGATTTAATCAAAGATCTATGGGTATTTTTTAATGAGCGTAAAAAGTATTGGTTAGCTCCGTTAGTTATTACATTAGTGTTATTAGGCACTTTAATTGTATTGACACAAGGATCAGTTATTGCCCCTTTTATTTATACTTTATTTTAAAGGAATTAGAGCAAAACTTAAGCTCAAGAAAATTAAATGAGTATCAATAACTAATAATTTTTTTTTAAAAAAAATTTGTAAATTAATGTAGATATTACTGATAAAGTGTTATTTCCCGCTAAAATGTTTTCTGAAATAAATAAAAGAGGTAAGTATAATAACGATTAGGCTTACTCGAAAACCTAGGAAGTTAAAATCTCTTCCCTATTTTATTTTTACACTTACAGTATCATTTTTAAATGATAAGTTCGGTGGTGACGGTATTAATAAAAATTTAGCCATATTGGTCATCTCTTTATATTGACAGATTAACCTATTTAGTTTGTTTTAGTTGGTTACAACAGTTCTTGATAAAAACTTAAGTGGCTAGCAAATTGAATAACTTCGACTGAAGCTTTATTTCAGTCATCTTGCTCTACTTTAATTGAGTTTTTTATTTATATTTAATTTGGTATTTGACCGCTTAATCCAAATATTAAATCTGTAATTGTTTATCCAAAATATTTAATTATTTATATCATGACCATAAATTATATTTTGTGTTACGAATGGGCAACACTTAATAAGTATAAATAAAAATGATAGAGTACCAATTAATTAAAAGTTTAGAGATGAAAAAAAATTAAGAAAATATCATTCAATTTTATATTTTATTTTTCTAGAATAATTAAGGCTAAAATTAAGTAAGTATAAATCTATTTATTTTATTACAAACAACTCATTAGTATATTTAACTTTAACAATAAATACTAAAGTAATTGTGTGTAATTAATAAATTCATATTCAGGAAATATAAGATGAGTTTAGCTTACTTTTTTTGTAATTTATTAATTTTTCTTAAGTTAGACAGAATAAAGGCTGAAGAGTTAATTGATAATTAGCATCAAATATAAAGAGACTTACCTATGGAAGTTGATACTAATGTTATTTTCCTCATTGTTTAAGGACTTAGTAATAACAAAGTTCTTTTAATTTAGCCTAAAATATTAGATAGCAATCACTTTATCTATTCCAGCAAATAAATATTTAACCTTATTTATTAAATGCCAATTTTTCAGAAAATAAACTCACAACAAAGATTACGAAAGATCAAGATATTTGACAATTATTAATTAGGAAGAGTTAAATATAAAAAATCTCCTCTTAAATTTGGTTTTTACAATTTTTAGAAAAAATATACTCACTTTCGCTAAAGAAGTCACCCAATATATTTCTAATTATACTACGTTTATTTATACTGTTTTTATGGTATTACTAAAAGTTATTAATTTATGGAATCAGATAATTTAGGTTGTTGATTTAGGAAAAATTTTAGGTGATTGCATTATGCTGAAAACGAACTTTCCTGAAATTATTTTCATTGTCATTTTAAAAAATATATTTTAGGATTAGCTATTGATAAAAGTATTTGGAGATATGAAATAACTTAATGTCAAAAAAATTACACTTCTAACAAATGTTATTGAATCATATTTCTCCTTATGTCCAGGTGAGTGAGTATTAAACAATGAAGAGGATAGTTCTAAAGAAGTTTTAATTTGATTAGGTTATATTACGATTTTATATTCAGCTCGATGAGTTACCTAAAAAAATTTGTGATAGGATAAAAGACACCACAGATATTAAAAATAATTATCATAACCAAGTTGTGACAAGAGAGGCAATAGTATAACAAAGGAGTTATTGTAGACTACCAAATGACGATAATTTTACTTATAAACAGAGAACTTATCAAGAAGTAACTACGATTATTCGGCCTATAGCTGAAGCTAAAACCTATGAAGATAATTCTAATATTCTATGACTATACTGTCAGTTATTTGAGTATTAAACCAAATTTATAAAAAATATTGAACAAATTATATTGCAAATCCAAAGTCAAATAAATTTAATTATGATAGCAATATTAAGAAGAAATTCAACAGGTCATAAATTTAGTAAATACCTCTGAACAGGCAAAAATCTCCTTTGAAGATATTATCGATCTTTCCAACTGTATTTATAGTTTGGTGCGCTCAATTGCAGTTGATACTATTCAACAAAGGAAAGATACTTAGTCCGTCAATTATACCGGTTAGATTACCTAAGTTGTGGCATAAAAATTTTCCCAAAATCTTAGGGTATAGTAGGTTTTTGACAAGAACTAGTGGCTATTTACTACGATTTACTCTTGTTTGTGAAAAATGAAACCTAGGGGAATTGGGAATCATTGGTTGATAATGAAAGAGACATGAATTCACAGGATAGGAAGTCAATGACTAACCAGACAAGTACCCGTCGCGGTTTTGCTGTATGGTTTGAGCGGTTACTAGCAGCCATCTTCTTAGGAGGACAAGTATTTTTTCACTTGCTGAAAAGCAGAATCCACCGACGCAACACCCTTGAACAAATGAGTGTGGTTGGACCTGAGTCCCTAACAATTGCTTTAGTGACGGCAGGATTTGTAGGAATGGTATTTACAATTCAAGTAGCTAGGGAATTTATTCATTTTGGCGCAGCCAGTACCGTTGGCGGCGTTTTATCCTTAGCGTTAACAAGAGAATTAGCTCCCGTTCTCACAGCTGTGGTGGTGGCAGGACGGGTGGGATCAGCTTTTGCAGCCGAAATCGGAACAATGCGCGTAACGGAGCAAATTGATGCTCTTTATATGCTGAAAACTGACCCTATCGATTACTTAGTGGTTCCTCGTGTCTTAGCCTGTTGTATGATGTTGCCAGTTTTAAATCTTCTTTCCTTGATGACTGGGATGGCCGGGGGGTTATTAATTGCTGATAGTTTATACGATATCTCTCCAGTAGTTTTTTTAAAATCTGCCCGTAATTTTCTTGAGCTTTGGGATTTATTGACTTCGATTATTAAATCAATTGTTTTTGGGGGTTTAATTGCGGTGATTGGTTGTAGTTGGGGTTTGACTACTACGGGGGGAGCTAAGGGGGTAGGACAGTCCACGACGACAGCAGTTGTAACAGCTTTATTAGCTGTATTTGTTGTTAATTTTTTCCTCTCTTGGTTTATGTTTAAAGGAACAGGCACAACTTCTCTCTAGTAAGACTTTAATTCAATGCATTTAACAATAGGAATTGAATTTATCCTGCTTTAAAATCAGAGGATTAGAAGGAAAGATAAAAGTACATTTTAATATTTAATAGCTTTTTAAAATTAATAACTTTAACTTCCACTATCCCGTTACGCACAAGCTATTATTTTATCTGAAATTAACGGCAAGGTTTTACTGTCTTTAAATCAATATTTTCTATCCTAAAAGCTTTCTGATCTACATCTCGAACTTTAACTGTAAATGCTTGGTTTTCTCTACTAGGATCAACACTTTATGATAAAAGAATTTTGGGAATGATCTGATAAAACTTATATGTCCCTCTGTCGGACGAATATTTATGAATTATTAAGCTATTGTTATAGCTCAGTTAGTAATATTTAAATTACTAAAAAATTCCATAATAATTACCTTATAAGCTACATAAAAATGATTTTTAATACCTCTCATTACTAAGATTATAGATACCCAATAATCTATATATAATTGTCGAACTTTATAAATAAAGGGTAATTTAGTTCTTTATCTTTAGCAATTAATTGTTGCATTCGACAGGTCACAGATTATAAAATTGGTTGTGGCTGTATATTCATTCACTAATAATACTCTAGCCCCGCTTCAAAGGCTTCAATAATATTGGCAACTTGGGAGCTACTTTCACTAGCAGTAGTTGTTAAAAAATTTTCGGTGGAACTGTTTTAGGATAATCAATTAATAAAAGGAGAAATATTAACTCCCACAATACTTCTTCTATTTTTAGGACTAATTTTAACTACTTCTGGATTTGTGACTATAAATAATAGTCTATCCCCTGGAATATGGTTATAAACTTTTGATTCTACTGTTCTGAGTAGAGTTGATCTACCATGATGATAACTATCACCCATAAATAATGCCATAATTTTGATGATTGAAAAGGAATTACATCCTTATTATAGGAAACGGAGATTAATTCTCCTAATTCCTAGTAAAACAGCTCAATTATCCACAAAAGTTATTAATCTTTTGTTTATGAATTGTTAACGTAACTAGTTGGTATTTTCTGTCTTGTTTAGGTAATTTTAAGGCTATTTTACAGATTTAAAGGATAAATAACCCCATATTTAAAGGCGTGCTCAACCATATCTGGGATATATTGACATAAGATTTGGAGAGCGTAACGACTTGAAGTTATTCTTTCTCGGGCTGAAAGTCCTACCTAAAAATAGACTTTCACCTGACCATTGTTAATAAAAATTACGGTACGAGGTAAAATTTCCTGTTTGACTACCACAGTATTGATTGAACTACTCTTGACTGTTCCTCGATAGATGGCTAATTTTTCAGTAATTTGAGCAAATCGATACTTTAAATAATCTATAAGTATAATTTGTCGACTAAGAGAATTAGACAACCTTAGAGACAATCAAGTGGTTAGTGGGTAAACTTTTATAAAAACTTGACTTAGTAAAGCCAAAAAATAGTCTTAACATAATCAATCATTAGGATAAATTCTGGTCATTTATAATCTCTTTTTATATTTTTATAAAGTTTATCACCTCATCTATTTAATACTATCTATTTAAGATAATATAGGTAGAATAAAATTATTATAATTTTGGACAAAATCAAGGTTAGTGATTATCTCGATGGAGATAGTCATAATTTATAATTAGATCAAGATTATGATAAAAAAATCAATAAAATATTCTATTGCCAGAATATATAGATTAAAGGTAGTTTGATTGATAAATCAAGAAGTGTTGAGATAATTTAAAGGATTTTGTAGAGAAATAGCAGATATTAGACTCCTAAATCCTCGTTTTTAACCGTAACTATTCTGAAAAATTAGATTAACTCAGATATTAAAAAAATTGTTCAAAAACATAGTATTGGGCTAATTTATTTACAATTCTTAAAACTCGAGTAAGTAAGATAAATATAAATAAACATAGTTAAGTATATAGTCTAAAATAGACTATATACTTAACTATGTTTATAAGGAAAAAAATCAAGTTTTGGCAATTGTTAATAACTAAGTTAGTTAACTATGTTTAAAGAATAAATTACTTAAAATGTTATTTTTAATAAAACTATTTTTATAAAAACTTTATTTAACTATTTTAGCTAGGATATATTTATATTCAAAAATACTTGTGATCATTTTATAATTTCTAATTTAATAAGGTTTTATTTGATGTTATTCCCTTTCCATTGGATTGAGTTCTTAACTATAAATTTGTATAAAAATATATATAACTATTATTCTTCTGATTATTTCAGTTTAACCTGAACTAAACTACTTACATGCAGTAAGTCATCATCAAGAATAATTACCATCTCTATTCTTTTGTCTTAACAGCATTTGTCAGCTTCATATATCTTTTTATTCATAATTTCCGCAAAATTTTTACTTTTCAGTCTAGGTTTTGATTAAATATCACTAAAATTTCTATTCAGTTTGCACATTACTATTATGTTTAATTGTTTTTCTTGTTATTCAAATCATATAATTACTTTCTTCTTTTTCTTTCACACCTCAAATAATTTTACAGTCCTCCTCTTTCTTAGAAAGAAATACCTAAAAGCTAAATTTTTAGGCAGCCTGGTATCTAGAAATTGTCACTTTTCTGTTCTGTTTTACGCTCATTCGAGCTCGACTAATTAGTCTCACTATCGCACTAATTAGTTAGACAAAAATAGGGCTAGGCTTGTACCAGATTTCCTTTGAGTCTTTAAATCCTTATTTTAGATAGCGTCTTCTCTAGAAACTATAACTTTCTTTAAGTAGCGGCTACTTTTCGGAGGTACGGGAAGATGAAGACAAGTATGAAAGTCTTTTTGAACTTTATAAGTTAGATTAGGAGAAATTTGGTGAATAATCTGACTTATAAAGTGATTGCCAGTTTTTTGAATTACTATTGAAGATAACTTGTGAATAAATTTAGGAAATTGGATAGCAACATTTATCTGTAATTGCCATCGAATTTTAGTAATCACGTCTGGTAACTGAGATAAGCCTTGCTTTTTATAAGCTTTTCCTATTCCCTCTCCTGCTAGTTTGGCAGAAACTTCCTCTAATTGCATAGAGGCCTTATAATCTATCTCATAACCTAAATCAGATTTTTCAGGAAGAGGAATAGTATTCATTAGGTAAACTCCATCTTGCGATGACAATAAAACCACAGCTATTTTGGGCTCCACTTTATATCCCAAAAAAACAAATCGTCCTACCGATAAGATATAACCATTTTTTCCCATAGCTTCAGTTTTCATCGGTTTAGCACAACGACAAAACCATTCTTGATGAGCATTGAGATAGTTAGTTACTGTCTGCTGATTACTGTACATTTCCATATAGCCAACAAACTGCGTCTGGAAAAAAATCGGATTTTTCGCAAGGGGGTCTGATAGTTGAGATACATCAGTTGAGTTATTCTCAGTCCATTGGCATTCCATAGCAAACCTTTATAGAACATTTAAAGTTAATTTAATCTGTTGAAAGGCTCTCTTTTTTTAGAAAAAAGGAATAACCAATTATCTTTGTATTTTATCTTAAAGAAAAATACTAGGCAACCTTATCAGGTTTTAAGTATTTAGACTGATAAATATGAATTAAATCAGTCCAGTCAGACAAACGACTTAAGTAGAGACAGATGAAAACATTAGTAGCAGTATAGATAAGGGGATATATTATTCAATAACTGACCAGTCATTAAATTTTAGTTAAAATCTTAGTAAAAATTTTATAAACGACCAACTCAACTTCTCCCTCTGAAGTTGAGTTGGTCGTTAGTGATGTTCTCAAATCAGAAAGTCTAATCGAGGCTGTTACTGATTGCAACATACTACTTAATATTACTGGAGTTAGCTCCAGTTTTGATACGACGGGACCGTATCAGATAGATTATCAAAGAATCAAAAACTTAGTTAATTTAGCTAAAGATTATGAAATTAAACAGTTTGTTTTTGTTTATTCCCTGTCTGTGTTCAAGTTTTTTCACTTGTTGAACTGTTTTTAGTTAATCTTAACTTTAGAAAAAACAGGCGGCAATCTATCTGCAAGACAGTAGATTAACTTAATACAATTGTTTATCAAAATGGAATAAGAGTGAGAACCACTCTTATTCCATTTTGATGTCATTATCATATACTTTGTTTGAAGGGAGTGTTCCACGACGAAAAGTAACGATAATTTGCGTATAACCTTTATTGCAATTAGAGTAACGTAATAAAATTATCGAAATCGTTACATAAAAATCAGGGACTGTCTCTGCTTCAACTTATTTTTTAACCTGTAGGTTCATCATCGTTTACCCCACTACAATTAATTTTTTTAAAAATACAATAAAGGGAGCAAACTGCTCCCTTTATGTGGGAAAGTTGCTCAGATTTTATAAAAAAATTAGTATGCTGCACACTTAAATTAAGACATCCTAAGTAGGCAAAACCCATACCAAGAGCAGTGTATGTCTATAAATAAACACATACACTAAAGAAATTAGTCGGGCAGGTTGTTTGATGTCGCTTACAATCAATACAGTTTTCTATATAAGAAGATCAAGCAATCTGACCAACCCCGCAGCTATCCCAAAAGACTATCTATCTTCAAAACATTAAGGGGAGAAGCCCTAACACATTGAGTGCAGCCGATACAAATGGTGTAAATTTTTACGACGTTATGAGACATTGATTGTCGTCTTTTTAGCCGAGTGATTTCTTTCATGACACATCTCACTCAAGACTGATAGTCCGTATGTGAAGCAGCTTCCTCATTCATCGGCCAAGACCCCTACAAGACTTTTCATTGTAGGGGTCTTGGCGTCCATACGTTTAGCATATCTAAAAGGTATCCTTACTGGCAATCTAGAAAACTATCTACGAGACAAATTTCTTGTACATTAAGGAGTAATATTGTTTTAGGGTTTTTAAAAAGTCTGAATTAGACTATAAGCTAGTTTATCGCGCAGAGCAACTTTTCTTTGCTAAAAGCCGACGTAACTTTAAATAATATAACAGTTACTTTGCGATCACTCACTAAAAATTAGGTCTTAACAACTATTATCATCAACAATTGATATGATTTATTTAATCAGTCTTCCAATTGATTGACAGAGACTTCTACAGCATCAATATCAATTGTATCTGGTGGGATAACGCGATAAAAATGCCCTTCTTCTATCTTGAGAGGTTCACCACAATTAGGACATCGGCCTTCAGTTTTATTAAATCCCGTAAACCTATAACTACAGACTGGACACTTATTTTCAACTAAATCCCGTTGAAGCCACCAGCGTATTCTCCATAAAACGATCATTGGAGCAATAAAAATTAAAGCGACAAGGATAAGAAAGCTATTAAGGACCCAGCCTAACCCTATCCAACTCAAAAACAGTCCTAGCAATAAGAATATCAACAAGTAGTTAAGTCCGAAGTTATTGAGCCAGACAAATTTTTGGAACTTATTATTCACGGGAGTCTCCTCAGTTATTCATCGTTAAGATAAGCGCAACTCTAAAATATTTAAAACTAACATCTAAGACAATTCCTTGCGGGTAGGATTTGTTGGTTGATTAGTGTAATAAATCACCTGCCACTATCATAACTGTAAACAGAAAGTTGACGAAAAAACGTCGAAATAAGTCGAGAAGACTTAATAATTGAAAGGGATTAATTTTCAATAAAAATAGACTTTCTGGTTTTACCAGAAAATAACTTATATGTTAAGTTAACTGATAATTTAGTTAGTTAAACGATTAAAAATTGTGATTTACATACTTTGACACCTTAAATGGACTTTTTAAATCTAAATAAACTCGTTTTGCAGGTTTTAAAACACTATTTAGACAATTCAAATAAAGTTTTTGTTGTTTTATGTCTATTATCAGTAGCTATTTTTATGACTTCTCAATTTTCTTCTGTCAGGTGGATAAACCAAACAATTTTTGGGTCTATTTTCATTGAAATAGGAACAACTAGAATGATTAGCTCAATCTATTTTTAGGAGAAGGTAAAACTCATCCAATAGATACTCTGTGCTCGGGCTATCTTTGATGTTTAGTGTGAGTTATTCTTAATGACTGTGGTAATTTGTTTAAATTAGGTATTAATGTATCTATCTCATCTTTAGTTAAGATTATATGCCATCGGATACTCATTAATAGGGTGAGGACTTAAGTCTGAAGTCCCGCACTTTAGGGATAGCAGCAATAGTGTATGTATTAGGCATTACTTTTTTTACTGTGATAAGGTGGCAATTTTGAGCGACGGGATTAATTATTATGGAAAGTCTGTTAGTTTTAGTTAAAACTTGATAGTATATATTTACTCTTATCAAAGAGAATGCTGTCATCTTCTAAGAACAAACTAAGTTTAATTAAGAACAATGTTAATTACGTCAATCAGAAATCAATCGAGGGTAAAATAGTTCTTCTTATTAAAGTTGAGTTAAGACTTAACTTCAATAAAGCTACCAGAGCACACGATTGCCCTCCCAGGAAATAAAATATCCACTGTCGTTTGCAGTTAAACTATAAATCACTTCTAGTAGTTGATTGACTGTTTTCTCTATTGAGAATAACTGATGGGGGGGAATGTTTTTTTGAAAAGGTTTTGATAAATCTGTATCAGTCGTTCCAGGATGTAAACTAACTACAATTGTTTGGGAGCATTTGCGACTATACTCTATGGCAATCGTTCTCATAAACATGTTTAGAGCAGCTTTAGAAGCACGATAGCCATACCAACCTCCTAAATGGTTATCATGAATACTCCCGATTTTTGCACTAATAAAAGCCAAGATACTTTTATTAGAATGACAAAATAATGGCATAAAATGTTTAGCAATTAAAACCGAGGCAATGCTATTGACTTGAAAATAATAAACCAAGTTCTCTAAATTAATATGTTTGAGACTTTTCTCAGGTTGTAAGGTTCCTTGATGTAGAATTCCCACACAGTTAATTA
Source organism: cyanobacterium endosymbiont of Epithemia turgida isolate EtSB Lake Yunoko (assembly GCF_000829235.1). GTDB lineage: Bacteria > Cyanobacteriota > Cyanobacteriia > Cyanobacteriales > Microcystaceae > Rippkaea. Next base: position 996,679 of record NZ_AP012549.1, on the reverse strand, counting down.
CTAGATGAAGTTTAGATTCCGTTTGCTGCTGTATATAATCCGAAAGGTTAGTAATTTGGTCTTCTTTTGTTACATCTACTGCTAAGCAATGAAGTGTCTGGTGATGTGTAGTTTCCAAAGAAAGTAATTCGGTGGATAAATTTGTACGACGATAAGTTGCATAAATATTAACGTCTTGTTTTTCAAGAAGAGCTTTAACAAACCCTAAACCAATTCCTCTTGATGCTCCAAAAATTAGAGCGTTAGTCTTAGTCTGATAGTTGTTCATTTTAATTCTGGTAATGTTTGTCCTTCTCCTTTTGTAAGAGATCGAATAATTGTCTCAGAAGTAGATTTTAAAGGTTCAAAAATTGATTTAAGTGCCTTATCTAAATTCTGGGCCATAACAATTTTATTTTCATAAATCACGATGACTCTTACCAACGTCGGAAGACTATTTTGCTCTGCTTCTAAATATAAGGGCTCTACATAAAGAAGAGATTGTTCAGCAAAAAAAGGAATGACTAAAAGATTACCTTGAATAACACGAGATCCCTGACGATTCCAAAGGGAAATCTGTTGAGAAATTACTGGGTCTTGATTAATCAAAGCTTCAATTTGTTCGGGTCCATAAATGACTCGTTGCTTGGGTAATTGAATCAAATTTAATTTGCCATAATTTTTTCCATCAGACTGAGCAAATAAACCTGAAATTAAGTTGTTACGACTTGTAGGCGTAAAAAAGTTGATTAAAATAAATTCTTGAGACTTTCCAGTCACACGCATTAAAAGATAATAAGGTTCAATGGGCTGTCGTTCTCTCCCGTAGATTTCCTGGGGAATACGCCATTGATCTTCACGATTGTAAAATACCTGAGCATCAGTCATGTGATAGGTTAACAGTCTTTCTGATTGGGTATTAAACAAGTCTTTGGGATAGCGGATATGTGCCTTTAGGGTGATAGGCATTTCTTCTAGAGGCTTAAATAAGTCTGGAAAAACTTGTTGCCAGGTTTCAATGATAGGATCACTCGGGTCAACAACATAGAATTGTACGTCTCCATTATAGGCATCAATTACGATTTTGACGGAGTTGCGAATATAGTTAAAGCTGTGTTTTCCTGGATCAGAGTAAGGATAGCCACCGCTGGTGGTATAAGCATCTACAATCCAATAGAGTGTACTGGAACTGACTAACCTATTAGAGTTAGAGTCATCTACCTTCGCACTGACTAAATAAGAATCGTGATCAAAGTGTAGAAAAGGGGCAATTTTACGAATACGACGGTTAATATCACGATGAAACAATAAACGAGTCTGAGACGTAAAATTTTTGGTAAACAGCATTTGCCAGTCTTTGAGATACTCGGCAAATAGTAGTCTTCGTACCGCCGAACCAATAGAGATACCTCCTTGACCATCATAGATATTGTAAGCATTATCCTGACCGCTGGGGTAGTCTAATTCTTGTAACTCCGTATTAGTCATGATATAAGTATCGGTCAATTCCCCAAAGTAGATACGAGGGTTATCAATAGGAATACTGTCACAAATATTAGCACTTGAGGTTTGTAATTCCCCTGCATTGCTGGTTGTCCCAATATTTTGGACAACATAGGATGGTAATCCCCCTTGATCGACTCGATTGACTAGAGACATAGTAAATCCATAGCCGTGAGTGTAAATTAAATGTTTGTTAACCCAGGTTTTAGCTTGTTCAGGAACTTCATTATAATCAAGCTCCCTAGCTGCAATTAATACTTGTTGTTTAGCTATATTGGAGGATAAGCATTCATTTTCTATAGGAATTCTGTAACGATCAATGTCTGCGTCAGGAAATTTATAATAAAGACGAATCTGTTGCAGTTGACGGTTTGTTTGCAGTAAAGGACGAGCATCCCACAGACGAATATTTTTGATAGTTAGGCGATTATCTTGCAGATCTTCATCTGTCAGGGTTCCAGTAGCATCAAGGGTTTCGATTTGAATTTTATCTAAATTAAACGCGGCACGGGTTAGGGCAATACTCCGTTCAATATAAGGGCGTTCTCGTACTAATTCATTCGGTTCAACCACAAAACTTTGAACTACTTCAGTCGCGAATGAACCAAAAAAGAGAATTATTAAATATAAAATAAAAGGAAGGGTAGAAAAAGGAAAATAAGGTCTATTCTTACTTTTAAGAGGTTGTACAGGGGGGGGGGGACCGAATCCTGTTATAGCTTTAACAAGTAACCACACAGCGATCACTGTGACTAAGACGCATAGGGTGGTATCCACCGGTAATGACACATGGATATCGGCGTAACTTGCCCCATAAACTACTCCACGGGGAGAATATAAAAGATCATAACGGTTCAACCAATGGCGCAATCCTACAATCGAGATAGTTAAACCGCCTAATAGATACAGATGACGTAGTTGGTGGCGCGAAAACCCTGGAAATTCTCCTTGAGAAAGACTGTTAGCCGATAGGAGATAAGTAAGGCTAACGGCGACAAAGCCGTAGATAAATAGTCCACCTAACCAAAAATTAAGCAATTTCCAAAACGGTAACTCAAAAACATAGAAACTGATGTCTCTACCAAATTGAGGATCTATTGTCAAAAAAAGGTTTGAGTTAAAATACTGAAGAATTTTTGTCCAATTCCCTGATATTACTAAGCCAAAAATAATACTAAAAATGATAGCCATGGCTTTTAGATAGTATTTTCTTCTCAATAAAGTCAAAAGAATTAATCCCCCAACAACTCCAACTTTCCAAAGCTGCTGGTAAATTTGAGAAAAAAGTTTTGGTATAGAATTGAAATAAAAAGGAGAAGGAAGCGGGGGAGTTATATTTGGAAGAGTTAGATCAGGAGTCCAAATATCATAAGCAACTTGACTGTAGTATAGTAACATTAATCCTATAAGTGTTCCCAAGAACATCACTAGGGTTAATAACCAAGATAGACCAAAGGAACGGGATTCCGGAAATGAGGTTTGATAGTTTTTTTGGATGTGATTGCTCCTATTCCTCATGTGTCGTCCTTTCTGGAGAGAATAGGGTTCTGGGATAGAATGCCATTGATAATACTGTGCTTGGTGTAAGTTCTTTAGTAAAAAAACAAGAGAAAATCCTGTTGTTATACCAAATAGCCCAAATTGCCACAGTAACCGCTTTAAAAAGGAATTCAGATAGCCTAACTCATGAAACCAAAGAGATTCCACCACCAGATGGGAGAGTAATTCAAAGATTATCCACAGTCCAAATAAACTGCCGACGAGGACTTTTAAAATACTATGGGTGGAAAGTTTTAACATTCAGGACGCAAGTAATATGAAATCAAGAGTTTTACCTTAGACTCTATTAAGTTAGGTCTTTCTTTGAGGTGAATTGTCTAAGACTTTCAACTTAATCATTTTAACTCCCCGAGTTGGAGATTAAAGTCAAGCCATGGCGTTATAAGTTTCTGGTTGTTGCTCCCATAACTTTAGTTAATAACCTGAGACAATAGTATTTCAGAACTAACTTTGTTTCGAATTTAGCTAAAATTTCTTCCAAACAACGATAAACCACCAGACCTCCAAAAGGAGCGAACTCATAGGGAGAATATTGCTTTTCCAGAAAGTGTTCTGGTCTAACCTCACAAATATCAGCATAAAGGTTTTCCTGTTGCAAGGTCAAGTAGATACGGCCCATAATGAAGAGTTTTTGGCACAATGGAATAAACCAAAATATCGACCTATTTTTAGGCGATTTGAGGAAAAGTTAACATCGCCGCCGGTAGAATTCGTCAAATTTAACTACAAATCGTCGTTAAGTAAGCGAGACAGAAGGTTGCTATTGGATTAAGCGAATCCTCAAAATTAGCTAACTCTTTGAAAAGGAGTTTTTTGACGTCGAAGGAATGATGAAGCCAACATAAATTACAGGTCATCGCTGTCTTGTTTTATGACCTGCAATTTATAGGACTATTAGTTCATCGCGTAATAATTCATTATCATTAAGGGTTTCTCCTGTTTTGTCTCGCGCTTCCATTAGCAAAAAAAGAATATCTGTACAACTGACCTATAAGACTCTGGAGTCTTCAGGAAAACTCTCCCCGACTGATTGATTCCAAAGATAGTTTCCGTAAAAACTTTTAGAGAGGCAGATTGCATGGCACTTCGTGCTAGAAATGATTTATCTGTTGGAAGTTAATCCATGACTTCTTTAGTGATATATATTGTTAAGTCTTCATAGCTTTTGAGTCGTTCGCCATGAAAAAAGAGCACCATCGTAACGGTAATCGCCCGCCATCTATCATTGTAGTGAGATCATCCCCGAAAATAAGTTGGAACAATTTATTGTATTAACTTGATACGCTGAATTTTTTGCAATCTTTAGATCGAAAGCTCTCTCATAGCCTAAGGATGGCTCAAGATGACTGGTCCTTGTATTCCTACTTGGTCAAAGAATATGTCGAAACAGTGATTTTGGGTATTTTTGAGGTAACTCACCGTACTAAAAAGCCATTGCAGACATTGTAACAATAAAGAGGTTTTTAACTCAGAAATAAGTGATCATATCACAAACAGGTTTATAAAAAATTTCCTTGATTATGAATCCTTGCTCCAAGGTAAAACATAGAGACGTTATAACGTAAAAATTATAGTTAAATTCGGGGCAATTAACATGTTTTTTAATCAGCAACAAAGACCTTTGGAGCAAATAGATAATATTTTTATCTGCTGAAATATAAAAGTTATTTTTACTCAAAATTTGTTTTCATCATGAAACTCCTTGGGTAAGACTTCGTGTTGAAGAACCAGAAAATGTTATTGAATATACTCTAAAACATCACTAATCTCTTTGTCGATAAGCGAGTTATTGGATTTACTACTTATTACGATGCCCGATCAGTAAGTTTTTGTAAAATTAACTAAGGACAATTAACTTGTTTATTGCAATTAGGACTTAACTCATAATGGTCATTGGATACAATCAAAAGATAAACCAAACATTGGGAATCAGATATTTTAGAAAACCTCCACCTAGCAATTAATAGTCCAGGGATGGTTAGCTATCAGATTAATAAGATAGGATGATTATTTAATCTTCCATAGTTTGGTTTCTCTAGACCAATAAAAAAGGAAATCCTAAATTATAGGAGAATTTATAAGGCAGCAAATATCCTAATATAACCAATACCAAAAGTAAAATTTGTATTATTTATTATTAAGAAATTATTAATGTTATAAATTTTCTAAGTTAGCTATAAAAAAATATGATTAAATAAATAAAAGTGTTGTTTAATAAATATTTATTTTTTCTATAAAAACTTAATTTTTATAGTTATTGAATATATTTAAAATAATAATATCATAATTCATTAATTAACAATTAGTTATTTTTAGTACAAAAAAGCTGATTAGTTAAAACATGAAATGATGATGAGCTAAAATAAAATTCACATCAAGTAGACTTAGCAAGGCCTCAAAAAGGTTTTTAATTATCACAACTACAGACTAGCCCATGTTGTTGGACATAACATAATCGTAGTGTGATTACTTATCTTATAGGTTAAGATCAAAGTATCATTTGTATAATGAGATGGTCATGAGTAAATAAGAAGAACTACTTATTAAACAGTAATGAGAATTAATACCGAAAAGACGATACTTACTTAATTGATTGAATTGACAGAAACCGGCTCTCTAATTAATTTAAATTATTATCTTCAATTCTTTCACTACTCAAATAGTATTGGTTTATGGAATAAATTTATGTGTTTGAGATATTAAAATTTTTGCTTCATCTAAGATGATAACTTACATCAGGAAAAGCACTGAGTTTAGAATTGGGGCTGAGGGAGAAAAAGTAAAATAATTTTCTCCTCACCCTTTTTTGTCATTATTGCAACTGCTCTATTAACCGCTGTTTAGCCATTAATAAAGCTTCAGCTAACTTTCTAGTATTCTTTCCCCCTGCCTGAGCTAAATTAGGACTACCTCCGCCACCTCCTCCGCAGATTTGGGCAATTTCACCGATGAACTTGCCTGCCATCAGTTTCTTTTCTTTGTTAACTTTTTTACTAAATGCAGCCACTAAATTAACCTTTCCTTCACTAGAAACTGAAGCTAAAATAACCGCAGCTTCTCCTAATTTTTGTTGTAGTCTTTCTGCCGCAGTTTGTAAATCTTTTCCTTCTAGATCTCCCATCTCTGAAACTAAAATCTTAAAGGAACCAACCGCCTCAGCTTCACTCAATAATTTATCAGATTTAGCAATAGCAAGTTCTTGCTTTACTAATTCTAATGTTTTCTGAGTAGTTTTTAATTCAGATTGTAAAGATTTAATACGATTGCTAATTTCTTCGGGTTTAATTTTAAAGCGATCACAAAGTTCTTTGATTACTATTTCCCGCACATTTAAATATTCTAAAACCGCATGACCTGCTACCGCTTCAATACGTCTTACTCCTGAAGAAATACCACTTTCATGAATAATTTTAAATAGTCCAATCTCGGCAGTATTCTTAACATGAGTTCCCCCACATAATTCCATAGAAACTCCTGGAATATCTATCACCCGAACTTCTGTGCTATATTTTTCCCCAAACATAGCAATTGCTCCTTTATCTCTAGCTTTTTTTAACTCCATAACTGATATCTGGGTATCGTACGCTTCGGAGATCCAACTATTAATTAAAGTCTCAATCTCTTGCAATTCTTCCGGTCTTATGCTGCGGATACAATTAAAATCGAAACGCAAGCGTTCGAAGCTGACTAATGATCCTGATTGAAAAATAGAATTATCAACTACTTTTTTCAACGCTGCTTGCAATAAATGGGTAGCGGTATGATGTGCTTGAACCCGATGACGACAGAGGGTATTAATAGTTGCGGTGATAGTATTTTCTACTTCAATAGTTCCTCGTTCAACTCGTCCAAAATGAATAAAAATTCCCGATTCTTTCTTAACATCTTTAATACAAATCAGTAAATTATCCCCAGTCAAATAACCACGATCACCGATTTGTCCCCCCGACTCTCCGTAAAAAGGAGTTTGATCTAAAATAATCTGAATATTAGTTCCTGATGTCGCATTGTTAACGAGTTTTCCTTTTACCAAAATCGCTTTTACTTTAGCCGTTATTTTATGTTCTGTATAGCCTAAAAAAAATGTAGGATTTATATATTCACGCAATTTATCTAAGCTACCTTCTACGGTTAAATCAATGGTTTCATAGTCAGCTTTTGACCGTTCTTTCTGTTCTTTCATCGCTACTTCAAAGCCGTCAACATCAACAGTAAACCCCTGTTCTTCTGCAATTTCTTGGGTTAATTCGAGAGGAAACCCATAGGTATCATAAAGGGTAAACGCATCTACTCCGGAAATTTTATTATTCTTATCGGTATTTTCAATAACTTTAACTAATAGTTTTTCTCCGCGTTCTAAGGTCTCTAAAAAACGAGATTCTTCTCTTTGTAATTCTTTTTTAATTATCGTTTTTCGTTCTTTAACATTAGGATATTCTTCTTCGGCAAGTTGCATCGCTGTTTCAGCAACTTTAGTAATAAATTCCCCATCTATTCCAATTAACCGACCATGACGTACCACTCGACGAATCAATCGACGTAATACATAACCGCGATCTGTATTTGAAACAGTAATTCCATCAGCTATCATATTAACTACGGACCGTACATGATCGCCAATTACTTTCAAAGATATTTTGGTTTTTTTATCTGTTTTTCTATAGTTAATTCCAGCAATTTTTGCTGCCGTTTCAATAATGGCAAAAATTAGATCTGTTTCGTAATTATTAGGGACCTTCTGTAAAATTTGAGCCATCCGTTCTAACCCCATTCCTGTGTCAATATTTTTATTTTCTAACGGGGTTAGATTTCCTTCGGCATCACGGTTATATTGCATGAACACCAAATTATAAAACTCGATGAAGCGGGAGTCATCTTCTAAATCAATATTATTGTCCCCTAATTCAGGAGAAAAGTCATAATACATCTCTGAACAAGGGCCACAAGGTCCCGTGGGTCCTGCTTTCCAAAAGTTATCTTTTTCCCCCATTCTTTGAATGCGACAGGGAGGAATGCCAATTTTGTCACGCCAAATGGCAAACGCTTCGTCATCGTCCTCAAAAACACTCACAACAAGGTTTTCTGGGGATAATTCAAACACTTGAGTTGATAATTCCCAAGCGTAGACGATTGCTTCTTCTTTAAAATAATCCCCAAAACTGAAATTTCCCAACATCTCGAAAAAGGTATGGTGTCTCGCAGTACGTCCCACATTGTCGATATCATTGGTACGAATACACTTTTGCGAGGTAGTAACCCGAGGATAGTCTGGTTTTTGTTTTCCCAAGAAAATAGGTTTAAAAGGTAACATCCCTGCAATGGTTAGAAGTACAGTAGGATCCTCTGGAATTAAAGATGCACTGGGTAATATTTTGTGTTGTTTTTTTTCGTAGAATTTAAGAAATTTATCTCGAATCTGAGCACCAGTAAGTGATTTAGGAGTTTTAGAAATTCTAGCCATAAAAGTTACCAATAGGAGTCTGTCGTGATCATATTTTCATTATTGTGGCATTGTGAGGAATGTAGCATGATTTACCTATCATGTCACCTTATCATATGAATAAAATAATTTTGATATAATCTTGGTTATTCATATAAATAATGATGAAGCGTACGTTAGTTTAAAAAGGATATTGTAGAGTTTTAGGTTAAAGATATCAACCTAAAAGTGAGAAAAATTAACCAAGTTATTACTTAAATAATTTTAAAAAATAATTCAAAAAATAAAATATAAATAAAGTATCACGGTAACTATCTACTTGAGAAGTCGTCAATAAAATAAAAATTTTATTGATTAATTACTTATCTTAATTGTAATTTCTTTATATTAGGTTTCAGTATATAATATACCATGAGCAAATATTTTTTAATCAAATAATCAACTTAAATTCATTATTTTTATTATTTTTTAATTCATTAAAAATATACTTAAATATATTTTTAATTCATTGAAAAAATATTGTAATAAATATTACAGATATTAAACTCATATTTATTTTATTCGTCGGTTGTATTTATTGTATTTTAGCTTTCTTGGTTGATATTTTTTAATGATTTTTAAAAATTAAATTATATATATTCATTAATGATTAGCAATGTTTTCAAACTCAATCTAAAACCAAAAGATCACTAAACAGATAGTAGATGATTATTACTTTTTAATTTTTTAAAATAAAGATTTTTTTATTTAAACAAAGACAATAAACTATAGAATAACTTAAATCTAGTAATATTATTCATCTTGACCATAAGCATTCATTTAGTAAATACAAAAAACAAGTACTAAGTATTTTGATACAAACTAGTATATATATACTTTGTACTGAGAAATAATAGTCATAAATATATGATAATTTTAATCCTTAAAAATCTAATTATTTTAGCTTTTACACTTAAATTAATTAAGCTATATTAATTAACCTAAAATTGTTTTATAAAAAATATTTTAAATTAATCAATAATTACACTTTGGATTATGTATCAATCAAAGTATAATTATTGATCTCCTCATAATTTATTCTTTATTAATTAGAAAAATTACAACAAAAATAATTTTTAAAAAACTTAGATTATAAAATCTTAATTTATAATCTAAGTTTTTGTGACTTAATTATAAGTTAAATAACCAACAATATTATAAATACTTAATATCTTACCTCTACTTATTTATTTTTTTAAAAAAATAATAAATATTTATATTTATCTATCTAAAAAAATATTAAAGTTAAAAACTAAGTAAGTTTTTATATAATTAAATCTCTTGAAGAAAATAATATAACTTTTTGCTATCTAACTAAATTTAGCATATTTATTACTAAATAATTATAAAAAGATGCAACTTATAATAAGATTATTGTATCAAATTTTATTTGCTATTTTTTTATAAAATGGATATTACTATAGACGGTTATCAAATTAACTGGATTTATTCTGCTATTTTTTGCCTAAAATATACGAAAGTTAATCAACTTAATAAAATATGATTATCAATATAAAAATATACAATTTTAGGTCTATAAAATTAATATAATAACTGCTCACAGTCTCGATAAAATAATTGTTAATCACTTTAAACCTATCTTCTATTTTAAAAGTAAATATATTATTCTTACAATAGAAGATAATAACTATATTATAAGTTATACCGTATAGTTGACTTTGTCAAATCATAATATTATTCACCAAAGTTAGTTTGAAAAAATACAAAGATAACATTGTCTAATAAATAATTGTCTGCATTAAATCATAAAATTTTAAAAATTCAGGGTAGTCAATCGATCAATAGAAATAATTTGTCTTTCTTCCAAAGATTACTTACCCTGACAAGCTATTTATCGTCTAAAAAACTAAAATACAGTCTATTACTTAAACAAGTATTTACTTATTAACATAAATTTTATAATCAAAATTTAACATAACTAAAAAAAATTCTAAAGATAATATCTCGATAATTGAGATTCATGGAAAAATTAATTTTACTAATCAGTTCAGTCAAAGATTTAATAGTTCTGTTGAAACTACAATAAATATTATTAAGTTAAATAATAATTTTTTGTGACTGTAATATATAGATCTTAAACGATAATCAAACAAAATAAATAATAGGGAACTATTCCTTACGATCAACTGTTGTTTATCCTATGAACTAAATATCTTTGGTGTTAAGCTAATACAGAGAAACGTTACTAATGAGACAAAAACTATGATGATTTTACCTGGTACAACCGTGCGAGTTACTAATCCTGATGATACTTACTACTCTTTTGAAGGACTTGTACAGCGGGTGAGCGATGGAAAAGCTGCTATTTTATTTGAAGGAGGTAACTGGGATAAACTCGTCACCTTCCAACTATCCGAATTAGAAGCATTTGATCCCATAGCTGTTAAAAATAAGAAATAGCATTAATTGTACGTTTGTAGTGGGCTCCTTTAAGATTGATTAAATGGGGCTCAGTCCCTTATTCTAATAATTTAGATAATGAATAGCGTATGCGTTTTCCCCTACTCCGATTTGTAACAGATAACCGTCAACCGAGTCATATTGCTGAGGTCATTGAAACATCAACCACTCAATTTTTAGCTCAATGTCTCGAACCTGAAGAACTCAACTTTCCGGTGATGCCTGCTTTTGGCAGTTGGGTTAAATCCTTAGATGAAGAATCAGGGAATAAAATTTTGGGGATTGTCACTTACGCTACTACTTCACCCATTGACTCAGTACATCGAGCACGAGCGTTAGGATTATCTTTGACAGATTTACGCGAGCAGCAACCCCAAATTTTTGCTATGCTAAGAACCGAGTTTCGCACCAGCATTGTCGGTTTTGAAACTCCTTATCATGGGGTCAATAATAATGGAAAAACTCATGACAGAGTTTATCAATATTTACCCCCTCGTCCGCCCCAAATTCATCAGGGAGTCTATCTATGTCAACCTGAGGAAATTATTCACTTTAGTGACAAAACAGATTTTTTGCGCATTCTTCTACAAGTTAAGGATGCCCCACTTGAAGCCTTAATTGCTGCTACAATACGAGAGATTTATTTATTACGAAAAACTGAGCGGGATTGGCTAGTTAAAGTCGGACGAAATTTAAGTATTTTACTAAAAGACGATTATGATCGTTTGCAATATATTCTAAGCCAAGTTGTTCTTTAACTAGAAAACAAATTGTAGGGAATTGTAGTAAAGCTTACAAAGTAATACTTTATTTACTGTGTTTTTGTCATAAATAGTTTATAATAGCTTTAATTGTTAATTATCTTTACGATTAACACCTCTCTAATTATAAACTTACTTATTTACGTAACAAATTTGTACAAGTTTTAGACAAAAAATTAAATTATAAGATTTTACTGTCTTTAGCAAAAACTAAACGACAAATCTTAATCTAGATTAAATAAAATTTAATGCTGACTTGATGACTAAACCTTCAATCCATCCTATCACAACTAATCAAACTGTTTAGGTCATAAGGTTAACATCATGTAAAAAAGAAAACATAAATACTAGCATTAAATCTGTTATAAATCTATAAGCGATTTTCCTTTTAGTCTTTTCAATATACCAATTTACTCCCTTAATGAGTCTTAAAAGTATTGATAAATAAGATAAACAAAACATTAGAAGGTAAAAATCACTGACTCTCCATAAAAACATTATTTGTATGACTTCCGTAGGACATTTTTTTCTCGTAGCAACTAAAGAAAAATAAATACACTTAGGATAAACCGCCATTTTCTAAAAAAAGTTACGTTCTAGAAAAGTTTTTAGAATATTTTATACTTTTCAACTTTGAGAACTGGTTTGATAAGCCTAAGTAGTATTCTTGGCTGGTTTTGCTTGCTGAACTACAGTGTTTATCTCACCAACGAGATTCACTTGAGATACCTTCTTAATTTAGAGCCTTTAATTTTTCGGACATCAAAACCTGAGTAAATAGTCAAAACCATCATCTGTTAATAGTGGTCATTGGAACTAAACATTATACTCTGTCAATCTCTGTTATTGAAAAAAATAAGTATTTATATCTACAATAGAAGCTTTAGAAGATTCTTTTAGGAGAATAGCTATGCCTTCGAAAACAATGCAATTATTTTTCGCTCTTAGTCTAGCCACTATCATCGGAGCTTGTTCTAGTCCTTCTGAAGAAGATGGAACGCTTGAAGATAGCATTCAACCTACTACCGAAGAAATTACTCCTGGTGCTGAAGACGCCGAAAGTGGCGAAGACTAATTCATTTTTTTAGACCGAAGCTGTTGGATTGATGAAATATGAAAAGTCTAAATTCCAACAGCTTTTTGTTGTTTCCTAGTGATCTTAAACTTATTTATCGCTCACGTTAACTTGAATAGCATTGAAAACAGGCGATCCAAATCTTAGCAACATAATTAAACTCACCAAATGAATTGACCAATGGGCAATGATTAATCCCCAAATTAGACAAGTCAGGGCACTCGCAGCGGCTAAAACCCCGAAAATATCATTGTCTGTCCGTTGGTACCACAAAGTACTCCCGATGGAGATTATGAAGAATAAGAGAGGAAAAACTGGGAGCATCATAACAAATCACCTTCTGATCACTGTAGGTTAACAAAAACGTTAGAGGGAAAATCCTACGGTCCTCATCATCTTCTGAACGCCTGTCCTTAATTTGAGGATAACATTGACGTTCTCAAAAAACTGGTAATCTAGATAACCAAACTGAGAAATTGTAAAAAATATTTACATAACTTTAAAAACAAAGACATTGCTCATCAGAAATTAGTCTTGTTCATAAATAATTGTTGAACTAGATTAAAAAAGTTTAGAGTCTTTTCATATCAGTTCTTCGAAATCTTTAACCTAGAAATTCTAATAACCAATTTTTGAGACAAAGAGTTGCACGACAGTCATCCTCGTTATAACGCAAAATAGAGGATAATAAAGTACGATCTTCTGTCTTTAACCATTGATCATACCAACAAACGCATTGATCTCCACTAATACCAGGGTCACGCCAATGAAATCCAATCCAGTTTGCTAATGATTTTAGGGAATAACTTTCCACAGGTAAAATTACAGAGGTAATAACACGGTGATGAAGATCAACAAAACGAGATAATAAATGTTCTAGTTGCCATTGAGGAGTTTGGTACAATTTAGCTAACCGTTTCATTGTTTCTACTTCATACTCAGAAAAGTGAAAAATAGGAGCATTTTGATATTGGTCAACTAAGTCAAGGAACTGTTGCCAAATTTGCTGCTCGTCTTCAGGATTTTCTGCCAACAAAGGATAAAATGTCTCTGTTTGGGTTGAGTGTTCTACCAATAGTACCCCTAATAAATAATTTAAGTTCCGTTCTGGTTCAGCTTCAATATCGAAATATAACTCAAATTCTCGAGTAGGAATTAATCCATGAATATCGCTTTGAAACTTGGATTTTCGGATCGCCCGATTGTCTACTATCGCTTGGGCTTGTTGTTGGAGTTGGTTAGCCAAATCAGAATCCATGACTTCTTTCATATTCACAGGACAAATATCGGCCAAAGATTCTACTGTCCCTACCCCTATGTCCAACAAAGACTGATAACGACTCTGTGTTACCCCTGGAACTAACGATAAATGTTTTTGAGATTGGGCAATTGCATAACAATGTTTATACCAATGGCACAAATTACACCGTTGACGAGAAATAAACACTTCTGGCTCTTGAGATTGGGTGAGCATTTCCAAACAGTCTGTAGCCAGTATCTTAAGTCTTGGTAACCATTGGCTCAAATCTACTTCATAATGGTTATGTTGGCGTAAAATTAACGTCGGTGCTGGAGGAAGGGTTTCTTGAAGATTGCCTAAAAGATAAGCATAAAACGTTGCAACGATTTTATATTCAGTTTTGGGACGACGACCTAAATAAATACTTACAGGAGAATAGAACCAATCCCCAAATTTTGACTGTCCAGGGTGTCTAATTAATAATGTGGGTTTTCCCAGACAATTAAACTCATGATGATCCGGGAACAGTGTTAGAGTCGAGTGAGGGTGATACTGCTCCCTAAATTCGTGAGATTCAAACAATGTTCCGTTATAAATACAGCTAATCCCTTGTCTCATCAAAGCTTCCGTGGCTCTTGCCTGATCTTTCGAATTTTTTAAGTCATATTGAGGCTTTTGATAATGGGAATAAAATGTTTCCAGGGTTGAAGTAATATGAAGTTGATTTTCCTGACGTAACTTTAGCAAAAAGTCCCGTTCAACACCTTTTTTGAGGGAATCACCATAAACATTAAGAAAGGCACGCCGTTGACAGCGTTTATAATCGAGTAAGAGGATATCAGTTAGCAGCATTCTTGAGTTTGAGGATAAAACATAAAGCTAGAAAAAGGATATAGATATCAAAACAGAGAAAAAGTAACTATCTTTGCTTTAGCGTAGTATTTCTGCTTTTAGAAAAAGCTACTAAAGTGGAATATCACTAAAAATATTTCTACTATCCTAAAAATATAAACTAAGAGCAATGAAGACATTTTAACGCCAACTATCTATGTCATATTTGCCTTATAGATTTTTCCTCACTGTGAATGTTGGGTAGCCCATGATAGACATCCAAGGGATTACCTTCCTCTTAAAACAGTAACGACAAGAATTTCCTAGCCTAAGCAACAAGGTTGATTTAAATTTTCGAGGACAAGGAACCCTACCCCGTTCAGCTTTAGAAGCCATTATTGATCCTCACGAATTTTTGCAGCAGAAAGGACCGTTTTCCCTACGAGTTAATAGTTGCTGACAACAAAAGGAAGTTTTACTCAGACAAGAATTAGCTTGAAAATTAAGTATATTTACTTAAACAATTTCTTTGACTGAAAACGTGACCTTTGGATGTAATATTGTTCTCTGGGGCATTGATTGACAAAAATATGTCGCATTTTAATAACCAATTGTGAGCATCCTGGTATCATTGCTATTGTTCAAGAAATTGCTCGGCGTTTTGGGGGAGAAATTACAATCTGTTCCATCTTAAAAACCCTAAATAAAGGAAACCCCACCACCTTAATTCAGGACTATTTAACCCCCACAACCCGATTAGTGATCCTCAGCCATTTACTCTAGAATACCGGACATATGTTACTCTTGGATGAGATTGTCAGTGTTTGTTATCATTTTTCTCACAGTGATCGCTTTATCAGGGTTTTAGTCAATGCAGCCCAGTCAGCTGGCTCTTCACTCCTATATTTAGCTACCTCGGGGGGAGATTGTTATGCTTGCTTTTACTGCCCATAAATAGTTTTGCGGTCCAGTAGGTGTTGGGGTACTCTATCTTAAACCTAAAAGTTTCGATTACTTAAATCCAACTTTTATTGGTTGGTGAAGGATTGATGTTAACGGGAATGGACAACCTATAGCTTGGAAAAATAATGGAAGGGAATTTGAAGTAGCCTCCTCAGCCTATCCCCAATATAAAGGATTACGGGCAGCCCTGGTGGTTCATAAAAATTGGGGAGAAGTCGAAACCCGCTATAAACAAATTTGTCAATTGAGTGCCTATTTATGGCAGGTATTATCTAAAATTAAGGGTATAAAATGCTTGAATAACTCTGATACTGAAGCTGGTTTAGTTTCCTTTCAGGTTACCCGAAACTTTGCTCATAAAAAATTATTTCAGGCATTGGATAATAAAGGGTTTTTATTGAAAAACCTCTATTATCCCGATTGCATTCGAGTCTGCATTCATTATTTTACCCTTTCGGCTGAAATAGAATAGTTAGTAGAGGCTATTGACTCGATTGTTGGATAAGTTCAAGCTTTAGATAATTGCGGAACTTTCCCCTATTACAGGCATTAATTAGACATCGAACCCGAAACGATTTTCTCATTCCTCAAACATTATAAAAAGAAAAGCAGCTTAGGCTGTTCTCTCAAATACGGGTAGGCGGGACCTCTACACTTTTTAACTTCATTATGACTATATCCTTAGCCAGTAAGACAATCGCTAGCTTAATTGATTTAGCACAATAAGGAGATATTGGTCCCTGCAATGTTGAAGTAATTGATCGCTTTTTAGATGAATCAGGCATAAACCATGACTTGGATCTAGGCTATCAACAGGATAACTTACCAAGATCTGGACAAGCTTTTCTTTGGGACTCGATGTTGGTAGGCTTCAAGTCCGACACACTCGAAAAACTTGACTCAACACAAGATCAAGAAAAATATCAGTTAAATTTCCGTTAAATTACCCAAAATTTCTCTAATCGTTCCTTAACCCTTTACTTAGAACAAAAACTTTGTCGTCGCATTGCTGCCTCTCCCCCTAGTCAACGCCGTATCACCCTCTTTGAACTTATTACCCATATTGAAGAAATCGCTGAAGAATTGGCTTGTACCAAACCTAATAGTATTCAACAACGTAAACAACCTTCTAATGCCTCTTGTAAAAAAGCTAAATAAATTATAACTCAATTGGCTCATCAAGAGAATTTAACTGAATTAGCCCAACAATTAGAACAGTTTTTTCAAAAGAAATTATCATAATTTGTCCAAACCCAAAATTGGATTAAATTGGAAGAATTATTAACTTTTTGGTATTAGGATAAAATCCCCCAATACTCCCGAAGTTAAGCGTGATCGTGTGGGAATTTTGGGGCATTATGGCTGTTATGTTCCCAGTCTAAGGTGGAATTATCCCAAGAGAAATTTTATCAAGACCTAAAAATACAAGTCCTTCGATCATAACTTCCTAAGCTTTTGAAATGGTAAATGGTAAACTGAGCATTGTCATCCTAGACACTTGTGACAGTGATTGAGGAAATAACATTAATGAAAGCCATGATTTTGGCCGCAGGAAAAGGCACTCGTGTTCGTCCAATTACCCATACCATCCCTAAACCCCTAATTCCCATTCTCCAAAAACCAGTAATGGAGTTTCTTCTTGAACTCTTACGACGGCACGGTTTTATTGAGATCATGGTCAATGTGAGTCATTTAGCTGAAGAAATTGAAAGTTATTTTCGTGATGGACAACGGTTTGGCGTACAGATTGGCTATTCTTTTGAAGGTCATATTGCAGATAATGGAGATTTAGTTGGCGATGCATTAGGTTCAGCGGGAGGATTGAGGCGAATTCAAGATTTTAATCCTTTTTTCGATGATACCTTTGTGGTACTTTGTGGAGATACCCTAATTGATTTAGATTTGACAGCCACAGTTAAACAACATAAAGAAAAGGGAGGAATCGCTACAATCGTTACTAAATCGGTTTCTAAAGAAGTGGTTTCTAGTTACGGTGTGGTAGTTAGCGACGAAGAGGGACGCATTCAAACTTTCCAAGAAAAACCCTCAATTGAAGAAGCAATTAGCACTGAAATCAACACGGGAATTTATATCTTTGAACCTGAAATTATTGATTATATTCCTCCAAATCAAAAGTATGATATTGGGGGTGAATTGTTCCCCCAATTAGTAGCAAAAGGTGCGCCCTTCTATGCGGTTAATATGGACTTTGAATGGGTAGATATTGGCAAAGTTCCTGATTACTGGCACGCCATTCGTGGTGTCTTACTACGAGAGATTAAAAATGTTGCTATTCCTGGGGTGGAAGTTAAGCCAGGGATTTATACCGGACTCAATGTTTTAGTTAACTGGGATAAAGTGAATATTCAAGGACCGGTTTATATTGGTGCAATGACTCACATTGAAGATGGGGCAACCATTATTGGTCCAAGTATGATTGGACCTAATTGTCGGATTTGTAGCGGCGCAACAGTAGACAACAGCGTTATTTTTGAATATTCTCGCCTCGGTCCGGGGGTGCGTTTAATGGATAAATTGGTATTTGGTCGTTATTGTGTGGACAAAACAGGGGCTTCTATCGATGTCCAAGCGGCAGCCCTAGATTGGTTAATTACCGATGCACGTCAAAAAGTCTCTCACACAAACCATAATCCCCAACAAGCAATTGCCGATTTACTCAATAAAGATGGTTGGATATAAACAACACTGTCACAGGTTTAGCAATTGCGGAGTCTTGAATTCTCCATACTTTAAAAGTATAGATTATAACAGTGAAATTTATGCACAATAAATTGACAATTAGACTTATTGATTTATTAGTTTTGATTGACGACCATGAATCTATTTCTTGCTCGTGATCTTACTGCTATCTTTTATGATTCAAGAATTTGAAGTAAACTATCGATTAAATATATTGTTAATGACCTAGCAACTTATCTCGTAAATATTTAATTTTATCTCGATATTTAGCGGCTGTTTCAAATTCTAATTGTTTAGCAGACTCTTTCATTCTTATTTCTAAGTCTTGAATTAATTCTGGTATTTTTTCCAAAGTCAATTCATCAGACTTTTGATGAACTTCTCCGATTTCACTTTGTTGAGATTTTAGACGTCGAGAAATATCTAAAAATGTTAAAATAGCATTACTATCTCTTGTAATAATAGGTTGGGGAGTAATACCATTAATTTTGTTGTAAGCCATTTGAATTTCCCTACGTTCTTCAGTTTGTTCAATGGCTTTCATCATACTTTTAGTTAAATTATCTGCGTACAAAATAGCCTGACCATTTACATTACGTGCTGCCCGCCCAATGGTTTGAATTAAAGACCGTTCAGTCCTTAAAAATCCTTCCTTATCTGCGTCTAAAATAACCACTAAAGAGACCTCTGGTAAATCTAATCCTTCCCGCAATAAATTTACTCCAATTAAAACATCAAACTCTCCTTTTCGTAAAGCTTGCAATATTTCAATTCGGTCAATAGACTTGATTTCTGAATGAAGATATTGGACTAAAATTCCTCGATCTCCGAAATATTCTGCCAAATCTTCAGCCATGCGTTTTGTTAAGGTAGTAACTAAAACTCTTTCTTTACGCTTTGTTCTATCTTTTATTTCTCCTAATAAATCGTCAACTTGTCCTTCAGCAGGACGGACAAAAATTTTAGGATCTAATACCCCTGTTGGTCGAATAATCTGCTGATAAATTCTATCTTCTGATTGTTCAATTTCCCAATCTCCAGGTGTTGCTGAAACAAAAATACACTGATTAACTTTTTCCCAAAATTCTTCTGCTTTTAAAGGTCTATTATCCGCCGCACTTGGAAGACGAAAACCATGCTCAATTAACACTTGTTTACGAGAGCGATCACCATTATACATTCCCCTCAACTGAGGAACAGTAACATGCGATTCATCTACTATAAGTAACCAATCTTTAGGAAAATAATCAATTAAACATTCAGGAGCTTCCCCGGCATTTCTTCCGGCTAAATGACGGGAATAATTTTCGACACCATTACAATATCCTACCTCTTGCAATAAATCCAGATCATAGCGAGTTCGTTCACTAATTCTTTGTGCTTCTATTAATTTTCCTGCCTTTTCTAGGGCTTTAACTTGTTTTTCCAATTCTGCTTGAATTTGTTTACAGGCAGATTCAATTTTTTCTTTAGGAGTTACGAAGTGACGGGTAGGATAAATATTAATTTTTTTTAGACTTTGTAAAATATCTCCTGTCACTGGATCTAGATATCGCATTGCCTCAATTTCATCTCCAAAAAATTCAACACGAATTACCCTATCCTCATATGCTGGAACAATTTCTAAAACGTCCCCTTTAACCCGAAATTTACCTCGTTGTAAGTCAAGATCATTACGAGAATAATGTATCCCAACTAAATCCCGTAATAATTGACGTTGATTCACTTCTTTACTGACTTCTAAAGTAACTGCCACTTTGAGATATTCCGAAGGTATTCCTAAGCCATAAATACAACTAATAGAAGCAACCACAATCACATCTTTACGTTCAAATAAAGAACGAGTTGCGGAGTGACGTAGCATATCAATTTCATCGTTTATAGAAGAACTTTTCTCAATATAGGTATCACTGACAGGAATATAGGCTTCCGGTTGATAATAATCGTAATAACTAATGAAATATTCCACAGCATTGTCAGGAAAAAATTGCCGTAATTCATTACACAATTGAGCTGCTAATGTTTTATTAGGAGCTAGGACTAGAGTTGGTTTGCCGATTTGTTCAAGGACAGCAGCGATAGAAAAAGTTTTCCCAGTTCCTGTCGCTCCCAATAGCGTCTGAAATCGATTTTTAGCTTGTACCGAAGTGACTAGTTCGGCTATTGCCTTGGGTTGATCTCCTTTAGGTTCAAAAGGCGCTTCAAGATAGAAAGGACTAATATTCATAATTTAAAGAAAAAATATTCTAGAATAATAAACACTATTACAGACTCTTATAGTAGTTTGAAGAGAGGAGCTACACTTTAATATGATAAAATGAGGCAATAGAGACGTGCCAGAATAAAAATAATTTTAAAAAAAAAGTTAGAGCATAATTATCCTGAGTTACTTAACCTTTAAATAGCTACTTTGTGGCACTATAAGCAAGGATATTAAAATTATGACTACTTAAAAAGTAGAAACTAGCGGAATTAAAACTAAAAAAACATAGAACTGGCTAAAGTAATAAAAACTAGTACCGAGGGTAAAAAGCTCAAGAAGAGCAATCTACTAGTGTATTATCGGTTGAAGAAAAGACAATTTACTTTTTTCACTGCATACAATTAATTGTAGAAAAAGGTCATTTTCCTGCGAAGCGTTCCATTGAAGCAAGTCACTTAAGCATTGTGAGAACTTACAGTGCTGTAGAAAGTGATCGTTTCGTAGTCGCCAGTAGTATAAATGTTATAAGAACTTTAACTATTTCTGGTCAACTTCCTATTGTAGCTAGTTATTTACACGTAAATGAAACCTATGCGGTGATGTGAAATCGTACTGTTGCTGCTAATAAAGTAAGTAATTCTGCGTTATTAATGAAATTTTTTGATTAATTATTCCCTATTTACAGTAAAAATCTTCAGTCACATTGATGGTGTCTGGTAATTTTTCAGGATTTTAACTTTAGAGACAATATAGAAGAAGAGTATCTTGCGCATTTCATTGGCTGGCAAGGTTGCTTCTTGTAGCAGACGCACATAAATTTTTTTTCAGTCCCAGGACTTAAATAAAATATCAGTAAAATTTGCCAATCAATAATCGCTATCTTAAGCAAAGTATTGTTGGCAAATGCGCCTTCTAACAAAATTTTAAGAAAATTAGGACAAGTTAATGGGGCTATTTAGTGAATTAACATGCTCAAAGAGTACGTTTTGCTAAATATTTGGTTATAGGAATCTATTTTAACACAAATAACTCGCTTATAATTTTTTAAAAAAGCAGGAAACCTGGGAGTGCTCTTTCAAAATGTTGTCAGTAAAGGTTGATAGTAGAGTGAATATTAATGATAATTTTTGATAGTCAGAATTAACCATAGTCGTAGTACTCGTAATTCTCAGTAATTTATCAGGATTTTAACTTGTGAATGAACGTAATACTGTAAACTAAAGCTCATATAAAAATTTTAGGTAATCTCTTAATGCATAAGATAAAGTTATTTCGTAATATATACCATTTGAGGAATTTTGACAAAAAAACAATACTTATAACCATAAAAATGCTTTATACTAAAAATAATATTTAAAAAAAATTATGATAATAAAGGTGAGCAATTATTACCTAAATATAAACTTTAAGTAAGTATTATAATTATTAAAATATTGAATAATTTTTCAAAAATACAGATAAAGATTTTAAATTTAAAATCTTTATCTACATGTAGAGATAATTTATATTGCCTTTTATTTTTTTAAAAAATCCATCATATAAAAAATATACTTTCACATTGCAAACCTTTATAACGACAGCTTACAATAAATTTTTGATACCATCTTTAAAAAAAAGTAAACCCGATTTAACTAAATATGCCTAACTTGGATATTACGACAAACCTTCAACTAACCTCTAGTGAAATACTAGAAAATATTGAAACTAATCTTAAGACAACAGATTCTTTTGTCAAGCGGCATATAGGAGCTAATAAAGAGGAAATCAAACAAATGCTTAAGGTGTTAGGCTTTTCCACCCTAGAGCAACTGATTGAAGCTACTATTCCCAAAAGCATACGAATGAGTCAACCGCTAAAACTACCCGCTTCTCAAAGTGAATACGCTGCACTAGTCCAATTAAAATCAATTGCATCTAAAAATCAAATTTATCGCTCATTTATTGGAATGGGTTACTATGATTCCATTACTCCCCCAGTTATTCAACGTAATATCTTAGAAAATCCAGGTTGGTATACTGCTTACACCCCATATCAAGCTGAAATTGCGCAAGGAAGACTTGAAGCATTGTTTAACTTCCAAACTATGATAGTGGAACTCACTGGACTCGAAATTGCTAACGCATCCTTACTTGATGAAGGAACTGCAGCAGCAGAAGCTATGAGCATGAGTTATGGACTGTGCAAAAATAAAGACGCTTATGCTTTCTTTGTGTCTAGTCACTGTCATCCTCAAACCATCGAAGTCATTAAAACTAGGGCTAATCCATTAGGAATCAAGATCATCGTGGATGACCATCGCTTCTTTGAATTTGAAGTTCCTATTTTTGGGGCATTACTTCAATATCCGGCAACTCATGGAGTTATATACGATTATCGCAGTTTTATTGATAAAGTTCATGAAATGCAAGGTTTAGTTGCCGTAACGGCCGACCTCTTAAGTTTAGCGTTGTTGACTCCCCCTGGCGAAATTGGGGCAGATATCGCCGTGGGAAGCAGCCAACGTTTCGGTGTTCCTTTAGGGTATGGGGGCCCTCATGCAGCTTATTTTGCTACACGAGAGGCCTATAAACGGCAAATTCCAGGACGCATTGTTGGTCTATCAAAGGATACTCAAGGAAATCCCGCATTACGGTTGGCGTTACAAACTAGAGAGCAACATATTCGCCGTGAAAAGGCTACTAGTAATATTTGTACCGCCCAAGTCTTACTCGCAGTGATTGCATCAATGTACGGAGTATATCATGGTGCCGAAGGGATTAAAGCTATCGCTCAACGCATCCATCAACTAACTGTAATTTTAGCCGCAGGTCTAAAACGTCTTAACTACAGTATTGAAGATGAGCATTTCTTTGATACTATTCAGATAGGAGTAGATAATTCCAGTGCATCAGCTATAATTGAAGTAGCTCAAACTCGTAGAATTAACCTACGCTTAGTAGATGAGGGATGTGTAGGCATTAGTTTGGATGAGACTACTACTGTACAAGACATTATTGACTTATGGCAAATTTTTGCTGATCAAGATGAACTTTCTTTTACAGTTACTGAAATCGCTGAAACAGTAAAGTTGGACCTGCCTGATTTCTGTCGACGTACCACAGACTACTTAACTAGTCCTGTATTCAGTCACTACCATTCTGAGAGTAAATTACTGCGATACTTGCACCAACTAGAGGCCAAAGATTTAGCATTGAACACGTCGATGATTCCCTTGGGGTCATGTACCATGAAGTTAAATGCAGCTGCCGAAATGTTTCCGGTTACTTGGCCAGAATTCGCAAAAATTCATCCTTTTGCCCCGCTATCCCAAACAAAAGGCTATCAAATTGTATTTGAACAGTTAGAAAACTGGTTAGGGGAAATTACAGGATTTGATGGTGTTTCGTTGCAACCAAATGCGGGTTCTCAAGGAGAATATGCAGGGTTGCAAGTGATTCGGAAGTATCATCAAAGTAGAGGAGAAGGACACCGTAATATTTGTTTAATTCCTGAGTCCGCTCATGGAACAAATCCCGCTAGTGCAGTAATGTGTGGTATGAAAGTTCTTGCAGTAAAATGTGATAAGGATGGCAATATTGACACTGCAGACTTAGATGAGAAAGCCCAGAAACACACTGAAAACTTAGGTGCATTGATGGTAACATACCCTTCTACTCATGGGGTATTTGAAATGGAAATTATTAAAATTTGTGACATTATTCACCGTAACAAGGGTCAAGTCTATATGGATGGGGCGAATATGAACGCCCAAGTTGGATTATGTCGTCCGGCAGACTTTGGGGCTGATGTTTGTCATCTCAATTTACACAAAACTTTCTGTATTCCTCATGGCGGTGGTGGACCAGGAATGGGACCTATTGGTGTTAAATCTCATTTAGTGCCTTTCTTGCCCAGTGTGTCCATAGAAAAATACACTAACCCAAATGACAACAATGATAAAGTAGAACAATCTATTGGGGCAATTTCAGCGGCTCCTTGGGGCAGTGCCAGTATTTCCGTGATTTCTTGGATGTACATCGCTATGATGGGGACTCAAGGGTTGACTGAGGCAACAAAAGTGGCTATCTTAAATGCAAATTATATGGCTAAACGTCTCGAAGGTTATTATCCTATTTTATTTAAAGGAACATCCGGTTGTGTTGCCCACGAATGTATCATCGATTTACGTTCTCTGAAGGAACGTGCTGGGGTGGAAGTGGATGATATTGCAAAACGGTTGATGGACTTTGGTTTTCACGCGCCTACGGTATCTTGGCCGGTTCTTGGGACGATGATGATCGAACCCACCGAAAGTGAAGATAAGGAAGAATTAGACCGTTTTTGCGAGGCCATGATTGCTATTTACAAAGAGGTAGAAGCCATCGAAAATGGGTCTATTGACCCCGAGAATAATCCTCTAAAAAATGCACCCCATACCGCAAAAACGGTAATTTGTGGTGAGTGGAACCGTCCCTATTCTCGTGAACAAGCTGCTTATCCTGCACCTTGGACAAAACAATATAAATTCTGGCCGATTGTAGGACGTATTGATAATGCTTATGGAGATAGAAATTTAGTTTGTTCTTGTGAAGGAATGAAAGTTTATCAATAAAGTTAACGTGGGTTCGAGGATAATTTCTGGAGAAAAAAGAAAGTAGTATTTATTGAAATCTGATGTTATGGACATAAATCTTATCTCGATCTCACGTAAATACTTTTTGATTTGGATTACTTCTTTCAAAAAAGAACAACTAAATTGTAAAAAATATTTCCTATAACTATTTCTGAGAAGTACTGATTGGTGAGAAAAAAACTTGAATAAGACAATTGAATACATAATTGTTAATAAAAAACAAAGAAATTGACGGACTAAGTTAATATTTTTAGTATCAATGATTGTATAGAATTAATTAAATTGATATATTATGGCTTCTTTCTTGACATCGTGTATTAACGTTTTTATCAATCATTTTAATTGCTAAGCCAATAAATCTCTTAATATCAGCTAATTTAGCTGGTAATTTTTTTCAGCTAATGATATATACCTAATAAATAGAAGATATTTAAAATATTTATGAGAACATTTAAGCCTAATTTAACTCTTTAGCATCGGCTATTTTCTATGTCCTCTACTAACGCTTTTTTTAATCCTTCTAAAGTATATTCTCTTGCTTCAATATCAGTTTTTCCTAAAAGCTCATAACAAGTTTTAGAAGTTTGAGGTCCAATAGATGCGATAATAATTTTATCTAAAATAGATGATATTTTTTTTTGTGAGCTTTTACCTAACTTTCGGTAAATTAAATTATAAAAATTACGAACAGTTTTAGAACTAGTAAAGGTAATAATATTAACTTTTTTTTGTTGTAAAACTTCCCAAGCTTTAGGACTAATTTTATTAGGACATCTTGACTGATAAGTAGCTATTTCTGAGACTTGCGCTCCTTGCTGCTTTAATTTTTTAGACAAAATATCTCTACCTCCTGTTTCGACACGGGGGACCAAAATATTCTTATTATTCAAAGATTCTGGAAAGTTTTCTACTAAGGAATCAGCTACAAAATCAGGGGGAATAAAATCAGGTTTTAATCCATATTTTTTCAGTACGTAAGCCGTTTTTTCTCCCACTACTGCTAATTTAATCCCTGCCAATACCCGAACATCTTCACCTAAAGTTTCTAACCGTTGAAAAAAAAATTTAATCCCATTCGCTGAAGCAAAAATTAACCAATCAAAGCTAGACAGTTTCTCAATAGCATGATCTAAACCCTTCCAACTCGATGGGGGAATAATTTCTAAAGCCGGCATTTCAATTACCCTTGCTCCCTGTTGTTGTAACATCAAGCTAAACTGACTTAATTGTTCTGCTGCACGGGTAACTAAAACCGTTTGTCCGGCAAGGGGACTGTAAGAAAAGTTCATATTTTTTAGACCAACAACTTTGCCAATAACAATAACCGCAGGAGATAAAGATACCCCTGATATCTGATTTACTATGTCTCCTAACGTCGATATCCCAACCTCTTGCTGAGGACTTCCCCCGTGACGGATAATCGCAGCAGGTTCTGAAAAAGATCGCCCATTTTTTTGTAACTGAAAGACAATTTGGGGTAATGTCCTTCCTGGCATTAAAATGACTAATGTATCTATTTTTGCTAAGACTTCCCAGTCAAGTAAATCCGGTTGATGGCCTGTCAAAACCGTGAAACAGCAACTTAAATTTTTGTCCGTTAAAGGAATTCCAGCTAAGAAAGGGGCAGCTAAGACAGAATAAATCCCTGGAACTAATTCATAATTGCAATTTGCTTGGGTTAAGACTTTAATTTCAGAATTAACTCGAGCAAAAATTGAGGGATCGCCACTTTTTAACCTAACTATCTGTTTTCCTTGAAGACAATAAGTCACCAAAAGCTGATTAATGGTATTTTGATTGATACTAGGGAAGCCTCCTCGTTTCCTTACATTTAGCTTCATACAATTGTCTGGAGCTAAATGTAGGGAAACGAGGAGTTGAGAATCAACTAAACCGTCATAAATTAGAACTTGGGCGTTACTTAGTAAATGTTGTCCTCTGAGGGTTAAATAAGCAACAGAACCAATTTTCGCCCCTACTAAATAAACTTTTCCTCGACGATCACTCATCTACTCTCATGCCTCTAACTTGTTTCAAGGTAACACTTGCCATACTTGCTCTACAAGATTACTCAGGCAACGGCGTTGAATGAGATCAAGCATAAAATCATCTTGTAAAACTTCGGCGGTTAACTCATCTAACGATTGTCCCTGAGAACTGGCAAGTTTAACAACACCAGAGATTGCCAAAACAATCATTTCTTTATCAACAGGTTGACTGGGGGGAAGGAAAAAATTTCTTCAGAACTAGCGGAGATGAGATAATGCATAACCAATCAACTACGGCATTAGATAATGTGGATGATGATATGAAACAATTATAAATTTTTACAAAAGTGTCTGTCGCCCTACAATAGAACATAAGTTTAGTTTTTTTCTATATAAGTTAATTCTATATTTTTTCTTGAGTTTTTTCCTCACAATTTTGAGATGCAAGAAATCCTTTACTTAGAAATTCCAACACCCCATATAGATATTGTCTCTAACTGGTTGCAAGATAAATGGACTCCCCAGGTAGGACAAAAGGTGATTACACCCCAAGGTATTCGATTACAATTGATCTCTAATTCTGTATCAACTAGACTTATCATGTCCGAAACAGAGTTATCAATTTTTCTTTGGTCAGTTCAACGAACTACTTATCTTAAAATGTTTCGTTGGGGAAAAAAGCCATTTCCTTCAGAGGGAAATATTCGCCATCAATTAACCAAAGACATTCAACAGGTTTTTCTCCCTCAATATCCCAAAATTTATGATTTCGATTTATCAGCAACTTCAATCTTTGAGAACTTAGAAAATAATTATCCCCAAACCGTTCATTTTTTTCGAAAAATGCCTCAAGGGGAAACAGACTTGCAAAGAGTCTATTGGTGGGAAAAACGCTGGTATGAAGGGGTACGAAGCCCACAAAAACCCAAACAGGTCATATTTTTTCAAGAATTCTCCAAAGAAACTGTGATCAATTACGACATTATTTATGTTGGTGGTGCTTTAGGAGCAGTTCACGCAGCGATGATGGCACAATTAGGCTATCAAGTTTTAATAGTAGAACGATTAGCTTTTGGACGGATGAATCGAGAATGGAATATTTCCCGTTCTGAATTTCAAACTTTAATTGATTTAGGATTATTTACTCCAGAAGAATTTGAAAGTATTATTATCAGGGAATATGTTGATGGGTTTAACAAATTTTTCGATGGTAATAATCCTCCCCATCTTAAAGCAGAGGTTTTACATAATAACACAGCTTTAAATATTGCTATTGATACCACTAAATTTTTAAATTTATGTGGAGAAAAACTACTTAAATTAGGAGGAAAAATCTTAGATAAAACAGAATTTATTCGTGCTGATATTGACCCTGATGGAGTAACTATACAGTTAGTTAACTTAGATAATAGAACTTCTCAAAAGGTGAGAGGAAAATTGTTAATTGATGCTATGGGAACAGCTTCTCCTATTGCTTGGCAAATGAATGGAAAGCAAACTTTTGACAGTGTTTGTCCGACAGTCGGGGCAATTATTGAAGGATTATCTCCTAAAGTTTGGAACTCAGAATATGGAGATGTATTAAACTCCCATGGAGATATCTCCAGGGGACGACAATTGATTTGGGAATTATTTCCAGGGAAAGGAGATGAGTTGACAATTTATTTGTTTCATTATCATGAAGTACATTCTGAAAACCCTGGATCTTTATTGGAAATGTATGAAGACTTTTTTAATATCCTACCGGAGTATCGTCGCTGTGATTTAGAGAAATTAGTTTGGAAAAAGCCAACTTTCGGTTATATTCCAGGTCATTTTTCTATGGGAAAACGCGATCGTCAAGTAGCTTTTGAGCGACTTTTATCAATTGGGGATGCCGCTTCTTTACAATCTCCTTTGATTTTTACAGGTTTTGGCTCTTTAGTCCGCAATTTAGGTCGTTTAACTCGTTCTTTAGATCTAGCATTAAAAAATAATCGTTTAACAGCAAAAGATTTAAATGAAATTCGTGCCTATCAAAGTAATGTTGCAGTGACATGGTTATTTTCTAAAGGAATGATGGTTCCCACCGGAAAACCCTTGCCTCCTCAAAGAATTAATGCGATATTAAATACCTTTTTTGGACTCCTCGCAGATTCTCCTACAGAGGTAGTAGATGCCTTTCTTAAGGATAAAACCACTTGGATAATGTTTAACCAATTAGCCTTAAAAGCGGCTATAAAAAATCCAATATTGTTATATTGGATTTGGGAAATGGCAGGTACTCAATATCTTTTACGGTGGTTAAAATCTTATCTTGATTTTACTTTAGATGCTTTTAAAAATTTATGGTCAAGAAACAAGCATCAATAATTTATAATCATCAAGGTTTTAGGGCTTTTCCTGAAATTACCTAGATTTAACTCATTCGTCTAGATAAAACCCTTATTTTCCAGCTAAATATGAGTGAATTATTAATCACAAGCTACAGTTACAAAAAAATTGTATTAAAGTGAATCTACGGAGAGTAGACCTCAATAAAACAAATTTAAAACAATGCAATTTAAGTAAATTCACTTTAAAAGTAGCCAGTTTAGATAAAAAATTTTTTACTGAAGTTTCTGCTATTTAGTAGGTATCTCTAAACAAATTTTTTATCTAAATTATTGTGTATCCTTTCAAATTGCCTAACTAGTGTCAGAACCCTATTTATCATACCTAAAAAGCAATGGTACAATCAGACTAAATATTAGATTATGAAAATAATTATATATTTTAAGCAAGGGAAAACTTAAGGAAAAATAGAGATTGTTAAGAATAAAACTAATTGGATTTCAAAGAGAGCTTATAGATTCATAAAATTTGTTAGTTCTTAACTCTAAAATGTTATTACTTTATTTTTTTTAGAATTTTAATAAAATTTAATCCTAACTTTTGTTCCTTTATATTTCCAGAATTATGTCAAAAATTATCGCAAGTTTTTTTTCGGTAGTTAATTTAACTTTTCTTTCTTTTTATTTTTTTTAACAAAATTTTGGGATCACGGGTAAAATTTGATAGCTCTTATTCTTCTAATTATGTTAGTTAAATTTTTGTACAAGCTAATATCTAGTGAATATTCTTTTAGAAGTAGTTTGCAATTTTACCATGATTTTAGATTAGCATATCCAATATATATTTTACTTGATGTAGTTTCACTAGACATTGTCTAAGAAATTGAAACATAGATCAGGTAATTATTTTCTTAGAAAAACATAATTACAACGGTGATAAATAACATTATTTTTATAATCTTGACAAAGTATTTTAACAAGAAGACTTAGAAAAAGTCTACAATATAATTATTATAGTACAGCTATTGCTTAAAAATGGGATAAAGCTAGATTTTTTTGCAAAGATTATGGTAAAAACCATGAAATAAGTTACTTTTTTATGTTGATTTTTTTAAAAAAGGTGTCACAGTAACTCTTTAAGTTCATGAAAATATCCAACAGCAAAGAAAACATTAATAATCTATAAGTTATGTTTTATAAAAAAACCTGTCTTGTTGAAAAATTACAATAATTATTATTTCTATTTTTAGATAAAAAAACTTTTTAATTTTCTGATATTTTTACTATTTATAGAAGTAATTACTTTCAAAAATATTGTTAATAATCGTACTGAATGAAACATTTAAATAAATTTCTCCTGAACGCCTAAAAAAAATAGTAGATAAAATTAAAGAACTGAATTAGTTCAGTTTATTGTTACTCATAAAATATTTTTTACTTACTAAAAATGTTAAAATATTATAAAACATAATATTTTAATTTAGCCCAATCTAATTCAAGTAAATAAGTTTTAATATTAGCTATTTTTTTATTATAAAAATATATTTTCTGAGATACTTAATATCTTTATAGATAATAGTCTTAATGTTTTTTTAGTTTATTAACATATATTTTGTTTAAAAAATATTTAAGTAATCAATAATAACCAGATGTTATATTTTATGTTTTATGTTTAAATCATATTTAATATAAACCTTTTTTAATTAATAATTAATATTACATAGAACATAATAGAGTTAAAAAATAATCATATATTTTCAATTGACACCTAGAAAAATAGATTTAATAGCTCTTGTTTCTTTCTATGAAAATACAAAAAATATACACCATCTATACAATAATTTTGATTTTAATTATCTTTAGTAATTTTCATGAAACTGACTCTATATAATACTACTGTCTATCGGATCTTTTTTTGATAAGAGTTATTAAAGTCATTGCTGACTACTTAGAAATGTATAAATAAACTCATGAATAGAAAATTTAGTCAAATTTATCTCATATTTTTCTCAGTAGATTTATTTTTAGTATTTGCAGCAAGCTCACTGCTATTTTGAATGATTTATGCTACGGTATTCAACGAATATCGTAAAATTATTAAATTTTAAATTTTTTACCTTCCGAGGAATAAATAATATGGTTCAAACAAAACAAGTTACTAGCAATAAAAAAGAGACTGCTAACAACAAAAATAGTCTTGTATCTATCCCCTTTTCTGTTTCTCATAACGGTATATGTGCTACTGAAATGCGCCCTTGGGGATCATTTACTACCCTAGAAGAAGGGCCAGGATATAAAATTAAACGCATTGAAGTTAATCCTGGACACCGTCTCAGTTTGCAAATGCACTACCATCGTAGCGAGCACTGGATTATTGTTTCAGGAACTGCTAGAGTTATCTGTGGAGATAAAGAAGAGATTTTAGTGGCTAACCAATCTACTTATGTTCCTCAATGTACAGTACACCGCCTAGAAAACCCGGGAGTGATTAAATTAATTCTTATTGAAGTACAAAATGGGGAATATTTAGGAGAAGATGATATTGTTCGTTTTCAAGATGATTACTCTCGTCATCAAGCGTAAGTAAATTTTAAAAAATTAACAAGGTCTATTGTCAAGTTCATGAAATCTGTCTTTTCTTTTCCAAAAATTAGGCAGATTTTTTCATAAAAAACTAATGTTACTTTTTATTTAAATCTTTTTCTAGTGGAGGAACAGGATCATAGCCTCCCGGGTGTAAAGAATGACAGCGTAAAATTCTTTTCATTGTCATCCAAGTTCCTTTGAAAGCGCCAAATTTTTCAACAGCCTCTAAGCCATATTCAGAACAAGTAGGCTGAAAACGACAACTTGGAGGAAGTAAAGGAGAAATTGAACGTCTATATATTTTAATAAGTAAAAGTAATACATTTTTCATCTCAATTATTGCCTGATTATTTACCTTTTTGGGATTGCCTCATTTCCTGCCAAAATTTTTCATATTCTTGTTTATTTTGCTCGGATAGTGGTTCAATAAAATCGCAATTATTCATGATATTTTTATCAACAAATAGGAGGGGATTTGTTTGTATTTTTGTAGATATTTTGGGGGTTGTATAAATCATTGGTGAGGCGCCATCAGTTAATAAAGAAATTTGATTAACTGATGATTCTTGCCAACAAAAATCAATCCATTGTTTTGTTAATGTCGATAGATTAACATTATCTTCTTTAGTTCTCGGTTGTACCCAGATATCTGTCCAAATAGAAGTTCCTGATTGAGGGATAATTGCCTTAATTTTCCGATTTTTAGCTATTAAAGGTAAAATATCACTAGACCAACCCACACTCAGCCAAACATCTCCAATAATCAAAGGTTGTAAATAGTATTGAGAACTATAGTATTTTACCTGTTGGTTTAGCGCTTGGAGTTGTGAAGATAAGTTGGGAATCTGAGATAAATTTGGGCTATTATAGGAATAGCCAAGTTTTTTTAGAGTTAAACCGATAATTTCCCTTGGTTGATCAACAACTGCGATGCGATGGCGCAATTCCTCTCGCCACAAATCTCCCCAATTGGTCGGAGTCCATCCTAAGGTTTCAAATTTATCACTATCATAGGCAATTAATGTAGTTCCCCAACGGTAAGGTGCACCCCAAATTTGTCCTTGCAGATCTAAATTTCCGGCTTCATCTCGTTTAACCAGGGCCTGCCAACAAGAACCCAGCTTTTTCCAACTTGCTATCTCAGTTAAAGTCAGGGGTTGAATTAATTTATCCTGAATGGCTTTCCCTAACCAAGCATCTCCTAAGGTTACTAAATCGCTCATCTTATGGGAAGTGTTGTTTATAAAGAGAAGTTGACTTAACCAATCTTTAAGACCTTGAGTATCTCGATTTCTCCCTTGCCAACTTTGTAATTGTTTCCAAAGATCTTTTAATTGAGCTATCGGCTTGAAAGAAAGAGACTGATCTTTGGCAAATTGTTGACGAAAAGCTTCTAATAATTGGGGAGGAATCGAACCTTGTAACAACAAAACCCTTAATGCAGTAGAGTGATTGTCGCATCCCGATAGTAATTGCGTTAGTGGCAGGGTACCCGCACTAATTAAAAAAGAACGACGACTAAGCATAATTTATGTTGTATCAATGATTACTGTTAAATAACTTATAAAAAGCTATGGCAAATAAACGACAATTGTGTCTCTTAAATTAAACTAAGAATAGTTAACTAATCGTTAAATCAATCGGGAGTATGTAAAGATTTTCCTTGGTCACTTCTAGGATAATACATGTAAATCTAAGTGTTAGTTATGGGAACTCTTATGGATGAGCTACAGCAACAAATTAATGAACTTAATTACAAATTTAATCAACTTCATCAAATGGTGGAACAAGTTAGTCAACAGATCTCCACCTTGAAAAAACCCTCAGAAGTTTCTGCTAACATTAATCAAAAATCTTTTGATTGCGTTTCTCATCTTATCCCGAGCCCTAATACTGAATTATCAATCAGCAACAAACCCTTGAAGTTAGGGATGAAACACAAGGATATTCTTTCAGATGACCGTGATAAACAAAGCGTAGTCTCCCCTGAAGGAGAGATAATTCTCTCAAGGGATCTCCAAGTTCGCCGACTAACAGCTCAACTAACGGCAGCATATAATAGAATTGCTGCGTTAGAAGAACAACTACTTGCCTATCGCCGCTCTGGGTTATCTTTTATGAAAGTTGCTCACTCACAAGATTAGTCTTATGGGCTCATTCTTAAACAAGATATTTGATGGACACTATTTCCTTAAGTTAATTAGCGAGTTGAGTTTAAGGAGATGTGGAACCCCTTAATGAGGAAGAGTTAAGAGGAATGTTAAGGGAATCTCCCGATCCTTGCTCTAGACTAGTCGGAACTTTTGGTTGCAAGGTACTAGGAACATTCTCGGGTAATTTATTTCTTGATGGCAAAGGAGTCAGATTCAAAGAATTATTGGAAGGATCTGACTCCCCTGGTAAAGTTGCTAGGGCGACACGATCACCCCCCACTTGTTTTAGCATATCAAGGACTTGAATGACTTCGTTGTAACTAGCATTTCCCGAAGCGTGGAGAACCATCAGACCATTAGAATTAAACTGGTGGTAGTTTTTAATTGCATCAAAAAGTTGGTTGCGCGTCACCAGTTGTTTTTCCACGTACACCTGACCGAAATCATCGAGACTAACCACTAACATTTCTCGCATTTGCGGTGTTCCAGTGCTAGCCTTAGGTAAATCCAGGTTCATAGCCTGCTGACGAGATAATCCCACAGCCCCCAAAATAAAAAAGGTTAAAATGCAAAAGATTACATCTATCATCGGCAAAATCTCAATGCGAACCTCCTGTTGGAGAGAGGTATCTTGCCACAATTTTAGGGGGCGCGAGTGAACATGGGGTTGATTTTTCTGACTTTTTAGCTTTTGTCCAGTGGACTGTGTCATAAGTACCTTTACTAAGATCAAAGAAGTTAGTGTTCAGCTGTTTCAGAAGGCTCTGCATCGGTACTTATAGGATAGCGATCATCGTCTATTTCTAACCAGTGTTGACGATAAATCACTTCCAGTTCACTGCCTGTTTTACGGAAAATTCTCACTTGATTGAACCATAAGGCTTGGAAAATGCGATAAAAAACTAAACTAACAATGGCCACAATTAAACCAACTGCTGTTGAAATTAAAGCTTCGCCAATCCCTAGGGTAACTCCGGCTGTTGAGGCTGTTCCAAGATCACTAATCTGAATTGAACTCAAAGAACCAATGAGTCCTAATACTGTACCTAACAACCCTAAAAGAGGAGACAGCGCAATGACGGCTTCTAGTACTTTATCCCCTCGACGCATGAGAGCCAATTCATCATCGGCGGTTGATTCTAAAGCTAAATGGAAGACTTCAGGATCAGGATTAGTCAATCTTAGGGGACTATAAAGATAGTTGCCTATAGGGTGATTACGGTATTCTCTGACAATTTTTGGAACCAAATTCCAGTTTCTAGCGGCGGTATCCATGATTCTATTAAGTATTTCCCTTTCTTTAAGGAGAAATCTTACCCAGAACCAGGAACGCTCGATAATAGTACTTAATGCGAGTACTGACAAGAAGAGGAGCGGGCCCATAGCCACCCCACCTTTTTGAATGATTTCTGCGATGTTCATGGTCTTTAGCTTACCTCCGTTTCTTGTCCCCAACTAAATGTGACTTTAACGGTTAGAATTATTTGTTTACAATTCTAAGGGTTTATGTTTAGCAATCAAGTATATTCTCGAAAGAAAAATGCTTTGTCTAAAAATCTCATTAATAAAGCATAGAGTTGCCAAAAAGGTACAGGTCAAAAAGCTCAGGGGTGAGTTTATTCGGACATTGCTGTGTGGTAAATAGGAGTGATAGTGATGACGAATCGAAAAACTTTGATCACAACTTTCGGATTTCTGGGTTTATTCTTCTTGAGTTGGTTTATTCCTTCGTCTAAAATTCAAGTTCTCAGCATATTAGCAGACGCTCAAGCACTACAAGAAGTTTCCCCAAAAATATTTTTCCTGAACAAGTCTTTGGACAAGGAAAAACTGGTAAATGCTCAGATTAAATTTGGTTTTAAACTCTTTTCCACCCTAGCTAGACAAAATTCAGAACAAAATATTGCTGTTTCTCCTGTTAGTTTAGCCCTAGCTTTATCCATGCTCTATAATGGCGCAAGCGGAACCACTCGGCAAGAAATGTCTGGTGCATTAGGGATTAAAGGAGTAGATCTTAATGCTTTTAATTATGCCAATAAAACTCTAGAAAAATCGTTAAAGACGAATGATTATCGTGGTCAATTGGCAATTGCTAATTCGCTTTGGACTAGACAAGGATTTTCCTTTCGTTATCAATTCCTTAAAACTAATCAAGAATATTATCAGGCTCAAATTACTAATTTAAATTTTGATAGTTCTGAGTCAGTCGGAATTATTAATCGTTGGGTAAAAGACAAAACTCTGGGAAAAATTCCCCAAATTATTGAGCAAATTAGTAATGAAGATGTACTTTTTTTAGCCAACGCAATTTATTTTAAAGGAGTTTGGCAAATAGAATTTGATCCTCATCTGACTACACAACAGCCATTTTATTTAAGTAATGATCGGGTCATCAAATTTCCATTAATGTCTCGGGAAGGAAAGTACCGCTATTTTGAAACATCAGACTTTCAAGCGGTGAGTTTACCTTATGCAGGAGAACGCTTTAGTTTAGAAATTTTCCTTCCTCGACCAGATAAGAATCTAAAAGACCTAGTTTCACAATTAACAATAAGTCAGTGGAAAAAATGGATAGGACAATTTCGCGAACAACAAGGCAGATTAAAACTACCTCGTTTCAGTTTATCCAATGAAATTGACATAGAAAAGGCCTTAATATACTTAGGAATGTCCACAATATTTGAACAATCATCAGCTAACTTTTCTAAGTTAACATCTCGTCAAGTTTATGTGAATCGTATTAGACACAAAACCTTAGTAGAGATTAACGAGAAAGGAACACACTCAGCCGTCACTAGTTCCTTTCGTGCGAGGATGACTTCTGTATTTCTTCCAGAAGAACAATTTACTATGATCGTTAATCGTCCATTTTTATGTACAATTCGTGATCATAAGACTAATGCGATAATATTTATGGGAGTCGTGAAAAACCCTAACTAAAGCCCACAATAAGTGGAAAAAGCTCTAAATTTCCGGAATATTTCACTTGTAACAAAGCTTTCTGAAAACCCAGAATTCGACTCTGTTATACAGAGGGGAGTAAGAAGTAAAATAGAAGTTTTACTTCTTGTTAATGAAGTACCCCCAAGGGAATTTGAATCCCTGTCGCCTCCGTGAAAGGGAGGTGTCCTAGGCCACTAGACGATGGGGGCTTGTTTTTTACACGTATATTAATTTAGCAATGATCTTTCTTGATGTCAATAGTATTACTCATTAATTTTCTAGAAATTTCTGACTCTGATCTTTTTTAATACACATGTTCTTTAAAATCTGTCTATAAATTTCCGAAACCTGATAAAGGAAGTCATTATTGTTAATTTGTCCCTTCTTGCCATTGAGCAAGGCGCGCTTGAGATTCAGCGTCAAGACAGTTGAATAAAAAACGACCCTGACTACGTTTACTAGGTCGTTGTTTGCGTCTAACTTGATGAGTGGATAGATTAATTTCATCAGCTAGATGTTGAGCCGACATCCATTCTGCGCCATATCCTATCACTGTTAAACGTTGATCTCGATCTGATGTAGCAACGATTAATCGAGGTGGAGTGAAACTGGTTTTATGAAAAAAAGATGCACAGACTTTTTCAATGTATGTATCAGCTGTTTGCGCCCAAGCAGTAAAGTGTATAGATAAATTGGGGGAATGTTTTTCTAAAGAACTGGGGGTTTTGCGATATTGGGAGTCAAAAACGACTTGGGCTTGATAACCACTGTGGGCTGCATAATTGACTAGAGCCTCTACGAGTTCTCGTCTTGCCGGTTCTAAACCATGACGATCACGGGTTAGTTGTAAAGAAGTCCAATTCCCGATAATGTTATAACCATCGATTAACAATAAAGTATTGTAAAGAGTAACCATATTTTTTAAACGTGGTCATATATGTTTAAGATATTTTGGATGCAAATATCTCCAGATTTTAACAAAAAATTTTTATTTTAAGGTGAAGTTTCTAAACCCAATCGAACTTTCAGATGCCTGGGATCTCCTTTTTCTATTACTTTTCCATTTTCTAGTAAAAAAGCACCATCACAATAATTTAACTCTTCTAAACGATGTGTCACCCATAAAGCGGTAATGCCTTGACTTTTAACCAACTGTTGTACTTGGATAACTAATTCTAACTGGGTATTAACATCGAGGAGGGCTGTAGGTTCATCAAGGAGAAGAACTCGGCAATGACGAGCGATCGCTCCAGCAATAGCGATACGTTGTTTTTGACCTCCACTAAGAGCATAAATAGGCCTTCGCTCTAATTCTAGAAGGTTAACAGCCGACAAAGCCTTTTGTACACGCTTACGGACTTCAATAGGGGATAGACCTTCAGAAACTAATCCAAAGGCGATATCAGCCCCAACAGTTGGCATAACTAACTGAAGATCAGGGTTTTGGAAGACAAAACCGACAGGGGAACTCATGGCGATAGTTCCAACTTGGGGAGTTAACAGTCGCGTCATTAATCGTAAGAGGGTTGATTTTCCACTACCATTAGTGCCTAATAACATCCAAAACTCCCCTTCAGGAACTTCTAGAGAACATGATTGCAGTACAAAAGAGTTTTTATCCCAACCAAAGCTTAAATCTTTAACTTTAATCGCAAAATTGGTCATTAATAATTTAGTCCTACTTTCTTTTGAAGTTTAAAGCTAAAATTAAAATACTTTTATTCTAGTTAAAACTAACTTTATAATCTTAATACTTTAAGCTTCACCATATTTTTAATAGTAAAAATTCATCCAAACCTAACATGGATATATTCCTTGATAATCTTAACAAGAAGTAGACTATTAGAAACTTAAATAATCCTCAATATTAACAATCTATTACTATAACTTTAACCGGACTATTGTTGAAGAACAAAAGTAGAATAAAGAATTATTTTTTCCTTAGCTAGATAAACATAAAATACTTATAATTATCTCGAGCATTGATGATCTATACCAAACTAATAAAAATTTACTTTTATTAGTTTGGTATTAGTTTAAAAAAATAAAATAATCGTACATAATCATAATAAACAAGTTAAATATAATGACTTAATTACCCATATGAAAATAGATATTCTCCTAAATATAGGATAGGACATATTGGTAATTATCAATAGATAGATAGGGTCTTTATTCAATCTTAATACCTTGTGATTTATGCGCAGTTACAGTACTCTATAATTAATAGCTAATTTTACTCTTTTTTTTATCAAATTTTAAATTTGATTTACCTTCTTGCTGAATAATTTAAAATATAGGGAAACAAAAAACTCTTTGAGAGGAAACACAATAAATGTGAGAGGGTTGACAGTAATGATAATGTTCCTATTATCGGCTTTTGCTGCTTTCATAATGTGCTTAGCAACCAAATCTCCGGACATTAATCCAATAGGATTTAGATTACTTTTAAATGGTCCTAAAACCAATTTTCTTACCACGCAAGGAGCATCCAAACGACGTAAAGTAACTAGGTCTCCTAAAGCTCGTTTACTTAATTCATAAAGAGGGCTAACTGCGGGACTAACTTCTGCTTCAGAGGTGTTAACCCAAACTTCCTTACAAGCCCTATCTTTATTTGTTCTAATAGTAGTAATAAATAACTCCATTAATCGCAAACTAGAAAATGTATTTACTTCATAAGACTTATTAATAGCTTCTGGGGTTCTTTCACTATAAACATTAATACCATGATTGAGAATTAATATATCAACTGATTCTAACTCATCGATTAATTCTAATTCTTTACCAACTTGCCAAGTTAATGTTTTTATCGGTAATCTTTTGTCTTCAATTTCTATTGAAATAGACTGATGTTTAGAGGTAAAAGCAATCGGTATAGCCTCATGAATATAAAGCTGTTTTAAGAGTGATTGCCCCAAAGTTCCTGATGCACCAGTAACTGCAACGGTTTTTCTTTTCAGAGATAATGCGGTTCCCATAAGTTTATCCACTAAAGTTAGTGTTCCGCTATAATAAGCCTTTTGATTGTCAAAATGGTGTCGCCAATGGTACGGACGATTGACAAACCACTTTCCAGGAAGAGTAACAAATTCTCCTTGGCGGTGGGTAATATCCGTCAATTCATCGGCGTAGGGGACTCCTACACCTCGCGTAATCGCCCCTATCAGAAAGGTTAAAGCATAAACTGACCCTCCCCACGCCATCCAACTGTAGGGAAGACTTCCAAAAAAAAATA
This sequence comes from cyanobacterium endosymbiont of Epithemia turgida isolate EtSB Lake Yunoko, assembly GCF_000829235.1. Lineage (GTDB taxonomy): Bacteria > Cyanobacteriota > Cyanobacteriia > Cyanobacteriales > Microcystaceae > Rippkaea. The sequence continues at coordinate 956,131 of NZ_AP012549.1, read as the reverse complement.
CCGTCCCAAAAATTAGGCTCAGAGTTAACATTACTAATGCTTCTGGGAGATCGTTATACCAATGAGCTTTACGGTAAATTTCCTCACTTACGGGGGATAAGTCAGGACGAAATACACGATGATGCCAAGCATGAAGACGATATAAAGGAATCCAATGGTGGGATAACGTATGATGACAGTCCCGAACAATTTCTACCCAGAGGACTGAACCTAACAGTAGAGAGATCGTCGTAATAATATCACTCAGCATAAAATGATTAGACTTATTTGTTAAGATGGGTGAAAAATAATGAATAGTTCGCTTTTATTTTAACAGTAGCTGACGTATCAGTATAGCCTCCCCATTATGGCTTTTTATTCTTAACGTTTAACCGAAATGAACCTCAAGAAACACCAACAAACAAAATTTGTATTCTCCGCTAGAATAAAACCTTAAAGTGTAGAGCAGCAACAAACGAACAAAGAGAATAACGGGAGTTGTTAGCATCAAAGCAAACGAATTAATCAAAACATCGATTTATGCAAAATAATTATTGGTCAGACGAAGCTGCTCAGAACTTGGATCCCTTCAGTTCATTATTATCGGAATGGTCTGATCTCCAGGATGAAGAAGAAAAATTTAGAAACAATTTTTTCCAAGGATTATCAGGACGGCGTAAAAAAGCTGCTTTTGTCCTTATGGCTGTTTGGGGTATTACCATTGTTCTTCATTTAGTGAATTGGGGAACTTGGGTAGTTTTAGTATTAACAGGGTTATTTTTTATTCAAGCGTTACGTCTGATAACCGCTAAACCGGAGGATGTGCCGAGCCCTTTGTCTGATGAAGTTATTGCTAATGGTCATGTTCCTTCAGTTTCTTTGTTAGTGGCGGCTAAAAATGAGGAGGCAGTTATTGGTCAACTTATAACGACCTTGTGTAATTTGGATTATCCCAGTGATAAATATAACTTGTGGGTAGTTGATGATTGCAGTACTGATAATACTCCCCAAATTTTAGCGCAATTAGCCCAAAAGTATTCTCAACTCAATGTGATTTGTCGTCCGGCTAATGGAGGAGGAGGAAAATCAGGAGCATTAAATCAGGCGTTATCCCAAACTCATGGAGATATTATTGCGGTTTTTGATGCAGATGCTAAGGTTTCTCAGGATTTATTACGTTGTGTAGTTCCTTTATTTAAAGACAAAACGGTAGGAGCAGTTCAAGTTCGCAAGGATATTGCTAATGCACCTCTGAATTTTTGGACGAAAGGACAGGGAATAGAGATGTCCCTCGATGGCTATTTTCAAGAGCAACGGGTTGCCCTCGGGGGAATTGGAGAATTACGCGGTAATGGACAATTTGTCAGGCGTTTAGCTTTATCTCGTTGCGGGGGATGGAATGAACAAACAATTACAGATGATCTTGATTTAACTATTCGTTTACATCTGGATAATTGGAAAATTGGCTTTTTATCCGCTCCTACCGTGAAAGAGGAAGGAGTCACAACAGTAACATCTCTTTGGCATCAACGAAACCGTTGGGGAGAGGGAGGGTATCAACGATATTTAGATTATTGGCGGTTTATTCTTAATGAGCATATTGGCTGGACGAAAAAGGTTGATATGCTATCGTTTATTGTTATGCAGTATTTGATCTTAATGGCTGTATTTCCTGACTTCTTAATGGTAATTATGCTTCATCACCTACCAATTTTTAGTCCGTTAACCATATTAATTTTATCTTTGTCTTCTTGGGGAGTATTTAATGGGTTACGTCGCAGTGAAAAAAGCAAAAATTTGGGGACTATAGATGTGTTTCGGTTGACGTGGTTATCTTTGAAGGGAACCTTTTATATGATGCACTGGTTTATTATTATTCCTAGTGTCACTATTCGAATGTCAATTTTTCCTAAACGTCTTAAATGGGTTAAGACAATTCATGAAGGAACTCCTGAAGAAAGTCCTATTGATTAAATTAATTAGTTTGGTAGTATTTCGGGCTAATTAGGAACACAATATAAAGTGATTTGTGTTCCTATCTCTATATGTATTAAACTTGGATATAACACTTGATGAGGAATAGAATTATTGTAATCGTAAATAGGAAAGCGATAAGTAATAGTTATAAAAAATTATTTTTTTCATGTTGTTTCTTAAGTTTATTAGTTATTGTATAGAATTAGTTATTTTATACTATTTTAGTCATAAACAGATTATTTAAAATCTATTTATAATAGAAAAGCATTTGAACAATAGTATTCAACTATATCCCAGCTTATTCAAAAGTTTAGCTAACAGAATTATAAGACTAAAAACTATAAAAGTTACATTTTAAAACCCATAATAGCTACTGTGTTTCTCTCTAGTTTAATTAGACCAGTAATGATCTTACAAGCCACCCTGTTACCATAAGCAATGATCTCTAAACTATCAATAAAATCTAAATTACATTGAGTTTAATTAATAGTAATTTGTTGATAATTTAATCGAGATAATAAATGTGATTGTCCTATTCTTGGTAAGATTGCTTCTTCGATAAGGAATATATACCATTCCCCCTGTTTATATCTCCAAAGATTTCCTAGTACTAGTTTATAACTAATTTTCTTGGTGATTAACTAAAATTATTTCTTTTAAGCATAATTTATCAATTTTTTGTAAAGCTAAAAATGTTCTTAAATAGTTGCCAGTTTTTAAATTAGCTAAAGATCGTTTATATGAACTAGTGTTAGCGATCCACCCTTTTATTTCTCGTTGTTGAGATTGTTCTAAATCTTCAGGTAAAAAACGTCCCATAATCCATTCTTTCTCATCAGCAAAAATCGTTAATCTTAAAACAGGATAATAGTAAATTAATATTTCGGCTTCTTGGCGTAATTGTTGCCAATTAGTTCACGTCCAACCAAAGGTTTTTAAGCTGTATTCGAGTCGATTACAATGAGTAGACTATTAGGTTAAACAATGCTCAAGAGACTTTTGATAGAGACGTAATGTTGTAAATACTGTTGTCCCATAAATTAAACTAGGTTAGGTTACCTTAATAGAAATAGTCTCTGTTTCTATCAATTCCTCGTCATACCAAAACATAATTTTTCAATTTAAAGATACTCTAAATAACTAAGTAAATCAGCCATTTATTGAAAACTTGGCTTAAATTTTGGCATAGGCGGCGTTTTGCCACTGGTAACTTGATGAATCAGCTTTATTTTAAATTTATGTCTGTGGACTTGATGTAAACTGGGTCCTACGCTTCCATCAGCTTGTAAGCCATGGCATTCTGCACAGTTGGTTTTGAAGATAGCCCGTCCCTTGTTCATATCTCCTTTAAGAGATAAGACTTCTTGAACATAAGGTTCAAACACTTAGTGCAAATACCAACCTACTATTAATATAAAGGTTATAACAACCATAGCTATTAGGGTTGAGGTCAACCATCTAATGACATCTTTAGGTTGGGTAAACTGGTCAGTCACAGGTATTCGATAAAACAGACTAGTATCATTTTTATATTTTGCAAAATTTTAAGTATTAAAAGCTAGCTTCATTAATTTTTTGTAATAATAAAGGAGGATATTTGACAATTTATTTGTCTTGTTAAAATTGGCAGATATTTTTAATATTAAATATTAGATGATAACTGTCAAGGTGTAGGCTACGAAAGTTGGATTGCCTCAATTTTAGTTGCTAATCTCATAACTGTTCTAAATAATTGTATCTGAAGCAATTTTTGATTTTACCTTATCTCTGTAGCTAATAATTAGCAATGGGAGGAGATAAAACTTATTTCTATTTTAGATTAGCTGTGGTGGACCACGGACAAAAATAACCAAGTTTCTAAAGTTAACTCATCTTAAAAGTGGTTAAGTCTAACTTCTGGATGACAATAATGGCTCGAGCTATTATTATCAAAGGACTTGACATTTCAATTGATCCTCATGGGCTATTTTTTACTGTTCCTCACACTACTTGATAGATAAATTTAATGATTTCCTTGACTCCCATCTACAACGATCATCCATTAATGCTTTTAATACTTCACATTATATTTTTTAAATGTTATGTTAAAGGCGAGTTATTTAAAATTAGCTCAAAAATTACTGCCTAGAAATCACATGAGGCAATGGCTGAATTTTTAACCAACACCACCAACACTGTTGATGTTCGTACCTGTGGGATTAATCTTAATCACTGGTATGTTGTAGCTCAGAGTTTAGAGGTAACCGATGAACTGTTAGAAGTTATGATCTGGGGTCAGTCTATCGTACTCTATCGAGATGAGCAAAGAGAAGTCCAAGCCATTGAAAATAGCTGTCCTCACCGTCAAGTAAAACTAAGTAGTGGTAAAATCATTGGAAATAGCTTAGAATGTGCTTATCATGGATGGCGATTTAATCGCGAAGGAAAGTGTATATTTGTCCCCTATTTAAATAAAAAAAACAAGTTACCTAACTGTCAAATTATGTCCTACCCGGTTTGCGAGTCCGATGGGTTTATTTGGATATTTTTAGGAGACTCGAAGAAATTACAAGAAACCTATAATAAACCGTTAGAAATTCCTGAATGGGGGCATCTCAACTATATTGCAACTATTTCAACGATTGAATGTCGAGGGCATTTCTCATTTTTGATTGAAAATTTAATGGATATGTATCATGGACATTTGCATGAAAACTATCAAGCTTGGAATTCAGCTAAATTAGTTAAACTCTCATCTAATAACAAACGAGTAGACGCTCTATATAAAACCAAAAGCTACTATAAGATAGATAAAATATGGTCTATTTTTCAACTTTTTTTTCCTCGTTTGCGCCGATTACATCCTGAACTTTTACAAGTTAGTTATATTTATCCCCATTGGATGTCAACCCTAGGAAGGAACTTTAAAATTTATTGTTTATTCTGTCCTATTAATAAGACTTATACTCGTGCCTATTTAATTCATTTTACATCCTTAGATGCTTTTGGGAGACTTCATAAACTACCGATCTGGTTTCGACGCTGGATTAAAAATAGTTTGTTTGGATCAGCACAAAAAATGTTAGATGGACTAGTCAAACAAGATATTACCATGATTGAACAAGAACAGCAGGCATATTTAAAAGGTTCACGACAACAAACCTATGAAATAAATCCTACCATTAACCAAGTCCAAACAATGGTTAAAAAACAGTTTCAATTATACGAAAATGATTAAAATTTAACTGTATACTTAACATTAGTTACTGTCTAGAATATCTATCTAGAATATCCATGAGTTTTTCTGCTTCTTCTCAGTCGACTCCTAACTTCATCTCTCCTCAATTATCTTCTAAAGAACTTGAGTTAGAATATCCCCTAAAATTGGGAATTTTAGCGTCTGGGAGTGGGACAAATTTTGAAGCTATTGTCCAAGCAATACAGGAAGGAAAACTAAAGGCTGAAATTTCCGTATTAATTTATAATAATCCCGGAGCGAAAGTTAAAGAAAGAGCGCAACGATTAAAAATTCAGACAGTATTACTCAATCATCGCAAGTTTAAGCAACGGGGAGACTTGGATCAGGCTATTGTTGAGACTTTACAGCAGCATCAGGTAGAATGGGTCGTTATGGCTGGTTGGATGCGTATTGTCACTCATGTTCTATTACAAGCCTATCCTAACCACGTCATTAACATTCATCCGAGCTTATTACCAAGTTTTAAAGGAATTCGCGCCGTTGAACAAGCCTTGGCTGCAGGTGTTAAGATTACCGGATGCACGGCTCACATTGCCAGTTTAGAAGTCGACAGTGGACTAATATTATCACAGGCGGCTGTTCCTATTTTACCGAATGATACCCCAGAAACACTACAAGCTCGCATTCAAGTTCAAGAACATATTATTTTTCCTCAGGCCATTGCTTTAGCCGCAAGGCTATATTATTAATCATTCAAGACCATGATTGACCCTCCAGATTATATCCTATTTGTGCAACACGGGTGGACTGATACACATCAAGATATCCTACAACTTGTAAAAACCCTAAAAACAGCAAAAAATCAAATTGTTGCCCTCAATTTTGGATGGTTAAAAACATGGATTGAAAGTGAAGATATTCTTGAACTTATTGAACAAAAAGTAGTAGAGGTTTTGGATAGCTATCCTGATATACCTTGGCGTATTATCGGTTATTCTTTAGGGGGGTTACTTTGGTTAGACTTTCTAGATAAACATCCCGAATTATGGTCAAAAATTAACTCAATTGTTTTAATTGGTTGTCCTATTAATGGATTAGAATCATTTAGTATTCTTAACCCTTTAGAGACTGAAATCGCTAAATATTTATTAAAAAGTCGTCAAGCTGTTACTGAAAAAATTGCTCAATCTATTCCGACTTTATCAATTGCAGGAGATCTTGGTAACAACAGTGATGGAACTATCAGGATTGAGACAACTCAAGTCGTATTTGGAAAATTTACCTGCCTACCAAATCTTTCCCATGCTAAGTTAAAAACCTCTCCCCAGGTTGTAGAAGTTATTCAGAAGTTTTGGGATTTTTTACCCATTCAAGTGATTCCCAAAAAAGACTTTACAATTATTTTAATTGAACGTTTAAAAGCAGTTCCAGGAATGACATATACTCAAAACCGTGATATTGAAAGATCCCAGGTTTATTTATTATTCCAAGATGGAAAAAGTATTCGTATTTGGCAAAATTCTCTTAATATACTTTATGTTTTTCTGGCAAATAGAAATAGAGAATGTTTATATTCAGGATGTGTAGGTTTGGTTCATGCACAGGAATTGCAAAATAGTCTTGAAGCAATTCATCAAGATTATTATGAATTAGTTATTCATGGATTTGATTAAATTAAATACAAGAAAAAATGGAATATCTACTTTTTATATAAAAATTATTATTAACTGCATATATGAATTTAGTTCCGGAAAATTTCACAATTATTCTCTTTTTTAAATAATCTATATAAAAAATATTTTTTTGAATATGCCTTATGATAAATGTTCTCGATCTGCAATTTTTAAGTTTCTATACTCTTCTACTTAAATAGAGATAATTATGTTATTTTTCTTGTTATGAAGGAAATTTTTTAACGTGAGTTAAGTTTGATAGTTTTTACTATTATAATTATGTTAGCTGAATCTTTAGGTAAGCTATTACCTAGATAATTACTCTTTTAAACCTATCTTTTAAAAGTAATTTAATAATTAAGATTATTTATTTTTTGCTAAAAACTAAAACTTTAGTTTTATAAAAAAATTTAATATATATTCTATTTTCTATGTATATTTTTATGGGCTCTATAGTTTTAACAAAAATATTTAGGTTTTTTATAAAAAATATCAAAAAGTATCAAGCCTAGATTTTTATAGGACTGTATATTGCCGTCTAAACATAGAGTTAAATATGAAACTTTTTTTATCAGCTTATCCTTTTACTTTTTAATTTTTATTAAAAGTCGTTTAATAAAGTTGCTAACTTTGCTACAATATCAGAGATTGATAAGCTAGTATTGTCTAGCTTACGTTTTAAAGCAGTACAAATATTAGTAGATTTTAATCTATTTTTAGAAAAATATTCATGTATAATATGAAAATAAAAAGTGGTATTATTAATGTTAATTAACATTTATTAATTATGTTTTACAAGTATAAATAAAATTTAATTTTCTGGATAAATTAAAACTATTATAATCTCTAAAAAATTAATATGGATTAATAATTAATAATTGAATTGTTATTTTTTTTAAAGTATTCTTAATGTATGCTATTTAAAGATAAATAAAATAAATAATAACTCTCTCAATACAAGAATTAATCGGACTATAGTGTGTTTTACTAATTAATTTAGAATAATTTTTTAAGAAAAAACTTACTGTAATCTCCAAAACAAAAATCATGGAGTCTGAGTAAAGAATGTTAAATTGAATTACTTAACTTGTTGTGGCACAATTTGATAGACGAGGATAATCATACCCATACCCTTCTATTGTTCATGACCGTAAACTCATCCACTTTACCCCCCCAATACGACCCCAAAACGATTGAATCTAAATGGCAAAATGCTTGGGAAACCTACCAAGTCTTTAAGGCAGACCCTAAGCACCCAGGAAAACCTTACACCATTGTTATTCCCCCTCCTAATGTCACAGGAAGTCTCCACATGGGTCACGCCTTTGAAGACTGTTTAATAGATGTTCTGGTGCGTTATCATCGAATGTGCGGTTATAATGTTCTCTGTCTTCCTGGAACCGACCATGCAAGCATCGCAGTTCATACCATTCTTGATCGCAAGTTAAAAGCAGAGGGAAAAACCCGCTATAATATCGGTCGAGAAAAATTCCTCAGACATGCTTGGGAATGGAAACAAGAATCGGGGGGAAAGATTATCAACCAGTTAAAACGAGTGGGACTTTCTGCCGACTGGTCACGAGAACGGTTTACACTCGATGAAAGACTTTCTAAAGCAGTCATAAAAGCTTTTGTTAGCCTTTACGAAGCAGGGTTAATTTATCGAGGAAATTATTTAGTTAATTGGTGTCCTGCATCTCTTTCTGCCGTCTCAGATTTAGAAGTGGAAAACAAGGAAGTGGATGGTAATCTATGGTATTTTCGTTACCCTGTAACCGATGGCAGTGGTTATGTGCAAGTTGCAACTACTCGACCCGAAACTATTTTAGGAGATACAGGAGTAGCGGTTAATCCTAAAGATAAACGTTATGAAGAGTTGATTGGAAAAACCGTAACTTTACCTATTGTTGATCGAGAAATTCCTATTTTTGCTGATGAATCAGTTGACCCTGAATTTGGTACAGGTTGCGTCAAAGTTACTCCCGCACATGACCCCAATGATTTCAAAATGGGAAACTATCATAACTTGTCCTTTATTAATATAATGAATAAAGACGGCACATTGAATGAAAATGCCGGAATATTTAAGGGACAGGACCGCTATGTTGCACGGCGAAATATCGTTAAGAAACTTGAAGAAGAAGGGTTTCTAATTAAAGTAGAAGAATACCGCCATACAGTTCCTTACAGTGATCGCGGTAAAGTTCCTATCGAACCTTTATTATCAACCCAATGGTTTGTAAAAATTGACCCTCTTTCCAAAAAAGCATTAACCTTTTTGGATAAACACAATTCTCCCCGCTTTGTCCCCGACCACTGGACAAAAGTGTATCGAGATTGGTTGATTAGATTAAAAGACTGGTGTATCTCCCGTCAATTATGGTGGGGGCATCAAATTCCTGCTTGGTATGTAATTAGTGAAACCAACAATAAAATTACAGATAATACCCCATTTGTTGTGGCAAATAATGAAATAGAAGCTATCGAAAAAGCTCAAGAAAAATACGGTAAAAATACTAAAATAGAACAAGATCCTGACGTTCTCGATACCTGGTTTTCTTCCGGTTTATGGCCTTTTTCAACATTAGGTTGGACTGAAGATACTGAAGATTTAAAAGTATACTATCCGACTAGTACTTTAGTTACAGGGTTTGACATTATCTTCTTTTGGGTTGCCCGGATGACCATGATGGCAGGGTATTTGACCGATCAAATACCTTTTCAAGATGTCTATATACATGGGTTGGTTAGAGATGAAAATGGAAAGAAAATGTCTAAATCTTTTAACAATGGAATTGATCCTTTAATTTTGATTAAAAATTATGGAACTGATGCTCTCCGTTACACTTTGATTAGGGAAGTTGCAGGGGCAGGTCAAGATATCAGCTTACAATACAATCGTAAAACTGATGAATCAGAATCTGTCGAAGCTTCTCGAAACTTCGCCAATAAACTGTGGAATGCAGCGCGATTTGTTATGATGAATTTAGAGGGAAAAACTCCTGAAATTTTGGGATTTCCAGAAGCAGAAAAATTAGAATTATGCGATCGCTGGATTTTATCTCGTTTCCATCGACTGATTGAGCAAACTAAGAACTACATCGAAACTTATGGGTTGGGAGAAGCGGCTAAAGGGCTATATGAATTCATCTGGGGAGACTTTTGTGACTGGTACATTGAATTAGTTAAAACTCGTCTTTGGAAGAGTGCTAACACTGAATCTCGTCTAGTTGCCCAACAGACCTTAGCCTATATTCTCGATAATATTCTGAGGCTACTTCATCCCTTTATGCCTCATATTACTGAAGAAATTTGGCAAACTTTAAGCCAAACTGGCAATAAATTTCTGGCTTTACAAAATTATCCTACTTCTGACACTCAACTTATTAATGCTGAATTAGAAGAGTCATTTAACCTTATTATCGGAACCATTCGTACTCTGCGGAATTTACGAGCTGAAGCTGAAATAAAACCTGGATTTAAAGTTTCTGTAATTTTACAAAGTGAAGATGAAACAGAGAGGACAATTCTAAAATCAGCCCAAATTTATATTCAGGATTTAGGGAAAGTAGAACAATTGACTATTACCCCCCAGTTAGAATTAGAAACTGGACAGGTCGTTGCAGGTGTTGTAGGGACAGTTCAAGTGTTAATTCTTTTATCAAATGTTGTCGATATTGCAAGTCTTAAAGGAAAACTAGAGAAAAATTTAAGTAAAATTAAAGCCGGGGTTAAATCTCTTACTGAGCGTCTTAATAATCCCAGCTTTGTTAATAAAGCCCCTGAAAAAGTAGTTCAGGTAGCTAAGGATTCTTTAGCTGAAGCCCAAAAACAATCGGAGATTCTACAAGAACGTCTGCATCGTCTGAAATGATAATATGATCGTTTACCCTACTGTTTATGACAAGACAAATTTACTCATGCCCACTCCAGAAAAAGATCGTTCTCAAGATAAAAAAGTTACACCGTTACGTTGTCTAATTGGTTCAACTATTTCAGGATCTTTGGCATTTGGCTTTTATCATCTCACTTTTTCTATTTTTCAAAGCTTTACGACTAAACCTCTCATTTCTCATAATCCTTTGGTCTTAAAAATTGGTTCTTTGGTAAGAACCTTAGTGATGGGAATCTCTTGTTTAGTAACTTTTATTTTTGGTTTTGTAGCTCTTGGGTTAACTCTTTTAGCCATTCAACTATTTTGGAAAAACCTTTTTTCTATATCTATAGAAAAAGAATGATAAAATTCTTTGTTTTTGCCCTTAAATTTCTGAGAATTGAGACTCTATTTTGTAACTTTTTAATTCGTCTAAAATTCTTACTATTTCTTTTTCAAAACTGACGTGCGCTCGATTAGTTTTACCACCAATAAAACAGCGACTTTCCTGTTGTAAAACCCAAACTTGGGAGTGGGAAATATAACTTATGATTACCCCAAGCATTAATAATCCAAACCCAGTATAAACAAGAGGAATCCCAGGATCAGCTTTAATTTGTAGTCCTGTACTCCCAATTAATTCACAAACTTTGAGAGTAACTCCATTAATATCAACCACCATTCCTGGGCGAATTGCACTATAAAGATCCCCATTATTATCATAAATAATCATGGTTCCTTGTAAATCTTTAACTAGTAAGGATATCCCTTCACTTAAATTAGGTTTAGTAGGAATCCAAGTTCCCCATATTTTTCTTTCTCCCTGGGTATTTAAGGGGACTATAGGAAGTTGCAAAATAGGACCTTTATTAACTTGAACTTTTACCCCAGCAATTCCCCAACTTGTTTGATAAAAAGTAACTCCATCATATCGCAAAGGTTGATTTACAAAAATGGTTTTGCGATCTAATTCTTCTCCTTGATTATTAACAACTGAGAGGTCAGAATAAAACTGATTAATATCTCCATTATGAGTATAGTCAATCCAAAACCGATTAACTCTAATTCTCCAATCAGCTGGGATTAATGGCTTTGAGAAAGGGCCTGCTTCAATAATATTCTTAACTTCAAAAGTTGAGCCACTAGCAACCATTTCTTGAGCTAAAAATCCTGCCAATACCCCCCAGATTACTCCTCCTAAAATGATTAACATAGCAGCATGAACAATAATTGGTCCTATTCTGCCTACAATTCCTTTACGGGCATATAAGGAATTGTCATTTTGGTAAACTTTATAACCTCGTTTTCTTAAGGAATTAACTACATTAGCCAGAGATCTATTTTCAATATCACCACTTAAAGCCAACTTTTGAAACTGACGAGGTTGCTGATAAAAACGCCAGTTACAAGCAGCTTTAATGGCAGAGAATTGACGAGTAAACGTACAAGCAGTGAGACTTGTTCCCAAAAGAACTAATAAAGATAAAAACCACCAAGTACTGTAAACATGATTTAATCCTAAAGTAAGGATAATCTTCCAAGTAAAAAACCCAAATAATGCAGGATTTTCAGGATAATTTCCTTGATAAAAGGGTAGACTTTCTCCTTGTTCAATGACCGTTCCACTAATACTAAATAGAGCGATTACTAGTATTAAGATAATAGCTAACCGTAGATCAGCTATTATCTTAATAATATGTTGCAATCCTTGCTGAAATAATGTGAAAAAATAAGTTCTTTGAGTTAAATTAGAAGCGGTCATAGTTTCAATATCTCTTTAAAATAAACACTTTTCTTAGATAAATATTGTTAGGTTTAGTCTGTGAAAATTATTGTAGATTTGACTTTTATTGCCAATCATCCACTTTTGGAGGGTAAACGAGATAAAAGAGAGAAAAATCCAAAACTAATTAATAAAATACCACTCACAGGATTAATCCAAACTGACCAACGACGTAATTCTAATAATTTTTTTAGAGATGCAGTAAAGGTTCCTGCTACAATTAAGGGAGTGACATAGCCAATTGTATAAAATAGCAATAATACCCCTCCTAATAATAAATTTTGAGTCGATGCAACCCAAGCCAACAAAGTCGCTAAGACAGAAGTACTGCAAGGAGATACAACTAATCCGAAAGTTAAACCAAGAAAATAGGAACGTATCCCCGGTGGTAAATTGTCCGTAATCCAATTACTTTTATCAAAATGAGGTAATTTTAAAGAAATTAATTCTAATAAATTTAGCCCCATTAGAATTGCGATTGAACTCACAAAGATTGGTAATCCAGATCCAATTTGTCCATAGATTTTTCCCAAAGAAGCTGCTGCAATTCCTAATCCTGCAAGAGTAGTAGCTAGACCCAAAGAAAACCAAGTTGATTGGATAGCAGCTTGTCTTCTCCCTTGCTTTTCGTAACCCCCAATGTAGCCAATGGTAACCGGTAACATCGAGAGCACGCAAGGGCTTAAACTTGTTAATAATCCAGCGACAAAAACAACTGTTAAACTCAACCAACTGAGATGGGTTAACTGCGAAGAAACCAATTTATTAGCAAATTGTTCAAGCTGATAGAGTTGAGTTTGAAATCTGTAGAGCATATTTTAGAAAGTGTGGGGCGGTTTATTTTACATTGTAGCTTAAAGTATGAGACAATCAGGCGCTTAAAATAGTTCTAATTTTAAAGAAGCTGATAACAAGCTAATATTTTTTAATGAAAATTTATATCCAATTTCTATCCTAGCTTAAAGTCAGTATTTTGTTATATTAAATTAATTTAAAATAGCAAAACAATGTTTTTGTTATTTTAAATAGTACCAAGATTAAAGTTGATAAAAATAAGTCAGTTTAGATGAATATTTAAAACATACAATAAGAGACATATAATAATCTAAGAGATTTTAATTGTGTTTAAATTTATTCTGAACAATAATTATAATTATATTTATAGAATATACTATTTGTGTTTCACATTATAAAAAAATAAGCTAACAAGAAGAAGGTAATCTATTTATCTTAAAACATATATTGTATAGACAGAGATGTAACAGCTTATGATCTTCTAGAGCATTTAAATCATCTCAGTTAAAACATCTGCATCGAAGCTGAGTTTACCAGTAATACCTATGTCAAATAAGAAGATGTTCCATTGTTAATTTATATAGAAAATAAGGTAATCTTTAAATTATTAGAAGATAGTCATTCCCTAATTACCTGGTTAAATATTTTAAGTTCTCTCCTTAAATTTGATAACCGAACATTTCTTTTGCGGGTTGAACCAAAAGACGGTTTTTGTGATAAACCCGATGGAATAAAAGTCTATAAAAGTAGCTTTTTCGGTAATAAAGGAGGAGTTGTCTAAGGTCATAATTAGAGAAGAGGAAAGAGTAGCAGTTCTTTATGATTAAATGTAGATATCTTAGGTAAAATACTTAGTTATTTGGGATATTTAACCTAATTTTCTCCCAATACTTCCTCGAAATTAAACTCTGGGGCAGCCAGTACAAAGATTGATGTAGGTAAGTTTTTTGTCCAATTTTGTAACTTTTCATAGGACTGCATAAATAATTCCCCAGGACTAGTCATACCTAAAAAGATTAAATCTGCTCCCATAGAGGATTTTTCAAGAATTGTGGCAAACGTTCTTCCATCAGCTAAGATAACCTCTGATAAAGCCCCAATTCTCAAGTGTTTAGCCAAATTATCTAAATTAGCTTGGGCTGCTTGAACCCCCGTTTCATCGTTCACTACTAACTTGAGACGAATCTCCGCATCTTGCCAGTTGGGATTAGAACGCAATAAATAGGACAAAATTAACATTAGACTACCATTTCCCTGCATTCCCCCACTCCACCAAATATCTATGTAACAGGGGCGGTGTCTTGACTCCAAAAAGGGGTTTTGGTCAAGTTTAGTATTTTCTCGTAAAATAATAACATTGCGTTGGGCGCGATGGAGGTTGGCAATCATTTGACAATAGCGATCACGATGGGATGGTTGTTTAGAATCTCCCAACAATACTGTATCAGGGACAATAGATCCTAGTCCGTAAGTCTCCACAAGTCTTTCAGCTCCATCGAACGGATCAGGTGCTGTTACCAACCGAACTAACGCCTGTATACCCCGTCGTTGCAGATAATTGCGAATCCGCTTTTCTAGGATTGCTTGTTTGGCCATATCCCGCGAACCAACAGGAAGAACACTTGATACGGTAATTAAACCACGATTATGGGTTAATGCTTCTGCTAACTGAATTAAAGTCCACCGTTTAGTCGGGGCCCCCGACAACACTAAGAGTTGAGGTCGCCAGTTTTTAGTATCGTCGGTATGATCTGTTTGCAGAATTGCCATCCTTAATAAAGCCATCCAAAGTCCTCGGCGCACATCCCCCCACGTAACTATTAATTCTCGTTGACGTACCCAAAAATAAATTCCAATCACCACAATCGCTGCTACAACAGTCGCAACAGCATCAATCAGAAACATGACAATTAAACAACCGATCGCCCCGGTGAGAGAAAACGCCCAATGAACTTTAAACGAAGGACGAAAAGAAGGACTTTGTAAAAATCCTTCAATAGCCGCTGACATATTTAACACTAAATAGGTAGTTAAAAAGAACATCGTTAGGACAGGGGCAATTAAATTTAAATCTCCGACACAAACCGCTGCAATCGCTACTACCAAGGTCGCTAGGGTCCCCATTTTGGGTTCATCCTGAGGTCCACTTCCTTGTCCGAGGAAACTCATCCATTTTGGTAAAATTCCGTCTCTAGCCAACGCCTGGAGAATACGAGGCGCACCTAAAATACTACCAATGGCACTACTGAGGGTTGCCCCCCATACCCCCAATAAAATTAAAGGACCCCAAACAGCCATCTGTTGCATGATCAGAGGTTCTGCAATTAGAGTAGTACTATCAGCTCGCATTGCCAGGAAAATGGGCATGGTTATATAGATAGCAAATCCTGTCCCAACAGCCCATAGAGTTCCACTGGGCAAAGATCTGATGGGATCTTTTAAATCTCCTGACATATTGACCCCAGCCATAATTCCCGTTACCGCGGGGAAAAATACTGAAAAAACTGTCCAAAAAGGAATTTTATTGTTAACCCACAATTCAATATGAGTTTCTTCTACGGGGTGTCCAAAGTAGAATGACACTAAGGACAGGACAATGGCAGCCATAATAAAATATTGTACTTTAATGGCAATACTGGCTGACATGAACGCTAAGATTCCAACTAAACTTGTCACCACCAGCGCCACATAAAGTTGATTAAGGTGCGGAAAGGCTGCCTTCAAACTTTCAGCAAAACCGATAGTATATAAAGCCACGGAAAGAGCTTGGGCAAAATAGAGAGGAATTCCCACAGCTCCTCCTGTTTCTACCCCTAAAGAGCGACTGATCATGTAATAGGCTCCCCCTGCTCTTACTACCTTGTCTGTTGCGATCGCACAGACAGATAGAGCGGTAAAAAAGGTGATGCTGTTGGCTAAGATGACAATCAATAAGGTTCCTAATAACCCCACATTTCCTACCACCCAACCAAAGCGAAGATACATGATTACGCCAAGAATGGTCAAAATAGAAGGGGTATAGACTCCCCCAAAAGTTCCTAAACCTCCTTGAGTTTCTCCGGGAAAGACAGTAGCAGATTCAGAAGAGCGATCAAAGGGTAGTTTCCAATCGGGCATAGTTTAGCGTTTATTCGGTTATGGTCATTATCCCAAATTTTTTCCAAATGAGTTAGTACAATTAAATATTTTAGAAGTATGGGAAAGACAAAATATGTGGCATAATCAGTAAAAAACAGAACTTATCCTTAAATTTAGCATAAACAGCGAGAGTTACCAGACCTATCAGCCGCTAAGTTAAATAATGCTGAAGTATGCTTATTATCCAGGTTGTCTTGCCAAAGGTGCTTGTCGTGAACTTTATTTGTCTACGGCTGCTCTGACTAATGTGTTAGGAATAGAATTGATTGAACTCAAAAAAGCTGCCTGTTGTGGTGGTTCAAGAACATATTAAGGGGATTCCCAGTTATTAGAAGATACGGTCGATGCGCGTCATATTGCTTTAGCTGACTCTTCAAATCTCCTCTTGTTAACCTATTATAGTACCTGTCCGGGAGTTATTTGCCATGTAGCCGAAGGTTTCAAAAATGCACAAAGATAATGATCCTAACTATTTGGAACAAGTTAGTGGATTTTTAGAGAAAGAACATTGTTTTCTTTGTGAAGGAACGACTAAAGTTAAACATCTATATATGTGCATTAGTAACTGATTATGGTCTTAAAAACCTTTTTAAAAAAGCGACACAGAAGTTAATCAGTTTAAATTGTGCTGTATTTTCTGGCTATTATTCATTATGAACTCAGGATAGTTTTCCTTACAATAATCGCTTTCAGCTAGAGTGTTTAGAAAGGGTTTTTTGTACGCTTGGGGCAACTCCTATCTATTTTATTATCAAGGACGGACTCTATGTTGTGGTTGTACCTCAACAAGTTATGCGACCAAAGATTTGTTGACAATGGCGGAAATTCATTTTAAAAAAGCTATTGAAGCTGGTGTAGATTATTTAGTCACTTCCTGCCCTTTATGTCACTTAAATTTATTTTCTCTACAACCAACAGTTGAGAAAATCATTGAACATAAATTAAACTTATCTGTGCTACATTTACCCCAGTTAGTAGCATTAGTATTAGGACTTAATCGCACTAAACTTGAATTATATTGTTATGCCGTTTTAACAAAGTCTGTTTTAAAATAATTAACTTATTAAGGTAATATTTTATTAACCAAATTTTAATATCATTATTTAAGATATATTTAATAGCTTTTATCTTATAATTTTTACTTCTTGAAAAATTAGCTCAACTCTTCATTGAATGTATTTGCACACTAATTATAGTTCATTTGATGACAATCTATCTTAAGATAGACGGCTTTCTCTGCTCCAGACAAATCTCTCATAATTAATTCATGAATTTAATAATTTTTACTAATAGTTAAATCACAATAAATATAAATTGTTATTTAGTATTTTTATACAACATATACTAATTTATTTCTATGTTAACGTAACAATAATTATAATTGGTTATTTTTAGGATTAATTTTTATTGATTAAATTGAGGGTTTTGTTTAGAATTTAAATTAAATAAGTGATTTTACTTAAATACCTTGATTCTCTCAAGAGAGATACTACAATATTTACCATACAAGAAAGATAATTTTTATATTATTAATTATCCACAATAACACTCTACTTTTAGATTATTTTTTACATGATAAATTTAGTCAGTCAATAAAAACATAAGTATTAATTTTAATATACATTGTCTATATTATATGTACTGAAATACATGTACTAAAAATAGGTATAAACTAGTTTAATTAAAATTGTTACTGTAACTATTACGGAGGACATGATTTTCCATTAATATTTATATTATAAAAGTAGTTAACAATAAATTTAAGTACCAAAAGATTATGTCTATATTCATTGCGTAAGGAACAGAAAGTTTAAATATATCCAATTTTCAAAAATTTATTTTTTTATTCCCTAATAGAATCTTTAATGTTGCTACTATCATTTTTGACGTTTACTATTATGCAGTAATATTGCTTCTGATTTAAAATTACATAATATAATTTTTGAAAATCACTAGAAGTGATAAGCTTACGCAGGAGTTTGAAATACTTTATTAATAATTAAAAATTTAAGTTAAAAGTATAGATTTTGAAAAAATATTTTCTCAAAATAACATGATTTATCGCTACATTTTTTAGCTTAAAATTTTAATTATTAATATTGTTTCTAACACTTATCAATTGCAATTTAATTTAAATCTTTAAAATTTTTTACTAAACAGAAAAATATTCGTATATTTTTTTTATAAACTTTCGTGGCACCATATTTTCTACACTATCAAAATATAGAATATATGTAGCAGAGAAATCAGCGAGAGTGAACTAAAAATGTTAGGATTGCTCTAGAAGAAGAAACGCGATAAAAAAAGGAAAAAACGCTACATGCAAGAGTTTGACAAGTCAATATCTTTTGACGGACGGGATATTCGGCTCAAGTTGGGACTACTGGCCCCGCAAGCAGGGGGAGCCGTTTTAATTCAATCTGGAGACACGGTAGTTTTGGTAACTGCAACAAGAACAGTAGGGAGAGAAGGAATTGATTTTCTTCCTCTAACCGTAGATTACGAAGAAAGACTGTATGCCGCAGGGCGTATTCCCGGTGGTTTTTTGCGACGAGAAGGTCGTCCCCCTGAAAAAGCTATTCTCATTAGCCGCTTAATTGATCGTCCTATACGTCCTCTGTTCCCCAACTGGATACGCGATGATATACAAATTATTGCTACGACCCTTTCGATGGATGAAGAAGTTCCCCCCGACGTTCTTGCAGTCACAGGTTCGTCAATTGCGATAATTGCCGCAAAAATTCCCTTTTTTGGTCCAATGGCCGCCGTTAGAGTTGGGTTAATTGGAGATGATTTTATTATTAATCCCACTTATCGGGAAATAGACACAGGAGACTTAGATCTCGTAGTGGCTGGAAGTCCTGATGGAGTAGTGATGGTCGAAGCAGGAGCCAATCAACTTCCAGAACAAGATATCATCGAAGCAATTGACTTTGGTTATGAAGCAGTGCGGGATCTTATTCAAGCTCAATGGGATGTGATGGAAGCATTAGAACTCGAATTAACTACCGAGGAACCACCGTTAGTCAATGAAGCAGTTGAAGCATTTATTCGCGATCACGCCTCGGAATCAATTAAAAAGGTATTAACACAATACGACCTCGATAAAAGTGGTCGAGATAAATGTCTTGATGAGATTAAAGAAAGCAAAATTAACAAGGTTATCGCCGAATTGCCGAAAGAAGACCCAATTAAGGTGTCCACCACTGAAGACCTAAAATCTATAGGAAAATTGTACAAAGATTTGACCAAAGAATTAATGCGCTCTCAGATTGTTAATGAAGGGGTTCGCGTTGATGGTCGCAAACTTGATGAAGTGCGTCCTATTTCCTCTCAGATTGGTTTATTACCCCAACGGGTTCATGGAAGTGGTTTATTCAGACGGGGATTAACGCAAGTGTTATCCCTTGTTACTTTAGGAACCCCAGGGGATGCCCAAGATCTCGCTGATGATCTCCATCCCGAAGACGAAAAACGTTACCTGCATCACTATAATTTTCCTCCTTTCTCTGTGGGTGAAACTAAACCCATGCGTTCCCCTGGCCGCCGAGAAATTGGACATGGAGCTTTGGCAGAACGGGCAATAACCCCTATTCTTCCCCCGAAAGAAGAGTTTCCCTATGTGATTCGCGTAGTGTCGGAGGTGCTATCTTCTAATGGTTCTACATCTATGGGATCAGTTTGTGGTTCAACCTTAGCATTAATGGATGCAGGGGTTCCCATTACGAAACCAGTTAGTGGTGTAGCCATGGGACTCATTAAGAAAGGGAATGAAGTTCGTATTCTAACCGATATTCAAGGGATTGAAGACTTTTTGGGCGATATGGACTTCAAAGTAGCCGGCACTGATAACGGTATCACAGCTCTACAAATGGATATGAAAATTACCGGACTGCCTATAGAGGTGGTGGCAAAAGCCATTGAACAAGCTCTTCCAGCTCGATTACATATTCTTGATAGAATTTTGACCACCATTGATAAACCCCGGACGAATCTATCTCCCTATGCTCCTCGTCTACTAACTATGAAAATCGATCCCGATATGATTGGATTAGTGATCGGACCTGGGGGAAAAACTATTAAAGGTATTACCGAACAAACTGGTTCTAAAATTGATATTGCTGATGATGGAACGGTAACCATTGCGGCACTCGAAGCCGAGAAAGCTGAGAAGGCTAAGCAAATTATTTACAATATGACCCGCAAACTTAATGAAGGTGAAGTTTATGCCGGTCGCGTTACCCGTATTATTCAAATTGGGGCTTTTGTCGAAGTGCTTCCCGGTAAAGAAGGCATGATTCATATTTCTCAATTAGCCGAAGGGCGTGTAGGGAAGGTAGAGGATGAAGTCGCTGTAGGCGATGAAGTCGTGGTCAAAGTCCGAGAAATCGATAGCAAAGGCCGCCTTAACTTAACTCGATTGGGTATTCATCCTGATGAAGCAGCAGCAGCCCGCCAAGCAGCAGTTCCTGTCTAAGGATCAATCCTAAACTCTAGTGTACAGGTCAAAGGTGACTGACCTGTACGGGCAAATTTAAACCTAACTTAGATTTCATCAATGGGCTACATCAGTTTTAAACCTATCTTAGAAATAGCAAGTATACTAACCCTTAGTGTTTTCCCTGTCCTGGCGATGGAATTAGGGAATGGAACGACTATGTTTAATAAGTCACCTCGTTTAGTTAATGCAATCACAACGTCGAGTGGCATTAGGGTGAAGGGGGCAAAGTATTACTTTACAATCGAGTTGGGAAATGACGTTGGAGAACCCCTTGAAAAATTAACACTGCAACAAGTTAAAACAAACCAAATTATTAACTATTATTTAGACGAAACCTTTGCTTTTGAGGGAAAACTGATTAATCGAGGCAAGTCTTTAACCATTGCTCGTATAAAAAGAAATTTAGATAATGAAGCTATTACTTTCATCTTCGATTACCCTATTGCTCCGGGAACAACTTTTACTGTAGGACTAAAACCTCAACAAAATCCTGAGTTAGCAGGAGTCTATTTATTCAGTCTTATTGCTTATCCAAAAGGAGAAAACCCTCTGGGGTTATATCTTGGACTCGGTAGACTTCGTTTCTACCAACTAGGCAATCATTTCCCCTAAATTAGAAGATAGCACATCCTGGATTGGAATAAAAAGACAAAGAACTATATAAACCAGGGCGAACGATGGGACTTGAACCCACGAATGGCGGTACCACAAACCGCTGCCTTAACCACTTGGCTACGCTCGCCATAAACTCGATGTTTATTATAACATACTTTTTGTTTGTTTCATGATCGTCTAAACTAAGTTATCCTAATAGTTAAGCAAGTTAAGTAACCAAAAAAGTGATGGAAGTGTTACAGTTGGTGAATACGGTCGGGGGAGTTGCGTTAGCTGGAATTAGTGTTTTAATGGTGATAAGCAATCCTGGACAGAATGACTATGAACACTATGCTACTGATGCCATCACTGAATATTTAAAACAAGAAGTTTGCCCCAAAGCCCCTCAACAATTAGGAGGCTTCTTGCAAAGCTATTGTAAAACTCTAATAGATACAGGACGACCACAAATTGAAAAAGTGATTGCTAAAGAGACTATTCGGCGAAATTATCTTCTGTTTAGTATCTACGAAACTGAATTATTGTTGCCTTTTCCAGTCCCCAGTTATGAATTTGGCACAATAGGAGCTTTCCAGAAGTTTTATACCTACGAGGTCCAGGAATTCCAAGAAAAGCTTTGAACTTTTATTGTCTAAATAAGTATCTACATAAATAATAGTTTATTGTAATCGATTATTCGGATAACCAACCTACCTCTTAACTTTGTGGATCTCCCTGTTCTTAGCTCCACTTTTTTTCTGACTCTTTTGTTAATGATGGGTTTGTTCTTTTTTATCCGCGCATCTACTAAAGATCGCACCGAACAAATCAAACTAACCCCACGAGAGTCTATCGATCAGCTTTTAAGTCAACTACAAGTATATTTTACTCAACGTGCTTATCACATTACTTCTGTTGATCTCCAACACCAGACTATGACTTTTGAAGGTTTTGTTAGTCCTAGTTGCTTCCTGACTATTTTTCTGAGTGGGTTAACAGCTATCGGATTATTTTGTTTCTCCTTAGTTCTATCTTTTTTATATCCTTCGTTGACTTTATTATTTCTGAGACTAATTCTCTTATGTCCAGTTGCTGGGCTCTTTTATTGGAAGAAGTCAGGACGTGTCGAAAAAGTCTTGCTCGAAGTTAAAATGATATCAGAACATAACGAGTCACAACCGGATGAGAACATGCAGAGTTTAGTCATAGTAACAGCTCATCGAGACGAACTAGCTCAGCTACAAAAAGTGGACTTTTTGAAATCTGCTTGCAATCCTTAAAAAAAAATTGCAATTGCAACAAGACATTTCCCAATCTACATGATGTTTAGAATGGGAAATGGGATTTAAAACTTTATTAGACAAGAGTCAGCGATCTTACTTGTTCATTAACGATCAGTTCCAGCGGTCATCACTGCGGGAACTCTACTCAGCACAGGAGGCTGGAATTCTCGCAAACTGGGAAAGAGAAAATGATTTTCTTCAACATACTGGGCACCGAACAAACCCTTTTCCGCCCAAAAGTATCTATCCGTTGTGTGCTCGTTTCGTCTTACAATTAGCAAAGCCGGAGGTTGGATCCCGACTGCCCCAATATGCTTTCTCGCGGCTGTCACTGGTTTATCTTCACCACTTTCGATACTATACTGGGGTACAATCTCGAGAATCCTACGACCTTCTTGACGGCGACGACTCTTACGCTTACGTTTTCTTGCCAACCCGATTACCTCCCATTCTGGATACATGCTGTAATCATCGTTACAAAAGTTGAGGTTATTATATCTAGTTTAACTTAGGAAATCAAGAGCCTTTGTTCGCATTTTAGTAGATTTATTAGAGTCAGAAGGCTTCAATAATCAATATATTTCGCTAAACTTAAAGAAAAATTACGAAATGATTAAAAGTTATTTGCTTAACAAAACTTTATAACTTGATGGATTAAATCCCTTATGTCCTCTGCTGCTTATACTTTGGTAACACCAAGTCAAGAATTCATTACTTTATGTCAAGCTCAAATCACGTTGTTAACTCAAGGACTGAAGGCTAATTGGAGTGGAATTTATCTGACCCAAGAAAGAGAAGAAGAAACACAGATGAGTTTGATTCCCCTCTTGTTTGTTCCGCAAAACCGTGAAT
Source organism: cyanobacterium endosymbiont of Epithemia turgida isolate EtSB Lake Yunoko (assembly GCF_000829235.1). Taxonomy (GTDB): domain Bacteria; phylum Cyanobacteriota; class Cyanobacteriia; order Cyanobacteriales; family Microcystaceae; genus Rippkaea. Next base: position 932,504 of record NZ_AP012549.1, on the reverse strand, counting down.
TTTACAGCAGAAAAAATGTTAATTTAAGTTTGCCTAAGGTAGAAAAAATTCTAAACAATTCTATCAGTTTACCGATAGCTAACCCTCTTAAACTATCGAAATCTTTGAATACTAATTTTGAAGGTGATCACAAAATTATTGATGAGAATAAAACAACTATAAGCAATCCCTATCAACTCGTCTTACCTTTGATGTATAAAGATATCGTAGTAGGATTATTAGTAACTCAACGTAAAAATTATCCCTGGCAACAGTCAGAATTAGAACAAATTGAAACCATTGCTCAAACCCTAGCGATAGCTCGTTTATTAGATAGCCATCAACAATGGTATCAAGAACAATTGAGTCAACAGCAAACATTACAACAACAAGAACAAAATCGCCTCGATGATTTATTTCATCAATTGCGTAACCCGTTAACCGCCTTACAAATCTTTAGTAAACTATTACTTAAGCGGTTGCATTCAGATGAAAAAGGTACGGCAATTACAGAGAGTATCGTGCGAGAAAGTAATCACCTTCAAGAGTTACTCCAAAAATTTGAAGTTGATAAGCACTCTCTCAAAGACGATGTGGTTACTCTTGATACTCAATCAACTCGTTCTTTGCGCTCAGAACAATCTCCATTTTTATCAGCTATCCAGGTTACAGAAATATTAGAACCATTGCTGACTTCTGCTAAATCGATTGCCGAAGAAAGATCAATTGAGTTAAGAATCGATATCTTTGAGAACTTACCCTGTATATGGGGTGATCCTCAAGCACTCAGAGAGATCTTTAGTAATATTATTAACAACGCTCTTAAATATACACCATCGGGAGGTCAAGTATTTTTACAAGTTGGTTTACTCTCGATAACTAATGGAAAAAGTTATCAAGGTGTTGTAATTCAAGATACAGGGTGCGGTATTCCTGTTGAAGATCAAGAACATATTTTTGAGCGTCATTATCGAGGGGTTCAAGATAAAGGAGAGATTGCAGGAAGTGGATTAGGTTTGGCGATTGCTAAAGATTTAGTTACTCAGATGCAAGGATTGATTGAACTTGTTAGTCCCCCTATTGATAAAACACACAATAGGGGGACTAAATTCATAGTTTGGTTACCTCTAGTTAATAGTTGATAGTGTACAATAAGAAAATTAGGTAAGTTCAAAAGAGTATTTGCATAATGAATCAAGTTACTAATTCTCAAGCTTCTAATTTTAAGTTTGATTCTTCGGCGATTAGATATGGGGAACAGTTTATTGAAGAAGGGAAATTAATCACTTTTCCTAATCCTCGTACAGGTCGACGGTATGACATCAATATTACTTTACCTGAGTTTACTTGTAAGTGTCCCTTCTCTGGTTATCCCGATTTTGCTAACCTTTATTTAACCTATATTCCCGATGAAAAAGTGGTTGAATTAAAAGCATTAAAATTGTATATTAATGGCTACCGTGATCTCTATATTTCTCATGAAGAATCAATCAACCAAATCCTAGACGATTTTGTGGTAGCTTGCGATCCACTAGAAATAGTATTAAAAGGAGACTTTAATCCTAGGGGAAATGTTCATACTGTTATTCAAGTTTGTCATCATAAACAGAAAGGTTAAAGTCATAAAAAGATTAGCTTCTTTATTGAAGTAGGTAATAAAAATAGAATCTTATGAATGCCTCGATTAGGTCGCGTAAGACAGAACAAAAGTTTGTTCAATAAAAATCGAGCAGTAGATGTTGTGATCTTCTGGTAAAGTTTAATAATTGAGAGTTAATTCTGTTGTAGAAGAGTTGAGCTAATTTTTCAAGAGGTGAAAGTTATAAGATAAAAGCGATTAAATATCTCTTAAATAATGATATTAAAAATGTGGACAAAAGAAATAAAGTAGATAGACAATAGACCAAAAGAACACTCAATGATATACGTAAAAAATTGCAGGTGAAAAATTTCAGCCATTGAAGATGAAATTGTTGTAATTAGAGAATGAAGAAGTGAGCATAGAATTAGAGAAAAAAGAATATATAAACAAATAGTAAAATAGCTATAAGTATGCAAGAAAAAAGTTTTAACCAAGATTTAAGAAGTTTGGCTAAGTCTTTATAAATCTTCTAGTAATGTTGCGGCAAACAAATTAATGCTATAAGCTGAAGTAATAACAGATATATTTAACCTGCTTAAACAAGTTAACACTCAAATAGATAGTAAAAGAAAACTTCTTAAACCAGAAGTGAAATGGCTTCAAATACTAGTTAACACAGAAAAGATTTTGTCATGTTTGAATAAAAGCAAAGGGTCAATATCATAAATATTTGCTCAAACACGGAAACCCTACAACTAAATTTGAGATAGAATAACATAAAAGTATTGTAAGAAAACCCTAGAAAAAGTAAATGTTATCTCAATTAGATTTAATTTAGTAATGAGAAGAACTAACTATAAATCTAACTTATGATTTATCATTTCCCTTTATGGAAAAGTGAGTTGACTTCTATCTTTATTAAATTCCATGACTTTTTCCGATTACCCAATGACGGAGAAAAAACCGAGATAAAAAAGAATCTTCTAAGGATAAATAAATTGGTCTACCGTGAGGACAAGTCCGGGGGTTTTTAGTTATTCTCCAACTATCTAAAAGGTCTTGCATCTGGAATAAATTCATCGGAGTTCCATTGCGAATTGCACTACGACAAGCAATAGCTACTTGCGCCGTTTCTAAATCACCTCCCAAACTTAACTCTGTTAAAGCATCTTGGAGATCGTCGCGTCGACTTAATATTTTAGGAATCGTACGAACTGCCCACATTTCCCTACCAAATTCTTCAACTTCTAACCCAATTCTTTGTAATTGTTCAACTTGGTAATTTAATATTTTTGTTAAAATTATAGGGGTATCTAAACCTATAAATTCCCAGTCTCTCTGTAACTTTTCGTACAACACTCGTTCTTGAGCAATATGTTGTTCAATTAACCATAATCCACTTGAATGTTCTGCCACAATATAAGTATTGCGTACCTGTGCCACCGCCTTCAAAGGCATTAATCTAATTTCATTAGAAGTGTTAGGTATAATGTTATAATTTTTATTCTTAAGTAATTTTTCAACTCGTTGATTTTGAGCCGCTATCGACAGGGTTTGAGGAAATAATCGTAATCCTTGTTCAATTATTTCAGAAATTTTTTTTTTCCAAAAATTAAGGGAATAAAGATAAATTTTAGCCTTAGTAGGGTGGCGATTCCAATCAATGTGATTAGGGGAAATAGTCAAGTTGAGAAAACAAATAGGAAAACGATCTTTAGGTAAGGTTCGACTAAAAGTCATTAAAATTGTCTGTTCTAATTGAGGTAATCTAACAACGCGCCCATTAATTCCTACCTTGACCCAATCAGGTCGTCGGCGATGACAGCGATCAGGCAATCCTAAAGTAACTTCGACTAATCCGTTTTTTTCTAATGGAGGTAAGGGGAAACCCATTGATTGCGCCTTTTCCAAGGATTGCAAACCAAAATTATCGAAAATTTTCACCTGTTGTGAAACGAATTGTAAATCATGGTGATGAACCTGTTTAAGGAGTTGAGGTAAAATATCCTGAGCTGTTTTCCCTGGACTAATGTTAAGCCACAATCGCTCATTGTGCCAGACCTGCCAATTTACCTGAGGATGACATAAAGCGAGGTTTTCAACAATTGCTTGTACTTCTTTGAGTTGTTGCGAGAGGGAAGGTAAGCCTTGACGACGGACTGGCATATTTACAAACAGATTTGATCCAGTCACTATTGTTCCTGGGGCGATTGCCGTTGGTTTTTCTGTTATAGGTTCTCCTGGTTTATTGTAATGTAAATGCCATCCTATCCCTTGGGGGTCTATAGAATAACGACTAGAAATTTCTAACTCACAGACTTGGGCTAAACTATGTAATGCCTCTCCCCGAAATCCTAGACTAGTAATCTTAGCTAAATCATTGAAGTGAGTAATTTTACTTGTACTGTGAGGTTTAGCACAGTTGCGTAAGTCATCAAGAGACATTCCTTCACCATTATCTGCTACCTTAACACGCCAGGCCTCTGGTAAAAGGGAAATAACTAGGCGAGTTGCTTGAGCATCAAGAGCATTTTCGGACAACTCTCGCACCACCGCAGCTAGAGAGTCAATTACTTCTCCAGCAGCAATGAGGCTAACAACATCTGAAGGTAAGGGTTGAATGGGGGGGGACATAAAAAAATCGTCAAGCCGGAAATTAGACTTCCTATTAACGTAGGTTTCAAAACCAAAGATTCATTGTATCTTAAGTTTCCCATACTATGGAAGGGAAGTTGATGACTTCCTAATCATCTCACGATAAAAATTGATTCCCTCACAAATAAACGTTAGGACATTTTATCGCTATCAACCCCCCATTTTAATCGTTGCTAAAGGCTTCACAACCGAAATATCTGTCCCTGATCATTAGGTCACTTAAACACTGGCTGCATTAGGTTCAGGTTGTTCAATAAGTTGTTGTTCAGCACTGGGCAACTCTAGACAATAACCTGCACCATACACAGTTTTTATATAGCAAGGATGTCTAGGATCGGGTTCTAATTTAGTCCTTAAGTGGCGGATATGAACCCGAATGGTTTCAATGTCGTCATCGGGATCATATCCCCAAACTTCTTTAAGAATTTCACTCGGAGAGACAGTTTGTCCGTGACGTTGCAAGAGACAGTGAAGTAATTCAAATTCTAGATGAGTCAACTTGACAGTTTTTTCAAACCAAATGGCTTCAAATCGCTCTGGAATCAAGGTTAATGGACCATAGTTAAGGATTTCTGAATGTTTAGCTGCTTGAGGAATTCGATCAGTTCGTCGTAACAACGCCCGTACCCTGGCTAACATTTCTTCTACCTCAAAGGGTTTGGTGAGATAGTCATCAGCCCCTGCATTAAATCCTTCTACTTTATCTTGAGTTTGTCCTAAAGCACTTAACATCAATACCGGAATATCGGCTGTGCGATCATCTCGGCGCAGTCGCTGACAGACAGTGAAACCATCGACCTTAGGCAACATCAGATCAAGCATAATTAGGTCTGGCTGTAATTGGACGGCTAAAGCTTGTCCTTTAATGCCGTCTTCTGCTTGATTGACATCATAACCGGCCATCTCCAGATTAATGGAGACTAATTCAGCAATTGCAGCATCATCGTCTATTACTAGTATTCGAGGCATAACATAAAATAGTAATTACTATCGTGTATTGTAAAGGCTAACTAAGAAATACGATCATAAAATGAAGAATCCTGTCCCGATTATAAGCATGATTATGATGAAAGAGAGTCTAAAATTGTTAGTATTTGCTGATATAACCTTCGATTAATTCCGATATTTGGTGGACATGTAATCTAGTTTTAGATTGGTTTTTATTAAATGGTTAGATTCAAATAGCTATTAAGGATAAAACATTGATTGTAACCAAATTACTTAAAATCTTCTAAAAAAGAAAATAGAAAATATTCAGTTAAATATAGTCTTGACAGTGTAAAGTCAAACGTCCTATTGTAGGATTGTAATAAATTTTATGGAGTTTATGCATGAATTAGGAATAACTCAGAATATTGTAGCTATTGTAGCTGAACACGCTAAAGGATTATCAGTTAGGCGTGTTACTCTAGAGATAGGACAACTTTCAACAATTATGGCTGATGCAATTCATTTTTGTTTTGAGATTTGTTGTCAAGGGACAGTTTTAGAAGGCGCAACTTTAGAAATCATCGAAGTTCCAGGGAGAGGAAAATGTCAGGACTGTGGGTCCGAAATGAACCTTTCTCAACCCTTTGGTAGTTGTGATTGCTGTCACAGTGCTAAGTTGGATATTATTCAGGGACAAGAGTTAAAAATTAAAGAAATGGAGGTACAATAAAACATGTGTGTAACTTGCGGTTGTTTAGGTGATAGTCAAGTACGGTTCACTAATCTTGAAACAGAGGTTACAACAGTGAATGAACACCACCACACCCATATTCTAGATGATGGGACAGTGGTTACTCATTCTCATTCCACAACTAAACCATTCCAAACTCATTCTCAAATACACGGCACAACCATCAGCTTAGAGAAAAATATTCTAACAAAAAATGACTTGATTGCAGCAAAAAATCGAGTTTGGTTCAAAAGTAATAATATTCTGGCGTTAAATTTAGTAAGTTCTCCAGGTTCAGGAAAAACAACTCTATTAACTCGAACGATTGAAGATTTAAAAGATAGGATAAAGATTAGTGTAATTGAAGGAGATCAAGAAACGGCAAATGATGCTCGTAAAATAAAAAAAACAGGATGTAAAGTCATTCAAATTAATACAGGGATGGGATGTCATCTAGAAGCAGCAATGGTAGAAAAAGGTTGCACAGAATTAAATCCTTCTACTAATTCTATTTTAATGATCGAAAACGTAGGAAATTTAGTCTGTCCAGCATTATTTGATTTGGGTGAATATGCTAAAGTGGCTATTCTTTCTGTAACAGAAGGAGAAGATAAACCAATAAAATACCCCCATATGTTTCAAAAAAGTAATGTAATGATTTTAAACAAAATTGATCTACTTCCCTATCTCCAGTTTAATCTAAACCGCTGTTTAGATTATGCCAAACAAGTTAATCCTAATATTTGCATTTTTCAGGTTTCTTCAATTACAGGAGAAGGATTATCGATTTGGTATGATTGGTTAGAAAATACTCTAAAACAGGCTTAGAAGCATATTAAACTTAGGATACTAATAGCTTATACAGCAAAATATACTAAAATTGGCTCGGAATACATGAAACAACCAGTGAAGTTTCCTGAAAGTCATTGCTGAGCAAACTTTTAAGGATTAACTCTTTAAACATTACCAATTCGCTGAAAAGGGAAGAATCTAAAAACTGCATGGCCAATTATATTTTTTTGAGGCAAAAAACCCCAGATATGAGAATCGTTACTGTTATTTCGATTATCTCCCATAACAAATAATTTGCTATCGGGAATAGTAATAGGTTTTAAGTTATAACGAGGAGATTCTAAAATATAATCTTCCGGGATTAATTGGTTGTCAATGTATACTTTTCCATCGATAACTGCGACGGTTTCTCCTCCAACGCCAACAACTCTTTTTATAAAGGCTTGTTCTTTTTTATATCCCTGTAATCTCAATTGTATAGGAGGTTCAAATACAACAACATCACCTCTTTTGGGAGGATGAAAATAATAAGAAATTTTTTCCACTATCAAGCGATCACCTTCTTCTAAAGTCGGCAACATAGACTCAGACGGAATATAACGTGGTTCAGCAATAAAAGTACGAATGATGAGTGATAAAATTAAAGCAACAACGATAATTTGCATGTTTTCCAAGAGTACTCTCCAAACTTGATTCTTCTCCCTTTTTAAATCACAATCAGTGGAACTATTTGCTTTCTCTTGATCTAAACTCATAAAAATCTCAATAGTTTTTATAAAGAGTAGTTTACTATTAGTTTAAGTATTCTTTCGCTTTTTGCTACAAGATTTCTAACTCGTTTCAAGTGTAATCTGTTGAGTAACGCTCAGCAAAAGTCTCAATTATTGATAACTGTTGAGTAAACCTCTCATTGCTTCCTGACAAAACCTCTGAGGAACTTAAACCATACAATACCGGAAGATACAGCTTTAACTAAAATTTTATTACTAGCCATTGAAGGGGGTAAAGTTGGATTATAGCGACTGAGTTTTCGACTTAATAGTTGAGCCATTTCTGAAGTTTCTCTCTCCTCTTGGGCTTTGATTTTTTCCCGATTTTGACGGACTTCTTTTTGATTTTTGACCTCTATATCTCCAAAAACATGAGGATGACGACAGATTAGTTTGTTAGTAATTCCTTGATCAGCTTCTTTTAAACTGAAATGTCCCTTATCACTAGTAATTTGCGCTTACAGTATTACCTGTAATAATAAATCTCCTAATTCCTCGACAATAGCTTGATGATCTTTGTTTTTGATAGCGTAAACCAATTCATGAGCTTCTTCAATGACGTAAGGAATGAGAGTTTGGGGAGTTTGGGCAAGATCCCAGGGACATCCATCATCAGGTGATCGCAGTTTAGCCACTATCTTGATTAAGCGATTTAACGCATCTCAAATCATATCATAAGCCTGACTAGGCATTTTCTAGGGATCAGACATAAATGACGGTGATAAATAACCTCTTATCTATTGTTAACCTGATTGTACCCTTCTGTAAATACAAAAATCCTTAAAGACTATTTTCAAACAAAACATTAAGTTTATAGTTTGCTAGGCAAACTACTTTTATTTCTCTGCGTTAACGCACCAATAAGACAGCTTGATAAACAGTCTCTTAATACTGATAATACTGAACAACAGAAAAAGTATTTTAGTGTTAAGTAATAATGGTTTATTAAAGATAATAAGTAGACTACTTTGTAGTCCTTGTTCCCAACACTTAACACAGATTTAACTTTATTCCTTGCTATAACTCATGACTTATACGACTGTGATCGCCCTATTAACTGACTTTGGCTTACAAGATGGTTATGTAGGAATCATCAAAGGAGCGATCGCCTGTATCAACCCCTACTTGACTGTTATCGATATTGCCCATGAAATCCCCCCCCAGAATATTGCCGCCGGACGGTTTTGTTTGATGAATGCTTATTCTTTCCTCCCGAATGGAACGGTATATGTTGCGGTTATCGATCCAGGAGTAGGAAGTCGACGAAGAGGGGTTGCGATTCAATTTTCTCAAGGGTATTTGGTAGGACCTGACAACGGCTTATTTGGCGGTGTTCTGAGTTTATCTGAGGCAATCGTCGCGGTGGAGTTGACAAACCCTAATTATTGGAGAGTTAGACATCCCAGTTTGACTTTTCATGGAAGGGATATTTTCGCTCCCGTAGGGGCACATTTAGCCAGTGGGATTTCTCTCAACGTTTTAGGAAATTGTATTAGTCCTGATAGTTTAATTAAATTGCCCCTTAAGGAAGTAATAATAACCGCTAACCATGTTCATGGTTGCATTCAATACATTGACCGTTTTGGTAACCTTATTACTAATATTTCAGGAAAGTTAGTTAGGGATCATAATTGGTCAGTTGAAATAGCGAAACAACAGATTAAGACTGCATTGACTTATAGTGAAGTGACTCGAGAAGAATTAGTCAGTTTTATCGGTAGTCATGGCTGGGTAGAAATTGCAGTCAATGGCGGTAGTGCTCAACAGAAATTACAAGTTAATTGGGGAGATCATATAAATATTTTTCTGGGAAAAAAGTGACTTATAATAGACCTTTTTTAAAAAAAAGTTATAATCAATTATCATAAAAACCTGTTGAGCAATATAGTAAGTTAGTTTAATCTATTATTTAGTTATATAAATAAAATTTACTTTAAAATAGAGCAAAAACCTATGTAAAATACAATATTAATGATATTGGCGTTAAATTAAATATCTATTAGAGTTTAACTAAAACTAATATTTTAAATTAAATATAAGAGTTGATCGTGATATTTTGATTGTCAAATATATAGATAGACAGCAAAATTAGTTTTTTATATAATGTAGTCTTAGTCTATTATTTGTGGTAAAAAATTATGTAAAAACAGTTATCTTTACTACAGAAAAAATAATACTCTAATATTTATTTTGTTCTATTTTAATTTAAAATCCAGTAGCTAATTTTTCATAAGTTTATTCCTGGTATATACTGAACATTCCTAAGGAAGTGATATCTAGGGAAATAATATTTAAACAACTATTGAAAAATATTTATTTTTAGATAGTAATTTATCCTAGGGTATGATTATGAGTAAAACTAGATAAATTTAAACATTCTTTGATATAACCTCAAAGAATGTTTAAATTTTTTGAAAAAACAATCTAGCTTATATTTTCAATAAATAATTTATCCCGTACCTGAAATACAATTTCATATTAATGAATATTTATCCAGTAATTCTGAAATTCACTAATATTTGGAGATTAATAAAGGTATAGATGTTTAACATATTGCCTTGATGTATTTGGCACTTATTCTCTAAATATAGAGAATAAAAATTTCCTTAATTTAATAAAAAAATTGTCCTATAAAAAATAGTGAATAAATTTTTATCTATTTACCTAACTAACTTTTTAAGTAACTAAATTTAGTGTTTAAATAAATTGAATAAAAAAATATTCATACTAAATTAAAAAATAAAATATCTATAATTTTTAGGACAAATAACAATTTAATCTTTCAATTTTTTAGACCTCAATAGAAACAACCCCTTTTATTTCATTACCATTAGCATAAGTATAACTTATGCTAATGGTAATGAAATGATACTAATAATAGTACAAAAGAGAGCTATATACTCTTTAGTTGCGATGATTTTACTGCCAGTACAGAATTAGTCTAATTTTAGATAATACAGGAAGATACTTTACTATGCTATTGATGGTAATTATTTTTTAGATTAATCTCTACCGTTTTATTTAATAAACAATGTCGTAATTAACTGTTGATAACAAGACGTATTTAGTTACAGTAATCATAAAATAAATATATATCTGACTAGTCAATCCTAATTTTTTTAAAAACCATGAAAAATACCTGCAGGAATATGATATTTCATAGTTGGTTCAATTAGTTTTTATTCTTAACAAGATTATTGTTTGAAATCTCTATATTGAGCTCAGATACAATTGTTCAATAGTTCAGCATCTCCGGTAGACATAAAGTGAATAAAATACATGTACTAATACCTAACACTTCATTGTCTAGTCTAAAAATGAATAAAATAGTCAACTTTAAAATCTCAAACTTTTACAATAAATCATTGATTTACTAAATATTACTTGACTTTAATCAATCTAAATTGATATTAATTTTTTATTATCTTATATAGTAAATATTTTATGTTATTGAACTTAATAAAAACTCATTAATGGCTATATATAAATCTACAGTTTTGGTAAACGTAGCAATTTATATCAAGAATATAACTACCCTAACCCGTAGAAAAAGTTCTTTTTTTAAAAAATAAAGATTAGTAAATTTTAAGACACACGCTGCTGACATCCTGATGCGACGATAGTCAACTAAATTTATGATTTTCTAGTAAAAGATTGATCGTTTATAGTTAAAATATATTATTCTCTTAATCAAGATATTTTTATTTTAATCAAGATATTTTTCTCTACTTTAATAAAATTAATTATCTTTACTTTTTAGTAATAATTTTTACTTTAAAATGCTGACTTCTGGGCTGCTATCATGGCTAAGCCATGAAACTTTAAAAGGCTAGGCACAATATTATTTCAATAATTAAGCTGCTTTTTTGGGGTGCTTTAAATGCAAAATACCCATAGCTATCTATGTAACATCTTCGAGATAAAATAGTCAAAAAGGAAGCTCTAGTAACCAGAACAACTCTTCGGACCAAACTAATTTTAATAGATAAAGCAAACAAACTTCCCACTAATCCTAATGAATCATAATGGGAAAGAATTGATGCACGACTTCTCAAGCTCAACCACTGTAATTGCTAATAATCGACTGACTAATGAAATAAAAATAAGTTGAATGACTAATAAATAATGTGAGAGCAATTTGTATCTCAGCTGCTGCGGAGGCTTAAAGTATAGCGAGTATACTAAATATTCATCAGTTCCAAGCTGAAAATTCTAATTTAATCTACACTTCAAGCGTTGAGTATCAATTATTGTTGCCTTTTGCCTTAGTTTAAAATTTTTCCTAAAAAAACTTTAAACTAAGGCAAGGTTGACAGGTTTTAATATTAGAATAAGGTACAATTAAATTGTGACCTGGTCTGGTTTATAGGTTTTCTAACCTGATTTACCACTGTACCCTAAGTCTGCTAACGTAGGTTGACGATAGAGTGCAGCTGTTGTGTTTTGAGTGGATTGGGAACAACAGATAACATGTACAGCCGCCTAATGGGCGACTTCAATCAAAGCAACTCCCTAGACAAACCAACTGTTTGTCTACGGAGTTGTGGAGTTAAATTCGGAGTAGCGATTAATTATAGTCTTGACTACCTAGTTCGTCGCAGTGGAAGTTTCTCTGTCACTGTTTCTTATCAGTGAATAAATTAGGAAATACGCCGCATTGCTCGCATGGGTATTCGGATTGTTGACGTCAAACCTCTGAACGCAGATGCTCCTTTAGCAAGTTATCACCAACCAGTCAAAACCCCGGGTCCTAGAACAACCGCAAAGCAACAAGAAACCAACAAGATAAGTCTATGACTCAAGCAAAGGCGACAATTCCTGTTAATATTTACAAGCCCAAAGATCCTTATATCGGGAAATGTATTGAAAATTATCCTCTCGTCGCTGAAGGCGGTAGTGGAATTGTTCAACACCTTACCTTTGATATCTCCGGCGGAGATTTGCACTATTTAGAGGGGCAAAGTATTGGAATCATTCCTCCGGGAACTGACGAGAATGGCAAACCCCATAAGTTAAGACTCTATTCCATCGCATCTACCCGTCATGGTGATAAACTCGACGATGGGACAGTTTCTTTGTGTGTTCGTCAACTTGAATATAAACATCCTGAAACTGGAGAGACTATTTATGGTGTTTGCTCAACCCATCTGTGTTATCTAGAGATTGGTGCTGATGTAGCCATTACGGGACCTGTAGGTAAGGAAATGCTTCTTCCTGAGGATGAAGACGCCACTGTCATCATGTTGGCAACAGGGACTGGAATTGCTCCCTTTCGTTCATTTCTCTGGCGGATGTTCAAAGAGAAACACGAAGACTATAAATTTAAAGGGCTGAGTTGGTTAATTTTTGGGGTTCCTTACTCCGCTAATATTCTCTACAAAGATGATTGGGAGAAGATGCAAGCAGATTACCCCGAAAACTTCCGTCTTAGCACTGCTATCAGTCGGGAACAGAAAAACAAAGACGGTGGCAGGATGTACATTCAGCATCGAGTCGCTGAACACGCCGAAGAGTTATGGAATATGTTACAACAGCCCAAAACTCACCTATACATGTGTGGACTAAAAGGTATGGAAAGCGGACTTGAAGAAGGACTCGCTCCCTTTGCTAACAAGCAGGGAGTAGAATGGTCTGACTTTGTTAGGTCTATGAAAAAGGATCATCGTTGGCACGTTGAGGTTTACTAAAATCCCTCACTCCAACCTAAGTAGGGTGGGTGTTGCCCGCCTTACTACCATTATAAGGGATTTTAGAGGTCAACGGTTGTTGATTCCTACTGAATGCCGAACGCTAAATAGCAGAGCAGTACGATCTGTAAAAATTTTATATCCCGTTTGTGTGACTAATACCGTGTGTTCAAATTGTGCAGACAGAGAATTATCCACTCTTACCACAGTCCAGCGGTCACGAAGTTTTCTCGTATATTTTGACCCTTTATTGACAATCGGTTCTATGGCTAAGGTCATTCCTGCCCGTAATTTAACGTTGGGCAACTCCTTAGTGCGATAATGAAAAATATAGGGATCTTCATGGAGATTACGCCCTATACCATGACCGGTATAATCTTCTACAACGCTATAACCATACTCTTTGACCTTATCTTCGATCGCTTCGGCAATAGCTAATAAATAATTTCCCGCTTTTACCTACTCAATTCCGGCATACAATGCTTCCTGGGCTCCAATAATTAGAAGGGAAGTTGTCGGCGAAACTTTTCCTACGGCAATAGTGATACAAGAATCCCCATGATAACCTTGAAAATAGGCTCCTATATCTACTTTAAGTACATCTCCAACACGAACCTTCCGTTTATAGGGCTAGGAATGCCATGAACAACTTCCTGGTTAATGGAAGCACAGATAGAAGCAGGAAAACCATGATATCCTTTAAAACTAGGGGTTGCTCCCATTTCTCTAATTCTGCGTTCAGCATATCTATCTAAGTCCTCTGTTGTCATTGCTGGTTCTACAATCATCTCGATTTCTTTGAGGACCGTGGCTACAATTTGAGATGATTTGCGCATAATAGCAATTTCTTGGAGAGATTTAGTTTCTATTCTTTGATTGCTTATTTTCAAGGAGGGAAGTTCCTTCTGGTTATTGTTTCGGAGTTTGGAAAGATTAGTCAAGATGTTCATGGAACGTTACAGAAACCTAGAGGCTAATTTAGGTTTTTTCAATAGAATTTACATGTTTAACCCAAGTTGGCGGATTAAGTTGAAATATAGATCCATAACAACTTTTGATTACAAAATTAAGTACGATTATTCATAAGATTGAAGTAATTAATTATTTTTCCTAAAAATATAGTTAGGATAAACATCGAAACCTACTAATACCAAATTATCGATTTTTTTGTTATGACTATTGATAGATAACAAGTTGGTGTATAGTCTAAGGATGACGCACCATGGGCAAGGTGTCGTTAGATCTCCTTTTTAACTTTTGTTCAAATACCTTTTGTCTTTCTTCTGCAAGAAGTCCTGTGAACCTATCGTATTATAATAATCACCCTAAACGTACTCACTTCGAACGATGTCTCAAACGACTAAAACAAGAAATATTACGAATGGGAACTTTAGTAGAAGAATCCTGTCGTCTTAGTCATCAAGCCCTATTTAATCAGAATCTAGACGCAGTTGGCAAAATTATTAAAATTGATCGACAAGTTGATCGCTACTACCGACAGATAGAACTTGATTGCGCTAGCCTAATGACACTACAAGCCCCTGTGGCTCAAGACTTACGTCTTGTAAGCGCCTTCATGCAATTAGTCAGAGATTTAGAAAGAATTGGGGATTATGCCAAAGATTTAGCAAAAATAGCCGTAAAATTGCTTTCTTATCCCCCCCATCCTATTATGGAGGAAGCTGCCACTATGTCCTATCATGCCCAAATGATGCTAGGGACAAGTTTGGTTGCTTTAGTGGAACTTGATGGCAACGCCGGAAAACAGGTTAAACGACTTGACGATACGGTAGATGACACCTATGAAAAACTTTATCAAACTTTAGCTTGTCAACGAGATATTCAGGGAGTCATTGAACCGTTTCTTTTATTAGCTTTAGTCATTTGTCACCTAGAAAGAATGGCAGATCATTCTACCAATATTGCTCAACGAGTTTCTTATATAGTTACTGGATATCGAGGTTAAACAGAATTTGTTAAAGTATTCTCATAATCAAGTTAATAAGTGTATCTTTGGCTATAACCCCTTGACATTTTCTTAAATATAAAAATATCCCAAACTTTTAGTCCAGTTCTTTTACAAGACTTTTAGGAAACCTTAGCTTATTTTCGTCCAGACTTTGATCTATCTTGTATAATTTGTCTGTTAGATTAGAATTTGAAAATAAGATCAACAAAATCAACTGAGTATCAAAGAACACTGTATAAACTCAGTAGTTTTGATACTTATTATTTCAGGTGTGAGGACTATTCCCAATGTCACGATTCTTTAGTCAAATGCTCAAAGCAACCCCAGGGGTCTTGGGAATTCTATGTTCAGTTGCTCAAGGGGTGGTCGCATCTCCAGAAACGGAGATAGAAACAGCTAACCCCAATATGATAAACTCGACAGAAGCTTTAGAGATTCTACGGAATCGTCCCCAATTAGAAAATTACGTTAATCGTAGTCTTTTTAAGCGTAAATCTGTTACTTCTACTTTCCAAGTCACCAACGTTTCGGAATTACGGGATATATCCCCTACTGACTGGACTTATGAAGCTTTATCAAGTTTAGTTGAACGCTATGGTTGTATTGTCGGTTATCCTGATCGAAATTTCCGAGGCGACCGGGCTGCCAGTCGTTGGGAATTTGCAGCTGGCTTAAATGCTTGTTTGAATACCATTGAACGACTCTTACAAGAAAACGTTGCTGTTTTACGAGAAGACATTGAAAAACTAGAGCGATTAACCCGAGAATTTGAACAAGAATTAATCGCCTTAGGCGCACGAGTTTATAACCTCGAACATAGGATAGCGTTCCTCGAAAATCATCAGTTTTCCACTACCACCAAGTTAAAAGGGGAAGTACTGTTTACTATCTCCTCTGCATCAGGGGAACGAGCTTTAGACGCTCGTGAGCGAGACGAGTTTAACCAAGACTTGCAAAACGGTAGATTTACAGACGCACGGCGACGTATTGACGATAACGTGACCTTTGGTCATCGGACTCGTCTTAACTTAGATGCTAGTTTTAACGGAAAGGATAGACTAATTACTCGTCTTGAAGCAGGAACTATCTTTAACTTAAGTCGTGCCACAGGGACTAATATGGCACGGTTAGGACACGATGTTAACAGCGATGCTGACCTTAACATTGAAAACTTGTACTACCGTTTTCCCATCGGTAACTTCACTGGTTATGTTGGAGGTAACTCTCTAGATATAGATGATATTTTTGATGAAGGAAACCCATTCCTAAAAAGTTCAGGAACTGGGGCATTGTCAAGATTTGTCCGTCGTGATCCTATAACTATGCGGGGTGAAGAAGGTATTGGTGCCGGTTTTGCCTATGAATTAAATGATATGTTCACCCTTCGTGGGCTTTATTTGACCCCTAGTAATGACGGTGCTAATCCTGAACTAGGAAGCGGTTTATTTAATGGTAACTTCAGCGCAGGGGGTCAACTTGGATTTTATCCAACTGACAATCTTGCCTTGAACTTTCACTACCTACACACTTACTACAAAGAGGATCATGTCAACTTGACTTCTAGCACCGGTAGCGGACTAGCTAGTGATCCTTTCTTAAAAACCCCGACGATTCTTGATGCTTACGGAGCTAACGGTAACTGGCGTATCAATCATATGTTTAACCTAACCGGTTGGGTAGGCTATGGATTAGGGCGTGCCCAAGGGGTTGACGAAGATGAAAACAGTCGTCGCGGTTTTGGTGCTGACTTGTGGTCCTGGATGGCAGCCCTTAACGTCGTTGACGTCTTTAAGGAAGGAGCTATTCTTTCCCTTGCCGGCGGTGCTCTTACCCATACCCAACGGGTTGATGCCATTACTGGAGATTTGCAAGTTCCTGACCAGAATATTCCTTACATCATTGAAGCTCAGTATCAATACCCCATCACCAAAAATATTTTGCTAACTCCTGGTTTTTATGTTGTTCTTCAACCTGAGGGCAATAATGACAATAACAGTATTTGGGTTGGGGCTTTACGAACCACCTTTAAATTCTAAACTCAGTTAATCCGATTTAGTTAATCTAATTTATCTCAGATTTTAACTATTTCCCTAGTTTAGTGACTATTATCTACGAATTAAGAAAGGGTTTTTTCTGACTAATGTTTGTTCAGAAAAATCTTTTTTTAGGCTTAGGACATTGGAATAAACTACTAGATCAGTGAGTTCCAAAATAGACAAATAATTAAAGAAAGAGCAACCGCTAAGTAGTCGAACATAAACAAACAAAACTATAGAAGCTTAAACAAAGTTCGGAACTGATAGATACATCAGCTAGCCTAAATTCGACACTAATTTTTAACTTAGTTAGATAAAGGTTTAGCTTTCTTTTATGTGGATTTTTTAACAAATTAATCATATCTCATTTGACGACGATCTATACCATAAGTATATCTCTAATATTTAATTTATTATTGTGATGAAGTTTTTAAAAAGTTTAACTTCAATAAAGATGAAGAAAACCACTTCACTCTTGTCTAAGATAAGATTTTGTTCGTTCAACTAATAAGTTAAAATTAAATGAATATAGCATAGTTTTTTGATAAAAGATAATCTACCATAATGAATGGTATCTATATATTAAAATTTGATTATTAAAAATTTGTATATTAAAAATTAAATTGTGTTTTTGAAATTATTATTTTTGCATCCTAAGTAAGGAAAGGAATAGTATAATTTTTAATTATTTACTATTTATTTTTAATTCAAAAAACTCATTATAATATTTTACTTGTTAAACTCTTTAAAACTAATTTAAAGTAGAATACTTGTATCAGTTGATATAGGCTACATATTTTTTCTAAGTCTGTTAAATTATTTTATATTCCTTTATTTTAAATTAAAAAAATGACTGTTTATTACAGACAAAAGTCTAATTAATCTAGATATTTTAAACATATTTTTTTACGATTTTACGAAGTATCTCGTACTTCCTGTAGGACTGTTTTTATTCCATTAATAAATTGTTGTGCGAATTGTCAAATAAGTCCATTTTAAATAAATTATATTTTCTCCATCTTCCTACTTATTGCTAGCAATTGTATTGTCCTAGCTCTATCTTTGATTTTTTTTAAAATTCTTTAAGCTTAACTTGACTCAAATAAAGTCCTTTCTTACTTGGACCTTAGCAAAACTCTTAAATGAGAAGAAGATGATATGAGTTAGTTCGAGTTCTTATAGCTCACTCTGTTAATATATTCATTTTTATATTTATTTATAATGCTCACTTTTAATCCTAAAATACACATTAACGCAGTACTGTTTATTTATGTCTAAGTAATTGGATATCAGCCTACTTTAAAAAATAGCTAACTCAATTAGAAGAGCAAGAACCATAAAAATTGACTCGTGACCTAAAAATTTTTTTAGAAACGAAAATAGGAGCAGAAATTTTATCATTTAAATACAAAAAAAATTGCTCATTTTAAGAAATAAAATAATAAAGTTTACCGAACTCATAGTCTTTTCTCTATTTTACTTTTGCTTATCCCTATTTTTATCTTAGCTAATCATCAGAGCTCTTTTCCTGGGTTCGCCTACTATCAGAAGACTGACAGATTGATATTTTCTTTTCTTAAGGAGCTTATGCCCTGGCTAAAGCATAGGGTTTAGATAACTTAGGGAATGGTTGTAGCATCAATATTAAGATACTCTAATATATTGTAGAAACTCAATATCGCCCTTAGACAAAAATATCCTAGCTTATCTCTAAAATTTAAGGAATTCTCGATGGTAATAATGACAACAATAGTATCTGGGTTTGCACTTTGCGTACCACATCTATTTTCTACTCTTTTTGCTTGAGGACAATTTTTTTTGATTGAGTTCTTAAAAAGTTTAATAAGGAAACTCGTGATTAAACTTTTTGCTCGAAAACTATTTGGATTTCTATATCAATGTCAACTACTTAGTTACAATGGAGTGATTCTGTTAACTTTATATTTTATAGTAACTTTGAGATTTTCTTTTCAAACTCAAAAAAAATGTTGTCAAACTCTCGCTAGAGTCGGAGTTTGGCACACCCCTCATGGACCGGTAGAAACTCCTCGATTTATGCCTGTGGGAACCCTAGCAACAGTGAAAGGGCTAACCCCCGCTCAACTGCAAACTACGGGAGCACAGATGGTTTTAGCCAATACTTATCATCTACATTTGCAACCCGGAGAAACCCTGATCGAAAAAGCAGGGGGAATACATCAGTTTATGGGATGGAAAGGTCCAATTCTAACTGATTCTGGTGGATTTCAAGTGTTTAGTCTCAGTGAGTTACGCCATATTCGAGAAATTGGCGTAACTTTCCGTTCTCCTAGGGATGGAAAAATTATTGAATTAACTCCCGAACGTTCAATACATATTCAAAATACTTTGGGAGCTGATGTGATTATGGCTTTTGATGAATGTCCTCCAGGTAAAGCAGATTATTCAACGGTCGCAGCAGCCACTGAACGTACCTATCGTTGGTTAGAACGGTGTATTGATGCTCACCAACGTCCCCAGGATCAAGCTTTGTTTGGCATTGTTCAAGGGGGAATTTATCCAGAATTAAGGATATCAGCAGCTAAGTCTTTGATAGACTTCGATTTACCAGGATATGCTATTGGAGGAGTTAGTGTAGGGGAAGAACCAGCTTTAATTCGAGAAATTGTGCAAATTACCGCACCCTTGCTTCCAGCAACTAAACCTCGTTATCTAATGGGAGTAGGGACTTATCGGGAGATGGCTATAACAATCGCGTCCGGGATTGATTTATTTGACTGTGTCATTCCTACTCGTTTTGGCCGCCACGGAACTGCATTAGTGAGAGGAGAACGTTGGAATCTAAAAAATTTCCAGTTTCGCGAGGATTTTGGTCCCCTTGATGCTGATTGTCCTTGTTATACCTGTCAGACTTTTAGCCGGGCATATTTAAATCATTTAGTGCGATCGCAGGAAATGTTAGGATATACCCTTCTATCCCTACACAACATTACGGAATTAGTGAGATTTACTCAACGCATTCGAGAAGCTATTTTAGGCGATCGGTTCATAGAAGAATTTGGTCATTGGTTAAACTAAAAGCTTAAAAAATGAGACACTATTTTAGTGTTTCTAATTGCCCATTGTCTCCGATAATAGACCTAGTTATCATTGTCCAATTATATTGCTATCTTATGCTTTGGCCTCACAAGACTCCTGGTATTCCGGATCATCTTTTCGAGTGCTTTCCGGGAATTCCCCTAAGTAAACGAGAAGTTCGTCTATTGTTAATTTCTGCTCTACGATTTAATGCTAACTCAATTCTTTGGGACATAGGTGCAGGAACAGGTACGATTCCCGTAGAAATTGGTTTACTATGCCCTGAAAGTACTATCATTGCTGTCGAACGAGACGAAGACGTGGTAAAACTAATTCGCAATAATTGTGATCGCTTTGGAGTTAAAAATGTCACGATTTTTGAAAGTAGTGCACCTGAATGTTTCGACCAATTGCAACCCTTGCCTGACCGCATTTGTATCGAAGGGGGCCGGCCAATTAAAAATATCGTGACAGAAGCTTGGCAATTTTTAAAGCCTGAAGGTAGGTTAATAGCCACCGCAAGTAGTCTAGAAACCCTGTATTTGATTGCCGAAGGGTTAGCCTCACTACAAGCGCGTAACATAGAAGTTGTTCAATCAGGAGTAAATCGTCTAGAGACTAGAGGACTTCATCAGGTTTTTGCTGCTGTTGATCCTAGTTTTATTCTGAGTGGAGAAAAGTTTTAATCTCTAAGTGAAGAAGTTGGTAACGTGAAAACATTTTTTATAATTCAAGTTAAGCTGCTTTCATCCTCAGAAGATTTATACGATTAGAGATAAGAGAACTCGTTAATTTTTCATAGACATTTGTTTTTCCTTTATAAGAATTTCTTGATCTTTTCACCTAAATGTCACTCTAACTTATGCCTTGGACTCGGATTATCAGTACTATTGTTACCATTACCCTTGCCTTAACTATGCTCATCGTTGGAGGGTGGTATTTCACCCTAGGGCTTTGTCTAATCGTTTTCTTAGGACAATTAGAATATTTTCAATTAGTCCGGGCAAAAGGTATTGTCCCTGCTGCTAAAACCACCTTAGTAGTGTCTCAAGTATTATTAATCACTGCTGCTGTAGCCCCTCCCCTCACCGATGCCCTATTTCCTTTAACAGGGGCTTTAATTTGTTTTTACTTATTATTCCAATCTAAACTAGCCACTATTGCTGATATTTCAACCTCTATCTTAGGGTTATTTTATGGGGGGTATTTACCTAGTTACTGGATAAGATTACGGGTCGGGTTTGCCAATACAGTTCCCACGGTGAATATTACTAGTAATAATTTCTCATTGATGGGATTTTGGCCTAAATCATGGACTGAACCCAATTTATTTCCCCCTATGTTGATGGTGACTTTTATTGCCTTTAGCTGTATTTGGGCGGCAGATATTGGAGCTTATATTATGGGAAAATGGTTAGGAAAAACGCGCCTGTCTGATATTAGTCCTAAAAAAACAGTTGAAGGAGCAATTTTTGGCCTATTAGGGAGTATTATTGTTGCTGAATTAGGAGCTTGGTATTTAACTTGGCCCTATGGGTATTTAACTGGACTTTTGCTAGGGATATTAATCGGTATTGTTAGCTTATTAGGTGACTTGACTGAGTCAATGATGAAACGAGATGCAGGAGTAAAAGATTCAGGTCAATTAATTCCTGGTCACGGAGGGATTTTAGATCGCACTGATAGTTATGTTTTTACCGCTCCTTTAGTCTATTATTTTGTAACTTTATTGTTGCCTTTGCTTGATTAAGATTAAGTACTATTAAAAATAGTAATTCCTAAATATAAATTTATTTTCTTGTTTTAGATATTGTCAGAGTTGATTCCTGATTTTTATTCTTTCGGAATAAAGAACCGTAGCTACTTATTGTCAATAACTTAAATCCAGTCTTAATTGTTAACTCAATAGTTGTTTTCAATAATTAAATTAGTATGTTTGTCTCTGTCTTCCCAAACTACCTAATTTTTATATAGTTAAATTGCTAAATAGTCAAACAAATAAAAAGTTTTATGATCTTTCTATAAAAATATTAAAAAATAATTAAAAGTACAGTTGAGTTTTAATCAGAAATTCATTCCTTAATAAATCACTAGAAGAGAATACCACGTTTTCTCTTATTTTTTGAATAAAAGTTATAATATTCACTCGATCACTATCTAACTTAGATATTAACTGAATTTTCCAAACAAAATTATAGCTAAATTATTGAACTGATATTCTTCTGTCGCAAAAATTTTATATTCTGAATTCAGAATATAAAATTAACTAGAAAAATATCAATTAAAGAAACTTAACCCTTAAAAATTGACTATATTTCTGAATCCATAAGTTATTATTTTGATCAACTTAGATTTATTTTAAATCCCTCCTACTGGTCCTTGAATTGTTTCTTGGCAAAAAAATAGAATAAGTAATTTTTAGATAAGAACACATAATAATACTACAGCTTTTTAACGCTAATTAGCTATTTTGATAGTTCTGATACTTAGTATAAGTTATTATCAGAAATTATCTTAAATCTCTATTGATTATTAAGTTATTGTCGAAAAAAATACTAATTTTTTACATATCTGGTTTGATTTGACTTTTTATTTTTTTATTTATAAACATGCTTAATTTTTTTTATAAAAAATATATTAGCCTTGATTTTAAATTTAAAATCTTCTTGTTTCTTACTAGTATCCTCAAGTTTTTAAATTTTTATATTAATAATTTTTGCCAATTATTTAATCAATAACTTATTTTCTTCACAAAGAATATATATGTTAATACATAAATTTATGGCATTAATTGATAATATTTGTATATGAGTTTCTAACTACTTTTTGATTTGTATTTACTAATAATACATAATATTTTTTTTATCACAGTAATTACATTAATTATCAACTCTTTGGATGTATATTTTTTTCATATATTAATCCTAAATTAAATCTTTAAGCATTATTTATGTTTCTTGTTTTATGACTTAATTTTTTTATGAATTTTACGGTTATTTTTAATATAAGTTAACTTTTAAATAAACTTATATAGTAATTAATTATGCCTCATTTTTTATAATTTATATCTCGTAATTATTTTATAAATATATTTTTTTTAGTCTTTTAGTTTTTCAAGAATTAAGTTTAAATAGAGTAGATATTTATGGATTTATAATTTTATTTAACTAAATTAGGTATTTATTGTTTGAAATATAAGTTAATTTAAAATATTAAATTTAACACAGTTTAACTTAAATATAAAACATACTAAAATAGTATTTATATGCTATATATAATTTATACTTAACCTTTAATTAATAATCATACCTTATGCTTATATGATCCTTTGTGTACAACAGGTTTAGTATTACTTAAATTTACTAAATCTAGTAAAATATACATTCTATAAATCTAACATAAAAAAATATCAATATCTTAGCCACAATAAAAATAGATATTTCATGTAAAATAGCTATTATTATGAAATAAGCTAAATAAATTTTCTTATTATTTCTTTTTGATCTTCCTAATAAAATCGATAAAATGTTGAAAAATTTTCTTATGCAAGTCATCCTTAATATATGACAAATAAACTTGTTTATCATTTTTATGATAAGACGGCAGATGGTCACCACCAATTATATAAATAAGGTAATTTAACCTTGGCAAACACAATTAGAG
Source organism: cyanobacterium endosymbiont of Epithemia turgida isolate EtSB Lake Yunoko (assembly GCF_000829235.1). Taxonomy (GTDB): domain Bacteria; phylum Cyanobacteriota; class Cyanobacteriia; order Cyanobacteriales; family Microcystaceae; genus Rippkaea. The sequence continues at coordinate 908,654 of NZ_AP012549.1, read as the reverse complement.
AACCCTAGAAAAAAATAATTTACTCAACTTTTGGGTAATTAGGAGCAAAATTATGCATTGCATTGGTTTAATGAGTGGCACATCTGTTGATGGAATTGATGCTGCTTTAGTGGAAATTACCGGAACAGAACTAGACTTAAAAATTAATTTACTGTCAGGAGAAATCTATTCCTATCCCAAAGAACTCAGATCCCAAATAATAGAAGTTTGTGGAGGAAAACCAATTTCTGTTGAAGAATTTGCCCGATTAGATGATTCTGTCGCCTATTGTTTTGCCCAAGCAGCCAAAATAATTCAAGAAAGCCATCCCCAAGTGAAATTAATTGGATCTCATGGACAAACTGTTTTTCACCGACCCCTTAAGGAAAGTAACAAAAAAACTGAATTGGGATATAGCATACAATTGGGGAGAGGATCAGTTATTGCCAATTTAACAGGGATTCCTACTGTCAGTAACTTTCGGGCGGCTGATATCGCTGTTGGAGGACAAGGTGCGCCCTTAGTATCTAAGGTTGACGCATACCTGTTAGGCCATACTACCCGCCATCGCTGTGTTCAAAACATTGGGGGAATTGGAAATGTGACTTATCTCCCTCCTCATCAACAACCTCACTGGGAACAAAAAATTCGTGGATGGGATACAGGTCCAGGAAATATCTTAATTGACTTAGCCGTTCAAAAATTGACCAATGGCCAACAAACCTACGATAATAATGGTGAATGGGCCTCTCAGGGGACTCCCTGTGAACCATTAGTACGAAAATGGCTAAAACAAGAGTTTTTTCAACAACCACCACCTAAATCAACGGGACGAGAACTATTTGGTTATGTTTATCTAGAACAATGTTGGCAAGACGCACAAACGTGTCATCTCACAAACGAAGATTGGTTAGCCACCATAACAGAGTTGACAGCCGCCTCAATTGCCGATAGCTATCACCAATTTATTAATAAACCTATTGATGAGATTCTACTATGTGGTGGAGGAAGTCGTAATCAATATTTGGCCAAACGATTACAACAACACTTACTTAATTCCCGAATTATGACTACCAATGATCTCGGAATTAGCACAGACTTCAAAGAATCTATTGCTTTTAGTGTCCTAGCTTACTGGCGTTTTTTTTATCGTATATCGGGTAACTTACCTCAAGTAACTGGGGGAAAACAGCCCATGCTATTAGGAGACATTCATCTACCCATTGACTGGAAAAAAAATAGCCTTAGTTCTAAATATTTGGGATAAAAGTTTGCAGTGTAAATCGCTGTTATCGTAGATAATTACTTAAAGATAGAAAAGAAATCTTGAATTTGACCTTAAAACTAAAAGTCACTGATAACTATTGTCAATGGGAATCAGCGGTAATAGACCGGCTTACATATTCTTAATAAAGCCCAAACACTTGAGTACAGCTTATTAAAGAGAGTGAAAACCAGGTTGTATTACCACTGATTTAATTATTTAAGGATATTATATCCTGGATGATTGTCGACAACGACAACAGCGTATCGAACTTAAAACTTTCTATCTCCTCGGCAATAGTACTTAATTATTCGTCAAGTGAAATCTTAGAGGGTTACTATCTAAGAAGTCTAATACTATGGAAGTGACCTTAGAAAGTCAACTCGAACCTATCATTACAAGTACCCAATGACTATCACACTGAATTCAAGCCCCTACTATAGGGATAATATGTGTGAATGGTTTATGCCCCCTTAGGGGAAGAGTCTATCTATATATTGAAGACTGTGGTGTAGATTAAAAAGAAATTGTCTTCTATAAGAATGTAATACTTTGAAGGGAAGCCTCTTAACGAAATCATTAAAGTTTTGCTGTGTGCTACCTAATCATCTTTCAATGCTAACAAAACAAATGTATTGGTCAAAAGTATTTTATTTTAAGAGGAGTTGTGTTCTATGAATCCCCGGAATATTAAACTTAGTAATGTTTTTATTACATAAGATGAGGCTTTAAGAGAATTATTGAAAACTTTAGATTCTTTTTATATTCTGAGAATTCCCCTTTTCTCAGGAAACTTTTCTTTTAAAGGTTGATATAAAGCCCACTACTATGACAAACTCAAACCCATGTATTCTCAATTGAATCTCCCATCAATCCTTAAAAATATAATTCTAAGATATTTGGCTAAAATTGATGATCGATCCCAAAGCGGCTCATTGACGCTTTAAACTTTATGAAAAGTAGAATTGAGTCAGGCTAAATTCGAAAAAAACATGACTTCTAATTTCTCTTGATTGGATTTAAGCTCAATACTGAGACTACTTGTCCTAAAATAGATTCCCTCTGTTCAAGATTTCTGTCTAACAATGACCTGGTCTGACAATAAACCGTAACAAAAAAATTTTTTTTCCACACTATCAAAAACTCATAAGAAACTTTTACCGATTTGTTGTGAATTCTAGAAAAGTTAAGATATCGTCAGTGGATAAATAGTCAAAATGACCTCATTAATGGGAGAATGAAAACCTGTGTATATTTTGCTAAGCTTCCGTAACGATGAGTGTCAACTGGATTCGCCGTTCTGATCGCTTAAAGGCTTTACCTCCCTATGTTTTTGCCCGTTTAGATGAACTTAAAACACGGGCAACCGAAGAAGGATTAGATTTAATTGACTTAGGAATGGGCAATCCTGACGGTTGTGCGCCTCAACCTGTCATTAATGCAGCAATTACCTCTTTAGCTAAACCCCAAACTCACGGCTATCCTCCTTTCGAAGGAACTGCTAGTTTTCGCCAATCCATTACAGCTTGGTACCAAAAGTGTTACAGCGTCGATCTCGATCCCAGTTGTGAAGTATTGCCCTTAATCGGCTCTAAAGAAGGTTTAGTTCATTTAGCTTTAGCTTATGTGAATCCTGGGGATGTGGTATTAGTTCCTAGTCCTGCATACCCCGCCCATTTTCGTGGTCCTTTAATTGCTGGAGGAGAGTTATATCCACTCATTTTATCAGTTGAACAAGACTGGTTGATTGATTTGACTAAGATCTCTGAAACCATTGCTCAACGAGCTAAATTAATTTATTTCAATTATCCTAATAATCCAACAACAGCAACTGCTCCAAGAGAATTCTTTGAGGAAATTGTCAGCTGGGCTAATCACTACGAAGTTATTTTAGTCCACGATTTATGTTACGCGGAACTGGCTTTTGATGGTTATCAACCCACTAGTTTATTAGAGATTCCAGAGGCTAAAAAAATTGGGGTGGAGTTTCATACTCTCTCAAAAACTTACAATATGGCAGGATGGCGTGTGGGGTTTGTAGTGGGCAATGCCGATATTATTAAGGGACTAAGAACCCTAAAAACTAATTTAGATTATGGTATCTTTTCTGCTATCCAAGCTGCAGCCCAAACAGCTTTACAATTGCCAGACATCTACATCAAACAAGTTCAAGAACGCTACCAAAAACGGCGAGACTTTTTGATTAACGGCTTAAGAAAATTAGGCTGGGGAATGACTCCTTCTAAAGCAACTATGTATCTTTGGGTTCCCTGTCCATTGGGAATAAATTCGACGGATTTTGCTCTCGATGTGTTACAAAAAACAGGGATTGTCTTTACTCCTGGTAATGCTTTTGGGGAAGGGGGTGAAGGATATGTTCGTATTAGTTTAATCGCTGATTGTGATCGTCTAGAAGAAGCTCTACTGCGTCTTCAACAAGCGGGGATTTGTTACCAGTAATAGGCAGTCCTTAGCAAAGTTTCAGGTATTTGTCAAAAGACAAACTGTCAAAGTTGGTAGTAATATTTGAATAAACATAGTAAAATGAGTAAGAAGCTAAACCGCTAAGGTCATTAAACTATTTACAGGATTAACTGAATGTCAAACAAATTAGGCTTATTTTTTGCTACTGTTGTGCTAGTCTTTTCTAGCTTTTTTGTAGCTGTTAGCCCTGTTGCTGCTGAAACTGTTACGGTGAAAATGGGTGCAGATAACGGAATGCTTGCGTTTCAACCTAAGCAAGTTAAGATCAGTGCTGGGGACACCGTTAAGTGGGTGAACAATAAATTACCTCCCCACAACGTTGTTTTTGATAAGGCGAGTGAGTACAACCATGAAGGTCTTGTCTTTTCCCCTGGAGAGTCTTTTGATGCTACCTTTAACGAACCTGGAGAATACACCTACTGGTGTGAACCCCATCGTGGTGCTGGTATGGTGGGTAAAATAATTGTCGAGTAGTTTCTAATATAATTAATTGAAAATTAATTATATAGGCAACTTAAATCCACGGATAGCATTCATTCGTGGATATTATTTTAGTCTAAAGTTGTTTTGAACAAGAGAGTTTTCCATACACTAAGAATTTAGAAAAGAAACAAAATTCATTATTATCGCTAATAACTCAACTTTGCTCATTTAAAAAATCGACTAGGCTAAAAATTAAGCTTCATCTAAAGCAGTGATACCGGGTAAAGTTTTACCTTCTAAAAACTCTAGACTTGCACCACCGCCAGTGGAAATGTGACTCATTCTCTGAGCAACCCCAAGTTTTTCTACCGCAGCAACAGAGTCGCCGCCCCCAATGATAGTAATGGTTCCAGTTTCGGTTAAATCCGCTAAAGTCCGAGCTATCGCTTCCGTTCCAAAGGAGAATTTATCGAATTCAAAGACCCCCATAGGTCCATTCCAAATCACTACTTTACAATCAGCTAAAGCCTCTTGGAATAATTTAATGGAATTAGGTCCGATGTCTAACCCCATCCAGCCGTCTTCAATACTATCAACGTTAACAGTTTTATTATTAGCATTTGCCGCAAAATTGTCGGCTAAAATCACATCAGAAGGTAATAAAAAATCTACACCTTTTTCTTTAGCTTTAGCTTCGAGATACTTAGCCGATTCTAGTTTATCATTTTCAACTAAAGACTTGCCAACACTTAAACCACGAGCTTTATAGAAGGTAAAAATCATTCCTCCACCAATGATTAGCTTGTCACATTTCTCTAGTAGGGTTTCAATTACTCCAATTTTGTCAGAAACTTTAGAACCACCAATAATTGCTGCTAAGGGACGTTGGGGGTTTGTGAGCGTTGCTTTAAGATAATTGAGTTCCTTCTCAATTAAATAGCCCGCAACACTAGGGCTAAGATAGTGAGTAACTCCCTCCGTCGAAGCATGGGCGCGGTGAGCAGTTCCAAAAGCATCATTAACATATAAATCTGCATTAGAAGCTAATTGCTTGGCAAATTCGGGATCATTTTTTTCTTCCTCTGCATGAAAACGGAGGTTTTCGAGTAAAGCCACTTGACCGCTTTCAAGCTTACTAAGCTTTGCACTTACAGAGTCTCCTACACAATCAGGACATACTACCACCTCTTGTTTTAATAATTCAGACAAGCGTGCAGCGACAGGGGTAAGGCGCATACTATCTACCACTTTGCCCTTGGGACGACCCATGTGACTACAGAGAATTACCTTAGCCCCTTTTTCCATTAAATCTTTGATAGTTGGTAAGGCTCTCCGAATTCGAGTGTCATCGACAATAGTTTTTCCATCGAGGGGAACATTAAAGTCAACGCGAACTAAAACCCTCTTTCCAGCTAATTCGGCTGCCGATAAGTTTAAAATAGTCTTTTTGTTCATTTTCAATTTATTCTAAAATCATTGTTTAGTCATTACAAAAAAAGACTAACATCGATATTGCTTTAAAAATGACTCAATATTATTTCCTTCTTAAGATTGATATCGAATAATTCCTGAGATAATAGGAATACAAACAAGAAATCAGGCGGTATTTGATGTTACTGATTATCTTGGAATGATATGTATCAGGAGATGGATGAGTCATGTTTACTACCGTTTTATTCCCTATGGATAAAAGTCGGGAAACACGCGAAGCTGCGGAAATCGTAGCTAATATCGTTAAAACCTATAATAGTCATCTTATATTACTATCGGTCATAGAAAACCCGTCAGAAGAACAAAAAATTGGGCAAGAGAGTATTATGGGGTCTGCTGATGTGGTAGCAAAATTGCTGCAAGCGGCTCAGGCACTTTTTGCTAACAAAGGCATAGAGGCAGATCTTATTGAACGGGAGGGAATGCCATCATTTGCTATCTGCGATGTGGCTGATGAAGTTAATGCGGATTTAATTATTATGGGGTGTCGAGGACTCGGATTAACGATGGAAGGTGCATCCGAGAGCGTTACCAACCGTGTGATTAACCTATCTCCTTGTCCCGTGTTAATTATTCCCTAACCTTCGTTAAGGGAAAAGTTAAAAGTTAAAGTTTTTCTCTCGTTTCTCTTTCTCTTCCTCTTTCACTTTTTTTCAAATTTGGGAGAGATATGTTTTTTAAGGTAAAGTGTGATTAACTTAATAGATTTGCCAAGCTGAATTATTTAAGTGTATTCAATTTAACAAGACTAGATTAGTCCGTAGCAATGCCCTCAAAAACTTCTCCTGTCCCTTCTTGTCTGTCTGCAAGCTTAACCCCTTTGTTAGTCTCCCCTAGTCAAGTGATAAAGGGAGAGGGGGTCTTGTATAAAGCTCGAAACGTGATCGCTGGTTTTGGACAACGCCCTTTAGTAGTGGGAGGACAGCAAACTCTTAAGGTGATTTACCCTCACTTTGATCCTATCATTAGTAAATGTAGGCTAGAGTCAAGCTATGCTGTCTATACACCGGACTGTTCAGAAAGCTCTTTAGAAGCTCTTAAAACAACACTTAAGGAGCATCAAGGGGACGTTATTATTGGAGTGGGGGGAGGTAAAGCCCTCGATACCGCTAAGTTACTCGCCCATCAATATCAATTGCCTATTATCACTGTCCCAACTTCAGCTGCTACCTGTGCAGCCTGGACAGCTTTGTCAAATATCTATTCCAATGAAGGGGCGTTTCAATACGACGTTTCTTTATCAAGATGCCCCGATTTACTGATTTTAGACTACGCCATTATTAAAACGGCCTCAGAACGGACTTTAGTGGCAGGGATAGGCGATGCGATCGCTAAATGGTATGAAGCTTCTGTCAGTAGTGGTAATTCCACTACTACCCTTACCATTGCTGCTGTTCAACAAGCACGAGTATTACGAGATTTATTATTCCAGGAGTCAGTAGCTGCGCTGAATACTCCTGGAGGTGAGGCATGGCGAGAAGTGGTTGATGCTTGTGTGTTATTAGCTGGAGTTATTGGAGGGTTAGGTGGAGCTAATTGCCGTACCGTAGCTGCTCATGCAGTACACAATGGCTTAACCTATATTGGGGCGGCCCACAGGATTTTACATGGGGAGAAAGTTGCTTACGGTATTCTAGTTCAACTGCGCCTAGAGGAGATGATTCAGAACAATCAATTGGCGGTTTCCTCTAGACAGCAATTACTAAAATTTTATGAAGAAATTGGTTTACCGAAAACCTTAGAAGAGTTAGGGTTGTCTAGGGTTACATTGGGTGAATTGCGCCGAGCAGCAGAGGTTACTTGTCGTCCTGAATCAGATATTCACCGCCTTCCTTTTGTTGTTTCATCTGAACAATTATTAGCAGCAATGGTATCTACTACTAATGATTTTGTTTCTAACAGAGTTTCCTTAAATGTCTAGATTCTCTTTTACAGTACCTTGATTCTCCTCAGTTTCTAATTTTTATCCCCCATTGATCGATTTTTGACTGGACTGAATGTAATCCTTGGCACAATACAATTTGACAGTATTTAAATTAACATTCGCCCAATGCTTTCAAAAAAACAACAAAACTAAAGTGTGCTCTATTGAGGGAGAAATTATGTTGAAGGAACTGATAGTCTCCATTGTAGCCAATTAAAGTAATTTAAATGGCTACAATGGTAATTAGTTAAAATCCTAAAGAATTAGTCAAATCTAATCTTGAAGATCAAGACCACTTTATTAAACTCCACTCCAAGGCTAATGTAGCTATATTAAGATGTGTCAAGCATTAACTGAGCTAAATCGAGTTTATAAGGCTTAAACTAATTTAGTTGAAACACAAAAGACAAATTAGTTATTAAACAAAATGATTGTTCATCAAATGTTATATTTCGATTTTTTGTTCAATATAGTCAGCTAAATTAATTAAATTATCTCGTGGGTAACATTTATTTTTTATTAACATTAAAGGCTAGTCTCCTGCGGAAATTATCAAAATATTCAACAATATAAATGTATCAGTGAGATAAAAAATAACCATGTTTAATGTAGGCTTATTCAGAATCGATACAATAAAACTTATCAGCAGTTTTTTCTCAGCCGGGTTGCTAATTTACTAGTCTTTTACTTAAAAATTTATCCTCAAAAAATTTAACTACTCGACAGTAATTTTTCATTAATTACTTAACTGGCATGAATCAATAAAATTCTTGATTAACTTGATAGATTTGTTTTAAAATACTCTAGATAAATTTAGAATAATTATTGATATACAGCAAATTTAAAATTATATAAATAATAGTTTATAATTGCGTTCTTTAATTAGGAAAAATCACAAACAATAATCTTATAACTATAGACTAATTTTTTCCATAAATCTTCTTTGGCAAACATCTCAATAGTGTTATCAACACCTCTATATTTGACGAGATCAACTCCATTCATAACTAACCTTTATAGATTTTATTTAAGAGTTAAATATACTAAAGTAATATAAAATATAAGACTATCCTGGTAAATAAGATGCTATCTTTGTCTTTCCATCCCTACTTTATGAGTGAATAATTAAAATAGAGGTTTTCATTATTATTTTCTGTTAAAATTTAATTATTATTACCTATATTACTTTACTCTTGATATTTATCTTTATAATTTATTTTTTATGCTTCATATTAATTTTGATAAAAATTCTGCAAATGTAATTAAATTATTTATCTCTATTTTGATCAAAAAATTTAAAACTTTTAATAAAGTAATTATTATGATATATTTACTATTTTAAACCACTAAATCATATTTTCTTGATTATGTTTATGGGTTTCAACTGTGCAGCTTATTAGATCAAAGAATTTGGCAATGTGCTGCTTAAAATAAAAAAATTAGAAGAGTGACTTATGGTCTGACGTAGTAACAAGACAGAAAATCAGTGATTTATCCTAGCTTTCTTATTTATTGGGAATACTTGTCATATTCTCTGAGAATATGTTCTCGTTCCTTAAAATAAAATGGTAGAATTAACAAGGGCAAAGATCATAGCTTAACACTTAAGGAATAGCTACAAGCTAATTAACCAAAAAGTTATGGTTTTGCAACTATTACAGCTCAATAAACTGTTACGTGTTAAAGGTTATAGAGTTAATCATTGGGCAATAATTTAGACCTAAATTATTGCCCAATGATTAATAAACTTAGCCGATAACTTTGAAGGCAACTTGAGTTTAATTTTAGATAAGTTAAGGTAGTTATAAAGAGTCTCTCTTAGAAAGAGTTTGATTAGTTTAACTCTAAATTTAAAAACAGACTTTTAATGAAAAATCAAAGGGACAAAACATGGTAAATAATTAGGTGAGATGGAGATGACACTATACTCATTTCAAGATAAATATCGACGTTTACAAAAGGAGTTATTGTTTGGGGCGTTGGCGTTAGGAGGAGTCTTTGGACTGGGAACCATTTGGTATTTATTAGTCGAAAAATGGTCTGTTATTGATTCAGCCTATATGACCATGATTACCCTATCTACAGTAGGATTTTCAGAAATTCATCCTCTCCAGGATCGCTCGCGATTATTTACTATTGTCCTGATCTTGATGGGATTAATCACCATTGGTTATATTGTTAATCGTCTAACCGAAGCATTAATTCAAGGATATTTTCAAGAAGGAATTAAACAACGACAGGAGAAACGCTTGATTGATACGTTAGAACATCATTGTATAGTCTGCGGTTATGGACGTACTGCTCGTCAGGTAGCTGTAGAATTTACCGCAGAAGACATTCCATTTGTAATTATTGATTCGCGTACCGAGCAATTGGAAGAAGCTAAACAACTAGGCTACATAGTGATTCAAGGGGATGCGACCCTCGATGAATGTCTTATAAGTGCAAAAATCGATAAAGCTGCCTGTATTGTGTCGGCCTTAACCTCTGACGCAGAAAATCTTTACACTGTTCTATCAGCAAAAACTCTAAATCCTAATATTCGGGCGATAGCTCGTGCCAGCACAGAAGAAGCTCTTCTAAAATTACAACGGGCTGGAGCTGATGCGGTGGTATCTCCCTATATTACAGGAGGAAAACGCTTAGCAGCAGCGGCTTTGCGTCCCCAAGTGATGGACTTTGTAGATGGGATTTTAACAGGAACTGAGCGCACATTTTACATGGAAGAATTCCTGCTCGATCCACAATTTTGTCCTTGTGTAGGAAAAACTCTCAGTGAAGCTAGATTAAGGTCAAAATCGGGGGCATTAGTGTTAGCGATTCGCCGGTCTGATGGAGACCTTTTAGGCGGTCCTACAGGAGATACTCTATTACTTGCTGGAGATTTACTAATTTGTATGGGAACCCCTGAACAATTACGGGAACTAAACCAGATTTTAGGTCCAATTCGTCTTTTTCCTGCATTACGCCCCCCCAGACATCGATAATTAACATCTTGATATTAAAGCATTCTTTATTAAACCTTGCTGTTCTTAAATTAATTGACAAAAAAGTTTAGATTGTTGGAATCTAAATTATCAACTTGTTCATGTCTTTAAATTTACTTTTGAATAATTTCTTATAGTCTTTTTTGACTGTATGATGATAATATTTAAATCATTAACTTATCAAATGTTTAATTATCAAGAAAGATACTCTTCACCCACAATCCTTAGCAGCAGCAACTGATGAATAGTATTTTAGGGTAGAAAGATCGAATATAACCGCTTATACCTGACCTAATTTTAAATAATCAACGGACTGTTCTGAATTGGAAGATGGTAATAACTGTGCTTCGTGATATTTGACTCATTTTTTTTGTGCTTTCAGCAACAATTGCCATTTGCTTGCCTTGAATATCTTAACCTTGATTTAAAAAGTCAACGATTTCTTTAGAGATTAAAAGCCTTAAAACTTTAGCAATAATTGCTTTCAAGGAGGACAAATCAACCATAATAATTTTAATACTTACAAACTTGTAATTGTCTTCTTTATTTTGGTAATAGTGTATGTCCATAACTTAAAGTAGTTAATTTTGCTAAAGCAAACCATACTCTACTCCTCATCGCTCGAATATAATACCTGGAAAATTATTTTTTATTACGTTAGCTTTCCAATCATCAGATGAGGTTTCCTGCTACTTACACAATAAGACTAAAAAATCAATCCTCAAGCGAAGAAGTAACTTCTACTTGAAAGAAACATTTAATGCGACTCTAGACAGTAGCAATTTTTTTAGAGATGAGTATACTCAATGTTAGCTCTCAAATAGGGGGAGCTGCAAGACCATTGCTGAACTGTCTGCAATAATGTTCTCTCGCCGGAACAATGAGTAAATCAAGTTTTTTGTTAATGACCCATTAATTTTTGTTTAAATGCCTATTAAAGCTATTATTTTATTTCATAAAAAAATTGTGTTGAGTAAACATAAAATTCTACTTCAACTAATCCGTTGAATAAAAATTTTTATGGGTTTTAGGGAGTTTGCTATAAATTACTTAAATTTATCTATTTTAGCAATATTTATCTACTGGTTTAACTGATCTCTTGTAATAACTTGCCAACGAGCATTAGTTGCGACAAAGAAAGAGTTAGGACAATAATCCAATCTCTATGTTGACATACTCCCCATTGAACTACCTGGTAACAGGGGTTCTCTCTGTACCACTACTAGAATTCTCTATGTCAACGAAAGAGCTTAAATTATAAACATCTCCATCGAGAACCCAGAGGTGGAATGTCACTAAAGAGTCCGGCTCAGTTTAAGCACCGAGCAGAGTTGAGATCATCTTTAAGAAATTACAACTCTTATATCAGAACAGCGTTCTTTTAGCTAATCAAAATAGAATAATGTAACTAGCTTACGCTGCCCTTCAGCCTCTTGACAAGTTTGGAGAAGAGTATGGCTGTCGTGAAAGGCAAAGCAAATCAACTGTTGGCAACGAGAAATAATCTCTAGATTACACAGAGAACTTGCTTGTCTCAAGGATAGCCCGTCATTTTCCGGATTTTCCACCAAATGAATAACCTTTTGTAATTGATCGCGGGACTCTTTAGGTTGGCATCGAAGGCTTTGGGGAAGAATAACCGTCAAGAGGTTCGGATTAGCTCTCATTGCCCCTTTAATAGCGGCTGCATTGCTTCCTGTCGCCCCGGATGTCATAAGACGATTGCCTCCTAAAACTAGGGCATAGGTCATCATCTCAATCAGTTGTTGATGAGTGATGGGAACGTGGCGCGAACCTAATAGGGCAATCCGTTTGGAACCTGTCTGTTGGATAGCGGCTAGCTCTTGCGCCAATATATCTAGGTTGGGAATCTCTATTGCTTTACTCAAAGATTCTATCTTAAGCTGAATGACCGCCTGTAATTCTAGCAAAACCTAACTTACTTGTGTCATTTATTTTGTAAAATTTTTTAAAAATTCCTTTAGTTCAGCAAAACATAGCCTATCCCTCAAACAGTTTGAATTAGTCAAAGTTCTTTTTGGACTTCCAATTTTAGGATTAGGTAACGAATATAGACTTCAATAATATTCGGGTTTTCCACAAAATTGGGATCCTATACCCTTTCGATAATTTTCTCTCTAATAATAATTTGGCAAAGATAGAGGAGATAGAACATAAGCGTTTATAGATTTCAGGGTCTGAGATGTTCGGTAACATCCTATTAAATAAAATGAGAAGCTAGATCACCTTTTCTAGCGAAAGTTGATTTTGATAACCAATTATTAGTCATAGTAATCGCATAACTCTCATACTTGAAATGTTAACTCGATAAACTAAGTCAATTTTGCTTTATCTTCTACTACTAAAATTCGAGCAGATTTCATAATCTTAATTTATTTGGGAATATTATCTTTTAACTCCTTTTTTTGACTTTACATACTTTTGTTTTCTTTTTTAATCAACTAATCTGATAACGCTTCTACAAGAGGTCTAATCATCCAACTTAATCCTACACTCAGTTGATGTTTAAAAGTGGGAAGACGATACAGATAAATTAATCGTCGAGTTAGATAAGCTAATGGTCCATCAAGTTCTATTCCTAACCCATTGAAAGTAGCATTATTAATCCCTAGAACCAACAGTTCTCCTAATACTTGATAACGAAAGGGTAGCAAGGGACGTCGGGTAATAGAAGCCCAAAGATTCCAAGCACAATAGTCAGATTGTTGAAAGGCTGTTTGGGCCGTTCGGGGGATTTGTTGTCCGGTTGCATCTTTACAGTCGGCTAAATCACCCAGCGCATAGATTTCAGGATGATCTATAACCTGTAATTCTGGGTTGACCGTAATCAACCCTTGTTCACTGTGTTTTAAGGGAAGGTCTTTTATCCAGTCTAACATTTGAGTTCCCACAGTAAAAATAACTAAATCGACGGGAATAGTATCTATTCGACCTTTATAACAGAGGGATAGGCTATCACGAGTAATTTCACTAACTTCTGTTTCCAAATCAATCCAAACTTTTCGTTTTTCTAAGGCATCTTGAACTGCCTTGAAGTTAAATTCAGGAGAATTACTTACAATTTTTTTTCCCCGTTCTACTAAGCGTATTCTTCCTATTTTTCCTAGATGGTCTGCGAGCTTACAAGCAAGTTCTACCCCACTACAACCACCACCTACTACAGCGATACGAATTTTTTTAGCTTGGGCGACTTCTAGTAAACGCAACCTTTCTTTGATGTGATAGACATCTTGGAGACTCCGAAAGGAGATGCCATAATTGTTTGACCCTAATACCTGCTCTAAGGGTGCTTTTCCCCCCATTGCCAGGACTAATTTATCGTAGGATAAACTATGAAGATTGTCTAACTCGATGTGTTTGGTTTCGATATTAATTGCGGTGACACAACCTTGGTGAAAACGAATTCTCGTATTAGTCAATAATTCTTCAAAGTAAGGGGCAATTTCCCAAGATTGCATCTCTCCAGTAATTAATTCATAGAGTAGAGGGGTAAACAGAAAGTGATCGTTTTGATCAATTAGGATGATTTCAGGAGAATGTCCATCTGTCCAAGGAAACTGACTCAAACGTAAGGCAGTATATAGACCACTAAAACCTCCCCCCAAAATACAGATGCGTAATGCTTGCTTATTCATAATGATTCAATATTATGGGGTTGCTTAAACTAAGTTTGATTATTCCTTAATATAACTTAATGTCAGAGGTTAGAGATTAGAGTTTATGAGATCTCCTCTATAAAAAATAAAAACCATAGGTCCGCCCCGTGGAACTAAAAATACTTCAAAAAGATAATGACACACACATCAATTTTTCGCTATTTTAAAATATAAAAAAAAATTAATAACCGAATTAAATTAACTTACTGTATCCAATAAATTTTTTTTTTATAAAAAATAATCTATTCTTAGTTATCATTTTTTAAAATTTTATTTATTTTTTTTGTTAGTTTAAATCTTGTGTCAAAGAGAAAACAGATAAAAATAAAAAATTTTATTTTTTTTAAAAAAAAAGACAAGATATCCTACATTTATAAAATATAGGTTTTTAAACTAATTAAATATTCTTTGAATTTAAATTCAAGGATATTATTCAATATTAACAATTATTTCTAGCCGTAGGTTTTAAATATTTCTAATATATAAAGTCTGATTTTAATAGAAAATAAGTTATTCAAAATACTTGTTACTATACTTTTACTAAAAAAAGTAATGTGTAAGTGTGTATTAGGCTAAGAAAAGACTAGAAAATAAGTAATAAAATATTAATGTTTTTTTTATTGTTACTGTTAACATCACTAATGATAATCAAATTGCTACAAAATTACTACAAAAATTAATTTTCCTTTAGAATGACTAAAATATCAAATTCATATGAGTGATATTAGTTTTTTAAGTTTTCAAACATGAACGCTTATATATCCTTAGATGATAATCGTCTCTAGATAAACTAACTATTGTGAAAATAACACTGATGCCATTTTTAAAAAAAAATTACTATCTGCATTTTATATAAGTAAACCCACAACCTTAAAAAGGTAAATATTTGTTGTTTTATAAAAGTAATTTTGAATAACAATTATTTTAAGCAAAATTTATTTAGTCATTAGGTATGTTTTTCTATCTTTTGATACTCCAAGCTGAGCAATTAAAACAAGTTTGTGTTTATCTAAATTGTTCATTGTAATAACATCGACTAAACCCCTAAGTTTTAGATTTTCCATTACTTTTACCTGTACATATTATTGATCTCGTAAACTGCTATTTTTGTGCAAGGTAATTTTAACTTGAACAGTCTGGATATTTCAGTTTACCAAAAGAACAATATAAGGAATTTTTCCATCCACTTCCGTTATTCCATTAGGATTAATAATTCCTATAGGAAGTACTGAACTCTGAACGCAATAAATTAAAATTTTTGGCAGTAAAACAACATTAAGATTAAAAATTTAATTATCTGTGATGGGAGTAATCACTTCGCTAAGATCAACGTTATCTCCCATTTATTTTTGATTTAAACTTCCTGACATCCCATTAATGGGAGCATAAAGAAAATTATAGACTAAGGTTTAACTGGTTAGTTGCTCCTGATTTTCATTAGGCTTGATATACAACGAATTATCGACTATCCATATTGGCTAAAACTTAGTTTAACTTCTAAAAAAAGGCTAGTAGATTTTGGATAGCAGCATTGAGATATTCTTTGCCAGCATCACAGGTTTTAATTATGGAGTCTAATTGAACTTTTGTAGCGTTTAAAGTGCAGATTTTATCGTTCAAGTCTTCTTGAGGAACCATATCGTTAGCTGAGATCAATTGTGGTCGATCACAATTGATCTCAGCTAACATTAAATTAGCTTCGGTTATACGTCAACCTTGAAACTCACTCAGCTTTCCGTTGTCATAATTACGCTTTAGCAGCTAGCTTCAGCAATCCGTAACTCTGCTTTAGCAACATTCAAGCATCCGATAGCAGCTCTTACATCCTCTTTCTCTTAGAGAGGTTGTATTTCCACTGAGGCTTATCCTTAACGAAGGATATCCTCTTTTTTAGTAAAAATCTTGACAATAAATACTTCCACTGGTGCGACTAGAGACTAGGATAACCTATTGTAGGGTTTAGAGTTTAACAGAAATTAGCCCTAAGACCTGTAGCTTGTTGTTCATCTGAGCCATAGGCTATTATCGGCAAGAATAGAATTAGAAAGTTTTTTAGTAATTTTCAAAGTATTTGAACTAGATTGTTGTCATTTCTATATTAATTTTTTGTTCAAAATTGTTTAGGTATAATAAGGAAGGGATATTTGTAAATTTTCAAAATTTTTGAGTCTCGAGCTTATTGTACTTTCTTAGACTAGGATAATCGTTTAGTTAGAGTTGTAAGTCTGTCTTCTCGGAAAAGTAGGAGAAACAATTCTACACTCTACCATCCTTTGGGTTAGGGCTGTATAGTTCAGTTGCCCTCCAGTAATTTGGTATTCTGATCGGGGGTTTGGAAGATGACCAATCGGAGCATCTAAACTATAAATTAAGTTGTGTTTGAAGGCGATCCATTGATCGTCTTTACGCCATCCTACTCGCGTCCCAAAATCGTCATAGAAATAACTCGCTACTAATTTTCCAGGTTTATTTCCAGTGTCAATAAAGATAGGAAATTGAACGCTAAAGCCAAATTTTCCTTGGGAATATTCTTTCCATAAACCATCAAGGGTTTTTAAGTCCCAACAAGCCAATTGGAGCATATCTTTACCAGACATCCATCCTTGTTCGTCTCGATTCACAGCTTTAAGTATTAGGTAGGTGCTAGTTTCGTTAGCCTCCTGCCATTGTTGTTGTTGTAAACGATCTTGTAGGGGTGTATAGTCTACCCCTGTTTCTGGAGATATTAAGGAGCGATTGCTCGGTTTAATTTCTGTTAAATTTACGGTGTCTTCGGACAACACTGGTGACAAAGATAAACAACTCAAGACTAAAGCTAACAGGAGTGTAGGCAAGGTATCTGTGAATATCATTATATATTGACTATTGATAATTTTTTTGAAAAATACAAGAGAGGTTTTAAGCTTCTGTA
Source organism: cyanobacterium endosymbiont of Epithemia turgida isolate EtSB Lake Yunoko (assembly GCF_000829235.1). GTDB lineage: Bacteria > Cyanobacteriota > Cyanobacteriia > Cyanobacteriales > Microcystaceae > Rippkaea. Next base: position 891,514 of record NZ_AP012549.1, on the reverse strand, counting down.
ATTTTAACTGTTTCGATTATCAAAGTCTGTAGGGAGTTTTAAAAATATTCAACTGTTAAGTTGAATATTTTTTAAGACTCTTCTTAGGAAAGATTAGTAGAGTGAGCGAATACAATACAGTAGCATAGTTATTGATTGGTTGATTGGTTGCTTCCTCGCATCTCAGTCAGAATTCACAATTTATCTAAATTAAACCGACTAACATGAATTGGACTCGAAATCATATTTTAGGGTTGGCTGATTGGATGATTGAGGAATACGATATCCTTTTACAAACTGCCTCTAGTTTCCGGGAAGTTTTATCTCGACGCACTAAAAAGGTTCCAGCCCTTCAGGGACAGGTGGTGACCAATATGTTTTTTGAACCTTCTACCCGTACCCGCAGTAGTTTTGAATTAGCTGCCAAACGTCTTTCGGCAGACATACTTAATTTTTCTCCTGAAAGTTCTTCTTTGACAAAAGGGGAGACAATTTTGGATACAGCTAAAACTTATCTAGCGATGGGAACGGATATTATGGTTGTTCGCCACAAACAAGCCGGCGTTCCTCAAGCGATTGCAGCAGAAATGGACTTTTTAGAAACAGGTGTCTGTGTTCTCAATGGAGGAGATGGTCAACATGAACATCCTTCCCAAGGATTATTAGATTTATTTACTTTATGTTCTTTACTTGATCTTGATAACCCTAGAATAGAACTGTTAAAAGGCAAAAAAATTGCCATCGTAGGAGATATTCTACATTCAAGGGTTGCCCGTTCTAACATTTGGAGTTTAACCAAAGCTGGGGCCCAGGTTTATATAGCCGGACCCCCTACATTGGTTCCCAAATCTTTTCTCCAGATGGTGACAAAATTGGAAAGCGATCAATTATGTTTACATTGGGACATTGAATCGGCCTTAATTGAAGCTGACTTTGTTATAACTTTGCGCTTACAACAAGAACGAATGACAGATAATTTATTACCCAGTTTACGAGAGTATCATCAATATTATGGTATTACCCGTGATCGTCTTAAGTTATGTAAACCTAAGGTCAAGGTTCTTCATCCAGGTCCAGTTAATCGAGGAGTAGAAATAAGTTCTGACTTGATCGACGATCAAGAGTTTAGTTTGATTCAACAACAGGTTACAAATGGAATCGCTGTGCGAATGGCCTTATTATATTTGATTGGAACATTGAATAGTTAGCGATTTAATCCATGAATTAAGAACTCCTTTAACAGTAGTTAGAGGATACTTATAAAAATTAGCTGATAAATCCATTGACTTCTTTCCAGAACTGTATTTAAAATTACTTAAAGAGACAAGACGTTTAGAGCGATTAATTCAAGATATTCAAGAACTTTCTCAAGCCGAAGCGGGGTATTTGTCAAATATACCGATTTTAATCACTTTAGTAGAAAGATTTTCTGCTCAAATTCTTGAGAGTGGTCCAATAATTAAATTAGACTCTTCTAAAGATTTACCCTTATTCTCGGGAGATAGAGATCGCACTGAACAGATTTTAATGAATTTATTAGGAAACGCTATTCTTTACACTGAAAAAGGACTAATTACTGTTAAAGCTTGCTGCGATAATCACCGAGTTTTTATATCTGTCATTGATACAGGAATTGGTATTAATTCTAAAAATTTACCCTATGTCTTTGAAAGATTTTGGCGTGCAGATAAATCTAGAGCACGTCATGCTGAAGGAGCAGGGATTTGACTAGCTATTACCCGCCGTCTAGTAGAACTACAAGGGAAAAAAATAGAGGTCACAAGCGAATTAGGAAAAGGAAGTATCTTTACTTTCTATCTTTCGATTGCTTAGATTATTAGTTGTAAAATATTTTATGAATATCTAATGTGGATTAAGTCTCCCAATCGTTTAACCTTAAATCCATCGGATATTCACTTATGGAAACAAGACCTAAAAGTCTCAGACTTAGAAGTGAATAGGTGTTTTGCAATACTTAGTCAAGAAGAAAAAATAAAGGCTAAAAATTTTTCTTTTAAAGAACATAAACGACGCTTCATTGTGGCCAGAGGTACCCTAAAAACAATTTTAGGTCAATACTTAAATATCCCGGCTTCCACAATTGAATTTACTTATAGTTCACGAGGAAAACCACGATTAACGAATAAATTAGGGGTAAATAGCTTGCAATTTAACCTTTCGCATTCCCACGAATTGGCGATTTATGGTGTAACCTGCAATCACGTTATAGGAGTTGATCTTGAATATGTTCGTCCTATGTCAGAGGCCAAAAAACTGGCCAAACGTTTTTTCTGTTCCCAAGAATATAATCAAATCAGCCTTCTAACTTCTCCTGATCTGGAAAAAACTTTTTTTAAACTTTGGACAGCCAAGGAAGCCTATTTGAAAGCTACAGGAGAAGGAATTGCTGGAGGACTCAATCAAGTCGAAGTCTCCCTTGACTCCTTTTCTCAATTACTTAAGTTACCCAACAATCAATCTCTGTTAAACTGGACTACATTCTTTTTCATACCACACCCTAATTATCAAGGAGCAGTAGTTTCTCACACTAACGAATGGAAATTGAGTTATTGGACTATTTAAGAAGGTAGACAGCATATTCAACTCTTCAAAGTGGACCCCATTCTCTGTACAATTCCGACTTAAGATTCGCAATGAAAAACCTAATGTCAAAAGTTTTATCAATAGAAACTGATGAACAATTATGTCAAGAGTTAAAGCAGACTTTAATCTCTATTGGGCAAGTACTTTGTATAAATCGCAAAATTATTGATTTAGCTTGACTTGATCAAATTCGCAAGGGAATACAAGAAATCAAGCCTGATCTAATTGTCAATGCTGCTGTTGATAAGTCTGAGAGTAAGTCCAAGGTTGCTTTCTCAATCAATGAAATTGCTTCCACAATTATGGCAGAAGAATATAAAAAACTCGGGACTTTTTTCTTTCATATTTCTACAGATATGGTGTCCTAACTATTATTACGAACTGTTCTAATAATTATGGCTCTCATCATTATCCCTACAAAATTAATTTCTTTAACATCTATTAATATTTGATAAGGAAAACCTTTACCTGTTTATGGGGACGATCAAAATATTCGAGATTGGTTATATGTTGGCGATTATTGTTCAGTGTTAGAGACAGTTATTAACAAGAGAAATTTAAGATAAACTTATAATTTCGACGGCGATAATCAGGTTAAAAATATTGATCTAGTTACTATGTTATGTGACTTAATGGATGAATTAGCTCCAAACTCACCTTTGAAAACAGCTAAACAATGAATTATTTTTGTTAAAGATCGCTCTGGTCATGATCGTTGTTATGCTATTGATGCCACAAAAATAAACATGGAATTAGGATCGATTCCTCAAGAAACTATAGAGAAAAAATTTTAAAAAACGCTCCAATGGCATTTAGACAATGAAGATTGGTAGCAACTTTTATTATCTAGAGAATACTAGTAATTTTCTCAAAAAGTTGATAGTAGTTAACCAACTTAGAAATTACTATACTGACAAACTACATCAAATATATCTCGTCTGGATATAAACAAGAGACATCTACACATCTACATCTTAGAATAACTCAAGACTGTGTATATAGGTATGTTATGATGCTCAGTTGTTGTTTTTTAGATAAGAGTTCGGATAACTATCTCTTAATTTTGACAACCTTCTCTATTTCACTAATTTTTTGCTTTTTACCTTTAGTGACTATTTTAATATCTTCATAGCAACCATATTTAAGTTAATCTGTCAATGTGCAACTCCTAAGACCGGTTTTCGAAAAAACATTAAGTGGGGTACGTTAAGTTAATGATGCTTGTGGTAAGCTAGGCTTAGGTTGAATTATCCTGTAACACACCAAAATAAATGCATTTTAGGTTCGCTGCTTCAATACACTCTACTCTTAATCTTTAAGATTGACTTAACAAGCGTTTTTTTACAGACAAGAAATATTCGGAGAAAAAAACTTTTTATTCAAGCAAGAACTTCCTGGCGAGCTAAAGCTGTAACAGAGGATTGTCAGTAAAGTCTAACTACGCTAAAAGTTGCAGGTGATTGGTTCTTGGGAAGTTTCTGAAAATTATTCTCCCCAAGTTTAGCTAAATGCTTATTCGGGTTTGATCACTTCTAGTTCATGATCTCGAAAATGAGCCTTAAACCGTTTATCAAATTTGACTAAGAAGGGAAAACTGCTGCTAACCGGCCTTCCTTGCCAATTTGTAATAATATCAATGATTTCTCCTTCCATCCCTTTGAGATCGAAGGGCTGTTTTTTATGCTGAGGGTAATGATAAACAATAATAGATGCCATAACACGGACGCGATCGCCAACTTTCATGTGTGTTTTTAATTGTACGGTTATAGGGTGGTATAAAGATCACTTCACTATTAATCATCTATCGTCGATGATAATAAGTGGTGAGTAATTGTTTAGGTAACATCTAGACCAGCTTATCATTTACTCTAGACTTAGCCTACTGAGTTAACTAACTTTTCCCTTTAAAGATAACTTAGGATAATGGGGGTTAATCTTGGTCTAGTTACTTGATTAAAAGTTGGCTTAAATCTTTGCTAGGATTATTGTCATCAGAGGTATCCAGAAAAATAATCAACAACTTCCTAAAATTTAATCAGGTTTCAAGTTAATCAGGTTTCAAGGAAAATTAATGATGAAGTTCAATGAAATTACCAAAAAGCTTAATTCCTCAGTCATCAATTCTAGCCTCACTAATCACCCCGATAATAACCCTAACATTGTCGGACTCGCCCCCGTCGATGAAGCGATAGCAGGACAACTCAGCTATATTGAGGGAGATAAATTTGCTCCTATGGTTAATAAAACGGCAGCTAGCGCTCTTATTTTACCCCTTGATGAGGCATTACAAAATCAAGCCAGTGAAAGGGGGATTGCTTGGATAGCTACCAAAGAACCCCGTTTAATCTTCGCTCAGGCGATTAATTTTTTTTATAAACCTTTTCACCCTGCTCCCGGGATTCATCCGAGTGCTATCATTGATCCCTCTGTTAAGCTTGGTAAAAATATTTATATTGGTCCCCATGTCGTTATTGAACACGATGTAACTATAGGGGACAACGTATGTATTCATTCTAATGTAGTCATTTATCCACAGGTTTTCCTAGGAAGTCATAGCATCCTTCATGCTAACTGTACTATCCATGAATGTACACAAATCGGGTCTAATTGTGTAATTCATAGTGGAGCAGCTATTGGCTCGGAGGGTTTTGGATTTGTTCCAACCCCTCAAGGTTGGTTTAAGATCGAACAATCAGGCTATGTAATTCTCGAAGATGGGGTAGAAATTGGCTGTAATAGTGCGGTTGATCGTCCTGCTGTAGGGACTACTAATATTGGACGTAATACCAAGCTGGATAATTTAGTTCATATTGCCCATGGTTGCAAAATTAGCGAAAATTGCATTTTGGCCGGACAAGTTGGTTTAGCGGGAGGCGTCAAGTTGGGAAATAGAGTAATCTTAGCTGGACAGGTAGGGGTAGCTAATAAAATCAACATTGGAGATGGGGTGATTGCTACAGGACAGACAGGTATTACTAATGATATCGCTCCAGGAGAAATAATCTCTAGTAGTCCGGCAGTTCCTCATAAATTATATCTGAAAGTTTCTGCTATCTATAAACGCCTTCCTGAAATGTACAAAACTCTAAAACGTCTGCAAAAAAAGATTGAATAGAATTAATTGTTCTATAAACTTTTTAAAAATCTATATACTATAATGACCTAGTGTTCTATAGCAAAGTTAAAAAACTAGGTTTGCTATTATTTATTAATAATAATTATTTTTTGAATAAAATAAATCTAGATAACTATTTAAAACAACTCACTTTCTATACCTTCTTTTATATTTTAGGATTTAAACTTACTTGTATTTCTTTATTAATTTTTATCAATAACTTTTCTATATATTGTTGATACTTTGTTTCTCTTACTTTGTATTCAATAATTATTTTACTTTTTTTGATATTTTTAGATAGTTTCTATACTTATCATTATTTTTAGGTCTATTCTTGTTTGTCTAGCAACAATAGATTTCTAAATAAATTCACCAACAAATATCCCTAAAGTTATATTCTAATTAGAATTAATATAGCACCTTGGATAGATAAACAAACGGAACAACTAAATTAATGAGTTTGATTGCTACTTTAGACTTAAAATTGTCTCCCGTCAGTATAAAATGAAAAATAATTAACTCACTACTTATTATGTAATTACATACTGCTTTTTGTAATCAATTTTCAATTTTAATTGATGCAATAAAAACCGTTCTTATGATTTTAATTATAGCAACTGGAATGTTAGATTAATAATATACTGCAATTTTTTGAGCAATATCAAAAACATTTCTATCATGAGAGTCTGATTTGGGTGTATAAATCCAAATACTACGTATAATTAGGTTGTCGATTTACAATGTCATCTAACAGGCGACTATTGCAAACAGCACTTAATACTCTAAAATCTTGTACATATTCTGTTAATTTTTTTCGATTGTTACCTAATTTATCTAAAGAAATAACTTCAGTAAGGTATAAGCAATTTACATTGTTTCTGTCGTTTTATTGATCTTGTTATGTAATTCATCCTAATGTTTATGACGCCACACTTAAGACATCAATTCTTGTTGGATATCATCGTAAATGTAGTTACAGGTCGACTACTTATCAATAATATAGCCGTCTCAAGAATAATTCGAGATTTGAAGGCTTAATCTCGCTAACAGTCACAGCAAATTAACTTTATTCTTTCGCATTAACCCCGTTTTCACTCTAATCTAATAGAAAATAGTCAGTTCTATTCTTGTCCTACAAGAAAAATTGCTTCAATTCCCATTTCTAAGAATGTCAACCAAAGCGTATAATCCTAATTTATAACTCTGCGCACCAAAACCACTAATCTGTCCGATAACAACAGCAGCAATACAAGAATGATGACGAAAATCTTCCCGCTTATAAATATTACTCATGTGAACTTCAATAGTAGGGATTCTTACTGCAGACAAAGCATCTCTAATGGCAATGCTAGTGTGAGTATAAGCTCCGGCATTAATGATGATCCCTTGGTATTTATCCAAAGAATCATGAATAGCATCCACTAAAACTCCCTCGTGGTTGGATTGCATACATTCTAGACTACAGCCAAGAATTTTAGCCTCCTCTGTTAGAAGGTAGTTTATACTATCCAAAGTGACAGAGCCGTAAACAAGTGGTTCCCGTTTTCCTAATAGATTTAGACTAGGACCGTGAAGAACCAAAACATTGAGTCGTCTAAAAGTTTCAGAATACACTTCAGATCAACTGTGCCTAACGGCGGTGCTGTGAATCGTTTACAGGGATAGGGAGCAGCTCAGGTTCAGGCTCAGCTTGCGGACCGAGTAACGTTTCAATCAACTTTTGTGCCCATTCTTTGAGCTTTTCGAGAACTCTCTCCAAATAGTCCATTAGTACAGACTGCTCCTGATGAATATGTTCAATCGGTTTTCTGTGAGGTTTGTCAGATCGGCAACAGAATCACTTCAAGACAGATTTACCTCAAGAACTGTGCTAGTTGTTCTAATATTTACAACAACAAACTAGTTTATAAACAAATTTTATAGGTGTATAGATTCTAACACAAGGTTTTTGAGATGGACACTACTTATGGTTAAAATATTGGAATAGTATTGAGACAGAGGATCAACCAAAAATTCGGGATAGATTACCCCTGACCCATATGTACGGGTTTTGTCTTGTCAACTACCCCGTCATATTTCAACTATCAACAGATTGTTCTAGTTCTTCTTGGTTTCCAACGTCGGAATCTAGCTCTTTTGACGCAGCTTTCTTAAGTTTAATAGTCAAATAGCGAATTACTTCTTCACTTAAGCGCATTGCTCGCTCTAAGGGGGCTACTTGAGTCCCTTCACCCTGGTAATTCATTTGAACATAAATTCCATCAAAGTACCGCTGAATTTGGTAAGCTAACCGCCGTTTACCCCAAATATTGGTTTGAAGATCGATTACGTTGTACTCTTTGAGAAAATCTTCATATTTACTCACTTCTTGCTGCACCTGCTCTTCTGATAAACTGGGGCGCAGAATGTATAACATTTCGTAACTTTCATGCATAACGGTAATCTCCTTATGGACAAGTGGGCTTCTTTATAGCTTTAGGCTTGAGAAGCAAGGGAAGTCTTTTGAACATATCCAAATAAGATCATACTACGATTAAAAGATTTAACGCTAGTATATCTGTTATCTCATCGACTCAAATATATTTAACTGACCGTATACTGCTATGGCGCAACGCTATGTTAGAGTCAAAACGGCTCAAGGAAAAATCCACTACGGCTCCCTTAATCCTAACCGCACAGTGACAGTCATAAATGCTGCTCCTTGGCACGGTGGACAAATGACTGACATTATTTTAGGAGCTGATACTTATCACTTGTTAGCCCCTTGTTTTCCTTCCAAAATCATAGCAGTGGGGAGAAATTACCGTGCCCATACTGCTGAACTTGGTAATATGGTTCCCCAAGAACCTTTATTATTTCTTAAGCCACCTTCAACTTTAACTCCTGATAGTCAGCCGATTTACTATCCTCCTCAGTCCCAGCAGGTTGACTATGAGGGGGAATTGGCTTTAGTGATGGGTGAGATTACTAAAAATTGTTCTCCTCAACAAGCTCGTACCAAAATTTGGGGATATACTATTGGCAATGATGTCACCGCCCGCGATCTACAAAGAAAAGATGATCAATGGACAAGAGCTAAAGGGTTTGATAGCTTTTGTCCCCTCGGTCCCTGGATTGTGCGAGAATTAAGTGCAGGAGCTAGAATACAGACTTTTGTCAATGATGATCCTGAGCCTAGACAATCAGCGTTAATTCATGAGATGGTTTTTTCACCGCAAGCTGTAGTTTCCTATATTTCCCATATTATGACCTTAATGCCAGGGGATGTAGTTTTCACAGGAACACCAGAAGGGGTAGGTCCAGTTAAAGTAGGAGATAAGATTAGAGTTGAAATTGAAGGAATTGGTAGTTTAGAAAATCCTGTCATGCCTGCTTTTGTGTCTCAAATCTCTAGTAACGAACTTGGGAATATGCCGCCTCAGAAATCGTAGGAATTTCAGCGTAACGCCCTAAAACTGATTGAATCATTGAATAGTAGGAAGCTGCAATGGAACCTAGAAATACAACATTATACAAAGTCTCTATGAATAGACCACTATTGCCAAAGGCGGGAACGAGAGCCCATTGCATAATTAGTTGAATCAGCGATAGTAGAATTCCAATAAGAATAGTCTGCATAGTATTATAGCGGACAAAGTGGCTGATCCTATCATTTCGAACTATTCCCAAAAAGAGAATCATAAAAACTAGAAAACTACCAAACATCCCAAACAATTGAACGGAAAATTTGTAAACAACTGCAATTGGAAACCCTGGTAGTAAAAAGAAGCTAAAAACAGGAAATTGGTTAACTAAAAAGGTACTAAAAAATATTGCATCGAAAATAGCGAAACAATAAACCAAGGTTCCAAAAATGCGATCCTTAATCTCTATAGAACCACGCCAAGCCATAATATTTGTCTCCTATGAGTGATTGATTATGTCTACTCTTTAATTTAACAATATATGCCAGATTTTATATCTTAACATTAGTTATCAGCTGATGAGGCAATAACCGTTAAATCCTACTTGGAATTATTTGGTTATCTGTTGACTGTTAAATCATGTTTAATAAACCTTATTATATAAGTTTAGGGTTAACTTGATTTCAACTTAACTTCCTCTATTTTTTAATTCCTCTTGTAGATTAGCTTCAATTCGTATAGAATTTTTTTTAGGTCTTGATTTTTTAACGTTTATCTCTTTTTAAATTGATCTATTTTTTTATTCCTTCACAAATTTTTAGCATTAATTGCTTGAGTATATTTAACTTTTTATGTACTATTATTTCATAAATAAACTTATTTTATTTACAAACTGAATATTGTTTTAAATTGGAGTAAATATCCTAATAGTAGGTTAAAATTTTAAAGTGTTTATTTTTCTCAAAATACAAGTGTTATAAATTAGTGAGGGAAATAATTTAATTTTACGAGGTCATGGATAGATTATAAAAATAAGAAGTTATCGGTTAATCTGGTAAAAAGTTTTTAAGCGACATGAGAAGCTTGTTTTTTATTTTAGTGACGTATACAAAACTGATACAAATAATTGCCAGATTTTTCTATAAGATAACTAGGTTTAATTTTTTTTATTGTCAACATAAAAGTTGACAGTATATTGCTGAAAATTTAATTATTAAACTTCTAATAATTTTTAGAAGCCAGCATCCGTTTCAGGTTTTTAAAACTATAAATAACTAGTGTAAAAACAAGTTTTATAAGTTTGATATAAGTTTTTCAAATTTATTGACTAAGCAGCTTCTGCTAAATAAATTCTTGATCTATCAATAAGTTAAATAAAATTTGATTAGTTTTTTAAAGTTAAAATTAGCATCAAAGTAATCGATTATTTTTAAGTCTATTATTGATCTCACTAATTATCTTTACAGTGTTCTTTAAAGAATTAAATAAGATGTTTTTGAACTAAAGGTAACTTTTTTCTCCAAATTGTAATGACTATTAATATATAGTTATTAGGTTTCAGTGCCACTTCTAGATTAGAGATGATAAATTGGTAATAAATTAATTCTAAAACTCTTATTTCAACTATATTCTATAACTACAAAAACTTTGTTTTTATGATCTTGGAGACCTTGTAAAACAAGACTTTTAGTAAGGTAAAGAGATAATAGACAATACCATAATAGTGAAATTTATTAGTTAGGTTTAATTTTTAAGATATATTTAGTATTATTATTTTTTCATACTGTAAGTATTTATACTCGTTATTTTTAAGGAAGTTTAAATTTTATTTAATAATAAGTAAAAAGATAAGTATTACCTTATTTAGTAATAAAATACTAGCCTTCTATATTCGATTGAGTCGTTGAAATACTAACCATTAATAAAACTTTCTGATAAATTAGAATTACTAATGTATAAAAATTTTTTTTAAAACTTGTATCTTCCTCTTTGATCGGGTTTTTGCCATTTTAAGGGTGTAACCATAATTTTAAATTAGGTGATTATCAAATATATTTCAAAGCTCTCTCCTCATCAAAGCCAAAAGATAACCTATAAAATCAATCAAAATAGACCAGTTTATAGCAGTTTGATTATTTAACAATATCTCAAAGTATTTATTGAGAATTTGGAAAAGCTATATCATTAGGTGACTCAATACAAAAATAGACAAACTTTAACTTGACTAGCTAGCTAAATCATCTTAATTAGCTCAATCTTTTCAATAACTATTGGTAGTCTCAATTTAGCATCATCAGGTACGATCATCATTAGAGTACATAATGTGGACTAACGATGTATTCCATAACAGTAGTGATTTTTATAGTTTTTAAGACAAGACAATTTTCTAGGATTGCTTTCTATTGAGAGTAGAAATATAATCGCTATCAAGTTCAATATATCAATAGAAAATGAGAAGTTTGCCACCTTGTAAAGAATAATTTTAGGACTTTTTTTACAATGCAAAAGTCGGATAAAAAAAAATTCTGCTAATAAACTACTTATGTTACTTATTTCCAAGCTTCAGCATGAATAGTTCATAGTTTTTAAAAATCTTCTGATAACTGACAATGAATTGATTGAAATATGTTTGGATTAAGTTTAATCCAAACATATTTTTTTGATATTAATACTGGTATGATAGTATCATTTGAGATGTAATTCTCTGAATAGGAGTACAGAGATGACAGAAGCTAAAAACGTCTTGGGGACTAAATTGATTGCATGTTGCACTTCTCCGATGACGGGATATTATCGAGACGGCTATTGTCGTACAGGGGGTCAAGACTACGGGGCCCATGTTGTTTGTGCCCAAATGAGTTTAGCATTTCTTGAATTCACTAAGTCTCAGGGTAATGATCTTAGCACTCCTATTCCTCAGTACAATTTTCCTGGGCTAAAACCAGGTGATCGCTGGTGTTTGTGTGGGTCACGCTGGCAAGAAGCCTTAGAAGTTGGGGTTGCTCCCCGAATTATCCTAGAAGCAACTCATGTCAGAGCACTAGAAATAGTTTCTTTCAGTGAGCTAAAACAATATGAGTTGAATTAATCTTCTCCATCAAACAAATATGACTTGAGAAATTCCTTTTTCGCCAGAGTTATCTTGCTATAACTTTGGCGAACCGCCAATGGTAGCGAAGCAATCCCTACAAAAACTTGCATTTGAGAGCTAGTTCATTGTTGCCCATTGTACCCAAAGCTCTATATTAGAATATTCTGGGATTGTAAGTATTTATTACGGATAAATTAAGCCTTTTTTATTTTCTCACCAATGGGTTGGTATTGTTGGCTTTTTTCTTTGAATTTAAATTTACAGATTATCATTTAGTGCTGATATTGTTGGTATTAATATAAGCTAGTATAGATTTTGTGAGACTGCAATAAATTGCCTGTCGAGCTTATCCCCATGGTTAAAAACTGGGATCTTGCACTCTCAACTTTTTCGTTCATATTAATAATAATTAAGTGATTTTTAATAAAAATGACTATGTCCAAAACCGAAATCAAACAACTTCTAGAACGCCTTATTTTTGAGGATACTTGTCCACAAGATTGGGTTGACGATGTTTGGGGGTTAAGCCCCATGCATGGAGATAGTTGTGCAAAATTATTAGAGGCTTTCCATGAGCTGATTAAACTTTGTCGAGAGGAACAATTAGAAAACTTACTCAAATCAATTTATCAAGAAAAACTTTGAAGTTTTGCCTCGAGGGATTTCAAATATTCTGTATTAACGCCAGATTCTCGAACTAGAGCAATTTTTCCGGTTCGTGCTACTTCTTTAAGCCCAAATTTGTTTAACATTTGGACAATGGCTACTATTTTACCAGGATCACCGACCACTTCGATGGTAACTGTCTCCTCAGAAATGTCGACAATTCTAGCTCGAAACACCTGGGCTAGTTCAATTACTTCGGCACGATTAGAAGCCGATGCATTAACTTTAACGAGTATCAATTCCCGTTCTACACAGGGAGTCTGAGTAATATTATTGACTTTAAGGACGTTAATTAGCTTGTACAGTTGTTTAGTCAACTGTTCAATACTGTCATTATCTCCAGGGACAACCATGATTATACGGGAGATTCCCACTGTCTCAGTAGGACCGACAGCTAAACTTTCAATATTGAAGCCACGACGTGCAAATAAGCCTGCAATTCGAGTCAAAACTCCGGCTTCGTCTTCAACTAGAACAGATAGGGTATGTTTCATACTTAATTCATTACTAAATCTGCTAAAAAATTCGGACTAACTAACTACTTTTATAAAGGTTGTATTCTATACCTTACTATTACATAATCAGGGTTTCCTTAGCCTATAATCTTACCACAATCAAGGATATTCATAATATATAAAATATTTTTTCTATTTTTATCTAATAGTTTTATTTTTTATTAATGAATTCTAAGAATCAAATAATTAATCATGAGGAATTATTGTAAGAATAAAAAATCAAGATTTTTTAAACCTATGAAGACGAAATATTAGAATTTGACAATCAGAGCTTAAATAATTTTCAAAAATAAGCTGTTTTGCCTTTAAACTGAGTATAGTATAAATCCATAAATAAAGGAGTATTAATAATGACGAATGCTGATACGACCACTTCTATTGGTTCTCATAGTGAACTTAGAGAATTAGTTTGCGTCCAACTTCAACTTTTATTGGAGCAGAAAAATTATGAAGGGGTTAAAACTTTGCTTATTCCTGTTCAACCTGTGGATATTGCTGAAGCCATTGAAGACTTGCCAAAAACTTTACAGATAATAGCTTTTCGTCTTTTAACAAAATTAGAAGCAATAGATGTTTATGAATATCTTGATCCGATAGTACAACAATCATTAATTCAAGAATTTCATGATCAAGAAGCCATCGCTATTGTCAATGATATGTCTCCGGATGATCGGGCTAAATTATTTGATGAATTACCACCTAAATTAGTCCGAAGGTTAATTGCTCAAATTGCCCCAAAAGAACGAGAGGTCACTGCTCTTCTATTAGGTTACCAAAGCGACAATGCAGGGCGACTTATGACCCCTGAATATATTGCCCTTAAAGAATATTTAACGGCAACCCAAGCACAAGGAAAACTTAGAACATTAGCTCATAAATCAGAAGTTAATTATTACATTTATGTGACAGATACTAATAAACGTCTCATTGGCATTTTATCCCTTAAAGATTTAATTATTGCTGAACCGGATCAAACTTTAGGAGAAATTATGACACAGGATGTAATTTATACTTACACTGATACTGATCAAGAAGAAGTTGCTAGACTTATTCAACGTTATGACTTATTAGCTTTACCAATTGTGGATAAAGATGAAAATCTGTTAGGGGTTATTACTGTTGATGATGTTATTGACATAATACAAGAAGAAGTAACCGAAGACTTTTATAAAATGGTAGCAGTAGAATCTCAAGGAGATAACTACTTCCAAGTAGGACTATTTGAAGTAGTGAAAAAACGGATTCCTTGGCTGTTATTATTGTTAATAACCAACTCAGTAACGGTAATTATTCTAAGTCAGTATGAAGCGGTATTAGATGAAGCTGTTGCCCTAGCCTTTTTTACACCTTTACTAATTGGCGCAGGAGGAAATGTAGGAGCGCAATCTTCGACTGTTGTTATTCGGGGATTAAGTACAGAAGCTTTAAGGGACAAAAAACCTGTTAGTGTTATTATTCGTGAATTAATTAGTGGTGCATTATTGGGAATTGTTTTAGGACCCTTAGTTGTCATTGGTATTTTTTTATTTTTTGGACACCAAGAAGTAGGTTTAACAGTAGGAATAAGTTTATTGGTAATTACTATAATTGCTGCAACAGCTGGGGCAGCATTTCCCTATATTTTTAAATCTTTTGGTTTAGATCCGGCCTTAATGTCTGCTCCTTTTATTACTACTATTGTTGATATTTTAGGAATTGTTATTTATCTAAATCTGGCTAAAATATTTCTAGGAGTATAAAATTTTTATCCATAAATAACGTAGTTAAATATTAATAATAGATGCATAAAATATTTTTTAAAAAAGTTAAAAAGTAATATTAAAAATATCGTTTGTTGTTAACTTAGATCATTACTAAAATAAAAAATCTATTAAAGAGGCACCATTTTTTATTAAAATTTTACCGAACTTTTGATGTAAAACTAACTAGTGAGATGCTAAGTAAATAAACTTTAAAGGTAAAAATTGACAAGTTTTATAAATTGATAAGCTCTTCAGTATACTATATACAGGGCACCTAATCACTTCCTAATATACTCAACGTACTTAGACATTAACAGCAAAGAAAGTACAAAGAGGAATATTCTAATTAAATTATTTAAAGTATCTGAGGTTAGTTTTTTTCTGATCAAACATATAAACTACGCTAACTACTAAGAATTATCTTCTTAAAGTATTTAATCCTAGCTTGTCCTGAGCAAGCTAGGATTAAATACTGAAAAAGTATATAGTATATTTTTAATATTGGCACTCTTTAATAAGCATTTGCTCGACTCATTTAACATCAAAACTTATCAGCTTTACCCATTGTAGGGTGCACCAAAAATATATTATAGAACGTAATTATTAATAATATTTTGTATTCCTTAGAAAGAAAAATATAAGATGTATCTAAAATAGTAGCTGTCTAATTAGAAGACTATGATTACTTTAAAATTTATTGATGATAATTGATTAAAAGCGTATTTTTTTACTGTGAATTTCTTGGCAATAAACTCGGTTACTGCATTCAGTATTAGTTGCTATAAGCTATAAAACTGGTTTAAATTATGTTTTTACTTTAGTATTTTCTACTCCATTATTGATTGACACAGGAAGAAATATTAAAACATAATTTTAAACAGTTATTATTCAGAGATTGAGTACCAATAAATAGAAATATAGAAAACCTTGTTTTGTGATCTAACGAGAATTTAATGACTGGAAGAATCTTGAGTATTGTCTTAACTTAGATAATCGTTAGTCCTAGTTTAACTATTATTTATCATTCCTACAGCAGCAACAAT
Source organism: cyanobacterium endosymbiont of Epithemia turgida isolate EtSB Lake Yunoko (assembly GCF_000829235.1). Lineage (GTDB taxonomy): Bacteria > Cyanobacteriota > Cyanobacteriia > Cyanobacteriales > Microcystaceae > Rippkaea. The sequence goes on along the minus strand of NZ_AP012549.1, from coordinate 875,355 downwards.
AACAACGTTACCTTTTTATTTATTTTATTTAAATACTTGTTTAAAGTTTGCATAGCATAATTTAATCATAATAATTATGGATATTAACTAGGATTTACATCCACTTTAAAACTACCAGGTTACTACTAAAAATTTTAAGGATTTAATGAAATCTAGAAAACAACATCTCTGCTTGGACAACTACTTGTTTATCAACTACACTTTGCCCTTTCATTTTAGCAATGCGATTCTGTTTGAATTTTAATAATTCTACCGTCATAACTAACTGATCTCCTGGAACTACAGGAAAGCGAAAACGAACTTTGTCAATACCTGCAAAAACAAAAAATTCACCTTTCATATCAGGAAGTAAAGTTAAAATAACCCCTCCAACTTGCGCCATCGATTCTATAATTAATACTCCTGGCATAATGGGACGAATAGGAATATGTCCAGCAAAAAACTGCTCATTAATGGTCACATTTTTAATCCCGACAGCTTTTTTTCCAGGGACATAATCAATAATGCGATCAACCAATGCAAAAGGATAGCGATGGGGAAGTAATTCTTGGATTTCTTGAACGGTAAAAGTTGTTTTAATGGAAAAATTTTCTATTGATTCTTGTTTGTTTTTACTTAACTCTTGAGAGGTTTGAGTCATATCAGTATTAGTTACAGTGGACATAGAATTTCATTATGATAATTGGTTATTCAGAATTTAATCAAATTTATCTTATTGTTTCATATTTTTAGCTCATATCTAAATTTAGATTGTAAAATAAGTTCAAAAGAACTACAACTGTAACAGTTAACCAAACACTTTAGTGAAAAATATCTGAGCAATTAGACAGCTATTACTATGAGTGCACTCAGTGATGGGAATTAACCTTTTTTGAGCTTTAAAAGTTCATTCGGCTTAATAACCCCTTTTTCTGTAAAAATGGCATCAATTAAACTGGTTGGCATAATGTCAAAAACTGGATTATGATAACCAAACCAATATCATTGAGACCAACTTGAGTCTCTCCTACTTGGTAAATTTCAGATGGATGACTTTCCTCGATAGGAATTTTATCTCCGTTCTCCACGTCAAAGTCAATGGTAGATAATTCAAGATGTATTAAAAACTTATCTACTTGTCTCGTTTGAATCTCCCTCGCCCCTAAACATATGCCATAAGCCGCCGTAATCCCAATAGTTGGGAACACCCTGAAAATCATAGTTTTAATGGCTTTAGCCATGTTTTCATAAGGAATAATTTCTACCAAGGTAATATTTATAAGGCAATAACACTTGATCAATGAGCAACACCTTGTCCTCATTTTAGAGTACAGGATAGATAGGGAGAATTAGTGATTTCATAGACAAGAACAATCGAGCAAAACTAATTTTTATTAAATCTTGGTACAAGATACTCGATCAACATCATTTTTTACCAACCATAGGATGACGATCAGTAGATTTATGAAAATAAAAAAATCCTTGTTTTAACATTTTTAATAGAGCATCTCTAGTGTTCAACATAATTCAATATAGAATTTTGCGTGATTTTTAGTTAACTCGATAAACTTAAAAATAAAACAATCATTCAGTCACTCCTATGAATAATAAATAGAAGATGTATACTATATTTAATAGTTACTAACCAATAATGGTTATCAACTCTCACAAAATTATTGTAATTACTGAATAAGTTATTATCTGAAGATTATGTTCCAAGATAATAATTAAGCTAAAAAAAAGAAGAATAGTGATTATACATTTAACTAAATTATTTTTTAATATTTAATTTTAGATGAAATTAAGATAGCCGAGTCAATAGCAAAATTAACATTTTTTAAATAATTAATGTCATAATTAACCTCCTGATTGATGTTTGATATATACTTGTATTTAAGTTATTTATTTATGTTTAAATATTTTTAATAAAAATAAATCTATCTAATTAGAGCAAACTTTATTAACAAAAAAATTACATTTTTTATTTTACTTCTTCCATTCTAGTTTGACTAATTCTAGTTATGACTTATAATATTGCCAGCAGCAATAATTAATTATATTTTAGTTATAAAAAAATTACATTTTTTTATAACTAAAATATGGTATTGTTCTCCTTTAAAATAAACCTACTAAAATAGGTTTTACAACCATATTAGATAATCTGTTTATTATTTTTTTAGCAAAGAGTTTATTTATCTCTAAATAAAAATACTCAGCTTTATAATATAATTATTAAACTTTATTCCCTTAAAATACAAGAAAAATTTTAGGAATTAAACAATTAAGAAGGTTTTTCTAGAATAGAAATAAAGGTTTATTGATGATCCCTAAAAATATATTTAATAATAACTTAATTTTTTATATTTATGTTTATAACTTTCCCAAAATTTAAGTTTATTTGAATCGGTAGATGGTATAATATTTGGGATACATGCATAGCATTGATACGATATTTTGATCTTACTTAATATTTTAGTAGCACTGAATAATATATTTGCGATGAATTGAAATAGATAAATATTTATTAACTTTATGACCACCAATTAAAGAGTACTTTTATGGGGTAAGTATTCGATTATTTATATTTTTTTTAAAAAACTCTTTCACTTGTCTAACCTAGAGTCTAAAAATAAATAAAGACCATTTCAATACATTGCCCAAAATCGGCTATCCTAACAGAGGAAAAATTTTAGTTAAGGGGTTGAGTCTTCTGTGTTAGATTTAAAACAGATTCGAGAAAATCCAGAACATATTCAAGAACGTCTCAATCGTCGCAGTGGTTACAGTGAATATGATTTGAGTTCTATTTTAGACCGTGATCGTGCTTCGCGTGAATTAGAAGTAACTCGAACCAAATTACAGGCCCGTAGTAACGAAATTGGAAACCTCATTGGACAGAAGATTAAAAGTGGAAGTAACCCCAAAGAGGAAGAAATTAAAATCCTTAAAATTGAAGGCAATAACTTAAAAAAACAAATAAATGCATTAGAACACCGAGAGAAAAAAATAAAATATGAGATAGAAACTCTATTACTTCAGCTTCCTAACCTTCCGAGTGACTCGACTCCCCTAGGCAAAAATGAAACAGAAAATGTAGAAGTCCGTCGCTGGGGAGACGAGTATCTACCAAAGATTGAAGTTCTTCCCCACTGGGAAGTGGCCGAAAGATTAGGTATTTTAGAAGTAGAAAAAGCGGTAAAAATAGCACAAAGTCGTTTTATTGCCCTAATGGGAGTAGGGGCGGCTCTAGAACGTACTCTAATTAATTTTATGCTTGATCGTCAGGTAGAGGTGGGTTATGTTGAAGTGATGCCCCCTGTCTTAATTAATAGCACTTCTTTGGAGGGCACTGGACAATTACCAAAATTTGCCGAAGAAAGCTTTAAATGTAGCGAAGATGACCTCTGGTTAGCCCCTACCGCTGAAGTTCCTTTAATTAATTTATATCGAGAGGAAATATTGAAAGCGGAACAACTTCCTATAAAACATTGCGCCTATACCCCTTGCTTTCGACGGGAAGCAGGGAGTTATGGAAAAGATACTCGTGGACTAATTCGTCTTCATCAGTTTAATAAAGTGGAGTTAGTGAAGATAGTTCATCCTCAAACGTCTGATGCGGAACACCAAAGTTTAGTGAACAACGCTGAAGCAATTTTAAAAGCCTTAAAATTGCCCTATCGAGTTTTGGAATTGTGTACAGGTGATTTAGGGTTTGGGGCGAATAAATGTTACGACTTAGAGGTCTGGTTGCCATCCTCAGGAACCTATCGAGAGATTTCAAGTTGCTCTAATTGTGGAGATTTTCAGGGAAGACGAGCTAATATTCGCTTTAGAGAAAAAGGCAAAAAAGGCACTCAATATGTCCATACTTTAAATGGTTCAGGGTTGGCAATTGGTCGTACTATGGCTGCTATTTTAGAGAATTATCAAACCCCTGATGGAACTGTTAAAGTTCCTGATGTTTTACAACAATATTTAAAACGGGATATCCTATAACTTTATAAGATAGACATTAAACTTCGTTTTTTTGATAATTTTTAGCTTCTATTGCCTTTACTCACTTTACCGAGCTACACACTAACTACAATTGAAAGTAAACAGCTTAGGTTGCTAGATATCCATATCCTAGCTTAATAATACGGGCAGCCATATCCAAAATTCGATTATCGCAAGTAACACTTAAAACAGTGCGGCTTTATGCTTCAGTTAATTATTAAATTAAATTAACCACATTATGACCATATTTGCTATAAAAGTAAGCATTAAATTTATTAGCTAAAAATATTTTTATTTTCATTAATTAAAGTATGTGTAAAAGTAACCAAATATAATTTATTATATTTGGTGAAAAACGTGATAAATATTATTATAAATATCAACTAAAATCTATTTTTTTCTACTAACTCCTGTCCTAAAACTTTTAAACTACCTATTTGTAGTGATTTAAATTTTCTCATTAAGGTCGATGAAGTTATTTCTTATAAACTCAGATTTATATTTAATAATTGCCGCTTTTCTGCCCTGTTAAATTTAATCTCTATTAAATTGAAGTATAATCAGTTTGTTTAAATCAGCTTATCTAAAAAGATATTAATATTTATAATGATGCTGACATATTTTTTTCTCTAATTATTTATTTTTTTTAAAAAAATGTATCTGCCGTATCAATTGTTTAAAGTTGACCAATAGGTATCATATCATGAATATAGCACATTAATCATTTTATATATTATCATTATAATTGATAATATAATTGCTTTAACTGTATTCTTGTAAAGAAATTTTGATAAAGTAAAATTCAGGATAAATAAAACAGAACTTAAAATAACTACTCATTTTTAAAAATAATATTAATCAATAGGAGTATGTACTATTTTAATGTTGTATGTTTTGCTAAATAATTGTTCATCTCTATATACAAAACTCAATAAACAATAATAGTCTTTATTCTAAATTCTATGATCTTTTAGTAATACCAGTATACTTGAGACAATCGTCCATCGCTTTTCTGGAAAGAGGACAAAGAAAGCGATGGACGATAACTTCAGAATAATTCATTCTAATTTGAGTAACATTACACTAGAATGTATAGTTCTATTATAGCTTCAAATTTTCTATGGAGAGATTTCAACGGAGTAATTCACCGAAAATAAAGATCTCAATTTGAGACGACAGTTACTCTTTATTCAAAATTTAAAATAAAGAACCCAGGATAGTAAAACTCGACTGTTGTAGTACTTGAGTATATACTTGCTCCAAATGGATAATGTTATCACTGAGGTTATATTTTTCCAAAACTCGTTGTCGTGCTTTTTGCCCTAAAAGTTTAGTGATATCGGGATGATCTTGAAATAGGGGAAGCAACGTTTTCAATTGAGTGGTCACGCCCTGGGTATTAAGCACAATTCCTGCTCCATCAGCTAAGACTTCTCCGTCTGCCCCCGCATCTGTCGCTACACAAGCTAATCCACAGGACATGGCTTCAAGAAGGGACAGAGACAACCCCTCCACTAACGAGGGTAGGATAAATATATCAGCTCCCCGTAGGATGTCGATGCGTTGTTGTTCATCAGCGACAAAACCTAACCAATGAATTCCACACTCGGCTCCGTAAAATAGTTCTAACGAGGTTTTTAAAGGACCGTCTCCCACTATAAGTAATTGACTTTCCGAGCCCATTTTAGTATGTTTCCAAGCCTTGAGTAAAGCTTCAACATTTTTTTCGGTAGCGATGCGTCCTACATAAACAAAAAGACGTTTAGCAAAAAACTTAGATTTAAGGTGAGAAACACCAGGAGAATATTTGTCTGTATGTACCCCATTGGGAATCACCGCTAATTTTTCAGTGGGAACTCCTAGTTTAGTTAGTAAATTTCGTTGTAACTCAGAAAAAACTATGACTTTATCATAGTGAGCCAAAAATGGTGCATAAAATTGATAAGTCAAAAATTGAGTACTTGATTTAAGATTACGAAGTTTACTATCAAAGGCAGGATGGAAGGTTGCTATTAGAGGCAAATTGAGAGCTTGACAAATTTCAGGAAGTCGAAAATCTAAAGGGGAAAGGGTTAGAGAAGCATGAACTAAATCAGGTTTTAGATCTTCCAATGACTGCATCAAAATTTTGTTTGATCTTGGCGTTGGAATCGTATAAATTTGGGATTTATATAGAAAGGGAAGAAAAACTTCTGGACAATCAGGCCAATTAGAAGAATGGACTTCCTCTTGAGCAAAATGAAGAAAACTAACGTTATATCCTCGATCTAGAAGGGCATTAGTCACTTCTCTACCATAGGTAACATTTCCACAAAAAGGTGATTTTTTTCCTAGCCAAGCAATATGCATTCAGATAAAGAGATTTAATTAAGTTAAATAGATTAAATATACCCTAAATTAACATTTAATTACATTAGTGTGTAGAGAAAAAACCGATCTTAAAGCTATACATTTTAAAATTAATCTCTAGAAAAAATTAATGGGATTAATTATTCAGCCTAATTCTTTTACCGAGAATATAAATCCTTTCCCTGTCCTAAAGCAAAACTTAGGGAATGTTTGAGACTTTTATTGGACTGACTCATAAATATTATCATGGCAATGGTAGCCAAACTACCAGCTAAAGCAAACATGGAACGATAACTTATCATTTGTTCTAAAATTCCCAAAACTATACCAGCTATGGCTAGTCCTAAGTCAAATCCTCCCATACATACCGAATAAACTCGAACCCGTTCAGAAGGAGAAGACCGCTCAGAAATAAGTACAATCATCGTGGGAATTAGCATTCCCGCCCCCATTCCTTCAAAAATGGCTCCTAGGAGTAAGTCTCTGGCACTGTGAGCTTGGGTTAACAAACCCATAGAAATTGCGTAACAAACAAGACTAACAGTAATAAATAGTCCTCTACCATAGCGATCAGACATTTGTCCCGAAACAACCCGCATAATGAAACTCGCAACGGCAACGGTAGTGTAAAACAATCCGGCACTTAATCCCAAGGCAGTTCTCCGTAAAAATAACGGTAAAAAAGCCACTAATGTCCCGAAGACTAATCCAATCAATAATAGAATGAGAGCCGGAACCAAAATCGAGGGACTACTTAACAATTGTCTAAAATTTCGAGGAGGTACATCAAATATCGTTGAGTTTACGTTTATGTCACGATTACGGGGTTTTTCCCGAATCTGAGAAGCGAGTAGATAACCCCAAAATCCGATGCCAACAGTTGTTAAAAAGAACGATTGGTATCCCTGAGACTCCTTTAAAAAAGTACCCATAGCTGGACCAATTGCCATACCAATTGGAGCTCCTAAATTCATATAACCTATGAATTGCCCTCGCTGTTTGATAGGAGATAAATCTATGACCAAAGTACTATAACCGGTGGTAAAAGCAGCTAAACTGATGCCATGAAAAGTACGAATAGCCATCAGTGGCCAAACAGACTGAACTAGAAGATAACCGATAGGAGCAAGTGTGGCAACTAACATACCAATGCGAACCACCAATTTACGACTATACCCATCAGCTAAGTATCCTAACCCAGTGCGAGAACAAATTAACCCAATAGCAAAACTTCCCATGACTAATCCAACTTGAGTCGTTGTCCCCCCAATATCTTCAATGTAAATAGGTAAAGTGGGAAGAAAACTTGTCAAATTAGTCCAAAATAGTAAGTCTATACTAAATAAAAATGAAAGGTTACGTCGTTTATCTTGGTCAAGAGACTTAAAGGTATTAAAAATAGTCACTGGTTAAAGTTGGCCGATAAGGGGGTTATTTTAGTTATTATTAATATATAATCATCAAAATAACCCTAAAAGTTACCATGAGTAAAATTTAATCTTTGTCTTAAGAAGACTTAACAAAAACTGATATCTAAACAAATCCCCTGAAAACGATAATCAATCACCTCCGGAGTAATTCCAAGTACAAGGAGGTTAACAGGGATGTATCTAGAGAGTTCCCCAAATTTCTCGATATTTTCAAAAAGGTACTAGTATCATAATTCTAATGGTCAATTGCTCGAAATACTCTAAACACCGGATAGATTCTCAGGTTGAGATGAGTCGATAATCGAGATTTGTTCCCTTTGTATAGATATCCTGATTTTGAGCAGAAAGGATCAGAGATTTTAAGGGCGAGCTTTTGATCGAAAGATAAGGAAGATCAATAACTTCTATCTATAAAGCTTCATACACCTGAGCATTAGTTATTGCCTTGAGTTTTTAGATTTTAAAGAAAGCTTTTTCAATCAGAAAGTATTTAATATTTACTTCGAAAACTTAAAACCCTAGAAAACAATAGCCAGTTAAATGTTTGAATGAAGTTAGAGTACAATTCAAGTGAATTATAAAAAAGGTTCGAGTTACATAAAAAAATACCAACTGCTATGGTATTCCATGACTTTGGATAGTAATGTATCCACTGATTTATCAAATTACTAACTAAAAAACTTATAGAATTAAATTCTCAGAGTAAATACCAAATAGCTGAATTTAGTTGATCAACATTGATCTAAAAATGTAGGTATATCTAAATAAGTTTTACTATACAGACAATAGTGGAGTATAAAATTATGAAAAAATTTTATACGCAGAAAACACCAGAAAATATTTGTTAGATTCTTCTTTAAAAGAGTAGTTGCAATAGAGATTATAGACATTCGTATAAAAGCCTTAACTTTACGAAAATTATCAAATTTTAAATTAAAGAAAAGAACTGATTTATTGGTTAAATACTATGTATATTTATAGAAACATATGGCAACTATATGTACTACAATAGTAGGTATATCGTTCTTTAAATTAAGAATATTAAAGAATAAAAAGTAAATTTTTACCAATATACGAATGAAACCTAACTATTACTTTCAAATATTTTCATGAAAAGAGAGATTTAAGATAATTAACTAAAACAAATAAGCTCTGAATATTAGAATATAATAAATTTTTAGTATTTTATGATCTATTAATCATAATTATAAGATGTAGCATAATGAGCTATTAGCTAATAAAAGTATTGTATATTTTCACCAAGAAACAGTACAAAATATTAATAATGAAATTAAGTTAACTAATAAAGATTACTGATATATCCGGGAATCTTATCTATTTTTATTACAAAGTCTTTAAGATAATCATCAAGTTAGTGCTACAGCTAAACAAAAAAATGTAATTTTTTTGTTTAGCTGTATTTCAAGATAATAGTGTTATTTCTTATTCATTATAGAAATAAATTGCGTGAATTAAATACTTTTTATACCAAGTTGACTTGACCTTTTACCTTTGTCTTTGTCTTTTTGCCTGTTTTTCCACCCGTCATATTAGGTTCGGAAAACTACACTACCGAAGACTGACCCACTGCCGTCACTATAGATATAGGTGGCTGAACTTACCTAAGATAATCCCTAAAATATTATATGGTTTTTATTCAAGTTCAGTATCAGTTCATTTTTATAGTTATCTTGGAGTTGCGTTTAATATGGGAAAAATTGTTGGAATTGACTTAGGAACTACTAACTCGTGCGTGGCGGTTATGGAAGGAGGAAAACCTACTGTCATTGCCAATGCTGAAGGGTTTCGGACCACCCCCTCAGTGGTAGCTTATACCAAGAATGGTGAGCGCTTAGTAGGACAAATTGCTAAACGTCAAGCGGTGATGAACCCCGAAAATACATTTTATTCCGTTAAACGCTTCATCGGAAGTAAATACAGCGAAGTCAAAACTGAAACCACTGAAGTCTCCTACAAAGTTGATAAAGACAGCAATGGTAACATTAAATTAGATTCTCCATCGCAAGGCAAACAATTTGCCCCTGAGGAAATTTCTGCCCAAGTTCTCCGTAAATTAGTCGACGATGCGAGTAAATATTTAGGAGAAACAGTTACAGAAGCAGTTATCACCGTTCCCGCATACTTTAACGACTCTCAGCGTCAAGCGACCAAAGATGCGGGAAAAATTGCTGGAATTGAAGTAAAACGTATTATCAACGAACCTACTGCAGCATCTTTGGCTTACGGGTTAGATAAAAAAAGTAACGAAACTATTTTGGTATTTGATTTAGGGGGAGGAACATTTGACGTTTCCATTCTAGAAGTCGGTGATGGTGTTTTTGAAGTACTAGCCACTTCTGGAGATACCCATCTAGGAGGAGACGATTTTGACAAAAAAATTGTGGACTACTTAGCTGCAGAATTCAAGGCAAAAGAAGGAGTAGACTTAAGACAAGATAAACAAGCTCTACAACGTCTGACAGAAGCCGCAGAGAAAGCAAAAATTGAACTATCTGGCGTTACTCAGTCCGAAATTAACCTTCCTTTTATCACAGCTACTCAAGAAGGACCCAAACATCTTGATACAACTTTAACACGAGCTAAATTTGAAGACCTCTGTTCTGACTTAATTGATCGTTGTGGGATTCCTGTAAAAAACTCCATGAAGGATGCTAAAGTCAGTAATAGTGATATTGACGAAGTTGTTTTAGTGGGTGGGTCTACTCGCATTCCTGCTGTACAAGAATTAGTTAAAAAAATTTTAGGAAAAGACCCCAACCAAGGAGTTAACCCAGATGAAGTGGTTGCTGTAGGTGCAGCAATTCAAGGGGGGGTCTTAGCTGGAGACGTTAAAGACATTCTGCTCCTTGACGTAACACCCTTATCTCTTGGGGTAGAAACCCTTGGTGGTGTCATGACCAAAATTATCCCCCGTAACACTACTATCCCCACCAAAAAATCTGAGGTATTTTCCACCGCACAAGATGGACAAGCAAATGTAGAGATTAGCGTTCTTCAAGGAGAACGGGAAATGTCGCGAGATAACAAAAGTTTAGGAACTTTTCGTCTTGATGGTATTCCTCCTGCACCCCGTGGTGTTCCTCAAATTGAAGTTACTTTTGATATTAATGCGGACGGTATTCTTAATGTAACCGCAAAAGATAAAGGAACAGGTAAAGAACAGTCTATTAGCATTACTGGGGCTTCTACCTTAGCTGATACAGAAGTTGATCGCATGATCCAAGAAGCTGAAGTAAATGCTGCAGCTGACAAGGAGCGTCGAGAGAAAATTGACTGCAAAAATGAGGCTGACTCTTTAGTCTATCAAGCCGATAAACAACTCAAAGAGTTGGGCGATAAAATCCCTGCAGCTGATAAAACTAAGGCTGAAGGATTAATTAGTCAACTCAGAGAAGCTATCAACAAAGAAGATGAAGACACCATCAAAACCGTTATGCCAAATTTACAGCAACTTCTCTATAGTATTGGTACTAGTGTCTATCAACAAGCTGGTGGACCAACTTCTCCTGAAGGCGCAACACCTGGAGGTGGTAAAGGTTCCAGGGGTTCTTCCGAGGGTGGCGATGATGTAATTGATGCTGAATTTTCAGAAACTAAATAATTCACTTCTCGCCTAGTTCAAGTTTTGGAAACCCTGACCTTTTACAAGTCGGGAGTTTCAAAACTTATTGAACTGAAACTTTATTCTAGCAAGAAAAAACCTCAAGAAACAAAACGTAAGTTTAACAAAATTTTAGATTGATTTAATTTTACTTCGTAGGCTTTTTAAAATTGAAATAGTTAGCAACTAACTTAAAATATTTTAAAAATTAAACAAAAGTATTTGTATTTTTTATTATTAACTTTCTAGTTAAAATTATTACTTATACTCATTTATTTTAAAAAAACTTTTCCATAATTTAGAATTAAAATATAAGTTAGCTTTTACTTTTGCTGTTCTTAAACAATTGTTAATAGTTGCTATTTAGGATGTTCGTCAACCTCGTTATATTTCAGCTCAAAATATTGAGAATAATGACTGTGTTTTTAGAGCTAGCCGAACTCACTTTAAATTAGTGATGGAGAGATTATTAATTTTTATAACTATTCACTATCACCTATTTTCTGTTTTTGGCTGAAAGAAGTGGATGTTTGACGACACACACGATCTGAGTTTTAAATTGTATTAAAATTTATTCTCATAACGGATGATTACCTCATTAAATGAATAATCATAGGAAAAACGAATCAGTGAATTATCTTCAAGTTCATAAACTTTTTCTAAGACTGGATATAAGCGCAAATTTCCTATGTCCCATTCTTTTCCCACTTGATTCGTTGTTTCATTAAGGTCAAAAAGCCAATCTTGTAAGAAGGGAAACAAGACCACTGCCACTTGAGGTAGTCCTGCTTCCACTAATTGGGCTGAATTTTGTTGTTGTAATTGTTCGACTAAATTAGGAAGTTGTGTCCCCAAAAGCGTTAGAAACTCACTCCTACTTAAACGAGGACTACTAGAAAAAGAAACAATGGGAGATTGGAGTAAGTCTTGAATTGAATTGGTTCCTAAATTATTGATCTTGATACAGTTAGCTAATTGTCTTAATTTATTAGGATCAATTGCTGAAGTTTGGGGAATAGGACGATAATGATCTAGCCGTAGTTTACAAACTTCTTCTAATTTGGCACCAAGATTAGGAAGTAATTGGTTGGCATCTCCTTTTATTCCTAGGGTAATTTCTACTGATTGGGAACGACCACTTTGGACAATATCATCAGCTACTTCATTAAGATTAATTGCCCTTAAAGCAATATTCAATATATAAAGTTTAAATTCTAGATCAATATAAGGATTCAATAACCCTTTCTGTGGTAAAAAGGTGATAGTATTATTAGATTGACGAGGGATAAAAACACGAGTAACAGGAATATCCACTTTTCCACTATTGATGTAAACTTTTCCTGACGGTTTTAAAGCAAGTAATCCGGGCAAAGAAAAACTAGTTAATTGACCGCTTAAACTTAAATTTCCACTAACGTTGAAAACAAACTTGGGGCTAATATTTTTCTGCTCAACTGCCACTTCTTTAATTGAAACTCTAAAGTCATTAAATTTTGGAAGAATAACAACTTCTTCCAGGTAACTAATTCTTCTTATCCACTGTTCTAAAATTAGTGATTCTGTTTTTTTAGAAAAATTAAAAATAAAATTAGGAACTATAAACTTACCTTGATTTAACTGTATTTCTCCTTCAATGACAGGGCTAAAAACTGTTCCCTTAATGTTTATTAAGGCATTAGTAATTCCTTGGTATAAATTATTAGAGTTGATCTTATTTGTGTTTAAAGTAACGCTTAAAGGAATGGCACTATCAGTATCCTCAAGCGATGAATAAAACAATGGTAGTACTCCGGTAGTATTAACAGTTATTTCTCCAATTTTACCTATCAATTCATTTATTTCTATTTTTCTATTTTGTATAGCTATTTTTCCATTCAGAGTTAAAGTGTCTGGCAATAAATAACTTTTAAATATTATTGAGTTAAAATCTAAAATTGACTGACTATTAGGATCAAAACTGACTTTTACTTCATTGTTAACAGTAATTTTACCACTCAGATCAATATCTATTTTTCCCTTCCCTTCAACCCAACTTACTTGTTCTTGAGTTAAAATTTCTAATAGAGAAAATGCTTCAGTTCCTAGTAGAACATTAATTTTAAATCGATTGTCATTATTGATCTTAATAGGTAAGGGAAGATGAGCATAAGCTTGAATAAAATCTGGCTTATCTATTTGTAGTTCTAATTGTGCATTACTATAAGTAAAATTACCTTGAAAACTTTGTCTAAGTAATCGAGCATTAATAACTACTTTTTCTAAAGAAAATATCCCATTAATTTCTGGTTTGATTAAACTTCCAGTGAGGTTTCCTGCTATATCAATACTACCATTAATATCCCCAGGAATAGCTATTAAGTTACGTACTGTTTCTAAAGTTAGATTGTTAAGACTGAAAGTTGAAGGTTGTAAGTCAAACTGATTGTTGTCATAAGTTAAGTTAAGATTAGCTTGAATTAAACTTTCATTAAGTTTAATCATTGGATTTATGTTAATAATTCCATTTTCTAGATTTCCTTTGATTGCTAACTTTTCGAGAGAAATTACTGGAGAATCTTCGAGAACAAACCCTAAGGGATTAATGATAGAGGAAGTTGGTAGTTGAGATATCCATTCCCAATTTTCTCCTTCAAATTGAAAGGTTATTTTTGGAGCTTCAAGAGTTCCTGATAAGGAAATTTCTCCATTAAATTCACCTTGAATATCTAATTCTCGTGGTAATTTGCTACCTTGTTTCTCAATAGCAATTTTACTGATTTTTTGATCATTTTCCCACAACTGATTGACCTGCTCTGAAAGTAGCGTATTAATATTGCCAACTGGTTGAGGAATTACTTGTTTAAAATGTGTTAAAAAATCTTTTTTAAATTGTATAAATCGTAAAATACTGTCAAAATCAGAAATTTTTAGTATATTTAAAAGTTCTTGAACATAACCTTTATCTACTCGTAAATTTCCTTGAATTTCTCCTGTTTTTAATGCGATCTCTCCCCCAATATTATAACTACTCTGTCCTAATTTTAAAGTGGTATTTGTTAAAGTTATATAGTCATTCTGATAAACCCAATTAATTTGTAAGTTATCTCCAAAAACTTCACCTAAGTTAGGATTAATAATATCCAACTTTCCTCTACCTGTTAAAGTTAATGAATCAATTTCTAAATCAAGATTAACTTTACCCCCTAAACAATCAGTTAAACCATAATCACTAATTGGGAACAATTTTAATTCTTCTAAGGGGAAGTTTTGAATGTTAGCAACTAAGCGATCACCTTTAAGATTTCCTTTGATAGTGATTGGAGATAAATTTTCGTATTTTTGGCTGATTTCAAAGAAATGTGGTATATAAGGGAGCAAACAGTTTTGTTGCGAACAGGAAGTAAAAATGGCAGTAATAACATCTTTTTTTCCTCGTAAATCAAGGGAAATCTTTTTTCCAGTTACTAAATTAATTTCTCCCTTTAAGATTGATTCAAAATTTAATTTATTAAAGGCAAAATTTGATAAAATTAAGTTTCCTTTTATTTTTAAATTGCCATCAAATATAGAAGAAGTTAATAAATTTTTTCCAACTATATTACCTTTAAATTTTACTTTTCCTGCTAAATTAATGGCTTGGGGTAAAAGCTGTTTATAAATAGGAATTTTAGATAAAAATTTTGTAATAGGTAAAAATTTTAAATCAGCTTGGGTTTCAACATTTAAATTGATAGAAGTAATATCAGGACTGTTGAAAAGATTAGTTAGTATTAAATTTCCATTAGCTTTTATATTTTGTTGTCCTATTTTTATTGATATATTATTAGCTTCAATAGGAATTATAGAGTCAGATGATAATAACGATTCTAAAGTTCCTGATAAGTTTATTTCTGCATCAACTGGTTCAATTATTGTTTTCGTTGATAATTGATTTTTCCAGCTTGATAAACTTAGTTGATTAGCAATAATATTGGCTTGCCATTTATTATTAATTAATTTAATTGATGTGGTAATTTCTTTTTTAGCAACTCCGAGTTCGAGCTGACCACTACCCTGCACTGTATTTAAATCAAAAGCTAGTAAATCAGGTAAATTAGCTATTAAGTTAATATTTATTTTTTTAACTTTGATAGGAATAAAAAATTGTGGTAAAAGATTAGGAACTGATAGAGGGATAGCTATCGCATTAACAGTTATTTGTTCTTGGTTTAATTTACTAATAGCTGTAATAGTTCCATCAGCGAGCTTAAACTGCATGTCAGCATTTACTTGAAAGTCATTAAAGTTGGGAGTTTTACTCAAAGATAATAGCGATTGTAGACTACCTAGGAAGTTAATCTTACTGTTAATCAATTGAACAGGAATAGCTAGCTGAGGGACAAATTGATTGAGGGATAAAGATCTCAGCTCAGCGTTTCCTTTAAAAAATCCATTCTGCCAGGTCACTTGGACATTCAGAGGACTTTTAGCTATTTCTACTTCTAAATTAGAATCACTTTTAATCGCATTAACATCAATGGTTGATTCCTGTAAAATTTCTTCTATATTTCCTGATAAATTTAATTGATATTTTCTTAATGTAACTGGGATAAAAATATTAGATAATAATAAATTGAAAGGTATTTCTAATCCCGTTACTGATGTCGTAAATTTAGCTTGTTGTAACTGACTATTAATAATAAGATTACCGTCGTCTAATACTAAGGCTAAATTAGATGATAAATCAACCGATTTTTTCCAAGGTTCATTAAGATTACCTCGTATTTTAACTTTGGCAGTTTTTAGAAAAATATTATCAGGACATTTTATTAATTTTACGCTACAAATGGTTGAAGTAAATGGAGTTAAATCTAGAAGAGTAGAATTTAAGTAAGCTTGCCATTTTTTACTTTCAAGATTTACACTACCATTTATACTTAATCTCCCTCTTTGGGTTGCTAGTTCTATATTTTTAATATATACATTATTCTTGTCTATTAAAATATTACCTTTACTGATAATTTGAGTATTGGTTCTGTTCAAACGTCCAGCTGTATTCCATTCTATTAAACCTTTGGGATTGGCAAAATTCCCAGTTATATTCCCTTGTATTTTTAAGGGATTTAATTTTACTTCTCTTGGCAATTTATAATAGTCATTAACTAATTTTTTACCTGGTAGTTCAGTATTGAAAACTAATTCAAAAAGAATATCGTTCCAATCAATTGGCTTACCATTAATAAGAGATTGAATAATTTTAGGTTTAGCTATACCTTGGGCAGTAATCCACCCCCCGACTTCAGGGATAATTAATAAATCTTTTAATAAAAAATTATCCAAATTGCTTTGAAAATCAATAGTAATATTCTTAAGTTTAGTTTGAGCTATTTCTATTATTTGTTTATTTTTTATTTTTCCACTTAGCAAAGGAGCATTAAATGTTCCTATTAAATTCAATTTAGCTTGTAATTCTCCCTTAACTTTTATGGGTAATTTAATTTGGGATATTTGCCAAATATTTTTCCCGCTTAAACCACTAATATTAGCTTCTAAATTAAATCCAGTAGTCCAATCATATTGACCGGATAAACTAGTAGTAATATTGCCTAGATTGACCTGAGTTTTTTTAATCACAATTTTATTTTTTAAAAAAATAAAATTAGCAGCTATTTGAAAAGGTTCTTGAAAAGATTTAATTTTTCCCTTAATATTATCTAAGCTAACTTCACCTTTAGCTTTAGTTTCAGATAATCTTTCAAGAGAAGGAAAATTAAAATTGAGATCTGCTTCGATATTTCCTTGATCTAATTGAATAGGAGAATTAATAATAAGAGGCATTAATCTGCTAAAATCAAACTTAGAAACAGCTAACTTTACTAAACTTTCTTTAGTATCAATAACTGTTGTCCCTTCGAGAAAAATTTTACTACCGAGCAAGGCTAAATCAAGATCATAATCCCACTTTGCTTTCGTAACTTCACTATACTTTACTTGTCCATTGATAGTTGTTACGAGAAGATTATTTGTACTTCGAGGAAAGACATTGATTGCAACATTTGTAACATCAAAAGTAAGGTCTAACTTTAAAGGAATAATTTCATCTGTTATCTCTCCCCTAAGTAAATCTCCTTCAGAATACTGATGTAACTCAACTTTAACATCTTCAGGTACAACTTTAATCACTAAAGTTCGTTTGAATAAAACAGCAACGGGATCAAAATGAACAACAACACGACTAGCCGTAAGTTGATTAGGATGCTTAGAAGTTTGTGGTACAGAAGTAGATCCTAGATAAAGACGAGTTAGAGAAAAACCTTGAAGTTCATCAATATCAACAGGACGATTAATCAAGTAACTAACTTGTTTTTCTAACCAAGGAGGAAGATATTTTTGAAGAAAAAGACATAACCCCGTGTAGCCAATGATAATAATGGTTACAGAAGCAAATCCGATCGCGACACTATACGGGTTTTTAGCTATTTTTAGCAGACGAATCAAATAGTTTGACGTAGAATCAGGAGGAAGAGGCGATTGACTCATGGAGGTTTCTTAAAGGTTTAAAAACAATATCAAGTGTAAGGAGACAACCTCAGTCAAAGAATTTGGTAACTAATCTAACTTACTAAAGTGAAAAACTGGATCATCAATCCGATGAACAATAAAATAAGAGGCAAGATGCCTCACAATGATAAAGAAAATACCCAAGGAGTAACCCATTCGATGTTGGCCTATATCCTAGCAATTATCATCGCCTTCACTAGCATAATTTTGTATCTATCAGCTTTCTTCTTATCAAGATTGCATCGCCAAGATGACTTTCTTTGGAGTGCTATTGGTTTATTTTATGCCCTAGTTTTGTGGGTATGTGCTGAACGCATTACTGGTGGAATCTTATTGGGACAGTCGGCGGCAGTGATTTTAGTAGTATCCTTCGGGTGGCAAACTGTTCGGCTGAGACGAGTGATCGCTTGTCCAGAGGACCCAACTGCTCTCACTAATTTTTCCATCCTAAGTTGGGTAAAAAGCCGTTTAGGAAGCAAGAAAAACTCTAATGTTGCCGATACTCCATCCCCAGTGGTAGAGACGATAACAGAAGCAAAAGACTTCCTTACCAGAGAAGTTAATCTACCAATCTCTAAAGAAGTGTCTACAGAAAAAGATACCTTCCCAGAAATGGCAGAAACCTTTATTCAAGAGTCAACAGAAGCGATTGCCCTGATAGGAGAAACAGAAACCCTAGAAACCTCTTCCCAAAAAACACCTGAATCATTAATTTCGGAGGAAAAACTTCCTTCACCCCCACTGGCGGAAAAATCAACAGAAGAACCAATAAAAACCCCTATTGTAAAAACCGAATCCAAATCCTCTACGACCATTGAATTAGAACTCAAAAAACCCAAGCAGAAGGGCTTCTCTCTAAGTTTTCTTCTAAGTTCTCTATTTAGGTTTATCAGATTGAAATCTAAACCGTCATCGGAAATTATTACTGAATCATCTAATCAACAAGAATTAAACATAGAAAAAGAGGACTGGAAAAATTCTGAGACTTTGGAGAAACAAGAAAAGTTTGAAACAATTTCTCAAAAAAAAGCAGTGATAGAACATGAAGTAGCAGAAGCATTAGGAGAGCGAGAAGAATTGGCAATTCAACAAGTAAAGAAAGAGAATTTTAATTTTTTAGAACAGCCCCAAGCAACGAAAATAATTGTTGAAGGGACAGAAATGACCTCAGAAACTTGTAATATTGAACAGCCAAAAGAAAATAAACAGGAAACCTCAAAAGAATCTATCCTTTCTAAGGAAATTGCCTTAGAAAGATGTAAAGAAACACCAACAATGATCGCAGACGATTAATCTCAAACCAGTGGGTCTTACATTATAGAAAACTTCCAAGAGACTAACTTAGACACAGATAATCTTGAGACAGAACCATCTACTTCCGGTTTCTTTTAAATTTTTGCCCCAGAAAAAGAAAGAAAGTCAGACAAAAACAATAAAAAATAAAGTTAGCTGTTAGAAGTCATACGTTAAAAATTTCCCTCTCTCCCGCTTAATTCTCTATAGTTAAGGAAAACACTATTATGAGTTCTTTAGGTAATCGTTTTAACAAGTTAACAGGGAAAAACCGTTTTGTAGTTTCTCGTATTTTCATCCATCTTGCAGGAGATGAAGTCGCTCCCCTTTTAGGGGTTCTCAACCAGACTGCCCAAAACGCCCTAGAATCCGAAGGAGATTTAGGGGTGTTAGGAGAAGGCTTAGTTAGCATCTGCCAAAAACTCTTAGAGATGTCTATTTATTGGCGATCAGCCGCCAATGAAGGAGATGTTTTTTGGAAAGAAGAAGAGGCGGGAGATTATATCACCGAACTATTCACGGATTCTGCCCAACGTTACCTCAGTGAACCAGAATTTGATAGTTTTACCAGTGAGGAAAACGTCCCCTTATCTCTTCCCATGACCCGTAATGTGGTTGTTATGATTATAGTGGCTTTTAAAGGTGAAGCGCCTGAATTAGAAACCAGTTTAGATGATCGCTTAGCTTTAGAAAAAGGACTTAAAGCTCTTATTAACCTTAATTATCAAGGAATTTTAGAAGCAATACAAGTACACTTTTCCCCCGCCCGATTAGGTGATGAACTTACCAATGATCAGTTATTACTTAATTTCTCAGAACTAATCTCCCTATAATCAACCCTAGTCTAATAATCTAAACTTATGCAACGCAGATTCATTACTATTTTGATGATTGTAGCCCTATGTTGGACGACAATAGCCTGCAATTCATCAACCACTTCAACCCAGTCTTCTTCCACCCCTAAGAATTCACCGGTTATTTCTCCTAACCAAGTGAATAAAGGAACTTATCCAGTCCAACAGGCAAGCTATGACGATGCTGATGGAACCTATACTCTGATGCTTTTAAACACGCCCCCAGGAACATCTTCTGTCTATCAGACTGCTGACTTACAAATGGCACAATTGACAGATGAACAAATTGCTAATGGGGACAAAACCTCAGTCGAAGTGACCGGAAATGAAGCTATCATGTCCCTCACCAAAGACTTTAAAATTGAATACGTCCATACCGTAACTGAAACCCAAACTAATGCTCAAACTGGACAACCCCAAACCGTAGTAGTGAATCGGGAATCTAATTTTTGGACTCCTTTTGCTGGGGCGTTAGTGGGTCAAGCGGTAGGCAGTTTACTGTTTAGCCCTCGTTACTATGTTCCTCCCATGTATCAACCAGGAGATATAATTAGGGGATATGGGGGTTCCGGAAACACCTATACTCAAGCAGTTGATAGCTACCGAAGTAAATACAATGCTCCCCCTGCGGCTGTGCAAAATCGCGAAACCCTACGGACTTCAGGAAATCTAAGACGGTCTCCTTCTACCCGCAAAAGTTCCCTTGATTCTAGTAAATCAAGTGGTTCGGGGGTGGGCTCGAGTAGGCTAAGAACTTCTGGAATGTCTAAACCAACTACTCAACGCAAGAGTGGTTTTGGTAGTAGTTATCCTCGGTCGCGTTCTCGTAGTTTTGGTAGTAGAAAACGCTAACTTTTGAGCCAAAACCTGGTTTTTAAGCCTCACCATTTTAGGGCGAGGCTTAATCTTTAAACAAATTAGAAATGGCAAGAAAAAATTTGTAAAATCTTCACTAAGACTATCAGTCTCATAAAATAGAAATGATAAAAAATCGTTGATAAATGAAGTTTTTAAGGAAAATGTAATTAATGATGTAACACAAACTAAAAACATTTAGATAGTTTGATAACTCAAAAAGAAGTAATCAAATAGTCTAGTGAACATTATCAGTTATGCCAAGACCTTAAAAAGTGATTAAAATAGTACAAAAAAGAGGCAAAACGTATGTCGTCTATTTAAGACTATTCGTAATGTCTTATATTTACTGCTCAAAATGGCAAATAAAACAGGAAATTAGGCAAAAATTACTAACACCCAAAATATACACTCAAATTAAGGATAAAAATGATAAAATCTAAACAAAGATGGCTTAATTATCGGGCAGTAATTTTACTAAATAGAATATCAACTCTAAGTGCTAAAAATCAGGAATAAGCAGAAAAAAATTATCCATACGATTATAATTCTAAAAGATAAAAATGCTATGTACTAAATACTGTATACTAAAATACAAAAACAAAGGGGCTAGTTGGATTAGTATCTTAAAGAAAAAAATCTTTACCACTATAACTGATGTGCCCTTTTTTTACTAACTACTTACACAAACTGAGTAATTATTTATTTATCTTTGCAGTAAGTTTCAGTTCAATTTTTCCTTAATGTAAAATCATCTATTTTTTTCGCTTTTTTTAGGAGACGGAATAATCCTTGTCCTCACTCTTGTTTCTTTCTATTGTCAAGTTTTTGAGTAAAAACTTGACAAATTTTTTAAGACAAAAAATAAGAAATTAGATCATTATCGATTAGCATGAATTATTATATTTTTTCATAGGAACTATTCAAGATATTGAATACCTTCTTCGATATAAGTTCTGGTTATTTTATTTATTGAATAAATACATAAGTATTTTAATTTTTAAATCATCTATTAAATTATTTTTCTAATTAAATTTTATGATAGTTTCATCCAATATGTAGTTTTTAAAACTTTATATCCTCTTGGATTTAAACATAATATTTCTGTTCTTTTTCTCGTTCATGATGACAATGAGCAATGCAAAAAATTTATTGTTATGTTAATGCTATCAGTATCATTGTCATCATGATAGTTATTGAAATAAATCCTATCAAAAAAATCCGGCTCTTACAACCTAAGTTTGATAAATTTGTAGTAAACAAAAGCTAAAAGTTATGCAATGCAAAATTTTAAATTTTCTAAAGACTAAATTGTTATAACATTGAAAATATTGAAGTTACAGAATGCAATTAAAAAATAAGTTTCAGCAGTTACCATTAGCTACTAATTCATCATACTCAATCTGGAAGAGTCAAAACTATCAACAAGGCTACTTTAGTGACTTTCGATGAAATACCTTTAGTTTATGAATAAACTCCTACCACTACCACCTTGAGTTGCTTATAAATGTTTGTATTAATTCATTCAAAGGTCTAAATGATTACGGGGCGGCGACATCTAATCAGTAAACCCAATTTTATGGCCCTATTTAGGAATCAGTTAATCAAACGCTAGGTCAAATCGCAAGAAACCAAAATCCTGCAGCTCCCCGATTAAAAAAGAAGAATACTGCATGAAAATACCTAAAAGACAACTCATAAAAGTACAGCCTGATGGAGGTAAGCGGACTTGAACCGCTGACGTCCTGCTTGCAAAGCAGGCGCTCTACCAACTGAGCTATACCCCCAAGCCACCGAGCAGACAATTTATGAGAAGTCTTTGACAAGATAAATCATTTACTTTTGTTATTATACACATAGAATTTTTAAAATGACAAGTTTTTTGAGAGCCAATCTACCATGAATCAAATCGTCGCTACCTTCTATAAATTCGTGAGATTAACAGATTTTAATATAAAGCAAAAACCTTTACTAGAACTTTGTTACCAAAAAGCCATTAAAGGTACAATTTTATTAGCCCAAGAAGGAATAAACGGAACAATTGTGGGGTCTCGTCAGGGACTTGATGCTGTAATAGATTACTTACATTGTGATCCTCGCTTAACTGACTTGGAAACCAAAGAAGTCTCTACAGAGTATTTACCGTTTAAAAAAATGAAAGTTCGACTAAAAAAAGAGATTGTTACTCTAGGAATTACAGACATTAATCTAGCTAAAAATTTCGGTACCTATGTTGATTATAATGACTGGAATAATTTAATTTCTGATCCAAAAATTTTAGTTATTGATACGCGTAATAATTATGAGGTAGAAATGGGAAGCTTTAAAGGAGCAGTTAATCCTAAAACTAATTATTTTCGTGAATTTCCCAATTATGTTGCTCAAAATCTTCATCCATCCAAACACAAAAAAATAGCTATGTTTTGTACAGGTGGAATTCGTTGCGAAAAAGCCACTTCTTTATTAGTTAGTAAAGGCTTTAAGGAGGTTTATCAACTCAAGGGGGGAATTTTAAAATATTTAGAGAAAGTACAATCAGAACAAAGTTTGTGGAACGGAGAATGTTTCGTTTTCGATAAAAGAGTGGCGGTTAAACATAATTTATAAAAAGTTAGAGTTAGCGAGACAACAAGGAATAAATTATAAAATACTGAATTAAAACTACGAATTTGCTAGTTTCTTCATTAGTTACGGCTGGAGTTCAAAAATTAGTTTCTCTTGTACTGTTTGGTTATCATGGCAAATTAATCAAATTAGCTGGAGGAATTTTTCATACTCATCATCATTTAGTTGATAGAAGATTATAAATCTGAGTTGCTCACGGAACTAAAATAGGTTGTATAAGTACTAAGTTGCAACAGCTTTTAAAAAGTTCTACTACGGAAAATAGATTAAAATTATTGCGGGATTGTGATGAACAAATGGGAAGTAATTGGACTGAAAAAATATATCAATCTATAGCTCAGACCATTGATCAAAGAAGTCAAGTTTATATGCGTACTGACGTTGACGTGAGAGTAGAATCAGTCTTATTTGGACGTAATCGCTCTATTATTGTTAGCAGTAATCACGGAAAATTGATTATGAGTAATGAAGTCTGCAACTAGCAAAAGCATTGTGTAAAATATCCGTACACCAAGTTTGGATTAACTTTATACATTACATAGAAACTGAGTATTTTGTCCCCGCCACAGCTCGAGCTTGACGGGGAATGATCAAAACTTTTCTCCTGATTCTAAAATACGTTGAAAGAGATAGCCAGTGCCTCTAGCTGTCAGAATCAACTCAGGATTACTCGGATCATCCTCTAATTTTGCCCTGAGACGGGAAATATGAACATCTACTACACGGGTATCCACATGACGTTCGGGAGTATATCCCCAGACTTCCTGTAGAATTTCTGAACGAGAAAAAGGCTCACCTGATCGACTGACTAACAGCTCTAATAAACTAAATTCCATCCCCGTCAAGCGGATACGTTCATCCCCTTTGTAAACTTGACGTTTGTTCGTATCAATTCTAATTAACCCGATATGAATGACTCCTGAACTGGGAATTCCCGGAGTTCCATTCTTGTCAGCCCGTCGCAACACGGATCTAATTCTTGCTTCTAATTCCTTAGGAGAAAAAGGTTTAACTACATAATCATCAGCCCCCAACTCTAACCCCGTAATTCGATCAGCAACATCTCCTAAAGCAGTTAACATGATGATGGGGATGTCCGATTCTTTGCGTAATTCTTGACATACACCATAACCATCAAGCTTAGGCATCATGACATCCAAAACGACTAAATCAGGATCAGCTTTATGAAAAGTGTCTAAGGCTTCTTCTCCATCGGCAGCTGTGACCACATCATAACCAATCATAGACAAACGAGTTTCTAAAATACGACGGATGCTGGCTTCATCATCAACCACTAGAATTTTCTCTTTATGAATTTCCAATTTCTCCAGTACTCCTTAAATGTAAAATTTCTGAACTTTCTTTAAGTTATATAATGATGTTTCTGCTTCTAGAATATCGCTTTCCCATTATGATTAAGTCAATAACTATAGATTATTTTCCCGTAGTAACGATTTTTAACGGAATAATGGAACAGCATACCCATTATCATCTTTTAATTATTTTGGACTCGGACCAGCTAGTTTTTTAAGTTTTTTTAACCTTTCTTAAAAAAGGCATTATGGCAAAATCTCGGACCATTCATATTTGTAGTGCCTGTGGCGCAGAATCTTCTCAGTGGTTTGGCAAATGCTCTAGTTGCGGAGTTTATGGAACTCTGGAAGAACAAGTTATCAACCCTAACTCCAATCTATCAGGGGGAATTTTACGGGGAGGATGGCAATCTAATATCCGTTTACAGAATACCTCCGCTATACCTCCTCAACCCCGAATTTCAATTCCTTTTTCGGAAATCACCCAAGAGGAACAATTTAGGTTTCCGTCGGGATACGAAGAATTAGACCGAGTTCTCGGTGGAGGTGTGGTTCCTGGTTCTCTTGTTTTGATTGGGGGTGATCCAGGAATCGGGAAATCTACTCTATTGCTACAAACGGCTAACCAACTGTCCCAAAGATTACCTCGCATTCTCTATGTATCTGCCGAAGAATCAGGACAACAGGTGAAATTAAGGGCCTCTCGGTTAGGGGTCAAAGAAACAACAACGACCACTGATGTTAACAGTAATGCTCAAGAACTCAAAAACTCCAAATCAGCAAATTCAGAGACAAACAAAACTCATTCCAACCTTTACATCTTATCAGAAACAGATTTGGAAGAAATTCTGCGAGAGTTAGAATCGTTAAAGCCACAAGTTGCTGTTATTGATAGTATTCAAACTCTCTATTTTGCTGCCTTAACTTCAGCTCCCGGTTCAGTCGCTCAAGTCCGTGAGTGTACTTCAGCGTTGATGCAAGTGGCTAAACGGGAGAACATCACTCTACTGATCGTTGGTCACGTAACTAAAGAAGGGACGATTGCAGGACCAAGAGTGCTTGAACATTTAGTTGATACAGTCCTATATTTTGAGGGTGATCGCTATGCTTCCCATCGTCTTCTCAGGTCAGTTAAAAATCGCTTTGGGGCGACTCATGAAATCGGAATTTTTGAAATGGCCGAACATGGGCTAATAGAAGTTACTAACCCCTCGGAATTATTTCTGGGCAGCCGCGATGAATTTGCTCCAGGAACCGCTACAGTGGTTGCTTGTGAGGGAACTCGTCCTTTAGTGGTAGAGTTGCAAGCATTAGTCAGTCCTACGAGTTATTCTTCTCCTCGTCGTTCCACTACTGGAGTTGATTATAGTCGCCTACAACAGATTTTAGCCGTCTTGGAGAAGCGGGTAGGAATTCCGTTATCAAAATTGGATGCTTATGTAGCCTCTGTCGGTGGGTTAGGGGTGGAGGAACCAGCCGCTGACTTAGGAGTGGCAATTGCTGTAGTGGCTAGTTTTCGTGATCGAGTAGTTGATCCTCGTACTGTCTTGATTGGCGAAGTGGGACTAGGGGGACAAGTTCGGCTGGTATCTCAAATGGAACTACGTCTTAAAGAAGCAGCTAAGTTAGGCTTTAAACGAGCAATTGTACCTAAAGGTCAGACTTTTGCTGATGATATTGGACTAGAAATTATTGCGATTAATAAAGTGATTGATGCTATTAGTGTGGCTATTCCGGCCCAATATTAATTTGGAAAAGAAATACTAGATATTAATAACGAACAATAAAATTAGCATTAATCTAGCTCTGTAGGCTGTTGTGCATTGTTTATTTAAAGAAAATTTGTTATGTAAACCAATCCTTGGGTTAATTTATTTTCTGATTGTTTTTTTTGCTTTAAAATAACAGGCTTTTTAAAAAATTTTTTCTGTAACCAAGCATATAAAATATAATCAACTGTCTCTATTTCTTTTCCACAAAGAATAATTTGTCCTATTTCATATTGAGAAGTTTCTCCTAAACTAAAAAGATTATTTAAAGTTTTATTTATTTTTTTGATCCAGTGAGTAGTAATCTGCTGTATAAATTCCTGACGAGTGACGCCCCAAGATTTTTCTCCTAACGAAGAAATAAAACTATCTTGTTGTTTTAAAATAAGTCGAGTTAATTGAGCTACTTCTAGAAAAGTATTCCCTAAAGGATGATTTTTTAAATGTTGACTAAAAGTTTCTCGTAATAATAAGTCAGTACTTCCCACTTGTGGAAAATATAATTGAAGACGGGATGATATATTAGTAATTTGAGATTGCCATTGGGGATAAATAAGTTGACACAAAATATCTTGATCTATCGAGCTAAAAGCATAGGTTAGTTGTCGACTAATTAGACTAGAAAAAGGATTTTTAACATTCACTAAAGCTAATTCTGTTATAGTTTCTTCTACATCAATAATTAAGGTATTTCTAGTTGTTTCAGCAGGAGAAAGATAACTAAAAGCAACAGCGATTGCTTTAGGGACCCAGACAATCTGATCTGAAGTTGACAACGAGTAAGTATCTAAAATTAGACTTTGAAGATGGGTGCGATCAACCAAATTCCATTGACCAGGACAAACTACAATAATTCCCTGCAATTCATTCATGATCTGAGCTACAGAATATTGTGTTTCCCCTAGAGTAAAAGAGGTTGTTTGAGCCATTAACTGAGCTTTGAGAGTCTTTAAAGCTAGTTTCCATGTGGCTAAAGGACTCATTACATCTTCTGATGTAACCGACGAAAGGTTAACTGTTTCTTCTAAAGTAGAAATTACTGCATTAGGATTGGTTGTAGGGCTAAATTTCAATAAAACAGATGTCAGTTGCTCAGAAGTTAAATCAATTCCTAAAAACCATCTTTCCCGAGTAGACTTTACCCTGGTAGATTGTTCAGGAAGTGACGAAGTTAGAGTAGTTCTATCCGCCGTTGTTTCTAATTGTTGCTGCAAGTGATTATAATAGTCCAGAAATTTAGCTTCCCTCCGCCCTTCAAAACTATGTTCGATTCCTTGAGCTAAACAATCGGAATAGGTTTGTAAGTCTTGTTTAAGACTGTCTAAAAATTTTTTTAGGTCCAAATCTATATGACCGATTAACCTTTCTGAAGACATTTCGGGAGAAACTGAGAGATTGTTTAAGTAACCTTTACCGAAACAGTCACTTTTTTGAGAATTAGAAAATTGTCCTTCGATAACTTGAGTGCAACCGATAGTTAACTTTTCTAAAAATTCAGACATCATTTGTTGTCGTTTATATTCTAACTGCCGAATTTCTTGAAGCAGAGACTGTCTTTGGTCGCGTAAATTCTCTAGGTCATTTTCCACGGATTGTACCCAGAGTATTATTGGGGTCTCCAGTCTTTTTAAAACATCTTCGATTAGTCTTTCAGTCCTTTTTTGATAATTTTCAGGCTTCTTATAAGACTGATGAGTGAGTAAATAATATCGTACTCTCTCTAAGAAAGCTAACAGGACTGAATCGTCTGATAACTGACTATCCCAAAGAATTTCCTCAAGGTCAGCAATCAAAATGGCAAGATCGTCTTGAAAAATCACAGTTACTCGCTAAAGATCTCATAAAAAAGATTAAATAGAACAAACTAACTTTTAAAAGTTAACAATCAGGCTGACAATTTTTGCTAGGCTTAGCATAACAGATAGATCAAAAATTCGCTTGAGCATTAAATAAAAAACACCACTATCATGAAAACATTGATATTAAAGATTTTTGTAAAATAATTGGGTAGCCCGGTTCATTTCATTTGAGAATTTTGAGTAAAAATCTATATCTATAGTGTTGAAGTAAAAGAAGTTACTTTCATATCTCATAGGTAGAGGATAAATAACTACTTTAGAAGAGATTTCTCATTCCACAGGTGTTGTTGCCCTAACAACTATGACTGTTAGCAGTATTCCTACCCCAAAATTTATTAGTCTTTTTTATAACAATCTAGTAATAGACATTCTAGTAATAGGCATTTCTTTGACACAAGTGATTGCTAAATGTATATGTATGGTAACTGAACCGACGACTGTGTTTACGCGAACCCAGTAATTCATCGCGGATAGCTGATACTCTGTTATTCTCAGTAAATGGACGAGAAGCAACAACTAAACACGACATAAAAATTGCTGACTTACCTCATCGAGGATTAGTTAGTATTAGTGAATTAGCGAGGAAACCCGTAACGCAGTCACTTACCAAAGGAGAAAAAAAGGTTTAATTACGAGAATACGATATTCTGTGTATTGATAATACAGTCTTGGCTAGACTAGCCGTGACAACATCATAATTTAAAAAACTGAAAGTATTACTTTTCAAGTGTTTCAAAATTTTAAGGATTTAATTGTTGCAGCAATCAATTTTTAAAAATTATAAAATGCGCTTACAATAATAGTTTTAAAAGTTATTAGTTGTTAACATGTATTAGACTAAGTCTAGAATAATTAAAATATGTATTACTTAGAACAGATTATCACTTAAGTTTTTCTTGTAATTACAATGAGATAATTTTTAAACATGAACTACTCTTCTGATAATGCTAATCCAGAATCTGATTGGGAATCTAAGGCTTTAACTAATAGTGATTCTAATTGGGTTGATGATGACCCTCAAGAAAAAGTTACTGCGCCTCCGTCTAACCTCAAAAATATTCAACATTTATCCCTGTCTAAAATTAAAAAAAGTAGCACTCTAGCAATGGTGGAAACAGCTTTTTTAGCTAGTGTTTGTAGCTTGATTTGGTTGATTAATTATTATTTTCCCATCGGTCCTTTTTTAAAGATTTTCTTTCCTATTCCTATTGCTTTAATTTATCTACGATGGGGATATCGCGCCGCTTGGATGGGAGCATTAGTATCTGGGTTACTATTAACAGTGTTAATGGGGCCTACCCGTAGTGTTATTTTTGTGATGCCCTATGGCTTGATGGGGGTTCAATTAGGATATTGTTGGCGACGTAAGACAAATTGGCTATTTTCTATGGTGACAGGGGCGTTGATTGGGACATTCGGCTTCTTTTTTCGTTTCTGGCTATTTTCAATTTTATTAGGAGAAGATTTATGGCAGTATATGATTATTCAATTCACTCAATTGGCTCAATGGTTATTTATTAAATTAGGAATTTTATCTCAACCTAGTTTTTATTTCATTCAGTTACTCACTATTGGAATGGTTATTTTAAATAGTTTAATTTATTTATCTGCTGTTCATTTAGTTGCCTTATTAGTTTTAGAAAAACTAGGAAATCCTATTTCTAAACCTCCTAGATGGATACAAATAATTTTAAATTATAGGTAATAAGTAATTACTGAATTTCTCAAGAAAGTAAAAGTTAATTCATGAATTTATTTTTTAAATGGGTGTTTAAAAATCAGTTATTCAAGTTTATGCACAACAAAAAAAGGTGAACAATGGCTGGAATCTCATCAAACCTATGACCCAGTTTTTGCTTGCATTTTAGGGTTTACATCCACAGGATTAATCCCAGGAGTTTCTGCTGCTGGGCTACGCCAGAAGACCGAAAATATACCGCGATTGCGGATACAGAATTTTTATTTAAGGGGATTAAATCTCATTATCAACATCCTTTCCCTCCCTTAACTAAAGGAGTTTCACCAGTATTTATTACCCGCGCTATTCTAGAAAATCTTAATATTTACTCCTATTTATCTGTTTAATGTCTATTTACCGTTTCTTCTCCCTGTTCCTAATTTTCATTTAAAAGGTGTTAGTGCCAATCGTGTCACAACAGGAAAAGCCTTACCTTTAACTGTCATTAATCATCTATTTCAGCAAGGGCTAGAATAGGGAGAAAAAAGGGCTAAAAAATACCCAAATTCTTATTTGATTCTGAGTGAATGTGTTGTGGGAGGAACTACTACTGCCCTGTAGATTCTAACAGGATTAGGTTGCAATGTAATTAAAAAAGTTAATAGTAGTGATTCTAAATGCAATCATAAGCAAAAATGGTCTGTTGTTGAGATGGAACTTACTAAAGCCGTAATTTACCCTATTTTACAGCCGATTAGTCTCTTTTATTTTGTTGCCGCCGCAAATATGGCAATCACCGCTAGCCATCGGATAAGGATACTTTTAGCTGGAGGGAGCAAAATGTTAACGGTCTATGCTTTTATCAAGGCAATTGTCAAAAATTTCCAAAAAAAGCTAATCTAGACCAAATTATTGTAGAAAAAACTTGTTTTGTCGCCGAATACTCTACAGAGGATACAGTAGGATTAGCTAAGATGATCAGTGAAGTTTTCCTCTTAGGGACTCAGTTGAGTTTTACTAAGTCTTTCTATCCTCAATGATCAGTGTATGAACAAGGATTTGTTAAAGAGGGCGTCGGGTCTCGGGGATGTGCAATCGCCGCTAGCTTATCATATCAATGGACTCAGGAAAACCTACTACAGGCGATTGAATCTATAGTAAGTACTAAAAAAGACTGAAAATTAATATTTAATATAGCGATGAGAAGAAATATAAACGATGCTTAATCATCTAGAAGTTAGGGTTGAGTTCTTTAAACTTACTGATAAACAATTATATCAACTTTGCCAAGATAACCAAGATTGACAGTTTAAAAACATCTCGACGGACACCCGATAATTATGCCATTCTCTGAGAAGGAACAGGAGAAAAATTTTAGAACTACGGCAAAACTGTGGAACTGAGATCAAAATAATCATTTAAAGACTACTTTTGATTTATTAAAAGATTTTAGGTTCCCTAATAGCGCAGATAGAGACCCTGATAATGCTTAGATAACTTTAGAAAAATGGAACTATCGAAACCTCAAACAACGAAGAAAATTAATTAAAAATATGAACAGTGGAAACTCCTTGGTAAAGGAAAAAGGTCTAAATATTAGATATTTATAAAACTTTATCAAAAGAGGATATATTACTTAATATTATTTGAAATTTATCATTAATCTGATGAAACTGTTTTGCTCGAAAAAAGTAACAATAAAAAGTATCCAGGTTAGTTTTCTTATCTCTTATTTTGATCTGCTGTAGAGCAATTTATCTATTTCAAAAGTTGGGTATAAACAGTACAATTATCTACAATACCCACTGTGTCCAATTACGGTACAGATAAAAACTTATTCATTATTCCTTAATACTAAAGGGTGTCTAATCCACTCGGCAAAGTATCGGATTTTTTAAGTGCCATAAGTCAACTGAGAGCCTATCTCAGTTTTAACCAAACCGTCCACTTACGTAATCCCTAGTTGTTTCCTGGGCAGGATTTTGAAAAACAATCTCTGTTTCGTCATATTCTGCTAAATACCCTACTTTTTCTTTTTTGTCAGTAACTTCTACATTATAAAAGGCAGTAAAGTCAGATATCCGTGATGCTTGTTGCATATTGTGAGTAACAATAACAATAGTGTATTGTTGCTTCAATTCGTGAATTAGTTCTTCGATTTTAAGGGTGGAAATGGGATCAAGGGCGGCACATGGTTCATCCATCAAGATTACTTCTGGTTTGACGGCGATGGTTCTCGCAATACACAGACGTTGTTGTTGTCCTCCGGATAAAGCAAGTCCACTTTGCTTTAATTTATCTTTAGTTTCATCCCATATTACAGCTTTTTTCAAAGATATTTCTACCAATTCATCCATATCCCCCTTAAATCCATTTATTCTTGCCCCAAACGCAATATTTTCGTAAATAGATTTGGGAAAAGGATTTGGCTTTTGAAATACCATGCCAATGCGACAACGTAAGTCTATAGGATCAACTTTATCGGCATAAATATTGTTTCCTTTAAAGGTTATTGTACCATCAATCCTAGCACTGGGGATTAGATCGTTCATCCGATTAAAACAGCGGAGAACAGTACTTTTTCCACAACCTGAAGGGCCAATGAAAGCTACAACTTTATTTTTGGGAATCTCTATAGAAACCTCTCTGACTGCCAAATTAGTACCGTAAAAAACATTAAGTTTTTGGGTTTTCAAGACTGTTTCTGTTGCTACATCAGCTACCATAATTTTTTGTTGTACCCCCCTACAATAGAGACAATATTGAAGTTTGTACAAATTAACTATACAGTTTTTACCTACTTTTCTACTTTCCTCTCTTCATTTTGTCTAACCAAACCGGCCGCTAATATAATCTTTAGTATCTTGTTGATGAGGACTACCAAAAATAATCTGGGTTGTATCGTATTCTACAAGATAACCGATCTTGCTTCCTTTCTCAGCTGCTTCTGTATTAAAAAAAGCGGTTAAGTCAGCTACTCGTGTTGCTTGCTGCATGTT
Source organism: cyanobacterium endosymbiont of Epithemia turgida isolate EtSB Lake Yunoko (assembly GCF_000829235.1). Lineage (GTDB taxonomy): Bacteria > Cyanobacteriota > Cyanobacteriia > Cyanobacteriales > Microcystaceae > Rippkaea. The sequence continues at coordinate 842,215 of NZ_AP012549.1, read as the reverse complement.
GTGAGTGACAATTACAATAGTGTACTGTTCCTTAAGTTCGTGCATTAATTCTTCCACTTTTAAGGTCGAAATAGGGTCAAGAGCTGAGCAGGGTTCGTCCATTAGAACAACTTCTGGTTGAGCAGCAATAGTTCTCGCAATACACAGACGTTGTTGTTGTCCCCCTGATAAAGCAAGTCCACTCTGCTTTAATTTATCTTTAACTTCATCCCAAAGGGCAACTCTTTTTAGGGAAGTCTCTACTAATTCATCAAGATCTCCCTCGTAATTATTTATTCTCGCTCCGTAAACGATGTTATCGTAAATAGTTTTTGGGAAAGGATTAGGTTTTTGGAAGACCATTCCGATCCGTTTTCTTACTTCTACAGAATCAATATCAGGTGCATAGAGATCTTGTCCATGATAGGAAATAGTTCCCGTTAGGCGAAAGATTTCGTTTAAATCGTTGAGTCGATTTAAACACCGTAGAATAGTGCTTTTTCCACACCCTGAAGGACCGATAAAAGCAGTTACTTGGTTTTTAGGAATGGTAAAAGTAACATCTCTAACCGCGTGATAATCTCCATAGAAGATATCAACATTTTCTAAGCTAAAAACTGTCTCTGTCTTAATAGAATCCGAAATCTCGTTATCTATCATCAAAGTCCTCTACTACTATTAACTGTTCACTATCAATTAATGAGTTTTCTGTCGAGTTGCCCAACGAGCAGCCACATTGGTAATTAAAACTAACAAGACCAAAATTAAGGACCCTGCCCAGGCTAATTCTTGTTGGGGCTTAAAAGGGACAATGGCATAGTTATAAACTAACACTGATAGAGTGGCAATAGGTTCAAAGATGCCCTTAGGCCAAAAGTTAGAAAACAAAGCAGTAAAAATTAAAGGAGCGGTTTCTCCTGCAGCACGGGCAATCGCTAAGGTTACCCCAGTTAAAATAGCAGGAACAGCCGCGGGAAGAACAACTTTTAAGACTGTTTGGTAATTATAAGCTCCCAGTCCAAAGGCCGCCCAACGGATTTCTTGAGGAATAAGTTGTAAGGCTTCATCGGTCGTCCGGATAATAGTTGGTAACATTGATACAGCTAAAGCTACTCCTCCTGCAACGGCAGAAAACCCTACAATTTTTGTTGAAACTAATAAACCATAAGCGAAAATGCCAGCAATAATTGAAGGAACTCCACTGAGAACATTGGTTGCAAAACGAACCCAACGGGCCATTTGATTCCCTGCGCTAAATTCCGATAGATAAACGGCAGTGAGTACCCCAATAGGAACAGAAATAAGAGTCGCTAAACCTACAGTTAGTAAAGTGCCAAGAATAGCGTTAGCAATACCTCCTTGTGACAATCCAGGCGGTGGGGGAAGCTTAGTAAATAAATCCAGGTTAACTTGTTCTAATCCCTGAAACATCACGAAGATAAGAACCGAAAACAATGGTATCAAAGTGATAATCATACATAAAAAGGTTAAAAACGTCCATAAACTATTAAATATAGCCCGGGGACTGCCTAGTTTTTTTTTATACTTAAACTAATCTCGGTTGTGCTTGAATCAGTCATTTTTTTAAAAAAGTAAAACGCTAGAGACAGAGGATAGAAAGCTTAATTTTTGCTATTTGTCTATTACTGATACTTGGCTCGCACCTGAGTTACAATGCAATCGGCTGCAACATTAACAATTAAGGTCAAAACCATTAAGACCAAAGCAGCATACATCAGGGCAGCAACCTGCATTCCTGATGCTTCAGCAAATTGGTTGGCTAAAAGAGAAGAGATAGTGTTTGCTGGTTCGAGTAGAGAGATGCTGATTTTATTAGCATTCCCGATAATCATCGTAACTGCCATAGTTTCCCCCATGGCACGACCGAGAGCTAACATAATTCCCCCAACAATTCCTGAAATAGCTGACGGAATCAACACACGAAAAATTGTTTCCCAACGGGTTGCTCCCAAGCTTAAAGAAGCTTGGCGTAATTCAGGGGGCAAAGAAGCTAAAGAATCACGGGAAACTGCAGTAATAATAGGAAGAATCATAATAGCAAGGACAATTCCTGCAGGTAACATTCCAGGTCCAGCAGGAGGGGTGGCAAAAAAAGGTACCCAGCTAAAGTTGTTGTGTAACCAGGAACTAATAGGGTTGATAGTGGGAATTAGGACAAAAATACCCCATAGCCCATACACCACACTAGGAATGGCGGCTAACAGTTCCACCATTACCACTAAGGGAGTGCGGAATTGAAGAGGGATAAAATTCTCACTTAAAAACAGTGCCGTTCCTATCCCTAAGGGAACGGCACTGAGTAGGGAGATGAAGGAACTCATCATAGTTCCATAAATAACCGGTAACGCCCCGAATTTTTCCTTTCCTATAACGGGATTCCAAGCACTGTTGGTAATAAAGCCAAGCCTGTAGGTTTGAATTGCTGGCCAGGCTCGCATAATAATTACAATGGCAATGGACGATAAAATCAACCCAATACTGACGGCAAAGGCTAAAGTCAACCAAATAAAACCAGTATTGAAAGTTTTCTCCAGAACAGAGCGAACGCCAACTCCAGTTTGTTTAAACTTAGAAGCAGTAGGTGTAATCATAAATTAAGAATACTCAGGTCGAAAGTAAGAAATAATAGTTTGACTTGATGATTTGTTTACCTGAGTTCAGCATAAGTCAAGCTTACGGACAATTTGCAGCAATCAGAAGTCCCTATTTCTAATTTTTGCGTCGAAATATCCCTGAACTCAGGTTGTTTATTTTTTTAGAAAGGACTAGGAAAAATTTATAAGTGATTTAATCCAGCCAATGTTTAGGACATCAATCTAGAAAATTGTCTGTTTGTTTGACCTTAATAGTGTAGTCTGGGCTAATTACATCAGCAGCAGCGGCTATTTTCTTTTTGATACTAGGAGGCAAAGCAACATAACCTAGTTCCTTACTAGCTTCTTGTCCATAGTTTAACGCATGTTCAATCATGGCCTCCATAGCGATAGCTTTTTGGGGATCGTCATATTGCTTGTAAGCCAGTATCCAAGTATAGGTCACAATGGGATAGGATTGATCTCCTTTAGGGTCGGTGATAAAAACTCGTAAGTTTTCAGGAAGAGTAACCGCATCTAAGGTGTGTTCGGCTGACTCGTCACTAGGCTCTATATAGTTCCCTGATAAATTTTCTAAGGCTGCCATGGTTAACCCATTATTCTTCGCATAGCCATACTCAATGTAGCCGATAGCTCCTTCATTTTGTTGAATAGTGGCAGTTACCCCTTCATTTCCTTTGCTACCGATAAATCTTCCTTTAGTGGTAGGCCATTCTACACTTTTTCCTTGGCCAATCATAGTTTCCCATTCTGAACTAATCGCACTCAGATGCTTGGTGAAGACTTCAGTGGTTCCACTACCATCAGAACGGTGAACGACGGTAATTGGTTGATTAGGTAAGCTTAAATCAGGGTTAGCTTCAACAATTTTGGGGTCACTCCAGTTAGTGATACTGCCTTGCATGATTCCTACATAGGCTTCCCGAGACAATTTCAGCCCTTGAACCCCAGAAAGATTATAAGCTATTACAATACTTCCGGCAGTCATAGGGAGCAATATCACCCCTCTAGAAACTTTTGCGATTTCTTCATCTTTCATGGCTACATCACTAGCACCAAAGTCTACCGTCCCGATGGTAAATTGTTCTACCCCTGCCCCACTACCTATAGACTGATAGTTAACTTGAAGCTCAGGAATTGCACTATTAAGTTGAACAAACCAGTTTTGGTAGAGAGGTGCGGGAAAAGATGCCCCTGCACCAGTCAGAATGACCTTACCTTCTAATGGAGGTTTGTTTATGTTAGTAGCCGTTCTCTCGATAGAGCTATCATCATAAGTAGTGCCACCACAAGCCCCTAAACTTACTATTAATGCCAGTATTGATAGGGAAGATATTAAACGAAAAGGACGTTGTTCGAGTTTGAAAAAGTTTAACATATTTGGGTGTTTTGTAAATTGAGTTACTTACACAATGAACATTCACACAGAAGTTAACGAATTTGGGTAAACAATAGGTTAAGAAATATAGTTCTTAGTCTAGGTTTGATGAACTATTTGAGAAAAATAGATAAATCTTCAGGATTTATTCATTTTTAAATTAGCTCTTAACTTTTAGGATTATGGTGTAATTTTGTAAGGTAAAGCTTGAACTCTTAAATTGACTTTGATTTAAGTTTAGATTGCTAAAAATTGTTTAACAACCATAATGAAATAACGTATATAGTCACTGTATTTTTGATAGAAAATAAATTGTAAGATGATCTACAAAGTTTATATATTTTAATGATCCTTTATATATTAAAAAGGCAACCATTGTCATCACAGCCATAGTAGTTATACTAGCTTGTAGTCAAGTGATCTCTAATGATGTTCATTCCATCAAAATAGATGGTTTAAGTGCGGTATTTGTGATGACCTAAGTAGTGTTATAAATTTATAAAAAATAACTTGTCCATAAACGAGTTAAAGATTTGAGCATAGAAAACAATTTGTCAGGAACAAGAGGAGGATTTAGAAAATTTTGTAGAGGGAAAATAGACATCAATGTAACCTCTCGTCCCATTTCTTCTGTATAAATGAATTTTTGTAATGACAACACAGTTTGTTGTATTGAGCTTCCTATTGCTTTTTATGTGATCACAGTCGTGGCAAATATCCAAAATACTTGGATATATTTCCTGAAAGTGAGTCAGTTAAGACAAATATAAGAGCTAAAAGCTCGAGAACCTATAATCATCTTACAGAAACGATCATGGGTGAAGCAATAGAACCAAAATAAACACTTGCTTTTGCCATTATCAATGGCAAAAGCGAGTGTTTATTTCAACTGAAACTATAGAGAAGAACAAACCTGAGCCCTTGTCGCGACCTTTATTTGTTTATGTTAATATTACAAATACACAAGAGAATCCAACTTTAAAAGATTTTGTTGAATTTTACCTCAAACAAATCCCAAAATTGACGATTTAAGTAGATTATATTCTTTTATCAGAATAATGATATCATTTTGCAAAAGTTCAATTTTAAAAATTTAAAGTCGGGACAGTCTTTGAGAGAAAATCTCAAACAGATATGATCATTAACGAATTGTTACGTAAATAAGCTAGATTTTAATAAGACTCGATGAGGTATAATTATATTATGACTGTTTCAATTATCTTTTTTATTTAGTAACAAGATAGAAGTGATTCCAATTAATGGTTATAACCTAAAGTTAGTTGATCAGTACCCTATTTTTATATAAAGCTAAAAAAACTTATGAACATAGTGCTGTCCTAAAAAACCTCAAAACTTGATTCCGAGAATTAATACCTTAATATCTGTCTCTAGCCTTCCTTAATCTGAACTAATAATTAGTTTGAGTAAACCGCCTTAATATAAGGCTGTGAATTTAAAAATTACTTGTTTATAGGTAGAACGATAGGCTGTTATTATGTTTCAAGAGTACGATTGTAGTGTAATTTACACAAAGAGATTGTAACCCAAAATTTATCTAATTTAAAAAAATATTGGTAAGCTTTAGATTGTCTATTTTCTCCTCAAAATAATTTTTCTTAAGGGTTACCCTATTGTAAAAATATATTTGAGATTTCTTTAAAACTAACATAAAATCACTAATCGTATTTCAGAAGTTATAAATTAATCTAAATTAGCAGTTTATTTTTTTCCAAGTTGATTGATTTGAATAATTTGTTTATTATCAACATCTGTGATAATAAATGAGTAACCAAGATATTTTTTCAGTCTAAAGTTGGCTAAATTGAAAGACGGCGAAGTAGTCAAGATAATGAATAAATCAAAAAACTTAGTAATCGTCAAACAACTCTGCAAAGTCGCGGAAGAAAAAAATTGCAGCTTTCTAAGTTCTTTATTAAGTAAGGAGAAACGACAGTTCAAGGCTAAATTCCTTTAAGACAAATACGTCCACGTTTTTACCATTTATCAAAGAAAGATTGCAGAGTTTAAGATCCACATTGATTTAGCAACTCTCCTAGGAGTCTCCAATTAAGATAAAGATGAAGCTAAGAGTCAGTATTCAGAAGTTAGGAAAATTTTTCTGGCAACCCTTATGGTTTATTGTCGGTATTTGGTTATTAAGTCGAGGATTAATTCTTGTAGGGATGTTAGGGATTGCCCCGTTACTTGAAGCTCCTACTGGTGGAATTAAGACGGAATGGGGTTGGGGGGTTTTTTCGGCTTGGGATAGCAATTTCTATCAAGAAATTGCTACAGCCAATTATGATGGCATCGGCACTACACCGGGAGCTAACGTAGCTTTTTTTCCTTTTTTTCCCTTAACCATCAGGATTGTAATGAGGTTAGGATTATCAGCAGAAGTGGCGGGAACATTGATCAATAATTTAGCCTTTTTAGGAACTTTATTTATTGTTTTTTATTGGGTGAAAAGGACAAATGGAATTAAGACGGCACAGTGGACAACGACTATTTTAGCTTGGTGTCCACTCTCATTATTTACTGCAGTTGTCTATACTGAAGGACTATTTCTATTTTTAAGCACCGCTTCTTTGTGGGCTTTTGATCGCCAGTCTTACCTACAAGCTGCAGTATGGGGAATGTTGGCAACCGCAACCCGCATTACAGGATTAGCTTTAATTCCCGCCTTTTTTCTCACAGCATGGTATAAGCGCGTCCCCGTTACTGCTTATGTAACAAGTTTTGGTAGTGCGTTAGGAGTTTTACTGTATAGTGGCTATTGCTGGGTGCAGTTTAATGATCCTTTGGCATTTATTACCGTTCAGCACACCGAATGGAACCGTAGTCGTGGTATTGATTGGCAAGGATGGGGAACTATGTTGGTTGAAATTGCCACAGGAAGAAATCAGTGGCATTATGAGAATTTATGGGATCTATTGCATCCTTTTTTATTATTCCTAATGAGTGTCATTGCTTATGGCTTATGGCATTATCGCGATTGTCTAGGATCAACTTTTTTTGATTATAGTTGTTGTGGATTACTATTTTTATTATGGTTATTAATTGGTGATCCTTTGCTAAATACAATATCTGTTTTAGGTGGGATTTATTTACTATGGCACTTACGAAATCAGCTCAGTTTTATTGTAGTTACTTATGGTTTTTCGGCTTTTGGATTGTTATTAGTATCTGGTGGTACTATCTCTTTGAGTCGTTTGGCTTATGGGATTATTTCTCTAGGACTAGGTTTAGGAGTATTACTCTCAAATTATCCCCGTTGGGGATATGCTATGCTTGGCTTCTGTACTGTTTTGTTAGTCAGTTTTTCAATTCGTTTCGCACAACATCTTTGGGTCGCATAAATAATTGATGATTGTCAACAATATTACATTTTTGTAAATTTAGCTTTCTTTAGTTTAAAAGAAAAATTTTGATTTAAAAGTTTAGATTTTTACCCCCATAAAATTAGATAATTTTTTAAGAGATTAATTGTATTTTTTTATAGCTTGATTATAGCGTAAGTAATCACAACCTCTAAGTGGAAATGACGTAATGCTCTTAGTAAAGCGACTAAAGATACTTAAGATTTACTATAAGTTTTAGTATTATTAATAAATGTTTAAATCAAACCAATATGTTATTATAATTTTTTTTCCTTGTAACTATTTTGCTTGAACTATTGCTCTTGATAATTCTGCTAATTGAATTTTTAGGGAGGCTAGTATTTAATGATTATCCTTTTTTAACTACTTTTTTATTTTACACTTATTTAATCTTATCTACTTACTACTCTTTCTCAAGCGTTATTTTATGCTAACCGAGTTATCATCTTATTCAGTCAAGTCTCAGTTAGCCTCAGTTGTTGTCTCTAAAATATCTGTCATATGAGTTCTCCATTCTCACTAATTTAAAAGCAGTTCGGAATGTATTTAGTAGTCAAGCGGAACAAAAAAGTGGTTAAACATAAACAATGCTGACCAAAAGTAACTGTAAGATTATATTCTATCTACAGAGTACTCTTTCGACGTTTTCGTCGGAAACTATAACTCAAAGTCTATATCCACCCTATCACTTAATTTTATTTAACTTTTTCGTATTTTTTTACTAAAATAGTTAAGCTAACATAGCATTCTTATTCTGGTTATGCTTAACTTAATGAAAGGGAAGGATAGTAATTTTTTTTTGCTTTGGATTATTACTGGTACGAGTACAATAATACTCTTTGCATGCGCAAGTTTACGTCATTTTTTATTTCAATCGAATGCTTTAGATCTAGGTTGGTTTGATCAAGCAATTTTTTTAATTAGTCGGGGAAACCCGCCGATAGTTTCCTTTGTAGATAATCACATTCTGGGAGATCATGCTGCTTTTATTCTTTACCCCTTAGCATTACTTTATGTAATTTATCCCAATATACATTGGTTATTTGCTATCCAAGCAATCGCTTTTGGCTTTGGTACAGTCCCCCTTTACAGATTAGCACAAAAATCAGGACTACAAAAAAATTGGGCTTTAACTATATCAGAGGTTTATTTACTTTATCCTTTAGTGTTTAATCTCAACATATTTGATTTTCATTCAGAAGTCATAGCTTTACCTATTTTATTTTGGGCAATTTTAGAAGCCAAAAGTAATAATTTTTGGCGATTTTTTTTAGCAATTATTATTATTTTGAGTTGTAAAGCTGTGCTGTCTTTAACCGTTGCAGCTATGGGACTTTGGTTATTTTTATTTGAAAAAAAACGTCTTTGTGGTAGTGTGGCGTTAGGATTAGGGATTTTTTGGCTTTTGATTACAACTCAAGTAATTATTCCTCAGTTTAGTGGAGATAAAGTTGCTGCATTGGGACGTTATTCATTTTTAGGAGATTCTGTCGGAGAAATCATAAAAAATCTTTTCTTAAATCCTGGAATTATTTTTAGTAAAATCTTTACTTTAGCTAATCTTGAATATTTAATTCTATTAGTTTTGCCGGTGATTTGGGGATTATCTTTCATTCATTTAACTCCAATGGTTGCAGCTATTCCTCAGCTAGGATTAAATTTATTAACTGATTATCAACCACAAAAAGATTTAGTTCATCAATATTCTCTGCCAATTTTACCTTTTTTATTGTTATCAAATATTTATACATTAGCAGCCAGAAAAAAAACAATAAAATATCGCACAAAAATTATAATTTGGTCCTTAATTACTTTTTTGGTATTAGCTAAATATAGTTATTTTGGCTCAAAATACTTAGAACAATTAGACACATTACTGGCGATGAAACAAGGAGTAAAGTTAGTCCCTCCTCAGGTGAAAGTTTTAACATCTCCTCAAATTGCTCCTCATCTAACCCATCGTCCTATAGTGAAGTTAGGGATTAAAGAGGCGGAATCTATTGATATTAATAATTTTGACTATATTCTGCTAAATATTCGTCATCCGAGTTGGCCAAAATCTAAAAAAACTGTTATTGATTTAGTAAAAAAATCAAAAGAAAATTCTAATTTTATTTCTATTTATGAACAAGATAATGTTTTTCTATTTAAGCAAAATTAGTATCTAGAGTAAAATTAGCTAATATTAAACTAGGATGAGAGTCTAATAACTTAATCATCTAAAATACTAGAGCATATATGCTTATTTATCGATGAAAAAACCTCTAATAAAAGATTAGAAAACAATGTTATTTTTTTATAAAAACCTTTGTATAACTAAATATTCTTCTATTGTTCATTCAGATGCACTTACTTAACCGGTTGGAGATATTCTTCAGAAGAATCCCAGAAGCTTTATTAAACAGTCGCAGTATCAAAACCTATTCACTAGAAATATTTGAGATATCTTATCAGGATTATAAACAATCAATCGTTAACCACTAAAGAAACATGTTTAACTTTAGAGATTTTGTTAACAAAATCTCTTTTTACAATCAATATAGGTCAACAATCTCAATAAATTTAATAAATTAGAAAAATAAATAGTTAAAATTTTGAAGAAAAATGAATAAATAAAATAACTTTCTTGATTGATCAAACAATTACTAAATTAATAGGTTAATAGGTATAAATGAATTCCAGGATAACTCTTTAAATAGGCAAAAATATGTGTAAAAATAGTAAAAATACAGAAAATTTAATTACTTTAAAAACTTAAATATTCTTGTTCATAGTCTAACAATAAAACATAAGATAAGAAAGATTTTTGTATTTTAAAATTTTAATATTTTTAAAAAAAAATTAAGAGACTTAAAGCATACACACATAAATTGAATACATGCATGTATTTTAATGAGTATAAATTGAAGTTTAAGCTAATAAAAATCAAAACCTAAAGTACTATTTTGATACATATATATAAATAGTATTTGTAAAATAACTAGCTAGAAATTTTTTTAAATATTAAAGTTTCAGGGTGAATATAAAACAACTAAATTCAGTTTACAAATATTTGGTTAAAAGTATAAGCATAGAGCTATCTACAAAGTATTTGCTAACAACATTAACAAAAGAATATAGTAGATAGTTTAATAGCAAATAGAAAAAAGTCTTTTATAAATTAATAGAGAATATTTATTAGTTTATTCTCCAGAGTTAGAGTAATCAGAAAGATTATGGACATTAGCATATGAGCATTAATTCAATAAATACTTGAGAATACTTATTGAAATGTAAGAGTTTTTGCAGCATATTTGTAAAATTGTCAGTCAAATTAAAAAATTAATTAAAAATTTAATCAATAATAATAAGTTAAATTTTCTGTATTTTTTAAAGAGAGTGTAGTAATCTAACCCTGAAACTTGTCATATATGTCTAAATTATGCTGATAACTTACTTCTTTACTTGAGAAACTGGACTGATGAATATTACTAGATTAATCATAACCGAGACATAAATACGTCGATAAACATTATAAATAAAGGCATGTTTACAAAATTGTAATTAGGAACTACTCCTACGTCTAACGGAGGAGATGTGAGAGTACTAGAGAGTAAGATTCCTTATCTCTTAAACCTAATCCTCAGTTCGATTGGAAGCCCCAAATTAAACCATAGAAAGTGGGGTAGTTTATCGAGCTAATTTGTTAGGAATTTCGTAACATCCCCCTGATATAGTTGCACGGGTTTTCTCTCCTCCCCAAGCACAGCAATAATAACGCTGTTCTTCAGTGAGATTTTGAATTGCCATCAGATTGCAATTCTCCAAGACAACCCCTGTATAAGCCCCCGTTTCGTAATTAGGGGGAAAGCTACGCGAACGGGGACTAGCAGTTTCGACAGAGCCATAAAACAAACGAGTATCTTTAAGATTTGACCCCTTTAAGTTGGCATCATAAAGAACAGTTCGGGATAAATTGGCTTTGACAAGATCGCACCAACTTAAATCGGCACGTACCATATTAGCTTCACTTAAATCTGTCCAGCGTAGATCTTGACCCGATAAATTTGTCCCTGCTAACATCACCCCTAAATTAATTACTCGTACCCCATAAACTTTATCTTCAGCGTATCCTCCAAAACCATCAAGTATAGGTCGGCCCAAACGACCATCCCGCATCAAGGGGGTTAATAATTTTGATTGGGACAGAAAACGCAGAATTTTTGCTTTTCCTACTTCATCAACACTACTGAGAATAGCTGCCGTTCTCCCTTCAGCAATAGAACGTTCTTGCGGCCAATCTTCAAGCATTCCTTCTTCATTAAGAACTAGATCGGAGATTCCTTGAAAGTAGGTATCAATAGTTTGTTGTTGAGTAATACGGTTTTGTTGGATGGTTAAATCTTTGGAAATGACATACTGAGCCCAGGCGACATAAACCGCAAGTAAGGCGATCATAATTTGACCCAATGCCCCTACCCATTCAGCCCAAGAGCCAAATTCATCATATTTAAACTGATTAAGCCAATCTCCAATTTTTTGATAAAAGCCAACATATTTTGCAAGTCCAGTGATCGCCAGGATAAACACCAAAAATCCGAGCAAAGTGTCACGTTCTTGGCGAGTTAAATATTGAATCACCCAATCTCGGATCGACGGCAAAATAATTTGTAAAGATAGCAATAAAGCAAGAACTCCCGCCGAAAATCCTAACCAAGAAATATTAAATCCCAATCCTAGTCCCATAATTGCTGCCGCGGTCAAAAGTAACCAAGGATTAGAGGATTTCACTTCGTACAGATATAAAGGTTGAGGTTGTGAGATAGAAGATACAGTTGACGAGTTGGAGAAAACAGTTGTCCCTATTGTAGTAGGCGAGGTGTTTTTTTTGCCATTTTGCTCTGCCAAACGGTCCGGAGTTTCGTTGAAGGAATGAAATTTAGCGGTTTTGGACATAAGATATTGACTGTTAACCAGTAAATTGATAACAAGATAACAACTATCCTTTTATGGATGCATTACGAGTCTCCTCATTTATAGTCAAAAAAGCCTAACACTCTCAGACGTTAGTTTTATCGAATTAACGTATCACCAAAACCAATGGTTGCATTAACCGATCAAGAATCTGTTTTAGGACTATAGCAGTCCATTCAGTATCTTCCAAGGTAATTCCCCGTCCTAAAGTGAGTCTAATTCCCCCTAATCCTTCTTTCCTAGAATAACCCATCGCTAATAAAATTGGACTAGGACTTAATTTTCCACTGTTACAGGCCGAACCCGCACTAATACCAATTCCAGCTAAATTCAGCTGGCGAACAATAGTTTGCCCAGTTATTTGCTCTCGGTTATCATTGCTTGATGGATCGGTTACAATGAAACTTACATGGTGAGGTAGACGATGTAATCTGTCACCTGTAGGAATCAGGTAAGGACAGTCAGCCATCAGATCAAAAAGGTGGTCGCGTAGTCTCGTTAGCCGGGGTGTTTCCTCTTGCATTTCTGAGGCAGCTAATTCAGCGGCAACTCCCAACCCGGCAATAGCCGGAACAGATTGGGTTCCTGAGCGTAAACCTCTTTCTTGTCCTCCACCTCCCAATAAGGAAGAAATTTCCACTCCTGGACGCACATATAAGGCTCCTGCTCCTTGAATTCCATAAATTTTGTGACCTGAGAGAGATAATAAATCTACTCCTAAACTCTGCACATCTAAGGCTAATCTACCGGCTACTTGTACGGCATCGGTATGAAAAAGTGTCCCAGACGAACGAGCAATTTGTGCCAATTCTTTAATCGGTTGTATTGTTCCCACCTCACTTTGTCCGTAGATAGTAGAAACAAGTACTGTATTTGGTCGAATGGCCTCTTTAAGCTCTAACGGATTAACTCGTCCTTGATGGTTAACAGATAATGTTGTCACTTGCCATCCTCTTTGATTTAAAAGTCTAGCAGTTTCTGAGATAGCAGAATGTTCAACTGATGAAATAATTAAGTGTTCGGGAGTAGAGTATTGTTTGGCTATTCCCCACAAAGCTAAGTTATCGGCTTCTGTCCCCCCTGATGTAAAAATAATGGAGTCAACATTAGGAGCATTGATTAAACTTGCTACCTGACATCGAGCAGTTTCGACGATGGTAGCCGTCCGCTGTCCCCAAGTATGCAAACTTGAAGGATTCCCCCACTGATGTCTTAGGATTTCCTGAACTTTAGTTATCACCTCTAGGCGAGGGGGCGTGGTTGCACTGTAGTCAAGATAAATTTGCATCATTTCACCAGAGTGAATAGTCGAAAGCAAGATAAAAAACTGACTTGAAGATTAAACAATCAGAGCGATTTTAAAAAACTTAGATATTTATTATGTATCAATGGCCAGATTTATAAACATTATACTCTTCATGGGAAATGACTGTTTCTGGGACTAGTAAATTTCCCTGTAACATGACAAATTAAACGATACTGTCGTGTTACAGGTATACTAATGACAAAACGATTATACCTAAGTCGCTTCCCATGAAATTCCCGATAATTTTCTTTGATTGGCTAATTATTTAAGAATTTTGCGGGCTTTAATAACAACATTTATAGGTAGGGTTTTCAAATCAATGGGATCTTGATCGAACCTGTCTTCCCATACATTTTTATCTTATTTTTTCGTTTCTAGGCAACTTTAGCTTGATCACATCGGTGATACCGTTGACCGTATCCTCTATGACCACACGGAAAGAGCTTTTTTCTTTTCGACATAATAATTATTTATCAATAAAATACTTACAGCCTATTTTGTTAAAATAGATCATCTCGACGACCCCTAACTTCTCAACATCTTCTCTTAAGAAAATATTGAGGCATTTCTGTAACCTACAGTTCTATATGTGTTCAGCATAAAATATCTTATTATTTCCAGTACAAAAAATTATAAAGATACTGAGAGAACTTCACCATCTATAATTCACAAAATCCTCTTTGGTAAAGATTTAAATCTCTATATTTTAAGTTAAATTCTTGTAAAGTTCTTCTTGATAAACATCCTAATAATTTATCTATTCAAAGAGATTTAGAAACTGTTTGCTGTTATTAATCTATAATAATAGGTTCTCAGAAGTAGGTAGCATAGTTATAGTGAGATTTAATGTAAATAACGTTTACTACTGAAAAACTAGAATTATGTCATCATTTCCAATCTCGTTACCCCCGAACCTTGATGCGATTGTCCAGAAATTTAAACAGCGTTCTGATCCCAAAAAGCGCTATGAACAATTGCTCTGGTATGCCAAAAAGCTAGAATCAATGCCAGAAGAAAGTAAAATAGCCGAAAATAAAGTTCAAGGCTGTGTCTCTCAGGTTTACATTACTGCTAACCTGAAAGATGGTAAGGTTTGGTACCAGGGAGATTCTGATGCTCAATTGGTCAAAGGGTTAGTTGCTTTTCTGATTGAGGGATTAAATGGTTTACCACCAGCTGAAATTTTGCAAGTTACCCCTGATTTTATGGAAGATACAGGGTTAAAAGTCAGCCTTACTCCTTCCCGTGCTAATGGATTTTATAATATTTTCCAATTAATGAAAAAGAAAGCTCTAGAATTGCAAGCAGAGACATCAGCATAGAGCTATTCCCCTAGTTATTTCTAGGGGAAAATCAGTTAAAATATTGTATTTCCCAGCAATTGAAGAAAAATAGACATTGCGATTTACTTTAGATTCAAGTATATTACACAATTATCATTTATCTCAGTTTAGTTTGTGTCTTTATACTTGTACTTTTCGGTAAAAACTAGGTGTACAAAAACTGACATTCATTATCATTTAGTAATTATTACTAACAATATCTAGACTATTTTGATTTATTTTTGATCTAAAAAGATACTAAACAAAACAGTAATCATCTGTAAACTTAAGATAAACTTCCAAATGTGAGTAACTCCTACAACGTCTGGAATACAAATTGTACCATGGACCTCAATACCCTACCTGGCGAAAGTCACCCTCTTGGTGCTACCGTTTATCCAACAGGCGTTAATTTCTGTCTTTTTTCCAAACATGCCAGAATTGTTGAATTGCTCCTTTTCAAGGAATCTAACGCCCCTCAGCCCTCATATATCCTGGTTTTGGAACGAGAAACAAACCGCACCCACTATTATTGGCATATTTTCGTACCTGGTTTAACAGCTGGACAAGTTTACGCTTATCGGGTTCATGGTCCATTTGAACCGGAAAATGGTCATCGGTTTGATTCGAATAAAGTTCTTTTAGATCCCTATGGTAAAGCTATTGTCGGATCTTCCATCTACAGTCGTAATGCTGCTTTCCAATCCGGAGATAATTGTGCTCAAGCTTTACGGAATGTTGTTATTGACAACAGCAATTATGAATGGGAAGACGATCACCCATTACGCATTCCTTATTCTCAAAGTATTATTTATGAAATGCACGTGAGAGGATTTACCCGTCATCCCAATTCTGACGTCAAACCTGACAAAAAGGGAACCTATGCCGGATTAATAGAAAAAATTCCCTATCTTAAAAGCTTAGGCATTACGGCGGTTGAATTATTACCGGTTCACTATTTTGACTGCGAAGATGCTAGATCTGGACTAACAAATTATTGGGGTTATAGTACCATTAATTTTTTTACTCCTCATCGCATCTATAGTTCTGACAAAAGTTCTCTGGGACCTCTTAACGAATTTCGAGATATGGTCAAAGCATTACATAAAGCAGGAATTGAAGTAATTTTGGATGTAGTTTTTAACCATACTGCAGAGGGAGACGAAGGAGGACCGACCCTTTGTTTTCGTGGCATAGATAATGCAACTTATTACATCCTAGACGCTGATAATTTAGCCCATTATAAAAACTATAGCGGTTGTGGCAATACTTTTAGAGGTAATCATCCCATTGTTGCCCGTTTAATTGTAGACTCTCTACGCTACTGGGTATCAGAAATGCATGTTGATGGATTTCGCTTTGACTTGGCTTCAATTTTGACTAGGGATGCTAGTGGGACTCCCATTAAAGATCGTCAGGCATTAGATTTATTATGGATAATCGAATCTGATCCTATCTTGGCGGGAACTAAACTTATTGCTGAAGCCTGGGATGCTGCTGGACTCTATGATGTAGGTCGATTTGTAGAATTAACAGACCGGTTTGCTGAGTGGAATGGACCATTTCGAGATGATATTCGTCGCTTTGTAAAAGGAGATTTAGGAATTGTTCCCTGTTTAGCAGCAAGAATCATAGGTAGTCCTGATATTTACCCCCGCATAGATATGGACACTAATCTTAGCATTAACTTTGTTACCTGTCATGATGGCTTTAGTCTTAATGACTTGGTTTCTTATAATGAAAAGCATAATGAAGCCAATGGGGAAAATAACTGTGATGGATGCAATGATAACTTAAGCTGGAATTGTGGAGTAGAAGGGGAAACCGATAATTCTCAAATTAATGTCTTACGATTGCAACAGATTAAAAATTTTCTGACTATTCTGTTTATTTCCCAGGGAACCCCAATGATTTTGATGGGAGATGAGGTGAGTCGAACCAGCAAAGGAAATAATAACATTTATTGCCAGGATAACGAATTAAGCTGGTTTGATTGGGATGATGTGGATCGACAATTTGATTTATGGTGTTTTGTTACAAAATTAATTCACTTTACCCAAGGGTTAGAATTATTCCGTCAAGAACAACGGTTAGAAGTCACCTATACAAATTTTTATCATCCTCAAATTAGTTGGCATGGAACCAAACTAAGACACCCTGACTGGTCTTACCATTCGCGTTGTTTGGCTTTTAGTATGCGCCATCCTGATGCGGATGAACATTTGCACGTAATGCTAAATGCTTATTGGAAATCCCTGAAATTCGAATTGCCCGTTTTAGATCACGGAGACTATTGGCATCGTATCATTGACACAGCATTACCTTCATCCGAGAGCTTCTGCAAATTGGATGAAGGTAATGCTGTTAAAACTAACAGCTATCATGTTCGAGGGCAATCCTCTGTAGTTTTGATGGCTAAACCTATGCTTTAAAAAAAGTGGATTTTCTTTGAAGGTTACTACTTGTGAATAACAACTAGAGTTATAACTGATGTCCACTTTAATAGTTCTTGAGCAGCTTTCACTAGCCGATTTATACAATTGTGACTGACACAAATGCCACATGATTGGACCAGCTTCATAAATAGAATAACATTGATGGTAATACATCATATGGGGACATCGACAATATCCTGGTCTACTTTCCCCATTCTGTCTTGAGGAGGTTTTCTAGAGAAAGTCAATATCCTAATGTTTGTTGTGATTGTTAGTTTGCTGCTAGAAACAATCATTGTATGACTTAAAATTTATTCCTGTGTTAGTTTGATAATATTTGAAGACATAGTTTTTATTCTCAATATGTAAGTTAAAATGTAACGAAGTTAACAATTATATGAAATAGTGACTGCCAGTCATTAAGACTAAAGCAGTTTTCATGAAACAGCAAAAGTTCGGTCCAAATAGCCTTTATATTTTTAATTAGGTAAGAGAAATTTTTTAGATAAATAAGGATAAGCAATCAGTCGAGTAAAAAAAATAATTAAATAATTTTAAATACTTTAATTTTTCAAACGATAAATCTAAACATACTGTTTAGATTTATCGTTAACCCATTCAATCAAATAATTTTTATACAGTAAAATTTTATAAATTAGTTTTCTAAATTTTTACTTCATATTTTATTAATAACTAGCAAGATTAAATCCAGCCATTAAAAACTACTTAATAGGAAAAAAATATAATTTAGATAAAAAATATTTCTAGAAAAATATTCCGTATATTAGTTCACTAAAACGAAATAATAAGTATTTAAATTTTTTTATAATTAAGAGGATAATTTGTTAAAAAACATCAAAGATGTACTCTAACAAATAGGTTAAAAAATTTAAAAAACCAAAATTTAGGTCTGGGAATATAAAAGAAATCTAAAAGAATAATGGGATAGAAGATCGAAGAAAAAAAGATATAAAACAACTGTTTACGAGATTTGTTCAGAATTTTTGGTACAATGGAAACTATTCACCATACAAAAGTGCCTTTATCCCAACATTTAATCAAAGTCTATCAATAATCCACCAGATAAGCGAGAAGTGACTCCAGCAGTTCTTTAGTATATCGTCGAATCTCAGAAGACTTTGAAAAAGGATCTCTGATTAAAAGGATATACGATTAAATTTAGGTATTTTAAAGATAAATAACCTAATTTAAGATAAAAAATATCAATGTTAGCTATATTAGATTTGTTAAGAGTGCTCTTATTAGGAATAACCTTACTAGAAATGGGGGAAATGAGTAAGATTATCTACCAACTTAGAAAAAATTAATTCTTTAAATAAGTCTTATCAATAAAAGATAATGCCAGATAGCATCATATTAAAAAGTAAAAAATTTCTGAAGTAATTACTAAATAATATTTGTTAGCTTACTCTCTAAAATTTGAACAAAGAGAAAAATTCTGGACTTTGACATATGATACTTGAATTCATTACTATCGAAAGATATTTAATTAAATGGAAGAAGTCTTACTGGATTGTTGTGATATCCTCATTCAAATAAAAAAAAATAAAATTTAGTATAGTTACTTAAAATACTTGTTGATATTTTTTTTTGCAAGTTGGCAAAAAATAACATAGTAACATCATTGCTCAGAACATAATTTTTACAAAATTAGTAACTGCTTTCCCCAAACTTCAATCGAACTCACGTTAGTAAAGTTGACTCTCCTGACAGCCCGGTACAAACTACATAGTCAACCATTAGAGCGGGTTATATCGTAGAGAAAATCCTCTTTTCATAATAAAGGCTTTGCTTAATTTATCCTACAAAACATAAAATTTTTCTATTGTAACATTGAGTACAGTAGCGCGACAAGGAATTAAGTCAGTTTAATACAGTAATAATTGTTTCCTCTGATTGGAGTTTGACTAACCTATCCCCTGTGCCATCTTTGCCCAAAAATGGAATTGAACTAATCGGAACAACTAAAGAACGGTTGTAATCGGTAAGTAAGGTAATTTCTTCTTTGTCTTTAGTCAATATCATTCCCCTTAAACCATCTGTTTTACTTTTAAATTGTAGACATTGATGACCGATATCCCCCAACTTTCCTACTCTGATGTCTTTTGAAGATAAGCGTTTACCATAACCAAGACTTGAAATTAAGAGAATATCTTCCTCCATATTCAGAGTGACACAACCGACTAAAGTTTCTCCATAGCGTAATGTTAAAGCCTGATTTCCTTGAGTATTTCGTCCCATTACGCCAATCATCCCATTAGTAACTGACAGTCGTAATACACGCCCTCCTGACGTAGCAATCACTACTGCTTGTCCTTCTTGAGTAGGACAAGCATAGTCAAGATAATCACCATCCTTAAGCTTTACTAACATTAATCCTCGATTAGTTAAACGGGTCAATTGGGACATGGCAATGCGTTTAATGCGTCCGAGTTTAGTTAATAATAATAAATCTTGATTTTCTAAATTTTGAGGTAGAAAACCTGAATAAATAACCCGATTTACATCTTTTTGCTTCACTTTCACCAAAAGACTCAACAGAGAAACTGATTGAATTGTAACAGGAGGAATTTCCGATACGGTGAGAGGATAAGCTTTGCTGGCATCGGTAATCACTATTAACTTGGTTTGTCGTCCAATGGTTGCAGAATAAACAAGGTGCTCGAGTCCTTTATTTCCAGGCGATCGCCAAGCTACTTCACTATTATGGGTAATCTCTAAAATTGCATCTTCAGGGGGTTTTTGACAAGAAAAGAAGCCTAATGTTTGGGGCAACTCCGAAGATTGTGATTTTTTTTCTAAATTATTCTCTTGTTTAGAGAAAGATGATTTGGTTTTAAGCTCACTTTTCGTTGATTGAGCTTTCGTGTCTCTGGGGAGAGTAACTATTTTAGTACGACGAGGATCACCAAAATTACGTTTTAGTGATCGCAGATCTTTCTTAAGCGTTTTTAATAGTTCATTACGGTCATTTAATAGAGTTTGTAATTCATTTATACGAGTTTGTAATTTATGATATTCGGCCTGTAACTTTTGCTTTTCTAACCCTGTTAGACGACGCATTGGCATTGCTAAAATAGCGTTAGCTTGAGCATCACTGATTTCTAATTCCTTTTTAAACTTGAATTTAGCAGTAGTTCCATCGGCAGCATTTCGCAAAATATCAATAACCTGATCAAGATTATCGAGGGCTATTAATAAACCCTTCGATAAATCGACACGGTTTTGTGCTTCTTTCAACTCATAGCTATATTTCCGTTTTAGGGTTTGTTCTCGAAATTTTAAGAATTCTTCTAATAACTGACGCAAGGAAAGTTGACAGGGTTTATTATCCACTAAAGCTAATGAAATCATCCCAAAATTACTTTGTAGAGCAGTCTTTCTATAAAGTCTTTTCAAGACAGTATTGGAGTTAGCATCCCGTTTTAATTCAATAACAACGCGCATTCCAGTGCGATCACTCTCATCCCGAATATCGGCAATGTCCTCTAGATTTCCTTGGTTAACCAAAGAAGCCATTTTCTCAATCCAACTGGACTTATTGACTTGATAAGGCAATTCTGTGACGATAATAGCGGTGCGTTCTTTGCGTCGTCGTCGTCCCACATTCAAGGTTTCAATCCGAGTTACTCCCCGAATAGGAATTATGCCACGTCCAGTCGCGTAAGCTTCCTTAACGCCGTTTGTGTTGATAATTTGCCCTCCAGTAGGAAAATCAGGTCCAGGAATAATTTTCCATAACTTTTCATCAGAAACATCAGGGTTATCGATTAGAGCAATTAATCCATCAACTAATTCCCCTAAATTGTGGGGGGGGATACTTGTCGCCATCCCTACAGCAATTCCGGTACACCCATTGAGGAGTAAAATGGGAAGTTGAGCGGGTAAAACAACGGGTTCTTGTTGAGAATTATCGAAATTTTTACTAAAATCGACAGTTGAATCGCTAATATCCTTTAAAAGACCGCGATCAGCAATAGCGGCCAGTCGTGTTTCCGTGTAGCGCATTGCCGCGGGAGGATCATTATCCACCGACCCGAAGTTTCCGTGACCTGATAGGAGAGGATAACGACTCGAAAAATTTTGTACCATCCGCACCAGGGCATCATACACCGCCTGATCACCATGGGGATGATATTTTCCTAACACATCTCCAACTACCCTAGCACATTTACGAAAAGGGCGATCAGGGGTTAATCCCAATTCATACATGGCATAAAGAATGCGTCGGTGAACAGGCTTAAGTCCATCACGAACATCAGGTAAAGCCCGCCCGACAATAACGCTCATGGCATATTCAAGATAAGAGCGCTGCATTTCTATATGCAATGCGGTTGGGATAATTTTACCCGTTCCTAATATGTTTAGCTGTCTTGTCATTGAAGTTTCTTGATAAGAATATTCTGTCGGTTTACAGTAAGAGTCCTTAAATTTGACTTAATCTGATCACTAAGCAACTTGTGGATAAATTGCATCGGATGTAAGCCAAGCATTAGCAATTCACGTTGACTGTTAAGATATTACCCAAAAACTTAGTTGAATCTCTTCCTGATTTAGAGCTAGAGGGTTAGTCCGGCAGAGCTTATTTGAGGTAGTTTGTGGGAGTTGATGTCTAATCAGATATTAAGTTGCTAAAGTCATTCCTGTTTTTTAGAGTAGTTCGATAGTTTCTTTAATCTTACCCAAATCACTAAAAATCAGTAATCTATCTTTTTGTTATCCAAATATAATGCCCTTGGTATCTATGAAAAGCATTTTGATCGTAGAAGACGATCTCATTAACTTTCGCGTGGCTTCAAAAATTTTCACTAAATGTGGTGATTTGGATGTCAAAAGAATAGAGAATATAGAGGAAATAATTAAGAATACCCAAAGATAAAGAAGTTGATATGATTTCAATGGATATCTCCCTATCCTACATAATGTTTATCTCTCTATCCCATCGACCGCTTGTTCTATCAAGAACAAGCGGTCGATGGAATAGAGTTGCAATTATTCAGCATCTTAAAGATAAGTCTTTCACTGGAAAGTTGTCTGTTTTTCTGAGAAAAAAGCTTATACAAGAAAAGACAATACATAAAGGTTGCTATTTAAAAAGGCGTTGGTATCCTCAAGCTGGGGAGTTCTATCCTTGCTATAGTCCGCGGTGGGGCAGTCCGTCAATTAGAAAAATCGACCTTAGTTTTAGAGATTTTTGCTTTGAAACCTTGTCGTGCGTGGTAAAGTAAATCCCAATCAATAGAATTTCAGTTAAATTGTCATTGAACCCGCCAAAAACGGCTTTATTCTGGATCAGTGATCGCTGGTATTGAGGTAAAGTACAACCAATTAGTCCAGAGAAATGGCGTGAAGATGGTTAATTTTGTCGAGCTTGAATATCTTGACAGAGTTCAACTTATCTGAGCTATTCATCCGAAGTTTTCTCAGTATCTGTAATCACCTCTCAAGTCCTTTTAATTTTGCGATAAAATTTTCATATTTGTGGATGTGTGTGAGGAGAATAAGTAAATGTCACAAAACCATAACTTAGATTCTAGAGTCTGGACGTTCAAACTCTCACAGATTTTGTTGGGACGCTATTGCTGGTTAATAGGAATAATTTGGATGATTTTGAGTTTTCCAGTTCAAGGGGCTACTGAATTACGAGTTGCCATTGAAAAGGGTGTTGGTAGTCTCAAAGTAGGAAGTTCTACCCTTGCTATAATCCGAGATGGGGCAGGACGTAAATTGGGAGAATTAACTCAGTTAGAGGCTTTTGCCGTGAAGCCTCTTCGTAGTGGAGTAAATCTCGATCAATGGAATTCCAATCAAATTGTCATTGAACCTACTAAAAACGGCTCTATTTGGATCAGTGATCGTTGGTATCGGGGCAAGGTAAGACTAATTCGTCAGGGACATGGCATAACAGCAGTTAATTTGGTCAATTTAGAGGAATATCTTTACAGTGTGGTGGGGTCAGAAGCTTATCCAACTTGGCCCATGGAAGCTCTTAAATCCCAAGCTGTGGTTGCACGCACCTACGCTCTCTACAAAAGTTCTAAGGGAGAGAATCGTTACTACGATCTTGATACAACCACTAAAACCCAGGTGTATAAGGGATTAGAAACTGAATTTGTCACGACTCATGAAGCGGTTAATGAGACAGCCGGTCAGGTATTAACCCACAATGGTAAGGTCATCTTGGCAGCCTTTCATTCTTCGTCTGGAGGTCATACCGAAAATGTTGAAGATGTTTGGAGTTCCCCTCTACCTTATCTGCGTGGCGTGCTGGACTACGATCAACTCGCCCCCGTTTTCCAATGGCGTAAGTCTTTTAGTGCTCGTCAAATGGGACAACTCATCGGCGGTGTAGGAGCAGTAAAATCACTGATTCCCCAACGAACAACCCCTCACGGACGAATTATTACCCTGAAAGTAGTAGGAACTCACGGTTCTAAAAATATTACTGATGATAATTTACGAAAAGCTCTCGATCTGAAAAGTACCTTATTTACTGTTTCTGCCAATGATGAAACATTCCAAATTGATGGTAGAGGTTACGGACACGGTATTGGTCTGAGTCAATGGGGCAGTCATTACCTAGCAGAACAAGGTATCTCCTATGCCCAAATTGTCAGCCATTACTATCAAAATGCTCAGTTAACGACCTTAAACTAAAGTTTGGTTAATGTGGTGACATTCATCAAGTGAGCACAGGTCTAATCTCTATAAAATTAAACAATTAATCAACTTTGCTCACTTGATGGTAAAACTATTTGATAATAAACTGTTTTTCCATCTTTTTTTCTAGAAATTTATTCTAATATTGTCGATATAATTATAAGATTCTTTTGGGTATAATTTTTATCTATTTGGTGTTTTGTTCTGTTGTTTCCTTTTGTGGAAATTATTCTTTAAGGCAATATTTTAGTGATTACCCTACTTTCCATATTTTCATGATTTAGAAAGTGTATTGGAGAACGAAAAAACCTAACAGGGAGAACTATCACATTACTAGACATCAGGGTTAGTGCTGGACTGTGCTGGACTAGATTCAGTGTTATTGCCACTATTTTCTTTGACAATGTCCAAATTCTTTCTTATAAAATCATGGTCGGTAACTTAGTTATTTCTTCTTATCCCGAAATAGTTGAAACATAACTATTAATTAGTAAGTCAGTAGATGAAGTTTGGCAGATAGCGTTAGCTGATTTAAAAGCTATCTTATATCGATTTTAACTTAAACTATAACAATTATCAAAAAAATTGTTTTCTCTCTGCCTCTGCTGATACTAGTAAAACTATACTTAACTTTATTTTATCGGTCATTATTGCTGAGATGCGGATAATTAATAAAGAGGCCTTAATTTATCTGGTTGCTTTAATTTTATTGTGGTTAACTATCCAATAAAATAAATAATTTTTATCTTTTACTGCCACTACTATTCAAGAGATAACTCATAATACCATTTAGATTATCATCCAAGAAAATCTCCTTATTAAGGTTAGTTTGATGATGACAAAATTACTTTTTTTTGTTTATTAACTCTTCTGTGTTTAACTTTGCGTAGTCCTAATAATATTAATTGATTGTTTTACAAAAACTATTGTAGTGTCTCAAGGTTAACCTATTTTTAGGTTAATAATTTTAATTAATGTTTTAGGATTAACCTTGATTTTTAGAAGTTGTTACTCTTGTTGAGATAGATAATTGTCTCTTTTTGTTGAAAACTATTATTCAGAAAGAAAGATAGCACTATTTTCTAGCAGTAATTAACCTTTAAATATTCTTTAATTTTATGCATCAAGGATTGTAATACCCTGGGTATAAAAAAATTATTTGTATATATACAATTAAAATTAAATTATTTTAAATAAATATTTTAATTTTATATTGTTTATTGCTCGTTTTTTATTTTTGAAATACTTCTAACTTGGAGTTTATTTCTCTCGTAAATAAGTGTTACTAAAATTAAGTTTTGTTTTATTTACTCAAAGATATTTTTAATATAAAATTTATCTTTGTTTTAATGAATTAAAGTAATGTTTAAAATCCGAGTCTATAAATTTTAATAATAAAAATTAAAATCAATAATTTTATTAATTTATATTATATAATATTTATTTTTTTTTATAATTTAGTTTTAAATACACCTTAATTTTTAGTAGTTGATACATCAAAAAATAAAACTATAACTTATGCAATTATTACAATTTAAATTTTCTTAAAAAGACTTTGATATTCGGTTAAACTAAACGCATTGTTATAGAATTCTGCTATGACAATTAAACTTGTGTATTATTTTTTCTATAAACTGACTACAAGTATTTTATAGAAATAGCTAAAGGTTATTTTATAGATGTTTTATAAATAACACTAATAGGGAAGGACGCACCAATTAATTTATACTTACGGCGGCACATCAAAGTTGTTGCAGTCCGTGATAGAGATGGACTAACCCCACTAACCCCACTAACCCCACTAACCCCACTAACATAATATACCTCATTAATCAGCGACAACTATGTGCAATGTTTAGGGGATAACCAACCCGCAATTATGACCTCTTGTTTCTTCAACTCTAGGGTTAAATTAGTAACAAATGGATCAGGAAGAGAACCAAATAAAACTAAAGGAAGATGGTCTATATATTTTAAATTATCTTGCGTTACATTCTTTTTATTTCTTTTTGGGACACTTATGTACCATTGCTGCTAAGATTGTATCTTCCCCGTGAGGGGAAAATACAATCTTAGCCATTTGCGCACGTAGTTACAATCGTAATATTGATTTTTTTAAAAAATTTGGGGGCTAACTCTTTCAAGTCTATTTTGATCATTTAAGTTGTACAACTGCCAATCCAAACGGTAACATTAAAGTTGCAATCACGTTTAATTTATAAACACAATCTTTTAATTGAGCGGAAATATATTCCTATTCTAACTCTGCCATTGCCTAACGAGGTTCTGCAAAAATCATTACTACTATGGTATTTTGTAGAAAGTAACCACAGATTTTAGTTCCAATAACTAAAAAGAAACTATCCTCATTGAGGATAACCAAACTATGTAATTAATGGAACAAAAAGCATTATAGTTTCCAGTTTTAAAGTAAAATTGTAATACAGTAGGTTTGTGTGTCGTAGTCATAATTGATAATTTTCTTAGTTAAAGGAAGTTGTTGTTTAATTTCTTCCAGTTCTTCAGTTACTGATGATAATTATGGAGATAGTTTTATTTTCTACTTTGCTTTTTTGGGGTTAGGATTAAAATCTCACTTCAAAACTTATATTGATTACGTTATAAAGATTTTCATAAACATTAGTTCGTAGTGTAGTAAAGTTGTCAAACCTTATTTTAAATTGTTTTAAAAACGATACTTTAAGCCTAAACTATAACTATCATTTAATCTAACTTTTATTTGTTATTCTTAAGAGAGGCTTAGGGTAAACAATTCCTAATCCTGAGCACTATATGGAACCACTCCTTTTGGCATTGCTAACAATTGGTCAGCAATATTGAGATAGTAACTACAAATGTACTCAAGAGAGGTATTTTTGTCTGACATTTCAAACAAGGTTTTGAGCTTGAGCTGAACACGGAAAAACCGAATATCTTCAATTAAGGGTATAACTTTTAACACAGGCATAGGAAACACTTCAATATATTTATCAATAAAATTACGCTTAAAAGTACGGTTTCCAATTAATCTTGTCAAACGTAAGGGATAAGTTTTTACTTTTTCCCGAACCGAAGCACCAATACGGTTAGCAGCAAATAAGGCATCAAAACTATTATCGGTCATAATTAAACAATAATCCGTATAATTCAACTCTGCAGCAACTCCGCCAGAAACTACGTCGCCCAACACATCAAATATGATGACGTCATGCTCATCAAATGCATTCAATTCTTTGAGTAATTAAACAGTTTCTCCAACTACGTAACCTCCACAACCTAATTTTCCACCAGCTTCCACGCAGTTGACTACCACATAGCTTTTGCCGGTGACATCTTTAGGACATTTTCGTAGTGAAAGTCTTTTTCTTACAAGGTATAATGATAGTGATTAAGGAACCAGGTTAGAGTAAAGGTGCTGTCGTGCTTAGGATCATAATCAATTTGTAAAACTTTCTTACTTCGTTTGTCCAATGCTGTAGAAATATTACAGCTCATAGCAGATTTGTTAATGCCGCCTTTACCGTCAACTGCAAGTCTCAAAGTTAAAGTTCGTTTTCTTCTTAAAGATCTCTCTTAATGGTTGTTTGCTTATAGCTACCTCAACTGGGGATCAACAGCAGCCTTCTTTGGTTAATCTCATTACTAGAAATTACGGTCTATTTGAACGAAAAATAAAATATCAGTTCTAGAGAATTTAGAGTTTTAGAAAGCTTTTTAAAGAGATAAATAATCTTTACATTTTTAATAAATTAGAGGTTTACTTTCACTGATGTTTATAGGAAAAAGTACTAAACACTATAGCTATAACATTGATAAAATTATATATAAAATACTGTAAGCTGATATACTGCTGACTTGACATTAATGTCATGATTGTTCCTTGTGTTGCTATATTATATAGTTTATGAGTAAATTAACTCGTTCCAAGACTTCCTCCATACCTTATCTTTTCATAATGTCGTTACTAATAACACTTACATTCTATATATTGAGAGGACTAAAGGTTTTGAGCTTTTTTCCAGGAGGGATAGCGCTGATATTGGTAACTATCTCAACTTTGCTAGGTATCTTGTACAGCGCACAAAGCAATCGACACTAAAAATAACAAGTATAATAGAGTTCTCATCTTTACCATATTTATGATCAATTTTATTTCTTATTCTAAGCAATTATTCCCTTTGTCTAAACAATTTGAACATCTCAGCGATTGTTTTTAAAAAATCAGGAAAAGTTCAACTTGTTCTTGCTAAGATCTTATAAAAATAGCCAAATAACTAAAAATTAGTAAGATCTCACTTAGTAAAAATTTTAGCTATGCCAGCAAATCTCTTCCGGTTTATTTATTTTTTCAATAAAATTATAAATAAGTTTTGAAAAAACTACATCAAGTGCTCACATTATAAAAATCAAGAGAAGTTTAACTGTAAATTTGATTCTCGGAAGTCGCTTAAATCAAATAATATACCCCTTTTTTACCTTTGTAAGAGTGTTTTCTAGAAAAAAGTTCAACGTGGAGATAAATTTACAGAAAAGTTAAGTTTTCTTAAAGAGAAGATAGCATAGGCTGATAAGATATAGCATAAAAATTATTGGAGAGGCCTTAAAGAGTGAAATCAGAATGTGATCAAAAGAACTTGAGTGAATAAACAAGAAATAGAAACAATGTTCAGAGATTTAGGTCGAGACTTATAGATGGGAGAAAACTTATATATTGAGACAGTTAATAATTAATAAAAAAAGTAAACGCAGAAATAATATAAATTAGTGATTAATTAGATACTTAAAAGTAAATTATTGAACTAGAAGCTAAGAAGCTTAAAATAATAATTAAAAATAAAGCACTCTGTTAGTGTTAAATAAAAGTAGAAGGTATTAATAATAAATTGAAGTTGATCAAAAGGAGACTCTATGAATTTATAAATTTTGCTAATTTTTAACTTTTGATTCTTATAAACCGGCGTTTGACTGGGCAATTATACATCATCAGTTTAGTATAACCGCTTTTGAAAATTTATTTAACTTAAATAAATTTTTTCCTCAACTTCGACTTGATAAATACCCTTAAACAGGAAGGTGACATTAATGGATTAAATTCATTATAGCCGACTATACTAATATACTTTGAGGTTTATTTATGGAGATTACTTTTGATAGTGTAATCTTTATTAGCATAGTATTGCTTATTTATGTTCAATTAATATAGGTGAATTTAAATTAGTATAAAATATAAATTTATTGTAAAATAAACGATATTTAAATATCAAGTCATTTCAAAATCTAGTCAATAAAATTAAAATAAAAAGCGCTATGAAAGTTAATTCATGCTCCAACTTTTTCAGACAATAACAGGAATATAAATTTTATGCTTAAATAAAAAAGTATAGAAACTAAAATAAATTGTATATGAGGTGAACCTATCACAAAATACAACTAGAACAACAATCTCTAGATAGATTACTAAAACAAAAAGAGGATTGTGAAATTATATAAAAAGAAAATATAAAATATAAAATCTCTCTAAGAGAGATAGTCAAAAAGAAAATGAAAGAGCTTATAATAGTCAATAATTATATTAAGTTTTTTAAAAATCATAAACAGAAAGAAACAAAAGTGATTATAATGACTAATTTATGTCCTAAAAACAAGGATAAAAAAACATAAAAATTACAGAAAAAAAATAAAGCTGGAGAACATGGAAAATACAAAGAAATATACGTAGTGATTATTCTTGATAATTACTTATTGTCTATGAGTGGTTTAGTTTAAGCTGAATTAAAACAATGTCAAAAAAAAGAGTTTTATCTATTGTATCTATCAACTCATAGTCTAGTATGGAATATAATGAAAAGGTGATGATACAAAATAAAAACTCATATAATCACTTAAAGTATGTTTTAATGGGATTTTACTATAACAGTTAAACAAGGTTTTGCTCAAAATAACAGCTCTAAAAAGAGTAAATTAAAGCAACACAAATTTTACTCTACTTGCTTAAGTACAAAGATAAAAATTAATTTACCTCTTTTAGGGTTTGTTTATAACCGCCTGCCTACTCAGTCAAAGAAACATATATTTTTCTATAAAAACACATGTTCTTTTTTATAATTTAGATAAATAAAATTTTTGCAAAAAACAAAAAGTAAAATCTGTGAGTAAACAACGCCTCGATATTTTATTAGTTGATAAGAACCTGTGTTCTTCCCGTCAAGAAGCCCAAGGATTTATTCGAGCTGGAGAAGTTAAGGTACATCAGCAAGTTATTGATAAACCAGGAACCCGAGTCGATATTACAGCCGACATTCAACTACAAGCTAAAGCCCGTTATGTTTCTCGTGGTGGTTTTAAGCTCGAAAAAGCTGTAAATACTTTTAAGATAGCTATATCAGGGCGAATTTGTCTAGATGGCGGTATTTCTACCGGTGGATTTACTGATTGTTTATTGCAGGCTGGGGCAAAACAGATTTATGGAGTGGATGTAGGTTATGGACAAGTGGCATGGCGTTTACGTCGAGACGAGCGCGTTATTTTGAAAGAAAGAACTAATTTCCGTTATTTAACCTCTGATGATTTATATGGAAACAGTCCTCAAGCTGACTTAGGGGTAATGGATGTTTCCTTTATCTCTTTAACGAAATTATTAGAACCCCTGTGGAATTTATTAGTGGTTCCCAAAGAAGTCATTTTGTTGGTTAAACCTCAGTTTGAAGCAGGGCGGTCGCGGGTTGGAAAAAAAGGGGTTGTTCGTAACCCCAAAGATCACGCCCAAGCTATTGACCAAGTTTTACAAGCTGCTTGTTCTCTGGGATGGTCCTATCAAGGATTAACTGAATCTCCTATTACCGGACCTGCAGGAAACTTGGAATATTTATTATGGTTGCGTTGCGATCAACATAAAAAATCACCTCAGCTTAAAACGCTTGAGGACTTTACCCGATCCATACTCAATGTGTACTAGGTTAAAACTACAGCTAAAACTGCCAGTCCTGCATTCACTAGGTAGAATGTTCCTACAATTTTGGTTTCAGCCCAACCACTTAATTCTAAATGGTGATGCAATGGAGCCATTTTTAGCAATCGCTTGCCTTGTCCATCAGGTCCTTTAGTTGCCTTATAGTAGACAACTTGGGCAATAACTGAGAGAGATTCAACAAAGAAAATCCCACTGATGATAAATAATTCCCAAAGATTGCCACTAAGAATACCCACTGCCCCAAGGGAACCCCCTAATGCGAGAGAACCTGTATCCCCCATAAAAACCTTAGCAGGGTTACGGTTGTGTACGACAAATCCTAAACATCCTCCACTCAGACAAGCACAGAAAATCATTAATCCTGAGTTGTCAGAACCCACTAATACTCCTAACCCCAAAAAAGCTAAGGACCCATTTCCTGCAGCTAGTCCGTCTACCCCGTCAGTGAGGTTAGTGGCATTACTCTCAGCTACTAGGACAAATCCTGCAATTAACCAAAAGAAAAGTCCTAAATGCAAAATCAGATTACCAGGAAGGGTGACATCAGTAATGCTAGATGGTTGACTCTGAAATACCCAAAAACAAAACCCAATAGCGATTACGATTTGTAGAATAAGTTTTCCCCAAGGGCTAATCCCTTTATTGGATTGTTGTCGTAGAATCTGCCAATCATCTATCCAACCAATGCCAAGATAAGCAAGGGTAACGCCTGAAACAGCAATAACAGCAGGATCAAAGTTTGTCCAGACTAGAGCTACGATCACTCCAACAGGTATAAAAAAAATTCCCCCCATAGTTGGGGTTCCCGCTTTGGTTAAGTGAGCTTGGGGACCGTCTTCTTGGATAATTTGTCCAGTTTTAAGCCGTCGTAGCAGGGGAACGATCCCATAACCAAGAATTGCACTGATAGTGGCGGAAATACCAAGAGGAAAAATAAGTGTCAGGCTAAAGTCAACTGGTTGTCCTACAAGTTGAACTAACCCTAAAACCAAAAGGTTTAACAGCACTATTAATAGAACTAGTAAAAAAGTCCCTGATGGTTTTGTAAAGAAGGTTGAAGGGAAAAATTTAGCGTCCACAACTATCTTGAATATTGGATTAGAATCGAATAACAATCAACACAGACAATACAGCGTGAGGTTGTATAGACTAATTTAGTCTTCGTCTAAATCAATATCATCATAGCTATCATCAACATCCATCAATTCTGAGATTTCTTCATCCTCTTTCAGGGGAATTATCAGGGTTTCTTGTTCGCAGGGAATCAGACGGTCATTGGTTTTTAACCAATCTAGGATAGAAGAATCATATTTAACTGGAATCACCACAGCTGGCTCATAACGTGGTTCTTGGCGCCAAGAGGGATTGTACATAGGTTTACCCTTAATTTTACCGAAACACTATTAGAGTTTACCATTGAAATCCCTTTTTTGTCTCTATAGTCAAGAAGTTTTATACTTACTGCTAGTTAATGTCTTCTTCAGTTTACAGAATTTATATAAATATGTGAGTGATCCTTATTTTAGTCTAGTCATTGTAGAAACCTCTTTAGATGATTGATCTTAAAAATATCTGTGTTTCTACCCTTTAAGTTAAAATAATTATTATTTTCTCTTTAAAAAGATTAAATAGTGAATTATTTTTTTATACCATATATACATAAGTACAAAATTCATATATAAATGAGTAAGGTTATTTTAAAAAATATTTATCTTGTGTATAATTGTTTTCAATGAATCGAGATTTTCATATATAATTAAACCCTTGAAAGTAGAGAATAGAGAACAACAAAAAAAATAAAAATAATTTTAATAAAATTATTTTTATTTTTTTGCGAGCATAATTACTACCCTTTCATATAAAATAAGACGAGGTTTTCTTAGATTAGTTTAGCCTTATGCTAGATTTAAAAATCTTGTGTATTTATCCAAATATAGTTTTATTTATGTATCTTTCCACCATACTTATATTTAAGGCGAGACTTATTTTAATCTGTGCTATTTACTAAATTATCAAATCCTTAAAATCATTTATTTTTTTTTCTCTCAACTATATCCCTGTTTCTCATTCTTAATTGTTGAGTTTAGAATCTTAGATTCGGTAAAATACCTTGTTGATAAAATATTAGAATAGAGTAATGTGTTTTCTACATCTGTTACTTCTGATGGCTTCATCTAAAATTTTCTCAATTCCTAGCATTAACTTCTCTAAAATTCGCTTAGATATTCGTTCCTGTCGATCAAAATTAGTTCAATGGCGTAGACGGTTGCACATGCAACCAGAACTAGGATTTCAAGAACAAGCAACAGGGGCTTTTATTTCCCAAATTTTAAGAAAAATAGGTATTCCTCATCAAACAGGAATTGCTAAAACAGGAATTGTCGCCACTATTACTAGTCCCTATCCTGGACCAGTTTTAGCAATTCGGTCTGATATGGATGCTTTACCCATTCAAGAAGAAAATGAGGTTCCTTATCGTTCCCAAAACAGTGGTGTAATGCACGCCTGTGGTCACGATGGACACACGGCAATTGCTCTGGGAACGGCTGATTATCTGTGGCATCATCGCCATGATTTTAAAGGAACTGTTAAAATCATTTTCCAACCGGCTGAAGAAAGTCCAGGAGGAGCAAGACTGATGATTAATGAAGGAGTTCTCAAAAATCCTGATGTAGATGCCATTATTGGATTACATCTGTGGAATAATTTTCCTTTAGGGACAGTGGGGGTGAGCAGTGGACCGTTGATGGCAGCAGTAGAGTGTTTTCACTTAAATATTTTCGGAAAGGGTGGGCATGGGGCAATGCCTAATCAAACTGTGGACTCTGTGGTAGTTAGTGCACAAATTGTCAATGCTTTACAAACAATTATTTCGCGTAGTGTTAATCCTCTTGACTCGGCCGTCGTTACAGTAGGGGAACTTCATGCGGGAACGGGATTAAATATTATTGCAGATAAGGCTAGGATGAGTGGTACTGTGCGCTATTTTAATTCTAATTTAAAAGGATATTTTGGTCAACGTATTGAAGAAATCGTTACGGGAATTTGTCAAACTTTTGGTGCAACTTATGAGCTAGATTATTGGTGGTTGTATCCTCCGGTTATTAATGATGAAAAGATGGCAGATTTAGTGCACTCAGTGGCTATGGATGTTATGGAAACTCCTGCCAAAATCATTTCTTCTTGTCAAACTATGGGAGGAGAAGATATGTCTTTCTTCCTACAAGAAATACCAGGATGTTACTTCTTTTTGGGATCAGCCAATCAAGATAAAGGGTTTACTTATCCTCACCATCATCCTTGTTTTGATTTTGATGAAACAGCACTATTATTAGGAGTTGAAATCTTTGTTAGAGCCGCTGAAAATTTTTGTAAGTAGGCTTAAAAACCAATATTAAGTATAATAATTTATTAGTGTAAACAGTTATACACAGGTGAATTTTATAATAGTTTAACTAGGACTATACTATGTTTATAAAAACATGACCGAAAGTTTTTTTCTACAAAAGTTTCATTTACAAATAATAGTTAACCTTCATAAATAGGATGTTTTCGGACAATATTAATCTATTTATTATTTGGTATCTACAAAGTGAAGTTTGGCTATGTTTAGGCTCTAAATTAAAGTCTTATTATGGAAAAATTAAGCCAATATAGCAGCACTCAAAATAATTAAGATGTTTTAACATTATAGAGCTATTTTGCGGCTTATTTACCATTGTCTATTGCCCAGCGCTCAGCACTAAGTAGTTGGATATAAATAAACAATACTATATTAATTTATATCGTAAATTTTAATATAATTTACATAAATATATACCAAAATATATTAATATAATTAGTTATCATAATTATGATTAATTTATGCTATTTATTGTCTAGCAATTTATCAATAAACCAAATTTTAATTAATAGAATTATGGAATAATCAATAAGGTAAAAAAAGATAATGTTCAAAACGACAATATAGAACAGTTTATAAATAAAGTCAATAAAAAACAGAAAAGTTATAATATAAAACAATTATTTAAAATATTAACTATATTAAATAATGTCTATAAAAAAAACGACAATCAACAATATTTGTAAAATAAACACTTAGAAAAAATTTGTTAGAAAGAGATCTATTGCTATACATAATTTATAGTGAATATTATAAAAAAAAATTAATTATAAATTAGTTATTTATTTAAATTTGCTGATCAGTTAACAGAATATTAATTAGAACGAATTAAAAACCGCAGAAAAATTTTTAGATAAATAAGTATAAACAATAAAGCGAATAAAAAACTTAATTAAATAGTTTTAAATACCTCAATTTTTAAAATTTATAATCAGAGATATATGTTTCAATTAGCAGTAAACTACTGTAGGTTAAAATAATTATAAAATTAGATATTATTAATTATTTTTATAAATTTTGACTTTATATTTTTATTAAATTAAATTCAATTTAATTTAATGATTACATCCCACAGTAAGTTCTTTTTTACTAATATGTAAAAAACGGCACAATAACATTATCACTTAAAGTATAAAATAAACATAAAGACAATAAATAACTATACTAAAAAGCACTTTGTATAATAAAATAAATAGGCAGTGTATAAAAATATTTAAAAGTCTGAGATTATAACTTATTATCAACTAATAAATAATAATAGTAGAGATAATGATGTAATTGCAGATAACGGTAATGTTTTCGTTGCTTATAGTATAAAATTTAAGTTACTACTCTTTTCTTCTTGATGTCTTTACTATATTAGGAGCTCAAGGGTGATGTCAGTCCTAAGATTAAGATACATTGAGAAGTTTTGCTGTTTCTTTTTCCCTCTCAAAAAGAAATTAAGTAGAAATTCGTTTTCTATGAGCGACAATGATTTCCTCCGTTGATAATAGATTTGATCTAGATAAATCAAAATAAAGAAATAAAGTTGTACTCCATAGATATTCCCACTAAAATCATATAAACTCAAAATATGGACAATTAATATACTCCACAACTAGCAGAATATTGTCAAGTTATTTATGTAAATTGTTTCATTAGTCGTTAGAAAGCAAGAAAAAGCATAGAAGCATTTTTTTATTTAGATAAAAAATTTTTTAATTAAAGTAGAAAAACTTAATATTTTAACATTGTATAATTTTTATCCAAATAAAATTAAGAATATTATACAATACCTGAATAAATCAAACTTTCAAACTATGCTATTGTTAATAACATGGTAGTATTTAAGCTAGTCGTGATTCATAAATATACCAAAACAACTAAAAAAACGAAAGTTATTTTTTTTAGCACTTTTACTTTCGAAAAATTGACAAATAAACTTTTATTCCTTATAAAATAGAGGTGATGATATCATAATTGTAGCCAAAGACTCTTATGGTCATGCACAATTGACAAGCTCATAAAAAGTTAGGAAACTAATAGAATACATAGGAGCACAAATCTTATTTTTATCTCCTATATATTCTGATTTTAACCCGGTTGAAAACTGTTGCTAGAAAATCTAAGCGTATTTACAAACTCAAGAAATTCGTAATTATTAAGATCTCAGTTAAACAATTGATTTAGTACCCGACATGAAATTTACCATAATTTTTGGAAAGTTTTTTTAGAAAGTTTTGACTTGAGGAGAAAAAATCGACATAATTTAAACTTTTTTAGGACGCTAAGAAATAATACATCCTACTAAATACCGCTATGAAAGATAAAAATAAGTCAATATAACTAATGCTATCATAGTGTTTTATTAAGCTAACTTTGCAAATTTTAATATTATGGTTACACCGATCTAGATAAATAGCCAAGCTAGGAACAAGCAATATACACTAATACTCAACTCAAAGACAATGTTCTGAACAACTATACTGTTAAACCTTAACTTGACTAAGTTGAATTTCCTGTTCTTTTACTACAACATGTTTATTTGATTTAAGGAGCGATTGTTGTACTTTTAATCACCAGTTTAATTTTTTTTTCTACTGTAGAATATTGACAGTACACCTCTCTAAATCGATCCTTTATTTCTCCTTCTAAACTTTGGTAATTGCCAAAATTTTTTGTTATTTAATATTTTACCTAACTGAACTAGTAAAATTTTAGTAAAAAAAATATTTGTTGTAAAAAACTATTTTAATCTTATGTTTGATTACTTAATTTACCGACTTCTTTGTAAGAATAAAATCTATTAGTTTGGTTAAAAATATATTATTTTAGCTATTGATGAATTTAAGCCTGAAGTGGATTTTAATATATTTCTTTACGGCTAGAATACTTTGATATTAATATTGGAGACAATTAATCAAAATACTTCAACCTAAATAATGCACTATATAATGTTTACATATTTATTAAAAATAGTAATTAATATTTTTTATCAAGGATAATAATGGTGCTAATCTAGTAAATATAGTTTTTTTGTGAAAAGAAAATATGTGAAAAGAGAATATTTTATAACATACTAAGTTATACGTTAAAAAAACAGGTAGTCAGAAATAAAAGTTGAAGATATAAAAAATAATGAGGACAAAAACCATTCAGGCCAGAAAAATTTTCTATTAAACTCTTGAGATAAGTTATGATAAAGGTTTATTTTAAGCTTGGTTATCTTGATGTTTAATATTTTAATCAAAACTAGGAGATATTATTTTTATATAAAACTACTTTAGTATCTTTTATCTTGACTTTACCAAACTTAAATAGAATTTAAAATTGACAGTTTATTCTAAAAATTTTATTCAAACAAATATCACCTAAGTTTCAAACAGTTAGAGAATCTGTAAACATTGTTTTCAGAAACTGTTATGACGTTTTTACTTAGTGCTATTAAGCATACAATACTTTACAGACAAAGTAATAGATATCAATAAATGATACTCGTTTTTCTCTGTAAAACTTTCCGTAGAACTTATCTGAATAGAAATAAATCGCAAAGCTAAAGAGTTTGTTCAATAAAATTTTTTGATGAATCGTAAACTTTACACATATCTAAATTAAATAGTGGCGTTACTTTACATAGCTAAAATTTTTAAACCTCTAAAATAATAAATAAAGGGATTGATTTTTAAAAATTGTTTGAATACATGTATGAAATTCTAAGGTAGAGTGGATATAACTTAATTCGTTTAACTAAATAAAAGTAAACAAATAAGGATCAACAGTCGTTAACCCTTATCATTGTCCAATCTTTATTGACTAATTTTAACCATCAAAAACTTAAACTCTTTCAATTGATACAATCCAAGTTCCTACATACATACGAATGGGGATTTCTCCTGAACTCAAAACGTCACAAATTAAGTAATAAGTACCATTGCTAGGATTTTTTACCCCAGAAAAAATAATTTCTGCTTTTTTACTAGCCTCGATAGGTGTTTCTAGCTCAATTTCGACGACACGACTTTCTTTATCCCAATAGACATCTTTTAAGGGTAAAGATTCGCCATCAACACGAACTTCTACTTTGTCAAGATTAAATTTTCCATCGAATTTAGGCCTTTCAAGATAAGAGATAAAAAATTTACTTGCCCCTTGAGTCAACTTTTTTCCTGGGACATAGAGTCTATAGCGTTCTCCCACTTGTCTAGGACGGCCATTAAAGTCCAAATGATAATCGAGAATATCTTTACGGTTCTCAACTCCACTAAAAATTGTTAATCCAGGATTACTTCCTGCCCAAGTTAAAGCTTGAACACCGGTAAAAAAACACCCAGACAAAATTAAAGTTGAAATCAGACGCTTAGAAAAAAAGATTGCAGAAAATAAATGATTCTTATTCATAATTCATTTCTTTAGCCAAAGGCGTTTTATCGGCAGATTTAAGTAAATACACTTATTTGGTCTTAGGATAACAAATGTCTCCCCATTATGGGGAGGAAGTAAGATAATCCTCCGAGTATCGAAACTTCAGTAGAAGAACTTACTTTCTAGGGGAAGCAATTGCTGCACTCAAAGATATCATAAAGATGAGGTTTTCTTGCAAAAAAGGATCAACAACTATCAATGCAACCAGCTGATATTCTTATTTTGTCTAACGGGCCAGGGGAAGTAACCACTTGGGTCCGTCCTGTAGTGAAAGCTGTACGGGAAATTCTAGGCTGGAATAGCTCTCAAGTACGGATTTCTGTGGTTTTATCCCCTTGTCCTCATGCTACTGGACAAGAAGCCGCCATCGCGGGTCGTTACCTGGAAGTTGATCGGGTTCAGTCAAGTGAACATTTTTTTAATTTTTTATTCTGGGGAAAAACGGCTGAGAATTGGAACTGGCATAAACACGGCATTGTCTTATTTCTGGGGGGTGATCAATTTTATCCAATACTACTCGGTAAACGATTAGGATACCGCACCGTCATCTATGCAGAACGGGAAGCACGTTGGTATCGTTGGATTGATCGATTTGGAGTCATGAATGTAGATGTGATTAAACCTATTCCCAAATCCCATCAACATAAACTGACCGTAGTAGGGGATTTGATGTCTGATTTTGCCCCAACTCCTGTAAGTTCATTCCCAATTGCTCCTTTTCCCACTATTGGAATTTTACCTGGATCAAAACCAGGAAAATTGATGCAGGGGATTCCTTTATGTTTAGCTATTGCCGAAGAAGTTTATCAACAAAACCCCAGAACTCGTTTTATTCTTCCTGTTGCCCCCACTCTAGATTTATCTACTCTGGCCGAATTTGCTGATGCGAGTAAAAATCCTATGGTAATGAAGATGGGGGGAGTGTCTGCAAAATTAGTCATGGCTAGTGCTGACTCATCTTCCTCTCCTCGACTAGAAACTCCTAATGGACTTCAAGTAGAATTGATCACCCAATTTCCTGCCTACAATCACCTCTGTAAGTGTTGTTTAGCCTTAACCACTGTAGGGGCTAACACAGCCGAATTAGGAGCATTAGGAATTCCCATGATCGTCTTGCTCCCTACCCAACAACTCGATGCTATGCGGACTTGGGATGGGATTCCAGGGATTTTAGCTAGTTTCCCTTTAGTGGGGAGAGCTTTGGCTAAGGCTATTAATTTAATGGTACTTAAACAGGGACGATTATTTGCTTGGCCTAATCTTTGGGCTAATGAAGAGATTGTGCCAGAATTAGTGGGGGAACTTCAAGCAACCGATGTAGCAGAATTGATATTGGATTGGTTAGCCAATCCCATTAAATTGACAGAAATACGCGATCGGTTGTTACAGGTTAGAGGAAAGTCAGGAGCAGCAACTGAGCTTACCAATATCCTTAAGGAACAATTAAATTTACTCAATTCTTGATACAAAATTGAGCTATAACTTGCTTTAGGTTGAGTGGCTTTTTGTAAAAAAATCAACTAATGAGGGAATACAAATGTTAAGATGTCTCGAGTCTTCATAAGTTGTTTTACCAAAACTCGGCTCGAGCGACTTCTGCTATGTTAAAGGTGTTAATGCGCTGCTTTAGTTTGAATCGTCTAATGGTTGCCTTATTAGCCTTGGGAATCACCCAATCACATCCAATACAAGCTCAAACGCCCCCTGTTAGCCAGGATAATGGTGCGGTGCTTGGAGCTACCCCAGATAATGGAGGGGAAATCACAGATGAAGATCCCAGTGATCCTACTAACTTGCGTCCCCTGACTCAAGCTGACAGTTTACTTAGCTCACAAGGAGCTCAAAGACTCGTTTTAGAGGCTAATGAAGCTGTTAATGCTGAAAACTATGACCAAGCAACTAGTAAACTCCAGCAAGCTCGCAAGATTTTTAATCAGTTGTCTAATTTCTATTTACAACTAGCCAAGAGTTTTGCCGGAATTGATAATAATATTTATGAATCTCAACGTAATAGCGCACTAAAAACAGGTCAGATGAGAGATTCTGCTACTTATCAATTAGCTCTTGTTCACCGATCACAAGACAAACCGGAATTGGCTGTTCCTTTGTTGGTTCAAGTCATTCGTTCCCAAAACCCCACAACTGATTTAGGAAAAAAATGTTATCAGCAGTTGTATGAATTGGGATTTGTTGATGTGCCTCTTGGAACTTCTTCGACAGCTAAAACTCCCAGTAATTAAATTTACTCATTTAAAAACCTTTTTGAACCAGTTCATCATGGCAACTAATACAGTGAACTGTTCTATTTTTTCAGTTGCCAAAACGAATTTGCAATAGCTCTTAACTAGGCTAAAGTAGTTTATAGATTCTTTTAAAACTGTACCTTGTAAAACTGCTTTAGAAAAAAATGTAAATCAAGGTCCATATATTACGAAATTGTCCAAATTATCGATTAAATTATTGCAAATATCGGCTTTAAAGATATGAAGAAAATAATGAAACCGACTATAAAATACTTAAAGGATAAGACTGATGGAGAAAAAGTTTAAGTGTCAGATAAAATAAAACTTACTTAGAGAACTGTTTCAAGCGGCTTTTGATATAATCGTGATCAACTCAATCAAGGGAGGTGTTCCCCTTAATCTGTGATTGAAGAATCAAATTGGATATAAGATCAACCTGTACAACAATGATCAATTAATTAAAGAGGATTGTAACTTATGGCCACTGCGTTAATTACTGAAACTTTGATCAACTTCATCAACATATATTTACTGTTGATATTTATTAGAATCTTACTCTCTTGGTTCCAAACTGCTGAATGGGCTTACAGTATAATGGCTTTTCTAAGCCCTATTACTGACCCCTATCTCAATATTTTTCGATCTATTATCCCTCCCTTGGGTGGCTTGGACATGTCTTCCCTTTTAGCAATTTTAGCATTACAATTTATTTCTTCGATACTGACCCAAGTTCCCGCTCTCTTCTAGCTTAAGTAACTATTATAGGCTTCACTTTTATAGAAAATAGAGGTCATTTTGGTGTTGAAGACGGAGGCTTTAAATTACCTTAATTTAAGGGGTCAGTTAATTGGCTGGAATCGTAATCCTTAGTTTAAACTTGCTGACCCCTGGGGGAACTCTAGTAATTTAATATCAAAATACTGATTCATTGTTCGTGTTTAAAATTTGTCTAAAAATAACAGTATAATAAACAGTTTTCCCTAATATTTTTTTAGCTTTTCTTGTCACCATATAACAAATAGCAGAAGACTTGTAACTGCTTTTGGTGACTTCTCTCCAGCCAATTTAAAGGGATGATCTTGACATTCTATATTAAATACTCTGATTCAAGTAAAGGCAATCCTCAATGGAGTGATGGAATGGAGTGATGGAATGGAGTGATTAAGCAAATTTAACAGCGATCGTAACCGCTATGAATTTTATGGATATTTATTCATAAAATGAATTATTTAATTATTTTTTCAGTTAAATCATCAACTCCGACGCCTCCTGTTTTCAAAAAGCAGAAGATTGATTTTGTTTGATAAAGTTTCTATTCCAGTAGGAGCTTAATTGATGAGATCAATCCCCTACTGATACTGACTTCAGGCAAGTATATATACATAGTACCTGACTGATTAGACTGTCATAATATCTTTTTCCTTGATTTTCAACAAATCGTCGATTCTCGCCGTAAATCTATCAGTTATTTTCTGAATTTCATTCTGTAAATCACGGGATTCATCCTCAGAGATATCATTGGTTTTTTCTTGTTTACGAATTAAATCAATGGAATCTCGACGTATATTTCGAATAGCCACCTTCCCCTCTTCAGCCAACTTGCCAGCTAATTTTACCATTTCTTTACGCCGTTCTTCCGTTAAGGGAGGAATATTTAAACGAATGACCTTACCATCATTATTCGGGTTTAAACCAATATCTGAAAGGCTAATAGCTTTTTCAATGGCTCCCATACTACTTTTATCGTAGGGCAATATATTGATGCTACTGGCATCAGGAATGCTAATATTGGCTAGTTGATTTAGGGGAGTTTCTGTCCCATAGTATTCAACCGTTATCCTATCAAGAAGTGAAGCATTAGCTCTTCCTGTTCTGATGGTATTGAAAGACCTTTGAGTAGCCTCAATGGATTTTTTCATATTATCTTCAAGTTCAACTAACTTCACAGAAACCTCCCACAAGTGTTCCAACCGCTTCTCCTTTGATAGCTCGAAGGATGTTGCCTCGAACCGAGAGATC
Source organism: cyanobacterium endosymbiont of Epithemia turgida isolate EtSB Lake Yunoko (assembly GCF_000829235.1). GTDB lineage: Bacteria > Cyanobacteriota > Cyanobacteriia > Cyanobacteriales > Microcystaceae > Rippkaea. The sequence continues at coordinate 799,127 of NZ_AP012549.1, read as the reverse complement.
AAAGACAACGATTGGGATATTATTTTCTTTACAAAGGGCGATCGCCGTTCCATCCATTACCCGCAGATCATTAGCTAATACATGACCGTAGGTCAGACTTTGATAACGACGAGCCTTCGGATTCATATTAGGATCACTATCGTAAATCCCATCGACTTTTGTAGCCTTAAAAACCACCTCCGCATCAATTTCGGCAGCCCGGAGCGCGGCTGTGGTGTCAGTGGTAAAAAAAGGATTTCCTGAGCCAGCCCCAAAAATGACTACGCGTCCTTTTTCAAGATGGCGAATAGCACGACGACGGATATAGTGTTCGGCTACTTCCTGCATAGCGATTGCTGTCAGGACTCGTGTAGGAATTCCCATCTGTTCGAGGGCATCTTGCAACGTCATAGCATTCATAACTGTAGCAATCATACCAATATAGTCAGCTGTCGCTCGATCCATACCGGCCGAAGCCGCTTTGACTCCACGAAAGATGTTCCCTCCCCCAACAACGATAGCCAATTGGGTGCCATGTTCAATGACATCTGAAATCTCCTGAGCAATTTCGGCTACCACTTTAGGGTCAATGCCATAGCCTAGATTGCCCATCAATGCCTCGCCGCTTAGTTTAACTAATACTCGGTGGTAAGTCATCCCTCTATTGCTACTGTTGAATTGAACCTAAAGTTTATGTTTAACCGATATTCCCGCAGGTAGAACCCTGCGGGATTCTTGTTTTATTAAGTTTGTCTTGTTCAGAAAACAAGGTTTCTGAACTCGTTCCAAATTCCCCTCTACAGGTATTTGTTGAACTTCCACTAACTATCCGACAGTAGAGTGTTTTCTGCAACATGATCGATTTAAGTAGGTTTGTCAACTTAAGTTAAATCAGTTACAGTTTCTAGATAATCATATCGCTCAATGACTCTTGGGTCTATCGATTAAATATTTTGGTAAAGTTCAATCTTAAAAAAGCTAATGAATTAGTTACAGTAGTTGTCCTTTCAGGAACTAGGATAGAATAGACGAATAACTGTACTAAATTTTGGTTAAAATCTCTCTTTCAGATAGAAAAATACAAAACCTAGATATCAAATCGCCAAATCCTCTTAACAATTGCGCTAGCAATTGTTAAGAGGATTTGTTGGTATCGTTCAACTTTGATGGATACCATTATTTAACGTTAAGATTGTTGAACACCAGAGAAAAAGTTACCAAATGCCCCATATTGATCTGCTTAACTCCCAAATGCAAGTAAATGGTACTCAAGCTATCTTTGTTCAGGGTTATAAACCACATCACACTCTCAAAATTCTTAAACCTAATCTTGATTTACAAACAACCAATCAACTCCTATCTAATAAGAGTGCCCAAAATGTAGTTGAGTGGTCTGCCAATACATTCGGGGATGGATTAGTGATGAGTACCAGCTTTGGTATCCAAGCGGCAGTTATGCTCCATTTAGTAACTCAAGTTATCCCTCATATTCTGGTGATTTGGGTTGACACTGGGTATCTTCCGGCGGAAACCTATCGTTTTGCTGAAGAATTAAGCAGACAGTTAAACCTTAATTTGAAAATATATCAATCTCCTCTTACCCCAGGACGTATGGAAGCTCTTTATGGGAAACTGTGGGATAAAAAGGATTTAGAATCTCTTGACCTATATGATCATATTCGCAAGGTAGAGCCAATGCAAAGGGCATTACTTGAGTTAAATGCTACAGCTTGGTTAGCAGGTTTACGTCGGACTCAAACGAGTCATCGGGAATCTTTAAAACGGGTAGAACAACAAGGAAACTATTATAAGGTTCACCCCATTTTGCATTGGGACTCCCGTGATATTTATCAGTATTTGACAGTCCACAATTTGCCCTATCATCCCTATTTTAACCAAGGATATGTGTCAGTTGGAGATTGGCATTCAAGTCGTCCTATGATAGCAGGAGATGAAAGCGAACGAGATGGTCGTTTTCACGGGCTTAAGCAGGAGTGCGGATTGCATTTACCCTTGACGCCAGAAGCCGCACAAAGTTTAGATTTAAGTAGCTTGTAATCTACAACCAAGCATTATAATTGAGTCGACATAACTGATTCTCCTAAGACCGACCCCGACAAGACAAGGTAATAATAAACAAAAGCTGCCTGTTTTACCTCACAGGTTTTAGAGTATACAGTCAGTCTTTGCTGCTCGGTTTAGAAGAGCCCTAAAACTTTTCATTATCGTTTTCTTTTTGACTAGCTTTTGTTATCACCGGACCAGGGTATAATTTTCTTCAACTCTAATCCTTGTTCGAAGATATCATGGATAGAAGACATTTTTCCTTCGGCAGTCATAAATTTATGGTCTTTTGTTGCTCGAATGATGGAACCGTCTTCAAAACAATATTCAAATATTTCTTGTTGACCTCGTGAATGCCATTGTTGAATAGATTGAGTGTAAACAAAACCATTTTTGTCTACTGTATAAACAGTACAGTCGAGACTTTCCTCTACCATTCTACCGATGGGAATTGCTCCATACTCGACGGTTAATACTTCTGTATCATAACTTAAGCAATATTCCGCAAACTTAACCATTTGTTCGTATAAATTTTCTGCAACATTACTAGAAACTCCATTTTTAGTCGCTCCATCAATAAAAATCTCTCGATGCTTTTTCATTTCTGAGATTTTCTTTTTTCCCATTGCTCGACGTAATAAATCGGCTTCTCCTAAAGAATAACCCGCTAAATCTTGCGCCATCTTCATGATTTGTTCTTGATAAACTAAGACAGCATAGGTTTCTTCAAGAATGGATTCTAATAAAAAATGTTCATATTGAATCGCTTCTTTTCCATGTTTACGAGCAATAAATTTAGGAATAAGTCCAGCATCCAAAGGACCAGGACGATAAAGAGCTAAAATAGCGGAAATATCTTCAATTTTTGATGGTTTTAGTTCTTTAACGATCTGCTTCATTCCTGATGATTCTAACTGAAAAATTCCTTCTAAGTCCCCTCTTTCTAAAAGTTTATAGGTTTTGTCTATATCATCGGGAAGTTTTTTAGCAGTTCCTTTACCAAGGATTTGTAAGGCTTTTCTTTCTTCTAAAGGTAGTTGATCTAAATCTAAGTCTATATTTCTATTTTGCTTAATTAAATCTGCTGTTTTCTGAATAGTTGTTAAATTTCTTAACCCCAAAAAGTCCATTTTTAACAATCCTAGAGACTCTAAATCTTCCATAAAATACTGAGTAATAACTGCTCCTTCATTATTCCTTTGAAGAGGTACGATTTCGTCTAAAGGTTCAGAAGAAATAACTACACCTGCAGCATGAACTCCAAAGGTCTTATTAGTTCCTTCAATGCGAATTGCCATATCCACCCAATTACGCACAGGGATTTTACCAATCACATTTTTTTTATCATCTTTAATATCTACTTCTTGATTATCATAAGCTTCTTTAAATTTTGGCTCTGGTGTCTCATTAGAAATCATTGCTTTTAATTTAGTGGGTTTTCCACGTAAAACTGGAATCATTTTCGCCATTTTATCGGAGTCTGCATAGGGAATATTTAACACTCTAGCTACATCTTTTAAAACAGCTTTAGAAGTCATGCGGTTAAAAGTAATAATTTGAGCAACATTGGCTTCTCCATATTTTTCGGTGACATATTTAATCATTTCATCTCGTCTTTCAATACAGAAATCTGTATCAATATCAGGCATAGATTTTCGTTCAGGATTTAAAAATCTTTCAAATAAAAGTCCGTGATGAACTGGATCTATATTAGTTATTTTTAAAGAATAAGCAACTAAAGAACCTGCAGCAGATCCTCTTCCAGGTCCCACAGGAATTTTGTGATCTCTTGCATATTTAATATAATCCCAAACTACTAAAAAATAACTAGAAAATCCCATTTTTTGCAACATTTTCAATTCATATCCTAATCTTTCCTTATAATTGTCTGAGATTTCTTTACGAGAACGACATTTTAGCCTTTCTATCAACCCTTCCCAAGCTATTTTTTCAATATAACTATCAGGATTATGTCCTGAAGAAACAGGATAATTAGGAATACGAGGTTCTCCAAAAATATTTTTATAATGTTCAATTTTATTAGCAACTTCTAAAGTATTATTTATTGCGTCTTCAATCACACTCTTAGGAAGATGATCTCGGAATAATAATCTCATTTCTTCTGCAGATTTAAGATATTCAGTTCCACTATATCTAAGCCGTTTATCTTCTGTAATTAACTTTTGTGTTTGAATACAAAGTAATGCGTCATGAGCTTCTACGTCATAGCAGGAGATAAAATGAGAGTCATTAGTTGCAATAATTTTAATGTCTAATTCATCAGCAATTTTGATAATTTCTCGATTAACAATCCGATCTTCTTGTGAACCATGATCTTGGATTTCTAAGTAAAAATCATCTTTGAACAACTTTTGATACCATTTAGCAATCCGTTGAGCCTCTTTAAAATCTCCTGATAAAATTTTTTGAGGAATTTCCCCTCCTATACAAGCACTAGTAACAATTAACCCTTCATGATATTGCTCTAATAATTTTTTATTAATACAAGGGCGAGAAAAAATCCCCTTTCCCTGAATACCCTTGAGGTGAGATATAGTGGTTAACTTTACTAAATTTCTATAGCCTTGGGTATTTTTAGCCAAGATAACTTGATGATATCTTTTATGGCGTTTATTAACTTCAATATCTTCATTAATAACATACATTTCATTGCCGATAATTGGTTTAATTCCTTTATTACGGCAAACTTTCATGAGTTCGATCACTCCATACATTACTCCATGATCAGTTAGAGCAATAGCTGGCATTTCTAATTCCAAAGCACGATCAACTAAAGCATTGAGTTGAGACGCTCCATCAAGTAGACTATATTCACTGTGAATATGTAAACCAACAAAAGACATACAATTCTCCTTAAAAATAGGTTTTTAATTGATTGTTTATAAATCAAAAATCTTGATTATTTTCTATTAAACTTTCTCTGCTGGTTCTAATATACAAGGATATTGTGAATCGCCTAATTCAACTTGTATTGTTGAGTGATCGATACCAAAGTTATTATGTAACTCCTGACAAATTTGGAATAAAAATTTGTCACCTGGATGACCTTGAGGAATAATCAAATGTGCTGTCAAGGCAGTTTCTGTGGTACTCATTCCCCAAATATGTAAGTCATGAATTTGAGTTACCCCTGGAAATTCAGACAAATAAGTGTAAACAGCACGCTCATTAATTTTAGTAGGAACTCCATCAACTACTAAGTGAAAAGACTCTTTTAACAGTTGCCAGGTGTTGACAATAATCAATATACTAATAATTAAGCTAAAGGCTGGATCTAGCCAATACCAATGGGTTAGGAGAATTACAATTCCTGCCAAAACAACCCCAACCGATAGCATAGCATCGGCTATCATATGGGAGAATGCGGACTTGATGTTAATATCATTTCGACGACCGGAGAGAAACATTAAGGCAGTACCAGTATTAATAATAATACCTATCGCTGCTATCCAAATAATTGGACTACCTTGCACATCCCTAGGATAGAATAATCGCTCAAGTGCCTCGCAAGCTATTCCTCCTGTTACTAGTAATAAAGATACTGCATTCAAAAATGCGGCTAGAATTGATGATTTTCGCCAACCATAAGTCTTTCGACTTGATGGTTGGCGGCCGGCGACTAAACTAGCTATCCAGGCTAAAATTAGCCCTAAAACATCACTTAAATTATGTCCTGCATCCGCCGTCAAGGCAATTGAGTTGGAGAGAAACCCTCCTATAAACTCAATTAATACAAAACTTATATTAAGCAGTAACCCAAGCGCAAAGGCACGATTGTAACTAGTAGGATTATGATGATGTCCATTACTTGCAGTAGGCTGTTTATAGTGAGAGTTAGTATGATGATAATGACGTGTCATTTATAGGATCTTAGATATACAATTTGACCTAGTTTAATCTAAAACAGTAATAACTATTTTTTCTCTAAAAAATATAAAGTTTGTGGCAATGTCCGTCTTTTAAGCTAAATTTAATGATTTTAAAAAGTGAAATTTAATCCATAAGTGACCATGACTAATCTAATTTTAGTGATTGATAGATTTATGATAGATTCTATACTTTTTTGGTTTTTAACTTTTTTTACTTGTATGTTTAAAAAATAAAATTTATAAATAAATTGACGAATAGTTTACTTGGTAGCTATTTTTAAAAAAAATAATATGAATGCATGTTTAAAACCTCTTTTAAATTAACAAAAAATAGTATGTTTTAAATCAACTAATAATCACGTGTCCTTATTAGCCTAAATATATATAATCTTTATTAAGATTGCTAGAGAGACTTAAAGTGAGATATGTTTAAATATTAACTAGTGTTTAATAATTTTATTTTTAACGAATAAATATAGTATTCATGTATTTTTTTCTTTATATTACGTACTGAATATTGTTATATAATACTATTTATTTAAAAAATATTGAAATATACCAACTTTACTTTCTTAATTATTGGCTGTAAAATACAGGTTTTTAAAAACCTTTGGGAGTATTATTTGTCCCTAATACTTAAGGAAATGACTACGTTATGTATACTGTCTTTAACAAAGATAAAGGATAAATATTATTATCCCGTAGGATAAGCAGATTCTATTGTTGATGTTTATTTATAAAAGTATTCTAGAATTTACTAATTTAAACCAAATTTCTATTAGAGTTTCTGATAATAAAAATAACTTTTTCCGAACTATTTTCATTAATCGAATAATCAGCACTTTCTAACCTTCATATCGTTTTACTAAGATTTTCAACCGCAAAGTAATGTGATGTTTTCAGTATAATTTCTCTTTATTGCATAAAATTGCAGCAAAATTACTGTCGACAATTTATATTGAGGTTGATAGTCTTCTAATTGATACTAAACTCTGGCATAAGGATAAAATAAACCATTTTAAATTTTAGAAGTTAGCTATAAAAATACTCAGATTTTTCTAAATTAGAAATAATAATGGCGGCGTGAAGATAGTGAGTGATTTGTATCACAATTAGACATTATCAACCTGATTAATTGATTCCCTCAGCTATTTCTGGGGAAACTGCTAATTCTTCTAAACGTTCCTGTTGATCCTGACTAATACAAATTTGGATTATATCCTCAATATCTCCTTCCAAAACCCCCCCAAGAGCAAAATTTTGACCTAAACGATGATCCGTTATCCGATTGTCTTTATAGTTATAAGTCCGAATTTTTTCAGAACGTGCCCCTGTTCCTACCTGAGACTTACGCATCGAACTAACAGCGTTTTGTTGTTCCCGCAACTTTACTTCGTACAACTTTGCCCGCAAAATTTGCATTGCCCGTTCACGATTTTGTAGCTGCGAACGCTCTTCCGTACAGAAGATACGGATACCCAAAGGTTTATAAAACAAATCTACTGCCGTTTCTACCTTGTTGACATTCTGTCCCCCTGCTCCCCCTGAACGTGCTGTCGATATATCAATATCTTTAGGATCAATATCGACTTCTACTTCATCCACTTCTGGCATAATTGCCACCGTTGCGGTTGAAGTGTGAATCCGTCCTCCCGCTTCTGTCATAGGAACGCGTTGTACTCGATGAACTCCGGCTTCAAATTTAAGTTTGCTATAAACTTGTTCACCTTTAATTTCAAGAATGACTTCTTTAAACCCACCCATATCCGCGAGGGACTCACTCACTAGCTTAACCGTCCATTTCTGACCTTCTGCATAACGAAAATACATCCGCACTAAATCTCCAGCCCAAATACTGGCTTCATCTCCTCCAGTACCAGCGCGAATTTCTAGCATAATATTCTTGTCATCGTTAGGATCACGAGGAAGTAACAGGATTTTTAATTTTTGTTCTAAATATTCTAACTTTTTTTGTAACTCCTCCACCTCTAGGGACGCCATTTCTCTCATGTCGAGATCACCTCCAGCATCTTTAAGAATCTGTTTAGCCCCTGTTAACTCCTTTTGAGTTTCTTTCCAAGTCTCATAAGTAAGAACAGTTTTTTCTAAAGATGAACGTGCCTTAGCTACCCGTTGAAGTTCATCAGGGTTGGTAGCGATGTCAGGATCTGCTAGACGGTAGGTTAACTCCTTATAGGTTTGTTCAACAGATTGTAACTTTTCTAATAGATAAGACTCAGCCATAGGATTCTCTTGACTTTAATATTTCTAATTTAACAATAACAATATTATGTTAAGGGATTTATTTTCAACTCGGGTTGAATTAACTCAAGAATTACGATATCCGTTTAATAGACTGAAAATTATAAACTTTCTTAGTGTTTCTCTCTTGCATGCATAATAAACTAACTATGTTTGAAGTGAAACTTTTATGATACGACTAGAGTATACGGCAGCTGTTGATTTAACTTTTTAGGATGGAATTATTTTCAGTCTACCCTTGTGGGGAATAAAAATACTAGTGATAAATCGTTTCTTTACTCACTAAAAATGTATACATTAAGTGTAAGTGAAAAATAATATAGACTAGGGATCTTTTTGTAATAATCTTAACCAGATAGTTTCTAGACAGCTAAATTTGTTAATAACTCATAGATTAGTATATTAAATTTCTTTTAGCTTTAAAAAGTTAAATTGATGATTTTTGACAGTATCTGACTTAAAATTTACTTGGTACCGCTAATATTCCAAACACAGCATATTTTTTTATCTTTATTTCAAAAACTGTGAACCCAGCATAATTTATGCTGGGACACTAATATCAATCGCGTTACTATTTTTTAGAATCATCAGATGTTTGTTCAGATTTCCTATTGCCTCCTGTACCAATATTTCCATACCGTTTTTGGAAGCGATCAATTCGTCCTTCCGTATCGATCATCTTCTGAGTTCCAGTGTAAAAAGGGTGGTTTCCCGACCAAACTTCCACATTGATTTCGGGTTGAGTCGATCCTACTGTCATCACAACTTCCCCATTACAAAATACTTTCGATTCGGGGTACCAACTAGGGTGAATGTTCGGTTTAGCCATAAAACTCCTTCTGCTATGATTTACTAATGATTGTTGACAAAAATTGTGGATTACCGTTTTGAGTATTGATGCGCTTTACGAGCTTTATGTAAGCCGTATTTCTTCCGTTCCTTTGCCCTAGGATCACGAGTTAAATATCCTTCAACTTTCAAAGGTTGGCGATTTTCAGGAGCTAACTCACATAAAGCTCTCGCTACTCCAAGTTTGACGGCATCCGCTTGACCGGTCAACCCTCCTCCATGAGCAGTGACTAAAATATCATAGTCATTTTCTAGCCCTAAGGTTTCCAACGGAGCTTTGATAGACTGAATATAGGAAGCAATTCGGTTAAAATAAATGTCTCCAGGTTTTTTGTTAATGGTAAGTTCACCACTACCAGGCACTAACCGAACTCTTGCGATCGCTGATTTACGACGCCCAGTGCCCCAATAAACGACTTTGTCTTCAGGCGCATTAACTTGCATCAATTTTTTCCTCCATTAGGAATAGTATTAATATTAAGTGATTCAGGATGTTGTGCCTGATGGGGATGGGTCGCTCCGGTGTAAACTTTGAGTTTTGTAAATAACTTACGACCCAAAGCATTTTTTGGAAGCATTCCCTTGACAGCTTTTTCGACAATTCTCTCAGGAATACGAGCTTGAAGCTTTTCAAAAGTCTCTATTTTCATCCCCCCCGGTCGACCTGAATGACGACGGTAGAGTTTTTGGGTGTTTTTTCTACCAGTTACCATAACTTTTTCGGCATTGATTACAATAATGAAATCTCCTGTATCCATATGGGGAGTAAAAGTGGGTTTATTTTTCCCCCGCAAAACTTTTGCAATCTCACAAGCGAAACGCCCCAAACGTTGGTTAGCTGCATCGACAACATACCATTTATGTTCAATATTTTCTAGGGTTGAAGTTAGGGTTTTATTCATGGAGGACTCAGTTAGTAATTAAAAGAAAGTTTATTTTATTCAGTTTTCTAGGAACTGATGGCACATATTTATAGGCTGCTCAGCCACAGAAAACTGTGGTTCAAAATTTTGATGAAATACAAAAAAGGGTTGGTTATCGAACCAAACACTATAGGGAAAAGGACAATCTTGATAACCTACCCTTAGCAAGCATAGTCCTTTAGCCGGGGCAGAATATTTAACCTCTTCTCTTCGTTGATTCATCCAGATATCGGTAAAGTTATCAGCAGAACGCTTACCATTTCCTACCTCAACTAACATTCCTACTAATAAGCGCACCATTCCATATAAAAAACCGTTGGCTTGAATTTCTAGATGAATAAATGGCCCCTGTCGGTAACAATGAGCTGCTTGAATCTCAACCCAACAATGATCACGCTGGGAACCTGTACGACAAAAGGCTGCTAAATGATGTTTTCCCATCAAGGGTTTAAGAGCTGTGTTCATCAAAGATTCATTCAAAGGCGAATGATAATAGTGCCAACTGAAGGGTTTTACAAATAGGTTTGGCTGTTTGTCAGTATATAGAGTATAGCGATAGCGTCGCCATCGAGCTGAAAAACGAGCGTGCCAGTTTTCGGTAACAAGGGCTGAGGCTCGGATGAGAATATCTTCGGGTAGACGAGAATTGAGAATCTCTGCCCATCGAGTGGCGGGAATGGGACTATAACAGTCGAAGTGAGCTACCTGAGCGGCTGCGTGAACTCCTGCATCTGTTCGTCCTGCACCGTATAAGGTAACTTTGGTTTCAAGGACTTGGATAATTGCTGCTTCGATCTCAGCTTGAACCGTTCGTCGTTTGGGCTGCCATTGCCAACCATGAAAGCAACTGCCCAGGTATTGAATAACTAGGGCAACTCGTTGTTTTTCTAGTGGTTGGGTTCGCTTCATAAACTCGATAACAAATTTTAAAACACTTTAGACGAGTTCAATAATAGCCATTTCTGCATTATCTCCGCGACGACGCAGAGTTCGGGCAACTCGAGTGTAACCCCCATTGCGATCACTATAGCGCTCTTTGGCCTCTGCAAATAGGGCATGAACTAACTGTTTATCGTATATATATCCTATTGCTCTACGTCTAGCTGCTAAAGAGCCGTCTTTTGCTAAGGTAATCATTTTTTCCACCTTAGAGCGCACTGCTTTGGCTCGAGTTTTAGTAGTTGTAATTTGACCGTGACGGATTAGCTCTGTTGTGAGTGATCTTAACAAAGCTTTCCGTTGGTCTGCTGGCTTTCCCAGTTGGGGAACGCGACATTGATGGCGCATGATTTTTACTCCTCCTAAAGTAAATTGTAATGTAATAAGTCAAATTTGAGGACTTAGATCAAGGTTTAGTTTTTTCCTGAGGTAAAGTAATGCCCAACCGTTTTTGTAAAGCTTCAATCACTTCTTCAGCAGACTTCTGCCCAAAATTCTTAATTTCGAGAAGGTCCTCTTGACTATAATCCAATAAATCTGCAACTGTATTTATCTGTGCCCTTTTTAGACAATTGTAAGCTCGCACCGAAAGTTGTAGTTCTTCAATAGGAATCTGACTTTGAGGATTGTCGTCATCTTGATAATCAGGAGAACTAGTTTCAAGTTGATTAAGATCTTTAAGAGGACTAAATAAATCTACTACAATCTCTGCTGCTTCGGAAAGAGCATCTTTTGGATTAAAACTACCATTCGTCCAGATCTCTAAAATCAGTCTGTCTTTAGGCTCAGCCCCATCTCCCCTAATGTCTTCTACACTATAATTAACTTTGGTGACCGGCATAAAAACTGCATCGATCTGCAAGAAATCCAGAGAAGAAGATTCATCTTTGTGGCGGGAAATTCCCTTATATCCGGTTCCTCTTTCTACTCGAAATTCCATCTCCAACTTTGCCCCTTCTGTCAGGGTAGCAATGTACTGGGTTGGATCAACAGCTTCCACTTCTGAGGGTAACTCAAAATTTGCCGCAGTTACCGTAGCTTCTCCTCTTGCTACCAGGCGGCCAATTTGCGGCTTATCACTATAACTTTTAAGGACAATTTCCTTCATGTTTAACATGATTTCTAATACATCCTCTCTAACCCCTGGGATGGTAGCAAACTCGTGGTTAACTCCCGCAATGCGAATCGCCGTGACCGATGTTCCCTCTAAATTAGATAGTAATACTCGCCTCAGAGCATTACCCATTGTCGTTCCTTGTCCTCTTTCTAGAGGCTCTAGGGCAAACTTACTATATTGACTTTGATTTTTCTGAGTCTTAGACTCAACACACTCAATTTGAAACTGCGCCACGACCATGACCTCCCTTCATTGTCAAATGCCCCTACGACACGGATTCGTGCCTTGTTTAACGCCAACTTTTTACTTTTCTGAAAGTTTATAACTGCTGGCTAAACTCGACGTCTTTTTGGTGGACGACAGCCGTTGTGAGGTATAGGGGTAACATCCCGAATAAGAGTAATTTCCAGCCCTGCGCCTTGAAGAGCACGAATAGCTGTTTCACGTCCTGCTCCTGGCCCACTGACCATGACCTCAATTTGCCGCATTCCATGATCAATTGCTCGTCGAGCGGCTGAATCGGCCGCGGTCTGTGCCGCAAAGGGAGTTCCTTTCTTCGCACCCTTAAAACCGCTTGAACCAGCTGATGCCCAAGAAACGACGTCACCTTTTGTATCAGCAATGGTAACGATAGTATTATTGAAGGTAGATTGGATGTGAGCAGTGCCATTAGGAACATTCTTCTTCTGTTTCTTTGCACCGCTTTTTTTTGTTGGTCGCGCCATAGTTCTTTACTGAATTTTCTGTCTAACTCAATTACCAATAGAAACTCATTATTTTTTAGAGGGGACTTTTTTCTTACCAGCAACGGTAAGTCTTCTACCGCGACGAGTACGGGCATTGGTCCTAGTCCGTTGTCCACGCACTGGCAGCCCTTGACGATGACGACGGCCTCTATAGGTTCCAATATCCGCCAAACGCTTTATATTCATTGCCTCCCAACGTCTCAAATCCCCTTCGATTTGACAGTTCGCTTCGATATAAGCACGTAGACTAGCAACGTCTTCATCACTTAAATCTATAACTCGAGTATCGGGACTAACCCCTGTTTCTGCTAAAATCTTTTGAGACCTCGATAAACCAATGCCAAATAAATAAGTTAGCCCAATCTCCACTCGTTTATCCCGAGGCAGGTCTACACCAGCTATCCTTGCCACGTTTTTTCTCCCTCTATAATATTGCTGTTTGCATTTCTAGAAATTGTTTCACTCTCGTGTAACGACAACGACTAACCTTGACGTTGCTTGTGTTTAGGATTGGTACAAAGTACCATCACCCGCCCACGCCGTCGGATAACCCGACATTTGTCACACATTTTCTTCACTGATGCTCTAACTTTCATTTTGGTTTTTAAAGCTTCGACTGCAAGCTTACTATTGTAGCAATAATTATCTTTAAATTTAGCTAGTCTAACGAATTTTTTAAGGAATTGTTATCGAGCTTCAGTCTACTAACTATTTATTTTTTAGTTTTTAGCCGATAAGTAATTCTTCCTTTAGTTAAGTCGTAAGGGGTCAATTCAACCTTCACGCGATCACCTGGCAGAATTTTAATATAATTACGGCGTATTTTTCCTGAAATGTGAGCTAATACATTAAACCCGTTATCAAGATCAACTCTAAACATAGCATTAGGGAGGGATTCTATTACTGTTCCCTCCATTTCAATTAAATCTTGTTTGGACAAAAGATTAAGCCTCAAATGGTACTTTTGGAAAAGGATTAGGTAGAGATCTGAGCTAGGAATAGGTAAGTTTAAGCCGTCTGACGTATAAGCCTTATAAACCACTCTCCGCCTATTTTATCAGAAATTTTAAGGTCGAGGGATTCGTCGATTTCTGGTCAACTACGTCACTAAATTAAGTAGTGATAACTTCTTTCAAAGAAGCGGTTACCTGTTCTAGTGGGAGGTTTCCATCCACAGAAGTAAGTCGACATTGTTGTTGATAATAATCAATAACCGGCTTTGTTTTCTCTCGGTAAACTTCTAATCGACGACGAATAGTTTCTTCATTATCATCCTCGCGACCTCTTAACAGAAGCCGTTCAACAAGTTTATTATCAGACACTTCTAAATTAATAGCTTGTTCCGAAAATTTTCTAAATTCTAGTAATAGTTTATCCAAAAAAGTTGCCTGAGAAACATTTCGGGGAAACCCATCTAAAATCCATCCACTTTGGACATCGTCTTGGTTAAGTCGTTCTCTAATCAAGTTTAACAGTAACTCATCAGGCACTAACTCCCCCTTGTTAACGTAATATTGAACTCTTTTCCCTAATTTTGTCTTTTTAGAGATTGCTTCTCTTAACATTTCTCCGGTCGAAATATGAGGAATTGTTAATTGTTCTGATAAAAGTTGGGCTTGGGTTCCTTTTCCTGAACCTGGTGGTCCTAAAAAAATTAATCCCTTTGCATGACTCATAGCTATTGTTTGTCTTAAAGTTAGTTAGACTTGATGAGAAATAGGGACTGAGAGTAATTAAACTTCCTTATTCCCTATATTATCTACTGTTTAATCATTCCCTCATATCTTTGAGAGATGACATAAGTTTGGATTTGTTTAGCAGTATCAATGGCGACCCCTACTAAAATTAAGAGAGAAGTTGCTCCTAGTCCCCGGAAAGTTGTAACTCCAGTTGCTCCTTCAACTAAAGTAGGAACAGTTGCGACAATGCTCAAAAATACGGCTCCTAGGAAAGTCAAACGGTTAAGAACTCCTTCTAAATACTGTTTAGTTTTATTTCCTGGGCGAATTCCTGGAATACTTGCCCCCATTTTCTTAAGATTTTTAGAGACATCTTCAGGGTTCATGATTAGGGAAGCATAGAAGTAACTAAAAAACAGAATTAACAATGAGTAGACTCCAATATAAGTCCAAGTTCCAGGACGTAACGTATTAGCAATTTGTACCAACACCTGACTAACTGGTCCTTGGTTACCAAAAAATCCTGCTAAAGACTGGGGTAAAATCAAAACGGCAGAAGCAAAAATAATCGGCATTACTCCACCTTGATTTAACCGTAGAGGTAAATAACTAGTTCTTTCTCTGTATAATCTTCGTCCTACCTGACGACGAGCTGAAATAATGGGAATGCGTCTGGTTCCTTCTTGAACAAACACAATTCCCACAATCATAATCAGAAATACTAGCAAAAGAATTACAACTTGGGCTACAGCTTGTTGACCGCCTGTTTGGGCATAATCTATAGTATTCCCCAAAGTTCTCGGTAAACTTGCAACAATATTAACGAAAATCAATAAGGATGCTCCATTGCCAATGCCTCGTTCTGTGATAATTTCTGACACCCACATGACGAACATCGAACCAGCTGTTAGAGCCAAAACTGTTTCAGGGACAAACCAAAATTGGTCATTAAGAGCATACTGTCTCAACAAACCAATAGTAATGCCTGAACTCTGGACAATACACCAACCTAGGGCGACGTAGCGAGTGATCTGAGAAATTTTACGCCTTCCTGCTTCTCCTTCATTTTTTTGTAAATCTTCCAAAACAGGGATAGCAGCCGTTAATAACTGCATAATAATAGAGGCATTAATAAACGGGAGAATTCCTAAGGCAAAGATTCCTAAAGCGGCAATTCCTCCTCCTGTAAAAATATCTAAAAAACCTAAAATAGGACTATTACTAATAGCGGCGGCAAAGGCTTCACGATCAATTCCTGGAATAGGAATAAAAATGCCAAAACGAATTAAAATCAATAATCCAATGGTGATCAAGAGCCGACCTCTAAGACCGGCGGCTTGAGCCATTTGTAAAAATGTCTCTTGTGCTGTAGGCGTTTTATCTCGACTGACAACCATTAATGGCTACCTCAGTTATCAATGATCAATTATTACTTATCAATTGTTAATCGTTTTCGGTGTTTTTGGGGTATTATTTCAATATAACTCTTTCCAACTTCCTCCAGCTGCTTCTATTTTTTCTTTAGCAGTTTTGGTGAAAGCCGCTGCTTGGATTGTTAAAGATTTCTCTAGATTTCCATTTCCCAACACCTTTAATGGACCATCATTACTCGTAATAACTCTTTGTTCAATCAAACTCTCTAGGGTAACCTCGGTCTGAGGTGACAGAGAATTTAATTTACCCACGTTAATAATGGTGTAGTTATGGGGATTAACTATAGAAAAGTGTTTTAATTTGGGAACACGGCGATAAAGAGGCATCTGTCCACCTTCAAATCCGGGTTTTGTACCTGTTCCTGATCGTGACTTTTGCCCCCGCATTCCAAAGCCACAACTTGCCCCTTTTCCAGCAGAAATTCCACGCCCAGAGCGACGACGGCGTCTTTTGGAGCCTTCTTTTGGGGTTATTTCATGAATTCTCATAATTTTTTTGTTTTAGACGTTTAATGTTTAGGCACTCATTCTTCCTTACACCTTGATAATCCATTTGAGTTTAGGGATTAGCTGTAAAGATATTCTAGGGGAACCCCCCTCTCCTGGGCTACATCAGAGAAAGTCCGGATCCCCTCAAGAGCGTTAATCACGGCCCTAGCATTGTTAAGAGGATTACTTGAGCCAAGTTGTTTAGCAAGAATATTTTTCACCCCTGCTAATTCCAAAACGGTACGTACAGCTCCTCCAGCAATTACCCCTGTACCTGGGGCAGCAGGTCTAACAACAACTTTAGCTCCTCCAGAAATACCTTTAGCAATATGGGTAATGGAGTCAGCTTTGTTCAAAGATACTTCTATTAGTTGTTTCTTGCCATCAGCGACTCCTTTACGAACTGCCCCAATAACATCCCCAGCTTTGCCAACGCCGACGCCGACTTGTCCATTTTCATTGCCAACGACGACGATAGCACGAAAACTCAATTTTTTACCGCCTTTAACAACTTTACTGACCCGGCGAATTTGAATTACCCGTTCTTGCCAGTTGGTCTCTTTCGCTTTTGTTCGGCTGCCTTTACGACGCTTTACCATAATTTATACTCTTACATTGAGATATTAGTTCGTTATATTTAAAACTGTAATCCAGCTTCACGGGCTGCATCTGCCAATGCTTTAACTCGTCCATGGTAAAGATTTCCCCCTCGATCAAAGACGACTTGTTCAATTCCCTTATCGATAGTCCGTTGAGCAATCAATTTGCCTACTGCGACTGATGCTTCACAATTAGCCCCTGAAGACAAAGATTGTCTTAAATCTAGTTCTAAGGTCGAGGCGGCGGCTAAAGTTTGCTGAGCTATATCATCAATAACTTGAGCATAGATATGCTGATTGGAACGGAAAATTGCCAGACGGGGGCACTCAGTCGTGCCGCTGACTTTTTTGCGAATCCGCCGATGGCGACGTTGAGCTGATTGTCTACGCGTAAGTTTCATATTTATTTTTTACCTGCCTTACCTGCCTTACCTGCCTTACGTCTGACAAACTCGCCCAGATAGCGAATGCCTTTGCCTTTATAAACTTCTGGGGGACGGACAGCACGAATCTGGGCTGCAACGTTGCCCACAATTTCTTTATCGATGCCACTAACCACCACTTGAGTGTTGTTTTCAACTACGACTTGAATGCCTTGAGGTACAATCATTTCAACGGGTTTACTGTAGCCTACATTCAGAATAATTTTACTTCCTTGGGTTTGAGCTCGATAGCCGACCCCTTGGATACTGAGACGTTTTTCAAAGCCTTTAAATACTCCCTCAACCATATTGGCAATAAGAGTGCGGCTAAGTCCGTGACGCTCTTTTGCAGTCCGAGAATTATCAGCTCGTTCTATCACCAGGGTGTCCGACTCTTGAAATACTTTGATTTTTTCCGAAAGGGTGAGATCCAACGATCCTTTAGGTCCTTTAGCTGCCACATATTGCCCGTTAATCTCAATAGTGACTTTATTAGGAATGAGAATGGGGCGTTTACCAATACGAGACATAGGTTTAATTACCAGTTATCAGTTCTTATTTACTATTTACTGAAAACGCTACCAGATGTAGCATAAAATTTCGCCACCCACGTTTTGACGTCTTGCTTCTCGGTCAGTCATAACTCCTTTGGAGGTAGAAATGATTGCAATACCAATGCCGCCAAGTACTCGAGGCAAGTCTTTTCGCTTAGAGTAGACTCGTAGCCCTGGTTTACTTGCCCGCTTAAGCATACTAATAATGGGTTGACGGCTTTTGTCTTTGTACTTGAGAGTCAGGAGAAGAAATTGTTTCACTCCTTCTCCTGTTTCTTCGAAGTCTTCAATGAAGCCCTCTTTTTTGAGAACTTGAGCAATGCTACGGGTCATTTTTGTGGTCGGCACTTGGGTGGTAGAATGCCGGACGGCACAAGCATTGCGGATGCGAGTTAGCATATCTGAGATAGTGTCGTTAGGTGCCATTATTGCTTAAGGTGAATTTCTCCTATAAAGTCGCTGATTAACCAACAGTTACTAGCAGGCAGGCTCCGTATAAAGCGGAGTAATATGGTGACTACTTGCGGAAGGGCATTCCCATTTCTCTGAGTAAAGTGAGTCCTTCTTCATCAGTCTTTGCTGTAGTAATAATTGAGACATCCATCCCCCGAATTTGGTCGATGGCGTCATAGTCAATTTCAGGAAAGATAAGTTGTTCGCGGATTCCTAAACTATAGTTACCTCGCCCATCGAAGCTTTTATCACTGATACCACGAAAGTCTCGAATCCGAGGCAAAGCTAGGTTAATCAGACGATCCAAGAAGGAATACATTCGCTCTGACCGCAGGGTAACCATGACCCCGACAGGCATTCCTTCACGAATTTTAAAGCCAGCGATTGCTTTTTTCGCTCGGGTAACAACGGGTTTTTGTCCGGTGATAGTAGACAGTTCACTAATGGAAGATTCTAGAGCTTTAGCATTTTGAGATGCCTCTCCTAATCCTCTATTGACGGTGATTTTAACTACTTTAGGAACTTGATGAAGATTTTTGTACCCAAACTGTTCTTTGAGTTTTGGGACAATGGTGTTTTGATAAAAAATTTTCAGGCGTTGAGTCATGGTATTTTATCCTTCATTTCCCTGGGCTTGGTCAGGGAAGGAATTGATCATTAATTAAGGAACGGGTTAACTATCCAGGGATGATAATCGATTTTTCCTCATCTTAGTCAATAATTTCCCCAGTTTTCTTAAGCATCCGTACTTTACGTCCCTCTTCTGTGAAGGTGTAACAAATTCGGCTGGCAACTTTTTCTTTGGTGGAATACAACATAACGTTAGAACTGTGAATCGGGGCTTCAAAAGTAGTAATTTGCCCAGATTCTCCTTCCTGCCGAGATTTAACGTGCTTTGTTCTCACATTAACTCCTTGAATAAGGACTTTACTGGTCTTGGGATTGGTTTTAATAATTTGCCCAACCTTTCCTTTATCTCGACCAGAAATCACTTGAACGGTGTCGCCTGTTTTGAGGTGCATTCTATACCGTTGGAGCTTTTGGTTTTTTTTATTACTCATTTAGATTACCTCCGGAGCCAGAGAAATGATTTTGGTAAAGTTTTTATCGCGCAGTTCCCGCGCAACTGGTCCAAAAACACGGGTTCCTCTCGGATTACCATCGTCATTGACGATAACAGCGGCATTGTCGTCAAATCGAATACTCATACCGGTTGCCCGTTTTTGTGCTTGACGAGTCCGCACAATAACGGCTCTGACAATATCAGACCGTTTGATTGGCATGTTAGGGATGGCGTCTTTGACGACAGCAATAATGACATCGCCAATCCTGCCGTAGGTACTGTTTCCAGTTCCTAAGACTCGCAAACACATTAACTTGCGAGCGCCACTATTATCAGCGACATTTAGATAAGTTTGCTGTTGAATCACAGGGCTAACAAAAGAACTAATGGGACGTTAAAATTTCTGCAACTACCCAGCGTTTGGTTTTGCTGAGAGGTCTTGTTTCTCGAATGCGAACTCTATCGCCTTCTTGACATTGGTTTTCTTCGTCGTGAACTTTAAATTTTTTCGTTTTCACGATAATTTTTCGATATTTTGGGTGAGGAGAACGGTTCTCAATAGCAACAACAACGGTTTTGTTCATTTTGTCACTGACGACAACTCCTACTCTTTCTTTCACTGCCATAGTTTACTCTGATTCCTCCTCTAAGGTTGATTATGAGATTTTAGTTGCCGTGGACTCTAACTTTGGTAGTATATTTGAATTACCTACCCGAATCTGACGTTCCCGCTCCACGGTGAGAAGTTGCGCTAAACTATGGCGTACATGCTTAAATTCATGGGGTTTTTCTAAGCGGCGGGTTGCTTGCTGAAATCTCAGGTTAAATAATTGACGCTTGGCAGCTAAAATTTCATCAACCAGTTCTTCATCGTTGAGCTTTCTTGCATTTTCTATCTTAGGTAGGGGCATAATCTTAGGTGTATTCCTCCTCTTTAGTTATAAACTTCGTTTTAATTGGCAATTTTTGGTCTGCTAACCGCATGGCTTCTCGCGCAATGGATTCAGTCACTCCCGATAATTCGAACATTATTCGACCAGGTTTAACCACTGCAACCCAGTATTCTGGATTGCCTTTACCCGATCCCATTCGAGTCTCTGCGGGGCGCATAGTAACAGGTTTATCGGGAAAAATCCTAATCCAGATTTTCCCACCCCTTTTGATATGACGGGTCATGGCGCGTCGAGCAGCTTCAATTTGACGAGAGGTAATCCAACAGGGCTCAGTGGCTTGTAGGGCATATTCACCAAAGTTAAGGGTATTACCTCGATAGGCCATTCCCCTCATTCGCCCTCGCTGCTGTTTCCGAAATTTAGTTCTTCTAGGACTAAGCATTGTAATTATCCGCTATAAGTTCATAGTTAGTCGTTAATAACCATTAAATAATTCACTATTGACTATATTTACTTAATTTTTGTTAACTTACTCTTCATTTGAGCGATCTTCAAATTGTTGACGGCGACGTTGACGACGGGGCGCCTGAGTCGGCATGGGAACAGGTTGTTCTTCTTGACCAGGAATGATTTCTCCTTTGAATATCCAAACCTTAACCCCTAATATGCCATAGATGGTTTGGGCGGTGCGGTAGGAATAGTCAATATCGGCTCGGAGAGTATGCAAAGGAACTCTTCCTTCCCTCACCCATTCAGTCCGGGCAATTTCTGCTCCGTTGAGGCGACCTCCTACTTGAATTTTTATGCCTTTTACTTCCGCTCGTTGTGCCCGTTGAATGGCTTGACGGACAACACGACGGAAGGAAACTCTTCGCTCAAGCTGTTGGGTAATATATTCAGCAATCAAAGCTGCGTCAGCATCGACTCGCGATACTTCTATAACATTGATGCGAATTTGACGGTTACCGCCTAATTCCTGTTGTAAGCCAACACGTAGTTGCTCTATACCACTACCTCCTCGCCCAACGACAACTCCTGGTCGTGCTGTATGAATAGCGAGGTCGATCTGATCAGCTTTGCGCTCGATACGAATGCTAGAAATACCGGCATTACTAAGATTTTTAGTGATATAATCGCGAACTTGGCGATCTTCTTGTAATAGTTCTGGGTAGTGTTTAGCATCAGCGTACCAACAGGATTTATGTTCTTTGGTAACACCGAGACGAAACCCGATTGGATGTATCTTTTGTCCCATATTGAGGTAAAAGGAGGAAAGTATTAAGGGTTTTCGTTAGTTTTCTGCTGCATTGGGTGCGACGGCAACCGTAATGTGACAAGTGGGTTTGCGAATTTGATAAGCTCGCCCTTGAGCTCTAGGTCGGTAGCGTTTTAGGCTTGGCCCGCCATCAGCGTAGGCTTTACTGACTACTAAAGTTGCCCGATCTAACCCTTGGTTATGTTCTGCATTAGCTGCGGCTGAACGCAGGACCTTGAGAATAGGCTCACAAGCCCTATAGGGCATGAATTCAAGAATAATTAGAGCTTCCCGGTAGGAACGCCCACGAATTTGAGCCAATACCCGCCGCACTTTTGCTGGTGACATTCGGATGTAACGAGCAAGCGCTTTTACTTCTACTGTCGTATCAACTGTCATTTTTTTAGTTAATAGTTAATAGTTAATAGCTTTTGACTATTGACTACTAGTTTGGTTATCGACGACCCGATTTTTTATCGCTTTTGGCGTGTCCTCTAAAGGTTCGGGTGGGAGAAAATTCTCCCAGTTTATGTCCCACCATCTGTTCTGATACAAAAATGGGTACATGTTGTTTTCCATTGTGGACGGCAATGGTATGACCAACCATTTGGGGAACGATAGTTGAAGCCCTTGACCAAGTTCTAATAACCTGTTTTTGTCCTTTTTCGTTGAGTTTTTCGATTTTAGAGAGAAGACTATCGGCAACAAACGGACCTTTTTTAAGAGAGCGACCCATAAGCAGTTCAATGGTAAAAATTTAGTGATTAATTTCCTAAAGGAATTACATTTTTCAGGCAAATTATTTCGTGCGACGGCGCACAATTAGTTTGGAACTCTGTTTTTTCTTATTGCGGGTTTTGGCCCCTAATGCAGGCTTACCCCAGGGTGTCATTGGTCCACTACGACCAATGGGGGCGCGTCCTTCTCCCCCACCGTGGGGATGATCTACCGGGTTCATGACACTTCCTCTAACGTGAGGCCGTCGTCCGAGATGACGAGTCCGTCCGGCTTTTCCAAGTGTGAGGTTTCTGGCTTCGATATTGCCCACTTTACCAATGGTGGCGTAACATTCTTTACGAACCATGCGGACTTCTTTTGAGGGCAATCTTAAAGTGACATAATCCCCTTCTTTAGCTACCACTTGAGCAGCTCCTCCAGCAGCACGTACTATTTGTCCTCCTTTCCCTGGTACTAGTTCAATATTATGAACTTCGGTTCCTAGAGGAATTCTAATCAGAGGTAGGGCATTACCGACTTCAAAGGAGGCATTTTCCCCGGACACCACCATGCTTCCAACAGAGATGCCGGCTGGTGCTAATATGTACCTTTTTTCCCCATCTTGGTAGAATAAAAGAGCAAGACGGGCATTACGGTTGGGATCGTACTCAATAGCGGCAACTTTCGCGGGAATATTGTACTTGTCGCGGCGAAAATCTATTAATCGATAAAGACGCTTATGTCCACCTCCACGATGACGACAGGTAATCACCCCTCGGTTATTGCGCCCTTTGGGATTGTGCTTGGATGTGGTTAATGATTTTTCCGGCTTACCTTTGGTGATTTCTGAGAAATCCGAGACAGACGCTTGTCTAGTTCCTGGAGTACAAGGCCGATAAGAACGAATACCCATGATGATAGTTAATAGTTAATCGTTAGCGGTTGATAGCAAATATTTTGGTTTGTCAGAGGCCTTCTTCCATATCTTCATATATATTGACTGATTCTTTAGACATCAGGGAACAAGACAATGGAGTCCCCCTCTTGTAAAGTCACGGTCGCACGTTTATATAAAGGCTTATACCCAACAAACTTGCCCACTCTCTTTTTTTTGCGTGGGGGGCGAGCTGTGTTAACCTTCAAGACGCTGACCTTAAATAAGCTCTCAATGGCAGCCTTAATTTGGGACTTATTTGATTTAAGAGCAACTTCAAAGACATATTTATTATCTTCTAAAAGTAAGGTTGCTTTTTCAGTAACAATTGGCTTAAGAATTAAATCAGCTAAGTTGCGGGGGTCATAGTCAGTCACTGTAAACCTCCTGTATTTTGCTTAAGGCTTCTGGGGTAACAACAATTTTTTTGGCTACTAACAAATCATAAACATTTAAACTATCAGCTTTTAACAGCTTTAGATAGGGAACGTTACGGGCGGATAAATAGACGTCATTGGAGATATCCGACAAGATCAAAATGACTTGTTTACCTTGTTTTACTCCCCAACGGCTCAAAGCCGAAACTAATTCTTTAGTTTTGGGTTGAGAAAAGTTAGCAGCAAAGTTTTCTACAATCACTAGGTCTTCAGCACGGCTTTGGAAGGCAGTTCTCAAGGCTAACCGACGCTCTTTGCGGTTCATCTTGAGGTTAAAGTCCTTAGGTTTAGGTCCAAAAATAACCCCCCCACCTCGCCATAATGGCGAACGATTAGATCCTGCCCTAGCTCGTCCAGTTCCTTTTTGTCGCCAGGGTTTACGTCCACCTCCTCTAACTTCAGCACGAGTCTTACTTGAGGCAGTCCCTTGACGAACATTTGTCTGTTGCCGTACTAAGGCACGATGAACTATATGAGCGGCGTTTTCTTCTTTAGCCACCTTTAACTCCAAGGTAGCTTGACCTACTTCTTCTCCTTGCCAGTTTTTAATAATACAATCAACCATTTTTAGCTCTCAGTTATCAGTTATCGGTCGTCATTGTTACACACGATTGATTATTTACCGACTTTTTTGGCGGGAGTAATACTAAGTAAAGCCCCAGACTTACCCGGGATTGCTCCTTTAACAAGTATTAGGTTTCGTTGACCATAGACTTGCACTACTTGAAGTCTGCGGATGGTAACTTGGGTTGCACCATATTGTCCTGCCATACGTTTCCCCGGATAAACTCTTCCTGGAGTAGTTCCGGCTCCAGTGGATCCTGGAAGACGATGGTTTTTCGACCCGTGGGTCATATTTCCCCGTTTAAAGTTATGACGTTTTTGATACCCAGCAAACCCACGACCGATACTTTTCCCGGCGATGTCGACTAAATCACCTGTGTTGAATATATCTGCTTTTATGGCATACCCTAACTGATATTGATTGGGATCATCTAGTCGATATTCTTTTAAATGACGCAAAGGCGATACGTCATTTTTTTTTAGATGCCCTAATTCAGCTTTGGTTAGAGCTTTTTCTTTAACTTCGGAATATCCAACCTGGATGGCACTATATCCATCTGTTTCAGACGTTTTAATTTGTGTGACGGTACATGGACCTGCTTGAACCACAGTAACGGGAATTGCGAGTCCCGTCTCCTGGTCGAAGATTTGGGTCATACCGAGCTTAGTTCCGAGGATACCAACAGCCACGGATTTTTTCCTCTACATTATTATATTATTTAGACAATAGGTCAGCAGCGATCAACCAGGGTAGGAGGCGCGAGAGAATACCTCTGCACTTCTCTATATCTTGGGTGACATTCTTAGATTCGGTATATCAAGAAGATGCTTGATTATACGTTTAACCAGTTAAATATACCTGGTTAAGGTGCCGTTTTCTCCTCAAGACTTAAGGATAGTTTGTAGTCCTCAGTATCTTTAAGGCGGCCTGGCAACACTAAGCTGCTGGATGCTCTCACGATACCTTATCAGCTAAGGTAACGGCTATTAGCTATGACGATAGTCATTAATGCTTTTTAGCCACAACTGTATATCATACAAGCAAGTGCCTATAAAAATCAACCCCTGAGTAGAATTTATTCAACCGTAGAGAGTTCTAAATTCAATAGTTGTTGTGTTATCAAGATTGCCAAGCCTTATTTATGAGGTGATTGCAGTCTCAAGTATCAATCCCATTAAGACAACAAAACAGTTTTGCTAATGAACCAATAATACCAACAACCACCTTGATCTAGATTATCTCGGTGTTTAAGTGCCTCCTACTCTTTATAACGGCTAGCACTCCGTCGCAGCTATTTCACTAGATACTGACGACATTTGTAAGTCTGTAGCTGGTTCACTTTTCTATGATGAAAACAATATCGTTTTTGATGGTTTTATTCCTTCTTCTAACACCATTGGTCTTCACTTCTGTCCTAATCATCTAAAGAGGCGGGTTCTCTTTGGATGAATGGATCTATAAATAGCAGTCCTTTTTGTAGGATTGATTTATTTACAGTTACAATGTTCTTCCATAATTTTAGTATGCTTCTACTATCATCTCTATGCTTCATATAAGCATCTTCATTTTTAACCCAAATTTCTTTCCCTAATATTTTTCCCGTTTTACTGTTTTTTCAGATTTTTTTGTTTCTATAAATTATTACAATCATTTTTTTCTAAAATTTACTATCATTAGATAATGTATTTATTTTAATTTTATTTCCTGTAATCTTTAATCTTAATTTTTAAGTATTATCTCTATTATTTATTTAAATATTCTATGCTAAGATAATAAACAAATTTTTGATATTTTTTATTTTATTTATTTAATTTCTTTTAAAAAGAAGAGAAGTAGTCCTTTTTATTGATGTGTTTTCCTATTGATTACATCTTATTTAACTTTGAGATAAATTTTTTTGATAAATCAACCTCAATTAATGCAAATTGTTATAGAGCTTAATCTAATTTATAATCTAAATTGTGGATAATAAATATAGATATAAATTATATTTATAATAATTTAATATCAATCAAAACTTTCATATTAAACAATTTATCTTATAACTATAGCTTTGGAACAATTTATTATTTGTAATTTAAACTCTGTCTCTATATTTGTTAAAAGCAATAAACATAAAACCATAAAAAATAAAAATATATCATAATAGTTTTAACACTCTAAAATTAACTCTGTAGCTATGATTAAAAATAAAATATTAATCAAACATTGTTTTAATTTCTTCTGCTTAGTATTTTTTGTCAAATACTTCTAATACTTCTTGTTTGAAGACTAAGGCGTAGACAAACTTTAAAGATACTTTAAAGTTTGATCATAGTAATATAACCACTGCTTATTTTACATCTTTTATCTGTTTATTAAATCTACCGAACTGAATTGACAATAGATACTTCTAATGAATAGTTGTTATTCTATCCAGCTTACTGTATTGTACGGTATTAGTATATTTATACCAATAATTAAGACCCTGTTGTGGATGTCATTTTTCTCATTATAATTATCTTCATCTATCACCAGCAAAGCATAAATAATACTTTCTACTACTAGCAAGTACTTTGAATATAAAAATTTTTTACATTAATTTTTTTTTTAGTTCATCAAATATTTTAGTATCCATAAAATCTCTATTATTCTAAGTTTTGAATCATTGTAAATTAGTCTAATAAATACTAGAAAATTTTATATATACGTTATATTAATTAAATCAAACTTGAGATTTTTTTTCGTATCAATAGTTTAAGTTTCTTGCTGACGTAACCTAAAAAATAAAATTTACAAATAATTAAAGTATAATATAAGGATTGCAATAATATCAGTTTCTAGTCTGTAATCGTAACTTACTTGATTTCAAAAAAAGTGATAAAACTATATTTTTGTCAAAAGGTTTTCTGATATCTAGAAAAAAAGATATTATTTATATTTTTAATAAAAATCAAATGGATAATATTTCATTTAGTTAATATAAAAATAAATTTAATTAAACCAACTTAAAGTCTAACTAAGATATTTTTTTCTAAAAAATTAACCCACATATAAACTAGGTGACACTGTTGTATTAATTTGGATGAGTTATGTCTTCTTAATCAAGAAGCAATAAATGTAAAAAAATAATGTTATTTAGTTTTAAATAAATTACTAGTTAGTTTATTATAGCGAACAGTAAAACGTTTAAAATAAGAAAGCAATACTAAAGTGACCAATTAGTTTTCTCAATAAATTTAAAACTCAACAGTAGATACCTAAGAACAGAAAATCGACTAGTCCAATGACTTTTAATTTCATAAATCAGAAGCCTTCAGGATACCCGCTCAGTATAGCACCGATGATGGATCTTACTGATCGCCACTTCCGTTATTTTATGCGTCAGATTACTCGTCATACTCTACTCTATACGGAGATGATTACAACAGCGGCCATTCAATACGGTGATCGCTCTAAGTTACTGGATTTCTCACCTGAAGAAAAACCTCTCTCTTTGCAATTAGGAGGAGACAGTCCGCAAGAATTAGCAGAATGTACAGTTATTGCTGAAGACTTAGGGTACGATGAAGTTAACTTGAATGTAGGTTGTCCGAGCAATCGTGTCCAAAGTGGTAACTTTGGAGTTTGTTTGATGGCACAACCAGGATTAGTAGCAAACTGTGTTGAAGCAATGCAAAAACGGGTTCATATTCCCGTAACAGTGAAGCATCGTATTGGAATTGATGAGTGTGATCGCTATGAAGATCTTGCTAACTTTGTTCGTATCGTTTCAGAAACAGGATGTCAACGGTTTATAGTACACGCTCGCAAAGCTTGGTTAAGAGGATTAAGTCCCAAGGAAAATCGCACTCTTCCTCCCTTAAGATATGATGATGTTTATCGCCTGAAGAAACAGTTTCCTCAGCTTTCTATTGAGATTAATGGGGGGATTATTACTCTAGAGAAAATAAAACAACATTTACGATTTGTAGATGGAGTTATGATTGGTCGAGCAGCATATAATAATCCTTATTTATTTGCTACAGTAGATCGGGATATTTATGGAGAAATAGTTACCCCCTTAACACGTCATGAAATTATTGAAAGAATGTTTCCTTATATTGATTATTGGAGTAATAATGGACTGAAACTTCATAGTATTAGTCGTCATTTACTAGCCATTTTTGGAGGTATTCCAGGGACGAAAGCTTGGAAACAATATATTAATGAGAATACTCACTTACCTGGGGCAGATGTTAAGGTTATTGAAAAAGCATTGACTAAGATTATTAGAGAGTAGAAGTTATATATTGACAAATTACGTAAAATATAAATTCTCTGGAATGAATAAAGTGGTGACTATACATTGAACTAACTTAAAATTGTTCAGTAATGCTCAAAGATATTTAAAAATAAGGTGAATAAGGTTTATTAAAATGCTCTAAAGTATAATTATAATTAACTATAATATATAATTATCTTTGAAGATAATCCTGGTTATCAGTTAATTTTTAAACTATTATTAACTTTAACTCGATTAAAACTTGTAACCTACTAAAAAAGTAAGTCAAGATTACCTAATATTTTTTTGCTATAAATATAATAATTTCACATAATTGCTGAAGGACTTAGTGATGATATTCAACAACTAGTTTAGTTGTTGAATATCAAATATATTTTAATTGTCTGGATAAAATAAAACCAAATAATATTGTTGTACAACTGTTGTCTCAACACTCTGAATTGTTTAAACTCTTTTAAATAAACAATTATTCTATTATCCTATATCTATAGAGTTTAAACCAACTATTACTTTTCTTCTGTAGTTGAAAATAGTCTGTTTTTAGTGATTGCCATCATAATACCTAACTTCTGGTTATTAGATAAATAATCAAATATTTTATATCAATGATTTCAACCTAAACATTGAGGTTTAACAATTAAATGCAAGTATATAAGTTTAACTGTTAATTTTTTCATTGACTGTAAACTTATTTATGGGTTAACGTAAGGTTTAATGTGTAAATAATTTGAATGCAGAGGGTATCTTACTCAAGAACTTTTTAAAATATTCTATTAAAAATAATTTAAATCAATTAATTATTATTAATAGAATATAACGTAAAAATTAGCAGAAAAAATTAATATTTTTTTATTTTATAAGCGGTTTAAAATTTAAACTATTAACGACAAATTTTAAACTATATCTCAAATTTAATATTTGAAATATGGACTACTTATCTTTGCGGATTTAATCAGAATTTTTTTTTTAGATCTAGTATAAAAAGGCAAGCTAATTTTAACTTATTATTCTTTTTAAGCAATCATTGTAGTCTTGATTGTTAGAAGTTTATATTTCAGATAACCGTCAAAATTATTAAATTTTAAATTAGTTATTAAAAATAAAAATCGTATTTTTAAATTTTGTTGAATGCGCGATTAGTACTTGTCGCTAAAGAACAAAGATTTTAAACTTATTGATTGTAAAAAGGGAACTAAATAGTTCTAATAGCTTATAATTTAAACTTAATTTTTGACCGTTGTGCATTGTAGCCTATTTCTTGTTCTTCTTCCCTAAGAGAAATGAATATATATTGTGAATAATGCTAAATTAATACCAGAATTTTAACCTAAATCTAGTCAAAAAGATTATAGTTTATACATAATTTTAAAAAGTCAAATATATTTGATTAAAAAATAGTTTTAAAATGGTAAACTACTCTTATCAACCAAAATTTTAAATTGATAGTTAACTGTTTTCTTGTAATGAGAAACTATTATTATTTCATAATATCCTGTTTCAGGAAGTATCCCAGACCATTGATGTTGTGGAGAATTTTCTATTAAGTTATTATCGCCCGTTGGAGAGTAAATAGACAATAAAATATCTCGATTGGCTTTTAAGTCAAACTTCATCCGATCAGAAGCTTCCAAGAAAAGAACATATGTTCTTCCTTCTCCTAGTTTTAGGGTTGCCTCTCGCCGAATAACGTTAGATTCTACAGCCGTAAAAGAAAGTTTTTCATAAATTGAACTAGATTGCAAAGCTTGTAAAGTATCGAACATCATACTATTCCAAATTTGACCGATAGCTTTATCAAGAAAAGATATGTTTTTTTGTGCAGGAAATGCCTGAAAAAAGCGAGTATCAACTAAATCATAAAGAGCACGACTACTTAAATGTAAATTATTAACCTGTTGTTTCCAGTGATGTCGGTCATTTTGAGTATAAGTCCCCATTCGTTGAACTGCCTCAGGACTTAAAGATGCCAAAATATCAAGTAAATAAACTGCCGTTTGGTCCCACTTTTTTTGCCAGGAATAATCTTCAGAATTATTACTTAAATGATGCCCTTTTTTTTCAGGATATTGCTCACTAAAATATTCATCGACTAAGGTAATAAATAAACTAGGATTTAATCCTAAACTCCGGCAACGACTACGTAACTTATTTTTGCGTTGTAACTCTTCATTGTTAATGTTAGAGACATTACTTTCATTAGACGTTTCTAAAAAAACTTCAGCATTTTTCCCTTCATTAACTCCAACAACCAGAAAGATCCAAGCTTTCCCCGCAAACCATCCGAGGATTCCTGAACTAAGAATTAGGATTGTAAGAAAAATAAGTTTGTTTAAACAGCCAGTGGCAGGCGTTTTGCGGGGACTGGTCATGAATGCCATTTCAGTGTTAGTTTCAGATAAAAGTAGAATAAAAGTTGCCTTGTCATTAGCATTAAGATGCGTTTTAAGGATTGTAGCAGTACCAATAGATTAAATAAAAAAATTGCTGGTGAAGTAAAGCAAGCTTAGAGAAACCTCAGGGGGAACTTAAAAGGTGAATGATTGAAGAGTAAGTAGAATTTATAGATAACCTTTTAAGGGAGGGATAATATCCTCTCTGAGATCGCAACAGTATTTTGCCAAATTGAGTAAAACTAAAGCGTTTGCTACTAAACCTTTACTAACCACTATTGAGGACTGACGTGTCTTTGTTTAATCTGTTCCTCAAGAGTACAGTAAATTTGAGCAATTTTATTCGAGGAGATCTGATTGTAAATCATAAGTGTACGGAAATCCACATCTGTTTAGGGGGACAATCCCTGAGTCAACATTAGCCTATAATCAGGCACAATTACTATTGAGAATATGCAAACCCTTTCTAGATTTAAAAGCTATGACAGTACTTGAAAAAGGCAATATTACGATCCATACTGAAAATATTTTTCCCATTATTAAGAAGTCCCTCTACACTGATCACGAAATCTTCTTACGGGAGTTAATTTCTAACTCTGTTGATGCTATTTCTAAACTAAAAATGGCTGTATTTGCTGGAGAAGTAAGGGGAGAAATTCCTGAGCCTGAAATTATACTTTCGATCAATAAAAATAACAAAACTCTGTCTATCATTGATAATGGCATTGGCATGACAACTGATGAAATTAAGAAATATATCAATCAAGTTGCGTTCTCTAGTGCGGAAGAATTTATTAAAAAGTATCAGAAAGATACCAATGATTTAATAGGTCATTTTGGGTTGGGTTTTTATTCTGCCTTCATGGTAGCTAAAAAAGTTGAAATTGATACTCTTTCTTATAGAGAAGGTTCCCAGGCAGTACATTGGTCTTGTGATGGTTCTCCTGAATTTGAATTAACAGACTCTTCTCGGACTGAAATTGGAACAACCATCATCTTAACTTTAATGGATGAGGAGCAAGAATATCTTGAACCCTCTCGTATTCGTCAGTTGGTTAAAACTTATTCTGACTTTTTATCAGTTCCTATCAAATTTGAAGGAGAGACTATCAATAAAGAACGATCTTTGTGGAAGGAACCAACTCAAAATTTAACTAAAGAAGATTACTTAGAATTTTATCGTTATCTTTATCCTTTCCAAGAAGATCCTCTACTTTGGATACATCTCAATACTGACTATCCTTTTTTGGTGACTGGAATTCTCTATTTTCCT
Source organism: cyanobacterium endosymbiont of Epithemia turgida isolate EtSB Lake Yunoko (assembly GCF_000829235.1). Taxonomy (GTDB): domain Bacteria; phylum Cyanobacteriota; class Cyanobacteriia; order Cyanobacteriales; family Microcystaceae; genus Rippkaea. The sequence continues at coordinate 766,938 of NZ_AP012549.1, read as the reverse complement.
AAACTTCGTCCCGATATAGATGTCTCAAAAGGGTCTATTAAACTCTTCTGTAATCAAGTTTTTGTCAGTGACCATTGTGAAGAGATTATTCCTGAATTTTTAATGCCATTACGAGGGGTAATTGACAGTCCTGATATTCCTTTAAATGTTTCTCGTAGTGCATTAACTAATCATCGAACTGTTCGGGGTATCGCTAATCATATTTCTAAAAAAATTGCTGATCGTCTGAAATCACTTTCAGAAGAAAACCCAGAAGAATACATTCGTTGCTGGGAAGATGTAGGGACATTTATTAAATATGGTTCCATCAAAGATGATAAATTCAAGAAACAAGTAGAAGATATCCTTATATATCGGACCACTTATCAGCCCACTGATACACCAACTCAAACTAAGGGTGAAACGGAAAAAAATCAATTAAAAGCCAAAGAAGATATTTGGCAAAATAAAGAAAATAAAAATCAACAATTAACCTATGAAAAATCAGGATTTACTACTTTAAATGCCTATTTAGAAAGAAACAAAAAAAATCACGAAAATAGAGTATTTTATTGTACTGATCAAACTACCCAAACAACCTATATAGAACTCTATCAAAATCAGGAAATAGAAGTACTATTTATGGACTCTTTTATTGACACTAACTACTTTATCCCTTTCTTAGAACGAGAATATTCTGATGTTCAATTTGCCCGTGTGGATGCGGAGTTAGATAAAACCCTGTTACAGGAGAATAAAGACAAAGAAATTGTTGATCCGACTACAAATAAAACTCGAAGTGAACAAATTAAAGAAATTTTCGAGAAAGCACTTAATAAACCCAAGATAAATATTCGCACTGAGGCGTTAAAATCTAATACTCCTGAAAGTACTCCTCCTGTAATGGTTCTATTACCTGAAGCAATGCGACGTTTACATGAAATGACGGCCATGATGCAAAAACAAGCTGTGGAATTTCCAGAAGAGCACGTTTTAGTGATCAATATTAACCATCCGTTGATTGAAAATATTTATCAGTTAAGTCAATCTAGTATCATTCAAGGGACAGGTGAATCTCCTTCTGGAGAGACTGCTAAAATGCTTTGCCAGCATGTTTATGAATTAGCTGTGATAGCGCAACAAGGATTAGGTTCACAAGGAATGAAATCCTTTGTAGAACGCTCTAATAAAATATTAACTCGCTTAACCAAATAAGAGAATTATCTACTAAATATATTACTTATCTCGGGATGTTATGAGTGAATAGCATCCCCACTTTTTTTTAAAAAAAGTTTATTATAGTTTCTTTGGGATAGCAGATAAATATAAAACTTTAGGTTATTATTAGCTATAGATTCTCGTTAAAGTATCGTTAAGAAGTTTATATTTTATAATAACTTTACGCTAGACTTTCTGGGTCTAGCAATAAACTTTGTCTCTATGTTACCTATTCGGCAATGCGTTGAACAAACATCAGGCTATATTCCAGGAGAACAGCCTCAAACTAATGATTTTACTAAATTGAATACTAATGAAAACCCCTATCCACCTCCTCTTGAAATTTTTGAGGGACTTCAACAAGAATTAGCAAAAATTAGATTGTATCCTGATCCAGTTTCTACTAAATTACGAGAAGCTGCGGCAAAAGTATTTGGGGTTTCTCCTGTGAACATCCTAGCAGGAAATGGTTCTGATGATATCTTAAATATTGCAGTAAGGACATTTGTCAATCCGGGAGAAACTGTTACTTTTCTCGATCTAACTTACTCTTTATATGAGACAATTGCGGGGGTTCATGGTGCATCTATCATTAAAATCCCTACAAATGATCAGTTTGCCATTAATCAGCCGATTATTTGTCCTAAAGCTAAATTAATATTTATTGCTTCTCCTAACCCTCCTGTAGGGCAACATATGAACCGTGATTACTTAGAGGAAACTTGTGAAAGAGCTACTGGAATTGTTTTAATTGATGAAGCTTATGCAGATTTTAGCGATGAAAATCATCTTGACTTTTTAAATAAATATGATAACGTTATTATTTCTCGTACTATGTCTAAGAGTTATAGTATAGCAGGAATGCGGGTAGGTTTTGGAATTGCTTCAATTCCCGTAATTGAACAAATGAATAAAGTCAAGGACTCCTATAACTTAGATAGAATAGCACAATTGTTAGGAACAAATGCTCTTAATTTTCAAGAATATTTTAAAGAAATTTGGCAAAAAGTTCGTCAGACCCGTAGTCATCTCATTGAATCCCTAAAAGCTTTGGATTTCCTGGTCTTTGATTCTGATTCAAATTTTGTTTTCGCATCTTCTCAATGGATACCTGCATCAGAGCTTTACAAAAAGTTAAAAGAGAGAAAAGTATTGGTAAGATACTTTGAAAATCCTCGTATTAAAGATTATATTAGAATTTCTGTTGGAACTGATCAGGAAATGGCTCAATTATTACAGACAATCAACGAAATTAAATCTAGTTTAGGATTTAGTTAATTTTTTAAAGAAAAAAATAATTCGACGATTATGCATATTGTATTAATTTAAATGGAAAAAATATCGTTAGAACACATCAACTCAATTATAATCATGTTTAAAAATTATCGGATAAATAAGATCCCCTAGCTTATAGAATTTCCCTGTAGTCAAAATTTTACCGAATGTGCTAGAGAATTTGGTAATAGATTCATTGGTTGTGAAATTTAGTGGTAACACTACTTTAGTAAAGCTATACTTCATATTCTTAATATCTGAAGGTAGTCGATAAAATAAGTTAATTCTTCACTCAGTCGAGAATATTGTTGCCCTAGATTACGCAATCTAACTGATAAGATTAATGGAATAAAATTGGTCGCTATTGTGATTTTTAATCATAGTTTATTGCTCAAAATAAATTCTATTTTTTATTAATATAATCTATTATTTTTGAACAAAATTTTCTACTTTTACATAGTAACTAAAAAAAATGATAGAAAATTTACCAATAATTAAGAAGACAATATTATGTTAATTTAAGTAATAGCTACATAAATTTTTATTTTGTTTTTTAATAATGGAGAAAAAAAGAAGTATTTATAACTAATGAAACAGAAGTGCTGATATTATAATTTTGGCCTAGAGTTTGTGTATTTATAGATAAATGACTGGCTCATAGGGATATAAAAGTCAGAAAACTAATTAAATCTATAGGAATACAAGTAATATTTTTATCTCGTCTTCCTCAAAATTTATACTGCCAATTAAAATAATCCTAACAATTAATTGATAATAAAAAAAATTAGCATAAGAGTAGGATTTGATTACTATTAACAGGAGTATATTTTAAATTATTTATCAAAATTTATATCAATTTATTTTAGTATTAACTCTAATTACTCTTTTATTTTTTCAGTCTTTATAAAAAAAAATTATTAATATAGTTTTTGAATGTTAATTATACTTTTGCATGTTCTTATTTAGTTAATATAGCTAACTTAAAAACTAGAAGAAAATATGACCTTTATACTAAAAATATAAAGCTTTACCAAATCCAAAAATAATATTTTAGATTTATTTTATGAAGTCAAGAAGACAACATTTTGATTCTTGTTTAGTTTGGCTTTTACCAGTCAAAGTACTTTTTGATATTGAAGATAGAGTAAATTGTTCGCCTAAAACTTGATAGCTAACTTATTCAGCTATAAGTACAGAATCTTAGTAGTAATTTGGGTAAAATTTTTTGATTAAATGACGATGAAAGAATCTCTTATTATAACTTTTTGTAGAGTTTAAGAACACTGACGATACTATCTGGATCTATAAACACCTTAATATTTAGGGGTTAACAGTTGACAAAGTAACAGTTAAGGTGCGTCAAGGGAACACAGTTCTCGTGGTGGACCTTAACTGAATTTAATTAAATTAGAGGAAAACTATAGTTAGCCAGTCATTACCTATTGACTATTAAATAGTATAAATTATGTTAATTTATCTATAAACATTATTTTTTTTGATAGTAATAGATTTAATTATTAGCTCATAGATTTATTGGCGGACGATTTGGTAGACTCAACAGTTGATTATATGAATTGAAATCATTAGGATAATATTTTATTGATCAAAAAAACTGTCATTTATAAATAAAAAATATTTTAATTTTATTAGTTTATTTAAATATTTATTATTTATTATTGGGGTAACCGTAATTTTTTTATACGTGCTACTCACCATTTAATCATTTTTTATACTAAAATTTATTTTTAATATAAATCCATATTAGATTGATCCTGAAACCTCTACCTACATACTTTGATTATGTTCTCTATTAACTAATACTAAATTATCTAAGTCTGCATAATCAGGCAAGTTAGTATTAATTGGTTTTCCTCTACGCAAAACAATGCGATCACTTTGAGAACGCGACAATAATTCACTAAAATAACGAGCTTTAAATAAAATTAAATCTGCATTTAAACCGACTGAAATTCGACCAATATTAGAGAGTTCCATTAAGGTTGCAGGGGTTTTCGTTATTCCACTACACCAATCACTATAAGGAGTATCTAAATGAGCAATTCTGACGGATTCTTTAAAGACTTCTAACCCATCATGATCCCCAAATCAAAAAAAAGGATCTCGACAATTATCACTAGCAAATGTAATCGGAATTCCTTGGGTTTTAAATTCATGGACTTTTGTTATGCCTCGCCAATAAGGAGTTCTATTCGAGGCTCGATCCTGAAGGTATAGATTACACATTGGTAAACTAACAATTCCAATGTTTGCTTGTTTAACTAATCTCATTGTTTTATTCACAATTTCTTGTGGTTGAACTGCTAAACTACAACAGTGACCGCAAATAATTTGATTTGAAAATTGATATTTAAGGGCAATTTCAGCAATTTTATGCAAACAAACTGATTGAGTTGTTTGTCTAAATAGGGATTCATATAAGCAACTCCACCTAGAATTCCTCCATATTCAGCTACTTTATCCGCTAAAATTACACCTTCATCTGTCAAAAAATAATCTAAAGAAACTAGGCAAACAGCTTGAAGAATTATTTTGTTTTGCCATTGAGTTTGTAATCTTCTAAAGACTTCAAAAACTAAGTCAGCTTTTCCCCCAAATGAATCTAAATGAGTTCTAATAGCCGTTGTTCCATGAGCATAACTACACTTCAGACTAAACTTCATGCGAGCATAAACATCTTCGGGTTGCCAAAATACTTGAGTATCTTTTCTAAGAGTTGTTATTGCCGTATCAAATGTCCCATCTAAATTGGGTGATCGTTCCCAAATATGACTCTTATCTAAATGGGTGTGAATATCGACAAACCCAGGAAAAATAATACCTCCTTTTAAATCTATGAAAGAGTTTTCTATCACAGTAGAACCAGAAAAAACAATTGAGGAAATTTTTCCTTGAGCAATTTCTAGATCAACTCGACATAAACCTTCTCTAGTATCAGAAGTAAAGTGCCTATAATCTAACAAACACAAGGGAATATGAGCATTTTTGATCCAGTAGCGATCACTCAAAAAGATCTCAGAAATAATAGACATAAGAGCAACCAAAATTTATTTTGATTAATCGATGCTATAAACAATACTAATTTAGTATTTTAAAAATGATTCTCTTAGGAATGTATATTAACACTTACAGAATTTGAGTTAACTTATCCCCAATACTATTGGGATCGACTCTTAATCAACTGAAATTTGCTTTACCTGATGGGCAACTTTCCTCAAATTATGGTGTTTACTTCTAAATTACTTTAGCCGTCCTCTGTCATGCCCTAGAAGATTATATCCTACAAACCTATTCTAAATCCTTACAACCGCCTCTAGTTATCATTTCCCTTCTCCTTCAACAAGGAAAATGTTCCTCACAAGTAAGAGGCTGATACTCATTTGTATATCGCCTAATGTTTCGTCGTATTGTAGTAATAGCTGTTCCCGATAGCAGCGTTATCAGTTATAAAAGTAGATGATTAGACTACGTTTTTCTTGTAAAACTGAATACAGTGGATCCAATGGTATAATGGTAGGATTTAGTCATTTTTGCTCATAGGAGGGGTATACCTACCTTAATGGTATTGTATTATAAATTCTCCGAGGAAGGGGTCCGTGATGAAAGTCAACCCCAGGCAGATACCTAAATTTTATGGACTGTAGACAGTTGCTCATAATTTAGTAGAAAAGAAAGCCAAGATTTGAATTGAGGGGATGTGTTCCTAATTTGCTACTACTCCGTAATATATCTCTATTGATTCAACTAAAGTTGTCTCTCGCATCGTTAACCATCTCTAAAGCAGTCGATATCAAGTATGTAACCGTGAACTGTCAGACTAAAAAATTAGTAGACTTAGAAAAGCAAGCTCGTCGCCTTAATCAAAACTTAGTAGCCAGTAAGTTGCAAGCTTCTGTGAAAATGTCCCAACGAGTGGATCAACGTAATCACCATAAACCCTGAACATTTCTTTGAGTAGAGTCGTCGCTTTGTAAGAAACCATTGGACAATTCTCAACTTACTGACATTAAGTTTGAGACGATTGCGTTTGTCCAAAACACTCTATCGTATTGGGTTAGTAAAAGCCTCAACTGAAGTGTTTAATAAACTCTCAGAAGATTTAGATAATGCGAGTTTAGGATCTTATTGTGATTGCTCTTCTATGCTAGCAATACTCCTCAGAACTATGTCTAAATTAGAGGCAATAAAATTGATTTTAGATCATCAATTAGAACATTAGAATAGTAACGAACAACCTAACGGGTAAAAAGGTAAATACATCGTAATTAAATCGTTAATTATAGATTTATAAGCCTGTTTTTAGTAATTATATCAACTGCGAGACGGTTCCCTTCTTTTGGATGTAGGAGGAAAAGCTTTAGAAAAGTACTCTAACTATATAGAAGCCAGTTTTAATAGCATTTAAGTGTATTTTTTGTCTAATTTAGTTCGTTTGGCACGAATGGAACTAATGACTTTACCTAATCGTTCTAGTTAACTTTCTATAGTTTGGTCAGAAGAGGCAACTAAGTAAGTTTTGCTCACAGTTCAAGATAAAGTTAAATTAGGTTATGTTCTTATGGTTTTTTATGTCTTCCAAACATCAGTATTCTTCTAAGCACATCGCCTATCAGGAGTTTGGTTTATCCTCCGATTCAGAGATGTTAACAAATGAGGTTCAAGATCTAATTGCCCAACAACAAAACATTCGGATAAAGTCCACTCGATCAGGACGAAAGGGCAAAACCGTGACCGTTATGACCGGTTTTCAACACTCCGCTCAAGAATTAGTTCAATTACTCAAACAATTAAAAAATAAATGCGGTAGTGGCGGAACTATTAAAGACAATACTCTTGAAATTCAAGGAGATCATCGCCAAAAACTAGTAACTGTTCTCTCTCAATTAGGCTACAAAGTAAAAATTAGTGGTGGTTAATTCCCAAAAAATCAATCCTCTCCTGAATGGGAGAGGTTATGGACACTATAGAACTCTTCAGAATATATCAACAATTTTAAGAACACTTAACCAACTAAGGTATAGCCTATATTGCAAGTCTGACTCTTAACGACGGCGTGATCGCTGTCTTCTCCGAGTCGCTTCTTTGCGCTTCCGTTTCTCTTGCGGCGTTTCAAAGAATTGATGCTTTTTATAATCTGTATAGATTCCGGCTTTAGCAACCTGTCGCTTAAACCGACGCAAAGCAGATTCAATGGGCTCATTCTGACCGACGACAACTTGGGTCATTGATTAACTCTTATACCTCCTATTTTTTTACAACAATAAATAGGCCAACAATCCTACTATTGGCTCTCCCGATATAAATTCGTTTAGTTACAGTTCTCTAGCATATCAGCTATCCTACTTTTTGTCAAAATAATTCTTTAATAACTAGAAAGATTTACTTTTTATTGTTTCTTAATCAATAAGTTCAAGGGAGTCAATTAGCCAATTATTTTGCTTGCGGAGTAACCCATAACGAACCTTCAGTTGATCATCATAGGATCTACTCGCATTTCGTTGACCACCTTGGTAAAAATTAGCGATTTCTCTAATATCAGCTTCAACGACAACTTTATCTGGGTTATTATCAACAATTTTTAGAGATTTTATAGTAACATTATGCTTATATTGCCAATATTCTTGGTATTTTTTAAGATTTTGCGCCCTCCCCTTCCATAGACTAAGAAGAGGAGTCGTTAAAATGTTATTCAATGACTCAAGATTATGGTTAAGTCCAAAAGCATCAGCTTTACTCAATAACCACATCTCAACAACTTGTTTAGCATCTTCTATTGTCAGGGTTTCTGTTTGATTTTTGATTTGTTTTTTGATTTGAGTTTCTGGCACTGGAATTGCAATTGGGGGTTGACGTAGTTCCAAAACCAGTTGTTCTTCCTCTAAAGCAACCAAGGGAGACACAATATATTGAATCCATTTAACCGATGATCCTACTGCTCCTAAAACTATCAATGATGTAACCACTAAGAACCAAGGACGAAATTTAAAGATTGTTTTACCAGTTTTGTAGGGATCGGTTCGTTTATATGACCCACATTGGGGCTTTTGTTCTAGTTCTTCAGCTGTTGTCGGCAAACTAAAGGACCGGTCAGTTTCGGCTCTCCGAAGGGAATCTTGGTAAGAGGTTGTAATAACTGATTTATCTCTAGGTACTCTCGAAGAATTTTCTCTAAACCTGCGACGATATGGAGTCCTAGGGACAGGAGCTGCTGTAGCTATAGTAGGAATACCTCCACCTCCACTGACGAGTAACTGAGGTTCTTGATGTTGAAAGCGGGTTTGTCTTAAGTGTCGTCCCTTGATGAAAGATCTTCTTTCTTGAACGACATAATCATTTCGAGAGATTTTTCTACTAAACATCACTTCATTTTCTTGTTTCTCTTCATCTTGTTTCTCTTCAAAAGAAGTCTTTTGAGAATCCAAGGATATTTGTTCTAGGTAAATTTGAACTGCTTGATCAGCAAAATAATCTTCTAAAGAGTCAGTCCGTTTCTTAAAATCACGAAAATGAGAAAATACTTCTGTATGTAACCAATATTGCCCATATGAACACAATCCAGGTAAAAGGTCTGGCGCACCTCGGGATTGTTGTCGAATAAAAGCTAAAACTTCTTCATCCTCACATTGTTCTAATGCTAGGATAGCCTCCTGGGTTTCTCCTAAGAGCAATGCACAAATCCCTTTTTCTAAAGAGACATCTTGAAGTTTCTCTAAGCCGTCAAGAATACCTTTTGCTTCAACAATGAAAGTAGGTTGTTTTTCAACAAAACCACGGGCAATTAAAGAATATACTCTTAAATAAGCAGTTACAGCCGATCTGTAATTAGTTTCACGATAAAAAATATCTTCTTGTTCAGAAGCTGTCAGATAAGTCCTTAGTTGTTGAATAAACCGCAAAAAATCATCAATACCAAGCCCAGAGTGATCATCACCTTGACCATCAATTCCCTGTCTTTCCTCTAACATTTCTTGAAGTAGAGTTTTACCTCGATCTCGATCAGCTCGATTTTTGTTAGGTTGAGCCAACAACTCCAGAATTCTGTAGGGACGTAACTTATAAAGTTCTTTGGTAATTTCGAGTTGTAATGAGGGAAATAAACAATTTTCTTGGAGTATGCTGAGTCCCTTTCCTCCTGAAATCCCGGCTTGTTCATATTCTTCTTGTTGCCACTGTTCTCTGCTTAATTCTAAAGCAGCTAGGGCAATGGTAAGAATAACATCAGGTTGAATCTTGCATATGGAAGAATGCAACTCTGATCGAGGATTTGACAAGGTTTCAAGAAAAATTTCACCAAACTTAATGACTAGTTCATATTCTCCTAACTCTTGGAGAATCATTAAAGAACCTATCCACTGCTCAGGGGCAATTTCTAATATCTTAGGCTTTAATGGCGATGAATCAGGCAGGATTTCTTCCCCTTGTCCAGTTAAAGAAATTTCTGGATTAGACTTTAATTTGTCGGAAAAAGTGTTTTCTAGACACAAGGCCTCGTGAGCAGCTCTTTGTTCTGAGTCCGATAATATTTCATAAGCTTGAGTAAGCAGTTGCTTCCGCGATAGAATCGCCATCTTGCTATATTCTCGGCGGGGTGATTGCAGACAGCGATCATGATAAGCCTGATTAAGCTGCTTATCTGTTACTTGGGGAAGAACTCCTAAAATTCTGTAGTAGTCGAGGGGAATGAGCACGGTTGATTTCCTCAGAGCCGGGTCAAGACAATAAATCTGTTCTTATTTTGATAACCTATGTTAGGATACACGTCCAGTTTAAGATACTTAAGCTCCAGAAAAAATTTAGGGACTGGTAACCATAGATAAAGCTGAGAAAGATTATAACTAAAATATTCCAATTAGTAAAATAGTTACCAGCTCTCTCAATCTTAGCCTTCATAGAGATTCGCTTTGTCCTAACCACGTTAACTCTATTGGGTTTATTGGGGGTTTTTAGTAAAAACTTGTAGTTATCAAGAATCATATAAGTATTTTAAGATAAAAATCTCATCTCCCTCTATAATTTCTAAGTCAGTATTTTTTGCCATTAAGCGATTAAGGTTGAGCTAAGTCAACCTTAATCGCTTAATGGGCTTGATAAATTATCATAATCTTGCAAAATCTATGATTTACCAACGAACATTACCAGAATTTAACCCAGCTTCTGTCAAAATTACTAAAGAGGAAGGTTTAATCCTTTATGAAGACATGATGTTAGGACGCTTATTTGAAGACAAGTGTGCTGAAATGTATTACCGGGGTAAAATGTTCGGTTTTGTTCACCTGTACAATGGACAAGAGGCAGTTTCTACTGGAATAATCAAAGCTTTGCGTCCTAATGAAGACTATGTATCTAGTACATATCGTGATCATGTTCATGCCCTTAGTTGTGGGGTTCCCCCTCACGAGGTGATGGCAGAATTATTTGGCAAGGAGACTGGATGTAGCAAAGGACGGGGAGGTTCAATGCATTTATTTTCTGCTAAACATCGACTTTTAGGTGGTTATGCCTTTGTCGCTGAAGGAATTCCTGTAGCCACAGGGGCAGCCTTCCAAAGTAAATATCGAAGGGAAATGATGGGAGATGAGAGATTTGATCAAGTTACTGTGTGCTTTTTTGGGGATGGAGCTAGCAATAATGGTCAATTTTTCGAATGCTTAAATATGGCCTCATTATGGAAATTGCCAATTATTTATGTTGTTGAAAATAACAAATGGGCGATCGGCATGGCTCATGAGCGGGCCACCTCTCAACCGGAAATATATCAAAAAGCTACTGTTTTTGATATGACCGGCGTAGAAGTTAATGGTATGGACGTACTAGCTGTTCGTAGTGTTGCTCAAAAAGCTATCACCCGCGCCCGTGCCGGAGAAGGACCCACCTTAATTGAAGCTTTGACTTATCGTTTTCGAGGACATTCTCTGGCTGATCCCGATGAACTTAGATCTTCTGATGAAAAAGAATTTTGGGGAGAACAAGATCCCATCGATAAATTTATTACTTATTTAGTAGAACAGAATTTAGCTAATTATCAAGAACTCGAGAACATTAAAAAGCAGATCGAAGAGAAAATTGATCAAGCCGTCCAATTTGCTCAAGATAGTCCAGAACCTGATGTTAATGAGCTCTATCGCTATATTTTTGCTGAAGATAAATAATTTGCTTCCCTAAAACAGAGAATAGTCTAAGGATAAAATCAAGAATATTTTCTTGTTTATGTTTCTTTCGCTGAATCTCCTAATGTCTAAATCGATTGGATCTGAGGTTCAGGAGTAGAATTGTCTGGCGTGTTGGACTTGGATGGCTCGATTTGATATTTAACTAAATCAGCTAACTCCTGCAATTGACTGATGGCCTCCGCCCCTTCAAGTTTCATTAGCTCAAGATCGTCTCGCATCTCTGTCCAGGTAATTCCGTAGTCCGATACCAGAAAGCGAATCAGATGGTTTTCTCCTAGGCTAACCATAAATGAACCACTGTTCATCTGCCCACCACAAGTATAGCAAGAAGCTAGATAACCTTGTTTTTCAAGTACAATCGCTAGTGCTTGGAGATTAATTACTAAATCTCTCACGAAGTTGCGGTGTTGTTGAGCTAGTCGGGTAAACACTTTTCTTCCTCCGAGTAACACTATCCATTGTAAAACCCTAACACTTTTTTTGATTTTATTTAGGGTATCCAAGATATATTCACCTAACAACCTAGGTAACCACAAAATCAGTTCAGTATAAGAGTGAACTGACACTAACCGAGTTTAGTTTGCTTTTCTCATTCTCTTGAAGTTTTACGCCATGTAAAAAGGTTCTAATATAAGTCTTAAATTTATCTTTAAAAGATATTGATTCGATATGTTATCTAAACTTTTTAACTTTATTGTTAGGAATTTTAACTTCAATAAATTGTTCTTGGTTCTAATTTTTAAATATTTGATTTAGCCGGGGTTCTTTCGACCTAATGAACGTATCTTACCCCATATACTTCTGAACTAGCAATATTGTCATCACCTACTGGAATCCAATTACAGAATAGGCTAAAAGTGTAAAATTCTCAAAACTATTCTGTTAATTTAAGTGGTAACTTTTGATTAATTCCCAATTTACTTTATTTAGAAGATATCACTGAGTTTCAAGTAATCGAAAACCAATTTATACTATGTCGCCGCTTAGATATTGGATTCTTTCAAAGATTTAAGCGAGGGATTAGCTCATAAGTTTAAGATTTGTTGTAAAATTTGAATAAAAAAATTTTAATCTTTAAATAGATTAAAAAACAATCTTTAACTAAGTTAGTCAAACAACTTAAATAATAATAAATTCTTAACTTTAAATCTGCAATTATAACCGTTTCAGTAGATATTGTTAAAAGTTATTATTGTTAGTTGATCCATATATATCAGTATTAGTTTATTAAACAAGTGAGACTATGTTGATAAAAATACTACAGCAGGGTTAGCATATGGAGTAGTTGAAACAAATACATTATTAGGAATAGATTTTTCGGGAAACCCTATAAATCTATTCCTAATTTGATTAACCTTAAAAACTTGACATAAAAATTAATAATGCATTTTATTATAGGAGATAAATCATTCAGTTCAAGTTCAATAAAATATCATAGGTATTTAATCAATGCTGGTTTAAATTTGAGCGGTTTTGACATTGATAGTTATTTGATATGGTATTTTTATGTTACCTAAAGTTTACCACAGTCTTCTCTTCTTTTACGTTTAGTAGAACCGTTAAAAATTCAACTATCACCCTCTTAACATCAAACTACTATCCTAAATCAAAGTAAGAAAAGTGTATTTTAATGATAAAATATTAAATATTTATGAGTTATATCTCGATCAAGACAAATTTGAATAAATTATTAAAACACATTAATTTTTAAGATAGGGTGAAACAGTATTTTAATAAAGCTACAATCAAAGTTTATCGATCTATTAAAGCAATTATCTCAGTAGCTTTACAATTATTTTAAGTATTTTAATTAACTAACTTTCTCTACATTATAGTTGTAAAAATAATTGTCATAGATGACATTTTATATATTAAATTTGAAAAAACTTATCTGATAAAATATATTATCAAACTAACATTATGAACTTCTATCAATAATTAACCAAGGATGAAATTAATTATAAAAAAATTAAGTTCTAAAAAAGAAGAAACGGTAGTCTATTTTGATAGTGCTCGCTCAGTAACTCTTCCTACAGAAAGTAAGTAGACTGAAACATACCCTATTAATAATAAAGACATGGGACAGGACGAACAATTGCTAAACTAACCTGATATAAATTGTAATAACTGATTGTGTTAAGCTGTATTTTGGGTATATAAACAGTGATTTTTAGAAATTACCGTCGAAGGCTTATTAACCCGAAAAATTTTAGTTCAGTTCAAAGTCAAATTATTGTCTAGTTCAGTTGAATAAAATTCTTAGATTAAAATAAAGAAAATTGCCATAAAACTAAACCTGTTCCTAACAGACAAAGAATTCCGGATACTCTGGCTAGAGGATGTTTTTTCCAGCTAACTATCTCAGCAGCTCCTTTATCAGAATAGGAAATCAAGTCAGCCGCATCAATGTACGATAACCCCCAAATCCAACCTGCATGAAGTCCCGATGCTAACGCTAAGCTTCCCTCGTTCATTATTTTGGACCACACCAAAATCATACCCATTATCCATAATCCAGGAAGTTGAGGAATTGTTTCTCGTCTTTCCCATAGTAGGTGTAAGAGAGCAAAAATGCCACTAGAGATAACAGCAGCTACTTCTAGGGAATAGTCTTGTTGTAGTAAGTTTAGTAAAACTCCCCGAAAGATTAATTCTTCAGTAATTCCTACCCAAAGTCCTAACCCTAATAAGGGTAGGACTAATTTACCCAGATGATATAAATTATTTTTTTTCCAAATTAACCGGCCAAACCATCCTTCGAGTCCAAAAGCAATTCCTAAACCGGCAATTGCTAATCCTATTCCAAAAAGTAAAGAAATTATAAAAGTTAGTTTCCACTCTATTCCATAGTCTGGTATTGATGTTCCTTCTACTGAAATAGTTAGCCATAGTAAAAAAGGAACAGTTAAATAGAGAGATATAACAAGGGGGAGTTTTTCTGACCCCACTAAAGGACTAAAGGGTTGCCAGCCAATTTTTTTAGCTATAGACCAAGCCAAAGGTAACCAGAGCATAAACCAAGTGATTAGAAAGAGGCACACTTTTACCGTCCCAGAAAGAGTTGGGAGCAAAATTATCCAAGAATAGAATTGAGATGACAAAATTACTCCTTATACTGTCTATCTATAATCTTTTAATGAAGAATCTATCCTCACTACCCTAGCAAAATATTTAAATTAGGACAGGTTTCGCAGAAAAATCTATGGGGGCTAACGTCTGTTTTTTGTATTACGCCGCCCCGGGTAAGACGATGGACTCTAGGACTAATTACCCATTAGACCCTAATAAAAACAGGTGAATGTAAACCCATCCAATGGAGTTTTTTAGGCTTAAGAGATTCTATAATCTTTGTCTAGATCAAATAATTCTTAAGCCGCTTCTTCCTCAACAACCCTTCCATCATCTCCAATTTGTTTGAGGTGAATGTGTTTGTATCCTAATTTAATTTCAAACTCATCTCCAGGTTTCAATCCCATCTCTTGGGTGTATGTTGAGCCGATGACAATTTGACCATTTTTGTGGACACTTACACGGTAGGTGGGTTCACGTCCTCGACCATCTTTAGCAGTTCCTGGCTCAAGAGGAACTCCTTTTGCTCCCAACACTGCATCATAGAACTCTGTCAAATTAACGCGGACTTGCCCGTCCTTTGTAACCGAGTAATAGCCACAATCTTTGGCTGTTTCTCTCCTTGGTTTGTGGGATAGCTCTTTGACTTTTTGAAGTAGGGCTTTTCCCGTTAAAGGGATTGGTTTGTCGGTCATGATGTTATCAATGTTCCTTGATTGAAGTTTAATGATCGTTGCTTTTATTGATCATATCAAAAATATAGCGTTATCTTCCTAATAAAATCAAGAAAATTTTCAACAATTATGAACGGGAGAAGCAGACAGTTCAAGGAGACAAAATGCAAGTAGAAGTGCTTCCCCTCAAGAAAATTTACCACTAAGATCGTGATGGATTTGAGTTGCTCAGTCTAAAAATAAGTTTTTAAAAGTTAGATTCTACAAATCTGGATAACCTTTGTGATACTGAGTTTTGGGGAATATACTTATGGGTATACGACAGGATTAAATCTAAAGATCGCAGAATCATTTGCTAGGATTTCGATCTATGGAATTGTCCCAGAAGTTTTAAAAACCTCACCGTTTAATTGTCTTCTTAAAAGAAGGCTAAAGAAGAGGATACTCCATAGAGATTGTAGACTTTCGATAATTTCTACTGCGACTGCAGTGGAACAATGATTAAGATATTTTAGTGAATGTGTTGGTGCACTAAACTAATAGATAGGGTTATCCTTACTTCCCTTCTGATAAATCACCCTATATTTTCCCTATAAAAGTTCAATTTAAAATTCTACGACAAAACAAAAGTTAAATAACATACCTTATTTATGGACTTATAGCTTATACGTGAAGTCAAACTCAACTATTTTAGATTGCCTCAATTGTATTAAATAGAAAAAAGATGGAACCCTTGCCTTTCGCAAAAATTTTCATGCTACAATCTGTGGTAGTTGTAGCATGAAAATTAATGGTCGTTCTGCCCTTACCTGCAAAGAAAATATGGGTGGTGAACTTGAAAAATTCGGATACTCTGGGAAGCAAAACCCGTCAACCATGACCATTGACCCCAAAAATCTTCCAGTAGTTAAGGGTTGAGTGGTGGACATGTCTTTTTTTGGAAAAAAATTAGAAGCTATAGAACCATACCTTAATGTCAAAGCATATTCTATTTCTGAACGTGAATTCCGGCAAACCACTGAAGAGTGATTACATCTCAATCAAACTAGTAGCTGTATTATCTGTGGAGCCTGTCATTTTGAATGTAATGCTCTTACGTTACGGTCAACCACGATTTTGTCAGTCCTCACGCTCTCGCCAAAACACAACGTATGATAGTTGATTTAAGGGATATAGAAACTGAGATTCGCCTATAATCCCATAATGACAGAACCAAAGGAGCTTGGGGGTATGCTCGTTGCTATTTTGGTAATGTCGTTTGTTCCATGGACGGTTTTCCAATGGACTAAATTGCTCACATTAAACAATAAATTTTAGACAGAAAAAATTCTTAAGACAGTCGTTCTATTCGCTATTGTAAAGTTTTAGTAGACTTAGGCAAACAAGAGGATGGATTTATCAGCGTAAGTTTGGATTATTTATAATAGGGAATTATTTGAAAGATCTAAGAGGATTGTTTAGTCTTGCTCCTTTGGGCTTGTAAATGGTAGCTAGTAGTAATTTTTTTCTCTCTTTTGAATCATCAGAAGTAACTAATCAAATTCAATTACTAATTAAACGAGTACAAGCATAAATTGGCTAAAAGCTAGTCTTTTTGAGCTTTTTAACAAATCAAATGATATTGCTAGGTTTTACTTTTTGTCGAAAGGAAGCATAAGAGAAAGTCAGAACACTACTTAAAGGTTGATTTGTCCAAGCTATATAAGCCTAAAAACCGTCCATTTTTTCTCGGTCAATTCCAACATTCCAAATCTTTGTATTCAAAGACAAAAACAATATTTAAATAATTAACACAGTGCAACTCTTTAGGAAGCCATAAGGGTAGAGGCAAGAATCTATAATTTTAAGATCTGAAATGCCTACACTTTTCAATTAAAATTAGGAGTAGGGAAGTTACCAAGAAAGTTTTTCCCTAAAAATAGTTCCTTATGATAACGTTTGCAAACGTTATTTTTGAAAAATTAGATACATCTGAGAAAACTATGCTCAACAGAATTGCTACTCACATTAAAAAGCACTTCTGCGCGCCAGAAGTTAGTGCTCATTGCGATGGACCTTGTGGTGTTTATGACTCCGCCTCTGCTCGCATCTATGCTGAAGCAGTATTGTCCATGACTAAGAAAATCCTAGACCTTAATCCTTCTGTCGGAGATCATGCCACTGCTAATATTCTTTTCCGCTATATTGCAATTAAGGAAGAGCAAGCACAAAAAACTAAAGAAGAATTACTTATCCTTTGGACTGACTACTTTAAACCTGTACATTTAGAAAAATATCCTGATCTTCACGATATTTTTTGGAAGGCAGCTAAACTTTGCTCTGCGTGTAAAGTAGAAGTTAACTTAGACCAAGCAACCGAATTACTTGCTACTGTTGAAAAAATTCATACTATGTTCTGGTCTACCAAAAATCGGAATGTAGCCTGGGTAAGAGCTAGCTAAATTTGTTGATCTTAGGTAGTGGGCATGCAGTTGATCCTTGCTAGTAACAATCAAGAATTGCTTCTTTGGTTGTTTAGGTTGCGTCAACGGTTTTGTGTTACAGGGACTTCTATGTTTCCTCTGCTTCAAGCAGGAGATGAAGTTCTTGTAGACACAAGGGCCTACCGGCGTCGTTTGCCAGAAATAGGGGATTTGGTCGTTGCTAGGCACCCTCACCGTCAGGATTTAAAGATTATTAAACGAGTTGTTTTAGTTAACAAAAATGGTAATTGTTTTTTGTTGGGAGAAAATAAAGCAGAAAGTAATGATAGTCGGTCTTTTGGTTTTATAACTCCTTATCATATTATTGGTAAAGTTACTAGTAAATTTCCTTGAAATATAATTATTTTCTTAGGAAATGTCACCCTACAATGAATTTTGTTTAGGTGCTCATCTAAAACAATAGGATATAATAGGATAACTGAGAGGATCGCGTTCGCAATTAATCTTTGGGCATTGTTGCTCGTCATTTTAGGTTGACTCCAAACAACTATCTTTTGATCCTAAGGATTTCTATATAATTATCAATTTCTGGCTATTCTGAAATATTCAGACATTAGTTTAGCTAATTGATTTAGCTAAATTAATGATTGATGACTTTGTGAATTACTACAGTAGTCATTGCTATATCAGTTCTGTTGATGGGTTAGTGGTTAATCAATTAAATTTTCATAAAAATAAGAGTTCAAGTGATTCATCCAATTAGGGGAAGATTTAAGCAAGTTAATTCTAGGATAGTGAAAGGAAGATTGCACAAAGGTTTATCATCATGAGTTGTTTTTTAAAATTCTTCCTGGTTAGTGCGATTGTTTTTTGTTTTGCTGATTTAATTCCGTTTCCTAATTTTCCTTCTGGCATGATTGTTCATATAATTAGTCAATACCAACAACAAAACCGACAAAAATAAAATATGCAGAATGTTACTCTCATTTCCATCTTAAGAAATAGAATAGATACTTATATCTAGTTGACATTTTAAGACTAGCTTTATCTATTTTTCTATTCTCTTTTTCTGCTCTGTTTAATGATTCTACTTTGGTCTTCTTGTTTAAGATGACAATTAGATACTATAGTACTTATTTTTTAGAAAAAAGCATTACGACAATTAGGTTAGGCGTTAAATTTGGAAAACTATTCCCTATTTTGAGTGAAGAAAAGTAGAAGAGATTGATAATATATTAATTTTTATTAAAAAGAGAGCTTATAGATACAGAAATTTTGTTAATTTTCAACTCTGAAATTTTTATATTTGATATTTTACTAGATAATTTTATATTATCAATTCGATATAATTTCCTTTTCATCCATTTACGAGAAATTAAAACCTACTCAAAAAACTTAGATGACAAACACTGGTTTTATGCATCATGTTGGACATGAGGGCTAACTTCTATTTGTATCTTCTATAGTAGAGACTTATTTACAATGTATGTCTTTTCTTGATTTAGTTTATGTGAAAAGGTAATGAAAATAATGACGACTCTTAATCTTAAGATAAGTTAGTTTATAAGTTTACTGATATTTAGCTTTATTTTACCTAGATTTAAATAACCTTATTAGTAAGGTTTTCTAAAAAATATATAAATATATAAAAAATTTATAAATGAGTAAACCTAAGATTTATTAATAATATTTAAACTTGAAAAGTTATTATTCAAAGATGGACTTTAGAAATAAAAATAACTAAAATACCCTTATACAAGGAAAATAGCATCACATGAAAGTTCATAAAATTAACGGAAGAATATTTTGCAATCAATATAATTTTTCTCAAAATTTTTTACAAAATCGTTACCATAAAAAGTGTTAATAAAAGTGATTAAATTGTAATTCTAATTTCTCTAAATATAAGAGATATAAAAAATATATTTTTTACTGCTATTTGGAATTTATTACTTATTTATTTCAACTTTTAATAGACCATAGTAAAACTCGATTATTTCCAGAATCAGCAATAATAGCCGTATCACCGCAAACCGAGATTCCATAAGGCCAATTTAAACTATTACGATAAGTCCTCCCGTAAGAACGATTCTCTCCTTTACTAAGAAAGTTAAGTTGACCCATTAATCCTTGGGAAGGGATACCCATCTCTAGGGAATTTTTCCACCCTAATAAACGAGAATTAGACGTGTCTGCCACCATCAACCATTGCTTACAAGCAGCTACGCCATACGGCATACTTAAACTACTAGAAGATGGACAATAGACCCCTTGATTAAGTTCTACATCTTCAAAATTTGATTGACCTAAAACTAATTTACAAGGAACATTATTTTCGGTTGGTATTCCATCCCAAATCATTACACGATTATTTCCCGCATCAGTTACAACTAGGTTATCTTGCCAAATTGCTAATGTATGAGGCCAACGCATACTTGAAGCTGTTGGAGGTCCTCCTCCATTTTCGTCCCGCAGATTCATCTGGGACTGTCCTAGAACAAAATCTGCCGGTTGTCCATTAACTTCCGGAAGTCGATTCCACACTAAAACCCGTCTATTTCCGGTATCTGCGACAAAAAAATAACCTAGATGGTAAAAAACGCCATAAGGCCAATGCATCCTATCCGCAGCTGTATTAATTTTTCCTCGATTAACTTGATTTTGGTGAAAGTCTGTTTGTCCTAACACAATATCCGCAGGAACATTATGATCTTGAGGTAGTTTCTTCCAAATTAAGACCCGATGGTTCCAGGCATCAGCCACTGCTAATCCTTCTCCACAAGTGCAAATCCCAGTAGGAACACTGAAAGTATTGCTTTGGGGAGTTCCATTAGCGTTTTGCCCTTCTTGATAAAAGTCTGTTTGTCCGATGACCAAGTCTGCGGGTTTGCCATCAGTTTCAGGCCGATTTTTCCATCCCAACAGTCGATGGTGTCCTGTGTCTGCTATCCATAACGGACCAGTTTCAGATACTAAACAAACACCTCTTGGACCAAACATAGTAGTGGACTTAGGTTCTAGGGGCATTACCAAAGTATTAGAGAACTGTTCACCTAAAATAATAGATGGGCCTTCGGGAATAAGAAATTGAAAAAACGATTCATCTGTGTTAGTTGTAGAGGTGAAGTTTTGGTTGATTTGAAAAAAATTTTTCATAATGTATAAATCAGCAGAGTTTATATGACTGTCGATGGCATTATATCTTAATACATAGATTATTTTAATAGATAAAAAATATTATTTCTGAATTTTTTATTACTGGTATTGTATTTTAATGGAATGTTTTCAATTAATACAACTCAAACAAGAATTTTTTTAAAAAACTTATTAATTCGCATATAACTTTCTTTTAAATTTATTATTTATAATTTCATTTTTTTAGGTTTATAAGAAATCTAATCTGTTTTCAAAGTAACTAAATAAAAAATAAATATCATCGATGATTATATTAATACTCATTTATTGTATAGTTACAGCATTGATTTATGGACTATTTATGAGGTAGATTTGCTACAATTAGGGGGATTTCCATTTAACAGTAAAACTAGATATCTTAAGGTGATGATTGGATCAGGGTTTATTTCTTAATAGTTAATTATTTGCTAGTTATTGCTTCAGTAATGTGCTACTAATGATTATATGGATTGTTGACATATTAAAAGCTTTTTCAAAAAAAATAATAATTAAGCTATAAAATAATAACATAATTAACCTTTAATAAAATAAATAACAAAAAGGATAAATTAACGAAATGTGAATAATATCACATATGAAATTTTATTTAAAAAATAAACAAAGATTTAGATAAAAAACTTATTGATTTAATTAATGAGTTAGAATTTATTATTCTAAATAAAAAACAATTTTATAAAATTATTAGTAAAAATTTTAGTAACTCAGTAAATAAATAAATTTTTATGAAATTAAGTTTTTTTATTTCCAATAAAGTCCATAACTATAGAACTAATTTTAATAAAAAAAGAATTATTTTACCTGATTTGTACAATAAATTGTGCAAATAGTTGGCGACTATAATAATCATTGTTATTTTAAATAATATCATTAAATAATGTATTCATGATCTATATGTATTTAGTATTGAATATTATCATTTAAACCTATTTACAATATAAGAAAACAGTTGAAATAAAAAATGATTAAACTATTATTTTTTTATTTTAACTGTATTCTAGGTGATTCAAGCTAAAAAATAAGTACATCAAAAACAAAATTTTGTAGGAATAAGAGAATATTACTAAATTCAATAAGTATCCTGTACATTAATCATAAAAGTTATTAGTTTACTTTATTAAAGTAAACTAATAACTTTTAACATAACCAATTAAACCAGAGAATATATAATATTTTTAGTTCATTTATAAAATAATTAACTAAGTTAATAGTCATTTAAAATCAGTATAAAATAAATAAGAAATAAACATAAAAAGTATTATCATTAAATATATTTTTTTATACAAAGTAAATAATATATTTAATATAAAAAATTATAAATAAGATATCTATAAACATAAGTATATATAGAGGTTTTGTCGAGAATTAAATAATTTTAAAGCAGATCAAAATCAGCTATCAAAAAAAAATATTTCAATAAATTACTAGAGAATATATACAAACTTACTCTCTACAATCAGAGCAAACTTAAAGCTTATCTATGCTATTGGCAAATTAACTTTGAATTAATTAGTTTCTTGAAAAAATCAATAAAATGTCATAATGATATAAAAAATAAATTTATTTTAGATATTAAAAATAATTAAAATTATTACACTATCTAAATTTTGTATTTATTTTAAAAAACTTAGTTTTAAACATAGGAAAAATAAATTAATCATGTCTACTTCACCTAGTTATTTAGTGTCTTATAAAGAATGTTTATCAAGCTAGATCAACTTACTTATTAAGCTTGCGAACCATTTTAAGAGACATATCTATGTTACTTTCGCTACGACAACGTTAAATGTTTGATTCTGCTGCGGGACTGATTTGAGGTTTAGGGTGAAGTAGATTTTTAGGAACAAACCTATTGCTATCAGTGATATTTGTCTTTATTGAAGATATTTATTCATAAACTCCGCATCTCCTCATCTTTTTGCATCATCAGCTTCGAGAATGAAACATTTCTTTTTTTTTGCTATGCTTGTACACTAAGTTCATCAACAGACTTGGTTTTGTTGCCGAACAATCTAAATAATTCTGCCATCAGATGATATTCTCCTAAATCTAGGAGGATATCATCTGATGTTAAAAAATGTTAATTTTTTTTAAAAAAGAGGATAGAGTTATAAGAATCCAAGAACTAGTGAAACATAAATAAAATTATTGTCTGATGGGAGTTTTACAAAAATTATCTAAATTTAAAACAGATAATTGCTCATAAGCTCTGTCAATCAGTCCTTTGTCTAGTAAGAATTCTATATTGGCTCCTGGGAAAATCTAATTAAGGGAGCTGGAGTTGAAGTGATTGCGTAACATCTGAACACTCTTTAGCTGACGTAACCAATGGAAAGTTTTAGCTAACCGTCAAGGTCTTAGAGTCCCTAAAAGATCACACAAAAGTGCAGTTCAGTAAAAAGAATTCCTCCATGGAAGCTCCGATAAAGATAAGAAAAACCTGGGGAATTAACAGGAATCCAAACTCCTTCCTTTAATATTTGGACTAAGACAGGCTTCTTTTTTAAAAGAGGTTACGGCTGTCTCTGGAAGCAGATAGTCCTCCTGTTCTTACTTGGATCACAACTGAGCACTTTAGAGTTTTTTGTAGGGATTTTACCAATTTACTTACAGCACTACGATGAGTGATAAATAAACAACGCACTCCCCCGTGTTGTTGAAGAAAGTCTTCAACTTGTTGATTTCATTCAGGATAATCCATCAAGATATTGCTAGTTTTTTCTAGAATAAAATAAGCCGTCCCGCCTAAAGTATCTTTATTGGAGGGTAAAGCAAACAACTCCTCTAATAGTTGACGAGAGAATTTAGAGAGCCTAGCTGTCTTTCGAAACATGATAGGTGAAAAGTAGAATCCTTGTTAATTTATTACAGGGAATCTCAAAATTGAGTGTGGCCTTGTGACCCTATTATTCCTTAAATTTAGTAAATCGTCTCAATCATAAACGGTGAAGACGATTTCTTGATACATTCTTCAATAGATAACTATGTGGTTACTTTTACTGTTACTTACTTTAAGCATTATTACTTATATCCTCATTAAGCGCACGGTAACGTCAGTCACTCATACTCCTGCTTGGCTATTGTGGTTAGTTGTTATGACTCCTCCCATAGCTTGGACAGTATGGTATATGGTAATGGATGAAGAAAAGTCTATTCCCTTGGTGTGGATCATCTTGCCCCTATTTATTTGTTTTATCACTTATGGGTGGTTAATTTCCATCGGACGTATTCTCACGAAAAACCAAGATAGTCAGAATTATTCTTTATTCCCTAACCTTGAAAAAAAGATAAAAACCCTAGAAAATCCAGTTTTCATTCGTCCGATTACCGCTACTGAGGAACAGTCATTAAGAAATTGTTTCCCTTGGGGAGTGTATTACTTGCAGAATTTAGATTATCGTCCTCAAGCTATTCTTTGTCGGGGAAAGTTACGGATAGCTCCAGAAAAAGCTTATCAGTCAATTAAAACTAATATTGAGCGGGTGTTTGGTGATCGCTTTTTGATTCTTTTTCAGGAAAGCCTACAGGGACAGCCTTTTTTTGCCTTAGTAGCTAATCCTTGGGCTAAGTCTCAACAGAAAGAACCTGAACAACCTACCACCCGTCCTTTATTTGCTTTAGGGTTACTATTACTGACGTTGTTGACTACAACAATTATTGGGACTGAAATAGCTGGTATTTCAGTAGAACAATGGCAAGAAAATCTAAGATTACTATTAAATGGATTACCCTATAGTCTAGGAGTAATTATAATTTTAGGAATTCATGAACTAAGTCATTATTTAACTGCTATTCGTTATAAAGTTATTACAACACTACCTTACTTTATTCCTATCCCTTTTTTCTTAGGAACCTTCGGAGCATTTATCCAGATAAAATCTCCTATCCCTCATCGTCAAGCCTTATTTGATGTCGGTATAGCAGGACCTTTGGGGGGGTTTATGGTAACTGTTCCCATTCTATTATGGGGACTATCTTTATCAAAAGTTGTGCCTCTGGTTGAAGAGTCTAACCTATTAAGTCTACAAGCATTTGATCCTCGAGGTTCTTTCCTCTTTGCTATTTTTGCTAAATTGGTTTTTGGGAGTAGTTTTATTGCTGAAAAAGCAATTCATCTTCATCCTTTAGCCATTGCAGGCTACGTAGGATTAATTATTACAGCTCTAAATTTAATGCCTGTGGGACAACTCGATGGGGGACATATTGTTCATGGAATGTTTGGCCAACGAGCAGCAATTATTATTGGTCAATTTACTAGATTATTTGTCTTAGCTTTAGGAATTATTAGACAAGAGTTTTTACTATGGGCAATCCTGCTCTTTTTTATGCCAACTTCTGAGCAGACTGCTCTAAATGATGTAACAGAATTAGATGATAGACGAGATATCTTAGGTTTGTTTTCATTAGCATTGCTGATAATGATTTTACTTCCTTTACCTGGGACATTAGCTCAATGGTTAAATCTTTAAACTAGTCAAAAGTTAAATTGATTGACTAAAAACTAAGTCGGTGAAAACAAATAGTTTCTTGGCTCAATCAGTTGATATTGGTAAAACTATCCAAAAAATTCTAAGGTATGATGGCTCAAAAATAATGGGAATGTTTTAATTATTCCTTTCGGTCATGTAGTAAGACACTTAGTTAATGGAAACAGATATACTGAACTTGACACAGGTAAGACAGTATTGAGCATGCCATGGAGGATTAAACTATAGAAGGACTCTTTATCGACTGAGGGTTGCGCTTACATCGTTTCTTTAAATTCTAAAGTCAGTCTTTAAAGCAGAATAAATTGTGTGGACGGTCCCCAGGGTTAATCTCGACTGTTGAGTGTTAAATATGAATCATAGGCTAGAGTTGAAATAGCACAATTTTAAAGATTTGAGTAAGTGGAGGATTTACGCTTAAGAACAAATGTATTTAACTTTTATGATTATCTTAGCAATAACTAACATTCTATGTCTCAACAATATCAGTGTCTTATTTACGTTACCCTTAGACCATCAGTGTTAGATCCAGCTGGGACTGCAGTTGAATCCGGATTAAAACAGTTAGGCTATCAAGGGGTTGAAAAAGTAAGAATTGGGAAATACATTGAACTTACTTTAACAGCAAATTGCGAAATCCATGCAAAAGAACAACTTGAACAAATGTGTGATCAATTATTAGCTAACCCAGTCATTGAAAATTATTGTTTTGAGGTAACAGCTGTTAACGTGATTCAATCCTCAATGAGGTAAGCATCCATGAAATTTGGTATTGTAGTTTTTCCAGGATCTAATTGTGATCGTGATGTAGCAACAGTTACTCGAGGATTATTAAACCAGCCAACTCGTATGGTATGGCATCGAGAAACAGATATTTCTGATTTGGATGTGGTGGTTATACCAGGAGGATTTAGTTATGGGGACTATCTACGCTGTGGGGCGATAGCTCGGTTTTCGTCGGTGATGCAACAAATCATAATTCACGCTAACCAAGGAAAATGGGTATTAGGAATTTGTAATGGATTCCAGATTCTGACGGAAATTGGGTTATTACCCGGAATATTAATTCGTAATCGAAACTTACATTTTATCTGCGACCAAATCCCTGTAAGAGTTGAAAATAACCGTCTACCCTGGACACAAGTATATACATCAAAACAGATCATTACTCTACCTATCGCTCATAGAGAAGGCCGTTATTATGCAGGGCAAGATACCCTTAAAAGTTTAGAAGACAACGAACAAATTTTGTTTCGTTATTGCACAGCTCAAGGAGAAATTAATGAGGACCAAAACCCTAATGGTTCTCTTAATAATATTGCCGGAATTGGCAATCGGAAAGGAAATATTTTAGGCATGATGCCCCATCCGGAACGTGCCTCAGACCCCTTTTTGGGATCTACAGACGGGCGAGGATTGTTTGAAGGGTTAATTGAAGAAAAATTACCACAACCTCAATAGAGGAGTAAGCTTTAGTGTAAAGAAAATTTAAAGAATGCTCTCAAAAAGACAATAGAAATATTACAACCGAAGGATTATTAAAGTAAGTAAACATTAATTTAAAAAAGATGAGAATTGCCCACAATATTACAGAATTAATTGGTCGGACCCCACTAGTACAATTGAACCAAATTCCTCAAGCAGAGAGATGTATGGCTCAGATTGTCGTAAAGTTAGAGGGAATGAACCCATCGGCTTCAGTAAAAGACCGTATTGGGATAAATATGATTAATGCCGCAGAACGTGAAGGATTAATTGTTGCTGGGAAAACTCTCTTAGTTGAACCTACTTCTGGTAATACGGGAATTGCATTAGCTATGGCCGCAGCTGCTAAAGGATATAAACTAATTTTGACCATGCCAGAAACGATGAGTCAAGAGCGACGGGCAATGTTAAAAGCCTATGGCGCGCAATTAGAGTTAACCCCCGGAACTGAAGGTATGAGTGGCTGTATTCGACGTGCTGATGAGCTAGTGAAAACGTTGCCAAATGCCTACATGCTGCAACAATTTAACAACCCTGCTAATCCTGCAATTCATCGCCAAACCACTGCTCAAGAAATTTGGGAAGATACAAATGGCCGGGTAGATATCCTTGTTGCAGGAGTAGGTACTGGGGGAACCATCACTGGAGTAGCTGAAGTACTTAAACAACGTAAACCAACTTTTCAGGCGATCGCTGTTGAACCAGCTAATAGTTCTGTCTTATCAGGAGGAAGCCCTGGCAGTCACAAAATTCAAGGAATAGGGGCAGGTTTTATTCCTGAAGTTCTCAAGGTAGAGCTAATTAACGAGGTAGTAACTGTGACTGATGATGAAGCTATTATTTATAGTCGTCGCTTAGCTAGAGAAGAAGGGCTATTGTCAGGAATTTCTACAGGGGCGGCTTTAGCTGCTGCTATTCGAGTTGCTCGACGTCCCGAAAATACAGGCAAACTACTTGTTATGATTCAAGCGAGTTTTGGGGAACGTTACTTAAGTACTCCCCTCTTTGAGAGTCTAGAAACACTTCAACCGAACAATGATGAATATTGATCATTGGTTATTTTAGGATAAGTCTGCCAACAAAAGTAATGGTAAGTTCGTAGCAGGTTTATTGAGAGCTTGTCTAATAAATTAAATCTTAGTCCTTTACTTTTAATTTTTTATGAAAATACACGTTTAATCATATCTAATGAGTTAGACTTCTTGTTTTAAATAAGGTAGTTTGCCACCCATAACTAGGCTACAGTTCGATACTATGCATCAATCTCGTCAAAAAGCTCAAAAAGCAATATAAATTAATTCAGATTCTTGGTTATAAGAAATTTATGTCTTAATTAATTAAGATCAGTTGGTAAGTTTTATTATTTACTCTTTAGGAGAGCAAATTGATGATTTAGTAGCAGACCCTTCTGATGATCAATTAATGGAAGCTTTCCAAAATTATAAATTTTAATGTCGAAATTCATTTACAATGATGAAAATGCATATATTTTATCATTGTAAATCCTACACTAGTAGTTTAGAAGGCAAATTATCTCCCTTTTTGCCTCAATCAAGTAAGTGGTAAAATTAAGGCAATTACAAAAAAGATGTGTGAAAAAAACGTTACCAACTTTTGCTAGGTGAAATTATTTTTCTCTATTTGGAGAAGTTTATACCCTTTTTGGGGGAGACTATCTTCAAGAAACCTTTTATTACAATTATAGAGACTGAAGGTTATTATCCCCCACCAAAATTATTGAAGAAATGTAACTAAACTAAGTAAACAGTGATTCAGTTAAACAAAGTTCAGAAAATTTTTAACTAGGTTTAGGTTTAACGAAGCAACTGTTTACCGACGACATGTCTACGCATTTAGACATTCATATGGGAGTCTTCATCTTTGCAATGGCTAAAACCCCGACAAAACAGAACTTGTTTTGTATTCCAATGATCTCAATGGATTTCATTAGTTCGGAGCCCGCTCACCACATTTTCTTAGTTCAAAATAAGTGGTCTGCGACTTTTTAGAGCTTACTAAATGTATATTTTGTGCAACTTGCTTGGTCTCTTAAATAAATAAGACTGGTTAACGACAAATACAGGAAAATCCTAACTGCATATTTTGCTACTAAAATTCAGAGATTTCCCATACTGATTTGTTAGAAAGGAAGAGAAAATCTAACTCTTTCCTGAGAAACGAGCCTCTCCTCACGAACACCAATAAAAGAAAAATTATTTTTATCGAATACCCTGATTCTCGTTTGAGGTCTTCTTTCCTCTTCTATTCCTACATTGAGTCAACCATTTTCGGGATACATTCTTACTTTAGTTCTGCTACGGCGACGGCGTTCATGAGAAAAATTTATAGGAATATCATTACCCAATTCTATAATTTGGGACTTGACTGGAGAAGCAAATAATAAAATTAAACCAATGAATAAGCTAGTTACTAGCAATTCTAAGAAAAAAATTCTCTTCATGGGGAGTTTATCCGAAAGGATTAGCCAGAATGATTCGAGCGACTTAAAAAGTTAAGATAGTAGTAGAGATAGAATCTCTATTACTATTATCATTTATTTACTTATTTGCATAATTTACAGGCTTTATAGCTATGTAAATTAGTATAAATACTATTGATTTAAAATTCATTCAAAAAAGTATGTATCAATTTTTATTGATAAATTTCTCAAAAAGATTAAAGTCAATAACATTGCATTACAATTTTAAATTATTCAAAGACTTAAATCTCATAAAATTTTTGTAGTAAAACAACGAATATAAATAGCTTTTGTATATCTCAAAAATATCCTCAGTACCATAAATTTAGACATATATTGGATTGCATCACCTTACGGAAAATACCAACGTATGTTCTGTCAAAAATGATAAACCTCAAAACAATCGATGCAGTTCTATCCAAAGAATTATAGTATTAATCTTGATTAACGCACTATTTAGCTATGATGTCACTGATAATCTCATTCGAGAAAGTACTCAAAAGCTGCCTAAACTGCTTATCAATAAGAGATCAGCGTGTCTTCTTGGTGAATTAATCTCTTTATTTTTGAGCAAATACCAAAAACAATTGTCTATTATCATTCTTTCTACTCTAAACCTCTAAATATATTAAGTAAATAAAATATTGATAATATTTTATTTACAATTTTTAAAACTCTAAAAGTTTAGGATGATCTTATCAGGTCCATTGTCTCAGAATAAATTACTGATAGTGATTATTCTATATAAAAGTCAACTTTTTCGTATTTTTACTTAGATATTAAAAATAGCATATATATTTTTAAATAATATGTATAATAATAAAAAAATGTGGCAAACTTTCTCTTTGCAAGGAAGAAAAGATACAAAAAGTTTCTCTTGACAAGGGGAGATTTAGAAAGTGTAAAAAATGGAGTACTTAGTGAAACAGATTTAACTTTAGTGATATCTATCCACTTAGCGGTTACAATAATAGGTTGTAGTGTTAAAGAAATTAGTGACACGTTCTTAACGATATCACAGAAAATTTTAAGAAATTTAGCTAATCGATTCCCAAACATAGTAAGCTATGTTCTCAAAACCGCCATCTCTTCCCAAACATCCCTTGAGTCAACTGGTTACCCAAGTAGTACAAAAACTTGGACAAGGAAGACTAAGTCCTGAAACACTCAAAAAAGGGGCAAAAGTTCCTGAATTACACATACAAGATAAAGAAGGAGATAAACCTCGAGTCTACTCATTAATTGGTGATCGCTATATTTTGGGACGGAGTTCGAGATTCTGTGACATTCTCATTACTAATAGTTTTGTTAGTCAAGTTCACTGTTCTCTCCGCCGTGACAAAAACGATCCCCAATATTTCGTCCTCGAAGACGAACAATCTACCAACGGTATTTACCACAACAGACAACGTATTAAAAATCTTTCCTTACGTCATGGAGATGTCATTATCCTTGGACCCCCAGAATTAGCTAAAACTGCTAAACTGGCTTATCATAGTCCTCCTCCTGTTTGGCGTAGACTGATTTCCTATACCCTTCATGGAACCATTGGACTATTTGCTCTGATCAGTGTCGTTATCATCTGGGAAAGCCGTAAATATGATGTAACGCCCCTCCCATCAGGAGTTAGTGGTCCAGTAGTTGTTTATGCAAGCAATAACAAAATCCCCCTAAACCCCATTACCCAAAGTACTCACCGAGAAATTAACCGTTTACAAGACTTTTCTCCTTATTTATCTAAAGCCCTTATTGCCTCAGAAGATACTCGCTTCTACTGGCATTTTGGAGTCGATCCCTACGGAATTGTTAGGGCGTTAGTCATCAATTCAAAAGATCAAGGCATTCGTCAAGGAGCGAGTACCTTGACCCAACAATTAGCCCGCAGTCTCTTTACTGAAGTGGGATGGGAAGATACAGCCGGTCGTAAATTACGAGAAATGGTTGTTGCTTTAAAATTAGAAGCTGTTTATAGCAAAAATCAAATTTTAAAAACTTATCTAAATCAAGTGTATCTAGGGGGTAGCCTTTACGGGTTTGAAGACGCAGCCCAATTCTATTTTGAAAAATCAGCCAGAGATTTAACAATCTCCGAAGCGGCCACTCTGGTGGCAATGTTACCCGCCCCAAATCTCTATAACCCTGTTCAGGACTATGATACTTCTGTTCAACTCCGAAACCGTGTCATCACTCGTATGGCAGATTTAGAGATGATTAAACCCGAACAAGCTGATCGTGAGCGAAGATCACGCATAGAAATTAGTCCTAAAGCTAGAAAAACTTTGTCAAATGTGATTGCTCCATATCTTTATAGTCACGTTTTTAAAGAACTAAGAACTCTCTTAGGGAACGAATTAGCGAAAGAAGGTAATTTTATTGTAGAAACAGGATTAGATCTTCACTTACAGTCTAAAGCTGAAAAAGAGCTACGAAATCACGTTAAAAATGCCGGATCAACATATAAGTTCTCCCAAGGGGCAATTGTCACCTTAGATACCCGTACTGGAGAAATTTTAGCTTTAGTGGGAGGGGTAGACTATAAACAAAGTCAATTTAACCGCGTCACTCAAGCTAAACGTCAACCTGGATCGATTTTTAAGGTATTCAGTTATGCGGCGGCTATTGAACAAGGAATTTCTCCTCGAAAAGTTTATTCCTGTGACGGACTACGCTGGATGGGACAACGATACAAACCCTGTGAACGTAGTGATGGAAATGTAGATATGTATCGAGGAATAGCACAGTCAGAAAATGCAATCGCCCTCAGAGTTGCCCAAGATATAGGGTTAAATCGAGTGATTGAAATGGCGCAACGGTTGGGAGTAGTATCAGCATTAACACGATCACCAGGATTAATTTTAGGACAAAGTGAAGTCACTGTTTTGGAAATGGCTGGGGCTTATGCTATTTTTGCTAATCAAGGAATTTGGAACCGTCCTCATGCAATTCAGCGTATCCTTGACGGGGGAGATTGTTTAGATATAAATAATTGGCAGACATGTCGAGTCATTTACAATCTTAATCAAGATCAAACTAATAGAAGAAGGGTTATTTCCTACCAATTAGCCCAAACCATGACTGATTTATTACGGGGGGTCGTACAACGGGGAACTGGGAAAGTAGCTAGCATCGGACTGGGAGAAGCAGGGAAAACAGGAACTACCAATAAAGCCGTGGATCTTTGGTTTGTGGGCTATGTTCCCAGTCAGAATTTAGTAACAGGGGTATGGTTGGGTAATGACGATAACTCCCCAACCAGAGGCAGTAGTAGTCAAGCAGCGGCCTTGTGGAGAAATTATATGAAGAAAGGATTAGTTTCTCGGTAGTCCCATTCCATTTTTGTTTAGTCGGGCGAAATCACTCAGTGACTGACAGCTCAATCTTTTTCCATTTCTCCATTGATATTCCTAGAAAAGATCTCTCCTCACCTCATTTATCAATCTAAAATATTTTTTGCAAAAATTAATGTAGAAAATGCCGTCTTCTGGTTAAGACCATCACTAACCCTAATTCATTAGCCGCCGCAATAGAATCTTTATCCCGTAGTGACCCTCCAGGTTGTACAATAGCCACAATTCCCTTTGCTGCTGCCGTACGCACTGAATCATCAAAGGGAAAAAATCCATCACTAGCAAGGAATCCCCCTTTAGCTTTATTTTCAGCTTTTTCCAGGGCAATTCTGACGGCACCAATCCGATTCATTTGTCCAGCACCAATTCCCAGAGTTGTACGATTTTTCGTCACTACAATAGCATTTGATTTTACGTATTTCGTAACTTTCCAAGCAAACAATAATTCCGCTAATTGTTCGGAAGTCGGTTGCTTTTCTGTAGCAATTTCCCAACTCTCAGAAGTATCTATCTGATCGTCGGATGCTTGCACTAATAATCCTCCAGCAATCACTTTAACTGTCTGTTTTGGCCCACTCATTAAGTTTGGTAATAATAAAACACGAATTTTAGATTTAGCAGCTAAAACCCTTTTAGCTTCTTCATCGCATCCCGGGGCGACCACACATTCTAAAAAGGTTTTTGTTAATTGGCTTGCTGTCTCCTTATCTAAGGGTTGATTGACCGCTACAATACCCCCAAAAGCCGAAATTAAATCTGCATTAAATGCATTCTCATAAGCATTAGCCAAAGTCTTTCCTATCGCCATACCACAGGGATTAGTATGTTTAAGAATAGCAACAGCTGGTTCTTCGGAGTTAAATTCAGCAATAATACGCCGCGCCGCTTCTAAATCTACTAAGTTATTATAACTGAGTTCTTTCCCCTGTAATTTAGTCGCGGCAGCCCACCCTGATGGTTGAGTTCCAGTTTGATACCAAACTGCATTTTGATGAGGATTTTCTCCATAACGAAGAGATTGAAATTGAGTACCTGAGAGAGTTAAATGACTTGGTAAAGAAGACTCTGTTTCTAAAGTAAGAGTCATAAAATAATTAGTGATCGCTCCATCATAACTATGAGTTAAAGCAAAGGCTTCCCTCGCCATTTTTTTACGGAACGCTAGGGAAACTTCCCCATTGTTTATATCTAACTCCTGTAGATAACTATCATAATATTGAGGATTAGATAAGACTGTAACATGAGCAAAATTTTTGGATGCTGCCCTCAACAAGGTTGGTCCACCAATATCGATTTTCTCAATAGCTTCAGATATTGTAAAATGAGGCTGAACAATGGTTTGTTCAAAAGGGTAGAGATTGACTACCACTAGATCAATCGGACGGATTTGATTGGACGCCATCTCTTGGTCGTCTTGTGACAAATCCCGTCGCCCCAAAATACCCCCATGAATGCGAGGATGCAAGGTTTTAACTCGTCCTCCTAAGATTTCTGGTGATCCGGTATAGTCACTCACTTTAGTGACTGGAAGTCGTGCCTCTTGTAGAAGATCTGCTGTTCCTCCACTACTGATTAACTCAAAGTCAAATTTATCAACCAATTGTTGAGCTAGATCGATAATTCCGGTTTTGTCCGATACGCTCAGTAGTGCTAAACGGGCCATTTAAGATCTAATCTCCAGATGCTAACCATTACTTAGGAATATTATGACATTGCTTATCAAAGC
Organism: cyanobacterium endosymbiont of Epithemia turgida isolate EtSB Lake Yunoko; assembly: GCF_000829235.1. GTDB lineage: Bacteria > Cyanobacteriota > Cyanobacteriia > Cyanobacteriales > Microcystaceae > Rippkaea. The sequence goes on along the minus strand of NZ_AP012549.1, from coordinate 732,396 downwards.
CTAAGGTTTGACTTTAGAATAAAATTACAATTACTAAAATTTTGCAAATATTAATGTCTAACAATAACAAGAGTAGTATTTTGGCTGCCGGAATGGTCATCGGTGGAGTGCTGGGGACAGTAACCGGCATTTTGATAGCTCCACACTCGGGAAAGGAAACAAGACGTATTCTCAAAAAATCAGCAGATGCTTTGCCAGAGATAGCTGAAGATCTATCAACTACAGTGCAGTTACAAGCTTATCGTCTATCAGAATCAGCACTTCAGAGCTGGAATAACACTCTGACACGACTCAAAGACACCATAGCGGCTGGACTCGAAGCCAGTCAAGGAAATTTTGAGAACTCTGAAACCTCTTCGTCACAGATGACTATGGATTTTGCATCTTCCTCTGCTAAACCCTTTTCAGGTAAACAAGCGTGAGCGATCCTCTTTTATGGCTTGGACTTTCTTCACTTTTGGTGACTGTCAGTTTGATGACAGTCTTAATGATGGTTATACCGACTTGTACAGAGTTAATAAGAGCGGCTCGTAGTGTAGAAAAGCTTTGTGATACTCTCAATCGAGAACTTCCCCCTACGCTGGAATCTATTCGTCTGACAGGATTAGAAATTACTGAATTAACAGATGAGCTAAATCATGGAGTTAAAAGTGCTTCAGATGTAGTAAAAAGAGTCGACCTTACTTTAAGTAAGACCAAAAGACAAGTAAGTCTTGTTCAACAGGGAACCCGTCGAGTTGCTATTGGCTTCAAAGCGGCTTGGCAGAGGTGGCAAAGTTATCCAACACAAAAAGATTGGTCCCCGAAAGCATGAGAGATAAAAACTAAAAATATAGGAATTACATAGTGATAAATTATGTGAAATATTGCATATAAAAAATTGCTTATATATGTATTAAACTAACTTAAAATTGTTCAAAAATAAACCAATATATTCAGAATAAATAAGGGGAGTAATTTTTTTAAAAAATACTAAAAAATAAAATTATGATGTGTGTTGATAATTTTCTAGGCAAAATCACGATACAATAACACTATCTTAAGTATTTCCTGGTGGGACTAATAACTTGTATCTTCAGTGTAGGAAGCTAAGTTTTTTCCTATCTAGCTTAGGCACTCAATCATCTAGAACTTCTACTCGATGTTATTACTCCCGTAGTCAACTTAGTAGATTTTTTCTCTTGGTTTTTAAAATCATTTCTAATTTTTAAAACCTCACCAATTATGAGAAAATACTGGATTTAAGCAGAACTTTAACCAAATATAATCTTTTTCCGGACCGGACTGTTATCAATTTATGGAGACCTAATAATCGGAGTACTTCATCGAGTGATCGATTCCCCTGACGGCAACTTTTAGCATTTAGTATCGGTAATACTATTTATTATTTGTTATCCCGAATTTTCCGGAAAAAGCTAGACGCGCGCTTTGAAACCCTTCACCATATTCGAATTAGTGGTAAAACACGGTTATTGTTAATATCTTAGATAAGATTATCTTGTCAAAGAAGGTCGTGCAGTGATTTTTAGACAACTATTTTAAAAATTTATCTTAACCATAGTAATTTTTATCGTTGGTGTTTTTGGTGCGGATTTACTAGAATTTTACGCAAGAAAGATAAAGTTTTTCTTTGGCAATTTGATTACTTTTATTTCGTAATATGATTAAATTTTTCCTAAGAATATCAGAGTTATACCTGTCTTTAGTACTCAGTCAATCAAAACCTCTTTTAAAGCTAAAAATTTAGATATATTAAGCTCGGTATGAAACGATATTTAATCGTCAGGTTTTTGGTCTAAAGACTGTCATTTTTTTTAAGTTGAGTATAAAATTATTCGTCGATTGATCCGTCAAACGGCTAATTGTGACTACTTTAGGTTAATTTGTTCTGATAAAAAGACATATCATTAAAAGCAGCTAGGGCAGTTGTATAGATAATTTACTCATAGTGTAAGTCGACGTCGCGCCTGATCTGTAATCAACGTTTGTCAATCCAGTTTATTGCAACACCTTAACCATTGCCCATCCTTAAAAAAAGAAAACATAAACGGCATAGGTAATTTTAACTTTCACTAAACAATATTCTGAGAAGTGCGGTGGCAATCATAGCTATTATTAATACCTTGATAGATTTAGCTTGACAGGTTTGTAAAGAGACTGAAGTCGAGAAGTATAATTTCCCTTCATTAATTACCTATCACATGGTTAGTAATTTGACATCAGTTTCGATTAATTGAGCTAAATCTTGCAAAAACGCAGCTGCATGGGCCCCATAAATTACCCTATGATCGCAAGTGATATTGACTGTCATTTGACTTTTTACTCCAGTCAATCCTTCTGGAGTAGCTACTACTTGGAGACGAGATTTACCAATAGCTAAAATTGCTCCTTGTCCTGGAGGTAAAATTGCATCGAAATGGTCTACCCCAAACATTCCTAAATTTGAGATGGTAATAGTTCCGTTTTGATATTCTTGGGGTTGTAATTGTTTCTTTCTAGCGCGTTCGACTAAATCTTTCCAAGTACGAGATAGAGAATAAATATCGATTTTATCAGCATTCTGTAGAACAGGAGTAATTAGTCCTCCATCGGGCATTGCTACTGCTAAAGCAACGTTAACTGACCTATTATAGTGGATTCCTCCTTGGTTGCTGTAACTAGCGTTAAGTAAAGGATGTTTGTGAAGGGTAACAGCCACTGCTTTTGCTAATAAAGCCGTCATAGTTACCCCTTTAGATTTAATTATCTTATAGAGTTTATCTAAACTATCGGTAGTTATTGTATAAGCTACATGATAGGTAGGAACTTGTACTGTCGCTACCATATTTTGTACTACTGCTTTTTGTAAGGTAGTAAGGGGAATAGTTTCTTCTAAAATAACAGTTACAGGAGTCGGCGACGTATTCGGAGTGGTAGTCGATTGAGATGCAGAAGATGAAGTCGGGGTAATAGTTGCAGTTTGGGGTTTCCCCGTCGTGCGTTCTACATCTTCTGCAACAATGCGTCCATAAGGTCCACTGCCCTGAATAGTTGTGAGCTCAATACCTAATTGTTTAGCTAGTTTCTTCGCTCGTGGTGAGGCAATTATACGGCCATTAGTGCCACGACTTTCATCGGTTTTGGAAGCATTCGTCGAAAAAGTTGTTGTTGGTGTCGTAGCTAGTTCAAGAGTGGAGATTGAGGCTACAGTTGAGGGAGTTTGAAGAGTTTGCTCTGGGCTTGAGAGAGCTTTTTGCTGTGCTTGAGCAATTTCTGCTTTGGTCTCTGCCACGAGGGCAATTGCTGTTCCTACGAGAGCTTCTTTTCCAGCCTCTACCAAAATGGTTGCTAGATAACCCTCATAGAAAGATTCCACATCCATATCCGCTTTATCTGATTCAACTACAACAACAGTTTCTCCTTTTTTTACTTTATCCCCTGGAGACTTCAACCAAGAGACGATCTTTCCCTCGGTCATGGTAGAACTGAGTGCAGGCATGAAGATATCGTGAATCATGAAGTGGCTTTTCCTTTAAGTGTGTAAATAGACAGTGAAGTTTATACTAAATTGAATCTTATCATTGTTTGTGAATCGTCTTAACCTTAATGCTATGGCTATTAGTGATCACTTGTAGGTCAAAATTTATCTCGAATCCAAATCAAGACAAATTGTGGTTTTCAAGTTAGACTGGGCACATCGCAGACTTGTGAACACAAATATTAAAAACATTGTGTGAGTGTTTGCTGTAGTTTTAACTTTTTCACTAGCTAAATTAACTTTATGATAGACACTTAGGAGTTTTTATATTTTAGTTTTATAAACAAAATAATAAATAAAGTTTAACTGTTGTTTTAATTGATAGTGATGTTTAATAAAAAAAATACTATAGCTTATGGCTATCGAATTTTAGTTTGTATTTTTTTATTAAACATCATCTTTTGATAAAAAAATACAAACTAAAATTTTTGTCTTGTTATTTTTAATGATTAATCTCCAATCTCACTCATTAAATTCATTTTGTGAGCATTATCATAGCAATGATAGCATCTAAAATGTAAGTATATTTAGTCAATAATAAATTCATCAATGAATATAAAATTAGTTGTTATAAACAAGAAAAAAAGAAACTACTATCGCCAGTATGTCAATTCTTGTAGAGAATCATGGAATACTTCTTTAGAAATTATGTCAAATACTCGATAAAATGCTCATGTGAGAGCTATTTTGGGTAGAAACACATATAGAGTCCTATAAAATTTTTTGCCAACTCTGAATTAATGCTTTACAGCGTTTAGACCATCATAAAATTAAGGAGTACTGTAATAGATGTTTACTCGTGTGAAGTCCACCGTTCGGCATATCGTTCCAGAGGCAATTAATGGTCGTTCTTTGCTAAAGGTGGTCTATATCGTTTTAGATCCACAATATCAAAGTTCCCTTTCGGTAGTTGTTGAAGCAATCAATAAAAATAACCCTAAATTAGCCATAAAAATTAGTGGTTATATAGTCAAATAACTAATAAATACTGAAAAATATACATAATTTATGAATAACGTGGTATGTACCAACTTAATTTATTGCCTCTTTAATTTTTATTGAATATTTAGCGGATAAAGTCCTAGACGAGATGGAACCCCATCGGGATAATTGAGATGCCGTGGTGGTCTTCCCCTCAATGCTCGAGATAATGCACTTAAACAAATTAGATAGGTTTTCTATGGCTCAGTTGAGACAGTATAAAAATGCAATCGCCCAATTTATGCGGAAACGAAAGGAAAATTCCAGCGCATGGTTTCAAGATACTATGTTAAACTTGTTGCGGACTTTGCCTCAAATTTTGAAGTATTTTCCAGTTGAAAAAGCTCAAAATGCTCGCAGTCTTATGTTGAGTTTCCAATATTGGTTGGGAAGATCTTCGTAAAATTTAGAGAATTTTCTGGTAATGTTGTTCCACAAATATTCCTATCCAGATCTCCTCGAAGATAAAACTGTTAACTATCAGGATCTAGTAGTCTATCTTGACATAGGAATTTGGCATCCTTTATCGAGGGAAATGTTTAAGGATGTTCCTTCTTATTTAAGATGGTTCAATAGTCGAATCGATATTTATTTTTGATAGTCTCAAAAAAAGACCCTTCAGACCCCTGTATTAGATTGATTCTACAACAGACTTATCCGATTGAGGATGATGCTTTGCTTACTATGTGGCTACAGTGCAGGAATTAGAAGCTATGGGAGCGAGGGTGCTTTTTATATTGGCAGGAGGATTAGACTTTTATAACCCGATGGATGCTTATTTCTTAGATTAAAGTAAAGGAGGAGAGACAATTACTATTGTCGAGGCAATGGTTTCTTTGACAGGTTTTGTATTAGTTATGGGTCCAGCTCGTCAAGACTATCCAAAAGCAATCGAATCATTAAAACGCCTCAACCGTCCTTATATGTGTGCGTTGTCTCTTGTATTTCAACCTAACCAAGAATGGAAAGAAATTGTTCTAGGATTACATCCTGTCCAAGTAGCCTTACAAATAGCTATTCCTGAATTAGATGGGGCGATAGAACCTATTATCCTCTCAAAACGGGACGGAAATACGGCAAGAGCGCATCGAAGCAGTCCCCCAACAAGCAATAAAATAGGCTAATCTAGGGACAAACCTAAACTAGAGAAAAAGGTAGCTATCACTGTGTTTAGTTTGTCACCTGCTCAAGAAAACGTAGGTACCGCTGTATATTTGAATGTTTTCGGGTCTATTTTTATTTCTTGATTTTGTGATTGAATTAAATTTTCCTAGTGATGAATCAAGTTTTTTTACCAGAACAAATCAAAGAATATATCTAAAATCATGGTAAATGATTAATAGCAAGGATAAATAAATTCAAATTTATTTACAGGGAAAAAACTAGAAATATTAAACAGTCTCAATACATGATCAGGAAGAATATATCGTATACTTATATTTTAGGTTTAGAATAAATTTTGTAAATTTGTTATATAAAAAAGATTACTGATAATCCGTGACTAAAGGAGAAATCTTGTAAAGAAGTTATGATTATTTTTTTTTGAAATCAGTCATGATTCTGGTATTTTATTGCCAGGTCTATTTTTTCCTATATTCCCTGTGAGAATTCCCCCTGCGACTGCTAATCCAGCTAAAGCAAGTAAAACAGGTTTCAACCCCACTAAAGTTTCTGCAATACCAGCTAAAGCTAAAGGTAAAGACAAAGCAATATTAACCGCATTATTTTGCAAACCAAACACCTTACCCCTCATGTCAACAGGTGTTTCTGATTGAATCATAGTTTGCATTGGAACTCCGACAAAAGCTGCAAATAATCCTAAAAATGTGGTCATCAACAGAGTTAGCCATAGATTGTCTATAGACAAGGATAACCCCACCAAGGAAACTGCCATTCCCAACGATCCCCACAATCCTAATCGATTTTTGCTAAACTGTTGACCCCAGTTGCCTAAAATACCTGCTCCAAAAGCCATTCCTAAACCTCCAAAAGCCAATAAAAAGCCGAATTGTTCAGCTTTTAACCCTGGAATAGTTTCAGCCATCCTGACAGCCAATACCGACAAGGCTGCAAAAATACAAAAAATAATTACCAGTTGAATTAAAGCATTGCGAACTCGATGATTATTGTTGAGATAATGAAGACCATCGCGAATATCTTTAAATATATGGGAGCGTTCTTTTTCGTAGTGTTCTTTTTTTTCTCCTGTCCTTAAAAAAATTAAAATGAAACCCGCTAACAGATAAGATAAGGCAACAACTAAAGATTTACCGAGTTCCCAAGATAATCCCACAAATTTAGCTAACGTTGCAGCTAATTCTAGTAAAGGATCTCCAATTGCAAACCCGATAATGGTCGTAGCCATCATGGTAGTAGTAAAGAGAGAATTAGCCGAAAGCAGATGACGGCGTTCAACAATCAAAGGAATAGTAACTTGTTCTGCTGGGGCAAAAAACTGGGTAATAGTTGAATCTATAAAGGTTAATATTAGTATGAATAAAAATCCCAAAGGAATAAAAAAGTGATCTTGAACTTGTAATTGCCACTGTCTTAACCAGACAGGAAGCCAATAGACAGGTAATGCTAAGGTTTTATCTTGGGATAACCAGATTAGGGGAGCAATAACGAAAACTAATGCCCCTCGTACAAAATTAGAGATAACTAACACCCCTTTTTTTGACCATCGATCTATATAAACCCCAGCAAAGGAACCGAACAAAACCGCCGGAATAGTAAAAGCAATCATAATCGCTGATACCCAACCACTAATAGGTTGATTGTTTCCTTGAAAGTGACCAGCAATTAAGGCAATCATTAAGACCAGATAAACTTTATCAGCCAATTGAGAGAAAATTTGTCCAACCCAAAGCGTTAAAAAACGCGGGTTCTGCAGAATAGGGATAAATCCTTGACTCATTGGTGGCTTAGAGGGGGTAGATTGGCGATCCATAGAGTTAGGTGAGGAATCTTGGGGAGAAAAAATAACTTAAGTTAAGGCTTAAAAATAGGGGTTTTACTTGACTTAATTGCGAAGATAGCAATTAATTTTGTAGTTAATCATACAGTTCTATTAAACCTTAAAACTCTAACCGAGATAAAGTACTGATGAGATCGGCTGACCGAAAAGATTTCCCTAAGTGGTATTGAGCATAATTACGTAGCATATGTTCGATGTGAACCCAAGCTAAGGGTAGGAAATCATTGAGATACTCTAGAGGTAAGATTTTTCGTAGTTGCGGGAGATAAGGATGGAATAATTGTTGCAAAAGACTAAATTCTACGGCATTTAGTTGTTGATCAATTAAAGTTCGGATGATTTTAGAGTATTCTTGTTTAGTTGATACGGAAGATTCTGTAATTGCTAATTTTATCAAACCTCCTTCTTTAAAACTTAATCCTACTCGCCAATGAGGATTACTAAAATTGGCTGATAACGTTTCACCAGTCAAACAACAAGTGTGAACTTGAGGACTAATTCCCGCAAGTACCAATATATGTAACACCCCTTGGGCTAAATGACTATGTAAACTTTGATCAGATGATATTTCTTCGAGGCGATGTAAATGTTCGTTGAGGAGTTCATAAAGTTCCCATTGAGGTTGTTGCTCTAAGGCTATGGACAATACCAATTCAGCTAAATACTGACTAGCAGCCAATTTTCCTAAATTTTTACTCAATCTTGGGTAAGATTTTAAGATGTCGGCTTGGATAATTTGATCAAGTGATCGCCCCTTGACTATTAATAAATCATTAACCACAAATAACTCGCTACGTCCGCTTAGTTTTGATGTATATTTCCTCGCCCCTGGGACCATCGCTCGAATTAAACCGAATTCTGGTGAAAGAATTTTGACTAAACGATCAGCTTCCCCGAAAGGTGTTCTTTTTAAGATAATCCCTGTGGTTTTATAAATTCGACTCATTAGCTCATTATATTTTGTCAAAATCCCCTAAATGTTTCGTACTGGATCACGTTGTTGTTTCACTAAGTTAACCCCATGAGAAGTTCCCAACCGAGTTGCCCCTGCTTCGATTAGGGCTAAAGCTTGTTCTAGAGTCCGAATACCCCCAGAAGCTTTAATACCCACTCGTCCTTTAGTTAGTTGATTAAGATAACTTACATCAGCGACTGTTGCCCCTCCAAACCATCCAGTACTAGTCTCTAAATAAGTTGCCCCTCCATCCATACAAATTTCGGCAGCGAGTCGCTTTTCTGTATCCGTCAATAAATTAGTTTCGAGAATAGCTTTAACTGTTTGTCTCGTTTCTGAACAAATTTCGGCAATTTCTTGATAAATTTTGTCATAAAGTCCAATTTTTAACCATCCCAAGTTGATTACTACAGCGAGTTCCGTTGCTCCATTTTCTACTGCTTCTTTGGCTTCATAAAGTTTGACGGCTGAGGTGGTTGCTCCTGTAGGAAAGCCAACCACTGTACAAACTTGGGTTTGCTTATTTTGAAGTAATTCGGTTGCTTGAGATACCATGGAGGGATATACACAGACAGTGGGAAAGCCAAATTGATTAGCCTGTTGACAATACTGTTCTACCTCTTGGGCAATTGCTGTAGGACTGAGTAAGCTATTATCGATATAACTGGCAATGTCAATTTCTGACATAATTATTTTTCTCTTAAAAAGATTCCCTTACATTGTATATTGTGAGATGAATTACCCACCCAGTTCAAAGCATTATATTTGAGACTTTCAACTTCATTGCGCGTTGTGTCTAAGAGGTAATAAATCTTAATACATAGGTATCTTACATGTTCTTAAGACTTAATTTTCTGCGTTTATTGAGGTGTTGATGTCACAACTATAATTGGTTTTGTAACATTCGCAAATCCAATTACTGAAATCAAGAGGCAATCTGCTTACTTAATTCATGCAGTCATTATAAGTCTTAATAACTATAGAAGAGTTTGTCAATTTCAATGTAAATATTCCCTTTATTCTCTGCTTGATACTTAAGTATCAAGCAGAGATAGTTGAACAGAACTTTATCTAGTTATAATTATTAATAGTGTTAGATTTTTTAGGGTTTTCTTATGCCTTTTACGTCGTTTTTTGCGGCAATTACTTGGTTTTGATTGATTGTACGATGTGATAGTTGGTACATAAAATTTACTCTACATCTATAAATTATGAAGTGAAATTTATCAAATAACCTTCCGACGAGTGTACTCTCTTTGTGCTTGCAAAATAACTTGTTTTATTTTGGTTATTTTTCTTTTTTGTTAAAGATATATTGGACTAACCATCACAATAGACCTACATTCACAACTGGTAAATACTGATAAGCACCGAAAAGAAATATCACTAAGCTAAGAATAGTTCTTTTAAAGTACTGACAAAAGACATCGAACAGCTCCCTATCTGTCTTTTAATAATTTTTATAAATTAGTCTAAAATATGAACAGTCTCAACACCACTGACATCATCTAAAGATCTTGACTAGTGCTTGCTTTTGCCAGGTGTCGCGATAAATTCTATAGCGATATGCCTTGTACACTATTGTCAACCTAGACAACCGAAGATATTCTAGTACCAAGATAGATAGGACACCAAAAGTATTTCCTCTATTTTAAAGAGCAAGCGTCTAGAAAAATTTCTAAACGCTCGAAAGATCGTTAAAGTGTTCTGATAACTAATTCCTACAAAGCATTAGCACCAGCAACTACTTCCATTAGCTGTTGGGTAATTGCTGCTTGACGCGCTTTGTTGTAAGATAGAGTAAGACTGTCGATCAACTGACCAGCATTATCACTCGCGTTACTCATCGCCGTCATCCGAGCTGCTAATTCACTCGCCGACGCTTCTTGTAATCCCCTGAGTAATTGGTTGTTGATATACAGAGGTAACAAGGAATCAAGAATTTGCAGAGGATCTTGTTCAAAAATCATATCTTGAGGGAAGATCTCGATCTCTTGAGTAATCGTTTCCCTTTCTACGCCTAATCTCCCTTCGCGGGTAATTAAGCGGAACATTTCATCATCTTCAACTTCCAACCCCTGAAGAGTCAAAGGTAGCAAAGTTTGAATCACCGGACGAGAACTTATAACAGAAACGAAACGAGTGTAAATTAACTCTACTCGGTCAACTGTTTCTGATAAAAATAGAGACAGCAACTCGTCAGCAATAGATATAGCTTCATTGGCTGTAGGAATTTGATTTAATCCCGTGTACTTGCTTAGAATGGGGACCTTGCGACGAGAAAAATATTGAGTCGCTTTGTTTCCAATGGTGATGAAACAATAATCAAGTCCTTGAGCTTCTAATTCTTTTTGGCGTTGTTCTGCACGGCGAATCACATAAGAGTTGTATCCACCACATAACCCCCGATCACCTGAGACAACAACTACAGCCACGGTTTTAACCTGTCTTTGTTGCAATAGAGATAAACTCACATCCTCATACTTAAGACGGTTGAGCAAATTATAAAGAACATTGGCTAAATTATCAGCAAAGGGACGAGTAGACATTACCTGTTCTTGAGCTCGGCGAACCTTAGCGGCGGCTACCAGACGCATAGCCTCAGTAATTTTTTTTGTATTTTTGACTGATTTAATCCGATCACGGATAGCTTTGAGGTTAGGCATATTTTTTATTTTTTGTGGGATTAATTATTCATAAGGGGTCATGGGTGGTTAGCCCTCCTTCTCGTTCGTCAGGAAATGACTAACCACTGACTTATTTATGGTCAATTACGCGGCAAAGGTCTGTTTATGTTCCTTGATAGCTTCTTTGAGGAGGCTTTCTGCTTCATCGGTAAGTTGTTTTTCAGTTCCAACGATCTCAGTAAATTTGGCTTTACTGGTTTTAATATAGTTCCGTAGTCCCATAGTAAATTCAGTCACCTTCTCCACAGCAATTTCATCAAGATAACCATTTAACCCTGCATAGGAAATTGCTACCTGTTCCCACACTGCTAAGGGGGAATTTTCAGGCTGCTTCAATACTTGACGTAACCGTTGACCCCGTGACAGTTGAGACTGAGTGGTGGCATCTAAGTCAGAGGCAAACTGGGAGAAGGCTTCTAGTTCAGCAAATTGTGCCAATTCTAGCTTCAATTTACCAGCAACCTTTTTCATGGCCTTGGTCTGAGCCGCAGATCCTACCCTGCTTACTGAAATCCCTGCGTTAATAGCGGGACGAAAACCTGAGTTAAACAGATCGCTGGAAAGGAAAATCTGTCCGTCAGTAATAGAAATTACGTTAGTAGGAATGTAAGCAGAAACGTCACCTGCTTGAGTTTCAATCACGGGTAACGCTGTCATACTACCACCACCGAGCTTATCGCTAAGTTTTGCCGCACGTTCTAATAAACGAGAGTGGATATAGAACACATCACCAGGATAAGCTTCCCGACCAGGAGGACGTCTTAGTAGCAAAGATAACTGACGGTAAGCTTGAGCTTGTTTGGAGAGGTCATCGTAAATGACCAGGGTAGCTTTGCCCCTATACATAAAGTATTCAGCGAGGGTGGCTCCTGTATAGGGGGCAAGATACTGTAATGTAGCTGGATCATTTGCGTTAGCGGCAACGACTATGGTGTAGTCCATCGCACCATTGTCTTCGAGGGTTCTTATTACCTGGGCGACAGTAGACGCTTTTTGTCCAATTGCTACATAGACACAGATTACGTCTTCGGACTTCTGATTAATGATGCTATCAATCGCAATTGCCGTTTTTCCAGTTTTACGATCACCGATAATCAATTCTCGTTGTCCCCGTCCCACAGGAATCATCGCATCAATAGCTGTAATCCCTGTTTGCATGGGCTCACAAACTGATTTACGAGCAATAATCCCAGGGGCCATTGATTCGATTAGACGAGTTTCAGAAGTGTTTATATCCCCTTTACCATCAATAGGGCGACCTAGGGAATCAACCACCCGTCCTATCATTGCTTCCCCTACGGGAACTTGTGCAATTTTTCCGGTGGCTTTAACGGTACTTCCTTCTTGAATATCGAGACCGGTTCCCATTAATACGGCCCCAACGTTATCTTCTTCAAGGTTGAGAGCGATTCCGATAGTTCCATCTTCAAATTCAAGAAGTTCTCCAGCCATGGCTTGTTCTAAGCCATAAATACGGGCAGTTCCATCTCCTACTTGAAGCACTGTTCCTACATTAGAAACCGTTACAGTTTGATCGTAGGATTCAATTTGCTGGCGAATAATGCTGCTAATTTCGTCGGGTCTGATACTAAACATAGTTAAGTTGTTCTAGAAGTCGAATAAATAGAATGAAACACAAATAACCTAAGCAATACCGCCTAGGCTAAGACTGACACGGCGTAGTTGTCCTCGAAGGCTGGCATCAAAGACTTGAGACCCTACTTTAATAGTGATACCCCCAATCAAGTTGGGATCAATTCTAGTCTTGATTTCCACGCCTTGCGCACCAGTAAGTTCTTCAATTTTGTTGGCTATAGACTCACTTTGTTCGCTGCTTAATTTGTGGGCTGAAGTAACTTCGGCTAAAACGGTATTGGTTAACTTCCGCAATAGGGTAAGATACTGCCGACAAATTTTTTCAAGAAAGATAATCCGCCGTTTATCTATCAACAACATCAAAAAATTTAGTAGATACAAATTAGTACCTTCTCCCATGATTTTTCCCAAAACAGTTTTTTTATCTATTTCTTTGATCACTGGAGAAGCAATAAATGCTTCCAAATCAGGGGACTTTTCTAGTAAGGTGACTAAAGACCGGCATTCTTCCCCAAAGGCATCGGCAAGATCGTGGCTCAAAGCCACTGACATCAAGGCCTGAGCGTAAGGTTCGGCAATCGCAGTACTAATGAGGGAACCTTTCATTAATTAACCTCCTAATTGAGCGATACTACGGTCAATTAGGAGCTGTTGTATATCCTCATTGACCTGTTCTTTGAGTTGGCTTTCCGCTTTATTGAGGGCTATTTGAACAATTTGTTTGTTCAATTGAGCAATAACTCGTTCTTGCTCCCTACTAAGGTCAGCTGCAGCTGTCTCTTTAAGACGCTCCATATCTTGCCTACTTTTTTCTGTAATTTCGTCAGCTAGGGCAGCAGCTCTGTCTTTAGCCCTTTGATACATTCGTTCAGCTTCAGCTTGAGCTTGCGTTAATTTCTGCTGTTCCTTTTCTAAAGCAGTAGCTGCTTTGCGTTGGCGCTCTTCAGCTTCTTGAATAGCATCAGCAATCTGCAGTTGCCGCTCATTTAAGACGGTTTTCAAAACTTTGCTGCCGTAGAATACCAACACCCCAATAAGAATAGCAAGATTAAGAAGGTTCGTTTCCAGAAGATTAGAATCTAAGCCGAACCAGCTTTTAGCAGCTTCATGGGCTTCTGTAGCTAATATAAAAAAAGAATCGATCATACGTATTTTGCTAGTTAAAACTCAATCGATGGTAGATTTAATTTACCAATTCAGTCCCTAGAAGTTTTTCTAGAATTTGACGGCTGAGGGTATCAACCTGTTGTTCTAGAACAACCAGTGCTTCTTGGCGTTGTTGGGTTATTTCTTGGGCGGCTTTCTCTTTTTCCTCTTGAGCTTTTTGTTGAGCATTAGCTAAAGTTTTTGCTGTCATTTTTTGTGCTTCAGCCTGAGCGTGTGCGATTATCTCTTGAGACCGCTTACGCGCGTCAGCAAGATGCGCTTCATATTGTAGGGACAATTCCTTAGCTTTAGCTAAACGCTTCTTTTCGTCAGTCTCTTTCTGACGAATATAATCTGCTCGCTCATCTAATGCTTTATTCAAGGGTTTGTAAAAAATTCCATTGAGGATAACTGCCAAGAGAACAAATTGCAAAGCCATTAAAGGCATAGTTGCATCAAAATCAAACATTTTTTGCGGTTCCCATTGATTTTTCAGTCAAAACAAAAAAGATCTAAGCGGCTAACGAATCTTTGCTTAGTGTGCTAGAGAAATCAGTAGAGACGAGACAATGATTGAAGTCGCAAGTGGCCAAGTCAATACAAACTTTTTTTTATTTACTACACCCGATATTATCTGAGTTGACACTTAACATTAGTCAAAGTAGTAAGGACTGTATTGTCTCTTTTCGCTTTTTGCCTTCACACAACGTGCGTCTCTACTGTTTCAAAACTTTTTATACAAAGGGGTTAGCGAAAAGTAAAACTAGCGCAATAACTAGACCATAGATGGTTAAAGATTCCATGAACGCTAAACTTAAAAGTAAAGTACCCCGGATTTTGCCTTCTGCTTCTGGTTGACGGGCAATTCCAGAAACTGCTTCTCCAGAAGCATTACCTTGTCCAAAACCAGGTCCAATAGCCGCTAAACCAACGGCGAGGGCGGCAGCGATAACTGAAGCAGCAGCAATAGTTGGATTCATTGTGATTATTCCTTTTTTATTGACAGTACAAATTTCGGAGTGAGTTATTTTAGATTAACAACCATGGAGGTTGACGTTCCCAAGCAATGAATAGTTATTGACCGAAGGTCAGAACCGGCTCCATCGTCGTACGGCGGAGTTCTCTCTGATTCTCGAGGAAAAAAGCCCTACTAGTCAACCCCTATATGCTTGAAGAGTTCAGCAATTCTCGATGTTGAATTGTAAAAATGAACTCATCTGATATTGTCCTATGTTTTGGACATATTTCAATAACAGATCCTAATATTCAATTTACGACGCTCGATCATTGCTTCATCCCTTATAAGGATTAATGTTCTTCTTCGATCGCCTCATGAATGTAAGCTCCCGCTAAGGTAGCAAATACTAAGGCTTGAATCGCACTAGTGAACAACCCCAAGGCCATAATGGGTAGGGGAATGAATAAAGGCACTAAGAAGACTAATACGGCCACCACTAATTCATCAGCTAGGATGTTTCCAAACAAACGGAAGCTTAGCGATAAAGGCTTGGTAAAATCTTCTAAGATTTTAATTGGCAAGAGAACAGGAATTGGCTCTATATAGTGAGAAAAATAGCTCAATCCTTTCTTGCTTAGACCAGCATAGAAGTACGCTAGAGAAGTTAGTAATGCTAAGGCAACAGTGGTATTGATGTCGTTGGTAGGAGCAGCTAATTCTCCTTCTGGTAGTTTAATTAGCGCCCAAGGAATTAACGCACCTGACCAGTTAGAGACAAAGATAAATAAAAACAAGGTCCCAATAAAAGGTAACCAAGTCCGATATTCCTTCTCTCCCAATTGATTTTTAGCCAAGTCTCGCAAAAATTCTAGGACATACTCCATAAAATTTTGCATTCCACTGGGGATGCGTTGCACATTTTGAGTGGCGGCTAAAGATGCGATTACCAAGAGGCTAATTACGAACCAAGAGGTCATGAATACTTGTCCATGTACCCGGTAGTTACCAATTTCCCAGTACCAATGCTGACCGACTTCTAATGAAGCAAGAGGAAATGTTTGTACAAAACTCAAACCATCTAACATTGTCATTCGGTGAGATTTATTTACTTAATCAAAATACGAGAATGGTTAAATTTCTCGATGCCCTAATGCCTTGGCTCAGATTCTGGTATTAGAATACTTGTGAGCATATAGGCAATTATGGCGGCTTTATAAGTCAAAAATCCCAGAAAAACTGGGAGAATATGCATTTTCTGCCATTGACTAGCCACAACGATTAAAGTCACAAATAATCCCATCCCTCTAGTTCCTATCCGTTTTTTGACTAAACCAACTTGTGCTACGTCCCCGGCTAATAGTTTTAAATAAACAATGCCGACAAAAGCTCCTACTAGGTAGTTAAGAGCAGTATTTAGGGAATATACAGTCCAGACACAGATAAAAATAATCACCGTTAGAGATAAACTCAACAACAACAAAGTGCGTTGCAATTGATAGTAATCTCTCATGGGATCAACTGAGAGGGAAACGGTTTTAGCCGTCGGGGTCTGATGATCAATCACGGGCATAGTGTTAGACAAGTGAAGCTATTAGAATTAATCCATAAAGCCAATAGCGAACCGTCAGCAATGATATCATAAAAAGGTACCCGCTTTGACACTCCCTTCACTAGAGATGAGAGATTCTTAGGAGCAGCATAACTCTTTTAAATTATTCTTAACTGCTGATATTATGCTAGGATTGCCGAGTCTTCCAATTAACTTTATTAAGTATAAAACTGTTTTTTTCTTGATAAATATTTTTGAGGAAAAACTTTTGGAGGTAAGGAGATAGAAAAATTTTGATAAATAAAAAATATTTATGATAGTAAAAAATTAACCGTACACTCCCTCCTCACCTATAGTCCGAATTCAGTCTAATGTTAATTATTTTGGGCCGAATCTATTCATGCCTTATGAGCACTCCTGCTAACTCTAGTGTTTATGGTTTTTGGGATTTAAAATCCTATCCATTCTAACTAACATAGGACATAGTAACTTACTTAAAACTATTTGAGAATCCAAAGTTTACTGAACTTACAACTTGAACAATTTATTGGGTTAGTATTGGCTACCACATTATCCTCTAACTTATAAAGATCAGCCAAAAACCTAGTTTATAGCTAGAGAAAACTCTCCTGTCTGAAGGGTTTTGTGACATTTCACTTATTTTGTCGAGGTAACATGGTCATATTTGCAATACAATTTAAAATTTTGACCATCAAGATCTTGCTATCCAATAGTATTTAGGTTTAGGAGAGCTAGGCAATCCCGAAAGATGTAGGAACTGTTGCTAGTGTTGACAAATAGAAAATTATCTATCCTATCATCGTCAGCTTTAACAGCAGTCTTGGTGGCGTTGATACCAACAGCTTTGTTTTACCGAAAATTAATCAAATAATGTCATATTTTTTAGTATACGCCAATAAAGAGTACTTTTATACAAAGTTGATGCCAAACTGATATCAACTTTGACTATAATCTAACTCTAACCTAAGGAGAGAAGAAAACACGAAGGAACCACTCTTAAAATAAGAGTACTCGGACTGGACTATTATTGTTAATAATGATTTTTAGGATAAAACTGTGCCAGAACTTCCTGAAGTAGAAACTGTTCGTCAAGGTCTTAATCGGCTAACTTTAGGAACAACAATACAAGGTGGCGAAGTATTACTGAATCGTACTCTCGCTTATCCTTTATCAGTTACGGAATTTTTAACCCAAATTACCAATGTCACCGTTAGTGGGTGGGAGCGACGAGGGAAATATTTATTAGGAAGATTGAGAAAAAAATCCGGCAAAAATGGGGGTTTTTTAGGCGTTCATTTACGAATGACCGGTCAGTTATTATGGTTGAATCGACTTGAACCCCTACAAACACATACGCGTTTACGTTTGTTTTGTGATAAAGCTCAAGAGCTACGTTTTGTTGATGTTCGCACTTTTGGTAGACTATGGTGGGTTCCCCAAAACCAAAATCCAGAAATAATTATTACGGGGTTAAAAAAATTGGGTCCTGAACCTTTTTCTGAAGAATTTTCTTTAGGTTATTTAACCGAAAGATTAAGAACTAGTCAACGCAATATTAAAAGCCTGTTATTGGATCAAGGTATCGTAGCAGGATTAGGAAATATTTATACAGATGAGGCCTTATTCAAGAGCGGTATTCGACCGACTGTAATGGCTAAAAATTTAAATTGCAAACAACTTCAAAGGCTAAGAATATCAATTATTGAAGTATTGAAAGAGGCTATCGATAAAGGAGGAACAACCTTTAGTGATTTTCGAGGAGTGACGGGAATCAATGGTAATTATGGAAAGATTGCCTGGGTCTATGGTCGCACAGGGGAATCCTGTCGAGTTTGTGGAACAGCCATTGAGCGCTTAAAATTAGGCGGACGTTCTGCACACTTTTGCCCGCAATGTCAAAGGTAAATTGTTACACTCACTTTTACTCTTTAAAATACTTCTCATACTAGTTCTTATAATTTCAATTTTTCATAACTACTAATGAAAGTTGAGGCTGCCATGGTCTGAAAAGTCGTTTTTATCAACTTTTCAGACCATGGCAGCACCCCATTCCTAACAACTCAGATTTAAGACTTAGTCATGGTAGCCCACTAGTTACAGAAATTGTTTCAGTAACTAGTGGGCTCATAATTGAAAACCTTGAAGTGGTCCTGAGCTTTGTCTTAATAGACATTTAAGATAAGTTAAATAAATTGTCTATTTTTATACCTATACTACAGGCTTGATATCTTAATTTTAAGGTTAATTGTAAAATATAAAATGTACAATGTTAAGCTATTTATCTTTATGTTTTGTTGGTATCGGCAGGACAAATAAATATTTTAAATATAAACCTGATAAGAATAAATTAGTTGCTCTCGTAATCTCTAAATTAAACTGAGATCACAAGTCGTTAACTGCCATAGTCGAGGTAGCAGTTCTGTTGGCTTCGACGATGTAATTTCACAGAGATGACCTTGAGAAAATATAAATATTATTGGCAATATAATCAAACATCAGCCTTTAAAGAGTGATGTTCACTGAGTTTTTTATCTATGATGTAAAATAATCCTGACAGTTGTTGAAAGATAGAAAAATCTGAAGGGTTAAAAGGTTAACTTCATCCCTGATCTATTTACTACGATGACAGTGATATAGAACGTTGTTGTTCAAGATGGGTGAATACAGATTTATCACCAATATCGGGGGGAATAGCTTGAATCGCTTTGCGTGAACCAAAAATAACAAATAATAATCCCCAACTAGCTAAGAGTAGGGATTCTACCCTAACCGGTAGAATCTCTATTAAATGGCATAACAAGAGACTGGGAACTAGAAAGGTCAGAAATTTGGTTTCTAAACGATTAAAACAAAAGGCTTCTTTGAAGAAGATACCTGTTAAAGCAGCAAAAGTAAAACCAATCCCGAATAAGGTTGAAGGATGATTGTAGACAAATAGGGCTAGAGGATCAGAGCTTTGCCAGGCAATTATTAATGCCGTGATTGTCCCAATAATCCAAAATATCTGCAATAGTCGATGGAGAGGACGGAGATAAATGTGAATAGTTACTAAACTAATCCCTAATCCCACTGAAAACATCATAAATAATAGGGTTAGCAAGTTTAGTACCCAGAGTTGTTCTCCAATGATCAATACTAACAGAGTAGCAATCGCAAAGTTGAAGGACGCTAAACATAACCCCAAACGATATATGATGACCTTTATGCGATCATTTTGAGTAACAGTAAATTCCCCAAATTGTCCTTGATAAACGGTTAACTGCTCAGGTTCAGCTGCCATAAGATTCTTCTACTAGCTTTAATTCTATTTAACTCCTGAATTATATCTTTTGTCTATTAAACTTTAAAGTGATCTCTTTTCTGTACACTAGCATCCAGTCTTGGATTACTTTTAGTCATAGGCATTGATTTAAGAAGGAAAATCTTAGGTTTTTAACTCAATTGTAAAATAATGCTATTATTGTAAATTTTGAACATAATGATACGGTTAGGATGTTTATAGTTATAGACAAAGCGCGTAGGTTAAGGTACGACGACTGACGACCTGTAAGGCGTAATGTGTGAGGTGAGGAAGTGGAACTATCCCGGGGCCTTTTAGCTAATGGGAAGTTTTATAAAAATATAGTAGTAGCTATTAATTACTGCTTCTTACACTCATTGGAGGTCAAAATGGTTAACAATTCAGTTAAAGTTGTTGCGGCAAGTGCATTAGCCACTCTTGGTTTACTAAGCACAATTTCTGGAGCCCAAGCTCATCCTAAATATCCCCAGTATAACATGGTCTCAGAAGGATTTCCTTCTAGTGTAGATTGGGATAGCAACCGCGCAGTGATTCCCCATATTCAAGAAAAGGTTGTTTTTACCTGTGAAGCTCAAGGGGATGGAAGCTACACAACTGTAGAAAAAGCAGTAAGGGAAACAATGGATCCTGATCACTACCCTGTTTATACCACGGAAGATATTTCTGCTGAGTACGGTCTGGATAGCCAACCTATGATGGTTTGGACGGCAACCCTACCTTCTAGCCATCCTGATGGAGCTTACATTCCTGAAAGTCGTTGTCAAACGGTTAGTGCTCGATTAACCAATCTTTCCTACGCCTTTGGTTTAGTTACCCCCGAACAGGTAGCACAACTTAGCGAATCTAGCTTAGTGGGTAAAGTTAATGGAGAGCGGGTAATCTTCCTTTCTCATGATCCCGAAAATGCGTCCACCAGAAACGTAATTTTCACTCTAAAGCCTGAGAATGCACAGCAAGCAGCTACAACCCTAACCCAGTTTAAAATTGGTGTTTCTGGCGGTATTGCTGAAGGGATTGGTGGTCCTGAACTTGCTGTTGAGGAATTACCTCCTGTTGTGGAATAATATCAGATTTCAGAGAAGAGAAATTCCAGTTATGTAATTCTTTCTTTTCTATTTTACTCGGTCAATCTGCTAGAGAGTAAGCTCTTATGCTGCTCTCTATTTTTCTTTGTAAGCAATTTCTCTCTTCTCCCGGAACACTCACTAACAGCTCCTCAGATGACAAACAACTTAAATTTTTTCTCATCACTGATGCAAATGTATCCATAAAGTATAATCTTCATAATAAAACAATCGTTCAACTGGATTAGTTGGTCTTAAAAATAATGCTTTTCTCACTTAGATTGCGGGTCCATTAAGACCTTTTACTCTCAAGAGTATCATAATAAATTTTAAAAATTATAAACGGGTATGCAAAAATGATTTAATCTAAAGTTAACTACACTATTTGCGCTCTTTCCTATCTTAGTTGTTAATATTTTTCACTGAAAGTTAATTTAAAATTTGGTGGCGGCCTTGCTATCTAATTTTAGTTAGTTTCATCCATTTTAGTTTCTAAGACAAGTCATGTGGATGATGAAAAGCTTACAATGAAGGACTAGACTCTTCTAAGATAAATATCTAGTTTGCAACCTACGTACGCTATGGCTTCTTCCCAACGTTACTATCACATAACTACCTTTGGCTGTCAGATGAATAAAGCTGACTCGGAACGCATGGCAGGTATCCTCGAAAACATGGGGTTCATTTGGTCAGGAGATCCTGATAACGCCGATTTAATTCTCTACAACACTTGTACTATTCGGGATAATGCCGAACAAAAAGTTTATTCATACTTAGGAAGACAGTCTAAACGAAAACATCAAAACCCCAGTTTAACCTTAGTAATATCTGGTTGTGTCGCACAACAAGAAGGACAAAAAATCCTGCGTCGGGTTCCTGAATTAGACTTAGTTATGGGACCACAACACGCTAACCGTCTAGAAGATTTACTACAACAGGTCTTTGATGGGAATCAAGTAGTTGTCACTGAACCTATCCATATTGTTGAAGATATCACAAAACCTTGTAGAGAAAGTGCGATTACTGCTTGGGTTAATATTATCTATGGCTGTAATGAACGTTGTACTTATTGTGTGGTTCCTAATGTACGTGGTGTAGAACAGTCGAGAACTTCACAAGAGATTTTAAGAGAGATAAAAGTGTTAGGACAACAAGGATACAAAGAAGTTACACTTTTAGGACAAAACATTGATGCCTATGGACGAGACTTACCGGGAGCGGTAGAAACAGGCAGATATCGACACACCCTAACAGATTTACTTTACACTATTCATGATGTTCCTGGAATTGAGCGTATTCGTTTCGCGACAAGTCACCCTCGTTATTTTACCGAACGTTTAATAGTTGCTTGTCAAGAATTATCTAAGGTATGCGAACACTTTCATATTCCCTTTCAGTCAGGAGATAATGAAATACTTAAAGCTATGAAACGGGGCTATACTCAAGAAAAATATCACCGAATTATTTCTAACATTCGGGACCGTATGCCCGACGCTTCCATTAGTGCTGATGCTATTGTGGGGTTTCCTGGGGAAACAGAAAAACAATTTGAGAAGACTTTAAAATTGGTCGCTGATATTGGATTTGATCAACTCAACACAGCAGCTTACTCTCCCCGTCCTGGAACACCTGCAGCCTTGTGGGAGAATCAATTAAGTGAAGATGTTAAGAGCGAGCGCCTACAACGTCTCAATCATTTAGTAGCACAAAAAGCTACTGAAAGATCACAACGATATTTAGGGCGGATAGAAAAGGTATTAGTAGAAGGACAAAACCCACAAGATAAAACTCAATTGATGGGACGAACTCAGGGTAATCGTTTAACATTTTTTAGAGGGAATATTAATCAATTAAAAGGTCAAATTGTTGAAGTAAAAATCACGGAAGCTCGTGCGTTTAGTTTGACAGGTAATTTAGCTTAGTCATCTATTTAAAATTTATTCAAATTAAGAAAAGCAATAAATTTAACCAAGTAATTTTTAATTAAAACTAACGGAACTTCTGCTATTTTTTTAGGATAGGTAAAATAACAGATAGGAATTTATAACTCTTACTTAATATTTTTTAAAAAGTTGACTATCTAACAACTTCCTTAAATACGGTGAATGACTGATAGTGTTAAGAAACAATAGTTACTAACAAATTATTAACCATTTCTTAAAGTTGTGTACGAGTACACCACAAACTCCCGTTAAACGAGATAAATCAATTGGAGGGTTAAGTTTCCTTCATTTCCCTACTTCATAAGTCTTTTTTTAGGAGGAATTAGCATCTGTTATTTTGATCAGATGCATACTTAGTAAACCTATTATTTTCATATTGTTCAACATAGGGGAGAATTGGCAAACTTCTTGTCAAACAAACGATTTTTCCCAAAGTATGGAAGCTAGTCAGAATAAATTTTTTCTATTCCCCTGATGCTACTCCTCCTCAAGTGTTGACCGTGAGCACAGAAAGTGGTTTAAAGCAATAAAGAACAGAGAACAGGGAAGGTGTATGTCCGATGAAAAAGTCACCCTATCTCCAATAAAGTTAAAATAACTCAGATAAAATCGCTTTTATAGCATGATCATCTATAAATTTTATTTTGGATTATATAAATGTCATCGGACATACCATGGACCGAGTTTGAGCCTATTACTGGATAGATATCCGCCCAAATTTTTATTTAATATTTGAAATATTTCGGAATTATGTTCTAAACAAATAGAATTTGTTTAGTTGAACTGAAGCACGTCTTATTTATCCGGAGATGACCATTCTATCTAACTTATTTCGTTCACTTTTATTAACCGTCTTATTGAGCTTCACGGTTCCTCTGTTATTTTTAGAATAAAAATTATCATAACTGTTAGCTGTTAGTCATAATTTCTGGAGTTGCTGAATTTAGTTAGCTATAAACAGCATAACAGAGTTATTATCTAAACTTAAAAGTCTTTGAATTCCTGATCTCCTCAAATCAGGTATAAATAGTTTTTGTCACAATTTTTATTTTTAATGTTTATCCTCCATGACACACAAATTCTATTAAATGTAATTATCTTGACATAAACTAAAGAATAATTCAGTGGTACAGCTCCCTTTGTTTGTGACAACGGGGAGATCGATGTTCATTAGGCAAAAGCAGCTATAGTTTATAGTTCCCTTACTATTGGCTTACCATTGATAATTTCTCCTACTAGGACCAAATCAGTTATCCCAACAAACAAACCGTTTTCTAGTACCCCTGGAATATTGTTAATGGTAACTTCCAAGGTTTTTGGAGCGTTAATCTCTTTAAATTTGACATCAATAACTAAATTTCCCTGATCTGTAATTACAGGTCCAGCTTTTCTGAGTCCCATTCGGATTTCCGGTTTTCCTCCCAGTTGTTCTAATTGACGCATAACAGGAGTTACTGCTTTGGGGATTACTTCCACAGGTAACGGACAAGTTGAGCCCAATTTATCTACTAGCTTATTACTATCAATTACCACAATCAAAAATCTAGCTAAGCTATCTACTATTTTTTCTTGAGTGTGAGCAGCACCACCTCCCTTAATTAAATTTTTCTTCGGATCAACTTCATCAGCGCCGTCAATTGCAATGTCAATATGATCAATCACATCAAGGGTGGTCAGGGGAATATTGTATTTTCTAGCTAGGACTTCTCCTTGAAAGGAAGTCGTCACCCCAACAATATTTTTTAAATCTCCCGATTTGAGGCGTTCTCCAATGTATTGAATGGCATAGGCTGTTGTAGAGCCTGTACCTAACCCGACAATGGAATTAGATTGAATACGAGCAACGGCAGACTTTCCTACCTCTTGTTTCGCAAGCACAACAAGATCATTGGTCATTGACATGGTTAAACTCCTTAACAGCAGATTATTCGTCTGGATTTTTAGATTCCAACTTCAAGAATAGAGGATGAGTAATTACTTAATCAGTCATTTTTTATGAACCCACCCTTTACCCTAACATTCTTCTAATTAGATGAAGTAGCAAGCATTTCTTTAAGCTTAGCTAACTCATCAGCCCAACGTGGATCAGGTTGAAAGCTATCGCCAGAGGGACTACTGTCACTGCTTTGAGCACGAGACCGTTTTTTGGCACCACCTTTTTTCATTGATGACTTCGGAGATGGAGCCGGAATTGGGGCAAGCTTTTCTTCTTGGTTTTCTTCTTTGTCTGTGTTTTTAGCTCTCGGTAAGGCTTTTTCAATTTTGAGAGAACTATCCATGAAAAGTTGACCGTTATATTCCTCGATAAACGCATCGGCTAATTCATCTGTGGCTACAGTGACAAAAGCAAACCCTCGGCATTTTCCCGTTTTGCGATCTTTAATTACTTTTGTCGACATAATTTCACCAGCATTAGCAAACATTTCTTCCAAAGCTTGGCGTTCGATAGGTTCTTTGGGTAAGTTACCGATATATAAACGTATGGGCATAGGATATATCTCCATTGATTGGTTTAAAAAAAACTCATTAGTTTAGCAATGATCAGCCATATCGAAATATGATTTATATAGAGACTTGTCCAGAAATTTTTCGGAGACGTATTTCTATAAAACCCAGATTATTGTTAGTAATATTGGCTTGTGCCGTCGAAATTATCTTACCTCTAGCTGTGCTGATAGGGTGATCACTCACGATTTTGTTTTAATCTTTAACAGTTCTGGCAATGAATAAGGACTGCAAAATATACTGCCCTTTTAGATTATTACAGATTCTTTACAGTATTCGTCAAATGATTTGAAAGAAAGTTATTCGAATTTTCTGTTTTTGTGAGTAGATATACTTAATATTTTGTTCATGCTGAGTAAATTGTTGACAAATATCTTGCCAAGAATAATGTTATGTGCATATTCTGTCGACTCATAGAGCTTATTAATTGGGTCTCCAAATGCTGTCCAAGCTAAAAATGCCTAGTTTATAGGTTTTAAACTAGACATTTTGTTAAGTTTTTGTTAGATTTTCTAAAAAAAGTACCTTTGTGGGATTAACTTTGTTGGGGTAGTACAAATGAGGTTTTTATTTTTTCAAGAGGTCTGTATAAAGTCAAAATTTTCCAATCTCAGCTTAACGCAACAATTTGAGATGAAGTGGATGTAAAATGCAGCGTTTCAAATAAACCAAAAACAAGCTTTGGAATTTTTGATGTAGGTATCATAGCTACTAATGATCAAGATAAATATTATCCGTAATATTGCTAATTAACTTAGTAGTTAATTAGCAATATAGGCTTTAAGCAAAGAAATTCACTATGAATGCAAATGTTTTTTAGTTGTGATTAGAACAAAAAGTGTAGCTTCAATGTTTACAGAATAAATTTTGAAGTTTAGGATGAGGATGAGTTGTTAACTATTTGTTATATATCATGTAAAAGTTAATTATGCGAAACAATATTATTTGAGATCGGATCCTAGCTAACTAATATGAGAAGTCGGAGTCTAAAAAATTAAATTTCAGGTTAAATTTATTTAAAGTCATTCTAATTTTAGGTAGAAAACAGATAAAGGGTGCAGCAATGTTATTCCCTATTTATGGTAGAAGTTAGTTCCTAAAATCTTTGAATGTAAATAACCACATAAAAAACTTACTATTGTATGGTATAAAGTTTATTCTAAAAATAGAGGAGAGTAGTATACTGCCACAGTCAAAAAATATATTTATAGTCGGGGTTGGGATAAGGTTATTGTCTTAAATTTATCTTAAATATTTAAAAAAAATTAGTATTATACTAATAGATTCAGTAATTATATTTGAGTACATCTTCATGATGATAAAGAGATTTATATAAAGTTAAAAGGTCATAGTTATATTTTTTTCTATTATAGATTTAACGATAAAATTATAGTTTTAGATCTCCAATTTTTTCCTATTTGTCCAAATAAGACTTTCATGTCGAAGTTTTTTAAACAATATAATTGCAAATGCAAAAGTAACATCTTAAGAGATGAACTTAAATATGAGATGTATGAGAACATAAAGTAATCGCTTTAACGTTGAAAAAAAAGTAGAAAGCAAATAAAAAAAATATCAAAATAGAATTTTCGATAGTTCAATCTAGATTTTTAGGCTGTAATCGTTCATCTGAGATATTAGGTTTAATAAAATAGATAGCTAAAAATTGATAATTTTCAATCTAAAAAAAGTACTTTGTAGTTGAAATTATAAATATACAAAAAAAGAAAAAAATATTTATTTTAAAGTATTTAAGATAAATATTTTTCAAGAAAAAAGATAAAAAAATAAAAACATGGCAATATTTATTCACTTATATAAAATACGTTATTTTATATAAAATACAGTAAAAATTATTAGTACAATATTGTAAAAATAAACATTATAAAATAAAGTAAATAGCTACATTATTATTGACTGAATAAAAATTTTTATTATTTTTTTAAAAAAATAAAACAATAGAAAAATAGCTCTACTTTAGTAGATATAGAGATATAAAATAATTTATATTTTTAAAATTTTATTTAAAGCTGTATACTTATTATGTCGCTTGCTTTGTAAGAACAGTAATATTTGAGATAAAAAAGAATAATTATATTCTCTATATTTAGAAGAGACATAATATCTGCTTACTCTACTTTTGCTGTAATGCGTTAGTCTAGATAAACGAACTCTTAATTCTTTAGGTATTGTTTAGGCTTATGGTTGTGATACGTTACAGTATTTTGCTTTCCTTAATAGGACTATTAACAGCATGTAGGGGAATAGAAGGGTTAGAAAGTCGATTTTCTGCAAATCCTAAATTTACAAAAAATTCAGAAATTCATCAAAATCCAATCATTAAACTTCCCAATAATTTTCCCTCAGAAATTCCCCAATATCCCCAAGCTACTCTACAAGAAATAAATCAAAAAATTACACAAAATAACGGAGAAGTTAGTTGGAAAACCAATGAACCTACTGAGACAGTTAAGAATTTTTATGAACAGCAATTAAAGTTGCAAAAATGGGAAATTATTCAGTCTTTTTCGTCTGACTCTCAAGAAAGTTCATTAATTGCTCAAAAAAATAATCTAAAGATTAGACTATCTCTATTTCCCATGAAATCAACAACAGAATTTACCATTAGATATAAACAGGTTAATACGACTCAATTAAATAATAGTTCTTTTGATCAGTCTTCAACTATTACTAGTAAACCCACTAATTTTTCTGATCTTAATCAAGTCCCTGAAGCTTTACGTTCCTATGTTAAAGATGTAGCAAACTTGGGTATTTTAACTGCTAAAGAAAATAACCAATTTAACCCTAATGAACCGATTACTCGTCGGGAATACGCACGATGGTTAGTCAAGGCTAAAAATAAATTTTATCAAGATTATCCTGAGCAACAAATCCATTTAGGATTAAAAAATGCTCAACCGGTTTTTAGTGATGTTCCTTCAAATGACGCTGATTTTGCCGTAATTCAAGGATTAGCCGAGGCAGGGTTAATTTCCTCTCATCTGACAGGAGACAGTAACACTTTTTTATTCCGTCCTAATGAATTGTTAACACGGTCTGATTTAATTGCTTGGAAAGTTCCTTTAGACATGGGGAAAAGTCTACCTAAAGCTTCTATTGATGGGATTAGAGAAACTTGGGGGTTTCAGGACACTACTCAAATTGAGCCTATAGGATTACGGGGATTATATGCTGATTTCCAAAATGGAGAACAGGGGAACGTCCGCCGTGTTTTTGGTTATATAATCTTGTTTCAACCTAAAAAAACTGTCACTCGCGCTCAAGCCGCAGCCGCCTTATGGTACTTTGGCTATCAAGGGGATGGTCTATCAGCCGAAGATGTTTTAAATCGAACAGGAAATAGTTAATAGAAGTAAAATAAAATGACAGTTTATCAAAACTATATTAGAAAATAGGGTTTCGTCACCAATCACCTTGATGTCTAATAGAATACAAGTAAATATAGTAAGATTTTAAGGTTTTTAATTTAAAAAACTATTTTGACTTATTAAACTTATAATAAAGGATATGATTTTGTTAAAAACAAGGAAGAATAGTGGATTATAGACTAAAGGAATAAATACACTTAGATTATAGATGCAGAAAACGTAGTCATTGCTACATTACTGACTTTAAATATTGTGATTCAGTAATCATTTTCCTATAAAAGTAACTTTACACACTAGATAAGATATTTTTCTATGGGAACGGTTTTGTCAGTGGTTGCCTGGCATTAATAACCGTCTATATGTCGGTTGGTTTGGTGTTGTTCTTATTCTCACTATTCCTACTTTAACTATTTGTTTTATTATTGCTTTCATTGCGACTCTACCCAGCTAAAATACTCTCCCTCTTACTGTAGATATTTATCATATCAGCGAAACTGTAGCGGTTTTCTCCTTGATAGAAATCATATTACTTTTGGAGCGGTTATCTCTTCGTCTAACACCATGAAATTGCACTTTTACCCTATTTTGTGGTGAACAACCTCCCTAGATGAGTCGCTATACAATGAAAATCCTTGTCAGTTAGGAATTTTTTATTTTCTGATTGGTATTTTCTGTTAAATGGGAAAACAATAAGAACTCTATTAACCGTTTAGGAATAGCTCCTTGAATTTTTATTACTTATAGTATGTGTATTTCTACGACAACCACTGTTTTCCTCGTCTATCCTAATTAGTCAAGGATACCTCTCTGATAAAATGCTCGTAGGAATCAATGGAACTTTTAATTTTGTGGTTGTATTTCAAACAGAATACAATATATTGATACACCAATTTTACATGTTGGGGGTTGTCGGTGTATTTAGTGGGGCACTATTTTCTGCCATATAGAGTCTCAGAACTATAATTCTGACTTGGAATAAGAAGAGAAAAACTATAATATTATGGCTGTTAACGGTTATTTGGTCCACTTAATCTTTCAATATGTATCTTTTAATGATAGCTGTGCTTTACACTTCTTTTTTTAGAGGACTAGCCTGTTATTAGTATCTGGTTAACAACAATGGAAATCAACTTAATGGACTTTAACCTTAAGTGAATTTAATTTCGACCAATTAATATCATCTTCTTAAGATCGTACGATTAGTACCTAGACTGATGTCTTAAACTATGTGGGAATTGGAATAATGAAAATAATGTACGAACGAAACGCTCACAACTACCCTTTGATTTAGCTAATGGTGAACAGCCCCTATTATTTATAGCCAACATTTTAACTCTAGTTGATTTTCAGGTGTTCTCCGTAATGGGAACACCTTTTTTGGGTTCATTTATGGCAAAGTAACATATCAATAATGTTATTCTTCTCCTTCTACTTGAGCTTGATATTCACTAGCAGATAAAGTATTGTCCAAATGATCATCAAGGTTTTCAACCCGAATTTTGAGTAACCATCCATCTCCGTACGGGTCATCAGCGATCTGTTCAGGAGTTTCAATCATCTGTTCATTGCGGTCTACAACAGTACCTGATACGGGAGGATAGAGATCCTCAGCCGCTTTTACTGATTCAATTGCCCCAAAAACTTCCCCAATCTCTATGGAATCTCCTACTTCAGGTAATTCTAAAAACACTATATCTCCAAGTTGTTCGAGCGCATAAGCACTAATGCCAATAGTAGCGATTTTTCCATCTAAACGAATGTATTCATGGGAATCTAAGTATCTTAGATCATCGGGATATTCTAAGTCCATTTTTTATTCTCAAATTCACAGCAAACGTAAGTTTAACACCGCTAATGCTGAAGGAGATAGAATTTTGTTACAAATTTCAAGATAAATCTTGTAATCTGTAGCAGATGATTACAAGCTTCTCTTAGAAACCTGTAATCATCTGCAGTTTCTTATGGATATACTTTGGTCAACACTTTCTTATTTTCTAAATGGAAGAAGATCATACCCTTTTCACGAGAAAGACTAATAAATAGGCTTTCTTGAGAAGAAAATACAAGATTTTTTAAAAATATCTGCATAAAACCATTTACTAGGATAGTTTGGGTAAACTGCAGTTTTTCAGTGATTTATCTTGTTTATTGTTGTAGTCTACAGTAATTTATTTAATCTTTTATGCTATATTGATAGCCTTACAATTTCTTAAAGATATACTTTACAATAAGTAAATATCTTATCTAAAAATGATTAAATTTCTAATTATTTATTGACTTCTATGAATATAAGAAATAGTTTATTGAAATTTTAAATAATTAGAAAATGTATAGATGTTGTCTTTGAAAGACATTTAACTATTTTTGCATTATACTATAGCTACTTATAGCTCTCTTCTAGCTTTTTATAGTAATTGATAATAAATCTTTTTTATGTTCAATATTTCGTGAAATTAATTAGTTTATAATGATTTTACTAATAATTTTATTAGCTAATAAAATTATTAGTAAAACGATAGAATTTATCTGAAATATAAAAAGTTATTATTAGACTTTGTATTTTTGCAATAAATACAAAGTCTAATAATAATTAACTAGATTATTTATATTCTCAATAAATGTTAAACTACTTTTTATTATTGTATTGTTATTTATATAGGTTCATGACCTCACCAGATAATTTATTGTAATTCTCTTAAATAATGCTCATCTGTTACCAAGGAACATTGTTTTTTGACACGCTTACTAAATTGTTTGTATTGATATCACAAAAATTTACCATGGTCACTACCAAGGAAATCCCCACCTCTGATGAAGTTTCAATTTTGTCACATTAACTCAGGTGGAATAGATTGACTGGTAATTTATTCAATAACTATTATAAGCAGATAATCTAGATTTCGAGTTCGATCAATCCTTGTTGTATCTGAGTTAAATTAATGTAGTCTGACTCTATCAGTTAGCTACTAAAAAGAGATTAGGTAAATCTCTCAATATCTCTGAAGAGGAGCATAGAGAAAATTTATTTTGATTGAACAATCTATTTTCTCTAATAATTCCCAGATCTGTTAAAAATTATAAGCATTCAACATCATAATATAAAAACTATCTTTCTTTCATACCCTGATGATAATGAGTTTATGTTATTTTAACTATCTTGAGATATTGATTGTTTTATCCTTCACGCAAGGACATAGTCTTCTCTATAGTCCTTTCCAGGAAGTTATTTTTTTGAGTCGACAGTCCAATGACGTTCATAACCTTGAAGAAATCTTGATTGAAGGTATGGAAAAAGGAATTAAAGGAGATTATTAAGGGGCAATTGCAGATTTTACTCAAGTGATTCGCTTTAATATTTACGATGCAGAATCCTACTACAATCGAGACATTGCCTATACTAAAATAAACAACTATTCCCAAGCAATCGCTGATTTTAACTATGCCTTATATCTAGATAATGAATTTGCTGAAGTCTACCTCTAACGGGCTAAAGTTTGTCTAGTCTTAAATAACCAACCTGAAGCTATTAGGGATCTGCAAACGGGGGCAAAATTATTCAAAAAAAAGATAAATTTTTTTTTATTAAGAAACTCAAAAACTTTTAGGACAGGTAGGGTATCATCTTACAATTGAAAATTACAAAAAGTAAAGTTGAGGGTCTTTTGGAAACTACACAGACCAAAAATTTAGAGGAAATTCTTAAGGTTGTTCGCTCTGTTGCTTGGGGAGCCACTGAAATTCTTCGTTCTTACTACCGAAGGGAAGCCAATAAAGGCAATCTAGATGTTAATGAAGATAAAAAAGATGGACCAATCACTGCGGCAGATTTGGCTGCCAACCACTATATTTTAGAGAAATTACAAGAAGTTTTTGCTCCTGACAGTTTTGGTTATCTTAGTGAAGAAACTTACCAAGAAACTGATCCTATTCCTCAAGACTGGGTGTGGATTATTGATCCTCTTGATGGTACTAGAGATTTTATTGATAAAACTGGGGAATATGCTCTACATATTGCCCTAGTTTATAAAGGTCATCCTGTTGTTTCCGTAGTTGGCATTCCTGAAGCTAAAAAACTATATTTTGCAGCGAAACATCAGGGTACTTTTGTAGAAACTCCCGACGGAATAGTTAGACCTATTCGTGTTTCAGGACGAAATCAAATGAAAGATTTGTTCTTAGTGGTGAGTCGAACCCATCGTGATGATCGTTTTCAGGAATTGATCAATAGCTTACCATTGAAAGATTGTAACTATATGGGGAGTGTTGGAGGAAAGATTTCTACTATTCTTGAACAAAAATCTGATGTTTATGCTTCTTTGTCTGGCAAATCTGCTCCCAAAGACTGGGACTTCGCTGCTCCTGAGTTGCTCCTAATAGAAGCAGGAGGAAAATTCACTAACTTTGATGGCACACCTTTAGCCTATAACAAGGGGGATGTTGAACAGTGGGGAGGATTAATTGCCAGCAATGGTCACTGTCATGAACTTCTCTGTCAGAAAGCTATCAAATTGCTATCGAAGATTGATGATAAATAACAATCCTTCCTTGAAAAAGTTAATAGCGGTTGACAGCTTATAACCACTACAGGTTTTAGCTCATGGATAGTTTTTGACTACCATACGCATCTTTGTTAAATACAGGGTGACTATCTCTGTAGTTTATTCCTTGATCAGTTATAGATTGAAACAAGATTTCAAAGGATTTAGAATGCTAGTTTATCTTGTGGATAGGTTTAGTTTATTCACTACGGAAATGAGCTGTGGT
This sequence comes from cyanobacterium endosymbiont of Epithemia turgida isolate EtSB Lake Yunoko, assembly GCF_000829235.1. Classification (GTDB taxonomy): domain Bacteria; phylum Cyanobacteriota; class Cyanobacteriia; order Cyanobacteriales; family Microcystaceae; genus Rippkaea. The sequence continues at coordinate 699,040 of NZ_AP012549.1, read as the reverse complement.
CTTGATTGCTACAGCGACGACTAAACTAATAACAAATAAGATAATAACAATATTTACATGATTGTTATGACTCCTTCAATTCGAATTTTATTAACTTATATAAATAAGTATAATAAATATTTGTCACAGAAATTAATGTAAAGGAATCAAGGTTGACATGTATTTTATTAAAGTTTATATGATTTGTTAGATAAACTAAACCCCACTAAGACTTTAATCTGTTTCAGTGACATTTTTTTAAATTAGTCATACTAAAAGTTAATTAGCATTGATCTTTAGTATGACTAATTTGACAACACATTGACTGCTGATTTGCAATGGTTTTCTATCTAATTACGTCATTGTTTACTTTCATAAACTCGAACGACGCTTGCAGATAACCCTTTGCGCTGCAATTCAACAACCCTTTTTTGAGCTTGTTGGGATTGTTTAAATATCCCTGCATGAATAACCCCCTCACTTTGACGAATAAACGCAAGAGGTTCCACAGTTTGAACCTGAGATAAAAGCAATGTATTTTTACCCACGACTTCTACTCGATAGAGACTAGGAGTCTTGTTTGATTGGGAAGATGAAGCCGAGCTTCTAGGAGTGACAGGGCTGACGGGGACAGAAGACGGGTGGCTAGTTGGAGCTTGAAAGGTATATTCACGAACGCTCATAGGGGACATAGGTTTAGCTGGAACTACTTCAACAGGAATAAAACTACTAAATTCAGAACTTGGTTCAGTAGAAGTATTAGGAACTGCATTTTCAGGAACTCGAAGAGGAGGGGGAAAGGGCAGAGTTCCTAAACTTTGAGAAACACTCTTCAAAGGAAGGCTTACAACAATGGAAATGACTAAAAACAACCAAAGTTGACTGTCAGAAATAAGTTTTGGGAACCATTGATGTAAACTGTAAGTCAAATGGATAAGCTGGGAAATTCGAGCGGTATTCATGAGTAATACAATCTTTAATTAGTCTCCTCACACCCTTCGATCCAAAAGATTAGATTTTCAGTCTTCGGGCTGGTCGCGTAATCATTGTTTATTGTAATGAAGTTGACTGTCAGCTAGGGTCAGCTTCAGTCTAGTCGGCACTTTTTTTTAAAAAAATTAACAATTGTTTGCTGATTATTGAGAATAATCTCAATGGGAGATAAATTTTGCTAAGAATATTTATTTAATCCTTAAAGTCGAGACTATGATTTTGACTGACTATTATAAATATAGTGTCTATTTTTGTATTTTCTAAAAAATCTACTTATCAACAAACTAAAACATAGCAGTTTTAAATAAAAAAATAATACCCGTTACTTCCATAGATAATATCCATAAATTATTAAATAAAATATAAATTGTATCTACAAAATCTCTTGAGTATTCTATCTTATGAATCTCTATTAAAAATTAGACAAAAGATCCCAAAATCTTAATCAAGATCTCCTAATTATATAAGAAATTTAGGCTAATTTAGTAACTAATATAGAACGTCAACAAAGTGATAAATATATCAGTAACTTTTATGAAAGTTAATCTTTTTTCTTGTCTTTAAATTTTAGCTATAGTGGGGATTATAAATCAAGAATTAGGGATTAGAAGAAAGTAAAGAGTCCAAACTGATAACTTGAGTTTTATATCAATAATATGATGATAATAAGATTATCAAATTCTCTAAACTATTCCCTTTTCCCTTTTTCTCAGTTAAATCCAGCTAAACTTTGGCACAAATCCATTATGAGTTATTCAAATCATCCTTAGAATCATTGTCTGAATTAACGGAAAAATTAGTTGTCTGTGTTTGTTGTGTTACTTTTTTTTGTTTTTTTTGTTCTGCTTTGAGGGCATCTTCAACAACAGCAAGTAACTGTTCTATTTTATCGAGATTACTACGATAGAGATCTAAGTCTTTTTGGAGTTTTTCTGGAGATAAATGAAGCACTTCAGCTATTTGACTAAAAATTAGGTTGCTTTGCTCCTGATTTGTGACTAAATCAGGAGCAAGTTCCATTATTAGAGTATATAAACCTACCGTAAACAGACGACTATATTTAAACCGAGAATTTTGAGCAATTGCTTGAAAAATTTCACACAATGTTCTATTGTCAGGAACTTGTGAACTAGCAGCTTTAAGAATTTCCCTGAAATCTGACACTGACATTCCTTTAACCTGAGCTAAAAGAGTTTGAGCTTCTTGTAGATATTGTTCAGCATTGCCTCCAACTGAATAACACAACGCTGAAAAAATAGAGTCTTTGTCTTTTTGGGGTTGATATCCTTGAACAAAACGCTCAAAAGAAGTGACAACCCCTAGAGCATAAATAGGATCGTAACGAAAATCTACATTAACTGAGAGCAGGTGTATCTCTACCAACAACTCTTCAATAAAACGGCGGTAAACAGAGTTTATGGGTCGGGCGTGATGGGTGTAGAAATCCCGTTTAGTATCCGAAACAGTACGAATTTTATCCACAAAAGAGACTTAAATTTAATTGATATAGTAACTGCAATCTATTGTCCCTTGTAAAGACTTCTTTGCCAAGACAAGGAAAAATAAGTCACTCAGTGGAAGTCAAATATCTAATTTTAGAGTCTTTCTCTCGCCATTTTCAAAATTTAGGAAGAGGTCGAATTGGGACAATAATTAGGGAATTTTTGCAGTTTTATTCGTTAAATATAAGGCTAACCTCCCTTTTCTTTAATGGTTTTTAAAACTTCATATAATTTATTACGAGTATTGGGCAAAGAAGGTTCGAAAAGGTTAGATCGGATTTTTCGGTGTAAAGTTTCTAAAATGCATAATAAAGACAGCAAGTCATAAGTATTGTCTTTACAATCAAAACCTAGGGTTTCGACAATAGCCACTATTTCTTAAAGACGTTGGAACAGTGAACTGTTTTGCTAATTATACGAATAGTTTACTGTATGTAGTTTTGGTGGTTGCGTCATCGTTGCTCCTTAAATCTTTTTTCCAATCATCTTTATGATAAAGAGAAGGGGATCGGAATAGTTACGAATTTTCGGTAGAGTAGACCACGATGTCGTTAACGTAACTTATCTAAAACTTCATACATTATATTTTTCACTTAAAATACTTATAGGTATAAGAGATTTTTAATTTGAGATGAATAAAACGAAGTAGGACGAAAGGCTTTATGTCTTAAATTATTATCTTTCTGATACTCTGTTTGTAGATATTAATGGTTTGTATCGATGGACAGGGAAATTTGGTTAATCCTTAGAATCTGACCCATGATGAAATTTTAAATACGGAATTAGCCAACAAATACCCTCATATTTTAAATTTACTCGGAGATAAATTCTTGTCGCAGTAGGGGGAACTTATTTGGTAGTATATTATTATTTATGACCCCAAGAATATATTTGTTAAAGAAAAATTTGTCAGCAAACACAAGAAAGTTTAATCTGAACAGCTTATGTCATTTCTCCGAAGAAACTTGAACTAACACGCGATATCCATATTGTTTAACGGAATAAGCTTCCAGAGATATTTCTAGTGCCGTTAAACATTGTTCTTTAGCTAAGCGATATTTAAATTCATGATATAAGCAGGTTAAAATACCATTTTCAACTTTTTTAATTTCTAAGGGCATCGTTACATGATTACAACTATTACTATGCACAATTACTTGCTCATGTTGTCTGGTTCAAATCAACGTTAATCCTTAAATTTACAGCGGTGAAATTCTTCGATTGAATATCTCGTCAATAGTTGTTCAAAATGTCTAACCTCTATCTTAGAATGAAGAAAATGAACCACTTAAACAGCTGTTATTCTTAACAATTAACTATTGTAGAGTTATTCACTGATAGGACGTGATTTTACGACAATAAGTTTTTATCACCTGTTTAACTCCTGTTTTGGGGTTAGGCTAGAAGTTGCACAATTCTTACAAGTCCGAATCAATTGAACTTTGACACTATTAGGTAGTTCAATCGCCACCAATTCTATATTTTCATTATGACTTTTTGCTCTTAATTGAACAGCTTATAATGTTTTTCGAATACGTTCTTCTAAGAGCGGAGTTAGAGGTTTAATTAATTGATTATAACGTAATAATCTATAAACAATTTTACCCTCAACTGCATGGCGCAATATATCCATTGATTTTTGTTTAATTCTAGGAACTATACGAGTTAACCTTTTCTTGATGTGATTCTTTTACTGTACCTTTTAACAATCACCTTCTGATTTTTATCCCATTAAGATGTTATTTGCTCACAGGGACTAATTTCTTTTGCTAGGCTTTTTAATATCTTCACTTGTCCTGATGTGGAGATAGATTTATTTATATATCAACAGTTAAAATTCTATAGTGAATAGTTAATAGCTAGCCACTATAGAATCTGAATAACTCAATGTGGAAAATCATTACATTTTTATATCTTTAAACAAAAAAGGCATAAGCATCCCTGTCACTAGACTAGACACTGTAATAGCCAAAGCTAAATTAACCTCCATTTTAGACAATCCGACTAATAACAATAGTCCGATAAAAAACCCTAAAGCGTATTGTTTGTAAAAATATCCAGTGTCACGAATTAATTTTCCTTTAAAAAACAATTTCGCACTATACCAGGTAAGTTTTAACATTATCTGTAACTCCTACATTAATCTCAACAAAATAAGTCCAACGGCAACAGCTGGAATAACTCCAGCAGGACCAAATAAACTACCCAACATGGCAGACAATTGATAGCCAATATCCTTCCCCGCCAATAACACTCCACCCATAGCTCCACCAACAACAGAAATGATAGCAGCTACTACTAACCAGAGTAAGCCTGTTACTAGGGTTATCTCTCCCATCATTAGGTTTACAAAAAAACTATGAAGGCTTGTATCTGTTCCTAAGTCACCTAAAATTTCAGTCATTTTAATTACGTTCCTTAGAGAAATTAAATTACCAACTTTCTAATTATACCTCTATATTTTGTAAAGCGTTTTTCATGATTTATACTCGTTCCCATTGTCCGTATTGACTAAATGCTCCTTGGGCTTTTAAATAGTAAGTTTTAGCTTCCATCATATTATTTTGATTGCCCTTCTCAGGATGCTCAACATCATCAGCTAAATTCAATAAAACGTTTGCCTTATTTGAAATAGTGTGAGCCTATTCAACAGGAGTATTTTGAGGAGTACAAACCTTTAACGCCTTATTGTATGCAGCTAGAGCTTTCAAATTATTTTATACCGGATGACACTTGGAAGAGATTGTAGAGCGTCAGTGAGATTATTATTGAGCATAGTATATTCACTAGGATAATCGGTTAGCTTTACCCATTTAAAAGCCGATTTAAAAGACTGAACCGCAATAGCTTTACGTATTTTTTACCCATATGGTCATAGGGTTTGTCAACCTTTTTTATCTAGTTCAATGGGTCGCAATATTCTTAAGAAAACAACTGATCAGAGTAGTTAATTAGTAATTCTAATTCAGATGGTTTGACTTACACTCAAAAGTAAACTTCTTTATGTTTTTATTTTTAAATAAATTGACTTATACGTAGATTTAAACACAACCTACTATCATCTATAAGTATTCGGTAAGTTGATATTTTAAAATTTATTTACTATTTTTTCATACAAAACCTAAATTCTAATTTTAAAATATACTTTATTGATTAATAATTTGTTATCTGTGTATTTTTTCTACAATTTGAATGATAAAAAATGATAATTAAGCTATCTCACTCAAAAAATTAGGGTAAATTTGAGGTTCATAAACCTAAAACCTCCATGGCTATTTTAATTAAATCAAAGTAACGTTGCTGAGTAATATCGACGTTCTGCAAATTTTCCCGCGTTGTTCCTAAAAACCCTTGTCTTTCTCCTCTTTTAACGGCTAACACCTTTCCTTGATCATTTCTAATTTTTAATTTCTTCTCCGTGGCAGAAAAACTACATCGATAGTTTCGCCCTTGATATTGAAAGATTTCTGATTTCTGATCAGAAGCAGACAAAGGATATGATGGTAATCGTATTCCTACAATGTCTAACTCAATTTTTGAATTACCATTCCAGTCATTTTCTGTTAGTTTATAAGCAATATCAACTCGTTTAGGTAAGGGAAAATACTCGCCCCAACGCCAAGCAATTGCATATATCTCTGTTTGATTATAATCATTTTGAGAAATTTCTAACTTAATATGATTTTTACCTACTATTCTTTGCTTAACAATATAAATATTAGGAGTCCAAAAAACAGGGAAAGGATTGCCAATTCCCAAAGGTTGAAGTTGATCAATGGACTGATATAAATTAGTAGTTAATTCTTTAAAATTAGCCTGAGCATCAATTATTACTAAAGGTTTGAGATGTTGAGTTTTTAAGCATTGATGGGCGAAGGTGCTTAATCTTTGTTTGAAAGCCTCTAATTTGCTAGCTGATAAACTGAAGCCACCTGCTGCTTTATGTCCTCCATATTTTTCTAAAATATCTTGACAAAAATCCAATCCTTCAACTATATTAAACTCTTTAATTCCTCGTGCAGACCCTCTAATTTTACTAGAGTTTTCTTCATAGGTTCCGATAAAAACAGGAACTCCGTAACGTTCTACTAAACGGGAAGCTACAATGCCAATAACCCCATGATGCCATTGAGATTTGATCACCACTAAAACTCGGTCACGTTTCCAAAGGATTGGAGTATTTTCTATTAAATGAATAGCTTCTAATTCAATTTTTTCACATATGGACTTACGTTTGTTGTTAATTTGCTCACATTGCATCGCTCTTTCTAATGCGATTTTAGGATCATCAGTAGTCAATAATTCAATCGCTATTTGAGGCTCGCCAATACGTCCTACTGCGTTAATTCTTGGTCCTAATCGAAAGCCAATATCATCGGGTTTAAGTTGTTTTTGTTCTTCACTGATTCCGGTAACCTGCATGAGCGCTTGAACTCCTGCTAATTTTGAGTGGGGAAGCTTCCTTAAACCCCGTTTTAACCAACGTCGGTTTACACCAACAAGGGGGACTAGATCTGCTATAGTTCCTAATGTGAATAATTCTAATAATGGATTTACTAAACCCTTGAGTAACCCAAAACTTTGAGCTATTGTTACTGCCAAAATATATGCTACTCCGACTCCTGCTAATCCACAATAAGGAGAAGTTTCTCGAAGTAATTTTGGATTAAGAATCGCATCGGCTGGAGGTAATTTTTTAGGGAGATTATGATGATCAGTGATAATAACACTTAACCCCAATTCTATAGCTCGTTGAATCGGTTTACAAGCTGTAATGCCATTGTCAACTGTTAAAATCAACCCTACTCCTTCATTAGCACAGGCTTCTACAATATGTTCATTAATGCCATAACCATCTTTTATCCGATTGGGAATTTTATAGTGAACATCAGCCCCCAAGTGGGTGAGAGCACGCAATAATAAGGCAGTACTAGTCATACCATCAGCATCATAGTCCCCACAAATAACGATTTTTTTCTCTGTGGTAATCGCATCTTTTAATAATTTTACACTGATCTCTAAATCAGGGAATTCCTCTAAAGGTGAAGGAAGAGTTTGAGTTTCAGGACTGAGGTAGATTTCAATAGCATTGGAACTCTCAATACCCCGATTAATAATAACTTGGGCAATTAAAGGTGGTAGTTTTGTTGTTTTGATCAGTTGCTCGACTTGTTTGGGATTAGGAACAGCAACTTGCCATCGTTGATCGGGCAATTTCATTAGGATTAAATCTTGATTATTGGAGATTATTATTTTAAGTCCTATTCAAAATTCTTGAGATTTAATTTCAACGACTACACCCTACTAGAGAAAATTTTAGAGATTTTTTTGAGTTATTTAATTGAAGTGCAACACTATAAATCAAACATAAAATATATGTTGTACAATCAACTTTTATGATAATAGAAGAAGAAAAAATATTTATTTTTTTATTCTGTTTGTATGTTGTTGATTATATTCAGATTTATTGATTTGTACTATTTTTAGGAAACCTAATGGAGTTGAATTAAATAGCTTAAACACTTGCCCATCAGAAAATAGACTACTAGCATTGCTGCAGCAGACATGGCTACTAAAGTTCCTGCTAGCATTAAGGAAAATTCTTGTTGGTCAATTGCTTCTTGCATTAAGTGGAGTGACCAGGCGACTAAAGCCACATCAAATATTAAAATTGGGCTCAACATCTCTTAAAGAAAGTTAATATTTATTCTATTCTAGTATAGAACTTTTGGGGGGGGTAACGTTCTTTCTAAAAAATTAAGGATTTCTCTATTATTAGAAAATAAGCTCCCGACAAACTCATCAGGAGCAATCAAGTTGGCAAACTTTTAAGAATGCTTAAAAAAGCAATTATTGTCTCGAGTTATAGACTAGATTTAAAGACACTCCAAAACTGCTTTTTGCTTAAAATTAGCATGACACTTAAGAGTTTCACGATTAAACTTCATATGGATAGAACGGGTTTGTTCTCCATTAACAGCTACAGCCACTATAGGATAGTCAATCAAACCATCTTATCAAGACATCTGGAAACGGAAAATACCATCAGAATTAAATCCAATAGAATAACCACCAATGCTAACAGTAGCATCAGGTTTAGTAGATCCATAAACAATTAACTCAGCACCAGCTAATAACAAGAACTTACGGGAATACCCGGGCAGTGTAAAAACAGGAACTCCTAACCCCACACCAAATATACTAGATACATTCACACTAGGAGCGGGAGGAATTGCTCACATTCCAATACTGGAAGGAAAGATATAAGAACTAACCACTTTTTCTTTATGAATGTAGGGACTGATCATTGAACCTGCAACTTGTTGCATAGAACCGAACACAGAAGCTGCCATGCACTGAGCTTTTTCTCCTTGAAGCATACCAAAAATTTCGTCGTAGACAAGACGCCTGGAATTGCTTGATGGTGAGTAAGAGGAACGAAATTTTAAACAATCTTGCTTTGGAGTTCTTGGTTCGAGTCGACAGTAACAACGATGTCCTTTGCCCAGTCAGAAAGATAGACAGAACAGAAGCTGAACGAGCGAGAATCAACCAGCGTCCATCGAAACAACGATAACCGATGTCGAGAACATAATTACGATCACTTACGGAAATCGGTAAATACCATTCCCGTGCTAACTCATCTGTTCTCCTTGGCGAGGTCATTCTTCTTTAGCACCATTAGGAACATATCAATAAGCATAAGACCATTGCGCATCACAAGGAAAAATTACAATGCGGCTTTCTCTATAGCCATCGTGGAGATCACCAAGCCCGCCATCAACAGAAGATGAAAGTTCTTCTACGATATCGTCTTAACCTATTTTAAATATAAATGCTTCCATTTCTTATTCTTCCTGAACGAGTGTTGGACTTATTGTCGTTTCTTTAATTTTTGGGTTTTGAACAGTTTATTCCTGAATAAGTTGTTTTATCGCAGACAGTAGTCGTGCTTTACGCATTCTGCTGTAAAGGGAGAGATGATACTTATTGGCTACTCTGCTGCATAGCTGTCTGAAAGTTATTTCCTCTAACGAGGGTTGCTCTTGTGCCATCATGAGATATGCTCTCCGATAGTTTAGGCAATAAATAGCTTTTGCTAAAGTCTTAAAAGTTTCATATTAATTATGGTTAACTCATGTAATTTGGATTAAAGAGATCTTTTGCTCAATTTTAAGTAACAAAAAACTAGGATAAATGGTCAAGAAGCGAGATTGTTAAATTACAAGATTATTAACAAATTTATTAAGTTTTGGGAGATTATATTGTCATTTTTTCCTGATATTTATGACTACTGATAAGATCTTCTATTTAGCTTAAAAGATCAGAAAATAATGACAGATTTTGTAAAAGCCTAATAGTAAGGTTATGAAGAGACCGATTTGAAAAGCATCAATGTCTCGAAAAGCGTTCTGGAAAGATTTGGTTACCTTGATAATGCATTAGAAGTAAAAGTGTGCAGAAAAAGTCCTTGAAGCCGAAATTATAAAAACACATACAAAACCTTTTTGTTAATTGAAGAGTGATTATTGATATTTTAGGCTAAATAGAAGATGCGCACAGACTTAATGACAACAATATATCAAGTTTTTCTAATAGAATGGTATTTAAAGAAAAAATAACTTATCTAGGCTATGTCCATAGAGTTAAGTAAATCCTAATAACATTATCGTTAGCCACTATAGCAATCCCGTTACAATGAGGAGTAACTGTAAACATAGATTTTTTGTTTATATTTCAACACCCTTTTTTAAGGGGCCATAACTGCAATATAAAGGCTATAAGGGCGATATGAATCGATTTTGCGAGGAGATACCAAAAAGACGTCGATGAGCAACTCAATATCGGTTTTAACAGAACTGTTGCAAATTTTTCCCTATTGGCGGCCTCAAATGTATTTCAAGGCTTCCTTGACAGCTTTATCTCATGCTATGGAAGATCAAGTCTTAGCCGGCTCAGGTTATCCTCTAGTTATTGCCAGTTTTCAACGAGAACGGTTTTATCGGCAAGAAGCTCAACGATATCGGCGAATCGCTCAAAAAACAGATCAGGTTTATGTATTGGCTGCTCCAGAAGCCGACTTTGAAAACAGTTCTGAAGTTTATGAAAAGATCGCCTTTAAATCAACAGACAGCTTGGCTCAAGAATGGAACTTAATCGTTATTGCTCAAGATTATGCGAGCTGCTTAGTATGTCAAGAACGCATTGGAGTAAATTATGATAATACCAATGACCGTGTTGGTTCAGCTATGGACAATAGCCGACGTTTTGAAGGAATTTGGACATTCGATCGTCAAGTAAGTCAACAGTCCGCAGATACCTTGTTACGACGCATTCTCGCCTATCGACCGGAATTAAAGACAAAAATCAAGCAAGCTCGTCAGAAATATTTACCGGTGACCACTTTAAAACAAAGAAGAGTAAATCTTAAGCAAAAAGAAGTTAATAAGTTAACGTGGGATTGTCCTAACAGATATCCCGATCCTTTTGTACAACGCCTCGTTAGTTATCTACAAGCTAGTCAGTATAAACTGCTTAAGGCCAACCGTTCCCTAGCCTCCAAAGAGCATAAGGAACGTCTGATTAACTCGGTTACCACTGCTATTCGACACTCACTAGATCCTGAAGAGATTTTGCACCTAGCCGTTCAGAAATTAGGAGAAGGTTTGGGAGTATGTCGTTGTCTTGTCTATCGCTGTCGGGAAACTGATACCACAGCTACAATTCAACATGAATTTTTAAGTGCTGGTATTGCTTCAATTAAGGGAGAAACTTGGCCGTTACACGACAATCCCTTATTTCAAGAAGTGATGGAGTTGCGTGATGCTTTGATGATTGAAGATGCAAATAATGATCCGCGTATTTTCAACCGAACAAAGTCCGATTCAAAATCTCTGCAAAGTCTTGTTATTAAGTGTTCAATCCTATCCTGGCTACTAGTTCCTATTCTATATCGGGGAAGATTATTGGGGATGTTAGAATTGCATCACTGTGGTCCTAATCCTGTGGACTGGAAAGATGAAGATGTGGCTTTAGTTAATGCGATTACCACTCAAATTGGTGTGGCCCTCATTCAAGCCGAAGCTTATGCTAATCTACAAGATCTTAATGAACAACTTGAGGCCCTTGATCGCACCCGTTCTAATTTAGTGGCTATTACTGGACATGAATTACGCACACCTCTGTCTACTATTCAAATTTGTTTAGAAAGTTTGTCCACTGAACCTGATATGTCCCCAAAATTGCGTCAAGTGATGCTTAATACAGCCTTGCAAGATGCTGAACGTATGCGTAAGCTTGTCCAAGATTTTCTGACCCTTTCTCGGTTAGAAAGTGGACGGGTAGAATGGCATCCCGAACCCTTAGATTTAGCTGAATGTGTTGAACTATCTCTGAGTAATGTTAGGTCCCGTAATCGAGATAGAAATTTACCCAACATTAAAAACTTAGTAACTGCTGAACTTCCCTTAATTCAAGCCGATGGGGAATGGCTAGTGGAAGTGTTAGCTAAATTGCTCGACAACGCATGTAAGTTTACCAGTTCTAAAGGAAGTGTAACCATTGAAGTTAGCAGCACTCATCCTGGTAGTTTAGAAGTTACGGTAGCTGATACGGGGCGAGGTATTGAGCCCAACTGTTTGGAAACAGTCTTTGATCGATTCTATCAAGAAGAAGGAGCATTACGGCGTAGTACAGGGGGAACGGGGTTAGGCTTGGCTATTTGTCGTCAGATTGTTCAGGGGTGGGGCGGTGAAATATGGGCGGAATCAGATGGGAAAGATCTCGGAAGTCAGTTTCATTTTACGGTTCCTATTTTCCTTAAAACTATTCCTTGCAAAAGGACTAAGAAAACTTCATTGGCTAAGACAAGTAAGTTAAACAAAAAATAGACAATGATCATCTGAATTAAATTTAAGAATCTTAAAAAATTTGATACTTTTTACTGAAAACTAGATTTATTTTATTAGCTTTTTTAAAGCTACTGAATTTAGTTTAGTGTAGAAAATGCTAAAATATCTTTGTTTATTTAAAATGTGAGTTTGGTGAAAAGAGAATTAGTATTTATCGATATTTTTACTATGAACATAAAATCTCATCTTAATCTCGCGGAGGTATTTTCTGATCTAGATAATCCTCATCAAAGATTTGAGCAGTACCGTAATTTTGTTGAGAACAGGTAGAACTATAACCGTGGTAATTAATTTTCATGATTCAAGATATCGAATCATGAAAAAAATTTATATGTTGCAGGTTCTTTCCCCTTGTAAAAAAGTATTTCCTCATCTAGTTAGATATCATTATTTTGTAGAAGTTTTGCCCTGAACAATGATGTTCCTGAAGCATTTTTTATAGGCTCGCAAGGGAGAAAATACAAAAATTAATTTTACCAATTTTACTTTGATATAAGTCTGTTATCAATCTTGTAGTGGAGTATGCCAAGTTTTGAAGGCTTAGTAGAATCAGTACAAAATTATAGGGAATGTTATTTTAGATTTAAACTTTATTTAACTAAAAACAACTATAATAAATTATTGGCTTTATAGATAACTGTAAATTTATCCCTGAGTTTAGGCAAGATGTGATTAACCAATTATTTTAGGAACGAGGATATGTCATACAATAACTTTTTTAAAAGTTCTATAAACTGAGAAGCATGATTATTTCGTTATAAATAGAAAATGAAGTAAAAATTAGTGAGATTTATAAATAAAATCAAGAAAATTTAACTATATTAATGTTTTTAAATTGAAACAATTAACTACCACTTAAATATATTTATCAGATTAAATATTCAAAAAATTAATTAATTTATATATCTATTTACCTAAAAAAAATTATATTAATTTACAATAAAAAGGTATATTAATCATATGTAATGCTGTTTTTCCATTAGTTATTTTAGTTTTTATTGTTGGCGATTATTATTTTAGCTAATTATTAACTATCGTTGTATTTTAACTGAGTTGTTTAAAATAACAACCGTATCCTTAAATCTTGTTAAACCAACATTTTTAATAGAAAACTCCCCAATAAACATCAACTAAGACAGTATTAACTTAATTTCAATGAATTGAATGTAGTGATACAAAATAACTTGTTCTTTTCTAATTCATTTTAGATATATTGACTTAGTAGTCCTGAAAACACCATTAAATAACCTTAAAACTATTGAATATTAATTATTGATTGGGAAAGATTCTGGGCATACTGCTAAAGTCTTAGGATTAGAATTTCCTTGGCGAATTACCTCTACATCAAGAATTTTTCCAATAGAACTCAGCTCCACTTGTTCTTGTACATCCGTTGCAGTTTCTACTAATTTACCCCCAACTTTTAAAATTACATCTCCAGGTTTAAAACCAGCCTCAGCAGCAGGAGAATTATTTACCACACTAACTACTAAAACTCCTTTAGTTTCAGTTACTTCAAAATCTAATTTATTTTCTTGATTAAGTTCTTTTTGTAACTCTCCATCCAACGTAACCATGTGAATCCCTAAATAAGGATGATCTGCTTTTCCCTTGACAAACAATTGTTGGGCCACCCGTTGGGCTATTTCGATGGGAATAGCAAACCCTAATCCTTGAGCATCTGCACGAATCGCTGTATTAATACCCACCACTTCTCCATTAGAATTAAGAAGAGGCCCTCCTGAATTCCCTGGATTAATGGCTGCGTCGGTTTGAATAAATCTTAATCTCTTGTCGGAAACTCCAACTTCTGAACTTGAGCGCCCCAAGGCACTGATAATTCCTACTGTTACAGTATTATCCAATCCTAAAGGATTCCCAATAGCAATTGCCCATTCTCCAGGTTGTAAATTCTCAGCTGTTCCTAATTTAACTGTGGGCAGATCCGTAGCACCAATTTTTACTACAGCCACATCAGTCATTTTATCAATCCCTAATACTTGTCCTCGATAGATTTGTCCATTTTTCAAAGTCACTTTAACTTGTTTTGTTCCATCAACCACATGGGCATTTGTCAATAATTGGCCATCTTCACTAAGAATAAACCCTGATCCTGTTCCCCGTTCAATATGTTCCTTAGGAATCGGAATTTCCTTGCCAAAAAAACGACGGAAAAAAGGATTCTCAAAAGAGTCAGGAAGGTTGCTAGATACTTGTCTAGCTGCATCAATGCGAACCACTGCTGGACCAACTTTTTGAGCAGCTTTAGCAATAAAATTGAGATTGTTTACACCCGCAGATCTAGAAGGAAAATATAAAGGGTTCAGATTGGTGGGAACCACTGGAGGGTTTTGAACCGTCTGAGTAACCAATGGTTGATTTGTATAGTAACTTCTCCATAATCCAAGACTGCTACCTACAGCTAGAAGTGCAACATAGACACATAATTGTTTGATGGAAATGCTCATGATTCTTTAGTTCTGGATAAATACAGGGTTCCCTATGTAAAGATTATGACAGGGTTTTTAGATGGAGGGTCAATCTTGGCCTCTTGTTTTAACATTTTTTTTCTTGGTAATTTCTGGCAACTCATTAGAAGACTTAAAAAATAGTTTAAAATTTTACTTGTCTTTGAGCTTTTGATTATGTATGATGGTACACGACGCGAATAGTTATGATGCGGATGTGGTGGAATCGGTAGACACGCACGCTTGAGGGGCGTGTGGCTTATGCCATGCGAGTTCAAGTCTCGCCATCCGCATTTAAAGTAACAACTCTAGTACCATTTAAATCAATCGATAACAATAGGGCTTCTGCTTCAATTCCTATATGCATCCATGCATTAGTCATAGCAAGTGATACCTGCTCGGCATGCTCAGAAGAAGTTAAGGCAATTACTGTAGATCCTGCCCCACTAATGACTACCCCATAGGCCCCCACGGACATGGCAGCTTTTTTTAGAGAATTGTAGCCCTTGATCAACATTTGACGATAAGGTTGATGTATTCTATCGTCCAATGCCATTATTAACCAATCTCGATTGCCTGTTTCTAATGCTTTAATCAATAATCCCAGACGAGCAATATTGAAGATAGCATCATGGCGACTTAGGTGAGTAGGTAAAACAGCTCGCGCCTCTTGGGTAGACAGTTCAAAATTAGGAATAGCAACCACAGGAATTATATCTGGGTGCCAAACAATGGGACAAATTTGCCAATTTCCTGCTTGTCCTACAGATAATTGACAATTCCCTAACAAAGCAGGAACCACATTATCAGGATGACCTTCAATAGTGATTGCTAATTCCATAATCTCGGATAAGGAAAGAGGTTCGCCAGCCAATTTATTTCCTCCCATTAAACCGCCAACAATAGCGGTGGCTGAACTTCCTAACCCCCTAGCTAAAGGAACTCCCAATTCAATATCGATGGCGACATCAGGAGGCGTTTGTCCCAGATATTGATAGAGTTTCAGAAAAGACTTATGAACCAAGTTAGTGCGATCAGAACTTACTCTTGCGGCTTCTTTCCCTGTTATAGCAATAGTCAGGTCAGGAGTTTCCGTTTCAATGGGGCTAAACTTGAAGTAGTTATATTGGTTTAAAGCAGCTCCAATGCAGTCGAACCCCGGGCCTAAATTAGCTGTTGTAGCTGGAACCGAAACTTTAATAGTAGACATAATCAAATCCTCATCAAAAAAACTTGCTTATACATTATGGAAAATTCTGTGTATAGACATAATGCTAGGAATTTATTTCGAGTATAGGGCATAATAAATGAGACTAGGGGATTGAATCTCGGCTAAATTCCTATAAACTACTTATAAAAAACTTTATTTATGCCAGGTCTTCCGCTAATTCATAAACCTATACTCGGAGTGAGAAAGTAAAACTATCGTGTCGTCTAGCACTATTCGACAACAAACTAATCCAAACAAGCCCCCCTCTCCTAAAGCCTCCTTTAGGCAAGGTGTAGTAAAAGTGGCTGGAGGAACTGTACTCAGTCTCTCCCTGTTAGCCAGTTCTATTATTGCAGGGGGACTTGTTGGACTTGCCATTAGCTTTCGCAATCTCCCAGACGTTCGGAGTCTAAATAACTATGCCCCACCAGAAACCACTTATATCTACGATATCAAAGGACGGCTACTATCGAGACTTCATGAAGAAGCCAACCGAGAAGTGATAACTTTAAACTATATGTCTCCTGAACTTAAAAGGGCGGTACTAGCGATTGAAGATAGTCACTTTTATCATCACCACGGGGTTAATCTCACAAGTATTGGTCGTGCGCTTTGGGTGAACTATAAAAGTGGTGGTGTGGTAGAAGGCGCCTCTACCATCACCATGCAGTTAGTCAAAAATATCTTTTTGTCGACGGATCGAACCTTTAACCGCAAACTTTCTGAGGCGGTTCTTTCTCTTCGGGTAGAACAGGTTTTTGAGAAAGATAAGATCCTAGAAATGTACCTAAACAATATCTATTGGGGTCATAATAACTATGGGGCACAAACTGCGGCAGAAAGTTATTTTGATAAACCGGCATCCGAATTAAACTTAGCTGAATCTGCTTTGATGGCCGGACTCATCCAAGCTCCAGAAACCTATAGCCCTTTTATTAATTATTCTAAATCTAAACAAAGACAAGCAATGGTTTTAGACAGAATGCGGGGTTTGGGATGGATTTCTACTCAAGAGGCTGAAGCAGCCAAAAAAGAACCTTTAAGGATGGGTAAACCTACAGCATGGCAGAACAGTAAACTTCCCTATGTGACCGATACTGTTATGGAAGAGCTAGAGGATAAATTCGGTGAAGAAGTTACCCTAAAAGGGGGAATGCGGATCCAAACTAGTGTTGACTATTATCTTCAGCTTAAAGCTAAAGAAAGCGTAGAAAGGGGTTATCGTAACTTACGGCGATGGGGAATTTCTGCTAAAGATCTACAGATCGCTTTAGTATCGGTTGATCCTCGCACTCACTTTATTAAAGCAATCGTAGGAGGAGTTGATTACAATAAAAGTCAGCTAAATCGTGCTACTCAATCTCGTCGTCAACCTGGATCTTCCTTTAAGCCATTTGTTTACTATACTGCTTTTGCTAGCGGCCAATTTACCCCCGACTCCATTGTCAATGATAATCCTGTAAGTTTCCGGGATGGACAAAATGTTTATAGCCCTAAAAACTATGGAGGGAGTTATAGAGGTCCTATGCCAATTCGTACTGCTTTGATACAATCGCGTAACGTTCCGGCAGTGATTATAGGAAGTAAAGTTGGAGTTAGTAAAGTTATTGAGATCTGTCGTCGCATAGGAATTAAAAGTCCGTTACAAGCGGTGACTTCCCTTCCCTTAGGGGCTGGAGATGTCACTCCCCTAGAAATGGCGGGAGCCTATGCTACCTTTGCTAGTAATGGTTGGCATTCTAAACCAACAGCCATTGTTCGAATCACAGACAGTCTTGGCAATGTTTTATTAGACAATACTCCAGAACCCCAATTAGTTCTAGATCCCTGGGCAACGGCTAACTTA
This sequence comes from cyanobacterium endosymbiont of Epithemia turgida isolate EtSB Lake Yunoko, assembly GCF_000829235.1. Lineage (GTDB taxonomy): Bacteria > Cyanobacteriota > Cyanobacteriia > Cyanobacteriales > Microcystaceae > Rippkaea. Next base: position 681,131 of record NZ_AP012549.1, on the reverse strand, counting down.
ACAGCAGTTTTACAGGGAGTTATTACGAGTGGAACAGGGAGAGCGGCTAATATTGATCGTCCTGCCGCAGGTAAAACAGGAACCACAGATTCAGAACGTAATGTTTGGTTTGTGGGTTATGTTCCTCAATTGGCTACAGCAGTTTGGATAGGAGATGATGCTAACCGCGCTTTAGGGCGAGGGGTTACAGGAGGAGGTAATGCTGCCCCCATTTGGCGAGACTTTATGAAACAAGCAGTAGTCAATGAACCGGTTAAATATTTTCCTGCTGCTTCTGAGTTTCCTCGTCCCAAAGTACAAAAAAAAGGTAATTAAGCGTTTTAATCCTTAAATCATGTATAAAAAGCTTATAGGATAACCAGTACTGCCCAGATAATTAGAAGTAGTTTTGCCTGTTATATCAATGATGAGGTTTTGTTATATGGAGAGTTTAGTATTAGGAGCATAGTCTTCATAAGAATGGCACTAATTTACTGTTATCCCTAAAAAAAAATTAGTCTTAAGTATTATTATTGAAAATAAAATTAAGCGAGATTCTGTTAATCTGTATTGCGGATTAAACAGTAATCGCTACGAACAGACATCAACATGTGTTGGTAAAGTTGACTATGAGAACTCTGATCAATTAATGCAATCTTATCGTTTAAGGATATTTCCTAAATTAAAGCAGGGAAAAACTTTCTCGAGTAAAGTGAAGCTAAAAAAATTACTTGAAGAGCAAAAGATAGAGTTAGTGCGATTGAATTGTTAACAATATAGTGTAAGTTTAAGAAAATTGCCATCTATTCAAAAAGGGCTTTTTTAAAAGTTTATACAAAAATTAATCTGTGTAATTAACTGGGATTAATGGAATTATGAGATGCTTAGCGAAGCTGTGGGAAAAATTCGTGTAAAATATCTAGATCAATCAGGCTTTAACTTTTGGTCAGCCATCACTTATAGTTAGTTTAAAAGAAAGGGACAAGAAGGAATTAAATAAACTGAAAAAAAAAGTGAAAGGTAAAATACATGTAGCTTATCAGAAATAGGAAAAAGGTTTGAATTTTAATTAACCTTAAAGAGGTTTTTCAAAATTTAATTCTTATTTTCCATAAATAAATAGAATTGAGAACAAATAGCAAAAAACAAAAGAGGCTTTATTAGTTGTTTAAATCTTAAAAAATAAAAAAATTGACAACACTAGTAACATAAATCATCGAATCATGCTTAGAATAAAATAGTTTAAAAGTGTAGAGATTTCTTGTTTAGCATTAAAATTTTGAGGAGGTTGATTGACTGTAAGCTAAACATAATAGTGTGATGATCTAAATTTTTTTTAACCAGATTAAAAATTAGTTTTAAATTTCAGATAATATAATTAATACCTCTGTCAGTTTCTAGCTTTATTTGAGCTCATTAAGAAAAAAAATTTGAAGATTTTTTTAGTGTAAATTAGTGTTTTTCACGTCTTTAATAGTTATTATTATAGTAATATTTATTTATATTTTACTATTTTTAGTTTGGAAAAATTTATTAATTAAAATTTTTAATTAAGCTCGAAGTGTTTAGCCAATAATTAAATCTGTATTTTTTATCTTATGATTGCTTTTGCCGTGGACTCTAAACTTTATTTTAAAGCTAGCTAAATCACCAATAAACTTATATACTCTATTATAATCATCTAAAATAAAAAATCATAATTTTTTTATGTGAATTATATTTAATAGGAGTGTTAATCTTGACCATATACATAACAAATATATTTTTATACATGAATTAACTATGATTTTTGATACATTATATGTTATAGTTTACGTCTTTTGATAAGATATAAAAAATTATTTTTTATATCTTATATCTTATTAATTTTAAATTAATGTTATTGTATTTAGGGGTTACAAAAATAGAGTAAAAATAAAAATTTTTTTTACTATGATATAAAAAATTTAATTACCCTTACTCTTTCTGTAATATATTGAAAAGCTCTTATTACTAAATGAACTAAATGAGAGGAGTAGATAGTATAAATATGATCAGTAAAACATGACAAGTAATTGATGTATTGCTGAAAATATTTCAAATGAAGAAAGGACTGAGTTAGCTTATTCTCTATTAGAGCAGATGGAGAAAGAACAATTAAGCGATGACAAAATTAAACAAACGATTATGGATATTGTTCGAAGTAAAATAAAGTGCTAAAAACTTTTTAAGAGCTTATTGAAGCCGTGATAGTGTTATTTTTAAATATCTTCATTCTACGGTCGTTACCTCTTTACAATATTTTCTGAAATTGTTAGTGGATTAATAATTTAAATCCTTGTTATGTTAACTGCTATGGTAATTGTACGTTGATGAAATAATAATTAATAAATGGCATCAAAGCTAAGTTGATGCCATTTATTAATTATTGCGGTTATTGCTTTATACTATTTGTACTAAAAAAGATAAATACTAATCATTTTGAAATAGATAAGGTTATGAGCACGAACAAAAACAAGCTATACAAGAAAAAATTACTCAACTGATTAATTAATCTGGTGTTGGTAGAGTTCTCTGTCTATTTTCATGGCAGGTAGAAGTGGTAGCTACAAATCTTCTCTCTAAAAAGTTTCAGGCTTACACCAATTAGCCATTGGTGTAATTGTCTTTAGTTTTTAGTAATAATTGAGGCTAATTCTAGTTCTTCATAATTTTGTCCTTTCATTATCAATATTGTTTAATTTGGTTATACATCGAAGTATTTTGTTAAATAATCTTAATAATTGTGTTGAACTGTTCGATTTTAAAGTCTTGATTTATAATAAATTTTACTTTTTTAGACTGAATGTGATTAGTTAGCAGCTAATAAATTCTAAAACTATCATTTTGAATGTATTTTAATATCTCAAGGCTAGACTTATAGCTTTTGTTTTTTATTATTTTAAAATAGCTAGTCTAGAAAATTCATTACTTTTTTCATCTTGCCTTGTTTTGATTGGGACATGTGTCTAATTTTAATCATAATTGCCTTAACTTTTTTTCGGTTGATCCTTGAGATGATATTTGGTAATAGTAAACTCTTTGGAATTAAAGGATAATGACTTATCTCTATAGGTAAACTGATAAGTATTAAAATTAAATCATAAATTTTTATAGTTGAAAATAATTGTCTTAATCTTTTTTATAGACAAGAAAACAGAACCTGTGCCGACAATACAGATTAATTAAAGGTGTAACATAATTATTAGCCTTCGTACCTAATTCTCTAATTTGATTGATTTAAGTATTGCCCAGAGTGGTCGTCGTGATAATTAATCAGCACCTTAAAGTTATAAGAGCCTAGCAATTGGCTTACATATATAAATGTCATTAAACTTAGGAAGAACTAAATATAGCAAAATTAGACTACAGTTAGTCATCTTAACTAACTGCAGCGTAACTTTACTATCACTAGCTATATCGATAAATGAAATAATCCTAATTAGTCTTGGAAATTATTACTATTCCAACATTAATTTAATCAAAATTAATTTAACTTAAATACTCATTATTTTCTATCCCTTGAAACTGAAAGTTGATAAATTTTATAATAGTAAAATTTACTGTTTAACTGATATATCTAAATTGGGATCGTTATTATTCAGTAAAAGTTCAGCACTTTTTAACATATCTTTAACGATATCTTTGAGATCTTCTTTACTATCTAAATAAGCTTGCAAAGCAGATATGGGGTCTAAATTATTTCCCACCCCCAATTTTGGTAAACGAGAACGGGATAATTGACTGACTAATTCCGGTCTAATGGTATAACTATGGGAATCTTTTAATGCTTTATAAATCTCTCCTGTATTAATTAATTCTAATTGTTCAGAACGAATTTTGTAAATCAAACGTACTACTGAATTTTGTATAGACTTTTTCTGAATGGCTTTAAGGATAGCAAATTGAGGGTCAGATTCCTCAGAAACATTAATATTAATAGAGCAAAAAATACGGCTAGGAAGAGGATTGAATTGCCAATTAACTTCTCCTTTAGTTAATTCTAAAGTGATATAACCTTTATCCTCTTTTTCTTCACTAAAATCTACCCGTTCAATACTCCCTGAGTAAATTATCGGAGGATCATTAGTGAGATTTAAATTTTGGTGTTTATGAACATGACCAAGGGCAACATAATCAAATTCGGGACGAATTAACAAAGATATAGGAATGGTAAATCCCTTGCCAACAGCAAGAAATCTTTCTGATCCCAGATCAGCACGATCTGCCATCAGATGACCTAATAAAATAGTTGGAAGTTGGGGATCGAGTTGACGAATTTCCCCTTCTAAAGCTAAAGTCAGACTCTCAATTAATAAATGCTGAATTTCTTCAAAAGATAAGCCATCAGTTTTGCGACGAGTCAAGAGGGTAGAATGGGTTAACCAAGGTAGAGTAATTACCTGAATTTTTCCATTTTTAGTCAATATTTGATGGGTTTTAAGACTGTCCCCCACAATAAACCCTGGAACCCTTAATGTTCGATAAATACAAAGACTTGCACCTCCATCACCTTGAGAATATTGGTCATGATTTCCAACTAATAATACCGTAGGAATCTTGGCATCAGCCAAACGATGAAATTGGGAAGCAAAGGCTTCTTGAATATAGGGAGGAGGGGTAGCATCAGGAAAAGCATCTCCCCCAAATAAAACAAGATCAACCTTTTCTCTCACGGCTCGATCAATACACAAACTTAATGTGTTGATAAAATCTTCAAAGCGTGTATTTAAACCTGTTTTAGGATTGAGGTGACCATGGGTAAAGCCACTACCAAGATGAATGTCAGATAAATGAATACTTTTTATCATACCTACTTATTTTTAATGGTTATCGAAAGAATTCTCTTTTTCATCTTTTAAGATAGAGGATAAAAAATTAATTAACCTAATATCAATTATTAATCATTAACTGTCTAGATGATCAATAATTTAAATAAATGTTAAAAAAATTTTTTTTATATCTATACATTTAAATAATTAAAGTAAAATAGCTATTGCTTTATTTTACATTTAAATTTATGTTTTAAAGAAAACCTTTTATTCAAAATTTTAAGATAAAATGTATTGTTATTATAAAATATTTTTTCTTAAAATTTATTTAGTTATAGACTTATACTTTACAGAGAGAATAGATTATTTTAATTATTATTGTTGTATTTTTACTTTATCTATAATTTTTTCTAAAACTTTTTATAGTTTTTATTAAATCGGTTTATCATTTTTATATACTTTAATAGTTTAAATAATTATCTGTTATTAATAATGATTAAAATTTATTTCTTATAGTTATTCAAGATATCTTCTATATTCTTCCTGCTAAGTTTTTTTCTCTTCTTTATACAGAACGTTTAAGTCGTCGAAAAATTACTGTTCATATTACTAACGAAACTAATTCTAAAACAGTCGTAAAAAAATATTTTATGGAACCATTACAACAGTTACTCCTACTCCTCATAGAGAAGATTAAAGTTGTTTATTTTTTAAAAAAATGAGGTACTATACATATATAGTGATATCTATTACTAGCTATCTTTAATTTAAATTATTTGATAAATAGTCATTGCGCATTAGTTAATTCTATAAACTGTTATGAGTTTATTCAGACAAACAGAATTAGCTAGAATATTAAGATTTTTTTTCTTGATCTGTTAAAGTGACCTCTAAAACTTGTTGACCTCTACTACATCCTAATGAACGGAGAATCTAAAAATAGAGCTCTCTAATATTTTTTTGACAAATAAGCAGCAGCTGAAAGTGGTTATGATTTATATGTTAGGATTACTTAGAATGATTAAATAAAAAGAGAAAGTACGAATATAATCAGGCTTTTTTTCTTTGTAATTGTTTAACAATCTGCGCACCTCCATGAAAGGTGTGTTTGAATAATTGATATTGGCATTATAGTAATGTAGCGTAATAGAAACAATATTAAATCTTCATTTTTCCTTTTAACATCAAAGCCGTAATATCGACGTCATAGCATCTGAAGTAACAGTTTTAAACTTAATTTGTTCTAAATCTCCCTTGTCCAATTTTGTAGGACAAGCACAGCCTCCCGTAATGACTACAATTTTACAGTTATTGATCACTTCAACTCGACTATCTATAGTATCGCTTAAGACTTTAAACAGCCGCTAAATCAAAGGTAATTTCTTGGGGCTCATCCTCAACACTATCAATCAAGATAGTATTAGCGAGATGTTGTAAGCAACAGGTGAGGCTTAAGTTTTACCAACATTGCTTAGACTAACAATGGTAATACAAGAGGATTTGCCAAGGAGAAATTACTTTCTTATTTTGAAAAAATAAACCTTAATCGACTATTTCCAGCTGATCGAGGCGCAACCAAACATTCGGAATCGGAGTATAAAATTTAACAAGGGCATATTCATCATTTAACTCAAGAATTTCACCCTTACTTTCAAAAATATAGGTAGGAAAGCGCTGCGAATCGCTAGCCTGCGCTTCCAAACTATTTTTAAGTTTTTCACGCACAGTACGAACAAGTGAACCTTTCTTGATTTTAGCTGGCATAATCAATTATTAATTACAGAAGTTTTATCCTGGAGTATTATTTTACACGCAATTAACACAGAATGAATCTCTAGACTCCTTAAAAAAATTGTAATTTTTATTTTTACGAGTCAATTTCCCCTCAACCATTGATCAGACTTTCCATAGTACTTTTTGAAGTTTTCCATAACATCAATCCTTAAGCATATTGTGGAAAATTTTTTAACTAAATTCTATATTTTTATATCTAATAATTTTTGCAAAAAAATAAATATAAAGCCGATTATTAGGTATAAATAAATTATTATTAACCATTTCTGTGATATTTAATAGTATTAACCAGCCTGACTTTTTTTGAGCAGAATGATGTCGACATAAATCTCTCATCCGAAGGTAGTTGAATTTTGAAAAAAATCCCAGTTGATAGGGAAGTTTTTGTTGTTAATTTAGGAATTTTAATGAATATATCTCTCAAGATTTTTGCTGAAATTACCAAATAAATACATGAATATCTCAATAATTTTTTAGATATTCATGTAGACTGGGATCTTGATTGGATTTTTACTTCTGCTTTATCTTTGCCCCTTATACTAAATAAAAACAAACTATGATATCTCTCAATTAATTCTCAATTAGATTATCGCGCTTGCACTCATATTTGTCTAGAAACTTTGTTGAAACAATCTTAAATTAATTGAAAATAGTTATTATGATATTTATTTTAAACTAACTGTAACAAAATAATAAGAAAAAAAGCTACAACTATTACTCTATCACAGTTACTATGACTTTAAAAAGTATATTGTTAGAATTAAGTAATAATAAAAACTTTAACAGTTATTAAATAACAATTTATTTCAAGTGATTTTAGTCAATAACCGCAATATATTCAATTTATATCAACACATCTTTTGGTAAGCGAGAAACTTCTACACAAACACGAGCTGGAGCCGTGGACTCATCAAAATATTGTGCATAGACTTGATTCATAGAATAAAAATTAGTAAAATCACTCATAAAAACCGTTGTTTTAAACACATTATTCCAATTCATTTGAGCTGAAGTTAAAATTGCCTCAATATTAGCGATAATTGGTTGAGTCTGTTGAACAATATTTTCTGTTCCTATAATGTTTCCTGTTTCAGGACTCAGGAGAATTTGTCCGGACACAAACAAAAATGTACCCTTGGCAGTGATCGCTTGATTGTAAGGTACAATAGGCTTAGGAGCTTTCGTTGTCCTAATTACTTGATGAGTCAGTTATTGTTATTTATAAACACTTATGAGGGCAAAAGAGTTTCTATTTTGAGTTTATACTTGAGTATGTTTCTCCTCAAAATCCTCAAAATATAGCGATAAGTCCTTTATACTGGTAATGATACACCTCAAAAAACATAATCTCTAAAGTAAAAATAAGAGACTATTCAATCCAATCTTCTCTATAAAAGTTTAGAAAACCTACTATGAACAACGAGCAAGTGCAGCTAGAAAAAACCTTAAAAACCTCCAAAATATCAAAAAACGTTGATGATTCCTCTGTAGAGCTCAAAAACAAAGTAACTGACCAGCCAGAATCAACAATAATGTCTGATAATCCAGATTTAGAACCAGTTGTAGCAGAGCCGATAGCGTCTGAACCTCAATTTGCCGCAGAGGAACCTACTCCTGAGCAGACTATAGCCACCCTAACTCAGGAAGTGGAAGTTTTACACGGAAACCTAAGCAAAGAAGCTCAACAGTCCGAGATTTTGCAGAAACGTTACATTACTTTAGCAGCAGAATTTGATAATTTCCGTAAACGAACTGAAAAGGAGAAAAAAGAACTGGAAATTCAAGTTAAATGTCGGACAATTAGTGAATTACTGTCAGTGATCGATAACTTCGAACGGGCAAGAAGCCAAATCCAACCTGTTAATGATGGAGAGCTAGCAATTCATAAGAGCTATCAAGGAGTTTATAAAAATCTTGTTGAGAGTCTTAAACGCTTAGGAGTAGCCCCAATGCGCCCTGAAGGAGAACCCTTTAATCCTCTATACCATGAAAGTATGTTAAGAGAATGTACTAACAACTATCCTGAAGGAACAGTGATCGAACAGTTAGTGAGGGGATATTTTCTAGGAGAACAAGTATTACGCCATGCTATGGTTAAAGTGGCAGCCGCTCTGGCAGAAGAATCCCCCGTGACTCCCGCCGAAGAGTCTACTTCAACAGATGGCGGCGGTTCTCTAACTAGTTAACTAGTTTTTCTTAGAGAAAATCCAAAAGGGAGTGGTCAACATAATAACATTGGGAACAAGTTATGCCGGCAATATTTAGGTTTATAGCTAATTCCTTAATCACTTCCTTCATAAATCAACAGAACTAAGTAGACAGCGCTAGATAAATGTTAAAAGGGCAAGAGAACTATTGAAACTAAGCTCATGCCTTTAGCGTGACAGCAGAGTATCTTATCACAGACTTTAATTCAAATCCTAAACCCTTAACTGATAAGTTTGTTATAACCTAAGACTTTTCGGTGGAATCTGCTAAAACTTTATTTGCAAATCCAGAGTTTAAACGTAACACACAACGATCGAGCAAGGCACAAAGGTAATGTCTGATAATAATAAAGAATGACTATAAACCTGGTTTTTAATTTTATTCAAGTTATCATCATTTTTAATTAGATTTTGTTGGACTGACCTTAGAAGATATTTAATCTGGAGCAAAAGGACAAAAAAATCCCTATTTTTAAGGGATAAAAATACTCAGCAAAGTCTACTTAAGACATAATCTACCAAGTCTTTTAAAATCTGGGAAGAAGTAGAAGGTTTGAGGCAATTAAGATGTTGGATGGCTAGGTTTCCATGATGGGAAGCCAACTCCCGTGACCGCTCGACTCCTTGACTTTGATTGACAATGGACAAGGCTTTTTCGATATCTCCTACTTCACTGAATTCTCGTTCAATTAAAGTTTCTAAATATGGGTTTTCCTCCATAGCAAATAAAGCAGGAGCAGTAAGATTGCCACTAATTAAATCAGAACCAGCCGGTTTTCCTAAAACCTCTGTTGGGGTTGTAAAATCTAAGATATCATCGACAATTTGAAAAGCTAATCCTAGGTCTCGTCCGTAAGCATAAAGATGTTCCCTAACTTCAGGTGAAGTATCGCTCAACACCGCGGCTGCTTTTGCACTATTGGCTATTAATGAAGCTGTTTTATAGTAACTTTTTTCTAAATAAGCTTCTAAAGTCAGACTGGTGTCAAAACGATTAATTCCCTGGAGAATTTCCCCTTCAGCAAAGTCACGAATAACTTTAGATAAAAGTTTAACCACATCTAAGTTATTTAAATTAGCCAAATACCAAGAAGACTGAGCAAACAAAAAATCCCCAGCTAAGACAGCAATACGATTATCAAATAAGTTGTTAACGGTGGGGACATTACGACGTAACTCTGCTTCGTCGACCACATCGTCGTGTACTAGACTTGCAGTATGAATCATCTCAGTAATTTCTGCCAGCCGACGATGACGGGGGGTCAGATCTCTATCCAACAGAGTCGCCCGTGAAACTAAGAGAACAATAGCCGGACGAATGCGTTTTCCCCCAGCATCGAACAAATGTTCAGCTGCTGCCCCTAAGATTGGATGGCGGGCTCCGACCAACCGTTTGAGATTATCAGTCAAGAGGCTTAGATCGTCGTCAACAGTAGCAAAGAGAGAGGTGCTTGTCATCATGGGTTAGCTAAACCTGGTGCATCAGTTACGAAAATTTACATACTCTTATATTCATAATAAGCTACCCTTTCCAGACAAGGAAACGAAATTATCTACTTTTTTGACTAAATACCTCAACTAATTCGGTAAAATCCCTTTAAAAAACTGACCCAACCTAATTTCTTATGTTAATCTAAAAATAGAGGTTTTTAAGGATTTCCTATCTTTTCAATTATCAGGCTCCTCAGAAGTATCTCCTTGACTGAGGAAGTTCGGGTCAATATGATCCAGCTAAATTCCTTGTCTAACTAGTTACTCAAGCGTGTCGACTCAGAATTGCTCGGTTTAAGATTGTTAAACAATCGGAGGGTTAGCTTAAGTTAGCCTTAAACTGATATTAAACCTTGTTCACTCTTGAAAGCCAGTGTCCTCAAAGCGAAGAGGAAGAATGCTTGTTTTTATCCTGCCATCGCTTAACAGTAGTACACTTAAGGCGCTGAATATTCAGGCAGTTTGACATGACTACTTATGTCATTAACTCTACTTCTATGTCCACCTTAGCAATGAAAGACTAATAACAAAAAATGCCTGTGATCACTGTGCTTCTCGCTGCCCTCTATTTATTAATGATTTACGGATTACTTATTCTTGCTAAGTGGACGGGAAAGTGGATGTTTCCACCTCGTCGTGATTTAGGATAAAGAAATCCATAATCATCAACGATAACTAATCAATTAAATGATAAATGTCGAGTCAAAAAGAATTGATTAATCCTTCCGGGATTGGTAACTGTATCAAGGGGGCTCTCGCAAACCAATCCTTTTCTATTCAAGAATTTCAGTTTCTTCCCGAGCCCAGGAAGATCTCATTATTTTCGGAAGGGAAACCGACTCAACGACTGGACAATAACCTAACCATTGTTGGGAAACCTTAGGAAAAGTCTTAGGACAACCACTGACATAAAAACGAGTAGCTTGAGCAGTATAATTTCGGTATAATCCCATTAATTTCAACTCTTTTTCAGCAGCTTGTACCACAAAACTGGCAGGATCGATGAGGTTGACAGTTGAGGGGAGAATTTCACGAAAGATGGGAGCAAGATGACGATAATGGGTACACCCGTAGATTAGAGTATCAATATTACGAGCCAGTAGTGGACTCACATACTGTAGAGCGACCTGTTTTGTATAGGGGTCATAAATTCGGTTTTGTTCAATTAGGGGAACAAATTCAGGACATCCTATTTGCCAAACTTGAGCATCAGGGTTAATTTCTTGAATTGCTTGACGATAAGCACCACTCTTTGCCGTTGCTGGGGTGGAAATAACCCCAATGCGTTGACCTTGTTGAACTGCTGCCCTTGCCCCTGGCAAGATAACCCCTAAAATAGGAAAATTAAACTCGCTGCGGACTGTCTCTAATGCCAAGGCTGAACTGGTATTACAAGCCATAATTACCATCTTTACGTTTTGTTGGTTCATCCAGACGAGAATTTCTCGAACAAACCGCAAAATTTCCGACTCAGAACGATTTCCATAAGGCAAACGAGCTGTGTCTGCAAAATAAATGATCGACTCCTGGGGCAACTGTTGGTAAAGTTCTCGCAAAACGGTTAGTCCCCCCACGCCACTATCAAAGACACCAATGGGACTGTTTTGAACGTTGTTCATAAACAATTTAACACACCACACTTTAAGTTGTTCATAATTGAAACACAAAATCTTCAGAGAAGTAAATATATCTTGGGAAGATAAATATATCTTAAAGTTTTTTTTGTTGAATATAATCCAAAATTCCTTTGGCGATCGCCTGAGCCATTTTAAGACGATAAGCAGGATCACTCAATTTACGATTGTCTTCAGTCCCCGTTACAAAGCCAACTTCCACCAAAGAAGCCGGCATTCCTGACTTTCTCAAGACATAGAACCGTCCTTTTTTTACCCCACGATCATCCACATCAATACTACGGATAATACTGCGGTGAATAGCTTCTGATAAATCTGGATGTCCATAATAAAAAACTTCCATCCCATTGATGTGGGAACGACTCCCACCAACTGCATTAGCATGGATACTCACAAAAATATCGGCTCCCACTCGATTGGCTAAATCAGCCCGTCCTCGTAAACTTACAAAATAATCTGCGCTGCGTGTCAACTTAACTTGAACCCCTTGTTCTTGTAATAAGCGAGAAACATCTAAAGAAATAGGAAGAATAACATTTTTTTCCTGTAATCCTTTGAGTCCTACCGCTCCTGGATCTTTACCTCCATGTCCGGGGTCAATAATGACAAGTACTCCTTCCTTAGGAGCTCCAGAAGAAGAGTTAGTCGAATCAGGGATAATTGGAGAGGCATTTGCCGGAGGGAGAATGTTAATCGGCTTAGGATCAGGACTAATAGTCAAAGTTCGTACAGAATGAACATCTAAAGCTAAGACCTGTTGATTGGGCTGAGTGAGCCTCCCAAAGCGAATCCCTAAAGACGGTTTTACTAAAATTTCCACCGATTCAGGTTTGAGTTGACGAACCTTCAACTCGTAAATGGGACTATTTTTCCCTAGTTGCGGGCCTACTACCGGTTCAGCTAGTTGAGTATTAGGAATGTTAATGGTATACACTCCTGTCCGTCGGTCAATATTACCACGCCCTCTAATAGGTTGATTAGACTGAATTAACAGTTGAGTATTATTGTTACTTAGTTGAATAGCAGAAATAGTTGGTAGTTGGTTTTGGGAAACTGAGCTACTAGAATTATTGTTAGCTGATAGCTTAGGGTAAGTTAAATCTCTGACTTGAGAAATACCCCCTTTTGGCATGAGAACTAGCCCTCCTAACCTGGAATAATAGCCTTGCCAGTTAGGGCTATCTTCATCTACCCGTATCGTAACGCGAGCTTCTGGGGTTGAAGTTAGGGTTTGCTCAAATCGAATTTCACTGACCCCATACTTATTTACCGATTGGGTTTGGTTAAGAAGTGACTGGGGAAGGGAAGCCTCTGGCAAAATAAACTCAATAGTTTTTTGGTCATCACTACGGGTTATTTGCATTTGACTGTTACTTCCGTTGCGTTCTAAGTTAATAAAAAGGCCACTACGGGTTATTTGAAAGTCATTGTAATTCGGAACCGGAGGTCTAGAGAGAGGACGAAGAGGCGCAGGGGTAGAGCGCGGAGGTAGAGAAGGAGAGGTTGATGGACGAGCAATTCGTTGGGGAGTGGGAAGGTCTACAGTCCATTGAGTAGGAGAAATTCCTTTAACTGTAACTTTCTGAGGATCGAGAGTATATCCTGGGGCCAGTTCTATCACCAATCGGGTGGTTTGAGCATTGAACTGTCCTATTCGAACACTTTTAATCGTTCCTCCAATTGCTTGATTAACACTAGGACGCTCCAAAATAATTCCAGGTAAGTCAAGGACAACACGGGTTGGATCAGGAATCAATTGAGCTCTAGGTTGAACTTGAGAGTCAGTAGTAAAAACTAAGCGATTATCATTTGACTCAAAACGCCAATATAAAAGCCTTCCTGCTTGTGCTGGGAGGGTGAACAATAATGTACTTAAGATACTCAGTAATAGCCAGTGAAATCTCACAATGATTGCTCCTGTGACACAAAGGTGGCTGTTGGACAGGTTGAAGAAATTATAGCGATTCTCTCGTTGAGTTTGGGGGTTGGTACTGCACGTCGGCAAGAGAGATTTGATAAAATCGAATAACTATTGAACAACTCATTAAGTAAAAGTTTTAGATGTTTAACCTTGCCTTACTTAATTCGTTAATACCGACGACACACTACATAAATTCTGGTAACAAAGAAAGGAGATTTTTTCCACTTCCTTCAGTTGACCGTTTAAATTGTGCCAATAATGATCAAAAGTGCTACTTATTATTGTAAAGGCCTGCTCCACCAAAACCAAAAGACGAAAACTCTTTTATTCAGGTTTCAAATAACTCTAGTCTGTTGTCAACAAATCTTGATAGCTCTTGTTAAGAACTGGACTCTTTTTCTTGAGTCGTGGGAACTAGCTCTTTAAAGACAATTCGTAACCAAGGGGGAGCAATAAAAGTTGTCAGAATAACCATCATAATAATGGCTGCTTCGGTGGACTGGCTTAAGGCCCCACTAGCAGCCCCCACTCCAGCAAACACTAATCCCACCTCGCCTCGCGGAATCATGCCAACGCCAATGGCAAGTTTATTGAGATGAGGCTGCCCCAAAATAGTAAATCCAGTTACCACTTTACCAATGATCGCCACGATAACTAAGAAAGCTGCGATAATTAACCCTTCTCGATTACTGGGAATAGTTGGATTTAAGACGCTTAAATCTGTTTTTGCTCCCACACATACAAAGAAAATCGGGACAAAAATATCAGAGACAGCGACAATTTGTTCTTCAAGTTCTTTTCGTTTCTCAGTTTCTGCAAGAATTAAACCAGCTGTAAAGGAACCAAGAATCGCTTCTAATTGGATCGCCTGAGCAATGTAAGATAAAACAAAAGCAAAACTTAAAGAAATCAATAGAAGTTGTCCTCTAGTCTTCATCTCATTAACTAATTTAACGTAGAGAGAACTAAACAGTCGGCCAATTAGAATCGCCCCAATTAAAAAGGCTGCAGCACTAATAATAAGATAAATAAGATTGACTACTTGAATCTCACCAGTTTTGACTAAACTACCCACAACTGCCAGAATAATAATTCCTAGGATGTCGTCTAAGACAGCCGCCCCAATAATAATTTGTCCTTCTGAAGAACTTAGACGACCAATTTCGGCCAACACCTTGGCGGTAATTCCAATGCTGGTAGCAGTCAAAGCAGCCCCCGCAAATACAGAAGGAATCATGGGAATGTTGAATAAATAGACTAAACCTAATGTCCCTAGAATAAAAGGAGTAACAACACCGACAATGGCGATAACTACTGCCTGGGGTCCAACGCGAATTAGTTCTTTAAGATTTGATTCTAAACCAATTTCAAATAATAGAATTATGATCCCTAATTCCGACAAGATAGAAATAAATTCTCCTTGAGCTGAAAATATGGCTTGTATGCTTTCGGGGTTTAAATCTGTAGTAAATTGCAAAAATTGCATGAGGGCTGAATCGTCAGCACTTGCTCCTCCTTCAGGAAAGACTAATAAACCTAGGGCTGAAACTCCGATAGCTACACCTCCAACGAGCTCTCCTAACACGGGAGGAAGATTAATCCGAAAACAGAGCTCTCCTCCGAGTTTACTGGCAAAATAAATAACCACTAAACTCAAAAGGACACCGGCTAAAATTAATGCGCCGTCAGCCTCGCCTTTATTTACTGTGGTCAACAGGGGTAGCTTAGAAACTAAGTCAAGTAGAGATAATGTCAAGGTTAGTGTACTCATCGGAATCTTTATGTTAGCTATGGTATAGTATCGGCAAAAATCATTTTGATCTACTGTACAAGTTTCTTTGAAAGATCTCCGATTTTTTTTTCGCAACTACCTTGCTGTGTAAATTTTTGTAGGATACCATAATGATCAGTCAGTTTGAGAACTTTAATTGTCATTAATCTTTACTAAAGAACAGGTAGTCAATTAAATAGGTTTGGTTCTAGATTTAACAATATTTAGCTTTTTTTGAAAAAGGGAAACATCAACTAGACAGGAAAAAATTAAACTTAGATTTTTTATGTATTTCCAGTGGATTTATGTTATTTATATTTACAAAAAATTGGATCTTCCTTGCTTAGTTTCTCGCAAAATTTTTTCTAGTTTTGGCCAATCATTATGTTCAATTAAATTAATAATCTGGTCTAATTGTTGACGATATTCTGAAAGTGAGCGTAACAATGCTTTTTGGTTGTATTCTGCTATCATTACTCCCAATTCAGGGTTTCCTCCACCGACCCTACTGGTATCTCTAAATCCTGAACTAGCTAAGTTTTTAGCTAATTCAAAAATTAAATCTTTTTTTTCTGCCAAACAAGTACTAATTAGACTAGCACTAATCATAACTGGTAAATGAGAGATCCAAGCAACTGCACAGTCATGATTTTCTGATGTACAAGTATAAACCTTAGAGCCTAATTCATTCGCTATAGTTTTAAGTGTCTCAACGTCTTTAGAGAGATTATTTTCAGTTGGAGTAATAACATAGGGAGCATTTTCGAACAATTTTTTCTGTGCTGCGTCTATTCCCTGTTCTGCAGTTCCAGCCATAGGATGTCCTCCAATAAATTTATCCCATAGCTTAGAACCTTGTTTTACAATTGACGTTTTAACCGAACCCACATCAGTAACAATTGTTTTGGCGTTTAAATAAGAAATTAACTGTTCTAACGTAGGAATAATTAATCTGATGGGAGTACAAATAAAAATGATGTCTGCATTACCTAATGATTGTAAATCAATACTAGCTTCATCCACTACTCCTCGTTCTATGGCCCGTTTACAGGTGCTTTCTTTCCGAGAAACTCCTAGAATGGTATGTCCGTGCTCTCGTAGATCTAATCCTAACGACCCCCCAATTAAACCCAGTCCAATAATTCCTATTTTCATAAATTAATACTTAAGACTGAACTATAGTTAATACGATTAATAGCTTGTTATATGTCGGATATTTATAAATTGACTGGAAAATTTAGAAAATAATTGCTAGTGCAATATTTATATGTATTACACGAAATATGATGTGTTATCTTGATTTTTCCTAAAGTATTTCGGATAGTACTCCATATTAACCAATCTAATGTAAACATAATAAACCAAGTCAGAATAAAATAGAAAAACGCTTATATTTAAGTTAACATAGAGTTAAAGTTTTTGAATTAATTATATTTATTAGGTAAAATACTAAATTTAAAATTTTACCTAATAAATATAATTGCTGATTTATCCAATTAAAATAAG
Organism: cyanobacterium endosymbiont of Epithemia turgida isolate EtSB Lake Yunoko; assembly: GCF_000829235.1. Classification (GTDB taxonomy): domain Bacteria; phylum Cyanobacteriota; class Cyanobacteriia; order Cyanobacteriales; family Microcystaceae; genus Rippkaea. Next base: position 664,038 of record NZ_AP012549.1, on the reverse strand, counting down.
CAACCAAATATTTTAATTATAGCTAATACATGATTTTGGGGAGACATAATCTTCTTTACTAGAGTTATTTTGTTAATTCTATTTTTTATATAACAGTATTTGACTATGTTAAAAACAAACTTATTCTATTTTAGAAATCTATTGATAGAGGTTTATATTAAATTTTATTAATAATTATTTTAAATACTAAAAATTAAAGTAAAAAATATTAGATTAATTCTTAAAAAGACTATTAACTCCAGTAAAATTGCTACAGGTTTTAAAATTTAGTTACAAAAGTAAAATAATTATATTGGTATCACTCCTACCCGAACTACTCTAGACTAAAAATTAATAGTATTACAAGGAAAACGTATATGAGTAATCGGTTTGATTATGATCTAGTTATTATTGGCGCGGGAGTTGGAGGTCATGGGGCAGCTGTTCATGCCGTTAATTGTGGACTAAAAACCGCTATCATTGAAGCAAAAGACATGGGAGGAACTTGTGTTAATCGAGGATGTATCCCATCTAAAGCCCTCCTAGCTGCATCAGGAAGGGTAAGAGCATTACAAAATACTCATCACCTTAAGAGTTTGGGAATTCAAGTCGATGGAGTCGGTTTTCAACGAGAATTAATCGCGGATCATGCTACTAATTTAGTTAATAAAATTCGGAGTGATCTTACTAAAAGTTTAAACCGTCTTAAAGTTAATACCATCAAAGGATGGGGGAAAATTATTGATAACCAAAGAATTAGTGTGTTGACTAATGATGAGGAAAAATTTATCACCGCAAAAGATATTATATTGTGTCCCGGGTCAGTCCCTTTTGTCCCTCATGGTATTGAAATTGATCATAAAACTGTTTTTACCAGTGATGAGGCAGTTAAATTAGAAATTCTGCCCCAGTGGATAGCAATTATTGGTAGTGGTTATATTGGGTTAGAGTTTTCAGATATCTATACCGCCTTGGGATGTGAAGTAACCATGATTGAAGCATTAGATAATCTAATGCCAGGCTTTGATCCAGATATTTCAAAAGTTGCTGAACGGGTATTAATTAAACCTCGTGATATTGAAACATATTCTGGTATATTGGCTACCAAAGTTGTTCCAGGTTCTCCTGTTACCATTGAATTAACTGATGCAAAGACAAAAGAAGTTGTAAATTTCCTAGAAGTAGATGCTTGTCTAGTAGCAACTGGACGCATGCCCGCAACGAAAAACTTGGGATTGGAAAACATTGGTATTGAAACTCAACGAGGATTTATTCCCGTTAATGAGCGCTTAGAAGTCTTATCAGACGGGAAAATTGTCCCTCACTTGTGGGCTGTGGGAGATGCAACAGGCAAAATGATGTTAGCCCATGCTGCTTCAGGACAAGGAGTGATCGCAGTAGAAAATATTTGTGGACGAGATAAAACGATTAATTATCGTAGTATTCCGGCTGCTGCTTTTACCCATCCCGAAATTAGTTATGTTGGGTTAACTGAACCCGCAGCGAGAGAATTAGGGAAAAAAGAAGGGTTTACCATAGCCTCGGTTAAGACTCATTTCAAGAGTAATTCTAAAGCCTTAGCAGAAGGGGAAACCGATGGTATTGCTAAAATAATTTATCATCAGGGTACAGGGGAAATATTGGGAGTCCATATTATTGGGATTCATGCCTCAGATTTAATTCAAGAAGCAGCCAATGCGATTGCTCAACATCAGTCTGTACGAAACTTGGCGTTTAATATTCATGCTCATCCTACTTTATCAGAAGTCATCGATGAAGCATTTAAACGGGCTGATTTAGCAATTTAATTTTGTATGGTGGGCAATGTCCACCTACTTTTTTGTACAAAAAAAGTAATAAATACACTATTTATTATTTATTTTTTAAGATGTTATCTACATTATAAAAAATTTTACTTTCTTAAAATATATAAGAAATAAAAACATAATATTCTAATTATTCAAAGTTCAAGTAATACAAAAAATTATTTTTAAAATTTTATGTGTATTAAGCCCCTTATAGATAGTGAATATAAAATCTTTTATTCTGCTGCAGTAAAATTTCTTGAATTTGAACCTGTTGATATTTTTTGAATTATTTGATACTTATACTATTAATATTTATCCTTTATAAATGTAGTGAATACTTTAAAAATTAAAGGTAATGTTTTTAAAATTACTGATCAAAAAAATATTTTATTTGTTGTATTAATAAATATAATATTAAACAATCATCAGTAAATACTTTAAGAATAAAATGAGTTTATTTAAACTAAGTCAAATTAGGAAAATCAAAAACATAATTTTACGTTATTAAATATAATAGTTAATTAGCAAATATTAAAATACAAAGCTAACTAATCCTCTGCTAAGTTTTAGCATAACTTCTCCAAACTAGCTATTAACGAAGATAAAAAATGGTCTAGCATTGTATTTTCGCTGTTACCATTAAACTCTTCTAAAGAAGACTAATTTAATTAATTTTGACTATAAATTATGATGCTTTAAATGTACTAAATCATTGCTTTTGAACATATACTTATATTTAAAGTTTTGTGTAACTTGCCTGTATAATACTAAAAAAAACAAACCATTCACTAACTTTTAAATTATGAAGCTATTAGATATTTTAAAATAATCTACTGGTGTTTTTTAGTATAAATATGATTTCTACATATAGAATATTATCTAATGTATCTAAACTATTACCAGTTTGAACTTATTAAAATTATAAATAATCTAGAGAGGATAAAAAATACCCCAATAAATATTAATTAATAATTAAAATAAGTAACGATACTTAAAATGAAATAAAAGTAATTTCTCTACGACTTAAATAAGATAAAATTAGGTCTACAAATTAGCTATTATAATCACCTCCTGTTCCATTAAATCTTAGTCTAATGTTCCTGCAGTCAGTTTTAAAATACAAATAAAAAAACATTAAATAAAATTTTTATGAGACTAACTAATAAAAATTTTATTTATCCTATTGGTAGATTTGTTAGTAGAACTAACATAAAGTAACTACTAGCTCATGCTTAAAATATAAAATCAACAAAAAAATATAAAAACAGATAAAAATTAGTATAGTTATCACTTATGATTTTACATCACAAACTTATTTTAAAGAAACTCAACTTAATCGTTCATTAGATACTGCTACTATAGCAGTTTATAACTCTACAAATGTATATGCTTCTAGGGAAATAGTACCCAAAATAGTATCTAATACTAATAAAAATAATAGTAACGGTAGTAACATAGCTCGCAAAATTTTTTTGGATAATTTTTTTTATAGTACTTTTTTCTATTAGTAAATAGATAGCAATATTCAAATATAAAAAAGATAAAATAATAACATAAAAACAAGACACCTCTGCTATCATATTCTCAGGAATCATATAACCAATAAACAAAAACTTTCTTTGTCGGTATTCTTAATTGATCAACAAGAACTACTAAGACTACACTGGAAGTAATTAATTTTTTTAAGGTTCTTGATGTAACAATTACTCATGTCGCTCATCCTTTATTGTAAGCTATGACGCAATGTAGTGGACAAGAGAATAAACCTCATGGTGACCACTATTACAGCTAAAACTCTCTGATTTTATACCAATAATAATTTCACAATTACTACTGTTGATGCTAGTCCTTCACATATTAATCCAAATAAAATTTTCATAGTTAATAGTGCTCCTTCAGCAATGACTTTTTTAAAAAAATGGAATCTAAAAATATAAAATAAGCAATGACTAACAACCTGAAATTATTATCCACAATTACAAAAATTTCTTGCGGTAAAGCAGTAAGAAAAATCAGAAAAAATTAATAGTGTCAATAATGCTGATAGGATCAAGAGGTTTTTGCCACAGTTGACCTAAGAATTAATTCTTGATAACATTGGCAGCTTTTACTAAATGTTAATCGATGTTACTGTAATTTTGCCAGAAAAACAAATATCTACATTTTTTACTTATGATCGCTGTCGTTTAATATATTCCCCTTGATAATAAGAAAATTCTCCTTTAGCTCAATAGTCTACCGGTAAGTGATGGGTGCTTCTTTCACAAAATATAATTTCAGGTTCTGAGGAACCGATCTCTAAATGAGGCAAATTGACATTCCAAAAACTTCCAAAAGATAAGGGATAATTTCACAGCTTATCCAATACTTGAGCTGTTCATTTTGTTGCTAAGTCCCAATCGATGACTAAAGGTCGCTTAAACTAATGGGAAATGGACATAGAACTCCATGCATAACTGCTTCTCTAACAACAGCTACCGTCCTTGAAATGTAGATTACACCTCTATATTTGCTCCGAGATTGATCCCTGACAGCATTCTTTAGGTAATTGAGTTAAACTTAGACAAATATAGTTTGCATGGATCACATCTACAACATATTTACACTCAGACCGCTTTTTGAGATGAATAGGTTTATTAGTCGTGACGAGGTGACCACAGTCTGAGTGTTGTTCTTTAGGAGCGACAATAACCCTTTGTTTTCCCAGGGCATTGTGTAAGGCACGAATTCCAGGAGAATCTATCCTTTCATCATTGGTCAAAACAAAAGTCATGTTGTGCCCTATTTTCTAAGTCGATGTTCAACCTTTAGCTTTTAATTTAACTTACAATTACGTTCATATAAAGCCGACACGAACTCTTTAAAAAATAAAAGTTGTTAACCTTAATATTTATATTTTATTTAAATAGACGTTGTCCTCACACAGGAATGATTTTCAAGTTTCAGAGATAAAAATCTTTACTAACTTGAGTGAGTATTCTGTTATTAAAGCATTTTGTAGTCGAATAATTTGTCTAAAACTGTACAAATTCCTAGTAAAAAGTATAACTGCTAGAGTGTAAGCTTTCTATTCAGTGAGAATTGCTGATTGAACCGTTACATTAAACTGCTTACAGATTTCTTTTTTGTGTTCTTACGTTTGATAATTACGATAAAAAAATAAAAAAATTAGCAGTATTTATCAAGTTTTTACTATAAAAGGTTATATTATAAATGAAGAAATTTAATTTCTGAGTCTAAATCATTGTCTTACTATACATCTGATAGTTTTATATATCACTAAAATCTAAAAAACATATTAATAGTTGAAAGATAAAATATAAATTTTTATTGAGATAAACCTATAGAGATTAAACAGAAAAAAAGTAGCAAAAAGTAGCTGAAATACCATGTCAATGGATTTATCCTCAATAAACTCTTTTAAATTATTTTTAAATTTAAGTAAAATCACTGAGGAGAAGAAGAATTAGTCTGCCATTGTTGGGTAGCACAATGCATACACACTGACCAACGTTTGAGTTCACCAGGAGGTGTTGGACAATGACATTGAGGACATAATGACATACCTTGTGATATCCCTTTTATTAACTCAGTCCAGCGTTGAAAAGCGATTGCTGGAGTCATTAAGCTATCAGAGACACTCTGTGGACAAGGAGCGGGAAAATCAATCTTACTTGGATGAGATGATTCGACAAAGGTGTCTGCAACCAGTTTAGAATCATGCCACTTAGCTGAGGAAAAGCGAATATCAACAAGAGGTTCTTCAGGAAATCGAGCATTAATGCTTTTGAGGAAAAGGGGGCGTTGTAACGATAAATGTTGAGCCCAAACTGAACTTGATGTAGCTACCCAGAGTAAATTTCTTTGAATGTATAGGGGTCGAGTATGAAAAACAATTTTGGGATCAATTACCTCATTCCAACATTGGCATAGACGGTAATAGCGTTGATATTGCGCCCATCCAGGTTGTGTGGTTAAAGCAGTTATTAAATGATTGAGAGAATTAAAAGCCATTAAACTTCATCCTTAATCTCCTAGTTCTATTTTAATTATGATTTGTTGTGAGACTGAACAATAAAATAATCATCCTAATGACTATTACTTCATCAACTTTTTCTAACTTATCTAGGGAAATGACTCATAATTAACGATAATGTTTGAGTTTTACTTAAAAATATGCCTTAATATTTACTTGAGAAATATGTCAATAACCAGACTAACCTATAAAGCTTTACTAATTTTTACCACAGCTATTCAGACGATGTTCCGAAAATGAGTTAAGCACATCAATATAAAGCCTGCTGACACTTATTAATAAATGCTTGTAGGGTGATTATATATACTAGAAGGTTCCCACAAAGTCGTCAACGTTGAGAAAAGTTAGCTCGAATACTTAAGTATTAGTATTGTACCTAGAAAACTTACCCTTTGCCAAAAAATTAAATCTAGTGCAAACTCTTAAAGACTACTTTCTTACTAAAGTATTCAACAATCTTATCTACTCAATCTAAATTTACTTCTGTTTATTCAACTTTTAATTCGGTTGCTGTGATGTCGAAACCCATTACTTTTCTATAACTCTCTTATAACCTAACTAAAACTTTATTACCATCTTTTTGTAACCTTGATTAATCTTAGCATCTCATCATATAAGATATTTTCTCAAATCGTTTCCTATCATTTTTACTAATACAACAGCCAAGATATGAAAATAAAAATCAGTTTTAAGCCTCTCTTATCTCTTTCTTTTATATTTTTTAATTCGTGGTTCTAGTTGATACGTGAACACTCAGCAACATCAATCAGAAAAATTATCAACAAAACACACTCATATTATTTAATTAATCTATCAGTTCCATATTTTTTTATTTCGTACTATTTCCTTATTTGTTAGATTTAATCTCAGAATATAAATTCTTAAGAGTATAAACATAATTATTTTATTTTTTTATTATATTGTTTTTTAAAATAAATTGCTTATATACACTAAATTAGTGTTTGTTAATAAAATCATATTTATTTATGTATTTTTTTACAGTTTTGTTATATTTAATTTTATTTTCTGATAGTGCAAGAGATTTTTATCTCTATTAATGGAGATGATTTTTAAGTTATCAGTAAACTTTTATAGTGGTTTTTTGATTATTTTATTAGTTGGATTTAAGGTAGGTTTATGTCTAGTCTCATGTTTTTAAAAGTTAATTTTAAAATCTACACTTAATACTCCGATAATTTAAATTTTCTCCCCTTCTGAGTATACTCAACTCCCTAAAACTAAAATCTCTCTCCCGGTTCTAATAATTCTGAGGGTTGTCAAGACTAGCAAGTACCTGAAATAATGCCTTTTTTATTTAAAAAGAAACATACTAATTAATGAGTTTATTGTTTTTCTAGGACATAAACACAAAACCTATTTATAAATACAAAATAGTGAGAATTAAATTGCTCTCACTCAACTTTCTCAACCAATTAAGCAATCAGAATATTTCCAATAGCTTAGAGTATTAGATTTAGCCAATGAACATCTATCACCAACTAATCAAGAATTCCAGGTTTAAAGTCCAACAACTATCTGAAAGGCAAAAAGAGAACTCTCAGTTCAATAACTTTAAATTGTGTCCAAAGACCTAGCAATATTTAGCAAAATCACCATTACAATAAATAATAAAGAAGTTCTAAATTATGCTAAACCTATTCTCACTAGAAACTATATGACCGACGTTCCTGTTTCTCATATTCGTAACTTCTCTATCATTGCCCATATTGACCACGGTAAGTCTACTTTGGCTGACCGTATGTTGCAAAATACTGGAACGGTAGAACAACGACAGATGAAAGAGCAATTCCTTGACAATATGGATCTAGAACGGGAGCGAGGAATTACAATCAAACTACAGGCAGCGCGAATGAACTATATTGCTAAAGACGGCGAAGAATATGTTCTTAACCTTATTGATACTCCTGGACATGTAGACTTTTCTTATGAGGTGTCCCGTTCTTTAGCAGCTTGTGAAGGAGCTTTATTGGTAGTAGACTCGTCCCAAGGAGTGGAAGCCCAAACCTTGGCTAATGTTTATTTAGCTTTGGAGAATAACTTAGAAATTATTCCTATTTTAAATAAGATTGACCTACCAGGATCTGAGCCCGAACGAGTGGCTACTGAAATTGAAGAAGTAGTAGGTCTTAATTGTAACAATATTATCAAAGCATCCGCTAAAAATGGTGTCGGAGTTGATGAAATTCTAGAGTCTATCATTCATCTAGTTCCTCCACCAGAAGATATGCTGGATCAGCCCCTGAGAGCTTTGATTTTTGATAGCTATTATGATCCTTATCGGGGAGTCATTGTTTATTTCCGCGTTATGGATGGAACTGTTAAGAATGATGATCGAATTCGGTTAATGGCCTCTGGCAAAGAATTCGATCTGGATGAATTGGGGGTTCTTTCTCCTAACCAAGTCCAAGTAAATAGTCTACACGCTGGGGAAGTAGGTTATTTGGCCGCAGCAATTAAAACAGTAGAAGATGCGCGAGTAGGAGATACGATTACTCTAGCCACAGAACCAGCCAATAAACCTCTGCCAGGCTATACTGAGGCCAAACCAATGGTCTTTTGTGGACTATTTCCTACCGATGCGGATCAATATGAAGATCTACGCGAAGCCTTAGATAAGCTTAAACTCAATGATGCAGCTTTATCCTATGAACCTGAAACCTCCAGCGCGATGGGGTTTGGTTTTCGTTGTGGTTTCTTGGGATTGCTTCACATGGAAATTGTTCAAGAAAGACTCGAAAGAGAATACAATCTTGATCTAATTACCACTGCACCATCAGTAATTTATCGCGTTACCACTGTCGATGGAGAAGTTATTAAAATTGATAATCCTAGTTTACTTCCTCCACCTCAAAAACAAGAGAAAATTGAAGAACCTTATATCCAAGTAGAAATGATTACCCCTGAAACTTATGTAGGAACATTGATGGAATTATGTCAAAGTCGCCGTGGGGTATTTAAGGATATGCGTTACTTCACTTTATCAAGAACTGCTTTGACTTATGAATTGCCTTTGGCTGAAGTGGTCACTGACTTTTTTGATCAATTAAAGTCGCGATCACGGGGTTATGCAAGTATGGAATATTATTTAATCGGTTATAGAGAAAACCCCTTAGTTAAATTAGATATTCTTGTGAATGGAGATGGAGTAGATGCTTTAGCTATAATTGTCCACCGAGATAAAGCCTATTGCGTAGGTCGTGCTCTAACAGAAAAACTTAAAGAGTTGATTCCCCGTCATCAATTTAAAGTTCCTATTCAAGCAGCAATTGGTACAAAAGTAATTGCCAGTGAACATATTCCTGCACTGCGGAAAGATGTGTTAGCTAAATGTTATGGAGGAGACATTTCTCGCAAAAAGAAACTATTACAAAAACAAGCTAAAGGAAAGAAACGAATGAAGTCTATTGGAACTGTTGATGTTCCGCAAGAAGCGTTTATGGCCGTCTTAAAATTAGAGTTATAGTAACTAGCTAGATAATAGTTAATCCCTAATAAAAGGGTTAACTATTGTTTTTAAAATTTAAACTCAAAGGTAACCTATAGAGAAATCATAGTCATGCAATGTAGCTTTTCTTGCCTTACCTTAGAAGATAATTTTTTTAAGGATGTGAAAATCTTTCTAATAACACACCCTATCCTAATTAACTAAAATAAAGAGATAATGCGCAATATATAAGCCTTTTAAAGCTTTTGACTTAAGTGATAAATATATAATCTGACTATGTTACAATATACGGGAGTTTGCGGTATGGTAGCCATCTCAGTCAGATTTTTGAAGTATATGGACAATATTCCCAATCACCTCAGTAAGATCGATGGGCAGTTAGGTAAGTTGACCATATTGGGGTTTCCGTTTGAAGAACTTGCAATTAATGCTTCCTTTGAGGAGATTATTTTTTTATTTTTATACAGCCATCTCCCTACCCAAGGTGAATTGGAGCAACTCACTGAAAAGTTATTAGGTCATCGGGATCTCGAGCCCAAGATATTAGATGTCCTAAAGAGTGTAGCTGAGAATCAGATTGAGCCAACAGAAGCCTTGCGGATTGGAGTAAGTTGCCTGTCAATGGATATGCGTTCACATCGTATGGATAAAGAAGGGATTAATGGTGCACTGAAGATAATTGCCTCAATTCCTGTAATTACTGCAACTTATTGGAGATTAATCAATGATAAAACCATAATTGCTCCTCATCCAGAATTAGGTCATGCAGCTAATTACCTCTATATGCTTACGGGACAAGATTCCTCTCCCGAGCATGTTCGAGGACTTGAAACCTATCTCAACACAGTTGTAGAACATGGACTTAACGCATCCACTTTCGCTGCACGAGTAGTCATGTCAACCCGATCAGATTTTGTCTCTGCTATAACTGCAGCTATTGGTGCGTTGAAGGGGATTCTTCACGGGGGCGCACCAGGTCCAGTCATTGAAATGTTATTAGAGATCAAAGAACCTTCGGAAATAGAGCCCTACTTACGGCATAAGTTTGAAAGTAGAGAGCGTCTAATGGGTTTTGGTCATCGCATTTATCGGGTTAAAGATCCACGAGCGGCACTTCTTTCAGAAGTAGCCGAGGATATTTGGCACCACAAGGGATCCTCCAAGTTCTGGACTCTTGCGGTTGATGTCGAGAGAATCGCTTTAAGGCTACTCAAAGAATATAAACCTCACCGAAGTATAAAAACAAACGTTGAATACCACACCGCGCTAGTTTTGCATGGACTGGATATTCCTACGCCTCTATTTACTAGTACATTTACAATTAGTCGAGTGGTGGGTTGGTTAGCTCATTGTTTTGAACAACTAGAGCATGATCGTATTATTCGTCCTAAATCTATATACACCGGACCAAGCGAACAAAAATGGTTTCCCATTACAGAGAGATAATCTAATCGACAATTTTTTCTGAAAGACTTGTAGTGACTTGGGGTACTCCCCTAATTCAAGTTATTTTCTTGAGCTAACTGTTTAAACACCCTTAAAAATAGGTAGACAGGCGTATCCAAAACTAGCCAAAAGTGTAGAGTTAATAGCACTTTATTTAGCGAACTTCTTGGAGAGTATCGTTTTGAGAAATGTTATCATCGTTATCCCTATCACAGTTAGTTAAATTTTTATTAGTTAAAGTAACACAACTAGGTACTATACAGTAAAAACGTTTGTCTTAGTCAAAATATTAACATTTTTAAATATAGGGATGTTTCCTAGATATCCTAGAAGTAAAAAGTAGAAATCCCTTGTCAAAACTCGCTACTATAGAGATGGAATATAGAGAGGGGTAATGGTAAATTTTGGGTTGAATTCGGCCAGCATTCTTGGTATATTTCTGGCGGTTGCGGGAGCTGGCTTATATTTTTTAAGATCTGTCCGCCCTGAATTATCTAGAGACCATGATATCTTTTTTGCGGCAGTAGGTTTATTATGTGGCTTGATTCTATTGTTTCAAGGATGGCGACTTGATCCTATCTTGCAGTTTGGGCAGTTTCTTCTGACTGGTTCAGTTATATTTTTTGCCGTGGAAACTATTCGACTACGAGGTGCCACAACAGAGCAAGCTAAACGAAATTTTCCTGTCGTCGATGATGAGCGTCGGGTAAGTAAAACCCGTGTCTACACAGAAGCTGAATTGGATCAACTCGAACCCTATGAAGAAGAGGCAGGATATGCTAAAAACCGCCGGTTAAGAGGGTATGAAGAACCTCGTAGTTCTTCCAAGAGTATTCGTCGTTCGACTCAATCCTATACTGATTGCGAACCTACTCGTCAACGTCGTCCTCGTCGTCCTACTTCACCCTCCCCTCAATCATATGATGCTTGGAATGATTCCTCTGATATGTGGGAGGAACGTCCCACCCCTCGTCGTCCTCGTCCAGATCATCAAGCTTCAGAAACTACTTCTAGATCTTCTAGAAAACACCCTCTTCATACCTCATCTGATCAAAACTATTATCCCAATTCTCCATCCGAAGAACCTACACCAGACAATTATGTCGATTATCAGCCCATTGATCAACCACAACGCGAACTAGGAAAGGAAAAAAATCCATCAAGTACTGATCAAGAATCAAAGATTAATGATCACTATGATGATGATTCGAATTCTACTCGTTTCGATTATTAATCTCAATTAATTCAAGTGAAAACTAGAGTAATAAAAGTAGCCCCAGGAAATTTATCCAAACTTCTTGCTAGTCAAAAATTTGGTCTATGTTTTCCGTTGCATTACTTGGTTCTATTGATTTTAATAAGTTTACTGAATTCTTGTGATTTTATTAACCATTCTCAAGCTTTGGGTGGACTTAATAGTCGCTATAATGATGGTCAACCAGCCCTAAGTGGTGATGGACGGTGGCTGGCTTTAGTTTCCAATCGTAATGGCACCAGTCAAATTTTACTTTATGATTTGCGGGGAAAACAGTTAGTCAACGTACCTGGACTGAATCAGAACAATGTTGTTCTCGACAGTCCCAGTTTAAGCCGAACAGGACGCTATCTGGTGTATGTTTCTAGTATTCGAGGACGGCCGGATATTGCTCTATATGATCGCGCCACCCGACAAGCTGAATTGTTAACCCAAGGGTATCGAAGTTGGGTCAAAAATCCTCAGATTAGCCCTGAGGGACGCTATATTGTCTTTGAAACAGCAAAGCGAGGTCAATGGGATGTTGAAGTGTTTGATCGCGGTCCTTTAATAGAGTTAGATATTCCTGATGGTGCTTCAGTCGTTAACCCTTAAATGGTGAAGTGTTTTGTCCTCATTTCGATGGCGATTTTAACCACTCTTTTAAATAGTTGTGGCAGTTATCCCCGTCTTTTGAGGTTTCCTTTTGATCCGGGGGGACGAGGATTAAATAGTCGATCTTCAGAATTAACACCACAAGTCACCTCTTCCTATATTATTTTCGTGTCTGATCGCAATGGATCTCAAGATGTTTATCTATTTAATGCACAAAAACGACAGTTGATTGATTTACCGGGACTAAATTCTCTCGATGAAGTAGCTTCTCACCCTTCAATTTCTGAAGATGGCCGCTACATTGTTTTTGCAACGAGTCGTCAGGGAAAATCAAATATTTATCTTTATGATCGCCAAAATCAACAAAAACGTAGCCTCACTGAAAATCTACAAGCAGAGGTTCGTAACCCCATGATTAATGCAGATGGTGATCGTATTGTTTTTGAGATTGCTCAAGATGGTCAATGGGATATTATGGTTTATGATCGTGCAGGAAACCCTATTGATTAACGTTTTTGTAGCATATGTTAACTCGGTTTTCTTCTCTAAAAGAAGAACAGCTAGTCTAGAAAAATCATGATAATTGTTTTGATCACTTGCTTTAAAATTGAATTTTTTAAAATTTTTTATCTTTACCACTGATGAACTATTCCTGATAAAAGTCTATAAATATTTGGAGAAGGGGGAGATAGATATGCTAAATCCTGAATAGTGATTTTACGATGGATAGCTAACACAATTAGCCTGGTTAATTCTTCTGCTTGAGACCCTATACAATACAAACTTAAAATTTCTCCATTCCACCTAGTAATAAGGTTACAAACACATGTTATTTTTTCCGTCATTTAAGTTTCATATTAGGTTTTAAGATCCTCTTCAATCACAATAATATTGGTTTGATTCTATTGTCTTGCCTCTGTTTATGTTAGTCCAATAGTATTTAAAGTAGGGTTGGTGAAAGTAACACAAGCAAAGATGACGGTAATTTACCTTAAACTAAGAAACAAATAATATATTTTAAAGGGTAATACTAGCTTCATATTTAACAATATTAGAAATATTATAACCACTAATAGCATTGCCATAAGCATAAATTTTAGTGTTAGTTATTTGTAGTTTTTTATTAACTTTAATCTTTTGAGCAGTTAATTTAACTTTTACTCCTTCTAAATTCAAGCCTTTGATATTCGGTGTGTTTTCCATGGTTATAATAATTTCATCAGATTTATTTTTTTTATTTCCAGCTTTTACCCATTTTATTTTATTAATTAGTTTAACTTTAGTTATAGGACTTTAGCTGAATATTTGTATATCTTAAACTTCTAATTGTCCTTGAAGTAGTTTAAGATATACAAATATTTTTTGGGGGTAAAATATTAGACTGTTGAATAACTAAAGTAATTTTCTTGCCTAAACGACCTAAATTTTCAGCTAATTCAATTCTAATGGAGGTTTTGCCTACAATAATTATCTCATGAGTAAGATTACTTAAAGAAAGGGCTTCTGAGCTTGAAAACTAACTTCTGAGAGGCTAATAATAGGAGGAATTAGAGGAATATAAGCAGTTGCAATAAGACCAGTTGCAATAAGATAAGTATGCGAGCACAATTTTTGACTGGGTAAAACGAAAGCTTGCTGTGGAAAACGACAAAACTCTCTAGATTCAATAATTATATCTACCCCCATTGCTGCTAATACTACAGGGAATATTGTTCTTTATCAATTCGCTTTGACTTGTTGCGTATAAGTATTGATATCAGTTGGGTTAAATTTAGACAGAGAAAAGTTAGGAGCAAAGACCCCATTGAGTTTTTATTTTCCATTGTTGTTTGAGATGAGTGAAATGACCAATAGTATAGTTATCAATCTCTGTACAATGATTATTGTTCTCGTTTCCCATAACTTAGGTGGGATATTTTTTAAGTTTAGCTACTTCTAACACAGCATAAATTGCTTTTGGAGTATTTCCACTTACAACAAGATTATAGCCTACATTTATTCTGAACTTAAAAGTTACTCTGTTTTAATAGATCTAATTCTAATAAATTTATAAATTTACTAAACTATAAAAAATAGTTATTACTTTTCCAAAAAAAAAGCAATAACCAGACAGACATCAAAGTTTTTTTATAAACTAATAACATTTGCTGTTAATTTTTTATAGGTTTAAAATAACTGCTTAATACTTCATGTCTAATCATTAATAATGATATTTTTTTTAGTAAAATTTAAATAGTTAGTGTTTTTTAAAGCACAGATTTGTATCTTAAAAGCAAGAAAAAAAATAAAAATATGAATTTTGTCCTTATTTTTTTCTAAAAAAGTACTTTAGATAATAATTGACGAAGAATATTTAAGTATATAACTCTAAATAAATCTACTATAAACAATAGTTAAATAAGAAAAAGTGCTATGCTCCAGTCTACCTAAAAATTAAGTTAATAAAATTAGAAATATAAAATTTAACTTACGCCCAAGACTTTTACTAGAATAATAACCAAAGTAAAAATTTCGTATTTAAACACAGAATTATAGAAAGTCAAATAAATTGTAGTTCGTGTAAATTTATCGTAAAATTTAACTAAAAAAATAATTTATAGTTCAGGTAAATTTTTCAAGAAAGAAAAGAACTGTGATACTTTTTTAAAAATTATAGAATAAACCTTAGTAGTAACAAGATATTTTATATCTTGAATATATTTCAACAAAGGACAAAATAATTGACAAGAGAAAGAAATAAATACAGAATTATTTTTAATCATTACTCAGCACATATAACATATAAGTAGTTTTGTTTAAAGTTAAATTGAGACAATAGGAAGGAAAAAAATATATTTATTTTTTATGCAAACTTTAAAATATAAAGGTAAATATGCTAGAAGATAAATAGCATTGACTGAAAACTTATTGAATTAATTTAAATATATTTAGGTATCAATATAACTGAAGCCTAAAAAGTTAAATAAATTTTTATATTACAATCATTTATGTAATAAGTATAAATGATTGTAATATAAGCCTTACTTCAATTTATTAAAATAAAAATAGATATAAAAAATAGTTTATATTCTTGATATTTATTTAGAGCTACCTATTTACTTAACCTCATGTCATAACCAAATAGATTGTCATTAACTTTATCTAAAATAATATCCCCTAAACCGTACTCAACCCAACGGCAATTAACCATCGTAGATACATCTGTGTCAGGTTCTAAAGGTTCTCCCCATTTGTGGTCAATCTCAGGATATATCTTTGTAGTAGCGTCAATTCCCATTCTGCCTCCTAACCCCAATTTTTTACTTGCAAAATCTAAGGTGTCAAAAGGTGTTTCTGGAAGGATAAAAACATCTCTTGAGGGATCAACTTTAGAACTAATTGCCCAAACTACTTGTCGAGGATCTCGGACATTAATATCTTTGTCTACAATAATCACAAACTTAGTGTAGGTAAACTGAGGCAACGCACTCCAAAAAGCCAAAGCTGCTCGTCTTGCTTGTCCTGGATAAGCTTTATCAATAGATATAATTGCTGTTTTATAACTTAAGGACTCCATAGGTAAAAAAAAGTCTGTAATTTCTGAGACTTGCTGTCGTAAAACCGGAGTATAAATACGGTTTAATGCGATTGCCATTATCGCCTCTTCTTTAGGGGGACGACCACTAAATGTCGTTAAATAAATGGGCTCTTTACGATGGGTTATAGTGTGAAAGCGAACCAATGGTGAGTCTTCTACTCCTCCGTAATATCCCATGTGATCCCCAAAGGGCCCATCAGGTAAAACTTCGCCTGGAGTGATGGTTCCCTCTAGAATAAATTCCGCATCTGCTGGGACTTCTAAATCTAGGGTTTTACATTTAGTCAATGCCACCCCTGAACCTCCATATAATCCGGCAAATAGCCATTCTGAGAGATCTATAGGAATAGGAGTAGCCGCAGCCATTATAATTAGGGGAGCGACTCCTAGAGCGATCGCAATTTCTAATTTTTTGCCATTTTCTGCTGCTTTTCGTAGATGTCTCGCCCCACCTCTGACAGACAACCAATGCACTGTCATGGTAGTTTTAGATTGTAACTGTAAACGATAAACTCCCACATTTGGGGTTCCAGTCTCACAGTCTTTAGTGACAACTAGTCCCAACGTAATAATTTTCCCTGCATCTCCAGGATAAGGACGAATTAGAGGTAGAATGTCCAGATCTAGCTTTTCCCCTTCAATTACCACTTGTTGACAGGGAGGAAAAAAACTTTTACTTGGTTTCGCCTTAATTACATCAAAAAAAATCTTACCAAAATCAATTATTTGGGAAATTTTTTTGGGTGGCTTTGGTTGTTGCAACATGGCTAATTTTTTACCTAGAGTTTCTAAATCTTGAGGTTCTTCCATTTTCATCGCCCAACAGATGCGTTCCAAAGTTCCCATCAAGTTAATAGCCAAAGGGAAATTTGATCCTTTGACATTCTCGAATAAGAGTCCAGGTCCTCCGGCTTGTAGTATT
The DNA here is from genome assembly GCF_000829235.1 of cyanobacterium endosymbiont of Epithemia turgida isolate EtSB Lake Yunoko. GTDB lineage: Bacteria > Cyanobacteriota > Cyanobacteriia > Cyanobacteriales > Microcystaceae > Rippkaea. The sequence continues at coordinate 646,955 of NZ_AP012549.1, read as the reverse complement.
CGGTTGGATATTTCTGCAATCTCTAAATCAGGATCAACTAATGTCTTAATCCGGCGTAACTGCCCCCGTTGTTCAAGTTGATTGATAAATTCCCGTAAATCTCTAGCCATAGTGCAATTGGTTACAAATTTTGATATTCTAATTATGACTTATTGTGGGAAAATAATATCTCAGGGACAAATTTTTATAAAAACCAGCTTATTGTGAGTCTACAAAATATAAAATAAATTATCCCGCAGAGTGAATAAAAGTATAATTATTTACTATTAAGATTGATCAGATTAATTTACCAGTTATAACGATTAAAAATAAACCTAAGTAAACTTATTAATAATGTTCATAAACTTTAATTGCTATAATTATAAAAATTAAAATTATACAATAAAGCTTAATAGTTTGTCCTATTTTAGGAAGTTTAACTATTCTGATTGTAATTAATAAAACTAAAGGGAGTAGATTTTTGGTAAATCTTACTTAAGTAAAGAATTGTAAAGATAAATAACTAATAAGTTCCTTATTTAAGTAATAACCACTAAAAATATTAAATATTATTTAATTTTTATATACTGAATATGCTAAATGAGTAACTGATGATTCCCATATCTTTCATCAAAAAATATATACAAGGGAATAATTACAGCTTTTATTTGTTATATTTTTATGATAGCTAGTCTAGAAACAACTAGTATTTTGACTTAATTTATAATTTTAAACAAGCTACAAATGTCTCTTTCAAAGGAAGTTTCGGATTGCTCACTTCATAAAATTATTAACCCTATGCTTTATTCTAGCAAAAGATTGTGATCTATAAAATCATACCAATTTTGATTAAAAAGTGAGGAAGAGATTTAAATTACTATTAACTAATAGTTAGTAAAACTTAAGTATTTGCAATATTTTTTAGTTGATCGTAACCTTACTATTACTAAATTAGTAGAAGATGCGGTTATATAAATATGAAAAGATTCTAGCTAATAATGGCGTGTTAATAGGAGAAATAGGGAAATATACTGGATGTTCTCTAAACAACTAATATATTATGGATGAACCCTTAACCCATTATGAAATTGGACGAAATGAATATAACTTTTTTCTGAAGGAAATGAAATTTTTATATTTTTTGTCCACTGATTAATTCATTTACGACGAAAATTTAAATTGTTTATACACACAGTGTAGGGGTAAACGGCTGTCGACCCCTATAGACTTTTAACTTAACGCTGTAAAACAGTCCCTACAGTTGGGCCAATTGGCCAGTCCTGACGAGGAGGAAAAGACTGTTCCGAATGCAAAACAGTCCCTCCCGGCTCAACAGGGCGGTTTAACGTTATGGCAGCTCCAAAACCTAGACCAGCAGAAGTGCCTAGTGCACTAGTTAGCAATAAAAACTCCCAGAGTAAACTCCAGGGAAGAGTTCGAAGTTGGGGGGTCTGTACTTTCATTAACTTCTCAACACCACACGAGAAAATTAGATCAGATTATGATTCCGCTTAGAGCTTAACCTGAGATACAAATTTTGCCAAGTCTCATCATCCAATATGAAGAACAAAAAATATCAGTTGCTGTGATCATAAAAAATGGTTACAAATTTAATAAGTGATACTTAAAAATTAATTAAATATTTAAAATATCCCTATACTTAACTCTTAGATTCATTTGATTTGAGAGTAAATAAAGTATTAGAAATATTATTAAACTATCTTTATAGATATAATTTTTTTAAAATTGATTTAATAATGAGTAGTCAATTGCTAATTTATAAAATAAATCTCAAAATTTGTTATTCTATAAGTCTGAGAGGCTATATTTTTTCGTATATTTATACTAATGACCATCGATTTCCAAGATACTTTTGATATCATTATTGTTGGCGCAGGCCATGCAGGATGTGAGGCAGCTTTAAGCAGTGCACGTCGTGGATGTCGCACCCTGATGTTAACCATTAATCTAGATAAAATTGCTTGGCAACCTTGTAACCCCGCAGTAGGGGGACCAGCGAAGTCTCAACTTACCCATGAGGTAGACGCCTTAGGGGGAGAAATCGGCAAAATGGCAGACCGGACCTATTTGCAAAAACGAGTTCTTAACAGCTCAAGAGGTCCTGCTGTGTGGGCACTACGTGCCCAGACCGATAAACGGGAGTATTCAGCCTTAATGAAAAAAATTGTTGAAAATCAAGATAATTTAACAATTCGTGAAGGTATGGTGACGGATTTAGTCCTAGGGACAAATGATCAAGTAATCGGCGTTGAAACCTATTTTGGGACTTGCTTCGGCGCACAAGCAGTTGTTTTAACTACCGGAACCTTTTTAAGGGGTCGTATTTGGATCGGCAATAAATCGATGGAAGCAGGCAGAGCCGGAGAATTTGCAGCGGTAGGACTTACCGAAACTTTGAATAAATTGGGGTTTGAAACTGGAAGACTTAAAACTGGAACCCCTGCTAGAGTAGATAAACGATCAGTAGACTATCGTAATTTAGAAATTCAACCCCCTGACGATGAAGTAGGTTGGTTTAGTTTTGATCCTGAGGTTTGGATTAAACGAGAACAGATGAATTGCTATTTAACCCGAACCACAGCCGAAACCCATCAGATAATTAATAATAATTTACACCTATCTCCAATCTACGGCGGGTTTATCGACTCTAAAGGTCCTCGTTACTGTCCTTCTATTGAAGATAAAATTGTTCGGTTTGCAGATAAAGAGAGTCATCAAATTTTCATTGAACCCGAAGGACGAGATATTCCTGAGCTTTATATCCAAGGATTTTCTACAGGACTTCCTGAAAATATTCAATTAGCGATGTTAAGAACCCTTCCAGGGTTAGAAAAATGCGAAATGTTACGTCCCGCCTACGCGGTGGAATATGATTATCTTCCCGCCACCCAATGTTATCCGACCCTGATGACTAAGAAAATTGGAGGTTTATTTTGCGCCGGTCAAGTCAATGGAACAACAGGATATGAAGAAGCAGCCGCCCAAGGCATCGTTGCAGGAATTAATGCAGTTCAGCTAGTTAAAAATAAAGAGATGATTGTTTTCCCACGAGAAGAAAGTTATCTGGGAACTTTAATTGATGATTTGTGTACCAAAGATCTACGAGAACCTTATCGAATGCTAACCTCTAGGTCAGAATATCGTTTAATTTTAAGGTCAGATAATGCCGATCAACGGTTAACACCATTAGGTCGAAAAATTGGGTTAATTGATGATCGTCGCTGGCAACTTTTTAAAACAAAACAAGATAGTATTTCCGTAGAAAAAAAACGTCTTCACGAAATTAGAATTAAAGAAACAGATAAGATAGGAATTATCATTGCAACAGAAACTCAACAAAAGATTAAGGGATCAATTAATTTAGCAGATTTATTACGCCGTCCTGGGTTTCATTATGCTGATTTAGATCGCTATAGATTAGGAAATTCTCAACTTAGTTTAGTAGAAAAACAAGGGGCAGAAATAGATATTAAATACTCGGGTTATTTGAAACGCCAACAAAATCAAATTGACCAAATTAGTCGTTATAGCAATCGTAAATTACCAGAAAATTTAGACTATATGAAAATTGAAACATTGGCAATGGAATCTAGAGAAAAATTAACTCAAGTTAAACCCTTAACCCTGGGGCAAGCGTCGCGTATTGGGGGAGTTAACCCGGCTGATATTAACGCTTTGTTAGTGTATTTGGAATTGCATTTGCCCCCAAAAGAGTATCCCCTCACAATAATTTATAATCAAGAAACTCCATAAAAAATAAAAGTTAACTGTCCTAAATACGTGTAAATATCTATTTAATTTTTAAGAAAGTAGTTATATAAAATATGTTTACAAAAATAAACATAGAATCATAATCAGAGGCAAATAATATAGATAAAAACAATATTTAGAAACCCTTATTTAACTCAGTATCTTAGTTTACTTGTCCTGAAATTTAATTTCATAAAAAATAAAAATTTTGTCTAAATTAAGAAGATAACATTGACTTTCGTAAGTGTCTCAGGGACGGACTCTCAAAAATAGTGTGCTCGCTGTAAGAATAAGTTGCAATTACAATGAGAAGATTCTCTAAAATATAATTAATTGGGAGAAAAAAGAGGAAAAATTTTCAAGAATAGGAGTTTTAAGTAAATAAAAGTAAAAACAATATATTAACCAAATAAACAACTTGAACAATTAGCCCCTAAATTAAAATTGAGAGCAACAGATGAATAAGTATAGATGGGATCTAAAATAACTCGCTGGATAGAAAAAAAATTATGTTAAAAAATTTGTAATTAAAGGGGATGAAATTACTGAAGAAATCTCAGATATTTTTGTTCCAGCACGATACTAAAACGTAGCAAATAAGAGCTTATTGAATAAGAAATATTTATTGAAAATTGACTTTTAAGATAAAAGTTAAAAAAACGAAAAAATATATCAAAACTAAACAAGAATAAAAGGTGTGTTTAGTGTCGAACTAACTAAAATTATCTTTATCAATTGCTTGGTACTGACGAACAGAACCTATTATTCGTACTTTCTCTTTGATAAAGATCACTTTTCATTATGGATTGTCTATTCAAAAAAGATAATTTAAATTTTAACGAGTTAAACTATTATAAATATTATGAATACGTATAAAAATATGCGTGTATTTACTCAATACGTTAATAACAGTAAATCTGCTGAACGAAATAACAAAGTATAATTATCTCCTTCAGCAGTCAATAAACTGGTGACGGATTTCTAAAATTACTTAAGAGCATCATTATCTTATCGTACTACTCGCCAAGTTATACCAGTATGAATAGGTCGAGTTTTGTGTGGGCTCTTTATTAATCTTTTTAAGAGTCTCTAAAAAGCAGAATTATTATTTTTACAACAATACTTTTATGCAACAGGAATACTTCTAATTAATTTTAGAATTTATTTTATCATTTTTGTTTTAGGTTTAAAAATAGCTAAATTTATGACTTACTCTAAAAAGAGTACAATTTAATTGATATTACAAAGACCATGTTATCTAATTTATAAGTTAAGATTACAATACAGTTATTTATACTGGTTTATCATTTAATTCTTATAGTTTAGTAATTTAATCTATAATTAATCTTCCCCACATTATTTGCATAGCGCCTAGTTACTGAAAAATAAAAAGAATTTCCTTTAATAATAATGAATAAACAATATTTTTGTTTATACTGCAGCTATTTAGCCGGAGGCTATTGATCTTCATTAATTAATTAAAACCCAGAAGTAAAAGTTACCTATGATAGAGATTTTTGTTTAAAACATACTACAGTAATTCTTACAAGGATTCTTGTTCTGTCATCTTTTATTTTAAAGTAATAATTAAAAAAAGAAAAATTGCAAGTTATTTTATATAACTATTTTTTGTATAACTAACACTTTAGCTAATTGATTCAGTGAGTTGCTACTTTTCTACTTAATTTATTTTTAAAAAACTTGTCTATTTTTTAGGATTTAAAATTAATGACAATCAAATTTTATTGATATACTCCGAATAATTTGTTACAAGAATTTCTTTGATTTTGCCACGACTATTGCCCTTAGAGTTAATCATCCGCGAGGCAAGAATACGTTGAATATTAAAATCACAATATAATTCATCAAAAAAGAAATCTTCGATATAATTAGTAGGATCAGAATTACTCAACATTTGATAAGCTCCTTGCTGAGATACTTTTATAAAAACATCTCTTAACCGTCGTTGTTCATCATCATTAAAATTTAAAGAACTATAAGCATTAAAAGTGGCAGTTTTACTAATAGAACGATAAGGAGGATCATAATAAATAAAAGTGGTTTGATCTGCATATTCCAGAACTTCAGAAAAATCGCATTGTTTAATTTCTGCAATTTTAAATGCTTGACTAACAGCTCTAATATTGTTGCTATTAAGTATGGCCGGATTTTTGTATCTACCCATCGGGACATTGAACAAACCCTTCCTATTTACTCGATACAACCCATTAAAACAAGTATGGTTAAGAAAAATTGTTAGAGCGGCACGTTCTACCCAATTTTTCTTATAAATACTGGTATCAGCTTTTTTGTCAAAAGTATTGTAATCATTTCTAGATTTATAGTAAAAATTTTTTCTTTTTTCTTCAGTTAAATTTAGATATTTTTTTGTTATTTTCGATAATCTATGAATTAATAATTCTGCGTTATTCTTAATCACTTTATATAAAATAATTAACTCAATATTTTTATCAAAAAGGTAAGCTTTTTCAATACCATAATTATGGTAAATATCAAAAAATACTGAACCTCCTCCAACAAAAGATTCTATGTAAGTTTTGAGACAACCTTGTTGTAGTTTTGAAGGATATTGTTTTTTAATTTGTGGTAGTAATTTTGTTTTTCCTCCTGCCCATTTTAGCACAGGATAAGCTTTAATGTTTTGGGAATCTTCTGACTTATATAAGGGGCGTAATTGTTTAATTGTACAAAGATTTATTACATGTTTCATCTTGATTTTAAATAGTAAATTAGTTAGATTTAATTTATGTACTTTCTGTAAACATATGTTTTTTCTGTCAATACAAATTGAGACTGTAATGTTTAATATTTTAACCAACTGAAGTTTAACTAATAAATACTTAACATGTTTTATTAAAACTACTTTTAACTAATCTTTTTTATATTCTATTTTTATAAAATTAAGATTATAAGATGTAATTTATCAAGTCAATACTAAGAATAATGAAAGGTTTTTAAGTTGTAGGTTACGGCAAGTTGTTCGCCAAATCATTCATTGTAAGCAATAATTAATTAGCTTCTAACCCACCATACACTAAAAACTAATAATTTTTGATGACTAGGACATAAATGGACTATAGACTATGAAAATAGGAACAGCATATTTGCTAATATATGATACTTAAAAAGAATTATGTTGTAGTTTTTAGTACAAAATACTTTAATCATTTTTATAACCCTAATTTTGTAGGACAAGGTAGCAAATATTCTATAGTAATTTTCGAATATATTTTTATTTTTTTCATAAAACTGTCTGCCATCATAGAATATAAAACTTTTCTTCTGATTGACTACAATTTAACTATATTTTTATCAATAGACTATATACTTCGGTTTTTAGATATAGGTTTCCCAGTTTTTTGACTTTTAAGAGTATTTTTGCTAATAAATATTTTTTGTTCAAGAGGGTATCCTTTTCTATGTTATGATTTTAGACTATGACAAGAGGATTTAAACTTTTTTTTAAATTCCCTCCTTTTTAGAGGTAAACTCTTCTAACATAATTTTTTGTCTACAAAACAAGCTGCTTTCACTTTTGTCTATATTTATTGATTTAACTGGTTTTAATTTTAATTTGTGGACTAATTTTAAAAGTAGTTTATAAAACAATAAAAATTTATTTTCTCTTATTTACTTTTTTTAAAAAATTTAAATTTTTTTGATGTTTTTTATCTTGATTAACTATTTTATTAGGTAAATTTTATAAAACTTATCAAAACTTATTACTATAACAAGCACACTATCAAAAGTGGATGCCATTTTATTGAATCTACAAAATTAAAATTTTGTAGATTCAATAAACTAATATTTAGGACTAAATCACATTTTCTAGGCATTGTTTGTATCTAGAGTATTTTCCCATCATTGATGAATGAATTTTCGCAACTAGATTTAGTATAGTTTGCGAGTACTGAAATAATGAGAGTGTGTTTTTGAAGCTTAAAGAACTATCTGATCGCTTCTTTATTATCCAAAAAGGACAAGTAAAAATTGTAGTCCTTCTAGACTAAGTAGAATGATTTAGTAGCTAATAAGTTTAAAATATTTATAATAATAGTATATTTATTTTTATAAATGAAAGAGATGATCTTCAGTTAATCCATAACTGTAAACTGCTACTAATTAATAGCTCGGATATTTTTTATAGGTAAATAAATAGCGAAGTATAGTTAAATTTATATCAAGTTAATCCTTATCCAGAATCTCAACAATTCCTTTATCCTAAATAAAGTAAGTTGACTTAAATTACTCTAACAATTTTTTGATTATCTAACAAATACTCTCTATTTAAACTGAATCTTACAAAGTATTGCGATATTAACAATTATCTTAGCAGTAAATAGCTATTAATTTATGATATCTAATGTCACAAAAGATAATTTGGATTTTATCAAAAGTTTGACTTATCAATAAGCTATCTCCGTTTTAAAATTGAGTTTTTAAAAATTTTATCAAGTATTACTCTACCTAATAAATTACCGATTTCATATATTTTTAAAAATTGCATTTATCGACTATTCATTAAGCTATATAAAAAAGATACTATTGTAGTAGTTATGTATTGACAAATTATCTGTGATTTAATTTGTCTCAAAACACAAAATCAAGAGTAAAAATTGACATTATACTGATAATATAGGGGTAATTCCTAAAATAAGAGTTTAGACAACTTAACTCTTAGAAAGATCCAGTGGCTATTTTCTTGTATCTCTATATTTGGTATATTAACACTAAGGTCAAACATTTAGAGTTAGTGAAAGTTTATTTCTTTAATCAAAAATAATTTCTTGTGTCGTTTAATGCCACTATTGTAGTTTACAACAATTGTGTGATATATATAAAATTATACTCAAAAAGTATGATGTGATCTTTACTCATTTTTTGAGTATTTTTTAAGCTTTTATTAGGTCAAAGTTAATATCAATTAAAGAATTAATCTTTAATATCAATTAAAGAATTAATCTTTAATTGATATTAAAGAGAATTATCTCTTGAACTTAATTTTAATTTAAATTTTGTTTTAGAGCATTTACACTAAAATTAATTTTTACCATTTCTTAAAATATTTGACTATTATTGAACAATTTTGATGGTAATGGCATAATTGCCACTGTATCTTTTTTAGCCAAAATATATTTAACGCAATTTTTGGAGGTATAACTCCTACATCATTGACTTCTCCAAACACATCGAGCATAAAACTTAATTAAGCTAAGATAGCCTTCAAGGGGAAACTGCAGAAAATTTTATCTTTTCTCTTGCAATAGACTAAAGTTTTTGCTACTCTTATAAAGAGCAAAAAAAGAGAGATTAAATAAAGTTAGTCGCCGGGATAGCTCAGTTGGTAGAGCAGTGGACTGAAAATCCTCGTGTCGGCGGTTCAAATCCGCCTCCTGGCATTTTTACTTTGGCACTAATTGAGCAGTGGGGAAACCCCTGTAATATATAAAGTTATTTCAGTATCTGATGCCTTGACCAATGAGAAGAGATTGGAAAAGTTATAGATTAATCAGTTCCACAGGACAATTAAATTGAGTAGTTTAAACAAACAGAGGACATAAAACGTCATGAAGAACTAGAATTAGAAAGTCGCTTCTAAATCTTAACCTTACACTTTTTAAAACAGCAATTCTAGCAAAAATATGTTTTCAGTGTATATAAATTAGTTTTTGTAGTAAAATAGTTAACAAAATTGACTTAAACTATAGAATAAGAAACAAAAATCATATCAACATTTATGTTTCTGTCTATTAATTAAAGATTATATTTCAATTTGTTAGACCGTGTTTTAGGGAAAAGCGAACTAATTCTGTTCGGCTATTAGTTCCTGTTTTGCCAAACAAACGACTAACATATTTTTCTACATTCCTTACACTGGTATTCAAACGCACGGCAATCTCTTTATTCATTAGCCCTTCTGCTACCAGGTCTAAAACACTTTGTTCTCGCGGCGTTAATTCAATTTTAAGAGGAGGAGGAGTAGTTACTAAATGAGGCTGTTGAACAATTTGCGCTTTAAGTTCTCGAATCTCCTGGGCAATTTCTTCTAGTTTTGTTGCCTCACTACTTGATTGAATACTGACTTGTCGACGTTCAAGTAGACTTTTAATGATAGCTTCTAATTCTTCGGGATCAAAGGGTTTAGATAAATAAGCATCACAACCAGACTGATATCCTCGAATGCGATCTGAAGTCATTCCTCTAGCGGTCAAAAAAACAACGGGAAGAGTTTTATACTTGGCATGTTCTCGAAGTTTTTGTAAAAATTGATAGCCATCTACCTCTGGCATCATAATATCAGAAATGACTAAATCAGGAATATTTTTCTCAATAAGTTCCCAGGCTTGATTAGCATTACTGGCAACTTTAACTTCAAAATCTCCACTATATTCTAAGTAAGCTTGTGTGGATTGGCGGATTCCAGGCTCATCATCTACCAACAATATTTTCCCAGGATTTGACATAATTTCTTTCGCTTGTTTAACAACAATTAAGTATTAATATTAATGATGCTTTATCTTCATATTCCTATAATATAACCTAACTTCTAACATCGAACTGAGGTTATATTAATGATTTACTTGATTTTACAGTTCTTTACCTGAAGGTAAGTTATTAGCTGAAAAGCTAGTAATTCTCCCACTATTAACAACAGGTCAATAAATAAATTTCCCTCAAACCAGTCCTTCCATAAGACTGAAGGACTGGTTTGAGGGGTTAATAAAATCTCTAAGTTAAACTCACGTTAATCTAAGTAATCTTACTCTGTAGTATTAGAATCAAGTTCCCAAGGGATATCAGATTTAGTGTAAGCACGGGCAATATTATCATCAAGAACCATATCCTCATCTACTTCATCTAAATTGGACTTTAATAAGTGTTCTGATGAGTTAGAGTCTGAGGAAGAAACGAAGGACTCCCATGAGCAAGATTTTTCTGATTCACTCTTGTTATATGCAGTAACACGAGATAACCGTTCTGAGTCGATTTCTACATTCCCCATGGAGAGCTCCTCATGGGTATGAAAACCTGTTCCCGCTGGAATTAAACGACCGATAATCACATTTTCTTTGAGACCCCGTAACCAGTCAGATTTACCCTCTATCGCTGCCTCGGTCAAAACCCTAGTTGTCTCTTGAAAAGAAGCCGCACTAATAAACGAGTCTGTATTTAAGGAAGCTTTGGTAATTCCCAAAAGAATTGGGGTATATCGAGCGGGCGCACCTCCTGTGATAGCCATCGCTTCATTGACCTGTTCAATTTGGCGCAACTCAACTAATTCCCCCGGTAACATGGTGGTATCTCCTCCATCATCTACCCGAACCTTAGCGGTCATCTGGCGAACAATGACTTCAATATGCTTATCAGAAATATCAATCCCTTGTGACTGATAAACCATTTGTACTTGATTTACTAAGAATTTTTGGGCAGCTCGTAATCCCTTAACAGCAGCTCCATAAACCCCTAGCAAGTCCACGTAATAATCAAAAAATACTTCTAGGATTTCATGAGGATTTGCCGGTCCATCGGTTAATTGATCACCAACTTCCACACGAGTTCCATCAGACACCATCACATTCTGGGGAGGAAGAATGGGGTATTCACTCACTGTTCCGTCATCTTCAATAATCTTTACATCCACCATTTCATCATCTGAATACTCAACTTGAGTAATACCTGGTTTTCGAGCTAGTATACAACTCTCCTTCGGCTTACGAGCTTCTAACAATTCCTCAATTCGAGGCAGTCCTTGGATGATATCCCCAGTTTTAGAACGTTCAAACACCAATATGACTAAATTATCCCCCCGTTGGACTAAATCTCCATCGTCAATATGCAAAATAGCTCCAGGAGAGACCCTATAAGGCCGAGCTCTACGTAAAACAACCTCAAACCCTGAATTATCCTGAGTTTGGGAGACAGCTACCACCCGTCCCGACGACTGTACTTTGACGCCGGCGGCTAATTCAGCATCAGCTACCATTAAGTCTTCTGGCCTAACTATGGGTTTTTTGTCAACAGTAATGGTTTCTAAGTCGTCATCCCGTACTACTAAAATTCGGCGAATTGCTTCAATTCCTTGCTTAATTCCTCGTACTTCACCGATAGAAGTAGACTGAATTTCTGTCTTAGCCACCACAGCCCCAGGGGGAATTTGCTCTCCATTGGATACCAGTATATTAGTTTGGATCTTGCCTCCATGAGGATCACTATCAAGATCTCGACGTAAAACCAAAGATTCTAAAATAACTAACTGTAATCGTTGACAGTTAGCGTTTTCATCAGTTTTTAGTTCAATGTCAGCTACGAGATTTGTTCCATGTTCCGATTCTTTCTGATAAATTTCTAAAACTAGCTGCGTACTTAACAACTGGGTGCCATCGACTGACTTAACTCGTTCTCCGTCTTTAAAAAATAGTTTTTGACAAGGAACTAACTCAATAGTCCGTCCCTGATCGTCATTAATGGATCCTTGAGAAGGAGCTAGTGGTTCGTCTGAAACAAGATATTCTTCAACTGGACGCAGCAGCAAGCCTAATCCATCGGGACTTTCAATCCATTCTCCTTGACACAGACTTCCAGTAGTAACATCAGATAACACTTGAGTTCCTGGAGGAATTAATGCGCCGTTTTCAATGCTAACTTTATCTGGGTCAACATCAAAGTAAAAGTCTCCCGGTTTAATAATAATTTCTCGAAGAATATCATTTTTTTGAACTACTTCGACCACTCCACTGCTGGCACAGAAAATATCTTTGACGACTTCAGTTCCTGCTTCAACAAACTGCCCATCCTCGGATAATAGTAATGAAATATCTTTATTAACTTCATGAGTTTCTTCAGGAATCCATAACAAACTTCCCCCCTTAGTTATTTCATACCCTGTCTTGCGACTTCCTTTGGATACTTCAATGCCACCATAGCGTAAAATTCCGCCAGTATTAGTCTGATAGCGATCATCAATTAATTCAGCAATGATGGAATGATTTTGTACTTTGGTTTGAGGAGCTGCCAACAATAAAAACTGCTGTCCTTCGGCTGTATGTATAACATATTGTTCTCGACTTCCGGTACCTTCCATCTTGACTTCAGCTTCATCTAATAGAACTGAGGCTGTAATAATCTCAATTTCACGACTACCAGTTACAGTGCGCACTACACCCCCACTGACTGAGACTAATTTCGTTTCTGCCAAAATCGTCCCCGGTTTAACCTTATCTCCATTAGCGACAACGGGTTCTGCTGCTGGCGGCAAGTTATAGACTTGCCCTGACAGCACCCACAGTAACCCCCCTCGTTGAGCAGTACGGGTGCTATTTCCCTGGCGATCTGTTTTTTCTTCTGGCATTAATTGGGCAAAAAGCACTTCCCCTGCTAAATCAGTGGTTACATCTTTGGTTGCCCGTTCAGTTGACTTTTGTATCCGTGCATTAGTCACTTCAGCTAATAGCTGGTCTGGGCCAACTTCCGTTCCATCAGCCACAAAGATAAAGGAGCCTGGGGTAACGGAGTTGGCTACTTTTTTCCCTGAGCCGTTTGGAGTCCAAATGATATCCCCTGCAATTTCTACTTGAAAGGCTTCATCTCCATGACGAGTCCGTACTTTACGAGTGCTCAATCCTTTTCCCCAAGTTACGGTTCCGTTGTTGGGAGCTTTGATTACCCTGGCTACTTCCCCGGTAAAGACTCCTCCAGTGTGGAAAGTCCGCATAGTTAATTGCGTTCCTGGTTCTCCGATAGATTGAGCAGCAATAATACCTACTGCTTCCCCTAAATCCACGAGGCGACCAGCAGCTAAACTCCAACCATAGCACTGCTGACAGACTGAGCGAGCTGCCTCACAGGTCAAAGGAGATCGCACCATGACTTCTTCGACATGTTCACTAATCAAGGAAGCAAGTTCTGGATCAATACTTTGATTGCGCTGAGCTAACACTTGCCCATCTACGACAATATCTTCAGCTAGTACCCGTCCTAATAAACGGTCTGCTAGGGGAATTTTGACACGATCACCATCTTTCATGGCAACCACTTTTAGTCCCCGCTTAGTTCCACAGTCTAATTCCCTCACAATCACATCTTGGGAAACATCCACTAAACGACGAGTTAAATAGCCTGAGTCGGCTGTTCGTAATGCCGTATCTACTAATCCTTTACGTGCTCCATAGGAAGAAATCACGTATTCTGTTACGGTTAACCCTTCTCGGAAGTTGGTTTTAATGGGTAAGTCAATAATTTCCCCTTGAGGATCGGCCATTAAGCCCCGCATTCCTACTAATTGACGGACTTGACTCATATTTCCTCGTGCGCCGGAAAATGCCATCATATATACCGAATTGAGGGGATCGGTTTCTTGAAAATTACGAATTACTTCATTTTTTAATTCTTCTGATATACTATTCCAAGTGTCAATTACTTTAGTAAAGCGTTCAACCTCAGTAATTTCTCCTTTAGCATAGCGATCTTGAGTGGCACGTATTGATTGCTCAGCACTATCGAGTAATCCCTTTTTAGTGGGAGGAATTGTTAAGTCATCAATGCTAATTGACACTCCAGCTTTGGTGGCATAGCGAAATCCTAAATCTTTTAAATTATCAGCCATTTGAGAGCTTTTCGTAGACCCATAGTTTCGGTAAGCCCAAGCAATTAACTTTTTTAAACGACCTTTATCAACGATGTGATTATAGAATGTCATATTTTTTGATGTGTTAACAGTTAATAGTTGATAGTTAAGCTTTAGATTGCCATTTTGGTTAATTCTTGCTTACTATTCACCGTTTAGGCTTCTTCTTCAAGGTCTTTGGTGGTTAACGATTCATATGTAGGACGATTCGGTGTCCTACGTTGGGTATCCACCATCAAGTCAACTTCCACGTCTCGGCTAGTTCCATCAGCTGAAGTCTCTACTTTATGAACGGCAATATCTAAGCCCAAGGATTGTAATTCGCGCATCAACACTTTGAAGGACTCAGGGGTTCCTGGTTCAGGAATAGGTTTACCTTTAACGATTGCATTGAGGGCCTCATTCCGTCCTTGCATATCGTCAGACTTGACGGTTAATAATTCCTGAAGAGTATAAGCCGCACCGTAGGCTTCTAAAGCCCACACCTCCATTTCTCCAAACCGTTGTCCCCCTTGTTGGGCCTTCCCCCCGAGAGGTTGTTGGGTCACTAAGGAATAAGGACCAGTTGAGCGAGCATGAATTTTATCATCCACTAGGTGGACCAGTTTCAACATATAGACCTGACCGACAGTGACTGGGCGATCAAAAGGCTCTCCTGTGCGTCCATCAAACACCTGTATTTTTCCGGGATTTTCTGGCTGATAAATCCAACTTCGTTTATGTTTTTGTGAGGCCTTTTTCAACAAACCATAAACGGTATTTCGCGACGCTTCGGCTCCATACATTTCGTCAAAGGGAGTAATCTTAGACCGAACTCCTAAATTTTCTCCTGCCCAACCCAGTAGGCATTCAAAAACTTGACCAACATTCATCCTTGAAGGAACTCCTAGAGGATTAAGCACAATATCGACAGGACGACCATCGGGAAGATAAGGCATATCTTCAATAGGCATAATTCGGGAAATAATCCCTTTATTCCCATGACGACCTGCCATTTTATCCCCTACTTGGATTTTTCGCTTTTGAGCGACATAAACCCTAACGACCATGTTGGCTCCTGGGGGCAATTCATCTCCTTGTTCACGGGTAAATACCCGTACATCAACTACACGACCTTTCTCTCCGTTGGGAACACGTAGAGAGTTATCCCGTACATCCCTGGCTTTTTCTCCAAAAATTGCACGCAGCAGCTTTTCTTCGGGTGGTTGGTCCGATTCTCCTTTGGGGGTTACTTTCCCCACCAAAATATCTCCAGCATCTGTCCAAGCCCCAACCCGGATGATTCCTTGTTCGTCAAGACTTCTTAGCGCATCTTCCCCAACATTAGGAATTTCTCGGGTAATCTCTTCCGGACCCAACTTAGTCTGTCGGGATTCAATCTCGTACTTTTCAACGTGAATACTGGTATAAACATCGTCGTATACCAGTCGCTCACTAATCAGGATGGCATCTTCGTAGTTGTAGCCTTCCCAGGGCATATAAGCGACAAGTATGTTTTGCCCAAGGGCTAATTCTCCTCCTTCTGTAGCTGAGCCATCAGCCAACACTTGGCCGGGGACAACATCCTCATTAACATAAACCAACGGACGTTGATTTAAACAAGTATCCTGGTTAGACCGTTGATACTTTTGCAGAAGATAGACGATTTCATCGCCTAATTTTTCGTGGTTTTCCGGTCCTGTGACTCGAACTCGAATTTCTGAAGCATCTACATAGGTCACAATCCCATTGGTGCGGCTGACGATTACCATTCCTGAATCTCGCGCTGCTTGTGCTTCTAATCCAGTACCCACTAGGGGACGTTCTGGACGTAGAAGAGGAACCGCTTGGCGTTGCATATTTGACCCCATCAGAGCACGGTTGGCGTCATCATGTTCGAGGAAAGGAATCATGGAAGTAGCTACTGAGACAATCTGCACCGGAGAGACGGCGATATAATCTACCTGAGCTGGACTGGTGGTGGAAAATTCTTGACGGTAACGAATAGGGACTGTATCGCCTAAGATGTTACCCTCTTCATCAGTGGCTGCATCCCCAGGACAAACCCGTAGATCGTCTTCTTCATCAGCGGTTAAGTACACTGGGTTTAAATCTCGCCTTACCCGGCTATTCTCCACCTTATAGTAGGGAGTTTCAATAAATCCATAGGAGTTAACTCTAGCATAGGTAGCTAAGGAGCCAATCAGCCCAGCATTAGGTCCTTCAGGTGTTTCTACAGGACAGATTCGCCCGTGGTGGGATGGATGAATATCTCTGACGGCAAAGCCGGCTCTTTCCCGAGTCAATCCTCCAGGACCTAGGGCAGAGATTCGGCGTTTATGGGTTAATTCTGCTAGGGGATTGGTTTGATCCATAAATTGGGACAGTTGGGAAGAACCAAAAAATTCCTTAATAGCAGCTACTAAGGGTTTAGGATTGACTAAGGAAGCAGGAGTGAGGCTATCCGACTCACTGACTGTCATCCGTTCTCGAATAATCCTTTCTAGACGATTTAACCCAACTCTTACCTGATTTTGCAGCAGTTCTCCCACGGAGCGTACTCGACGATTTCCTAAGTGATCGATATCATCAGTATTACCAATATCGAATTCTAAATTAATTAAGTAATCGATCGCGGACAAAATATCTTCCGATCTCAAGACCCGAATGGTATCAGCCGTATTTAGACGTAGTTTTTTATTAAGCTTATAACGTCCTACACGTCCCAAATCATACCTTTTACTGTCAAAAAAACGTGAATCAAGTAGTTGTTGTCCCCCACTTACGGTCGGAGGTTCTCCTGGACGCAATTTGCGATACAATTCCAGCAGAGCTTCTTCTTCACTAGGATTCCCTTCTTTATCCAGGGTTTGTTGATAAAAATCAGGGTGGCGTAAAGAATCTAAAATTTCCGAGTCACTCAAACCAATGGCTTTAAGTAATACTTGAGCCGACAGTTTGCGCGTTTTATCAATTCTAACCCACACTAATCCATTTTTATCGGTTTCAAACTTTAACCAAGCTCCTCGGTTAGGGATTAAAGAACCTGAATAGGTTCGTCGTCCATTCTTATCAGTTTCTGCTTTGTAATAAACCCCGGGAGACCGTATAATCTGGTTTACAATCACCCGTTCTGCTCCATTTATAATGAAGGTTCCCCGTTCGGTCATTAAGGGCAAATCACCAATAAATACTTCTTGTTCTTTAATTTCCCCAGTTTCTTTGTTAATTAAACGGGTCGGAACATACATTTGTACTGAATAAGTACTATCACGTCGTTTCGCTTCATCAACATCATATTTCGGTTGTTTAAGTTTATAGTTTTCTCCTAAAAAATGTAATTCCAACTTCCCAGTATAGTCTGTGATGGGGGAAAAGCTGTTGAGCTCTTCGATCAATCCCTCTTCTAAAAACCACACAAAACTTGATCGTTGAATTTCTATCAAGTCTGGGAGTAAATCATAGTTATAGATTAAATTAGTCATTGCGCTTTATCACCGAGTTAATTGTTCATTATCAACACTTAGTGAGCTATCGATAATTGAAATAGTTGGCAGGCATTTTGGGTAGTTTTTCGAGCCAGACTTTCTAAGGACACCCCCCGCCATTGGGCTAGAAATTCGGCAACATAACGAACATAGGATGGTTCATTACGTTTTCCCCGTTTGGGTACGGGGGCAAGGAAGGGACAGTCAGTTTCGATGAGAAGACGATCCCTTGGTACAACCAACACACTTTCCTTAAGTTGAGTAGCTCTCTTAAAGGTGACAATGCCACTGAAACTTATGTAAAATCCTAAATCTAAAAACCATTGGGTTTCTTCGGGAGTTCCATTCCAACAATGAATTACCCCTCGTACTGGGCCTTGATTAGTACAAAATAACTTCAATATTTCTCGGAGGTTAACCGCGGCGTTCCGACAGTGGATAACAACTGGCTTATCGAGTTTATAAGCAATAGCCAGTTGAGCTTCTAATACTTGTTTTTGCCAGTCTTGATTATCTGCTTTATAAAAGTCTAGCCCTATTTCTCCAATAGCTACCACTCTCGGATCTGACTGGGCTGCCACAAGAATTTCTTCATAGGTTGTTACTGTCCATTTGTAAGCATTTAGCGGGTGTAATCCCACACAAAAGGACAGTTGATTTCGAAAACGATCCGCTAGAGCTTGTATTCCCTTAAACTCCTTAGGTTCAACACACGAATGAACCAGGTGAACGACTCCGGCCTCCTGCCAACGAGTTTGGAGTAAATTGAGTTCTTGCTCAAAGACGTCGAAGTTAATGTGGACATGGGTATCAATAAGTTGCATCTGGTTAATCGTAAGCCGACTGCTCAGCTAAGTCTCCTAGACTAGAGAAATCAATACTGACCTGTTTGCGGTTGTTTTCGGTTTATCAAGGAAGTGTAGGTTTTAACTTGTCCTAACTCTCTTGTCCTATTCTCTATCTCTAATATGTCTTATTTAACTCAAAAACTAATCTATATTAAGAAACCATAGCAACTTCCTTGAAAGCTTTAGCCAAACGAGCTTTTTTCCTGGCTCCATTGTTTTTATGTAAAACTCTCCGTTTGACGGCTTTGTCTATTTTGCTGTAGGCTGCTGATAAAGACTCATCAGCAACTGTTTTGTTGTCAGAGGTGGGGTTTGCTGCGTACTCCTCTACAGCTTTAAAATGTTTTTTCATTAAAGTTCTCAGTGCCGATCGGTACGCTTTATTGCGTAGTCGGTTGCGTTCGGTAATATCAATACGTTTAAGTGCAGACTTCGAGTTGGCCACAGTCGTTTCCTACAACAGATTGCTAAATGTCTAACAATGCTAACTTTTAACACGGAAGAATTATGATAACATTTCTTCCATAAAAATTACAAGCTAAAAACTCTGATAGATTTAAATTTTCTTAAGGGTCAACCCAACGGCCATCAATTTTTATCAACTCAATTAATTCTTGAACGCCTCGGTCTTCAGGAACTTTTTTGATCTCTTCTCGCCCCCTATATAAAGAAATGTATCCGGCTTGTTTCCCAACATAACCATAGTCTGCATCGGACATTTCTCCTGGCCCATTGACAATACAACCCATCACTGCAATGTCTAACCCTGTCAAATGTTTGGTGGCTTCTCGTACTTTGTGCAGGACTTTTTCCAAATCAAACAGAGTCCGGCCACACGAAGGACAAGCGATGTACTCTACCATGGTCTTACGTAATCCCAAGGACTGGAGGATGTTATAACAAACAGGAATTTCTTTCTCAGGGGCTTCAGTCAAGGAAACGCGAATAGTATCCCCAATTCCTTCAGCTAAGAGAGTTCCAATTCCGACAGTAGATTTAATTCTTCCATATTCACCATCTCCAGCTTCTGTGACTCCTAAATGTAGGGGATAGTCCATTCCTAGGTCATCCATTCGTTTAACCATCAAGCGATAGGCGGCTAACATCACAGGAACACGGGATGATTTGAGCGAGACGATTATTCTGTGAAAATCTAGAGATTCACAAATATGGATAAATTCCAGGGCTGATTCTACCATTCCTTCGGGAGTGTCCCCATAAGTAAACAACATTCTTTCAGCTAAGGAACCGTGATTAACTCCAACTCGCATAGCTTTACCCTGTTTTTTCAATAAAATAACTAAGGGCTTCAATGTGTCGGCAATTTTTTCACCAATTTCATCAAATTCAGCTTGTGTGTATTCACCACGGGTGGGATTAGGTTTCTCGAAGACATATAATCCAGGATTAATACGAACTTTATCTACGTGCCTAGAGACTTCCAGAGCAATTCTCATGCCATTGTGGTGCACGTCAGCCACTAGGGGAACCCGTTGATAGACTTGAGTAAGTTTCTTATTAATCTCTGCTAAGGCTTTGGCATGGGCCATACTAGGAACAGTGACTCGAATAATTTCACAGCCAATTTCATGTAAACGCCGAATAGCAGTGACTGACCCATCAATATTTAGGGTGTCCTCATTAATCATTGATTGCACCACCACAGGATAACCTTCCCCAATGATGATATCTCCCACTGGGACGGGACAGGTTTTGCGACGATGAATAGCAGTGTTAAATTCAGGAGCAGAGGATTTTAAAAGCTTAGAGGTTTCCAGGGTTTTCATAGTCTGTCCAGATAGGTTGTTTAGGGACTATTCTAAGAATTTATTTTAATTGATTAAGGACATATTTTTCATTTTTTAATATTTGATATTGTAATTATTTCAAAAATAGGTAATAGAAAAAACCTTTCAAAAAAAAATAAACTTCTAAAAAATAGCTATATATTTATAAATAGCAAAGATAAAAATTACTCTATGTCTTGTTTTTAAAAATAAAAAAAATAGATATACAAAAAAAATCTATACTATATTATAAAACTAAATATCATAAAAGGGTAATTGTATTATATAAAGACTAATCAAACTCAAAAAAAAGGTACTTGAAAATTATTTAAATAAAACAAGAATATAATCCAGATTAGTTCAACATTCTACTTAGTAGTAATTTTACTTTTATTAAGAAAATCAGAGGATTCATGAAATTAAAAGTAAGTCTTTATATTTTTAGATTTAAGTTTTTTACAGTAGTTGTTTATTGTCTTTGCTTACTGTTACAGAGAGTAACAGTTGTTTACTCCTTACATAAAATTTTAAGACACTATAATCTCCTCTCCAAAGGCAAGTGTATTTTTTATAATCGATAATTTTTAATTACTCTTTGTTGCTCGTATATATCTTGTTCAGTCTTAATCATCGTAAATGTACTGAGTCTCTAAGGGACAACAAAATTAATCATTTTAAATTTAGATCGGTTGATTGATATAATTTTGTTGACTATTAATTTACATTGCTATCGATATCATTTTTTCACCAATTACTTAAAATTTCTAATAATTTACCCTGGTTATTTTTCTAAAACTTTACTAAATCAAGTTGGATTAATAAAAAGTATTTTAATAAAAAACCCTTTTACGCCAATTTATATTGACCATTTCTTAAAAAGTTAACACTTAGAAATAGAATTTAAATAACAGTGTATTAATTTTAGACCTACAATATATGATTGCACAATAGTTCACTATATTTAATATAAATTGATTGTTTAAACATTAAACAAGATGACATAGTTTTAAAAAAAATAAATGAGGAGATAGAAAGCAATTATTAAATTTTCTTCTCTTGTTTTCTATATATAATTTTACTTTATGGCAACTAATACCCTCATCATGCCTATGACAATAGAATAATAGATTGCATAGATAAATCCTATGTCATAGGCTAATTTAACCTGTTGAGTTGGGGTGAAAATCTCCCCAAACTGGAATTAATGTAGATATATTCTTAGGTTAAGCCAAATTTTTGGGCTGTCGAGAACGATGAAAGTCAAGTAAAATAACTTGTGAGTCTAGTTTTAGGACACGATATACACGTTTTAATTTCTGTAAGCAATAGGGAGTATTAGTTAAGTTTTGTAATCCATAGATCATGGTGACACAGTTCAATTTCTGATTCTCAAATAGTAAATTAAGGACATTTTTTCAGTCCACTTGATTGATATTAAAAATAATTGACAAATGATCGCCAGTTGTTTCCGGAAAAAATATCATCCCATCACTTTACCCGGTTTTTCGACTTGATAAGCTAATAATTAGGCTAAATCTCAACTTCCACAGCAGACGTATAATCTTTTATCCCCTGATTGAGGTTGAATTCATTTAATAGCTATTAGCTTCCAGGTACGATGTTGCTCTAAACTTAAAACGTTGTTTATATCTATTGTAAACTGGGGCGAGGGGCTCAAAAATTTTTAAAATTTATGTAGCAGAAGGCGAGTTTTGATAGATCATAGACAAGTAGTTAACTTATGCACTGAAATAGTTAGCAACAGGGTGATAAGTAATAATTGCTGTTGTAGACTGTTCAGGATACATTTGTTCACTCTCATCCATGTACATGTTGATGCGATTGCATCCTAAGACCTCTAATTGTTTATATTGATTCTGAATATTGGGACAAGCAGGATACCCAAAGCTATAACGAGAACCTTGATAGTGCTGTTGTAACATTTCTCGAATATTATCCGGCTCTTTCTGCCCAAAGCCTAATTCTCGACGAATTTTAGAGTGTATACATTCAGCTAATGCTTCGGCCGTTTGAACAGCCATACCATGAAAATAAAGATAATTTGTATAATCATTATCGGCGAAGAGTTTCTGTGCGTATTCTGTTGCAATTTCTCCAACAGTAACTGCTTGCATTGGGAATACATCAGTTAATCCTAATTCTTTAGGAGTGAAAAAATCTGCAATACACAAGCGACGACCGGATTTTTGGCGAGGAAATTCAATTATCCAAATAGGCTCTAGATTTTTAGGTATTTTTCCGTCTAAGTTTTGGATAATCTCGGGATCATAAACTAACAATTGATTTCCTTCAGACTGACAGGGAAAGTAACCATACGTCACTGTAGGATGCAATAAATTTTCTGTAATAATTTTTTGTTTCCAGTCTTCTAAAATAGGATAAACTTTCTTCACTAAAAATTGATGGTATTCTTCCCGTGATTGTTCTTTAGGCTTACGAAATTGCCATTGACCTGCAATTAACGCTTGTAAATCTAAATACCAGAATATTTCACTGATATTTAAGTCTTCTGAATTTAAAATCTTAGTTCCCCAGAAAGGAGGGGAAACAGGGTCTATTATTTTTACATCTTCTGATCGTTTTGTGTCAATAACTTGTGGAGTTTCCATGGAAATAGATTTACCATCTTTTTCCAAAAATTTTTCTGCTGTTTTTTTTCCTCTTTCTTTTTGAAAGATGCTATTTTTTTCTTTTAATTCTCCTAAAAATCCTTGGGAATTATTCCAGCTTCCAATTGATTTTGCTGGCATCAATGTATCCATAAAGGATAAATCGGAGAAAGCATCTTTCCCATAAACAACTTTGCCTTTATAAATATTTTGACAGTCTTCGTAGACAAATTTTGGGGTTAAAGCAGCTCCTCCTAGAATCACAGGAACATTAATTCCACGCTCATTAAAGACTTCTAAATTATCTTTCATAAATGCTGTTGATTTAACGAGTAGACCACTCATTGCAATGCAATCAGGTTTATGCTCTTCGTAAGCTTGAATAATATTTTCAACCGGTTGTTTAATCCCTAGATTAATCACTTTATAGCCATTATTGGAAAGGATAATGTCAACCAAGTTTTTGCCAATATCATGAACATCTCCTTTGACAGTTGCAATGATAAACTTACCTTTTCCATTGTCATTACCACTTTCTTCTTTATCCATTAAAGGTTCTAGAAAAGCTACCGCAGCTTTCATTGTTTGGGCAGATTGTAACACAAAGGGCAACTGCATTTGTCCCGAACTAAATAATTCACCTACTACTTTCATTCCATTAAGAAGAAATATGTTGATAATATCGAGGGGATGATATTGTTTTAATGCTTGTTTTAAGGCTTCTTCTAAACCAACCCTTTCTCCATCAATAATATGCTGTTTAAGTCGTTCTTCTAGAGAAAGATTGGTTATTTTCGTGGCATCTTTTTTCGTAGTCTTCCCTAGAAATAATTCCGTCAATTTCGTTAAAGGATCATAGGTACAGATATCTTTATCAAATTTTCGTAGATCGTAAATTAAATCCCGACATACTTTTTGATGTTCTGGCTCTATTTTTGTGAGGGGTAATATTTTATTTGCGCTAACAATAGCAGCATCCAATCCTGCTTGCACTGCTTCATATAAAAATATAGAGTTTAATATCTGTCGTGCTGCGGGATTTAAGCCAAAGGAAATATTAGAAATTCCCAGTACAATATGACACCCTGGCAATTTTTTTCGAATAAGCTTGATAGATTCAATAGTTGCTTCTCCGTTTTTTCTATCTTCTTCTATACCTGTAGAAATAGGTAATGCTAACGTATCAAAAAAAAGTTCATGGGCAGGTATTCCATACTCTATTGCTGTATTATAAGCTCGTTCTGCAATCTCAAATTTTTTATCTTTAGTTCGCCCCATTCCGTCTTCATCAATAGTTCCTATCACGACTCCTGCACCATAATTCTTTGCTAACTCTAATACTTTTAAAAAGCGTACCTCCCCATCCTCATAGTTAGTAGAATTGAGGATACATTTACCTCCTGCTACCTTTAGCCCTGCCTCCATTTTCTGCCATTCTGTCGAATCAAGCATTAAAGGTAAGGTTATATTCTTAATAAGAGAGGAAACTAATGTTCGCATGTCTTGTACCCCATCTCTTCCGACATAATCTACGTTAACATCAAGTATATGTGAGCCTTCTTTTACTTGAGATTTTGCTAGAGATATGAGGCTGTCCCAGTCTTCTTTATTAAGTAAAGTACGACATTTTTTAGAGCCACTAGCGTTTAATTTTTCTCCTATAATTAGGAATGAGTTATCTTGATTATAAGGTTGTGCACTATAAATTGAAGCAGCAGAAGCTTCATAATGGGGGTGGCGTTTTTTAGGTCTTAAACTATGGGAAAGTTCTGTTAACGCTTTGATATGATCAGGACGAGTTCCACAACATCCTCCGATAATTTGTACCCCTAAATCTTCAATAAAGTGCATTAACGCCATTTTTAATTCTATTGGAGTTAAGCGATAATGTGCTTGTCCACCAATGTTTTCGGGTAACCCAGCATTGGGAATACAAGAAATTATAAAGGGGGAATGTTTAGATAAGTATCTAATATGTTCTTTCATCTGTTCTGGTCCTGTAGCACAATTAAGTCCCAAAATATCAATTTTATAAGGTTCTAGAATAGCTAATGCGGCGCCTATTTCTGTCCCTACTAACATCGTTCCCATTACTTCCATTGTGATTGAAACCATAATTGGTAAACGGTCACATTTTTGGCGCAAAACCTCTTCGATAGCGTTTAAAACTGCTTTAATTTGTAATACATCCTGGCAAGTTTCAATAATTAATAAATCTGCTCCACCATCATATAATCCTTCTACTTGTTCGATGTATGAGTTTTTGAGAGTATCAAACTCAACATGTCCTAAAGTGGGTAGTTTGGTTCCTGGTCCAATTGAACCTGCTACAAAACGGGGTTTTTCAGAAGTCGAATATTTAGCTGCAAGATTTTTTGCCAGTTCAGCCGCTTTTTTATTTAGATCATAGGCTTTGTCTGCTAAATTATATTCAGCAAGGACAATCGATGTTCCTCCAAAAGAATTAGTTTCAATAACATCTGCACCAGCTTCCAAAAACTCTCTATGTACTTTTTCAACTGCTTCTGGTTTGGTTAGAACTAGGTATTCGTTGCACCCTTCATATTCAGATCCTCCAAAGTCCTCAGCAGTTAAATTTTGAGTTTGTAATGAAGTCCCTGTTGCACCGTCAAAGACAATAACAGGGCGTTTAGGACTTCGAAGATGGTTAAAGAAAGCATTACTCATAGAACTACACTTTAAAATAGCAGGTTAGAACTTCAATCTTATTTTGACACAGCTCTTGTCAGCAGAGCCGAAGGCTTCGAGTCAATAGAGACTTTTAGGCATATTATGCCTAAAAGTGCAGATATTTCTTTATTTTTAATATCTTGACTAGCTGATATATCCAGTAGCGTGAAGTATTCACACTCATTACAGTGGCGAATTCTAATACACAGAGTTTTCTCTCAATGTATGTAAACTATAGTTGGGACCAACTTGGGAAGTTCCGTCTCTATTTACCTTGACAAGACAAATAGAGACGGAGACAGACTCATTATAATATTTTGGCAATTTCGCCCACAATCATTCATTATTCAGCGCTATTTTTAACAACACATCTCTTTGCAAAGCGAAAAAGTTCATATCTATTACTAATGCCATCCTAACTGTATCATACAGATAGTGAACTAACTTACAATACTAATCTTTTCTCTTGTCTAAGATAGACTAATATAGTCCAACTATTTTTCGGATTAACTTGTGTTTATTAACGAAAGAGAGCGCTTGGTGTAGCTATATGCTACACCAAATCAAAGGACTTCCGTATAAATTCTTGAGGGAGATAAAAAAAACAGAGTAAGAACCTTAATTGTACTATATAAGCTATCTTTGATCCTCTCTAAATTAAAGTTTGCGTGCTTGTTTTAGTAAAAATATAATATCTAGCGGTGTACAGAAAAGTAACCCCTGATGAGTTTTTCATTCGTGTGGATACGTGTCTGACTAACAACTCAACTAGTATGCACTTGAACTAGACATAATAGGTAAAATTCTTGAAGAAGGTGATTTTATAATCATCCCATTTTATAAACTAGAAAGATTTATTTAAATACCTAGTCTTTCAATTTTTTTTCCACTAACTGATTTGTTAATTTAGGATCGGCCCGTCCACCTGTTTTTTTCATTACTTGACCGATAAAAAAACTTTTTAACTTAGGTTTTCCATTGCGGAACTTTTCAAGTTCGTTAGGGTTAGCCAACAATATTTCATCAATGATTTTTTCAATTTCTTTTATATCAGAAATTTGGGTAATCCCTTTAGCCTTAACTAATTTTTCTGGTGATCCACCTTTTTCTAATAGTTCTGGAAGGATTTCTTTTGCAATTTTACCACTAATGATTTCCTTTTCAATAAGTCGTATTAACTCCCCTAAATTAACTGGTTTCAAGGCAATTTCAGTTATGTCTAACTTACTATTATTTAAATAGGCGGCAATATCTTGGGTTACCCAATTAGCCACTAACTTAGCATCAGCCCCAGTCTCTACAGCTTTTTCATAAAAATCGGCTATATTTAGATCATCAGTTATAACACGAGCATCATAAGCAGAAATTCCTAATTTTTTCTCATAACGTTTCCGTTTTTGAGCAGGAAGTTCGGGAATAGTTTTTCGCCAATTTTCTAATTGTTCGGGAGATATCTCTAAGGGAGGAATATCAGGTTCGGGAAAGTAACGATAGTCACTAGCTCCTTCTTTTTTCCTCATACTAACGGTACACTGATTTTTCTCTTCCCAAAGACGAGTTTCTTGGAATAGCAATTCACCCCTTTCTAAGGTCTCAATTTGCCGTTTAATTTCGTATTCAATAGCCTTTTGGATGGCATTGAAAGAATTCATATTTTTTATTTCTATCTTGGTTCCAAACTCTTTTTGTCCCATAGGACGAACAGAAATATTAACATCACAACGCAAGGAACCCTCTTGCATGTTACCATCACTGATGCCTAAATAACGGACTAAACGACGTAACTCTTGGGCGTATTCTGCTGCCTCTCGTCCTGAGCGCAAGTCAGGTTCTGAAACAATTTCAAGTAAAGGAATACCTGTCCGGTTAAAGTCTACTAAAGAGTGAGTTGATCCTGATAGACGATCACTTCCTGCGTGAACTAATTTTCCGGCATCTTCTTCCATGTGTAAACGAGTTATACCAATAATTTTACGGGTAACTTCTTTGTTTTTTTTGTCCACTAATTCAATTTCAAGAGAACCGTGTTCAACGATGGGAAGATCGTATTGAGAAATTTGGTAATTCTTGGGTAGATCAGCGTAAAAATATTGTTTACGGTCAAATTTATTATACAGAGCAATTTTTCCATCGATTGCTAGCCCTAACCTACCCGCAGAGGTTACAACTTCTTTGTTGAGGACAGGCAAAACCCCCGGATAGCCCAAACAAACCGGACAAATATTAGTGTTGGGAGGACTGTCAAATTTAGTTGAACAGGTGCAGAAAATTTTACTGCTGGTGTTAAGTTGACAATGGGTTTCTAACCCGATAACGGCTTCGTATTCAGTTTGAATGGGGGTTGCAGTAGTCATATTTTGTTAATGATACTTTAGTTTATGTTAGAACTTGAGAACAACTTATTGATTTTAACTGAATACTAAAGTCGAATGTAAAACAAAGTTCACGAATTATCCTAACATGTTTTTATAAAATTAAAGAATCTATAAATCTATAATAACTTACACTTTATGTTGTACTTATCGTAGTTACGCTCATGATCATGACGGTAGAATGCAATATACAATTTTTTGACGTAGATAACTTTCATCGTTCTTATTAAAAAATATTTACGGCAGACATATCCACTGGAATATCTATATTTATTAGAGTAAAAGGAAACATTGTATAGCTATTAATATATAAAATTATCGAAAAACATAGAATTAAATAACATATTAAATAAATATTTTTTATGAAAAACGTAAAATTTTATTAAAATAAATTATAAAATTATTCTAGATTAATGTCCAAGAAAACCTAATTACTAACTGATGAGAGAAGCTTTGTCAAATTAAATCTTAAAAGCTAAAATAAAATGGCTAAATATGTATTTATTAACTACATTAATCTCTTAGTAATGAGAAAAATATTATTGGCTACTAACCCTATAAAGCAACTGTATATATTGATATATATAACTATAATAACGCATATAAAATAATATATTATCACCTTATCACTTCTTGTATTTTTGCAGTTTAAAATTTACTTAAAACCTCTGCTCCTCTTTTTGACAATATTGATTCTGTTTGATTAGCTACTAAAAAAATTTTAAACAATCTTTTAAGACAGCTACACTTTCTTCCTTATTAATCAGGGTTTCTCTTTTGGTAAGTTGTCAACCCCTGAATCAATCGAAAAGAAAAACTTGAACAAGTGTTAGCCCCTTTCACCGAATAAACAGGTATTGAAATTGAAGTGGTATATGAAGGGATAGATACTTTTGCTCCTACCTTACCCATTCGTGTTGATTCAGCAAATACCCCAGACTTAGCTATGTTTCCCCAACCAGGGTTTATGTCCGATTTTGCTAGAGAAAGAAAATTGATTCCCCTGACAAACTTCATGACCCCTGAACAATTACAAGACGTTTATCCTAAGACATGGTTAAATCTAGATAGACGTGATTCAATCTTAGGGGATGGGATAGGCATTTTAAAAAAGTTTAACAATTTCAATTACTGCAACTGTAATTACTCTCGCTATCAGCGCTTTCGCTGCTTATATTTTTGCCTGGATGGAATTATCTCAACAACAATTTTTGTTTATTATTGTGGTCTTTTTATTAGTGATTTCTCTACAAACAACTCTTATTCCCATTTTGTAAATATATCTATACTTCGGTTTGTCTAATACTTTTTTAGGGATCTGGTTATCACATACTGGTTATGGGTTACTCCTCGGTATTTATTTGTTACGCAACTATATTGGGGCATTACTTAAGGATCTGATAGAAACAGCTAAGGTTGATGGGGCATCTCATCTCAAAATTTTCACTAAACTTATTGTTCCCTTTTCTATGCAGGACTTAGTCTCTTTTACCGTGTTTCATTTCAATAGCTTTGGGTTTGGAACGATTTAGTCTATCTTGGTAGAACTCCTGATGTTGCCACTGTTACCATTCAACTAAATAATATAGTAGGTTCTCGCGGTCATAATTAGTATTTATTTACAGCAGCTTACAGCATGATTATTTATTACCATGAATGTGCTGTTAATGGTATTTTGCTCTACAACAACGCTATTTTATGTGAGTAATTCTCGCCGCCGGTTATGTCAGGTCTTAACTACTATGTCTTTATATAGAAGATAGTCAGGTAGATTTTAAATTAAATTGAAGGCTTTATTATTGACAATTTATGACCGCTAAAGCTTGTTCATGTAACGTTTTGTTAGAGGCCGCCAAAACCTCTGTCGATTGACGATTAAGTGGATTTCCTGACCAGTCAGTTATAATACATCCAGCTCCTTCAATAATGGGAATTAAAGCACAAAAATCGTAGTACTTAAGATCCGATTCTAGGATGACCATTGGTATAGAACTCCATCCACTGGCTAGCGATACATAGTTGTAACAGTCTCCTCCAAAAGCTATTCGTTTACAAACATCTTGTAATTTAGCCGCAATCATTTGTTGTCTTTTAGTGACGAACATCATGGGAGTCGTTGAGGCTAGACAGGCGTCTTCTAAGTGACTATCAGTTAGTTTCCCGTATAAATTTTTGACCAGTCTTCCATTCAAAGTAGGTGGTTCTCCATGTATTCCCAGCCATCTTTTCTGTAAAATAGGTTGATTCATACAACCCAGTAGAGGAACGTTATAAGTCTGATCTACTAACCCTATTAATGTCCCAAATATAGGTAATCCTTTGACAAAAGATGAGGTTCCATCAATGGGATCAAGTACCCAATAACGACCATTTTGGGAGGGAATATTATCCCCTTCTTCTCGAATTATCCCATCAAGTGAGGCTCTTTGCCGCAAAATTTCGACCATTGCTTCTTCAGCAGCGCGATCAGCAATAGTGACAATAGAAGAGCGGTCAGAGTTTTTTGTTTCAGTCTCAATATTAGGTTTTCTAAAATATTGGTTAATAACTTTTCCTGAAACATCAGCAAGTTCATTAATAATGTTGAGTTGTTGAACTAGATCAGTCATAAATAGCTTCCGATATTGTTATTATTAATCTTGTCTATGTCAAAACTAAGTAATGACAGGGATACTTCATTGTAGATAAAAAATGTTACAAGCATGTGACAAAAATATGACACTCAACCCAACCGTGAACGAGGGATAGCCAGTTGATTTTGATGGCTTATAGTAGAACAAGAAGAATTTAAACCTAGAAATATTAACTCTGTACTTACGAGTCTACATAGTAACAGAGATATTCACTAGATAGAGTTAAATCTGCTACTATAAACTTACGGATCTAAATCAATAGATATGTAAGTTTATAATTTATAAATTTTTAATAAATCCTGGGATTAGTTAATATTTTATTATCTAATTTATTTAACTTTAAGTAAATTTATAAAAAAATACGTAAAATTTTAATTCATAAATAAATCTTTTACAAAAACTAATTTTTATAAGCTATTAACTACCAACAAAGTATCTATAATAACTAAGTTATTTAGGTTTGATAAAAAAATATTTTCCAATATATACAAACTTTTTCTTAAAAGTTTTCTAAAAAAGTAATCAGATCTAGTTTTGCTAACCTTAGAGGAAATTGTAATATATATTTATTTTTGGTAATTATGTAATTCATTAAATACATCTATTGCCTACTCTTTTCAAAAAAAACAAAATTTAAACCCATATTTATTAATATAGGTTAAGTATGATTTATTTTTAACACGAAAGCTGACGTTCTCTATGACGAATACAATAATAATATTTTTAAAAATAGACTTATGATTTACTATTAAACTTTGTTTTTATTGTAGGTTTCAAATAACAAGTTAAATTTAAATACTTTTAACGTTCTGTAGTTAACAAGAAGTCAATAAATTATTGACTACTAAATCTAACTATTTACTAGTCAATAATTTATTGACTTCTATTTTTTAAAAAATTCCTATATGTAGATTAGACTAATGAAGAACATAAAAATTACTATCCAGATTAACTAATTGACAAGATACTGCTAAAAGCAGTATCTCCTATGCGTATGCGCACTTTGTTTTCTGTATAAGTTAACTAATCACATTCAGGTTATTTAGTAAAATATCATTCAACAGGATTAAGCATAGGCTTGAGTCTCTATTTGCCCAAAGAAAATGTCTAAAAAGTTATTGTTAACATAGGTTTTAAAAAATTTTCATTGATGTCCCATCGTTATTACTTAGCTCTATATAAAAGTATAAAAGCAATATTATGTAAAGGTCTGGTAGAACTTGCCAACCGCTCAAATAAAAACTTTGAAAGTTCTAACAAATAAGCTTAAAGCTAAACTATAATGTTTTTTTGCAATATTGAGTATTTCAATGGAAACTTTTTGACTATACTTTTAGCTATACTTCTGTCTATAAAGACCTTAACTCACTAATGACCTCGCCAACGGGTAAGAGGAACAACATCAATATCTAGTTGATCTAAAGTTCGAGCTATCACAAAATCTACTAAGTCTTCAATAGTTTGAGGATGATGATACCAAGCAGGAATGGCAGGAACCACCCTAACCCCAGCTTCAGCTAAGGTCGTCAAATTTCGAAGGTGAATCAAACTTAAAGGAGTTTCGCGGGGAACAATAACTAAAGAACGACCCTCTTTGATGTGAACATCGGCTGCTCGTTCAAGCAGATCTGAACTTAATCCTATCGCTAACTTAGCCACTGTACTCATGCTACATGGTAAAATCACCATTCCGAACGTCCGAAAAGAACCACTAGCAATGGTTGCACCTAAGTCTCCCCAACGATGACAGTTAAGTCTGCCTTTTTCGGATACTTCTGCTTGATTTCGCCAAAATTCCGCTTGTTTTTTAGGTTCAAGAGGTATGCTAGTTCCTTGCTCAGCCTCCCATACCATATAGGTTGCTCTTGAAGCTACTACTTCAACCACAACATCTGCTTCGAGCAGAAACTTTAAAGCACGAACAGCATAAATCAACCCAGATGCGCCACTAATGCCTAAAATCAAAGGTTTTGTCATTGCAAGATGTCTGACTATGAACTCTCCTACTACACTTTTAGGATAGATAAATAATCAATAATTTTATGTTAACAAATATTAATAAATCTGAGATCTTAACTATTGTCCTATTACGTCTGACGACTCAAATTAATTAAATCAGTCCTTCAAGTTCGAGTTCTTCAATCATTTGCAGTCCTCTAGGATCGCCAACCTTAAGTAACGCATTTCTAGCATCCTCTTTAACCCCTAAATCTTCATCTTTGGCTAATGCTTCAATTAAGGCATCTATTGCCGTTGCATAAACTATATTAGAAGGTATCTCTCGACACAATTGACCAATTGCCCAGGCACAATTACCACGGACTGCAGCCATACAGTCCTGTCTTAACCCTTCAATTAAAGGGGCAATAGTTGCTATGAGATCTTCGTATTCTAGCTTAGCGATTTGGGCTAAACTACTAACGGCCCAAAGACGTACTGCTGAAATATCCGTTTTAACAGCATGAATTAGAGGATTTAATGCACGGCGATCGCCTCCATTCCCTAAAGCCCAAACAATACCTTTACGGACAGATCCATTCCAATCCTGTTTTAATATTTCAATTAATGCCCCCACTGCATCAGGGCTAGTATTTTTTCCCAAGGCGTAGGCCGCACTAATCCTTACTAACGGACAAATGTCTTTCAACAGGTTAATCAGAGGAGCAATTGCCCGTTGGTCTTGCAGTTCACAGAACACACGCGCTGCTAACATCCGTTGTGATGGCTCTGGATCGGTTAACAGGGGTAATATTAACTCTGGGTTAGGAGGCGGCAGTTCTGAACTAGCAGAGTCTAAGAAATCTAATGGTTCACTAAACTGATCCGTCGTCTCGATTACGCTAAGGTCGTTGTCGTTCATAGTTGTTAGGATAGTCCATTATCCATTATACTTCGTGAAACCTACGCAATATCAGACATTAAGTTATCTAACCCCTGTCTTATCCCAGAAGGTTATCTCCTCACTGCTTCACAGGTATGTGCTAGCTGTCGGTAGTTTTCAGCTGCTTTTCACTATTTTTCTAGAGCGATGATGAAGAATTTCTGAATTTTTTCCACTAGAAATCTCAAAGTTGTTCTTTTCTCATCGTGTTAAGACCAAGAAATAACTTCAAGTCACTACTGCTATCTAACTCATCATAGCATTGAATCGAGTAATTTATTTTCAGGATATACCCTTAAAAGGGGTTAACCTATTAAACAGTTGAAAGACTACATTCCTAGAGGTATTTTACAACGGAATGAGTTTACATTTATAAGGAATATACTTAAAAATTTTTTAATAATTAAAAGATGATTCTCCAAAGAGGAGAAATTATAACCGAACTTTATTATTAAATAACTGCTCACTTATTAAGTTTACCAAATGAACCCAACTATGATGAATTGTTCCTCTCTCATCAATCCGTAAATTACTCAATCTCACAAAATATATCACAGTCTAGGGTTTCAGTTCTACGTTGCAATTTTTTGCGTAACTTTATTTTCGCACATTCCCTAAAGATCAAAAATATTTCTTCTGCCAGTTAATCCATCTTAGATCAGCCAAATATTAGGATTATTCGGTAATTTTTTACCGTTGATAAATTAGGTTAATTTAAGAAAAATTTGAGTAATCAGTGATTCAACTTATAGCACTCGATATATCTTATGAAGTGGTAATATCTCTAAGTAAAACCATAAAATTAGGAATATATACTTATTTGAATTGTTAAGTATATATATAAAGTTTTCCTTTCAGCTTCTGTTAAATATAAGCTTTAATAGTGACTAGGTAATTGTAGACGAGCTAAGGCTACTTGCATATTTTTGGGTATGATGTAGTACGATCTTGATGATTGATAGCCTCAGTGAGCAACCCGAGGATAGAGACTTTAGAGAGCATAGCAGGAAAAACAGAGCGGGAAAAGTAAGAGAAGAATGATCAACATCATAACTTTTGACGATGAATTTCAGGTTAAATTAGTTTTTTAATAAATTTTAAGAATTTAGAGATCTTCTAAACTATGTTTCGATTGTCATAAGCTCTCGTTCAATAACAGAAGTTACTAAGGATAAAGCAACAATAGGAGCGGTTATAGCCCGGAGAATACGACGACCTAGGGTAACGGGTTGAAATCCAGAAATAATAGCTTTTTCTACTTCTTCTTGTGTCCAACCTCCTTCGCATCCTGTAGCAATCACTATGGATTTTCGGGAGGAATTAGGCAAGTAAGTTAATAAGTGTTTTGTTTTCCTACGCGGTGCACAAATATAGTGATCAGCAGCAGTTTTGTCTACACTTATTAAAAGTTTTTCAAACGGTATAGGTTCGATGATTGTGGGAACAATTTGACGTTCTGACTGTTCGGCCGCTTCAGTAGCAATTTTACGCCATCTTTCTAGTTTGTGAGAACTGGGTTTAAGCAAAGTACGCTGGCTAATGGTTGGGATTAGGGTCGTTA
The DNA here is from genome assembly GCF_000829235.1 of cyanobacterium endosymbiont of Epithemia turgida isolate EtSB Lake Yunoko. Classification (GTDB taxonomy): domain Bacteria; phylum Cyanobacteriota; class Cyanobacteriia; order Cyanobacteriales; family Microcystaceae; genus Rippkaea. The sequence continues at coordinate 611,690 of NZ_AP012549.1, read as the reverse complement.
CCCCTAATTCAGTACAACAACGAACAATTTCATTAAAGCCGTTGCCTTTAGGAAGAGCAATTATTAAAGTAACCGCAATGGGGAGTTCTGTTAATTCCTTAAAAATCTCTAAAATATAAGCCGAATTTTCTGTTAATTGTGCTAAGTAGGATTGACCTTGTCCGTTCATTGCCACAAAGTGAGCGCCGTCATTTAATCTTAGAACTCGCCTTAAATAATGCTGTTGTTCAGGATTTAGACTTATCCTCTGATTTAGGTTTTGAATAGATTCGACAACTAATCGATACACCTTCGTGAAAATTCCCAATGATACTAGCTTATACCAACCATCCTGTTATAGGTCAGATAATAGAAAGAACGAAAACTAAGCAACAGGTTTCAAAATGAGGATCTGCACCACACCTACTAGGATAATTTGTCAATTTATCTTTATATCTTTTAACACCGGCATCACACTTGCTCACATAAGGCGAAGCATTAACCAGTGTATTGTGTTATTTGTCAGTTATAGCTATGTGTTTCCAGTATCTATTATTACATAAGTTCTTTTAGACAACCTCAGTAGTATGCGAAGGTTATCTATTGGTCGTTAAACTTTTGAGATAGCGATCTCACCGACATTACGACTCGTCCTCTAACTTCACGACCCCACCAGGAAGTATTTTTTCCTAAACAGTGAAGATGAGATGAGTCCACTGTCCAGAGTTTTTGAGGATCAAAAAGAATTAATTCTGCTGGTTCTCCCACTTTTAGATGAGTTAACTCTTTTCCTAAACATTTTTGAGGGTTATTGCTTAAAGCTCTCCACAACTGTAGGGGACTCAATTCTCCGCTAACAACTAGATTCTCCCATAATAATGGTAAAGCTAATTCTAGCCCAATCGCTCCTGGAGGGGCTTGTGCAAAAGGGACTATTTTTTCTTCATAACTATAAGAGCGATGATTAACAGCAATTGCGTCAATAATTCCTTGTCTAACTCCATTTTTAAGGGCTTGACGGTCTTTTACATGGCCTAATGGTGGTTCTAAGCGTAAGTTAGTATTATAACTAGCGATATCTTGAGTATCTAATAATAAGTTAAGCCAAGAAGTACTAGCAGTTACGGGTATTCCTCTTTCTTTTCCTCGGGCAACTAATTCCACTCCCCGATGGGTCGAGATTCCCCTAAGATGTACAGGAGTCTTAATGACACTCACCATCTCTAAAATAGCGGCAATAGCTGTTGTTTCACTGATTTGGGGATTTCCTACAAGTCCATAATGAATCGATAGAGGTCCTTCACGCATCACTCCATTTCCTTTAAGAGAGCGACATTCAGGAACTAAGGCTACGGGTTTCCCTATTGGTTTAGTATACTCTAATATTCGTCGTAACAACCCCAAATTTTCTATACCCTGACTATCAGTAAATCCTAAAATTCCTCCTGTTGCTAATTCTATTAGTTCCGTCATTCTTTTCTTTTTTCTTCCCATAGTTAAATTTCCCCAAAAATAAAACTTAGGGGATATTTGCAAGGTTTGGGATTTTTGTTGTAAGAAAGATAGAACAGCTAACGTATCAATGGCTGGGATTGTGTCAGGTAAGATAGCTAAACGGGTAAACCCTCCAGCAATCGCCGAAGCAGCAAGAGAAGCTAAGGTTTCTCGGTATTCAAATCCAGGTTCGCCACTATAACTATAAAGCTCGACCAAACCCGGACCTAAAATCAATCCTTGTCCTTCAATGACAGTGGTATCTGGGGTCAAAAAGTCAATATGGGAGTTAATAGCTTGGATTTTTCCTTCAGCCAACCAAACATCAGCAATAGTGTCGGTATTGGAGAAAGGATCTAATAATCGGACTTTTCGGAATAGAGTAGAGGTAGTCAAAATAGATTCGTCAAGTCAGAGGTTGAAAGTTGCAAGTTGGCAGAGGTCTGATTTTTTTGTTATTAAAACAGCCAACCGTTGCTAATCATATCAAGTTTATGAACTACTCCAAGTATTAAAGTAAGGGTAAATAGTTGTTGATTCCCACTGCAAACTATCAATTATTTGTTTAATGCAACCTAAATAGTTTATTTAATCAAAAAGAATTAGATAAGGAGCAAGAAAGGCTTAGTAGAAGATTATTATGAATGTTTTAGACTATTTCTGGCAAAATCATAATAAGTAAAAGTTAAAATTTTTAACCTTGTAAGGTTACCAAGACTCCAAATACTTTATTTTATAAAATAAAGTATTTGGAGTGATTATTTAGGATAATACAGTCAGAATAAAAGTTTCAAAAATTATTGTTCACTAATTTATAAAGCTTAGTTTAGAAGGTCCAATTTTATTAAAATTCTCCACAAGTTGAGATTTACGATATTAGACTAGCTTAATTTTCGTTGCATTGATGCTACTAAAATTTGGGCAATTTCTGGACGGCTAAACTCAGGAGGAGGAGTCTTACCCTCTTTGAGCATTTTGCGGATTTTAGTGCCAGACAAATTTATTCCTTCTTCAGGAGTGCTAGGACTAGTTTTTACAGTTGCCATAGTTTGAGTACGAGTACAATAAAACGCATGTTCGAATTTCATGGGTTGAATCTTTAGTTCATCCTCTTGAAATTCTTCAAAAATGTGTTGAGCATCGTAGGTACCATAATAGTCTCCAACTCCTGCATGATCTCGTCCTACAATGAAATGGCTACAGCCATAATTCTGGCGAGCAATCGCGTGCATAATAGCTTCCCGTGGACCTGCGTAACGCATAGCAGCGGGAAAAATGCCTAAAAAGGTACGGTTTTGTGGATAGTATTTATCAATTAAAGTTAGATAGCACTGCATCCGTACATCAGCTGGGATATCATCGGATTTTGTCATCCCAACTAAGGGATTGATGAATAATCCATCAACTAGTTCGAGAGCAATTTTAGTAATATACTCGTGGGCACGGTGGATGGGATTACGGGTTTGAAAAGCAACCACAGTCTTCCATTCACGCTTTGCAAATTCTTCTCGAGTCATTTTTGGAGTAAAGCTGTGTTCAGGAAAACTGCTTTTTGGGATAGGGTTGATAACGTTGATAGGACCACCTAGGTAAATTTCTCCCTCAGCTTGCATTGCCTTCACCCCTGGATGATCTTCATCGCTGGTACGGTAGATATTTCGAGCTTCGTGGTTTTGATCGGGTTTAAATTTGCTGGTAATGGTCATGACAGCCAAAATATCACCATTAGGATGAACTAAAGCAATATTACTATCTAGGCGATATTTTTCAGAACTAGCTTTGGGAACCTGTAAAGTAACAGGAATAGGCCATACCAGACCATTCTTTAAGCGCATATCATTAATGATTGTTTGATATTCTTCTTCAGTGACAAAGCCATTGAGAGGACTATAAACACCAGTCGCGATACACTCAAGATCTGCGAGATTACGCCTAGAAAGTGTTAATTGAGGTAATAAATGGGCGTTTTCAAAAGTAATTTGTTTATTAGCGCCGTTTAAGATACAATCAATCAATTTACCGCCATGGGGGGGGATTATACTCGTCATAGTTATTAATCCTCAAATTGGCTCTTTAAAAGGTTTAGTATCCCATAATTTTATACATCAAAACAAAATAGGAATATGTTATAGTTTTTAACTATTTTATCTCTAATTTTTCTTAGAATTGTCTTTAGCTGCATCCAGGAAGGCTAATAGTTCTATGTAAACAATTAGAAATTTTTAGAGTTTTATATGCTTTGGATACACTTCTATTTAGCTTATATTTATCTAAAATTTGCTAAGCAAGCGTATTAATTACATTAATAACCTATTTTTTAGTATATCGTTATTTGTTTATAAACAAATAACGATATACTAAATTTGACTTAAATATTAATTGATTAAAACTAATTAACTCTTATGTTTAAATAAATTTATAGTTTTTAACTAAAATTATTGTTTATAAGCAATAATTTTAATGATCTTCTCAATAACAAATTTATAGACAGTTGTATAAAAACCATCTTCTAACACAATGTTTTCTAACCTTTCATAAAAAAATATAATCAATTTGGAATATGATACCGATTTTCTCCCTTTATTCTAAACAAGTGTATCAATTTATTTCAACCTTACCCTTGCATTGGTTCCAAGTTTAGAGATATTCATCATTTTTTGAGCAGGTTCACCACCAAAGTATTTATGGGTTTTATAAATTAAAGGAGACGAAGAAAATTCATGCAAAATTAATTTAATTTATTGTTTGTATTTGCATAAACTTTTAACTTTTGATATAACCTCTAAAAAGTTTGCTGTCAATTATTTACAGACTTTCAGCTTAACTTTTTCCTGGGGGCGAGTAACAAAATAGTCTTCTAACCATTGACATCCTTGAGTTAACAGATTTTCTAAACGAGTGAATTCTTCTTGTACTGGCCATATTCTTACGATGCCATTTCTAGCGACTGTTATAATCTGTTGACCATCTCGACTAAATCTAAGTCCTACAATAGGCTGCTGATAGCCCTTTATTTTGGTATGAAGATTTCCTTGAAAATCCCATAACCTGATAGTTCCATCGCTTGAAGCAGTTGCCAAATAATCAGCATCAGGACTAAGACTAGCATGAGAAATAGGGAAAAGATCACTTTTAAATACTTCTAAAAGATTACCATTGATCTTCCATAATCTAGCAGTTTTGTCTTTAGAAGCAGTCAATAAATATTGACTATCTGGACTAAAATCTAGCCAATCAATCCTATCTTTATGACCAAGAAATAACTGTTGTAAATTTCCTTGTAAGTCCCATAATTTAGCCGTTCCATCTTCAGATGCAGTGGCTAATATTTTAGCACTGGGACCAAAACTAATATGATGGATAGTTTCATTGTGAGCAGCAAATTTATTAATTAACTTTGGAGACGTACCTTCAATATTCCACAGCCAAACTTCTCCTGAACGAGTCGCTGTCGCTAATAATTGACTGTCGGGACTCAAAGTAACACTATAAACCCTCACTGAATTATCAAATAATTCACTTAGTAATTTTCCTTGTAAGTTCCATAATTTAACACGACCATTGTTATCAGTCGTCACTAGTCTTTGATTGTCTTGACTGAATTTTACATCATTAATACCACTATTATGAGCTTGAAATTGTCTTACCTGTTTACCGTGTAAATTCCAAAGATAAACGTTCCCATTTTCAGCAGCAATCACTAATAATTGACCGTCAGAAGAAAAACTAACCGCCGTGACATAATTATCAATCGTTTTAAATCCATTGGTCATAGGTGAAGTCATGTCCCAAAGCTTTACTGTCCCATCACTTGATGCAGTAGCTAGCCTTTGACCATTATTACTAATGGCGATATCATAAATGGGATTTTGATGTCCATGAAAAACCGTTACTTCTTCCCCTTCGCTATTCCATACTCTGGCAGTACCATCACTTGATCCTGTCACTATCCATTTGCCATCCTTGCTATAGGTTACATTTTTAACTAACTCCTGATGTCCTTTCAAGGTTAAAGTTAATTTTCCTTGATTATCCCAAATTCTGACAGTTCCATCCTTGGCTGAGGCAGCTAATCGTTGCCCATCTGGGCTAAAACTGACGCTATAAAAGGAGTTTACATCGTCTTTCAGAGTTTTTAGAAGATTTCCTTGACTATCCCATACTTTAACGGTTCCATCCCGTGACGCAGTTGCGATACGTTGTCCATCTGGGTTAAATATCCCATGATCAATAGATTTTTGATGACCTTTTAAAATAGCCAGTTGTCGTCCTTGGATATCCCAAACTCTGGCTGTATAATCCCTAGAAGTTGTTACTAAGCGTTTTCCATTTGGACTGAAACTAACACTATAGACTGATGATTTATGGCCTTTCAGGGTTGCTAATTTTTTCCCTTGTAAAGTCCAGACTTTGGCGGTGTCGTCTTGGGAAGCGGTGGCGATACTTTGACCATCAGGGCTAAAAGCTACACTATATACATTTCCCTGATGATCGGTGATGGCAAATTGCTCTCGGCCCTGCCAATCCCAGAAACGGATGGTTCCATCACTCGATGAGGTAGCTATTAATTGTCCATTCGGGCTAAAACTGACACTATTAACGGCATCTTGATGACTGGTTAATTTATTTTTTTCGTGAATTCGATCAAGAATTTGTTCTAGGGCTAAAATGGGACTAGTAGCGGGATAGTCTTGTAATATTCGTTGATCTCTGACGATAGTTTGTAATTGCTGCACCCCTTCTATAGCTGATAATAACCCATCAATTTGTTCAAATCTAAATCGTCTCCATGCACTATTCCCAGCTTGTTCTAATTGAGTTCCTTTTTGCGCTTCTTGTTGTTTTTTGATTGCTAATTTTGCCTGGGTAAAGAAAATAATTGCTCCTACTAAAGAGAATACTAAAATAGCGATCCCAAAGCGGATCATTTTTTGAGCTTTTCGATTTGCTTGAGTTAAAATTTCGTTAGCTTTTTTTTCAGCTACTAAGTTAATTTCTGCTTCCTGTTTATCTAAATTATGACTTGCTGTTAAAAATTGATAATCAATATTACTAAGGTTTTTATCTATTGCCCAATTCAAGGCGTCTTCAAGAGCTTTTCCACGCAATAAACGAGAATTATCTTGATGATTTGAGTTAATCCAAGCAGTAATTGCTTCTGAATAAGGACGAATTTTTTCGAGTTCTTTGCTTACCCATTTCTGGTTAAAAACTCCTCGGTAAATTTCGTTATAAACAATAAGTTTATTATTGTATTTAACCACTAATCCAGATAAACGCAGTTCCGTTTGTTCTGGACTATCATCAGCTTCAATTGAGTTGTTTTTTAAAATTTTTTGATATAATCCTAGTAATTTTCCAGTTCTTTTTTCATTGATAAGGAGACGATCACGAATCGTCTTTAGGTGAACTGGCTCATCTTGAGACTCCCAATTTTTTATAACAAATTTTTGTACGATATTAGTAACAATTTCATCTTCTCTTCCTGTATAAATAATGTCTAAATTATTCAGAAGTAATTGACAAAGTTTTTGCGTCAAAAAAGGTTGTCCTCCTGTCCAATCTAAAACTATTTTTAAAACTTTTTTGGGAGAATCTGTAATAGTAGTTAATCCAGGAACTAATGGGTTAACTTCTTCTAAGGTAAATCCTGTTAATTCAATAGGTTGCCCAATATTAAACGGTGTTTGAGTTTTATCACGAATTAAATCTGAGGGAGTAGCTACTCCAAATAATGCAAAAATAATCTTATTAAATTTTGGCTTTTCTGCTCGTTGATTATAACAAAATCGAATCAAACTAAAGAAATCATCAAGGGAAAAATTAAGACTAATAACTTTATCAATCTCATCAATAAAAATATATTTCTTTTCTCCTTGAGAATAGACTAAAAGAACTTCTTCTAAGAAGAGAATAAATTTTTGAACTCCCGATAAATCTTTTTTTTCTCTCAGCCAAGTTTTTAAATTAACTTTTTCAGTTAAATTAAATCCTAAAAATAATTGGGTGATAATTCCACTATACCATTGTTGCTGACTAATATCACTTCCCAAACTAGTGATATCTACCGAAGCACAAGTCATTCCTTCTGCTTGAAGTTGATGCATCATACGAACTCTAAGACTAGATTTACCCATCTGACGACAGTTAAATATATAACAAAATTTTCCTGCTCTTAAAGCTTTTAATAAGTTCTTGTCCGCTGCACGTTCTCCATAGGTTGGATGATTAAAAGAAAGACTTCCACCTATTTTATACTTATATTGTTTTTGAACAGAAATATTTTTATCTATCATAAAAACATTAATAAATAATATTTATAATACCAATGTTATTATAAATAACTAAAAACAACTTACTCTCTAATTTAGGCAAAATCTTCACAACTTTTATTAAAATGCTCTCTTGAGCATTACTTGAAATTAAAAGATATGATATCAGGACTCATATTTAATAACTTAATCAGGAACTGACAAAATCAATTCAGTCACCTAATTAATAAAAGACTCAATAAATTATAATAATTTCTAACTTTTTTAGTTTTAGATTAATAAATTTATTCTCAATTTTTCGAAAAAAATACATTTTTTTACAATACTTTTATAAAAAACTAATAGCTTTAGTTTTAGTTAATTATGGATTTGTTTATTTTGATTTAACCTGTGTTTTTTGGTGAGATTTGGGGTTGTAATATAAAATTAAATTATATTTAAAAATTGGAGTAATTGAGACATAAATATAGAAAAATATATAAAAACTTAACTTTTAAAATTAACAAAATTTTATAATTAAAAGAAAAAGATTAAACCTAATAAAAAAGTAAAATATTTTAAAGAGTAGTAAAAAAACTTAAAAATATGTGGATTTAATTAAATTAAATTTATTTAAATTCTTTGAATATATAGGAATAAGTAAAATAAAAAAATATATATTTAACAATAAAAATATCTCAGTTAAATATATGTTAAAATTTTACCAAAACCTAAAATATAGCCATAAGATATATTAAAAATTTCTTTTTTTAAAAAATAAATTAGACTATTATTATAAATTAACTATTTTTCTCCAGTGGGGACAAATGGAGAACCTATTAATAATTTTGGTTTAATTGATTTTTCTTTTTCTCTTAATCTTTCTTATATAACTTATGGTACAAAGTTGGTATATTAGCCGTTTTTATATCGGGATAAATTGTTTTTATGCCATGTTGTAACGTTGCCATGATATTCTCTTGTTGATTTCTATATTGCGCTGTTTTAAGATTATTTACTTAATTATTTGCCTAAATAAATCTAATTTAATTAACGTAAAAGCGATTAAGCAACAAAAAAGTAAAATATTTGTTGCTGTAATTACCTTATAAATCACCGAGATAGTGGTTAATAACGTTATTAATTAAATTTAATTTAATTTTTGTTCAATAAAGAATAATTATAAATATGTTTAAACCCTTAAGAATAAGGTATATATTGACACTATAATTATTAATTATATATGATTAACTATCAAGATATTAATTATTTAATAATTTATCTAAAGTTAGAGATATATGTTAAATAACATATCAAATAATATAATAAATATATCTCAATTTCATTAAAAATTATAGGAAGGACTTACATAAGTATTAATTCAAATTTTTAAATAAAATAATAATTTTTAAAAATTATTAGAAAAATCAACGCTAACTATTATTATTAAATTGCAATTTTAAAAAAGCATTTTAAAAATATCTATTGATAACTTACTAAAAAAAATAAATTAATTATGTTATACAATTTTCTACTGAATATTTTAAATCAGTTTAAGAACAACCTAGCAACTGATACCAAGAAGCTAAGATTACTAGTAGTTGAATATAGACTTTTTAAATATTTCAAAGTATACCTAATTCCAGACTAGAAACAAAGGGACTAAAAGTTTGCTAGACTAGTAAGTTAGGACAAGTAATCATGGTACCTTTTACAACCCTTCCAAATTATTAACGTTCAAAGGAAGTGGGCTGGAACCCGCTTTTTTTAGTGCCTAAGCTGCAATGAATAACCCTATAGTCTCACAAATTATTAAAATAGCTACCCCTATTGCCGAAAATCTCGGACTAGAAGTCGTTGATGTTGTTTTTCAGACTAACAAACGACCCCCTGTGTTGCGTATAAATATTCGTCACGCACAAGGAGATACAAGCTTAAATGATTGTGAAGGGTTAAGTCGATCCTTAGAAACTAGTCTTGATGAATCCCAAGCCATTCCAGGTTCCTATGTTTTAGAAATTTCTAGCCCAGGAGTTTCTCGACAACTAAATAGTGATCGTGATTTTATGTCTTTCAAAGGATTTGCCGTCATTGTCACAACCTATGCCCCGTACCTAAATCAAAAAGAATGGCGAGGTAGACTTCAAGAACGAGATACAGAGAGCGTTCATCTAAACCAGAAAGGACGGGCGATCATAATTCCTCGGGACCTGATTACCACAATCACACTTGATGACCATCCCTAACCAAACTCTATATTTTAAAGTCAAGGAGGTCCATAACAATGTCCCTTATCAGCTTACCCGGTCTGGCTAAAATGATTGATGAAATTAGCCAACAGCACAATTTACCAAAATCTGCCGTCCAAGAAGCCTTGCGAGAAGCGTTACTCAAAGGGTATGAACGTTATCGTCGTTCCCAAAGCTTAGATCGTCAGCAATTTCATGATGAATACTTTAATAACTTTGAAGTAGAACTAGACATTGAAGAAGAAGGGTTTCGCATCCTTTCTACCAAAAGAATCGTGGAAGTAGTCGATAACATTGACCATCACATCTCTCTTAAAGAAGTCCAAGAAGTTGCTTTAGAAGCTCAATTGGGAGACGAAGTAGTTTTAGATGTAACTCCAAATCAAAAGGATTTCGGGCGCATGGCGGCCATTCAAACTAAACAGGTTCTTATACAAAAACTACGAGATCAACAGCGTAAACTTATTCAAGAAGAATTTAATGATCTTGAAGGAACAGTTTTGAATGCGAGATCCTTACGCTTTGAACGCCAAGATGCGATCGTCGCTGTTCAAAGTGCTTTTAGTCAACCCGAAGTTGAAGCAGTCCTACCCAAACGAGAACAACTACCTAATGACAATTATCGCGCCAATTCTAGTTTCAAAGTTATCCTTAAAAAAGTTTTAGAAGGCTCACATCGTGGACCTCAACTGATCGTTTCGCGCTCAGCTGCTGGCTTAGTTGTCGATTTATTTACTGTAGAAGTCCCTGAAATAGATGAAGAAATTGTGCGGATAGTGGCTGTTTCCCGTGAAGCTAATCCCCCTTCTCGCTATGTCGGGCCAAGAACTAAAATTGCGGTAGATACCCTAGAGCGAGATGTAGATCCTGTAGGAGCTTGTATTGGAGCTAGAGGATCTCGAATTCAAGCAGTAGTTAATGAACTGCGAGGAGAAAAAATTGATGTGATTCGTTGGTCTCCTGATCCTGCTACCTATATTGCCAACGCCCTTAGTCCAGCCAGAGTAGATCAAGTGGTTTTAATTAATCCTGATGAACGTCATGCTCTGGTCTTGGTCGCCGAAGACCAATTGAGCTTAGCCATTGGTAAAGAGGGTCAAAATGTCCGCTTAGCCGCCCGTTTAACTGGGTGGAAAATTGACATCAAAGATACATCTACTTATCAGCTAGAAATTAACAAAGAACAGCAACCCTCTAACAAGTCAGAGCTTTTGAGTAATGAAAAAGACAATGACGAAACTGACCTTGTATTTAAATAGTGAATAATCATTCCATTTAGTTATGCAGCCCAATTATCGACGTTGTGTTAGTTGTCGTAAGATAGCACCAAAACAGACATTTTGGCGTATTGTTCGAGTTCATTCATCTCGACAGGTACAATTAGATAAGGGGATGGGAAGATCTGTCTATATCTGTCCTCAGGAAAATTGCTTGTACAACGCCAGTAAAAAGAACCTTTTGGGCAAAATGCTTAGGACTAATGTCCCTGATAGCATTTATCAAACTCTGTGGAGTCGTTGGCAGATACTAGCTGATACCGAGTCTGTATCAGCTAAACCTCCCAATTCTTAACATTTAGGTTATTTAGGGATGCGTCTTGATGTCTTTGGTCGTTAGCATAGGAGTAAGGTCATTTTATAAGATCGTCATGATGGCAGTCAGATGGAACTGACAAAACCCAGAACTTGCCCGTTGCTCAAAAGCCAAGGGTCCAAGTCTTTAAACCAACACAAACCTAGTCAGGGGGATAGTGGATGAACAACGCACAAAAAGTTAGAATTTACGATTTATCGAAAGAGTTGAACCTAGAAAATAAAGATATCCTAGAAATTTGCACTCAGCTTAACATTCCTGTTAAGAGCCACAGTAGCACGATTAGTGAATCCCAGGCTGAACGGCTCAAGGCCATGGCAAGTAAATACGTTGCCAGCCAGACAACTGAGGAAAAAGAAAAAACATCTCCTAACGAAAAAAACACACAACAAATCTTAGCTATTCATCATAAGCAAATCCATAAGAGTTCTTCTAATCAAGCCTCAAGACAACCTCAGGGTTCTTCTCCAACCTTAGTGGCTCCCCCTCGGTTACCTACTAAACCACAATTATCTCGCCCCCCCGTAAACTCTCAAAAATCGCCTCAAAAAGCATCAAACAAAGAGGAAACAGTTGTTAATCCTAGCGAGAAGCCAAAACTTACAGAGAAAACTAAACTCTCCGAAAACCTTATAACTACTCTAGTTGAAGATAGCCAAGAACTTGAACCTACTCCGACTCTTCTCAATCCTCCCCAACTATCTAAACCTCTAGTTCAATCTTCTCAGAAATCTCCTTCTGGGAAGTCAGGTTTGAAACTTACCTCTAAACCTGAACCAACAGAAAGAGTTGAGCCACAGAAAAAACTTTCGTTAGAGACCACCTCGACTCCAAAAACAGTTTCCGCTGAAACTCCGGCTCCTAATAAGAAAATCACTAAAATCAAAGCTAAACTGGATCTCCAGCGACCGCAAGTTGGAAGGCAACCAAAAGAGGAAACCCTTGAATTAATTGCTCCTTCGGTCAAACTCCCATCAGACGAAATTGATGATTCAGATGTAGTCGATGATGATGTTCTCGAAACGCCTCTAAAACCTAAACCAACCTTAAAACGTCCTACGTCAGCGCGTCCTTCAAAACAGAAAAAATGGGAAGAAGAAGAGGAAGAACGCGAATCTAAAGTAAAAAACAAAGGAGCTGCCAAAGCTAAACGTCGGACTAAACGTCTTGACGAAGAAGATGAGGATTTTGAGTCAACAACTGGTCTCAATCCCATTCCTTTGACCGCAAGTCTCTCTACGGCTCGTCCCCCTAAACCTCAATCTCAGACGAAACTAGCTGCTGTCAGCAAGCCTAAAAAACCGATGCCCAAACCCGACACCGGTGGGGGATCAACAACACGTCAGAAAACAGAACGTCGCGAACGTCAAGAAGTCATTCAACGTCCTGAAACTATTATTCTAGACAGTAATCTGACAGTCAGAGAACTTGCTAATAGGCTGCAAATCCCTGAAACTGAAATTATTAAGAATCTTTTTTCTAAGGGAATTGCAGTCAATATTACCCAGACACTGGATTTAGAAACGGCTCAGTTAGTCACAAAAGAATTAGGGGTGGAAGTGGAAGTCCCCGAAGTAAAAGCTGCAGCGACTAAAGATACAGAAATGCTCGATGAACACGACTTGGATAATCTTCAGCGTCGCCCTCCAGTAGTCACTATTATGGGTCACGTCGATCACGGAAAAACTACCTTGCTCGACTCCATCCGTCAAACGAAGGTCGCTCAAGGAGAAGCTGGAGGAATTACTCAGCATATCGGGGCATACCATGTGGATATTAAACACAATGGACAATCAGAACAGATTGTTTTCTTGGATACCCCTGGTCACGAGGCCTTTACCGCCATGCGAGCGCGCGGAACTAAGGTAACAGACATTGCGATTCTGGTAGTGGCTGCGGATGATGGGGTTCAACCCCAAACACGAGAAGCGATTAGTCACGCTAAAGCAGCAAAGGTTCCTTTATTAGTAGCTATCAATAAAGTCGATAAACCTGAAGCTAACCCTGATCGCATCAAACAAGAATTAGCAGAATTGGGTTTACTTTCTGAAGAATGGGGAGGGGAAACTATTATGGTTCCCGTTAGTGCCCTCAAAGGGGAAAACCTTGATACTCTCCTAGAGATGATTATCCTGTTGTCGGAAGTAGAAGAATTGGTAGCTAACCCCAATCGTCTCGCTAAAGGAACAGTCATCGAAGCTAACCTTGACCGTACTAGGGGTCCAGTAGCCACCCTCCTTATCCAAAATGGAACTCTACGGGTAGGAGATGCTATCGTTGCTGGCTCAGTCTTCGGTAAAATTCGTGCCATGATTGATGATCGTGGAGAAAAAGTAGAAGCCGCTTCTCCCTCATTTGCCGTTGAGGTTCTCGGACTTAGTAACGTTCCCTCGGCGGGAGACGAATTTGATGTCTATGCCAATGAAAAAGAAGCCCGCGTCGTGGCTGAACAAGGAGCGGCTGATCAACGCCAAACCCGTCTGCAACAAGCAACGTCTTCTCGTCGGGTAACCCTTAGTACTATTTCGGCTCAAGCTCAAGAAGGAGAACTGAAAGAACTTAATCTTATTGTTAAAGCTGATGTTCAAGGGTCTGTAGAGGCAATTCTCGGTTCTTTAGAACAGTTACCTCAAGATGAGGTTCAAATCCGAATTCTCCTGGCTGCTCCTGGGGAAATTACCGAAACCGATGTAGACTTAGCGGCTGCTAGTGGTGCAGTGGTAATCGGCTTTAATACAACCCTTGCTAGTGGCTCTAGAGCGGCGGCTGACCACGAAGGGGTGGATATTCGAGAGTACGACATCATCTACAAACTCCTCGATGATATTCAAGGAGCTATGGAAGGGTTACTCGAACCTGAAGAAGTGGAATCTCCCCTTGGACAAGCCGAAGTTCGGGCTGTCTTTCCCCTGGGACGAGGAGCAGTGGCCGGTTGTTATGTTCAGTCTGGCAAGGTTGTACGAAACCGCTTTGTTAGAGTGCGGCGCAGCGATAATATAGTCTATCAAGGAAATCTTGATTCCCTCAAACGGGTTAAAGAACTTGCCCGTGAGGTTAACGCTGGTTATGAATGTGGTGTCGGAATCGATAAGTTCAGTGATTGGCAAGCAGGGGATATCATTGAAGCTTACGAAATGGTAATGAAACGTCGTACTTTAGCGGGAAGGTAAAACAACAAAGAGTCCATAATAGCTAGTTTATAAGCTATTATGGACTCTTTATTCTGAATTATGTTCTTTATTCTGAATTATGTTCTTTATTCTGAATTATGTTCTTTTGGTGTTATGAATAACTTCCGTGTGGAACCTTTTTTATGGCTTCATCTAGCCGGAATTGCTATTGTTCCTTTAAGCTTACAATTAGTTTTGTTAGGACTAGCAATAGGGGACCCCTTACCCCTGTGTTGGCTAGAACTCTTTATCGTTGGAGTGTTTGGGGTGGTTCCAACTCTTTTGATGCAGTTGACTCGACCCTTCGATCTTTTTAGTGTATTACTGCTTTCCCTTCATCCTGATAGTTTAACCGTTGAACAACGTAAAATTTTAGGGTCATTAAAAACTCGAAAGATCCGAATTTTGACGATAATCGTGGCGTTTGCCATGTTAGGTGTTTTATGGGAACTTTATCTACTCGCCCCCCTAGGCGCAGTGACGGTCACTACACTACCTCAATGGCGAATACTAGGATTGTTTATCGCAGCGATCGGGTTTTTATTGAGTAATTTGTTTGTTCAAATCCCCATTGCAGTTGTTGGGATTATCCTGACTCCTCAACAACAATGGCTAAGCACTGAGCCTTACGCAACCGAAAAAATCCTCCAAGACTTTACTGTTTGTGGACTTTGCGTGCAAAAAATTCTCCCGATCAAGGTTTAATTTTCATCCTCTTTTGAAGAAATTTATCCAAAAACTCCATAATTTTAAAAAATTTGTCTCAAAGTTATCAGAATCTCTCGAATTGCCTGAGTTTTGCTTAAAGAAAGATAATGTTAGTCATTTGATGAAATTCTTATGTTGAGCTCAACTATCTCCCGTAATCGTAAATCTGAGCAAAATCATGAAATTTGGGAGCATTTAAAACAGGCAATTGCTGATTGTTCTGGTTTTAAACAGTGGCAGTCTCGCCAGACTAAAGATCATGATTTCTCTCCTTTCGAGCAACAAGTGCGTTGTTATCTCCGAGAAACTCTAGAAACCTTGGCTTACTAACATTTTTAGCGGGGGCTTTTGCCCTCTTTTTATTGTTTTTGTTATAAGAGGTCCAGTTTAACTCAAATCAAATAGTAAATTTCTTAAATTAAAAACAATAGCTGACTGAAAACCTACCTAGAAATTCAGCTAACATAATTACAAAATTTAAGACCTGTCAAAGTCTACTTTCAATCTAAAAATCTCCTCCTAAATAAGAGATAAAGGCATTATGTTCAGGTACAAGATGAAAAAACTAAAAAAATTGTATATTATGTTGGTGAATATCTCAAAAATTACAATGATAAAAACAATTTATGAATTTATTACTGAAGGAAAATAGTGATTGTAAAATTTTCCAAAAAGTGAAAAGGAAAAAAAACTTATAAAGAAAAATATAGAATATTTTAAATAGCTTTCCTAGAAGGATTCAAGCACTTAATAAGAGCTAACAATTCTTCGATTTTTTAAAAAAGAGAAAAAAGTAAAAATTCGATTTTATATATATGTTTATAAAAAATAAAATAGCAAAAAAAATAAATAAAAATTAAAATCAAACCAAAAACTATGACAGAGAGAAAGGAATAGATGCGGTGATTTTATTTATAAAAAATAACTTTACACAAGTAGTTTAATTCGGTATAAACTACAATTTTAAAAAAAATAAATATAGTGTTTTTTGAAACCTTATAGTTCATAACTAAATATAATAAAAAAGTAATAGGTTCAAACAAAAAGTTATAAAATTTCTAAATAATACTCAAAAATAAAAATTATAAAGCTAAGATAAATGAAAAAAGTTTTGATAAAAAATAAAAAGTATCTATCAAAGTAATATAAACTATAGTCTAATTACCTAAATACAAAATTATAAAGTGATTGACTTTTTAAGAATTATTTGGAATTACTTACTTATTCTCTACCCTCCTTCAGAAGAAGAAACCTCGGACCTGGCAACGGGAAACAGTAAAATTTGAGTCATAATTAAAATTTATTGGAACCGTTTCTTTTCAAGAAGTTTAAGATTTTTCTCCTTGGCAGTAAATCTTAATAGTTAGTTTAACCTGCTGTAACATATCTCCCGGCATTTCTGTTGTTTTGGGCACATTTTCAGAATAAATAAGCAGTAGTATTATTTTGTTATTCCCAAAAAACAAAAAAGCAGGTGGTGAAACTCGACCCCATGACATTCAGATTGAAAAGGTGATATTCCACCACTAAACTACATCTGCGGTGCTACAATTCTCAGTTGTATTTTCAAAATTATCGGGAACGTAACTGACTAAATGGTTTTCTTTAGTTTAAATAATTTGTCCTAATACTGTAAACATTAACACTTCTCAATAGACACGCTGGACTAGATGGTATAAGAAATTTGCTTCCCCACTAGAGGCTGTTGCCACGGTCTGAGTGTATTTGGGAGTCAAATTAATCGCCTATCCCTGCAACCGTAACCATTTTTCATGGAGAATTCGATCAAATGACAAATATTCTAAGATTGTCTTCGTACAACAAGTTACATCTTCTGCTAAAAAATCTAAGACTTAGGAAGAAAAAAAGAAAAGTTTTCTTTGATAGACTTGTTTAAGGATATATAAACCTACTTTAGTGTTTTCTCAAATGACAATCTGTCTTAGAAGACATTCTAGTCCATTTTTTTGAACGGTTTCCAGAAGATATAAAAAGACTAGACGATCACTAAGTAAAACCAGTCTGTTAGGGTTGCACTTAGTGTCTTAAGGACTCCCATCACGGCTAATTCCATGGAAATACTAAAGCTTTACCCCGTCAAAGAGACCATCCCATAAAAATTTTCTGCGGTGGATAAGATTGTAAAGATGATAAACTCATCAAAGATGTTCCATTCTGTTATACAAAAAACTTTTCCCGTTAAGCAATATCCTCTTTCACTGGGATAGTTTAGATTAAGGGGTTTCCTTGCGATACAATTATGTAAATTTTATTTATACTAAAATTTCTGCAATAGCCATTAAGGCTAGATAGATTGATATGAAAATAACATTAAGATTCAATATCAACTTTGAGACAACATCCTGATGTTGAGTTTGCAAGAAAGCTAATGTCTTAGTATTCTAAGACACTCAAATCTGAAAGTGACGATAGGTTAAGTTTAAATACCCCTCGCTGTTTAAATACCTCTCGCCGTCTTATTGTTAAGGAACATTCAACCTCAATAACCCGAAATTACTCGTTGCTTTAAAAACTTGTTTGAAGATTTCGGCATCATATTGAGTGAGTAAGACTGTTTATGGTGAAATATTTGTGATTGAGTATATATATACTAGCAATTTTTAATAAGTTTTCTTCTGTGGTAATTTTTGGTAAAACACTTATTGACATCATACTCATACTATTCCTGGAGTTAAGTTTTAGTCTAAATTAACTGAAGAAATTGATTACAGCTGCCGCGTTCTTGTTTTTATTTTTGCTGTTTATTAATTACCTTCTCACAAGTAATGTCATAAGTAATTCGAATATTATCGATAACTTCAAATAAATCTCCTAACTCCTGCGAAATATTGTTAGAATTAGCTTAGGCAGCTTCTTGAAATTCTTCGATTAATCTGTTTTTTTAGCCTTGTAAGTATCCCACTTCAGATAAAGTTCTCACTTCCAGCCCATTTCTAGATTGTTCAATGATTTCTGAAATTTTGCCTTTAACTAATTTATTTAAATATTGACGCAAGGTTTACCCCCATTAACTATTAATTCCTAGTAAACTTACTATTAATGCTTTTTGGACATGCATTCTATTTTCTGCTTGCTCCCATACCCGGGAATGTTTCCCTTCAATAACTGAATTAGTAATTTCTTTTCCACGATGAGCGGGTAAACAGTGTAAAACAATGACTTCTTTATCAGCATAATGCAGTAAAGTTTCATTAACCTGATAGGGTTCAAATAAGGGAATTCTTGAAGCTGCTAAATCTTCTTGTCCCATACTTGTCCAAACATCAGTATAAAGTACTTGAGAGTTTTTAGCAGCTTCAATAGGGTCATTGGTTATGATAACCTCAAATCCGTCTACTGCTAATTCTTTAGCCTTTTCAACAATCTGACTATTTGGTTGGTAGCCATCAGGAGTGGCAATATGAACTTTCATCCCCATTAATGCTCCTCCCAAAATTAGAGAATGGGCAACATTATTGCCATCCCCAAGATAAGTAACCTTAATGCCGGATAGAGTGTTTAAATTCTCTTGAATTGTCAACAAATCGGCTAAAGTTTGACAGGGATGTTCCAAGTCAGTTAAGGCATTAATAATAGGAATTTCCGCATAATTGGCAAAGGTTTCTAAGTCTTCTTGTTTATATGTACGAACGGCTAAAATATCTAAATAGCGATCTAGAACTCTAGCAGTATCGGCAATGGGTTCTCCTCTCCCCACTTGAGTAAGACTAGGATTAAGATCTATCACTTGTCCTCCTAACTGATACATCGCCACGCTAAAGGAAACACGGGTGCGGGTCGAAACTTTATAAAATAAAAGTCCTAAGACCTTTTGAGAAATAGGTGACCGTCTCCCACTTTTAAGATGTGCTGCTAATTCTAGAACATTCTTAAGTTCGGTAGCATTAAGATCAGCAATTCCTAGAAAATCTCGTCGAGTTAGAGTTGTCATAGTTATTTTAATCTATGTATAGGTGGTATCTTTTTGTCTGTAAAGAACAGACCGTCATTGTATCGATTAGACTATGGTTAGCCGTGAATTCATAAGGCATAATTCATAATTGCTGTAGATAAACGAACTTAGTAAGACAGGTTTCACTGTTATTTTTAAGGTTTATTAATTTTACATCTCGTTACAATGGGATTAGACAAGAGTGAAGTCCTTAAAACAAATTTCACAAATTAAATAGAAGGTTCGACCCATGAATAATATAAGGGTTGGCAATTTATTCGGAATTTCTTTTTATGTGAATCCTTCTTGGTTTCTAGTTCTGGGGTTAGTTGCCGTCAGTTATGGGAGGGGAGACAGTTAACATTATTTCCCCAATTAGTAGAGATTGTACCTTGGATTTTGTTTTTTTTTGCTACAATGTTACTGTTTTCTTCTGTGGTCTTTCATGAATTGGGGCACAGTTTTGTTGCACTTTCCCAAGGGATTAATGTTAAGTCCATTACCTTATTTTTATTTGTGGAATTAGCTAATTTAGAAAAAGAATCTGAGACACCCTTGGGAGCATTCTTAGTAGCGATTGCGGGACCTATTGTTAGTTTAGCAATCTTTGCTAAACTAAACCTAATTCAAATTAACTTTTCTTTTAGTGCACCAATTACATCGATTATTTCACTACTTACTTCAATTAACTTAATTCTAGGATTATTTAACTTAATTCCTGGTATACCCTTTAGATGGTGGCAATATTCTTAAAGAATTAGTTTGGAAAATCACTGGAAACTCAAATAAAGGGATTATTTTTGCTAGTCGTGTTGGACAAGTTTTCGGTTGGTCAGCTGTTGCTATCAGTGCTTTAGCAATTTCAGGAATTAGTCCTATTAGAAATTGCTGGACATTATTAATTGGTTTTTTTTATTACAAAATGCAGTATTTTTTGGTAAATATGCTAGGTTTCAAGAAACTTTAAGTGTTTATACAGCCAAGATGTAGTGATTCCTTGTAGTCCCGTAGTTCCTGATAGTTTTAACCTGAGACAATTTGTTAATGATTATGTGATTGGCAAGAGGAAGTGGAAGAAATTTTTAATCACTAATACAGAAGGCAAACTATCAGGAATTCTTGAACTAGACGCTCTGAATAAAATTTCTACTTCCCAATGGACTCAGTCAAAAATTTCAGAAATAATGCAGCCCATCAATGATGGTCTAACCATGATAGAAGCGGATAAATCTTTGTTAGAAGTAGTAAAGATTTTAGAAAATAACCCTTGTCAGTAACTAACTGTTATTCAAAAAAATGGCATTGTATTAGGATTTTTAGAAAAAGCGTCAATTATCAAATTTCTCCAAGAACAAACCCAAGCTAAAGCGGCATGATCCTCTGGTCTAAAAAACCTTAAAGAATTAGTAATAACAAATTACCAATACGAACGACGAAGCATATATCCATCTTCATCTTGAATTTCTCTCTTATTTCTAGATGGAGCTAAGCGGACTCGAACCGCTGACTTTCACAATGCCATTGTGACACTCTACCAACTGAGTTATAGCCCCTAATATAACATCCACCCATTATAGTACTTGAAATTTAATATCCTTGTCAAGGGTTTCTCTCCTAGAGGTTTTGGACGATAATTGCTAAATAACTTTCAAAATTCGTAATAGGTTATCTAAACATCATTGGACAGGTTCAGCTGAAAGTTTTCTGAATTGACTGGAGTTACCTATTTTTTAATACTAGGAGGGAGAGGGGGAGTATTTTGGCTAAAGGTTGGAATAGTAGTCGGCTCGAGCTTGCTATCAGAAGTCGGTTTTGCTGACTTAACTGGAGTCTCTGGGGTTGACATTTCTCGAATTGTCGGCTCGAGCTTGCTATCAGAAGTCGGTTTTGCTGATTCAACTGGAGTCTCTGGGATTGACATTTCTCGAATTGTTGGCTCGAGCTTGCTATCAGAAGTCGGTTTTGCTGATTCAACTGGAGTCTCTGGGGTTGTAGATTCGTCTGGTTGGTTCTGTGGACTTTGGGTAACAGCAGGACAAATTTTTGGATCAAGACTAAAAGATATCCTAACTCGGTAGTGTTGAAGTTGACCGTCTGTACTAAAATTAGTAGACTTAATTTGATTAAAAGCTTGTTGGTTCAAGAGTCCATAACCTGAACTTTTAATGAGATAAGGATTTTTAGCTACATTACCCTCAGGGTTAACAGTGATACCATAAATGGCTGTCCCCTCTAAATGTCTTAAACAAGCTGCTTTGGGATAATCTCCTCTTAAAGCTTGCCAATTCTCTTTTTTAGTAACAGAACTGCCTATCTTCGCCATCCACTGGACATCATTGCGTCTTGCATCTTCATTAGTTGTATTATTCTTGTTATAACGAAGATTGTCTGCTCCTTCAATTGTCTCACGTAATAAATTATTGATCAGTCTATCTTTTCGGGCTTGCTCTGCATTGAAAGCTATTTTAGGGGGCGTAACATTACGAAAAATAGGTTTTTGTAAAGTAGGTGTGTGGTCAAGATCACCTCTATCTTGATTAATTAATTGATCAATGGTAACTGGAGCTTTCGACAGACCAAAATCTGGTTTTTTAGAAATAGGTGGAAATCTAGAAGTTGAAGATTGGGAGTTGTCCAGCTTAGAAGTAGGCTGAGGGGAGAGAGACAGTCTTGAAGGAAGATTTGGAAGAGAAGAAGTTGGTAGTGATCGTTGTGGTTTAGGAAGTGGTCTAGGAAAAGAAGGACGAGCAGAATTTAGGGACGGAAGAGCTGGTAACGCGGGTAAAGCAGGAGGTGCGGGTAAAGCTGGTAACGCGGGTAAAGCATTAAAAGTGTTGGGCGCGGCGGAAGGGCTTAAGGAAAAAGAGTCTAAGACGGGTATATCGGTGGGGAAACTCTTAGGAAAGTTATGTATATCCAACAATGGCAACTGATCTGGTAAACGTGTTATTTCAGCAGAGGTTAATTCGATTATTTCAACATCACGTTGATTATGATGGTCCGACTTTTGTAATGGGTTTAAGTCAGTTAAGTTAGGAAGCAGCAGACCTAACAACAACGCATGAATCCCAGCTGATGTTATCACGGATACACTATTAGAGTTAAATACTCTAATGGACATGGGTTTAATAAAAAGAGTGGAAGTCATAATCGTTATTTAATCCGTTCCGCAATTATGCCTAAGTTTATTGTCTATAATAGACTATAGAATAAGTTGAATCCCTGTGAACACCATGTCGATATTTTGATGAATACAGATAACGGTTTAAGATTAAAACAATAACGTTAATGGTCTATTATCGATTAATACTTATTTATGTAATCGCTACGCAAATTATAGTTCCTATCTTTAAACCATGATTTTAAAATTGATACACCATCTCAGTTTAAAGTTATAGTTTTTCCTCGTCAGATTTCGAAATAGTTTTTGACTTGCAGGCGATTCATGATTTCCTAACATAACCTCTTGAATCAATTGTCAAGGTGTGGCAAATTAACTATCATAGCGGGCCTAGCCGCCGTGGTTATTTAGGGTGTTCCTTGTAGTTGGGCAGTTTTTACCGTTAAATAAATAATGTGATCGCCACGGTAAAGTTGAAGCTTTAAAGGAGCATTGAGACCAGAATCTTCTACAATGGACTGTAATTCACTACCATCAGTCACCAGTTTTCCATTAACTCCTACAATGACGTCACCTCGACGGATTCCGGCTCTAGCAGCAGGAGTATTAGGAACAACTTGTACTACCAAAATTCCTTCAACTTCAGGAATAAGAATGGGTGAGTTAGAATTTTTGTTATTTTCCCGAGCTAATTCAGGAGTAAGATTAATCATCTGTACCCCAATGTAGGGGTGAGGAACTTTTTGTCCACTGACTAAAATATTTTGTAAAGCTTTGGCCTTATTGATGGGAATAGCAAAACCGATTCCCATTGCGTCAGCACGAATAGCGGTATTAATGCCAATTACTTCCCCTTGGGAATTTAAGAGAGGACCTCCAGAATTACCTGGGTTAATTGCCGCATCAGTTTGAATGAAATCGAGACGCTTATCGGGAATTCCCGCTTTAGCGGCTGAACGACCGATGGTACTAATAATACCCAAGGTAACAGTATTATCCAACCCGACTGGATTCCCTACGGCAATCGCCCAATCTCCTACTTTAAGATTAGCTGAGTTTCCTAAAGGAGCAACTGGCAATTTATCTTCTTGGGTAGATATTTTCACCACCGCTAAGTCAGTGACTTCATCGGTTCCTCGAACTTGTCCATTAAAAGTCCGCCCATCTTTAAGAGTAACAGTGACTTTATCAGCCTTGTTTACTACATGAGCATTGGTTAAAATTATCCCATTTCCGTCAATAATAAACCCCGAACCTTGTCCCGTAATTTTTTGTTCTTGAGGAAGAGGAGAGCGAAATTGTTCTCCAAAAAATTCACGAAAGAAAGGATCGTTAAAAACTGGATCAATGCTTCGAGTGACAACTGTTTCCGTATCAATGCGAACCACTGCAGAACCAGTGCGGGCTACAGCTGTGGAGACAAAGCTATCACGATCTCCAGCAACGAGAACTTTAGCTAAATTTAAGGGAGCCGAAGTATTTTCCTGATTATCTAGGGATGATTCCAAAAAAGGTTCAGCTTGAGACGAAAGAAAGTGGAAGCCACCAAAGCACAGAAGCATACCGAGTAAAAGTGATATTAGGTAACTACTCAATTGACATAGCAGTTTTGTAAACTTCATAATTTTTGTAAAACCTCAAACCGGTTGAATCGACTATATTAGTTGGATACGCTTTGTTATCCGTTCTGGCGAGTCGCGTAAGCTTACAGCGCTGGACTTCTACACCATTAACCTAACATTTTGAGGATGTTTTGATAGGCTGTTTAATGTGTCTTCACTTAAATACAGGATACATAGTTTTTTTAAAAAAGCTCATTAAATTATAATGGTATACCAACATTCAAGCAGGTTTACAATAGCTATTAGCTATAATATAGACTGATACAATTAGTTGGAAGTAATATGGCTAAGACTTATTATAAGTTAAAGTACCACACCTTGCAGTAGCGTAGAATTACTCTTCTTTTTGTGGGTTGCTTTTCGAGGCTTTTAAAATTTTAGGTAAGATTCTTAGTATTCCTCACTTCATTTGCCCCTAACATTAAAAATGACTTGAATCGGAGTCTATAATAAGTTGGGTTAGTCTAATGTGAAGAATTCCATGTAAAAAGGTGATCGTCTCCACCGAATATATTCCCATAACTTTATAACAACGAGAATTTTAAACTCTCATAGAGAAATATCCAGTCTTTCCGAAATTTTTAGAGAGCAAGGCACTTTTCCTGAACTGTTTGAGCAACTTAACATTCGACTAGAACAACATGCTCAAAGTTCAAGAAACTTCAAAGAGTTAGCTATATAGGTCCTGAGTGATACCCAGATTTACTATTTATCAGCAGGAAATTTAGCCTCCGAGGTATTGATTTTTCTACAAAATCCTAAAATTTTATGGTTAGTGAGTAGATGGAGAAAAATTGTCAACTACCCCGTTAGTAGTTGTGTCCCTCAAAATGGGAGAAATCTCCCCTTTAACAAGGACAGGAAACCAACCCGCTTGTTTAATCGAATTACCTGTTCAATAGCAACAACTATCAAAGGTTGAAACAATGAAATCATGATTTAGAGATAACCAATAGCGAATAGAAGTAGGTTTGCCCGACACCATTGACTTGGAATCATAAATTTTCTATGCTGATGCCGAACTTGTAGGAACAAGGGGTAAAACCTATCCGTTAATGCGATGTAATACCCGTCTAGACCTAGGAATTACTTGTTTCAAAATGCTGACTTAGTATTTCGGTATGCCCTTCCGTCGTCGTCCGAATCTGATTTGTCGAATCTTAGTTGATCAATTGCAACGCACAGGAAGTTTATCATTCCCTTTATATGGAGTAATTGTTGAAGTAATAGGACTCCATACCCAACTGATTACCATTTTAGGCAAATCGTTTATCCAACTGGAAACTTCTGCCCTAGTCCTTCGGCAAGAAAGTCTTGCTGTACTTTATGAAGTTTTATGAAGTTAGCAATCATAATTTTATGATCGCCGTTTATGAGCTAGAAATAATTAGAATTAACCCACAAAATTTCCTGTAAACTCAGGGAGAAGAAAGAGAAGTTTTCCTATTACAACCTACTAAAGATACTTCCCAAAAGCGGTTTGACTTAAATTGGTTTATCCCATCCTTAATTCAATACCGTTAGGTGTTAATTGGAATCTTAATTGTTTCTTTTTTTGTCCCATTGTTCAGTTTAGCTAATACCTTAATGATTTGGGTGATTTTTGATAAGATAATTGTCCACAATTAATATGCATATATTAAAAGCTTTTCGCTTATTATTGCTATTTTTGAAGTTATATTAACTATTATGCGGACCTATCTGTTTATCGATATGATTGGTCGTATTGACATGAATTCAGGCTCAGAAATTATCGATTACTTGTTATGTTTACCATGACGCTATGTTGAAAAACGACCTGTAGAAGAAATTGCCACTCGAATCAATGAACTCGAAAAGATCCAAAAAATTCTCACTGGAACACCTTTAACTGTGATACTTGATTGAGTTTTCTTTATCATCATTGTGGCTATGGTCTTCTATTGTCCTCTGCTGATCTTAGTGGCTTTGGCTATTATCCCGATTTTTGTGGTAGTGACTTGAATTTTCCCAAACTATCCACCGTCAACTACGGACAAAAGCTGAGCGTAATACCTCGACTCAATCCTATTAAGTTGAGATGATGTCAGTAATTAAAATTGTTTAAAGATCAAAGTATGGAATTGCATTCACGTTGGCAATGACAATATAAATACTCCCGTTATGTTTTAGCTGGATTTAATACCGTAATCACCTCCACCTTCGCTACTTCCATCAGCAAGTTCCTCAATGAGATCTCTGAATTGCTGGCATTGTGGGTAAAAGTTTATTTAGTTTTGGAAGGGAAACTAATCCTGGGATAATTAATCGCTGTTATCACTTTCCCAGTAAAATTAAATTAGATCAACAATTTTTAAAAGTTCACGATCGTGAAATTCCTTTGCAATCAGGAATATCCGTTATTGTAAATATTAAAGTTCGAGAGAATCGCGCGGTAATGAGTCTAATAACTGAACTCTTTAGAAAACAAAGTAGAGAATCTCAAACAGGTCCGTTAATCAAGCATGTTGATGGGAAGCATTCGACTTTTTTCTATCTTATTAGAAGAGTATTTATTTTGATGTAATATCTTCAAGTTCTAAAATTTTTATGAATTACTTGGTATAGTCTTGTTTTCTACTTTTTTCTTGATAATTTTATGATAAATTCCATTTCAGAGAATGTAGAACACTAATTGGCATATTCTCCTATTTTTCTAAAAACTATACTTATAAGATTAAAAGTGTTATGTATTTACTTGAATATCAAGCTAAAAAACTTTTTCATCAGGTGGGTATTCCTATTTTACCCTCCCAACCTATCGTTAATCTTAGTGAAATTAAACACCTTCATATTCCTTATCCTGTCGTGTTAAAGTCACAAGTCCGTTCTGGAGGTCGTGGACAAGCCGGGGGCATTCGTTTTGTGGAAAATACGATCGATGCAATCGTAGCTGCCCAAGCCATTTTTAGTCTGGCAATTTTAGGAGAATATCCAGAAGTTATTCTTGCAGAAGCTCGCTACGATACCAAATCTGAATTTTTTCTTTCGGTTCTGCTTGATTATAAACTTCAGCGTCCAGTTTTACTTGGTTCACCCAAAGGAGGAATCGATGTAGAAACTCTCCTCAAACATATGGAAAAAGTGGTAGTCGATAGCGACTTTTCGCCCTTTTATGCCCGCCGTTTAGCCGTAAAAATGGGACTCAAAGGGGAACTAATCCAGACTGTGAGTTCCATTTTTGAAAAAATGTACCAGATTTTTCGGGAGAAGGATTTAGATTTGATTGAAATAAACCCTTTGGCAGTGAGTCCAACTGGAGAAGTTATGGCCCTCGATGGGAAAATTGCGGTTAATGATGCAGCTTTGTCTCGCCATCGAGATCTAGTAGAATTACTCACATCTTCTAAACCAGAAACTTCGTCAATGATATTCGAACCTGTTATCCCTAAACCTTTAACTCTCCCTAAAGTTTCCGTGATTAAAGCCACCTCAGGAGAGGGTAATATCGGTATCATTAGTAATGGCTGGGGATTAACCCTTACTAGTTGGGAGCTGTTAGTTCATAAACAAGTTAATCCCGCCTCTGGTTGGATGCTCAGCGAACAGGAAGGATTAATATCTCTTATCGATCAGTTAACTACCGCCTTAGAACAAGCCATTAAATCGACTCATATAAAAGTTCTGTTAATTAATATTTTGGGTAGTCTTGAGACTTCCGGAGCAATTGCAAAAGGGATCGCTGATTATTTTCAACCTTATCTGAAACGCGAGACGGACTTCCGTGAAGACCTTTTCCCAAGAGCCACCAGAACTAGTTTTTTTGAGCATCAACAGGATAGTCAATCCCAAAATCGTCTGTCCCGAGTTACGAAACTACCATCTTTAGTGGTTCGTTTGCTCGGGGATGATCTTGACTCAATTAAAGAAAGTCTTTTTGGATTAGACATTAATTTAACTGAGGATTTAGGACAAGCGATCACTACAACGGTTTCACTAGCTAAAGCTTAAAAAAATAGGTCTCCCTCACCCCAGTCTAGGTAAAACTCAATCAAACATTAGGTTATTTTCTAATTTAATCTGACTAAAATTGCAATTCAATTACACGACGACTATATTGATTTATGAAATGGCAAGCTAATAGTAAAGTTATTATCCAGGGAATTACAACTCCTCTGGGTACCATCTACGGAAAACAAATGAAAGCTTTTGGAATGAATATTGTAGCTGGAATTAGTATAAACGATGACAGTCCAAAAATAGATGGAATTCCAGTCTTTAACTTAGTAGAACAAGCTGTCAGTGAGTTCAAAAATATCGATATTAGTGTTATTTTTACACCCCCCTATAAAGTCTTGGATGCAGCTTTAGAAGCAATGGCTTCAGGAATTAGACAACTGGTGATTGTATCCGGGGGGGTTCCTCCTCTAGATATGGTTGACCTTCTCCATAAAGCACAAGTTAACCAGACTTTTATCTTGGGTTCAGGCAGTCAGGGGTTACTTGTTCCTAATCAGTTTTGGTTGGGTATATGTGAGCATGCCTTTTATAGTCCGGGCTCTGTGGGGATTGTTAGTCGTTGTGATCGCCTAGTCGATGAAGTAGCTAGGGAATTAACCCGAGCTAAGTTAGGCCAGTCTCTCGTTGTTAGTTTAGGCAAAGATTTCATTATTGGCTCAAATTTTGAGCATTGGTTACAGATACTCGAAGAGGACAGTACCACTGAAGTAATTGTTCTTTTAGGAAGAGGTAATAGCCATGCTGAATTCTGTGCGGCTGAATACATTGCCTCAGCTGTCGAAAAACCTGTGATTGCTTATATTACTGGGCTTGATACTCCCATAGAACATAATTTTCGGGATGCTCAAACAATTGTAGCTGCTCAACTCTCTTCGTCAGTGATACAAAATTCACCCGAAGAGTCCATTATAGATAGTTTTGAAAAAGCTAAGATAAAAGTAGCTCAACATCCCGCTGAGATTATTAAGCTAGTTAAAATGTCCATCTCTCAGAAATCCTTTGTTTAGACAAAGGATTAAAGTAATCAAAAGTCTTAACCTTAATTAAATCAACGTTGACATCAACACGTAAACACTTTCTGCCTAGCTTTATAGTTTGAACAGTCATTGTAGAAACAACCCTAAATACGGTCGTGACAATCTACTTGTGATAGTAGGGAAATAATCTAGGTGAAAACGATGTCTGTAAAGCCTAATAAAACCTAATAATATACCCAACTTAGTTTAAGTAAACTAAGTTGGGTATATCTAAAAAGTAAACCTTCTATGGAATCAAGAAGATAATATTTACTTTGAACAGTTTCACAATTATGGACTATAAAAAATAGTGTGCTTATTGTACAAAAAAAATTAGTTGTAGTATAAAATTAATCAAAAAGATAATAGATTAGGATAGGAGAAGAAGAGGTTAAAAATTTCAGTAATTAGAATTTGAAGTAAAAAGTAAAAAACCTTTTTAAAAACCTATAATTAACTTGATGAATTAGCCCATTAATTAAAATTAAGACCAGAATATAGATGAATATGGATAGTACTTCCCTGAAAGAAGCTTATTGGAGAAAAAAATATATTGAAAAAGTCTAAGTACAAAGATAGAAAAATCAATTTAAAATCCTCAGATACTATTGAAATAGTACTATATTAAAATATAGCAAAAAAGGACTATTTAACAGATTTAATAAAAGAGATTTGCTAAAACCCTCAAAAGTAGAAGACTGAAAAAATTATAACTAACCTGCAAATATTTTGTTAGTTATCAAATAATTAGTATTATTCTTATTTTCTATGATTTTAGTGGGAATATTTGTGGAATATGGGCTCATTTTTGTGTCTGTTTACTTTAAAATATCTAAATCAAAACTGTTTTGGGGAGGATACTAGACGGTGCGAATAAAACTCAAATAAATGCCTATAGAACTCGTCCACATCCAGAATTTTCCCTTGAATTTTAACATTAGTCTAATATGTTGCTTTAGATGAAAGGGTTTCCCGTATCTAAACTCTACGAAAGCATTGGCCACTATGCCCCGGTATACTATTTTTTCATGATGGACAAGTATGTGAAGATTATTTAAGAAAGTTGTCTCCCTAGCCTGTAATTACTTCTATTTGTTACCGACAAGACAAAGATGCTACTAGTGAAACTAATGTTGCTACTGGACTAAACCTGAATATACTGATCTTAATCAGACAAATCAATTTATTTCTATTAACCAGTTTGCACAACAGAAATTTATAAAAGCAGAGTGGACTGAAGAAAAAATTGTGGTTAAGTGTATTTGATTGATAAAAATTAGGCCATGGAAGAGGATAAAAGTGATTATACTCTTTTTTTGTCGATTTTTTGCAAGAAGAGAACTCAATGTCCTTTTAAGAACCTAAGAACAGTTTAATTACCCAATTTCCCTGAAAATTTTTGAGTAGTCTTTTTTATTTGACTAAGCAATAGAGGCTACTCAAAAATTTTATGAAGTTAGGACGGCTAGGCTATCGATCAACGTCAAAAGTTTATTAATTAATGAGAAAAGCTATGTTTCTAGTGTTTTCCTTAAAATTGCATAAAATCTTCAGTTAAGTAGTAATTAAGACTTTTTTACAGAGACTCTTGTTATTGCCTCTAATACTGAATCGATTATCAGATTAGTTGAGCACAGTCCTACTGCACTTCTTTTTGATCCTAACAATTCAAGCGATTTAGCCGTTAAAATAGAGTGGTTATAGAAATATCTAGTTGAGTACGATGGAATGTATTATACAGTTAAAATAAAGTCTAAAACCCAATATACAGAAAAGACAAACTATAGTCGGATAACATCAATTTATGCTCCGGTCCTTAAATAAAAACTTAATAAAATCCATGATTCATTGATGATTTAATTTTTAATTAAAACCTTTAATAAATAAAAATGAAAATTTTAATTACAGGCGTAGCTGGCTTTATTGGATATCATTTAGCACAACGATTATTAGTAGAAGGATACCAAATATATGGAATTGACAATCTCAATAACTATTATGATGTTACCCTTAAGCAGGCTCGTCTAGAGCAATTATTATGCCAAAATAATTTTGAATTTAACTGTTTAGATGTTAGCCATCGATCTTTGGTTATAGATCTATTTCAAGAATATTCTTTTGAATATGTTATTCATCTAGCTGCCCAGGCTGGAGTTCGTTATTCCCTGGAAAACCCTGAAGCTTATATTGATAGTAACTTAGTAGGATTTGCTAATCTTTTAGAAGGCTGTCGTCACAACTATATTAATCACTTAGTTTTTGCTTCTTCTAGTTCAGTTTATGGTTCTAACAAAAAGGTTCCTTTTTCTGTTACTGATAATGTAGATAGACCAGTTTCTCTTTATGCAGCTACTAAAAAAGCGAATGAATTAATGGCTTATACCTACAGTCATTTATATCAAATTCCTATTACTGGATTGCGCTTTTTTACTGTGTATGGTCCTTGGGGAAGACCGGATATGGCATATTTTAAATTTGTTCGAGAGATCACAGAAAAAAAACCTATTGACGTTTATAATTATGGTAGGATGAAACGTGATTTTACCTACATTGATGATGTTATTGAAGCTATGGTAAGGATTATCCCTAAGTCTCCCTTAAATACTATTAATCAACCACCATATAAAATTTATAATCTTGGAAATAATAACCCAGTAGAATTAAAAGAATTTATTGAGGCAATTGAAACAGCCTTAAATATGAAAGCCGTAAAAAACTTCTTACCTATGCAACCTGGAGATGTTGTATCGACTTATGCTGATATAGACGAATTAGTCAACGATATCGGGTTCAGACCAATGACTAAAATTACCCAAGGTCTTCAACAATTTGTTGCATGGTATCAAGACTTTTATAAATATCATGATTAATGATTATTTTATTTTCGTTTATTATAAAAGATAAAAATAATTATACTTAAATAAAGTTAGTAAACTTATCAGTTATAAACTATTGAACAAAAAACAGAAAACAGTCAAAACAGAAACCTAAAAAAATATCGGATATTAAAGATTTGAACTCCTCAATATTTAACAAAAATATATGTATATATTCAAGATATATTATTTACTTACCAATATTATCCTTAAATGTAAACTATTTAGTATAAGTCTCTAAATTAGGAGAAGTGCTACTTTTATTTTTAACTCAAATAGCAGAAGGATACTAAATATTATATAGAATAAAATACATCAGATTTTTAGACATAGGACAAGTTTCAGTTAATGAAAGACAAAACTTATCTAGTTTTATTTGAAAGGATATGACTATTTTTAGGTATTTTCAAGAGCTAGGGATAATTCTTGCTTTTTAAGACAAGGAAAGTGAAATTATTGTTTTTTATACAAACAAGTGGAAAGTTAAGATCTGTTCTCTATTACATTCTCTTCAAATGTGAGTTTTACGTAGCATATTTAGTATAAATAAAAAGACTTTAACTTATATATTTTTTTATAAATAAATACTGTTAATTTTTTAAAAAATTAAATATTTAAGTCTACTAGAATTTTTTATAAAAATTACTTAAGACTATTCTGGATTTGATTAAAGAAAACATTAAACTTAGTCTTAATAAGAAAACTGTATAATTGCTAATGTTATTAAGTCCATCAACTTAATAGCAAGTATATGATTGAAGTTAGTTATAAAAAAGAAGATTTTTTAATATCTCTATGTAGATTTAGTAGAAGTCAAAGCTTAGCTTGGAGCCAACTTACTTTTTTAAGTTAAGACACTAATTAATAGCTGAGTTAGTCCCACTTATTTAACATTACTATCAAGATGAATATAAAGAGTATTGTACTTATCTTATTGCTTCTAATTATAGATTAAATTTTTTTTATAGTCTGGCATATTTACCTAAGGTTTTTAAAAAATGTATTGGTAATCATCTTGATACTATATTCTTTTTAAAAGTTTCTAATACGCTAGATATCATTTAATAATTTAGAACATTATTTACGAGTACTACTATTATTTTATCCTAGCTTTTATTACATAAATATTTTATTTTTTAAGCAGACAGCGATAAATAGATTTTATTTAAAAAATATTTAATTTGTATCGTTTAAATCAATATTTTTAAAACAAAATACAGATAGTCCAAATTAATAAAAGAATATACCACCAAAAGCTTATATTTATTGTAGGTTAACTACCAGTTAAATATATAAAAACAACGATTAATAATTTTTTACAAAAAACCTGCATGTCTTAAAACTAATATTCATTAGATTAAATTTCATAAATATGAAAAGATATTTATATAATAATTAAGCTTTTTCAAAAATAAAAGAATAGCTAACAAAAAAATTCAGATACAAAATATCTTAAATATTAATATAAATATTAATATTTAAGATAAAATTAATGACACGAGGGAACAATAAAGAGAAACAATACTTAATAATTTAAATTATAAATTATTAATAAAAAAAATCAGATACAAAAACAGTTGGTAATCAATAAAATTGCTTTTCTCAAAAGGTAAGAAAATTATTAGTATTCTAATGAATAAGATTGCTATATTCTTATTAGTAATTTTTTTTAAAATATCCCTGTATCTTTAGTAAAATATTCATTAATTAAGTTCAAGCATTTTTTATTTATTATTAAAATTTAATTTTATAATATTTATTGCATTAGTAGGTTTAAAATTTATAGAGTTTGAGTTTGGCAATCATAAATTTGAATGGTATAAAACCCAGTAAAACTAAGTGAATTTACTAATGCTAAGGAATGACTTTTTTCTAAGTTTATAGTTTCTCCATCTTTGACAAGTATACTTTTGGTTGATGGACAAATTCTTTGAGAGATTTGATCGCTGCTTAAGAACTAACAACAGTAATTTTTATGGTTGACTCTAAGATTTCTCTGACTAACCCACTAGGATAAGGCTTTGTATGGTTGGACAAGCAATAGTAGTCAAAGCAATCTCCGTTAACGTATCGAGTAAAAGTTGACTGAATCTAGTGTGGTATGTATCGACTAACACAAGTCTATTTCCTTAAATAATATCAAGAATTATAAGTTGTTTTGTAGTCCAAATTATATATTAAAATGATCGCGATACCAGTCAAGAAAACGAATAGCTATGGTATCCACAGCAATATTTGCCGTTATCAACAGTTTCCCTATAGATTTTAGTTACCATTGTCATCACATTATGAAGTCTAAATTAACAATGAAGAGGTTTGTACAACTTTATATAACCTTAATTTTCGTTTTTGTTCATTTCTCAATGAAAATTTGAATTTTATTAGAAATTAGGTTAAGGCAATGTAAAATTTATCGAGTTGTCATCTCTTGATAATGACGAACAAGGCGCAAGATACAGAGCAGGTATATCATAAATAGCTCGTTGTTTCGGACTTATACTGAGGTCATCGACTAGTCTAAGTGGTTCAGATTTAACTAACCTTAGTAGAATTCTTAACTTTTTGTCTATAGAATTTTAACTGTGTACTAGTTTAAGATTCCAAATCGGGAGTTTGACTCAAAACAATTCGAAAAATCTATGTCTACTGAAAAGTAACTAAAGCTAACTAGAATTTGGTTAAAATTTCCAATGTCAAGGAAACTAATTTTCTCCTTAACCAGGAATAACCAAACCATAACACTAGACATTGATGTTAGCTAACTCTCTAAAGTTAAGTTACAGCTACTTAGCTGATTTCGATTAACTATTTTTCCAAGATAACTGGTTATAATTTGAGTACACATTAATCACGGAAACTGCTTTAAACAGAGGATACATGGCAATGATGAGGAGTAATTTTATTGATCACGAACTAGCTATCCTTGAGCCCAGTGGCTACATTACAGCTGCCAATGCAGCTAGTTTTCAACAGGAACTAACTCAAGCGATAATTTCTTCCAAGCATTCTACCTTTTTGATCGATATGCACAGTGTGGGGTTTCTTGACAGTGCAGGATTAATGGCATTAGTGTATGTCTATTCTTTAGCTGAAAGTTTGGGCAAGCGGTTCAGTGTATGTTCTTTAGAACCCTCGGTGCGTATAGTCTTTGAGCTAACCCAGTTAGATAAAGCCCTAGAAATTTTTGAGAATCGTCGTCAGTTTGAATTGTTAATGCCCAACACTATAGCCGCCTAAACTTGTATCTCATCTCCCAAAACTTCCGGTATACATTTAGAAAAGCTACAGGGTTTTATCCTGAAGTCTAAGTTCCGGAGGTTTTATTATGACAGTTGCAACAGAAAAACTGATTACCCTTGAGATCAACAAACCTGCCCGTTACTTAGGCAATGAATTGATACCTAAGCATAAACCTTGGAATAAGAAGGATCTGTATTGGGTTCTTACCTATCTAGAAATTTGAAAACTTGGAGCTTCTAGTTGAGGTCATATTATCCTCTACAATATCCTAAAGGTTCAACCCAGACAACTATGCGACCGCGCTTACCTCCCCGCTCCAGATTTAGCCACTAGACTACGAGACACCAAAACTCCTCTATTTACCCTGGAATCTCGTCGTTCCCTCACTGAGTTTGATGTCTTGGGCTTTAACCTCAGCTATGAGCTAGGGGTAACTAATGTTCTAGAAATGCTTAATTTAGCTCAAATTCCTCTAATCTGGCAAGAACGCAACCAGGGAGGTTATCTTTTGGTTTTTGCAGGAGGATAAACTGTAACCTCTAACCCAAAACCTTTTACCAACTTTTTCGATTTTATCGCTTTAGGAGATGGGGAAGAATTACTTCCAGAAATTGGCTTAGTGATCGAAGAGGGCAAAACTAACAACTTGAGTAAAGAAGACTTACTCTTAATATTTAGCCCAAATTCCAGGAGTTTACGTCCCTCGTTTCTATGATCTCCCTGCTGAAGATAGTTCAGTCGTTTCTAACCGTCCCGAAGTCCCTATAAAAATTATACGAAGAGTAGAGACCTCTCTTCCTGCTTACTCAATTGGGTTAATCCCCTTCATAGAAACCATACATAATCGCCGCCTAATATTAGTAAGTATGTCGAGGATGCACCCGTGGCTGTCGTTTCTGCAAACTAGTAATGTTGACCCGTCCAGCACGAGTGTAGAACCTGAACAAATCATTAATAGCCTTGAAGAAGGGATTCGTCAGACAGTCCATAACGAATTTTCCCTACTTTCGTTAAGCTGTTCCGACTACCTTTCTCTCCAATAAGTAGGATTAAAAATAAAAACCCGTCTTAAAGAGAAAAATATTTCCTTGTCCTTACCTAGTCAACGGGTTGATTGTTTTGACAAAAATATCGTCGAGATCATTGTAGGAATTTCATTATTCAGGGTTACCTTTGCCTTCAAGCCAGGAAACCAAAGGCTGCGGGATGTGATTAATAAAGGGTGAACCGACGAAGGAAAAACTACTTAGGGGTATCAAAACTGCTGTTGAGCAAGGATGGGATCAAATTAAGCTCTATTTTATGATTGGCTTGCCAGAGGAAATGGAGCTTGATATGCTTGACATTGTAGAAACTGTGTGCTGATTAAAACGAGAATGTCGTCTCAAGGGTAAAGGGTCACTCTAACTTACCTTAATAATTTCTAACTTGACTCTTAAACCCCCCACCCCCTTTCAATTTAGGTATCTACCGGTGAATTTCTTCGTAAACAGGAATTATTAAGAGAAGTGTTCCATAAAGTTCGAGGAGTTAAAGTTAATTGCACTGATATTCGTATCTCTGCTATAGAGGATGTTGTTGGACGAAGTGATAGCCGTTTGTCCTCTGTGGTACGTCGTGCTTGGGCATTGGGGGTAAGAATGAACTATTGGTGGGAAAATAAATCTAGATAAAGCCCATTCTACGGAACAAGGCATCGACGAAGCAGAGTTAACGTGGAAATACTGTCAGGTTAAGAATGGAGGATAGTCAGGAAGATAACTGTGGTGATAGCCAAAAACATAATCTTTTGCAAATTATCTACACATGAACAGGGATAGAGACGCCGTTCATGTGTAGATAATGAATACTATCACGGGTTACTCTTTCCCCTTCAAAAAAAGCAGTAACCAGAAAATGAGCATCAAATCCACCTAATTTCTGGGTAATGACATCGATTTCGATGGGATAATGTCCCCGTAGTGTCGAATTAAATCTACTAACCACTAGGAAATCTTCAACTTCTTCTGCTTCAACAGCTAATTATTGTGACAAACTTTTTTTGTAAGAGTAGCAGCATCTTCTGGAGTTAATGCTTTCGTATTGGTGAGAACAAAGAAAAGGGGAACTTTATCTGTTAAACCCAACCGCAGGGTATCGATATCAGGATGCATCAGCAGCAAACAATTATGCACTGTTTGAGAACCTGTGGGGTCATGATCAAGGACAATAATTTTTGGGGTTTACTCATAGTTATCCTACATACCACCTTTGTTATTGTCCAATAAAAGTTTTACTTCTAATGTCTGACCTTATTGATTGACTGATGAATTGCAGCGAAGTTTTCTCAATTAACTGAATTCTCCGCTGTTGACTCGACTGTAATCATTTAGCTGTTTTGGCCATTTCAACTACTTTTTCAAACGCTTGGGGATCTGTGATTGCTAATTGTGCTAACATCTTACGGTTAAGTTCAATATTGGCTTTTTTTAGTTGTCCAGTAAGTTGACTATAACTTACCCCGTGCATCCGTGCCGCAGCATTAATCCGAGTGATCCACAGACGCCGAAAGTCCCGTTTCCGTTTCCGGCGATCACGGTAAGCATTCCGCAAAGCCTTCATTACCTGTTGATTTGCAATACGGAATAGATTAGAGTGAGATCCTCTAAACCCTTTGGCTAATTTGAGAATTTTCTTACGGCGCTTGCGAGCAACATTGCCCCGTTTTACCCTTGTCATAAATAACTCTCTACTTGATTTTTTAAACGTTTGTCGTGTGAGTTAGGTTTCAGTGATTATATTCTTACATCTTTCCCTAAATATAAGGGAGCATCAGACGTACATTTGGTTCATCCTGTTCGCTGACTAAAGACAGTTGGGATAGGCGACGATACTTGCGCTCCGAACTTTTATGTTGTAATAGGTGATTTTTAAAAGCTTTGCGACGAAAAATCTTTTTACCACTTCCAGTTGGACGAAAACGCTTAGCCGCAGCTTTGCGAGTTTTTAGTTTAGGCATGAACTTAGAATAAATTCAGAACAACTCCTCACTCTACCATAGTTTCATAGAATTGTACAAGAATGAGTTGAGTTATAATGTTGTATAAATCAGAGAATTAAGACTAATTCGAAAATAATGGAAAATTATGAAAACCTGGCTCAGGATAACAAGCAGAGTCTTAGGTTAAGAATTGTTGATACTTACAGAAATAAAGTTACAAGTAGATATCTTATAGTTTATTTATATATAAACATCATTTTTCTAGTTTCTAATTATTCTCGGCCAATCATGAATCTGGACAAGTATTAAGTTAAATTTAAAAACTTTAAAATTGGGATAAACAACTATAATATTCTCGTTTTTTACTGATATATTTTAGTTTATAACTATTATCTAATTTAGACAGTAATATTTATCAAACCATTTATTTCAATATCTGTTCAGGTTTAATCTGTTCTTAGCTTTTAACTTTTATTCATATGTTGAGCATACCGTAAATATAATATTTTTGTTTCAATTCTTATTCTAACAAAAATATTATATTTACGTGATTTTAAAAATATAAATTATGATTAAGATATAAAAAGAATAATGCCTATTTTAAAGATACATAAAAACTAAACTAAGCCACAAATAATCATTTTTTATCTTTAAAGTTTAATACACTTAGTTATCCAATTTTACTAATTTCATTATCTTAACCTTTAAATTTTAGAGTAACATAATGAAAAATAATTATGGTATCACTTTCCCACCTTGTAAATTCCTCCAAATAAATAAAATAAGAATGTATTACATTGGAAATTAACTTATGTCTGATAATGATTTCAAAAAATAATTGAGCATAGTGTTCGCACCATTAAAGCATTAATCAATGATTTTGTTTTATTTAAACAAAAATAGTATGAAGACAGAACGGAATCGCAAATAGACAGAATAGATTATATAAACTGTTAGGATGATTAACCTGTTCAATGTCTTAACTATTAAGAAATACAATTAGATTTTTATTGACATTGCGATCAAATAGATGAACAAACATCTGGAATAACAGGAATTCTTACTTGCTTATCCTATCCCGACAACAACGGATAAAAATTTCTGAACTTCCTCCGACAATCATGGATAATTGATTATGGGAAAATGTTAACGGTGGAGGAACATTCGTGGAGTCTCAATATAAGGCTACAACAATCGAACAAAAAT
Source organism: cyanobacterium endosymbiont of Epithemia turgida isolate EtSB Lake Yunoko (assembly GCF_000829235.1). Taxonomy (GTDB): domain Bacteria; phylum Cyanobacteriota; class Cyanobacteriia; order Cyanobacteriales; family Microcystaceae; genus Rippkaea. The sequence goes on along the minus strand of NZ_AP012549.1, from coordinate 572,255 downwards.
GGCAACAATACTGGGTTGAAAGGGATTTAAACAAAACCCCAGAAAATAGCAATAAACCCAAATTTTATGCATTATCTATGTTTCCTTACCCTTCGGGAAACCTACACATGGGTCATGTTCGCAACTATGTTATAACTGATGTTATTGCCCGTCTCAAGCGATTGCAAGGATATCGTGTCTTACACCCGATGGGGTGGGATGCATTTGGACTTCCAGCTGAAAATGCAGCCATTGATCACGGTATTTCCCCTGCAGAATGGACATACAAAAACATTGCCCAAATGAAGCAACAATTGCAAACTTTGGGACTATCTATCGACTGGAATATGGAGCTAGTCACTTGTTCTTCTGAGTATTATAAATGGACACAATGGCTGTTTTTGCAATTTTATCAAGTGGGGTTAGCTTATCAGAAGGAGGCGACGGTTAATTGGGACCCCATCGATCAAACCGTGTTAGCGAATGAACAGGTAGATATTGAAGGTTGTTCCTGGCGGTCAGGTGCTAAAGTAGAACGAAGACAATTGCGTCAGTGGTTCTTTAAAATTACTAATTATGCGGAACAATTATTAAACGATCTCGACAAACTCTCTGGATGGCCTGAGCGCGTTAAATTGATGCAAGAAAACTGGATTGGCAAGTCTGTGGGGGCATATTTAGAATTTCCTGTTAAAGGAAGTCAAGAGAAGATAGCTGTCTTTACAACTCGTCCTGATACTGTCTATGGTGTAACCTACTTGGTTTTAGCCCCAGAACATCCTTTAACTCCTAAAGTTACCACAAAAGAACAGAAAATAGCAGTAGACTTATTCACGAAGATAGTCGCTAACGAAAGTGAAATAGAACGAACTACAAAGTACAAACTAAAACGTGGGGTTTTAACCGGAGGAATTGCTATAAACCCTTTTAATAGTCAGGAAATACCCATTTTAATTGCAGATTATGTACTCTATGAATATGGTACAGGTGCGGTAATTGGAGTTCCTGCACATGACATCCGTGACTTTGAGTTTGCAACCCAGAAGAAGTTACCTATTAAAGTTGTTATTATTCCCGAAAACTCAAAGGATACTAACCCTATCTTAATAGAAGCATATACAGAACCTGGAATTGTAGTTAATTCGGGTAAATTCAATAAAATGAAGTCTATAGAAGCTAAAACAGCAATTATTAAATATGCAGAAGAAGAAGGCTATGGCAAAGCCCAAGTACAGTATCGTTTGCGGGATTGGTTGATTTCTCGTCAGCGTTATTGGGGATGTCCTATTCCTGTTATTCATTGTCCCAGTTGCGGTGTAGTTGCGGTTCCTGATGAAGATCTACCAGTAAAATTGCCAGAAAATATCAAATTTACAGGACGAGGTACATCTACTCTGGCCAATTTAGAAAGTTGGATCAATGTTGCTTGTCCCAATTGTGGAGAAGCGGCAAAGCGGGAAACCGATACCATGGACACTTTTATTGACTCTTCTTGGTACTATTTGCGCTACACCGATGTAAACAATAAAGAGGAAGTTTTTAACCTAAAGAAAGCTAATGATTGGATGGCTATTGATCAATATGTAGGAGGTATTGAACATGCTATTTTACATCTCTTATATTCTCGTTTCTTTACTAAAGTTTTGCGAGATAGAGGGTTAATTAATGTAGATGAACCTTTTAACCGTCTTTTAACTCAAGGAATGGTACAAGCAATAACTTATAAAAATCCTAAAACAGGTAAATATATTCCCTCAGATCAAGTAAACCCTGAATATCCTAAAGACCCTAGTACAGGAGATAAATTAGAAGTATTTTATGAAAAAATGTCAAAGTCTAAATATAATGGGGTTAATCCAGAAAAAGTGATCGAAAAATATGGAATAGATACAGCGCGAATGTTTATTCTATTTAAAGCGCCCCCAGAAAAAGATTTAGAATGGAATGATGCAGATGTTGAAGGACAATTTCGGTTTTTAAATCGAGTTTGGCGGTTAGTTGCTAACTATGTAAATAATCGATCTAAAGCACTCAAAAAAACTAATAAACTAAATAAAGTTGAAAAGGACTTACGACGGACAATCCATACGGCAATTAAAGAAATATCCGAAGACTTAAAAGGAGACTATCAATTTAATACTGCTGTGTCAGAACTAATGAAGTTAAGTAATTCACTTAATGAAAGCAAATGTTTAGATTCTGAAGTATATCAAGAAGGAATAGAAACCTTATTGCTTTTACTTGCACCGTTTGCTCCCCATATTGCTGAGGAATTATGGCATAATTTAGGTCATGAAAACTCTATTCATTTAGCAAGTTGGCCAAAACTTGATTCTGATGCTTTAATTGTAGATGAAATTACCCTCGTTATTCAAGTCATGGGTAAAACAAGGGGAACTATTCAAGTACCAGCAACTGCAACCAAAGATGAGTTAAAAAATTTGGCTTATCATTCAAAAATTGCACAACACTATTTAGACGGAAAAAAAATAAAAAAAATTATTGTTGTTCCCCACAAATTGGTTAATTTTGTGGTTGTCAATTAACATTAAAAGGCGGGCAATTATTGTCTGCCTTATTAATAAGAAAAATAAAATAGTATAAATTTTAATAGTAAAAAAATATATATTGATAGCTTTTATACCTGCCATTTTGCATAAGTTAATTTAAATTACTTGTTAGTAACAATAATAGTAATTAAGACAAGGTTTTAAAAGTAAATTAATTCGTTGCTATATCTATTTAAATTTATAAACAATGAAGATAAAATTAATTATAATCAATCTAATTGAATTAGTATTTTTAATATTTGTCATGAATATTGATCCAGTATATAAAATTATAGGTATGTCAAATAAACAGCTATTCAACAATAATTATTAAATATTTTTTAGCTTAAAGATTAAATATCAAAATAAGTAGTAACATTACATTATGTTACTACTAGGTTTTTAATTTTAGAGATAAAAGTAAAAAATAGGGCTAGTTATTATAATAACAAAAACAAACTATTGAATGATGATTATTTAAAATTTCTATATTTTACTATATTTTCCGAGCTAAAAAGTCGAGCTTTAAATTATTGAATAAACATACAATAATAGATTGGTAAATATCAGTAAATATAACTTATATAAATAATTTTTATTTACATAATATGGGAACCTGATTTAAATACTAAAAAATAATTTTTATAAAAGTAAAGACTCAAAAAATCATAATTTACATAAATAGTATCGATAGTATAGAAGAAAAAATTTATAAAATTTAACTTTAGCGATGTTTGCTGTTAAATCAATAATTTAAGTTTTATTAATTAATAAAACTTAAATTATTGATTTAAACCGTATATAAAATAAGTAAAGACAATAACTATCCATAGTTTGGATTCTACTTATACTTCTTCCTCATTTTTGTCGAAGATAAATATAAATAAACTAAATTTTTCTTATAAAATAATTGATTGGGTAGAATTAAGTTGTTAGATCGTGGATCTATGGAATTTATATAACGACAAAAAACTAAGTAATTTAATTGGAATAAAAATCATTGTGTTAATCTAATTTACACTAATCTTTAGTAGACTAAGATAAGGTGGTAAGTAACAAATAACCAACTAACATCAGTAAATTATACAATAATTACGGCAATTACATCCCCTGAAATTAAGATTTACAAAATAAAATATACCTAAACAATATAATTATTGTTTAGGTATATTTTATTTATTTTGTTTTAAAAACAGCATCTATTAATCTATTTTTTAATTTTTTTATTTAGAAAATATATTAACGATTATGGTTGCTTTTTTTTTATTTTTAGGGTTTTTTAAAAAAAAATTCAGATTTTTGGATTAATTAGCTTAACTTTTTTATTGGATTTAAAACCTTTAACTAATTTATTAGCTATAATCAATTTGTTTTATATTATTTAATAATATTAAAATTCAATAATTACTTTTTTTTCTAAAAAAAATTAGGAATGTTGACATCGTACTATGGAGAGTCTAAGTCAATCTATCAAAACTGCTTAATGGATAAATTATAAATCAATTTACCGGTTCAAGATTTAACTAAATAACTAAACTATATGAATAGTAGTATTTCTTCCATTACTATTCAAAAATAACGTTTACAAAAGGAAAATACGATACTGATCAACTGTATATTTTGTTGTATTTTTTTAATTTTACAAATTAGTTCTTGATATAGTTCTCTGGCTTGATAAGTTTGTAATTGTCTGCCCATAATCACCACAGAGACCTGCTTAAAAATATAGTTGGTATGTTGTTCAATCCTTGTTGAGATTTGAGTCACCTTAGCAAGGAAACAGTAAATTTTCCAGAGACGGAAAGCAACATAAAAATCAAGAATTGTTAGCAGAAAATTACAGAATATAACAAATACGAGCATTCAATGTTATGATTATAGGTTATAAAACCTTATGGGGAATTAGCTCAGTTGGTAGAGTGCTGCGATCGCACCGCAGAGGTCAGGGGTTCGACTCCCCTATTCTCCATTCTAAACAACAGTTATCAATAATTGAAACTAACCTTGTCATAGCATCCAGTATCTCATTGTAGGGGTTAGATTAAATTTCTAAACCTCTAATCTACAATTTCCAATTTATTGAAGAGTCACTTTTGTAAATCTTTATATTATCTCCCATAAAAAACGAGATTGGGACAACTCAAAATAGATATTTTTATTAGTGATTATGAAAAGTATTAAGCTTTATACTCATCAATAGTAAACTTACATTTACACCCTCCATTATAAACGCTAATTAAATCCAGCTAATAAATATAAGTATCGAATTTTAATCTTACTCCTAAGTGATCTAATACCTCCAGTGGTAGTTTAGTTAATTACTCATTATTGAGATCAATTTTATTCTTACATTCTATCTGCGTTACTTTGTTATACTTAACTAATAATGTTTAGTTTATTTTACGTGTTTGTAACTATTGCTTTATTTTTTTATGGAGAATTTTATCAACTTATACCTATTGTCGGGTTACAGCTGTTAGCAATGTTTATAATTAATGAAATTTTCTCCAGGGATAACAAAATATTCTATCTTTATCTTTACTTTTAAGTATCGAATATTTTAAGAATGCTGCTCATTTAGATCTTGACTATATTGATGATTAGTCATTAAACTTATACTTATATATTTCAGTAAAAATTATTAGTATCCTTTGATTTGAGACAAGAGACTATTAAAGAAAAAAATAATAGAGATTGGATTTTAGTAAAATTTAACTAATGTAGACAAAAATATGGACATCATTGATCATCAAATTAGCTTTATAGTAAAAGTTTTGGAACTTTGTATTGTTCTTTTGATTGTCATTAAATATAGAGAAGAACACGTGGCGATTACCTCCACTTTATTCAGTGCAATTATGGTAATTGTCATTCTTCCTCTGTTGATGATTTATGCTCTAGTATTGAGACTAAGAAATTAACTTTCAATCGATCCTTATAAGGATTCAATCAGATGAATTTTTCTCAATGGCTTGGATTTATAGTTATAGCTGTTAGTCTTCATATTTTATGGCAAATACGCCAACTGTTGTCGTTGTTTTTAGCAGCTGTTGTGATTGCTAATGGATTGAACCATTTAGTTAAATGGTTTCAAGACAAAGGCATCAGAAGAAGCTATGGAGTGTTCCTTTCTACTGGGATATTACTAGCTACTATAGCTGGTTTTTTTTGGGTGATTGTTCCTCCTTTTACTAATCAATTTCCAGAGTTAATTAAATTAGTTTCTCAAGGTATTGAACAATTAATTATAAGCCTCAGAAAATTTATTTCTAAACTTGATCCAGAATGGATTATTGATTTTCCTAATACACAAGAATTAACTCAACAATTGCGACCTTTAGTTAATCAAATTGCTGGACAAGGCTTATCTGTATTTTACAATACTCTTGCTATTCCCCTAAGTTTACTTTTATTGTTAGCACTAACCCTGATGTTATTGACTAATCCTAAACCTTACCGTCAGGGATTTATTCGGTTGTTTCCATCATTTTATAGAAAGAAAATTGACAATATTTTATGTCAATGCGATGAAGCATTACAAGGATGGTTGATTTGTGTTCTATTTGATATTTTAGTAATCGCCTTATTAAGTTTTCTGGGATTATTAATATTAGGAATTCCCTTAGCATTATCTCAAGCTATGTTGGCCGGAAGTCTTGCTTTTATCCCTAATATAGGATTCGTATTAAGTGTTGTTCCTCCTGTGGCTATTGCTCTTTTAGAAAGTCCCTGGAAATCGATTATTGTTATTATTTTGTATATTTCAATACACCAAATACAAATTCATTTTTTAGACTCCTTAGTTATACGTAAAAAAACATCTTTGCTCCCAGCATTTATTCTATTATCTCAACTATTTTTTACAATTATTTTTGGTATCTTAGGATTTTTTCTTGCTTTGCCTCTAGCAGTAGTTAGTAAAGTTTGGCTTAAGGAAATATTAGTGGCAGATATTTTAGATCTCTGGCAAGACAAACCATAACTAAGAGTATAGTTGAGTATTTATCAGTTACTTGTTCTTAAGTTATAAAATGGTTATACAGTTCAGTAAAATTTACTAATAAAACTTTGAAATAACGGGTTATTTATTCTTTAATTATGTATTTTTTTCTAGGTTTTTAATGAATTCATAAAACCAACTTTGGACTGTTAAAAATAACAGATGATACAACCAATAAAAATCCATTATAGTAGGAATTACTAGCCCTTGTTATTTCTATTAGTAAACTAAAGTGATTGTGTACAAATCTAGCTATAGCATTAACCATCTTACTTAGAGAGTATTTAAATTGACAAAATTTAGATAAAATAGCTGGTTATAGCTGGAATAAGGTAATAATTTAAAATTAAGACAATATACAAATCTTAACAGGCTTAAGTTAACTTTATCAGTAGTATGTATAACATAAAAAAATACTCATTTTTCTATAGTATACATACTATTTAAATACTTTTATTTTATTTATCAAATAATATTGATAATAGTTATATCGTCAATACTAGGACTGGAAATAAAGACGATAAACCTTAGTTATGTTGGTATTGTATAATTCAAAACTGCTTAACTAATTTTTTAAAATTAGAGATAAATTTATAAATCAAAATCAATTTTTAAAAAATTGAGGTAAATACATAATTTTTAAAGATAAATAAATAATTAAAGTTAATTATTTGTATTTTTAAATTACCACTTTATTTCTCTAATAGAACTAAATTCTTTACTTTAAAGCCAAGAAAGGTATACTGGTAAAGTAATTATTTGAAAGTAATTTTTTATAGGTAAAATTAAACTTGTATAATAAGTTAGTCTGTATTAAAATGGCTAAAAATATAAAAAAATCGAAAATTATAGTATATTTTTTTTTACCGTTCTGAAGTCAAAATTCAAGTTTATACTATCGTTGCTATCAATTTAGCTATTATTTTTACTTTTTATATCTCAGGTATTGGGTGAGTATTATCATACAACTTGTAACTGTAACTTTATTTAAATTATTAATATTTTTTTAAAATTGAAGCCTAAAATATTAAATTTTTTACAGAAAATAAATAGAAGCTAAAAATATCGTTAATATTATTTAAATAATAATATTAACGATATTAATTTAATAATTTAAATTATTAAATTATTACTATTTTAGTTAAAATCAATCACCAAAATACCCAATAAGCACTCAATTAGTATAAAAATACTTTCTGCTATTTTTGCCTATTCCATTAGACAAAAACTCCACCATTAGACTCAAAGAAATACTCTATTGTCATGTACCAGTAAGACTACAATAAGGAGTAAAAATGGTTGGATAATAGTCTACTAAAATAGTACTATTTCAGCAATTAACGCTAACTATCAAAGTGTAACAACGATCTATTTTATTAGACTTAAACTAAAATATATCAACAAAAAATTCCAGTTCAGCAATTTTTATACCCTAATTGTGGTCTGATTATTTCAGAGCAATTTTTTAAACTTTTTTAAAAAATTGAAAATCTAATCTAAATTGAGATTTTAGCTTTTCAAGCTAAGTTATTAGTCCTTTAAATAGAAAGAAAGTTTTCTCCATAGTCTAGATTTAGAAACGTTAGAAGCTGTTGGATTAGATAATTTATCTTACTTAAACCCAAAAGAACCTTTTTTGTCTATCCTAAGATTTAGCTAAGAACAGAAAATATTTATAATTATCTATTGGAGTAAAAATCAACCTCAATTTCTTTCAAAGTAGTGTAACAAGAAAAATTATTAGAAAATTATCATATCTCTTAATAAAAGTGCTTATAGTCCGTAATTTTATAGTCGCAGTAAAACTTAGTCTTAGTTTCAATAGCACTATTAAAATTGAAATTCAAAATAAATAATTACTTAAAAAATCTATATCTTCACTGTAATAATTACTTGTAATATATATTATAATATACTAATAATCAACGATTTAAATACAGAATAATTATTGTAATTATGGTTGTGATTTTACCCTTATTTTATACTATTAGTGGATAAATAATTTGTATCATACTTATTTTCAAATCTAATGAAATAATACTTATTTAAATAAAAAACTATACCCATTATGGATCTGGAAAGTATAAATTATTGATCGGAACCGATTTCTATACCTAATTTTCTTAATTATGAATTAGTTTAAATATTAACAATGGTCCATGATGAGATTAATCATCATAGCGAGTTAAGTATCCATAAAATGCTAAAAACTTAAATCGTGATTTTTCGTCTAGTTTAATTTTATTAAGTGTTATTTCTCCTGGTTTTTACAAGACTTAGAAATCTAGATAATTGACGTCTTTCTGGACTATCTGTCATAAGATTATAGTAAAATAATCCGAAAATTTTACTTTGCAATATTTCTAATACTACATAAATTTAAGTTTTACAAAAACTAAGTTTATGTAGTTACAGAATACCGTTCAGAATAAGGGGTTAGAATTTGTCAGCTATTAATTTAGTATTGTCAGTCTAAAATATCTAGAATCAATAAAGTTTAATATAAATAAATTCCCCCATTTTCTTGTAAGTTAATGGCTCGATGTCCTAAAAAATTTGGAGTTTTTGTACTGATTGGGGCATTTTTAATAGTGACGATAATTGTATTATCTTTCTCTACTTTTACATTAAATCTAAGGGTTAAGAGATTGTCATAATCTATAGAAATGGTTGGATAAACAACAATATAAACGGAGTTACCAAAATTTTTTAAAGTTCCCCTTTCTCCAGCCTTAAGAGCTTGCGGATTAGTTGATTTTAGATCAGTTATATCATATTCCAATGGTATTTCTGTTTTGTTAATTAATAAAACTTCCACCGAACGTTTAACATCAAATCTATCCACAGGCTGCCAGTAGCCAGGCTGATAAGTTTCAGCCGGTAGATCCTGAGCTAGGATATGACGGGGAATAGTTATCGTAAATATTACTAATAAAGTTGCTATTTTTTGTAAATTGAGTTTCATAGAAAGAACAACTTGAATAAAAAAAATAACGGCTTTAGTTACAACACAAATTTTATATAATTTATGAAAAAATAATTTTTTCTTAATTTGTATTATTAATTTTATTATTTATTGAAAGGTAAATATAGAAAAAAATACATGATTTTTTTAACCATAACTAAAACACCTGATCAAAAAGCATAACAATATATGAAAGAATTTGTAAAAGTAATAGCGTAATATCTATGATTCAATAATCGAAGACTAAAAAATTATCAATAGATTTTTAGCAAATACTAAAAACATACCAGAATAAGCTATAAAATATGTTAAATTTTCTGACGATAAGACAGAATATTTAAAGTATCCTAAAATCAGCTTAGATGTTTCAATTTTTATGTGTACTCGATAGCTTTTGTCAAGGCTATCGAGTGCGATCTGATGACACCAGAGAACTTAGCCTCAGTAATGATTACTTCCATGAATGACCCCATCAGCTTTAATTCTCGTTACGTTATGATAAAGAACATTCATTAAAATAAGGACACAAATGGAGATAGGCGTTCCTAAGGAAATTAAAGACCAAGAATTTCGTGTCGGGTTGAGTCCTAGCAGTGTTAGGATATTGCATGATCGTGGTCATCTTGTCTTTGTCGAAACTAATGCAGGAATTGGTGCAGGATTTTCCGATATTGACTATCAAAAAGCAGGAGCAAATATCGTTCCTACCGCAATCAATGCTTGGGACAGAGAATTAGTGGTCAAGGTTAAAGAACCTCTACTTGACGAATATCCTTATTTAGACAAACCCCAGTTATTATTTACTTATCTTCACCTAGCGGCTAATCGTTATCTAACTGAAGCATTGATAAACTCAGGAATTACCGCTATCGCTTATGAAACTGTAGAATTACCTAATGGAAAACTTCCCCTATTAACCCCTATGAGTGTTATTGCTGGGAGGTTAGCGGTACAATTTGGGGCAAGATACCTAGAGAAAAAACAAGGGGGACGAGGAGTTCTGTTAGGCGGAATTCCTGGAGTGCGTTCAGGTCGTGTTACTATTCTAGGGGGTGGTATCGTCGGAACTGAAGCAGCTAAAATTGCTGTAGGAATGGGTGCACAAGTACAGATTCTGGATATTAATGTTGACCGATTATTTTACTTAGAAACTCTTTTCGGATCGAGGGTTGAATTACTTCACAGCAATACATATAACATTGAGTCGACTATTCCCAAAGCAGATTTATTAATCGGAGCAGTGTTACTTTTAGGAAAACGCGCTCCCATTTTAGTTTCACGAGGATTAGTAGGCAAAATGAATCCAGGTTCAGTCATTATTGATGTAGCGGTGGATCAGGGAGGTTGTATTGAAACTTCACGAACTACATCCCATACTAACCCGACCTACCTTGAAGAAGGAGTCATTCATTTTGGAGTTCCTAATATGCCAGGGGCAGTTCCTTGGACAGCTACTCAAGCCCTCAACCATAGTACCTTGCCATATGTGATGAAATTAGCTGATCATAGTTTAGATGTATTGGAGGAAGATGTTGCTTTAGGGAAAGGCTTAAATGTTAAAGAAAGTCGTGTAGTACATCCAGCTATTTTAGATGTTTTTCCTGATTTAAGGTAAATACTGAAAACAGTGTACTTTTATTAGTTTTCAAAACGTTTGAAAAAATAATTAAGTAAAAAATAGCTAAGATACCTATCAGGAGATAATTAGAAAGTTAACATCGTATTATCTGTCAGTTAACATTTATAATGTTTCAAGCAGTTTATTTAGTTTGTATTAGTCAGTAGACTCAAAATCTATATATTTTAGGTTTTGCTTGAATATGATGAATATCTGGTATCCAAAAATATACTAAATAAGGAAATATGATAATAAATAAAATTAATTTCAGTACTATGACTAATACTCAATCAAGAGAATATATTTTAGAAATTTATTGATATAATAAAAGTGTTTAGGAGTATTTAGATGAATTCAATAAATATTGAAAATCAATGATTATTAGTTTAAATTATTAAAATTTTTATGGCAAAATTTATACAGCAATTTGGTAAAGATTAGAAACATATAGAAATATTTAGCAGATTAATAATCCAGTTGGAAAGACAGAATATAATTTTTGACATTTGAGTATCAAAAATACAGGTATGCGTATAAGATTTTTAATGAACTAAACAGATTTATCAATTATATTTGGAGCCTTCTATCGAGCAATTAAAATCAAAGATTTAAACTTAAGAATTTTTTTAAAGGATACAGCACAAGCCAAGAACTATAAATTTTACTTTTTAATGATAATTGAGCATGAGATTTTCATAGTTATATCAAAATTGTTATGAAAAAATTTAACAAATAAATACCAGGTTGGATTATTGATCATAGGCTTATCAAAAGTCACTATTATTATATAGACAGTATTATCGCATGTTTTCTGTCTGAATCAAATTATGATAAACTCAATAACCAGACTTAATTTATACCTATGACATCAAATACTAAATTTAAGCTAATGAATAAGATTTGAAATTTAGAAGAACTCATTATTATCCATCATCAGATCTTATCGTTTAATTGATAAAAAAAAATAGACTTAACAACAACTTAATATCTATTATGGCTCGAAAACCTGCAAATGTTATCAAAATAATGAATTAACTATAAGATAATTTGCTTAGTCAAAAAAATATTTATTTTAATAGAGAATGTTGTTAAATGATACGTTATCAATTTTAAAGACATATACAGAAGAGTTCAGTTTTTAAAGTTTAAAAATAACATATCCTGAAAGATTTAAAATAAAGATTATTAAAAAATTCTTTAATAAGATAATTAATAATATAAATAAAGGAGATAAATAATACTCAAAGATTTAGTTCAAAGATTATAGACAGAGAATTTTATACATTGAAATAGTTGCTCATATATTCGCGTTTTCAATTATATTCATCAGAGTCTAGATCGTCTAGTATCACATATACATATACGTTTTATTCTTTATATTAAGAATATATTTGGCTAACTATTAGACTATACTAGAACCCATTTAAAGTAAAAAATATGACTTGTAAAAATTTTTTACAAGTCATATTTTTATTTAAAAAAATCAAACAACCTGACTACGATATAATTAATAATTTCTATATTATTTACAAAATCTAACTTTAAAAAAGTTACTATAGCTAATTACTATTTTATTTGATTTGTAATAATATACTTTTCTATGAGTTATTTATGTAGAGCCATATTTATTAGATATTTAAAATATAAAAATATGACTCTAATAAATTTTGCAATAGTAAGAATAAGCCAAACCTAAAGAAATTATTACTTGGTTAATTTATTGATAAAACGCAAACTTTTAGAGATACAATTAATTCAAAAATAAGGCTTTCAATAGCATTAATGATGTTACATGCTAGATTTAGCATAATTTTAAATATAAATTTATCCACCGATAACTGACAACCCCTCTACTAATAATGATGGAGTATAACAAAAACCACTCCATCGAGAATCATTCCCTAATCCTATCACCTGTTTTAGGGCAGTATAAATATTTCCAGCTACCATAGTATCCTTAACTCGACCCGTAATTTCTCCCTTTTCAACCCGATATCCTAGGTCAACATTAATAGAAAATTCTCCCGAGATATCTGCCCCACCTCCCAACATTTGATCCACAATTAAGGCATTATCTAACTGACTAATTAATTCTTCAAAAGACTGAGTTCCTGACTCAATGATCATATTCCCTAAACTAGGAGTTGGATAATGCCCTAACCCTGGTCGAAAGCCATTTCCTGTACTATTTTGACCCAACTCTCTAGCAATAGTATGGTCGCTATAAAATTGTTTTAACTGTCCTTGGGCAATTAAGGATAAAAATTGAGTAGGAGTTCCTTCATCATCAAAGGGGAAGGTATAAGGATCGCGCTTTGGATCTTGAAATAAGGTAATTTTTGGGGACATAACCACTTCGCCTAATTTTTTATTCCAAGGAGAAGAATTTTCTAGGACTCGCTTTCCATTGATTGCATCAGCAACTGTTTCCCACAATATAGTAACTGCATCAGGAGTAAACATAATGGGAATTTTTCCTGTGGGGGAACTTACATTTTTGTTGGCCCATTTTAACCTTTGTAAAATCCATTTAATGACTTTATCTGGATTCAGTTGATTTCTGGTTAATTCACCGTCATAAATGCCTAGAAAATTTTCTCCCCTTACCCATTCCAATCCTAAATAATAGCTGATAGATGTTTCTTGATATTGACAATGGAGTCCTTGAGAATTTATTAATAAAGTCTTATGTTGTTCACAACTGAATTCACCGTTACAAATAGCATCAGGGTAAGTATCCCGAAGTTGATTAATCGCGATTTTTCCCATTGAAATTAGGGTTTCAACCGGGATGGAAGATCCAATATTAGGATAAATAGCGATACGGGGTTCACTCAACTCAATAGTTTGAGGAGGATTTAATTGAGACAGAGCAATTGCTTTTTCTACTAATTCCTGAGAATCAATAGAACCGTAGGCCACTGCTAATCCTGGGCGTCCTTGTTTCCATAAACGTAGTGCAGTTCCTTCGGACTGTTTACTTTGCAGTTGTTTAAGACGGTTAGCTTCAAAAAAAACTGGATGAGATAAGGAACTTAACTGATAAACCTCTACTTCTGACACATCATATTTTAGGGCTAGATCAATGATGTTTTGAGGATGAATTGTCATAAGGTTAATAACCAAATACTTAAATTGCAATTTAACAATATAAACACTAATTTTTTATAAAAAAATTACTTGTTCTCAATGAAGTTCAGTTTCATCATATTTTCAGATTAATTTAAATGGTTTCAATTCATTATAAATGAAACATGGCATTTTAAATATTTTTTTATCTTAATCGTCGGAACTAATCTAGTTTGCTTTTTTAAATATAAATTTATGATATTTAAATCGTCGTAAACAAGCTCATAATTGCAATAGCTTTATTGATAAAATCATTGGAACTATATTTTTTCTCTTTTTAGTGGTTTATATAAAAGCGTAATTATTATTTTTTATTCTCGAAGTAATTTATTGTTAAAATCAATAGAAAAAACAATATAGTATGATTTAGCTTTTAATTGAAAATTTAAAATTTATAAGTAGTTAGACATAAGTAAATAGTATTATCTTAATGATTTAATTTTTTTAAAAAAAATTACCATAAATATATCCTTAAAAATATTAGTAAATTTAATCAAAAAATCTATCATTTAATCATATTGTTTACTGATTTAATCATAGATTTATAAAGTCGAAGCAGGTAGACTTTTAATTTAATTCAAGTAAAGTTTAAAAAATTTCTACAAAAAAACATAAAAATTAGTTGTTTGTTGAAAATGTACTTTATTGACAGTAAAAATAACATTTTTTGATGTGACAGATTTAGATTAATAGACTTAATAAAATATTCCGTTAATACTACAGCAGAGTCGAGTAAAAATATACATATGAGTTTTATTATAATTTTTGGTAACTTGTCATTAATAGTTAGATTTTAAAAAAATAAATAGATTAAACAAAAGTGAATAATAGTTTAAACACAAGGTAAATTTTTAAAATTTTAAAACCAATTGTTATGTTAGCCAAATTAATTAGTAAAATCATAAGAAGAGATTTAAAAAATAAATTATTTTTATATAACACTTATTTTTTCAGTAATTATTATTAATAGCTATAAATATTTAAAATCTAAAATAGAATTTACGTTGAATATTTTTTTTATTTAACTAATATTTATATTAATTAAAAGCTTCTCTTACTAGTAATTTTTCTTATCTTTTTTATAAAAAGTAAACAGTTTACTTGCGATTAACTGACTGACTAAACTTATAATAAATAGAGATAAGCACGAAGTTTCCGTAAATAAAGTAACTTAAAAATATTTTTAACCCAAGTGATTATAATTAATCTAGTTTAAAGTTAAACGAATATCCAAGAAATAAAAGCTAATTTTTAAATTAATGATCGTCTCCTGACAACTACTTCAATTTATCTTGACAGACTACTATCAAAAGTGTTTCTATTGGCATAGAACTCTCCTTTGTCTTAGGTACTAAAATGCGAGAACTTGATTGCGAAAAAACTACTAAACTCCTAAACTCAATTATGGAGTATGAACTAGCCGGGGTCGTTCGCTACACTCACTATAGTTTAATGGTCACAGGACCTCATCGTATTCCCATAGTGCAGTTTTTTCAACAACAGGCCACTGAATCTCTTCTTCACGCTCAACAAGTTGGAGAGATTTTAACTGGATTAGAGGGACATCCTAGTTTATCAATTGCTCCTATGGAGGAAACTAATGAACATAACTTACACGCAATTTTAACGGAAAGCCTTAATCATGAGAAGAAAGCCTTAAATTTGTACAAGGAATTGTTAGAAGTTGTAGAGAATGGGAGTATCTATATTGAAGAGTTCGCTCGCGGGATGATTGGACAAGAAGAAATTCATAATATTGAACTAAAGAAAATGTTACGGGATTACGTCTGATTTTAACGTCTAGTTGATAGAAAAAATTAGTAAAGGGCTTAATCTGATTAAACCCTTATCCCTAAGGGGAGTGCCATTTTAGCTGAAGATAAACCTTCTAGTAAAAATATCTTGAGTTCAACGAAAGCTACTAAAGATTAACTAGTAACTACCATGTAATGCTGATACAACGTCAAGTAACGTTAGGATATTTAAAAATAAATATTAAAGTTAAAATAAATCAATGATTTATTGTTGATAATTAGATAATATCAAATTATTTTTTTATTAACTTGTCTAGATTTAGATGACAGCCTGCCTAAAAATATAGCTAACATAATTTAGAAGAGCAAGCATTATAAAAAGTATCGAAGAAGCCAATATAACAATTTTTTTACTCAGAAATAATTAGGTAAACTTTTAGATAGATAATTTTTCTAGATCAATTATTCAATCACTTACTCTGTTAGAGATAGGTGCATAGATTAGCTTTGGCGTAGCTTTTGGTCATTTAATTCAGTAAATATTAAATGATTAGTAAATTTTCAACCTCATAATACTCTCCTGATACGATTGAGACTTATTTATTGTCTATACTTAAAATTTACTAAACAATGACTCAAAAGCAGTCTGTATTAAAGTTTATGTAACTTTTTGACTTAAAAAATTTCATAAAAATTAAAGTCCAAACAATAATCTAAGAGCTTTAAAGTTCTACACATATATCGGAGATTGCGACTGATTGGTTCGGTTCTACTACTACATTTAACTCCTAAACACAA
The DNA here is from genome assembly GCF_000829235.1 of cyanobacterium endosymbiont of Epithemia turgida isolate EtSB Lake Yunoko. Lineage (GTDB taxonomy): Bacteria > Cyanobacteriota > Cyanobacteriia > Cyanobacteriales > Microcystaceae > Rippkaea. The sequence goes on along the minus strand of NZ_AP012549.1, from coordinate 555,463 downwards.
TTATCCTTGTGAAGACAAAAAGTAAACTATACTGATGTTAATATTTAGGAAAGTAAATGGTTGTGTCTAAGGGATTATTGATGAAATTAAGTGACATTATCAATCGTTACGAAGCCATGGCGGTTGATACTTGTCTATCGCCATCTGTATCAGCGATTGTCAAAGACATTGATCATACCCCAGACAAAATTAACCGAGCTAACTCAAAAGCCCAAAGACAATGGTTTGGAGCTATTGCTACTTTAGAAGAAATCTTACTGTCTCAAGTTAACGATACAGGGACATACGATATTACTTATCGAGGATTAATTTTATCAGCTCCTACCACAATCTTTTCCCATCAGTCCCTCAATTGTCAATTTAAAACAGGAGTATTTACACCCCAAACAGGACAGAAGTTGACCTCGATCCAAGCTCAACTTCCGGCTGCTCGTGAGACTGAGTCATGCACTATAGCAACGGTGAGCGAACTTCCTTTGTTTCCTAAAGATCCTATCGCTACTGAACAATTCTACTTAGTGTTGACTCCCTATTTCGGACTAATTGCGGTTTTAGGAGAAGATTCTCAAAAACTTCCTGCTTTTCATTTTTCCTTTGAACCAGAAGTGATCAACCAAGGGTGGCTGGCTTTAAGATCTCGACTATTTGCCGCTAATTATCCACAATTATCTCAGTTTGATGCTTTAGTTCAAGATTTTTACCCTCCCAACCCTGACTATCGCTTAGTTACACAATTTAGTCGATTATTACTATACCATTTACCTGAAATTTCTGTTGTCCATCCAGGACAGCGTCGCTTAATTCATTGGAAATCTAAAGATAAAGAAAAATCGTCCTTAGAACTTTTCAATAATGCCCCAGACATAGCCATACTTCAAGCATTAACCCATGAAATCCGCACACCTTTAACCACTATTCACACTATGACACGGTTATTGTTACGCAACAAAGAATTAACTCCCAAAATGACTAAATTGCTCGAAGGAATTGATCAAGAATGTACGGAACAAATTAATCGTATGGAGTTGATTTTGAAGGCTACCGAACTTAGAATCACTTCCAAAAAGCAGAAATCAATTAGACTGGTGTATACGTCGTTAGAAAATGTCCTAAATGAAAGTATTCCTTGTTGGAAAAAACAAGCTCAACGACGCAATGTTATTCTTGATATAGTGGTTCCTAAAAAATTGCCCCAAGTATTCAGTGATCCGACGATACTTAATCAGGTGTTAATGGGTTTGATCGAAAAGTTTACCCGTAGCTTCTCTGAAGGTGGAAGTATCAGCGTTCAAGTTGCCACTGCAGGCCATCAACTAAAATTACAATTTCGCACAGAATCTTCCTCCCTTAATAACCCCTTAGAGGCTTTGGGACAGGTATTGATGTTTCATCCCAATACTGGAGGGTTAAGTCTCAATTTAGATGTAACAAAACATATCTTTCATGTCCTAGGAGGTAAGTTAATTGTGCGTCAACGATCACAATATAAACAGGTGTTTACCATTTTCCTTCCTTTGAGTCAAGATCCTAATAACCATGATTTACACCCTTTTTCTCAGAAAGAATATAGATAGCTGAACAAGCTTTTAAGTCAAGACATGTAAGTTCTAGGAGACTTAAAAACACTGTTGTTGTCAATATCTAAGTCAAAATACGACAAAATTGATAATTATCTATAATTTTAAAAGATAACAGTCATGACGGCACAGAAAACAATACCAGCTTGCCTCTTGACCTTAAGTTTGAGAGAAAGTTTTTAAGTAATCAGCCAAGAAAAAGAATTGGCAAAATATTTTTAAACACTCCAATGTCTAGAATGTTTAAGAGTCGTCAATTGTATTAATAGAAATACGATTATGAAGCAAAATTTTATCAGTCAGTTTTACTAACTTTTACTTTGTCTTCTGTTGAAGATAAATGATTAACTACAATTTTTATTAATAGAGGGTTTTAAAAAGTTATCGAGCAATATTTTCTTAGTCTTCAATATCATACCCTCACTTTTTCTTGAATAAAAATAGTACCTTTTTGCCAGAAATAATTTTACCAACAATCTGCTTCTTCTATTATTTAAAAAATTTTAAATAGTAACAGAATATACCCAGTCTTTATACTCTAGGTCCTTATTTTCTGTAATTGCAAATAATTTATTGCGCAATTTTTCCATAATGGGACGTTCTTCTGATAACTTAAAGGTCTCAATTTGTTTTACAGGAATAATTTTCGCGGCAGTTCCACATAAAAATACTTCATCAGCAATAAACAATTCTGATTTATCAACAGGTCTTTCAATAGTTTCGATTCCTAGGCTTTCAGCTATGTTTAAAACACTATCTCTGGTGATTCCTTCTAATACATCTTGGTCGAGTCCAGGAGTAATTAATTTACCATTTCTTACACAAAAAATATTCATTCCTGTTGCTTCACAAACTTTACCTTGAGAGTTTATTAAAATAGCTTCATCGAAACCTGATTCTACTGCTTCTGTTTTGGCTAAAGCTGAGGTAATATAAGCAGCACTAATCTTACCTCGTAGGGGAAAACTACGATCCTCTTGACGATACCAAGAACTAATACGACAACTGATTCCATCTGAGGATAAATAATCGCCCATTTCTAAACCATAAACAAAAAAATCTTTCTCAATTTTGTGAAGTCTGGGAGCAATTCCCAATCCTGAAGTATAGACTAAGGGTCTAATATAAAAAGAAGTTGATGGCTTATTTTTTCTCACAAAGTCAATAATAATCTGTTCAATTTTTCGTGCTGGTAATTCATAGTTTAAAAATTTTGCACTTTGACTTAAACGCTGACAGTGACGATCTAAACGAAATAACAAGACTTGTGAAGAATTTTCGGGATCAGGAATTCCTCTCATTCCTCCGAAAGCTGCTGTTCCGTAATGTAGCCCGTGAGTAGCAATGGAAATGTTCGCATTTTCGAACGGAATAAATTGATTTTGAAAGTAAGCAATAGGAAGAAATTGATGCATCACTAGTTCTATGACTTAATTGAATCTAATACCCTAGATATTTTTATTACTCAAGATGTATCCTAATTACAGGTACAAATCAGCCATTTTTCTAGGTATTAGGTTATAGTTTGCCGATTGAAAATATTAGAGAAAAAGTATTTCTATCTAAAATCGAAAACAATTCCCTTATTTTTTCCCTAACCAATCCATCAAATTTTGCTTTTGGCTACTGGATGGATGATTGATACGAATCACCTCATAGCGACTGGGTTGCGAATCTACTAAAGTGACACGGACAGTTTTCAGTTGATCCTGATGAAAGACCGTAATTGAAATGATATCACCGCTTTGGTAGTCTTTTAGACGATTGTTTAATTGGTTTGAATTAACGCGAAATCCATCAATGCTCAATAACTCGTCGTTTACGTCGATTCCTCCCATCTCAGCCGGTGATCCGGCTTCAACAAACTTAATAATTTCTTTGCTATTTTCTGATTGAATACGTATTCCCAGAAAGGGAATAGTTTCAGAGTCTAGAATTGGTTTTAGCTTTAATCCAAAGGGTTCTAGATAGTCATCAAAAGGTAAATCTTCAGTTGCATCAAGATAACGTCCAAAGAAGTTTTGTAACTGAATTCCGGCCACTGATTCAATCACATTTTGTAGTTGTTGGGAGGTAAAACCAATTTCTGGTTTCCCAAATTTTTGCCACATCTTACTCATAACATTATCGAGTGATCGCTGATTATTATGACGTGCTCGAATTAATAAATCTAGAAGTAATGAGACTAATTCCCCTTTTAAATAATAGGAAATCTGGACATTATCACTATGAGCATCGCTGCGATATAATTTAATCCAGGCATCAAAACTTGATTCACTTAAGGGGTGAATTTTACGCCCTGGCGTGTTTAGATATCGGGTGATATCCTTGCTTAGAATTTTAAGAAAATTAGCGGTATTGTAAATTCCTGCTCTTAGGGGCATTATCATATCATAATAGCTAGTCGTCCCTTCTAAAAACCAAAGAGATTTAGTGTAACTTTCTCGGTCATAATCAAAAGTCTCTAGAGCTTTTGGTCGAATGCGTTTAACATTCCACAGATGGAAAAATTCATGAGCGACTAACTGAATAAAATGATTATATTTATCTTTAGCTCGAAAACTAAAACGAGGATAAATTAGAGAACATGAGTTTTTATGTTCTAATCCACCGGAGTCGCTATCCGATAGATGTAGGATAAATATATAGTAGTTATACGGAAGTTCTCCATATAATTTAGCTTCTACTTCAATGATTTTTTTTATATCCCTAATAAGGGGAATAGGTCGAATATTGCCATGCCCCCAAATGACTAATTGATGAGATTTTCTTAATACTTCAAAAGTATAAATGTTGTGGGTGCCAATTTCAAAGGGACTATCCACTAAGGTATCATAATCATTTGCTTGAAATAAATTAGTTTTTCCATTAATTTCAGGCAGGGTTGTGCTAACTTTCCATTGAGCAGTTGGAGGAATTATTTGCACAGTAATGGATTGTTTTTCTAACCCTGGAATAAAATAGAATAAAGCAGCTCCATTAAAATAGCCATGAGTTCCATCTAAATGATTTGTCCTGACGGTTAGCTCATTGGCATAAACCTGATAGTCTATCGTAATATCGTTAATATTGCCAGTTTCAATTATCCAATGGTTTTTACTAATTTTCTGACTTGGTAATTTTATTTTATTTTGACTAGAAGATGCAGAAAAAGACTGAATATGTCTAGCGTATTCCCGGACTAAATATGAACCGGGAGTCCACAAAGGCATTCCTAATTCTAGGATAGATTCTTGCCATTGGCTAACTTGCAACTTTACCTCAAAAACATGGGAATTGGGTTGAGGCATGGCTACAGTGTAGGCAATAGTCGGAGAAGTTTTTAAAATATCTGATATATCGATTTTTGTTGCTCTAGTCATGCTTAAAGCTGTTGAGAAAAATGGTGAATTTGCTTAATATTACTTAAATATAAATTATGATTAACTAGGTCTATTTCTAGACAGCCTTGACTTTGCAATTGGGTTATCGCTGACTGTAATTCTTCTAAAGAAACATCAGCGATGTCCGCTAAATCTTGCTCAGGAAAATCCCAAATTTCTGTTCCTTTCTCAGTAGACTTACCGTAGGTTTCTGCTAATTTAATTAAAGTTTTAGCTAACCTAACTTTAGGAGACTGTTGGCGCAATTGAAGACGGCGATAAAATTGACGAACCCGCCGGACTTGTAGCTGTAACATTCGATGATGTAATTGAGGATCTTTGAATAGTATTTGTAAGAAGCGTTGAGCCGAAATACTCAATAATTGTAACTCAGATAAAGATATAACCTCAATTGACCTCAAGGATTCCTCAAGAACCTCCATTTCTCCAAAAAAATCTCCTCGACTAAGAATTTCTAGAGTTATTTCGGAACCTTGGTAATGGGAACGAACTTTAACCCAACCAGAAACGACAAAGTAAACCGCTTTTCCCCAATCATCCTCCCTCACAACTTTAGTATCAGGAGGATAGTCCTCTTGGTCTACAACTGATAAAAACCATTCTAATGTCTCTGAATTAGCTGTATGGAACAGAGGAAACAGCTCGCTAATTGATTGAGTCTCCATGCAAAGTGTGTCAGTGTTTCACTAAAATAACGGGGTAGGAAATCACAAGAGATCTACCATTCCATTACACCATACTGTTTGTCAACTAACATAGGGTGACTCATAGATTATGATATAACTACTAAAGCTCAACCTGAGAAATTTTTATTTCTTAAGGGAAATATATTACTTCTCCACTAGGAGAAGTTAGTTTCTATATGTCAATTTGGCTTTTTAATTACTCCAAATACACCATTTCAATATTATTCATCGTTCATGACAACACTGACTAGTCCTACTCAACACAAAACTTTATTACAACCTGATTGCACAGTGCGTTTACGGGATATTATCAATACCCTTCCCTCAAATGTATTTACTAAAGACCCACGTAAAGCATGGTTTAAGGTAGTTCTAAGTATTTTCATGGTGGCTTTAGGTATGGGAGCTTTAGCGCTCACTCCTTGGTATCTACTACCCATTCTGTGGATATTTACGGGAACTGCTTTGACAGGACTTTTTGTGATTGGTCATGATTGTGGCCATCGTTCCTTTTCTAATCGTATTTGGGTTAATGATTTGGTGGGACATTTATCTTTTTTACCGATTATCTATCCTTTCCATAGTTGGCGTATTCTCCATGATCATCATCATAAACATACCAACAAGCTTAATGTAGACAACGCCTGGAATCCCCTCACCGCAGAACTTTATGAAAGTTGTTCCCCATTAGCTAAATGGAGTTATCGTCAACTCCGAGGACGATTTTGGTGGTTTGCTTCTGTTGTTCATTGGGCCAAAATTCACTTCAATTGGACAACTTTTACTGGAAGAGAACGAGAGCAAGTTCGTTTTTCTGTATTAGTTGTGATTACTAGTGCAGTTATTGGTTTTCCTATTTTATTAATAACCCTGGGAGCTTGGGGTTTTGTTAAATTTTGCTTGTTACCTTGGTTAGTCTTTCATTTCTGGATGAGCACCTTTACCCTCGTGCATCATACAGTCCCAAATATTGCTTTTAAAAAGGTTGACCAATGGAATGAGTCCCAAGCTCAATTAAGTGGAACGGTTCATTGTGACTATCCCCATTGGATAGAAATTCTTTGCCATGATATCAATGTTCACATTCCCCACCATATTTCTACCGGAATTCCCAGTTATAATTTACGGCAAGCTCATCAAAGTTTAAAGAAGAATTGGGGAAATTATCTTTGTGAATACCGTTTTTCTTGGTCTTTAATACAAGATATTACAAATCAGTGCCATCTCTATCACCGCGAATTTAATTACCAATCCTTTGAAAATTACTGGAAACTTAAAAAATAATAATGTTTCTTCCCTGAGTTAATAGGGAATGTCGGCTTAAAGCTTTCTTAATTTAGAAAAAGTGCCTCTAGGGACGCTAGACACGGCGTCTCTATGTTAGTTTAACTGTTATTATCTTAAATAAGATAATTTATTGATGATTGATCACTGTTTTTTTCGCGGAGTAGTTTTATGAATCTCTATTCTAACCTTTCTTTGTTAGAAAAATAAATAATGATACTTTACAGACAATCTTAGGGGATATTTCTTGATTTTAAGAGAGAAGAATTATTATGATTTTATATCATAGTTTCAACAACTGTAGAAGAGTGTAATGTATAGTTAAAAAAAATAAAGTTTATAATTTATAGGTAGCTATAAATTATAAACTTTTGAAGAAAAAACGGTTGCAGTAATTTGATTTAGATGATTTAACTGAGGAGGTTTCAATAAAAATTTTGTTGAGATAGACTATTTAGCTAGAGTTTATAAAGAAAAGACGTTTTAGCGCTTAAATTTGAAATAAAATGAGAATATTCTATCTAAAAATTTTTTAAAAAATTATGAGTTTGACAATTTAAATTTAAAAATATTAAAGCACTAATTTATACAGTTACTTAAGTGGTAATCCTCTAAAAGATTATGGCAAGGCTTTGCAATATATTACATCAAAAAAGCAAATTTTATTCTCGATTTTCTAAAAGGGTTTCCTTATCCTTATGAAATCAAATAATTATTCTATATCTTCATTGACTACCTTGAAACATGTGCACTTATTGACATGCTTAATTTTAAAATTTTATCTTTCTTAGAGAACTTATTAGAGAATTCTGCTAACATCACTCACAATAGATTATAAAATCTGACCCTAAATTTATGACAAACAAAGAATTTTTATGGTGAAAATACGAGATTTACTGAAAAAAACTTTCCTTCTTGGAAAAGAATATACTAATAATCCTCTTGATCGCGAAATTAAAGGTATTTGCACCAATTCCCATACTTGTAAACCGGGGGATTTATTTATCGGAATGCCAGGAACCCGTGTTGACGGTGGCCAATTTTGGCCAAGTGCCATAGAAGCAGGGGCGATCGCAGCTATTATTACGCCCCAAGCGGCTGCTCAATTTCCCCCTACTCCTGACGTTTGCATTATTACAGTAGAGGACATGGTGACGGTTTGTGCCCAAGTAGCTGCGACATTTTACAAATATCCAAGTCAACAGTTAAACATGATTGGGATCACCGGAACTAATGGAAAAACTACCACTGCCCACTTAATTGAATTTTTCTTGACTCAAGGACAACACCCCACCGCTTTATTTGGAACCTTATATACCCGTTGGCAGGGGTTTCAACAAATAGCTACTCACACCACTCCCTTTGCCCCAGAATTACAAAGAAGACTGGCCGAAGCAGTGGCGGCTCAAAACCAATATTGTGTGATGGAAGTAAGTTCCCATGCCTTAGCCCAAGGAAGAGTTAAAGAATGCCCATTTAAGGTAGGAGTTTTTACTAATTTAACCCAAGATCATCTGGACTTTCATAAAGACATGGAACATTATTTCCTCGCTAAAAGTCTCTTGTTCAGCTCAGAATACCTTACAGAACGAGCAATTATTAACCTAGATGATTTCTATGGAAAAAGGTTAATTGAGGGATTAGATTCTTATCAGGTATGGAGTTATAGCGTAAACAATGAGACAGCAGATTTTTATACAAGCAATCTCACCTACGAAGCAGCGGGAGTATCAGGAACTTTACATACGCCTCAAGGAACTGTTTCCTTTAGTTCTCCCTTGGTCGGACAATTCAATCTGTCCAACCTTTTAGCAGCAGTCGCAACAGTCTTACATTTTAGGCTAGATTTAGACGAAATTGTTGCTAAATTACCTAAATTCAGAGGAGTTCCAGGGCGAATGGAACGGGTAAAAATTAGTGATAAACAGGACATTAGCGTTATTGTAGACTACGCTCATACCCCTGATAGTCTAGAAAATTTGCTCAATGCTGCCCGTCCCTTTATTCGGGGCAGAATGATCTGTGTTTTCGGGTGTGGCGGTGATCGTGATCGCACTAAACGTCCCCTAATGGGTCGAATTTCCAGTCAATTAGCAGACGTGTGCATTGTCACCTCTGATAACCCCCGAACTGAAGATCCCCAGAGGATCTTAGCTGATATTTTAGAGGGAATTTCTGATTCAGTGAACCCCATTGTTATTAGTGATCGTGCTGAAGCTATTAATCAAGCCATTCAACGAGCAAAACCAGGAGACGGGGTTTTAATTGCCGGAAAAGGTCACGAAGATTATCAAATTCTAGGAACAGAAAAAATACACTTTGATGATCGTGAACAGGCTAGAAAAGCTTTAACAGTCAAATTAGACTAAAGTATCTAAATCCGTGTAAGCAAATCAAATACTTCAACTTTTGATGTACAGCTTATAATGTAAACTACTTACTCAGATGAATTAACACAACTTAGGAATATTTAACCTTAGTCTGTTCAAAAATACACTTCCCATCTAATCAATTGTATTAAATGTCAACAACATTGCTCTAAGGGTTAAGGATATTTTTTCCAAACCTATCATAGCAAATTGATTCAACCTAAATTTTTCACGTTGGGCGAGACCAGTCAACCACACAGAGAAGGACATCCCCTTCAGTCACTTTCTTCCTGTAGAAAAGCCTGAAAAGCATTGATTAATGACAGGAAAGTTCATTTATAAATTCCGCTGTATCTATCAATAGAATAGTTTAAGAGTTCCCGCCGATTCAGAATTAACAAGGGGAAGACGGTGAGTGGTAAGAGAAAAGATAGCAAAAAGTTAATGCGGCTGATTAACTTCAACGTTGAATAAATGATCTTAAATAAATATTAACAACGTTAATTATTTTGTATATTTATAGTGAAGTAATTACAGTGAAATTTATATTGCTTTAATTCATATATTCTATAAAAATACTTTTATTAGTCCATTTCCTGTTTAATTACCTTAGCTAAATTATATTTATCTTTAGATATATTTATGACAATTTAATAATTTTTATTTGATGCTATGCCCCTTCTATAAAGAAAAATTCCGCACTAATATTTTATACAAAAATATTAGTTATTATTACTATTGTTTTGATTGAATTTCAACTAGACTACTTGTATCCATTGATAGTGGGTTTCAATTTAATAACTCATAATAACAGAAGTAGATAAACTAGTTAATTATGTTGTCATTAGTTACTTAATTAATCGTTTAATTCAAATTTTTAATTTGATTAAACAATAAAACTAGAAAATATTATTTAACTTTTAATGAATATTTATTAAAAGTTAAATTTATAAAATAAAGTAAAAAAATAATTTTTTCTCGTCAACTCTATTTTTTAAAAATTTTTATTGCTTTATGAACTGGTAAGTTATTCATGACTACACAAGCTCCTAGCTCACTACAACCAACAGAATATTTTCTTCTTAATTATTACAAAATTTTCCATAGGACCGTCTTCCTTCAGTTACTCAGATACCCTGAGGAATCATGCCTGAACAAACTCCAATTTTAAAAAACCCAACTAGGTCTTAAAGTTGGAGTTATTCCAACGTCATCAAATATTTCCGTCTTAGAAAAAGTATTTTTTAGGTAGACTTAAATTTTTATCTTAAACGATATATGGTAAGGATATTAACTGTAATATATATTTTTTATCAAAAATGGTACTTAGTTTTTGTAGAAAAACACCACTATTTTGCTCTAAAAATTGTTTTATAATATTAAGCTATCAAATAATAATTTGTGCTTTTTGCTACTTTATAACGTTTAAGGAAAAGATTGAGAAAACTATAACTCAGTTGACGACTCACTGCTAGTTAATGTTAATTTTTTCCTTAAAATACATACAGAAAGTTAACATCACATTCTTCCCAAGATAAACCGCGTCCACCAAAAAGGAATTAAAATTGCCAAAGCAATCCAATCCCACTCAATTAAGCGTAACTGATACCATTGAACTCGGTGTTCATTAGGAGTTGTAAACCCTCTGACTTCCATGGCGACGGCAATCTCTTCAGCCCGCATCAGCAAATTTTCTAATAATTTTTCAACTACAACTAGCCAGACCTGCAAAGCGCGCTTAAGTCCCAACTTTTTCCAATTAATTGCCCTAGTCCGAATTGATCTAACTAAATTTTGTAACTCTTCTAACACCAGAGGAATAAACCTTAACGAAAGGGTTAGAGTTAGCATAATTTCTGTAATGGGTAGTTTAAGATAACGCAAAGGTTCTAGTAGATATTCTAACCCAGTAGTAATTTCTTCTGGAGCGGTAGTTAAAAGATAAAGATTAGTGCTATAAATAAGAATAAAAATGAGGGCACTAATACGAATTCCTAACTCAACAGATCGACGGGTAATTAAACGCCCTTTATCCAATAAAATATAGTTATAATCAGTAGGCTGTGGTAAAAATACGTCACCATCCAAGAGTCGAGGTTGAGTATGTACCGTCAAACCATCAGGGGCAATTGCTGTAATTATAAATATGAGGATTGAGACAATGATTAACCAGCCCATTTGTTGTCGCCAGACTCTTAGGGGAATCCTAGCAGTTATGGTCAATAAAATTAAAATTCCAACAACCCCAAGTTGCCAGAGAGGGTGAGCTAGGATTGGGGAAGCGAGAAAGGTCATTAACCAAGCTAACTTCACTCTAGGATCGAGTTGATGTAACCAGGTGATAGGTTTTTCAAGATAGAGTCCGATGGGAAGTGATCGCAGTAAATCCATAGTAAACAATTTAGACTCTTATCTTCAACCTTAAAAAAATAACAGTTAATGTAAATATGAACAAGGTTATTTTTTTATACATCAACTCATCCTATCATAGCTCATTAATTTCTTGAATTATTTTTTTAAAAATTATGGTACAGTCTGAAACAATTAATCTTTTTAACTCAAGACTTTTTACTAGTTAGTGACATCATGAGAATATTTTGGGTAAAATTATTTTTGTTGTTTAAATTATTTAATATTTCAGTTATAATTTAGAGAAAATAGAGAAATTATACCTGTTAAAGATCAGTAGATATCCAATAGTCTTAACCTTCATCGTGAGATTTATTGATTAATGAAGTTTTACTCCATAAATGTTTTAATAAAAATTAAAAAATCTAACAACTAATACTAATAAATCAACTCGACAACTGGTAGTTAGTTGTCAACTTATTTATAGTTTTGTTATTTTTTTGTATCGTGCTATAGTTGCCTATTTACTATAAATTTAGCAAAAAAAATAACAAAGTTTCTACTAGTAAACAAAGTAATTAAATAATAAAAATAGCGCCATTAATTATGGCATTTTTTAAAAATCTAATTTTAAAAAAATTAACATATGCTATTTATTTAAACATAGTTATATTACTTTATATTTATAATTATCAAAAATAAAAATATATAAACCAGCACAGTTTTTATTGATTAAGATATAAAAATATAGTAAGTCTAAAAAATAAAAAAATCTTTATAAGCTAAAAATAGCTAAATTATTGGACAATAATATATGAATTATTTATATAAATAAATAAGAATGACCTAAGAATTTAAGAATTAAAAGGAGATATCTAAATAAATTTATATATAAAAATAGGAAAAAACATACATGTATTCACATTTTAAAAATTTAAATAAATTACTGTAGAATATAAAAACAGCAAGAAACCTTAGTTTAAATTTTACTTAAAATAAATAAAAATTTCACCGTTTTAAGTAATAAAATTTATTATTTTTACTACAAGATTTTTCATAAAAACCATTAGTAAACTAGTAATAAAAATAGATATAAAATAAAGTTTTTTGTCTTATTATCTAAATTTTAACAAATTTTATAATTAATTTTAAAACTTTGATTAAACAAATTTTTCCTAAACTTGAAACAGCCAGAGAATATGTAGACGTTTCGGTAACTTTATATTTTTTATAGACTATAAGTTAATAAAAAATAGATAGATATCCTTTTTTTATTTTGACTTTACTGTAACTAAAACACGTATATCTAATAAATATTATTGATAATTACCGAATTTATACCATCCTTTTTATTTATATTTTTTTGCAAAGAAGATAATTTTAGTACGGATTAATTATATTTTTATTTTTTTTATTTACAGTTCTTTTTTGCCTCTTATATATTTATTAGATAATTAATATAATTTTTCCATGTTTTTAGAAATTCCAAATAATTATTTACTATGATAATTTTTTTTATCTTTATTTGAGATCTCTTCGATATATTTTATTCTTATTCTTTTATTTCTATTTCTCGGATACGCCTTTAATTTTTCTCTTTGTTGAATAACCTATCTAAAAATTGTTTATCTAGTTGTCATATAAATAATATTTAGTGGCATATTTACTCGACCTATTATCTTTTTAAGATTTTATATTTTCAAACTTAAACATAATATTTATTATCTTGTTTTAGAGAAGATTTATATGGCGATAATCAACTTTTTATAGTGTTGATTGTTATAAAATTATTGGCTTAATTTGTAGGCAGTCCAACATATAGAAGATCGCTTTTCTTTAACTACTTTTCTATTTTCATATTTATCTAAACTCACTGACTCATGCTGGATGTGAAGCGGCGATTAATCACTTAGAGAATATTCCTAAAGAAGGATTTTCTAAGTGATAGTGAAACACTATTATTCAATTTAGCTTAATGACAATTAATGACCAAAGGTCAGCCCCCATGATATGGTGAGAGATAATGATCACTTCTTGCCGTTGGTAACGGTAAAGGGACGTAAGTAAAACTAACTACTACAGCCGCTAAATTTACGGCTGTAGTAGTTAAAAAACAAGAAGTTTTGTTAGTAAATTTTTATCCTCAGAAGGATACAACTTGTTGGACTAGACGTGGAAAAGAATGTATGAACTTTGATTTAACGGCAAAAAATAATCCTAAATTATTAGCGAAAATCTAGCACGTCAGCAATTATAGACTTATTATTGTGAATACACCTCCAGCTTTGTGTTCAGAAGCTCTAAAAGCTGTAATTATGTCTGCTGATTATTTAATTTTTACTACTCCAGTAGCCCCGATGGATTTAAAAACTTTAATTGAGATAGTACACACCATGGGAGTATCGCTTAAAACTGCTCACCGAGTTTTATTCAATCCATTGACAATTCCCACTGGCTATACTTTTATTCGTCAGTATAAAGCTCATGAACAAGTGGTATTAGAAGGAGTTTCTCTTACAGAATTGCGGGATAACCCTGCCAAATAAGCCCAAGGGGATTATCGCATGCTAACAGAAGAGTTCCAATGAGATTGAAGTAAATTATGACAAAGAAAAGCTTATCTGATTTCTTCAAGGAAGAGGTTTTCTTAGATGCGCCTAAAAATACTTCAGACACAGCCAAAAAAAGTCCTCAGGATCTCGCATCATCACAATCCACGACCAATTAATTCTAGGTTAATTCACACGATTAAAGCTGAACTTGAAGTTAAAATTAGGGAATAAACTAAAATTTTAGATAAAACCAACTAACAAGTCAATGATCTACAAATGAGCTTATGACAAAAAAATATTGCTCACAACTCTTGAGCTAGATACTCAAAAAGTGAATCAATACCGGATAGAATTAGAAGCACAAAGACAACTAGTTAAAAAGCTTTACACGTAACTAACAAAAAGGAAGAGATATCTATTCAATTAACTCAATAACAATAATTTATTGATAAACTCAAAACTGAAGCAGCCTAAAAATCACATGTCTTCAGATCTTCTCTTAAGTCTCAAGTAGCAATGTTTATCAAAACTAAAAAATCTCAGACAAGTCAACCACTGTGCTCATTTAGACGTTATGTTGCACCCTCGTTATTTAATGAGGAACTAACCGATGAGAATATAGGATGGTTTGATTAAGGGGAAAAAATTCAGAAAAAAATAAGTAATCACCATGCCTAACAGTGAATTTCGTGAACGAGAAACTCTTAAAAATTTAATTCTTTATTATTTATTTAAGGGAATTATTATTACTCCAATCTTCTATACTTATTTCCGAGGAAAGATTTATGGACTGGAAAATGTTCCGCTAAAACATCCTTTAATTATTGTCAGTAACCACGCTAGTTATTTTGATCCTCCTATTTTGGGCAGTGGAGTTGGTCGTCCTGTGGCATATATGGCTAAACAAGAGTTATTTGAGATTCCCCTTCTAAAGGAGGGAATTAAGTTATATGGAGCTTATCCTGTCAAACGAAGTTCAGGTGATCGCGGGGCAATTCGAGCGGCCTTGAATGCTCTCAAAGAAGGATGGATTGTAGGTATTTTCCTTGAAGGAACTCGCACAACAGATGGTCGTATTCATGACCCAAAATTAGGAGCAGCCATGATTGCTGCTAAAGCTCAACTTCCCCTACTTCCAGTCTGTTTATGGGGAACGCATAAAATTCTACCTAAAGGGGTTAGTATTCCCCTTCCTGTTCCTGTTACTCTCCGCATTGGAACCTTAATCGATCCCCCTGCATCAGTTAAACGTACAGAATTAACAGCCGTTACCCAACAATGTACTATGGCCATTAATAAAATGCATGATTTAGGGCGTTAGACTATTGACAGTTTTGATAAGTGCGGGCTTTTTGTTCCTCGCCATAAAACCCTGCTATTTCAACTATATTTTATAGATACAAAACACTCCTATTGATCTATCCCACCCAAATACCTCCACAGTCAGTATCGTCAACTTTTCATCAGCTTTAGTCGCCGAGCCTTGAGTGTGTTTTCATCTCAGACCTAAGATATTGCGAAATTCCTCTACAGTTCGATGCGTTCTCTTTTGTTTATACCATGAGGTACTCCGCGCGGGAGCTAAAGACCCAATTAACTCATTGGGAATTCATCGAAGGAGTTGATCAACCGCCTTACACTATGTACCTTATTACTTAGGGATCTTAAAGGGTACTTGAGGCAGCAATATAAATTACCTGCCATAATTGCTAAATATTTTGCTGATTTCAAGGATTTAAGCAAGGAAAAACAGATGGATTTTTAACTCGATTGGCTGCTTTGGTTGTTTTTAGGTCTAGGGTGACTAAGAGTAACTCAGCTAGTCTGAGTTGTTTAGAAAGTGATTGCACCTAATCGGTTGGATCATCAAGATAACGTTCATGTAAGACTACTACATCTACTTGCCAAACATTTAGTTAATATTTGGACTTGTTCGATATTATCGCCTTCACGAATACGATGGTCGAAACTCTTTCTTTGCCCAGATTATACTCTATTAATGAACTAGGAGAAGGCAAAAGAGAATGTAAAGAATTGGTATCGGTTAGAAAATATTGAGGTTTAAGCTTTTCAGGAACAGATTGAAACCATTGAGAACAAGAAGGGTGACTTGTTAGAGAAAACCCCTCTGCTAAGTAGTAGGGGAAGGAAAGTAAAAGGTGGGAGTTTGGGCCAATGCGACAACTTGATCCGAAAGGAATTGTAATTTTTGACTTGATAAGAAGCAAACACTAGTATTATTGGAGAGAATTAACTTCTCAATTGGCTCACGCCACAAGTAATTTTATTGTATCATGTTTTTCTGTTGTGTTTGTAACGGAACGGGTAGGGGAAATTGCTCTAACAATTCGATCAGTAACGATAGGTGAATAATAAAGACGGTTGAGGGGTAATAGGAAGAGTTTGAGTTAAAAAAGCTTTTAGCATTAGCTATCGAGAAGTTCCTGAAAATCTCCACTGTCATTTACAAGTCCATAGGTGGGAGAAATTCTTCGGTCAATATTTTTGTCTTGTCAATAGGCAAAAAAATCTATTACTTTTAAGTCATAAGGAATAAGTACTACAGGAATTGACAAGTTCTCTAGGTTATCTAGCATCAACGATTGAGATACTTGACTATCGTTTTGAAAAACCCTAAACGACGAAGGCATAGCCTCAAAAGATTGTTTTAGGAGTAAAGAAAGAAGATAATGGACACAGACCATACCTAATGGCTTTTAGGCACAATCTACTATTACTAGCCCCTCATACTTCCCTGAGCGAAATAGGGTAGTAATCTCTTTAATGGTGATAGAATATTGACAAATCGGGACAGGGTGAAGAAATTGTTTTAGAGTCAGCATCGGACTAGCGGGAGTAATTCTGTCCAAATCAAGATAGGTATCTCTGTCCTATATTTTAATCTTGATCTTGCCCTGATTAGTGGTCTTTGAAGGCTCATAAATTACAAATGATTAATTAGTGTAATAAATTTACAAATATTTGTTTGTTAAAAAACTTATAAACTATCTAAATCAGCTATAAAATTTTGTTTTGTGCAACTTTATAAACTCCAAAAAATTAATCTCTATAAAAATTAATTTTTTGGAGTCACATAGCACAGTTAAATTTAAACCTATTGACTACTAATTAATTGAACTTTTTTTAAGATACTTAATATTCATATTCGATAATAACAGAAGTTTATGGTCTATTTATGTAGATAATGAGTAGAGTGGTTTCGAACAACTATTTTTTATTTAAGTAGAGTTAAATTTAAATAAATTTAACTCCCATGATTATAGTTATCTTTTAGATAAAAATACATGTAATTATATTGACATAATTACATGTATTTTTAAATATTTTTTTGATAAAATCATTATTTTTTGTTTTAATTATTGCTTATTTCTGGCTCTTTTATAAAAAAATAGAAATCCTGGAAAGAGTTAATTAAACTTTTATTTTTTTATAAAAATTAGATTATTATTGGCTATAATAAATTTTTATCATCATTCATATAAAAAATATCCAAAAGATTTTACCTCTTCTTGATTCCTAATTATTTTTTTTAAAAAAAACCAAGCACAATTCTTCTTTTACTTTAATAATATATCTATAAATTATTGTTATAATTTTATTTTTTAAAATTTACGTATAAAATTTGGGCTCTCATCCTTGTTCTGGACTAATTTTGGGGGTTCATTAGTTAACTTTTAAAGTTCTTGCTCTTTTAATTCTGTTAACTATATTTTTGGATAGACTAGTATTTAGCAATTACTAGTTTTTAACTGCTTTTATAGAAGGTAGGCTTATTTAATCTTACCTTCTATAAAATGCAGATATATTTTTATAACGAAAATTAAGTGATCATAGTCAACTAGTAAATGATCACTTAATTTTGTTTAAAAGAGTTTAGTCGAAGACGCTGAATTATCTGATATGAAAGTATTTGTGTTAACAAAGTATTTATGTTAACTTTTATGTGAAGGAGTTGCTAATACTATTCAGTTTTTTCTTTTATAATTCTCTAGTGACCTAGTTCTTAATCTTAAAACCTTGCAATCTAGATTATCAATTTGTCTCTATATCAGTAATCACCATATTGCCCAGTATTTGACAAATATTCTGAGCAGTACGTCTTATTTTATTCAACTAGTTGACTCTTCTCAGGAGTTGCTCGACTTAGTAAACAGTCGTGACGTACAAATTGACTGTCTCGTTATTTTCCGAGATACTACGGTCTCTTCTTTATTTAATCAACTTTACGAACAAGAAATCCTACTTCCGGTGGTTATTATTGAACCAGAGTTAGATACAGACGTTTTTCCAGATAAAGTTGGAACCCTAGCGTGTCTCTATCATAGTGCGGAGGTACGACAGCCAGTAACGACCTTAGATAATATGGCAAAATCTCTTGATCTAGCTATTGCGCAATTTTTACGTTTGGGACCAAGTTATTCTTTAACAAAAAGTCCAGTTTCTTTGCCCGAAGTCTTAGTTCCTGATAAACAGTTAAGTTTTGTGCTCTTACAACAACGTCGGTTAGCAAAAAAGCTCAAGGAAAGACTGGGCTATTTAGGAGTGTTTTACAAGAGAAATCCCAGATATTTTTTTCGAAATATTTCCAAAATACAGCAAGAAGAACTTATTAATTATTTAACTAAAAAATATCGAAAAATTGTTCTTAATTACTTTAGTGATGAGACTGAAATTAACCAGTTTATTGATCAGTTTGTGAACAAAGCTTTTTTTGCCAATATTGCAATTTCTAAAATTTTAGAAATTCATATGGAGTTAATAGACGAATTTTCTCAGCAGCTTAAGATAGAAGGCCGCAGTGATGAAATTCTTTTAGATTACCGCTTCACTATCATTGATGTTTTAGCACATTTGGGAGAAATGTATCGTTGCTCAGTTCCCAGGGAAAATCTTTATGTTTGATTAACTTTACCAAAAATATAAAGGCATTGTTACCATCCCAGACTTTTTGAGAAATAAAAAAATTAGCTCTTCTAGATTAAGTACGATAAATTAATTACTAATAACTTATAAAACTTTTAGTTTAACTTCATTCTATAAAAATAGAAACTATATTTCTTCTAAAAAACAAGTCTTATAAGCCTTAATAATCTTGCAAAATAAGACCTGAAGTTTGTATTAATTATGGTTTTATTGTAGCTGATCTACAGAAGTAAAAAAATATTTTTAAACAATATTCTTTATATCAAAATCTCCTGATTTTTAGCCGATGAAAAAATTCAAAATTCCCTATGGTCTTAAGCTTTATGTAGCAGGCAATACCACTAACTGTGTCAGAGCTTTTAAAATACTTTAAAATAGTCTTGAAGATAAATTTAAAGGAGTTTATGCTTTCAAAGTTATTGATATCCTAAAAACCCTCAACTACCTGAGGAAAATAAAATTTTAGAAAAAACCACTTTAACTAAAATTTTATTTTTCCTTGTTCGTAAGATTATAGGCGATATTTCAGATAGAGAAAAAGTTATTATTGGCTTATATCTTTTTTATGAAAAAATTAAAGAAAGAGAAGATAATTTACAAAAAAAATCTCCATGTTATTTGCTAATATATAGTAAGAGCAACTTACATATATTTGTATATGAAATTATCGTTAATTTTAAATAAGAAGAATCAATAAATCAACAATGAATGAATCGCTTCCTAATAGGCAAATACCAAAAAAACTACCTCCTAAAGGAGTCTGTAAGATTCGGACTATGATTGAAGGGTTTGATGAAATTAGCCATGGCGGACTTCCCATTGGAAGAACCACCTTGGTTAGTGGAACATCAGGAACTGGTAAAACGTTACTAGCAATTCAGTTTCTCTATCATGGGATTAAATATTTTGATTATCCGGGATTATTTGTAACCTTTGAGGAATCGCCAGCAGACGTTATTCAAAATGCCTATAGTTTTGGTTGGGATTTACAAGAAATTATTGATAAGGGTCAACTATTTATTCTTGATGCTTCCCCTGATCCTGATGGACAAGAAGTGGTAGGAAGTTTTGATCTCTCGGCTATAATTGAACGTATCCAGTATGCAATTCACAAGTACAAAGCAACACTCGTTTCTATTGATTCAGTAACGGCAGTGTTTCAACAATATAATGCAGCATCCGTGGTACGTCGAGAGATTTTCCGTTTAGTAGCACGGTTAAAACTCCTAGGGGTTACTTCAATTATGACTACAGAACGGGTGGAAGAATACGGGCAAATCGCTCGTTTTGGGGTAGAAGAATTCGTTTCTGATAATGTAGTCATTTTACGAAATGTTTTAGAAGGAGAACGTCGTCGAAGAACAGCTGAAATTCTTAAATTGCGCGGGACAACCCATATGAAAGGAGAATATCCTTTCACCATTACTAATGATGGAATTAATATTTTTCCGTTAGGAGCTATGCGACTTACTCAGCGTTCTTCAAATACTCGAGCTTCTTCTGGAATTGAAACTCTTGATGAAATGTGTGGAGGAGGCTTTTTTAAAGACTCAATTATTCTGGTAACTGGAGCAACAGGAACTGGTAAAACTTTGCTGGTAAATAAGTTTTTGGAAGAAGGTTGTAGTCAAGGAGAAAGGTCAATTTTATTTGCTTATGAAGAGTCTCATGCCCAATTATCTCGAAATGCTTTTTCCTGGGGAATTGATTTTGAAAAAATGGAACAGAAGGGACTACTGAAATTATTATGTAGCTATCCTGAATCTGCAGGATTGGAGGATCACTTACAGATCATTAAATCAGAGATTTCTGAATTTAAACCTTCACGAATTGCTATTGATTCTCTCTCAGCATTAGCAAGAGGAGTTACTCACAACGCCTTTCGTCAGTTTGTAATTGAGGTAACAGGTTATGCAAAACAAGAAGAAATAACAGGGTTTTTTACCAACACAACTGATAAATTTATGGGTTCTCATTCTATTACGGAATCTCATATTTCCACCATTACTGATACCATTCTCATGCTGCAATATGTGGAAATTAGAGGGAAAATGTCCAGAGCGATTAATGTCTTTAAAATGCGAGGGTCTTGGCATGATAAAGGGATTCGAGAATACACTATTGATCAAGGCGGTCCAAGAATTAAGGGTTCATTCCGTAATTACGAAGGCATCATCAGTGGTTCTCCTACTCGAATTACTATCGATGAAAAAAATGAATTTTTCCGTATTGTTCGCGAAGTTAAAGATAAATCTCTTGATGAGTAGTTAATGGTTAAGCTGTTGTGCATTTGAATCGCTTATTAGAGATTCAATTATAGACGTTTAACGCTTTTCTTTCCTGCTCCAAAGTTCTCTCACAGTCAAAATTATCAATTCAAATAACGAAAAGCTAAATCTTTACTCTCGATATCCTCAATCTTTCATACGCTGAGAAAATCGGAGTTTAGCTGAACGGGAACGAGGATTTATAGCTTTTTCTTGGGGTTGAGAAATAATTGGTTTTTTAGTTACTATTTTCAGTGTTGAAGAGTCACGAAAACGATGCTTTACAATACGATCTTCGAGACTATGAAAACTAATAACTCCGATCCTTCCTCCAGGTTTTAGCCACTGGGAAACCCGATCTAAAAATCTTTCTAAAGACACGAGTTCCTCATTCACTGCAATTCGTAACGCTTGAAAAACACGAGTAGCAGGATGAATACGTCCATAACGGTATTTAGTAGAAACTGTATGAGCAATGGCTTGGGCTAGTTGGATTGTGGTATAAAATGGCCTTTGCTGTACGATGCGTTTAGCAATAAGTCGTGATTGCCGTTCTTCTCCATAATGAAAAAAAAGTTCAGCTAGAGACTTTTCATTCCAACAATTAATAATTTCAGCCGCCGTTAGCAACTGGTTTTGATCCATCCGCATATCCAAAGAAGCTTCATGACGAAAACTAAACCCCCGTTCAGGAAGGTCAAATTGTGGAGAACTGACACCCAAGTCAGTGATAATGCCCGAAAATTCTGCTTGTTTTCCTGGATAATCAGCAAAGTTTCCTTGCCAGAACCGAACTCGTTCTCGACCAAATTTTTCTAAATTGGCATTAGCTGCCGCAATTGCCTGTTGATCGCGATCAATAGCAGTTATCCGCACATCTTGAAAGGCATTTAAAATTAAGGAGCTATGTCCACCACTTCCCACTGTTGCGTCCAGATAATGTCCTCCCGGACAAATTTTTAATCCGGCAATGACTTCTTGCGATAAAACAGGAATATGGATAAATGAAGTCTCTTGAATATTGGTAAAAGTTGTTGAAACAGAATTATTTAAGTAAGTCATAAAAAAAAATAGATAATTGAGAATCACACAGATGGATAGAAACAGGAAAAATTATGAACGATGTAGTCTAAGTTTCTTTTGGAGATCACAGGAACTTATAATACTTAAAATAATTCAAAACAAAGAAGAAACTCGGGCGGAGATTCCAATAGTATTATATACTTGACGGTTAGCGCGCATGGTGTTTATTCACTGTTCCCTATTGAATTTGAACAGAACATTGACTCGTTCTTTAATGGCTAGTTTACTAGCACTTATCGGTATCCTCCACGGATGTAATATTGTCCCCATCTTTTCTCGACAAGATCCGTCGTCAATTTCGGAGATCACTGATAGCGATATTATTAATTATGCTAGAACTGTGTTAACTATAGAATCTCAACGTCAAATCGCATACCAAAAAATTGAAGATATTATCAATGATTCTCCCCCAGAAATTGCTTGTGATAGTCCTAAAAGTTTTAGAAAATTACCCGGCGAAGCGCAAAAAATTGCAGTTGATTTTTGCAATAGTTCTAAAACTATTGCTGAACGACGCGGATTTACCGCGAGTAAGTTTAATATCATGACTCAAAAAGCACAAGGAGACGAAACCTTAAAACAAAAAATCCAAAACGCCATGGTTAAGATACAGCAAGAAAACTAAAGAAACGATTTTTTTTTAAAAAAAAAGATTATAATAAAATTTAATTACCTATCCATAATTAAACAATTATGGCTCTTCTAGACTGAGTGTGATAAATTAGTGGATGATAAGTTTGAAAACTATTAAAAGGTAAAATATTTGAAGTCTTAAAAACCTTGCAAGTTAAAGAATCAGTTTGTTTTGTTGTAATTTCATCGCAGCTTGACTAAAAAATCCATGCTTGTTTGACTCTTTAAAAGTATTAAACTAAAGAGATTAATCAATATAAATCACTCGTTTAGCGATTTGATATACTGCTGTGACAGCTATCCTGTTGTTACTGTTTGTAAGAGAGGTCTTTTTCTGCGTTAGAATTTATCTAGTAAACTAGATTTACAATATCCTGAAACACTTATGGAAGGCGCTCACATCTTCAGAAGAAATTACTCAAAAGACTGACCGTAATCGTTATGTATTAAAATATCTAACAGCAAATTATCCCTAGTTTAAGATAATTAAATCTATCCAGCTATTGAGTATAGATTAGGATGGTGAGGGCTATTACTCAAGTTCCTTTTAAAGCTGGTGATCGAACCTGCCTGGGAATCTTGCCTAAAATCCTAAATAATTATAATCTGCTACCGATGCTTTTAATAAGTTGGGAAGCCCCATCGCCATCGTTCAACCTAATGTTCAGATAGACTTAGCTTATTTTGAAACAGATTTTTAAATGCAACAACGACAGCTCGAAGTAGTAGGATACTTAACTTAACTTAACAGTTAGGAAATATGGTCAATAACCTTTTGTTTTTAGCGCAACCTAGATAAAGGAAAAAATATGACCAACGTCAAGAAAACCAAAGCATCAATAAAAAAGGCGAGACAAGAACTAATCAAGCGCGACCATCTTGTTCGCCTACAACAGGTTGCTGTTAAAGATAATGGTAAAGGCATTTTAGAAAACCCTAAAATTCATCTATTGGACCGTTTATATCGTTTTAACCGGTCTCATATTCATCGAAGTTCAGAAGAATCTAGTTTAGGATCAGCTATTGCTGAGGCGATTGTCAAAAATCATCAAAGACAGATCATCATAAGCAGTAGCTTGAATCAAAGAACAATTCTTACTCTAACATCATCATTGAATTACTCTAAATCTGATTTAGTATAAAGCTGAAAGTTTTTAAAATCCTTTGAAGGGATAACTTAGTATCGATACATCACATTAATCCTAAAAGTAACAAATGTTTGAGCAAACCTGGTTTATGGCTAAATGGCTGTCCTTAGTTTTGGCGACTTTATGTTCAGTAGTTCCATTAACGGCTTGTGGAAGCCAACAAAGGACTACTCAACCCACTGCCGAGAAGAGAAAAACAGACCTTAATGGAAGTCGTCTAGCAATAGTTAAAGAACGAGGACACCTAATTTGTGGAGTTAATGGGGAAGTGCCAGGGTTTAGTTTTGTAGATGAAAATGGGCAATATTCTGGTTTGGACGTGGACATCTGTCGAGCAATCGCGGCAGCCTTATTTGATGATCCTTCCAAAGTTGAATACCGTAAGCTTAGTGCACAAGAGCGCTTTACGGCTGTCCAGACAGGGGAAGTAGATATTCTCAATCGCAATACCAGCTGGACAGTGAGTCGAGACATCTCAGTAGGTGTGGCATTTGCCCCTATAGTTTTTTATGATGGACAAGGCATCATGGTGACTAAAGTGAGTGGGGCAACTAAATTGGAAGATTTGGCAGCTAAATCAATTTGTGTTTTAGCTGGAACTACTACAGAACAGAATTTAGCTGATCAGATGCGTAAAAGGGGAGTAGAAAACTATAATTCCGTTATTTCTGATGATGTGGACGCTCTTTATGCTGCCTATCAGGAAGGTCGCTGCGAGGCGGTTACTGCAGATCGGTCTCAATTAGTAGCCCGTCGTTCTGTTTTTCCTCAAAAAGATGATCATGTTATACTGGGGGTTTTTATGTCTAAAGAACCACTCAGTCCAGTTGTCGCCGATGGAGATCCTGATTGGTTTGATGCAGTGAAATGGATTACTTTTGCTACTATGCAAGCAGAGGAATTTGGCATTATGTCCGAAAATATAAAAACCTTTGAATCTAGTGAAGATCCTAATATCAGAAGGTTTTTAGGATTGGATAATAAATTAGGTGAGGACATAGGATTACCTAATGATTTTGCTTTCCGCATTATTAAGCATGTCGGAAATTATGGTGAAATTTATGAACGCAACATTGGTCAACCATTGAAATTAAATAGAGGACTTAATAAACTTTGGACTGATGGCGGTTTGCTTTATTCCCCACCGTTTAGATAGGATGTTATATATAGTTAAGGAGTAATACTTAATAGCTGATGTCGAAGCTGTTTTACTGCTAACTTTTAAACATGAAGTACTATGCTTTAAAGCTATTAACAATTTTAAAATTATTCACTATTAATTACTAACTAAAATGATTGACAAAAAAAAAATACTATTATGGCGAGACTCTCGTTTTCTGAAGACTTTCTTTCAAGTATTCATTGTCCTGGTTTTAGGATTAGTTATATTAATTTTAAGTAATAATTTGGTTAATAATTTTAAACGATTAGGATTAAATTTTGGATTATTTTTTTTAATTGATTCTGATCGCACAGCATCTTTCAGTATTTCTGACTCTTTGATTCCTTATAATTCTACTGATTCCTACGGCAGGGCAGTTTTAGTGGGATTACTTAATTCTTTAAGAGTAATGATTAGTGGTATTGTCTTAGCTTTTATTGTCGGTATTACTGTCGGATTAGGAAGACTATCTGATAATTGGTTAGTCCGGAAAATGGCTTCAATTTACGTAGAAACTGTACGAAACACTCCTTTACTATTGCAATTATTTTTTTGGTATTTTGCCGTTTTTTTAAAATTCCCTAAAATTTATGAGCCTGGTAACTTTTATAATTTAATTTTCTTCTCTAATCAAGGAATTTATCTTCCTCGTCCTTTAGGTAACTTACAAACTTTCTTGTTTTTGGGATTTATTATTTTCAATAGTTTTTTAGCTGGATTAGTTTGGCGTAAACGGAATCAAATGATAGTTCAGTTGAAAAAAAAAGAAAGACCTTATCAAGGACTAATGCTGGGGATATTAATCTTTGTTTCATTAATTTTTATCTTTGGTATTGATTGGCAATTGCCTCAATATAATAGTGACATTAATCTCATTCAAGGAGGATTAAATTTATCCCCCGAATTTGCGACATTGTTATTGGGACTAACCATTTATACGGCGGCCTTTATTGCTGAAATCGTTAGGGCCGGTATTCAATCAGTGTCTAAAGGACAATGGGAGGCAGCTAAAGCACTAGGACTTAACCCAAGTTTAGTAATGCGGTTAGTAATTTTTCCCCAAGCGTTACGAGTTATGATTCCGCCATTAACAAGTGAATTTCTCAATCTAGCTAAAAATTCTAGTTTAGCAGTTGCTATTGGTTATAATGACATTTATGCTGTCGCTAATACTGTTTCCAACCAAACTGGAAAGGCAGTAGAAATGTTATTGATTGTTATGATAACTTATCTGGTTTTTAATTTGATTATATCTACGGCGATGAACCAACTTAACGCAATCGTACGGCTTAAAGAACGTTAAAAACTATTACTGTTCAGCAGCTAGTTAGTTTTAGTCGTTGCGCCATAGGTGCACATAGAGAAGTTATCTACATTGTGAAAGAATTAACGGAAACTTACTTAGTTTTAAGCGTAACAGCATAGGTATCAGGAGTAGAAGATACTGAGACATAATAAATAGTCTCAAACTCTGTTTCCATAAACTAATATTCGTCAAGGCAACAGTAATAAGATAACCCCAAAATAGAGGATAAAAAAGTCTATTTATTAATAAACAATAGGGATAACTATTTCTATGTTACTTACCAATTTTTTTTAGTATCAGGGCAACGTATTTTTCTCAGTTTTGTAGATATTCACCAAGTCTTTTCTGGTAGTTAATCAATCTATCCATAATGGCAATGTTCTATAAACCTACTAAAAAATTTATAATAAATCTCTTATTTCCTTTTATTTTGATGAAGGTTTTTGCCAAAAATAAATCAACAATTTAATCATACAATTGTTAAAAAAAGTTTTGCGATTATTGATCGTGAAGTTGGAGATTGTAATCTTAATAAATTTGAGTATGCAATTGCTCGTCGTGTTATCCATTCTACCACAGATTTTGATTTTATTGATTTACTTAAATTTAGCCCTGATGCAATTACTAAAACCATCAAATTTTTGCCCAAAAGTAAAGACTATCGTAACCGATATTACAATAGTTAAACAAGGAATCTTTACTTTAGTCAATAAAACGTTTCAAAATACTATTATTGCTGCTATAGAACAAGTCAGCAACGCCCTACCTGGAAAACCTCATACCGAAACTGGATTGTTAAATTGTTTTAACCAATATCCTCAATCTATTTATGTAATTGGAAATGTCCCCACTGCTTTAATAGCTTTATGTAAAGAATTGGTCACTTCTAAAGTAAAATCAACCTTGATTATTGATTACTCTGTTGGTTTTGTTTCTGTAGTTTACTCACAAAAAATATTAGCTAAAACTAGTATGCCTCAGATTAGAGTATAAGGTTGCAAAGGGATATTAACACTTACCTCTGCTATTTTTAAAATTTTATTGATAGTAGCATTTCAAGAAAACAGGAAATCAATAAATTACCTCTATTGTCTAAAATAATTATGATTAAAGTAATAGTAATTAGTTTAAACAGAGTAATGGGACTAACTAAACTAGTCCAAGAAATTGTCAATAAAGCTACATTATTGGTTGGAAGTAAATAACACTTAAGCTACTTTCTTGAGTATCCTGCTAAAATAATAGTCATGAAGGATTTACTTAAAAATATCAAAGAAATTAATAAAGAAAAAGACAATCAGAATTGGATTCTTATCTTAGTGACTGGAGATCTATTTTTTTTTAGGAGGATTATTGATAGAGTATTTGCCAACAAAAAATTTAAAGTTTTATACTCATATAAGTAGTATACAATTAGTACTTAATTTACCTAAAATACCTTGGCAAGACACTAAAACTATCAGCATTTACGGACGATAAATAGATAACTTAATTGCATTATTTATTTAAACAGGGAGTTAATAAAAATGTTATTTTAACATATCGCACTCACAATCACAATCTATCAGTAATTACTCGTTTTTATCTTAGTTTAAATTTATCTTATTATTATTAATTTTTAGTTTGTAAAAACAAAGTATATTATACTGAAAAAATACAGGTTTATTTTCTGCTAATTCTTTAGCAGAAAATAAACCTGATATATTTGCTTCTCTTAATATTGTTGTTATTTTACAAAAACCTTTAAATAACTTTTTATAAATTGATCTTAATGACTTACCTTTATTTGGTCTGCCTGATAATTTATTTTCTACCTTTAAAGATAGACCAGGATTGATTACAAAACAAGAAAGTTGCATTAGCATTCTGGGATAATTATCCCTAGATAATAAACAAATTGTTTGGGATATTGGCGCAGGAACAGGATATGTATCTGTTGAAATTGCCAGATTATGTCCTAATTCCAAAATTTATGCTCTAGAAAAAACAGCAGTTGTAATTACATTTATTGAAAAAACTGGCAGCATCTTAAAGCTTTTAATGTTGTCCCCATTCATGGAAAAGCCCTTGGTATTCTAGCTGACTTACCCCAACCTCATCGTATTTTTATGGGAAGAAGTGGGGGAAACATTATTCCAATTTTAGAAGTCTGCAAAGATAAGTTGGCTAAAGATGGAATCTTAGTTATAGCACTAGCAACAGTGGAAAACTTAGCTGTTGCTATAGACTGGTTTAAGAAAAGATCCTGGGATTATCAGCTATTAAACCTACAGGTTACTCGTTCTGCCTCCGCCTGTAATTTAACCCGATTTTCTTCTTTAAATCCTATTATGCTATTACGGGCGTCCTTAAGTTTATTGAAGACGTAAGGCATTATTTATTATTCTATCAATACTGAACTATAAATTTGTGCTGCACGGGCTTCCATAATAAACCAATCAAGGGATTTGTTAAGGTGCTCATATCCTTTAAGGTTTAGGATAAGTTCAGCCTAAAGAAATCCTCAAATCACTGATAATGAGTCAACTATATAACGCCTTCACATTATTTCTTAGCCTGCTGATAGAAGCTTTTCCCTTTCTTTTATTAGGAGTATTACTATCAAGTATTTTACTGCTATTGATTGATGAGGAAAGATTAATCAAAATATTGCCTAAAAATCCCTTTTTAGGAGCATTGGCCGGTAGTTGTATTGGTTTTTTGTTCCCCGTGTGTGAATGTGGAAACGTTCCAGTAGCGCGACGACTGTTGATGCAGGGAATACCTACTTCAGCAGCTATTGGTTTTTTATTAGCTGCCCCGACCATTAATCCTGTTGTTATTTGGTCAACTTGGGTAGCTTTTCGGGGACAACCAGAAATTGTTGTTTTTAGGATTGTATTTTCCTTAAGCATTGCTGTGTTCATGGGCTGTGTTTTCAGTGTCGAAAAAGATTCCCGCCCTCTGTTGCAACCATTTTTAGCACAACGAGTCACTAGATTACGCCATCAGATAAGTAAAAGGAATTTGTCAACTCAAGAAGGCTTTCGTCAAGATAGCCTGACATTGCTGCAGTCAGGAACTTTTTTACTTGATAAACCAGGAAAACCCTTATCAATCGAGGCAATGGCAGAAACAGCGATTGCCTCATCCACAAACTCTACTCCAGACTCAACTAAACGATTTAAACTAGTTTTGGATAATGTTGTACAAGAATTAAGAGAATTGGGAGGAATGCTAATTTTAGGGAGTTCAATTGCTGCTTGTTTACAGGTCTTTGTTCCCCGTGAAATGATTCTTGACTTAGGTCAGGGAACCATTAGCTCTATTATAGCTATGATGCTCTTAGCGGCAATTGTGTCTATTTGTTCAACAGTAGATTCCTTTTTTGCCCTTTCCTTTGCGTCTACCTTCACGACAAGTTCTTTGCTCGCGTTTTTGGTCTTTGGTCCCATGATTGATATTAAAGCAATCGGTTTGATGTTTTCAATCTTTAAACCCAGAATGTTGATTTATTTGTTTGTCTTAATTGCTCAATTAACCTTTATCTTAGCCTTATATCATAGTTATTTTTTCTAAAATAAAAACAGTGCCTAATCAGGTGATACTAGCTATAATAATGAATTTTCTTTCGAAATTACAATCTTTTCTAAGGCGTCTCCTACCAGGGTTAGATGTTTTAGCCTTACTGACTTGGGCGATTTTATTATTTAAATATTGGGTAACTGGTCAGTTGAAGTTATTGATTCACCCCAATTACTTTTGGCTGGTTTTTGTCACCAGTATTATCCTCTTTTTGTTAGCTGGGCTCAAAACCTGGCAAGTTATTAAGAATATCAGCCGCAAAAACACTAATATAGCAAATTTTGAGTCCGTTCAACATATTACTTTATTTCCACCTGGATGGAGCAGTGGTTTGTTAATTGTGACAGCGATTACTGGATTAGTGATTCCTCCAACCATTTTCAACAGTCAAATGGCACTACAAAGGGGAATTTCTGAATCTTTGCCCATCACTCAAACTCAAACCCAAACCTTTAGAACTACTGTGAAACCAGAGGAGAGATCCCTCATAGAATGGATACGTACCTTGAATGCTTATCCTGAACCTGATGCCTATAAAGGACAAAAGGCTAAAGTCACAGGATTTGTCGTTCACTCCCCTATTCTACCTAACAATTACATTTTTCTAAGTCGTTTTATTATTACTTGTTGTGCAGTAGATGCTTATCCGGTAGGGTTGCCTTTAAAATTAGAGGGTGATCGCAGTGCTTATCCTCCTGATACTTGGTTAGAAGTAGAAGCATTAATGATGACAGAAACTCTAAAAATTGATACACAAACTATGAAAGAAAACCCTACAGAAAAACGTCAATTGGTGTTAGAAGCTACGTCTATTAAGACTATTCCGACTCCTGATTCTCCTTATGGATATTAAACTAAAATATAACTTTTTGAAAAGAAATTAATTGTTGTTTAACTATGTTCTTATGAATAAGTTAGTATTGCGACCTATTGACAGAATTTCTTTATTTATCATGGCCGCCTTAATGTTGGTCATTGTAGGTTTGATCATAGGAGAAAAAAACTGTGGAAGTCAATGTTTTTTAAGAAAAGGACCGCGAGTTAAAAGTTTAACCTGGCAAAATAAGCAAATTGGGGCCAAAGATCGAGCATTTATTTTAACCTTTGATCGCCCGATGGATACTGTTAGTGTTGAAAAAAATTTAGTGATTGATCCTCCTGTTCCTGGTAAATTCAGTTGGGCTGGACGACGACTGGCTTACACCTTAAAAAATCCAGTTCCCTACGGACAAACCTATCAAATCCATCTTTCTGGGGCCAGGGAACGGTTTAGACAACAAGGACAACCAGGGGAAGTAATGGAACCATTTATGGGAGAGTTTCAAAGTCGTGATCGCGCTTTAGCTTACATTGGAACTCAAGGGAAAGAAGAAGGAAGACTGGTTTTTTATAATTTAACCCGACAGAATAAGCGAATTTTAACTCCTAGAGAGCTAGTTGTCATTGACTTTGAATTTTATCCTCAAGGTGATTACATCCTTTTTTCGGCTGCCTCTCAAGGTCGAGGAATTGAGGGATTACGAGAATTGCAACTGTATAAAGTGACAACAGGAGTTGATAATGGGGTGGATAACCCTACGGCTAATCAACCAGGGAAAATAGAACTGATACTTGATAATGAAGACTATCAAAATAACCAATTTGATTTGTCAGATAATGGAAAAATTATTGTAGTACAACGAGTTAACCGCCAAAATCCAGCTGATTTTGATCTGTGGATGCTGAAATCTGGAGACAAACCGGAACGGTTAAAAGTAACGGGGGGAGAGTTTTCCATTACTCCTGATAGCCAGACGTTAGCAGTAGCTAGGGGAGAAGGAATTGGAATTTTACCCCTAGAACCTCTGGCTGAACCCTTGGATTTTTTACCTAAATTCGGTCAATTACTCAATTTTGCTCCTAATGGTTCAGCGGCAGCTATGGTAGACTTCAATACAGATGATGCTAATTTGCGTTACATGCGATCACTTTTTTATGTGAATAATCAAGGGGTGCAAAAAGAACTCCTAACAACTGAAGGGTCTATCATTGATTGTCAGTTCAATTTAAAGGGAACTATTCTTTATTGCTTACTAACCGAATTGGTAAATACTGAAGAATACAAAGAACAACCTTATTTTGCGAAGTTTGATCTTAAAAAAGGAGCTATGGTCCCTTTGGCAACTTTATCCGATTATCGGGATATAAAGATTAGTTTATCCCCCGACGGTTTAGCTCTTTTATTTGATCAGGTTGTAACTAGTGACAATCCCATTTTTAATGATAAATTAACTAGTAATTCAGGAGAAGCAATTGTCGGCGGACAATTATGGCTACTGATTCCACCAACACAAAATACTGTGAATACTCAAGTGGAACTAAAAGAATTACCTCTAATTGGATTTCATCCTCAATGGTTGCCTTAATTGTTTAACTCTAATTTTTCGGTTTAACTCAAAAGATCTTAATGAATAAAGCTTTTCTATATTGAGTGTTATAAGTTTATAGGAGAAATACTTATTTAATCAAACTCTTCTTTTTTTTTCTAAACCTCTCGAAGTTAGTTCAGCTATAAGCTTATCTTTTATAATCAATTTAATTTCTTGATTAATTTTTTCGATCACTACTTAGGAAAATCGATTATAAAAATATACTACAATTCTTTCAACTTCTTTACTTATTGTCTGATACTAAATGCGACGGACACATTCTCCTAGAAAAAGAAATTGAAAATTTAGCCAATTAAAATAAGTTATATTCTTAATTTTTTTTATTTTATTGAATATATGATAACGATTCAGTAATACTTCTTTCATTTCATTAATTGTTCAAAAATACTCATTGACTCAAGGCTTGCATATTAACATCTATAATCTTTATGCTGGCTTGAATTATAAATAGAAACCCAGCAAACACTTTTTAGTAATTGCTAAATAAATTTTTCTCTTTTTGCTCTAAAACTAGACTATATTATCTTATATCAATAAAACTTTTTTTAGATAGAGCTATATTCTTAATCAAATATTCATAAACTAAACTCAACTATTTTATATTTCCTCTTTGAGTCTTATATTATAAAATTTTTTTGTTAAAAGTTTAATAAATTCATAAGTATATGACTATTTATAGCCTTGTAGTATCTTTGAAAAAGTTTATCTTTCTTAAACGAGATTAGCTTCAATCCTGCTCTAAGTTCATTGAAAAAAACATATATCTATATTGGCTTTTAAATGTAGATTTTTTAGGTTTTTAAACTTTTTAAAAGTTTACTTTAAAAAGTTTAAAAATTATCTATTTCTATTTTTTAGGTTTATTTTTTACTTTAATATGAGCATATAAACTTTTATTAGATAATATATATTGATGATTTATATTTTTTCTATTATTTTGCAAAAAAATGTAAAATTATGCCTATGATATTCTATCCACTAGCCTTAATTTTGATTGGTTTTAATATTTTTTAAAAAGTTTATAAATTAATAAAAGTTTTTAAACTATTTTTTAAAATTCTTTAAAAAAATTCATCTCTTAGAGACTTTATATTTATAAATTAACTATTATTGAATTACTTTAATCAAAGACAACCGTTCATATCATAATTAATTTTCGTTGAATTAGATTTAATTAACATAAAAATAAATTTATAGAAAAGTTAATTTTCTTTAAAAGAAGATAACATATACTAAAAATTTTTAAAAAAACTAATTCAAGAGACTTTAAATAGTGATATCAAGAATACTGCGAAAAGAAATCGAATAAGTAGATCAGGGATAGAAATAATTACAAAAAAATTAAAAGTTAATTTAGGTTTATTTTTTAAAATTCAATATCAATAAACAAATATTTTTAATAAAAATTAATATTTAATATCATGACTATTGAACTTAACTAATATGTGTCATAAAACTTATTTATTGTAGCTAAATACTCGTGAAACAATTAGGCTAAACATTGGATTATAGAATTTATTATCTGTTCTGACTAAAGAACAATTTAGGGAACGGTAAACAGTATTAATAATAAGTTGAAGTTGATTGAAACAAAAGCTCATAGATTCAAAAATTTAGTCTATTTTTAACTCCAAAGTTTCTTGACTTGAGATTTAACTATTTAATTTAACATTACCAGTTTAATAGAACTATCAATGTTGACTATTTCTGTAAT
Source organism: cyanobacterium endosymbiont of Epithemia turgida isolate EtSB Lake Yunoko (assembly GCF_000829235.1). Taxonomy (GTDB): domain Bacteria; phylum Cyanobacteriota; class Cyanobacteriia; order Cyanobacteriales; family Microcystaceae; genus Rippkaea. The sequence goes on along the minus strand of NZ_AP012549.1, from coordinate 521,013 downwards.
ATTGAAAATATTACGAAGACATTAATTCTCTTAATTAAAGTTGATAAAAATTTTAAAAAAATGGGTTGTTTTTTTATCTACTGTATATCCAAGAAATAAAATTTTCTAAATATTGTGAATTCTGTGTGTAGCACTTTTGTTAAATCTATTGTCAACTGTTATTATTCCATAACTCTGTCAAAAAATTAAAAAAGTAAAAACACTATTAATCTTGTATCCGCGGATAAAAGCATTTATGCTCAGATAACAACATTAGTTCAACTTACCTTAGCTAATAACATTTAAAATTACAAGTAGCTAAAGTTTCAAATTTCAGTTTGCTAGGTTATAATTGGATATAAAAAATTAGTATTGTTTGTATAAACAATCAACTTGTGAGTAATTACTAAAGTTCAATCAATGAAAATAAGTTGAACAATGCTTACCTAAAGACTAGAATTCTTCGAGATGTTAAGTATTGAGTAAGGCCTCTATAAATTCATAACTAGAAAAGGGATGTAAATCTTCAATTTCTTCTCCTGCACTGATAAAGCGAATAGGTAAATTAAGTTTTTGAGAAACAGCCAAGGCTATTCCACCTTTAGCAGTTCCATCCAATTTAGTTAACACCACTCCCGTTAAGTTGGCTGATTTTGAAAAAACTTCAGCTTGGCGTAATCCATTCTGTCCTAAAGTAGCATCAAGAACTAGTAAAGCTTCAACTTGGGCATTAGGGGCTTTTGTGTCAATAATTCGCCTAATTTTAGACAATTCTTCCATTAGATTCTTTTTATTTTGTAACCGTCCTGCCGTATCCACTAACAAGAGTTCTATCTGACGAGATTGGGCAGCCACAATGCCATCAAACACTACTGCCGCCGGATCAGTATTTTTACCTGGGTTAGCGATGACTAGAGTATTACTTCTCTGTCCCCATACTTTTACCTGTTCCACGGCTGCTGCTCGAAAAGTATCCGCCGCAGCAATTATACAACTATACCCAGATTTTTGGGATAAATAGGCGAGTTTTCCAATCGTGGTTGTTTTGCCAGCACCATTAACCCCTGTCATTAACCAAATATTGAGGGTATTTTTTTCAGGAGCAAACCCTGGATTCTTTATTTGTTTCAAGGGAGCATCAAGAATATCGCGTAGAATTTCTTTAAGATAGGCAATCGCCTGTTCGGGGGGTAATGTCTCTTCGCGAAATCTACTTTGTAAACTTGTAATGATATACTCAGTAGCCTCTAAACCCACATCCGCTTGTAGCAACAGAGTTTCAATTTCTGTTACCGCATCCTGGTTGAGGGGTCCTTGTCCAACAACCGCTTTAAGTTTGTTAACTAATCCTCGACGGGTTTTACCGAGTCCTTGACGCAGTTTTTTTAACCAGCTGATTTCTTCGGCAGAAATATCTTTAGGTGCACGGCCTTGAGCTGCAAGAACTTTGACTGACCAAACAAATTCTTCATCAAAGGCTAATCCTAATTCGTCTACCTTTTCCTTCTCTATCGCTGTCTCTTTAAGGATCTCTAAACGATCTGATTTTTGCATCCAAGCAGGACTGGTTCTTTCTTCAACGGAAGCAGATTCTTCACTAACTTCTTGTACTGAGGGTTTAGGAGTTTCAACGGTAGTAGTGGTTGCACTGGTGGTGAAAACGGGTCCTTCAAAAACTTCTGAGACTGGGTTTTTAGGAGTCTTTGAAGGCTCGATTTTGGTGGGAGTTTCTTGTTGTAAATCAGCTTCTGTTTCAAGCGTTTCTGGAGTTTCTTCTGATTGAGACTCTTCTTTGCTTTGTTGAATGTTTTTATAAGCTAACTTAGCCCAAGTCAGATAATCCTCTTGACTTGGCTGGGATGTTTGTTCTGGGATTTGTTTTTGGATTTGTGAAGAATCAGTAGGAGTTTTTTTTTCAACAGGTTCTAATTCTTGAGATTTAGCCGGCGCTTCAACTTTACTGTAAAACCAATTAAACATAAGAATGTTTTTTAAAAAAGTTAAGTTATATGTTCAGAACATTTTAACAGAGATTTCAGGATTATTTAATAAATAAAAACCTGTTGCTAGACAATACCAACCTTTCATTTAATTTGGTTAGGAAACTTATAAATCAAGATAAACTTTAACATAGTCGATAACTATAGCTGAAGAATAATTTAGTCATAAACCTCTTGATAATTTATCCATATATAAACGAAACGCCGATCTTCTATTTAGTAATGTTGAATTGGGAGCTGCCACTACTATGATTTTTAACTCTTGTGATGCTCGATCTAGCTCAGAAGAAGTGACCAGAAACAGCTTCCCTGTTTTTGCTAGAAGTGACCACCAGTTGGACTAAGTCTCTCCATACAATTTTGGGGAGTGCAAACAGTTTGCAATCGAGTTCTGGATATGATGAAAGGAAAGATTACCATTGCTGCCTATTGCTTATGCAAGGAAAAAATTACACTAAGGTTATAGTGTATCTACATTCAACAGTATTTTACTGTTGAATGTAGATACACAGCAAGTCATTATTACATAGGCACATAGGCAACAATCTAGTTTTAGAGTTTGGGAAGTCTATGCCTTTTGAGTTAAGTTGTCAGCAATACATTTCTTGGCTGTATCACGGAAGTGAACTAGAAGGTATGCACATATTTTATGCTGATTTTAATGTGATTAATTTCCCGACTAGTAATATGGGGCAAAAATGGGAGATAGTTTAAAATAAAAGTTAAGTCGATAAGAGATCTCAAAGAGTTAAAAATGTATATTTCTGGGTTGGAGGGTGAGATGATGTCCAGTTTCGGGATTGATGTTTAAGTTTTACCAGGGAAAATTTTTCTAGCTCTAGATAAAAAAGCGATCAATACAGTAGGGTGGATAGTCGCTGATTAAGGGTAAAAAACTAAGCTAAAATTAAAGTTAATTCTCATTATTACTATCGAGTATAGTCAAAATTAGACAAAATTTTAAAAATTCCAATTAATGAACCTGTTTGGAGTAAATTACCAAAGAAGTATCAATAAATTATAAAAACAGTGGCGATGAAGGAGGCTAGGGAGGATAATTAAAATATCTTGGATATCTCAGAAGCTGACGATGTCAAGATTTGAGTTACTTTCAAATCTATCCTTGGAAGTGGCATTAAAACTATTTCCCTATTCTAATAGAATTTATAAGAAAAAAATGAGCGATAACACCGATTTAAAACAAGTTTATCAGTTGTAGAATGAGTGGATGCAATGAAATACTTTTAATGATCAAAGTAATACTAATTTTATGAACAAAAACTTTTTAGAAACAATAAGAAGCTTGAAGGGTCTGAACACTCACAAGTAAACTGAAAGCCAAGGCAGAACTACATGAATAAACTTATGGTAGGATTAATAAAATTGAGTCCTTTAAAGGTTTTCTGTGTCCATGTTTCTAATAAAGCAAACTTGATGACTACTATAATGAAATATTGACAAAATTTAAGAGATAGTGAAAATGACCAAGGTAAAAATGTGGTAAAAAATAAGGTGCACTCTGATAATGCAATATTTCATGGCTTTGATTTTAATGTAACTATGTTCACAGTAGTGACAAAAACACTTCCTTATATGACATTTAAATCCCAAAAAACAAAACCTGCAGTCAGGAATTCTTTGTTATAAACAATATAGGTATGTGGATTAAGCGTTGACATTTTTTTAGCAAATCCACCGCTTAAGCGATTAATGAAAATTTAACTAAAGGTATTAATAAAACAAGAACTAAATTATTGTTTATTTTTATATTTAAAGGTTATTTATTCCCGCATCCTATACTTTCCATATGTCCTTTAAACTAAAAGAAATTAGAATCACAATTAGCTATGGCTGCCTCTATGACTGAGATTAACACCTACAAAAATCAACTAACAGAAATCATCCACCGTCACCGAGATTACGTAGATTTTTTAGCAATTCGGGTCGAATACTCTGAAGAGACAAATATTATATTGCGAGGGAATAAAATAGATACTCTGAGCGAAGGTATTGCCAGTGGAGGTCAAGTTAGAGCCTGTTATAGAGGGGGGTGGGGTTTTGCCACCTTTAATCAATTATCAACTTTAAACCAGCGAGTGGAAGAGGTGGTCGCAGCAGCACGTTTGGTGGGGGATAAGGAAACTCGATTAGCTCCCATTGAACCCGTCCAGATTGACTGTCAGTTGCCCTTAACCGGAACTGATCCTCGCCAGGTTCCAATAGCACAAAAAAAAGCCCTGTGTGAACATTACAATGCTATCCTTCGCAGTTTGAGTAACCAAATTGCAACTACCTCAGTTCACTATAAAGACAGTACCCAAAACATCCTTTTCGCTAGCTCTGAAGGGACATTGATCAAACAATCTTGGGCAGATTTGGAAATGCGGTTTTCAGCAACGGCTAGAAGTGGTGAAAACTTACAAACAGGACGGGAAACCATAGGTTCTCGTCGGGGGTATGAAGACTTAACAGGTTTAGAACAACAGATACAAGGAGCAGCCCAACGCGCGCTAAATGCTTTAGTTTTGCCCCCTGTGAAGGGAAATAACTATACAGTTGTGATAGACCCTGTTCTTACAGGTTTGTTTGTTCATGAAGCATTTGGCCACCTTTCTGAAGCGGATATGTTATACGAAAATCCTGAGCTTTTAGAGTTGATGAGTATGGGGAGACAATTTGGACCTGAGATTCTGCAAATTTTTGATGGGGCTGCTCCTCAAGGTCACAGAGGGAGTTATTTTTATGATGATGAAGGAGTTCCTGCAACCAAGACCCAATTAATTCATAATGGGGTCTTGGTTGGACGGTTACATTCACGGGAAACTGCCGGAAAATTGAACGAACGACCTACTGGAAATGCTCGTTGTTTAAACTATCATTATCCTCCTTTAGTACGAATGACAAACACTTGGATCGAACGTGGAAAGACTCCAGTAAAAGATTTATTTATGGATATTCAAGAGGGAATTTATGCCAAAAATTGGTTAGGAGGAATGACAAATGGGGAAATGTTCACTTTTAGTGCAGGGGAAGCTTGGATGATTCGGCATGGAAAGTTAGCTGAACCTGTCAGAGATGTAACTTTATCAGGGAATGTGTTTAAAACCCTAGGTAATATTGAAGCGATCGGAAATGATTTTTATTGGGATGAATCAGGAGGCTGCGGTAAAGAGGGACAAAGCGGTCTAGCCGTTGGTTGTGGGGGACCAAGTCTACGGATTAAAGAGGTTATGGTAGGGGGAGAAGTAGCTTAATACGTATTAAATCTAAGATTTTAATATCTAGAACTGAGGTCACAGAACTCATTCAAGAAAACAAATAGTTGTTCAGAGAATTACTGTACCACAAAGGTAACTGTCAAACCTCGAATTTCAAAACTGGCTGATGATCCTACTAGGTTAATATTCGAACTTTTAGTAAAAGCATTAATGGTAATAAAATTAATATCAATATTAATATTTTTTTAAAAAAGTAACGATAATAATTGATAACCTTATAGATCTAATTTTTACATCAACTTAACTTGACAAAAAATATTGAATGTAAAGCAAGTAATAAAAATAATTTAAATAAACTAAATAAAAATAGTGCTTTCTAGAACTATTTGCCAGTCATTACTTTTCGATAAAAAGATAAAATTAAGTCCTTTATCATGTTAATAATTATGCTAGCATAATTATTTTTTATTAAAATTAATATTTTCTGAAAACTAGATTAGCCATTAGTTTTAATAACCAGAATTTATCATGTATGATGATTCTTAATTTTTTAAAAAATAAACAAATTCTAAACTATATCCACATTTTATGGATTTTAAATTGATTTCATAAAAGATGAAAGCCAATTTTTAATAACTAAAAATAGTAGCTACAAATAAATTTTAAATAGCAAGATAAAGGTTAAGATGAATAGTTTTTAAAACAGTTTTTAAAACTACTTGTGTAGTTTTGTATTCTCTTTATTATTAAGCTATGTATTTTTATAACATTTGTAAACTTACAAAGAAATTTATTTAAGCTTTAATTTATGCAAATTTTTTATTGTTGTTTAAAAATTTATTCTATATTGAGAGAACCAATTATAAGATGTCACTGCCACTGTCTAAAATTATTTTATAAATTAAATTATTTTTATCTTTAGTAATGACTTTATCAAAATTCTAGTAACTTAGAGAAATAGCTTTTTATCTTTTATAAAATATTTAAAATTAACCTTAATTTTAAAACTTATTGAATACAACTATTAATATTTCTTTGGCAAAATTTTAAATTTAAGTTTGACATAGTTCCAGCGATTTTACTATACTAAAGGTCTTATTGGGCAATCTAATGTATCTATTGAATAGCCAATATTTATTTAAACAGATAATATTTTTAGAGAATTATTCGCTGTAATGCTATAAAAATAAACTAAAAATTATTTTTATAAAATAATTAATTTACTTATAATTTTATTTGTATAAAATTATAAATTATAAAATATTAATAATAATGATAAATAGATAGCTTATAATATAATATAAAACCTAAAATTTGCTATGCTATTATTAGCTTAATAAAAACCAAAAGCTAAAGTTTTATTATCACTTATAGGTTTATTAAAAACTATAATTACCATTATAGATGGTATTCCGAGATATTTAATATTTGAATCAAATTATATGAAACTTAAAATTTTCACTTAGTTTATACCAACTGCATCAAATCCTCTAATCAGTTTAATGAATGAGGTTCTAAATTTAGACGGAATAAATATTATCTATTATTCATAGCTTAGAAGAGATAGTAATGGTATAGTTTTTTTTAAAAAACAACATGACTCTTTAATTTTTCTATTCTAGTAAAGTCATCAATAAATTTCATCAAAATTATAAATTAACTACGATCAATTGACCTTGAGTAGAAAAAGCTTTATATCTTAAGATTAAGTCTCATCACATGAGACTTAATCTTAAGATATAAACAAACTCACAAAAGAATTAAGTTGACTTAAAAATAAAAGAACATGCACTTAAACATGTAAGATAATAAAATCTGAAAAAGTTTAAAATAGTGGCATTAAAAATTCAGCTAAATAAAATAAGTAATCAAGAATTTATAGAAAATATTAAAAATTTAAATACTTGACAACTAATAAAATCACTATAGTTAAATTAAAGAAAAAAAATATTACAGAATGTGAGTTTATTTAGATAAACGAGTAAGTATATAAATTATATAAATAAGAACATATAAGGAAGCATTAAAGTAGTTTTAATTTAATAACATCTCTCTTTTTCCTAAAATCAAAATAGGTTACTATAGCTTTTTAATAATTTCATATAATAAAGTACTAGTATATAAGCTTTGTATGGTAAAATAGCTTAATCATAAATTAGATAATATCAAAATGTATTAGGAAATAAAATAAAGAGCTGAAGCGTAATTAGTTTGGCATAATTTTTATTGAGTTGGCACTTACCACGGTAGTCTCTAAGATATAAAAAATAATTATATAGCAATAATATAAGATTTTGATCAAGTAACTATTGATAACTGTAGTTACCATAATGTAAATTTGTATAAACTTAAACTAGAAGAAAACAAGAATCAAAAAGGACATAAACTAGCTACTTCTATGCTAACAATGTCTATTTTTTCTTTAAAAGTCTAGAAAAAAATAACATAATAACACTATTAATAATAACAATAAAAATTACAAATTACCCACAATCATTTTTATGGATAGTTTCACGTTTTAAAATATTGTATTTATTCTATAAAATTTTAGTTTTCAGATAGCAGTCTAAATCATATGAATATAATATCACTATTTGTTATCAAATTAACTCAATTAGACTATAAAAATTAGACTTAATTGTTAAGCTAGAATTTTTATTAATTAAGGCATCCTTTTAGTGGTCAATCATCGGTGCCTTATTCCCTGAAAAATGATAGCATTTAATGCTAGTATTATCTAAACCGTTGGAGTGTTAAGTTATACCATCCAAAACATATTAGGTTATATTTATGACATCTATCCGCGAACTACATAGACAATTAATCAACAAAGAACGTTCTGCCGTCGAAACTACTATAGAAGTATTAGAACGTATCAAAATAGTAGAACCAAAGGTCAAGAGTTTTCTCTGTGTCACGGCCAATCACGCTTTAGAAACCGCTAAAGCAGTAGATAAAAGAATTGCCGCCAAAGAAGAAATTGGCCTGTTAGCGGGTATTCCCATCGGTATAAAAGATAATCTTTGTACTGCAGGTATTCCTACCACTTGTGCCTCGAGAATACTAGAAAATTTTATTCCTCCCTACGAATCTACTGTCACTCAGAAATTACAGGAAATTGGGGCAGTTATAGTAGGAAAAACGAACTTAGATGAGTTTGCTATGGGAAGTTCTACGGAAAATTCCAGCTATCAGGTCACGGCTAACCCTTGGGATCTTGAACGTATTCCAGGTGGTTCCTCTGGCGGGTCTGCAGCGGCGGTGGCAGCTGATGAGTGTGTAGTAGCCTTGGGCTCAGATACAGGAGGATCTATCCGGCAACCGGCCTCTTTTTGCGGTATCGTCGGACTAAAACCAACTTATGGACTAGTCTCACGGTTTGGGTTAATTGCCTATGGATCATCCTTGGATCAAGTCGGTCCGTTGTCAAGAAGTGTTGAAGATGCAGCAATTCTCTTGGGAGCGATTGCGGGTTATGATGTTAAAGACTCTACTAGTCTCAATGTTCCTATTCCAGACTATACTACTTTTCTTAAAAGTAGTTTAAAAGGGTTAACAGTTGGCATTATTGAAGAAACTTTTGAAGAAGGTTTAGATTTTGTGGTTGCTAAAACCGTTAATAACGCTGTTGATCAATTAAAAGTATTGGGAGCAAAAGTTAAGAGGGTTTCTTGTCCTCATTTCCGCTACGGTTTACCTGCCTATTATATCATTGCGCCCTCGGAAGCATCATCTAATTTAGCCCGTTACGATGCGGTTAGATACGGTATTAGAGAAGAAGCAGAAAACCTTTTAGAAATGTACACTAAAACCCGTGCTAAAGGCTTTGGTCCTGAAGTTAAAAGACGCATTATGATTGGAACTTATGCGTTGTCTGCTGGTTACTATGATGCTTTTTATTTAAAAGCGCAAAGAATTCGCACTTTAATTAAACAGGATTTTAATAAAGCCTTTGAAACCGTTGATGTCTTAGTTTGTCCTACATCTTCCACTACAGCATTTAAAGTAGGTGAAAAAACGGATGATCCTTTAAGTATGTATCTGTCTGATTTAACGACAATTCCTGTTAATCTAGCTGGACTTCCAGGAATGAGTATTCCTTGCGGTTTCGATGTAAATGGCTTACCCATTGGCTTACAGTTGATTGGAAATATTTTAGAAGAGGGGAAACTATTTCAAGTCGGTTACGCTTATGAACAAGCCACTGATTGGCATAATCAAAAACCAACGTTAAAGTAGTTAACAATTAATTAATTTTAATAACTGATTAAACATATATTTTAAATTAAAGCTATTAATTTTTTAATAATTATCCAGATAAGACTTTTGGGGTATCTATTCTTAATTTTATTCAAAGACAGATAGTCAATAAACTGAAACCAATCAAAATAAAAGTCGCTTATTTGGGGTTGATAATTCAAGAAAAGCAATCAATTTTTGTTACCTTTTGTAAGGTAAATTATATTTATTAAAGTTAGGATTAAATTATCAATATTTTAGGTTAAATAAATATATTGATTACAAATAATGAAAAGAAACACATCTATGTATGGTGTATATCTACTGATTTTAAACAGTTATCGCGTTTTATTATATTTATATGGTCATGCTGGAAACGTTAGTTACAATATCAGTTTAGTACAATACTTTTAAAGTATAGGGTTCTTAATTTTTATGGTTGACTATTGAGAATATAGCAAAACTAATAGAGATTTTTTCTATGAATCAGAAGTTTATCAAAATTAATTAAATACTGCAGTACTTACATAAGTTTACTTTTATAGTTTTTATGTGTCAACCATTAAAAAATATAGTGAACAAAAGAGTATTACTTTGTCAGGTATCAAAGAATAAAAAAATTTTATCTTTATAGAAATTAAATCTCTGAATTTGCAGAATATATTCATAATAAGAGTTCTAGCATTTTTTAATAAATAACATATCATATTCGGTCTAGAATGACTACTTTTGTGGTATTTTTTTTAAAGGTTAAAATAGGTGATCTTTTTTTTAAAAAATACAAAAAAATAATTTTAAAAGAGTGTTCGCTGGACACCAAGTAAACTGATATCCAGCGAACAGCATTGGAAGAGTAAGAACTATCAACGTTGACCTACGCTAAAAATTTTCTTCAGAACACGAACAAGGACAAAAACATTATGCTTACAAGAGAATCAGTAAGTCAAAAAAAGTCATAAATAACTAAAGAACAAAAGTGAAGATAAGAACCTATCTATCTTCTAAAGAAGAAGACCCCTAAAAACAGAAAATTTTTCAATAAAGAAGTAGATAAAACTAAAACTACAATCAAGAGAAAAGAATAAAAACGGCAATTATTTTGCCTATATCAAGTTTATAATAACAAAAGTATACCAAATATTAACAGAGCTTAATTTGGCAAGAATAATAATCTTAACTGTCAGCAACTATAATTATCCTAAATGATAAGAAACTAAAAACATCAATAATAATAATTATACTAAACCTGTCTTGTATAATTACTATTATTGAATGATAATTAAATTGAATTTTGATTTTTATTGAGATAATTTCTTTATAAGAAGAATCAATATAAAGAAATTATATACAGCAATTAGAAAGTAAAAGTTGTGCGAATTGTTCCAATAAATAAAGAATTATTGCTGTTATCATAATCTGGAGAAGTAATGATAATTATGCCAGGGGTAATTGAAATATTATCATTGATTGCATATTCATAAATTGCCTCGAAATGAAAAGAGCTATCGCGGTCATTATTTCTTAAACCGTTAGGTAAGACGAGATTAGACTTAGAAACCCAAGGTTCCATCCCAAAAATAATTGCTGCTGTATCTCCTTCAAAAATAGCATCAGGAAAAGCGAAACTTACCGTCCAGTTCCAAATGTCTAGATTCCCTCTGTCTATGGGTTTTAAATCTTTCCCTAAATCAATTGCCCCTAAAGTTCTGACTGTAGTAAAGCCTCCCCAAGCACCTAGAACAAATTGATCAAGAATATGCCAACTCAATTCCACTCTATAGGAATTATTAACTGTATCAACAGAGGCTCCAAAGTCTTTAAACTCTTTCTCAATAAAGCTTTGGAAATTGGAACGACGACTACCAGTTCCTGAATCAAGATTGTTATATCCATGCAAATATGTAAACGCTGCTTTAAAATTTTCCTTGTGTTCATAAGCCAATTGTCCCATTACACCATAGGGACCATTAAACATCCCTGCACCTAAATCAGGACTAGCAGCCTTGTCTGCTAAATAACCTCCACTCCATTCAAACACTTCAAAAACCCGCCCTCGAAAACCAATACCTGGCCCCCCGGGCATATAATAAACGGGATTACGAGTGCCAAATGAAGATAATGCTCCAGACGACGCATCCCCATCAAGGAAGTTCACTGTGGGAACGAAGTCATCAAAAGCACCTCCGACTGGTTCAACAAACATCCGTACATTTTCTGCGAGTGCAAAATCATAGATAATCAGTTGTATACCTAAATCACTCGCATCAGGTTGTGAAAAGCTTAATTTTCCTTCAAATGTTTCTGTAATATCAGGATAAGCCGGTGCGGTCCCTGTTGTAAAACGGATATAGAGCGAATCATCCCCATCAAAAGTAGTATTTAATTTCAGTCGTCCCCGATATCCTAGGTTAGTTACCTTAAAGATGTCTTCAGTACCTTGGTTTTTTTCTCCACTGGTGATCCCCGTTAACCCCATGATCATCTCACCAGTGAGAATACTGGTAGTGGAAAACTGATTATTTTCAGTATAGGCTACCCGCGATTCTAAATTACTCGTTCGTGTTCCCAAGGAGCCCGTTTCTATTTCAAACTCTTGCGCTATCGACTTTAATTTTTCTATATCTTCTCGTAAAATTGATGCATTTTGTTGGAATTCAAATTGAATGCTATCAACACAGGCATTTACCGCGCCAGCAAATTCATCACGGGATAAGGTTCTATCTCCTTCAAAAACCTTATCAGGATACCCCTTAATGCAGTTGTAGCGATCTACCAAACTTCGGAATGCTTCATAGGGCCATTGCGTGGGAGAAACATCTTGTAACTTCAAAACATTTGTTAGCTGTGATTGATCAAAACGATCAGTGTTACTTAAGAAACCATTTTGTAAGTCCGAAACACTTGTTACCTGTGATTGATGAGGATGATCAGTGTTATTCAAGAAACCATCAGTTAATTGTTGCAGTTTTAGGTTATTTTTTCGCAACTTAGATAAAGACAAAACCGAGGGATTAGATAGATTAGGTAAAGACGAAGCCTGGGAATTAGATGTAATTATCATCATTATTCCTAGGATAATTAGGGGACATTGGACTATGCTTAGAATCTTTAACATTAAATTAACGCTCACACCGGAATTTTTGGTAACGGTTGCTATTGTACTATCCCTTATCAAAAAAAGTCCATAATTTATGTTTGTTCATTTGTTGGATAAACTTTATAGTTTTGTTGCTTACCCTTACCACATAATCCTCACTATATAATATTCAAAAGAACTAAGCTTATCTAAATGAAAACTAATAAAAAGCCTTTTGCTATACGAAAATTCAATAATTTTCATTAGATCAATAACACTCATATTGTGGCTATAGTTGAATGGAGAAATAGAGAAAAACCCCTATAACTGATATTAGTTTTCATTACTTTAAAGTTAAAAAATAAAGTTGTTGCCTAACTCATTGACACCATTTTTATGCGCTAGTTATCTTAAAAGTTTACGCAGTGAAATAATTAGGGCAGCAGGTTTGGAGATGTACAGATAAAGTGTAGTTGGGAAGATGGAAAATAAACTATGGAAAAAATAATATTCAATTTAGATTATATTGTCTGAGATATCTTCTAAAATGTTGGAGGGCTACTGCGATTCTTGTTTACCAACTAACTATTGGAAGTTTACATAGAACTGTAAAAAAATAAAGTTTAAACAAATTTTAATATTATTGACCTTAACTGGTGGGAGTCTTTTTTGACCCGTATCCTTGATCAGTAAGTAGGTCGGTGCAGGAAAAGCGGTTGCACCATTAAAGACAGAAACGAAAAACCCCCCTACTTCTCCCATTACGCTTTTAGTAGAAGCTAGTCTAGCCGACAAAGCAACCCTGGCAGAAACTAAAGTATTAGAAACACGTTTAGTACTGAAGTTAAAAGAGCGTAAGGTGTACGCATATCAAAATAATCAACTGTTAGCCAGTTATCGAGTAGCAATCGGTAAAAAAGGTTGGGAGACCCCACAAGGGAAATTTAAAATCATTCAAATGATAAAAAAACCAAAAGGGGAAAATCCTTGGAATAGGAAAATAAGTGCGCCAGGGATAAACAGCCCTCTCGGAGAAAGTTGGATTGGCTTTTGGACGAACAGAAAGGATTATATTGGGTTTCATCGAATGGAAAACATTTGAGCGGTCAAGCAGTTTCTCACGGTTGTGTTCGTATGAAGAATATTAATGTAAAAGCTTTATCCAAATTGGTAAATAAAGGAATTTCGGTGATTGTTCAACCATAGGGTGACGTGCAAAGTTAAACTTATAAGGGATAGAGAGAGAAAAAACTAATTCTTTATCGTGCAATCGACTGTCTCTATCCCTTACTTAATGTGTTGAATTAGAATATTATTATGGCTGGCGTTGCTCAATCTTCTTACACTGAAACTCAAATTGCTGCTTGGCTACAAGGTTTACTAACTATTGCCTGGGTTGACGGGCATTATGATCCCGAAGAACAAGATCTAATCTCTCAACTTATTCAAGATTTAGCCTTAGAAGATACAACAGATGTAGCTTTTAGCGCGATCACTCCTAAAAAATTAGCCAGAGCATTAGGTTCTGATCAAAATACGTCCGAAAATTTCTTAAGAACCGCAGTTTTAGTAGCAATTGCTGATGGAATTTACTCCCCCTCCGAAGCAGAGTTATTACATCAGTTTAGTGATGCTTTAGGACTCAAAATAGAAGCCTTCAAATCCTTAGAACATACCCTGTGCAATTCTCTGAAAGAACACCCACAAGCACAGGCTGGCAGCGGGGCAGCTATCTCTTTATCAAGTCCTCCTTATCCCCATCCTGATCTTTTACATCCTCTCAAGGAATGGCTCGATGGAATGGAGATTCATGACCCTCGCCTTGCTAGATTTATTTGTAAGATGGTCCCTTCTCAATGTCCCTTTGAACGAGACATTAAGCTTTTTGGACATAAAATTGTTCACATTCCTGCTTTATGTAAACTTAATCCTCTCTATGAACAACTAGTCGGGTTGCGTTTTCGTGCTTTATGCTATTTGTCTGATAATTGTAAAGAAGATATCTCAGAGTACGTTTAGAATAAGTAAACAATCAACTCACTAAAGGGTCGACAGGTGTTGACCCTTTAAAAAGAAATATTTAGGGATTTACAACAATAATTTTATATGCAATTTATTGACCAAGCTGAGATCGAAGTTGAAGCAGGCAAAGGAGGGGATGGTACAGTTGCCTTCCGACGAGAAAAATATGTTCCGGCTGGAGGACCTGCAGGAGGTAATGGAGGATGGGGAGGCTCAGTTATTCTCGTAGCTAATCAAAATCTACAAACTTTACTGGACTTTTCTTATGCGCGTCGTTTTAAGGCCGATGATGGGAAACGAGGCGGACCTAGCAATCGGACAGGAGCCAATGGCAAAAACTGTATCATAGAAGTTCCTTGTGGAACTCTTATCTACGATGGGGAAACCGAAGAAATTTTGGGAGACCTAGTAGAAAAAGGACAAACTCTCTGTGTAGTGGCTGGAGGTAAGGGGGGATTGGGAAACAAACACTTCCTCAGTAACCAAAATCGCGCCCCTGACTATGCCCTCGATGGATTACCAGGGGAACATCGCTGGTTACGCCTCGAGCTAAAATTACTAGCCGAAGTAGGGATTATAGGCTTACCTAACGCAGGAAAATCTACCTTGATGGCTGCATTGTCGGCAGCCCGTCCTAAAATTGCCGATTATCCTTTTACTACTCTAGTTCCCAATTTAGGAGTGGTGCGTAAACCTACAGGAGACGGAACAGTATTTGCAGACATTCCAGGGTTAATTGAAGGTGCTCATGAAGGAATTGGGTTAGGACATGAATTTCTGCGCCATATTGAACGAACTCGTCTATTATTGCATTTAGTAGATGTAACTTCCAGCAATCCGATTGCTGATTATCAGATTATTCAAGAGGAATTAAACGCTTATGGCAGAGGGTTAAACAATCGTCCCCAGATTCTTGCTCTTAACAAAGTAGATGCGGCAGATGAGGAAACTGTTCAAACCATTAAAACAGAATTAGAAAATCTTAATTCATACCCAATTATCACCATTTCTGCAGTAACAAGAACAAGATTAGAGGAACTTCTCCAAATTGTCTGGAACAAGCTAGAATAGAAGAATATTTATCATGGACTTAATCTTTCACTAAGCTAAATCCATAATTTTTAAAAATATATTTTACTTTCTCACTAAAAAGAAATTCTATAAACTTTTTAGCTTCTTCTGGATGTTTACTTTGTTTAATAACAGAAATAGGATAAATAATTGGAGAATGACAATTTTCAGGAGCTGTATCTACTATTTTAACTTTGTCAGAAATTCTAACATCAGTTTTATAGACCAATCCTGCATCAGCATTACCTGTTTCTACATAAAATAAAATCTGACGAGTATTTTTCCCAAAAACTAACTTAGAATCAATTTTTTTGTATAGTTCTAAAAAACTTAAAACTTCTTTTCCATACTGTCCAGCAGGAACACTGCCAGGGTCTCCCAAAACAACTTTTTTAAACTCAGCATTGTTTAAGCTTTCGAAAGTTGCATTATTATTTGTATCTTTAAGAACAATTAAAACAACTCTATTTTTTAGTAAATCTTGTCTAGTTTCTGTTAACAGCAGCTCTTTTCTTTGCAGAGCATCCATTTGTTTAGGAGCCGCAGAAAGAAAAATATCAGTTGGTGCTCCCTGTTCAATTTGTTGCTGCAACGAACCAGAGGAACCAAAATTATAGTCAACATAAACATTTGGGTTTTCCTTTCGATAAAGGACTCGAATATCCTTCATTACATCCTGAACACTAGATGCAACTGAGATAGTTAAATTAATTTTTGATTGTTTTTTAGATGAATTAAAATCTGTACAAGCTGTCGTCAAAATTGCTAAAATAAAAACTATAAATTTTCTCCTGTTTATGATCATAATTTATCTTTTTAGCTCCTAAAATAATCAACTTAAACAGTTATGTCATAGAAAACAAAAATAGTTTATTTGTTCTTTATAATTATTTAGTTAAACAATTTTTAACTATGCAAGATTACTTTATTAAGAACTAAAGTAATCTTGTCTCTAGACTCAATCTTAACATACTATACTTTAAAAAAGTTAACCTATTAAATTACACTCATTTTATTACAATTTTTTTGTAAAAAAAATTAGCTTCTATTTAAAAAATAACTAATGAGTTTTTGACATAAAATTCAATGATAATGATAGATTTTTTTCTTCTCAAGAATAATTAGTGATGAGAAAAAATTTATTAATTTAAATTATTGAGTTATAGTTACATGTTTCTCCATAGGCTACCATCTATGGAATAGAAGTAGGATTAAAGTTTATTTAAAACTCAATCAAAGTGTGGTTAATTACACTGACGGTAAAATACTAATCAAGTTTTGCTAAACTTTATGAAGCAAACGTCTTCAAAAACGAAGAAGGGTTTAAGGTTTGCTCTTAACCAAGAGATAACCATCAAAATATTAGGAATGCCTTTTTTAACCGATAACATTATAGAAGGAAAGTTGAGCATGACCAAAATTGCTGTTCCGAAGGAAAGTGAAATAGGAGAATTGCGAGTAGCTCTAGTTCCCGATACCGTCGCCCGTTTTATCAAATTAGGATTTGAGGTATTGGTTCAATCAGGAGCAGGACTTGGAGGTCATTTTACCGATGCTGAATACACGGCAGCAGGAGCACAGATCATTAGTTCTCCAGAACAATTGTGGGGAGAAGCCGATATCCTCCTCAAAGTTGCTCCTCCAGGGGAACAGCATGGAAAAATGGAAATGGATTGGCTTAAATCAGGAGCTAAGATAATCAGTTTCCTTGACCCCCTGGGAAACCCAGAGAAAATTCAGGAATTAGCACAGCGTCAAATCACTGCTTTTAGCATGGAGTTAATCCCTCGTACTAGTCGCGCTCAAAGTATGGATGCTCTTTCATCTCAAGCCAATATTGCCGGTTACAAATCTGTTCTAATCGCTTCAGCTTCTCTCCCCCGACTGTTTCCTATGATGACAACGGCTGCTGGAACCATTCCCCCCGCTAAAGTTTTAGTAATTGGGGCAGGAGTTGCAGGATTACAGGCAATCGCCACTGCACGTCGTTTAGGGGCTGTAGTGGAAGCGTTTGATATTCGTCCTGGCGTCAAAGAGGAAGTACAAAGTGTTGGGGCTAAATTTGTGGAAATTCCCATACAAGAGAATACTACCACTACAGGGGGTTATGCCAAGGAAGTTACCCAGAATACCCAAGAACTTATTCGTCAGGTATTAACTGAGCATGTTAAAAAGTCCGATGTAGTGATCACAACTGCTCAAGTTCAAGGAAAACGAGCTCCCGTTATTATTTCCGAGGAAATGGTCGCAGAAATGAAAATCGGCTCAATGATTGTCGATATTGCAGCTGATCGTGGAGGTAACTGCGCTTGTACTGAACCTGGAAAAAATGTTTGTTACAACGGGGTTAATGTGATTGGACCCTTGAACTTACCATCTAGTCTTCCTGTTAATGCTAGCCAAGTTTATGCAAAGAATCTCTTGACATTGGTGAAATATCTAGTTAGAGACGGAGTAATGCAGCTTGATTTTGACGATGACATAATTGATGGAGCTTGTGTTACCCATGAAGGACAATTGCGCCATCCCAAAGTAAAAGAAGCTCTATTCCGTTTGGTGAAAGCCTAAGGGTAGCCTGTCGGGAAGGAAAAAGGCAACAGTTTGAACAGATCAAGTTTAGAGTTTTTATCTCATCAATATCATAATTCTGAATCCTGCTTAGGAGTGAAATTATTTATGACAACTGGACTGTTGGTTGGTTTAGTGGTATTTGTTTTGGCCTCATTTGTGGGATTTGAGGTAATTAATAAAGTTCCTCCTACTCTGCATACTCCTCTAATGTCAGGGGCTAATGCAATTTCAGGTATTGCCGTTGTTGGGGCGTTACTAATTGCCGGACCTAAAGAGTGGAGTATTACCGTTGTTTTGGGCTTAATCGCCGTTGTTCTCGCTATTATTAACGTTGTGGGTGGGTTTTTAGTGACTGACCGTATGTTGCAGATGTTTAAAAAGAAGGGAGCATAGATAACTGTGAATGATACAACTTTATGTAGGGATATACTGTCAGGATTAACTACTGGCATCGAATTAGCCTATTTAACCGCCGCCGCCTTTTTTATTATAGGGTTAAAACAACTAGGCTCTCCGGCAACTGCCCGTCGGGGTAACATTATTGCTTCATTTGGAATGCTGCTGGCTATTGTTGCCACCATGATTAATCAGTCAGTGGTTAACTATCAAATGATTTTGATTAGTGTGGTAATTGGTTCACTTATCGGGGGGATTACCGCCCAAAAAGTTGCTATGACAGCTATGCCCCAAATGGTAGGTATTTTCAACGGGCTAGGAGGAGCAGCTAGTGCTTTAATTGCCGTTGGAGAATTTTGGCGGTTATTAGAAGTTGAAAAGACTATCCCCATTGAGGCGACTATAGTAGCAATTTTAGGGGTTTTTGTCGGCGGTATTACCCTAACTGGAAGTTTATTAGCTTTTGGAAAATTACAAGGGGTAGTAAGTGGTTCTCCTATTACCTTCCCCTTACAACAGCCATTTAATGTTCTGATATTTTTTAGCTTTATTGTTGGTAGTATTTATCTCTTTTTAGATCCCACTAGCATCTCTATTTTCTTGGGATTGGTTTTGGTTTCACTTATCTTTGGGGTATTATTTGTCCTCCCCATTGGAGGTGGTGATATGCCCGTGGTTATCTCCCTCTTAAACTCCTTTTCTGGTTTAGCTGCTAGTGCTGCTGGGTTTATTTTAATGAACAATATGCTCATTATTGCAGGGGCGTTAGTGGGAGCATCAGGAATTATTTTAACGGAAATCATGTGTAAAGCTATGAACCGTTCTCTTTCAAGCGTTCTATTTGGCGCATTTGGTAGAGCAACTACCGCTAATGGTGGAAGTTATGGAGAAACAACTGATAAGACTGTTCACTCCATTGATCCTGAAGAAGGAGCAATGATGTTAGGATACGCCCGTTCTGTAGTAATTGTTCCTGGTTATGGAATGGCAGTAGCGCAAGCACAACACACTGTGCGCGAATTGGCTAATCAACTTGAAAAAATGGGTGTAGAAGTTAAATACGCTATTCATCCTGTTGCAGGAAGAATGCCTGGTCATATGAACGTGCTGTTAGCTGAAGCAAATGTCCCTTACAATCAACTTCATGATATGGAGGACATTAACCCTGAATTTGATACTATTGATGTTGCCTTGGTGATCGGAGCAAATGATGTTGTTAATCCTGCTGCAAAAAGCGATCAGGATAGTCCTATTTTTGGAATGCCTATCCTCGAAGTAGACAAAGCTCATCATACTATCGTTATTAAGCGGGGTCTTAGCACTGGGTTTGCGGGGGTAGATAATCAACTTTTCTACGAAGATAAAACTATGATGCTTTTTGGTAACGCGCAAGATATGCTATCCCAGTTAGTGGCTCAAGTGAAGCAACTATAAACTATTTTTTTATCGGTGAACAGTTGTTCCTTTTTAATCTTGGAACTGTTCACTGTATTTCATGAAAAAAGCAATGGCTATATAGAGAACAATAAATAAGTTGTTGAAGATCAATCTTCGGCAGCAATTCAATTGAATGTAACGTAAATAATTTTCTATTTTTTTCAAAATTTCTAGTTAACTATATTCTTCTTCAGAGAAGAAGTTGTTTCATTAACTTAAAATCTATAATCGTCATTTTGAAATATTTTTCCCAAAACCATATTTAGTATACTGAACTCTCTGGCTCCTAGCTCGTAACTCATAACCCCTAAACTCTTCTAAACATGGCAAATCTTAAGCCCAATTCAAGTTATAGTCTCTCTTTAACTATTGAACTTCCCAACATAGTAGGAACTCTTTCCAACATTACCCAGGCAATAGCCGGAGCAGGAGGAAGTTTTGAACAAATTTCTTTAATTGAACATACTTGTTCAATCACCCAAAGGGAAATTACGGTAGATGCTTCGAGTGAAGGACATGCCGAGGAGATTCTAGCAGCAGTTAGAGAAATTCCTAACGTTAAAATTCTCAAAGTCTCTGATCGCACCTTTGATCTCCACAGTAAGGGAAAAATCATGGTTGCTAGTCGTATTTCCATAAAATCTAGTTCTGAGTTGGCCATGGCTTATACTCCAGGGGTTGGACGTATCTGTAACGCTATTGCCCACGATCACTCTCAAGTATTTAACCTGACTATTAAGCAAAATACCGTAGCAGTTGTTACTGATGGAAGTGCAGTCCTAGGATTAGGAAATTTAGGTCCTGAAGCTGCCCTCCCGGTCATGGAAGGAAAAGCCATGTTATTTAAAGAATTTGCTGATATTGATGCTTTCCCCATCTGTTTAGCCACCCAAGACACTGAAGAAATTATTGAAACTATTAAACGCATTACTCCAGTGTTTGGAGGGGTAAACTTGGAAGATATTGCTGCCCCTCGTTGTTTTGAGATTGAACGGCGACTGCAACAGGAATTAGATATTCCAGTTTTCCATGACGATCAACATGGAACGGCTATTGTCAGTTTAGCGGCATTAATTAATGCCTTGAAATTAGTCCAGAAGTCCCTAGAAACAGTACAAATTGTGATTAATGGGGCTGGAGCAGCAGGGATAGCAATCGCGGCTTTATTACGCACTGCCGGAGCTACTAATATTTGGTTATGTGATTCTAAGGGACTTGTCTCCAATTCCCGCACTGATTTAAACCCTCAAAAACGGGAATTTGCAGTTAATGTCAATGGCTCTTTAGTAGATGCCATGCAGGGGGCTGATGTATTCTTGGGCGTAAGTGTGCCAGGGGTAGTGACACTAGAAATGGTTAAATCCATGGCTACTAAGCCCATTGTATTTGCTATGGCAAACCCTATCCCAGAAATTCAACCGGAATTAATAAGCGATGATGTAGCAGTTGTAGCTACTGGACGTAGTGATTATCCCAATCAAATAAATAATGTGTTAGCTTTTCCCGGAATCTTTCGTGGAGCTTTAGATTGTCAGGCTAAAACTATCACTGAGCATATGTATTTAGAAGCAGCTAAGACTATTGCGTCTCTGGTGAATATTAGTCAACTTAATCGCGAATATATTATCCCTTCGGTGTTTGATAAAAGGGTGTATCGAGCAGTTGCTGAGGCAGTTTGTCGTGTAGCTCGTCAGGATAGGGTAGCTTCTCAATAATTATCCTAAGTTATAGGGGAAATAAAATATTTTATTTCCCCTATAACTTAGGATAGTTTTATTTTAGTTGTTATGGTTATAGAACTACCGAACAGCTAAGTCATAATTTATAAGCAGAGAAAACAACATAAATTAAATGTTTTAAAAATATCAATAAATTCTATGTAGCTTTATCAAAAACAATATTAGTATATATGAAAAATTTAGAATAAAATACCTTAATAGATTTAGAGAAAAAAAGTATTCTTGTTTGGTAGAAAAAGATTTCTTAAATTAAATATAAACCCCTTAATAAAAACAAAAAAACTGTATTATTCTATTATATTTTTAGTATATACGTATACGTATGACTATAAAAAATTTATCAAAAAATATATTATAACTACAAAGTACGATAAATATTGAAATAACTAACAGGTTGGTATTTAAATATTTAATAAATAAAGAAATTCATGTTCTTATTTATTAAATCTAAGTAGTATAGTAACTATGTTAAAACTAATTGTGTTTAACTTTGCTTATTTAAGGAGAAAAAAGTTTGATGTTAATATTACATCATAAATTTTCTAAATTTTGGTATGTTTGACAGCATTAAATAATAGGGTTTTTAAAAACCTTATCGAATAGTTTCTTTTAACTTATAAAGAGTCAATAAAATTGACAAACTTTAAGAAATAAATTTTTAAAACTTACGAAACTAACAGAAAATATATAAAAGATAGTCACGGAACTTAATAATAAAAAATTTATTCGCGATTGCCATAATTAACAAAGCGAACTTCCTTGTAATTTTTATAAAAAAAAATAAAATTATTGATCAATTAATTGTGTCTAATATTTTTAGTAATTATTAGCTTATAAACAGTTGACAAAGAGTCAGTATATTTTCCTTGGTAAACCATATTATTTATCAGTATTTTTCTTTCAAATAAATGATTATTATGTGATTGCTTAAGTATTTACTAAGATGGTAATTGATAAATCTGCATTTTTTACTATAAACATACAAGCATATAAAGAAGCTGTCTTTTAACCAGATAGATACATCTATTGCAGTAATTAATCACTACAACAGTGAAGTATCTTTGGGGAACTATTGAAGCAACAAACTTCTTGGAAAAAATATCTAATTTTTTCCTTAATAATTTGAGGATAAAATAATACTATTTTGTGATAAGACTGACTTATATGACCAAGAAACTTGCTATAAATATAACCATTAAACATATTTCTAATTGTAGCCATCAGCTATACTAATAATAGTCACAATTAGTTATACTAGTATATATCTAATTTTTTAGGTATATACTATTATTTTGTTTTATCCTCTAAGAAGCCATTTATAGGTGAGTCAAACTAGGCTGTAAGCACATTTACTCAATATTTGAGTAAACAAAAAGACAAGATTGATAATTGCCTAAAACAGTAACTACTAACAATAAAGCAAGACAGAAATGATTATTTTAACTCAGTCGGACACAATACAAACTTCTCTTTTTAGCTTAAATAGTTCTAAACACTTCTATTTCTAGAAGATTCAATCGGAGAGATATTATAAAGTTGTCCCTTGACTGTTTTGATTAAAGAGCGCTTATAAAGTGAGATAATAATAGTTAGTTCCACCAACTCCTTTTTTTGTTTTCTGTTGATCACAAGTAATTAATTAAAGTCGTTATTGATAGAGTCTTTAAAAGAGTTATTAAACAATATATACTCGGGTTTCCCAAAATTTACCAATTAAATTATTTCTTAACTTAGGAACAGATCGATGATTATCTGTGTTGCTTGTAATTCACTTCAAAGTCAATAATTCCCTGTGATCGTTTATAACTGAATATAGTTCAAATCTATAATGCCAAACAAAAAGATTTTAGTTCCATACAACTAAACATTTAAAAACTCTATGTGTTCAATACTAGTCTCATAATAGATTTCTATCGAAAGAAAATGAATGAAACCAATGTCTGTGATTTTTCCTTTCTAAACCTATAAAAAAACAGTGTATTTAAATTATTGTCTAGGGCATAAGCTACATTTATTTAAATTTTAATTGATTGTATGAAAAATTTAATAATTATTTATTATTACTTAAATAACAATATTTTTTTTTAGTCTTGGTAAAATTTATATTGATTCTCTGTTTTTTACTCAATACATATCGAATCTAATTATAGTTTATAGCTCAAATATTTACTGATTTTAGATTTATTCTGTTTTAATAAATTTTTATTGCAGATATTGAGCAATCCATAAAATTTTAAAAAATGAGTATATATTCCATTACTTTCAGAAATTTTCCTAAAATTATTAACTCCCTAGCAAATAGTTCTAAAAAACAGATAAATTAATTATTATTG
Source organism: cyanobacterium endosymbiont of Epithemia turgida isolate EtSB Lake Yunoko (assembly GCF_000829235.1). Taxonomy (GTDB): domain Bacteria; phylum Cyanobacteriota; class Cyanobacteriia; order Cyanobacteriales; family Microcystaceae; genus Rippkaea. The sequence goes on along the minus strand of NZ_AP012549.1, from coordinate 496,932 downwards.
GCTATTCATTCAACATAATACTAAGTTTTAAGCAATAAATTCATTATAAGTAGTCAGTACAATTTAAAATTAACTATAGAGAGAAAGAAACAGTGATATTTCCCAGAGTTATATTTATTAATATAGAGCTTACCAAATCTGAAATAAATCATGAAACAAACTTAATTAAATGTTTAATAAAGCTATATTCTATCTATCTTAAGTACTGAATAAAATATAATTGACATATTGACTCATTACTGTCAATTTTATCTACTAAATTGAAAATTCCTATAAAATTGGCAAATGTTGAGAGTAGACAAAAAACGATAATACATCAACAATGTTCAATGAACTATTAATTATACGATCATGACATGAATGATATTCCAGAGGCTTTAAGAGAAACTTCTATCAGTAAAGCCAAGATACAACAAAAACGAAAATTGTTAATACGAAGCATTCTAGGGGCAGGGCCTATTCTGATTTTAGGTGGAACTTTCTTCATGCGTCTAGTTCCTTTACCATCAACCACATCCTCATCTTCTGCAATCTCGATTCAACTTTCTCCCGTCCCAAAATCAATCCCAGTAGTTAATCCTTCTCCCGAGCCATTAGAAAATGTTCTTGGACATTTAGAATATAAACAAGCTCCCATATCAACATTGAAAGCAATTACTTCTGATGGACACGTCCGATTGCGTCTTAATGCAGCTGAGCAATTCATAGAAATGCAAAAGGCAGCTCGAGATAAAGGAATTATTCTGACTCCTATTTCAGGATTTAGGACGGTTTCTGAACAAAACTACTTATTTTTTGAAATCCAACGACAACGGAACCAAAATCCTAGTGAACGTGCTGAAGTGAGTGCACCCCCTAACTATAGTGAACACCATACTGGATATGCGGTAGATATTGGCGATGCTAAAACCCCTGCTACCCATTTAAGCCTTGATTTTGAGAAAACAGCTGCTTTTAGCTGGTTAAAAAATCATGCTGCTAAGTACAGTTTTGAGCTGTCTTTTCCCCCTGATAATCACCAAGGCATTAGTTATGAACCCTGGCACTGGCGATATGTGGGAGATCAAGAAAGTTTAGAGACTTTTTATAAAGCTAGAAATTTACAACAAACCCCTTCTAACTAAAAGACAACAAGATTATGACTAATTCTAATTCATCAAACAGTGACGAGACTTTATATCACAAGGAATGGTGGGTAGAACGTTGGTTGGAATTGCTGGATTCTTATAGATTTAAAAAACGATTAGAACGGGCTAGAATTTATGCAAGAGAAGGAAAAATTTTAAGTATTAAATTTGAAGACGCAAAAGTATTTGCAAAAGTTCAAGGTAGTGATATTAATCCCTATCAAGTATCACTTTCATTAGTTCCTTTTGTTGATAAAGATTGGGATTATATTATTGAGAGTTTATCTGAGAAAGCAATTTTTTCAGCCCAATTATTAGCCGGAAAAATGCCAGAAAATATTGAAGAAGTTTTTATTAATAACGGACTTAGTGTTTTTCCTTTTACCTTGTCAGATATTAATGCTTGTTGTAGTTGTCCCGACAAAGCTAACCTTTGTAAACATATTGGGGCAGTTTATTATCAATTAGCTGAGTATTTTAGGGAAGATCCTTTTACAATCTTTAAATTAAGAGGAAGAACAAAGGAGCAAATTCTTGATGCTTTACGTCAGCTACGCCTTCATAAACTTAATCAGCAGAAAGACAGAAAATTAACGAAAAATAAAGATAAATTGCCAGAAATAACAGAAACATTAAATCACCAAGCAGAAAAATCTAAGATTTTAGACTTTACTAAATTTTGGCAGTATAAGAGAGGATTAGATTCCTCACTAATCGTTATTATTCCCCCATCTGATGATCAAACAGTGTTAAATATTTTGGGAAGAATTACTTTAACTTATGAAGAAGCACGAGTCGCTCAACAACATCTACAACAAGTTTATAAAAACATGAGTCAATATGCAGTAATGGAGGCATTGAATCGTAAAGTCTAAGATAGATAACAATTCACAGAATGATTAAGTAAAATTCTCTTTAATTTGAGTAAAAAATTGATATCTTATAGTATCTCTAACAACAATGATAAACGTCACTTATAGTAAAAATATGTAAACTAGCTTCACCTTTTATTAAAGTGATTATTTTTTATAATCACTTTAATAATTTAAATAAAAATAATAAGTTCTTTTTTAAAACCCTGTTGACTCATGTTAAAATTATAGTCATCGATATTTTACAGAAATAGAGACTGCTAATATAACCTCTAATTAAGTTTTTAGTTAAAGTTAATAAACACAAAAAACTAATTTATAAGGAGTACCTGGATAAATTAAAGTTAAAAGAACAAAAAAAGTAGTTTAACTTACTAATATAAGTAGACTATATAAATAGTTCCACTAGCATTAGCAAAACTAACAACAAGACCAATAAATAAACTCAATAACTGACATGGCACTTTCAAACCAATTATAGTTTTGTTAATTGTCTCCTTAGACCTTAGAAAGCAATAAAAATTGTAGAATTATTTTCCCATGATCAAGAAAAAATACTTTTGATTGGGATATCATTACTTAACATTAACGATACTTAAACAAACCACACTTTCATATTTAGTTTTTATTGACAAAACCAAAGTTATCTATCCATTACTTATTACTGTGCCAGAGCGACTAAAGGAAACCTAGTCTATGAAAAATATTCCGTTAATCAGAGCGCTTGCTACATTTGATTGTGTAGTCGTTTTTATTTTTTAACTATAGGCAAACAAAAAAATTTTTTTATCTTTAATAAAAAAATCTTGATGCCATGACGGTGGATAAAAACTGGTGTAATTATGGATAATTTATCAGCTTGTCAAACAATAAAAGTTAGATAAATAATGGAATCTATTCGAGTACAAGTCTTACTTTTATCTCTATACATTCCACTGATTTAAACTTAATTGAAAACTATTGAACAAAAATTTTTAAATACTCGCTAATTTAAAAATATAAAAATTTTTAAGGTCTCAATGAAACAATTGATTGAGTAACCGATAAAGACTTAATGGACTAATTTGCCCACTGCCGTTATTATAAGCTCCATAATTAAATTTAAATCCGCTATTAAGTAAGACAACGGGTCAAGGGAAATACAGAAAGGTGTGTGATAAGGGATTGAAACTACTGTCAATACTGCTTGTTCTCAAAAGAAAAAGATGAAGATTTTAAACTGACTGATTAAGAGAGGAAACAGACTAGTTCCAACTCCAATTTTTACTGTTGCCATCATCCCCATTCCCTCTTCTGAAGGGAAATGATAGCATAAACTTCCATAGAGATCGTTAATCGCTTAAGTTCAGATCACATCTCCTTTAAAATATAGAAACAAACTTTATGATTTTGATGAGTAGAAGCATAAATCCCGACTACACGGCAAATTTGCAACAATTTTAAGCAGGCTTATCCTAACAATTCCCGTTGATTGTTGTTAGAATATTTTCTCTCCAGTCCACAAGTTCTCTAGAAAATATCCACCGTACTTGTATGCCTCAGTCGTATAAATACAATACGTTCATCAACAAGAATGAGAATATATAGTTGCTTAGGTTAGGGGGTAAAAAGATGAGATATAACTCTCATGATGGTTTAATATATCGCCGCAATCAATTTACAGTCTTAAAAGATGAAGACTAAGATTTTAGTGTAGTTGGGAAGATTCTATTTGTGCTTTCGCCCTTGCAATAGCTTGGTGAATTTGCTTGAAACCAGTTCCACCGTAGCTATTACGAACTGCTACTACCTGTTTGGGGGCGATTATCTCGTAAATATCAGCTTCAAACAAAGGATGTAAGGCTTGCCATTCCTCTAGAGATAAGTCCTTAAGGAGCTTACCCGATGCTAAACTAGTCTTCACTACCTTTCCTACTAAATTATAAGCCTCCCGAAAAGGAATCCCGCGGACAGCTAAATAATCGGCTACGTCTGTCGCATTTGAAAAGTCCTCGGCTACTGCTTGAGCTAAACGTTCTTTACAAAACTCAATGCCTTCTCCTAAAAAAATTGTCATGGCTTCCAAACAACTTTTAACCGTTGCCACCCCGTCAAAAATTCCTTCTTTGTCTTCTTGGAGATCTTTATTGTAAGATAAAGGCAACCCTTTCATTAAAACTAGCATTCCTTGTAAATGGCCAAAGACTCGTCCAGTTTTTCCTCGGACTAACTCAGGAACATCAGGATTTTTCTTTTGAGGCATTATACTTGACCCCGTAGCGCAGCTATCGGTAAGGCTGATAAACTTAAATTCATGGGAAGCCCAAAAAATTAGTTCTTCACTTAGACGGCTAAGATGAACCATAATCAAACTAGCAGCATTGAGAAACTCGATAGCAAAATCACGATCACTCACTCCGTCCAAACTATTGCCATAAATACCTTCAAATTTTAATAATTGGGCACTATATTGACGATCAATGGGAAATGTTGTTCCTGCCAATGCACCACATCCTAATGGAGAAATATTTGTCCGAGCGTAAATTTCTCCCAATCGTTCCCAGTCTCGTTGTGCCATCTCGAAATAAGCTAATAGGTGATGAGCTAAACTGATCGGTTGAGCCCGTTGTAGATGGGTATAACCTGGAATAAGCGTTTCTACATGGTTTTGAGCATGATCAAGTAAGACTTGTTGAAAATCCCGTAATTGACTCCGAATTTTATTAATTTGATCTCGTAGATAAAGACGAATATCAGTCCCTACTTGATCATTACGGGATCTTGCTGTGTGAAGTTTTTTGCCGACATCCCCCACAATATCTATTAAACGTTTTTCTACTGCAAAATGAACATCCTCTTCGTCAATTCCAGGGATAAATTCTCCATTATGATGTTCCTGACGAATTTTTTCTAGTCCTTGCACTAATTTTTGTGCTTCACTCTCAGCAATAATTCCTGTATGGGCTAACATTTTGGCATGGGCAATAGAACCTGTTATATCATATTCAAGTAATTCGATATCAAAGCTAATACTAGCGTTAAATCGAGCGATGGAAGGATGAAGATTGCCTTCAAAGCGCTCACTCCACTTTTTTTGTTTGCTCACAGTAACCCCCTAGGTGTCAAAAATAAAAAATTGTTGTCAAAAGTAAGTTAAACCCTAATGGGTCATAAATTTTGAACCTAATGTGTTGTACTTCATTAATCCAAGAAAAATATTCTTTATCTGATTATCCGTTATCGATAGTCAACCATTGGTTTACTATCGGCCGTTGACTAAAAATAAAGCGTTTAAGCACCAGTAAAAATTCTAAACATATATCCTGGAACAAATTAAATATCCAAAGTTCAGACACGACCGGACTTGATAAAATCTTTAATGATTGAAACTTTCCAATAATGTCAGTATTTTCAATACTTTGAGGTGCGAGACAGTTCAACTCAATGTGAGTTCGACGAGTTTTAAAAACACGGTTGTTATTCTCAATGTCTCAATCAAAAGACGACGAGGTCGACGATTATCGAGAACAGTAACTGCCAATAATTAAGGCTACAATAGTACTGCAAAAACAACAAGGGGTGAAAGCCGACTTGCCTTTTGACTCTAAATCGAAAGAAGAGTTTTCTGATAAATAGGTATTAGGCTGTCAGTTGAGTACAAAGTTTAACAAAATAATTTTAAATATTTTAATCTCTACTAATGTTCAATTACAAAGATTTGTTTAAGTTAATCGTTAATTGTTTTAATCAAAGAATGCTGACGAAGCAAAATTATATCAATTAGTGTCACTAACCTTTGACTTTATTTAATTGCTTAAAGTATTTGTTGACAGAGTTCTTAAGAGAGTTCTGAAAGAATATCTCCTTAGTATCCCCAAAATTTACCAGTAAAATCTTGTTTTAACTTAGGCATAAATTTATAGTCATATATGTCGTCTAGAGTTAACTTGAAAGCCAATCATTCATCTATTTTAAATAGAAGCAATCTAAGTTTAAAAATACCAAGCAAGTATCGAATATTAAAGTCTAATAAATTCTATCATCCAGCATAAAGTTATTGCTTAGTCATTTTTTTTTTAATTTCTATCGAACTTACGTTTGCCCAAGCAGTTAGTGTGCAGCCAGATAAAACCTGTTATAATAAGCAAATAGGGCTATAATTCCCAAATTTATAGGATAATTAAACAGTAAAATCGAAAATCTCCCATAAATTCAAGAATTATTCCGATAATTTCACCTGCATGACGACCAAAGTCATGTCATCACTATTATTATTTCCTGTCCCAATAAACTGCTCAACCTCTTTAAATAAATAATTAAGAATAGTTTGGGAACTATCACATTCTTGACAAGCCGCTTGAAAAGCAGCAATCAAATTATCTTCATCAAAACGATCACCTTTTAGGTTAACCGCATCAGTTAGTCCATCGGTGTAATAAAGGACAATATCTCCTGGATTTAGTTGAACCCGTTCATCCCCATACTCAGAATTAGGATCTAATCCAATTAACATTCCTTCGGTATCGAGTCGTTCAATCTCTTGTGTAGCGTACTGCCATCGCAGAGGAGGGTTGTGGGCTGCATTGCTAAAAGAGAGAATACAAGTTTTGGGATCATACTCCGAATAAAAAAGTGTTACAAACCGATTGGAGTTCTCTAAATCAGAGTACATGACTCGGTTGAGGTGTTGGAGGATTTGTCCAGGAGAGTTACGGTTTAATACCTCTGCCCTAAGCATTCCTCTCGTCATAGTCATGATCAACCCGGCAGGAACTCCTTTTCCCATCACGTCTCCAATGACAATACTCCAAGGAACGCAATGATCTAATACTTGCTCTGTGCTGTTTTGATTTTGACGGAGTTGATCATAATTAGTTGGGATAAAATCATAGTAGTCACCTCCAACCCGGTTAGCAGTTTGGCAATGGGCAGCTAATTCTACACCATGAATACTTGGGTATTTGCGTGGTAGTAAACGTAATTGAATTTCAGAAGCAATTTCCAATTCGCGATCCTGTCGTTCTTTGGAGCGTAGTTCTACCGTTAATTCATTATTAGCAATAGCAACGGCTGTTTGATCAGCCACCAATTGGAGTAATCTCCGTCGGGTTTGGGTCCAAACATATTGAGGATTAGCACTAAAAACGTAAAGCCGCCCCCGTTCCATATTTTTGACTAAAATTGGCGTATTATACAGACGAATTTTTGTACCCATTTCATGGCGAATTTGTTCGTCGAAGGAAACCGCCAGGCTACGAGTAATTGAGGCGTTACTGTTAATCTGATTAATGACGCGAGTCAGAACTTCTTGAATCTCCACCTCGATTTGATGATTTTGACAATGTAACTGTTCTAAAGAGACTTGCCCATTCGCTTTATAGAAAATCAAGACACTTCCATCAGCATCAGTCACCCGTGCTGTCATCAAAGGGGTGAGTTCTAGAAACTGATTGAGATTATTAAAACTTCGTAAAGCAAACCCTAGGGAACTTAATAAGTTTTGAATTTTATTTTGTTCTCGATAAAGATTGGCAACAAGTTCTTTCAGGGCAAAAACAGGAGTGGTATCGGTTTTGAGACCACAGGTTGGTATGTTTTGAGCAAAAGGAGGCTGGCGGTGAATAGGCACAGCAGTAATGACATCAGACGGTAAAGGTATCAAGTGTCTTAATCCTAGACCATAAACGTTGAGGAAGAGTAATTTTCTAGTGAGGCAGTCTATCTTAAACGCGCTAGGTTTAAAGTATTAGTTTTGTGAGTTGAGGGCAACTTTAACCACAATTATGACTGGTTAATCATAACGTTAATTTGTTAGATTGCCAATAAATATCTTGAAAAGATTTTATTATAAGTTTTCTTATGAGCAAAAAATCCCAGAAACTTTCTCCTGGGAATTAAATATCTATAACAAATATCTATGAACGGGAGTCTGTTGTCAAAGATTTTCGAATCTCTTCAGATTATAATTTTGCTCCGATTTCTCATCGCTTGTCAGATTATTGTTATGTGATTATGTCATTCTGATGATTGTCGTTAGCCGGCTAAAACAGATTTCTTTGTTAAGACTTGTTTTTGTCGTCTGTTTCTAATAGGTTCGTTAAATTTTCCTCAGACTTTTCTGTATCTAGAAAACTGGAAAAGATTTCATCAGGGTCATGGGTTGTATCTTTGGTTTCTGACTCAAAAAAACCGACATAAGGATTTTTTGAGTCTTTTGTGAAAGCCCCCGATAAGTCTTTAGTTGTTTCCTCCTCAGTAGGTAACATCTCAAAAAAATCTAGATCGTCAGATTTTTTTTGTTGCAATAAGTCAGCAACCCTGTTTTGGTTTCTTCCTTCAGTTTGATCTAAGGATAGAGCTTTAGTGGTGTCATGGACTAGGTCTTCTGATAAGGTATCAGAGGTTTCTGCCTCCCCCCACTCATCTAAGGCGAAGTCTCCTTCGTCATAGGCTTTTTCTAACTCGTTAATAGCTTGCTCATGAGCTTGTTGCTGTTCTTGCAGTTGAGTTTGATAAATTTGCTCAATTTGTTGAATGTGTGCCTGATTGGTTTCTAATACTGGAGCAAACCTTTGCACTTGTTGCAGCGTTTCTTTAAGTCTGGCTTGATAGGTTTGTTCTAGTATCTCAAGTTGAGTTTGATAAGTTTGTTGAATTTTTTGTATTTGTCGTTCGTTCTGTTCTAATTTACTTAGTTTAGTTTTAGTCTGAGACAGTTCTTCCGATTGTTTCTGATAGGATTGCTCGATTTCTTGTATTTTAATTTGATAAGATTGTTCAATCTCTTGCATCTGCGGTGGAGATTGCCGTAATTGTTTGATTTCTTGTGCTTGTTGTTGCTGAAGTATTTCAGCCTCTTTTAGAGCTTTTGTACTTCTTTCTAATTGAGCTGCGAGTTTGCGCTCCTTGGAGAAGGTTGATAGAAAAATACCGATAACTCCTCCGATAATTAAACCTACAACAATGCCAATCGCAATACTCATTATCGTCTCCAAAATAGGGGTAATTAATTTCCAATATGCCCAGAAGTTTCACTTAAATCAATAAGTTATCACTTTTAGAACAGCTTAGTTTTCAACAAACTTTGACAATAGCTGCTAATATTTCAATGATCTCGGACATCGGTCTTTCCATCAGCCTATTTTTAACGAAAGTTTTTATATTGGCTTAAAACCATTTATCCAAAATGGAGAAGAGAGAAAGCAGAAGACACAAGAGAAAATTAGTTTATGACTGGATTTTAATAATTAAGTCCGTCCCAACTTTTAACTCGATGGTTATATTTTAGGCGAGGAATTTACCTAAAATCCATAAGCTTTATATACCACCTAGGTTTGTAATTCTCGATAAGCAGTATAAACTCCGCGTACATTATACCAATTTAGAAATATTCGAGCAATTTCTAAGGCGAGTTGCGGTTTTCCTTGATTAATTAACCATTGCAAAACAGGTGCAAGCGTGCGTTCATTAAGACTGCCTCCTAAAGATAAAAATCCCCATAATAAACGATGTAACCAAGTCATTTGGATCATCAATCTAACCTCCCATGTGGGATGTTTCTGGTAGAAAAGAATTCCCATCTTTCCCCGTTGAATTTCTTGGTCGATTAAGCTAGGTATTTGATCTAAAGTAAAAGACGGATGCCAATGGTAACCAACTGCTTTGGGACACTTAACTAATTTTAATCCTAGTTGTTTAAGTCGCACTCCTAATTCTAAATCTTCCCATCCATAAAGTTGAAATCTCGTATCGAAAACTCCAACTTTTTCTAACCATTCACGGGCAATTGCTACATTGCCAGTAGCAAAATATGCTGCAGAAAAATCAGTGATTTTATAAGATTCTGAGGTAGGATTATCAAAGTTACAAGTGTTAATCACCGCACCGTAGGTAAATAATTTTTTATTTCCTAATTCTTTTTCTCCTGTGATTAAAGCATTCGCATGGGACTGAATGAATGTCTCAGTTACAACTAGATCACTATCAATGAATATAATTGTATCACCTTGGGCTTTTTCTATTCCTAAATTTCTTGCTGCGGCAGGACCCAGATGATTTTGAAGAAAAGGACGCACATGAGGGAATTCTGCGATATTTTCTGCTAGCCATTCTAGGGTATTATCTGTCGAGCCATCGTCAACTAAGATGACTTCGTAGTTACTTACTTTATCATCAGTTAATTGTTGATTTTCTAAAGCTCTTAGGCATTTTTCCAGGATAGGTTTTCGATTATAGGTAGGAATAACAACGCTAAAAAACACAGCTTTTTTTTCTTGTAATCGGGTTTAATCAATAGTCTAACGAACTTTATCCAAAAGTTGCCTATTTTTTTAGCTCTCGAGACTCTGGTTCTAGAGTAGTATAGCTAGCTGTTTAGAATATCAACAGCTAGCAATCGTTTAAATTTAAAACAGGGCAAATCATGAACACGTAATTTCATAAGATGATTCAAAAATGGCAGTAATATTAAATTATATTGCTGACAAAATTTTAGGAAATTGTTTATTTTAAAAAAAAGTATATTTCAATTTTAGTAGTATTTATACTAAGGTTTATTAATTACTGACAATTTATGTAAAATAGTTTGTTAAACTGTATCTTTGAAGTCAACCAAAATAAGATGATATCCTAGTATTTTAATTTATTTCCTAGAAAGACTAATCTATTTAGTAATCTCTGCATGAACTACCGTATACTATATACTATATTTATGCCAAATTTGAGTAATAACGTATTGAATTATCTAGTTTATTTACAATTATAGACTGTATCGTGATAATTCCATTTTAATCTAATTAATGCTACGATAATAGATATTATTACTAAAACATACTGAGATACTGCAATTATTTTTACTTATTTTTTTTGTAGTAATGAATATTGCTAACTAATAATTTAATAAGGTTATAATACAGGTTTTATTGTTAACAATATCTTACGCGTCTTCAGGGTTTTTATAGACGAGATGGCCAGACTACAGCAACTGGTAAACGAATAAATTTCTCGATTAAGATTTAGATAATATTTACAATATTTTAAGTTCAAGAGTTAAAAATAATTTAGATCAACTTTAATGTACTACTCTAATGGTAAAATTAAATTTTTACTACTTTATTTTTTAAATTCATATTCCTCAAGTCTATTTTTAAAAAATTTCACAAAGATAAAGTACTTGCCTACTCTTAATTAAAATCAAGAAACCGTTTAAAATACTCAACTTAATATTATTATTATTTAAATAATATTAAAAAATAATAAATATTTTAGGCACAATATCTAATTATAGATATTTACTTTCAATAACTACATTGTTTGAAAAAATTTAAATAAATGATATAATCTTTATATCTATAAGAAAATATAGTTTAGTTTGAACTAGCTCTAATCTGGTAAGTTGTTTAGACAATTAACAATAGTAAAAAATATGTATATAATTGATTTTAATAGATACAAAAGATTTATTTTTTTAAAAAAATAGGTACAATTTTTATTGTAAGTTACAGTGTATTACACTAAATATTTTTGATTACAGTTTAATATTTGTAATATAATCATAAATTAGTTATATTTAAGTTACGATGTTATCGTTAAATAACTAACTATATTCTTAATCAGAAGTTAGTTGAACAAAAATAGTCATAGGAAGTCATCCTAGTGCTTTGTATAAAAAATCTTATTGTTATTTTGATAAGTTTACCAAGGTTGCAATCTTTGTTGCTATAACTTTTAGACAGCAGTGTAAAAAACAGTTAGCAAAAATAATTATGATATTTAGTGTCAGTAATAGTAAAAATAAAAAACTTAATTTTTGTTCTTACTCTTCTTCTGAACTAAAAAATAATAATATTGTTATTGATATTCAACTTTTAATGAATTCTCTTTTTAGGAAGATAAAAGAAACCTATTAGGGTACATCAATAATCTTGATACAAAAGGAGGAAGTTTAGGAAAAAGATTAAATAATAAATCATTTATTATTCGCAGTGCATTTGTTAGTCTATATTATTCTCTTGTTAGAGAAACCAGCTAAAATATTTTAACTGATTAGTAATTACTAACTTAAATTTCAAAGATAGCTGCAACAGAAGTCACAATAGCATAAATGTATTGTTTTTAAGTAATCTTTTTTTAGAGATACAACAGTAGCTAGAAAAGGTCTATATAAAAACAAATAACAATGCGTTCTCTCTGAAAGTGGATGTTAAGTGTTAAAACCTAAAAACGATAACTATTTTTCATCAAGTAACTTATTATCAACTGTAATAGAAAAATAAAATTAAAAAATGAATAGAAAAACCTATCTTCTTAGTTTTAGCAAATACTTAAAACGATAAAAATTTCCTCTCATATATACGAAAAATAATAATTACAACCTTTAATATTATTTAATATTTATTCAATATTTATTTAATAAATGATGTTTAAACCACTTATTATATCTAATAATATTTACCTGATTTAGAGTATAAAATTATATAATTTACGCATTAATTTAAAAAGGTAGTTTGATGTTGATCTATATTGTGTATTATCGTAGATTTTACCTTTATTTTTTTTGAATTAAGATAAGTATGTATACAAAAAATTAAGATTGATTTATAGTAAGTTTTTTGTATATTTAACTTTAATAAAATAAAAGTTAAATATACAACTACTAATTTTTATATTTTTTTTAGAATATATTCCACTTTACATTTTTAGGTATTTCAACAAAAATAATAACAATATTATTATCCGTAGTTTATTATTAAACTAATAGTTTATACAATATTTATAAAAAATAAAACTGACTATATAAAGTTAAATAAAAAATTTTGACATAAGTAAGGTCTTTATTGAGCCGGAGTTATTAACTCATTATTTTAATTAAAATAAATATATTAATTAACTTTAAGATTTATCTCTTAAAAAGATAATTACTTACATATTTATCTGATAGGCTTTAAATATAAATATAAAATATTTTTTAAAATATTTTATATTAGGGAAAAAATATAAATTCCTCAAAATATAATTTAGTACTTCGATACTCAAGTAGTAATTTTCAATATTTACTTATGAAAAATAAGGAAAGTAAAACACTAAGTATTAGCATCTAAATAAATAAATAGATGAAAAGATTATCAAGTTCTCTGTTGTATTGTAAAAACAAACTTTAGTCCAACTTACAACAATAAAACAAGCTATGCTATGTAGTTTGTTTTATTGTCTGGCTCGTCAAATAAACTTAATTATTAATTTATAAAATCAATAATTAAGTTTTAAAATCCGTTTTATTGTCTTAAACAGTAACTCTGTGAGTATGAATATTAGCTGGATTAAACTTGGTATTTTGTGGTCAATATTTTCCTATTTTGATAAACTTATTTGTGAGTAATTTTAATAATAAAACAGGATTAATCCCCAAAATGTACTTAACTCAAAGTTAATAGCCTTGATAAAATTCGACATAAGCATAATTGTACTCTGTTGTGATTGCCTCTTCTAATTTTGTTTTTGATAGCGATTTTTATATTTAAATATTTTAAATTGCTAACGGCAAACATTCTATGACTACGCACCTTCCACTAAAGCTACTTGTTTAATTAAAGTAGTCTTCTATCTTGATTATTGTAGAAATGCCATGATTTAGCTTTCTCTACAAATTAACACATCTATATTAAAAACTCTAATTTTTTCATAAACTTGAACAATAAACATAGAAAAAACCTAATTATGCTAACATAAATTTTGCCAATGATTATCAAGAACTTTAAATTTTTTATAAAAGCCTTCTAGTAAATAAGAAAGTAAAGAATTGGTATCAGTCATAGATTATAGTTCAGGGGTTTTTAATTAACTTCAACACTTCTATACTAAAAATAATAGTGTTTAAAAAGCTATCCTAGTACGTTAACAATTCTTGAATAGACGATATGCGGCTTACCGATTCTTTCCACTCCGAGTCCAAATGGCAAACACCAATGTTTGGTGATAGTCATGATTTTTACAACACAAGACAAAAGAAAACCAATCGTACTATCGGACAAAAACGTCAGCCTTGGCTAATTATGGTCTTAATTAGTTTAATTCTATTAGGAGGGATTGGGTCACGTCTGGTCTATCTACAACTGTTGGAAGGAGAAGTTTATCGGGAAAAAGCCGAAAATAATCGCATTCGCATCATCCCTAAACCTCCCGTAAGAGGTAATATTTTTGACCGCAAAGGTAGAGTCCTAGCCTCAACCCGCTTAACCCATGCTGCTTATCTTTGGCCTGTTGTCATCAAAGAATCTAACTGGGAAGAAAATTTACGCTACCTATCCCAACTTTTATCTATTTCAGCAGATGATATTGAACGAAAGATTAAACAAGCAGGCTATAATTCCCCTACTCTTATCCGTATCGCCCGTAGTCTTAACCCTGCTCAAATTACTGCCCTAGAAGAATTTAAAAGTGAACTTAACGGACTTGAAGTCGATATTGAAAGTGTACGAAACTATCCTAACCAAGACCTAGCAGCTCATGTTTTAGGATACACTGGAGAACTTAATGCTGAACAATTATCTAAACGTCGTTCGGAAGGATACCGTCTAGGAGATACTGTAGGGAAAATGGGGATAGAAGCGGCTTATGAACAACAATTACGAGGAGAATGGGGGGGCTTGCAGCTAGAAGTAGACGGCGTAGGAAAAGTAGTAAAAGTTTTAGGGCAAAAAATTGGGAAGGCGGGAAAAGATGTTACTCTTACCCTAGATTTAGACGTACAGAAAGCTGCAGAAACCGCTCTAGGTAAACGCAAAGGTGCTATCGTCGCCATAGATCCAAGAGACGGGGAAGTCTTGGCTATGGTTAGTTATCCACGCTTCAACCCTAATGTATTCTCTAGCCAAATTACTCCTGAAACTTGGGAGAAATGGCGTCGTGAGGGAGACCCTTTTGTTAATCGCGCTTTACGGGGATTTCCTCCTGCCTCACTTTTTAAAATAGTCACGGCGACTGCTGGAATGGAAACAGAGAAATATCCCCCCAATACAGTTTTAAATACTTTCGCTTACCTCAATGTTGGGGGAACGTTCTTTGGGGAGTGGAATCGGGCTGGATTTGGACCGATGGGCTATGTTCGGGCGATTGCCTGGAGTAGTAATACCTTTCATGGACAAATCGGACGCGGGGTAGGAGGGACAACCTTAATTAAGTGGGCGCGTAACTATGGTTTTGGAGACAAAACTGGCATCGAGTTAGAAGAAGAGGCACGAGGGTTAATTGCGGATGATACCTGGAAACAAAAAAATTACAGCTGGGGGTGGACTGATGGAGATACAGTGAATATGTCTATTGGACAAGGGTTCACTCAGGCAACTCCCTTACAAGTGGCCATTATGTTTGCTGTCCCTGCCAATGGTGGTTATCGAGTCAAACCCCATTTCTTAAAAGGAGACGGAGATGTGAGTAAATGGCGAACATCTATGAATCTTAAACCTAGCACTATTATAACCCTAAAACAAGGACTACGGGCAGTTGTGTCAAGTGGAACCGGAAAAGCCTTAAATTCGCCAAATTTACCACCTGCAGCAGGAAAAACCGGTACTGCAGAAGCCCCTCCAGGGAAGGTTCATGCCTGGTTTGGGGGATATGCCCCTTATAATAAGCCAGAAATTGTAGTGGTAGCTTTTGCTGAACATTCCGGCGGGGGTGGAGGGTCGGTGGCTGCCCCTATGGTGCGTCAGGTCATGGAAGCTCATTTTAAAAATAAGAAATAATTGTTTTTAGGGTTATCCTCTAAGAGATTGACTTGGCAGTGAGTTTATCGAAATATTCCCCATTTTCTCTGTTTACTAGGTAATTTTAACAAAGTCTAAACCTATGAGTATAGCTATTTAAATTCAGTCAAACTTATTGGTTTTCTAAAAAGTCATAGTCCTTCTAGACTACTAACTCCTGATTGATCATAACTGTATCTAGAAAAGCCTAATTTTTTTTAGAAAAAAATGTTAATTACTGAGGAAGTTTATTAGTAAACCCTAATAGTCTTTTAATTGACGTACAGTCCGATGACTCTTCTCTTGAAGATTCGTTTTACTATCACTGCTTGGTTCCAGCTACAAAACAACTCATGGCCACATTGACTTGATTCAGGTAGAAGCATAGCATTTACCTGAATCAAGTCAACACAGGTTTGTACTAGATCATCGTAGTCGACGAGGGAAATTATCTCCTATAAGAACATTTTAAAGGAGAGATCCATTTCGGTTTTTGTATAACACAAACTTGATCAGTTGATAGATACTATAAGCGGACAATCTCTATAAAACAATACATCAAAGTCTAAGTTTAGAGTCAGCTTTGACCTTTGTATCTCTTAACGATAACCAATGGAACGGTTTTGTACATTAGTCTTAGCGGTATTTTAGTCCACTTACTTACAATTAACTTTTACTTTTTATTGATGGCAATTAATTTCTTAAGTTTGAACTATTTCTTCCGTGTTGGTTTTGACTAATTTTTTTTTCAGAATTAACTTTAATTGCGTAAAACATCCCAAATCGACACAGATTACTACCAAAAGCAATACGCATTAATAACAAAGTGGGAACTTCTCGCAGAGATTTAACTAATCCCGATAGACCAAAACGAAATAATCCTTCAGGTCGAACAACTCCTTGCCAAATAGAATCAAACCAAGAAGGAAGAGTTTCTTGTGTCCAATCGGCTGTTGTCACTTGTCCTTCTACTAATCCCGTTTCTGCTAATAGTTCGGAAAACTCTTCAATACTAGAAAATGCCGGATGAGACCATTGATCTAGAAGTTGACGCATTACAAGTTTTTCCCAAAAATTAAGAGACTTTTGGCGATCATCTCTTTGATTCCAGTCAGCTACGACCAACAAGCCGCCAGGTTTCAATACTCGCATCATTTCTTGAGCATATTTGGCTTTATCTACCATGTGGGGACCTGCTTCAATGGACCACACCACGTCAAAACTATTATCTGGAAAAGAAAGGGCTAGGGCATCGTCCACCTTAAATTTAGCATCAACGCCTTTAGGGATTAACTCCTGGGCACGTTTAACTTGTTGGGAACTAATAGTAATCCCTGTTACATTAAACCCATAATCTTTGGCTAAAATACAACTGCTTCCACCAATGCCACAACCTACATCTAAAAGGGTAGTGCCATGAGGTAATTGATCTAACCCTCCCCATTTGGCCATTTCATCTACAAAGTCAGACTTGGCCGTCAAAAAATCCTTCTTTCGAGGTGGCGAACCATAATGACCCAAGTGGATATGTTTTCCCCAGTAAAATTCCAAAATACCGTCTTGAGTCCATTCATCGTAGGATTTAGCTACTGTGTTGGAGGACTGATAACGACGAGGGGTTATTAGATAGAGTATCATTCCTATCGCTAGTAAGACCAGTAAAAATCCTAGAGGGTAATATAAGCCCATCAGTTCTGACACCGTAGTCTCTGTTCACATTAGTAATTTCACTATATCAAGTTATGAAATTGATTGTTGTTGTTTGCTCGGATTAGGTGGTTGGACATAAATCAAACAGCACTATGTTAATATATGTTTTATATTTGAAGGCGATTATTTAGGAAAAGTGTGTTGAGAGAGTTAGTTATCAAGACTTTGGTTAACTAATTTTAACTTCTAATTTAAGAATATTTCCAAGTTCGGAGTAGGAAGGGTCTTTATTTGAGTTAACTAAAGCTAGAAAAATTTAGCAAAAAAAAAGATAAAGCTAGTGCGATTAGATTATCAACAATAGTATAGAAGGTAGAGATAATTGACATTTAATTGAAATTTTTTCCTCGAGAGTTCGCGTAGCAATTCATCTGTGTAAAAACTTGGGTTGATACAACTACGAGATACTTCACAAAATTGTGGAATAAATTTGTTTCAAGGTTTCAAGTATCTGGATTAATTGGGCTTTAATCTATGGTAAGCCGTAACTCATAACTGGTCGAAAAAGTAGTAAAAACAATTGGATACATCCAGAAAGTAGGGGAAAATTAAATATATATAAATTTTAAAAACCATCAAAATAATTGTAGTAAAGACTAGTTCTTAGAAAACTTATATTTAAGTTAATTGATTAGTTCTTCTACTATTATTATGGTAAAAATTTTAATTTAAAACTACTATAAATATATAGACTAATTATGTTTTAATCCTATTTAAAATAGGTTTATTTACACTTAACTATTTAGAACTATAAATTTTGCCGATGTGTTATAAGTAAAACAGATAAGAAATATTTTTTTTAAGAGTATATATATGAAAAAAATAGCTAAAATTATTAGTGAAATAACTCTATCTTATCGAAAGGAAACTACTAAAAATATTTATCATGACAGAACAAGAAGTTGTTGTATTCATGGATTTTTTGTAGCTGGCGGCGATTATACTCATAAAAATCATGTGTGGGAAACTAAAAAATGACGAATTATAGAATCCAAAAAATATTTTAATTACTCTGGTAATTGGTTCACTTATCTCGAAGTAAGTTACGCTGAAACAGCGGCTCTGACTAATCGGGAAGGAAAAAATTTTAAAACTATTGAATTATTCTGCCAGACAAACAGACTATCTCAGTTGACGAGCTTTTTAAAATGTAGAATGGAAAAGTATTTTAAAAACAGCGATGATCTTATATCTCAGGCTGCCTAAAAATTTGGCTGACAGAATTGAAACCCTTAAACCTATCAAAGTCAACTCAGGACTATAAAATTTTTTTCGGGATTATAACAAAAGAAAGATTATATTTGTCTCTTACTTTTCAAGAAAAATAACTTATATAGAAGAAGGCAGTAAGTATATTTAGTAATTACTAATAATAGGGTAAATTGAGTCTATATCAGTAGTTAATAATCTAAGTTTTTCAAAAAAATAGTAGTAATAGATGGGAGTAAAATTAAATTTTATAAAAATACGTAATCTATTAAGATAAGGGCTCAAAATAAAATTAAATAAAAATAAGTATAATAATTTATATATATTTCAGAAATAAAAAAGCATAAAAAGTAGAAAAATATTAGATAAGGAGGTATATGGAGTATAATTTTTAAGGTTCATAGTTCAAAACTAAATGTAATAGAAAGAAAATAGCGCCAATAAAACTCATAAAATTCCCGAAAGGGAGTCTAAAGATAAATATGATTTAGCTGAGGCAGTAAAATATTTTTTTAAAAAATAAGTTAATTTCAAAAAATATTAGTCATGGTAATATAAATTTAACTCTAATTACTTAGAGATAAAGATACGAAATAATTGTTTTGAAAAGCATTTATTTCAGGCTGCTTATATACAATGTCTCCATAAACAAGAATACAATTACAATAACTGGAGGTTTAGTGACAACTCCATACAAGTTTTTTATGCCTTCGGTCCTAGACGAGAAGTTTTTAAGTAGATGGAACAATCATCCTTTGTTAGGTTGTCAAAATCCTAGACTAGAACTTATAATTGTAGACAAGATCAGCAAGGGGCCGTAACGGTTTCGACAGGTTGGCGAAATCTCCTCTGTGATTCAGGTCGAGAGTGAGTCTCCTCTCGTAAATCCAAGATTCAAACAAAAAAGTAAATGCGAATAAAATCGTTAAGTTTGAGCGTGCGGCTGTAGCTGCATAACTAAACTCTTAAAGAGTACGCTCGCTTCTAGGGTGACTCCGTTAAATTTTAGAAGCCTAAACCCAACGGATGCACTCGATAGCTATCTCTGGTTGGCTATTGGGTAAAGACCTTACTAGAGTATCCCCCACCATTCGGGATAAAGAATGGTTCCCGTTCTGCGGATCAAAAGTACTAAACCTGTGAATGAGCGGACAGTCAATACCCAGTCTGGACAGCAGTTCGACTCTGCTCGGCTCCATAAATAACATTAACTTCAAAAAGGCTCAGCTAATTTATGGTCATGGCTGGGTCTTTTCAGTTAAGAGAGACATTCTGAGTCCGATAAACCTAAGATTATCAAGCAATGTAGCTGATTTAATTGTTTGGCTCTTTTCTCTTAAAAGTTGTGTAGAAGATAGAAAAATATTATTAAAGATGATTTGAGAGGAGATCAGTCACTCTTTCAATTGTAGTTTTTTAATTAGGTTATAAAAAGGTTGCCAATCATCTCTGTAGGCGATCGCTTCCCAAACTGTTTCAATAGTTTCTTTTACTAAACTAATTTTTGGGTTATGAACCTGCAAACAATTTTCTACTGTTTTTATCATTTCTATAGGTAATTGATTTAGAATTCGATGATAAATCATACACCAACCTTGCCAATCAGCAGGAGGTAATGTTATGTTTTCTAAAATAGTTAGACTGTTTTCACGCCATCCATAATTGAATCCTTGAGATAAAGTTTTAAAAAATCCAAAATAACTTATTTGGGTTTCTTGTAAAATTTCTAATGTTTTTTCCACTAAATTTTGTCCCTCAGTAATCATAAAATTATCGAATCCTAATCTTCTTAGGATTAATTCTTGATAAAATTGGCGGTAATAATAATCAAATTTCGCTAAAGATTCTTCCAACTCAGACAAAGGAATGACGGTCATCAAAGGGAGATGCAACATCTCTAAATTTGAACGAGAAATAAACGCTTGATTCCCATAACTGTAGCGTCCACCATCATCAAAATAAGCAGCAACAAATTTTGGATTATAGGTAGGAATAAAAGCATAGGGACCGTAATCAAAACTTTCTCCCGTAATTGACATATTATCTGTATTTAATACTCCATGACAAAATCCTGCTGCCATCCACTGTGCTGCTAATTTGGCAACTCGTTTGACTAATTCTCCATAGAAGAGGGAGTAACGGTCTGAATATTTACCAATTTCGGGATAGTAAATATCAATAACATGGTCTAATAATTTCTGAATTAAATCGGGACGTTTTAGGTAATACAACCGTTCAAAAGTACCAAAACGAATATGGGAACGATTAACACGAATCATAACTGATGAACGAGCAGGGGACTGTTCGTCACTACGCCATAGCTTCTCTCCAGTTTCAATTAAACTTAAACAACGTGATGTTCTTACTCCCAAAGAATGTAACGCTTCGGCAGCTAATACTTCCCTAACTCCCCCTTTCAAAGTTAATCTACCATCGCCACCACGGGAATAAGGAGTTTGACCGGATCCTTTAGTTCCAAAATCATATAAGTGATTGTCTGTTCCCTGTATTTGTCCGTAAAGAAAACCCCTTCCATCCCCTAAAAGGGGATTATACTGTCCAAATTGATAACCATGGTAGCGTAAAGCTAAAAAAGGACGAACTCCTTTTAATTTACCAAAGGCTTCAATAAAATGATTATCAGATACAACTTCAGAAGATAACCCGAACAAGGGTAATAACTCATTATTGCGGAAACGAAGAATCTGTTGGGGAAATTCAGCAGCAGCAACTTGGTCATAATAATCATCCCCAAGATTTTCGAGAACGGGTTCATAATTAAGATTGAAAAAGGGATTATCTGGGTTTTCTATCATATTGGCTAAAAAAATTTTAAAATCTAAAATCCTTGATCACCGAATGCAAAGTTTAATACCAGTTAACTTATACACCTGCATCAATTTAACTAAGTCCTAAGGTTTGGAGGGAGTCATCAAAATCAAAATAATCGGTCATTAATTGTTCAATGCAATCTATTTTAATTTGTTCTTGAAGTCTAACAGTTCCAAAGGTACTATCAACAATTTCTACCGTTTGTAAGGTATCAAGATTAACTGAAAGAATGGGAACCTCTAGATCCTCAGCCCGGTTGATGATTAAAGGTTGAGGGGTAATGTGTCCAGTCAAAATCAGACAACTAGTGGAAGTTTCCAGAGCAGCTAGTTGTAAGTCTGTGCGATCACCTCCTGTAACCACAGCTTTATGTTGTCCTTTGCGAAAATATTCCAACGCCGAGTTAACATTCATCGCCCCGATAGTGAGACTTTCCACCATTAAATCTAAGCGATCACCACGACACAACACATCTGCTTCTAATTGGTGAGCAATTTCACGAACACTAACGCTGTGCAGTAAATTACTCGACGGCAACATTCCTAAAACCTTAATTCCTTGACCTTCTAGATAGGGTCTAATTAGGGTTTGAGTGGATTCTAATTCATCGACAGGAATATGATTAATAATCACTCCTATTAGATGATCGCCTAACTGCTGTTTAGCCTTGACAAGGCTATCAACCACTAAAGGAGAATGATAACGGGCGACTAGCATGATCGACGCGCCGAGCGTATGAGCAATATCCATTACCGATAAGCTAAACAAACTTCCTTTCCATAGTGTTCCTACTCCTTCGAGAATTACCACATCAGCTTCTATTTCACCATAGGACTGGTTTAACAATTGAGTATAGTTTTTAGTATCTTCCCCTCTGAGGCGTCTCTCAACAGTTTTTGTTTCTAGGAATAACAGAGGTGATCGTATTTGAGTCGATTTTAATTCCAGGACATCAGTGATAAACTGCACATCAGCTTCTTTACCTAGAGTCGAGTTATCTCCTAAATAGGTTCCGACGGGTTTACCATAGGCCACAGAAAACCCTTTTTGCTTTAAATGATGAGCAAGTCCAATGATTGTCCCGGATTTGCCACTGCACGCTTCAATTGATCCAACTAGTAAATATTTTGTTGACAGTGCCACGAGGTTACTCCTTAAATATGTCATTCAACGGCAGTTTTTTAGGAAATGGTATAGATGTAGCATCTATCAAACATTGCTCTTAACCTTTTTTTTCCCACTTAATGCTCTGATACAGTTTTCAACTGTGTAAACTGCTGTAAAAGGATAAGGAAGAAAATTTTTCAAGATGCAGTAATCTGTGATAAGATACTCGAGTAAAATCGGAAAAATAAGCTTTCGGAAAAATATTAATCGAGTCAACAAGAAAGTTGATAAACTCTGAGTTAAGAATGGTAGTTTCATAAGGAATTTTGTCAATCCCCTCAATACGACATTTTCTTTCTAGAGCACCTTCATCTGAATAAAGCGCATGGCGGAGAATTTTATATTCATCAATCTCTTTTGGAAAATAGCAAGGCTTATAACTTATCACATTCCCTTTTAGGGCAGGTTTAATTTGATTGATAGTAGTTCTCATGGGATTAACAATTTTAAAGGGGTTCGATATTGAATAGAGGATAGACAAACGCCCTTAAACTGTACTACTTTCATTGTCCTGTCCGACCTAAATTTGTTAAGTCTTTGTCATTGTATTGTATCGCTTTGATGAAAGATAAGAAACGGCTACGCTGCAAGAAGGTCGTACAAAAATAAAAGATATCAATGTAAAAAAATGAATTTAAATAGCTTTATAGATAAAAATTCTAGTCAATATTCATCACAATGAATATTGAGCATAATGTTAAGACCAAGAGTAATGGACAGTTCACTTTCTGATCACTTCTAATCACTCCCCGACTGATGCATCGGGGAAGTAGTAGTCCAGTCTTAAGGATGGTCCTGGTACTATTGAACCCAATGTTTAGCCCGTTCTACTGCTCGTTGCCAGGGAATAAAGTTAGCTTGAGCCTTAGGGGCATTGTCTCCAGGGTTGAAGACTCGATCAATTTTACGGGCAGCAATCAGATCATCATAACTGTCCCAAAAACCAACGGTCAATCCAGCCCCAAAAGCGGCACCTTGGGCAGTGGCATCTAGTATCATAGGACGTTCCACAGGAATTCCCAAAGTATCGGCTTGAAACTGCATTAAAAAATTATTTTCGGAAGCACCTCCATCAACTTTGAGACAGGCTACTGCCGTGTCTGAGCCCTTATTTATAGCTTCGACTACTTCCTTAACTTGGTAAGCGATCGATTCTAATACTGCCCTTACCATGTGTTCTTTTTGGACTCCTCCTGTTATACCGAAAAATGCTCCCCTAGCTGACATATCCCAGTGAGGTGCTCCTAATCCACTCAACGCAGGGACAAAGTAGACTCCATTAGTATCGGAAACCTGATAAGCCATGGTTTCAGTTTCAACTGCACTATTAATTAATTTTACGCCGTCACGTAACCATTGAACTGCGGCTCCAGAGGTAAAGATCGATCCTTCTAGGGCATAGTTAGTAAAGTTATCTGTTGTCCAAGCTATAGTAGAAAGGAGTTGATTTTGAGAGCGCATGACTTTTGTGCCAGCTTGTAGAATCAGGAAAGTGCCCGTCCCATAAGTGCATTTAAGTACTCCTTGACGGTTACAACCGTGAGCAAATAGAGAAGCTTGTTGATCACCAAAAATAGCGGTAATAGGAATTTCTGCCCCTAATATATCAGCATCGGTTTTACCAAAATAACTCATACTTGTTTGAATTTTTGGCATAAAAGTTGATGGAATGCCAAACAATTCTAATAAATCTGAATCCCAAGTTAGGCTATCGAGATTCATTAACATGGTACGACAGGCATTACTATGGTCGGTAGCGTGAACTTGACCTCCCGTTAGCTTCCATAGCATCCAAGTATCAATGGTTCCAGCCATGATATTCTCAAAGTTGACTAAGGGTTTGTTTTCTTTAACCCAATTAATCAACCAGGCAAGTTTAGTGGCGGAAAAGTAGGGGTCGAGAACTAGACCAGTTTTTTGAGTAATTTCTTGAGATTTTCCCTGTTCGCGTAATTTAGCACATAAATCGGAAGTACGACGATCTTGCCAGACGATAGCCTTGTATAGGGGCTTTCCCGTAGTCTTATCCCATAAGAGACAGGTTTCCCGCTGTACGGTCAAACCAATAGCTGCAATTGCTGTAATATCTACTTGTTTTTTTTCTAAAGCCTGATTAATAACCCTAAGGGTATCTTGCCAAATTTCTGTTGCATCATGTTCTAACCAACCTGGATGAGGATAATGTTGAGTTAATTCTTTATATACTTGACTAGCAATTGCACCTTCTTTATCAAAAAGAATGGCGCGGTTCCCCGTAGTCCCTAAGTCTATCGCCAGGATATATTTGTCGTGTTTGATTGTCATTAGTTATTTATCATTAATAATAGGTTGTCCAAAGCACTCTCACTGAAAAATGTTTTGGATCATCATGATTAGCAATCTTGAACTGCTAAAATCGAAGACTATATCTATAGATTGTCTCCTATGTAATTAGGAGCTTTTATCTAGAATCAGTCTAAACACTTACTATGAGACTATTTTACAAGTAACTTGACATCTTAAACTCGTTTCAAGTCCAAAAAATAAATTTAAATGAATTTAAGATGTCAAGTTAATCACTTAATAAAAGTCCAGTTACGACTGAGACTGTAAAAAGCTGGTACTTTTTACCCTGATAAGAAAGGCACTTGGGAGTCTTGCCATGTTTCGACCCCAAATGCCTTTCTACTTACTTTTCTCACACCACGATTCATCGAATTGGTACCTAATCTAGGCATATTGTACTATCGTTATTTTTAATGGGAAAGAAAACCAGGACAGTTTTATAACTGTCACTTATAAAGTACAGAACAAAACAAATGTGCTGTGGCGAGGGAATAGCAAGAATAATATAGTAATAGTTGTTGTTGCTGGTGGTAAATATTTGTTTTATTTCATGTCGGTGTATTTATGAGTTAGCTCATTTTTCCCTCCTAAGAAGCCAAATTAACTGGAAGTTTTTCAAGTGGTAATAATTAAGTGTCTAAGTATAGAGAAAAATAATAATGTCAACAAAAACAATTAATTTTTTTGATAATCAAATATTCTATTTAATCATTTTATCAAAGTAAATTTTTGACTTTTTTTTATTCTCTAAAAAATTTTTTAAAGAATTTATACAAGATTTTATAAAATTTTATGGGCACTAATAAGCGATTAACAGTCAAGTAATTTATCTTTTAAAACTATTAAGATATTCAGAAAATAAATTATTTTAGTATATTCTTATATGTTTAATATATATGGCTAAATTTACCTAGTTTTTAACAGATTTATATGGGGTTGTTTTTAACAAAAAGTTAATGAGACTACCTTGCCTAAATTATATTTAAAGATAAATATAATTTAGGCAAGTTTAGAGATTATTAGATAAATTTATTGTGAAACTAAATTAAAAATATGAAGTTTTATTATTGATAATTTAATTATTAAAAACGAAAATTACTTTATCAATAAAATACAAACATAAATTATATATAAGTTTAATTATATATAATTTAAAATATTAAATTAATTTATGAATTTAGAATAAATTATTTAACTTTATTTAAAAAGTAAAATTTTAATTTTATAAAAATTAATTATCACCTATCATAACAAGCTTAAATAATATAAAAATAATAAATTAATTATCATAAATTTACCTTAGAAATAAAAAGTTATTTATCTCAAAATTAATTATCGTTAAATTAGTTACTTATAATACAGAATATCATCAATGGGCTGTAAATATTTACCTAAAAATTTAGGATAAGATACAAATTGAATAAATTATCAATATAAATAATACTCAAATACTTGAGTTACAAATAATGGACAATAAAACTATTATATAGTATTAGTATCTTTTTTTAAAAAAGTTGACTTGTAAAATTAAAACCCAGTAAAATATCTAACCTCTTTAATTTCAATAAAAGAGGTTAGCATACAGTTTTAAAAAACTTATAGAAATATTATTGATCAGTTAATATAACAAGTTTAAGTAGTAGCAAATAAATTTTTTTAGTAAAATAAATTTATATTTAATTAAATAATTAAGCAAAAATATTTTAGATATAAGCTTATTTAATTAGAGAACATTAAATTAAACTATAACTATCAAATCTTATAAACTCTCTCAATAATATTATTAATAGTGAAAATGATTTAGTAAATTTATGATAAAAATTTAAACTGAGTATTCATAGCATTTGAATTAACCAATTACTATTAAAAAGTAACAATAAAAATCGGTAAATTATCTGTTTTCAGGGATTAAATTAAAATATTCGATTCAAAGTAATTTAATTTATTACTCCATAATAAATTAAATTTTTATAAAAATATAGATATAATACTTGTTCTTTCTAAGATTTTAATTTAATTTAAAATAAAACAACATAAAAACCCGAACACCTTTCAATAAAAGTTATTATATACATTCCTTTTTCCTGGCAGTATTTTTCTAATTTTATTTCTTTTATCACCTACTAATTCTATAATATTTTTATGTATTTGAGCTATTTCAAAATGAAACATAGTTAAAAAAAAATTTAGTTTATAACATTTCTCTTGTATTTAGTCGTGTTTTTTTTGTTATATGGGATTACTGTGTTATTTTTTTTATACTTTTTAGAGAATTCTATAATCTCTCTTTTTCTTAAAGAAGAGGATCTATAAAATGCTTTTAAAATTAAATATTCTTATAGTTTCACCTAATCTGCAATTTTTATAATTTTCCATTCTCTTATGTTCAAACACAAAATTTTTAGGTTGTTAGTCAAATCTAATAATGATTACTCTTCTAATGAAGTTAAGTGAGCTTTTAGGTAAACTGATATCCCAACCATTGCTATTTTATAATTACTTAGCTACTTTATTTTGATACTCCCTTTCACTAAAAAAACTTGTTACGATCAATAACAAGTGACTAAATCACAGATAACTATAATGAGTAACACTTAAACGTGTAGAGATGACCACTTGTAAATTTATCCGAAAAAAACACTTACAATTTTGCGCTCTAAGTAATTAATTGATTAGACCATTATCGATTTATTGAAAGCTGTATTTTCAGGGAAGTACTTCGATACACTCGTTACCATTTCCTCCATAATAGAGAAGACTTTAAGTAAAAATACTGGACAAAAAATATTAATTTTTGTTTAGTAAAAATTTCTTAACCCTATAATTTTGACGTAGTAAAGTAGTAGAAGTTAAGAGTATATCCTGGATAAAAGTAAAAAGTAAACACGCCTAAAATTTTCTATAATGTCAGCTAGAAAAAATTTTTGCTGGTTGATATATTTTTACGGCTGATTATATCCTACAAATTTGAGAAAGTAACCTTTAAATTTTTTTGATTGCTTATGGAGAATTACGTAATAAATTAGATATGGCAAAAGAGTCGTTTTAGGAAACTTAGGTTTTCCTCTTCTCTAGGCTGTTCCTAATTCCCCTGAAGCTTTTCATGACTTGGTTAAGTTATTGATAGCTGAGATAAGATAGTTTTTTAGTAAAAAACTACCTTATCTAATTTAAAACTAGGTAATTTTGCAAATTATAGTAGCTTTTAGGCTTTCACAAAAAAGATCCAGATTTATAGTTTTTAAATCTGCTTTTTTAAGCTTAACGAAAGAAGGGGCTAAATCTTGAGGAGTCACCTCCAAAATAATCTCTAATTATTAGAGATTAAGTTATCAATTTTACTCATAAATAGAAATAACTTCTGTTATTATTCACTTCTTTCAAAAAAATCACTTAAATTAGTTTAATTTTTAAAATAAATTTTTATATTGGTTAGACTTTATAGTCTATATTATAAAGGAGAAGAGCGCTAAACCCTGCATTCTCCTTAATTTAAATTAAACTAAAATATTTACATAACTTTAGTAAGTGAAACTCTTTCTTAAGACTAGATCAAATAAAGATAATGTACAAATGTCATATAGATTAAGAGGCTGTCATAGAAGAAAATACTAAATTATTATTTATAGTTTAATACCTAATACTTGAGTATAAGCACCTCTTGCTTAAGTCACCCCAATAGTACTTTCCTAAGCTTCAATCATAGGACGACGTAAACTAACTACAATAAACTGGGCTTATTGCGCCTGTTTTCTAATCATTTTTGATAATTTTTCCACATTCGCTCCATCTAAAAATATATCTACTTCATCGAAGGCATAGAAAGGAGAAGGACAGTATCTTTGCAAAGAAAAAATAAAGCTTAAAGCTGTTAAATATTTTTCTCCTCCTGATATATAACTTAACCTCTAAACAAGGTTTCCTTTAGAATGTGCAACTAGGTTTAAGTGGTCTTCAAGAGGTTTATCTTTATTCTATAATTGTAAATAGCTATCCCCATCAGAAAGGATATCAAAAGTAGTGCTAAAGTTTTTATTAACTGCATTAAATACTTTTTTTGAGGAGCGATATATTAATGTTGAAGAAATTATTATTTTTAATAATAATTCTGTATTTTAAAATTCTATGATTAATAATTTTTTGTATTTTTTAAACACCAATGTATTAACAAATTCTATTGTTCTAAGATATTTTTTTCACTACAGATTGCCTTTTGCTTTTATTCAATATGAGGTTTTAAATCTATACTGTATAGTTTAATTCTGTTAAGTAAAGTAATTTTAAGTAAGGGATTAGGAAGTTCAACTTCTTGAAATTTTAACTGTTCTTTTAACCTTATTAAAAATTCTTTTTTTTATTGCCATGTTTTTGTTAACGATTATTGTATAAAAAAAAATTAGGTTTTATTTTTTATACGGTATCAATAAAAACATTTAGCGTATTAATTGATGACAAATAATTTAGATTTAGACTGACATTTAATTTATTTTTTTAGTTTTGTAGTATTTTATTTGTGATAATACAACTATATTAATTAATTCAGCAGTAAATATTAATTATTTTTTAAGATTTCTTAGGAATTTTAGCCATCTTACTGCCAAGTCAATTTCGGTAAAAGGTATTTTTATAGAGGCTTTATCACCTATAAAAATAAATTCTATAGTTGGATTTCCTTTTGTAGGTAAGGTATTGATGTCTACCGGACAATCATTGACTAATAGACGAATGCCGGTGACATCTTCTAAAGAAAATGAATGTAAGTTTTGTGGAGGTAATCGCGTTGGGTTTCCCCAAGTTATTTGTTTTTGTTTGACCCCAATAATTGAGTAAATATCATATTTTGACTGATCAAATTGTTTTGCCCATTGACGATATGCTTCTAGTTTTTGATATTCATTTTTACCACTCCAAGCTAACCAGAAGAAAATAATTAGTAAGGGTAGCCACAAAAAACTGTGTTCCATATTATTAATCTTTATTTGGGATTAAGTTTATTTTATCTAATCAAGGAGCCAAAATAACTGCTGTTGCAGCTTTAATAAAACCAAATGCTAAGTCAACTACTTGTTGTAATACTTTTTTATATTATTTCTGTTCTTTCAGAATTCAAGTTATCACAAACATTGATGTCATGACTTATGGCGTCCACATAATTTGTTCATAAGCATTGGTGATCACATTTTGTAAATTGGGAACATTATCAACATTAAGATTTGCAAAGAGATCATGCTATTTCACTTTAAATCCTACTGATTTGATCAAACAACAGCAAGCACAGAAAGTAGTAGTAGCAACTATTGTAAAAACCTTAACTCCTTTTAGTTTTAACTATTTAATCCTTTCACTAAGCTAAGGGATCAGTTTTTCTATCCCCCTGACCTTGCATCTTTAACGACTCACTTTTTTAAAATATATGATGGGAATTGAAGTAATCAAAAGTCGTGTATCCCTTTTGATTTTTACATTTTACAGCTGATGGTTCTTCATAAATACACCATGATCACGTTGGATAAGCTTTTAATTGACTAAAACTATGGCAATTATCCTGACTAGCAAAGTGCATTATATATTCTTTCAGTAAAAATTCAGATGTTATATTATTTACGAAAAACAATTATTTGTAGTTGAAAGCAATTACGCTTTTCTAAAATAGAAAATTTCTATTTTAGTCATCTATTCTATTAGCTTTTATCTTTGATAATTCAATTAATAACTTAATAGCTATTAAATTATTTTGATGCAGAGAAAATATACTAAGTAATAAATCAATAAAACTCTCATATTATTTGACTTATTTTTAGTAATTAAAGTAGCTTATATACTTTCTTGAATTATATCTGTAGAAACTTAAACTATTCCTATTAATGATATTTTTTATAGAAAAATTAATTGCTTTTAAAGCTAAATTTTATCAAATTATTTTCTATAATAGTTGAGTATCTAATGGTATTAATGATATGTTACTAACTGCATTATAAATAGATGATCAATAAAAAATAATGTTATGTTAGCAGGAGATTTAGCTATAATTCATGGCACTAATTATTTTTTATTGATAATAATTTTAAATACTATTTGACAATCATGTAAATTAGTAACAATAGGGAAAAAATTTTAAGTATATTTGATGATCAAGTAATTAGTATCTTAAAAAGATTAACCCATCGAAATAAGACGCTTTATTATTAGATAATAAACTTAATGAATTAGTCAACAATCTAACCAAAATAAAAGATGTAAATATGATATATAAAACTCTCTAGATATAATTAATAATTAAGGATTAAGAGTTTATTAGTAAACAAAATATTTAATATTTGGGTGGGATGAGTTAGGCGATGACTAAGTTATAGAGCATAGTCATTGACAGTAAAATTTACCGTGTATCACGAGTCAGAAGACTTTTATTACTTTTAAAGTTTATCTAATAACCTCTAAGCAACACTTTGACAAATAGTAGTAGTAAGAGAGGGATCGTGATCAAGTAAGTTAGGAAACCCTCGTTCAATAATTTTTACTTGAACTTGTTGAGCTTGCAAAGCAATTTTTAAAATAGCTAAAGCTTGTTCTGGATCACCTTGTCCACAGAAAAATAAATCGGCTGCAAAATAACCGTATTCAGGCCAAGTATGAATAGCAATATGGGACTCAGCTAAAGTTGCTGTGGCAGTAACACCGTGAGGACTAAAATGATGAACACATAAATCAATCAGGGTTGCCTCCCCTGCAGTAATTCCTTCTAAAAGTGCATGGCGAATTCGTTCGGGGTCGTTGAGGAGATCTGATGGTGCTTGCCAAGCGTCGACAATCAAATGAGTTCCCAATTTTGTCATTCTTGAATTTATCCTTAATGATTTACCCTTTCAAGATATCTAGATATAGCACAATTTAGCGAATAAACTCAACCATTGATGGAAATATTTTCACAAGTTTGCTGACAATTAAGATTAATATCTAATCTAATGAAAGTTTAAAATAGTCTAAGCTAAAACAAATATTTTAATAAAATTTAAATATAGAACTTGAGCAAATTAAAACTATTATAGAGAGAAATTTAGTAAATCGAAGACTATATAAATGAGAAAGTGAAGCCATCAAAGCAACTATTTATTCTCACAAAAAAGTCACTAAAGGATAATCTGAGTAATCCAGGGAATTTTACGACCAAATTCTTAATGAAGATATTGTCCTAAAGGATTAGTGTTATTTATTGAGCTTATTCTACATTTAGTCTACTTTTACGTTACTAATTATCAAGTAGGAGTTGAGTTAATATTTGTTAATTCCTACTTTTCTGAAAAGAAGTTTAGGGGGTTGGAAAAATGTGAATTCAATGAAAATTTTAAGAAAAAAAGGAGCGGCAGCTCTATGCCATAAGCAATGTTTATCAATTGAGGTCTGGTGCTATGGCTCTACAATCTTTTCTTGATATTACGGAAAGTATGCTTCAGATAACTTTCACCAAAAATCTGAACGGCATTGTTATTCTATCCTTTAAATATTGAAGAGAAAAGATGCTGTTATAGCTTGAGAACAGGTTAAGTTTTCGTCATTGTAGTTGCTTGTTCTTGCTCAGGATATTGAACCCTTAAAGAATTTTATTTATTACAGATTCTTACCCGTTGCCAAAAAGCCCGTCCTACATCCAGTGAACTACAACGTTTTGTATAACTTATGTCCAGGGTAATGATTTTACTGTACTGTCTCACTCCACTATACTATAGTTCTGTGATTAGTCTCACAGCAGAGCACACCGAGTTTTTAAAAATTTAGTTGAATTGAACTGTACCAAAATTATGTTGTATGACACCAGGAATTTAAGAGCATATATTGCTCAATAAATCTTTAAAAAGTTTGATTAGCAAGCAATTTAAGCAATTCATCTCCATTGACAGTAGATGAAGTAAAAGTTTGTGAAACTGCTCAATAGAATTTCGTTTTGTCAGTGTTCTTTGATTAAAGATAACTAGTTTAGAACTATATCTCATATTGAATAGTTAAAAAATTAAAGTGTTTTTAACTGTTTTGTTCATCTTTTTACTCTACTAATTTCTCATATCTATTTATTGGACAAATCGTATATTGATTTAGGGTTAGAATGCTAGTTTAATTTACCTCCTGTCGTTTGCGGTTATTGTTTTAGATGATCGTCAACTTTGTTGTATTTTGACTTAGATGTTGAGAACAACAACCATTTTTTAAAATATCGTTAAACTTATCTTGAAAAAAGTTCAAAAGTTGTTGGTAGGAATAATTTTAGTAGATGTTTCAGGTGGGTTGAGTTCTGGTTCACGGATTTCGGGAATGGGGAAAAAAAATAAAATCAAGGACATCAAGGCAACACTCCCTATTCCCAATGCAGCCGGTACTGCCCGTTGTCGTAACGGTTCATCAGGTGGACGATATCGTCGAGATATTGGGTGTAATTGCAAACTAAAATCAGGAAGTGTTCTACAATCAGCAAAAAACTGATCAAGACTTTCAACCAAATCAAATAACTGAACAGTGTTTAATTCTAACTGCACACAGGATTGACTCATTTGTGTACTAGGTTGCCATTTCAAGAGATGAAGATCAGTGCCTTCAATTTTCTCAAGGCAAATCAAATCTTCGTTCCCTTGGGTATCTTGCGGGTGAGGGATACCACTGAGGTATTCTTGGGCGTAGGCACTGGCTACTTTGGCTAAATTTTCCAGAAACGTCCTTCCCCCTTGGAGTGTTTGGGACGTCCCCACAAAACGACATTCAACATTGACTAAAATTGATAAAAGAGAGCGATTATCTTGGGAATCACTTTCAGTAAAATTATCACTCAATCCTTCTAATATTAAGGTACAATTGGGTAGGCTATATTGTCGTTTGATATTCACGCGATCTCTCCATCAAATAAACTAATCCAAAATCTTTGTATTCCAGTAGTTCCGGTACAAAACAAAAGTTGTTTTAATAAAAACAAAGCCAATTTATTTAATTCATCATTGGAAGTTAGATAGACTGAAACTTTAGCACGACGAGGGTTCATCCGACTCTGAAAATGAGCACGAAATTGGTCTAAATATTCTGCTAACAGAAAATGACAATTGACTGGTAGTCTTTTTTGTCTCATCTGTTTTTCAGCTAACAAGAGTTGTCGAATCTGAACGGTTAGGGGTTTTGCTTGATGGTTGGCAATAATTACTAATGCTTTAGCTTGAATAATAGTTAGGCTTTCACGGGTATAGGAACGCCGTAAAGGATTTGTACATCGCAACCGCCATAAGATAATTCTATTTTTAATAATCTCCTGCAATTGTAGTTGTTGAATGGTTTTGAGCATCTGTTCTGATGCTCCCCTTTCCAAGGCTTCAATCGCCAATAATAATAAATCAATCCGTTGTTGAAGTCGTACGGCACATCGCTGTCCAGAAATAGGAAAATCCGGTAGGACATCTAAAATCACAGGTTTAAACTTAGTATGAGAACTCAAATTAGACATTATCCTAACAGTGGAATTTATCTTACAGAATAGCTTAGTGTTTTGGTAATTGGTCCGTTATCTGTTCTAACTATATCTGGCAAGAGAGTCAATTAGTTGATTATCGATTTAATGGTTAGAATAACACCAGTATCAAAAGACAGGATAATGATGCGCGATTCCAATAAAGATCATTAATTGTAGGTTCAATAATCTATCTTCAGACAAAAAATACAACTATCTTTTAGAAGTTAGCTGAGTTAGATTCAAAAAAATCTGTATTTGTTATTTGCCCCAATAGTAAACTATTGGGGCCTAAAAACGCCGAATGATGTGGAACACCACCAATTACCTACACGAATAATGAAGAATGTGATTAAGAAAAAGTAAAAAGCTTCTCAGATACTTAACCAGAAATAACTGTTGCTTATTCGGGCGAGATCAATTTTTATCAAATGGATATTGTTCTACTTAGTTATTCATAACTAAAAATCCTCTATCATTGCTAAAATTAATCAGTGATAAAAGCGTAATTTTTAATTAAAAACTTATACTGACAGTTTGTTAAAGTAATTTTTGACTTCTCCCGAACAAATTTAGAATATAACTTATGGATATTAAAGCATTGATTAGAAATATTCCCGACTTCCCTAAACCCGGGGTTATGTTTCGAGATATTACCACTCTACTCAGTAATCAGGAAGGATTACGCTATACCATTGATACCTTATGCCAAAAATGTAAACATCAGAGTTTATTGCCTGATTATGTGGTGGGGATAGAGTCTCGCGGCTTTTTATTTGGAGTTCCTTTAGCATACCAACTTAAGGCGGGTTTTGTCCCTGTTCGTAAACCCGGTAAACTTCCGGCGGCAGTCCATCAAGTTGAGTACGATTTGGAGTATGGAACCGATAAACTCGAAATTCATCAAGATACTTTAGCTGCTCATCATAGGGTACTTATTATTGACGATTTAATTGCCACGGGAGGAACCGCTAGAGCAACAGTAGATTTGTTAGAGAAAATTGGTTGTGAGGTGTTGGGCTTTGCCTTTATCATCGAGTTAAAAGCCTTAGAAGGCCGCCAAAAACTTCCTGCTGTGCCAATTGTTACCCTAGTAGATTATTAGGACAATAACCTTTAGCTATATTTTCTTTTTGATTTAGATTGACTTTATATCTTCTATACAGAAGTCTTTTTAAAATTTGGTTATTTGCTATTAGTATAACATACATATAATTAATAAAAATTAACAATTCACAATGGATAAATTTACCAACCCATGAATTCTTTCTTATCCTTTCATTTTCATAAACTATTAATAGAACTAAAAAAAAGGTTAACAAGTGACACTAATTTATATGTTGTAAAACGAGTTATACAAGGACTTTTAACTTTACTTTTAGCTTCTTTCCTTAGTTTTATTATCATTCAAATTGCCCCCGGAAATTATCTTGATACCTTAAAACAAAATCCTAATATCTCCGCAGAAACCCTGGCTAGTTTAAACGAACGTTTTGGATTAGATCAACCTTGGCATAAGCAATATATTAAATGGTTATTGCAAGTTGTTATTCATCTTGATTTTGGGGAAAGCTTTGTCTTTAATCGTTCAGTTATTTCCCTATTAAATGAACGAATTATAGCAACATTATTATTGAGTATATCCTCAATTATTTTAACTTGGCTAATTGCCTTACCTTTTGGCATACTAAGTGCAGTTAAAAATAATAGTTTTATTGATAAACTTTTGCGAATAATTAGTTATTTAGGACAGGGATTTCCCAGTTTTATTACGGCATTATTATTATTAATTTTGGCTCAGAATATCTCCCCTATTTTACCTGTGGGGGACATGATAAGTTTAAATCATCAAGAATTATCTTCCATTGAGAAGATAACTGATATTGTATGGCACAT
Source organism: cyanobacterium endosymbiont of Epithemia turgida isolate EtSB Lake Yunoko (assembly GCF_000829235.1). GTDB lineage: Bacteria > Cyanobacteriota > Cyanobacteriia > Cyanobacteriales > Microcystaceae > Rippkaea. Next base: position 460,595 of record NZ_AP012549.1, on the reverse strand, counting down.
GATTTTACCAACTATTGCTTTAAGTATTACGAGTTTTGCAGGGTTGATGCGCTTGACACGTGGACAAATGCTGGATGTGATGAGACAAAACTATATTCAAACTGCACGAGCAAAAGGATTATCTGAAGACAAAGTTGTTTATATTCATGGATTACGCAATGCCATTAATCCCTTAATTACTTTGCTGGGATTCGAGTTTGCTAGTTTATTGGGAGGATCGTTTATTGCAGAATTTTTCTTTAATTGGCCAGGGTTAGGAACTTTAATTTTAGGGGCAGTTCAAGCACAAGATCTTTACCTAGTTATGGGAAGTCTAACCATGGGGGCAACTATGCTAATTGTGGGAAATTTGTTAGCAGATTTATTACTCAAAGCAGTTGATCCTCGCATTAAATTGGAAAACTTAAAATAAGGAAAAATCTTTTCTTTTTTCGTCAACGAAGAGGTTTCAAACTCAAGAAAATTATTATCAATGATAAAGACTTATTTTTCTCCACAAATTACTAAAGTAGGTAGCCCCATCCTATAACGAACTGCCCAAATTACTATGAATTTTACTGACCCCAGTCTACAAGACCTAATTGAGTCATTAATGACAACTATGATGAAATCGAATAGAATGAAAATGGCTGTATTTTAAGTATCTCAGTCTTTGCGTCTGCTTATAATTGCCTCCTATTCTAATCCTCGTTATTCTAACGCCCCTGTGATGAACTCTATCAGAAAGATTGGGAAAAGTGTCCCAGTTTTTAGGAGATACAAGGACGGTTCCTCTTTGTCAAACAATCATGTCCGAATATTGTGATTGCTATGGGCAATTACAGCAGTAGGAATTGACCGATTTTATAGCTATAATCTTTCAAGACTAGCTTAATCATCTCAAGAGTTTGGGTTTCTTCACGCGGCTCTAAAGTTCTCAATACTGGACAAATATCACGAATCAATTCAAAAACATTAGGAAAGACTCTCGTTGATCTGAAATTAGAATCAGATTTAGGATGGCAAACTCCTAGTGCATAACCCCATCGGAGAAAATTTAAAACATGAAGCGATTTTTTAAATTCAAACGACCGGTTTTAAAGAAACTCTAAAATTTTTAACCCCTAGAAAAACTATTCTGCGCAATCAGCAAAGAAGATGAGCGTAAACTGACTGAACTCCCATAACAACACAGATAGTAACAAATAGCCAACAACTTAGTATAATTTATCTCGTCTAATCAAAATACAAGTTGATAAAATTCAGCCTAGTTATACTGTATTTTCTCGATATCATACCTTTTTAGTTTGCCCTCGCCTACTTTTTAAGATTTTTCAAGTCTCATGAGAAAGATAAGACATATATCTGCTAGCTACCACTCACACACAAAGCTTAACTCAACGAATGAAGACTATTGTTATAGTTGAATAGATAACATTAAGTTGTCATTCTTGACATTTAGCTCTTTTTTCAGTTGCTTAATCAAAACAAAAATTCTAATATATCTATATCGATTATATTCTATGGATCTTGAGACTAATTTTTCTCTACACCACTATTATTTAGGGATGTTTTTACCCATTGATAGTCTTTTCTCAACCCAAGGTATTATGGTAATGCTACTAGCATCCTATGGTTTAACAATGTGGATGTTTCTTACCAGCGCACCCAAAATTTATACTATTATGGTTTGTGATTTGGAAATAGCCCGACAATTTTATCAGGGCTTGCTAGAATTACCTGTCGCAGAAGTTCCCTTACATTACTATTACAATTATGAACAGAATTTAGGAACAGAGGCACTTGACTCTTTTTATGTATCTACTACCCATAATCCAACAACAGCAGTTTTCAGCAATTCTGAGGGACTTTGGTATCAATTAAAAAAAAATGCTCAGTTGCATATTATTGCTGGGGCTAGTTATGGACACAAGAACCGTCAACGCCATGTTTGTTTTGACCATGAATGTTTAGAAGACATTTTGCTGCGAGTCCAATCAAGACGCTTAAAGTACAAAATCCGTCGTAATCAACCTCTCAATTTTTTAGTTAAAGATATTGAAGAAAGAATAATTGAAATAACTGAGATCGATAATTAGTTGTTAATGTTTTTAACAACTCCATAAAGATAAACATATTGAATAAAACAACTTTTTTGATTGTTGAGTCTTCAGTTTTGATTGCTTACTGGCAATAATTTTTTATCAGATAATCTATCAACGGTTATTTTTTTATGTAAACCTCCTCCATCCTTACAAAATTCCTAATTTTGCTTGTGAAATAGATCTACTTTTGGGTCGTCTAACAGAACAATTTCTTGCTCTAAAAGAATTCAGCCTGAAGTGATCTTCCACATACATTGTCAGATGTACATAATCGATTCTCAAAGGAGGTCCTGTGCATTTTATTTCCTTTTTCTTAGAGGTAATTCACTTTCATAGTCGTCAGCAACGAAAGGAATTGGGACAACAAGCGTGGTTAAATCTCCTAAAACATTAGGATCTATTGGGACGAGTGGTTATGAGTATTTTTAGTAAAACTCTCTTAACTTTAAAGCTAAAGTTTAAATCTTTCTCTCAACGGGAAGGATTCCCTTATAATCAATAAAGGAATTTTTTTAGGACTGCAATGACACTGCTAACCATCGGAAAAGGATTGCTACGCGCTTTAGAGACTGGAAAAGAATTAGTCCGCGCTTTGGAAAAATCAGGCGCGTTGGCAGTATACGCCCCTCTAGAGGGTGGTTTTGAAGGGCGTTATCAACGACGTTTACGAGCTAATGGTTATAATAGCCTTTCTTTAACAGCTAAGGGACTTGGCGATGTCAGTGCCTATTTGATGGGCATTCATGGAGTTCGCCCTCCTCATTTGGGTAAAAAGAATATTGGACAAGATGCGGCTGTTGGCTCCACATATTTTGTTCCTCCCATTGCCGCCTATCAAGTAGAACACTTACCAGCTAAGTCTAAGGGATTAATATTATGGATTTTAGAAGGACACATTCTATCTAAAACCGAATTAGAATATCTTGCTAATTTGCCCTTTATTGAACGTCGGATTAAGGTTATTGTGGAAATGGGGGGAGAACGTTATTTTTGTTGGAAAACCTTGTCAGATGCCATTAAGACAACTTAGTCAAGGACTTGTTCTTCAAGGTCTGGAAAAGTTCTAAACCAAGACCTTGACAAGTGTTTAAGATCCATGTTAATTTCATTTGGGTAGGATCAATGAGCTTACAGCTGGTTTGCGGGTGTAGTTTAGTGGTAAAACCTTAGCCTTCCAAGCTAATGATAGGGGTTCGATTCCCCTCACCCGCTTTAATTAAGCTATAAAATTGACATGAGGAACTGCTGTCTAGTTATTAATAATTTTATAGGATCTGTCGGTTAAAATAGAAAAGGATTGAGACCTCCCACAGTTAGCAGTATAAGTCCCAGATGGAATTACTTGAAACGGAGGTTAAAGTTTATTGGAGTTTGTTGATTCCAATTCTTTAATAAAGACTAACCCATACTATTCTTAAGTCAAGCAATGTTATATACCTAGAAAGGTAAAGAACCGGCAGAAAAATGCCAGGGACTCAAATGAGACCATATCACCCTCGAAACAGAAACCTGCAACATCAGATATACCATGGTGGTCAACTCAAAACTATCCATGTGACTAATAGTATTATAGAGTATTATATAAGCCTAGGTTTATTCTAAAATTTGAAGATCAAAGGGCTACATTTTAGTCTTAACTTGTATCAAAACTGGCTACCTGCTAAGGGGTAGAGATCTTTTTCCTATTGGATAGGAAAATATTGGCGATGGTTCAGATGGTCGCTTTATTCACCCTTTTGATGTAGTTTACTTCAATAGTTTTGGGATCAAGGTGTCTAAAATTAGCATCTGGGGTATTCTAGAACAACAACATCCTGAAATTTACACCATGCGAAGATAGTTAAACTTGACTTTATCTAACAAAATAATCACCGAAGTTGAATATTGTTTGAGAGAGGTTGAGGATTAATAAATTTATTCTGAATTTAGCAATTATTTGTTATAAAAAATATCAACAAATTCAAGACAACCCATAGAAAAAATTGCTAAAAAATCTAAATTACCTAAAAAAACCTAGACTTGATTGGTCTTTTCTGTGTAACATTTTAATTATTGTCTAATGAATAATAAAAAGATTATTTCCAATAAATCTGCCGTTGATTAGGGTCAATTAAAGGACTATTTTCTTGCATCACTTGTTTAACTTGATGTGGATCGAAACTACGTCCAAAATCTTGTCTTAACTCCCCCACTCGTCTTTCTGTTTCTTGGACTTGAGTTAGAACTTCTTTCAGTTTTACCTGTTGTAAAAACTGATAAGGTAACAGTTTTAGCAAGGTGAAAGCGGCAAGAACTGACAAAGTTCCATTAACGATCAGTTTGACTTTAATTTCGGTAGTCATCCATTGAGCCTGAACATGAGTTTCTTTCTGATCAGGTTTGCGACGACGTCGGCGGACAGAGGAGAAACTCGGACTTCGATAAGTTTCTAAAATCTGAGGTGCAGCCATAGGCATTTAACTGTTTGACGAAGAATCATTAATAAAAAACTCTGGAAAGCAATTGGTCAACAAATATGCTGACTATTTTATAAAACGAACATCCTACTTATAAAGTTCCATAGATAGGTAAAAAGCTGACAATCTAGAAACCAAAGTAACTCCAACTTGGAGTTCCGATATGGATATGGGAAATAAACTTCTTGTTAACCACTGTTCACTCACTTCGGTGTGTTATTATTCAGCTCTGGACTAAACTTACCATTTCTGGAGCATAAACTAGGAAACCTAAGGTATTTTTTGAAATATTTTGTTACAAACACTAACAAAATAAACAGATAACCCATAAACAAAACCTTAAGGCAACCATTGTGCTTTAAACCCGATTTCTAATTCTTCTGGTTTAATTTTAAGAGTTTTGTCTGATTCTTTTAACTCAGGGAGAGGAAGTAACCACACTTGTCCATCAACGATTGCCTGTTGTTCTGAGGTAATTAAATCATTGGTTGATTTAGGAACCGTTGTCGCTACTTGATCAAATAATAAAGCGACTCCATCAGGGGACATGCTTAGTTGGACATCCCGATAGTTGGGTAAAGCAAGTAGGGGAAAATCTACTGTCTTTTCCATGTCAATTACTGAAAGAAAAGGTTCTTCACGATATTTACCTTTTTTATCCTCAATTAAGTCAGTTTTAAGACAATAAAGCAATTTTTCTTCCCTGGGTTCAAACTCGCAGTCAATAATTGGATAAAGGGTACGGAATAACTCTTGCTTTTTTTTGTTTCGATCGATAAGTATCAGTGATCGCGTATAATCCCGATTATCTCTAACCAGAAGCATCTGCTTCCCATCGGCAGAAAATCCTAGACTTTTTTCATACCCTGCTAAGAACTCTGACGATCCCCCATCAGAGGTTAAAGGAACTATTCCCACCCCACCTCGTTGAGAGATAACTACACGCTTACCATCAGGGGAAATAACGAAATCTCCTCCAGGAACTCCCAATGGTCTTGGATTTTGTCCGTCAGAAACCGTCCATAAACCTGAATCATCTGGATTTTTATGATTAATTCGCCAAATGACAATACTTTGACCATTGCGCGATAGATCGAAACTCAAATTTTGATAGTCTTTTGTGTCAAGGATGCGTTTTAGTCTTCCAGCCCGTGGCATTTCAACACCATTAGGAGAAACTTGTAAACCTGTGGTGACCGTGTATAATTGCTGTTTTACCAATGTTTTACCCCTGAGACTAGGTTCATAAGCACTAAACAGAATTTTATTACCATTGGGATAAATTCTAAAATTAGTGACGATTAGATCGAGAGGGGTTAGGATTGTTTTTTTCGGTTGATTAGTATCAGTAATATTATAGAGAATTAGCCGCCCTCGTTCTTCTGCCGTAACGCCAATATAGGCAAAGGTACGATCACGAGTGCTAAATAAACTAACAAATGGTTCAATCGGTTTCTGATCATAAATTCTGTGAGCATTTTGCAATTTAATTTGATAATTTGTCCCGTAAATTGGGGGATCGTCTAAAGTATAAATTAATTGGCGTCCTTGCCAGCTAATTTTCCCAGGAAGGGGAGGATCAATAGATAGATATTTTTCAACACTATACTTATCTACAGGACGGTTAAAAGTTAGTCTAAAGGCTTTATCTTGTAACCCAATTTTTTTTCCGTTCCAACTAAAATAACTGACTCGCAAGGGAATTTGTTCTCCTCTCACTAACACTACTCCCATTGCCAAACTGAGAATAACAATACACCCTAAGGCGATCCAATCAAATAGTTTTAATGTTTTGAGTAAAGATTGAGGTTTTTTTGATGAATTTGTCATGATTGTGATAAAGATTATTATAGGTGCAGGTTAGACATAAAACCTTTTTCATAGGGTCTTTTTTAGATAAACTCTAATTATCTAAAATTTCTGCAATACCTCATTGTTCACCTTTGAATATTTGAGTAGCATAGTAAAGATCTATGACTCAAGGAAGACCATATTCCCTTGCTATAACTGTACTTGAAGACAAAGCTATTACTACCTCTGAAATGATACCATCAGCATAGGTGAGTAAAGTATCCCATTCCAAATTAGTATAAGGAACAGCCATAATTGTGTTAAATCTAATGAGAAAAAAATATTAAAAAATTTTTAATATTTCAATTTATTCTTTAATTTTTTAAAAATTAGCTCTAATGCAATGTAATTGCTGTTGTGATGCTGAATGTAAGGACTTAAATAATATTAATTATGGAGTTATATTTTTATATCTTCATTTTTTAGGATTATAAATATAACTATAAAAAAATATCAGTAACTTCTAGTAGAGTAATTTACTACTAGAAGTTACTATTGTCCATATTGACTAAATACTCCTTCGTCATAGCTCTATTCCATATGTTGAAAAATTACATAATACACGTCTTCTGTATCTTTGAATAAAGTGGTATTTTAAAAAAATGGGGACATCCCTAGAAGATTCAACTGGTAGATCTAAGGAAAACAATAGACATCAAAAAATCTCTTAGATTGAGCATTCGAGAAATCTAGGTATTTGGAACTGCTTTTTTAACTTTTTTGCTTGACCGGTTGCTTATACCTACTGATCTCAAAACCCTTCTTTTTATTTAAGACAAAAAGGTAAGTTAGCTTTGCCTTCTACTATTTTTTGAACAACTATTGTAGTTTAGATTGTTGACAGTTGTTATTTAAGGCAATCATCAACCTTATTGTACTGTGACTTGGATATTGAGAATAACAACCGATATTTTAAATTTTATTGAAATCACATTTTATAGAGGTAAACAGCTATTGCCCCTATAAAATGTGTAGTTAAAGTTTCTAAAATTTGTATCAAATATCTCAGATTTTTCCTAACTTTCTATAAAAAGCATCGAGAATTAAGTCCGACACTGAGTATTAAAATCCCATCGCTTCAGCAACAAGAGGTAATTGGGGCTTGATTCCCGATTTTATTTGATTATTGCTATAGTTGATCGCACAGTCAGGATCTTTAAGTCCATTGCCTGTTAATACACAAACCACTGTTGCTTCACTAGGAACTTGATCTTTGACTTTTAATAATCCTGCCACAGAAGCGGCACTGGCCGGTTCACAGAAAATTCCTTCTTGAGAGGCTAATAAGCGATAAGCTTCTAGAATTTCCTGGTCGGTGACAGCGTTAAACTCTCCGAGACTAGCTTTTTTAACTGCCCAAGCTTTATCCCAATTAGCAGGGTTCCCAATACGAATAGCTGTTGCCAGAGTTTCAGGTGATCCAATTGGTTTACCACTGATGAATGGTGCAGACCCTGCAGCTTGAAACCCCATCATTTTGGGTAGGTGATCGCATTTCCCTAAACTATGATATTGACAAAATCCCATCCAATAAGCACTAATATTCCCTGCATTGCCCACAGGAATACATAACCAATCGGGGGCATTTCCTAAGCAATCTACCACTTCGAAAGCTGCGGTTTTTTGCCCTTCTAAACGATAGGGGTTAATAGAATTAACCAGGGTAATGGGATACTTTTCGGCCATTTCTTGGACAATAGTTAAAGCATCGTCAAAATTCCCTTCAATGGCGATCACCTCTGCTCCATAAAGCAAAGCCTGCGCTAACTTTCCTAGGGCAACATAGCCATCAGGAATGATAACAAAAACTTGCATATTACCACGTTTAGCATAGGCAGCCGCTGCTGCTGAAGTGTTTCCCGTACTAGCACAAATTACTGCTTTGGCTCCATTTTCAGCAGCCTTGGAAATCGCCATGGTCATGCCCCGATCTTTGAAACTTCCTGTAGGGTTCAAGCCATCATATTTAACCAGTACTTTGACTCCGCGCCCAATTTGTTGGGAAATACGGGGGACTTCAATCAGGGGAGTATTTCCTTCTAAAAGGGTGATAATTGGAGTTGCTTCGCTTACGGGGAGATAGGGACGATAGGTTTCGATTAACCCTGGCCAGGGTTGGCAGTTTGTAGGGGGAAGAGTTGGCACTTCCAAGAATTGAGTTTGAGCGGCTTGTGGCGTTAGATAATCAACTTTCATGGATAAGTTAAGCTTGAGGGTTGGTTGCCTTTACTAGTTTCTGGGAGGATTATTCCTCATTATTTTAGATCGGTCAGGTAGATTAGAATATCACTCTTTTTACCCTATTGAATAACAGATAAACAAGTTTCTATGGATTCAGTTTTGACTAACAACAAGTTTGCAGGAGCCACAAATATAAATCAGTTGTTCTGACCAAAATCTAAAGGAGTTTATTTCATCCTTCACAGTCCCTATCTTCGGTAAATTTTGACTAACCCCATAAATAGTTCAAACTCCACTTACACAATCAATTTACTTAGAAAAGTTGATTATATTTGTCAATTTAGCTCTTCCATACTAAAAATACTTAAAATGGGTCGGTCGTAAAAAAACACTGAATCTGGAAGAACAATTAATCTTAACTTTACTAACTTTTAATGAGTACGGGACTGGAGGGACTTGAACCCCCGACCTCGTGGTTCGTAGCCACGCGCTCTAATCCACTAAGCTACAGTCCCATGTCTTTCTCAACAGCTTATCATAGCATAACTTCTATTGATTGCACAAGGGGATAATTTTAAAAATCATAAGTCCAAAGGAAAAAAAAGCAGTTAAGCCTCATAAATAACTCACTTAATAGTTTAAAGTAACATGGAGATTAGTCTTAAGCTTTCCAAATAACTAAAATAACCCCACAAATAATAAATCCTAACCCACAAGCACGATATACAGGGATTGACTCTTGGAAGAAAAAATAGCCAATTAAAACCGAAAAAACATAAATTAACGCCGCAGAAGGACCAGCGATACTCAGTTGAACACGAGTCAATAAGAGAATATAGGCTATCGCTCCTAACCCATAGCAAGATAATCCCGCCAATAATTCTGGAGTCATGAGGATATTCAAAATATGACTAACCGCGTTATCTGCGTTTACTTTACCTAGCTTAGTTGCCCCGAGTTTTAACAATAACTGCCCCATGGTACTAGTTAGCACCGCAAATAACAACAGGTACAATTCCTTATAAGTCACAACAGCGGTTCCATCTGGATTCTATATAATTTAAGTCAGTATACAGTATATACAAAATTACAACGAAACTAAAAAATTAACCGCTTAATAGTTATTCACTATTAAGCGGTTAACTTACGTATGATATCTCCGTTTAAACCTTTTTCTCCTAAAAGGCGGATTTTATAACGGTTATTTATAACCCACGATCATGAACAAGAACTCAATAAATTATTTATAGACAATAAATTTTTTTGAAATACCGTAATCCTAAAACTCTGCTAGCTTTAGTTCTTTCTGCTTATCGTCCAGACGAGAAGATAACCTTAACTTCCCTTGGAGAAATGTTCAATTTTACTATTGACATATTAACCACAGTTATTATAGGTAATTATAATACTTATAGCTATAATGGTTGGATGGTTACACCTAGGGTATATAATTACAGTCGATAACTATACATAGATATCTATCGTTAAACTTGAATTTAATTAAACTGAAGATAATGAAGAAGAGCAAAACACAATTTTAAAAAAAATTAAATTGAGAAAATAACAATCTAATTTTATTAGATCTAAATAACAATTTAATTTGAACTCAAAGGTATACTAGTATCAAAAGTTAACTTCAGGATAATTAACTAAAAAATTTTGGTGGTTTATCAAAAGTATAAACATCCGTGCATTTTGAAATTGCGTCTCGAATATAAAGAGGAGTTTGCAACATTCCTAATAAAGTTTGTCCATCAATTAAACGTAATCCTCCTGTCGTTTGTGTCGCCAATAAATCATCAACAAAACCTGGGTCAGGGAAAGTGTTTAAAACTTGATTTCCACAGATAGCAAAACCCCAAGGAGAACCATAGGTAGGAGTGGGAGCACAATAAGAATTAACTTGAGGAAAAACAGCTTTTAGAGTATTCACTAAACGGGCGTGATATTTAATAAATGGAGGAGAAACTTGACCACTCTGAATAATCACTAAACCCTGGGGAGATAATACTTTCTGTAGTTTAGCGAAATATTCCTTGGTAAATAATGGGAATGACGGACCTTCTTCAATGGGATCAGATAAATCTGAGATGATAATATCCCATTTTCCGGAGATTTTATCTAAAATTTTTAGAGCATCATCGATAATTAATTCCACTCGTGGATCATCAAAACAGTTTTGGTGCATTTCAAGTAGATGTTTTTGACAAGCAGCTACTACTTCTCCATCAATGTCAATCATCGTCACTTTTTCAATAGATTTCCACCGTAAAATCTCCCGAATAGTCGCCCCTTCTCCACCACCTAAAATGAGGGCTTTTTTTACAAATTGATGGGTAATCATTGCTGGTTGTACTAAACTTTCATGATAAATAAATTCATCTCCTACACAGGATTGCCATTTTCCGTCTAAAATTAATGCTTTACCATAGGACTCACTTTCAACAATATACATCTCCTGATATGGAGTTTTTTTATAAACTAAAATTTCTTTAATTCCATGACTATAAATGTCCCAAGGGGTAATATTTTCATTAATCCACAGCTCTGTCTTAGTTTTACTAGTAGTCATAATATTCATTTCATTTAAAAGATAGTCTAGCTATTAATCAAAGCACAAAATTGTTATATAGCGTTAAAATATTATTTATTTGAAAGGTTTTTTCTAAAATTTAATCAAAAAAATCTCTACTAATTTATTTTATAAGTGATAAAATAAATTAGATTATGTATTTATTGAGTAACCAATCTTACTTAGAAGATTTTCTCTTTTGTGTATAACTAAACAATTTGTGTTTATTGTTTATACATGGTATTTTATATATTGGTATAAGTCGATATAATAATAACTATTATTTAAGAAGAATATTTTTTATCTATTGATATAGAAAAGACTTTTTTGCAAAAAGAGAAAAAATTACTTTATTGACTAAGAGACGTAATAGTACACTATAAATAGTAGTATAACAGAAATAATATATATTACGAGCAGTTTTTATTTTATCTGAATCATTTTTTTATAAAATAAAATTTATTTTCAAGAAAAATATAACAGTTTTGCTATTGTTTTTGAACCAATAGCAAAACTGTTATATATTCTAAATAGTTTGAACCCTTAACCTATCTTTATCTTTCACGCTAATTCATATCTAATTACTAATATCATTTTATTTAAAATTTTAATATTAGTGATTGAAATTTAACGGTAATACTACACTTTATAACTATAAAAATAAGTTTTATAATTTTGTATCTTTATCAAATAGTGGTGTTTTGCAGCTAGCCTAGAATAACCACAATGATTAAAAATTAAAATATTAAATTTAAAAGACTTTATTCCTAAGTTAGCTATCAATTTTTTTACTTATGTAAACATATTAATATTTTCAGTCTACATCTATACTCTTCAATATTTTTTTCTGCTTTATTTCTAGAAATATAAAAACCCATTAAAGATATAAGTTTAGAATAGTAAGATTTTTAGGTTTTTAGATATGATAGTATATCGAAAGAAACGTTAATTTAAAAATTTTTATGCTTTCAACTTCAGTCACAGCTTTATCTTTAGTAAAAATTGCCAAGAAAACCCGTGAAGCTGCACGTCAGTTAGGATTACTATCTATAGACGAGCGCAATAATGCAATTGAAGCCATCGCGCAGGCCTTGGAAGACAAAATTCCTGAAATTATTACGTCGAACCAATCTGACTGTCAAACCGCTAAAAGGGAAGGACTTTCTCAACCTTTATATAACCGTTTAAAACTTAGCGAGACCAAATTAAAAGCTACGATTAAGGGGGTAAGAAATATTGGAATATTGCCCGATCCTGTAGGGATAATTCAAATCCATCGAGAGTTGGATGAGGGGTTAATATTAAAGAGAAAAACCTGCCCATTGGGAGTGTTAGGAGTTATTTTTGAAGCCAGACCTGAAGCCTTAATTCAAATTACTAGCTTAGCCATAAAATCTGGTAATGGGGTAATTCTTAAAGGAGGAAAAGAAGCAATTAATTCCTGTCAAACTCTATTCAAAGTTATCCAAGACGCACTTGTAAAAACTAGCGTTGATCGCGATAGTATTAAATTACTAACTACCCGTGAAGAAATTAAAGAATTATTAGCGTTAGAAAAGGATGTTGATTTAATTATCCCTAGAGGATCTAATAATTTTGTTAGTTATATTCAACAAAATACTAATATTCCTGTCTTAGGTCATGCCGATGGAATTTGTCACCTTTATGTTGATAAACAGGCAGATTTAAATAAGGCAATTGCCATAACAGTAGATTCTAAAATTCAATATCCTGCAGCTTGCAATGCCATTGAAACATTATTAGTGCACCAAGAAATTGCCCCTCAGTTCTTGCCTAAGATAGCTCAAGTTTTAAAAGAAAATAATGTTGAATTAAGGGGAGATAAAAATTGTCAAGAATTAATCGATATAATGCCTGCTACAGAAGAGGATTGGAAAACAGAATATAGTGATCTTATCCTCTCAATTAAAATCGAAGCTTCCCTAGAAAACGCGATCGCTCACATCAACACTTATGGTTCAAAACATACCGATGCAATCATTACGGAAAATAATATTTCCGCTACAAAATTTTTAAACCAAGTAGATGCAGCCGGGGTATTTCATAATTGTTCAACTCGTTTTTCTGATGGGTTTCGCTACGGTTTTGGGGCTGAAGTCGGTATTAGTACTCAAAAAATGCCTCCCAGAGGTCCGGTAGGCTTAGAAGGATTAGTTACCTATAAATATCAAGTGACTGGAGACGCTCACATTGTAGCAACTTATTCAGGAGATCACGCTAAGTCTTTTAACTGTCGAGATATGTAAGAAACTTTTTATCAAAAAATATTAAGGTCGTATATTGAATAAATATGAAAGTTATTGTTATTAATGATATTTGATCAAAAAAATTGAACCATTTTTATAATTTTAAATTAATTTAGATTAACAGTTATTTTATAAATAAATTTAACTTTTTTGTAAAATAGTGCAAACTAAGAGAAGGTAAGTTATAAATCTTTTAATTGCATGGTGATTAACTACTATTAGTATTAACAGTTTTCATGGCTATTTTTATATTAGAGCTATTTAAAATTATTCCTAATACCATAATTTTTTTATTGGTGACAGCTTTAGTTTAAGGATTTAGAATAAAATATTTATTTTAGAGTACACTTATTGGTTCATTTTTTTCTATATTGTAAACAGTCTATTATCCAAAATGAGTATTAATGTAATTTAAAATACTTTTATATTAGCAGATATCCCAAATTGTTATTAATTTGTTGAATACCGTAAAAAATAAATTTGATAAATATATACATAAAAAAATAAAAACTTTTATTCAAAATAATTATTATTACCTTAAATTACCTAAATTAAATCAATAAATATGGAGAGTTAAAGCAGATTTATTATATAAATACTTAAAATATTTTATTAAGTTTAATAAACTGATAATTAATACTAAAAAATAAGAAAGACTACTTAGTATTCATAATAAGTATCAACTGTATCTAGTAATTTAATTGAATGTATCTAATTATAGTTGTCAAAGTTAAGTAATGATTCTATCAGACAGTTAACTATTTATGAGTTAGTTCAGGATGTAGTAAAATTATATAATATATATAGGGTTTTTGAAAAAATTATGGCAGGTCATAGTAAGTGGGCAAATATCAAACGCCAAAAAGAAAGAGTTGATAAAAAGAAAGGCAAAACTTTTACTCAATTATCCCGTGCCATTATCATAGCAGCAAGACATGGGCTTCCTGATCCAGCGGCTAATTTTCAACTTAGGACTGCAATTGAAAAAGCCAAAGCCGCTGGGATTCCTAATAAAAATATAGAACGGGCGATTGCTAAAGGGGCAGGAACCTATGAAAATAGCGATTCTATGTACGAAGAAATCTGCTATGAAGGCTACGGATTAGGGGGCGTGGCTATTCTCATTGAAGCCCTAACCGACAATCGCAACCGCACAGCTGCTGATCTGAGGGAAGCGTTTAGTAAAAACAGAGGAAATTTAGGAGAAATAGGTTGTGTAAGTTGGATGTTTGACCAAAAAGTGGTTGTCATTCTTGAAGGAGAAATCAGTGAAGATTTTCTTCTTGAAGTTTCCGTCCAAGGAGGGGCGGAAACCTACAAATTATCTGAAGAAGAAATGAAGGCTGAAATTTTTAGTGAAGTTACTAACTTAGATCCTCTAACTCAAACCTTAAAAGAAAAAAAAATTAATTCTTTTGAAGTGGAATTAAGATGGATTCCTAATACTCTTGTAGAAGTTAATGATTCAGATCAATACAGATTACTTTTAAAATTAATTGATACACTAGAATCTCTTGAAGATGTGTATAGCGTAAATGCAAATTTTTTAATATCTGAGATATTCATTGAGGCTAATGTCGCCTGAATAAACTTATGATTTTAATTATAAAATACTAGTCTAATACTTATAAAGATTGGAATATTATAAGCTAGATTGTGGAAAAAAATTATTGTTTCAATGTTTGTACAAATAAATTTTTATGCTGCTAATTAGAGTCAAACATTCAGTAAAGCTGTTAAATTTCCTATGACATTTGTGCAATATTATCCCTTATAAGGATATAAGCAATTCGAGTAATAGATACTCTCGTTGTAATGTTGACAGATCTCAAAGTTATTCGAGAAGTAACTTTAAGCTTCAAAGTTCGTTTTCCAAAATTGTACTGTGATTGAAATAAGAGCAATTTCCTAAAATGGAAGCAGAGTCCTTCAACAAGGAGTAGTGCTCCTAGGAGCAGATTGCCTAAAATTCTAGTTTCAGGTAGTATTTTCCAAGCTAGGACTTAAATATTATTAGTGACGATATGAGCAAAGTAAATTTAATTTAAATAATGATCAGGAATGTAATAATATTTTATTACGGTTTAGATTCGCATTATATTGGTGAGTATATTATGAAATAAATCCTAGAATAAATATAAATGTTAAATCACTTAATTGCTGTTATATAAGTATTTTTAGTTTAGTTAAATATCAAAGAGTCAACACTGATAGATTTATGGTGATTTTGCGAAAAGTACTTTATATACTTCTACCTTTTGCAACAAAATAGAATAAATGAAACAGCGAAACTTTGATAATCTTAACTTTCTAACCTAATGTTTCTTGAAAGATGTAAATTTATTTTTAAGTTAGGCACATAAAAATTAGCTAAATATTAAAAAACTAAAGGAAGTTTGTCAAATTATTCAATAAGGAGGAGATTTAAAAAATTAATTTTAAGGTAATTGAAGAGGATGTTAGTATAGAAGAATCACTCAAAACTTTTTTATGAAAGATGTGTCACAGTATAATAAAAACTCTAGTTTATATCCAACAGGAAGAGTTTGCTTAGCACATTTTACCTTAATGTAATGTTTTGTTGATAAAAATTCTTTCGTTTATTATGCTTATCTGAGCAATTTAAAATTTACATATATTTAATTACAAAAAAATTACTTCATAAATGACAATTAAAGCATTTATTACAGGAGGAACTGGATTTGTCGGCACAAACCTAGTTCGGCTGTTATTAGAGCAAGGTTATCAAGTGCGAGTGTTAGTGCGTCCCAACAGTTGTTTAAATAACCTTAAAAACCTAGATGTTGAACAGGTAAAAGGTGATCTAAATGGTCCTGACTTGGCTGCAAAAATACGAGGAACTCACATACTTTTTCACGTTGCAGCTCACTATTCTTTCTATCAACAAGATCGCCGCCAACTTTATCAAAGTAATGTTTTGGGAACTCGTTCAATTCTAGAAGCCGCCCGTCAAGCTAGAATTGAACGCACGGTTTATACAAGTTCCGTCGCCGCTATTGGAGTAGGAAAGTCCGGTCAAATCATTAATGAAACTTATCAAAGTCCAGTAGAGAAATTAGTTAGTCACTACAAAAAATCAAAATATTGGGCTGAACAAGAGGCTCATAAAGCTGTCCAAAATGGTCAAGATGTAGTCATTGTTAATCCCAGTACCCCTATCGGACCATGGGATATTAAACCTACCCCCACGGGAAAGATCATCTTGAGATTTTTACGCCGTCAAATGCCCGCTTATGTAGACACAGGGTTAAACGTAATTGACGTGCGAGATGTAGCCTGGGGTCATTTATTAGCTTTAGAAAAAGGGAAATCGGGGGAACGTTACCTCCTAGGACACAAAAATTTAAGCCTTAAAAGGCTATTAGAAGAATTAGCTACTATTACTCGATTAAATGCTCCCCAGCAAACTGTTCCTTTTTGGCTACCTTTAACTATCGCTTGGATCGAAGAATCTCTGTTAGCTCCTTTGGGAAGATCTCCATCCCTAGTCCTAGATGAAGTACGAATGTCTCAGTTTCCGATGTATTACGATGGAAGCAAAGCAGTCAAGGAATTAGGATTACCCCAATCATCGGTTAAACAAGCTTTACAAGATGCTGTTACCTGGTTTGTTAATCATAGATATGTATAAAAGTTTAACAATTATCAATTGTAATCATAATGTCAATTATTGTCGAAAATCTTGCTAAAAACTACTATATTCCTATTAAAAAACCTGGAATTAGAGGAACATTATCCCACTTTTTCAATCGAACTTACCGAAAAGTAGAAGCTGTCAAAGATATCTCATTCACTATTGAACAGGGGGAAATAGTTGGATTTCTTGGAGCTAATGGTGCAGGGAAAACCACCACCCTGAAGATGCTTACTGGGCTAATTCATCCTTCAGAAGGAAAGGTGAGAATTGCGGGGTATCTTCCCTTTCGTCGCCAACCCCAGTTTCTACAAAAAACCAGTTTAGTGATGGGACAAAAACAGCAATTATTATGGGATTTACCAACATTAGATTCATTAAGGATTAACGGAGCAGTCTATAAAATTCCAGATAAAATCTTTAAACAACGACTACAAGAATTATCTCAAATGTTATCAATTGAAGATAAACTAACCCAGCCAGTCCGTAAACTATCTTTAGGAGAACGGATGAAAGCTGAATTATTAGCCGCTCTTTTACATTATCCCCAAATATTATTTTTAGATGAACCGACTTTAGGATTAGATGTTAATGCTCAAGCTGCGATTAGGAAATTTTTACGGGATTATAATCAGCAGTATCAAGCAACAATTCTGTTAATCAGTCATTATATGGCTGATATTACAGCTTTATGCAAACGGGTTTTATTGATTCATCAAGGACAATTAATCTATGACGGAGATTTAGAGAAAATTTTCTCTAGATTTTCCCCTTATCGACAGGTAAATGTAGAATTAGCTCACTCTATTTCAACTGATCAATTAGCTAGTTATGGGAATGTTGAAACCGTTGATAGACAAGTAGTTAGGTTTTTAGTTAAACAAGAAAATTTAATCACTATGATTACTCATATTCTAGATCAATTGGAAGTCATTGATCTTAATGTAACTGACCCTTCCATAGAAGAAATCATTGGTAATATTTTTCAAACTAACAGTATTTAATCACAAATAAAATCTTTACCTTTGAGCTATTATTTTAAACCTGTTTAAGTAAATAAATAAAATTAAGTTAAATAGGATTGCCACCACTAATGAAAATTTTAATAAGTCTTAATAACAATAATAAGTTAAATGTTTAATTTATTAATTTGTTAAAAACAAACTTATTATATAAAGACTCATAATCTAATGTCAATACCCATAATTTTTGTACTTAGTCTAATTATAGAAAGTGAATTAGCAAACATTTTCTTTTTTTTTCATGATGTGATCCGCAATTATTTTCTAGAAGTCATACTTTCTTCTAAAGGGAAAGTAACTCTTGGGATTTCAATAACTTTTCCTTGAATAAGGATATTAAATATCATATTTTTTTCTATTTTTACTATCTTAGACTGGCTGATTGTACTAGTAATAATCCTCCGGCACTCAATCCTAAAATATTAGGAGCCCAAGCTGCTAAAAACGGAGTAAAAATTCCCCAAATTCCTAAAGAACTAGTAACGAAAGCAAGAAGATAATAGCCAAAAATCAACCCAACACAAATTCCAAAACTAGTGGCTCGATTGGTATTTTGCGGTCTAACTCCTATCGCTGCTCCCACTAACCCAAACACTACGCAAACAAACGGAAGAGCATACTTTTCTTGTATGCGAACTTGTACCTTACGAACCCGTTTTTCATTACCACTAAGTTTCATAACTTCTAAATATTCTTGAGTCTCACGAATACTCATTTCAGTAAAGTTTTGACGACTATTTGCTAAATCTAAAGGAGCGCGGGGTAAAGCTAATTGTTGATGTTGAAACCGGACAATATTACGATAGGAACCATCAGGGGCAATTAAGTAAATTGTTCCGTTAAAAAAATCCCAGGTATTAGTTAAAATATTCCATGTTGCCGACTGAGATGTGACAATTTGGTTTACCCCTTCTTGGGTACGATCAAGGATCGTCAATCCCCGCATTTGTTTCCCATTAAATTCTTCCGCATAGAATAGACGGCTTAAAATAGTTGCTTCTTTTCCATCTTCCTGTTGAAGGGTACGGTATTCGGGATAAACAATATTTCGTTCTGTAAAATTGGGACGTTCTTGGTTAATAGCCTTTTCTAGGGTAACAGCCGCTTCGTGAGTGGCTGCTGGGGCAATCCAATCATTCACTATAAAGGCACATACTGTCACTATTAAGCTAAATAACACGGAAGGAATTACTAAGCGATAAATACTGACCCCTAAACTTCTCATGGCAATTAATTCACTATCGCTCGATAGACGACTATAAGCCATTAAAGCTGCCAATAACATGGCCATTGGAAAAGCCAAAACAACGAACCCAGGCATTTTCAATGCCAGGATTTTTAGGGCTACAGTAAGTAATAAACCCGATTCTGTGACACGGCGCACTAGATCAAATAAAGTTCCGATCGCAATGCCTAATGAGGTGAAAATCCCCATTCCAAAGAGAAAAGGTAATAAAATCTCCATAAAAAGATAGCGATCCATAATGGATAAGCTAGGAAGTTCCAAATTAACTTTTTTAAATTTAAATTGCCCCATGTTCATGGTTATTTTTCGTTATAACTGGAAGTTTTCCCCTAAATAATACTGTCGCACTAAATCATTAGCATAAAGTTCTTCAGCACTACCAGCAGCTAAAATCTGACCGTCACGCATAATATAGGCACGATTAGTGATAGCAAGGGTTTCTCGGACATTATGGTCGGTAATCAGGATACCTATATTGCGATCACGTAAGTGGGCGATTAGAGTCTGAATTTCCGAAACTGCGATCGGGTCAACCCCAGCAAAAGGTTCATCTAATAACAGAAATTCTGGTCCATTGAGTCCTACTGCTAAGGATCTAGCGAGTTCTGTGCGCCGTCGTTCTCCCCCAGAAACTTGAGAGCCTTGGGTATTGGCAATTTTTTCTAGACGAAATTCTTCTATAAGTTGATGCAGACGGTTTGCCCGTTGGCGAAAAGGAACTTTAGTTTGTTCTAGAGCTAAGTGAATATTTTCGCGAACACTCAAATGGCGGAAAATACTAGCTTGTTGGGTCATATAACCGATTCCTAACTGCGCTCTTTTATTGAGAGACAAAGTAGTAACATCTTGTTGATGAAGCCACACTTTACCTGTATTGGGTTTAATTAACCCTGTCGCAATATAAAAGGTAGTAGTTTTTCCCGCTCCATTAGGACCGAGGAGTCCCACAATTTCTCCAGGGGCTACTTGTAAGTTAACTCGATTAACGACAAAGCGTTTTCCGTAGGATTTATGAATGTTATCTAAAACGAGTGTCATTATATTAAACTCAGAAGTCGCTAATTTATAAAATTCAAAAAGACACCTTATCAAAAATTGCAACTATATGAATTGCCGATCAGGGATTTAAGAGTAGGGGTAAAGGAGTTGAGTTTAAAGGAGGAGCAGGAGCTACGGATGCAGGGGCGGGAGGACTTTCTTCATTTTCAGTGACAAGATAGATAGATTCAACTTGCTCGCTAGATTCTGGCGTGGCAATAAATCGTCCTTCGTCGATGAGATAAGTCATGATTTCTGCCCGCATACTATTGCCTTCTTGTAAGACGTAAACGTTACCTGTTAAAACCAGACGACGTTCTCGACTAAAATATTGTGCTTGGGCGGCAGTGCCTTGAATTTGGCGGGCAGGATAAAAAATTTGCACATTACCCCTAGCGGTGACAACGCCCGTTTCTGAGTTGGCTTCTTGAATATCAGCGCGAACGGTCAAGGGACTGTTGGAGGATGGTGTTTGGGCAATCGCGTTTAGGGATGTCCCTTTAATGGTCAAGATTCCTATTATTAGGGCGAGAACACTCTCTAGAACTTTTAAGGAATATTTGGGCGTTAATACCGGAACGGATAACATTGCTCTTCTAGTCTAGTGGTCCAAGATTATTGATTCGATTATAGGGATAAAAACAACGAGTTGGTTCGGAAGTTGTAAAAACATTAGGCGGACTGTAATCATTGGATATCCCATCGCGCTCTATTTTATTTAAATATCTTTGTTTTGGGCACCCCTTCTAAAACGAAAATATCTAATAGCTGTATATCTATACTAGGTTGCAAAACAGCTATAACTGTTTTAAGTTAGGAAGCAATAGGAATGTTGAAGACTTCATAAGGCAAAAACCTCTAATTTAGAGTTGTTTATCTAAATTAGAGGTTTTTTATACTATTTAAATCAAAGAAAGTTTTGCTTGAATGTTATTATGGTTTTCTATTGCTAGACCTACAATCTATACATACAAAAGTTTATAAAATAACTGAATAAATATATAATTAAAATTGCTGCTATATGCTGATATTTTTTTTTGCTACTGCTTATAGAGAGTTTATAAGTCAAATAAATATGCCTCTAATAGTTATATAAATACGAAACCTGATAATACAAGTAACAACTTATACTATATAGTCAATACTACAAAAAATTATTAATAAAAATTAAATTGTGTTTTGTTTGATAGATAATCTGTCTTTATACTTTCTATGTCAAATAAGCAACTTGGTTTAATGAATAAGTATTAAATTTGAAAGGATTTACTATTCTCTATGGTCAGTTTTATCTCCTTTCAAAAGAAGAAACTTCCTGATTAACACCATTGAGTTCCTATTATCCTTAATGATTTTACATAGTTCCTAATCCTTGCTTGATTAATCATGATGGTTAATATAGAATTATTGACAAAAAATTTTCAATTTTTTAACACCTTAAACAGAGTTTAAATTAGTATATATTTAGTTCTATTTTTTAAAAAAATAAGTTTAAATGTTATAATGACAGACTAATTTATATTTTTTATTACAATTTAAATGTATAACAATATTTAAATTGTAATAATTACATCAGTAATTTAACTTAAATATATATTATTTAAGTTGAAGTTTCAATAAAAATATTTTTGATTAAAACTTTGTTTAAATACTTTAGGTAAAGTATATTTATCTTCAAACATATTTGAAAAATTTCATAAGCTTTTATTTTATATAATTGTACTTTTATGTTCTTTTTTTATCTCTTCTATAGCTATTTTAAATTCAGGTAACATTTGTTTCCTTAAAGTTTTTATACAAGACTACCGATTCTACATTTTATTTAAATTTGGAAGGTTAGATGGGAGCTGCCATAGTTTATGTCTAGTTTTTTTAACCATTTTTCTTATGTTGTTTTCTTATAAAGAATAGTATGATTTAACGTTCTCTCCTAGTTACGATTGAGTAATTAAACTTTTAGATAATTAATTGCATAACTAAGCTTTAAATAAATCTCTATTTTTAAATATTAACAGGTTGAGAAGGTAAAAAATGTTACTTTTTAAAAAACCTAATATAAATATTATTTACACTTATATATTCAAAAATATACACAAATTATAGGATAACGTATCCATTATTTAAAATAATATTTATATAGATTATTTAATCTATTATTTAATTTAGATTTATATAAATTAAATATTCTTTTTTTAGATATTTATTATCATTTTTATTCCAAAAATTATAATATTTTTTTATATCCGTAATTTTTTATCTAGGAATTCATGACTCTTGGAGCGTATAACTTATTATTTTATTGACAAACGTTAGTTACTCCATCATAATTAAGCTATTTATTTTGAGTTATATTATTATTTTTTTTCTCAAGAATCTAAACTTTTATGTGTCCTTGACTTTACTATATTTTATGAGTTATTTTTTAATTGTGTGGAGTAAAAAAATAAAGTATTGTAACTAATTTTAACGAAATGAAACCCCATAAACTTTTTTATGTATTTTTTATATTTCCTCAACCAATGATTAGTGTTAATCATAAGGATAATCTAACACGTTTGCGTAGTACTACAGTAAAAGTAATCTATATTTTTCATATTTTCTGCTAAATAAAATAGCAACTTTATAAAGTTATCTTAATTGATAATGTCGTTTATCTATTTTTTATAAGCAGTTTGTTCTACAACGATGTTTTCATCAATGTATTCTTAGTTAGAAGAATATTGATTTAATGCTGTATAAAATAACTGATGATTAAGTGATTTATATTTTTCCACATCTGTTACAAATTATTACTATTACTCATATAATATAACTATTGTCGTTCCTGATATCCGCATTCTTAAATAAGAACGTGATGATAATTATTAATATTAATGATACGTATTTAGCCAATACTTAGTCAAAATAGTTAATACTTTTCTCCTAAATAACGTTGTACGATTTCTAAAATACGATCACTTGCTTTCCCATCCCCAAAGGGATTAATCGCATTAGCCATTTTTTTATAAGCATTTTTACTATTTAATAATTTACTCGCTTCTGCTAAAATATTCTGAGAATTAGTACCCACTAACTTAGCAGTTCCGGCTTCAACAGCTTCAGGACGTTCAGTAGTCTCTCTTAACACCAACACAGGTTTACCTAAACTAGGAGCTTCTTCTTGTAATCCACCTGAATCTGTCAATAATAAATAGCAATTCTGAATTGCAACGACTAATTCTCCATAACCTAAAGGTTCAGTTAGGAAAACTCTTGGATGATCCTGTAATACTTTTTGAATTGGTTCCCTAACTACTGGGTTGCGGTGCATTGGCAATAATAAGATTGTATCAGGATACTTATCTAAAATAAGACGAAGACTAGTGAGGATATTTTGTAAAGGTTGACCCCAATTTTCTCGTCTGTGAACTGTTGTGAGTAACAACCGATAGTTATTAGTATCTAAGCCTTTAATGTCAAGGGTTTGCTGCTTCTTTTTGGCAACTGTTAATAAGGCATCAATTACTGTATTACCTGTGAGATGGATTTCGCCTGTGACTCCTGAACGCTTAAGATTTTCCACAGCTAATTGAGTGGGGGCAAAATGTAATTGAGCAAGTTGGGAAATTAGACGGCGGTTAGCTTCTTCAGGAAAAGGATTATAAATATCATCAGTGCGTAATCCCGCTTCAACATGGCCAATGGGGATTTGTTGATAAAACGCCGCTAATGTAGCTGCAAAAGCAGTAGTGGTGTCTCCTTGAACTATGACTAATTGTGGTTGAATTTCTTTAAAGACAGCTTCTAACCCTTGTAAACTACGGTAGGTAATATCAGTCAGAGTTTGACGGGGTTGCATAATTTTAAGATTGTGATCACCTTCCAATTCAAATTCAAACAATTTCATCACTTGTTCTACCATTTCCTGGTGTTGTCCAGTGAGGATAACATAAGTCTTAAACGCCGGCGATTGACGAAATTTTTTGATCACGGGAGCAAGTTTGATTGCTTCAGGACGAGTTCCTAGGGTAATACAAATGGGGTAAGGCACTGAAATTGTTAAGAGGTAATGTTAGCTTATTGATTCTATATTATTAGAGTCCGGCAATGAAGTTATCCCTTTTATAAAAAATTGTACTAAAAAAATACTTTAGCATTATAGTTGTTTATATCTCGATAAATACAAGTGAAGAAATATAAATTAGTTGCGCAAAAAAATAAAGCTGTACTCCATAGATATTCTCACTAAAATAATAGAACTATTCTCTTGTTGCCGAGAATAATTTTCTTTAATTGGCGCAGAGCAGTTACTAAAATGTAAAAACCCTATGCTAGTGTACAAGATATCAGTACTTACTTAAAAAAGACAATAAGTGTTAGGGTCAGTATTTTTACAATGCTTTGTTTCGTTCAAAGACTTAACTTGACCGCGAAAAACATTTCATGCTTTAGAACTTTACATAAGATAGGGTTTTAACTTTGAAGGAAGAATATTCGACGATATTTGGATAACTAAAACTTTCAGATCTAGTTTTTACTGACAAAACTGGAGTACGTGCTGGCTATAACTCATCACTTTGTCGAAATAACTAAAAAAAGATGAGTTTATGGAAAATATCTTCATATGTTATGTTGATTAGAGTATCCGCTAAATCAGTCTTTTTAGCCTCTTTTACTTTTGAATGATGAACAAAATAAAGAAGTTTTTCTTGATTATGGAACAGAGGCACTGACACACTGTAGCCAGAAGCTTATGTGCCCATGGATAATTTACTAAACTATAATAGAAGAATAAAAGATTAGAGAACTGATGGAATCTATAAGAGCAAAGGTCGTATTTTTATCTCTTTACCCTCTTGATTTCAACTTCATTGAAAACTGTTAGTAAAAAATAAAAAAATATTTTTAAATTCTAGTATCCTTGAATTTGAGAGAGATAAATCTAGATATTGATTGAGTAAAAACTGAATAAAGACACAATTGCCTTGTTGTTCACTATTATAATCATAAGCTACTCAATGCACTAGACTTTTAGTAAAGTCTAGTGCATTGAGTAGCTTATAGATAACTTAATTCGATACAATAATAGGAAAGTAAGGTTTAAACATCCCTCGGTAAGTTGAGGGAAAAATTAACAATTAAACTCAACTAACGTGGAACTTAAACAAGTAATTATTGCTTACAAAGCTGCAGATGCCCAAAGTAAATCATGGGCTCAAACCTGTGCTCGAGAACTAGAAGTCCGTAACTGTAAAGTATTGATGGGGCCTAGTGGGATTAAAGACAATCCCTACCCCGTGTTTTTATCTTCTGTTAACGAAAAAATTGATCTAGCTATCATTTTAGGAGGAGATGGAACCGTATTAGCCGCAGCGCGACAATTAGCACCAGAAAACATCCCTATCTTGGCAGTGAATGTGGGAGGACATTTAGGCTTTCTCACCGAACCCTTTGAGTTATTTCAGGATATAGAAAACGTTTGGGCTCGTTTGTTAGGGGATCGCTATGTAGTACAACAACGCATGATGTTAGAAGCTTGTTTATTTGAAGGAGATAAGACCAACCCAATCCCCAGTAGTGAACAGTTTTATTGTCTCAATGAAATGTGTGTGAAGCCTGCAAGTATTGATCGGATGCCCACATCAGTTTTAGAAATAGAACTCGATGGAGAAGTGGTGGATCAATATCAGGGGGATGGGTTATTGGTAGCAACTCCTACGGGGTCAACTTGTTATACTGCTTCAGCCAATGGACCTATTGTTCATCCAGGCATGGATGCGATCGCTGTTACTCCCATTTGTCCCCTAAGTTTGGCCAGTCGTCCTATTATTATTCCCCCTCGGTCTGTAGTAGATATTTGGTCTTTGGGGGACTTTGAATTAAATACTAAATTGTGGACTGATGGAGCTTTAGCTACGTCTATTTGGCCAGGACAATGGATAAGGGTTCATATGGCTGAATGTGTGGCCAAATTTATTATTCTTCAAGAAAATTATTCTTTTTATCAAACCTTACGAGAAAAACTCCAATGGGCTGGAACGAGAATCCACTATGACAACAACCATCGAGGGTGAGGAGTAAACTGGGATATGTTGGCGGCGTGCGTGGCATAAGATACTTGAAACTCACTCACCTTAGTACGTTATGCTATGATTTAACTTCAGTTTAGAATTGTCACGAAAAAAATTAACCGAATGTACCTTACTTAATTCATATTTTATTTACTAATAATCTACTAGGATGTATTTGCTTCGTAATTTTTAAAAATTAAACTCCTCATTTTTTTAGAGAGACCTAAGAGTCTATTTTCTTTTGATTAATGACAATTTTAGATAAACTCAAGCTAAGTAGTCCTAGTCCTAGTAAGGGAGTAATTCCATAACCTGTTGAGCATTTGATACTCCAGCGATAGTGACCAGGTAGAAAAATAAATAATGAGTTTATAAGGTTAAGTGATTATTTACATGATCTCAAACCTAATATTATTTCTTCATGTGATTATTTTTCCCAGCATAGGTTGTTCACTGAGGCATCTGCATGCAAAAAAAATCTAATTTATATGAATTTAAGACATATTTTTTATACATTTTTAGATTTTTCTTGCAGTGGACTAATCTTATAATGCATCTTGAACTAAAATAACAGTGCTGTGGACTTGCCGAGCGATTGTTTTGGAAAGATTACCATGTATCACCTGTTCTAACAGACCCTCGCGACTGACCCCTAACATGACTACATCACAAGTTTCGGAGGTTGCCAAATGAACCACCGCATCAGCCACCGATTGGGAACGAATGGGTAAAGGAATAACAAGGCGCTCAAGAGTTCGTTGTAACTCTTGAGCAGTTTGTTCTAAAGCTTGGTAGTCAGGAAAATTGCCATCAGGAGAGAATACTTTACACAACCAAATAATTGGCGAGCGTGAACAATTATACAACCCAGTTAGTCCAGGGAGTAACTCCATAGCCCGTTGAGCATTAGGTACTCCAGCGATAGGAATTAACCAGGTAGCATCCTTATCTAAATTGTAAGGATAAACATTATGGTGATCACCCAATTTAATTAAAACTAATTCACAAGGGGCTTTACTAATCAAAAAATCTACTATATGTCCAAAAACTGCTCCAGGAGTTCGACTGTCTTCAGTCCATTCCAAGATCATCAAAGTAATATGGCGATCACGGATTGTTTCTAAAATAGCTTGGGCAATATCATGAGCAACCCGAATTTGAGTGTGAACCGGAAGATGCTGATGCCGGCCTAATCTTTCCAGGTCTTGGAGTAATTGACGCTGGGGTTGATTTTTTAGGGAAGTTTGAGCAGGATTACTGTGTTTTGGAACTTTAATTATCTGTAAACATTCTAATTCCGATTGTTTCTGAGTTGCGATTGCCGCTCCAATTTGAAACAAAGCTGTTGCACTATTTAGGTTAGCCAAAGGCAATAAAATGCGTCCCTCTCCAATAGCTGGAGCGCGAGTTTGATAGATAGCATAAGAAGGTTCTTGCAAGGATTCATTTCTTTGAGCATTATGACCTTCAAGTTGATTAGCCTCTACACGAATAATATCAGTGCGGGTAATAATTCCTACTAATTTTGTCCCTTCTGTTACTGGAAGACGAGATAATCCATGTCGATTAAGTATATAGAGAACATCACTTAGAAAAGCATCGGCTGGAACCGTAATTGGGCGTGGTGTCATGAAATCTCTAAGACATGTGTCTGGTAAATATTGAGCCGAATTGGACAAATCAGTTTGAGTGACAATTCCCACTAATTTGCCGTTCTCTATCACTGGAAAGCCGCGATGACTCGATATAGACATTGCTTGAAAAACTTCTTCAAGGGTCAAATGACTAGGTAAACTTTCTACTTTGGACTGCATGACATTGGCTGCAGTCAATTGAGACAAAAAATCTTGCGCCGTTGCTGCTTCATTAATGTAAATTCCCTTAGTCCTAAGCATATCTTCGTATAAAGACCCTCGTGATACACTCTCGGCTACCACATAAGAAACCGCACAAGTCACCATTAAAGGAAGAACGATATTAAAATCCGTGTTTAATTCAAAGACAATAACAATAGCTGTTACCGGAACCCGAACTACTGCAGTAAAAAAGCCCCCCATTCCTGCCAGGGCATAGGTAGATTCGGCGCCCGTTCCTGTTATAAACTCCTCAAAATCTCCCACTAAATAGCCTAGGGCGGATCCCAAAACTAAAGCGGGGGCAAAAAGTCCCCCCGGAGCATTAGAACTATAGGCTAGTATAGTTAAGAAAAAATGAGCAACAAAAGCTAAAAGAATTTTGTCGTCACTCAATCCACCTGTAACCAAAAAAGTTCTTAATCCTGCATTATCTTGAAAAAAAGGAGGTAAGAGAGCAACGATTACCCCGGAAATCATCCCAACTAATCCGATTCGCCAAGGTAAAGGTAAATTAAGACGACTTTGCACGCTCAGACTAAACAGAAGTCCCCGTTTAAAAAGTGAGCCTAATATCCCAGCTAAAATCCCCAACAATAGGTAAAAAGGAATTTCAGAAGCTGAAAAACTAATATTAGGCAGATTTAAAAGGGAAGACGAAAATGATAGAGATGCTGACTGAAGGATTAAAGAGACAACAGCTCCCACAAATGAAGCAACAATAGCGGTTTGTAGAGTTAGACCAGAAACATCGCGCATCAACTCTTCAACCACAAATAGAACTCCAGCAATCGGAGTACTAAATCCAGCAGCTAGTCCGGCAGCAGCTCCAGCCGCAATCATTTGTCGTCGATGTTCAGGAGAGGTGGGAACCCAACTGCTTAACTGTGCTGCTAAAGCCGCTCCAATATGGACTGTGGGGGCACGACGACCTAGGGTTAATCCAGCCCCTAATACCAAGACCGTGCCAATTAATTTAACTAGAACAACCTGTAGAGATAATGGGACAGGATAGCGAGCCAACGAAGCTTTGACTTGGGTAATACCACCTCCTGCAGCAGTAAGAGAAACTTGTTCGATCAACCATCCCGATACCCATCCTAAAATTAAGCCTCCAAGGGGAAGGACCCAAATCGCCCCAAATTGATTGGCTAAACTTACTCGCCATCCTCCCAAGCAACCGACTCCTACTTTAAGAATAAGAGCAGCTAAGGCTGAGAGAAATCCGATCAAACAGGCCTCTACTAAGGCATAGCGAGGATCGGTGGTACCGAGCCTAAAGTTACTAGAAGTGAGCCACTGGTAGAGGCGTTTGGGATACAAATGAGGCTGCATGCTTCACCAGATTGAGGCTAGGTGTATTAATCATAGATTATTATTAGATTAGAACTTTAGCTAACAATCCTCTAGATCTCTTTTAGATTTGAAGAATGTGACGGTGTGATGATGATGTTTTCGTCAAATATTTTCTAAGTTTCTTAAGTTTTTCAATATTACTTAATAGATATTAATGATATTAGTCGAAGTCTCCCTGAGCAATTGTTTTCTATATAATCAGAATTTATACTATCTTCAGATACAAAGAAACCTCTCTAATCTTTTGGAAAAACCTAATATCAATTAATATTATAACTTTAAGATTTAAATAATATTAAATCTTAAATGCATTCTTGAATATTACTTTTTTGCAGCGGCTAACTTAAAAATAGTATTAACAGTTTTAAGATTAAATAATAACTGAAATAATAAAAATTTTTATATGTTTTGTGATACTTGAAAGCTTTACATGAGTGAGCCAAATTAAATATTTGTGATTGGCATAAGTAAAATTAATCAAAGAATATAAATTATATTTAGTATAATTTAAGGTTAAAATTAATATATTTTTATTAGTAAACTTAATTTAAGTGTAGTATCAACTGAATAAATTGAAGCAAATATAAAAAAAAACAAACTGTGCTCCTATAGATATTTCCACTGAAGTAATAGAAACTAATAATAAGACTAGTTAATTAATTTTATAACTATCAGAGTCTTTTTAAGTCAGTTATAGTTTTATCGATTATCTCCCTGGAGATTATAAAACAACAAAAAGTAGATAACTGTTTCCTCATGGACGGAAACATTCCTTTTAATGGAAGCATAATCACCTAAACATTGTAGAAGAATTGCTAGAATAAAATAACTATGCTGCTCTACAAGAACTAAGTATTCACTCAAACGAAAAAATAAATACTTTATACCTTGGTAGCTTCTCAATCTACCAAGGTATAAACCCTGAGATGGGAGTGTTCTATGTTACTTAGATAACTTAAACTTGCGTACTTAATTTTGATGAATGAAACTGAAGTTAAGCTAGCTATGACTTGTCGCTATGCCGGAGCAACTAAAGAGAAACGAGCTTAGGGAACACATTCTAATAATCAAGTAAAAATATTGCGTTAATCGTAACGCTCGCTACATTAGGTTTTTCTATTTTACTATTTAAAAATATGTAAACAAAAAAGATTTTCTCACTGATGAAGTCTATCGGAGCATAAGTAGTATTTTTTTCTCCTTATTATCCTAATTTTAAGTATATTGAAAACTGTTGATTAAAATATCAAGTTCATAAATAAAGTGATTAATTTAGTGATTAATTAAAATATAGTGTTTTTTTAAAAATTTAGCTAACATAATTAGAAAGATAAATGTTATCAAAGTTTACTCGTAGCCAAAAGATAAACTCCATGATAGAAAAGAGCATAAATATTATCTATAAAATAGAAGAGTATAGCAAATCAAAGATATTGTAAGTTAGGTGAATTAATCAAAAAATACAATCTTATATAAATTTTTAGATAAGGTTTTAAAAAATATCTTCACTAAGAATGATTTCAAGAGCTTTCAAAAAAGGATTTAATGATTTATTAATAGATAATATTCATTTAAGCCTATAAAAAACAATGGTTGAATTTATAAAAAAATATAGATGAAAGTAATAAAAATAGGTACGATAATTAATTTATTTTTTAATTAAAAAGAAGCTAACAAGGGGATAAAATAATACTGCGCTATTCCTCAAATAATAGGAGTATAAGGATTATTTACTTATATTAAAGTATGGTTTCATCCATAGAGTTTAGTAAGTCGTACTTACATATAAGCTGGAGAGCGAAAGGTAATTTCATATAAAAATGTTTTAGTCGTGGTTCTTACGCTAGCAAGAAAAAGATCAGTGGAAGAACCTAGAGATATTGTTTGTCTAGACATCTTGAGCCAAAATATTGCCAACACGAGCTTAACGACGGAGTGTTAACGTCCTGATTTTTGCGTTTGAGCAACAAAACCGGCATTGATGTAGCGGACATAATTATCAATACGATCCTTCTGTCCAACTCGACCAGGATTTTTAAAAATATCCGTTAATCCCACTCCCAAAATCATAACGACTAGAGAAAGAAGAATATAGTTACGGATCATAGCAGCTTTGTTAGTTGAAGTTGATAACATTTTCTTATCTCATTAATATTTTAAAGTTTCATCTACGACAAAAATTTTATGGGCAGTATCGGTCTCAAAAGTAAAATATTGATAATTTGGGGTTCAAATGAATTTAAATTTTTTGCCTTATTGTAGAAAAAATATCCAAAAAGATGTGATTGCCCACTAGCATAACACTTTTGTTAAAATTCTATCCGAGGGCAACTCATGAAATCTTTCTAGCTTTTATCTTGGGGAACCTGGAATCAAAAAACTTGCTTTATCAAATTATATTCCTATATCTTCTAAGGATGATATCCTATTGCTACCTTCTTATTTTTACAATTGAACATGGAACAATTTTGGCACCAGGTTTTAACGTTTTGTCGGACGACAACCCAAAAAATCGGACATCATTTAGTGGCTGATGTAGGTAAAATATCCCCTACACAGAAGGATGATGGTTCTTTAGTTACCCAAGCTGATCATTGGACTGATCAAACTATTCGCACAGAGATCGCTACCAAATTTCCTGAACATGGAGTTCTTACTGAGGAAACCACTCATATCTTCCCTGAAACAGACTGGTGTTGGATCATTGACCCGATTGATGGAACCACTAATTTCACGCGAGGTATCCCAATTTGGGGGATTTCTCTGGGATTGTTATATAGAGGAACCCCTGTTTTTGGCTTTGTTTATTTTCCCCAACTTCAGCAATCTTTTCATGGATACTGGTATGGGGAAACCGGAATAACTGGACCTAAAGGGTCTTATTCAAATGGAGTAAAAATTCACACTAGTTATGACCAGCCTAGCCAAAGTCATCTTTTTAATTTATGCACTCGTAGTACTAAAATTCTTAGAGAACCTTTTCCGTGTAAAATTCGTATGATTGGAGTCGCTAGTTATAACATTTCATTAGTGGCTTGTGGAGCAGCATTAGGGGGGGTAGAAGTCACCCCTAAAATTTGGGATATTGCAGCGGTTTGGGTTATTCTTAGAGGTGCAGGTGGAGTTTTTGTCTCTTTAAATGATGACCCTATTTTTCCGCTTAAGATTGGTGATGATTATGGAAAAAAATCTTTTCCTTGTTTAGTGGCTAGTCAACCTGAATTAGTGCCCTTTTTTAAGCCCTTCGTACAGTGTATTTTATCCTAAATTATGATCTAATAACTTTGTTTATGGTAAAAAATATTTGTTCATAACATTGTTAACTTATCAGGTATTCATATATTTTATTCAGAATGGAATCTAGGAAAAAAATAATTATACTGTTGTATCGTTTGGCTGATAATAGCTTAATTTAGTCAAGTTTAGAAGATTATTTATCGAGGGATCATCATAGTTTTTGCACCTAATTTAGGCAGTCATGGTGATAGCAGTAAACCTTAAACTGGTTATAAATTTGCAGATTATATTTAAGGATAGACTCCCTCGCAACAAAAAGTTTTCTAATCAGGAATTGAAAAAACAAGGAAAAATGGGGAATTAAATGTGATATGCCTCTATCTTTTTAAAGATATGATAAGATGCACAGGATTGACTGAGTTTATTGAGATTACTACACTATTTATTAAACCCAAACAAGGACTTAATATAACTTGATAGCAAATTAAGCCTTATAAAACTTATTTAAATAACTTACATGTTAAAGAAGTCCGGGGAAATCATTGGGCCTTTTGGATAGCACCAGAATCTTTCAATCAAGCGATTAAAATATTTTGACTAGACGCGCGACTAAAATAGCGTGGATATCTTCCCTTTGCAGGTATTATTTGTCTTTTATTTCTTTAAACTTCAACTTTTGCCAATATTTTTGTCAATTATCAGCTATTTTTATTGAAAATAAAATACAATCTAGAACATTAGCAATAGCTAAGGTTAATAACATTGTTTCACTAAAGTTTGCTACGTCTCCTAAATTAATAATAGATCCCAGAAAGATGAAAATTAGAAACATAATTTTAAAGGTATGACGACTAGATTCTCCGAAAACATAAGCCAAACATCTTTGGACGTAATAACACCAAGTGATTATCCCTGAAAAGGCAAACAGACCCATCACCTCAGCTAAAACAAAAGGAACCCAATTAATAACTAAACCAAAAGCTAGCGCTGCTAGAGCTCAACTACTAATAGTTACTCCCACTACGTCGCTATAGATTCCTATCGTTATGATTATCAATGCCATTAAATTACAGATAATCACCCTGTCAACAAACGGTTCTAAGATGGAAATCATTCCCTATCGAATAGGTTCTTAAGTCTTGTCCACTGAATGAGCAATCGCCGCTGTTCCAATTCAACTCCATTAGAAAAGGCACTGTGCCGGACTCCTTGAACCATAAAAAATACCCTGGGAATTACCGTAAAATTTACTTTTAACATCCACAAATAGCTAAAAATGTAAACTACAACCATTATTGGGACTAACTTACTAGTGACGATGCTAATATGGTTAATACTGCCAATACCTCTACTAATCCTACCAACAGCGCTAAACTTAAAGCATAAGCCTAATTATATGGTTTTAACTGTGGAATGATGATGACTAATACAGCAAACGATTGATTAGACTGGAACATATTTCCTGCACCTATGGCTGAATCAATTCCAGCAACTCGATAAATGATTGCTAAAACCTTATCTCAATTGAGCTTAACCTAATGTATTTAACCCGTCACACAAATAGTACATCGCTCCACAAACTACTATTCCATCAGAATGAACAATGCGATATTTCAGCCTTAAAGCACATTCGATAAATTTAGTTGACATTAAATTACTGTTATGGTCATTCAAAATATTGCCCTTGGACCTCCGAGTTTAATTGCAAGGGCTACCCCAGCCATATTCCATAATCCTACACTGGCAGATAAAGCAGTCGCCAAAACTGGAAAGAAAGTTAATTTTTCCTTTGAGTTATCTTGGAGGTAATCATATTGGACTAGGGCAATATCAACAGCGTGTTTAAACCCCCAAATATTAATAAATACCATTTGTATAGTACAAAAAATTACCATGACCAATACTCAGAGAGTAATTAGGGAAACTCCTATAAGATCAAAGAAAAGTGTCTGTTCAATACATATAGACAAAATGAGAAAAGAGTTGATCAGTTAGAACAACAAGATGATTCACAATTTTAAAAATTAATTTTTCTGTGAAAGATACTAACTTATACGTAAAGACACATAAATTGCTCCTACAATGTTTAAAGTGACAGAAGACAGACAATTGCCTAGGATCAACGTGCCTCAAACAGTCCATTATCAGGTAAATTACTAACTGAGCGTTGTAAAGCATTGAGAGATTGATTGTAGCCAATAACTGCCTGTAGAAAACGCCCCCGTGCATCGGTGAGATCTCGTTGAGCATCAATGACATCAGTTTGAGTTCCAACTCCTGCCTGAAATCGTAATCGAGCCAGTCTGAGAGCCTCTGTAAAAATTTCAACGTTCTTGCGGGTACTGGTGATGTTTTCCCGATTTGCAATAAGGTTATAATAAGCTTCTTCTACCTCAAAACGAATGGCATTACGTTGTTTAGCAAAGTTAGTATTGGCTAAGTCTATATTCCGTTCAGCTTGTCTGGCTCCCGCAAAGGCTCTCCCCCCATCAAAAATCCGCCAGCGAACCCGTGCTTCGAATGTCCAGTCCATAAGAACAGGAACGCCATCGTCTAAGTTTTCCCGTGCATCGTATTCCGCCAGAAAACTAACCTGGGGTCTAATTTCTGACAGAGCAATGTCACGGTCTTGTTGACCAATTTCTCGTTGTACTAATTGTTGTTCTAACTCAGCGCGATTTTTATAGGCACGGACAATGGTTTCATCAAGGGTCATTGCCCAAGTCCCTGCTTCGGAGATCTCATCTACTGCTGTTAATTGAATGTGTTGTCCGACACTCAGAAATTCGGACAAACTACGTCTTGCAGTTCGCTGTTCTGCAATTGCACGGGTTAACCCTTGATTAGCCGTAGCTAAGTCACCCTCAGCTCGCAAAACATCAAATCGTGTTCCCAACCCGGCTTGTTCTAACAATCGAGCATCCCGTAAACTTTGATTGGCATCTTCTACCGCCGCTTGGGCAATGGCAACCTGAGCATCGGCGTTTTGTAAGCGATAATAACGATCAGTAGATTCAAAACGGGTTTGTTCAGAAATTCGCTCTACTTCTAGCTCTTGGTTTCGGACTTCTCGTTGAGCCCGTGTAATTTGGGCTGACCGTTCACCCCCACTGTAAATAATGTAATTAAGGGTTGCTAAACCCCGAAGATCCGTAAAAGTTTCAGCACTGGTTTCTTCAGGAATTAAATTTCCAAGTTGATTTGTACCACCACCAAATACCCGATCATTTCTAAACCGTACGGCACTAGCTCCAATGTCTATTGTAGGAAACAAGTCGGCTTGTTCGACCTTTAAACGAGCCTGACGCTCTTCTAGTTTGATACGAGAGGCTTGGAGTTCTCTATTATTATGCAATGCCAAGGAAATGGCTTGTTCTAAGGTAATCGGTTGACTGATGGCGGTCTCCACTTCTGAGGGTTTAGTGGGAAACAATAAAGGGTTGCCACCGGGATTAAGTTTGTTTGATAGCAAGTTTTTTGAGATGCCTGAAGAGCGATCAACAGTGTTGGTTACATTTAACGAGTCTATTGACTCAACAGTAACCTGAGTAGGAAATTTCTTGATAGTTGATGGTGTTTGTTTTGAAATAGATTGTTTTATCTGTTGGGTGTCCGCCAGATTAGGGTTCGACTTCTTCGCTTGCACTCGCTCATTGGGGGATAACAAATAAGTTTTCTGAGAAGTTTCCGAAGTTCCATCTTGAGTTTTGACAGAAGATGACGGTACTTGTGTCGCCACCGATACTTTCCAGACTAAGGACAGAAAAATACCTGCACTCATACTCACACACAAACGTAAAACAAACATAGTATTTATTGAAAATTTGAGTAGAACCGATGATGACCTCGTCAGCTAAATTACACTGAGGGAATCATGATGTTTTTTTGCTCTTGACTCTTCAGCTATATAAGTTACATTATTTTCAATAAAAGAGAAAATCGTCCGAGGACAAAGAAAATATCCTATTAC
This sequence comes from cyanobacterium endosymbiont of Epithemia turgida isolate EtSB Lake Yunoko, assembly GCF_000829235.1. Classification (GTDB taxonomy): domain Bacteria; phylum Cyanobacteriota; class Cyanobacteriia; order Cyanobacteriales; family Microcystaceae; genus Rippkaea. The sequence continues at coordinate 423,760 of NZ_AP012549.1, read as the reverse complement.
TGTTCCAGAGTAGTCTAGCAAAAATGTTGGTAGGAGTTTTCAACCCAAGTTGAGTATTACAATTTATTATTGGTTCAATAAGCAATTAGTTCAATCACACATAAGTCCGAACCATTGAGGATTGCCAATGGCAGTTGTTCTGTCACAATCAATGTATTGAAACACACGAACCTTCCTAAAAAACATATTTGTTTATGTTGATTAAATAATTTGTGTCGCCTTTGGTTAGGACTAATTCTTCTAAGTTCTCTGTTTAAACAGTGGATAGGTTATGGCTTTATCCAAGAAATACCCAAAATAGAGTAAATTGAAACTTGTTTATAAAATAGCAGTTTAAACACAATTTATCCATAATTCTAAGATATTTTCAGGGTTTTCTTGTTTAAGAATAATTGTGTAAGACTTGATTGAGAAAGTATGGTGATTGGAAGATCATAGGTGAAACCTCAAGAAATTTAAGTCTGCTTTCTAAAGCAGATTATTCAACATAATTCTTATCTCAGAAATAACGTAAGATGATCCCTTCCCATTGGAGTTAGTGACACTAGTAGCATTACCCTCACTGTCAACAACACTAATGTTACTAATATTGCTGCTACTCTCTAATTTATTTATTGTCTTCTTTCGTTGAAATTGATAATCAATATAATTTTTTTAAGAAAATATTCAATTTTTTGCTATAAACATAACTATTATAATCTTTTTGACTAACCGCCTTGTTTGATTCTATACCTAAAACCAATATCCAAAAATGCTGATAACTACTAAATTATATATCTTAACAATAATTTTTATTGGATATTTTAAATACCTAAATAATTAATATTAGCTTCTAAAATCAGGATAGAGCTTATTGGTAGTTTCCCATCCCGATATTTTACTTATATTTTTAAAAATTAATTTTTTTTGAATTAAAATTTTAACTTTATAGTTTAATCAATACTTTTTAGAGTATTGATTGAATTTTCATTACATGCTATTTTTCCTTTTTTATAAAAATTTATATAAGGATAATAAGTTTTTCTATATTCCTATAGGGCTGTAAAAAGTCTACATTTAGTCTACCTTGATACGCACGTATCAAAATAAAAATACTTTTAAAAAAATGTATGGTACAGAAAATTTTCGCTCCTAAACAGCTAGATTTTAATCTAAAGATATAGGTTTATATCACCCCTTATTATCCTGTTACTGTCGGTAATAGTTTTAGAGTTAATAGTGATATTAGCAGTAGTTGTGTACCTTACAGAGCTATCTCATAAACCTAAAAGTGCTAAAATTATTGTTACATTTTTGAATATCTATCTTCCCTAATATTTTCTTCGTATTAAGATATTCAATAATGACTAGAAATTAATAAGTCTTATCGGTTTTAGTGTTCATTGGCTGTGATTTTGAGGGGTAAAAAATTATAGTTTTGAAGCAGTTTAGTTAAATCAACTTCAGTTTCTAATAAACAAGCATGTCCACTATTAGCTAGGATTACTAAATGACTATTAGGTAAGCAGTTGACTAATCGTTTTCCTTCGGTGACAGACGGTAATAAGTAATCGCTATCACTAGCGACGGTTAAAATAGGTTGGGTTAACTGTTTTAATTGTGCTTCATCGACGTTGAAATCCCGTAATAACTTCAGTCGATAACTAACTACTAATGGAGGAACTGACTGCATCGCTTTTAATAAAACATGATAATCCTTTGTTTGCATTCTTCCTAAAGCTGCTAAAAATGGTAAAAATCCTAGGGTTGAAGTTTGATGTAGAATCTCCGGTACCCATTGAATTAATTCACTTCCCCAACTTAATAAAGGACGTTGTGTAAAAGATGAAGCAGGATTGATTAAAACCATTTTTTTAATTAATTCAGGAGACTTTAGAGCAAGTTTGATCGCTAAACATCCTCCAAAAGATTCTCCACATAAATAAACCGAAGAAAATTGAGGATGATGCTTGAGTTCTTTTTCAATTAAACAAATGGTTTGAGAAACTAAAGTATTCCAGTTGCTACAATCATTTTGGGGAATTGCTAAACAACGAACGTTAAAAAATTGAGTCAATTTTTTAACTTGTCGATGTAATAACTTCCCCGTTCCATCCATTCCTGGCAAATAGATAAATAGAGGAACTTCTGATGATGTTGAGTATTTTGGACAAAGTAACCTCATTATTGACTGTGTAGAGTTGATAGTTAGTTATATATTCTTAAACAGGAAACTTTCAAATCATAGCAAACTTCTCATTCTTCTGGATATAAAAATGAGAAGTTTGTCATGATCTCAGTCGATTTCATTTGAAAAAAACTTGATTTGGCTTAAGATAGTTAAATTCACTTTACTAAAAGTAATATTTTTAGTGAAAACATAGTGTTCCGGCTACTGAATACTTTTAACGGTGAAAAAATTTAATAATTGATTCGATATCTGCACCATTAAAAATTTATTGGATTTTTTATTATTGTATTCAGGTATAATATTTCAGAAGACGTTATGGATAGTTTTTTTAATTAATTTTTTGTATATTAAAGGTTGTTAAATAATAATTAAATACTTATAAAAATCTTGTTGAAACCATTTAATAGTTTAGGCGGAAACAATTGGAGTTAGAAAAATTATGGGACATACTTTCATAAGTATGACTATCGTCTACTATGTCTACACAAAGTGTTTAAAAACAGGACTTAACTCTATTGAAAACGTAGAATTTTAAATTTGACAATATTCTAGTGTCATTAATTTAAGCCTGAAGAGTGGTATTAGTTGAACAATCCCAACCTTATAAGTAAAGTTCTGTGTTGTGCTTAATACTTACAACGATTTGTTTATATCGACCTCTACTATCGTCTGTAGATGAATAATATTTGTATAAATTATTAATAACAATGGATAAGATTGCTTATGAATTAATTGTTGGTGCTTTTAACATTAATTATTCTCACTAACCACTGAAATTTAGTAAATTCATTAGATTTACTAAGTTTTTTAACCAAATAGTGAATTTAATTGATGTAATGCTAAAAAACACTACAAAGTTCCACTAAATTTTTAAACAGACTAATTAGGTTAGGAATACAATTGTGTAGTTGAGGCTTTATCTGTCAACGGATGATTAAAATATCACATTCAAAATTCAGACAATAATCGAATAAGCACCCGGACGAATTAATTTGCACATAACCTGTTCATTAGAATGATTTTTAGCATTGATTCAGAATATTCAAAGCTAGATAGTCAACATTGTAACATTAAGCTTCTTAAATATGCTTTAGATACCAAGTAGATCTATAAAATCTACTATCATAGTATCATAACTGTAGCTAAAATTAGATATATTTGTTAAGTAATATTTGTTATTATAAAATCACTAAATTCAAGTTTATTTTTCAATAAAAGAGTTTGATTGAAACATTATGTCATTCCAAATTTATCTCAGCAACTTTCTTAATTTATTTGAAAGTAATTTAGAACAAGTTTTTGATTTTACTCCTTATGAAAGGGCTAAAGGAATTAGTACAGATAGCCGCTCCATCGAAAAAGGAGAATTATTTTTGGCATTAAAAGGCAGCCATTTTGATGGACATGAATTTGCAGAAGATGCAACAGTAAAGGGAGCAGTAGCTCTGATTGTCGATCACTATTTACCAGTAAATTTAAGTAAGAAAATACCACAGTTTAAAGTCAAAGACACTTTAGTTGCTTATCAACAAATTGCTCATTGGTGGCGTAATCAAGTTGATATTCCGGTGATAGCTGTCACAGGCTCAGTTGGCAAAACAACTACAAAAGAATTAATTGCAGCTGTCTTGAGAACACAGGGGAAAGTACACAAAACTAAAAGTAACTACAATAATGAAATTGGTGTTCCTAAAACTTTATTAGATCTAACGACTGATCATAATTATGTGGTAGTTGAAATGGGTATGCGAGCTCTAGGAGAGATTGCTTTACTCACTCAAATAGCCCGTCCCACTATTGGGCTAATTACAAATGTGGGAACAGCCCATATTGGGAGACTAGGCTCAAAAGAGGCGATCGCGCAAGCTAAATGTGAGTTATTAGTTCAAATGTCTCAAGAGGGAATTGCTATTCTCAACCACGATAATACTCTTTTAATTCAAACGGCAAAGAAAGTTTGGTCAGGAAAAACCATTACTTATGGGCTTGAAGGAGGAGATATAACTGGCAAATTAATTGATTTTCAAACTTTACAGGTAGAGGGGATGAATTTTCCTGTGCCGTTACCAGGTCATCACAATGCTTTAAACTATTTAGGGGCTTTGGCTGTAGCCAAATGTCTAAATTTCGATTTAACTCCTTTGACTCAAGGAGTTGGGGTTCATGTACCTGAAGGACGTTCCCAAAAATATCAATTGTCAGGTGACATTATCATTCTCGATGAGACCTATAATGCAGGATTAGAGTCTATGAAAGCGGCTCTAAATTTGTTGAAAGGGATTCCTGGCAAACGACATTTAGCTATTCTAGGAACTATGAAAGAATTAGGAGAAAAATCAGCTCAATTCCACCGTGAAGTTGGAAAAATGGTAAAGGAATTAGAGATTGATCATTTGTTAGTGTTGGTTAATGATCCTGAGGCAGAGGCAATTACCCAGGGCGCACTAGGTGTGATCACTGATTGTATCTCTACCCATCAGGAACTTATTGAACGATTAAAAGAAATCGTCAAACCGGGCGATCGCTTACTTTTTAAAGCCTCTAATTCTGTCGGGTTAAACTTAGTGGTAGAAAAGTTTCGAGAACAGTTAATAGTCTAATCATAGACTGCCTATGAGGTCTCTTGGGCTTCATAACAAAAGACAATAAGTATTAACCTCTATATTCAGTTATTTCTTTATGTTAACTGTTGACTCTTTAATGCCATTTTCATGAAAATCTCGTGCGCACTCTGTTCTCGACAATTTTCCCCAGGATGTCTTTGAATATAACTACCATCAGACTGTAATTCCCAAGCTTGACGATTATCAGCTAGCATAATTCCTAAGATTTCTTGTAACTCCTGCATAATTGATGGATCCTCGATAGGAGTTATAGCTTCAACCCGACGAGAAAGGTTACGAGTCATCCAGTCTGCACTCCCAATATATATTTTTTCTTTTCCACCATTGTGAAAATAAAAAATTCGTGAATGTTCTAAAAAACGACCCACAATACTAATAACATTAATATTGTCACTAATCCCTTTAACTCCTGGACGTAGACAACAAATTCCCCGCACAATCAAGTCGATTCTAACTCCTGCCTGAGAAGCCTCATAGAGGGTTCTAATCATCTGGGAATCAACTAAGGCATTCATTTTAGCTACAATGCGTCCACTTCCTCCATTTTTAGAATGTTGTGCTTCACGATAAATCATTTCTATCATGCGATTACGCATAGTGACGGGAGCGACTAGCAATTTTCGGTAGGATTTCTGACGAGAATATCCTGTGAGAAAATTAAATAAATCTGTTAAATCAGCCCCCAGTTCTTCTCGACAACTTAATAAGCCTAGATCGGTGTATAACTTAGCAGTTTTATAATTGTAATTTCCTGTTCCAATATGGACATAACGCCGAATTTTATTATCTTCCTGTCGCACTACTAAGACTACTTTAGTATGAGTTTTGAGTCCCGCTAAGCCATAAACAACATGGACGCCAGATTGTTCTAAGCGCCGCGCCCAAAGAATATTATTTTCTTCATCAAATCTGGCTTTTAATTCCACTAAGGCTGCTACTTGTTTACCATTTTCTGCTGCCGCAATTAAAGCTTTGACAATAGGAGAATCGCCAGAAGTACGATAAAGGGTTATCTTAATTGTTAAAACATTAGGGTCATATGCAGCTTGGTTAATAAATTCTTCAACAGAAGCACTAAAAGAATCATAGGGATGATGAACTAACAAATCAGAATTTTTAATTAGGGAAAAAATATTTTCTCCTTTCTGTTGGATTATGCTATCTTCATTGTTGTTAAAAACTTGTTTAATTCGTTGTAAAGGACTAGGAATGACTGCACTCCAAGGTTTCTCTTTAAGATCAGAGCGAGGAATGGACATAAAATAAAATAGGTCTTTGAGTCCTAGTAACCCATCGATATGATAGACATCAATCTCATCTAAAACTAAATCTTTTATCAGTCGTTCTCGAATGTTACTGGGGGTAGAAGTGTGTATTTCTAAACGAACTGCAGATTTACCTACATGACGTTTGCGAAGTTCTTGTTCTATGGCTAATAGAAGATCATCAGCTTCATCCTCTTCTACTAATAGATCCGCATTGCGAGTTAAACGAAAGGGATGACATTCTTGCACAATCATCCCCGGAAACAAAGCCTCCAAGTTATGGGCGATTACTTGTTCAAGAGGAACTCCTGTCCAGACAGCAGTATGCTCATTTTCTTGATGGCGTAATTCCTTGGGGAATACGACAAAACGGGGAAGCACTTGAGGAACTTTAACCCTTGCAAAATGTTCTTTTGCGGTGTTAGGTTCACGAACTACAACCGCCAAATTTAGACTTAGGTTAGAAATATAAGGGAAAGGATGACTCGGATCAACGGCTAATGGTGTTAGTACTGGAAAGATATAATCATCAAAATATTGATGTAGATAAGTACGTTGTTCTTGATCGAGATCGACGTAGTTAATTAAGTAAATTCCTTGAGCAATTAAGAGATTTTTGAGGGTGTATTCAAACAGATGATCCTGCTGTTTAACTAAAGGACGAAGACGTGCACCAATATCGATTAACTGTTGAGAAGGAGTCCGACCATCAGGAGTTAATTTACTTACACCAGCAGCTACTTGTTGTTTTAACCCTGCTACGCGAACCATAAAGAATTCATCAAGGTTAGAGCTAAAAATTGCGGTAAATTTTAGGCGTTCTAGAAGTGGAGTTCGTTCGTCTAATGCCTCGTGCAAGACTCGATAGTTGAATTCTAACCAGCTTAATTCTCGATTGAAATAGTATTGAGAATCTTTAAGATTAAAGGTATTATTGACTACATTGGCTTGGGACATGATTTTCAAAAACATACAGAAGACACATAAACTAATTTCGGCATAGGAGTTATTGCTTTTGATTTTATATTGAACTTGTTCTCTCAGCGTCATATCTATGATTAAGACGACGTAAGTTTAAAAACAACAAAGTTGACGATAATCTTAAATAACAATCGCCAATAATAAAATAAAAACTACAATGGTTGTTTCAAATAGTGGTAGACAAGATTAGCTGATCTTGTTCTCCTAAACCGAGAAAAAATTTTTTTTGTAAATAAGTATAAGCAATCAGGCGAGCAAAAAAGTTAACAAAACAATCCCAAATATTTCGGGATATTGAATATTTGTTCAACCCGAGAAATATTTTAAAGTTTGTCGTTAATCGTTTTAATTTCAAAATACCTATAAAAAAACTTTATAAATCAGTTAAACTAACTTTTACTTCATCCTTTGTAAATAGCAAGTAGTTGCCTGAAGTCTTTGTCAATATAGCTTTTTTAAAAATTTTAAAAATTACATACCCTATATAACTCTTTAGTTTCTCAAGAACAGGAAGCGCACTATTCTTGAAGACCTGACGAAAGACCTATATCGGAGTATAATTGATAAAACTTGTCCGTGTAATTTAGCTTTGATAAATCCATAAAAACAGCACAGCAACGTCATTGCCTGAGGCATAAGTCCACAAAACGATTATGGCTGATTAAATCAAGAAATGTTTTCTTGTAATGGAGAAGAACCTGTGATGTATAAAATGTTTGAACAGTTCAATATCCTAACTATAGAAGTGATCCCAATCACAAAATACTCCGGTAGAATTAGGACGATATTTTATCTGCATAGCACCAGACTTCAACAAATACTGTTTTTACCATGGAGCTACTGTTTTTCTTTCCGTCCGTAATTTTCTGTCATTCTAAGACGTAAGGATTCTGCGAATTAACGATAACGTAGTCGTGTCATGAACTTTCAGCAACTACAGTCTGTTAAATAAGCCAACGGACTCAAACTTTATGACTGTTTTATACTCAGCCTCACTAAAGCCATCATCAACAAGTCATTCAAGTCAGTATTTTAGTATTAAACTTCTATAAATTATTGTTTTAGGTTTTCTAATCCAAAAATCACTTTAGCTGAATCAATATGATCGCCCTGTTTAAGGCTATCGACAGTATCCATTCCTTTAGTGACATAAGCAAATACAGCATAGTCTCCATCAAGAAAAGTTAAATCAGACAGAGCAAAATAGAATTGGGAAGAGGCAGTATCAGGCATTTGAGAGCGAGCCATAGCTACTGCACCACGAGTATGGGATAGAACTACATTTTTTTTAACAGAAGCTCCTTGCCGACCCAAAGCCTTACTATAGATAGGTTTTTCATTTCCTTCTAATTTAATCTCAAGGGGAACATAACGAGTTTTCTTTGTATCAGGATCAACAAAACTGCCGGTTCCAGTTCCTTGGGGATCTCCTCCTTGGGCAACAAAAGGTTGGGGTTCTTTAACTACCCGATGAAAAATTAATCCATTGTAAAAGCCGCGGTTAACCAAATCAACGAAGTTTCCAGCGGTGACGGGAGCATCTTTTCCATTGACTTCAATCGTAACGGGAAAGCCTTTAATAATCATTTCTACTATTGCTTTACCTTCAAGTCTAGGAACATAATTGTCCATATCTAGCTGATTCTCTTGACCCGTCAGCATGGATAGAGTTGAGTTTTCGCTAGTATTGGCATCAGAAGAAGTGGCCGACGGACTAGAACATCCCGTTAAGAGTAAACCGCCAACTAAAACTAAACAAGCTAAGATAGTTGACCAACGCTGTAGTAATTTTTTCATTTCAATTTTCTAATGCTAGGGTTGGCAATTATTATAAGCCCTAGAAGGGAACTCCCCAAAAACAAGCCAATTCAGCCTCTTGGTTTTCTAGTCTTGAAAAAGAAATAGACTGTCCTGTGCGAATCAGGGAAACTTTTCTATATTGCTTCAGCCGTACATACAGTTTTCGTGTGACATTTAACCCTTATTTTATATCAGTCCGTATAGCTGCTTGGACATCTTTAAATTCGATCCGATGCTTTTGCCAAGAAACTTCTACCTCCAGCGAAATATGCTTAATTTGCCCGTTTCTTTATTGGATTTGTCATAGCCTTCTCCGATGTTTAAAATAATACTAGACCAGAGACAGAGTTCATAAGCCGAACTTACAACCCCATAGAATAGAAGAGCTATTCCTTGAGAAATAAATTTCAGTCTACCCGTACCTCTAACAACGAGGAAGTAAATTTTGGAATAGCTCGATAGTTCAGCCCCAAAATACCAATTACCCCTACTGAGGCTGCTATTCCCCACAAAGTAGTACTAGAGCGGCAAGACTCTAAAATTTCCTAAAGTATTTTAATAAAAATATTCAAAAAATTTTCTGGTTAACAACATACTTCATTTGTAAAATACAAATTACTTTTTTTACCTTGTTTTATCAAGTGTTTGAATATCGTTTACGCAATGTAGTCAAAAGTTTAGTAAAAGCCTCTCGAAAAGGGGCGACTACCTCAATTGGTTTTCCTGTAACTGGATGTTCTAAACTCAACTTATGAGCGTGTAAAGCCTGACCTGTTAAATTTACTCCGACCGATCTTTTAGAAGAATACAGTGGATCACCTACAATTGGATGACCAAAATAACTACTATGAACCCGTATTTGATGCGTGCGTCCGGTTTCTAGTCGAAATTTAACTAGAGTATAGTTCCCTAACTTTTCTAACATTTCCCAATGAGTGACCGCCTCGCGTCCTCCTTTTTCCACAGGAACCACTGCCATTTTTTTGCGATTAACTCGATGACGGCCAATAGGTAAGTTAATTGTGCCATGTTCCTTGTGATCGTGAGTAGAAAAATTTCCCGGTGACTGAAAATGAAAACCACCGTAAACTATCCCTAAATACTCTCGTCGCGCTGTTTTTGTTTTTAGTTGACTTTGTAGGTGCTGGTGGGCATAATCAGTTTTTGCTACCATTAACGCTCCTGTTGTATCTTTATCAAGACGATGGACAATTCCTGGTCGTTGTACTCCTGCAATTCCTGCTAATTCAGGAAAATAATACAACAGTCCATGGACTAATGTTTTAGTAGGATGTCCAGGGGCTGGATGAACAACTAACCCTGCGGGTTTGTTAATGATAATAAGGGAGTCATCTTCGTAAAGAATATCGAGTGGAATGGGTTCTGGTTCAAGATTCGATGGTTGAAGAGGAGGAAAAGAGATAAGTAGATGATCGCCTAAACTAACTTTAATTTTCTTATTAGTACAAATTTGACGGTTAACCTGAACATTTCCCTGTTGAATGAGTTTTTGGAGACGTGATCGGGAGATATCTTTTAAAAGTTGGGATAAACAACGATCAAGACGATCACTTTTTTCTACTACAGTTAACTCTACTTCCATTTTCTGACAAATTTAGGATAAATAAAACATTCGTCGAGCAAATAGTCAACTAGGTTTTCTTGTCGACAGATATGCTCGATAACTAGACTAAGTTAATCAATATTCTAGGAAACTTAATCAATTCTTAGTCCTAATCTAGAATTAAGTATTTAGTTTACTCTCTCACATATTAAGAGTTATTAAGCACAATCAAAAAATTACCATTGAATTTGAAGTCAACGATCATAAAAAGTCTAATTATTAGCAATTTATCTTTTTTTGATTTTTTCTAGTTTTATTCCTTGTGTTTTCGTTTCATAACTAGTCACTACTTCTAAACTTAAAAGTTTTCATAGATCCTCTATCTGATCTTGTCATTTTAGTTAGTCTAGCACAATAGTAATTCTTAACGGAGCAAGTAATTACTAGTCACGCCAGTATAAAAACTTTAAGTAAAATATTTGCCTATACTAAATAGTACCTGATATTATCCGTAATGGTATTTGTTTAGATAAAAAACCTAGAATCATATCAATTAGTTTTCGTTTAACTTTTTTTATCATTTTGTAGTGCGTGTAAGCTTTGGATGATAGATAATGTTCGAGATCACTATCATAATTGCACACTCTATAGTCTAAAAAATAGTAGAAGATTAATTCATTAAATATTTTAGATTAACTTTCAGCAATACTAGTTCTCAAAGTAGATTCGCTAAATATTAGCAGTCATCTTAGGTAATTTCTATTGTCGAGATTTAATTTGTTTCTTATCCCATATATTGTAGTACTTAGCGACTACCTAACTAGTTTTAAAATTACTTTTTTTTATAAAAACTATTTGTCAGTATACTTTCTATTATCTAATTTTTTATTAAATTAATTCTGAAAATAATAATTATTTTTAGCTATTTTGAATGATCATTAATTTTTTAAATTTAATAAATATTGCAATATAAAACTTTTAATTTTTATTTATTGACATATTGTCACAAGCCTAAAAGAGCAATATTTACTAGACGATAAATGAGATCATTTCATTTTGTCTATTTAGTTCTGCACATTTAATATTTTTTGAAATTTTTGTGAGATTTTAGTGTGAAATATTCTCTAGATTACAAGTTGTACTTTCAAAGGTAAATAAATTATCAAAATAGTATTTTAAACATTTAAATAAAACATGAAATAATAAAATATTACTATAAGTACTAGTGATGCGTAATCTTTTTATGATCTATGCCGTGCAGTGTTACTTAAATAATATTCAAAAAAATATTTAAAAACATCAACATTAAATATCTTTATTTGTTCCACTCAATCCAATTAAAATTAATTATTTCAATAATTAATTGGTGACAAGGCAATTTTAACGAAAATAGTCATTGTGAGCATTTAGTTCTACTCTGAATTTAAAAACTAAGGCTACAAGATTAACATAATTAACATAACTATTTCACAATTTTTTTTTACGATAAGTCTTCTGGTAATTTTGAGACTCTCTTATACAGGTAAACTAAACCGATTCAGATCATAACACTAATGGTGGTCATTATTTGTTAATTATTATTAATTTAAACCGTTTACTATTAAATAATAAATATGACTATATAATCTCTAAAATAGACAAATTTATTTTTTTAAAAAAACCCCTTAAAAAATTTCATTGAAAATAATTACATTTATCTCTTATACAAGAAATAATTTTATGAAATAATAGTACATTATAGGTTAAACTATTTATAGTTTTTGTTGTTCAATCAATTCTTAATGGATCAATATCAAAGGTTAAGTTAACTGATTGTGGACAAACCTTTTTTAAGTTGTTAATATCTGGAATAATTACTTGAGCATTAGGATCAAACTTTAATAAAATATGCCAGCGATAACGTCTAGCTATTCGCATAATATTTGCTGGTGCAGGACCTAAAATTTCACAACCTTTTCCTACTTTATCTCGACAAATATCTCCTAATGCTCGAGAAGTTTGCTGAACTTCTATTTTATTAGTTCCACTCAATCTAATTAAAATTAATCGTCCATAGGGAGGATAACTTAATACCTCTCTTTGGGGTAATTCAGTTTCAATAAAGCCTTGATAATCATGGGAACTGACTGATTGAATAACAGGATGTTCCGGTGAATAGGTTTGGATAATTACTCGGCCGGAATCATTTCCTCTTCCTGCCCTTCCTGCTACTTGAGTTAAAGTTTGAAAAGCCCGTTCTGCTGCTCTGTAATCAGACATATGTAATAGTTCATCTGCTGTTATGACTCCTACTAAGGTTATTTGGGCTATATCTAACCCTTTTGTTAGCATTTGAGTTCCTACTAACAAATCTGCTTTTCTTTGAGCAAATTTGGTTAATAAACTACGATGTGATCCTTTAGTTCTTGTCGCATCACTATCAAAACGTAAAGGACGTAGAGACGGAAACAGTTTAGTTAATTCTTGGGTTACTTTTTGGGTTCCACTGCCAAAAAATTTTAAATAAGGAGAACTACATTGAGGACATCGACTAGGTTGACTTTGACTATAATTACAGTAATGGCATCTCAGCAGTTCCATTGCTCCTTCATGAGCATAATGGTAAGACAAAGATACATCACAATGGGGGCATTCTAAAACATAACCGCAACTACGACAGGAAACAAAAGTACTATAACCCCGACGGTTAATAAACAAAATACCCTGTTTTTTTGAGCTTTCTAGCTCGGCTAAAGCGTCTTGTAAAGAACGACTAAAAATAGAACTATTTCCTAATTTTAATTCTTGTTTCATGTCTATAATTTCTACCGGAGGTAAGGGACGAGATTGAATCCTTTCTGGTAAAGATAAATAGTAAGAATTAGGAGAGGAAGAGGCAGATAAAGGGAGAGAGTTATTTTGTTTCGTATTAGCTATTTTTATCCAAGTTTCTAACGAGGGAGTGGCTGATCCTAAAATTACTGGACAATTATCTATTTCTCCTCGCCATAAGGCAACATTGCGGGCGTGATAAGTGGGTAAAATTTGAGTTTGTTTAAAACTCGAATCATGTTCTTCGTCAAGAATAATTAATCCTAAATTAGGTAAGGGTGAAAAAATTGCTGATCTGGTTCCAATGACAACTTGGGGTTCTCCTGTTAACATTTGTCTCCAAGTATCATATCTTTCCCCCTTTGATAACCCACTATGGTAAACACAAATTTTATTTCCAAAACGAGACCGGAACTGATCGGTTAATTGAGGAGTTAAACTAATTTCGGGAACTAAAACTAGGGCGGATTTATCTTTATCTAATAAAGGGGCAATAGCTTGTAAATAGACTTCTGTTTTTCCTGAACCTGTTACCCCATGTAATAAAATTTCTGCATAGTTTTCTAGGGCTTTAATAACGTTCAGAGCTTTTGTTTGAAATGTGGTTAATGGTTTTGGGTGATCTTTATTTAATTGAGGCTGTTCTAATAACCTTAATCTTTCTTTATATTGAATTACAACACACCCTTTTTCTTCTAACTTTTTCACCACTTGAGAACTTCTATTACAAAGTTTAACTAATTCCGTCAACCAACATTCCCCATCTTGCTGACGCAATACCTGTAACACTTCTAACTGTTGTTTAGTCAAATTTGTGGGAAAGCGATCAACCACTAATGTAACAGCCTTTTGTCGTTTGGGTTTATTCATTTTTGGGGGGTTGAGATAACTTTCAATCCAACCCCGTTTGATTAATTCTCGTATCCCCCGACTTGCTCCTATAACTTCTCGGTGTAAATATTGACTACTGTAGTCTCCGTCTTTTTGCGACAGCAATAAGTTTAAAATTTTTCTAGCCACTGAACTACAAAAAGTTTTAGCCTCAGGAGGTAGAATTTTATATTTTAAACGAATACGATATTGTGATCGTCCCAATAACCCTGGTGGTAACGCTCCTCGAACCACCGTTATTAAATCTGTACAATAATATTGGGCAACTCGATTAAGTAATTCCCAATATCCAGAAGGAAAGAACCCTGCTGTAATTACATCCTCTACATCGCGAACTCGTTGTATATCAAGATCACGAGGAAGGGAAGTTACCCGACGGATAGCAATTCCCCCCACCATTTGAGAACCAAAAGGAACATTTAGTATATCTCCTGATTTTATGCTTAATTCTGGAGGAATATGGTAGGTATATAATCCTTGTACCCCTGGACAGTCGACCAACACCTCAACCCATTGTTCGGAAGAGAATCTTACGTCATAAGGGGAGCTAGATTCAGCTCCAATAAAAGTTTTCATGCTATCAACCATAGTCCTTTAGGATTTTTAAAGGTAAACTATAGCGATCCTACATATAATTGTCTGAAAAAATTTACCTATTTCTTCGTACTAGGTATGCAAGCAAAGCTTAATTTGTTAATGAAATTAGTTAATAAATTGTGATCTACTTCTTGAATCGTTATCTTCTCCTATTTTCTTTCAAACATCAGAGTTCTATCAAAAATTTACCTCCACTTATGCCAAAACTTTTTTGATGCATCGAAGGTATAAAAATATACCATTGTTATTTTTTTTTAAAGTTTAGCTATAAATAATCTAGATTTTTTTGTAACAAAACTTTATTACAACCACAAAAAAATAAATATCTCAAAAATAAGACTAGTTAATCATTACTAATTTTCTTGATATCCTTGATTATTACTGGGGTTAAAGATGTTAAGTTCTCTCTAGTCATAGGTTTTATCTCAAAAAAATCATAGCAAGATTCCCTCTACTTGTTTGTCATTTTGTAATTAGACAAACAGAAACCTCAAATAATTCTGGTAGCTTAGTAGACATGATCCTTCACTAGGGAATAATCTTGACAAAGTTAAGATAGAGGTTTAGTGAGAAGTCCGATGGCTCAGTTTCTCTTATTCCTTATTAAGGTGTCATAACTTTTCTTTATTTTGATAGCTGTTTATCTGGGGTAACTACTTAAGACAACCTTAAATATTTTCTCCAAATTTCATTAAATGTCACAATCAGCTCTACAAAATATTCGACATTGTATCTAGTTCTATTGTTCCCTCATTTATTAATTTTTTTACACACCATTCTCATCTGTTTATTAATTATGAACATGACTCAAATGCTCCAAGACCATTCTTTAACTGCTCCATTGCCTCAAGAAGTCTTTGAGCCAGATAATATTGATCAAGTTGATACTAATTTTCAAGCGATTGAAGTTGAGTTCTCGTCTTTATCTAATGAATTGAGCAATCAGCACTCCAATGAATACCGCAAGGCAGTTTCAGATGACACTATAGGAACATTTTTTAAAGAAATGTCACGGTATCCCCTATTAGGGCCCGAAGAAGAAGTTGAATTAGCTAATAATATTCAATTTTTAGTTCAAACAGAAGAAACACGTCAAAAACTTAAAGAAGAACTGCAGCGTTTTCCGACCAAAGAGGAATTAGCCGAAGCGATGGGATTTGATGTCCAACGGCAGTTTGAAAGTCGTCTTTATCGAGGACGTACTGCCAAACGGAAAATGATTCGCTCGAATTTAAGGTTAGTAGTTTCTATTGCAAAACGATACCTTAATCGAGGGGTTCCTTTTCTAGATTTGATTCAAGAAGGAGCTATTGGCTTAAATCGGGCAGCTGAAAAATTTGATCCAAATAAAGGCTATAAGTTTTCTACCTATGCCTATTGGTGGATTCGTCAAGCCATTACTCGTACTATTGCCAATGATGCACGGACGATTCGCTTACCGATTCACATTGTTGAGAAGCTTAACAAACTCAAAAAAGCACAGCGCGTTTTGAAGCAAAACTTGCAGCGCAACCCTAACGAAAAGGAACTAGCTATGGAGTTAGAAGTGACACCACCTCAACTGCGCCAGTTACTTCAATTGCGCAGACAATCTCTTTCGTTAAACCATCGCGTTGGGAAAGGAGAAGATACAGAACTGCTGGACTTACTTGAAGATCAGGAGCTACAACTTCCTGAAGAACAAATGAGTGAAGGAATGTTACGCTATGAGATATCAGCGGTGTTAAGTGATGTTCTTACTGAACGGGAAAAAGATGTAATTTCTCTACGCTATGGATTATCCACTAGTCAACCCCACACCTTGGAAGAGGTAGGTGGAATGTTTAATCTATCTCGTGAACGAGTACGTCAGATTCAAAGTAAAGCCATGCGGAAATTACGTCGTCCCCAGGTTGCTCGTCGTTTAAAAGGATGGTTACATTAGTTATTGAGTAATTGACAGTGAATCAGTAGATTATCGTGGACAAAGTAGCAGTTTAGGCTAGTCTAAAAAGAGGTCTCGAAAGGCTGCTGTTCACTGTTACCTGAAATAAAATTTATGAACAAAAATCTCAGAATACGTTCTGCTCAACCATCAGATATTGTAGACTTATTTTCGCTAATTCAAGCCTTGGCTGAGTATGAAAAGCTCTCTCATAAAGTAACAGGAGATGCAGAGATGTTGCGGGAACATTTATTTGGCAAAAGACCCTATATAGAAGCTATTGTGGCACAATGGGGAACTCAATGTGTAGGGTTTTCTGTCTTTTTTCCCAATTATTCTACCTTTTTGACTAAGCCAGGAATTTATGTCGAGGATTTATTTGTCTTACCTGATTATCGTCGTCAAGGAGTTGGAAAATCTTTATTGATTTATTTAGCTCAATTAGCTGTTAAACGAGGGGCAGGACGGTTAGAGTGGAGTGTTTTAGATTGGAATAGTCTCGCTATTGGATTTTACAAGAAAATGGGTGCTGATATATTACCTGACTGGCGTATATGTCGAGTAAGTGAGAGAACTTTATCTCAGTTAGTTAATGATGATCAACATCACAGTCAATAAAAAAAGACCATTGAAATTTACCAAGTAGGATTGAACTTTAATTGCGCTTAAACATAGGGGTAAAAAATACTAATGTTTATGTAGAGTTAGCTACTCGCCGGAATTTATGAGTTATATTCAAACAAAAATTATAAACAACCTAAAGATTTTTAAAAAAATTAAAGGACTATAAATTGACCTAAAGCTAAGAAAACTATTCAACCTTTAGATAAATAGGTTACGCCTATATCGACTTTGAGAAACAAGGCTAACAGTGTAAACAATTTATAATTACTACCCTGATCTTGTCTAAAAAAATTATGAAACAGTAATTTATGCTAATTAAAGTCCATTTCAAATACCTCTTATATCAACTCTAGTATCAAGGTCATCTCCTTGAACTCTCTGAGTTTCTCCCTCTTCAACAACAATAACTACTGTAATATTATCCGACCCCCCAGCTTTTTTAGCTGTTTCTACGAGATTTTGAGCAACTATTTCACAAGATCTTTGTTGTTTTAAAAGCTGCTCAATGGTTTCATCAGAGACTTCTTCTGTTAACCCATCACTGCATAGCAATAAGCGATCACCAGATTGAACATCCAGATGGACAATTTCAATGGTATTAACGTCCTTACGCCCTAAACATTGGAAAAGAACGTGTCGCCAAGGATGAGTTGTCGCCTGTTCTCGAGTAATATTACCCATTTTTAATGCCCTTGCTACCCAAGTATGATCCTCTGTAATTTGCTCAAGCTCAATGTCACGGAAGCGATAAAGGCGAGAATCTCCAATATGGGCTCGCCAGGGCTGATTATCTCGGAAAATAATCGCCAAAGCCGTTGTTCCCATGTCTACTCGTTCAGGATGATCTTGTTGATCAATGAGAATTGCTTTATTAGCTTCTAAAAAAGCTTGTTCAAGGAGAATACGAGAAGGAATATCAGATTTCCAATGAGTCTCAAGATAGGCTTGAATCTCTCGAGTAGCAATTAAGCTTGCTTCTTCTCCTCCAGCATGGCCTCCCATACCGTCAGCTACAATAAAAAACCGCCCTCCAGGGTCGATATAGAAATTATCTTGGTTAACTGATCGCACGACACCTGTATCAGTTAGACCCGTGAACCTACGATTTATCATTGGTGAGTTAACTACTAAACAATTTACAATAGTGATAAACAAGAACTAGAACATCAAATCTAGACTATTAAGACGACGCAGTAAGCAAAATAAAGCCCATGTTGGAACCGATGCCATCATGATTGTGGCTATTGCCAAAAGAAGCGAACCGTTGACAAATAAAAGGGCTGCAGATATGACTAAAGCACTGGTGAGAATAGTATAGTTAGTCCCCATCTGTATCATACCTAAGCGACGCAATAGACGATCAGATTCAACTGAGCGTACTCTTACGCGAATATCACCGCTCTCTAATTTTTTCATTGTATCGTTAATTTGTCGCGGTAATCCTAACGTTATATTGCTCACCTGAATCGCTTGCCGTCCTAATTCATTGAGAATGTTAGTTTCGCTATTTCCATTGATATCAGTCATAAGTTCCATGGCAAACGGTTGTGCCACCTCCATGAAATTAAAGTCTGGATCTAACCCTTTTCCTATCCCTTCTATTGTTAAAAACGCACGTATAACAAAGGTAAAAGTTGCTGGAAAGAGGAAGGGTTGATTATGGATAAGTTCATACAAGTCATCACTAATTTGACTAATTGACTTTTCCTCAAAGGGTTTGTCCATAAAATTATCGAGCATGAATTGAATGGAACGACGCACTGGCCCCATATCGTCTGCAGGACTTAAGGTATCGAGAGCTACTAAAGACGAGACCACTCTAGCAGCATCTTTTTGAGCAATCCCAAACAAAGCATCCATTAACTTCTCGCGGACGTTCGCGTTAATACGTCCCATCATACCAAAATCATAAAAAATTAAGGCTCCATCCGTACTTACAGCAATATTTCCCGGATGGGGATCGGCATGGAAAAATCCACTGTTAAGCAATTGGTACAAATAAGCTTTTGCTCCTAGTCTAGCCAAGATTTTACGATTTAATCCGGCTGCTTCGAGTTTTTCATAATGGCTAATCTTAATTCCCGGCATATATTCAAGAGTTAAGACACGGGGGGAAGTGTAACGCCAGTAAATTCGGGGGACTTTAACCCAATTTTCGTCACGAAAATTACGACGAAAGGTATCCGCATTTTGTCCTTCGTTAAGGTAATCAGTTTCTAACCAGAGAATACGGCAGCATTCTTCATATATCCCGGTCCAGTCTCGTCCTTTCCTCAAACGAGGATGGTTATGAAAATAGTGGGTAATATGTTTTAGAATCGCTAGGTCAATAGTAAAGAGTTGTTTTAACCCTGGCCGTTGAACTTTAACGACTACTTCCTCTCCTGAATGGAGTTGAGCTTTATGGACTTGACCTAAACTAGCTGCTGCAATAGGGATTGAAGTAAAATTATGGAATAGTTTAGGAAGTGGTTTACTAAAATCCCTTTCAATAATAGCTTTAACTTGTTCGTAGGCGAAAGCCGGAACTTCATCTTGAAGTTTTGCCAGTTCCGCAACATATTCGGCAGAGAATAAATCGGCACGAGTAGAGAACAATTGACCTATTTTAATAAAAGTTGGTCCGAGATTGAATAAATTTTCTCTAATCCACACCGCTTGTCTTTGCCGTCGGGCGGTCTCTTTTTCTTCACTATAGCCCCCTCGATAGCTCCATTTTTTACCATTGAGCCAAAATTGGGTAAATAAGGTCAACATGAACCACCAAATGTCCAGACGACGGCGATTAATAGAGTATTTTTCCTGATTCCAACGGAATTGTTGTTTATTTTCTAATTCGGTCACGTAGTTAGAGACTAAAGTAGTTTTTGTGGAATAGAAACGGTTGACATTGAAGGACAGGGGAAACACTCGATTTGTGGTGCTAAGAGTAACTTAGGCTAATAGGGTGAGAAAATGAGAGCTATAAAGAAATAATTATGTTTTTTGAACGCGATAAATTTTTAATTCTGCTTTCAGACGAGCGATTTCAGCACGTAAATTGTCTATTGTCTCTTGTAAATCGATGGGAAAATCTTCACTATGGGTAGTGTTAACAGTTTTTTCTGGAGCAACATCGACTTTAGCTCTTGTTTGTACTTCTTCGATAAATTGCCGCAGTTGTTCGCGTTGTTCTGCGTCAAATCTGCCCAATTCGCTGAGGGCATTAGTAAAGTTCTCTTCTATTTTCTCACTAAGGACTTCAGCAAAAGCTCGGCCTAAGAAAAAGGCATGAAGTACTGGATTACTCATTACAAAATTTTCTCTAATCTGTTTTGTAACAAATTATATCTTGCTTCTTCAAGACTTATCCAGTAAAATTAAAAATTGCTTTGGGTTCGGGAAGTGTTTGACAGTAGCGGAGAAGAGGAGAAAATTCAGGTTTAACTTAGACAAGGTAGCACTAAATAAAATAAGTTTCCTGTGTAGCGACAGAGAAGATTTTCTAAAAACATGAGTCCGACATAAACTTGAGAGAAGAGGAAGCAGTAGATTGATCCTAGAAGCAACATTTCATTGAAGTCTGATGGGGTAGATATTAAATTAAAATTTCGTCTTGATCTTACAGAGGTATTTTGTAATGTGTATGATCTATATTAGAGATTTGAACACTTTTTTTATTATCAAATCAATATCTCAGTTATATTTTGACCCACTCACATTGTAACAAATAATCCTTTTTCATAGAAACGACTTAATCACCCTATGACTCCCTGCTATCATTTTTAAATCTCGATATCCTAGAAAAGAGATTCTAAACGTCGTTTTCTTTGATGGCATCAATGGTAATAAACTCTTCAACTCGATCGCTTCCTATGCGCTATTCTTTTGCAACCCTCAGCTTGCTATTTCTTCTTTGGAGTAGTGTTCCAGTTATTGCTCAACCACTTTCTAATAATTCTTCCACTCCAATAGCCAACCAATCAATTACACCTTATCTTAATAGAGCGATTGAACAAATAACGGAATTTAAACTCGATAATGGCATGAAGTTCATCGTCATGGAAAATCATGACGCACCTGTGGTGTCTTTCGTAACTTATGCTGATGTGGGAGGGGTAGATGAACCTGATGGCAAGACAGGGGTCGCTCATTTTTTAGAACATTTAGCGTTTAAAGGGACGAAAGACATTGGAACCACCAATTACACAGCAGAAAAGCCTCTTTTAGAGCGACTAGATACCCTATTTTCTCAAATGAAAGCCGCTCAAGCTGCGGGGAAAATCAAAGAAGTTGAACAATTAGTTCAAGAATTCCAAAAAGTTCAGACAGAAGCTAACCAATACGTTCAGCAAAATGCCTTTGGTCAAATTGTGGAAACGGCCGGAGGAGTTGGGATGAATGCAGCGACTTCGAGTGATTGGACGACCTATTTTTATAGTTTTCCGTCGAATAAATTGGAACTTTGGATGTCGCTGGAATCAGAACGATTTTTAGAACCTGTTTTCCGAGAATTTTATAAAGAACAGGACGTTATTTTGGAAGAACGTCGCCTCAGAACTGATAATAGTCCTATTGGTAAAATGGTGGAGGCATTTCTTGATATCGCCTTTGCTAAACATCCTTATAAACGCCCTGTTATTGGTTATAATCAAGATATTACTGGTCTGACCCGTGAAGATGTCCGGCAATTCTTCGAGACTTATTATGTTCCTGATAATTTAACTTTCGCCATTGTAGGAGATGTGAGTCCCAAACGAGTTAAACAATTAGCCCAAGTTTATTTCAGTCGTTATTCAGCTAAACCTAAACCGCCAAGAGTAACTGAAATAGAACCTCGACAAACTGAAGCCAAAGAAATTACCCTGGAATTACTGTCTCAACCCTGGTATCTTGAAGGATATCACCGCCCGGCGATTACTCACCCTGATCATGCTGTCTATGAAGTGATGGCAACTTTATTAAGTTCAGGACGGACATCTCGTCTTTATAAGTCCCTGGTTGAGGAGAAAAAAGTGGCTTTAGTTGCTCAAGGTTTTAATGGATTTCCAGGAGATAAATATCCTAATTTAATGTTGTTTTATGCTCAGACTGCTCCTAATAGTACAGTTAACCAAGTAGGTGAAGCCTTGGAACAAGAAATTGAACGATTAAAGCAAGAATTTGTCACCGATCAAGAATTGCAAAGAGTAAAAACTAAACTTAGGGCAGCCTTAGTGCGATCGCTCGACTCTAATTTAGGTATGGCTCGATCATTGATTGAATATGAAGTTAAAACTGGAAGTTGGCGCAATCTTTTTGATCAATTAACAGCTATTGAAGCGGTGAGTGCAGCAGACATTAAACGAGTAGCTAAAAAAACGTTTATTCCTGAAAATAAAACTATTGGTCGTATTTTATCTAAAACAAAATAATATCCATATATGGGGAATAAAAATAGCATTTTTTCCCCAATAATTTTTTTAAAAAGTTACCTATTTAGAATAACTTGACAATAACCTATCAGTTTTTCAATGTGATCAAGCACGATTTCTAATCGTTGTTCTTCTGTACTTCGCTTGTGGGAAGACTGTAAAAATAGAAAATCAGTTATCAACAAGCGTAACGTCCGATGGATTTCAGTCTGGATAGATTGCCAAGAAGAGACAACAGAATTCTCTAAATTCTCAGTTGTTGCTCCCAAAATATAATTTTGGAAAATTTCTTGTAACATTCGAAAATTTTGGGATAATCGTTTCGAGTCTATGTCCTTCATCATGACTTGATCTTTGAGGGTAATCAAGGAAGCTAACAATTTTTGATGAGGTTTCGATAACATAAACAACAGGATCGAGCTAAGATATATTTAATTATGATAGACCATAGAAGTTAATTGTATTGGTACTAAACCTTTTCTTCGACTAAAACTATTCAAGCAAGCATTGATTTCTTTTAGTTAGTCTTTCTGTAGAAGATACAAAGAAAAAACACATATTTAGTTTCTGGGCGCCTTTTTTATTACTTTTTTCGTTAAACGGCAGTCAATCGTTAATTTGTACAGTAATTTTGCTTTCGGCTACCATAGTTGTCTTGTTCTGTCTATTATCGCCCTGTTAACCATTCATTATTCTATGAACCTAGTAGCTACTTATCCTGAACCAGAACATATTAAACTATCTTTTCCTGACTGGCTGAATCAATTTCTGGTTACCTATCAATCTGATCAAGATAATGAAGATATTGGTCTAATCTGTCGGGCGTTCAATTTTGCCTATCAACTACATGAAGGACAATATCGTCAATCGGGAGAACCATATATTGCACATCCCATCGCTGTAGCAGGGTTATTGCGGGATTTAGGTGGAGATAAAGCTATGATTGCGGCCGGATTTCTCCATGACGTAGTAGAAGATACGGATGTCACTCTAGAACAAATTGAGGAACAGTTTGGGCAGGAAATACAAAACTTAGTGGCAGGGGTAACTAAGCTATCTAAATTCAATTTTTCGAGTAAAACAGAACACCAGGCTGAAAATTTTCGTCGGATGTTCTTAGCAATGGCTAAAGATATTCGGGTAATTGTGGTGAAATTAGCTGATCGCCTACACAATATGCGAACCCTAGAACACCTTAAACCAGAAAAGCAAAAACGTATAGCCCTGGAAACTAGAGAAATTTTTGCTCCTTTAGCAAATCGTTTAGGAATTTGGCGGTTGAAGTGGGACTTAGAAGATCTATCCTTTAAATATTTGGAACCAGAAGCCTATCGAGAAATTCAATCCTTAGTAGCCGAAAAACGTAGTGATCGCGAAACTCGTTTAGAAAAAATAAAAGAAACCTTACGTCAACGCTTAGAAAGTGTTGGAATTCGAGTGTTGGACTTACAAGCTCGCCCCAAACATCTTTACGGAATTTATCATAAAATGCAGCGGCGGCAAAAAGGATTTCATCAAATTTACGACATTGCTGCTCTAAGAATCATTGTTCACAATAATGAGGAATGCTATCGGGCCTTAGCGGTAGTTCATGACATATTTAAACCAATTCCTGGGCGTTTTAAGGATTATATTGGACTACCAAAACCCAACTGTTATCAATCTCTTCATACAACGGTAGTGGGGTTAACGGGTCGTCCCCTAGAAGTACAAATTCGGACCCTGGAGATGAACCACATAGCTGAATATGGGATCGCTGCTCACTGGAAATATAAAGAGACAGGGAAATCGAACTATACTACTCTTTCTGAAGAGGATAAAAAATTTACCTGGTTGCGTCAACTTCTCGAATGGCAAAAAGATCTCCAAGATGCTCAAGAATATGTGGATACTCTCAAAGATAATCTCTTTAATGATGATGTTTATGTCTTTACCCCTCAAGGAGATGTAGTTGCCCTAGCGCGAGGGGCTACGCCCGTTGATTTTGCCTATAGTATCCATACAGAAGTCGGAAACCACATGAAAGGAGCAAGAGTCAATGAAAAGTGGTCGGTTTTAGATATTCCTCTTAATAATGGAGATATTGTAGAAATTATTACCCAGAAAAACGCCCACCCTAGTTTAGACTGGCTTAATTTTGTAGTGACTCCCAGTGCGCGAAATCGTATTCGTCAATGGTATAAGCGATCACACCGAGACGAAAATTTTTCCCGAGGACGCGAGATGTTAGAAAAGGAATTAGGTAAAAATGGCTTAGATGCTTTGCTTAAATCTGATCCCATGCAAAGTGTCGCTGAACGCTTTAATTATCAATCTGTTGAGGACTTACTAGCGGCTTTAGGGTATGGAGAAATTACCCTAAACCAAGTCGCTAACCGACTTAGAGAAAATACTGTTAAGGTTCAAGAAGAAGAAATTTCCAATGATAAAATTCGAGCTTCCAACCCTTCTCCTCTTGCTTTTTGTCCAGTCAAGCAAAATAGATCTCCGATTATAGGCGTTGAAGGGTTAGTTTACAATATTGCTGGCTGCTGTTACCCTTTGCCCGGAGAACCCATTATCGGTATAGTGACAAAGGGGGCTAGAGGTATTTCAATTCACTGTCAAGGATGTTCTAACATAAATGATGTACTTGGTGACCGCTTGATTCCAGTTCGTTGGAATCCCACAGAAGACAATAGATATACCCAAACCTATCCGGTGGATATTTTTATTGAAGCTCTCGATCGTGTAGGAATCCTTAAGGATATTTTATCCCGTCTCAGTGACAATAACATTAATGTTCGTAATGCTGGGGTAAAAACCAGTCGTAGTAAGCCTGCAATAATTAACTTGCGAATTGATATTCGTGATCGTCAACAATTAGAATATGTTATCACTCAAATTCGGAATTTAAGTGATATAGTCAATGTTCACCGTGTCAATAAATAGTGTGAAATCTTGACAAAAGTACTTAAATAAAAGATATTTTTATAGATTTACGACAAAAGGATAAGATTCCTGTAGTTTTTGATAGTATTTTTAGGGAGAGTTTAAGTAGTTGCTCTTGATATTTTGTAAGCTAAGTTGTTAATAGTAAATTAGACCTTAAATATAACTCATTCACAGTTAACATTGTCGAGATCGACACTCTCATCATTAAGCCTAGCTCTAGAGGAAGAGTTGGGATTATTCTATGTTGATTTTTGTGTCTCACACGGCGCACAAAAAAAGAGCCGTTGAGAAAGTGCTAATGGTTAAAATAATACTTGTGATCATTTTGAGCAATCAAAGATTTGTGACGAAAGTTCAAAGATAGGACTAACGTCTACAATTAGAATAATGGACAACCCCGACAATAGTAAGCTACTTTTAAAGATAAAAAAATTGCCTCTTTTTAGTAACCAATTAATTATTGGTTATTTGACCGGTCTGATAGCTTGTGGAGAAAATCCATTCTTTTGTAAAGCTTCAGTTAATGCTAAACCATTGCCAACTCGATCAACAAACATCACTCCATTGAGGTGATCTATTTCATGTTGAATAACCCGTGCTAATAAATCAGTTGCTTGTCGCTTGCGAGGTTTTCCTTGTTCATCTTTAAAAGATACTTCAATCATTTCAGGACGAGTAACATTTAAATAAACTCCTGGAATACTTAAACAACCTTCTTCAAACAGAGATAATTCTTTAGAAATACTGGTAATTTTAGGATTAATTAAAACCACAGGTTTATTGTCCGAATCATCAGGAGCACAATCTATAACAATTAATTGTTTATGAATCCCTACTTGAGTTGCAGCCAAACCGATTCCATGAGAACTATACATAGTTTGTAGCATTTCTTTAATTAGTTTGCGAACAGAGTTATCAACTCTCGCAATACGTTTAGCTGGTTGACGTAAAATGCGGTCACCCAAATAGTGAATATCTAACGGAGGATTTTCTAACTTTTCTTTTTCTACAGCGATTACAGAAGTCATAGAACTGTGAGCCGGTCAATGGTAAAGCGATTTTCTAATTCACTTTGATTTTAACGAATTTTTTCTGGTTTAGCTCAAATAAAATCATAGAAAGATAATCAAAAATAGTACAGATAATTTAAGATAAAAAAAACTTGCAAACTTCTAATTTCCCCAATTCTATTACAGTAAAGAAAATGCTTTTTAAAAATTTAAACTTCTTACAGTTCACTCAATTTACACTTTTTTTATCTTAATGTTCTTCTATTTCCAATTGTTTGAGAAGTTTTTGAGCTTCAACTAAGTGTTTTCGCAGGTCTTTTTGTTGGAATTGGTATCTAATATAGAATTTCTGAGGATTTTTGTCAAATTACGAACGTTGTTCTACAATTTTCACCCTTAATTACGGTTCCTTTGTGGTATTAATTTCTGCGTGCATTCCTAAACAATCAAGTAATTGAGGTCGTAATTCTCCCTCTTTTGGGTTTCCTGAGCCAACTAGGAAAACCCGTGCGGGATGACGAATAGAAACCCCTTTTCGTTCTACTTTATTTCAATCACTAGCTGCCGAATCAAGGAGAACATCTACATGATGGTCATCGAGGATTAACCTTATCTATGTAAATGATACCACAGTTTGCTCTAGCCAAAAGTCTGTGGTTCAAAAGCTTTCACACCTTCTGTGAGAGGGTCTTTTCAATATTAATTGAACCACAGACTCTATCTTCAGTGGCTCCCAAGGGAAGATCTACCATCGTAACTTTTTTACTAACCACTTGGAGAGGAATATTTTTCCTCAGTTGTTGACGAACGCGCTCACTCATAAAGTTAGGATCATTCTGGTCAGAGTTGACGGGATCATCAGCTACTACCTTAATTTCAGAAAGTAAGTCGGCTAACGCGAGAATAGTGGTAGATTTTCCAGTACTTCGATCACGCATAATCATTACACCACCGATTTTAGAGTCAATGACGTTGAGTAGCAAGTCCAATTTCATCTCTTCTTGTCCGACAATAGCAGTGAGGGGAAAAACAATGCGACAAGTCTTTGTAGATCCTTCAAAAGTTGCATTCACCAGAATCATTTAAAATTTTAGTTAATTCAGTTTTACATGACTATCATAATAGTCAGCTTTTTCTATTGTGCCATATTGTAGGAGTATCAGAGGTGTGGAAACTATAGAAAAATTAATTGATAATATGCTTTGTTTCAGTCTAGTTTAATGGATATGGCATCTTGATACCCCAAAAATTGGAAAATTATTGAACAAGCTCCAGAGTATAAATGTATCAAGTATGGAATACAGTGTCTTAAACCACAAGAAAATATTCCAAAGCTGAGTATTAAAAAAAGAAACCCTATAGCATTAAGGGTCTATCATAGTGACTACAATCGAGCCGATTCTGAGTCCTAATAATCTCCGCCCACTTTGTTAGTCATGTTACTAAGAAAAAAGGGAAAGTATTCCACCGGAATAATTGTCTTTGTTTTCACTTAACTGACATTAATTTTTTTTACTGTTTTCTAATGATTATCTTTATTCCTTACTTTTTAAGATCAAGTAAAAAGAATTAATTTAGGATAATATCTATAGTTTTTGAATACTATCTTTTGTTAGTAGAGTTAATCTAGAAAAATACAAAGCTCAATATTATACTAATTAAGTTAGCTATAACTATTGTGGCGTCATGTCAAAATGAAAATTTTCTGAGTATGCAATAATCTCTATTTTGATAGTGGTTTTAATTATAGTTATGTAGTATATTTTTTTATTAGGTGTTACTCTAATTTTTGCTCACTCCTACCTATCCAACCCAGACTATTGTATTGATTTAAAGTCTTTGGTTATTCAGAGATTATCATTATAACTCGCTATAGCTCTTTAAAAAAGATTCCTACAAATAAAGATAGATATTTATCTCCATAATTGAATATGGTAGCTATGTGCAGTTACAATGATAATTGATTAATTATAGCTGGACGGAGAATTATTGACTAGGTTCGACCAATAGATAAAAGTTTCTAATTAGTATCCAGAAAAATTATTATTAATAATGATAAATGGTTGTTTTTTTGTGCAACTTAAAACGTTATTTCTACGGCAAAACCTGGCAACCATGGGGTAAGTACTAACAATATCCTAACAAAGTTGAGGTGGTAAGTGTACAATTATTACCATAACTACAGACAAGCACTGCATTAATGTTTGACGAGTATTACAAGGAGAGATTTCAGTACATTGAGCAAGATGGATGTCACTAGAATAAAAATTATTGGAGAAAGAGAATAAAATATAATTGTCTATTGAGCCTAGCTGAGATTTAACTTTGATTTTATAGTCTAGTTTGACCGTATCATCACCAACTACTCGTAAAATTCGTGGTGTTAATAATTGTAATAAGACTCTCTTTAAAAAAACCCTCAGTAAGATGGCATTGTCCATCTTACTGAGGGTTTTTTTAAAGAGAGTCTTGATAGATTCGTCCTTGTTTGACGAAAATTTTCAAGGAAGTTCCTTCACCCACAGGAGGATATATCTGGATTTTTCCGTTCTCAGTAAAATTTTTTAAATAATATCCCAGGGCTGTAACATATTTAAGAATGCGTAAATTAGTTGAATGATCAGGACAGGTAATCACCAAAGTTAAAACATTAGAAGAACTGGTAAGATACCAGCCACATTGGGACAATAAGGTCTGGAGTGAGCGATCACAAGATTCGTAGAAATATTTACCGATGATTTCATCAAGTTTCCGTCGCAGTCCGAAGTCCGTCGTACTTTGCAAAGGTAAGTCTTCGGGGGAAAGGAAAGGAGTATTCATGAGAAGTATGAGTTAGATATCGGTTATCTTCTCTATTATCTGATGTTGGCGGCTACTTATAAAGAAGAAGATATAAAAAAAGTTATTATTATTCAATTTATTTTGATAAATGTATAGGTAATTCCTGAAAAATTAATTTGGTATTTTCAAACTTATATTTATCACCTATACATTTATTTCCAATAAGTTCAATTGATCTGCAATTTTAATTACAATTAAATTTTTATTAATAAATAAAATTAATATCTTGATTTGTATTTTATTTAGAAAAGTAATAATTTGACTGGTTGTCTACATATGATTGCCATTTAATTGCAGAAAAAAATAGAAAATTTTATATCAGCTTTTTGCTGTAATATATTTTACATTTAATATATTTATACTATTGTCACTATCTTGTTTTCCGAAAACTTATTGTAGACATAACACAAAGTAGCTTAATTCATATTAAGCTACTTTGTGTTATGTTAATTTTAAAGAAATAAAAAAGGGGATACTTCTGAACTTAAAAGTAAATTGCTACAGATTTTAGAGTCTTGTTGAGTCAGAGTCTTAATTGCAATTATGGTCTTGCTGCTCTTCTATTTTGAGGAAAGGAGTTGATCATAATTTTTTACCAAAATAGATAAACAAGAAGTGTTATTAAATCTGATGAGTTAAAATTTCTATCTATTGAGTATTTTTTCGTTATACTATTGGGAGATGAAACAACGAAAGATAGATCGTCAGCTTTTGTTTTAATCTATAATTTATATATTTCTTTTGGTTCCATTACTTTGTATTTTTCTTTGTCCTCAAACAAGTTTAAGTTATAGTTCACAGTGAAAGTTTGAGAATTTTGCAATACAGTGGTAGAAGACCAAATAGTCACTGCTTAAAATCGATGACTCAATCTATTAAAAATAACAATTCATATTCTAGTTCTGAAAAGAACCCTATCATCATTGCTCAAGATGTGGAGAAATGGTACGATAATAACTTTCATGTGTTACAGGGGGTCAGTCTTCGAGTCAACCCCCAAGAGGTGGTGGTCATTATGGGACCCTCAGGGTCAGGGAAATCTACTTTTATTCGCACTTTTAATGCTCTAGAATCTTATCAAAAGGGGAATGTTATTGTTGATGGCGTGGAACTTTCCCATGATCTTAAAAATATTGAAACTATTCGTAGGGAAGTGGGGATGGTATTTCAGCAATTTAATCTATTTCCCCATCTCACAGTTCTTAATAATGTTACTTTAGCTCCCATCTGGGTTCGCCACCAAAAGAAAGAAAAAGCAGAAGTGACAGCTATGCAATTACTCGAAAAGGTGGGTATTCTTGAACAGGCTCATAAATATCCAGGTCAATTATCAGGAGGACAACAGCAGCGAGTGGCGATCGCTCGCGCATTAGCCATGCAACCCAAGATTATGTTATTTGATG
Organism: cyanobacterium endosymbiont of Epithemia turgida isolate EtSB Lake Yunoko; assembly: GCF_000829235.1. Classification (GTDB taxonomy): domain Bacteria; phylum Cyanobacteriota; class Cyanobacteriia; order Cyanobacteriales; family Microcystaceae; genus Rippkaea. Next base: position 392,928 of record NZ_AP012549.1, on the reverse strand, counting down.
AACCTACCTCTGCCTTAGATCCAGAAATGATCAAAGAAGTGTTGGACACAATGCGTAGTTTAGCTGATTCCGGGATGACCATGGTATGTGTTACCCATGAAGTGGGATTTGCAAAGGAAGTAGCTGATCGTGTAGTCTTTATGGATAAAGGAAAAATTGTTGAAGTGGCAACCCCTGGAGAATTTTTTGATAAGCCTCAAACAGAAAGATCCAGACAGTTTTTATCTCAGATTTTATAATCTTGATACTCTATATTTTCTCTAATAATTATTCAATTACTAAAAAATAACTCCAGTAACAGCAGAAAGTATTAAAAATAAATCAAGATTGATTAAAAAGAGGGTTTATGGATTGAGAACTTTCGTAGATATTTAATTCAGAAGCTGATCGATTTAACATTTAACAAATTAAATCTACACTATCAGAATATAAAATATTGAGCTTAAAGCTGTTTCTAAGTTCTCTATTCCTTAATACACAATAAACTAGATAAAGAATCATAGAAGAGTATGAAGTAAATGGTTAACCAGTCAACTGCTAACCTTGAGGCATTCCAAGAATTAACTCCCATCAAACTTCCCCGTACCAGTGAGTCTGATAAGGTAAAGCGTATTCGCCATACCACCTCCCATATTATGGCTATGGCGGTTCAGAAACTTTTTCCTAAAACGCAAGTAACCATTGGACCTTGGACCGAAACAGGGTTTTACTATGACTTTGATATTTCTGAACCTTTTACTGAACAGAATCTCAAGGACATCAAAAAAGAAATGGTTAAAATTATCAAACGCAAACTTCCCGTTATCCGCGAAGAAGTGACCCCAGAGGAAGCAAAAAAACGTATTACCGATCTCAAAGAACCCTATAAACTTGAAATACTTGAAGAACTTAAACCTCCTATTACTCTCTATCATTTAGGAGATCAATGGTGGGATCTTTGTGCTGGTCCCCACATGGAAACTACTGGAGATATTGACCCCCGAGCATTTGATCTAGAAAGTGTGGCTGGAGCTTATTGGAGAGGGGATGAAACAAAAGCGCAACTGCAACGTATTTATGGGACTGCGTGGGAAACTCCTGAACAACTGGCCGAATATAAACGACGAAAGGAAGAAGCATTAAAACGAGATCACCGTAAATTAGGTAAAGAACTAGGGTTATTTATCTTTTCTGACCTCGTGGGACCAGGTTTACCTATGTGGACTCCCAAAGGAACTATTATTAGGTTTGCTCTGGAAAATTTTCTAAAGAACGAACAAATCAAACGGGGTTATCTTGGGGTAGTAACCCCTCATATTGCTAAAATCGATCTTTTCAAAATTTCGGGTCATTGGCAAAATTATAAAAAGGACATGTTTCCTATGATGGCAGAAAATGCTGAGGAAGCAGCGCAAGAAATGGGATTTGTTCTTAAACCAATGAACTGTCCTTTTCATATCCAAATTTATAAAAGTGAATTGCGTTCTTATCGCGATTTACCAGTTCGGTTGGCAGAATTTGGCACAGTTTACCGATACGAACAGTCAGGAGAATTAGGAGGATTAACTCGTGTTCGTGGGTTTACTGTTGATGACTCTCATTTATTCGTTACTCCTGATCAGTTAGATGCAGAATTTCTTAATGTGGTTGATTTAATTCTTACTGTCTTTAAAAGTTTGCAACTGAATAATTTCAAGGCTAGATTAAGTTTTAGAGGTAATGAGCCAGGTAAATATATTGGGTCTGACGAAGTTTGGGAAAAATCTCAACATGCCATTCTTCGCGCTGTACAAACACTGAAAATGGACTATTTTGAGGCTCCAGGAGAAGCGGCTTTTTATGGTCCTAAATTAGACTTTATTTTTCAAGATGTTTTGGAAAGAGAATGGCAATTGGGAACGGTTCAAGTTGATTATAATTTACCCCAACGATTTGGGTTAGAATATATAGCAGAGAATGGAACTCGTCAACGTCCGGTGATGATTCACCGTGCACCTTTTGGCTCTATAGAGAGATTAATCGGTATTCTAATCGAAGAGTATGCTGGAGATTTTCCTTTGTGGTTATCTCCTATTCAGGTGCGTATTTTACCTATTAGTGATGTTCAGTTAGATTATGCTAAAGAAATAGCAAACAAGATGCAAAAATTAGATATTCGTGCAGAAGCCGATGCCTCTGGAGAGAGACTGGGTAAAATGATTCGTAATGGGGAAAAACAAAAGATACCTGTAATGGCAATTGTCGGTTCAAAAGAAGTGGAGTCTAACAATTTAAGCATTCGGACTCGCACATCAGGTGAATTAGGGCAAATGGGGGTTAATGAAGTGATAGAAAAGTTAACTGAAGCTATAACTAATTATACTAATTTCTAAGTTTATGGGTGGGGATTGCTCACCCTAAAATAACTAAAATATTAATTGATTTCAAAGATAATTTGGTTTATGAAAACTGTCATACAAATATAAAAAATGCAAAGGCAAAGTTTAACAATTGATCATAAATCTATAAAGAGCTATAGTTATAGTACTATGTAAAAATATTAGAGTAAGACTTTAGCTATATAGATAATTCTCTTTGTTAACAGATAAACTTTATCTAAATATTTTAGTTTATTTATTTTTTAAAATAATTCATAATTTTTAGCATATATAAATCATACTTCATTGATCAATATTGATCTCCCATAATTTAGCCATGTTTCTTAAAATTAAATTATTATTTTACTTTACAAAGTACTAAAATTTTTATATATTCTTAATTATACATTGTACTAAGTCTTCATTATATTAATAGCTACAGTATAATCTCTTATTTTTTGCTATTTTAAACTGTAAATTGAAAATATTGCGACTAATTACAAATAAACGATAAACTTTGATTTTTTGTGTTGTTTTATACTGTTTTAATTGCTTTTTATCATAAATCATAAATGTCAGTATAACTAATACTACTCACTTTTTAATTCAAAACTCATTTTAATATTTATTTTTACGTAGTGCTCTACTATATAGATAAGTAGTTGAATATAAATAAACAACACTATGTTATCAATTGTCAAGAAAGTAGATGAACTCTTAACTAACACAAATTATTCTGAGAGAATCAGATAATTTCTTAGTCTGAGAAGCTCTAGTCAAACCTAAAATCAATAGGCGCGTTAGTTAACTTAAATCTGATACTAATTTTTAATATAAAAATATCTAATTTAGATTATCATTCTTATTTTTTACTATTATACTTAAATTTTCTTTAATTTCGAATAAGAATAATATCATCATTGATAATAGTTAGTTTTAAAATTATTTAAATTTTTCTTATATTTTTTATAGACTGTATATGTGTAATTTTGCAAAAATTTTGAGTGATTTATAATAAGAAAAATAGTGGAAGGCGTCAACAATAAATTGAAGTTTATTAAAAAGAGAACTTATGGATTAATAACTATCATAAATTTTAAATTATTTCTTATTTTTTTATTTAAATAGTTAATTATAAACTGTCATTTCGAGAATTTATAAAGTTTAGACAAATATAATTAATGCAATCAGTATGATTTTATACTAATATTCTTGCTTAAATGATGTAGATGAGTTCTATTAAAATAGATAGTTTAAATAATCCTATAATTGTGGCAAAACATACAAATATTATTTTAATTATTAAAAATAAAGTTATATACTGACTTTATTTAAATGAAGTAGCAATATCTATATTTTAGTAAATTAATTTTAGTTTATCTTTGATTAATTTTTTATTCAACTACTCTAATAGTATGAGATTTTTCTATTGACAAGTCTTTGATCTTCTCTTTTGAAGTTATCCGAATTAAGATTATTTATATGAAATTTAAGGCATGAGTTTATCAAGTTGTCTACAGAAATTTAGTCTTATAGAAATTAGTCATTTTTGTTATTCCATAAAGTTACATTCTTCTACTTCTAGAACTTATGAGTTAAACTTCCTCTAAGTCACCAAATTAAGTATATTTCCTTTGCTTTATCGATTGTCAAAATTTTATTCCGATAATTATGGAACGAACCGTGCATGCTCTTAATCTTCTAAAAAGTACTCAGTGCAGTGATACTATTAATAATAGTATCACTGCACTGTAACTATCAAGTATAAACTTACTAATGACACTCAGTATTTATAACACTTTAACCCGTCAAAAAGAACCTTTTAAAACTATTGAAAATAATAAAGTACTCATGTATTGCTGTGGTATTACTGTTTATGACTATTGCCATTTGGGTCATGCTAGAACCTGTATGATATGGGATGTAGTGCGGAATTACTTACAATGGTGTGGTTATGATGTAACTTATATTCAAAATTTTACGGATATTGACGATAAAATTATTAATCGAGCGCAGAAAGATAATTTACCGATAAAATTAATTACCAAACAGTTTATTAAGGCTTATTTTAAGGATATGGAACGTCTTAATATCAAAAAGGCAGATGCTTACCCCCGCGCGACTCATACTCTCAATGGTATTAAAAACTTAGTGTCTAAACTCAAACAAAAAGGCTATGTTTATGAATCTGGTGGAGATGTTTATTACTCAGTACGGCATTTCAAAGACTATGGAAAACTTTCAGGTCGAAAATTAGAGAATTTACAAGTAGGAGCTAGTGGAAGAGTAGATGTAGAAGAATTTGAAACAGCAAAAAAAGATCCCTGTGATTTTGCTGTCTGGAAAAGTGCAAAACCAGGAGAACCTTCATGGGAATCTCCGTGGGGAAAGGGTCGCCCAGGGTGGCATATTGAATGCTCTGCGATGGTTTTAGAACACCTGGGAGAAACTATCGATCTTCATGTAGGGGGAAGTGACCTTATTTTTCCTCATCATGAAAATGAAATTGCCCAGTCAGAAGCCGCAACAGGAAAACCTTTAGCTCGTTATTGGATGCACAATGGTATGGTGAAAGTAGAAGGAGAAAAAATGTCTAAATCTTTAAGAAATTTCATCACTATTCGAGATTTATTAGATAAAATTCATCCAATGGCTATGCGACTATTTATTCTTCAGGCACATTATCGCAAACCAGTGGACTTTACTGATGAAGCGTTGAAAGCAGCAACCAATAGTTGGCATTCTCTTAAAGAAGGGTTACTTTTTGGTTATCAATACGGGTCTGAATTAGGCTTTTCTACTTCCAAGTCTTCCTCTACTTTAAAACAAAGATTTCAAGAAGTAGTTGATGATGATTTTAACTTCGCAGGTGGTTTAGCAATATTATTTCAAATTGCTAAAGAATTACGTAGGGCAAGCAATGTCTTAGTACATCAGGGAAATACAGACACTTCACCTAAAGTATTAGAAGAAAAATGGAAAACTTTAGTGGAATTAGCACAAGTTTTAGGGCTAGAAGTTGACCTACATGAGGACCAAAAAGAGTTGAATAACAGGTTAAGTGATAAAGAAATTAAAGATTTTATAGAGCAACGAAAAAGAGCCCGTCAAAGTAAAGATTATGTTGAAGGTGACTGTATTAGAGATAAGTTAAAGGAGCACGGTATTATTTTAGTTGATCAACCTGAAGGTGTCACAAATTGGTATCGTAGTTAGACTTAAAATATGGCTAAAGTATGAAATATAAATTATCAATAATAAAAAAACCTCTTTAAAAATTAATTTAAATTAGCTTATATCCTTAATTTAAGGCGAATTAAGCAACATTAAAAAATACATTTGTTATTCTCAATATCTAGATCCAAATATAAATAAGTTGACAATTATCTGAAATAATAAATATCAATCAAACAGTTATCAATACTTCGGTTTCTAGAATGTTTGAACTGAGCAATATTTTAGGTTAGTCATTAACTGTAGACGTAGTAAATTTAGTTATTTAAAATACCTTTCTATAATTAGAAAAAGATGAAGTATTAACATTATCTTTCAGATAATGTAGAAAACAATTTTTTTTCGGTCTTCTTGAATCCCTAGCTATTTGGTTAGAGGTTTTTTTAAAATCAGCTAAGGGAGTATGTATATAAAGCTTTTATCCCTCACTATGTCTTAACCTTAGATACTATAAGGTGTTTATCACTTTAATATAAACTATTACTACATAATTTATCTAAATTTTTATAAATTTAGATAAAAATAAATTAATCACGCCACTAGTTATAGCTACAATTCAGTTAGTTATGCCACTATTTTAATCACTTTATTGATTTTAATTGATTGTATAATTATTTTTCAATACCTTTAAGAATTTATGCTATCAAATAGATAACTGTAACTTTTTTATTTATAGGTTAGATTACTAACTAGATATAATTTATGTTGATTAAATGTTCTCTAATTTCTTCTTAATAAACTACTTTAGTTATCTACATAAGCCAGTTAATTCATATTTTAAGTTCTTTAATTCCTTTTTTATATCTATCCTAACTCTCGATGCAATCAGACGTTGATCACGTTTGACAGTAAACTTAAAATAATTAATTGAGTAGGGAAGGGGTTAGACACTAGCTAATTTAGACAATACCAACTTTTAACATACAAAAGTTAATTAATAACTGGTATTTGTTGACTGTCTTCTGTTACTTAATTTGCAAACTGTCTGGTTATAGTAGAAGTAAAAACTAAGGTATTTATTGTAAATAAAAAAATCAATAAAGTCTGGTAAACATTTCAATTCTCCCCACCCTAGTACTAGAATGAGGCGTAAATACAATTAAACAATCATATAATGTTTCTGGCAGACTTTCTAAAGTAGGTAAAATTCGATCAATTTCTTTTATTATGGTTTCTTCACTCAAAATTTGATCAATTTTTACTATCGGATCGGTGCAAATTTAGCTAAGTGATTTTAAACAAAAATGATCATCAAGAAATTATGTTTCTCAGCAATAATATCTGAACTGGGATTATTTCCGCCGATAATTATTAAGTTTCGATTCTGCTATTAGTCTTTTGAAAATAGCTGGTATTACTCACATTCGCAATTTAATATCTACATGAGGAATCACGATTAACTGTATATGAGTAAAATAAACATCAACTGTTACACCAATTTTATTGAGTAAATAACGACTTAGTCCATCTGCACAAACGATAGTATATCGACTATGATACTTTTGGGTGGCTGTGATCACTCCTACGGTACGATTTTCTTGTGTTGATAGTTGTTTAACTGACTCAATTTGACTCTCTTCTTCAAGTCAAACAAAAGCTTGGGAATATACTTGATTATTTTTTTGAGGGTGAATATATCCATGAAGTAGCGTCAGTTTACTAGAAATAGAACTTGGATTTAAAAGAGGTTCCAATTCGCACGCTTTTTGAAAATTTAAACATTGAAGACAAATTACAAATTTCTTGTGATTTTGAGTAATCGCTTCGGAAGCAGATTCTCTCAAAATTATCAATGATAAATATAGTTTTTGAGATTGTGTATCTGTCCCTAATTCTTCTGATAAATTACGATGAATTTAAATTTCTTTGTGACAAAGTTGATGTGATAATTTATCGATTTACGACTAATAGTCTAAGCCTAAATCACTATAACAAGGAGCATTTGGCGGGTTAATTTCCCTCTCTAGAAGTACAATCCCCTTGCGTTCTAAAAACTCAATTGTTATTAAAATTAGGCTTTCATAGCCATAGAACACAGTTAAAGCGAAACTATCGTAAGTTATTAGCTACTAACGTATTATCCTAAGTCTAGAAGAGGTATAAACCTTTATTTATCCCATCCCTAGCCTCTACTTAGTTAAGATAACATAGCAATTAGTACTTTTAGCCGTGAGTTGATTCTTCAGTAGTTTTGTTGTTGAGTCTGTCGATAATCAAAATAGGAATTGCTAAAATAGCGAGCTTAAGAATCCAAGGTGCAACAACTAAAGTTACGAAAGTGGACAAAGTAGCAGTACATCCCATTGCTGCCTTAAACACATCTTCTTTAGCCTTAAAGCTAAGAAAAACAGACACTGAAGCAATTGTTAAAGTAATCAAAGAAAACATAAGCATCTACGTGTTTATACCTCATTAATAGTCTATAGGTTGTCTTGCGTTCCTTCAGTTGTCTTTACTTACTTCCGTCCCTTCACAACCCTTTCTGTTAGCTATGTCGAGATGAACGATATTATGTCTAATTTTACCCCTTATTAAGCTACATAACTTTTAACATAAATGTCAACTCTAAGTGAATATTTGTTATTTTTTTTGTAGTTTAGTTAGATTTTTTTTAATAAAAATAATCAAAAGAGCTAAGTTGAAAGTAGATTTTTAAAGGGCATACTACTTATAGTCTGTTTATTGCTAAGTAGATAAACAGACTATAAGTCTAAAAAACTAAAGTAGTAATCTAGTTTAGATGAAAAATGATATTTTAGATTTTGGAACATCTGGAAATTCAGCCAATAACAGAATTGGGTAACAGAAACATTATGTTTAAATACAAAAATATGGGAAGTTCAAGAAGTCGTAGCTTGGGTATAATTTAATGAAAAAAATTTATAAATCAGGGAGTATTGTGGGGTATCTAATAAATATAAGAATGAAAAGAGTAATGCACAAGAGTTAAGAAAAGGTAATAAAACTAAATATAAACTAAATAAAAATTTTAATTATACTTTATCAATAAAGAGCTTTTAAAAAGAAAGTTTTGCTAAAATTTTGGATACAGATAAAAAATGTTGTTGAAAAGCTAATGGGATGGAGAGACTTTACGTATGCAAATCTATTACTGATAATCTAAGTGTTATTGAATCTTTTCATATTGGAACTTGACAAAAATTTTTCGAACATTGCTTTAAAGCCAATTTATGAGACAGTTTTAGTTTGTTTTTTCTCAAAAGTCTAGATTTATTGATGACTTTTTGTCTACGGTCGGCTAATCTAACAGTTGTCTCGTGCGTACTTTTTTGAATTAATTCTGGAATGATGTAGGTAAAAATTTTTAAAGGTTTATAAAATTGAGTATCTAGCTATACGGTGTTTTACTAACGCTTGGTATTAGTGTCAGAATATTAACCATTGAATATCTATCAATTTTCTGTTGTCCCAAAATATTATTTTGCAAAAAATTATCGTCTATATAGTAATATTTTCTTACAGTCTTTAGTTCGTTATCGATAAGCTCCAACTAAGTTACTAAAATATTCATTAACTCTCAAATACTAAAAAACTTCTGTTCTCTTAGGAAGAGGTTCATGTATATTTATTTAGTTATGATAAGTCAGCAATAGCTCAAGATTATTGTTTTTTTCAAGTATTGTTTTTCCAGAATAGTTTATTTTCTCATATACATAAAAACCGAACGATTTTATCTGATTTTTTTTGCAGTAAAAACCTTTTATCGTCATATCTTTGAATTTTTCAAATACTTCATAATTAACATATTGATTATCAGACCTTAACTATAATCTCAATGTCTATGTCTCTACACTTAACATATTGTTAGGATAACTAGAGATATCCATGTTCTGAAAGAAAACCTAAGCTAATATCTTGAGAAGCTTGATAAGAATTTGAATATTGTCCTAACAACTTGGCAACGTGTTTGCCTAGTATATCTCCTTCAATATTTACCCAGTTCCCAATTTTAAGATGAGAGAGATTGGTTTGATAATAAGTGTGGGGAATTACTGCTACTTTAAACCAGTGCTCCTTAGGATCATATTCAGCGATGGTTAAACTAATGCCATTGACTGCCACACTGCTTTTAGGAAAAAGATACCGTTCAATGTTCTTTTGCCACTGTTCCAGAAGGGAAGGGGGTGCGGCAAAGAACATTTCCCAAGCTTTCCCAGTAATGATCGCTTCCACAAAATAACCTACTCCATCAACATGTCCAGTAACAAAATGTCCGCCTAGTTTGCTGCCAATTCGTAAAGAAAGTTCCACATTAACATAACTAGCAGTTTGGACTTGTTGACCTAAAGTTGTTCTTTGTAATGTTTCTGAGGAAGCAGTAGCTATAAATCCATCAGAGGTTATTTCCTCAACAGTTAAACAAATTCCATCAATGGCTACACTATCTCCCAGGGCAAGATCTGTCCAAATATCGGTCTTCTTGCTATCTCTTAAGGAAATAATAAAGCAGTCGGATCCCTGCGGATGTATTGTACCAAGGCCTTGAATTAATCCAGTGAACACAGGTTTTAAAAAAAAATAACTTTTAGTTTTGTTTTTACTTTTTCCTTCTACTATTATAATTGATTTCAGCAGCTAATAAATTTTAGTTAGAGTAAATCCCCAAACTCAGTAAAATTAAAGTGTTAACTACTCAAAATAAATATGTTCTTGTGAGTAGGTTTTATTATTTGATACTCTCCTGAAGAGTTTAATTGTTTTGGGTTTTTAGAAACTTTGATAGATCACAAAGTAACGTTATTTAAATCTTATTAAGAATATTAACTCTTCTGTAGCCAGAATGGCATAAATAGAAGTAATGATATAAAATTTAATTATGTAAGACTAGATAAGTTATTAACAATACTACGAATTACAATCAAGTGTAATTAAGATAGCCAAAATAAGTTTATAAAAGTACTTTATAAAGTACAGAATCTTTTAGATATCTCTAACCTAATGTTCTTAACAGAATTTTTGTTCATAAAGCTACTATGTTTGATGTTTTTCTATAAAATCTACTATTAATAGTTATGTAGGTTTTGTATAAACTGCTTTTTAGCACTCTTTATGAGGTAAGTGTACTTTTCATGAAAAGTTTTATGACAGCGTAATATAGGTATTAAATAATATTAATATATTTTAGCAAGAATTTATGTTTTTATTCTATAAATAATCTTTTTTTAGAATAGTCAATTATATTATTTAATATAATCGACTATTGACCAATATTCAAGAGAGTCTTTCAAAGATAAATAATTAAAAATTACAATCTATATTTACCTGTTTTACTGAAAAATAAAATGTTTGCTTGGTGTTGTTTGGATTGATTTATCTATTAATTAAGTTGCTAACTAGATAAAGAATTTTATGCCAAATAAGTATAATCTAATTCATAGATAGTTATACAAAAAAATAAACTTAAATAAGTGAATTTATCAAGTTTATATGATAGAAAACTACAAAATAGTTCTCAGCTCATCGAAAATAGCTAAATCAAGAAGCTCATAGCCAAATTTATTTTTTACTATAGGAACTTCACATATTTATGGAGTGATTACTAAAACTGAGGAAAACCCTTTGATATAATTAAATTATCGCGTTTATCATTTGACAAGGAAATTTCTATCGCTTTTCATCCTGCTAGTGTAAATAATGAGTTGTTATGCGATGATTTTTCTGACATTTATTACTCATTATAGGTATTCCAGAACTTTGTATATATTCCACTTTATAAAAATTTTTCAAGAAAATGAGCTTACATAATCACCGAACTTTGACTAACAAATTTTGCAGGACTTTTAAGGGATCACTAACAATTCTTCAATTTAGCTTAAACACAAGAGTTGTTTCATACCCACGAATTTTTCTATGATTTATTTATATTAGAACTTAATTTAGGGTAGTCATTAGTCTACAGCTTTAGGAGATCAAATCTCCTTCCAGGACAAGCAATTACCCCCAGCTGTAAGAAATATAGATTCTGCGAATCTATATTTCAGAAAATTATAGTCATTAACTCCGACACAAGTTCAACCCCTATTTAATTTCAACTGTTAACATCTCCTCCTCTTAACTATCAAGTAGTGACGGTTAAATATTCTTGTTGATCATTAAACCCAAAAGTTACTTGGCGATCACTAATTGCTGCAAATTACTCAAGGGCAAGACCCTATAAATTGCTCTACCCTATTTAGGTTAAAATTCAGCAAAAGGAAGGCGACGGGTCGTTCTTTGAACATCTCCTAATTGGCGATCATTAATTCCCAAAGTGTCGTTTAATTTCTTAACTTTAATTTGATAAGCATCTAAACCTAGTCCATTGGAGTTGTAAGATTCCGGTTGTATATGATCTGTATATTTACCTCCAACGGCCCAATCCCAGTCGTCAAAAGTTCTTGGTTCAACTCCGGCTAAGTCTTTAGCCAAAGGCTCCGTTTCAGAGGCGATCACAGTTACTGTCAGAGAGAAACTTAAACTAATGAACAATAAAACGACTTTCATAACGACTTAGGAAGTGTATGGGGTTATTTTTGTTTATTTCACACTAAAAATTATTGATCCTCACCCTCAGGATGATAAAACAAACAACAAAACGTTTACCTCACCTAAACGGATGAGATCAACACAATACGTTAAACTAATTTTTATAACTTTTATCAAATTTAGGTCTATTTTTATTAAAATAGACCGATATAAATAGACAAATACTTTCAAATTCAATTAATCATCGAGTTTCAACTAAAACTCAATGATTAATTGAATCTATTTGCTTACCAGATTAAAGGTAGATCTAAATATCAGTATTCCGTAACACTTAGACAAAATCTCTTAGCCAAGAAGCTATGATTAATACACTAGATAAACTAACCCTAACAGAAGTTAAACTAAGAACTAAAGCCCATACTAGAGAAACCTTTCTCTCCCCACGTTCGCTGACCTTTTCTGACCGAACAAAAGATGGAATAAATGCAATGTTGACAGAGATGAGGAAAGACTACAATTGCCACCATTCATTTTATCCGTGATAAATAATTCAATACAGGCTCTTAAAATTATTCAGATAAAACTATAAAAGAAGGATTTATTGAATATCTTGAACGGGTTTGTATTTTAGAACTTTTCACTTTATGGCGCTGGATGAAGCCCGTTATGCGGGATTTTTAAATAAGTCCATGATAGATTTTAACTTATCCTTGTATCTAGGAAAAATTACTAAAAATTGTACTCATAAGTTCTTCCCATTAGAATAGATAATTGACGCTATCTATCTTTCTAAACAAATTAGATATTAGCGTTATATTATGATTCTAAATTATTTAGAAAAATGTCTCACAAAACTATTTTATATTTTTAAAAAAAGTTTTAAATCTAGTGTCAATATAAAAATTGTTACGGAGATATTGTGATTGCTTTATTCCATTCTCAACCTAAATTTTAGACCACTTGACAATCTAGATTATGAAGCTGTTTTTTCCTCTTATCTATCTTTGTTACTTCCACTTTAACCATTCATCAAATAGCTAGTTTTTATGAGTCTTTAGGGTTATAATGCTACTAAATTTGAACAAGAAGTAATCCATAAAATAAATCAAACATCAGTACGAGTATTTAAAATTATTTTTGATGTAGATCATCCTGAATTTATACTCAAATATTCTAAGCGTAATTTAAAGATAAAATAAATTGAAGAGAGTAACTAGCCTAAAATTGTAAAAGCCATCGGTAAATTATCGTTAATCGCTGGAATTATCGGAGAAATATTGAGGATTTATTACGAATTTATTTACTAAAAACTATCGATGTAGAGTCCTGACGAGGAACAGCTAATTGATTTTCTATTCCAATAAGCTTAATTTTTTATAGAAATATTGAGCAAAACATCCCTAGAGGCAGGATACTAAAAAGTTAAAAACTATCAAACGAGTCTTAATGATTAGATGTTTTTGTCTCTAATTTCTAATTGTATAACTCTAAGGGATAATGAAGATCAAGGTAAATTAATCACAAAATATAAATCAAAAATGGATATTATCCCTGCGATCGATCTTCTTGATGGGCGTTGTGTCCGGCTCTATCAAGGCGACTATCATAAATCCCAAGTCTATAGTGAAAATCCAGTGAAAATAGCCCGTCAATGGGCAGACCTTGGGGCAACATGCCTTCACCTTGTAGATCTAGATGGGGCTAAACAAGGAAACCCTGTCAATTTAACCACCATTGAAGCCATTGTGAAATCTATTTCTATTCCTGTCCAAGTAGGAGGAGGGTTACGCAATAGTTTGAGTATTGCTCAACTCCTCAATCTGGGAGTTAAGCGTGTCATTGTGGGAACCGTTGCTGTAGAAAATCCTGCTTTGGTCCGAGAATTATGCCAAGAATTTCCGGGAAAAATCGCCGTAAGCATCGATGCACGTAATGGGAGAGTAGCCACACGAGGATGGTTAGAAACCTCAGAAGTCTTAGCTACAAACCTTGCCCAACAAATGGTGCAATCAGGAGTGACCACTATCATTTACACCGATATTCATCGAGATGGAACTTTAGGCGGTCCTAACCACAAAGCCTTACGAGAATTAGCAAGTCATGTTAATATTCCAGTCATTGCATCGGGGGGAGTCAGTTCTTTGACTGATTTATTAAGTTTACTTTCTTTAGAAGTTGTAGGAATAACAGGGGTAATTATAGGAAAAGCCCTATACACAGGGAACCTCGACTTAGCAGAAGCCCTTCGGGCTGTTGGTCCTGGGCGTTGGCAAGATGTTCCCCCTGACTTGGGATCTTCAGCCTTAGCATAATTTCTCAACTGAGTAAAACTAATAAAGACTATTTTCTTTAAATTATAAAGGTAATATATATTTAGTATCGTTATGGACAACATAATCGTCAAGTTGAGATATTTTGTCTCAATTGTAGACCATAATTCTGGAACAATAGGGAGCAAAAATGGCTACTAGTCGTCGAGTTTCTCGTGTTTCCTCATTGATAAAACGCGAAATCAGTCAAATGTTACTCCACGATATTAAAGACGACCGCGTGGGAACAGGAATGGTTAGTGTTACATCAGTTGATGTATCAGGAGACTTACAACATGCCAAAATCTTTGTCAGTATTTATGGAAGTAAACAAGCTCAATTAGAAACCATGGCTGGACTCCAATCATCTGCAGGATTTGTTCGTCGAGAATTGGGACAGCGAATGCGGTTACGACGCACTCCCGAAGTGATCTTTCTCCAAGATCTTTCCCTGGAAAGAGGAGATAAAATGGTTCATCTACTCAATCAAATTAAGGAAACTCTCCCCGACGAAAATGATCTCGACCAAGAGGAATATGTATAATTAACCGTTGTGACCAACTTATCATTCCATTCGACTAACGAAACCCTCAAACAACAGATTGGGCAAATGGTAGTGGTTCGTGCCTCTGGACATTTGTTCGATCAGCAGATTCGTTTCCCTACTTGGGAAGTCCCTAATACTCAATTACGCCATTGGCTACAAACCTTAAATTTAGGAGGCATTATCTTATTGGGGGGAACTGGAGCTGAATTAGCCCTAAGAACCCAACAGCTACAACAGTGGTCAAAGACCCCTCTGTTAGTGGCTGCGGACACTGAAGAGGGGGTGGGACAGCGATTTTCTGGAGCGACTTGGTTTCCTCCCCCGATGGCCTTAGGAAGTATTGCTATTGCTAAACAAGATTTGGGTAAAGCGATTGAATATGCAACCAAAATGGGGATGATTACTGCCCAAGAAGCTCTCGCCATTGGGATTAATTGGATATTAGCTCCCATAGTTGATGTTAATAATAACCCGGAAAACCCGGTAATCAATATCCGGTCTTTTAGTAATAATCCTGAGATTGTTAGCCACTTAGCAACGGCGTTTATAGACGGGGCTAAGACCTATAAAGTTCTAACTACTGCTAAACATTTTCCAGGACATGGAGATACTGACACCGACTCTCACCTAGATTTACCGGTTATCCCTCATCAAACGCGTCGACTAGAGGAGGTAGAATTAGTCCCATTCAAAAAAGCAATAGAGGCTGGTGTCGATAGTGTGATGACTGCCCACTTGTTAATTCAGGCTTGGGATGAACAAAAACCTGCAACTCTTTCTAAGAAAATATTAACAGGTCAGTTACGAAAAAAGTTAGGTTTTGAAGGGCTAATTGTTACCGATGCTTTGGTAATGGGAGGAATAACCAATTATGCTACTTCCGAAGAAGTAGCGGTGATGGCGGTAGAAGCGGGAGCTGATATTTTATTAATGCCTCACGATCCCCAAAAAACTATTGAGGCAGTTTACCAAGCGGTTAAGTCAGGACGTATTACTTGTGAGAGAATTGAAGCCTCTCTAGCTAGGATAAGGCATGCTAAACAGAAAGTATCGACTACTATTTCTTCCTCTGAGAATCAGCTTTTATCTTCTCTAAGTCAATTATCTCAACCTATATCCAAAGAAATAGTTGTTCACATTCTTCAATATTCCAGTGAGAAGGGAGGAAATTTACCCCTAAAGAAGAAATTAAAACAACGTAATTTAATTGTGGTAGATGATCTCCTTAATTGTGATTTTTTAGATCGCCAGACTCCTGCTGTCACTATCCCTAAACAACTGGGATACAATTTACAGTTAGTAGATGAAAATACTCTTGGTTTTGTTTTAAAGGATAATCGCAACACTTTATTACAAATATTTGTTAGGGGAAATCCATTTCGAGGGAATGCAGGATTAACTGATAGAGTACAGAAGATTTACAAGAAATTGCTAAAGTACAAAATAGTTAAGGGATTAATTATCTATGGGAGTCCTTATGTTAGAGATTGGTTTCTTAATGAAACTAAAGTTTTGAAGGATGATTTACCTTGGGTATTTTCTTACGGACAAATGGCAGAAGGACAGGACATATCTTGTAAGACTTTGTTTGGTTTATCGGAAGTTTCTGGTAATTTACAGGATACTTTTCTCTAGTTAATAACCGTTAGAAAATGTTGATAAAGCAAATTATCCTCTTACTTTAAAATATATTGGTGTAATCTAATATTCCAAAGTAGGCTAATAAGCCGAGAAAAATAGTGTTATGGTGTAAAAAATTAACTTAATATATTGAAAATAATCAAAGTTTGTCTAACTGATTATATTTGATCCCATCTTCATCAACAGTCTCTTAAATGTAGCATTTAAGTGCATAATTTGCGGTCATATTAAATGTACTAATACACCATGTAAACAATTTTTAAAAGCTACAACTCCGGGGAAAAGGTTGGGAATTATTTTCTTGGGCCGTGCCATTACACTGACTAAAAATTTGCGATCACAATACAATAGACATCAAATTGGGGCGGTGGTAGATACTGCTAAGGTAGAACCGGGTTCTAATGTAGTGCTTATTCGGGTTAGGAAGTGTTAGTTTAAATGCTATTTAAGAAACGAAAATGGTGGGGCATGATTGTAGGGGTTTATATTAACCCATCTAAACAACGTCTATTAGCCAAAAAGCATGACTGACTCACTTCGTTAACCCTACAGGAATTGATGGTGATTTAGTAGAGTACTTAGTAGGGTTAACCAAACGGGACTAATCAGATTATAGTTTTAGATGTATTGGTGATGTCAGCATTATGGAACAAGCTGTAGAATGTTTTCATAAAGGTTGGGGAGTTTCTACGGTTGTTGGGATGAATTTGGTGTAGAAGAAGAAATCAGTATCCGACTGTCTCAATTAGTCACTGGAAGGGTTTACAAAGAGAGCACATTTTGTGGTGCCAGGGGACGTACTGATGTTACTACAATTGTTGACCGATATTATAGATCACAAGATTGATATTGATGATTTTATTACCCACATTATGTCCTTAGAGAATATCAACAACGCGTTGAGTTAATGCATCAAGGTAATTCCATTAGGAGTGTTATTACATCTCTATCATTTATTGACCTGACTTTTTTATTAGTAACTGGACAAAGGTAATTCACAATGCACTTTGGGTGAAGTTAGTCGGAGCTCCCATAACGGCATCTTTTTTTCTCCTTTTAGGAAAGAAGTCTACCATATTATTGGACCATTTTAAGATATTAGCTGTGAAATTTATTTCACGTTTTATCATGTTCTAAACAGGAAAAGATAATTTCACTGAAGATTGATAAACAGTATTTGAAGTCTTATCATCTTAGCAAAACTAGTATTTATGTATTTTTGACTAAATTTACCTAGTTAATCATGAATAAAACTCCCAAAAATTACTGTTCTAATTCTGTATATCTCAATCAAGAACCTCTCTATAACTAGAGTAAAATGATTGAAATTAACTATCTAGTTTATATTTATTTAATAGTCGATTATTCTCGAACTGTAAAATTAGTGATACCTCATACCTAGGTCACTTCTTTCAAAATAAACGAGAAGACTGTAATTGTCCACAAGCTGCATTAGCCCCTAATCCTCTTGAATAGCGAACACTAACAGCAATTTTATGTTGTTGAAGAACATTCATAAAATTTTGAGTTTTTTGTTGATTAGGACGTTTATAATTCGCTTCTTCAATGGGATTATAAGGGATTAAATTAACATGACTTTGAAATCCCCGTAAATGATTAGCCAATTCAATAGCGTGCTTAGGTAGATCATTGACTCCCTCTAATAAGATATATTCAAAAGTTACTCGCCGTCGAGTAATTGCGATATATTGTCGACAGTCTTCTAATAACTGTTTTATAGGATAAGAGATTGCACTAGGAATTAATTTTTCTCGCAATACTTGGTTAGAAGCATGAAGACTGACGGCAAAAGTAACTTGTAGATTATGATTAGCCAATCGAATAATTTTTTGAGGAAGTCCCACCGTAGAAATAGTCAGTGATCGCTGACTAATATGCATATCTTGATTAAGAATTTTCACAGCAGAGATTACTGCTTCGAGGTTAAGTAATGGTTCTCCCATTCCCATAAAAACAACATGACTTACTCGTCTTTGAAAATCTTCTTGAACTGTTAAAACTTGATCCACAATTTCATGAGTTTTAAGATTACGGTCATAGCCTCTTTTTCCTGTTGCACAAAAGTCGCAGGCTATAGGACACCCTACCTGAGAAGAAACACAAACAGTCAAGCGTTTGGTAGTGGGAATACCAACAGCTTCAATAATTAAACCATCATCAAGAGATAATAAATATTTTCGAGTAGCATCAGGGGAAATAATGCGATAATTAATTTTAGAACGACCAACTGGGTAATTACCCAGTTGGTTACGCCAAAGCTTGGGAAAAACAGAAATCTCCTCCAATGATCGTGCCCCTTTTTGATATAGCCATTGATGAAGTTGTTTGCCTCGATAGGCCGGTTGTCCTTGTTGTTGAACCCAATGAGTTAATTCCTCTAAAGATTTACCTAAGAGGGTTTTTTCGGTTGAAATCATTGATAAATATTTACAAATTATGAAAATTACACTCTTTGAGTGTATCGTGTCTTTCTGTCAGTTTTTGACTTGCCACAAAAAATAATCTTAGTCATTTTACAGTATGATAAGTCTGGCAATGTTATGGTAAAAGAATTTTTATATAAGATCTGAGGTTATATTTCGTTGTTTCAACCAAAATTTTGTAAATCTATCCTAAAACTAGAGTGTCTATTTATTGAGTACAAAGATAATTATTTTAGTTGAATTTATTCCCATTGAAAATATCCTTGATCATGATTGCTTTGCTGATATTGATTTCAATTACCCCTCAAGCAAAATTAGAAAACATTAATATAAAAATGATAACCTATATAAATTTAAATTTTTTTAAATATAGGTATATTCAACATAATTAAGGCATTTTGGGGTAATGGTGACCATCATATCTGTTATAAGTGTAGAGACTACCCAAAGCCATTACGGAAAAATTGTGAGAAAAAGGTGAAAAAACTGAAAAATAAATGGTTAGATAGGTTTTTACGTTGTAAGTCTTAATTTTTATCGATACCATTAGTAATGGTGGTTTATCAATTATTTCTTACACGGCACAGCCGTTACAACTATGGAAAACATACAACTGATCAACATTGGGTTTGGAAACATCGTTTCTGCTAATCGGGTGATTGCAATTGTTAGTCCTGAATCAGCGCCTATTAAACGTATTATCACCGATGCGCGTGATCGTGGGCAACTTATCGATGCCACCTATGGCCGTCGAACCCGCGCAGTTATTATGACAGATTCGAGTCATGTAGTACTTTCAGCCATTCAGCCAGAAACTGTCGCCCATCGTTTTGTTGCCAGCAAAGATACTCATGCTAACGGTAATTCAAGGTAAAATTTCCCCATGTCATCAGGACAGCTTATCGTACTGACTGGGCCTAGTGGCGTTGGTAAAGGGACGCTTGTTCGTTCCTTACTAGCACGCCATAATGACTTCTATTTGTCTATCTCCGTTACTACCCGTTTGCCTCGTAGGGGAGAAGTGGATGGAAAAGATTACCACTTTATCACAAGCTCCCAATTTAAAGAGATGATTAACCAGGGAAAATTATTAGAATGGGCAAAATATGCTGATAATTGCTATGGTACCCCTCGTTTTGATATAGAAGAAAAAATTAAATTGGGAACAAAAGTGTTATTAGAAATCGATGTAGTGGGAGCAAGGAAAATTAAACAAACTTTTCCTTATGCTCTAGGAATTTTTATTCTACCTCCATCTCTAGAAGAACTAGAGCGTCGTCTGATAAAACGAGGTAAAGATTCACAAGAGGCTATCACCTACCGTATGGAACTAGCTAAAGAAGAGTTGACGGCTAGTGGAGAATTTAACTACACTCTTATTAATGATGACCCAAACCAAACATTACAAAAGTTTGAAAGTTTGATTTTGGCTGTTTAGTTCAACACTGTCCATATTTTATTGAGAGTGAGCAAATTACCCATTCTCAATACTATGACCTTAATATTTCCTGTTGGTTTAATTTAAAGACCAAGGCAGTCAAGGCTGGAGCTTTTACTTCTAAACTATAAAACCAAGTGTGAAAGTTTCATTAACAGGTTTTGAGAGAAGATTGCTTCAGCGTTCCATAACCACTATAAACCTCAGAATCATAACTAGCATTGATCATTAATAATAGTTATGATTCTAATTGAAGAACGCCAACCCAATAATTTTGATAAATATTTGGTTCGAAGTTACAAACAGTTAGGTTCTATTGATGGCTTTTATAAAATTAAATCTCTATAAACAAAGTTTCCTCTTTGAATACGTAAATAGTTCGGTGAATAGCAAGCATAAGTTAGCTAACTTATGCTTGCTATTCACCGAACTCTCTTAAAAGAGATGTTCTTTTCCATAAACTATTTCTTCATGGGAAAGTGCAAACATATAATTTTTATTGAAAGTAAACTGAAGACTAAAAAGAATTTGTTTATGATAATTAGATCTATTTTGGGGATATATTTTAAAATACTGCAGAGTATCATTGATCTAATACATATCCCATTTAAACTGGATTTCTAGTCTGCCAATACCAGTAGGATGGGGTGTAACATCAGTCAAGTAGTATATTTTTCAGCAATGGATAAAACTTCTGGATAATTCTTAAACAAGTCCACGTTTAATTGATAAATAAGAGCCATCACCTTAATCTTATCGTGTCTTCGTGTTAGTCAGGAATCTATTGACTGGTTTTTTGATCGTAACTAAAATGTCATATTGAGTACACTGCATCTATATTTAACACCATTAATTTGATAGTTATCATATAAAAATAAGGTGTCAGCAATCAAGAAATTGTGAACTTCATTGCGTCCGTAGTTAAAAACGAAGGACCTATTTTTTATGTTTTTTACGAGAGAAATTGTATTTATATAAGAGAGTTCTGTCAAATATGGATAACTTGTTAAGGTTTTGTAAAAAATGTACTCCAACCTAATTCATAATAATTTATATTTATTGTCAATCAATATAATTAACAAAATTGTAAATATAATCTTGATGAGTTCCATAACGAGAGATATAGTAGTTTACTACTTGATATCCCCAATATCTGCCAAAAAGATGTTTGGCTATGAGAGCGAGTTCAATATAGATACAACCTATTTTTTTTACATAGGAAATTAATTTATTTGCTAATTTACGATAGGTTGAAAAACGTCCTCCAGGCTTGTGGGGAACAAGTATGGTAAAACTGACGTTATGGGTAAAGTAATAACTGGTGCGCAGCCATAACTTTAAATAGACCTCATAAATAAATACAAGAATATTGTGAAAATCGATTTTTGATAGTTTCAGATATTAAGAGCAGTGACTCTAGAAGCTAGACAATAATATAATTATTGTCAGTAATTGTAGGTATAAGTTTTATGACTACAGTGTTTGTTGGTCTTTTTAACAACAAATTTATATTTTTCCCCAACGCTGAGCTTTTTAACAAAAAGTTCCTAAATTACCATTCTATTGCATTTTGATTAAATAACTGTAGTTATTCTATCGGTTATAAGTTCTCCACGACAGATATTAAAGTCTAGAAGATGAAGTATATTTCCTTTATGGAGTTAAATTCAACGAGGTGTGCTTTTAGTTTTTAGAATATTTAATGATGATTTCTTTGACTAATTCAATAAAAAGAGGTGAAGTTAACTTGCTGAGTTATTTTATTTTTTTTCAGCCTTGTCTATTGTTTTATTGACAATCATTGTTAATATTTCTTTATTGTAAATAATACAGAGAGAGTGACATGAGATTGCTGATCAATTGTGATTAATTTAAAGAAATTTACATCAGAAGAAACTCATTAAAACTTTTTACTTGTTGTAGATAAGTTGTCTGCAATTTAGTGACTTAACTTAAATATAATCGCGCCTAGTTTAACTAATTTTTAATAAAAAATAAACTTTTTGATAAGATATCTAATATTTAGGAATTAGGCATTTACCAGTGAACTTAGATCTAATTTATTAGAAGATAGAAGGTAGTCACTGAAAATCAAAAATAAAACCTGAAACAATAAAAAATATTTTAAAAATAGCTATATTAACTCTTCTGAAAAGATCAATAGACATATAAAATAATATATGTCTATAATTGGCATTACATGGCTTAATTTTAATATTAATATTTTTATATTTTTAGAAAAAAATTAATATTAGTTATATATATTTAAAAATTTAATTTTTTTTATAATTATTTACTTAAATTTTTAAGCACTGTTCCTATTCTATGGGCTTCATTATTAATCTCACTATTCAAAATCTTTTTTACTATTTGTGTTATAAATATTTTTTTATATATAAATTAGCTCTTATTTAAGAAGAATTAATTTCAATGTAAACGACTTTTTTTGAAAATTAAAAAAACTAGAAAAATTCATGTATTGTTGTTATATTTTTTTATTAATTGTCTATAATAAATACAAATCTTTACCATAAGATCTATTTTCTGATAGATAAAATTATTCTTATAATATCTAAATTTAGAATGTTATTTATTAACTTAGTTTAAACATATTACACTGTACACATGAAATAAAAACATTAGATTGTATCAAATATAATAGTTTATACATAAAATATAAAATCTAATTATATAGATAATTATTATTTTTCATAAGTTTTAAATCTTAACATGAATCTTAGTGAGTACCTAGTTTTGAAACGTAATAATTTGCGCAAGATAAAACCTGTCAAGAAAAACATTGTTAGGTTAATTACTATTAGGTAATTGTCCGGTTAGTAGAATATAATCACAGAGAAATAAAGTACCCTCGCTAACAGAAAAAGAAATAATCAAAAAATTCGCTAAAGGAATACTAATTAATAAAAAATTAACTCAAGTAAACCCTGCACTTCTTGGTAAACTTTTACAAATAATTTATAACGAAACTATAGCTACCATCTTTCTCAGATTAAATTTTAAAAATTAAGACAAATAATTATTATATTTACAGTAATTTTTACTACATTAGACAATAAAATTACTACAATGGAAATAAAATTTAATAAAAATAACTGACACTTATTTTTGTGCTTCTAATTGCTCGCTAAATATTTAAAATTATTCTAATACAATATCTATTGTTACTCTCTTTAATTTGTCTAATTTATTTTAAAGCTTTCCATACCAAAAGGTACTTAAAATGACCCCAAATTAAGCTAAAATAAATCATGCTAAAATCAATAAAATAATTTTTAATAAAAATTTGACTAAAAACATTAATCTAAATATAAAATAATCTTAAATTTCTAAGCAACCGGGCCAATTAGCTAAAACCACATTTATGTAAGTAATCAAATTTACTATTGCTGTTTGATTGATTTGCCAACCGAAAAATAATAATCTTAAACACAGAACAATTCCTAAAGTCAGATTAATTGGGCTATGAATAATTATATGAAATAAAAGACGAAGACGAGTCTTAAAAAGTTATCAAAGACAGAAAGAATAAGTTTCTCCTGAAAAAAAGCTAACCCTACTAATGATATTTTTTATGTAAAAAACTATGTGAGTCTTTATTTTAAAAAACTTAACAACTAGCAATGTTTTTTAAGTCAGAATAATCTAAAAAATTAGTCAATAATAAAAAAATCACTATTTACAATTAACTAATTAGGTAACACTCCCACTTTAACACTTAAATTTATAGGGCTTCCATCTCGCTCAATCTGTAAATCTAATATTTCACCAATTTGAGTTGTTTCCACAGATTTTTGCACTTCTCCTGGATTATTTAGGAGTCTTTCGCCAATTCTTTGAAGAATATCTCCCTCTTTTAATCCAGCTTGTTCAGCAGGAGAGTCCGGCATGACTTTAACAATTAATACCCCTTGCTCTGTTGTTAAATTCAGTCTTTGACTTTCCTGTAGCTTCTTTTTAATTTCAGGAGTAATTTCTACCATTTGGATTCCTAAAAATGGGTGTTCTACCTTCCCATCTTCAATTAATTTATTAGCAATTCTTTCGGCTTTATTGATGGGAATTGCAAACCCAATTCCTTGAGCATTTTGAATAATAGCAGTATTCATTCCGATAACTTGTCCATCAGAATTGAGTAAAGGACCTCCTGAATTACCAGGATTAATTGCCGCATCGGTTTGGATAAATTCGATTCGTTTATCACCGACTCCAACCTGAGAACTTAACCTCTTTGTCGCACTAATAATTCCTGTTGTAACTGTGTTATCTAATCCTAGAGGATTACCAATGGCAATCGCCCATTCTCCTACCCGAAGATTATCAGAATTACCCTGTTGTACCTTAGGTAAATCATTAGCCTCAATTTTAATGACAGCCACATCTGTTAGGGAATCAGTTCCTAGCACTTTTCCTTCAAACGTACGGCCATCTTTTAAAGTAACAGTTACTTCTTTTGTTCCGGCGACAACATGGGCATTAGTAAGAATTTTTCCATCTCTACTTAAAATAAATCCCGACCCTGTTCCTCGTTCAATTTGTTCCTGAGGAACTCCAGGAATTTCAGAGCTAAAAAAGCGGCGAAAAAATGGATCATCAAAAACTGGAGGAACTTTATTTGTAATTGTTCTAGAAGCATCAATACGAACAACAGCAGGTCCTACTTTTTTAACAACATCAATGACAAAACTTCCGTTATCTTGAAAAGAAAGAAATTGTTTTGAAGATTCAGTAACCTGGGATTTTTCTAAAGGTTCAGTGGGTTTTATCAAAAGTTTAGATTTACTAATAACAAAAACTCCCCCAACTCCTATTCCGATTCCTAATAGTACTAAGGAAGCATAAGTTAAGTAAGTTGCTAATATAGGACGTTGGGATTTACTGGGGTGCGAATAATCGAGGTTAAGCGTATCGTTTTTCATTACGGATTTTACCTCTAATAATTTAAGATTAAAATAGTTTGAAATTGAAATAGTCATCAAGATAGACAGTAAGCTTACTAGTCTAGTATATAAAAATTGGGTAATTTGATCTCAATGTATAATACAACATATATTTCATATTATATGAAATTATGAATACATGACAAAATAATGTAACAAGTATGACATGATTCTGTCAATCTTTCAGTATTTTAATCCTGATACTCTTAAAATTTAACTACACCAAGAGAAAATTCACTCTCGTTGAATCAAAAGTATTATCGTACTATATTTTATGGTAAAAATGCCTGTCTTAACCAAAAATTAGATTAATAAAGAATATAATCAGTGATTTTATGGAAGTTTTATATAAGTTTATTTTTAATATTTAATAAATTGCTCAATTAGTTTTTTAAATTTTATATCAAAATTAATTGTTTATTTAGTTCAATAATTTATATTATTAAATAATAACTATTGTAATATAAAAAATACATATCCTTTAATTTTATTTAAAATAGAGGTACTGTTTTAAATAACTTTTAATAAATATTTATCATATAAATATAAGTAGTTTTTATATTTTTTAAATCTTATTGTATTTATATATAAAAGTTTGTATTTTATATATAAATACAATAAGTATATAGCAGCAAAATAAATCTATTAAATTAATATAAAATACAAAACTTAATGTTATTTAAATATCAATTTAAATAACATTACCTAGATCAGATTAGTCTATAAGATACTCGCCTAAAGAAAAATATAAAAATATTATTTTTTTTCAATTATATTTTATAGGATAAATAGAAACCTCACTTTTTAAAATATGTATTTCATCAAAAATAATAATAAAAATATTAATGTTAATGGGTTTTAAACTTATATTTAAACGATAAAAATTAACAAAATTCAGCTTAAGTAATGGTTTAAAAAATTAACAAGTGGAATAAATAAGACATAAATGCAAGTTATTTTTTGTACAAAAAATAACATTTTATTAAATTAACAATAAAAATAACTTGCATTTATTTAAAAGTACATCAATCTTAACAAGATTAACTTCAAATAAAAAAACTGAAGTTAACTTATTTTTTAGTAAATTTTATGCCGATAAAACACTTTTAAATATTGAACTTTATGTCTTCTCAAGAATAAACAGTAAATAGTTAATTTCTACCATTCAAAATTTAACTATCTTAAGAGGGATCAACTCTCGTATAATCAGTCAGAGAATTAACGCCAATACACACGGAGCAAAGATGCGGATTTTATTTGTTGCGGCAGAAGTCGCACCACTCGCAAAAGCTGGAGGTATGGGGGATGTAGTCGGTGCTTTACCAAAAATTTTACGTAAATTAGGATATGATGTACGGATTTTCATGCCTTATTATGGCTTTTTGACTGACCAAATAGGAATTTCTCCGATTCCTATTTGGCAAGGGTTTGCCATGTTTCAAAATTTTGTTGTCTATGAGACTACCTTGCCAAATAGTGATATTTCAGTCTATCTATTTGGCCATCCGGCTTTTTCCCCCCGTCGTATTTATCGTGGGGAAGATGAATTTTGGCGGTTTACTCTTTTTGCAAATGGGGCGGCTGAATTTGCTTGGAATGTCTGGAAACCAAACATTATTCACTGTCATGACTGGCATACAGGAATGATCCCTGTTTGGATGAAGCAGTCTCCTGATATTCATACAGTTTTTACTATTCATAATTTGGCTTATCAAGGACCATGGCGTGGCTATTTAGAACAAGTAACATGGTGTCCTTGGTATATGCAAGGGGATAATGTTATGGCTTCAGCCCTGCAATTTGCCGAACGAGTTACTACCGTTTCTCCTACTTATGCTCGGCAGATTCAAACGGTGGAGTATGGAGAAAAGTTAGAAGGTTTGCTTTCTCACATTCATAAGAATGTAGTAGGAATTCTCAACGGTATTGATATGGAAGATTACAATCCAACTACTGACAAATATCTATATCAAACCTTCACAAAAAACACTCTGGAAATGCGAGAAGCTAATAAGATTGGGTTACAAGAAGAGACAGAATTAGAGGTGAATAAACATATCTTATTGATGGGGATGGTAACTCGTCTAGTCGAACAAAAAGGCATTGACCTCTTGATGCAAATTATAGATCAGTTTATGGCTTATACCGATGCTCAATTAGTCATTGTTGGGACTGGAGACTGCTATTATGAAACCCAATTATGGCAAATTGCTTCCCGTTTTCGAGGTAGAATGTCGGTGCAATTTCTCTACAATGATGCTCTTTCCCGACGAGTTTATGCTGGTTCAGATGTTTTTTTAATGCCCTCTCGTTTTGAACCTTGTGGCATCAGTCAATTGTTAGCCATGCGTTATGGCTGTGTTCCCATTGTTCGCCGTACTGGGGGGCTAGTGGATACAATATCCTTCTATGATCCCGCCAATAATACGGGAACCGGATATTGTTTTGATCGCTATGAGTCGTTAGATTTTTTAACCTGTATGATACGAGCTTGGGAGGGGTTTCGCTTTAAACAAGATTGGCAAAAACTTCAACGACGATGTATGTCCCAGAACTTTAGCTGGTATAAATCTGCCGCCGAATATGTCAAAATATATAAGTCAGTTATGGGTAAATCTCCTGAACTAAGTAAGGCTGAACGCGACCAAATTAATTTTTTAATTGGGTCCATAACCTAGTTACAATTAAAGGTGAACAGCGATTAGGTGATCATCAATTCATCATCAACAATTTATATGAGAATTTGTAAGTGTTGAATTAGTTGAGACGCTTGAACTACCCCTTCAATACGTTCAACCGGTTTGCCCTTTTTGAATAAAACTAAAGTCGGTAAAGCTTGGACTCCATATTGAGATGATATTCCAGGATATTTATCACTATCAATCTTAATAATCTGTAGACGGCCACTCATATTAGCCCCGACCTGTTCTAAGATGGGACCCATCATTTGACAGGGACCGCACCAAGTTGCATAAAAATCAACCAACACAGGAACTTTGGAAGTGGCTAACAGGGTTTTAAAACTAGAAAATTGCTTTTTAATCACCATAATGTTCCACCCTATGATAGCTGACGTCAAGATAACTTTGTTTGAGAGTTTTAATCTAGTTTAGTTATCCAGATAATACAGGAATTTTTTATAATCTTATTAATTTTTTAGACTTTGTTAAGTATTATTCCTTGTCTCATAATATAAAACACCCCTAATTCATACCTCAATATTTCATGCCCAACACTGTAAATTTATGTTAAAGTACCTAATATAAATCCATGCAAAACAAATGAGAAAGTTAGGTACAGAAGGGTTATTCTTCTGATTCACTATGAGGATGAAGACAAGAAAAATCCTAGACTAGACAAATGGATTGAGTTAATCAAAGCCACACTCTTCCTTCGTCAGGAATTCATAGTGACGAGAGTAGAACCAAGCAATGAGTTTTAGCCTAAATGTATGCGAATATGTGAACAATTAACTAATAAGCTGCCAAAATACTCGCTCAAAAGTTCATAGAGTATTTGTTGGGAGTTTAGATAGTCAACAACTCGCGACAAACACTAGCCAGCAAAGAAAAGTATGAAATCATCTCTTGTTATTCTGTACCACCGGGAACCCTACGATGAAGTAGTAGAAAATGGAAAAATTCACTACCGACCAAAGAAAAGTCCTAATGGAATTGTCCCAACTCTAAAAAGTTTTTTTACTGATGTCGGTCAAGGAACTTGGATTGCATGGAAGCAGGTTAGTAATGAACAAAAAGCTACGTTCACCGAACAGGTTACTGTAAAAGAGGATGCAAGTTACACTGTCCATCGTATCCCCCTAGACGCTAATCAAGTTAAGCATTTCTACCACATTACCTCAAAAGAAGCCTTTTGGCCAATTCTCCATTCCTTCCCTTCGCATTTTACAAGTGAGTCATCAGATTGGGATAATTTTACAGAAATTAATCGTCTCTTTGCAGATGCTGCCTGTAAAGAAGCGGCCGATGATGCCTTAGTTTGGGTTCATGACTACAATCTTTGGTTAGTTCCCTATTATATTCGTCAGAAAATGCCGAATGTCCGCATTGCATTTTTCCACCATACACCTTTTCCACCGGCAGATATATTTAACATTCTGCCTTGGCGCGAAGCTATTTTGGATAGTTTGCTATGCTGTGATGTGGTTGGGTTTCATATTCCTCGGTATTCAGAGAACTTTGTGAATGTGGCTCGCAGTTTGCGAGAAGTAAAAATTGTCCAGAGAGAAAAAGTTGCTGGACACATGACTTCGGTAGGAATTGCTCTAGCTGAACCTGAACGAACTACAAAGCTTTCCCATAAAGAACAAATTATTAATATTGATGCTTTTCCAGTAGGGACCAACCCTAAAAATATTCTTGAAGTCCTTAATAAACCAGAAATTAAAATTAGACTTGAGCAAATTAGAGAAGAACTCCAAGGACGCAAACTATTAGTTGCTGCTGGTCGGGTAGACTACGTTAAAGGAAATAGTGAGACATTAGAAGCCTTTGGTCGTTTATTAGAACGCCGTCCTGACTTACATGGTAAAATTAACCTCGTTATGACCTGTGTACAACCTGCTACCGGAATGCGAGTGTATGAAACGGCTCAAAAGCAGATTGAACAGCTAGTGGGAAAAATTAATGGACAATATGCTAAGTTTGATTGGACTCCCATTCAACTGTTTACTCAACCTCTGCCTTTAGAAGATCTATTCTGTTACTATCGCGTCGCCGATATTTGCTGGACTACTCCTTTACGAGATGGCTTAAACTTAGTGGCTAAGGAATATATTGTCGCTCATGAAGGTAAAGATGGGGTTTTAATTCTCTCCGAGTTTGTTGGAGCTGCTATTGAACTTCCTCAAGCGATTTTAACCAACCCATATTCAATTGATCGTATGGACCAAGCAATAGAAGAAGCTTTAGCTATGCCCCTTGAAGACCAAAAGAAACGTATGACTGAAATGTATAAAACTGTGACAACCTATGATGTCAGCTATTGGGCAAATCGTCTCTTTAAGTTATTTAAGGAAATAAAACACGAAACTGTCTTAGACCGATAGCCCCTATTGAGTTAAGGGTAACCGACAAAAAGCAACCTGGTTTAATCTAGAAAGTCTTTTATCTATTTTTAGTTCTCTTCTCTTTCTCAAAGGACATAAAAAAAGAGTTGTTAGTAGCTAATAAAACTAGGAATTGTTATTGAAGAATTTAAAAATAAAGTGATGATGATCATGCGAGATTTTAATGAAATTCAACAAACAACTTACGACCTGATTATCATCGGTGGCGGTGTCAATGGTGCCGGTGTAGCTCGAGATGCTGCTTTACGAGGATTAAAAACAATTCTCATAGAGAAAGGGGATTTTGCTTGTGGAGCCTCTAGCTGGTCAACCCGTTTGATTCACGGAGGGTTGCGCTACCTAGAATACTTGGAATTCTCCCTAGTGCGAGAATCCCTAAGAGAACGAGAAATTCTCCTTCGTACTGCCCCTCATCTAGTTAAACCTTTATTGTTAACCATTCCCATTTACCGTGATCGCTCTCGTCCTTATTGGAAAATTTGGGCGGGAATGATACTTTATGATATTTTAAGTGCGGATAAAACAGTTCCTTCTCATCGAATGTTACCTTCTGCCCAATTTAAACAACTTTTTCCCTCTATCGATCCAGATGGGTTAGCTGGAGGAGCTCAATATTATGACGCTCAAGTAACTTATGCAGAAAGATTGTGTTTAGAAAATATTCTCTCGGCAAAAGCGGCCGGAGCGACGGTTTTTAGTTACGTTGAAGTGATTCACTTACACCGTCAGGGCAATAGAATTACATCTCTGACCTGTAAAGACTATTGGACAGACCAGGAATTTATCGTTAATGGACATGACAAATCGATAGTGATTAACATGGTAGGCCCTTGGGTTGATCATATCTGTCGGTTGGGGATGAAAGATAGCAGAGAGGCCCCCATTGGTAAAACAAAGAAAATTGGTGGAACAAAAGGTAGTCATATTGTAGTTAAACCCTTTGTTGGGGCACTCAATACCAGTCTTTATGTAGAGGCTAAATCTGATGGTCGTCCCTTCTTTATTGTACCTTGGGACGGGATGTATTTAATTGGAACTACTGACCAACCATTTAAAGGGAGTCTAGAGCAACTCAAAGCCGACAATGATGAAATTGACTATTTATTGAGGGAAACTAATAATATTATTCCCAACGCTCGACTTTCGCGTAAAGACATACAGTTTACTTATTCAGGAGTACGTCCTCTTCCTAATGTTGAAGGTAAAAACACAGGGAGTATTACCCGCAAACACATCTTCTTTGATCACACTAAAGAAGGAGTAACTAACCTAATTTCTTTAATTGGAGGAAAATTAACCACTTATCGCCAAGTGGGCGAAGAAGTAGTCGATATGGTCTTTAAGCGACAAGGAAAACCTGTCCCCCCTTGTCCGACAGAAGATAAACCTCTTCCAGGCTCGATTCTACCGAGTGATTTCCGTGTACAAAAAGTTTTAACGGAATATCATGATCGCGTTTCGAACCAGACCATCGATCATTTGTTATCCATGTATGGAGCAAAAACACTAGATATTTTAGCGTTAACAGACTCAGAACCGGATTTGGCAGCAGTTATTGTTCCTGAACTTCCCGATATCAAAGCCCAAATTGTTTATGCAGTTCGTCATGAACTAGCTTACACTTTAGTAGATATTATGCGTCGTCGTACTACTCTTGCTATACACTCTGATTATGGAATCGATTTACTGCCAAGTCTTATAGAGACTCTGAGTCGACATTGTAGTTGGGACGAAGATAAATGTCGTCAAGAAAAAGAGAGATACATTGACTATATACAAAATAATTGTATTCCTGATTTTACTTCTTTAAAGAAATCTTGGTAGTCAACACTAACATTTTGGTGAGAGGAGATGTTTCTCAAAGATCAACTACACTTAGACTCGACTAGTGAAGTTCTCCCCCCACCAGCTCTTATAATGAATTAAACAATGATCTAAGCTAATAGCTTAACCAAAGACAGAATCTGGCTTGGAGGCTGCAAAAGCGGACCACACTCTTCGAGAGGTCGGCAGGGAAGAGCTCTCAAACTTTATATACCCAAAGGGCTGATTAGTCTGTGTTGGATTTAGCGAAGATCGACCTACTTGAGCGGAAAAGTATAACAAACACGTTACTGTGCTAGCTAATAGCAAACGTTCTAACATCTCACACCACCTAAAATCAGTCGAAAAGACACTTGTTTTTACGTTCTTGTCCTTAAATTGTCTAAAAGAGAACGTCTTAGGATACCAGTTGAACGTATCATCAGACAATAGACTAAGATGTTCTTATTATAAAGGCTGATGTCAAAAATCTTAGTTTAAGACTATAGATTTTTGTGACAATTTGCGTTCTATCTCGTATTTTTGTAGTAGTAATATCGTAGTAAAACTTTTGAAGTCTAAATCTGTGTCATTTTAGATTTAAAATTAAACTCTATATCCTCAATGTTTTTGTTTTTTAATAATATAAATGGAGACGAACAAAATAGATAATAATGTTCCCGATAAAAATTTAATTTTTTACAGAATGACTAAGTAAAGTTATTCTCTGAAATCTTCAAGATTAAATATTAACCTTAATATTAAGTGAAAAAGTTTATGATTTACTGTAAAAACACTTGGTTTTAGCTACTTTTTCCTCTAAACTATTAATCTGGCTACGTTAACAAATGAGTAATCGATTATGCGTATCGAAAATGAGTATATTGGAGAAGTAGAATCTACCCGCGTTCGAGTTCTTAGTGAAGCTCTTCCCTACATTCAACAATTTACTGGACGAACTGTCGTTGTCAAATATGGTGGTGCTGCCATGAAAGACAGTTACCTTAAAGATAAAATTATCCGTGATATTGTCTTTTTAGCTTGTGTTGGTGTTCATCCTATTGTTGTTCATGGTGGCGGTCCTGAAATCAATACTTGGCTAGAAAAACTAGGCATTGAACCTCAATTTAAAGACGGGTTGCGCGTGACAGATGCCGCTACCATGGATGTGGTAGAAATGGTGTTAGTTGGCCGAGTCAATAAAGAATTAGTTGCCCTAATTAACCAGGCTGGTGGTCAAGCGGTGGGACTGTGTGGCAAAGATGGTAACTTAATTAAGGCTCGCCACGTTGGCACAGAAGGTGTTGGGTTTGTTGGTGAAGTCAATCAAGTTGATACGAGAATTGTTAATGCTTTGATCAATAGTGGTTATATTCCAGTGATTTCGAGTGTAGCTGCTGATCAAAAAGGACAAGTACATAATATCAATGCCGATACAGTCGCTGGTGAGATAGCCGCATCTTTAGGAGCAGAAAAATTAATTTTACTCACCAATACTCGAGGAATTCTCCAAGATTGTAATGATTCCTCGACCTTGTTGACTAAATTGGATATTCAACAAGCTAGAGAATTAATTAGTCAAGGTGTTGTAGCAGGTGGAATGATTCCTAAAGTCAATTGTTGTGTTCGGTCACTTGCTCAAGGAGTAAGGGCTGCTCATATTATTGACGGGCGATTCCCTCACGCCCTATTATTAGAAATATTCACTGATAAGGGTATTGGCTCGATGTTAGTTGCATAAAACTCTAGAGTTAAGTCAGCTTTAACTTAATAAGTCTTGATGTTGGTAGTAATTACCGTACATTAGCCCGAAAGCCCTTGCAAAAATTAAACAGATAAGCTAAAACTAAGAACGCGGGGACTGCTTCTCTATTAATCTGTCTGATTATATAAGTCTATACAGCAACGCTAATTTATAACCACACACAAGAAGCATAACCCAGCGAGTATTTGTAAAATTTAGTAAATGCAAGTTAATTGAGTCTATGACGCAGCAAGTGGCCCATCCCATGGTGAAGTTTCAGCGTAAAGTCGCTTCACTCGTAGAGTCCAAAGTGCTTAAACCAAACGATAGTTTATGGAAACTCGCCCTCCTTTATGGCGATCAGTGGGGTTATTGGAAAGGGGAACTTTTAGAGTTTGAATTTACCATGAAAGACCCTGTCAGTGAGGTCCTGAACGTGGAGGCGTGGGATGAAGAATAATCATATAAGTGGGGATATTTTGCTTCTTCCAAAACATTATTTTTATGACCATTTTTACCCTGAAAGCACTTAGAAAAAACTTTGGCATCAAAGAAATCCTTAAGGATATCAGCTTTAGCCTTAATGAAGGAGACAAAGTTGGGTTAATTGGAACAAATGGTTCTGGTAAGTCCACTTTGCTTAAAATCATTGCTCAGCTAGAATCAGCTGATGGGGGAGATATTTGGATTAATGCTGGAGCCAAAATTATCTATTTGCCCCAACAACCTAACCTAGATGAAAATCTCACAGTCTTAGAGCAGGTCTTTACTGACTGTGGAGAACAAATGGAGTTAGTTCAGGAATATGAGCAACTCTCATATCAATTAGCACATCAACCAGAAAAAATAGAAATCTTAATGTCTCAGTTATCAAGTGTCAGCCAACGCATTGATGCACTGAAGGCTTGGGAGATGGAAACCAATGCTAAAATCATTTTAAGTCAACTAGGAATTGAAGATTTTGGGGATAAAATTGCTAATTTATCAGGGGGTTGTCGTAAGCGTATTACTCTAGCATCAGCCTTGTTGTCTAACCCTGATGTTTTACTGATGGATGAACCAACAAATCATCTTGATGCTCTGTCGGTAGAATGGTTGCAGAGTTATTTGGCTCACTATCAAGGAGCTTTATTGCTTATTACCCATGATCGTTATTTTCTCGATAAGGTAACCAATCGTATCTTAGAAATTGATCAGGGATATCTTTATGGTTACTCTGGTAATTATAGCTATTATCTGCAAAAAAAAGTTGAGGCCCAAGTATCCGAATTAAGTAGTCAACGCAAACAAGCAGGAATTTTACAAAGGGAATTGGAATGGCTTAAGCGAGGACCAAAAGCTAGAAGTACTAAACAGAAAGCTAGAATTGACCGTATTAGAGAGATGCAGGAGAAAGAACATAAACAAGCTCAAAATAAAGTAGATATTTCCACAATTAGTCGTCGAATTGGCAAAAAAGTTGTTGAACTAAAAGAGGTTAGTAAGTCTTACGGTGAGCGCACTTTAATTAAAAATTTTACTTATATTTTTGGTCCAGAAGATCGGGTAGGTATTATTGGATCCAATGGGGCGGGAAAGTCTACTCTGATGAATATTATTATGGGTCAAGTTACCCCTGATTCAGGGACAGTAGATATTGGATCAACCGTTCATATTGGTTATTTAGATCAACACTCTGCAGATTTAATTGTTAATGAAAATCAACGGGTGATTGATTATCTCAGAGGTATAGCTGAGCTGGTTGAAACTGCTGATGGGAATGTGATTACTGTTTCTCAAATGTTGGAACGATTTTTATTTCCACCGGATCAACAATATGCACCCATCCATAAACTGTCTGGGGGAGAGAAACGGCGATTATTTTTGCTACGAGTTTTGATGAGTTCGCCTAATGTTTTGATTTTAGACGAACCTACAAATGATCTTGATGTACAAACGTTGGCAGTTTTAGAAGAATATTTAGAGGAATTTAATGGTTGTTTGATTGTAGTGTCTCATGATCGCTATTTTCTTGATCGTACTGTCAGGACTATTTTTTCTTTAGAACTTGGTGGAAATATTCGTCAGT
Organism: cyanobacterium endosymbiont of Epithemia turgida isolate EtSB Lake Yunoko; assembly: GCF_000829235.1. Lineage (GTDB taxonomy): Bacteria > Cyanobacteriota > Cyanobacteriia > Cyanobacteriales > Microcystaceae > Rippkaea. Next base: position 356,831 of record NZ_AP012549.1, on the reverse strand, counting down.
ATCCAGGGAATTATTCTGTTTACATAGATTATAAAAAAGCTCAGGAAGAACAAGGTAAAGAAGAAAATAAAAAACAAGAAACTAAAACTAAGAAAAAAATAGTTCTTTTAAAAGAATCAAAGTTTAGTCAATCTCGTAAGCTGTCTTTTAATGAGAAACACGAATATAAAAAACTTGAAGAACAAATTCCAGAATTAGAAGCTAAAAAAGAAACCCTTGAACAAATACTATATAGTAGTACTCCTAGTGATTTTACTAAAATACAAGAGTTAACAAAAGAATTAGCTCAATTGATTGAATCCATTGAGACAGCCACTGGGAGATGGCTAGAATTAGCAGAGCGAGACATCTAAATCTTCGTGTTTTTTTAGACAACAAGCACAAAGATGATATTCAAAGGATTCATAAATTTTAAATTGCTTTTATGATTCTATAGTAATCGTAACACAATATAAGAATATTAGTACTATTTCATAGTTAAAAAATTAATAATCAAAGAGTTAAGTGATCGTCATCAGTTATTCCAGCACCTTATACTTATGATTGACTTTAAAAAAAACATAGTAAATTATAAGTATAAGGTGCAACCAGTTTCCTCAAAAATGCACTAATTACAAGAGAAATTGAGCATAATTTTCAAGGAAAACTCAGACTACATACTAATAGTATTCTCATTATCTAATTTGTGTCAAAAAAACTTACTTATACAGTTACTTCCCCACAGTTCGATACGTTTCACTCATTTATGGCGTAGGGTTTCTTCTTGCACGGAGGCTGAAAAAATATTATACCTAGGGAATTGTAATGTCAGGAAAGGATTTAGGGTTTAGTTTCTTTGGTTGAGGGTTTTTGATCTCAAGTATTTTTCGTTGTATAGTAGCCAACTGTTATTCTAATTGATTCATACGACTATAGAGCCTATTGACATTAACTTGATAACGCTGATCATTACGTTTTTGTAGGATAAAAATTTTTGCTTTGGAGACTGCTTGTTCTTTTTGCAACTTATTTAGATATTGGAAAACAGCCCTTTCTAGTTGTTGAAGCTTTGATGGTTTTCACACACATTAGGTAATGTATCACTTAATCAGAAAAAATTACTAACTTTTAGCACTAATACTCCTCATCCAACAATAATACCAATTGATGTCTGTTTACGCTATTTTAAAGCTTTAGAAACCCGTTCTAATAAATTTAACGCTTCTTCACAATCGAGTTTAATGACAAGACATTGACAAATTCTAAAACAAATATTATTTTCGTCTTCATGGTAATGTTTTTCTTTCCAGCGTTCCATATCGGAACCAGTAAGATTAATTAACACCTCTAAATTAGAATGGTTAAAAGCTACTACTTCTTGAAGTGAAATTCTAATACAGCATCATATGCGCCTGAAGCATATGTATGACCTTGAGGGCAAACATAGTGGTCGTAGGATTGTTTTTGAGCGGCTTCAATTTCATCAGGTTCAATACCAAATTCTGCCACAATTTTTTCCACTTCTCTTATAGTGGAAATGTGCTGACTCAATTGACTTAATTCAGTAACTCGTTGAATGTAGTTTTCAATCAAACTACCGGAAATATTCGGAAACAAAATAGTTTTCAGTTGAAGTTTCTTTCTTCAAGTTTTAGTTTAATTGAGTCACCCTACACTAGGTCAAAAGTTAAGCCTGTTGGACATGGTTATCGATGTCGAATAAATATTTTTTGTACAAATTTAAAATACTCATTTTGCTCTGGATTAATGTATGAAGCTAATGTTGAACCATTGAACGAATAATATCTCCTTTCCTTAAGTTAACAGACCAATGATCTTATCTCCTTGGTTATCAACTACTGGTAAACGGACAATTTTTTTATTGTGCATAATGTGGACAGCTTCACGTCAAGATTGAGAGGATTTAACTGATATAGGTTTACTAGTCATTAATTCTCCTACTGTTTACTCTAATATTTTATGGATCTCTTTTTTATAGCGAGCGGAATCTTGCAAATAAATAACACTGTCTAAAATCATTAGATAAGTAGATACTTTAAGTTCCGATTTTTTCCATATTAAATCGGTCTCAGAGACGACTTCAATGAATTTTTCAAAATCATTAATGACAGGTAGTTCACTAATATATTTTTCGGTTAATAATTTGCTAGCCTCTTTTTACAGTCTTTGTGGAGTCACCGTTATAGTATTTGGTATCATTATAGCTAGAACAGTTTTTGTCATGCTTTTGTCTGGGAGATTATTTCCTAACTGACTGTCAATTCTACTTTATTGTAGGCAATTTATAACTCAATTTTTAGATGGGGTTATCAGATCGTTATTTTGTGTTAGAAACAGTTTACAGAAAAATAGAATTAGCTTTGTTTTATTTTTTTCCTATCAAACTGATAATTTTTAATGTAAATATTAGTGTATCGATCCTTAGTTATTTCAATTGAGGTATGCAATTTCGAGTCGACCTAATCTAGAATTATCCATCTTAAATTTAGTGATTATCATTTCCGATTGGTAAATCTACGTGATTTCTGCCCAAAGAAAATAACTTTAAACTCAAAAAATAACTAACAAAAGAACAGAATATACCAACAATTAAGCATCCCAAAAATAGTGTAAAGATAAAATCAAAACCCGATTCTATTAAGGTTGACCAAGATTGCCAACTTTGTCGAACATCTGTTTGTACAACTGTATTTCGAAAACCCAATAATAAAAACTCGCCTACTTTATAATTAAAAGCAAAAACAGGAACATAAGTTAGAGGATTGCTAATCCAAGTTCCGATAGCTGCAGCCAACTTATTGCCCCGAAAAATAACTGCTAGCAAAACCCCCATAATAGTTTGAAGCCCCAACAAAGGAAAACACCCGGCAAACACTCCACAAGCTAATCCTCTCGCTATGGAATGTGGAGTTCCCCGTAACCGACGGAACCGCAAATATAAGTAACGGCAATACCTTCCCAAGCGACAAGGTAATAAATTCAAGTCTGTAAAGTTCGGAGGACTATCTTCTTCTATCACCATCGACTCAGAGGAGTAACTAGAACAGAAATTTAGAGGCATTGTCAATTAACAATTGAACCACTATTTCTACTATGCTATCAGTCTCTTAAAAAAAATATAACAATCTTACGAGATATGAGAGAAATTTTAAAAATCAATTAAGTTGCTGCTTATTTAAACAACGTTGTAAAATTTTTTTATTGTTTAATTTTCTTGAATTAAGTGTCAATACAAAAAAAATTACCATTGAAACTTACTTAAAACTTAATCTATTCCAGAGATAAAAGTTAAACTGTATAGAATATTTTTTCTATCAATACTGAAACAATCTGAGCTAAACATAATAAAACGGTATTTTTTCAAAGATTATGTTTTATGATCAGTGACTGTTCGTCCCTTATTCTATAAACATGCCATAACACTACAAATCTTTATTAAAATATGGTGGTCTTGCAGACTATCTAAGGATAGATATGACCCTAGCAAAGGAGTAAGCAACATAATGCAGTCGGACCAAACCTCGCTAACAGTTCTCGAAGGGTATCTCAGAACACCAGGTGGGTTCAACCCTAATGTCTTGATGTTTTTTAGTGCACTCTCACTGATTAGTCTTTCAACCTGCGGTTATTGGTTATGGGGATGGTCTAATTGGGTTTGTTTTTTTTCTAATGTTCTCGCTCTTCATTTATCAGGAACAGTTATTCACGACGCTTCCCATAATGCTGCTCATAATAATCGGATTTTTAATGCCATTTTGGGACATGGTAGTGCGCTAATGTTAGGCTTTGCCTTTCCCGTGTTTACACGCGTACATCTACAACATCATGCCCATGTTAATGATCCTGATAATGATCCTGATTATTTTGTCTCAACTGGAGGACCTCTCTGGATGATTGCTGCTCGTTTCTTCTATCACGAAGTTTTTTTCTTTAAACGTCGTTTGTGGCGTAAGCATGAGTTATTGGAATGGTTTATAAGTCGACTATTTCTATTTACGGGAGTTTTTTTGGGTATTCATTTCGGATTTATCGACTACTTAATGCACTTTTGGTTTGTTCCTGCTTTAGTGGTGGGAGTTGCTTTGGGTTTATTTTTTGACTATCTTCCCCATCGTCCTTTCAAAGAACGTGATCGCTGGAAAAATGCAAGGGTTTATCCTAATTCTATTTTAAACCTAATGATTTTTGGACAGAACTATCACTTAGTTCATCACTTATGGCCATCTATTCCTTGGTACAAGTATGAGTCAGCCTATAATGTAACCAAACTTCTTTTAGACGCTAAGGAGTGTGAGCAATCTCTAGATCTGTTGGAAGGAAAAAATTTATGGAGTTTTTTATATGATGTCTTTCTAGGAATTCGTTTCCATCATAAATGAGTTAATGAGTTGTCGTATTTTTATGATAATTCACTAAGTAATTTAAACTACTTGTAGACTGCTAGCGAAGCAGATTACAAGAAGCAAAAGCTTGGAGACGGTCAATAAAAAATTGGAACACTATTATCTAAATCTAGGATCATACTTTCTAGTTTTTTCTATAACTTATAAAGAATGTGGAGGCTGACCACCATGATACAATCTCCCTGAATTGTCCATTGATAGAAAACGTCAGTTCGGCGTTTAATAAGAGGAAGTTAAGAAAAAATAACTGTATCTTGGCTATATTTTTTTCTGATGCCATTCTTACGACGTTTAGCTTAAACCATAATTTAGTCCCACAAATTACCGGTTTCAATCATAATCTGTATGGAGAGTTTGGAGAGTTTGTTTCATCGGTTTTTAAATAGCAATCAGGATAAAACGATAATTAATCGATTAAACTGAACGAACATTTTAGGAAAAAATTTGTTTGAATTGTTGCATTTATTTGAGAGAAACTTTCCCCCGTTCTTGAAATACTATCCTATTTAATAGACAATTTCAGAACAAGGAGGAGTAGTCAGAGAACCAAAATATAGGTAGCTGTCAAAGTTAGTTAATAATAGTTTATCTAAGGTAATATTATGATTATAAATTAATTTTTTGCACTTTTTATGGATGGAATACTATCCAGAATCAACTGAAGAGTTTGATGTTCTTAGCCTTGTTTAAGATAAACTCCTAAAACAGCAAGGAAACCTTGTTGATTTCGATGAACTAGATGTATTTCCATCGGGTAGTTTTTTCCATCGACAGTATCTTCACTAGAATAATAGAAATAAAATCATAAAAGCTCAAATTTTGGGCTATCAACAATAATAAAATTCCCTGCTACACTATTAACCTGCATGGTATGACCATTATTGATAATGCGCAGGGGAATTTCTTTATAAAAAATTTATACATGTCCAAGCTGAGATTTGATAGAAAATTGTAAGTTAATAAGTGACTATTATTTTTCAGTTTTACAAACTCGGTGTTCTTCAGAAATCTCTCCCCATTGTTTAGGATGCCGCTAATCCCATTCACTATAATTTTCTTTGCCAATAGTTGCTAATAATGAAGGAAAATTTACGCTAAAGGTTGTCCGTACTAATTTCACAGGAATTGATTCGAGAAAAGAGCGTATATCTATAATTTTAACTAACTTATCGGAACTATTGGGTCTAATTATGGCGTTAATTACTTAATTAGTTGATTTTTAAAACAGTTTCTAACCAAAGATTGATAATCTTAACATTGGAGTTAATAATTAATGTCGTCTAGACAAAAAAGAAGGTAAGTCAATCTTAACTTTATCATGAGGTTTGTTACAACCAATGTCAAAACTGAAAGTGACAGGAGGCTGCACTGCTAATTTTTGAGGTGTTGGAGTAACCATTTTCTGAGAGTGAATATCATACTTAGCAACAGTTTTGGGATTAAAATCAGCTGATGTAAATTCCGGGTTTTTTTGATTGAGTATGCCCTCCTTGTTAGTCTTCATCTGTTTCATGGACTCAGGTATTTCTGGGGTTAAGAACAACGGATTTTGAAGAGGTTGATTGAAGTGTCCTAAAGACGATAAAGGTTCAGACTTTGTTGGGGGGTTAGAGGTAGCAATTCGCTCAAGCAGAGCTCTCGGTTGGACCTTATCTAAAACTGACTCTGATACTTTTTGTCCTGTGAGTTGTTCTGACCAGATTTTAATGGAATTTATCTGAGGAGTCAAAGTTTTAGCTGAACTGAGAGAGTTTATCGAAGGTTGAACTTGCTTCCTAGCAGACAACTTACTCAAGCATTCATCTAAAGCCGCTTTATACTGTAGGGCATATCGTTGTTGTCGTTGCAACCTAGTTTGTAATTCTTCAACCTGTTTTTGACTATGGTCTAGTTGATCAGCTTTTTCCCGATAACCTTGCTTAAGCAAGGTGCATTGATGTTCTATCTGAGCTAATTTTGATTGAGTTATTACCAATCTTTTTTGACTAGTATTTAACTCCTGTTGTTGCTGCTGTAACTGTTTTTGAATAGCTTGAAATTGTTCTTTTATGTTTTTTATTTTGGCGGGCTTTTGGGCAATAATAAAATTATTTTGATGTGCTTCTTGTTCTTCTCCTTGTAACTGTTGTTGACATTCAGCTAGAGATTGTTCTAGTGTTACGATGTTTTCAAGTAGTTCTCTATTTTGTTTTCGTAGTTTTTGGGAAAGGTTAAACCAATCCTGACTAGTGACTTGGTCCTTCTCAGGAGTAACTAAAATTTCTATGGATGTAGAGGAAGGAGGTTCACTAAACTCAATTGTGGTTGTAGTCTGGCAAATTTTGGGATTAGTAGTATCAGTCTGATTCAGGTGATTAGAAGTATGCTTTAGATTTAAATTACTGTCTAAGGGCATCTGAGGAGGATTAAAATTATTCATAGAAATAGCAATACAAACTGGCTCTTAGTATATAGCATAGATGGTCTAGAGCCAGATTTGGTTTCCTTAATCTACTTGATTAATCCCTGGCTCGTAGAGTTTCCAGAAAATTAATAATTTATCTCAAGTATATTAGGTGTTAAACTTTAAGGACTCGAATGATTATAGTTTTTGTAACTATCGTGATTGTGAGGTTTTAACTTAATTTCTATAGACCCTAATTGTGACCGCTCTAAGTTCAAGAGAGACATAGTTTCGACTCCAAAAGCCACTATTCCCATAGAAACGGCTCCTGTAGCAACAGTTCCCATGGCCACTGCCCCAAACGAAATTACTCCCATGGGAACAATGCCAATAGCGATAATACCCATGGGAGCAATACCAATGGAGATATAGCCTGTCGGGGTAATACCAATGGAGACAAGGGCAGTTTTTTGTTGATTACAAAAGCCTGTGGGTTGAATAGAAACAAACTTTTTTTTTCGACTGTTGAATCCATGGGTAGCGTAAGGTAATTAGATATATTAGCAAGATTAATCTTACAAATAATCCTTAATATTCGTCAAAAGACGATATGTCAAACTTCAATAGATAATTAGGTAATATAGATAGAATTTTATACCTTATTAAGTTAATTATATTTATACATTTTTTCGCCGCTATCAGTAATTTAGTTATTAATATAAATCTTTGTCCAACTTATTTAGTTAACTAAATATTAGTATGTATCTTTCAAGGAAAAAGATACATAAATAAAAAGTAAATAAAATATTTATTTTTTATTTAAAAACTAGTTTTTGAGTTAATTATTCACTAAATATAATGTTATATTTAGTGAATAATTATTATAATAAGTATTTACAGAATTTTAAATAATTAAAAAATTTATTTTAATACAAATTAAACCGTTAAAAATATAAAAATAATTTGATATAAAATATCATCTGTTTATGTATCATACTTAGTCTAAAAGCATAAAAATAATTACGTTTTTATTGTGCAATAAGTAATACTATATTTTTGTAGAGTATTATATAAAATAAGTTGAGCTTAATCACTTTGCATGATGAATAAAAATTTAATAATTTATACGTTACAATGAATATTGTAATCTATTTTTTATTACAAATAGCTAATTGAGACGGTTCTAGAAAGAACAAGGGTTAGAGCTTCGGATAAAAAGCTATAACCTTTGTTATACATTTTTCCTGTTAACTAACAAGCATGTTTTGATTTTTTTTTCTAGTTAGTCTTTGAGTATAGATGTTGAAATTCATAGCCGATTAATAGCATTAATCGGATAATTGTAATAGGTTAGAATAGACTTTATGGAAACACCACTTTCTTTTCCCAAGATTCCTACTTGCACTTGGAAACGTCCTATCGGTAAAGGATGGGATAAGCCTTACACAGTACGAATAGCTAGTAACTTAGACGATGGACCAAACCATGGAATGCCTCTCGGCGGGTTTGGAGCTGGTTGCATTGGCCGTTCTCCCAGTGGTGACTTCAACCTCTGGCATTTTGATGGGGGTGAACATACATTCGGTAGTATTCCAGCCTGTCAGTTTAGCGTTTTCGAACAGTCCGAAGGAAAACCCTCTCAAACTTATGCTCTGTGTACCCAAGCTCCTAAAGATGGAACTTTATCAACTTGGAATTGGTATCCTACGGAGAAAGGGACTTATCATGCCCTTTATCCTCGCAGTTGGTACGAATATCAAGGTGTATTCCAAAGTAAGCTAACCTGTGAGCAGTTTTCCCCAATTATTCCAGATAACTATCAGGAAACTAGCTATCCTTTAGCTATCTTTGAATGGACTGCCCACAATCCTACAGATAAACCCATTACTCTCAGTATTATGGTAACGTGGCAAAATATTGTGGGATGGTTTACCAATACTATCAAATCTTCTGAAATTACCATTAGAGACGATGGTAGCCCTGAATATAGATATCAACCTCGGTGGGAACAGAGTGCTGGAAATTTTAATCAATGGGTGCGAGATAACTTCAGTGTTGGGTTTATCTGCAACCATATTAAACTCCAGACTCAAGTGCAAGAAGGGGAAGGACAAATTTGCATTGCTAGTGTGACTAATCCCAGTGTCGAAGTTTTTTATATGGGAAGATGGAACCCCAAGGGAGATGGTTCAGAAGTTTGGGACAATTTCACTATCAATGGATCGTTACCAAATACCGAAGACGAAACCCCAGCCGAACCTGGAGAACAAATTGCCGTAGCCATGACCATTCGGTTTACTATTTGTCCTGGAAAAACTAAAAAAATTCCCTTTATTTTAGCCTGGGATTTTCCTGTTACAGAATTTGCTCCAGGAGTAGAATATTATCGTCGTTACACTGACTTTTTTGATCACAATGGCAAGAACGGTTGGGCAATAGTTAGAACAGCTTTAAAAAATTTTAATGTTTGGCATACAAAGATAGAAGAATGGCAGTCTCCTATTATTAAAAGAGACGACTTGCCTGACTGGTTTAAAATGGCTTTATTGAATGAATTATATTTACTCACTGATGGAGGAACTTTATGGACAGCTGCTTCAGAGGATTATCCTGTAGGGCAATTTGGTATTCTTGAATGTCTAGACTATCGTTGGTATGAAAGTCTAGATGTTCGACTATATGGTTCTTTTGGGTTAATGATGCTTTGGCCAAGGATAGAAAAATCAGTTTTAGAAGCATTTGCTAGAGCAATTTTAACTTATGATGACACCCCTAGAATTATTGGGTATAACCAGACAAAAGCAATTAGAAAAGCTAAAGGGGCTACCCCTCATGACCTAGGCGCTCCTAATGAACATCCCTGGGAAAAAACCAATTATACTAGCTATCAAGATTGTAATTTGTGGAAAGATTTAGGCAGTGATTTTGTTCTCCAAGTGTATCGAGATTATTTATTGACACCAGGCAAAGATAAAGAGTTTTTAAGGAAATGTTGGCCTGCGATTGTAGAAACCTTAGCCTATTTAAAAACTTTTGATTTAGATGATGATGGTATACCCGAAAATTCCGGTGCACCTGATCAAACTTTTGATGATTGGCAATTACAAGGAATAAGTGCATATTGTGGTGGGTTGTGGATAGCAGCCCTGGAGTCTGCTATTAAAATAGGCAAGATTATATTAGAAAATACTCCAATCAATTTAGAATCAGAACTTAAACTAGTTAGTGATCATATAAAAAATTATAATTATTGGTTACAACAATCTCGGTCAATTTATCATAAAACTTTGTGGAATGGAGAATACTATAAACTCGATAGTGAAAGTGGTTCTAGTGTGGTAATGACAGATCAATTGTGTGGTCAATTCTATGCTCGTTTATTGGAATTGCCTAACGTAGTTGAAAATCAATATATCCAGTCAACCTTAAATAAGATTTATGATGCTTGTTTTTTGAAGTTTAAAGAAGGAAAATATGGGGCAGCAAATGGCATGAAACCCGATGGAATTCCCGAAGATCCTAACTCAACTCATCCCCAGGAAGTTTGGACAGGAATTAACTTTGGTTTGGCGGCATTTTTAGTACAAATGGGACGCAGAGATGAGGCATTGAAGTTAACTGAAGTAGTAGTTAAACAAGTATATGAAAATGGTTTACAATTTCGTACTCCTGAAGCGATAACAGCTGATGGAACTGTTCGTGCATGTCATTATCTACGGGCAATGGCTATTTGGGCAATTTATGAAGTCTTAACTAATTTTAGTTCTCTATAGTGCTTGTCTAAGATGAGCAATACTACTTTATTATCTAAAGTTTAGTAGAATAGTCAAACTCCATTGATTATGTAAAACTATTGAGTTTTATAAAAAGTATATTTATTACTGTCAAGCAAAGTATTGAAATACTAACTCTAAAAAGTAAAGTTGTATTCTTATCATTAGATTATTATTAGAGCTTAAAATACTATAAAAATTTTATAGATATCCGCCAATAGAGTATTTTTTCAGTCTAACACTAAAAAAGTATTCTTATATTATCTTTAGTTAAGTCATAAAAAACAAATCTGTACTCTTTGATATTCAGTCAAAAGTTCATTATATAAATTAGGAAAACCCTGAGATTATTTCGATAAAATCACTCTTATTTTTTTTGCATTAACAAATATTTAAACTGATGATTAATTCTGTCTAGAAGATTAATTAACGGCTAAACTATAGCTCCATATAATAGATATCTTACAGATATTAATTAAGTTCTGTTATTCTAACATTGGTTAATTTTAACATTTAAAATATTCATCAAATGTATGGCATTAGCTTTAAATCACAAATCTCGTATGGCACTACGGTAATTTAGAAAATAAATATTAAACTAAATAATGATAAATAATTTATTTAATTTGTAACAGAATTGGTAGTTTACGTAAGAGAGAATTTATTCAAATTTATCAAAATAAGAAAAAATAAAAATATTTTTGAATTTCCTACATATTTTCTCTTTTTTGAACGAAGAGTTGTTAAAATTAACAGTACTCTTTGCATTACCAATGAATAGAGGACAAAAGAACTATCTGAGATTGACAAATAGTCACAAATTTATACTTCTAAGGAAATCATACAATGTTTCAAAAACTGCTTTTGGGAAAGTTTATCGGAGTGTTACCTTTATTATTGGGAGTAAGAGAACTTCCAACGTGGAGTCAAACCGATGACTATGTATTAAGAAGTGCATTTAAACAGATAACTCAGGGATATACTATAGTTCAGACTTCTAAAAATCTTACTGTAAAAGACTTAGAGAAATTTGCTTTAACTATCAAAAAACAACGGAGTTTAGCCCAAGAAACCACACAAAAAATACTTAAAATCCTTGAAAGTGAAGGATTAAGCAGACAACGTTTTCGAGAAATTGCTCAAAGGAAGCGTGACACAGAAGTGCCTATAGAAAACTTTTCAGATGAAGATCTTAAAAAATTCGAGAATGTTTTTCCCGAAGTAAAAAAAATTGCTCAAGAAAATCTACTCGGACAACGGGAATTGGTCAAATCTCAAGGATTTACTATCCGGGAGTTTAATGAGATTGCCACTAAAGTTCAAAACAATCCTTCCTTACAGCGAGAAGTTCTTAAGTTTATTAAAAATTAAGCATAGTTTAAGTTTGCCAACATTTCATTGGCATACTATACCATTATCGTTTTTGATGTGACTGGGAAGTATGTCAGGATATTTATCAATAACGCAAATTGTAAATTATTAATGTAGAAGAAATTATTCAACAACTTAACCTAAATTTCTCTCTTTTTAACTTCAATAAGGATTTGAATATTTCTTTAATACCATTCTAGGGATGACTTATTTAAAACCAAGAATCATCTATCTTCTAAGTGAGGAAGGTAACAAAAGACTAATGAATACATCTTCATCAAGATAATTAGCTATAGAAGATGATCACTCTCGATTAGAGAGAGACACTTTTTGATGAGCGATCTTCGATGATCTTTTCCACATTTAGGTAAAGTTTTTGACTATTGCGATAACAAATGATTGTTATATTGTATTAGCTCATATTTTATGTTCGTAATTGCTTTTTTAAAATTTAGTTAAATACGGCATCAATTAATTTTAAAAAAATTATTATATATATGCTAAGCAATAGAATGATAAAAAAATAGTCTTTAAAAACTAATTAATTATGATAAATAAACCGGGCTAGAAAATGAGAAATCAAGGAGATTAGCTCCTTGTTAAATGGACTCTTTATCGAGTTTAGAAACTCTAGCTATTGGCTATGGAATTCGCTACAAAATTGGGATATTTAGCCAATAAGCTCACAGATGAATGTAGAGCCTACCGAGTACACTAGATTCTTGACTATGTAGTTAAAGAAATTCCTAAGGATACCCCCTTTTAGAATACAAAGTTAACACCTCCAACCCCCTACGTTTATGAAAATTAGAAGCCTGTGAATTCTTTGATTTTCAATGCCTTAACTTTGGAGACTACTACTAGACAGTCAATAGTAAAGTTAACTCGGAAAATATCAGCAAAGTTTATTATCCTAACGATGAACTGATTCAAGAGAAAAAATTATAGCTACAACAATATTCTTTTCTCTTGTTCTCTATATTTGATAAAAAACTCCAACTGAAATAATTTTCATACACAATAGGCAGTTCAACTTGAAATGTGATACAAATGAGTAAATTTTATAATGATTGCTCTGTTCAAGAATATTGTAAGCCTGTTTGGTATCCCAAACAGGCTACTATCGAATTATGATTTAGCTCTCAAAATAGTGCTAGCTCTAAAGTTTAAAGTCTAAGTTAGGGTAGCTAATCATTTTATTGTAAGTCGTTTAAAACAACAAAAAAACTAGAAGTAGTATAATCACACTATTTAACCCACCGTCTATAGAAAAGAAATAATTGCAACAGGTACTAATTTTAACGCAAATTTTTGCTGTTGTTCGCTACTATATCTAAAATTCCTTCTTCCAAAAGAAGGTTAATGTTTAATAGTCAATGCATAATGCTATTTGATATTGCTTAGATTAAATTTCATCAGCCTAAACCAAATCTTAAGGATAACAATAAACAGCTTAAAGAATAATTGCTATAACAAAGCTGGTACGCAACAATAAACGCAATGATATGACATAATTTTATACCTTACAGTTGGATAACTTGAGTTAACAATTAGAAAGTTTTGGAAAAAGTGATGAATGTAACTCAAAAGTTTATCAACTTAAGTTCTATAACGTTTAAAATAATTATCTTATTGGCAATTAGAGAGAAAATATAATCAAGGTAAATGGAAGAAAATAATTTGTAGTGTTCACAAATAAATCAGAGATATTCTCGAAAATAGTCTTAGTCTCAACCTTTATCTAAAAAAAAATAGATATTAGACAGATGTTATAAAAATGTCAAAAAACTTTCAATAAAATCGTCTATTTTTTTCCGAAGTAGACTTCCAATATCTAATTTCGCTATCTATAAATAGTTAATCATCATTATATGAAATTATCTCATTTAGGTTTATACTCTAAATTGGAATAAATTCTACTTCACGTAATACTAGATGATCCAATATTTTCGAGTTTTGCAATTTACTTCTTAAAGTCATTTATTTTTTAACAATTTTAAAAAAATTGTTAACTACTATTACTTCTGCTAATAATTGATGAATTTATACTTTTTTCAGTAACTCGTATTTATATTGGCATAAAATCGTAAAATAATGCAAAATATCATACTAAATCAAGTTTTAATTTTCTATTTACTTAAGCCTATTTTTAAAGAACTAAATCGTCTTAATCGAAAAAATATGAGCAATTAAAATATCGTATATAATTATGATTTTTAGTTAATAAATTAAATTATTTATATTTTTAAAATTTCTATTCTTTTTCATAAATTAATTTAGTTGTTAATAACTAATGTTAAACATTATCTAATAAGAACTATACCCATAAATATAAACTAAGGCTATGATTAAGTTTGAAGATATTTACCCAGAAATTTTCTGTATTTATGTAAAACAAAAATATGACGTAACTCTATGTTCTTTAAGTGTCTTTACTTAATTAAACTTTTAGACTTCGATAATAAACACAACAAGGTATAAACAAAATTATTTTTAACAAAATAGCCAACTATCTCCCTGAGATATACATAAATAGTGGCAGTAATTGCACTATTTATGTATATCTCATTTGTCAATCCTTAACAAACCTCTTAGAGTAACTCAAGTTTAAAAAAATTACACATTCCGACAGATAGGGTTTTACCATTCAATGATGGGTTACAGTGCTGGGTCAAGTTAGAAGTTGTGTTGTGACAAAACACCAGTTTATATTGTTAATCTATTATAGTCGTCTCTCTAAAAAAGACTAGGCAAATCAACAAGTTAACTATTTCAATAAAATTAGAATAAATTTACATAGTATAAAATGAGCTCTAAAGATTGTTAGGTTTCCTCATGAGTATAAAAAATTAAGTATTTTTTTTACTAAAGTACACAAAGAAAATACTAAAATTACAATTTATTATGCTGTCGAAAAACATCAATCTAAACAAATATAGAAACTAATTTTATAAGCTGTAGTAGTTGTAAAAAAATATATTTATTGCTAATATAGTTAATATTTGATTAACTCAATCACTAATGTTTAAAAATATAATCTCTAGAGAGAATAAACTAATTCTAAAAACCTGAATAAATCAGACAAAAAAGTTAATAAATATTTTTATCATTTAATAAGTAAATTTTAATTGTATAAATTTTATCTGGTTTATCAAATTGTTATTAACAATAGTAACTTTAGGTTTTTTTTGATATCCAGGGAGAAATAACTATTATTTATTTTATTGAAAGCTAATTAGGGTATTTAATTGTGATTTACCTATCACAAAAATAATTTTATTAAAACCTATTTTATTGTCGAAAAATAAGAAATTTAATGTTAAAATTTTACTTGTAGTAGATATAAAATAATCTAAATAAAAACGATGTTTATAAAGTGAAAAATATTTAAATTATAAATCTACATAATTTGAAAAATATCTCAGTAATAGATAATTTAAAATAGTGCTCTTTTTGTAGTAATAAATTTTAATTTAAGTATAAAAGTTTTTAAAAATCATATTTTTAAAACCAAATAAAAAAATATCAAGAATATAAATTTAATACAAAAAAGAGGAAAAAAACTTTTCTTAATTAATAGACTACTTGGAAAATTGCCTCATAAATAAACATAAAACCCTACAAATATAAAAATATATATAAGACTAAAAGTAGCCTGTTGGATAGAAAAAAAATTATGTTCAAATAATTTTAGGCTAAAGAGAATGGGATTACTTTTAAAAACTCAAATGACTTTATTATCTGAGTCAGAGACTAAAACATAGAGAGAGAGCCTATAAAATCAGAAATATATTTAAAATTTACCTTAGAAGTTTAAAAAACAGGAAAATATAGGCAAAAGTCGTTGTTGGCTTTGTTGTTTATTTGTTGAACTTAGTATTTTCTCTCCCGTCCTTGTTCCTGCAGATAGAAAGTTAGGACAGACCTGGAATATGTTTGGAGGAAACATAACTGAGATCTTTATCAATTGTCTTTAACTAAGAGTGTCATTCAAATAGTCTAGAGGACGAACTAGAAACAGATAAAGAAATTTTAGCGATTCAGTTTCATCAAGACCTAAAATCTAGAAATCAACCGTACTATCAGAGATCACAACCTCGAAAAAGTTAAACACCTAATCATTAGGGTTCAAGAATACACCCGACAATACAATTAATCACAAGTTAGTGACTTGCAATTTTGAGGATGACTGTGTTAACGTTTGAGTAAAATTGAGATTTTTACATATTTATCAACAATTAACAAAGTAAATTTATCTAATGCTAAAACCAATTCTAGTCAGAGGAATTATAGGATTTTTTTCCTTATTTATGTCTTTACCTGTCTATGGTCAAATTGAAGCTAAAACTACCCGGTTTTTTGAAGCCGAGAATTCAGAAATTAGCCCCTTAGAACTGAGACAATTTGCTCAAATCCTACAGCAATTTCAAGGAATTGACTATAGAACCCAACAAAAAATGGCAATAACAATAAAAAAAGGAGGACTAAGTTACGAACGATTTATGGAAATCGGAGAAAGTCATAGTAATTACAATTATACAACTGGACTTCAGGCTTCATCAGAGGAACTAGAAAAATTCCAGAAAACCATAAGTGAAGTAGAAGAGATTATCGCCAATACGGAACAAAAAAAAGAGCGTTTAATCCAGTCTCAGGGATTAGAAATCAAGCGTTTTCGGCAGATTGAGACCATCATATCCCAAGATCGTCAATTACAAAAAAAAGTACAACAGATGGTGGGTAATTAAATCTTGCTGAGTTATGAACAATATTTTTTGTATATTTAGGACAAATTGATGAGTGAGTGTATTTTATTTATATACGACTAAAAACTAAAAAATTGGTTGCTTCTATAACTGTTAAATAACTAAGCTTAAAATAGAAAGGCAGTCAAAAAAGAACAATTTCTAGATGTTAGGTTGCTAAAAATTAAGCTAGTCTAATTAGAAGAGAAAAAACTGTCAGATTTTAATTACAACCCCAAATTTTCTCCAGGACAAGAAAAAAATCAGGAATATAATATTAAAATTCAAGAAAATATAAATTTATATTCATTTAAAACTGGATTAAACTATCAAAAAATATAATAAAAAAATGATTATCTATTAATATATTGAGGACTGTAGTCTTTCTTTATCTTCTGAAGAAATAGAAGCAGTTGATCTTTATGGGAGTAAAACTGTTATAAACTCGTTATTCTTTATAAATGCGGTTAGGTTAATTTCTTAAAAATTCTCAACTATTTTATTCTCTAGTCATAGAGATTATGAAAGATTTATAGTTTTAGAGCAAATCAATACTAAAAATTCAGCAAAAAGTATGATTAACAAATGATATAAAGCTAAATTCAGGTAAAAACGAGTAATTGTCAAACCTAAAAATACCATTGACGACTAAAAAACTTCATTATACTGAGTCATCAGTTAAATTGGTAGACATTTTGACGAGAACAAATCCAGAAACTAACCCAAAAGCCATACTGCTCAATCTCTGAGATAAAAATTGTTATAGGGATGAATTATATAATGTATAAGTAGCAACAAACAAAAATCAACTCAACAAAGTGACCTCCAATTTTAACCCCAGTGTTAACAATTTTAAGAGGTCTGATTTGCTCAGAAAGTAATTAATTATCTTGGCTGTTAGGTAATTTTCCTAAAAGTAATAAATTTTCAATTCTCTGCTTAGAGCGATTTAGGACATTCTAAGTTCGAAATTTGTTGTCCCGTCCCATAGTCCTTCATGACTCTACCTAAATATAAAGTATCATAGAATCTGTAATTTTGAATAAGTGCATCAGTCACATACGTAAACAACTATGGATATTTTAGCTCTCGGTTGGGTTGGCATTTTAGCTTTATTTACCTGGTCTTTAGCAATGGTTGTATGGGGCCGTAATGGTTTCTAAACAGTGGAGATAACGTCTACCTGAATATACTTTTGGTCGCCTTAGGGTTGCTTATCATCCTGGTTAGTGGCGATCACATCACCTAACCAGAATAAAGTGGTATGATCGATGGTCGCCGCTCGCTGTCAAAACCGAGCTCAAAAAACAGGGTGATAAAGCACTAAATTAGGGGAACAAATTTTCGTTTCCATAAATCTTTTAACAACAAAGAAATCTTCTTTGGTCCTTGTGTATTATGCCTTTGAGAATTAAGTACTTTTTTTGTCAAAGACATATTTTTAAACTAAAAATATAGGCATGCCTTCGAGTTATCGATAATTACTATGATGAAGGATGAGCCATAACCGTTAACAGTATAATCAAGAATGGGTAAACAACGAGTACTATCAGGGGTTCAACCCACAGGTAATCTACATCTAGGCAACTATTTAGGAGCAATTAGCAATTGGGTTCAGATTCAGCAAAATTACGATAATTTCTTCTGTATAGTGGACTTACACGCCATTACAGTTCCCCACAATCCTCAAACTTTAGCCCAAAATACCTATACAATTGCCGCTCTTTACTTAGCCTGTGGTATCGATTTGGAACATGCTACTATTTTTGTCCAGTCCCATGTAACAGCTCATAGCGAATTAGCTTGGCTACTAAATTGTATTACTCCTCTTAATTGGTTAGAACGAATGATACAGTTCAAGGAAAAAGCGCTTAAACAGGGGGAAAACGTTAGTGTTGGCTTACTTGACTATCCCGTATTGATGGCTGCCGACATTCTTCTGTACGATGCTGATTTCGTTCCCGTAGGAGAAGATCAAAAACAGCATTTAGAATTAACCCGTGATATTGCCATTCGTTTAAATGATCAATTTGCAACTCCTGAAAACCCTGTGGTGAAGATTCCCCAACCTTTGATAAGAGCTGAAGGTGCGAGGATTATGAGTTTAACAGATGGTAAGCGTAAAATGTCCAAATCTGATATCTCGGATATGAGTCGAATAAATTTATTAGACTCTCCTGAATTAATTAATAAAAAGATTAAACGTTGTAAAACTGACCCTATTCGAGGTTTAGAATTTGATAATCTAGAACGTCCTGAATGTAATAACTTATTAAAATTGTATGGTTTATTATCAGGGAAAACGAAAGAACAAGTAATCTTTGAATGTCAAGGGATGGAGTGGGGAAAATTCAAACCTCTACTGAGTGAAACAACAGTAGAAGCTCTTAAATCTATTCAAGTAAAATATCAAGAAATAATGGATAATAAAGATTATTTAGAATCAGTTTTAAAAAGTGGAAAAGAAAAAGCTGAAGCTGTTGCTAACCAAACTTTAGAGCGAGTTAAAGTAGTTTTGGGATATTTAGCCTCTTTTTAAAGACTACCGAAAACCCCTTAATTCTATCCGTCATTATTCTCATGATCAATCGTTTTCGACAAGCTGTTCAAAATAAAGAATTTCTAATTACTGCAGAAGTAACTCCTCCTAAAGGAAGCAATCCTGCCCGTATGGTGGAGATGGCTCAAAAACTTAAAGGGAGAGTTCATGGGGTTAATGTAACTGATGGGAGTAGAGCTGTCTTGCGAATGTCTTCCATAGCAGCTTCAGCCTTGTTGTTACAATATGGGATAGAACCTATTTGTCAGATAGCTTGCCGTGATCGTAATGTAATTGGACTACAAGCTGACTTAATGGGGGCTTATGCTCTAGGATTACGTAATGTTCTGGCATTAACTGGTGATCCAGTTAATGCTGGTGATCACAAAAAAGCAAAAGCGGTATTTGAGCTAGAATCTGTTCGGCTACTCAAAATGATTAATAATCTTAATCGTGGAGTGGATTTTAATTATCAATCTCTTCCCGATGATTCTCTAGATTTATTTGCTGGGGCAGCAGTCGATCCTCAATGTCCTAGTTGGTCTGGGTTACAACGAAGGTTCGAACATAAATTAGCAGCAGGGGCACAATTTTTTCAGAGTCAATTGATTACAGACTTTGAGCAATTAGATAAGTTTATGCACAAAATTGCTGCAGGAACAGGTAAACCAATTTTAGCGGGAATTTTTCTTTTAAAATCAGCTAAAAATGCTAACTTTATTAACCGTAATGTTCCTGGAGTTAAAATTCCCGAAACAATTATCCAAAGATTAGCTAATGCGAATGATGTTTTGCAAGAAGGAGTTAAAATTGCTGCTGAACAAGTTCAATTAGCCAAAGAGTTATGTCAAGGAGTTCATGTTATGGCTGTTAAACGCGAAGATTTGATTCCTAAGATTTTAAATTTAGCAGGAGTTTCTCCTATTTCTTTGGAACAAGCTATTATTAATTAACTTAATGGAAATTTAGGAATAAAAAATGAATATATATAATTTACCCGAAAATTTATGCTTATTTTTCTAAATTTTTATATATCTCTAAAAATTAATGTGAACTCTCATATTGGTAAGCTACCAAGTTGTTAATCTTGAAGCATAAGGTATGTCTTAAGGATATTATTGTGAATAAATATAAAACTTAATTTTGTATTGGTCAATGTAGATTGATTTATACAATTGGAATAAGGAAAATACTTTAATTTATTCTTGATCTTAATTAACATATTTTTGGCATTATTTTTTTAATTTCTGATGAAATACTTCCTGGACTATAGCATTTTTACCGAGTAACTTCACTCGAAGTACTAAACCCAAAATATTAAAGTAAAAAATGCTGTAGCCCGAGAGTAAAAACTAATAAACCTCTATATTGAGAGTAACTTCATCTATATAGTTAGGTTAACTTTTTATTCATTAACTATTAAAGGCTCTCGTCTATGATTAGAGTAGAGTATCAATAGATAGAAAAATATATGAAATATCTTAAATATTTAAAATAAGCTGTTTTCTTGTCTAACTATTCCCTAATTGATTTAATTTATGGATTATATTATTAGGAGTAAAAATACTTAATTATCTCTAAATTTATCTGTAGAAATTTATTTATATTAAAAAGCATAAAAATAGATAGAAGACAAGATAGTTTGAGAATAAAGAAACATAAAGGAGCTATGAATATCTGATTTTATATCAATCGTTCAAACTAACCTAATAAATTTTGTTTTCCCTACTTGCAATACTTTTCCTCGGAGTTCTTCGACAGTTTCAAAACTTAAGTTAACGTCAGTAACGCGATCACCGTCTAAACGAACTGCACCCCCTTGAAGTTGTCGTCTTCCTTCTCCACTACTGCTACATAATCCACTGGCATTCAAAACATAAAATAGTTTGGCGGGAAATTCGACTCCAGAGAGGTTATATTCAGCTACTATATCTTTCGAGGTTTTATTCCTTTTTTTCACTAACTCTTCCGCGGTTTTTTTGGCAATTAAAGCAGCTTCTCTTCCATGGAATTGAGAGACAATTTCAATCCCTAACTGTTTTTGACAGTCTCTTGGATTTTCAGGTAAATCATCTAATGATAATTGAGTTAATAATTCAAAATAATTTCTGATCAAAGTATCTGGAGTTTTTTCTAATTTTGAATACATCAACAGCGCATTTTCTTTTAAGCCAACATAATTATTAAGAGATTTAGACATTTTCTTATGGCCATCTGTTCCAATTAAGATAGGTAATAATAAACCAAATTGAGGAGGTTTTCCAAAGTGTCTTTGTAAGTCTCTTCCTACAGCAATATTAAATTTTTGATCTGTCCCCCCCAATTCTATATCTGCGTCAATCATCACTGAATCATAACCCTGCATTAAAGGGTACAAAAATTCATGCAGAAAAATGGGATTTTCTTGCTTAAATCTTTGTGCAAATCCTTCTTTAGCTAACATTTGTCCTACAGTCATTGTAGCTAATAATTCTTGAACTTTAGCTAAATTTAATTCTTTTAACCATTCAGAATTGTAGCGAATCTCTAATCTTCCTGGGGTTTCAAAATCAAGAATAGGAGACAATTGTTCTAAATAGTTTTTAGCGTTTTCCTGAACCTGTTCGGGCGTTAATTGTTTCCTAACTTCCGATCTTCCTGTCGGATCACCAATTTGTGCCGTGAAATCTCCTATGATTACTACAGCAGTATGTCCTGCATCCTGAAACGCTCTTAACTTTCGAAAAGGGATACTATGGCCTAGGTGAATGTTCGAATCTGTGGGGTCGATTCCTAACTTGACTCTAAGAGGATGATCGCATTTTTTCAGGTATTGTTCAAAGTTTTCTTCAAGGTTATCTGAATGGGGTTGATGGGGGAAGATTTCATGAGTTCCTCTATACAACCAAACTAAGTTTTCAGAAGGGATAACAGGAGACATCTGCAATTTAAAATTACTAAAATTTCATTTCACATGATAACTGACTATTAACTCACTAGGATTAAAATCTACCACTATAATTAACATTTTCAAGTCATTAATTGATGATTTTTAAGTTTAAAAATCATCAATTAATGACTAACGATTAAAAATATGATTTATAAAGTGAGGAATGACAAATAATTGATTATGTAAAACTCTTCCAAAAGTAACAGCTTTTTCTGAAGGAATCATCCCTGATTCGTATTGTAGAATTAATAAGGCATTCCATCCTATTAAAAATAGAGTCACTACTACTCCAATTAGTGGTGATCTCTTACAGGATAAATTATCCCAAAAAGCTGCTAATCCCCAAACAAAAATTAAACTACAATTTATAAACATTCTTCCCCCAAAACTTGAGCCTTGCCACCAACACCACCAAGAAGCAACTAAATAAACTTGTAATCCAAAAGCTAGCAAAAAACTTGTGACTAATATTGGTAATTTTTTATAACTTAAAATCAAGCCGATGATGCTTAAAAATAATACAGGATGCCAAAAAAATAGCCCGCGATGTCCCGAAAATAAAACATTACTAATTTGGGGTTGAATCCAGTTAAAACTCGACTCATACCCTTCTGCTCCCCCCTCTTCTAGATAAGGAATTTTAAAAAAACTACTATACTGCCATTGATAGATAAAAATTTGGGGAAGCTGCATTAAACAAGCTACAAATCCTATGACAGCTAATGAAGTAATGTCTGGTAGTTCAATCATTCCTTTCCAGGGGTTATTTCTACTAATTGGGTTAGCTTTAATGGTTCTATTAATTATATTCCAGACAATCATGATGATAGGAACAATAGCAAACAAAATATTTTGAGGACGAACAAGTGCCCCTAATCCCAAAACTAGTCCTAATAAAATTTGTTGACGGCGTTGTTTTGCCCAAACTGTAGAGATGCAAATATAGAGAAAGACAGAAATTAAAAATTGAGAGACAGCATGAGACATAGAAGCTTCTAAAGTAAGGTAAAAACTCAAAGGAGAGGCAAACCAAATTCCTGCGACAGCTAAAACAGAAGCAGTCTGACTAAAAAATAATCTGGCGGTTTTATAGCAAGCAATTAGTCCCAAAATACCTAATATAATACTGCCTAAACAATAGAATAATTCATAACTCCAAGTCAGTCCATTCGGGTCAATTTCTAACCCCAAAGTATTTGCAATTAAAGTTGTAAAATGTCCGAGGAAAAAAAAAGGGGATAGGATTAATCCTAAACCTAAGGTGTATTTACTGTATTGGGGAATAGCCTTATCTACACGAGCACCTCCACCAAAATTAGACTTTGAATGGGATAAGTATTCATATTCGTTATAAATTCGAAGATCACCGTCAAAAATCAAGGAACGTAGAGGTGTATAATATCCTATTCCATCTCCGTATACCCCAAACCCTATTAAAGTAAAATTCAATAGGAAAATTGCTAGAGTAATGACAACTCCCGCCCAAAATAATTTTCTTACCCAACTTTTTCCTCGATTTTTATTAATCCAGTTAATCATCTTGACATCCTAGCTAAACTGTTCTGTGATTCAGTTATAGATAATACCTGCTCAGGTACACGGTTTTGTAGTTTTCACGAATAGAAACTAAGTAAGGTTATCATGATGAAAAGATAGTTCTATCAGATCTGTTACGTAGGAATAATTTCTGAAGAGAAAAAAATAAGGAATATATTTTAATTTTCTAGGTTTTTTAAAATATCAATAATTAGTCTAATTTCTTCTTTTAATAAAGTAGTAGTCATTTCTGCGAGGTTTCCCAAGTATGTTTCTACTTTGTGTAATTAAATTACATTAATTTTGTTCTTTACTCAATTAATCTTTTCCTATAATTAAGAGTTCTAGTAGATGTTATATCGTCTTCTGTACTCTTTTACTAGAATCAATTCTAATATCAATATTGTCGAGTTAATGTCTGATTTTTTATGATTACTGCAACATTCGTAAATAGTCTTTTTGAAAACAAAATTTGACTCAAGCTAAAAAATATTTAATAAATTATTTGTATATCTATGGTTACATTGTTAATTTTTATCGTAACAAAGACATGAGCAATTAAGCATAGAATCTTAAATAAACAAAATAAAAATTAAATTATTAACTAATTAAATTATTTTTAAAATTAGTTATTCATAGGATAACTAATTTCCTTATTTTCAATTTATATTTTCTCTCTGTTTGAATACAAATGTCACTTTTTTTAGTCTTTTAATTCTTATTTCTTCTTAACTAATATTTATCCTAACTAATATAGCTAGTTCATTAATTTTTCAGAGTCAATGCCTAGGCTGCTGTAATAGCCTCGTAGAATTGGTCTTGTCGTTTAGTTAGTTTCTTTGCGTAGTAATAAAAGGAATAGAAGAGTCTTACACAGTGTTGGGATTAGAAATAGGTAAATCCTTTAAAAGGATTAACCAAGATTGCCAAAATTTGACATTCTGATTGTCCTTTGAAAAAAATTAACAGTTAATGGCTAAAGTTATAGCTAAACTCTGAGAATTTAATTACACTTGTAAACAAGATAAGTCTCGTCAATTTAATAAATCTTCTTCTGAACAGACTAATTCTACTATTACAAAATAGAAAAAAATTATACTCACCCTTATAATTATTAGCCACATAACTCTTATGTTTATAATCATTTAAATTGTAGTGATCATTCCATTATTATACTTCACCTCAGTTATCTAAATGCTTGTTTTATTATGACTTAATTAAGAAGTAATTTACAGAGTGTTAATATAAAAAATATTTTTAAAGACATAAATTAATTCATACTAGTTTTAACTGCGTAGATTTAAATTATATTTTTTAACATTAAGTAAATTCAGAATAAGTTAGTTCATTTTAAGCAAATTAATTTAATTTAGATAGATTTATCAGAAGGAGATTTTTCAAGTATAAAATAGGAATAAAAAATTACATTATGTTAAAATTACCCCTGGTAATTTTAACATAATGTAATTTTGCTTAATGGAATAGTTTTTTAAAAAACCTCTAACGATTTTTATAGTAGTTACTTTGGAAAATATGCCTAAAGTTCGCCAATCTCAATTGATTAAAGTCGTAAAAACTGGTCAAGTGATAAGTTTTCCTACAGATACTGTTCCCGCTCTAGGAGTTTTACCTGAACGTGCTTCCTTGATCTTCTCTCTTAAAAAACGCTCCCCCGACAAACCCTTAATTTTAATGGGAGCATCTCCTGAAGATTTTAGGCCATATATTAAAGGGACTTTTCAAGAATTGGATATTTGGCAACAAACAGCCCAACGTTATTGGCCAGGATCATTAACTTTAGTATTACCTGCTTCGCCCCTGGTTACAGCAACAATAAATCCTACTAATTCAGGTAGTATTGGTCTTCGTATTCCTAACCATAAGACTGCCCAAGAAATTTTAGCAAAAACGGGATGTTTAGCTACTACAAGTTCTAATCTATCAGGTAATCCTCCTTTAGAAACTATGAAAGCGATTGCGGCAACTTTCCCTGATGTTTATACCCTAGATGATAGTGACTTAACTTCTAAAAAAAAATATGGAAGTGGAATTCCCTCAACTGTTGCAAAATGGACAGAAAAAGGGTGGATGATTTTACGTCAAGGAAACGTCTCTCTTGAGGAAGAAGAAATTATCGAATAGATTGTAGTTTTAATCAACTCGTTATGTAAAAATATTTAATTTTTACATAACGAGTTGATTAAAAAAATATACTAAACAGCAACTTGTATTTATTGTGGCTCAACCACTAGAAAATTTTAGAAAAATAATAAATTAACTATCGGAAATTTGTCTTGGACAAAAGCAACCATCTATCTCAAAATAACTTGTCGTTAGATAGAATATAATCAATATTTAAATAATTTTTAAAAAAAATTAATATTTAAGAATAACATATATTAAAAAATATAATCAATGGAGGAAGTGAATAAAAAATATACATAAGGATTAAGAGACTTTAGTCAAAATTTATATACCAAACCCTTCAAAAATCAAAACTATTAACAGTTGATGAAATTGCTATAATTGAGATACCAGGAAGTAGATTCATATAAAGAAGTGAGCGCAGACATCATAGAGATAAAAATCTAAAAAAATAACATAAATATCAACTAAAGATCAGAGGTTTTAATTAAGATCAAATAGTCCAATCTGAAGATCAGAGGATTTACAAAGAAAATTATGAATAAAATAATATGATAAGTCGAAGTTGAAGTAGTAATATATATTTTTATCTAAAAAAATAAACCCCTTTGAATCAAAAAATAGATAACTTACAAATACTGGATTTAAAAAAATATTGATGCAAAAAACATAAGCTGAATTAAACTATTTATATAGAATATTTTTATATTTTTATGAACTGCAGGATAAAAACCTAATAATAATTACTTATGACAATCAAGACTTAGTATCAATATTATTGAGATTTTCTAAGACGTATAAAAAATACTAAAAACAGGTTATGCCTCTAATTTAGAAATCTGACTTTTATAAAGATAGCAAAATACTTAGTTTAAAGGATATTTAAACTAAGTATTTTGCTAGTTAACTCTACATAATGAGTTTATTCTAATTGCGATTATTTATGATGATCACTGTATTTTTTGTATTTATTTAGAATAGTTAAAAAGATTTTTTAGGATATAGATAAATTATCGCAAGTTCTTTTAAAGTAAGTTAAAATATTTCACACTTCTCTTCATTTTAAATTATTTTTATTTTACTTCTTGGGTAAGACTATAATCTTTCTCTTGTTTATAAAACTTCTATATATTTTTTATCTAATTAAATTATGTTACAGTTTTATCCGATTCACAATTTATTTAATCTTTCATTTTTATAATGTGAACATAGAATTTATGTTTCTATTCTCGTTCTAGAGAAAATTGTTTAGGTTGCGAGCCAACGTTGATAGTACTTGCGCATCTAATTATATTAACTGCATTTTAGATAGTATGTTGTTTAGTAATTGCATTTTTTCAACTACTTTTATATTCGATATCTATTTAAACTCACCTATTTAGTAGCTAATAAATAACATTTATTACAAGTATTTATTTTATAGTCTACATGTGAACTTCTGTTGCAGAATAAGAAGTATTAAAAGCAATAGATCTTTATCTTAAAGTTTCAAAAAAAGATTGCCCAAGTACTTTTTTCGATTACTTTAGTATATACTCAAAAGATTCTTCACCCAAAGGCAGAGAATTTATTTCACAGGTGTTCTGTAATACCATGGTGGTCGACTTATTCTCTTGAAAGCCAATGCGTTCATAAAACTTTCGTTGGTAAGTCGTCATTAAATAGACTCGTTCAACCCGACACATCAACGGATGGCTTAAAGTCGTCTCTACTAACTTGCGTCCTAGACCTAATCCTTGGTATTCTGGGCAAACAAGCACATCCCAAATAGTTCCCCGATAAATTCCATCAGATATACCTCGACAAAAGCCAATCATTCTTGTTGTATCCCAAATAGTAACGATTGGATTGCTGTTTGCAAGTGCAATCCCTAAATCTTCAAGAGTTCTTTCTTTTGCCCAAAAGGCTACCTCGTTGAACAATGCTTGAAGTTGTATAAGATCAACCTCAGCTCTGTCAATAGAGAACTTAATGTGGCGACAATCCATCTTTAAATAATTCCTAAAAGGTATTTGGAGATTAATTGGAAGTCAAAAGTCATAGATATGCTTAGAATGTACTTAACTCTTTTTTGATACACAATAAATCGTAGCGAATTTTATAAAAAAATCAGCTACTTATTGTTTTCATATCCTGACATAAGTAGTCTGTGGATAAATACACAGCCTTGTGTTAAAAACTATTTTTTAAAAACCTAAAACTTTAATCATTGCCTATTGCTTTGCCTTATCTTTAACTTTAATGGTGTATAACTATTTATTAAATAAATTTCCTTTTGTTGTTTATCTTAAATTATGACTTCCCTCAACTCTCTACCTCCTTCCGTCTGCGGTGAATATTGTAATCATACTCCTTTAGATTTATTTGACTCTTCTCAATGCGAAAAATTAGCTACTCAAGCAGCTACTGGAAGAAATTTTACTGTTTTATTAAATACTGCCACGGAGAAAGCCGTTCAAGTTTGTTTAAAGGAAGACAACTATTTAGCATGGCTACCCATTGCTCAATTATCAACATTAAAACCAGTGAGTGAGCCTTATAATCCTCTCATTTTTAACCGCAACGACATTTTACCCCGTTTGGGAGAAGTTATCGCTTTTACAAAGGCAGCTATGGAACAGCCTAATTATTATTTATGGGGGGGAACTATTGGACCAAATTATGATTGTTCAGGTTTAATACAAAGAGCTTTCGCGATATCAGGAATCTGGCTGCCGAGAGACTCTTATCAACAAGAAGCTTTTACCCAAAAAATTGAAAAAGAAGATCTCTTAGCTGGAGATTTAATTTTTTTTGGGCAAAGACAAGTCAACCATGTTGCTCTTTATTTAGGCAAGGGGTACTATATTCATAGCTCTGGTCACGAAACGGGTAGAAATAGTATTGCAATAGATCCTTTTTCAGGACAAGGCGATGTAATTAGTCAGGTATATTACAATAATTTTTGGAGTTGTGGGCGCGTTATGAGAAGTTATAATAATTCTTTAACGGCTTAGTCCTTATTTGTATACAAATAAAGTTTTTCTTTATGAACTAAATTACAATTGGTAAGCAAATTGGATGGATAGTTAAATTATAATTCAATCATCTTAAATGAAAGGCTATCAGTTACTTGTTCTAATTGTGATGCTACCCGAATTAATGTTAATTCATCGGCAGGTTTTCCAATTAATTGGATACCCACTGGTAGACCTTTTTCATCTTGTCCCATCGATAAAGTAATTCCCGGTAAACCACTCGCATTACAAGGAGGACAGGGAGCAATCCATTTAATAATATTTTCTACGACTTCTTCTGGAGATAAGTTAGCCCATTCTCCTACCTTAATCGGTTGTTGTAGATAAACAGGTAAAACCAACAAATCAAAACGATCAAAAAAAGCAACAATTTGCCGTGAAACAATTTGCATTTGATGAACCGCCTGTAAATATTTCCCTGTCATTTCTGCCTGTTCTCCTAACCACTGATTAATGGGACTCAATACTTTTAACGGAACTCCAGAAGCTAAAATTCCTGCTTGCCAAATTTGCTTAAAAGGATTGATTAATTCCTGAAAATTAGGACAGCTAGGTTCCAGCTCGTGCCCCATTTCTGCTAATATTTTGACTGTCCTATGAACTGCTTCTTTGATGACCCATTCAGGTTCAGGAAACGGGGATATTTTAGTCGAAAAGGCAATTTTAAGAGGAATTGGAGATTGACGAGTAGCCGCTAAAAAAGAAATCTCAGGAGATACTAACCAATAAGGATCTCCTGTCACATAGCCGGACATCACGTCCAGTAACGCTGCTGCATCAGCCACCGTCCTCCCTAATGGTCCGTGGGTTGAAATTCCACTTTGAAAGTCCCCTACGGGAGCATTAGATATCCGACCCCTAGAAGGTTTAATCCCTACTAACCCACAACAAGCAGCTGGGATACGAATTGATCCCCCTCCATCCGATCCTTGTGCAATGGGACATAATCCTGCCGCTACAGCAGCAGCAGCTCCACCACTTGACCCCC
Source organism: cyanobacterium endosymbiont of Epithemia turgida isolate EtSB Lake Yunoko (assembly GCF_000829235.1). Classification (GTDB taxonomy): domain Bacteria; phylum Cyanobacteriota; class Cyanobacteriia; order Cyanobacteriales; family Microcystaceae; genus Rippkaea. The sequence continues at coordinate 327,002 of NZ_AP012549.1, read as the reverse complement.
CCGCCACATAATCTCGATGCCAAGGGTTACGAGTTGGAGGAAACCCTGGAGCTTCTGTATAAGGAAAAGAACCCAATTGAGAAGTCGCTGTTTTACCTAAGATAATAAATCCTGCTTCTTTGATTCGTGTTACTACTTCATCATCATAATTTACAACGTTATCTTTAAAGGCAGAAATTCCATAGCTTAAAGGCATTTGTGCAACAGCGTTAAGATCTTTAATCGCCGTAGGGACTCCAAAAAAAGGGGGAAGAGCATTAATTTCTGAAGTCTGGGCTAATTGTTCCGTTTTTATTTTAGCGTCGGCCATAGCCATTTCTCCTGCTATAGCAAAAAAACTACCTAATTTGGGATCATATTGTTGAATCCGATCAAGGTAAACTTGGGTTAATTCTAGAGGAGAAATTTGACGGTTGCGAATTAATTTGGCCAATTCTAAAGCAGGAGTAAAAGCTAAATCAAGAGAATTCATTGTATTGGTCTTAATTATTTGACTGCCAAACTTACTAAGTTTTCTGGGCAGATTTCTGCCATACTTGACAATGGAATTAATAATCTGTTTTCAAAGCAAGGATACAACCGCATGACTTGATGATGCAAATTGAGTTCTCTGTGAGAGAGTATTCAATTTAGCTCAAGGTTGCTATTATATCCTTTCTAAGCAGCACAGATGAATAACTCCTGATTCTTAGTAAATCATAAGTATCAGCAAACATAGACAAGTAATAATTGGTTATGACTCAAGTATCTGGTTTGTCCGATGTCCCCGATATGGGACGTCGCCAATTCATGAATCTATTGACCTTCGGAACAATTACTGGCATAGCAGCTGGGGCATTATATCCGGTGGCTAAATATTTTATTCCCTCTTCTAATGGTGGGACTAGTGGTGGTGTAACAGCTAAAGATGCTCTTGGTAATGACGTCATTGCCAGCGAGTTTTTAGCGGCTCACAATCCAGGTGATCGCGTTTTAACTGAAGGGTTGAAAGGCGATCCTACTTATATCATAGTTGAGGAAGATAAAACTCTGGCTGATTATGGAATTAACGCCGTTTGTACACATTTAGGTTGTGTTGTTCCTTGGAATACTAGCGAAGAAAAATTTATCTGTCCATGTCATGGCTCCCAATACGATGCCCAGGGAAAAGTCACGCGTGGACCTGCTCCCGTATCATTAATGTTGGCTCATGTCAATCTTGACGACAGCAACAAAGTAGTTTTTAGCACTTGGACAGAAACGGATTTTCGAACTGATGAAAACCCCTGGTGGTGATGATTCGGTCAATTGTCTCGATCCTTAGTAATGTTAACATTTAAGACTTGAGTGGTTTGACTTAGCAATGAGAACACCCAATTTCTCGGCAATTTGGCAAGCAAGTAAGCAGGTTACAAAGCAAATCATTTTGATTGCTTGTACTACTTTTGCCCTCTATATTTTTAACGATGTTGCTTTCCCCCAAGGGGCTGCTGCCTATCCTTTCTGGGCGCAAGAAACAGCTCCAGAAAGCCCTAGAGAAGCGACTGGACGTATTGTGTGTGCTAACTGTCATTTAGCAGAAAAGGCGGCTGAAGTAGAAATTCCTCAGTCGGTTCTACCCGATACAGTTTTTGAGGCAGTGGTAAAAATTACCTACGATCTTAATTCTCAACAGGTGTTAGGAGATGGATCCAAAGGGGGTCTAAATGTAGGGGCTGTCCTCATGCTACCCGAAGGCTTTAAGATTGCTCCATCTGATCGCATTCCCGAAGAAATGCAAGAAAAGATCGAAGGACTTTACTTTCAATCCTACCGTGAAGATCAAGAAAACGTAGTTCTTGTTGGACCTTTACCTGGAGATCAATATCAAGAGATTATTTTCCCTGTTTTATCTCCTGATCCTTCCAAGGACAAAAGTGTGAACTTTGGCAAATATCCTGTTCACTTAGGGGCTAACCGCGGTAGGGGTCAAATATATCCCAACGGACAATCTAGCAATAATAACATTTTTAAAGCATCCCAAGCTGGAAAGGTTTCTGCCATCAGTAAAAATGAGACTGGCGGTTACACTGTTACCTTGGAGACGACCAATGGTGACGTAGTAGATATAATTCCTGCAGGTCCTCAATTGATTGTTTATGAAGGACAACAAGTGGCAGCGGGAGAAGCCCTCACAACTAATCCTAATATTGGTGGTTTTGGCCAAAAAGACACAGAAATTGTTTTACAAAGTCCTACACGAGTTAAGTGGTTATTGATCTTCTTAGCAGCGATTATGTTAGCTCAAATCCTGTTAGTTCTTAAGAAGAAACAAGTCGAAAGAGTTCAAGCAGCCGAAATGAAATTATAAACTTTTTGGTAACTTTTTCAAAAATCTTATAATTCTAGATGGACAGGGCACTAGCCTGTCCATTTTGCTATTTTTTTATACTAGTTTAGTCTAAAAAATAGATTTAAACTCTAAAGAGAGAATTTGCAGAAAGGGCGTAGTGACTTATTAATTAAATCTACAAAGGTATACTTTATTTTTATATAAAAATAATTCAGTTATCTATCGGTCTAATATAGTAGTAGGTAAAGTGGAACTATGTAAACAAGTTCGAATAAGTTCCTCAATTCCAGTCACAGGAAAAATTTTAATATTTAATTGTTTAGCTAATTCTTCAACCGTCATATCGTCCAGGAAATAAATATCATTGTGTTTAAGCATAATTGAGGGTAACAAAATACCATCACCTAAATCTTTTCCTTGTAATTGAGTCAATAAATCTTTTCCTGTCAATAATCCTGTTACTGTTGTTTCTTGTCCCCAGTAATGACTCCGCAATGCTTCTAAATTAATTGTTAATCCATCTACTTTATTTAATTTTTTAACTAGGGGTTGAAAAGCTTTTTCTACTGCATTTCCAACGACCCAAGTCAGAGTAACTGACTTGTCAACTTTAGCTGGCAATAATTGTTTTGCTGTTGTTTCAAATTCCCGGATAAATTTACGAATTGAACCGATTCCATTGTCACTTTGTGGACAATCTTTATAGTGAGATTCTGGGGGTAATTCTTCTTGTCCAATTAAGAACCATTCATCAGCTAACCAAACAAAATTATTGTTAAATCTATGGTGAAATTCTTTTTGTAAAGATAGAACTTGTTTAATAATTTCTTTTGCTTTAGTTTTAGTGACTGGAATTAATTTATCGTTTAGGGGACGAAAGCGAGTTAATCCTACTGGAACCACCGCAGTAGAAATAATAGTTGGAATATCTCCTTGATGAAATAAGGCTAAATCAGTCAAGGTTTTTTCTAAATGAAAACTATCATTAATTTCTGGGCAAACAACCACTTGAGCATGAATTTGCAACTGTCGTTCTTGAAACCATTTAAACTGTTCTATAATTTGTCCAGCGCGGTAATTTTTCAATAAGCTAACTCGTACATCAGCTTCTGTTGAGTGAACTGAAACATACAGAGGAGAAAGACGCATTTTTTCAATACGTTCCCATTCCTTCTGAGATAAATTAGTCAAGGTCAAATAACTGCCATAAAGAAAGCTTAAACGATAATCATCATCTTTAAAATAAAGACTATCTCGTTTTCCTGGAGGTTGTTGATCAATAAAACAAAAAGGACAATGATTTTTACATTGAATTAGCTCATCAAATAAGGCCTTTTCAAACTCTAATCCTAAATCATCATCATAGTTTTTTTGAATTTCTATATAATGAGTTTGTCCCTTGTTATCAACTACTTCTAATTCTAAATATTCATCAGCACATAAAAACTGATAATCTATTAAATCCCGCAGTGGAAACCCATTAACAGAAATCAAAGAATCTCCTACTTCAAAACCAACTTCCTTGGCGATAGAATTGGGGATAACAAAGCTAATTTTAGCGGAGTAAATTGAAGAATGAGTCATTATTTATGTATCTAAGTTAATAGGTAATTATATAAATATTTAACTACCTATTAACTATTTTATAAGGTTAAAAATTAATTCAATAACCTCTTTCCCTAAAAAAATAATTAAGGTTGACATAGTCCCAGCAATTAGACAAATTATTAGTCCTACTAAACTAATAAATCCATCATTTTCTTGTAACCCAAAAGCAGTTACAAAAATTCCCATTGCAGGTAAAGTGTTAGTTCCAGGAATAGGAATTATCATGAAAATAGACATTAAAGCAATCGCAACACCGATCACCACTCTTCCTGGTAAACTCGTACAAACATAGGTCATGCGAGGGTGAGTCAATGCCTCGATTTTTTTTAACCAAGGAATTCCTTTTTCTAGGAACTTCTGCACTGTTTCTAGTTTAATTGACCCTTTCATTATTTTTTCAGGAAACCAAAGAGCTTTATACCCTGCAATCAGTTGAATAGCCAAGATAAACATTAAAATTCCAAAAGGAACGGAGTAACCTGGGGCAGGAACTGGTAAAGCAGAAGGTAAAGCTAGAATAATAAATAAAAATCCAAATATTCGCTCTCCAGCCAAAGACAAAATATCGGTAAGTTTAACATCTGAAGCTCTTTCTTCTTCAAAAAAATAGCGTTCTAATTCAACTGAAAGTTTTGCCATGCTATGCTAAATTGATTTTTTGAAAAAGTAACTATTGATTATTTACCGTAAATCACTACGGGTGGGTTATTCCCACCCATCTTCAGTCGATTAAGTTCCAACAGTCCAAGAATTGATATACTGGGTTTGTTCTGCAGTCAAGGTATCAATAGTGATGCCCATTGCTTTCAATTTCAACGTAGCAATATCTTGGTCAAGTTCTTTAGGAATTTTATAAATTCCTGGTTTTAACTTTCCTTTATTTTTTACTAGATATTCACAAGCTAAAGCTTGGTTGGCAAAACTCATATCCATCACTGTACTAGGATGTCCTTCTGCTGCGGCCAGGTTAATTAAACGACCTTCTCCTAGAACAATAATAGACTTACCACTGAGTAGGGTATATTTTTGGGTAAAATTACGAACCTCTTTGACTTCACTCGCCTTTGCTCTTAAAGATTCTAGGTCAATTTCAATATCAAAGTGACCTGAATTACAAACTATTGCACCGTCTTTCATCACTTTGAAGTGTTCAGCGCAAATAACATGCTTGTTTCCAGTTACGGTTACGAACACATCGCCGTAAGTAGCAGCTTCTGTCATGGGCATAACACGGAAACCATCCATAGCAGCTTCAATTGCTTTAACAGGATCAATTTCAGTGATAATAACGTTAGCACCTAATCCACGAGCACGCATAGCAACTCCTTTGCCACACCAACCGTAGCCAGCTACCACGAGAACTTTACCCGCTAAAAGTATATTAGTTGCGCGGATAATACCATCAAGAGTGGATTGTCCAGTTCCGTAGCGGTTATCAAAGAAATGTTTGGTATCAGCATCGTTAACGTTGATTGCAGGAAAAGTAAGAACTCCATCATTCAACATTGCAATCAAACGCACAATGCCGGTAGTGGTTTCTTCTGTGGTTCCAATGATATCCTTGATTTGGTGTTGTCGTTCCTTAATCAAGGTAGCAACCACATCACTACCATCATCAATGATAATATTGGGCTTATGGTCAAGGGCAATTTGAACATGACGTTTATAAGTTTCATCATTTTCCCCTTTAATGGCATACACAGGGATATCATGGTTAGCTACTAAACAAGCTGCTACATCATCTTGGGTAGAAAGAGGATTACTGGCAATAAGTACAGCATCCGCTCCCCCGGCTTTTAGGGCCATCGCTAAGCTCGCAGTTTCAGTAGTAACGTGACAGCAAGCGACTAAACGAATTCCTGCAAAAGGCTTTTCTTTAACAAAACGTTGTTGGATTTGTCTGACCACAGGCATTTCTCTTGCAGCCCATTCGATGCGCTGCCGTCCTTTAGAAGCCAAGGAGATATCCTTAATATCGTATTTTTGTTGGACTGGAGTAGCCACCATATCTTTTGTTTCCTCAACGAAATGAAATGTTAACTTGCTAATCTAATAACTTAAGTTAACACTTTCTCAGAGCTTTTCTAACATAAAAAATTACTATCAGAATAGTTAAGACTTAAATTCTGCTTCATCTACTGTACTTACTTCAACTAATAGATTAAGGGTCTGTGAAACATTACATCTTGATTAGCAAACTAATCCGAGGGAAATAGGGATATTTCGAGATTCTTGTCAGATCGAAACAAAGGAGTAAAAGAAGAGGATGATTAATTACGTTCATTTCGAGGCATTAATGGAGGAGGAAGGGAATCAAAAAGAAAATAGGGAGAGAGTTCCTCTTCTTGCTCAGCACGAACTTCTCTTAATTCACTAGCTAGAAAAACTAGCTTAATTTTTTTTCCCAAGGAGCGTTCAAGTAAAGTTTCCACTAAGTGCACTTGATTTGGGGTGACAGGATTGTCTGCATTTTCTTGAACAGTCAAAAATACAGTAGGCCTTTTCTTACTCCAAGGGACTCGAGGCCATTGGACCTCAAATTTAACTAGTTCCGTTTGTTGACCGACAGTAATTGTTTGATTCTGAAGAATTTTTTTTATATCAGCTTCAAATCGTTCTTCTTGAATAAGATTCCAAAAACTTATAAACAAAGGAAAAATTAGAAGTCCTGTCATAACGAAAAATCCTCCTAACGCTTTCCCTGTACGGCTATAATTGAGGTAATATCCCCCCAAAGTAAAAATAAATAGAGAAGAAAGGGTAATTCCTAATAAATTGGTTAAATAAAGGAGAAAGGATCCACTACTGAGTTGCCAATCTTGTTGAGACAGGGCAATACCCACCACACATAATGGAGGCATTAAAGCCACTGAAATAGCAGTTCCCGCCAGTGCATCGCTGATTTTACGTTGAATTTTGGCAAAACCACTAATCCCTCCTGCCATCACTGCTACTCCTAAATCTGCTAGGTTGGGTTGAGTCCGTGCTAAAATCTCTCCCCCAAAAGAAGTTGCAGGAACCCCAAACAACCCCCCCACCAATCCTGATATGAGGATGGATATTAGAGTGCCTACACTTAGGGTTAATAAGCTAGTTTCTAAAAGTTTCCCGTTTGTATCCAGTGCACCTAGTGCCAATGCTCTTAATGGTAACATTAGTGGTGCAATCAACATCGCTCCTATAATTACGGCAGCACTATTCATTAATAGTCCCAAACTGGCAATAATACAAGAACTGAAGGTCAAAACTAGAAAATTAGTCTCGAGTTTGGCTTCTTCTAAAAGTTCCTGGCGCAATTTATCTAGAGCCTCTGGTGAAACTCGAGGAATTTTATCTTTAATCCAAGTTTTCATAGGTTAGCTCGAACTCTTCCTAATTAAAGTTGGTGAGGAATAAGTTAATTATGTAGCATAGCTTTAAATTGGCAAAAAATTGACCTTGTCAAAAAATAAGAAATTTTTTTGTCTAAAACTTAGTCATTATCCAGAAATAAACCAAAATTTCACATCAAGTCACTTGTATCGCTTATATAGTACTTAGTTATCTAGCTTGTATTGTTAAGTACCAATACGGGCTCAATAGTTATCCTGCTCGTCGAAGAGGAGAAGTTTTAGAGTGAATTAGAATTTACAAAATCTGCTATTTCCAAGTAAATATTCAACTATATACTAGTTTTAACTACACTCATATTCTTGATTATTTATCTTTATCATGTTAACTAGTATATAGTTGAAATACAAGAACCTTACTAGACAGCTAATTATACTTTAGCCTAGTGACTTTGGTCTGTTAAAAACACTCCTAAAAATGAATAAATTTTTATTTATAAAATTTAAGATTAAAAGTAGTTGTTTAATAGTCTTGCTAAGCTTATATTAAATAATAACTATATAGTTAAACTTTTTTAAAATAACAAAAAATCTATTTTAGAGGGAAATATTTTAAGTTAAACTTATAATATATTTCCCGAAAATAAGACACTAAAAACACTTCAATTTATGAACATAATTATAGTTCACTTATTTTCAGAAATCATCTTAAACAACTCAAATAATCTACTTCTAAACAATCAAAGTAGTAATGTAAAGATTAAAAGTATAAAGATAAAGTTTGATTCTCAATTAAATACTTATCAATAAATCTAAATACTTGATTTAATTGAATTGAATTCAAACAAAATGTTAAAACAATTACTATAGAAGATAGTACAGCTTGAATGAGTGGTTTAAAACCCCTAAAATAGAAGAATAAATTATAAAAGCAAATTAATTATTATTGTCTATTTTTTTGAATAGTATATTAATTGTACTTGGGATAACTTTTTCAATTTTTATTTTGACTGTATTTTATATTTATAAAAAGTAACCATTATTAAGAAATACTTTTAGCTTTAATATAACTAGGTTTTTAAATAAAATTTAAGCTTTAATTAAGTCAGTTTTTAATAGGTAATATAATTAAAATTATTTACTATCTACTCTTCATCAATAATTGCTTTGCGATCAAGCAATAATAAAGTTTTGAGTTGATCAGTGTCTAACTTAGTTAGCCAATTTTCTCCTGTGTCAACAGTTTGTTCTGCTAATTGTTTTTTACTTTCTAGTAAATCATTAATTTTTTCTTCTAATGTTCCTATACAAATAAATTTATAAATTTGAACATTTCGTTTTTGTCCAATGCGAAATACTCTATCTGTTGCTTGGTTTTCTACTGCCGGATTCCACCAACGATCAATATGAAAAACATGATTAGCACGGGTTAAATTTAATCCGGTTCCCCCTGCTTTTAAGGAGAGAATAAAAATAGCAGGTCCATTGGGATCATTTTGAAAGCGATCAATCATTTCTTGTCGTTTTTCTCGACGAGTTGCACCGTATAAAAAGAGTACATCTTGAGAAAATTTTTTTTGCAAGTAAGGTTGTAATAATTTTCCCCATTCAGAAAATTGGGTGAAAATTAAAACGCGATTATCCTCTGCAATTAATTCCTCTAACATTCCTTCTAACCTCATAAGCTTTCCAGAACGCTCAGGTATTTTCAGTTGTTTTTCTTTTAAAAATTGTGCTGGATGATTACAAATTTGCTTAAGTTTTATTAATAATGAAAAAATTATTCCTTGACGTTGAATTCCGGTTTTGTTATTAAGTTCATGAAGAGAATTATCTACTAATTTTTGATATAATCTACCTTGTTCAGGGGATAAACCACAAAATACATTTATTTCTTGTTTTTCCGGAAAATCCTGTATGATATCTTGGTCACTTTTTAAGCGTCTTAAAATAAAAGGACGTACCAGTGACCGTAAGATTTGTAGAGACTCTCGATCTCCATATTTTTCAATAGGGTCAGCAAAACGACGCTGGAAAAATTGCTGGCTTCCTAAAAATCCTGGGTTTAAAAAATCCAAAATTGACCATAATTCTGACAAGCGATTCTCCACAGGCGTTCCTGTTAAAGCAACTCGAAACTCTGTTTTGAATCTACGAACTGCCTGAGACTGTTTGGCTTGGGAATTTTTAATATTTTGAGCTTCGTCTAAAACTACTCCTTTCCACTCAACTTTTTCTAAGGTTTCAATATCTCGATAAACGAGAGGATAACTTGTGATTACTAAATGTTTACTTTTGACTATCCTAGCAAAAAACTTTTCTTTTTTTCGGTTTTCTCCATGATGAATCAAAGTTGATAAGGTAGGAGAAAATTTATTAACTTCTCGCTCCCAGTTATTTAATACGGAGGTAGGACAAACTAATAATACTGGTTTTTTCAACATTTCCTGTGCTTTTAAATGAAGCAAAAAGGCAAGTAATTGAGGTGTTTTTCCTAGTCCCATATCATCTGCCAAACAAGCTCCTAATCCCCATTGTTCAAGAAAGCTTAACCAGCTAACACCCCTTTTTTGATAAGGACGTAATTCTCCCTTAAATTCCGGGGGATTATTGAGTATTTTAATCGATTGATTATTTGTAAAATTATTGATTAATTTTTGTAAAATTCCAGATGTTTTAAAGTTAATAACAGGAAGTTTAGAGATTACTTTTCTATCCCCTATACTGAGGCGCAAAGCATCTTCAATGGATAATTCAAGTGACTTATAAGAATTATTAAAAATTGTTTTTACCGCTTGAATATCAGAGGGTTGCAAGGTTATCCATTCTCCATTTATTTCTACCAAAGGAGACTTCTTGTCTAACAATTTTTCAAACTCTTTTTGGGAAATTATTTGTTGACCAATTACTAATTTTAGTTGGTAGTTCAGTAAACTTTGTAGGTTTAGACGTTCTCCTTTTTTAAATTTGACTTCAGCCTCAATACTAATTCCTAATTTTTTTTCTTCTTTTTCTCTGGCTAAACTAGAAGGTAAAATAATGCCCAGTCCATTATCTTCTAAGATTGTTGCACTCGATTTAATAAAGTTATAGACCTCAATGGAATTGAGTTTACAATACCAAGGTTGACTTTCTTGTAAACTTTCTGCAATAGGAGAATAGAGACGGGAGGCTAGTCCCAATCCCTTTAATAAAGTTTCTTGGGGTTTTTCAATAGTTCTCTTACCCCATAATAATTGTTCAACAGGATGTTCCCAAATAGTTTGAGCATCTACTAAAACTTTTCTATCATCTAAGGCCTGTAAGTAATATTTTAGATTCCAGTCATTATCAGCTAAATTGATAGCTTTTAAGCTAGGAGGTTCTAGATAAAAACATACTCTAAATTGATTAACTCCTAAGGTTATATTAGTTGGAGTGACTAAGTATTCTTGAATAGATAAATTCCAATTATATAAAGCATTTTCTAGCCTTTTAATATTATTTGTAGAAGCGGTAAAATCAGGATTTATTTCAGTTAAAGATTTCAACCATCGTTGAACTAATAAATCCTGATTGAGAAGAGGACTAGACTGGGAAAATGAACGTATATAAATATTAATAATATTTATAAGAAAATCTAAAATTAATTGTTGAGACTCTAAAGCATTTGCTTTGATGTCTCCCTCAGATTCAAGCCCTTTAAAATAGGCTAAGCATCCAGTTGGCATCAGGTTACTAAATTCAAAAAGTCGAGTTTGATCAATAGTGCTATCTAAGATTAAATACCACTGACTTTGAAGAGTTTCCTCCTTTACATAAGTAAGTCCAGGCAAAAATTTTCCCCTGGCTAATAAATCGAGGCTCCATCGATAAATATGGGACCAAAATCTTAAATCTTCACCTAAATAATTTTCGTAGTTGTCTGAAAACCCTAAGGGTAATTGTCTAAAAAAGTTAATAGCTTCTATGTCTTTTAAACAAAAACCTTGTATTTCCCAACTTTTCAGGAAAAGAGTATTTTTAGAAGTGTTAAATTCGCTTGACTCTAATTGAGAAGATAAACAAGGAACATCGATATTTTGGCTTTTAATTCTAGTACTAGGCAAATTAATAATTTTACTAGTCCATGTTTCTTCTATTTGAGGAGAAAATTCTAGGTTGTTAGATTTAAATAAATTAATTAACTCTAATTTATTTAAAAGAAAAAAATGTAAATTAACTAATTTATTTAAAGATTTATTAAGATAATCACTTCGCCAGGTTTCTCCCCAAATAAACAAAAAACTCTTATCTAGTTCGTTAATCCAACTTCCATGTAGAGTAGGCATAAATATTTTTAAAATTATCTAATTAAAATACTACAAAGTATAGTTTATTTTTCTAGTTATTAATGATTTTTTTGGGTCGTTTTTACTAAATTAAGGAGTAAATTATGAGCGATTAGATTAATTAAAAATAAACAGATACTTGTAATATTAATCTAAAATCTTTCGCTAATTACCACTTTAATTTTACATTTGTGACATATTTATGGTAATCTTATTAAGACAAAAGCATTCTAAAGTTAATATTTTCTATTTTTTTTCTTCTACTCTTGTTATTTTCATATTTAATGATAAGACTTCTCATTATAATTAGGGAATAGTTCTCTTTGAATTTTGTTGATTAAAATGGTCTGAGTATATCTTTAACTGTAATGACTTGCTTGGCAGAATAACCCGCAAAAGAGCGAAGAGCGAAGATTTTAATTTCTACTCCTAACCCCAATTGAAAATCATTAGGTTTAATAGGTAGCTGTCCAATTTTAATAGTAAATTTATTTTTATCGAGAGTTACTAATTCTTCAGGAATTTCTCCTTCATATCGAGTAATATAATCAGAAACAGAGCGAAAACGAGCATCAGAACGAGTCGTTCTGTAAATAATTTTAAACTTAGTAGCAATCAAATCAGATTGTTGCCCTTTATCAATTAAAGTTACCTGAAGATTGCTTTTGCTACCAGATAATTTTGCACTCCCTAATTGTGTAGTATCTTCAGCATTAATTGCATTATAGATAATAAACTGAGTTAGTTTATTCTGTTGTTGAGTTGTTGCTTCAATCCAAAGATCATCAGGAATATAAACCTTAATTTTTTGGTCTTTTTCTAATCCCAAAGTTATTTTTTGATTAGCAAATTTAGAAAACTGTTGAGGAGCATTCCATACCAATAAAAATGACTTTTCTATTCGCTCAGTAAGAGCTAAATATTGGTCATCAATAATTGAACCAGGAGAAAATAAAGCCATTGCGCCATTACGAGTTTCCCATTTATTCTTTGAGAGAAGATAACCTTTTTTCTTTAGTGTAGCCATTGTTACAGTTGCAGCAGGCTCATCTGGTTCTAAAGGCTTATCAAGATTAATGTAAGTTAACTTTCCTAAAATTCCATCGCGTCCTCTAAGCCCACTTATACCATTAGACCCCTGTCTTCCCTCTTGACAGTTAAACTCACGGGTTGTACAGCGATAATTAGAATTATCAGGGTTTCCTGTACAAGTTTCTAGACTCCAATAGGAATTGTTGCACTGACAAGCTTTACCACCTTTACCACCAAGTCCAGGTTCTCCTCCTTTACCTCCTACTGCATTAACATAAATTTGCTTTAAATTAGTGATATCAGTGGTGTAGATGTTTAAAGACCCTCCGTTACCACCATCGCCTCCGTTACCACCATTACCACCGTTGCCACCACTAGGTGCTTGAAGATTATAGGATACATCAACTGGTTGGGATTTGCAGTTAGCGGCTTTTCCTTCTTGACCATCTTTTCCCTTTTCCCCATCAAGACCAGCCAAGTCTAAAGTGAGAGGGGAACCATCAGCAAATAGAGTTAAATCATCACTATTTCTAGTGTTTTTAACGGCTTGTCCAGATTGACCATTTTGTCCATTTTCACCAAAGTATTTAATATCAGCGGACCAAACTAGGTCATAACATCCATTAAAAGTGATGACAGGAGGAATTGCAAAGGAAATTGCGAAAAAAACTGTAAATAGTAAAAAATTACCAGAGGCACGCATTGATTCGTTATTAATTAACGATGACTAAAATTCTGGGACTCGATTAGATGAATTTTTGTTTCCTAATCATAAATTTGCTGAAGGCTGAAGAAAGTAATCAGTAATCAGCATAATTATTTTTCTAAGCGAATTGCATACCATTGCAAATAAGTATCAGATCCTATATCAAGTTCACAAAAATTATTTTTCAACAACTCTGCTTGTTCGTCAACTAAAGTCAATTTCTTCAAATCTCTAGGTAAATCATCTTGGCGAGTTAATAAAATTTTCTTGAGTTTTTCTAATAACTCTAGGGAAGTAAAAATTTTTTCTGATTGATCTGCTTCAAGAACAATAAAAACATCATCTTGATACAAAATTGAATCTACCATCAGTGTTTAAATTCCTCAATATAAATTGAATTATAGCATTTGAATTAATTATTCAAATTTATCGACGAAAAACAACGATTTCATCTCCCACTACTGGACTATATGCAATTAGATTGCCTTGAGAATCAATCATTTCTAGCTTGCGGAAATTTAAATATTGAGAATGTCTAAATATATTTTTTGCTAATATATTTTGTTTTTTTGGTGTTAACTGATACCATTCTTTCCCTAAAGTTATCATTAAACAGCTTGCTTTGAAATTGGCTTCAATTAGACCTATTAATTCTTCTGGATACTGATTTGTTAAATCAATGATGTCATGCCGAATCGCCTCAATCAGATTTTGTTCTGGAGTCAATCTGGGTTCAGAAGATGACAATATTTTCATAGATTGAGGTATTTTAAGCGATTTCAATGGAGAGGAGATGGCTACAACTTTTTGTCGAGAGGGTACAGAAAGATCTTCAGCTATAGGGGTTAAAAGTCGATAAAATAGCAAAATTGAGATAAATAAGATCACAATTAGTATGCTGGCGAGAATCGTGATAATTGACCAATTGGATAGGTTCTTGTTCCAACTAGAAGGTAAAATCAAACGAAATGCTCTGAAAAAACTATCCCACCAAGTTTTAGATCCAATAGAATTTTCAAAGTCAACAACAGGAATTAATGATGGTTTTGAGGACTCAGACCTAGTTGATTTGTCCCATTCTGCGGTGATTTCTTCATGTGAGGTTGAGAGAACAACTTCACATGAAGAAGGTTCGAGATCTGCCACAATCATTTGAGTGGTCTTTACTAAAGTTTCTACAGTGTTTGTAGTCGGAAGTTTATCAGGGGATGCCTTTTTGAGTATTTCTAAAACCCTATTTAGTTGTTGAGTAGTTGTTTCTAATAAAAAAATTAACTGTTCTTGAGACAATTTATTTTCTGGCATTTGGCATTTGTATTATATTTTTGTTAATCCCGGGTTATGTTATTTAGATATTTCTAGCCGAATTTATTTTATCATAAATCCCACCTTGATGGGAAGATAAAATTCTCTGCGGGAAAAAAGTTCAGAAGTACTTAATTTATAATGGTGTGCTTCTCATTTTTTAAAAAGCTCCATCATACTGAATTTATTAGTTAGTAAACGAGATATTTTATGAACTTAAAAATCAAGATATTACTACTATTAAAGCAACTGTTATTGGCTGCAATAAATTGACGTACTTTTATTTGTACACAAACCCCTTATAAAATAGTTGGTAATTTTATTCATATAGAATAATTTTGCTGATTATTTTTAAATATTTGTCATGGTATCAGCAATAATCATTGTATCAAATAATAAGAATTCGATTGACATGGAAGAAGATATTTAAAATTTGCTTTAAGTTAGCCAAAAGTGCTAGGATATAGTCTGACAACGGAAATAAAGATAGGCAATTAAGTTTTGTTGTTATTATTAGTTAGCTTTTTTCCAGATTAATCATTGGTAGGCTGTTCCCCGGAGTCTTGTCTTGATATTTCTGCATAATATCTGAATAAAGAGATCATCCTATGTCAGTATTCTGCAATAATTTTGAAAAAGAGATTACTGAAAAAAACCTAAAGGAGTTGTTTACTTAGGGTAAAACTCAAAGAATGCAGGGGTTTAGCTTTTTTAAAATGGCTAATTGTAAAAAAAAGAAAATACCTCATCCACTTAGCTGGAAGGGCTGAGTGGATGAGGTAAAAACTTAAGGTTAATAAAACTAGACCTAATAAAAACAGCAAAAGTTTATATTGCGGGGGAGGGCGCAGAAACTATTCGGATCTAAACTTTCTATCTTTAATCCATCAATACTTGGTCAAAGTGAACTAGAGTTAATCTTTAGAGTAGCTTTTTGATGGCCATTCTATCTAAATTACTGAGGAAATCATAGTGGCTAAGCGTCGTAATCTAAAAAAAGAGAAAGCTGAACGGAATCAAGCTTATGCTCGTCAGTTTCGTCATAAATCTTCTCGATTTTCGTCTCGAGGTAGACA
This sequence comes from cyanobacterium endosymbiont of Epithemia turgida isolate EtSB Lake Yunoko, assembly GCF_000829235.1. Classification (GTDB taxonomy): domain Bacteria; phylum Cyanobacteriota; class Cyanobacteriia; order Cyanobacteriales; family Microcystaceae; genus Rippkaea. The sequence goes on along the minus strand of NZ_AP012549.1, from coordinate 311,325 downwards.
TCATGCTGGTAATCAGAACAGCAATAATAACGAGAGTCAAGATAAAGATGAGTAAACTGATGAGTAGAACACTAAGTCTTCTTTTGGTTTAGCAATTATTTAGGTGGGCTGATACTTTGTGAAACTTGTAATTAACTGAGTAATTACAAGTTTCACAAAGTATCAGCCCACCCAGATTGTCAAAAACTTTCTGAGATGTATTGGTTTAATCTCTCAAAACTTATCCTAAATTTTTTTGATAGGTGGAAAAAACTAAGTGTATTAGGTCTTTCTTAGCCTATTCATAAGCTCTATTAAACTTATGACGAATACGAGAGAGTAAGATGTCAACTTCAGGCAGTCTTAATTGCATAGACAGAACAACAAAGATACCAAAAGCGACCCCTAACGCTAGAGTTAATTGTAACAATTGTAGCAATAGATTATTACTTCCTAATAGTTGTTCCCAAGCTAAACTAATTGCCCAACTTCCTGCTCCGGCCATACAACTAATTGCTGTTAATCCCAATAAAGAAAGTCCCCATTTTTTTAATGGTAAACCATGAAGACGGCGATTTAAAATCCATAAAAATATCATCATGGATGTAATATTTACTCCAATGGTAGCCAGCACCAACCCTGGAGTAGCAAAAGGTTTATATAATAAAAAATCAAGTAATCCGTTGAGAAAAATGTTAAAAACACTCACCTTAAAAGGAGTTTCTCCATCTCCTAAAGCATAAAATACCCTAACTAAAATATCTCTACCTAAGTAGAAGAACATTCCCAGTCCATAGGCCATTAAAACTGGAACAACAATATCTACATCCGTTGATTTGAAAGCTCCCCGTTGGTAAATAACTTTAATAATTAAAGGAGCAATAGCAATAAAAATAGCTGTTAAAGGAAGCATTGTTAAAGCAGCCAATAACAGTCCCTGACGGATTCTTACCTTTAATTCAGGCCAATTTTCTGGGGTTGTTAAACGAGAAAAAACAGGTAAAAATGGTACTAAAATCATGTTAGAAATGATTCCTAAAGGTGTTAGGGCAACAAAATTAGCATATCGCATGGCAGCTGCTGCATTTTGAATAAACGACGCAAAAAAAAGATCAGTATAAACATTAACATGCAACATTCCTGATGAGAGGGTAGCAGGTCCTATAACTCGTATCACATCCATCACCCCTGGAGTACGCCAATCAAAACGCAAGCGTAATTTTCCCATCCCAAGATGACTTTGGGTGATTAATTGAACAACCCATTGTAAAATACCACCAACAAGAGTCCCTCCGGCCAAGACCATTCCCCCTAGCTGAATATATTGGGAGGAGTTTATTTGCGCCCCCACTGACCAAGTAAAAATCTCTACACTGATCACAATTGCTAAACTTGAAAACAAAGGACTAATACTGGGTAGCCAATAGTGATTGGCAGCATTAAGAGTGCCAAAACCAATACCGATAAGTCCTGCCAAGAGGGCTAAAGGAGCCATAACTCGTAATTGTTGAACTGAAATCGCCCTAGTTTGTTCTTCTAACCCTGGGGCTAGGATATCAATAAATGTTCCCGCAAAGATAATCAAGATAATGGTAGTCATCAGCAAAATAATACCTACTAAGGTAGTTACTGTTTCCACAAGGGACGCAGCTTCAGACTTGTTCCGTTTAGCAAGAATACTAACTAAGGCACTATGAAACGGTCCATTAATCCCTCCTAAAAGGATTAAGAGAAAACCTGGAATGACGTAGGCATAGGCATAGGCATTAACTATCGAACTTACTCCAAAAGCTGCGGCAATCACTTGTTCTCGGACTAAGCCAAAGACTTTACTAATAAAGGTAGCTAGGGCAACAATACTTGCAATACTGAATAGAGAACGAGAGACTTTTTTCTGGTTAGACACGGGACTTTTAATGAAAGACTGACTACTAATTATCAGTGATTTCGAGAAGATAGACAAGAAATTAATTCAGCTCTAATTCAATTAGTTTATACTTAACTTTAAATGAAATATATAAAATAATTTATATATCCATAAAATACAAATAAAAACAATATTAATAAAATTTTTAAAAATAAAAAAGGTTTTTTAAATATCTATAAAATTTTGTAAAAAAGTTGATATAAAACGGTATTTTTATCCACACAATTTAACATAGGAGTATGGACATTATCGAAAAGTGCTATCTCCTTACTAAAATTTTCTCTAAAAAAATATTTTGATTGTTTACAATTATATATGGTCTAATAAATTAATTAAGAACTTAAGCTGTTATTCCTAGTGTGGTGAAAACAACTTTGGTCAATCAGCATTTATAGTAGAGTTTCAAGAATAACCAAAGTTTCCAGCAGTAAGTATTAAGAAAAATTGATAAAAAACAATCACAAATTTAGTCATATAAGTTTTTATAAAAATAAATCTTTAATATCGAATAAAAAATTATTCTTTAATTTTTGTAGTAAGTTGCTAATAATGGGCAATTATGTACTATTTTTGTTATTCCCATTACTGCCTTAATTTTAGCTAAAAAAGTAGTTTATATCGTTGTGTATAGAGATTAGTATATAATCATTAAATATAGATTATTTATAATCGAGATTTTACATAGTTTAAGAGTAAATTATCCTCAAGCATCGTTATGTTATTATTAACTAGTTTATTGCTAAAATCATACTGACATTTGTGTCTCTGCTTCGACACGGTTACTTATTAGAATCAAATCAATAAATATTTCTTTTGAGCCAGTATAGAGCTAATTTATTCATCTTATCCATAAAAAATAATACAATAACAAATTTTATTTACTCTTCTACTAAATTTTTTTTAAAAAGAGACGTTTTAGTTGAAAATAGCAATTTATTTTACTCTTCTTATTAAGAATTTTTAAAAAATTGTAATTTCCTTCCAAACTAGACTACGACATTTAGATACTAAAAACATAATTAATATTTTTTCTGTAAAGTATTTTACTTGACTTTAAAAATTTTAATTTTATTTAAAATATGTTATTTTAGTATTAAATATCTAATATGATTAACCAATCAAGTCAACCTTTAAAGGCCAATTGAACTAGTTAATTGTTTGATTATTTATTATTTATATATTTTTTTATAAATTTAACTTTGCAGTAATTGATAAAAAAATATATAAATAATAGATTTTTTTTACTAAACCCCTATTATTTATGAATAAACTTAGTCTTTTGAGCTTAAATTTTGAATTAATAGAATTTAAACCTATTATGAATTTTAACGATTTATCTAAAAGTAGAATAAATATTTAATATTATTTATAAAAATTTTATTTTTTTAGTATACAATTATAATAGATAAATACTATCAAATTGAACAAAAAACAATAAAAATAATACTTTTGGAGCTAAAAAAAGAGATTAAATATTTTAAAATTTTGTAAAATAATCGTCATTCTATTAATCTCTACACTTTCGTCTTTAACGACTTGTATCACTCAATCTCCTTTAATATTTGATAAACTACGATAAGAAAATAGTTAACAGAGAGCAAGTCTAATGGTAAGTGAATCTATTGATAAAAAAATTTAAATCGATTCTTTCCTCTGCCAGCGACGGTTATAATAAGGATAGATATTTACTCAAGACAAAAAAGACTTTACTGAAGTAAAATCTTAAAAAGATATTTAATAAATGGCAGTAATAACAATTTAAATATTTTGAAAAATCTCAGTATTATTACTAAACATAAGTGTAATTGCTAAAAAATCTATGTTTATCCTAAAATTAAACAAAGAGATGGTATGGCAATAAATTTAGTCGTTAATTATCTCCAAATAAAAGTATCGACTTATGATCTCTCTTTTGTCGAAAGTGTTATCTAGAACAGGTTATATAAATTTAATCTTGATGTATCACCTATACTTAATTGGTTACTAACTAACAATTAAGTATAGACGACAGTAACGAGTAAGCCCATTTATAAATTAGTAAATAAACTATCAACTAATAATTTAACTATTAAAGTCCCAAAAACTATTGATTTTGTCGTTTTAGGGAGTGGAAGAATGCAGTTTAATTTGAGAATGCTATCTGTCATATCACAAGGTAAACTAATTTTAGATATTTGGCTATATCAAAGCCTAAATCGCACTGATAGTACGTTAAAAAGGGAAACATTAGGCAACAAAGTGGATGACAAGTTTCATTTATAAACCTTTTGTACTTAATTATTTCAAATTCAAATAAAAAATAAACTTTGGATTTAGTATTAAAATTAGTAGCCGAAATTAATGTCCTTTTTTTTAGAAAGATAATATAGTTAAAAATCATTAATACAAGTGGTAGCTTGAGTCTGTATTGATACTGTAATTCCCTTAGGGTTTGATTTCATTATTAAGATTTAACAGAGTTTAGATGATCTGTACTCGAAAGAACTCAATAATAATGAGATATAAAAAATAATGAGAGAGCTACTCCCAATAAAATCAGTAACTGACTCAATTTTATGAGAAGTAGCTTGGATTCAGTTAAAAGATAAATATCAAGATTTGTCGAACAACAAGACTCATTAACCCTTGAATATTTATTTCATAATTCGAGTTATTTTACTAAATATTCATAGGCTAAATTAGACTATTTTGCTATTTTTTCAGACATACCCAACAGTGATTGCGAACACACCGGCACTCAAACTTTGGTTAGATAGCTAATTAAACGGACAACTACGATAATTTAGACACTAAGTACAACACTTTGCAATCTTAAATTTTCTTTCTTAAAAAAGATATCAACAATTTGGTTTTCTCCAAGAGGGGGATTTTTATGTAATATTATTAACAGTATTAATATTATCTAAATCCTGTTTTCTTTATTTTCTGCTTTTCATTAAGCATAGTTTAACCTAAAAACAATCAATGTTTGCTCTGATCGGTCATCTTACCAGTTTGAAACACGCCCAAGCCGTTGCCCATGCTCTCGGCTACTCTGAATACGCCAATCAAAGTCTTGATTTTTGGTGCTCAGCTCCACCACAAATTGTTGATAATTTTCATGTCACTAGTCTTACAAGACAAACCATCGAGGGAAAATATATAGAATCTTGTTTTTTGCCAGAAATGCTTACGAATAGACGAATTAAAGCTGCTATTCGTAAGATTTTAAATGCCATGGCTTTAGCTCAAAAGTCAGACATTAATATCACTGCATTAGGAGGATTTTCTTCGATTGTTTTTGAAGAATTCAACCTTAAAAATAACAAGCAAGTCCGCAATGTAGAGTTAGAATTTAAACGCTTTACCACAGGCAATACTCACACCGCCTATATTGTTTGTCGTCAGCTTGAACAAGCATCAGCTCAGCTTGGTATTGACTTATCTCGGGCAACGGTTGCTGTGTGTGGGGCAACAGGTGACATTGGAAGTGCAGTCTGTCGCTGGTTAGACAGGAAAACTAATGTAGCCGAATTATTGTTAATTGCTCGAAATCAAAAACGATTACAAACACTACGAGAAGAATTGGGACGAGGTAGAATTTTAGGGTTAGAAGAAGCATTGCCCCAGGCTGACATCATTGTTTGGGTAGCTAGTATGCCCAAAGGGGTGGAAATAGACCCCGAGATCTTGAAAAAGCCTGTTCTTGTAATAGATGGCGGCTATCCAAAAAATTTGGGAACTAAAATTAAACATCCTGATATTCATATTTTTAAGGGGGGAATTGTTGAACATTCTCTTGATATCAACTGGAAAATCATGGAGATTGTCAACATGGATATTCCTTCTCGCCAAATGTTTGCCTGTTTTGCTGAGGGTATTTTATTAGAGTTTGAAGGCTGGCACACTAATTTTTCTTGGGGTCGTAATCAGATTACTGTTAGCAAAATGGAACAAATTGGCCAAGCTTCTATAAAACATGGATTTCGACCTCTCCTAGGCTAATTTAAGTTCAGGATTGACCAAATACCTGAATAGGGAGAAAGTTTAATGATTCAAGTTTTTTTAGGCTTAGCCCGGATTTGTTAGGCTAAAATCGTCTAGAGTTTTGCCGGCATTTTCTGAGTTTAAGTGGAGTAACCCTATGTTTATAGTTATTGGGGTAAAAATTGCCATGGTTCATCGAGTTCTGATAATACCGACCAAGCGAAAAGTATCTTATTTTGATCATATTTTGATTAACTATGAACTTAAATTGATTGGTTAAACAATCAATCAACATTGATCTTGGTGTAACAGGTAGTTAACAAACAAAGATAAACTCATGAAACGAATTATTTTTTATTCTCAATATATCGCTATTTTGGCGACTATTTCCCTTGCTTGGGGAACTTCATCTATTGCTGACGAAACTAACCCCATCACCACAACTGATTATTTTCAGGGGCAACAGTCTATTGAAATTCATGTTCCTAAACCTGAACTAAGAACGTCGGGGACCTGTGCAACTTTAATTGAACCGGCCATCGCTAGTATTATTGGTAGCTATCATGCTAACTGGGGAATTCTAGTAGAAAAACTCGATGACGGAACTACTTTATATAGTCATAATGCGGATAAAAAATTTATCCCTGCCTCTAATATTAAATTATTTACCACTGCTGCCGCCTTGCAAACATTAAATCCACAATCTAAAATTCAGTCTAAATCTATACAAGATTGGATTAAAGTTACCAACGTTAGAAGTGATAATTATTACGCTGATATCCTTTTGAGTTATATTGGAGGGGCAGCGGCTGCTAAATCAACCTTGACACAAATGGGGGTTAACCCTAATAGTTTCCATCAAGCTGATGGATCAGGATTATCTCGACGCAATGTTGCCACCCCCAGATCATTAATCATGATTTTACGGGCAATGTACTATACTCCAGATAAGGATGTTTTTTATTCTTCTTTACCTATCGCTGGAATAAGTGGAACCTTGAAAAATCGTATGAAAGAAACCCCCGCTCAAGGAAAAGTTCATGCTAAAACCGGGACTTTACGAGGAGTTAGGGCTTTGTCAGGTTATATTAACCATCCCGATTTTGGAGAGATAGTCTTTAGCATTCTTGCCAATAATACTCGGGTTTCTGGTTATTCTCTAGTTCGTGCTATTGATAGAATGGTCCTTCAACTCAGCATTACCCAACCTTGTAAATAGATGTAAAAATTCATGTTGTTTAATGTTTGGTTATAGTTACTGGCCGCAATTTCTATTCTTTAACAAAATTCATCTAATATCCATTAGGATATGGCAAAAACTTATGTTCTAAGATTTTACTTAGTCCTTAATTCTAGTAATAAGAGAAAGTAGATGCTCCATTGTTAATGGATATCTAAAGTTTGTTTCCGAGATGTCCCTTATAGTCTTACACTTTACTAAAAGAAGTATAACAGGCAATAGCGAGGTTTTGTTGTGAAAAAGGTTTTAGCAATTATACTTGGCGGCGGAGCAGGTACACGGCTTTATCCCCTCACTAAGCTACGAGCTAAACCTGCTGTTCCCCTAGCAGGTAAATACCGTCTAATTGATATTCCAGTGAGCAATTGTATTAATTCGGAAATTCTCAAAATCTATGTTTTAACCCAGTTTAACTCTGCTTCCCTCAACCGTCATATCACCCGAACTTACAGGTTTTCAGGATTTAGTAATGGATTTGTGGAAGTATTAGCTGCACAACAAACTCCAAAAAACCCCAAGTGGTTTCAAGGAACCGCCGATGCAGTACGTCAGTATATTTGGTCATTTCAAGAATGGGATATTGATGAGTATTTGATTCTGTCTGGGGATCATCTTTATCGAATGGATTACAGTGATTTTATCCAACGACATCGAGACACCAACGCTGATATTACCCTTTCGGTCGTCCCCATTGACGAGAAACGAGCTTCCAGTTTTGGGTTGATGAAAATCGATGATCACGGCCGCGTGGTTGATTTCAGCGAGAAACCCAAAGGAGAAGAACTAAAACAGATGGCAGTCAATACAGCTATTCTAGGTTTAAACCCAGAACAAGCTAAAGCAAGTCCATATATTGCTTCTATGGGGATTTATGTCTTCAAAAAAGAGGTCTTAGCTACACTCTTAGAGAAGAATCCAGAACAAACAGATTTTGGCAGGGAAATTATCCCTTTTTCTGCCAAAGATTATAATCTACAGGCCTATTTATTCAAGGGATATTGGGAAGATATTGGAACCATTGAATCATTTTATGAAGCTAATTTGGCTCTCAATCGTCAGCCAAATCCATCTTTCAGCTTCTACCATGAAAAAGTTCCAGTCTATACCCGCGGACGTTCTTTACCCCCAACAAAGATTCTTGATTCTAACATTACTGAATCAATGATTAGTGAAGGCTGTATTATAAAAAACTGTCGTATTCACAATTCTATCTTAGGAATTCGTTCAAGAATCGAATCCAATTGTATTGTCAAAGATACGATGGTGATGGGAGCAGATTATTATGAGTCTTTAGAAATTAGAAAAATTCAAACCCAGCAAGGTGAAATTCCTATAGGTATTGGAGAATTTAGTACCATCAGACGGGCAATTGTGGATAAAAATGCGCGTATTGGCCGTAATGTCACTATTGTCAACAAAGAAAAAGTCGAAGAATCTAATTGTGAAAACGAGGGCTTCTATATTCGCAACGGTATTGTAGTCGTCCTTAAAAATGCTAGCATTCCTGACGGAAAAGTCATCTAAGTAGTTAACAAATTTTTACCCTCGAAGACTAAGGAATCTCTTGCCTTTTAACTTTACAAGACCAAAAAACACGATCTTAAACCCACTCCTTTTCTTGAATTCAGAGATAAACAATAAGAGGAGAGGAAAAGAAAAAGAGAGTCTTTTCCTCTTTAACATTAAATTAAAACAAAAATTTTTATTTTTCAGTGATGTTATTAGCTTGTTTCAACTCGGACTGGATACAATCAAGTACCCGCACTAGAACCGCCGCCGTATAATCACGGGTGGCTTTATGATCAGGGGCAAACTTGATTCCTTCTTCGTTAAGAGGACTAGCAACACCACAATAACCCGACATTTGGCTAATTACATTTCTTGCCCAATTATCAGAAATGTCAGAAAACTGGACTGGTTTTTGTTTTTGTTGGATCTCCAGGGGTAAATTGAGTTGTTTTTTTAGGTAAATAGTTACACGACTCATAGTATCAATTAATTCAGCACGAGTAATGGACTCAGTTGGTCGAAAAGTATTATTAGGATTACCAATATTTAAAAAATTCCACTGCGCCCATTTAATTTTTTTTGCACTCCAACGATCACCTGATACGTCTTTGAAAGTGGCAATGTCCCGTTGGGAAGGTGTCTCTAAATCTATATTAGACACCTTTCCAAGAGCGTCAACAGCCATGACAATCAGTTGTTCACGGGTAATGGCTTCTCGAGGACGGAAGGTATTATCTTCAAAAGCAGTTACAATTTTAATGGCTGCAGCTTGTTCAACCTCTGGCTTATAGACATTATCGTCAATGTCTGTAAAGACACTTTCCTGGTTGGTATTTGCCATTGAAGTTGCTCTTTGTTTAGGATTAATTGCGATTTCAGTTGCTTCTACTTCTCCAGTTATTGCTGCTTGAGATGTGCTTAAATAAAAGTGCCCTAACACTTTTCCTTGATAAGATCGTTTAGAAAATTGCCATCCAGGATTTAGAATTATTTTCATAAACCCAGAAGCAAGTCCTTTGGTGCTACCGACAACTATTTCTTGATGATTACCACCTCTTGGGGTTCCTACTAGTACTAACTCCTCATCACGGGGAACTAAACGCAAGAGGTAATCTAATCCTAAGTCGTTTCCGTCGACCCGAATAGAGTAGCCATTACTATCGGTAGCGCGGCGACAAATTCCCACAAAGTCAAAATTTAATAATAGAGGCTCCACTAAAATAGGATTAGAGCCACTTTCAGTCCAACAAGCCTGTTTGTCCGGAATTTGTTCAATAATTAACAAGTCATATTTGCCCTGTCCATAAGGTCTCGCAATCGCAACAACGTTATTTTGTTGCACAGCTTGTTCTTCAAAAGTTGAAGCTTGAACAGAGATATTAGAAGACATCAGACTTGGAAAAATAACACTTGCTAAAGTTGTAAGTCTTAGGATTAAGTTCAATTTTTTCATGGCTTTTTAAAATAAACTATTGTTACTATGGCTATTTGAACAATTAGATCGGACGATAACACTTAACGTAATTCGTTGACCTTATTAAGGATAATCAAGTTCCGTCTCTTATAGAAGTACTACAAAATTAGCATAAATAGAGATTATTGGAATTAATTTTGATAAATTAACTTTTTGCAAGCCCTTTACCTAAACTAGCTTGAGTATATTTTTAGCTGACTAGATTTCAGGGAAGAATCTCTTCTAAAATTTCGGTTAAACTATTGGGGGAAAAACACACGATTATTTAATTTTTATGTCTAACCGTCTGGCAATGGCTCAAAGTCTTTACTTACGTAAACACGCTGATAACCCCATAGACTGGTGGTATTGGTGCGAAGAAGCTCTCTCAAGAGCCCACAAACAAAACAAACCAATTTTTCTTTCAATAGGCTATTCTAGCTGTCACTGGTGCACGGTGATGGAGAGAGAAGCTTTTTGTGATAAAGTAATCGCAGATTATCTTAACATCAATTTTCTGCCTATTAAAGTAGACCGAGAAGAACGTCCTGATCTCGACAGAATTTATATAAAAGCAGTTCAGATGATGGGGTTACAAGGAGGATGGCCGCTCAATATTTTTTTGACACCCGGAGATATGGTTCCTTTCTATGGGGGGACTTATTTTCCGGTAGAGCCTCGTTACGGACGTCCGGGTTTTTTACGTATCTTACAGTTAATTTGCCGTTTTTATGAGACAGAAACCAAAAAACTAAATAATTTCAAACAGGAATTTCTGACTACCCTACGAAGGTCAGCTCTTTTTCCGTCAACTGAAACCGAATTACTAAACAACGAGCTTTTTTATCAGGGAATTACTATCAATACGGAGATTATTAAGGTTAGTTCCCAAAATGTTGACTATCCCTGTTTTCCCATGATTCCATATGTAAATCTCGTTTTACAAGGGAGTCGGTTTGCTTGGAATTCTCAAGAAGAGAGTAAAGCCATTGCTAATCAAAGGGGAGAAGATTTAGCTTTAGGGGGAATTTATGATCATGTAGGAGGTGGCTTCCATCGTTATACCATAGATCCAACTTGGACAGTTCCGCATTTCGAAAAGATGCTCTATGACAATGGGCAAATTATCGAATATTTAGCTAATCTTTGGAGTCAAGGACAAACCGAACCTGCGTTTAAACGAGCGATTACGCTCACGGTGGAATGGTTGCAACGGGAAATGACTGCTCCACAAGGTTATTTTTATGCATCTCAAGATGCAGATAATTTCACTACTACCCAAAGTGAAAACCCAGAAGAAGGAGCATTTTATGTCTGGAGTTATAAACAGTTACAAGACAGTTTAACTTTAAACGAATTAAAAGTGTTAGCAAAAGTATTTTTCATCACTCCTCAAGGAAATTTTGAGGGAAAAAATGTTTTACAACTTCGTCAAAAAGGAGTATTTTCAGAAGATATAGAAAAAATATTAGATAAATTATTCATATTACGTTATGGAAATTCCAGAGAAGATTTAATTACTTTTCCTCCAGTAAAAAATAAAGAAGAAGTCCAAAAAAAATCCTGGACAGGACGCATTTCTCCTGTAACAGATACTAAAATGATTGTTGCCTGGAATAGCTTAATGATTTCAGGTTTGGCTAGGACTTATGGAGTTTTTAGAGAACCTTTGTATTGGAAATTAGCTATCAAGGCTACTGAGTTTATTCTGAATAAACAATGGAAAGAAAAACGATTACATCGTCTCAATTATAGTGGTAACCCCTCTGTATTAGCTCAGTCAGAAGATTATGCTTTGTTTATCAAAGCATTATTGGATTTACAAACAGCAAATCCTAGCCAAACTCAATGGCTAGAAAAAGCGATCAATATTCAACAAGAATTCGACGAGTTTTTCTGGAGTATGGAAAAGGGAGGTTACTTTGATAATGCTTCTGATAATAGTGAAGATTTATTAGTCCGAGAACGGAATTATATCGATAATGCTACTCCTTCCGCTAATGGTATTGCTATAAGCAATTTAGTGCGCTTAGCCCGACTCACAGACAACTTAAAATATCTTAATCGCGCCGAACAAGGACTACAGGCGTTTAGTTCTGTTCTAAGTCAATCACCTAAAGCTTGTCCAAGTTTATTTTTAGCCTTAGACTGGTACCGTTTTGGTAATTTAGTCAGAAGCAACCCAGAGGTTTTAAAACAATTAAGTTCTCAATATTTTCCCACTACAGTTTATCGCGTCGATAATAATCTTCCTAATAATTCTGTTGGGCTGCTTTGTCAAGGATTAATTTGTTTAGAACCAGCCAAAACTATGGAAGAATTATTAAAACAAATACAAGAATCCAATTCACTTAACTTACAATAATTTGTCTTTTAAAATTATTGTAAGTATACTTTGATGACTAGTGTTATTATGCTATTCCTACATACCAAACTAAAATATAATTAATTCTTAGTTATTTAATTTTCAATGCACTTGGACCCCATGATTTATAATAGTTGTATAAAGATTACTTGCAATTTATATAATTTATAAAATAGAAAAATAAGAGCGTTGCATTAGATTAAGTGTAAAAGCTATACTGTAGTTGGCTTTATAAACTACAAAATTGTTTCAACTTGATTGACAATAAACTTATTTTTTACTTGTGTATTTATTATAAATTTTGGTTTCATCAAATTTGGGATGGTAAACTGATAGCAGGAAATCGAAAATAAAAAACGGTGGATGGGGAACGGTTAAGAAAAGACAACAATAAAAATGTTATATATTAATTATTTTATGTACTTAAAATTCATGAAAAAGATTACTTTTGCCTAAAAACGCTATTTCATGACTAAAATTTTTTTAAAAAAAAAGTACTATTTGGTACGGTTTAATAGATTAAAATAAGTACTACTTTAAATTAACTTTGGGTCTTTAGACGTCATAGGCAACTGAAGTGTAAAACATAATGTCATTAAATTTAATGATTAAGTATGAGTTCAATAATTCCCTGTAAACAAAATAATAATGGTAACATGACGATCATACGTAAAAATTTGAAAAGTTCCCAAAATTCTTATAACACGGCTTACCTATAACCAAAAAATTTTGATTAATGGTTATAAAAAAAGTTGTTGTCAAAATTCAAAGAAAAGCATCGATAATATCCGATCTACTTGAATATACTTATCATGGTATAGAGTAATAATTCTTGTGCCATCAAAACTTACTAACATAGTTACACCATACAGAATAAAAAGTAAGATATGCTAACAGACTTTAGATATTTTTTTCCAAGTTTTTCCTTGAAAATCTTATTATCGCGAGCTATCAAGGAGAAAATTACTTGACGGATTATTCTTTTTGCTACGATCTTAAACAAGTTAGTAAGTAAAAAAAATGTATAAATAGCTAAAATCTCCAAGGACAAGAATTTTCCTAAAAGGAGTTTATCAGCTGAGTTAACCAACCAGAATATTACCGTAGAAATAAAAATCTAGCGACCAAAAGAAACGAATTCCTTGATCAACTTTTTTTCCAAGTCAAACATCTGAGTGAACTTGCTTTTAAAGGATAGCTTTCGATTAACGTGAATATGTTATTTAGTAAACTTCCACCAAATAAAGCCCAAATCGTTCCTTGAAAATAAGCCCAGATAACTTTGATGGCTATAACTAAGAATTGAACTTTAAACTCAAATCTGTTTAGGATACCTAATGCCATCTTACGATTAAGAGTAGTTAAAGAAATAAAGCTAAATCTATTAATAATGGTAGCTAAACGAATGATTAATATTAGCCATGAGGCTCAAAGATCACCATCCAACTAGGCTATAAAGCAACAACCTAATCACAAAACAAAACCACGAACAATTTGTAAAATTCAAGCTCTGTTGAGAAAAGATTGAGTTTCTCCCTTTGGACTGCAAATAATACTAGTTTTAATACCTATATAAAAAACAGGTCAAGACTCTGAACAAAGGCACTAATCAATGCTATTAGAGTGAATAACCCTGGAACTAATAGACAAGTCAGGATGATACTATCAGCAAGATGCAAAACTTAACTTCCCCATAACTTGCTATTGTTCAAATTGTACCTCGAACTGCTAGCTTTTCATGAGATGACATCGACGACAAAAATCAAGTATTTTTTTAGAAAAAAACTGAGTTGTCTTTCTATAGAATTGGGATATAAATTCAGAGTTTTTACATGAATTAGGATGTATGATATGAACCTGAAACTGTTTTATCTATAATTTTCTTCCATAATTATTTCTGTTTTAAGTACCTGTGTCAACCTATTGAGTTAGTAGAATTGAATTGAAACAAGTTAAATTCATTTAAATAAGTACTTTTTATTTAAAATCGCTAGATTTAATCAATTTTCATTACTTGTTTTCTGACTCAATCGACAATATTGTCAAACAATTCTTAAACAACTTTTATTAAACTTTAATAACTAATGAATCAATCCCTTCTCTCTACTCCCTCTGGGACTTTAAAAATTTCTTACTTTTGTGCAACTAAAGAAATTGCTCGCGATTTTCTTCCCAAATTATCTCTCATTCTCCCAACTTATAACGAAGCCGGGAATATTAAGGATATAGTTGAAATTTTAAGTCAGTTGTTGGACCAATATATGTCAGAACGTTATGAACTAATAATTGTTGATGACGATAGTCCTGATCATACCTGGAAATTAGCTTTAGAATTAACCTCTAACTATCCCCAACTGCACGTAATGCGCCGTGTTAATGAAAAAGGTTTATCAACGGCGGTTATTCGAGGGTGGCAAGTAGCGAAAGGAGAAATTTTAGGGGTCATTGATGCAGACCTACAACATCCCCCAGAAGTGTTAGAAAAACTATTAAAAGAAATGGAAAGAGGGGCTGATTTAGCTGTTGCTAGTCGTCATGTTGAAGGAGGCGGTGTCAGTGAGTGGAGTATTTTGCGTCGTTTTCTCTCCCGTGGGGCGCAAATATTAGGATTGATAATTCTCCCAGAAGTTATTAGTCGACTTTCTGATCCCATGAGTGGTTATTTTATGGTGCGTCGCAATGCTATAGCCTGCAAGGTATTAAGTCCAGTGGGATACAAAATCCTCATTGAGGTAACTGCAAGAGGTTCTATCAGTTGGATTGCTGAAGTAGGTTATGTATTTCGAGAACGTCAGGATGGAGAGAGTAAAGTCACTTGGAAACAATATATAGAATATATCCAGCATTTATTGGGCTTACGCTTATCAATTTCAGCCAGATTTATCAAGTTTAGTTTAGTTGGATTAACTGGTGTTGTTGTTGATATGGTATTTTTTTACTTATTAAGTGATAAGATCGGCCCAGAATTACCTTTAATACGTAGTAAAATTATCGCGGCTGAGTTGGCTGTTATTAATAATTTTCTCTGGAATGATTGTTGGACATTTGGAGATATTTCCCGCCAACAACCACAAAAAAGACAAAGATTAAAACGCTTAATTAAATTTAATTTAATTTGTTTGGCAGGATTAATTCTCAATGTATTATTTTTGAATATATTTGTTAGTATTTTTAACTATAATAAATATATAGCAAACTTATTAGCGATTGCCATAGTTACTTTTTGTAATTTTTGGTTTAATCTTAAATTAAGTTGGCGAGTTACAGAGATTGACTGACAGTAACTTTATCAAATTTTAATTAATTTATAAAAAACTGTCTTTGTCGATGTTATAAATTACACTTAGGTTAATTAATTTAACTAACTTAAAATAGATGAAAGATGTCCCCTAAGAATCAATACTTTCCTTCAGGTAAAATATATTAATCACCACAGGCATATATTAAATATCAATTTTTACAGTAAAATAATAGACCAAAGTATTTTTGAAAAAATTAAGACCCTAACGAAATACAATCCAATAGGGTGAAACTGAACGATTTAACCATATCTTCTAAAGGGATCCCCGCCATGGCAGATATGGTTAAATCGTTCCCTGTAGACGCTCATTAGAAGTTGCATTAAATACTTGTACATAACCCCCTATAGCAAACATGACTACTTGACTTTGGACAATTCCAAGTTTTTCATATTCGATACGATACATAATGATCTCTTTTACATCCCCTTTTTCAAGAATTAATTAATTGCATCACATACCATTCATCATAGATAGTAATTTCATCACAATGGAGGTTATTAACTAAATTGTGGAGAATAGCATGTCCAGTTTTATTGGCGGCGGAACAAGTGCGGTTGTAAGTATGACCACCAAAAGCTCGTTGAGCAATTTTGCCATCTTCTACAAGAGAAAATAGTACCCTTGAATGTTCTAAGTCGATAATCATATCAGGAGCTTCTTTGATCAATAAAATAACTGTATTTTGCTCGGTGAGATAGTCTGAACCTTTGATGCTATCAAAAGTTCAGACTATCTACTGTCTTTAGGATAAGCATTTATAAACTGGCAGCGATCCATCCTTAGTCCGCTACAGAATGTAATCAAATAGGATGAGTTTTATCCACAACAGCTACATTAACTGTAGGGGTAAAACTTTTAATTTCTAGAGCGGCACGATATTCAGCTAACCAAACATCAATGATAATGACGTCATATTGTAACATCTTGCATTAGATTATGACTTCCTATCTCCTATGAAGACTTTAAATCAGGCTAGTTAGGCAAAATTTATAGTTAGTATCAAACCTGGATGTCAGAACACAAAAAATTAACTTGAGAAAGTTTCAAGAAAGTGAGTTGTTTATTTTACAATCAAGCAGGTTTTGATAATATTTTTATTGCTCATCCCAAGCTCAAAACTTAACAACTCTAGCCCATCACTAATAAAAACTGCATATACTCTATATAGACTCCCCAGGTAGGATTCGAACCTACGACCAATCGATTAACAGTCGACCGCTCTACCGCTGAGCTACTGAGGATTATCTGCTTTGTTGCCATCATTGATTCTAACAATAAATCTATAAATTTAGCAACCCCTCAATGAATATTTTGTTACAATCTCCGCTGCATAGGACGTTGTAGATTGTAACCTTGCAATTTTATCTTAAAAACATACTTCTTTTACCCCTCGGTTTCTATATCTACTCATAATTACTATCCTATCTTTTTATCTTGAATCTTAACCGATTTAACTATCCTTCCGACTGGTGAAACTTCTGCTACCTTATGCTGGAAAGGTTATTTAGGCTTTCATTTACAGATCAACCAAACACTGTTGAGTCGAAGTAAGTTACTATAATGGAAATAGCTAACCGGCTAATGTAGCTAGGGATTTCTCATTCCATGTTATCTTTTTCCCTATAGGATAAAGATAATTTTTCTGTCGTTCTTTTCAGGAAAAAGGAATTGATAGCTTAAGTTTTTACTGTTTAAATAATTATGAAAATGAACTGAACGATGCTTGTTGTTTAAAACACTAAACCTATAATTTATGATTTGGAAGGAGAAACTATACCTGAATATTTACGATTAGAGTATGAATTGTGGTTAGGACTAGTTCAGATGGAACAATATGTCCTGCATTTGTAAATTCATCACTAAGTCTATACTAAATTGATACTCAAAAAATATTAGATTATCGGCAATAGGATCGCAGGTACAGTAATCAATGAGCTTGTTTTAAGTGCTAATTTTTGTTGACTAGGAAAACTACGATTTTAAAAAGTGTCTTTTACTTTATCAATATAATTAGGATCTACTTGTCTGTATATGAATGATCATAAAATAGTTATTTTTGATAATTCATGACAATTTATTATAAATGCCAAAACACATAATAGTCCTCTAAAATTTTAGAGGACTATTAGTTAAGTTAATGATAGAAATATGAATTAACTTAAAATTTTTTTTGCTTTAGCAACGACGTTCTCAACGGTATAGCCAAATTTTTCAAGGACGACATCACCAGGAGCAGAAGCACCAAAAGTATCAATGCTGATAGTTGCGCCTTCATCCCCGACATAACGGTGCCATCCAAAGCTGACTCCCGCTTCTACCGCAAGGCGTTTTTTAACTGCTTTAGGAAGAACAGACTCTTTATAAGCTGCATCTTGTTCTTCAAATAATTCCCAGGTAGGCATAGAAACAACTCGAACTTTTTTACCTTCCCCGATTAACACTTCTGCTGCATTAAGACAGAGTTCTACTTCGCTGCCAGTTCCGATGAGGATGATATCAGGAGTTCCATCACAGTTGCTAACGATATAAGCACCTTTTGCTACTGCATGGATGGAACTTCCGGCTAGGTTAGGTAATGCTTGGCGAGATAATGCTAACAAAGTGGGACGATGACGATTTTCTATGGCAATTTTGTAAGCCCCAGAAGTTTCATTACCATCCGCAGGACGAATCACAATCAGGTTAGGAATTAGTCTTAAAGAGGCAATATGCTCAACTGGTTGGTGAGTAGGTCCATCTTCGCCTAAAGCCACAGAGTCATGGGTCATGACCCAAATCACTCCTGTTTCAGCTAAGGCAGAGAGACGAATAGCATTACGCATGTAGTCGGTAAAAACCAGGAAAGTTGCACCGTAAGGAATTAACCCGGACCCATGTGAGGCTATTCCATTACAAATAGCTCCCATACCGTGTTCGCGCACTCCAAAACGGATGTTGCGGTTTTGGTATTGCCCTTTTTGGAAATCTCCAAGACCCTTAAGTAAGGTCTTATTAGAGGGGGCCAAGTCAGCTGATCCACCAATTAGTTCAGGTAGTACGCCAGCAATCGCATTCAAGGTTATGCCTGATTGATTACGGGTAGCGTCTTTTTTACTTTCGGGGGTATAAACAGGAAGTGCTTTATCCCATCCATTGGGTAATTCGCCACTGACCATCCGTTCTAGAAGAGCAGCATCTTCAGGATATTTAGTTTTGTACTGAGTCAATAACTTATTCCATTCTGCTTCGTAGCTAGCGCCGCGATCAACGGACTTACGAAAGTGATTTAAGGCATCAGATGGGATATCAAATGGAGCATATTCCCATCTTAAGTGCTTACGGGTAGCCTTAACCTCGTCAGCTCCTAAAGCTGCCCCATGGACATCATGACTGTTAGCCTTGTTAGGAGAACCATAACCAATAGTAGTGGTAATTTTGATTAAAGAAGGCTTGTCGGTAACTGCTTTGGCTACTTCAATCGCTCTAGCGATACTATCTAAGTCTGTATTGCCATTTTCGACATGCTGAACGTGCCAACCATAAGCCTCAAACCGTTTAGAGACATCTTCAGTAAAGGCAATATCTGTAGACCCATCAATGGAGATATGGTTATCGTCATATAAGGCGATCAGTTTACCTAAGCCCCAATGTCCAGCTAAAGAACAAGCCTCTCCAGAAATTCCCTCCATGTTGCAGCCATCACCCAAAATTACATAGGTATATTGATCGATGAGCTTACAATCTGGTTTATTGAATCTAGCTGCTAAATGAGCTTCAGCTAGGGCTAACCCAACTCCGTTAGCAATTCCTTGTCCCAAAGGTCCAGTGGTAACTTCAATTCCTTCAGTAACGTGGTTTTCAGGATGTCCAGGAGTTTGTGAACCCCATTGACGGAATTGTTTAATGTCATCGATGGAAACACTGTCATATCCGGTTAGATGTAACAAAGCATAGTAAAGCATACAGCCATGTCCAGCCGAGAGGACAAAGCGATCACGGTTTAACCATTTAGGATTTTTGGGGTTGTACCGCATGAACTTATCCCAAAGGACAAATGCCATTGGAGCTGCTCCCATCGGCAATCCTGGGTGTCCAGATTCAGCTTTTTCAACAGCATCAATAGCCAAAAAGCGAATAGAATTAATGCACAGTTCTTCGAGTGATTGGGTGGCAACGACCATAACTTTTTTTGAAATAAACTTACGATAAATTTTAAGACAACAATGGGTACCGAGTTTGATAACTGCTAACTGTAGGCTACCTCAAGGTTTGTATCCATCTTCCCACTCTTTTGTCATAATGGGAAGATAATATTCTCATAATTTTCTTTATAATCACATTTGTTTGATAGTCATCTATTAAGAGCTACACATTGACACATTGTGTTAAATATGTGTGTTTTTAAATGGATAAAATGATCGCTATGGTATTTATACAAATTTAAAATTTATCGATAATAATCAAATATTTCAAGAAATAAGAGAACTTAAGTTTTAGTTTCAATGCTCTCAAATAAAGTCGAAGTTAACTCTAAGAAATAATTTTATTCAAATTCAATTATCGATCTAACTTTTTGTCAGCTCTCACAAACTCTAACTTGATAAAAACTCTCCGAACACTGAAAAAATAAGTCAAAATCGCCTTATATATTTTAACTATGAATTTATAGGCTCTACATAATTGTTTTAAAAACTAGCAGTAACATTCAATAACACAGTATATTTCTCTAAATTAGAGGAATATACTGTTACCGACTCCATTTGACCCTCGACTATCTTGCGAAATACAACCGAACTATATCGGGTTTTTAAGAAAATTTAATACTTTGACTTTACTAAACTTTTTTTAATAAACGATTTCCTCTTTTTTCTTTATTTTTTTATTTTTACTGAACTAATAATCTCTTTTTCAGAATTGAGAATTATCGATTTTTAACTGTTTTTAATCATTTAACTTAATTCCTGGTCATGAGATAAATCTTAAAATGTCTAGGCAAATAATTATGTCCCTAATATTGGAATTTAACCATTTATTTCTTGACATAAGTTCCGATAACTATATCCTGTTTTAATAAAGTTTTCCAATATATTAGTTTTCTACTTTATTTTTTCTTTTAAACTACTAACTTAAGGTTCAGTCTATTTTGGAAAGAAAAATTTTGACAGAAAATTCTTAACCTAATTCCTATTAAACTGCTATAGATTTAGACAGATATCCCATTTCTCTAAGTTTTTGCCAAATTTTATTAACACTTTCTTCGAGTGATTCTAAATCAGTACGACATTCTATTTCCGGGTTTAAAGGGCATTCATACGGGTCATCAATTCCAGTAAAAGACTTGATCTCTCCCGAGCGAGCACGCTTGTACAATCCTTTGACATCACGATTTTCACATACATCTAAGGGAGCATTAACAAAAACTTCTACAAAGTTTCCAATTCTAGTCCGAACCTCATCCCGACTTTCACGATAGGGAGAAATAGCGGAGACAAGAACCATTACTCCATGACGGGTTAATAAACTAGCCACAAAACCGATACGACGAATGTTTGTATCACGATCCTCCTTAGAAAAACCTAACCCTTTTGTCAAATTTGTTCTAACAATATCTCCATCAAGAACTTCTACGGAATAGCCTCCATCACTCAATTTTTTTCCTAAAACATGAGTGATAGTACTTTTTCCAGCACCACTTAATCCAGTTAACCAGATAGTTACGCCTCGTCGTTCCATAGTGGCATTATGATCCTACTAAATATGTCATGTTTATACACAATCCTGAAAAGGATAACCTGAATAAAAGCAGATGACAATAGATTAGTCCATGTTTTTGTTAGCTCGAGTTAAGTGTTGAGATAACAATAATTGAGCGATCGCATTTGCTAGGCTATCAGATCCTCCTTTTTGTCCTACTCGCTGCCGCCCATTTTCTAGACATTCCTCTAAATATTGGGGATTTTTAAGAATAGTTTGAATGGTGTGGGCAGCATCCGTAAATAAAGTAGGATTATTTGGAGTTTTACCGATAGTTTGCACAGAAATCCCTAACAATCGCCTTTGTGCCTCAGCAAAACCATAAGTAAATTGGGGTCCGTATCCTGGAAGCTGTACAATAGGCTTGCCTAAACCAACTGCCTGTTCTACGGCTGTTCCTGCCATCCCCAAAACTAAATCGCACTGTTGCAAGATATCGGCAAAAGCATTCCAATAACACTTTACAACAATTGTTTGATTTTGCTTGATTTTACTGAAAATTCCTGGTGATTGATAATGCCATCCCTGTTTTTTTGCAATAGTTTCTAGCTCTTCTTCTCTAATACTAGACACTAAAGGAACTCGAAATTGTACTATTTCCAGTTCACTAATTGCCTCACATACCTTCAATTGTAATGTTAGGTTATGAAGGGCTTCAGGAAGACGACTTCCGGGTAGTAAGGCAATTGTTGGTATCTTGGGATTTAGGTTTAAATCGTTACCTATAGGAGACAAGACATCTAGAATAGGATAACCTGCAAACACAGCTTTAGTCATGCCTTGCTGTTGTAAGTCTTCGGCGGTAAATACATCGCGTGTAAATACTGCTAAACATCTATGTGATCGTAAACACCATTGAGTTAACCCAGGTAGCCGCAATTTGCCCTCATAATAACTAGAAGTAGATACAAGAAAGGCTACGAAGGGACGGTTAGTGAGATATGCCATAGTAACCGGGAAAATATCTCCCACAGCGATACAAAAATCACAATTATGGCGATAATTAAGCAAGAATTGAATCTGACGTAATGTCAAGCCCACTAGTCCTGATACTAAATCTTTAACTAAATTAAAAAAATGGGTGTAAAAAATTCCCCCAGACGGTAGTATTTGTCTCGGTCCAACGAGAGGAATGCCTAAACTCTGGTAAGCATTTCCTAATCCTACTAACGCCATTGCTACAATGTTAATTTTGGGAGCGATTTTAACTAATGACTGGAGAATCAAACTTGCATTAAGGTCTTCTCCTGTTCCATTGCTAATGAATAATACCTGCTTTTTTAACATAATAGGTTTTTTAAAAAATTGCTTATTATAATTCGAAGTATTTAGAAAATAAAACTATAATTTATTAATTAATAATACATGGATCTAACCCTATTTTTATTTATAAATAAAAGTAAGTTTAAGTGAAATATTTAAAAAATAAGTAAGTATTTTACCAAAATCAACTTTTTTATTATTAAACCATTTTAAATTTCTTGCAAATATTTTTAGGTCATCTACATTTGGTTTTCCTGGGAAGAAAACTGGTCTTTATATTTTGTTCCAGTAAAGAGTGAATAGGCTAGCAGTATTAAAGAGCAATATTTATAAGTTCATATTTTATATTTTAAAAGCAAGGATCATAAGGAAAGATTATAACAAATCTATTTTATAATAAAACTAACAATTGTTAAAGTCAAAAGTTTAAACACTTTCTTCAAAAAATATTTAAATTCAAAATAGCTGACTTAGTATCAAGAATACTAACCAATAAAGATATATTACAGTTGATCAGGTTATGATATGATGAATTTTATCGTGAATCAGAAATATAGACAAATTTTAAATTCTATTGTTAAATAGAAATTAAATTTATATTTAACAATAACACTAATATCTAGGCTTTAATTTAGTAAAATTCTTTTAATTAATAAAAATTTTTATCCCTTGTACAAAATCTAATTTTTACATCTTGTTTAGGTAGCATTCAATTATAGGCAATGTATTCAAGTTAATCTTAGTGCAATTTCTAAATTACCTAATTCAATAGCTGTCTTATAATTTGTTGACCAATATCTTCTATAAATAGATTTGTATTGGTTAGACTAACATGATTGAGCATAAATGACTATAAAAATTTTTAGTTGATTACAATTAACTAAAATCATAATTTTGAGACCTATTAAGTTGAGTTTACTGCATTTATTTAAATAATTGACTTAATAATGTATTATCAAAATTTTTTTATTTCCTGTAAAAACAGTATACAAAACATCTGAATATTAATGCCGATAAAAATAGTCGGGTATATTTGACGAAATATATTTACTATGATAACATGTTCAAAAACGGGTGAAAATTTACGGAAGATTACAGCATTTTTCACTATTAAAGATTCACGAGAAATCAGGATCGAAATCCATGACTCAGGTAACGCAAACCAAAACCGCCACTTTCACCCATCTCGTTTCTAAAGAAGGTGGTGTAAAATATCCCCTAAAAGCTCTTCATGTGTGTGAAGAAACTTTTTCCCCTCTAGAAGTGGCTTATAACTACGATGCTATTCGCGCTCAAGTTAGTCGTGAAATTATCGAAGCAGGACCTAATTCCATTTGGCGTTATAAAGCATTTTTGCCCGTAGAAAGCGAAAATCCTATTGATCTTGGCACTGGGATGACTCCTTTGGTGAAATCAAAGCGCTTAGCTCGTCGCTTGGGTCTGAAAGATCTTTATATTAAAAACGATGCGGTGAATATGCCGACCCTCAGCTTTAAAGATAGAGTGGTTTCTGTGGCCATAACTCGTGCTAGAGAATTAGGCTTTACAACGGTTTCTTGTGCGAGTACAGGAAATTTAGCCAACTCTACTGCAGCTATCGCTGCTCATGCTGGGTTAGACTGTTATGTTTTTATCCCAACCGATTTAGAAGCAGGTAAAATTCTCGGAACTCTTATATACAACCCTACGGTAATGGCGGTCAAAGGAAACTATGATCAAGTTAATCGTCTTTGTTGCGAAGTCAGTAATAGCTACGAATGGGGATTTGTTAATATTAATTTACGTCCCTACTATGCTGAAGGTTCTAAAACCCTAGGGTTTGAAGTGGCTGAACAACTTGGCTGGCAACTCCCCGATCATGTAGTTGCTCCCTTAGCTTCTGGTTCCCTCTATACTAAGATTTATAAAGGATTCCAAGAATTCATCGAAACAGGATTAGTTAAAGATAAACTTGTTCGCTTCAGTGGCGCACAAGCAGAAGGATGTTCTCCTATCGCTACCGCCTTCAAAGAAGGACGAGACTTTATAACTCCTGTTAAACCGAATACTATTGCAAAATCTATAGCTATTGGAAATCCGGCTGATGGGTGCTATTCCCTCGATATTGCCCGTAAAACTAATGGCAATATTGAAAGTGTAACCGATGCAGAAATTATTGAAGGCATTAAACTCTTAGCAGAAACTGAAGGTATCTTTACCGAAACTGCCGGAGGGACAACTATTGCCGTCCTAAAGAAGCTAGTAGAAGCCGGAAAGATTGAGCCTGAAGAAACTACCGTAGCCTACATCACCGGGAATGGACTAAAAACTCAAGAAGCAGTTCAAGGATATATCGGTGAACCCCTGACCATTGAGCCAAAACTTGATAGCTTTGAACGTGCTCTGGAACGTTCTCGGACCTTAGAACGTCTTGAATGGCAACAAGTTTTAGTTTAATCTCTGCGTAGTCGTCAAAGTTTTCTCATTTCTTAATATCCTGATGGCTACACTCTCTTACTACACTAGATAATTGGTAATTATTAATTATTGCTAAATAACTATGGCTGTTAAAGTATTAATTCCTACACCCTTGCAAAAGTTTACGAACAATCAAAAAGACTGTGAATGTACAGCGAGTAATTTTAATGAATTACTTGACTCCCTTGAAGAAACTTTTCCTGGAATTAAAGCGCGTTTATGTGATGAAACTGGAGCTCCCCGTCGCTTTTTAAATTTTTATGTGAATAGTGAAGATATTCGCTTTTTAGATAATATAAATACTATTCTCAGTGATGGGGATGAAGTAAGTATTGTCCCAGCAGTTGCTGGTGGTTAATTTTATATATTTGTAAATCGAAAACAGTGAACAGTGTTTATTCTGTTTGCTGTTTTGTCTTTTATTAGTAGGTCATATTAAGCTTCAATTGATTAGATTAGAAACCATTCGATAAAAACTTTGTCTAACCGCTTTATCTGAATCATATTTATGTTTAAATATTTTTATAGAAAGAATAAGTATAATCTTTTTTCTATCCATTATTTGAGTTTGACTATACTACTTGTATATACTAAAGCCGTTATAAGAAACAATCCCTGTGTATATTTTTCGTCTTCTTTTAAGATATTACACCTGCTGCTGGAAATTAATCTCATTTTTCTCTCTACTGTAAAAAGTTTTTGACTCTTATTAAGCTTTTTTATTCTTGCCAAGGATTTTTGAATAAACTATATATTGTCTTTTTCTGCAATTTCATATCCTTATTTCTTAGAAAAGATTATAATGCTTATTTTCCTTAAACGATTCACCTAGAAATTATTTTTATTATATTTTCTAAGAAAATTAAGATATTTCAAAAATTTTAACTACTTGCAATAATTCTCTTACCATTTCTTCAGACCAGTTTCCCTCGCAACAACGACCTTGGTTAAGAATAAGACGCAAGGAATAAGCATGGGGGTATCCTTCTACTTCTAACCACAAAAAGTCGCTTTCTGCTTCACAGGCGATTTTTTCAACGTCCATCAATTCCTGGGACATTATTTCCATTGTCTCGGCTAACTGTTTAAACAAACGACAAAAATCCTTGAATTCAGCTTTTGTCAATTCTATTGCCCAATCTTTACCACCAATTAATCCCTGATAAGGAACAGCGTTAGGATTCCAGCCAATACGCCATCCTGTTCCTTTTTTAAGTAAACGATCACTCATAACTTTAATAAGGCAGCATCACTTTAATAAATCAGCATCCCCCGGTTTAGAAAGACTAGGACCTATAGTAGGAGTTGGTTGAAAAAACTCAGGTATTGATTCGGTCTGAATTGTAGGAAGGTTGAGTTTTTTCTGTTTAGGAGCATAGATACTAACCAACAAATCCACTAACTCCTGACGTTGATGGCGGTTTAATTCTCGAATTGCCTCAACGTCAGGAGTTAATGGGTTATTTTGCAGAGTGGAACTACCAGGATAGCGATCTTTCTTTATTGATTCATTCACCCCTAAATAGTCAGCCAGGGTAATTTTCCAATCAAGAGAAACACTAGGCTCCCGACGTTTTAAATCCCGATGATAACGGATAAAACGACTGATTAAAGTTTGAACAGGATCAATTCTCTCTGTATCTTTACGAATATATTGATTTTCTTTGGGCAGATAGGATAATTTTTTGTAAACTATACCAGCAGCTTCTTCAGGTCGTAGAGTTTGAGCGTTAACAGGTTGAACTCTAAAGCTGTTACCTCGAGACAATTTAAACCGCCCCCCCTCTATAACTAGAGTAGCACTCAGAAGAAAAATGATCAGTAGTCTTATGTTTTGCCGGAGATATGAGCAATAATTCCAAGGTTGAAGAATTTTCCAAATCATAACCGAATAATATTGAATATGGTTTATATAGTCTTTTCCATTTTCATGGTCTATATAGACAAATTTGGTAGGCTTAGCATAGATTTTGATCTTCAATTATCACTAATAATTTCAGGTTGGGTAAGTTCATCTGACATTTCAATGATGGCACGAATAGCCGGTTTCATTAAAGGATCCTCAATGCTATCAAAATCTTCGTAACGACGACGTTTAGCACGGTTAGCTACTTGTACCGTAATTCGATAGCGGTTAGTCGCAGCATCGAGGAGTTTCTGAGCGTGATATATAACTTCAGATGAGTCAAAAGCAAGTCTTTTTTGCATGAATATATAAGCCGGGTAACGGATTAACCAAGATTCATCTAGTTTAACAGTCGTTCTAATAACTGTATAGTCCAACACTAAAAGCGATTACTATTTAAGTCATAAGCAACCTTGCTACAAAAATATGAGGCTGTTCATAAATTCGATTGAGGAGATATCCCCTAATGCAAACTGTTTGGAAACCACTTAACTCTTTAAATCACCTGTCAAGTCTAAACCTTAAAAAATAGTCACTTTGGAAATAGTCTAATTCATAGACATTGTAATCGAGTCGGTTGAGGTTGAACAAACAGACTACGTCGTCAGTAAATGAAAGATTTACAAACTGGTCATATTTTGTACAATTTAGGAATTGGGGGTAATCGTCTTTCTCAGGTGTCTGAACAGTTATAGAGAGAATTTTAATCTCGCGGGGAGTTACTTAACCAAGTCTCTTATAGAATTATTTTTTCGGTGGTAGTTAATGATTCTTCTACTATGCTAAGGCGACCTAACGGGCACCCATTGACAGACTTCATAGTATTTGATCAGCAAGGCAAGCATTTATTACAATAGTTACAATAATTTTGTCCGGCTATTTTCATGAAAACGATCAACTTCCAATGAACTTCATCCTAATATTGTTGGTTATAAATCTTTGCCAGAAGATCTAATTAATTAGAAATTTACATTAAAATTGATAGCTAATATACAATTTTTCTAGCTTATGAATATAGATAATTATAAAAATTATAAATATTTTGAGAGAGTCAATATTTATTAAGTTCACCCTTTTAACTTAATAATTGCTAATTTCAGTATCCCCAGTGATGTCGTAAATCCTTTCAAGATAAGTAAATTTGCCAGCGTGCAATTATTATACTTGCTGTTACAATGCTTTGTATGACTAGACTTTATAGAGTCTAAGCAGATTATTTTCAACTTTCTACCGCGATTCGTATCTTAGCACAAAACTTATGAATATAAGTGTTAAAACATAACAAAATTTTTTTCAAGATGACTAGCAACAATTTTAAATAAGATCCCGTCTAGCCTATGAGTTGACTTATGTTTACATAATAGAAAAATGTGAATTTTCCATAATTCTGATATAAAAAATAACAAGGCGTAAAATAGAAAACCTATAAATCTAGCTCAATATGGAAATTACCAAGACTCATCGCCCAGTCAGGGGCAAACTTCTATGTATCAGCTTATTTTGCCTTCCTATTTTACTTGGAGGAGTTTGTACATCCCCTGTAAGAGCAACAGATGTTGAGCTAGATGTAGGAGTGGTTCAACGGTTTGGGGAAAAAGAAAAGGAAAAATTAGTCATTGCCACTACTAGTGAAGATACCCTAACTCTAAAATTTGACGACGATGATAGCCAACAAAAAATAGTTCAAACCAACCAATTCACTATTGAAGTAGTTAAACAACCTTTATCAACGCCTGTGCTACGAGAGAAAGTAGTTTTAAGTGATCATGCTACTTTTGAAACCGCGGAAGACAGTGCGAAAAAATGGCAAGAAAGGGGAATTAAAGTAGAAGTTACTCAACCTGAACAGTGGCAAGTTTGGGCAAAACGCGATGTTTACGAAACCCCCTTATTACGTCGTTGGTTACTAGAAAATCTTAAAGCTAAAGGATTTAGGAATGTCTATCTTGAATTAGAAA
This sequence comes from cyanobacterium endosymbiont of Epithemia turgida isolate EtSB Lake Yunoko, assembly GCF_000829235.1. Lineage (GTDB taxonomy): Bacteria > Cyanobacteriota > Cyanobacteriia > Cyanobacteriales > Microcystaceae > Rippkaea. Next base: position 282,267 of record NZ_AP012549.1, on the reverse strand, counting down.
TTGTAGCAGCTACTCCTCGAGCAACTTTTACCGTGGCTGGTAAAATTTATAGTCCTGATTATTTAGAGATAATCCCAGGCAAAAGTCCTGTTCAAGTTAGTCTAAGTCAAGGAAAAGTCCGTTATTATGGAGGAAGTCTGAGGCTACAACCCAACGCCTATGGAACCTACACTTTAGTTAACAATATTTCCCTTGAAACTTATCTTAGGGGGGTTGTTCCTCACGAAATTGGACCATCGGCTCCCCTTAATGCAGCGAAAGCTCAAACTATTATTGCCCGTACTTATGCTTTACGAAATATACGACGGTTTCAAGCGGATAACTATCAATTGTGTGCTACAACCCACTGTCAGGTTTATTATGGGTTAAGTGGAACTAGTCCTAAAGCTGATCAAGCGATCAAAGCTACTAAAGGCTTAGTATTGACTTATGAAAATGAGTTAGTAGATGCCCTCTATTCCTCCACTACAGGAGGAGTGACGGCCAAGTTTAGTGATATTTGGAATGGAAAAGAAAGACCTTATCTTAAAGCGGTTATTGATTCTCCCCAAAAACTTTGGGACTTGTCAAAAACATCCTTAGCTAAGGAACAAAATTTTCGTAATTTTATTAGTTTAAAAAATGGATTTAATGAAACAGGAAGAAATGTTTTTCGTTGGGATCGACAGGCAACTCTTGAAAGTTTAAGTCAGGATTTAAAAAAGTATCTAAAAAAACGTAAAGATCCCTTAGCTGATTTTAAAATAATTCGATGGATGGAAGTCATTGAAAGATCAGAATCTGGACGTATTTTAACCATGAAAGTCGAAACGGATAAAGGTTCTTTAGAGTTACATAAGAATGAAGTTCGTAGTGCTTTTTATCCCCCTCGTAGTACGTTATTTTATCTAAAACCTATCTATAATAATGAGAAACAATTAAGAGGGTTCGCCTTTGTTGGAGGGGGGTTTGGCCATGGTGTAGGGATGAGTCAATACGGATCTTACAATTTAGCTAAATTAGGTTGGAATGCTGAAAAGATACTTTCTTTTTATTATCCCGGAGCAATAATTGAACCCCTTAATGAATCGATTGTTTTTTGGCGAGCACAAGAATAAATGATTAAGACTACTTATGTCAAAAATAGATAAGTGCCAAATTGAGCTTTATTTATTGATAAAGTTACCGAATCAACGCTAGACTTTCAGCTAGTAATGAGGGAACAATATGTCACCCTTCACTTAATAACAAATAAGTTTCAGACTCATAAGTAATATTCTTGGCTCTTCTAGACTTAGTATGATAAGTTAGTGACATAATGCAGTTAAAATTTTTATTCTGACTGTCTTATGTTATTCTCAAAACTTAATTTTGATAAAGATCAAGTTTTAAGGATCGTAGAAATCTTGTAAAGTAATACTTTCAGATTTTTTTATTATAAAGTTGTCAGAAATAATCTAAAAAGCCATGTTTTATTGGTTTTTATCGTTACTTACTATTTTTTTTTATGACTATTGCTCGTACTATTTGTTTAGGGTTTTTAGCTGTTATTTCAGTTGGAACTCTCTTGTTGATTTTGCCATTTTCTACTTATGATTATCATTGGAATAACCCTATTATTGCCTTATTTACAGCAACTTCTGCTGTTTGTGTAACTGGCTTGATTGTAGTTGATACAGGGAGCTACTTTTCTTTTTGGGGACAATTGATTATCCTGCTATTAATTCAAATAGGAGGATTAGGATATATGACAACAACAACTTTTTTGATATTATTGACTGGTCGGCGATTTGATCTTCGACAAAAATTAGCTATTCAAGAATCTTTAGATCGTCCCCTTCGCCAAGAAAATAGCAAAACAATTATTCGTTCTATTATTGGGATGACTCTTGTTTTTGAAATTGTAGGAGCTTTACTATTATTTAATTTCTTTAAAGAAAAATATGGAAAAATTAGTGCATTATGGATATCTATTTTTCATAGTATTAGTGCCTGGAATAATGCTGGATTTAGTTTATTTCTAGATAGTTTGGTTGGTTTTCAAGATTCTCTAACAATTAATCTCGTTGTCGCTTTTTTGATTATTTTGGGAGGCATTGGCTATTCAGTTATTATTGAGCTATATCTTTGGATTTTACACAAAATTACAAAGCGTAGAGAAAGAGTTTTTTTATCTCTTAACTTCAAAGTGGTTATTAGCACCACAGCATTTTTACTGATACTGGGAACGATCATGTTTCTATTGGTTGAATATAAAAATCAGAACACCTTAGCATCACTAAATTTTAAAAGTAAATTATTGGGTGCATGGTTTCAATCTGTAACAACTAGAACTGCTGGGTTTAATAGTATTGATATTGGAGGAATGACAATTTCTGGACTATTTTTAACCATGGGTTTTATGTTTATTGGTGCAAGTCCTAGCGGAACAGGAGGAGGAATTAAAACTACAACACTTCGGATTTTAACTAACTGTACCCGTTCAGTTTTACGAGGTAACGATCAAGTAGTTATGTATAAGCGTGAGATTCCAGTTTCTCTAATCTTAAAAGCAGTAGCTGTTGTTTTTGGTTCAACCATTACGGTAATTTCTATTACTTTTCTCATCTCCTTTATTGAGATTAGTTTTCACCCGGCTTTTTTTGATACTGAGGTCAGTTCATTTCAAGTTTTATTTGAGGTAATTTCAGCCTTTACTACAGTGGGACTTTCCACCGGGATTACCGCCAGCCTTTCTTCCCTGTCACAACTTTTAATAATTTTAGCCATGTATACTGGGAGAGTAGGTATTCTTGTCTTTATGGCAGCTATTGTCGGTGAAATTAATCCTAGAGTTGTTCAATACCCTGAAGAACGTTTGTTAGTTGGGTAAAGAATGGATTAAGTTATCTCGTGATTGTTACCCAGAAAAGGTAAAATAGGAATTGAAGAACTGCACTCTTTAACTAACAAAAGAATAGGGGGAGAACATTGAAATCCTTAAACTTTTTGAATAATCTTCGTCGAGAGACTCGTCAATTTGCGGTTATTGGTTTAGGCCGTTTTGGACGAGCTGTCTCTGGAACACTTTATAAACTGGGCTATGAAGTATTAGGAACTGACATTAAAGAATCTCTAGTAGCACAAGTTTTAAATGAGAAAATTGCTTCTAGTGCTATTCAGTTAGATTCAACTCAACCTAATGCTTTAAAAGAGGCTGGAATTTTCGAATTTGATACGGTAATTGTGGCTATTGGGAATTATTTAGAAGAAAGTATTGTTACGGCCCTCAACGTAAAAGAGGGCGGTGTTGAATGGGTTGTTGCTAAAGCATCTTCTAAGATTCATGGAAAGTTATTGGAACGGGTGGGAGCAGATTTAGTGGTCTTTCCTGAATATCATGCTGGGTGTGAATTGGCTTATACTCTGACAAAACCAGCTATTCTTGAACGGTTTGATCTTGATCCTGATCACAGTATTGTAGAAATTTGGGTTCCTGAAGAGTTTCACGGAAAAACAATCGAGGAATTAAATCTTAGGAATCGTTATAAAATAAATGTTTTGGCTACTGGAAAAGAAGATAAATTCAAAATAAATCCTACTCCCCAAGAAAAACTTGATAAAAACTTAGTGATGGTTATTATTGGTTCCAACAGAGATATTCAACAATTACCAATTTAATGATAATCAATCCACTAATTAGCAATCTACCCAATGAATCCATTATAGTGACTTATTTGTATAGATGGAAATTCTTAAGTTGATTAAGGACAGAATAGATAGAAATTAAAAGGAAATCAACTGAAAAATAAGGACTCTTTGAAAAGAAGTAACTGATTTAGAGACTAGATAGTCGAAAACTCATTGTCGCAACTCATCAATTGCTCTGATTGTGTTTATTGTTGGAAACCTAGCTAAGTTATTTTTATTTATTAGAAATCCTTGAACAAATTTTAAGTTAGCCACCATATCATTTATTTTGCAAAACTTAAGATTAAAATGATTCCCTTTTTTGACGCTCCTGCTAACAATAGTAGAAGAAGCATCAAAATAATAATACTTAATTAAGATTCTCGTTCGAAGATGCCAAAGCCAAAAGGTTCCATTTCAACGGTTCTTTGTCCATTACCCAAATTGGTTGTGGGGAAACTTGTAATATTAGACCCGACGATTGCCTTTCCATACCGAAAAGAAATGAGATAGGAAATTATTTGTTCACTAATATTAAAGACACAAAGAAGTTCTTGATCAGGAGTTTTTCTTAAGAAGGATAAGATACTATCTCCGACTTCAATCAATTCCACCGACCCATATTTTAAAGCCGGTTGACGATTACGCCATTCTAGGAAAAATCGAAAATAGTTAAGCATAGAATCTTCTCTTTCTTCTTGAGCCGAAATTGCAAGAGACTGATATTGTTCATCTACAGGAAGCCAAGGTTCCTCATTATTTGTAAAACCAAAGTTTTTTTTATTTGATTCCCAAGGCATAGGAGTTCGACAGCCATCGCGTCCCGCAAAATAAGGATAAAAGAAAATACCAAAAGGATCTTTCATCTTCTCTTTAGAGACATTGGTTTCTGTTAGCCCCAATTCTTCCCCTTGATAAATACAAATGATGCCCCGCAAGGTAGGTAACAAAGAAATGAGCATTTTCTCAAAAGCTGGAATTAGAGAATCATCATTCGGTTTCCATCTTGACCTAGCACGAGGAAAGTCATGAGTACTCATAGTGATACAGATCATCTCTTCCTCATCCGCTTCGAGATGAAGAGATAAATCTTCGATCACCCTGGCAATTAATTTTGGACTTAGTTTCTCATTAACTAACAAAGCACTATTGTACGCTGTATGTAATCGATTTGACCCCCGAATATACTCAACCGTTTGGCGCATTGGATCATCAGCCGCCACAATCTCTCCAATAGCAAAGGTTTCAGGGTATTTATTCAAGGTTTTGCGGATGCGTCTTAAAGATTTGATGTTTTTAACCTCGTTCATATTGTGGAGGTTAATAAACTTAGAGTACGGATTAAGAGAAGAAACTCCATCTTGATTAGGCATTCCTTTGGTACGAGTCGGATTATCTAGTAAACTTTGATCATGCATGTAATAATTACAGGCATCAAGACGTACCCCATCAACCCCCTTTGCTAGCCAAAATTCTCCTACTTTCATAATTTCTCTGACGACATCAGGGTTATGCCAGTTGAGATCAGGTTGGCTATCGATAAAATTATGGAGATAATATTGCTGGCGAGATTCACACCATTTCCAAGCAGTTCCCCCGAAAATTGATAACCAATTATTGGGAACATCTCCTTGGTTAGAATCAGCCCAAATATACCAATCTGCTTTAGGATTATAGCGATCAGAAGAACTTTCAATAAACCAAGGGTGTATATCAGAGGTATGACTCCATACCTGATCGACTACAATTCTAAGATTGCGAGCGTGGGCTTTCTCAATTAATTCCTCAAAATCTTCTAGAGTTCCAAACAGAGGATCAACCGAATAATAATCTGAGATATCATATCCATAATCCTTCATCGGAGATTGATAAAAAGGCGTGATCCAAAGAGCATCAATGGGAAGAGACCCTAAATAATCGATTTTTTTTATGATTCCTTGTAAATCTCCTACCCCATCATCATTGCTATCGTAAAAGCTACGAATATAAATTTCATAGATTACGCATCCATACCACCATGGATATTTTGATTGGAAACTAGACATTAGAGTAGTCACCTCAAAAAACGAAGGTTAAAAAAAACAAAGCTAAAATCGAGAAGTAGATTAGAAGGCCTTTGATGATAAGAGTTTCGACTCGCACCAACTGCTCAAAAACAAATAACTGTTAATTAGAATCTTGTTTTTTGCTATGTTGTTGCCATCAACAACTATTTAATGCCTATATGGCACCCTGCTACATCATCAATATTAACTGATGATGTCTCCTAACAAGTCACCACAGCTATTCTATACCTAACAAATAGGTAAATTCAAATAAGTCTAAAATAGAAAAATCTTTTAAAAAGAGTAACTACATAGATGTAAGTCCACCTAAAAGTCAGACTAACATAATTAGAAGAAAAAAACTATTAAAGATAACTTGTAGTAAAAAATGTACTTGAAAACAAGAACAAAAATAGAGATTTTACATTTATTTAAAGACAAGAGGATAGAAAGTTAGTTGGGATAAACTTATTATAAGTTATAATTATAAAAATAATTTTTCAATATTTTTTTAAAAAATTATAGGTAACAAATTAGAAAAAAAGACAATATAAAATATATTGAATAGTTATCAGAAGAGAATGAAATAACTTACAAATGCTCAAGTAAATAATTTGTGATCTCCATAAATTTATGTTTGTGTAAAGTATGTAGTTATTGTAAAGTCAATTAATTTTAACTTCAAATTGATTAGTCGAGACAAAACTTTCTCCAGGTAAGAGAACAGGGTTTTCTCGAAAGATTAGTTGTCCTCGTTTGCTTTGGCGATCAATGGCAATGCCGTAAGGCCTTTTATTATGTTTTGGATGAAAAACACAATAGTCCCTATAAATACGCTGCGCCGCTCTTAAAATAGCGCAGTCAATAGTGATAGGCAGTTGCATTTTTTGTTGTTTGGCATTTGGTGTTTGATATGCATATTTCACTGTTTTATTCCCCATAACTCAACCTGACTCTTGTTGTATCTCCATACCAGTCAATACCCACTCGAAGACGAATATCTTAGACATTAAGATTCTACTACTTTGAGTAATATATCTCCCATTTGCTGACATCCCACTGCTTTCATCTGTGGGGACATAATATCCTCTGTCCGATAGCCTTGAGCTAACACTTCTAATACGCCTTGTTCAATTTTACTTGCCGCGTTAGGTTCATTTAATCCATACCGTAACATCATGGCTGCACTTAGTACTTGGGCGAGGGGGTTAGCCTTATCTTGTCCGGCAATATCAGGCGCTGAACCGTGGACAGGTTCAAATAACCCTGGTTTTTCTAAACCTAAACTAGCTGAGGGTAACATCCCAATACTACCAGTTAACATTGCCGCCGCATCGGAGAGAATATCCCCAAATAAGTTACTTGTCAAAATAGTATTAAATTGTTTGGGAGCGCGAACTAACTGCATAACTGCGTTGTCAACATAAAGGTGAGAAAGTTCTACATCAGGATATTGGGATGCTATATGATTAACACGGTCGCGCCATAATTGAGACACATCTAAGACGTTAGCTTTGTCAATAGAACATAACTTACCGCCTCGTTTTTGGGCTGTTTCAAAAGCAACTTTGGCAATACGGTCAACTTCTGACTCTACATAAGCCATTGTGTTGACTCCCCGTTTTTCTCCTGTTTCCGTTTCGAAAATGCCTTTAGGTTGTCCAAAATAAATGCCCCCTGTTAATTCTCGAACCACCATGATATCAACTCCCCCTATCACTTCTGGTTTAAGGGAAGAAGCATCAATTAGTTGGGGGAAAATGGTCGCAGGGCGCAAGTTAGCAAAGAGGTTAAGTCCAGCACGAATAGCTAATAATCCTGTTTCAGGACGTTGATGACGAGGGAGATTATCCCATTTATACCCCCCAATAGCAGCTAATAAAACAGCATCACTGTTACGACAGCAGGTTAAGGTTTCTTCAGGAAGGGGCTTCCCCGTCTCACTGATCGCTGATCCTCCAATGAGGGCTTCTTTAAAATTAAATTTGATATCAAACTGTTCTCCGATGAGATGTAGAATCTTTACAGCAACTGTCAAGATTTCGGGACCAATGCCATCACCAGGAAGAAGGGTAATTGTATATTGCCTCGTCATAGGGGACTTTTACTATTTAGTTCATGTGCTTGCTTTTTATTGTACCCTGAACTCTCTCATAGGTTTTTAAAAAACTCCTCATTACAGTAACGTCTTAAAGGTCAGTGAACACAAGTCAAAACATTTAGTCTTGATAAGCAATTTTGAATAACTTTCATGACTTTTTTACTATTTCAAACAGCTATTTGTCCTAACTCATTTAACTCTTCAACATAAAAAGTATAAAGATTACAGTTTTTAAATTACAAAATCATTTACTACATCCATTCTTATAAATTTTAGTTTGTGTCTGATAACAAAAGTTTATCTAACGAATACTACTTAATATTTGAGTTGAAAATATTTTTTTATTTTTCGAAAAAACTTAATTTTTTGAGCTTTACAAAATAATGAGATACAGCAAATTTTTAGATTTTGAATCTATACTCATTATTAAGTATTTTTGAACTAAATTTTAGCCTAAGCTCATCATCTAGTATATTCTTTGAATTGATACTAAATTCTCTTCAGAGCTAGCCATATTTAATCAAGTTGTTGTTTCTATCATTCAAGATAGAAACTCTGCCACTGTTTGCCTTCAGGAAGCAATTATTCTTGGTATACAGGTGAAGACAGTGTATGCTTAATGATACTTTGAGTTAAAACTAATTTGATAAATTAATTTTGAGATGTATTAATCAAAAAAAAGTGTATGAAAGGCTTATGGACCTAGTACACAGCATGTATTTTGTGTCTTCAATAGACTATAAACTATTACTCAGATAGACTTTGAGGAAAAAATGCTGACATGATAGTCATTACAGCAAAAGAGAGTCAAAAAAATATCTTGAGTGATATGATAAGACGCTGTTATAATGCAATCTTATTTATTGTTAGTAACACTATTGATGTGTTAATCTAATATTAACTTGAAAGATATTGAATTTTTTAACACTAAGGTATTGGGCTCAGTAACTATTTAGTTTAGATACAATCTTTTTCCTCTCTTTATTAGCATAAAACTTTAATCTTAATATTATTCATGCCCAAAGTCATAGGGGATGAGAACCATCTATTATATCTATATAATAGCATATACATTTGATTGAAAAAACTAAATTTTTTTCAGTAAAGGGGCAAAGCTTATCTAAGTCATAAAAAAATATAAAATAATGTTTTTAATTAAGTAAAAAATGCTGCATATAAAATTTTTAAACTAAGGGGCTACAATATCAGTACTATCTATTTAGTAGTTGCAAGTATTAATAAAAGTAATCTTATGGTATTAAAAACTGATTTTAATTATTATTCTTCCAATTCAGAGATTCTATAGCATCAATGTGCTCGTTTTAGTTTGTCCATCGTTGTTGATGAAGGAGGATCATTAAAATGCGTGAACTTATTTCTCAATGAGATGCAAAAGAAGCAATTATTAAACTCAGCTAAAATTTTATTGAACATCTTTAAACAACTTGATATTTGATATATCTTTAAAGTTGTTAAACAACATAACAAAACATCATGAGTATTTTTGCAAAAATCAACAATATTTTTCCTTCTCTTGAAAATATTCCTCCAGAATTTTACCTAGAAAATTCTATCGAACAACGGGAATATCTAATCAATGGAAAACTAGAGATTTGGAATGGAGAAATGGAAGAATCCTTATCTCCTATTTACCTAAAAACACCTCAAGGATTAACTCGTAAAAAAATTGGTGACTTTCCATGTTTAGGAGAAGAAGCAGCTTTATCTGCTTTAGATGCAGCAGCAAAAGCCTATGATAATGGACGTGGAAAATGGCCAACTATGCCCGTTGGTCAACGAATTGAATGCCTCCAAGACTTTGCTTATCGAATGAAGGAAAAACGGGCAGAAGTCGTCAATCTTTTAATGTGGGAAATTGGGAAATCTTATACAGATTCTTGCAAAGAATTTGACAGAACTGTTGACTATATTGAAGATACTATTGATGCTCTTAAAAATCTGGATCGAGTTTCTTCGCGCTTTGAGATTACCCAAGGAGTTATAGGACAAATTCGCCGTGCACCATTGGGGATTGTCTTGAGTATGGGACCAGCTAATTATCCCCTCAACGAAACATTTACGACTCTAATTCCTGCTTTAATTATGGGGAATACTGTTGTTGTCAAAGCCCCCCGTCCAGGGGTATTATTAAACTATCCCTTGCTGGAAGCGTTTAAAGAAGCTTTTCCTCCTGGAGTTGTTAATACTATTTATGGTAAAGGTCGAACGATTTCACTTGCATTAATGGAGTCAGGAAAAATAGATGCGTTAGCTTTTATTGGAAGTAGTCAAGCGGCTAACAACCTTAAAAAACAGCACCCAAAATCTTACCGTCTCAGATCGATTTTGGGATTAGAAGCTAAAAATCCGGGGATTATCTTACCACACGCTGATTTAGATTTGACTGTTAAAGAATGTATTCTAGGAACTCTATCCTACAATGGACAAAGGTGTACTGCTATTAAGATTCTTTTCGTGCATACTGCTATTATTGATAAGTTTTTAGACAAGTTTATCGAGGCGATTAGTAACCTTAAATTTGGGATGCCGTGGGAAGAAGGAGTCTTCTTAACTCCTATTGCTGAAAGAGGAAAACCTCAGTATCTTCAAGACTTAGTAGAAGACGCCAAAAAACATGGGGCTGATGTGATTAATGAGGCAGGAGGAACCATTAACGAAACCTTCTTTTATCCAGCAGTTCTTTATCCTGTCAACGAACAAATGAAAATTTATTCTGTCGAACAATTTGGACCAGTTATTCCCATTGTTCCCTTTGATGATATTGAGACTACTATTGACTACTTAGTGCAGTCAGATTACGGACAACAGGTAAGTATTTTTGGACAGAACACAGAAGAGATCGCTCAATTAGTTGATCCCTTAGTTAATCAAGTTTGTCGAGTTAATCTAAATAGTCAATGTCAACGGGGACCTGATAGTTTCCCGTTCACTGGACGAAAAGATTCTGCAGAAGGAACTTTATCGGTTAATGATGCTTTAAGAGCTTTTTCCATCCGGACTTTAGTGGCAGCTAAAGAAATTGATATTAATAAAAAATTAATTTCTGAAATCGTCAGAGAACATAAGTCCAATTTCTTATCTACTGATTTCATTTTATAAGTAAATTATTTAATTCACCCTTTCCATCCTCTCTATCGAGAGAGTCTAAAATTGTATTTTTAGACTCTCTCGATAGAGAGGATGTGGTTGACCACTTATAACTTTTTAAACTAAATAATCAGAAGTATAAAACTCTAATTGTGATGGGTTATCCGCTCATTGTTTTACCTCTATAACTTAGATCAAGTGAGGCTTACCACCCGATAATTCTAGTATTGTTTTTATGAAGCAATACTGAGTAAAATAACTTCATTACTAGTTTATCTTGATTATTTAGTTTTAGATTTAGATTTATAAATAGATTGAACCTGTAATTCTTTTAATTGTTTGTCGTCAACAGTAGCCGGTGCTTGTGTAAGTAAACAGCTTGCTTGTTGGGTTTTCGGAAATGCGATAACATCTCTTATGGAATCTTCTCGGGCTAACAACATCACTAAGCGATCTAACCCGTAGGCAATACCACCATGAGGAGGAGTTCCATATTCTAAAGCCTCTAATAAAAAACCAAACTTATTGTTTACTTCCGACTTAGATAAGCCAATAGTTGTAAGTACTTTTTCCTGGATTTCTTTTTTATAAATTCTTAGACTTCCACCTCCAATTTCTACTCCATTGTAGACCAAGTCATAAGCTTGCGCTCTAGCAGTTTTGAGATCATGTAAATCTTTTGGATTAGGTGCAGTAAAGGGATGATGCAATGCTTCTAATCGCTTTTCATCGGCATTCCATTCAAACATGGGGAATTCAGTGATCCAGAGTAAATTAACTTGCTCATGATCGATTAATCCTAATTGTTCTCCAATTACTAATCGCAATCGAGATAAAGATCTATTAACTGTATCTGTATTTCCTGCTCCAAATAGCAATAAATCTCCCGGTTTAGCTCGTGTTACAGCTAACAATTCAGCCTTTTGTTGTTGACTTAAATTATCTTTAATTGCTCCAATAGTATCAAGTGTATTATTATCTTTGACTCGAATAAAAGCAATTCCTTTAGCTCCTGCATCAGTAGCTTTTTTAAATAAATCTCCCCCAGGTTTAATTCTTACATTAGAGATCGTTTCATTGCCCCCAGGAATTGGTAAAACTTTTACTTTTCCACCATTTTTAATTATCTCAGAAAAAACTTTAAATCCACTATCTTTAACAATACTTGAAACATCAACTAAGGTTAAATCAAAACGGGTATCAGGGCAATCTGTCCCATATTTTTCTATAGTTTCTGCATACGTTAGACGAGGAAAGGGGCGGGAAATTTCTATATCTTTAACAGTTTTAAAAATATAGCAAACTAATCCCTCATTCAAGTCCAAAATTTCCTCTTCGGACATAAAACTCATTTCCATGTCTAATTGAGTAAATTCTGGTTGTCTATCAGCCCGTAAATCCTCATCGCGGAAACAACGGGCAATCTGATAGTAGCGATCATATCCCGATATCATTAATAATTGCTTAAACAATTGAGGCGACTGTGGTAGAGCATACCATTGACCAGGGTTAACACGGGAAGGAACTAAATAATCCCGCGCTCCTTCAGGGGTAGAACGAGTAAGAATGGGAGTTTCTATCTCCATAAACTGTTGTTTATCTTCTAGATAGCGACGTATTGCTTTAACTACCCTATGACGCAATTGCAAGTTTTTGGCCATGCAATCCCGTCTTAAGTCCAAATAGCGATACTTGAGACGAACATCTTCTCTGACTAATTCTGCTTCTAAACTAGATATCACAAAGGGAAGTTGCTTATCCACTCCGTTAAGTAATTCTATACTATCAGCATATATTTCCACTTCTCCAGTCAATAATTTCAGGTTGAGAGACTCTGGGGGACGTTTACTTACACAGCCTACTATTTTGACTACATATTCGCTACGCAGGGTTTCTGCATCAGGATAAGAGTCAGGGGTTCGTTGGGGGTCACTAACAATTTGGACAATTCCTGTGCGATCACGTAGGTCAATAAAGATAACACCTCCATGATCTCTTCGGCGATCAACCCAACCGAATAGGGTAACGGTCTTATTAATATCAGTTGCTCGTAAGTCACCGCAATAATGAGTTCGCATCGGAATTAATCTTAAGTTTGATCATCATACAAAAAGTTACGTTTTCTGGTTCAGCCTGGCCAAATCAAAAGACGCATTGCCCATTATCACGCATTTAGTTAATCTTAAGCACCTTTTTTTAGATCGAGTTAAGATTCGGTTACAGGGTGTTAGAAATTGCTGAAGATGGAAAAAGTCTTTAATTTTTTTATACTCAATATTTTTTATAATTCAATACCAATTGGAACCTTTAGCCGTTTTAATTTCAATTAAAATTACATAACCAATTATCTACAAAAATTAACGAAGAATAAAAAAATATACTTCTGGAAGATTAATTTGACGCGCTGTTATGTTTAATACTCGAAAAACTAGCCAACTTTTTAAAGGTTCTCCTTGGGAATTAACAAAAAGAAAAGCTGATTCTTCTGACTTAAGTCCATTAAGATAAATAGTTAAATAAGGTCTTAATAAGGGAGTGATAGGAACTAACTTGTTTAAACTAGATTCTGATTTTATAATATTAATTTGATTGGGGTAGATATCGCTATTTTTTAACAATAAAATATCACTAATTCTTGACGAGGTAAAATAGGCGATTGCTACTATGGTTTTGTATGGGAGCGGCAAAGTTTCAAGAAATTCTTGTAATAGAGATCCTTGAGCTAAGTCAGGTAAAGAGTAATCCGACTGATACATTAGGTTTTAGATCGATAGGGAATTTTAGGATAAAGAAGCAAGAAAAAAATATGAAAAAAAAATTAACACAATGGATCTTAACAAATTTTTTCAAAGTAAAGTTAGGTGATTCTTTTGAGTAAAGATGTACCGAGTTGTCTAAAATGTTTCTTTCTTGTTCTGAAAGTGCTATGATTGAAATAATGAGAGTTTGAGTATCGGTTTTGAGTTTGTTATTAGCATTGACAGGTTTTTCCCGTTTTGTCTTGGCAAGATGCTCTCCGAAATCTAATATCTCTACACACATCAGTCGTCAATGGAGACAATCTATGTCCATTTATGTAGGCAACCTTTCTTACGATGTTACGGAAGATGATCTTAATTCGGTCTTCGCCGAATATGGTTCAGTCAAAAGAGTGTATGTCCCAACTGACCGGGAAACTGGTCGGATGCGTGGCTTTGCATTTGTTGAAATGAACTCAGTTAATGAAGAAGATAAAGCCATCGAGACTCTTGATGGAGCTGAGTGGATGGGACGTACTCTCAAAGTCAACAAAGCTAGAGAGCGTGAACAGCGGGGTGGTGGAGGTTATGGTGGCGGACGCGGACGGAACCGTTTTTAAACTGCCTGACATTATTTGCCACACCACTTTAAAGAGGTGTGGTCCTCCTGTGGCTTGGAATTTCTTCAGATAAATCTAAATTATATGACCAGATTTTCCTAAAGACGTTGTGTACAAGATCTCCAGGCTATTTTTGAGGTTTACCAATTAACTATAGCAATCAGAAATGATTCATGAGAAATTTCTTGCTCTTTGTTGTCCTTGACTAAGATTTACGCTCATAACAAATTCCTGGTTGCTATTCATTAGGATAATGTACAAAACGATATTTTTGTGTATTTTTCGAGTAAGTCTTTATAAAAAGAATTGAGACTGGTTAACTAAATTTTAAGACAAAAGTTAAAACTAATTCTAGGATAAATTTTATAAATTTATATCCCTCAAGCTAGTGATGAAACCATACTAGTGTAGGTTTACATGTACAAGGTTTGATCCATCTTTTTCAAAGTAAAAACGATCTTTCATGGAATTTTACATGCTGCTATTAGCTTAAGTTTTTAATCTTAATTGACCAATCAGTATAATTTTGTGTCATGGTCAGCTCACTCTTTTAATTGTCAACTTATTAGTTGAATACCCTTTTTCTTATTTATTAGAAAGGTACAAAAAGTTTCAGATCATAACATTAATATACTTAAAAACCCAACATTGAATTATCGTTAACGCTTACTAGATAAATAGTATCTACATTAATAGCTTAATTTATCAATGATAAGCCAGTAAAATGACTAATAATAATTGCCACCGATTAATTGTTTTTACTCGTTATCCCGAACCTAAAAAAACTAAAACGCGCTTGATTCCAGCTTTAGGTGCAGAAGGTGCAGCAGAGTTACAGCTTCAACTTACAGAGCACACGATAGCAGAAGTAAGAAAATTAACGAAAGAAATTTCTACCGCTGTTTACTATACAGGAGGTAGTCAAAAATCTATGGAGAGTTGGTTGGGAAATGATTTAAATTATTGTCCTCAACATGAGGAAGATTTAGGGAATCGAATGAAGTTGGCTTTCGAGGATTCTTTTAAATTAAAATTTTCTAGAGTAGTCATTATTGGAATTGATTGTCCTGATTTGAATATAAAAATTATCAGGAATGCTTTCGAGTTGTTAGATAAAAATGATTTAGTCTTAGGAGAAGCATCTGATGGTGGTTACTATTTGATTGGATTAAGAACAATGATTCCTGAGTTGTTTCAAAATATTCCTTGGGGAACAAATGAAGTCTTATCTAAAACTAAAATTATTGCTCGACAACTAAAACTAAATACATTTGTTTTATCTGTTTTGTCTGATATAGATCGTCCCGAAGATTTAGTAACTTGGGAAAAGTACAGAATGGATTAAAAAAGACCGTGGGACTTAATCATAAACAAATCATTCCCACAGACGTCGACGAGGTAAACCATTGAATTGTTGATGGCTATCTTGTAACAATTTAGGAATGTTTAATTTTTCCGGACAACGGGGAAGACAATCTCCACATTCAGTACAATGGCTACCTTTATTTCCTGGAAACCAATGAGCAGCATTCTCAAACATCCTATAACGATATTGGGCAAAATTGGTCATGTCATAAGCAACCGCGAGATTATGTAATCGTAATATTTCGGGAATATTTATTTTTTCAGGACAGGGAAGGCATTGATAACATTGACGACAATGATAACTTCCTAAAGTTGTTTTTATATGAGTTTCTAAACGTTGAAAGAGTTCGATTTCACTCAAGGTAAGAGGCCCTAGGTCTAACTCTAACTCTAAAGGACAAGCTAATTCTTCGGGATTTGCTGCACCTACACTTAAAGTGGTAATACGCTGATCGCTCAACAAAAATCGATAGGTTAATTCCAAAGGAGAAAACGGCTTACACAAGCTTTTTAGGCGGTCTGGTGGAGTATAAAGACCACCTCCTTTATCCCCGGGAGAAATAATAAATATTCCCATATCTTTTTGGGATGCGAGGACGATTGCGGGCGCATTACGTTGGAAAAAATAATAATAATGAAGATTAACAAATTCAAATAAATTCGTTTTGATTGTTTCTAAAATTAAGTCTAAATTGCCGTGAGTTGAAAATCCAAGATGATGAATTCTTCTGTCGTCTAATGCTTTTTGTAATGCTATCCAACATCCATTAGGTTGAGTGAGCCAACGAAAATGGTCCCATGTGTTAATTCCATGAATTGCTAAACAGTCAAAATAGTCTACTTGAAGACGTTGTAAAGATTCATCTAGCCACTGACTCATTTGATCGGGGTTAGGAGTAGGTGGTAATTTCGTTGTAATATAAAGGTTTTCTCGACAAGTTAAAGGTTGCTGAGCAAGGAACTGCCCTAAGTAATGTTCACTCTTTCCGTAACTTTTTGCCGTTTCAAAATGATTTATTCCTAAGGTGATCGCCCGTTCGATAGTTTGTTCGAAGATAGCCTTAGAAGACAAACAACGCATGGTTCCCAAGGAGAAAACAGATAAGAGTAAATTTGTTTTGCCAAAACGTCTATAGCGCATGCTAATACCTTAATAAAAAGCTAAAAGCTAAAGGTAAATTATACCTACTGTTGTTAATTTTCATTATCATCTTCTGGAACCTCTCTGCGCCGTTGGATAAGATCTTCTGGACATAGATTTTCCACAAATTCACGAAAAGCGCGGCGTTCTTTTTCATCCGCATCCCGATTTACAGGAATCGACGCATTAGCAATCACTTCTTCCATAACCCAAATGGGACTTCCTGTGCGCAAAGCGATGGAAATAGCATCAGAGGGACGACAATCGATTTCTTTTTTGGTTTCTCCTCGATGTAAACATAGCACAGAATAAAACGTCTTATTTTGAAGAGAATGGATAATAATACGGTCTAACTCCATTTCCCACGCTTGAAATAGATTGACAATTAAATCATGAGTTAAAGGACGAAGAGGGGTCTGATTTTCCAAAGCCCCAATAATAGATTTTGCCTGATCTTGTTCAATAAAAATGGGAAGAGCACGACGTTCAGCTCCATCTTGAAGTAATACAATAGGACTTCGGGTAACAGCATCTAAGGCGATTCCAGCAACATTCATTTCAATCATTTACTGATCCTCATTGAATTTTAATCTTTAAGTATTTTTCCTACATTATTTAACTTTAGAGGAAACTAGATTACTTAAATACATTTTTTAGGACTCCAGCCTAACTCCTTAAAGAATCAGGTCCATTCACAGTATGCCCCAAAAAGAGAAGGCACTAATCCTCCTTTTTTTTGGTATTCTTGCTGGAGTTGTTTAGTTTTCCCAAAGAACTTATTAAGTTCTGTTAAAATTATGCTTAATATATCGAAATATAGTTGTAAACTCATAAAGTTAGTCAACAATTAATTATCTAGTTTCCTTTATAAGGAAAGCATATTCCATCTATGAGGAAAAAATTGTAAGTAATAATTTAGCTACAAAACTACGCAAAAAACCAGCAATTATTACACTATGGCTGAAATATAGTATTCACTCAAAGTTTTCTTTTTTAAAATTTCTTTAGACAGAAAATCTTTAGAAAACTGTTAGCTTATTTTTATTCCCTATACAGTATACTAGAAGAACTGTAAAGTTATCATCATTGTCTAGTAATTAGTTAGATTTATTTTTATTGAATGAACTGCTAACAGGTTTTAAGTAATTACTTATTATTTTCTGAGAAGCAAATTTAGTGTAAAGAAGTTATTAATTCTTTAGCTAAAAGTTAATGTTGACTACTTTCGTAAAGTTTTTAAGACGAAACCTGTATTATTGGTTTACTGTTTTAGGGGTAATTAATCAGGAGAACAAGGCTAAAAAACATTATTTATTTAGCTTTATAATCAACTTTAGTTAAAGGAACTAAATCTTATAAATTTACTAAGATTAATATCACAGAAACTGGGTTAATTTTTAAAAAGAAATATTAGAATACTTTATTTTTTAAAATCGTTAATGATTAGTTGTTTTAAAAAAATATTGATAAGATTAATGTCTATATTAGACTGAATTTTGATGTAGTCTATGAATTAGAAATTGATACCAAAGCCACCACTAATGATCATATTTTTGAGTTGATTACTTGTCAAGGCATACTGGTAGTGCGGAGCATCATAATGGTCATGGACATAATGTAAAAATCGTAACAGCCGGTTCATGACAGTAAAAACTAACCACTTAATAATCAAAACCAAAAACTATCAGCTGTTTATAAATTCTATATATCCTAAAATATATCTCTTTTTTAAAATCCTTTTAAAACCCGTTAAAAATATGGTTAATATCTATGAAAATTAACTCACAGAATGTACAAGTTGATGCCTATTTACTGAATAAATATAATAAATCCGTACCTCGTTATACCAGTTATCCCCCTGCTACTGAATTCAACACAGAGGTAAAAGAAATAGATTTCTGGGCAGGAATAGGAGTAGAAAATTACAAAACAAAACCTATTTCTCTTTACTGTCATATTCCCTTTTGTGAAACTGCTTGCTATTTTTGTGGCTGCAACACAATCATTACTAAAAATAAAAGAATTGCTCCTACTTATTTAAGTTATTTAATTCAAGATATTCATCAAATTGCTGCTTTAGTCTCCCCTACTCGTAAAGTCAATCAAATCCATTGGGGAGGCGGTACTCCTAATTATTTAAATCAACTACAACTGGATCAATTATTTAATAGCTTAATTAATAATTTTAATATTGATCAAAAAGCAGAAATTTCTATTGAAATTAACCCTCGATATATTAACAGAAACTATATTTTCTTTCTAAGAAAATTAGGATTTAATCGGATTAGCTTTGGTATTCAAGATTTTAATTCAAAAGTTCAAGCAGCAATCAATCGCATTCAACCGGAATCTATGCTATTTAATGTGATGAGTTGGATTCGAGAAGCAGAGTTTAAAGGAGCTAATGTTGACTTAATTTATGGGCTACCTTTTCAAACTTTAGAAACTTTTAAAGAGACCATTAAAAAGACCATTGAACTCAATCCTGATCGTATTGCCTTATTTAACTTTGCTTATATGCCTTGGTTGAAAGCAGTGCAAAAAAATATCTTTGAAACAGATTTACCTAAAACAGCAGAAAAACTAGCTATTTTTCAAATGACTATTGAAAAATTAAATCATAGTGGTTATATATATATTGGTATGGATCACTTTGCTAGACCTAATGATGAATTAGCGATTGCTCAACAAGAAGGTAAATTACATCGTAACTTTCAAGGATATACTACTAAACCAGAATCTGATCTCTTTGGGTTTGGTGTAACATCTATTAGCATGTTAAATGATGTTTATATTCAGAATTATAAAGGATTAAAAGACTATTATAATTCTCTAATTTCTAAAAAACTACCTATTGAAAAAGGCGTTATTCTCCACAGAGACGATCTTATCCGACGGGCAGTCATTATGGAGCTTATGTGTCAATTTAAAATAAATAAGTCTTATTTAGAACAAAGGTATAATCAGTTTGATCTTAATTTTGATAAATATTTTGCTCATGAATTAGTAGACTTAAAATCTCTGGAGGCTGATGGCTTAGTCAAATTATTTAGCGATTATATTGAAATTACACCTTCTGGAAGATTATTAATTCGTAATGTTGTTTCTATCTTTGATATTTACCTTAAAAGACGTAAAGAACAATCATTTTCTAAAGCAATTTAAGTGAACTAAGCTTGAGAACTTATTTCTAACAAACAGTAACGAATTATTCCACAATAATATATTGAAATAATTCTTAATTAAGCCTTGACAAAAGATACTGTAAATACCTTTTGTCAAGGCTTAATTAAGAATTTAAGAACAAATAGTTATAAACTTTAAAATATAAGTTAACCAATATAAATGATTTTATATCCCTAATAATTAGAGTGAAGTTTATATTGTATAAATTAATATTTTCAAAAATTTAAACAAGGGTTTTAAAATAAGATTCAGGTTAAGATTAAAAATTTTATTAAATAGAGAAATCTTTAAGTGATCTGATATAATTTAATCTTCATTGGGTCTGAAGGCAGAATACTTCACCATAAAATACCAATATTAGTTGATCTTTAAAGTATTTTAATTTAAGTTAAATCCGAGTTATAACTTAGTATATATAATATTCTTTAATGAATAAAATTTTAAAATTTAACAATATTTATATATTAAATATTGTTAATAACAAAGTAACCCTTGAAAAATTGATAAGATTGACTGAATTTATAATCAACTGTACTAGATATTGGAAAATAATAAAAACCCATATATTTTTTAGTAGCTAACTTTTTATTAAAGTTTAGCGAATGACATATTGATATTTGATTGTTTATAAAAACATATTAATTATTTAGTCATAGAAATAGTTTTTATAAACGTTCATAAAGTATTTGCAGTAATTATTATACTTTTGATAAAGTTTAGTTATTATTTTTGTTTATCTATTTTTTTATTTTCGTGTTTAGTGGCTACAATCTGGTATACTATTCTGGTAGTGTACTGATACTAACAATCTCCTTCAATTAATTTATATAATCTATACTTTACACTAATATAATCTAATATTTTTCACACTAAAGCTGCATATTATATAACCTTTTCTGCTACTAACTTTAAGAATACATTGGCTATGATTATAATTTTTAAAATTCATACTTATTGAACTGTTTTTGTATCTATTTATAACCCAAGTGAATCTAAAGTATAGCGAGCACTATCTCATAAATAACTAATCATTATTCAAACAATTGTTTAATAAATTACCTGTACTAACTATAGTATAATGTCTATTTTGAATTTTTTGGCTTGTTCAATTTCTTTTACCTTTTATTCAGAGGTAAATAATTAACCTCTTTTTAAGATAGCCCAACAATTTTACCTATTCTTATAAGTTTTTTACCGAACATCATCAACTAAAAATTACCATATTTAAGCTTTCATAAAAAATGGTATGTAGTCTACAGATAGGGTTTTATAATGCTAAAATATATCTGTAGATTATAAGAATCTTCTTGTTAAGACTTTAGATTCAATAAAAGAAACTACAATTTTTGATTAACTGCTTATTGAGCATGTTTAAACTTTAAAGATAAAGGTCTAAAATAACTTTCAGGAAAGGAATATTTTTATAGGAAGTATAGATGGAATATATGTAATTTTTTGTAGAAAAAATTAAGGCTGTTTGCATAGTCATAAATGATTACAAGCCTCTAAAATTTTAATTACAATAATTGAGAAAAATATAGTTTTTAATTTCCTCTTACGTTAGATTCTTTAATCAGATTTTATTGTTTGTATCTTTGGCTAAATTAATAGTCGTACTTAGAGAGTAAAGCACTATTAGTTTATATTTATATCTAATCTGCTAAAAATTTACTAGTATTAATTGTATAAGTAATTACTTTTATAAGTAACTAAAGAAATGACAGTTACAGAGATAATAGCTAGGTAACGAGGTATCGCATTAGATTTTTTGTGGCTGTATGAAGTGATGCAGTGAATAATCAATTAATCGGCTAGCATAACCGAAGTTACCCACTTAGTAGGAAAATAACATTAATCCCGTGCAGCTTAATTTAAGATCATCTTTATTCGTCAAACAAGTATGAATGAAATTTTTAGCAAAAAAGTCTGGTTTTCTAATGTTAAAAATGACCTATTGGCAGGAGCTGTGATAGCTTTAGCCCTAATTCCTGAAGCTATCGCTTTCTCTATTGTCGCGGGAGTTGACCCTCAAGTAGGATTATATTCCTCTTTTTGCATTGCCACTATTACTGCCTTTATTGGTGGTCGGACTGGGATGATTTCAGCAACGACAGGAGCAATGGCTTTATTGATGACTACTTTAGTTAAAGACTATGGACTACAATACCTATTAGCCACAACAATCTTAACAGGGATTCTCCAGATTATTTTAGGTTGGATCAAACTTAGTTATCAGATGCGCTTTGTTCCCAAAGCGGTTATGGTCGGATTTGTTAATGCTCTGGCTATTCTGATTTTTGACGCCCAGTTGCCCCAATTCAAGGAGGCTTCCTGGTTAGTTTACGGGATGGTTGCTATGGGGCTGATAATTGTTTACGGTTTACCTCGTCTCACAACTGTTGTCCCTTCTCCATTAGTAGCTATCGTTGGCTTAACTATTTTTTCTTTGTTTACAGGGGTTCAATTGCCTACAATTGGGGATATAGGAAGTCTTCCTCGTACTCTTCCCGTGTTTGTTGTACCAAAAATTCCTTGGAACTTTGAGACGTTACAAATCATTCTACCCTATGCTTTTACTCTATCTTTGGTAGGATTATTGGAATCTTTCTTGACTGCTAATGTAATTGATGATTTAACTGATACATCTAGTGATAAAAATCAGGAGGCGATCGCCCAAGGAATAGCAAATATTGTGACGGGATTTTTTGGCGGAATGGCTGGATGTGCCATGATTGGTCAATCTGTGATCAATATTCGTTCTGGAGGACGAGCAAGACTTTCAACCCTCAGTGCTGGAATTTTTCTTTTAACTTTTATTTTAATTTTTGGCGATTGGATAGCACAAATTCCTATGGCGGCTCTAGTAACAATTATGATTATGGTGTCTATTAGCACCTTTAATTGGAATTCCATCCTCAGTATTACTAAGTTTCCGAAGAATGAAACTGCAGTAATGATTACCACCGTCTTAATTACTGTGTTAACCCATAATCTAGCTATTGGGGTGCTTATTGGAGTTGCTATGAGTGCTATTTTCTTTAGTCGTAAAATTGCCTCTCTTATTTTTGTAGATTCCCTACTTAAAGGAGATGGAAATGAACGAGTTTATAGTGTTAATGGACATATATTTTTTGTTTCTGTTGATAACTTCATCAGTACGTTCGATTTTCAGGAACCCCTGCAAAGAGTAATTATTGATTTAACTCATGCTCATTTGTGGGATCACTCTGCCGTCGATGCTGTAGATAAGGTTGTCTTACGGTTCCGTAAACATAACATCAAAGTTGATCTAGTCGGCCTCAACGAAGCGAGTGCTACCCTGATAGAACGTTTAGGAGTTCATAATAAACCCGATGATCTCGAAAATGATTGTGTATAAAGAGTTAACTCACAAAAACTGCAACTTCTAATTGAGTTCATTGTCGGCGATGTCTTTTATATCTTTAATCTTTACTTTACATAACAAGTTTAGCTAAATTCTATAGGAACTTTACTCAGAGAATATTAGTCCTCTAAAGAATATCAGTTCAGAGAATGTCGGTTTCCTCTCCACCAAAGAGGTTAATTGACAAAATTATGTAGGAACTTTCTTTAAGGAATACTAGTCAACTGCTCTGTACAGGTTTTGAGGTTAGGAGCAAAAGGAGAAGTGGAAAGGCGGCTAGACTTAACACTGACTTGGTTAGGAACAAACATCAAAGTCCTCTTCCCAACCCAAAAGGTTCGTCCATCAGTGGCACAAGCTCCCCCCGCGACCCAATCTGCTACTCGCTGAGCCTGGTCTAAGGGCAATTTATCTAGGATTAAAACTACAGTTTTACGCTCTTGAACCAGCTCGAGAGCCTGACGAGTTTCCTGTATTGAATATACTGTTTTTACCACTACTTCGGCCTGACAATCACTATTAGTAGGCCAATCGAATGGATAGATATTAGTCATAACTTTCGTTCTAGTATCACGTGTTAACTTGAAAAAATTAAAATACTTCTGACAACCTCAGAGCATACAGTTTACTAAACCATTATTGTCGAGCACCTTAGATATTTGACAATAATAGAGACACCTTTAACCCAGCGATATAAGATTCTATTTAGTTATTTCGCCTTATGGCTTAAACTAAATCTTAAATACATCTCAAAAAAAGACTCGTTTACGCTACATCTTATCTCTCATTGTTGCTACCTTTATATTATGATCTAACATGGTTTATTTTAAAGGTTTAGTCCCTTCACAATGGTTTAACATAGTCTCTCCCAAAAGTCCAATGCTTTGAAATTTGCAGCTATCTTCCTGAGAGTTTACTCTTGAATGGCAATAGACTACTCATCCATTTTAGTAGTCAGATAGTCTGTACACAATTGTTAAACAATATTCAATTTTACCAACTTTATTGTTCGGGATAATACAGTTTATACAAATATGTATTCCACGAGATTGACAAACACTTTTTTTATTTTTCATACCCAATCTAAAGTACGACAAGGTCGATGATTGAAAAATAACTTATCATGAATAAAAACCTTCAAAAGTTTTGATATCCTGAACCTTCAAGAAGTGGTTACAACAACTGCGACATTATCTGTCCTCATTTAAAAATGGCATCTTTTCTTAATAAATATTCTTATAAATAAATTCTCTCAATTCACCAACAACAGAAAATAAAAAAATTTCTAGAAGATATCGTTTCCTTCAACTAATATAAGTCTTTCTTAGGAATTCATCACTTAAGCTGAATTTAAATTTAATTTTCCGAGTAATTGATTTAAACGTTGTGGATTTTGTAGATAGAGATAGCCAATCAAAGTTTCAAAACTGGTGGCTTGTTGATAAAGTTCTGGTGATATACGTCGACGTCCTCCTGCCGCTGTATTACGTCCTCGACGAACAATGTCCTTCTCAAATTCCGTTAAATGTGGGTGAAGATTTGACAGAAAAGCTGCTTGGCTTTCGGCACGCACCAATGATACTACTTTATTATGATAGTCAGCTAGCCGCCGCGGAGGGAAGATATAGTGGCTCCGAACATAAAGTTCATAAACTGCATCCCCCAAATAAGCCAGAAAGCCAGGAGACAATTGCTGTATCATACCAACTGACTTAAAATTAACACCGATGCACTCAGAAGAGAGGCTATCATAGACTCGACTAACCTCATGGAAAATCAGGGACTGAGCTTGGTCTTGGTCAGAATTAGGTAAGTTCACAGCCTCAACTCGGTTTAAGTATCCTAGAAGAACAAAAACAGCAGTAACGTCCTTGTCATGAGTTAACTATCTTTGGGAGATTATTGATAGCATCTTCGACTGAAGTTTGCAAAGACAAAAATTTCTCTAAACGAACTAGCTTAACAGTTTGAGTCACTCTAGGATTAGTAACGATTTGTAAGCTACCCTTATTAGTTTGTGCTTTTTTGACAAGTTGAACTAAAGCGCCCAGTCCAGAACTATCAATAAAGTCAATTTGAGACAAGACTAGAATAATATTGGCTGGTCCCTCATCTATACAATTTCCAATCACCTTCCGAAAAGTAGGTTCAGAAAAAGCATCTAATAGGCCAGTTAGCCGAAAAATTTGGTATGTGCTTTGAACATCGCGAGTTCCTCGTAAACTCACGGTCAGGATAAGTTGCTCAGGAATAGCTTCCTCCTCCGAGTCGATGATAGGGTTTAATTCTGATAAGATATTATAGCGTTGTGAGACATAAAAAGTGAACTTTTTTAAGGATTTGAACTGATCAACATTTTTTAACGTGATCATCATCAAACTTCAGAAGACTGCTTTGTTTAGAAACAGGAAACAAAGTATGCTATGTAAATTATAGCTTTTTAAGCAGTTTATCTACTTTTTCATCTCATAACGTACTAAAGTGTTTGTTTATATACCCTAACTTTGAGCTAATTAACCTTATAGTCTTTGGAGGATATGCCATGTGAACATTATTTTGATTTTTTTTTAAAATTACTTAATTATTTTAATTTTAGAGATATTGAATATCTATCGATTGTTTCTTTTCTATTTAAGAATAATAGCTCCACCTCAACACTCTAAAATTTAAGCCTAGTATCCACAGGCTTAAGTCAAGCTAGCATGAGATCGATAAAGTTAGCCTACACTAGCAGGAAGTTGAGGTGAATTAACAAAATTACAAGATTCTCTTTATTTTTCTCTAGACAAACAACATAATTACATCTCGAATCGAATCTGATTTTATAGCTTTGATTTTATTTGACAATGACAAAAGTTTTGGAAAAATTGAGCTGTATTGTTCTTTTTAGTTCACATCATTCCTTGAGTACTGATACGAGATTTCGTTTTTTCAATGTTTATTCTTGTCAAAAAAAAATTGGATCCAGATTAAACGCAAAACTTGGCTTATAATGTTTACTCCAAAGTAGTAAACATTATAGCTTCAACAGGTATCTTTCTTTTTGAGAATCAAGAAAATGTAATTATTAGCAGTCATTATATTATTAAATATTTAGCATAAATTGAGACTTTTACCTCTCAATAAGCAAATTAATCTGCTCAATAGTTGCGGAAAAAGAAATTTGAAACCGAGATCTTCTTCTATTAGTTTCAATTACTTTTAAAATGAGGTTTAGCTGCAACTCTTTAAGAGTTTATTTTGAGGTAGAATATATCTTAAGTCAAAAAAATTTCCAGACAGTGTTATGTGGGCGAGAATTTATGGTTTTGATACCTATCCATACACTCGCAATGTCCTAAACTTACAAGCAGTGGTTACTCTGAAATGACGTACCTATTTACCCGTTATCGTTAGTTCTTTCCATTCTGCTAGAAGAACAGAAATAATTGGACCTTTAGCAAAAATTGCGATTACAACTTGGGCTTATGGCTTGATCGTTAAAACTTATCCCTACCCTGGAAAATTAGTTTATGATACTCACCCAAAACCTTCTATCGAAACAACTATCAATTTATCCCATGGTTTAGACTCGATTTCTAAAGTCTTCAGGTGTTGTATTTCACAATCTATGTGTGTATTAGTTTAGTTTGCCTAAGAATTATTTAAGAACTGGTTTTTCACTCAAAACTCGAATAAGAGTTCCTTCTTTGGGTAAATCTTGAAATTTGATTAGCAATTTATTGTCATTAATCTGACGAATATTCATGTCTTTGACTAACTCTAAAAATTCATCTACAGGAGATAAGTCACAAGCTTCCGTATCTGCAGCTTCTGTTAAATAATGAGTAGGAATCATTACCTTGGGTTTAAGAATCTCCATTGCTTGTTTTCCCTCATTAGGTTTATAGGCTTTTCGTCCGCCTCCCACAGGGATCATAGCAATATCAGGAGTTCCTAGAAGAATTTTCTGTTCAATGCCAATAGGAGCAGCTGCTCCGCCTAAATGGACAATTCGCAGTCCTCCTTGAATCCAACGCCAAGCGACATTAGTCCCAAATTGTTTGCCTCCCTTAAGATCATGATCAATACCGACTCCTTGAATTCTTAGTCCTTTAATTTCATAAACTCCAGGTTCATACAAAACCTTGGGATTTCCAGGTAGGTTTTCAGCTGCTCCTTCGTCCCAGAGTTGGCTACTAATAATTACTAAATCTGCCTCTATTTTAGGTAGTCTATATCCGGCGGTACAGCCAATTGCCCGGAAAGGATTAGCTAAAATTCTTAGTCCTCCTCCTATGTATAAAAAAGAAGTATGACCTAAATACTCTATCATTAATGAACCGTTACCCTCGGCTGAGGCCGGCTGAAAGTGAGAAATCAGGGAAATTACAGTAGCTGTAATAGCACCTGCACTAGCATAATGGAGTAACTGTCGCCGTTTCATTTTTAGTCCAAAATTAGGTATTTTAATCTTGTTTAGTATAGCAACTCGGAGAAGTGTTATCAGTTGATAATTATTTGGGGACTGTATAATTCATTGAGCACAAATAGTAAGTTACATTGGGTCAATGAGCCTAGATAATTATAAAATCAAGATTAGTTAAAAAGGGAACAGCACTATATCTCAGTCTATCCAAGAATTTAAATAACCTAATTTAGAAGAGTAATAACTATCAAAGTTGACCCGCGAACTAAAAGTTGTTACTAGAACTAGAACAGAAGTATAAGTTTTAAAAAAAAGAAAATAACAGGTGAAAAAACTGTAGGTTGAGTAAATATATCAGCAAAAAAGTAAAAAAGAGGATTGTGTAATTCTTTGAGAAATAAAAAAGAGCTTTTACCGAATAAGATATAAAATATATTTATTATTTTTTAGAAAGAGATGGGAAACTCTACTAATAGCCAATAATTTTTCAATATTCTGGAAAAAAAGGAAAATCTAGCTCTATATTTAAAATAATTCCGAATTATTTTAAATATAGAGCTAGAAATAAAAAAAATAAATCAGGAAATACTGCATCATTCAAAAACAAATAGAAGTATAAGGTTAATATACTTAATATAAAATAAGTTTTATATTAAGTAAAATCATTTTTTTATCTATAAGTTAGAAAACAGAAAATAATTCTACATGGCCACAAAAAATAATTATACTAACCTGGTAATGTAAAATTAATTAATGATATGTAAAGTTAAGAAAATTTAAAGTTTAAAATTGATCAAATTACTGAGTCCATAAGTTCTCTTTTTAGTAGACTTTTATTTATTGTTAATACTTTCTCCTGTTCTTTAAGTTTTTATTGGTTAAAAATAAGGAATAATTCTCCTAATTTAATGTCTAGCTTAACTATTTGATAACTTTTGATGTAAAAAGTAACCTGCCTGACACCAATTGACTGATTTTAACAGTTCTAATGCTCAATCCAAATTTACATAAAGAATTTTTCAATTTCTTTAAAAGAGTTAGTATCTTTTTTAGAAGATTGGTGACGTTTTATACACCTAGTTAAATTTAACTGTTTATTTATTATTTAAAATTTTTATTTTTTTAAAAACATATATTTTCTGTATTAGTAGTGTAGTATTTCTAGTTTTTATAGTTTCTTATTTAAGAGTTATTTTAAATAATTTAAATATTAACTAATTCTAGTATACAAAACATATCTACTACTAGAGTAGTTTATAGTATTAATTAATGGGCAAAATTATTGTATAATTTTTTATTATAAACTTATAACTATTTAACTATTACCTCTAATTTTCTTGTTTATATAATTTTAAAATTTACAATTTTTTTAAGTCCGTTATCTGTTTTTTTATATAAAAGTTGATTAAGGTAAGTTTGAAGATATTCTTCAATTTACTACTTACACTTGACAGTTATTAAAATTAACTTTTTAATTTTTATATAACTAAACTCCTTTTATTACTATGGTTTAATTTAATTTATATTAAAAGCATCAATACTACCATTTCAAATTATATTTGAAAATGGTAGTATTTGCTTTGATAGGTGTTTAAACCAAAATTAATTTTAATTTTGGTTTTTTAAGTAATTTATTTTTTGATAGATTAGAATTTAGAAAAAAATAAGGTAAATTAAATTTACTACGAAAAAAACAGACTAAGATCGTAATAGTCTAGATAATTTTCCCATCATTTTTTCTTGGTGACGCTGAAAGAATGACTTCATTAAAATCAAAGACTCTATATCTTGGATATTCTTCTAAATTTTATTTTTTATAGCTGGTCTAATTTTTTTATCCAAAGTTTTATGATAGCAAAAAAGTAGATTGTTAGACCTGAGTAGCTTGACAACAAAATCTACTAATATTTTGTAGAATGTTTACAAACTAAACAAAAATTAGGGCGTGTTATATTAGATCTTGTTGTTAAATACAAACTAAAATTTTTGTGATACTATTACATACTTTTATTAACAAGTCTAGTGTATTGAATATAGGGTAAAATACCGTAAAGTTATTTTGAGATTTGCCTAATCAATATTATTTTTTGCAAGGGAGGTTGATTAAGTAAGTTATTAACTAAAATGACAATTCTAACATCTTTTGAATAGGGCCTAAAGCAGCAATCCTAATAGATTCATTTATTGTAATTTCTGGCTGTTTAAACTTCATAGCGAGATACAATTTTTCTAGTGTATTCAATCGCATATAAGGACACTCATTGCAAGCACAATTATTTATTGCTGGTGCAGGAATAAAGTGTTTCATAGGTGCAAGTTTTTTCATCTGATGAATAATTCCCGGCTCCGTTGCAACAATAAATTCAGTACTTAAACTTTGTTGACAATATTTTAACAAAGCAGTAGTTGAACCAATATAATTAGCATGACGTAAAACAGAAGTTTCACATTCAGGATGAGCAATTATTTCCGCAAGGGGATATTTTATTTTTAGCTGAACTATTTTCTTTTCTGCAAAGGTTTCATGAACTATACAACTGCCCTGCCAAAGAATTAACTTTCGTCCTGTTTGTTTCATTACATATTTTCCTAAATTGCGATCAGGAGCAAAAATAATAGAACGATTTTTTGGTAGTTGCTCAACAATTTTAACCGCATTAGAACTCGTACAAATAATATCGCTCATCGCTTTAATAGCAGCAGTGCAATTGATGTAGGAAACTACAATACAATTGGGGTATTGAGCCTTAAATTGAGCAAAAGTGTTAGGAGGACAGCTATCAGCTAAAGAACACCCAGCTTCTAAATCAGGTAGTAAAACTAATTTATTAGGATTCAAAATTTTAGCCGTTTCTGCCATAAAATGAACCCCGGCAAAGACAATGACGTCTGCATTTGTATTAGCTGCTTGTTGAGAAAGACTCAAAGAATCACCTAGAAAATCTGCAATATCTTGGATATCAGGATCTTGATAATAATGAGCTAAAATAACAGCATTTAATTCTTTTTTGAGTTGGCTTATCGCTGTCAATAAATCATTGGGAATTTGATTAGATTGTGAGTATGGATGAGGTCTTATAGTGGTCAACACAGTGGAATGTTACTCCTGATTGGTATTTACAGTTAGTATTACCAAACCTATTATAGTAATTTTAACTAAATTAGTGCAACATCACTATCCCAAGAATTGAATATAGATATGCTATTGATATCAGGAATTAACCCTTTAAGCATAGACACACGAAAATTAAATATAAACTTTAAGGATTGTTTACTAAAGAAATTATTCAGTTCAAGTCCATAAATCCCTAGTTCTTGTTTGTTGATGATTTTAGTTGTATTGATAAATACATTTAAACAAACCATATTAATCATAAAATAATTTTTATTTACTCGCATCGTATTGCAACAAAAGTTTGTGATTGTAAAGGGTTTCCAAATAATAGTCCGTACATCGTAATCTGCGTTGACAAGTATTTCAACAGATAACAATACTTATACGTTGAAAGATTTTAATATAAGATCTTAAAATTTCGAAGGTTGTGCTGTTGAAAATAATTGTATTGAGTGAAATGTTATTCATAAAATTATAATCGTCATTGAGGTTTTAAAAACCCTTTATCAATAAATTTTATGTTTCTATTTTTTACTTTAAACTTAAAAATAGTTATATTTTTAAGTTTAAAGTAAAAAATTAACCATCATTTAGACAATTTCAAAATAAATTATATTTTTGATTAGTCAAATTTTATGCTATAATTAAAGGCCTGATATATTCTTGTTATATTTTTTTGTATATCCTTCTTATATATTAGATTAAATTAAGACAATACTACGATATGCTGTGTTAAAAGCATCTAATAGTATTAGACATTTTACCTTAAGAAAAAATTTTGGTAGCAAAATAATACTGTTAATAATGCCTATGTCTTTTGTCCAAATTTTTGAGTCTTTAAAATCATTGATCTTTAATGTTATAAAAATATCTTTTATTTTATGTTGTCGACTTATGACTATTAAACTGTTATACATGAGTTTTTAAAATAGTTATTTATTTAATTTATAAAAATTTATTCAATGGAATAACTATGTCTATTCAGTTTATCTTCCACTTTTATAGACTAATAATTATAAATTATTGATATTTATTAACTATCAATGATTTATTGTGACAGTGTTCTTTAACTATAAAAACCCAGTTTATATATAAACTGGGTTTTTATAGTTTTTTAGATTTTGCAAATCAATGCTTTTATATTTTATTTATTAGAGTTTTGTTACACCTACTATATACGAGTTCAATTTTATTATTGTTGACTATAGGTTGTCATGATAAATTCTTTCCTCATCTCTTCAATATCAAGGTAAAAACTCGGTACTAAAACCTAGATGATACAATGATTTATAACTTTTTTGTCAGTTCTCAATCTTTATAGCTTAAGATAAAAATCGTCATTTCAGGCATCTTAGAGCCTCAATCCTCAAATAATTAGAATAAGTTCCAAAAGAAACCTATGCTTAAAACTTTATTTGGTGACCCAAACACCCGCAAACTCAAAAAATTTTATTCTTTAGTCACAGAAGTTAATGTACTTGAAGAAGACATTCAAAAATTATCCGATGAAGAACTCAAGCAGAAAACAGTCGAATTTAGAGAAGTGATTGACAAAGCGAAAGATAATGAGGAGTTAGAAGATATCTTAGATGAGATTCTGCCTGAAGCCTTTGCTGTGGTACGAGAAGCTGGAATTCGAGTCTTAGGGATGCGCCACTTTGATGTTCAGATTCTCGGTGGAATTGTTTTACACAAAGGGCAAATTGCAGAAATGAAAACAGGAGAAGGGAAAACCTTAGTAGCAACCCTTCCTGCCTATCTTAATGGATTAACTGGAAAAGGAGTCCATGTTGTTACCGTAAACGACTACTTAGCCCGTCGGGATGCTGAATGGATGGGACAGGTTCATCGTTTTTTAGGACTCAGTGTCGGATTAATTCAAGCGGGAATGAGTCCTGATGAACGAAAGAAAAACTATGCTTGTGACATTACATACACCACCAATAGTGAATTAGGGTTTGATTATCTACGGGATAATATGGCCACTGCTATGGCTGAAGTAGTTCAACTGCCTTTCGAATACTGCATCATTGACGAAGTAGATTCTATTTTAATTGATGAAGCTCGAACCCCTCTGATTATTTCAGGACAGATAGAACGTCCTACCGAAAAATATCTCAAAGCAGCCTCCATTGCTGCGCAACTCATCGCTCAAAAAAGTGAAGAAGAACCAGGAGACTACGAAGTAGACGAAAAAGCTCGGAACATTTTAATGACGGATCAAGGGTTCGAGAAAGCGGAGGAATTATTGAAGGTTAAGGATCTCTACGATCAAGAAAATCCTTGGGCACACTATATTTTTAATGCTATTAAAGCTAAGGAATTATTTGTTAAAGACGTCAACTATATGATCCGCAATAAAGAAGTTGTAATTGTTGATGAATTTACCGGGCGGGTGCTACCTGGACGACGGTGGAGTGACGGATTACACCAAGCTATTGAAGCAAAAGAAGGAGTGAATATTCAAAAGGAAACTCAGACTCTAGCTACCATTACCTATCAAAATTTCTTTCTTCTTTATCCTAAACTTTCAGGTATGACAGGAACCGCAAAAACTGAAGAAACAGAACTTGAAAAAGTCTATAATCTTCAAGTTACCATTATTCCCACCAACCGACCTTCCCAACGCTACGATTTTCCTGATGTTGTCTATAAAACCGAAACCGCCAAATGGCGAGCCGTAGCCGATGAAGTGGAGAAGTTACACCATCAAGGACGTCCTATCCTGGTAGGAACTACCAGTGTTGAAAAATCAGAAGTTCTTTCCCAACTTTTGCAGACAAAAAAAATTCCCCATAATCTTCTCAATGCTCGTCCTGAAAACGTGGAGCGGGAATCAGAAATTATCGCCCAAGCTGGACGTAAAGGTTCAGTTACTATCTCTACCAATATGGCAGGACGAGGAACTGACATCATTTTAGGGGGCAATGCTGACTATATGGCACGGCTAAAAATTCGGGAATTCCTTATGCCTCAAATTGTGATGCCTGAAGATGATGGTATAGTGGCGGCGACGGTGGGTAATGGTCGAGGTAGTCGGTCTCAAGGATTCGGGAAAGAAAAGAAGAAAACCAAAAACTGGAGTCCTTCTGATTCAGATATTTTTCCCACTCAGCTTTCTCCTGAAATCGAAGAGATGCTGAAAGCTATGCTAAAAATAGCTGTTGATAATTACGGACAACAAAGTTTATCGGAACTTGAAGCTGAGGAGAAAATTGCAGTTGCTTCAGAAAAAGCTCCCACCAAAGACCCTGTGATTAAAAAATTGCGGGAAGTTTATAAAGCTATTCGTCAATCCTACGAAACTGTTACCAATAAGGAACAAAATGAAGTGGTGGAATTAGGCGGACTCAACGTGATGGGGACTGAACGTCACGAGTCCCGACGCATTGATAACCAATTACGGGGACGAGCAGGACGACAAGGTGACCCAGGATCAACAAAATTTTTCTTAAGTTTAGAAGATAATCTATTAAGAATTTTTGGGGGTGATCGCGTAGCCGGTTTGATGAATGCTTTTCGTGTTGAAGAAGATATGCCCATCGAGTCCAAGATGCTCACCCGTTCTCTAGAGGGTGCTCAGAAAAAGGTGGAAACTTTCTATTACGATACCCGTAAACAAGTGTTTGAATACGATGAGGTGATGAATAACCAACGTCGCGCTATCTACGCTGAACGTCGTCGAGTTCTTGAAGGGTTAGATCTTAAGGAACAAGTTCTCCAGTACGCTGAGAAAACCATGGATGAAATTGTAGATGCCTACGTGAACCCAGAATTACCCTCCGAAGAATGGGATGTAGACAATTTGGTGAGTAAAGTCAAGGAATTCGTTTATCTCTTACAGGACATTACTGCTAAAGAGATGGAAGATATGACCGTTAGTGAAATGAAGGTATTTCTCAATGAAGAGGTACGTAAAGCTTACGATATAAAAGAAGATGAAGTAGATAAAATTCGCCCTGGTTTGATGCGCGAAGCCGAACGGTTTTTTATTTTACAACAAATTGATACTCTATGGCGCGAACATCTCCAGGCGATGGATGCATTACGAGAGTCTGTTGGTTTACGAGGTTATGGACAAAAAGATCCCTTAATTGAATATAAGCAAGAAGGGTATGAAATGTTCTTAGAAATGATGATTGATATTCGTCGAAATGTAGTATATTCATTATTTCAGTTTCAACCACAAGGACAACCTCAAACTGCTTGAATTTTAGTGATATTGTCGAGGATTAAAAAACAATCCTCGAGGGGTTTTTAAGAAAATTAAGCTATTTTAAAAAATTATTTTAATAATTAAGCTATTTAAAAACTTAATTATTAAAATAAAAACAATAAGATTATTGTTAATAACACTGTTTTTATAGGTTTTATTGAAAATAAATTTAAATATGAAAATTATGATTTTAACAACTAACAATATTAAGCTAGTTTACTGTGAATAATTTTTCTTTAAAGTTATGCTATTTTATTCATTATTTGATGATAGTTTGCTAAGGTTGAGCTTTTTGTTTTTTTCAATGTGTACTATTTGAGGACTAACTTCTCCCATGAAATCTCCGCTTTTGTTCTAAGACTATGTAGCTCCGCTGGAATCGATACTCTATTTAGAACAAAAGTCTATTGACTAAAATTAAATATAGTCTCGGAGCCAATGATCGCATTTATGTGAATGTCTTTCATATTAAAAAAATTACTGAAAAATACCAAATTATAGTATATAGAACACTGTTAATATCTATATTAGGAATTGTACTATAGTTTATAGTAACTATTGAGCATAATAATACGCTCAACATATTAAACACTCTATATATTACCGTCAATTTATTAATTCCTCGATTTCTGCTTGTAGAGATTTAAAAACCAATAATTCAGGCTTTTAATCTCTTCCCCATTCTCGAAAAACAACAATTTTACACAATCGCTAATCTTAATAAAGTTCAAATTTGCCGTCAATTTCAAAGATACCCCCTGATATTAAACCTTAATTTGTAGACATAGCTCAGAGAAAGAAAGAAGGATTCGGCAAGATATTATCTTACGCTACGGGAATACAGTCATTATTTCCTCTGAAGACAATATTGATATCACTCAGACTCGTATTGTATATTCTACAATACGAGTCTGGGGTGATGAGCCAATCGAAAATTAATGTAGGAAGTGCATCGGCTAGAATCTTATCGAGTCGTTCCCAACATAAGTTTGGGAAGAAGTAAAAAATCTAGCAGTCGACAATAATCTCTGAAACTTACTGTTGCTATCAAATGAACCAATAGAGTTAAAAACCTAGCCGACATTCGTAAAATAGAAATATGTCCTCTAAACCGTGATGTTTCCTAACAGAACATTCAGGTAAATTTATGGAAGTTACTACAAAGAGGTGATATCCAACCAAGCGAATGTTATCCTACAAAAAGGAGATACCATTGCAATTCCTAAGTCCGAAAATATATCTCCAAAATAATCTACAATCATTAAAGCTGCTAGTTTTTTCAGAGTATAGTCAGGGTTAATGTAGTGGATGTGTATTCAACTGGAATTGCAAAAGTCTTTTCCTATATTACTTATTGATTGCCTTTGGCTTCACCAACTGTTTCTTTTTACTTTAGATTATGAAAATAATCAACTACTATTTGAGTTTCAATGGCATCTATAGCTATTAATTCAGCCTAAATAAACAAACTACCAAGTTTAACTGTAATTTTTTAGTCTAATCAGACCAAAAGAATTCCATAAAAACTATTGTTCTCTTCTAAGAAAAACTTAATAAATGTAGAATTTACATCACAAACATTGACTAATCTTATGCTTATTTAAGTTTATTCACGATTTAAGTTTATTCATAATTTAAGTCTATATTATAGAAATATGTATAAATAAGCATAGTGAAGCTCTCATTAAGTTAAAAATCCATACCTTAACTTTGAGTTTAGTATACAAGAAACATTATAAGCTTCCTAATTACTCAAGTCTCATGTTTTCTGAAATTAAAGATCTCACCGAGTCTCTGTTTCCCAGACTTCTTGAAATTCGCCGTCACTTTCACGCTCACCCTGAACTAAGTGGACAAGAGTACCAAACTGCTGCATATGTGGCGGGTGTTCTTTCTTCGTGCGGTATTCGCGTTCAAGAAAATGTAGGAAAAACTGGAGTAGTAGGAAACTTAAACGGAAACGGAACAGATCCGCGTCTCCTAGCTATTCGTACCGATATGGATGCTCTGCCGATAGATGAGCAAACAAACCTAGAATTTGCTTCGTGTAAACCTGGTATTATGCATGCTTGTGGACACGACGTTCATACAACGGTGGGGTTAGGAGCCGCTATGGTTCTTTCTAAGTTAGCTAAACAATTGTCAGGAAACGTAAGATTTTTATTTCAACCTGCAGAAGAAATTGCCCAAGGAGCAAGCTGGATGCTTCAGGACGGAGCAATGCGCGATGTGAATGCAATTTTTGGACTACATGTCTTTCCTTCTCTTCAAGCCCGTTCCGTGGGAATTAGATACGGAGCTTTTACCGCTGCAGCTGATGACATAGAAATTTTTATTCAAGGAGAGTCAGGTCACGGAGCTCGTCCCCATAAAGCTATTGACGCCATTTGGATTGCTTCTCAGGTCATTACGACTCTTCAACAAGCTATTAGTCGAACTCAAAATCCTTTACGTCCTGTAGTATTAACTATTGGGCAAATTAACGGTGGCCGCGCTCCTAATATCATTGCAGATCAGGTAAGAATGTCCGGCACAGTACGATCTCTTCATCCTGATACCCGCACCAATTTACCTCAGTGGATTGAAAAAATAGTCGCTAATGTCTGTGATACTTATGGAGCAAAATATAAGGTTGATTATCGTCAGGGAGTTCCTTCGGTGCAAAATAACATAGAATTGACTCGAATTCTTGAATCTACTTGTAGAGAAGCTTGGGGAAATGATCGTCTACACATTTTAGCTGAACCATCTTTGGGCGCAGAGGATTTTTCCCTTTACCTTGAACACGCTCCAGGAAGTATGTTTCGTTTGGGAGTAGGATTTTCAGAAAAGCTCAATCATCCGTTACATCATCCTCAATTCGAGGTAGATGAGTCCGCTATCTTGACAGGGGTTATTACTCTGTCCTATGCCGCCTATAAATATTATCAGTATTCCAAATAAATATATAGTAATTAGAAATAATTCATGAGATATTTCTGTCATTTGTTTCTTTTGAATAAAATTGGGTTTCTATAACCGATGTGGTGATTGCTGTGGCAAGATCCTTTGAAACTTGTTTCAGTGTTTTTAAACCTTTTAGAGAACTTCTAATCAAATGAATTGAACTTAGAGGATTTTTGGACATTTGAAATGTTAATATCCAAGGATTGAAGCTTCCATCTTTTCTGAATGCAGGGGTTAAATTAGGTAAATTCTGTTGACAGCTATCACTAATAACTCTAATCATAGCAACAGGAATTTTAAAATAGCCACAAAACTCTAAAAGGGGAATTCCTTCCATATCTACTACATCAGCTTGATAACGTTGTCCTAATTGCCATTTTTCCTCAGCCGAAGAAATTATGTGATCGCTTGTCACCCCTTTGCCCCGTATAATCTTCTTATTAAGATAATGATACACTAAATTACCTAGATTTATATCGCAAGTTTGCCAGAGTAGAGGCAAGGTATTGTTTGAAATTAAACAACATTTTTGGTAAATAATCTTATCGCCTACCTGATATTTTGGGGATAAACTTCCGCCTAACCCCATTAATAAGATTCCTTTAGGAGGATGATCAACGAATTTATGAATTTGCTGCCATTGTTCAAGATAACTTTTAAAAGGTAAAAGTCCTGCAGGAATCTGAATGATTTTAATTTTAGGACTAAATTGCTTTACTTCTCTGAATCCTTCACAAACGACTTTATACTCAATTCCTTGGGGAACTAGAATCATGTCGATATAGTTTGTGAGAGAAATACTATGTAAGGATGAATACATTTTATTGATAACCCACTCCTTGTTTTAAAAAAGTTTTTATTTGATTTTTTACCTTTTGAGAAACTATGCCAATTCTAAAAAAGCTGATAAAAAAATGATCATAGCATAAAAATAGTATATCAATACTTTATTGAGTAAAAATACTAGATAAGTTTTTTAAAACTTTTATTTTATATATCTATAATTAATTTTTAACTAAAATTTTTAATATTATTCATTTAAATCAAGTTGTTTAACAGTTTACTCGTGATAAAACATTAGTGTTTATTCATGCCAGCCTAAACTTAATATCAAAGAGGTATTTTAAAAAAATTAAGGCATCGGGTTGTAGAAAACTTAATCTCTCACACATTATCGCTAGCTTAGATGTCTAAAGGGAAGCTTTAACAGAGGAACTTATCTGAATACTTTTCAGATAAGTTTTAAAAAGATTTTGTATTTCTACACTCAAGTAATTATAGTAAAATCTATATCACTCCTATTGATATTTTTTAGAGTGACTTCCTTGAGTAAAACTTGATTTAACTACTATAAGGATACAAGGCATATTATTTTTTTGTACTATTAGTAGTATATTGTTGATTTTGTTTATTGTCAAAGCAAGTTTTATATAATTTTTTCTCTTAAATACTTCTTTGTCTGGTGTATTTACTTTTTATCATACGTAGTTTTTATTAGTTATTCCTGATTTATCATATCTATGAATTATATTATATTTAGCAATATTATTTATTTATAAAATTACCGTTGTTTTGTAATTTATATCATTATTTTACCCAATAAAAATTTTAAAATTTTATTTATTCTAGATTTTGTTTAATTTTTCTGTTGATTAGTAATTGCCATCTTAATTTATATTTTTGATGTTTGGTAAATATAAATATAAATTTTTATTTTTAAAAATAAAAATTCGATATATTACTATATTTTCATATTTTATTTGAATGGCTTTAATCTCTTTTTGGCTAGATAAAAAATATAAACTAATGGCTTAATCAATAGATTTTTTATAGATATTTAAGTAACAATTTGATAATTAAAATAATTTTTAGAAAAGTTTTTTATTTTTCTTGTATTTTTGAGTTGTTTGTTAAACTATTTTTATGTTTTATACTTATTTTCTTTTATTTACAAGTCTTAATTTAATAGCTAAAGTTAATTGATATTTTTTCAATCAGATAATTAGATAAATTTTTATTATTTTTTTATAAATTAAATTATAAAAAAAGAGGGCAAAAAGCCCTCTCACTCTAGTCACCAAATTAGGTTTAAATTAGTGTCAAACTACACTAAAAACAATTGTTAATCCTAAGACTGCCCCAAAGACGATTAAAGCATAGAATTGAACGCGACCATTTTCCAGATATTTCAATCCTTCTCCACTTATAATAGTAGTCAAACCGGTTAGATTAACTGCCCCATCAATGACACGATAATCTACTTCCATAATTTGACGAGCTAACCGACGACACTTCATAACAAAAACATTGTGATAAACATCGTCGAAGTACCATTTATTGAGAGAAAATTGATACAAAGTTGGATATTTTTTAGCAATTGCTGCGGGATCAATTTTATGTTGCAAATACATCAAAGAAGCAACTGTAATTCCGATGACGGCAATACCGACAGAAGTTCCGGCCATAATTAAAAACTCGGTCCAATCAAAATGAGCAGTTTCCTCAATGACTTCTCTTGAGGTAAGAATAAACTTTTCAAATCTGTTATCCCAAGGTTTTCCCAATAAACCGATAAAAGCTGAAGGAATCGCCAAAATCAACAAGGGTAAAGTCATAGTCCAAGGAGACTCATGAGGAGAACAGTTATGATCGTGTACATGATCATTATCATGGTCTGATTTACTAATTTCCATTACCCCTGGACTGAATTTAGGAAAAGGAGAAGATGCATCCAAAGAAGCTAACAATTGATTTTTGATAGCTTGATCATTGCCGCGAAATTCTCCTTCAAAGGTCATGAAATACATACGGAACATATAAAATGCAGTAAGTCCCGCAGTCAACCAACCCACTAACCATAATGTGGGGTTAACCTTAAACGCAAGACCGAGAATTTCATCTTTTGACCAAAACCCTGCAAAAGGAGGAATTCCACAAATAGCTAAAGTTCCTACTAAAAAAGCTAAAGAAGTTAGAGGCATATACTTACGTAATCCACCCATTAATCGCATATCTTGAGCCAAAATAGGTTTATGACCCACAACTCCCTCCATTCCATGGATAACAGACCCAGAACAAAGGAACAACATAGCTTTGAAATAAGCATGGGTCATCAGATGAAATAATCCAGCACTATACGCCCCAATTCCCATAGCCATTACCATGTAACCCAATTGAGAAATAGTGGAATAGGCTAACCCTTTTTTGATATCATTTTGAGTCAAAGCAATAGTCGCGCCTAAAAAGGAGGTTAACGCTCCGACCCAAGCAATAGTAGACATTGCTACCGGAATTTGTTCAAAGACAGGGTACATCCGCGCTATAAGAAAAACTCCAGCTGCTACCATTGTTGCAGCGTGAATTAAAGCAGAAATAGGAGTAGGACCTTCCATTGCATCTGGTAGCCAAACATGGAGAGGAAATTGGGCTGATTTAGCCACAGGACCCAAAAAAACTAAAATGGCAAATACAGCAGCTAAAGCAGGGGCTATGGTACCTACAGAAATTAATTCTTCGAGACGTTCACCTATGATGTGAAAATCAAAGCTTCCAGTTGTCCAGTACAGCCCTAACATTCCCAAAAGTAGTCCAAAATCTCCTACACGGTTGGTTACAAAAGCTTTTTGACAAGCATCTGCAGCAGCTTTGCGATCGAACCAAAAGCCGATCAAAAGATAGGAACACATTCCCACTAATTCCCAGAAAATGTAAACCTGGACTAGGTTAGGACTAATGACCAATCCCAGCATTGATGCACTAAAAATGCTTAAATAAGCGTAGAATCGGACGTATCCAGAGTCATGTGCCATATAACCATCAGTGTATACCATTACCAAAAAAGCAACGGTGGTAACGATAACATTCATTAAGGCACTGAGATGATCGATGGTATAACCCATATTAAGGTGAAAATCGCCTGCTGCAGCCCATTCAATCATACGAGTATAGCTAGCATGTCCTTGAATTTGACTCCATAACAGAGTGAAGGACATCACCATCGATAATCCTAATAAGGAGAGGATGAAGACCGCATTTATCTGTCGTAGGCGGTTAGTTCCTTGATTAAAGGAAATAAGTCC
Source organism: cyanobacterium endosymbiont of Epithemia turgida isolate EtSB Lake Yunoko (assembly GCF_000829235.1). Classification (GTDB taxonomy): domain Bacteria; phylum Cyanobacteriota; class Cyanobacteriia; order Cyanobacteriales; family Microcystaceae; genus Rippkaea. Next base: position 240,166 of record NZ_AP012549.1, on the reverse strand, counting down.
TAACCCGACTAACATCGCCCCAACTAAGGGTAGGACGGGTATTAACCAGGCGTATTCATAAAGAGTTTCACTCATGTACTTTTCTAAACACTAGAGGTTACAAGATAATTGGAACATAGCCTGATGACTATGGCGAGTGAACAAGAAGTTAGAGTTGATTCATGTTCAGCCATATTCTACAAACCTACTCTTTAGTGTACGTCAGTCTTTTCGTCTAAATTACGAATTATCAATTAAAAATCTCAAGGAGTTGGGGATTAGAAGTTAGAGATAGGAAAAAAACGTAACCTCAAAGTCTTATCTTCTAAATACTTTTTCATTTAAATTTTATAGGGAAATTACATTTTATATTGTTGTATAAACCGTATTGTACTAATCATATAGTCTTGTTTAAACTGTAATCAGTACAGTAAATAAGTCAAAGTACTAGATTAAAGTTGATGGAGGTTTGATATGACACTTATTCGTTACAGAAACAACCGTGAATTAGATACTCTACAACACCAAATGAACCGTTTATTTGATGATGTATTTTCCCCTACTGTTGGAAAGAACATGAAAGAGTTTGCTTCTATACCTGCAGCTGAACTTTCGGAAACTAGTGAAGCGATTTTACTTAAATTAGAACTCCCTGGAATGAAAGCAGAAAATATAGATATTCAGTTGACTAAAGAAGCTGTTTATATTAAAGGTGAACGTGTGCAGGAAGTCGTTTCCGAAGATCAAGGGGTAACTCAAAGTGAGTTCCGTTATGGTAAGTTTGAACGGGTGGTTGCACTTCCTTCTTTAGTTGACAAGAGTAATGTTGCTGCTGAATATAAAGACGGCATTCTTCACTTAAGTATTCCTAAGGCTGAAGATGAAAAAAATAAGATTGTTAAAGTAAATATTAGTTAGTCATTGGGAGTAGTCACATAGCTTAACTTTCTAGTTAAACAACTTCTCAGATCATTATCTGAGAAGTTGTTAGCTTTTTCCTGATTTTACAATTACTAAATAATAATAAAATTTTTATTATCTTTCTTTTCAAAATACCTCTTAATAACTCCTTAATAACTCCTTAATAAATTTTATATTTTTAATAAAGTTAGATGAATAGATATCTATTTATCTAACTTTAACTACATATTTATTGATAGAGATATTAGCCTATTTTCAATACAGTAATTTTTTAAAATATGTCTTATAAAAGACTATAGTTTGTTTAATAAGAATAAAAAATTTTTGATATTTTTTCTATATTGTAAATTGTAAAAAAAAAATAAATTTAGTATGTGAAGTAAAAATAAGTTTATAAATACTCTTTTAAAAAAATCTGGTTAGGTGTAAAAAAAAACTTTTTAAATTCATATTTTCCAAGTAATAAGACAGATATAGTTAAAGGAATAAAATAATAAACTAGTCGATATATTAAAAGAAAACCAAATATTTTTTCTGTAGAAATAAAGGGAGATAAAAATAAAAGTATAACTGTTTCAAAAATTCCTAACCCACCTGGAACGTTACTTGCTAATCCAGCTATTTGTGCTAACATATATATTCCTAAAAAAGTTGAATAAGAAAAAGAAACATATCCACTCAAAATAGAGTAAAAAACTGCTGCAGCTAATGACCAATCTAATGCGGATACAATTAGCTGACATAAAGCCATTTTGATGGAAACATTAGGCAAAGTCCATTGACCAATCTTCACTGGCTTTTTACAGATAGTTGTTAAGAATAAGTAAACTAAAATAATTAAAAGAAAAATAACTCCTAATGTCTGTACTGATACAAATGGTAAACTTAATAAATGAGGAATTTCTAAAGGATTTGTTGTAAAAATAATCGCTCCCATAAACAATAATCCTAAAATAAAAGTTAAATTACAAAAAGCAGAAATTTGAGTTATAGAAATTGCAGATAATCCCCAATTAGAATATAAACGATAGCGAATCATACAACTACTAATTAAAGCAAAACCAACACTATTACTAATTCCTGAACAAATAACACTTACTAAAGCTTTTTTAGAATAGGAAAGAGTATGATGAACATAATTTACTGCTAGACAGTCATATCCTGTCATGATTACATAGTTTAAGCTCATTAAAACAATTGCTCTCAGAATATTAGACAAGGGAACTGTCGATAAAGCATTCCAAATATTTTGAGTACTGTAGTAGTGGAAATTTTCATGGATTGTCCAAAGGGATAAAATAAAAATTACTAAGCTAGAACAAGATGTAAGTAAGCGAAAAAAAATGCTATTAAACATACTAATAAATTAAATTTTTATATAAAAAATATCTACAAACAGAACTGATTTACAAATCAAATATCTCTTGTAAAAAATATTGATTAAATTAATTACTATTATTGTCAAATCACAGTTCAAATAAAATTAAAAAAACTTTAAACTATATTTTTATGTAATTAAAAGATACTAGTTGGTTAAGAATTTAAAGTAAAAAATTGACTTATCTCTACTAAAACTAGTTTTAGTAGAGATAAGTTAAGTTAATATTTACATTATAATTAAAGATTTAAGATTTATCTATGATTATTTTATTAATAAAGATTATAAAATCTTTATTAATAAAATAATCATAATATCTTTACCCAAGATAAATATATGCTAACTTTTTTAGGAACTAGTTCTTGCTCTTTAACCTTATACAAGGATATATTGATTGGCTTTAGATAGTAGTTGTGTTGTTATCTATTTATTTTAATAAAAGTAGTAGATCTCGAAAAAATTGAACTTGTATTTTATCTTAATTCTTTACCATTAGACTGAGAAACAATATCCAATCTCCAAACATTATATTGTCAAACTTATTTAAAAACTTTGAATACTTTATTTTTTAAAATTATAAATAAATTTATGACTAAACTGATTTAAATACTCGATACTTATCATGATTGTCTGTATAAGTAAATCAAAATGTCTGTTTTTTGGTAATACATCGCTATTTGTTAAAAAATTTAAATAAAATAGCGACGATTGAATGACTCTATGAAAGGATATCAAATCTACTTGTGTGGAAGTTTTTTGTATAATTTACATTATTTTTAGTCAACTTAACTTAATACTAGATTTTATACTACTATTTTATTTAACTATTGCCTATTTTTTGTTAAATATATTTTTATAAATCAATCTTAAAAATGGGAATTATTTTATATTTCTATGATTGAGTGATTATGGCTGTAATTAAACTAAAATAATATATACTATATGATGTAATTAATTTTTAATTAAAATAATTTATTATTTATCATGTTTTTATGTGTTTCTCTCATACAGTAATTTAAAAGAATAATTATTTTAATTAAATTCTTGGATACATTGACTCTGTCAAGAAAGTAATTAATAGCTTTAGATTAAAATTTATTAATATCTAAGGCTTAGAATTATAATTACTTGAAAAGCAACTTTAAACACAAAAGTTACAAAGTACCTGGGATAAAAACTTAGCAAGTAATTTAATTTTTACTAAAAAACTTGCTAAATTTAAACAAATATTTTAACTTTAGACATGATCTAATAACGAAATTGGCGATAACTCATCACTAAAAATATATTTTGATGATGCATTGAAACTACTATTAAAAGCTTATTATTCCCCAACTTATAATCAAAATCCCTCAATTAAAAAGAAGTTAAAGGGACAATATACCCAACAGGCTCAAACCTTGAGATATTATTCTGCATATATTTTGATTTGGGACTTTGTGGATAGCTATTCAAAATAACTTCGATAAAAATTTGGTTAGTATAATCCTTTGCAAGCCTTAGAATTAGTCAAAAAAATATTTAAAACTAAGAACAAAATTTTAGAACCTTTTACCTAATTTTTCGTAAATATTTTTTTGACTTTTTTATCTTTTACATAACCTAAAAATATAACCAGAAAACATTGTTATTCTTGTCCCTGTAATCCAAATTATTTTAGAATTAGTTGACTTTTTTCCCTCCAACTAGCGACATAAGAGGTTAAGACGTATTAGTAATATTTTAATCTCTTATATTGCTATTCACAAGATACATAAACCTCAAAAATTAAATCTTATTTTTAAACAAAAATTTTAATTAATCTGTCAGAAACTAATCCATCATATTCATATTTTAGATATTAAATATGATCACTTTAATATTAGATAGTTTAGATAACTTTAAAAATTAGTTATTGAGGTGAGAAAGAATATTTAGTCAAAAACCATAACCTACTTTATTTTTATAGTTTTCTTTTAGTAGAAATACAAGAAACTGAAAATCTCTTAGTGTGAGAGCTATATTCTATGTATTAGTATTTATCATCATTACCTCTGAATGTAGAGCAGTTATTTGAATGGTTAATAAAATAATTAGGATTTTCGTGTCTGTCAGATGATTAATCTTATAGAAGTCCTAGTCCCTGCATATTATAGATTTGTGAAATTAATCAAGCGTTTAGAGAGTTGATAGCAAAGGAAATAGCAGAAGTAACAGCAGGTTTTTTCAAACCTTTATCACCTAGTTAGCGGAAAGAAAGTTTTTAATGTCTCTAGTCGCGATTGTCAATAATGTTCAGCTTGATTCCCTTAAATATTACGTAAAAGCTCCTTTGATAAAATTTTTTTGTAAGTCCGCCTATAGAAGAGGAACGTGAAGTCATTTTTAACGTCTCTCCATCTAGACTTCGATCTTGTAACTTGAAAAATTACAATATTAAATAGTTAGTTAGTTTATGAAACACCGAATTTTCTTGGGAAAGAAATTGAACAAGCTTTGATTAAGGACATGTACATTGGCTTTGCCCAAAAACAAATCGAGTCTATATCAATACCAAGCTCCTGTGGAGTAAGCTAGTCAAGCTTTCCTCATAAGTCGTTTACTGTAATATCATTTACGATTAACTTAGTCCGGGATTTAGAATTACTGTCTTAATCTTATGTCAAGTTTTAAAATCAAATTTTGAAGCAATTATGAAATATTTCTCTGTATTGTTACAATTTATTTTAGGATTCTTTGTAGGGATTCTTCTACTCGTTAGCGGGACTACAGCCTTAGCTTATGTAGTATTTTATCGTTTAAATACCTCACCTCCAAAACCTATTTTTGTCGAAGAAACCCCAAAAAAAGCCGCAGAGACGTCTAAAATTGAGTCTAATGCCCAACAAAAGGCTAAAAAATCTGAAGAAAAATCTCAAGAAGAAATAGCTGCTCAACAACCTCAAGCTTCTCCCGAAGTTGAGGAAGAAAAAAAAGAGGATTTGCCTTCCGGGGCTTATAAAGCCTCTGTTATTTGGCCTAGTGGTTTAAGTTTGCGGGCTGAACCTGACCAAGATGCTCAAAGGATTGGAGGTATTGATTACGAAGCTGAATTGATTATTTTGAAGACGAGTCTTGATGGAGACTGGCAAAATGTTCGTCTCTCTCAAAATGGGCAAGAAGGTTGGGTTAAAGCAGGAAATGTACAAAAAATAGAATAAAGAGTACAGTGGGTAAGACCCACTGTACTCTTTAGAAAAAAAAGCTTACTTTGAAAAACGTCAATATGAAAGATTTTTTAAAAAGGTACTTGTATAATTTATTGCTAAGGGTTTTATAAATAGATAACCCTAATAATTTTTATAACTGAGCCATGTTAGTGAATCTGATTGTAATTCAGTTTCCGCGTCTTTAGCCATAATTTTTATTTTTATAAAAACAGGATAAGTTTATTAATAGCACGTAAGTATATACTTACCTGATAAATTATCAATTAATTTTTAGAAAAAAATGGTAAATTAATGGAGATAACTTCATAAAAAATATCTTATGATAAAGTAATTGAAAAAAAATATTAATATTTTTTTTCTAAAGGCTAAAATTAGCCAGGTAGCTATAGACAATATTTTTTTAAAAAATAATTTTGGCAATTATTACTTTTTAAAAAAGACACTAAGGTCAGTTTAAATTTATTACTAGAGCAATAAATATTTTTTTTAGATACTGAATAGTTTATAAATTAAGTTCACCACTTTTTCGATTGTTAACTTTATTTTTAAATAATTTATTGACATATAGATAAATACTATTATAGTATATTTCTACTATAATAGTTCTATTATTATAATATAAGTAATTAAATAGCTAAGCAAACACTATCAATTATACCGGCACCTTATAGGTAAGAGTTAGAATAAAAAATAATTGTAGCCATACAAAACTTACATAAATTTAATATTTTTAAAAGGTTTAAATACTTTTAAAGTATACTTAAAAAAAATAATTTTATCATTTAAATAATAATTACTCTATTTGGGGAAAAGAATATCACTGCATAGAATATAAATTCTACGTATAAAAAATTAGAAGAACCTGTAATTAATTGCTAAAAGCAGAAATAAATATTTAGATAAAGTCATATTTAATGATATAGAAGGTTAGCTATATACTAATAGTAATAAATAAGAAAAATAATAAATATTAATATATAAAAATAGAGGATAAAAATATATTTATATTAGTTTCTTAAAAGAGAGAAATTTTTTAAATTTTTAATAAAAAAATAAAGATTTATTTAGATACTGATTATCTGAATATTTAATTTTTAAATTTTATCTAGAAAATAGAAGAAAAATCTATACGTCAACGATGATATCTTTTACCTGACTTTCTAGATTTAAACGAAATTGAGAATTGGTGACTTGTTGTAAAAACTTAACTCAAACAAATGTTGTCTAAGTTTGGAACAGTTAAAGAGTTTGTAGATACTGCTTTGAAAACCTATCTTAATATTTTTGCATTGTGCTATGGGAGCTACTAATAATCAGTACGTTAATAATTTTAAATAAATAATTATAAGGGAAAGATAGTCTATTTAAAACTTTAATTGAAAGATAAATAAATAGGTTTTAGCTTTACTATTGATAGTAAATAAATCTAGTATTAGAGGTTATAAAACAGTATAAAAATTTTAATTTTTTAAATATTGAAGTTAAAAATTATTTTTAAGGTTGTCGTTAACTGCTTCAATTAAAAAACGCTTAATTATTTAATTAAAATTAAATTGAATTTAATATTTTTTTGCATTTTATATTAATTGAGAGAAGTTATTGAAAAATTTTATTCATAAAATTTTTCAATAACTTCTCTAGTAAAGTACTTTCAGTATATGCTCTAAAGCTAAAAAAATATTGCTAATATATAAACGAAAATAATAATATATACCAGATTTATTAGTCTATTTATTTAATCAAAAAATTATATTTACCATTGTTTTATTGTGGGGTTTATTTTTTCAACTTACTTTATTACGATTAGCAATAACAAAAGTAATTATAATAGATTTTACCAGAATATTCCTAGACTTATCAATTCAATAAATAGCTATTTTTTCTTGGCAAAAAAATATAATTGTTCTTTTGATTTTTAGATTAATGATCCTTCACAACTCGAACCATTTCCAGCTGTACACCCATAACAATGAGTAGCAGTTTTGATAGTTTTAATTGTATCTAAATTATTCAAAGCTAAGAGTTTTTTGATAGTAAGGTTTTCTCCATCTTGATTAGTCGCATAAATATTCTCCATTTGATTAAAGTCACAATCATAAACATTACCGTGGTAATCAATTGATAGTTGATTTTTGCACATTAGATGAGGCACTGTGAACTCATTATAATTAGACTCTAAAAACTCAAGATAAGGAATATATAAATACTGATTTTGTAAATATTTTTTTGTTCTACCTACAGGAATATTAATGATAGTAAAAAGACGATTAAAATTAATATTAAAATTTTTCTTTAAAAAAAATTTATATTTTTTTTCTAATTGATTTTGATCTGGAATTAAAATAAAATTATCATTTTTTGGCATGGGTGGATTATAAACTAAATCCAATATTAGATTAGGGTTATTTCCATACCCTTTTTTATTTAAAATTTGTAAAGCTTTAATTGAATTAATATAAACACCATTGCCTCTTTGTGTATCAGTATTCTTTTCTACATAACAGGGAAAAGAAGCAATAATTCTTACTTGATGTTTAGCACAATACTCAGGTAAATCTTTAAAATTAGGTTCAAAGTAAATTGTTAAATTAGAGCGAATAATCACTCGTTTTCCCACTTTTCTAGCTGCTTCTACAAGAGGACGAAATTCATGATTTATTTCTGGCGCACCCCCTGTTAAATCTACAGTTTCTATTTGATGAAAACGGTTAATTACTTCAATTAATTGCTGACAAACTTCTGGAGATAATTCTTCAGTACGTTTTGGTCCCGCTTCCACATGGCAATGAATACAAGTAAGATTGCATCGTTTACCTAAATTAATTTGTAAAATTTTTATTTTTTGCTTACTCAAAGGAATAATTTTAGAAAAATTTATGATAGTCACTTTTTATCTAGTTTCTCCATAAAATTTAATAATTTTTATTATTTTATAATATCTAGTAACGTAAAATAAATCGTGGTTAGGTTTCATTAACTATGATAGCTTTTTTAAAATTATTTTGAGTTAGCATGAGTACAATCTGAATTATTTTATTATTTTTGTTGATTATTTTTATAGGTTTATCTATATAAAATTTTGTTGTTTAGTAGAAATAAAAATAATTACTTATAGGTAAAAAATTTAAATGAGATTTGTATTTATTTTTATAAATACAAGTAATAAAAGTATTTAATTAAAATTAATTAATAACTTGTCAGGAATTTTTTCTTATATTACAAGTTTAATATTAGAATTATGTTTCTTGTTTTTTTAAAAATTTCTTAACTGTATTTACATAAATTTATACTAATAGACTTTTTTGAGTTTAGGATTGCCAATATTTTTGGGGTATAGTTTTGATTATATACAATATCAGCAACAACGGCTATTTTACCTAATTTTATTATTTAACAAGGCTTAGTAAATTATTAATGGGTTTTTTAAAAAAATCAAATTTAAAACATAGTTATAAACAAAAAGATAAATGATATTATCAGCAATTCAAGTATCCTGTCAAATTAATAATATTTAAGTTTAGATTCAAATCACTATATTATATTTTTTTTTAACTATTGTTGTATATAATTGAGATATATAGTTAAACTTTGTATCTATCCCTTAATAGATATAGTGTTCTTATATCTAAGTTTATTAGAAAATTATGCCTAATATTTATAAATTAAATGAATTATTTTATAAGTTCTAATGACTCTATCTTTTTGATGAATTTTGGGATATATAAAATAATAGGGTTTTGTTTATAAACAAAAATTAAAAACGGTTTTATTTTCATTAATATCAAAAGTTATGTCACGAAGTTTATTGTCATTGTTAGTGATTACCTGCCACAAAATTTTTAAACAACTATCTTCATCGTCAACAGAATAAGATAGACTCGGTTATTGGATTTGTACTTTACTTAATAAAATTATAGAACCGCTTGTTCACTATCATAATGATTGAAAAAAGAAGACCTTTGACTGAGAATTGATTGCATAGTAATTTCCTAAGTTAAGACTATAATAATAGTCTTTTAACTTTCACTGTTACTACAATGAATATTACTGAGTTTTTAATAAGAAATAGTAGTGTATGTCATCAATAAAATAAAACAGAGACTTAAATACCGAGAACTCAAAGCAATAGGAGGTAATTGCTGCTTTAACTTCCTGTAAAATAGAAGGTAAGTTTTTCGGTAGTTTTACATTTAAATTATGAAGTCATTCGCTAAATATATCCTGTCTAGAAGTATTTTAAAAATAAAGAAAGAGTTAGAAATCGTTAATTGAGAAGTAAAATTGTTTTCTTACTTAGGTTTGAGATAATAAGTTTGCTCTAGTCTATACTGGGATTGCCATAGATCTACAGACTATGTCTATGTCGTAATTTTATAAAATGAAGTCCATCTCATAACCGAAAAGTTCTCAATGGTATTTAAATTCAAAGGAAACTTTCAAGATATATGTATTTTTTATAGTTCTTTTATACCGACTGGAACAAAACCTAAAAGTTCAGCTTTGCAAGGCTCTCAAAATTATAAGAGATTTAGAACTCTCATTAGAAAAGCCTATAGTTCTTGGAGCTATAGGTTTTTCTAATGAGAGTTCTAAAAGTTATTAGTGACTGGTTTATTATGCTCAGTACATTTGATCACATCAAAAATCTCATTTATTTTTTCTAACTGCGCCAACGTAATATTCTCGGCTCTACTGGATTCTTAAAAAGTCGATTTTCTGCTTTAGATTTTTGATATTCTTGTTTTAGGCGAAAATACCATTTTGCTTGAGTATCTGCATCATCAATTAACATTAATGCAGGATTGTGGCTCAACCCTTCTTGTTGTTGAATTATCGCATCACGGTCTTGTGCTAAAAATTGGCGAGTTAGTAACTTTAATAAAGGTTTAAAGACTCCTATCCAAGGAATAGTCCAATAAATGCTCTGAAAAACCTCACATTCGTTTTCATCAATAGGAGTAATAGTGGTTAATAAACAAGCAGAATAGCGATCACCTCTTAAAATTTCTGTTCGTACACTAGGTAATTCAAAGATAATTTCAATGGAAACTTTATCCCCTAAGAGCTTGTAAGGGCGTGCACTCACCGGCATATCATAGGGAACAAGACGAAATCCTTGAGTGACAGGTTCATATTGCTTTTCTTTGACTCGAAATTTTTGTGGACCACTACGCCACCACCAAGAACTATGAATGTGCGGACCATGGGCTGGATCCATCAATCCAATAATAGCGTGGTCAATGTTACAGGTAAAATGGATGACTTCGGAAATTCCAGGTTCGATCTTACCAAAATCTGGGATGGTAGGCACTGGGGGAATAGTAGCAATATCAGTTCCTTTGTCAGTATTCCTCGCAAAATAGACCCAGATATTTCCCTGAACTTCTCGGCAAGGATAGGTAGGAACCTGAATACGACTAATATCTAAATCATCATATTCAGTTAAAGAAGGAATTTCTTTACAACTCCCATTATGAGTGTTAAACTTCCAACCATGATAACGACAACATACATTGTCCCCATCCATCCATCCATATTGTAAAGGGATTCCTCGATGAGGGCAAATGTTACGCATAGCAAAGACTTCCCCATCTTTGCGTCGTCCAACTAAAACGGGTTTGCCAAGCATTTTCTTATGAATCATTTCACCTGGTTTTAATTGTCTACCAGGCAAAGCGACATACCAACAATCATGCAACAAAGTGGTCATGAAGCTATTCTCCTCTCATAGAAGCTGACGTAGTTTCTTTTGTTTTGTTCCAAATTAACGAGATTGCAATCAATTTTATCTTAATATATCTCTAAGATTAAAAGATAAATACTCAACAGAAGTAGTACTAATGTTTGGCTTTTAATATTTTCTCTATCTATATTACTAATTCCCTCGGGAGTGATAGAAAAATGAATTGAATATTCTACTAAGGCTATTCTTCGTCTAAATTACCTCAATACAGAGTCAATAGAAAACATTTATAATGAGAGTTTTAAAAGTCATGGTTTGTTAACTTAATATCAGATAATCTCAAAAGAGTCAAGGTCTTAAAAATTATTTTCTCTTTCTCATAAATCAAAAATTATAATTAAACTCAAATAAAACAAAGCTAGAAAAAATTTAGCCATAAAAATAATTTTTATAGCTAAGTTAGCCTATCTTAATATTGTTTATTTTAAAAATTTAAATTTATTATTTTTACGATACTTATTGTTAGTGCCTTAAAGTCTAATTTATTGATAAATTTATTGTCATAAATCATTATATATTACTTGATAACTTACCGATCAATTTTATTCTAATAATAAGAAATAAAAATAACTGTCCAAACCAGCACTTCGGTTAAAGGCTTTTATAATTAAGAACAAGATAGACTAACCATATTTTTATATCAAATCTCTATTCATTATATTGAGAGTAACCTTTTTGAGCCGTTAAATTGGATTAAACGATATAAAGTATTATGAATACTGATAATATCATTGTTTGGTATGTGACAAAAATTTTTATCTTTTTCTGGAAAATAACATTAATCTATATCAGATATATCATTATTATTTTTGGCTATAAGATTAGAAGTTTTAAAATTAATCAAAAATATAAACTGCTAAAATAAAATGTAACTTTTTGCATATTTTTTATTTATCTGGTATTAGCTCTAAAATAGAAACAGATTTTATTACTATTATTATATAACTCATTGTTGGTAAACATATTGTTTGCTCCAAAGTGACAATGTCTTGCCATCTATATCATTAATGCCCACATAAGAAAATCAACTCTCTAGATTTGAATATTTTAACTATAACATAGTAATTTTCTAAATACACATGCATTAAACAAGGAAAACTAAAAATTGTATTTTTTATTTCCCTTGTTTAATTTCAAATAACCTGTTTTAGGGGACTAATGATAAAGATTGAATATAATTTTTATTAATTTAATTTAATCCATATAATTTTTATAAATTACTTTTAGTACAAACAATCTTTGTTATTTTTTATATCATTTATTTGACTTAATATATAAAAAATTACTTATTGACTCTATTTTATCTTTAAATTCAGTATAAATAAATATAAGTTTATTTCGGTTTATAAAGATTTTTAATGTAATTTTAAAAAGCTTAATAGCCTCGTTTGCTTAGGTCAAATAACTCTATTCTTTTTAAGAATTATGAGATTTTAAACAATCAAGATTTAAAGGAAATCTCATTTTAACTATATAGTTATAATAATAACAAAGAATATTAACATCGTTTACATCAATAAACAACTTAACACCTTCTTAGGGTTAGCAAATAGAATTGCATCAACGTAATGTTATGTATGTATCAGGCGTCTTAAACTAAATTTTACTTCTGGAGTTAATCATAATTAAGGGCATGCTAGAAGGTAAGAGTAAGCTTCTTGGTGGTGCAACAATTGAGTAATAAAAGTTATTCATGAATAGTTGTCTTCAAATATTGAGTGGTTAGGCTATTTCTAACTTCTTCAAAAAAGATATAGATAAATTTTTGAGCTATTCCTTAAAAAAAGTGTTAAAAATAATGACTTTCAATACAGTTTAGTAAAGTCCTCCTATATATTTTTCAACTTCGTTGACTATCCCTATTGCTGTAAAAAATAATGGTATAACAACATAGTTTAATATTTAGTTAGAAACTTTTTTTCTTCTATGAAGAGAAAGTAGTATTGGTGAGCGCTAATTTCGATAATTAATAAGTATCTAAATTCAGGGGAAAAAGTTGTAGTTTCTGAGGTTATGAAACAGTTATTTAAAATTTTTAGCTTTAGAGATTCAGAATGATCAGTGAATATATTTCGCTTATAGGAGCAATCTTATTTTTCTTAAGAAAACCTACCTGTTTAGTCTGATACAAATACAGAATCAAATCTTAAATAAATATTAACTAAAAAAACATTGAAGAAAAAATTCAAAAATTAACTAATTATCAAGATTGTTGACGTAATTTATTCAAAAAAGTCCTAACTTATGAATAAATGATAAACTTAAAAATAAATCTATCTGTATGTTACTAAATCATAAATGGTGAGATGTTCAAGATAATTTACCAAGGGCGAATAAATTAAGTCTAATATGCTTAACTTTAAAGAAGTATTTAATTTCTCAATTAATAAATTTATTTTATACTTTATTATTAGGTTTAGTTTTTTCTTGAAGATAATATTTGATACGACTTTAAATCAAGATTAAATTTTTACTAGTAACTAGTTGTTTATTCATGATAATTATTGACTACACTTCATCTGAATCAATTATTTAAAGTTCTCTAGTTAAAATTTTAATGCGTTAGTCGGGTTAGTCTTGACTTTAAAGAATAAAAATATAGTAAGGATCATACGCAAAGTAAATTATTGTCTTAATATGAAACTTAAAGCAATTAATGCTATCATCATCTGTAGCTTGATATAATCCTATCTTAATCTTCTATTCACCCTCATTTTTAAAAAAGTTTTATTTATCATTATCAGAAGTTATCAATATTATAATTATAACCACAATACATGCAATCGATTGAGTACTTAAAGCCCATATTTGTAACAGATTATTCAGGTAATCTAGAAAGATTGATAGTTAATTGATAGTTAATTAACTATTATCCCTGTAATGCTATATTTGGACTGTTTTTTAAACATATATATTATTTTTCTGTTTGATCGCGTGTTTTTTTTCCTCAACTAATAAATGCGCTAGAACTGCTCAAAAATAGCTTAGAATAAAAAAGTTATAACATTAACCAGTCATGTTATCCCCAAAACTTTTCAAAGGCGAAGAAAGAGAAGTTAAAACTTCAGGAGAAGTCTCAGTCGATGGCACTCCCCTAGATTACATTGTGGTCTTGTCCACTGTAGTTACAGTTCTCGCATTTATTCCTTTTTCCATAACTATTGGTTCGGGGGGGTTGTTTCCTATGAGTCAGGGAATTTTTCCTTTAGTTGGGTGGCTACTAGGTCCATTAGCTGGAGCAATAACCAGTGGAATGGGGACTCTTATTGGTGTGTTTCTCGCGCCTCATACGGCAGGAATTCCTCTGATCTCTATTTTAGGAGCAGTAATAGCTAGTTTTACGGCCGGTGTAATGTCTTCAGGGAAGAGAAATACTTGTTGGCGTTTTGGGTTAACCCTTATTTTTGTAATTGAGTTATTTTTATATACTCGCCATGCTCTTTACAATAGGGTTTCTCTTTCAACAATTATTGCCGGTTCTTTTATTGACTGGTCAGGAATTTTATTATTTGCCTTGCCCACCTGTTCTTTGATTGCACAATGTATTAATAGTCAGAAACCCTTCTTCGTAACTGTTGGGGTATTTGTAGGGACTTGGATGGTCATGGGACTATCTCACCTAGGTCAAGTGGTTATTACCTACTATATGTTTAACTGGCCAGAAGAAACCTGGTTATTTTTAGTTCCTATTGTACCGTTAGAAAACTTAATCCGTTCTTTAATGGGAGCATTTATCGGTATTAGAGTTATTTCTGGTTTACGAGCTATTGGTTTAATGAAACCCAAACAAGCTATTTATTAATTGCAGGTAAAAAGTAGAAATTAATATATTTTCCTTGGTTTGTTCGTTTCATAGAAATGATTATGGATGTGATTGCTAGTTTAAAAAATGTTTCTTATCTTTATCCCAATTCCTCCAAACCCGTACTCGAAAATATTTCATTAGACATTGCTCAAGGAGAATTTCTTGGCATTATTGGTTCAACTGGTGCTGGAAAAACTACTCTTTCTTTAACCCTTAATGGGATTGTTCCCCAATTTTATGGTGGTCGTTTTTTTGGTTACGTCACTGTCGGGGGACTTGATACGATAGAACACACAGTCAGTACCTTAGCGCAGTATGTAGGAGCAGTTTTTGAAGATCCTGAAACTCAACTACTTTCGACTTCGGTAGAAAATGAAATTGCTTTTGCCTTAGAAAATCTCCTTGTGGAACCTGACGAAATTCTTACTCGCATTCCCCGGGTGTTAGCAGCGGTTCGACTTGAAGGAACCCAAAAGAAACATCCTCAAGAATTGTCGGGAGGGCAAAAACAGAGGTTAGCAATTGCCGCAGCTTTGGCCTTACAACCTAGGTTATTGATCCTTGATGAACCTACCTCTCAATTAGATCCCATTGGTTCCCAAGAAGTGTTTGCTACTGTCAAGGAATTAAACGAGGAATTAGGAATCACCATTGTCATGGTGTCTCATGCTGCGGAAGAGATGGCCGAGTTTAGTGATCGTATTGCCATATTATCAGAGGGAAAATTGTTAACCATCGGTTCTCCTGATAAAATCTACTCAGAAATTGAACTCCTCCAAGCTCAAAATTTACGTCCCCCCGAAGTTGCTCAAACTTTCTACCATATTAGTCGAAAAGGAATTAAATTTCCTAGAATTCCTATCACACTTAATCAAGGACTCTCCGCTCTCAAAGGGATACAAAATAATGTATCTATTGCTCCATCATTCACTTTGTCTAAGACTTATGATCAAGATAAAAAAAAATTAGTTCTGTCAACTGATAATTTAACTTATATTTACAAGGATGGAACAAAAGCTTTAAACCAAGTTTCGCTAGATATTTATCAAGGAGAATATGTATTAATTGCGGGTCAAAATGGAGCGGGAAAAAGTACTTTAGTTAAACATTTTTTAAATTTGTTATCTCCTTCCAAAGGAATTGTTAAAATTCGTCAGCGAGATATCAAAACTTTTTCTGTGAGTGAATTGTCTTGTTTTATTGGCTATGTAGGGCAAAATCCAGACACTCAAATCTTTAATATGACAGTGGAAAAAGAAGTCTCATTTGCTTTAGAAAAGCTAAATTATCCTTTCAATAAAATCGATGAAGAGGTTAATAAAAGCTTAGAAATAATGGGGTTATTAAAACATCGTCACGATCATCCTTTGTCCCTACCAAAGGGTGATCGCGCTCGAATCGTAATTGCTGCTATTTTGGCTATGGAACCTGATATAATCATTCTTGATGAACCCACAACTGGTCAAGATTACCATGGTTCTCTTGCTATTTTAGAAATGAGTAGTCAACTACATAAAATGGGAAAAACTGTCATTGTTATTACCCATCATTTATATCTAATGCCAGGCTACGCTCAACGCATAATTATAATGGGTCAAGGAACCATTTTACTTGATGCTCCTATTCGTGAAGCTTATTATGAAATCGACTTATTAAAGTCTACTTATCTTACTCCTCCTCAAGTGGTTTTTTTGGGAAAAAATCTGAGTCAATTTTTGGGACACAATTATCGTGTATTAACTCCTATTGAATTAAGTAATTGTTTTGAACTCATTATCAATGACTAACGATAATCCTATGCTTAAACTTGAATATATTAAACACGATAACCTTTTCAAGCGTTTAGATTTTCGGACTAAACTAGTGATGATTGTGATAATTACTCTAATTGCTTTTATCTGGGATAGTCCTATTACTGGAGGAATTCTTGCTTTATCTGTCGGTTCTGCTTGTTTGTTAGCTGGGATTAGATTAGAGTATCTTAGATTAGTTCTAAAAGTAATGCTTCCTTTTTATGTATTTCTATTAATAACTATGGGATTTTTTAATGTTGATCAGGTTAAAACTTTAATTAATAGAAATACTTTGACCCCTATTTTCAGTATCCCTCAAACTTATTGGTGGATTGGAGGAGCTTCTATCAATCAAGAAGGAATTATCTATGCTCTAAATATTATCGTTAAAACCTTAACTATGATTTTAGTTATCCCCTTAGCTATTTTTACTACTGATATCAATCAAATGGTAGTAAGTATGGCACGATTAAAAATACCTTATAAAATTATTTTTATTTTTTCCTCTACATTGCGTTTTTTACCCCTTTTCTTAGGAGAAATTGAGACTATTATTGAAGCCCAAAAATTACGAGGATTAGCTATAGAAAAAATGGGATTAATCTCTAGGTCAAAAATATATTCAAGCGTTGCAGTCACCCTAATTATAAATGCGATGGTTAAGTCTCGAAAACTATCAATTATTATGCAGTCTAAAGCATTTTCTGGTAGTTCTAATCGTACTTATTTACATAAATCATTACTTACTAAGGCGGACTATATAACAATTATTTTATTAATTATTTTATTGATTATTGTACTAATTCTTTACTTTAAACTGGGTGTAGGCAAATTTGCTTGGTTAATTTATTCTTAGTCGCTTACTTATGTTTTTATTATTTAATGATAGTAAGTTGTTAGCAATAAAAATTGTCATGGAAGTAATAACTCTTATATATAGTTACTCCATATTCAAGCCTCCTATATTACTTAATTTCTTAGATATAGACACTGCGCAACTAATAAAAGAGTTTTACGAAGAATATCTTAATGATAACACAATAGATTCAGATAACATTGAGGTATTCAACGTTAAACTATATAAAAATAATAAATTAAGAATTAAAAATTTTTCTTGAACATAAAAATAAATATACATTTATTTAAAATTAATCTTTATAAGGTGCAATCTAATTATTTTAGAAACAAATTCATATAAGAGTCAATCCAATTTTTTAAAAAATAAAGTATACTTAAATATTTAAGACAAAGATTGTTAAGTATGTTATCAATAGTGACATTGATAATGTAGCTAAAAGTAATGGAGTCAGTCAATAAAAACCTCGAAAACTAAATCGTAAAACAATGGATATAATTACTATTAATTATCTTTATTTAGGGAATATTATAAATTTATAAAAAAGTGCCACTCTTGTCTCAAGATATTCGAATATATTTATTATAAAGTTATTATTTGCTTATTTTACTCTGTAAGATACAGGGTTAATAAAAATATAAAAAATTATTAGAAGTATTATTATTCCCATTAAAGCTAACTGAATTTTGACTTCAGATAGCAGAAAATTATTGTCAATAAGATACATTTATATAATGTTTGTATTAAAAAATATTTGATTGACTATAAATAAATTAACTGGGTCTATATATACAAAATAAAAATTTGGTTTTTGTGTATTTTCTTTTAGTTTTTTCTCAGGTTCTTCTCAAAAAGAATATCTGATTACTGGGCTTATATTGTCCAGAATATATCTAAATATTACCTAGAAAATTTACTGTCCTCATGGTTAAAATGATTGCTCCAGACTCCTACTATTTGTAACCTATTAAAATTTTTATATTTTATACTAATATTTAAAATTAAAAGCTGATAACAGCACACTATAAAATCACATTTATAGCCTCTTAAATTATAAAAATATTGTCTATACTTTAATCTGAAATCATCTCAACATAAACTCTAAAATTGATACTATTCAAAACTGTAGTGACAAAATTTTATATAAAGTTATTGATGGACAAATGGACAGTAGTTTTATTGATATTTATTCGTCCTGTTTCAATAAAAAATTACTGATCTTCCATTAAGATAACAAAATTTTTATTAAAATTATAATCATTTTTACTAATAGCCAAAACTGTCTTAAGTAAGTACTCTATTTTTTTTACTCTGTTTAGGAACTTAAAAATTTAATACTTCCAGGGGTTTCCTGTCGTTGTTTTATTATAGTTAAACTACAAGAGTCTCTAAATCAAAAATTTACATAAATATTATAAATTTTTGATTTAGAGACTCTTGTAGTTTAAGTTATGGTTAATGCCTGATTATCGAAATCGTTTCACCGAGCTTATCCAAAGATTAAGATATGAGATCTATTTTTAAAAGCTTAAAGAAAAAGTAGTTAAGATATAGCGGCTATTTTTTGGAGATATTGAACTAGTGAACAGTCAACAGTCAACAGTGAAAACACTGATAACAAAGAACTGAAAAACTGTTTAACCAAACTCCAAGTATCACTCAGTACATTAGATAATCGCAATGGATATTGCCAATTTGCCCTGGTTAACTACCATAATTCTCTTTCCAATTATTGCCGCCCTGTTTATTCCTATAATTCCTGATAAGGACGGTAAGACAGTCAAATGGTATGCTTTGACTATTGGACTCATTAATTTCTCAGTGATTGTTTATGCTTTCTATACTGGATATGATTTAAACAATCCCGACCTTCAATTATTTGAAAGCTATTCCTGGATTCCTCAACTCGACTTAAATTGGTCAGTGGGGGCTGACGGGCTATCCATGCCCCTCATTTTGCTGACGGGGTTTATCACTACCTTGGCTACCATGGCTGCTTGGCCGGTGACATTTAAGCCAAAGTTGTTCTATTTCCTGATGTTGTTGATGTATGGGGGACAGATCGCTGTTTTTGCTGTACAAGACATGTTACTTTTTTTTCTCGTCTGGGAATTAGAATTAGTTCCCGTCTATCTCATCCTATCTATTTGGGGAGGAAAACGCCGTCTTTATGCAGCAACTAAGTTTATTCTCTACACTGCGCTGGGATCATTATTTATCTTAGTAGCAGCTTTAACCATGGCCTTCTATGGTGACAATATCACTTTTGACATGGTGACGATTGCGAGTAAAGATTTTCCTCTGAAACTGCAATTATTGCTTTATGGAGGTCTTCTCATTGCCTATGGCGTTAAATTACCCATTTTTCCTCTTCATACTTGGCTACCAGATGCTCACGGAGAAGCCACTGCACCTGCCCATATGTTATTAGCAGGTATTCTCTTAAAAATGGGAGGATATGCACTGCTACGGATGAATGCAGGGATGTTACCGGATGCTCATGCTTTTTTTGCCCCCATGTTAGTAATTTTAGGAGTTGTAAATATTGTTTACGCTGCTTTAACCTCTTTTGCTCAACGAAACCTAAAAAGAAAAATTGCCTATTCTTCAATTTCCCACATGGGGTTTGTCCTAATTGGAATAGCCTCGTTTACTTCATTGGGTACCAGTGGAGCAATGTTACAAATGATTTCCCATGGGTTAATTGGAGCGAGTCTTTTCTTTATGGTAGGTTGTACTTATGATCGCACCCATACTCTAATGCTAGATGAAATGGGAGGAATAGGACAAAAGATGAAGAAAGTCTTTGCCATGTGGACTACTTGTTCAATGGCTTCTTTGGCACTACCTGGAATGAGTGGATTTGTTGCAGAATTAATGATTTTTGTAGGATTTGCAACTAGTGATGCTTACAGTTCAACATTTAAAGTAATTGTAGTCTTTTTAGCTGCTATCGGGGTAATTCTAACCCCCATTTATCTCTTGTCAATGTTGCGGGAAATGCTTTATGGACCTGAAAATGAAGAATTAATCTCCCATACCAAATTAATTGATGCTGAACCGAGAGAAGTGTTCATTATTGGGTGTTTATTAATTCCTATCATTGGTATTGGTTTATATCCAAAAATTGTCACCCAGATTTACGATTCTAGTATTAACCAACTCACCACAGTATTACGTGATTCAGTTCCAACTTTAAGAGGGGGAGTTAAGGAAGTGCAGCTCTCTTTAACTCAACAAATGGCTTTAAAAGCTCCTGCAATTAAGTAATTTTAGTAAGGTGGGTAGTGCCCGCCTTACTAAAATTATTAGCGTACAATAATAAATTTTTATTAATGATTGTCATCTTTTTCTAATCTTAAGATTTTGTGACTATTATTTAATTTTTTCTTAAAAAAAGTTTTTAAGAAAAAATACTAAACTTCTTAACAAGGTTTTTGTTTGAATTATTATTATAAGATAACAATTACTAAAACGTATAAATAAAGTTAATTGGGTAACTCCAAGAAAAAATGAAATTAAGAAACTTTTAATTTCATAACCTAATTATATATACGTTATAAGAATATTTCTTCATTTGAGAAAAATCATAAAGCTTCAATCTATTCTTAAAAATTTTTTTTGATAGTATGGATGGAAACACATTTGATTAAGGTACTTCGATTAATATTTTTTTTGCGCAAACCTGCAGTCGCTTTTCTTGTTTTTAAAATACTAAACAGGAATATATAAAATAGTTTGTAATATACAAAATATGACAGATAAGAATTGTCATATCTTCCACAAGCAGAATAATATATAGAGCTGACTATTTTGTAATTAAACCTGAAGATAAAGTTAACTATTAAACGTAAATTAGTAGGTTTAATTACAAAATAGCATTATGAATGGCAGGAATAAAGATATTTTAGATTTTTTTATTACTTTTAAGTCTTCTTTGTCTTTTAAAGTAAAAGAAGACAATATCAAAATTGGACTGTACTATTAATTCTAATAAATCATTATCCTGGGCTAAATCAACAAACACTTCTGTATTAAAACCAAAAAAATATCAATATTCTTTTTAGCAAATCGTTACTTATTTAAGTAATAATACGATATTATATTTTTTATTTTAAAGCCATTTAACCACCCTCAATATTCTCATTTACTACCCTAATTCATAAAGTTAGTCCAACTATCATAAAATTTGACTAAAGGTTTTAATGCGAGATTTGCTTTTATAGAGAACAATGATTTCACCAAATTAGTAATAGAAAGCAAATCTCGCATTAAAACTAGATTGATGTGTGGATATTTGACTCAAGTAAATCGTAGCGAGAAAGAGAGATCATGGTAATATTAGATTTTTAGTCATGGAAACCAAAGAAGTGTTTTCCATATATTTTAATGCTTTGACAAGCAGAAAAAGAGACAATTTCTCTTCTTCTCAAATGGAGAAGTTTGCATCTGCTTTTCGAGCTTCTCAAGGGACTAATCTGAAGTAAAAAATTGTTATAGCAATAGCTTTATCTCGTCGTCTAACTTTTTA
Organism: cyanobacterium endosymbiont of Epithemia turgida isolate EtSB Lake Yunoko; assembly: GCF_000829235.1. Lineage (GTDB taxonomy): Bacteria > Cyanobacteriota > Cyanobacteriia > Cyanobacteriales > Microcystaceae > Rippkaea. Next base: position 217,972 of record NZ_AP012549.1, on the reverse strand, counting down.
AGGTTGTTAAAATAAACCTAATTTCTGCATGAGCATCGCTGAAAAAAAGATAAGTTGTGCCCAATTCCATTTTTATTCAGTAATGTCTTAAATGTCACGCTAATAAAATTTAAATTCTTAGAATTGACCAACTCTAAGCTCTTAGTAATAGGACTGAAAGATTAGAAGAAATACCGAATAAATAGGCAATGTTTACATTTAACTACTTTTCGCATATATCAATTAAGTCTACATAACAATAGCGATTCTGATAATTTACTGAAGTTGACAATAAAATGGTATGATTATAGGTTCGGAAATGACTTAGTCAATTTGAGCTAAAAGTCAATCTCTTACCAGACAGTGATTAAAAATTATCAATGAGTTAAGGAGTCTCAGTAACTAATATGATAAAACTACGCTTAAAACGGTACGGTAAAAAGCGTGAGGCCAGTTATAGAATTGTCGCTATGAATAACAACAGTCGTCGTGATGGTCGCCCTTTAGAAGAATTAGGATTTTACAATCCCAGAACCGACGAAACTCACTTAAATGTTCCAGGGATTGTTAAAAGACTTCAAGAGGGAGCTCAACCCACTGATACTGTTCGTAGTATTCTTAAGAAAGCGCAAGTATTTGAACAAGTCAATGCTCAAGCCTAATTCTTGGTCTAATTCATCAAATTCTACCAGCCCAGATTATTTGGGTTTAGTAGAATTTTTGGTAGAACCTTTGTTAGAATCGTCCGATTCTTTAAGTGTGGATTGTGAACAGGTTAATAAGAATCAACGGGTTTGGATTCGTTTAGCCTTTGAAGGCAATGATAAAGAACGAATTTTTGGAAGAAGTGGAAGTAATTTTCAGGCTATTTGTGTGGTCCTACAATTAGCTGCTACTGCTGCTGGTCAATCTTTATACCTTGATATTTATGATATTGCAGGGGGAAGTTCTGGCTCTAGCTATCAAACTGGTTACAGACCTGAAGGTAAATTTATGCCTAAAAAAACCAGGACTAATCGTCCTCCTTTGCCAAGACTTTCTGTAAGATCTCATTGGGAAAACTAGGAGAAGTTTAGGAGAGTAAAAAACCCTCCTAATACTTTCCACTCTTTAAAAAAAATTACTGAGTATTGTATTTATGGCTAATTTAAGAAAATCCAACCTGCAAAATTGTCAAACTACTTGTTATCAACGTCAAGGAGATAAATTATTATCCCCTGAAAATTGTACTCTAAGCATAGAATTTGATCACTTAGAAAATGGTCTAACCTGGGAAATCGTGACCCGTAGCGGTCAAAAATATTATTACCGAAACAATGGGGAAGACATTGAACTTTGGAGTCATTTGATGCAACAATGGTTTAGAGTAGACCAAGTAGACTGGTTTCCAGGGAAAGAAAAAGTATTATGTTGGGACAACTTTTGTGCAGAATGGAGTGAGTTACCTTTAGATTAAAGAATCTTACTTATACAACTTGAGTTTTTGGTTGATTCCCATGATGCAATTCTTTTTTAAAATACCCTAGATTTATCTTAAAAAAGTTCAATTGACAACTTCATATGTTTTAATATTTGTTCTAATTATCTGATATACCCTTAATTTAAAAAATCTGTCTAAGATTATTCAGTCTGCTAAGGAAAGAATATGATCTATTTTTATCATGCAGGGATAGTACTAAACTTAAATTGAAGTAGCTTAGTATTATCCCCAAGACTAGTTATAAATATTCAAAATCTGAACTGTATTGTTGACCGTGCTGTGGTAGGTTTCATAAAAACTGTAGAAGCAGAATTTAAATTGGTCAATTTACGACGGACTCTTAAATAGGTTAACCAATTTATACCTATATACCCTATTTACCTCAATGACGTCATCATTGATGAGATTAAATCCACAGTAGATATGAAAAGTGGGAGAAAAAGTTATAAAAAAATTATAGATTTAGACCTAAGACTTTTTTTGTACGTTAAAGATTATTTGTAAAGTTATATTTAGAATTTATTCTTACTCTCCTTACACATCGGGAATCTTAGAAATGATTGAAGATAAAACCGCAATCCCTAAGATAGACCGAACCTTACTCGAATTAGAGCTATAAATCACTATAGCAGAAGTTGTTCCGTCCTTTGTTGTTCAACAATTGGTTATAGGGAAAGAGATAGAGTTTAATAATTTCTTTTAAACGTATTATTAAAAATGGGGAGAACAAATCTCATAAGTTATTGCGATTTAGAAAAATTACGATATCGAACAGGGATTATTTTATATTTTTTGCAAAGGCTATCTTTTTCTTTTTTCATCAAACAATAGTAAAAGTTTTAACAATAAATGGATGTGAAATATTTATTTTTAAAATCCAAGGATGTTGTGCAGAATCACCAGAAAGTAAGGCAGAATAAAAATAAACACAAGCATTAGTTAAACAGATGATCGATGGTTATTAAAAAAACGATATTGACCATATTATTAATACTGTAGAATGTAGTTATTTTTTTAAAAAATAATCATTTTTTAGTAGATAATTTGAAGGATTGTTCAAAAAATATAAGTAGATTAAAAAAATTTTGCTAAAGTATAGTTAACTGTCAATTAGTCTCTTTAATGCATTGTAAATTAAAGAGACTAATTGACTCTAATAAATTAGTAAATTAGAATATTTGTCATTTATTATATTTACAGGGTTAAAAAATAAACACCAGCCATAAGCTAGAACCCCTCATTAATATAGTTTTTTTGTAGTAATATAGAGAGTTTGAATATGTTAAAGTAAAAAATAGCTAATGAGTTGAGAGAACAGCAAATAAGTGATTGATTAAATATAGGAGTACAATTAATTATATTAGCTGACGTTGGGTACTCTTTACCGATTTAAAATATTTGTAATTACAATGTAGGTAAATAGCTTTGATGTATTCAATAAAGTTATGTTGTTTTTAAATATGAGTAATTTATAAAAATTATATTATACTTTTTTATACAAGTTTTCTGTTGATTTTAAATATTGCAAAGAGTTTAAATTTAACAAATTTATATGATAATAAAAAATATTAGATAATAACCACTTAAAAATTAAGATAATAAAATCCAAACATCAAAACCTATTGGAGTTAACTTACTATTTTAAAAATTTATACAAAACAAGAACAAGGGTATAGATATACTATTTTAATACAAAAAGATCGGAATTTAAATGAATTAAAAGTTTAGCAAATCTATTAAATATATTTAATAACTGATAAAAAATTTTCTGTATACTAAAAATAGTTAAAAATTTACAGTTATATAACTATAAATAAAAATTGTTTTAAAAAATAAGGTAAAAATATAAATAATTTAAATAGATAGATTTTTTTTTGATTAAAAGGTAGAAATAAAGAGATAAATGAGGTAATTATTCTCAGTGATGATTTAGTACATATAAGTAGTTTATTTAAAGCAAAATCAAAACAATAATAAAAAAATATATCTATTCTATATAAAATACCAACTTAGAGTATAAAGCTAAATATAATATAGAGAAAATAGTACTGAAAAAAGTTCAGAAGATTCCTAGGATGTTTAAAGATGAGTTTAATTCATTTAAAGTAGTTACAGGTAGAGGCATAAAATAATTTAGATCTTTAACGTTTATTTAAGGGTATATCTTAAGTCTGAACAAGCTGTTTTGTTTTCAAAAACAGCCAATGATAAAGTGTGTTACAATAGCTATCTGAAAATATTTTGATTATGTAAAAATCATCTTTATTTATTTTTATATACTAAAAGATAAAATAGATTTGTTAATATAGTTATGACTTTTTCTTCTCTAATTCGTACCCTACAAAAATCACCTCTAACTAAAGAATTATTAGAGAAACTAAAAAAAATAGGTTATTTAGGATTAAAAGGAATTCCTCGATTTCCTAAAGGCTTAATGGTATCAGCATTAGCACAGGCGGAGAATCGAAGTTTGTTAGTGGTTTGTGCAACCCAAGAAGAGGCGGGAAGATGGGCAACTCAGTTAGAGACTATGGGCTGGAAAACTGTTGATTTTTACCCAACCTCAGAAGCATCTCCTTATGAGTTATTTAACGCTGAATCAGAAATGATTTGGGGACAAATGCAGGTTTTGTCAAGTATAAATAGTTCATCGTCTATTGATAATAAATTAGCTATTGTTACCACAGAAAAAGTTTTACAACCTCATTTACCACCTCCTGAGATTTTTTGGTCTTATTGTTTAAATTTACAAACAGGAATAACTCAATCATCTCAAGAAATTAATCAATCATTAACTAAATTAGGTTATAAAAGAGTTTCTTTAGTAGAAACTGAGGGTCAATGGAGTAGAAGAGGAGACATTGTTGATATTTTTCCAGTTTCCTTAGAATTACCTATTCGATTAGAATGGTTTGGAGATAAATTAGAAAAAATTCGAGAATTAGATCTAGCAACTCAACGTTCATTAGAAAAACTTGACCAAGTTCTTCTAACTCCTACAAGTTTTGATCCTATCATTATCAACACTCTTAATGAACGACATCAATCTTTAAAGACTTATTTATCTGTTGAAGAAATAGATGCATTAGAGGACGATAATTATCCCGAGGGAATGGGACGTTTTTTAGGAATAGCTTTTGAAAAACCCGCTTCATTAATAGATTATTTAGGAGACAACACCCTTTGTGTTTTTGATGAATTAGAACAATGTGAGTCCCATAGCAATCGCTGGTTAGAATATATAGAGGATAACTGGCAAGAATTAGAATTACCTTTGCCGAAGATTCATCGTTCTTTTCAAAATTCTGTAAATTTAGCTAGAAAACTTCCTATTATTTATCTTTCAGAGTTATCAGAAAGCACGAATATAACTGCATTAGACTTGTCAAGTCGTCCGATTCCTAGTGTTCCTCATCAGTTCTCTAAACTAGCAGAAATATTACGAGGAAAACAAGAAATTTACAGTGGTATTTATCTAAATAAATATTCAACCTGGTTGGTTTCTGCCCAACCTTCTCGAACAGTTTCTTTATTAGAAGAACATGACTGTCCAGCTCAATTTATTCCAAATCCTCGTGATTACCCAGGAGTTGAAAAATATCATACTCAAGGGATAGCAGTAGCTTTAAAGTATTCAGGTTTAGCAGAATTAAAAGGATTTATTCTTCCTACTTTTCGGGTTGTTGTTATTACCGATGAAGAGTTTTTTGGACAATATGTTTTATCCCCTACAGGATATATCCGAAAACGTCGTCGGGCTGCCTCTAAACGAATAAACTTAGAGCGACTACTTCCCGGAGATTATGTTGTTCATAAAAGTCATGGAGTTGGTAGATTTTTAAAACTAGAGAGTTTAGCAACTCGTGAGTATTTAGTTATTCAATATCATGATGGGTTATTAAGAATTCCAGCAGATTCTGTGGATAGTTTATCCCGCTATTATCAATCTGAAAATCGTTCTCCAGAACTCCATAAAATGACAGGAAAAACATGGGAAAAAACTAAACAGAGAGTTCGTAAAACTATTAAGAAATTAGCAGTTGACCTATTAAATCTTTATGCTAAGCGCTCTCAACAATCAGGGTTTATTTATCCTCCTGATACCCCTTGGCAAGAAGAATTAGAAGGTTCTTTCCCCTATAAACCGACACCAGATCAACTGCAAGCAGTTCAAGATATAAAAGTAGATTTAGAAAGTGATCGCCCTATGGATCGATTAGTTTGTGGAGATGTGGGGTTTGGCAAAACAGAAGTCGCTGTCAGAGCAATTTTTAAAGCCATTACTAGTGGAAATAAACAGGTTGCCTTACTGGCACCGACTACGATTCTAACGCAACAACATTATCATACTCTAAAAGAAAGATTTGCACCTTATCCAATTAATATTGGACTACTAAATCGTTTCCGTACCATTTCAGAGAAAAAGAATATTGTTCAACGGTTAGCTACAGGAGAATTAGATGTTGTTGTAGGAACTCATGAAATTTTAGGAAAAACTATTGAGTTCAAAAACTTAGGATTATTAGTCATTGACGAAGAACAAAGATTTGGGGTTAATCAAAAAGAAAAAATTAAAAAGTTAAAAACTCAAGTTGATGTTCTTGCTTTAAGTGCTACTCCTATTCCTCGGACCTTATATATGTCCCTATCAGGTATTCGAGAAATGAGTTTAATAACTACCCCTCCACCCTCTCGTCGTTCTATTAAAACCCACTTATCCAGTTATAATCCTGATGTTATTAGAACCGCTATTCGTAACGAATTAGATCGGGGGGGACAAATCTTTTACGTTGTTTCTAGGATTGAGGGAATTGAAGAAGTAGCGGGAAAATTGCAACAAATGATTTCCAGTGCGAGAATTATGGTTGCTCATGGACAAATGGATGTTAATGAATTAGAAATAACCATGTTAGACTTTAACAATGGGATAGGAGATATTTTAGTTTGTACAACGATTATTGAATCAGGATTAGATATTCCAAGAGTTAATACGATTATTATTGAAGATTCTCAAAAATTTGGTTTATCTCAACTTTATCAGTTGAGAGGAAGAGTTGGACGATCTGGAGTACAAGCCCACGCTTGGTTATTATATCCAAGTAGAGGGGAATTAACAGAAACAGCCAGGAAAAGATTGAGAGCCTTACAAGAACTCAGCCAATTGGGCTCAGGATATCAATTAGCCACTCGTGACATGGAAATCCGGGGAGTAGGAAACCTATTAGGGGCTGAACAGTCAGGTCAAATGACGGCTATTGGATTTGAACTGTACATGGAAATGTTACAAGAAGCAATCAAAGAAATTCAAGGTCAGGAAATACCTCAAGTTAATGAAACTCAAGTTGATTTACAGTTAACCGCTTTTATTCCTAATAGTTATATTGCTGATACGCAACAAAAAATGGATGCTTATCGAGCAGTAGCAACAGCGAATTCCAAAAAAGATTTAGAGCAAATTATGGTAGCTTGGACAGACTGCTATGGAGAGATACCCACCTCCGTAAAACAACTACTGCAGGTAATAGAATTAAAACAAATTGGCAAATCTTTAGGTTTTTCTCGTATTAAAACTGATGACAAACAACATATCATTTTAGAGACTCCGATGGAAGAACCTGCTTGGAAATTATTACAAGAAAACCTACCTCATTATCTGCAATCACGATTTGTTTATAGTCCTAAGAAAGTAACTGTTAGAGGTTTAGGACTATCAAAACCCCAAAAACAATTAGAGAGTTTAATTGAGTGGTTGGGAAAGATGAAAAGAGCGTTACCCCAAGAGGAAATAGAAATTGCTAATTGATGTTCTCAGATAGTATCCTTTCAGGGCAGTAGTTCTTCACTGTGCCACCTATATTAGTAAGGATAGACGCCAAATAATGATTAAGGAAAGGGGAAAGAGTTAGACATAAGCCGGGTTCTGTTCCTATAAAATATTAGTCTTATAGGGGGAATTATCTATCTGGAACGCTTGTTACCAAACGCCTCAAGCGGTTCTCCAATAACGGAACGGAAAAAGACCAACCTTAGTTCCTCCGACCTTGCTTCCCACCGGGGTTTACCGAGCCAGCACCTCACGATGCTGCTGGTGCGCTTTTACCGCACCTTTGCACCCTTACATTTTTTAGACAATGCCTAAAAAATGCGGTATTTTTCTGTGGCACTATCCTCACGCTCACGCGCACTGGGAGTTACCCAGCAAGTTTGGTCTTTAGGAAGCCCGGACTTTCCTCGAATTCGCCTCAAGGACGAATCCGCAACTCCCTCGCTAACTCTTTCCTATGTTTAGTATACTGTTTTTTGCTCGGAAAGTTTGTGTTCTAAGTAGACAAGTAAGTAGCTTTAAGTAAACGTTCAAAACTTCAATAATTTTATATTTCTATCTTTTTTAAGATAGAGCTAAATTTCTATTGCTCTAATTTATATTTTTTAGGGTAACTTTTTTTAAGCAGGATTTTATTTAGCTGACCTAGCTAAATAATATTTATTTTTAAATATCCTTCCTACAGTTTTATAAACTTTTATTTGATACCATTTTTCATGGTGTTTAATATAAAACTATGATTTATCATACAAAACAGAGGGTATCTTTTTTTTATTTTATTATTGTTCCGATATAGTTTTAATTAATACATTCAGTATAGACAGATTTATTTTAATGAAATTACAATATTAATTTCTTTTTTTAAAAAAATAGATGATTATTGTGCCATTTGTGCCATCTTCTATGTTTTTCCGTTTATAGTATATTTTAAAAGTTTAAAAAAAATTAATTTTTATTTATCTTTTTTAAGAAAATTTAGATTGTCTTTAATTATTTAAAATATTTTTACCTTTGTCTAAGAGTATTATTAAAATTTTTATTTATTTAAAAGTTAGTTTTAAAACCTTATCAAAAACTTCTATAATGCTTCTCTTTTCTAGATAATCTATCTATAAATTATTTTTATAAATATATATTTTAAATATTTTATTTTGCCTACAATTTTTCTGATTTTCTATTCTAGAATACTTAAATATAAGATTTCTGCTTTTGTTATTGTTATGGTATTAATTTATAGATTACTAGTTAATTTTAATATTTTTTGCTCTTTTGATTATGCTTGTTAAATTTCTTATAATAATACAATTATATAATGTTTTTACTTTAGTAGCTACTTTTCTATTTGAGATTTCTTTGGGTTTGTCTAACTTAGTATTATCTGAAAATTTTAAGAAAGTACTAATATTTGGCAAAGAAATATAACTGTAATGATTTTATCTACTTAATTGGTTATTGCTATTAATTAATTTAGGGTTTTGTTAAGACTATAAAATTAATAAAACTATCCCCGTAGGGAAAAGTAAAATAATAAACTTGTCGTAACAGTTGCTATTAAACCTAGACCAGTAATATAATTTTAACACCAATAAAATTATGGTATATATTCAAAATTCATATTATAAATTCCTACAATAAAAGTTAGAGTAATAAAAATAGTAGGGATACCTGTTAAGACTTACATGATTTCGTTCATTCTATTATTTATAGAGGATAAATAAATATTCATTAAACTTTAGGTAAGTTTTTAATAAGTCTCCAAAATATCGAACAGTTGAATAACGTGATTATAACAGTTTAGGAAGTATATTTTTATCTTAGGTTAAATTAAAGAGCTCTTCTTTTATTAATAAAATTTAATTATTACCCTTATGGAGGATAATTTGTCCTCCATAAGGGTAATAATTCTCATTGCATAGCATAAATTTTTTCGAGATAATTTTTTTGTAGTCGTACAAACAGTTTATCTTCTAAAATTTTTATACGACACCATATTTTGCTAATAAAAGAAAATAACTATCTATATAGTACTTTAGATCTAAAGTATTATATCGTACCGAAGTATTTTGTAAGTCAGAGTACTTATCTCAAAAATTACGGCAACATTGTTTATATTTTAAAAATTAATAATATTCATTATAAAATATAAACAACATTTTTATTTTTAAATAGGTAAAGTTTTACTTATTGTAATTGCTTTTTATGCGTTAAAATATCGGACTTTTGAACAATTTAACATATTACAAATGTGAAAAATATCTCCTAATCTAGTCAGCGGCAATCATTTTATGAAGCTTATTTCCTAGGCAAAAATAAATTACACAAATTAGTTTTATTGTTTTTATTTATATAGAGATTTTTCATCAGTTTTGTAGTAGAGCGCACCGAGTTTATAAAGACTTAGATTCGATGTATCTAAAATCTTGTATAATGGTGTTAAGAATTTAAAATAAATTTAGTTATAAACAATTGTAGTGAATTGTTTGTTTTTTAAGTTAACCCCAGAGAATATAGACAATCATAAAATTGTTTTTTAGTTGATGCAGCAATTGAGTTAGCAAATTCTCTAAAGATTAAAAATTTATTATTCAATGACTTTTTAAAAACCTCTATCAACAAAAAATATAAGAAATTACTTATCTTCAATAGAAGATGAAGTAAAAGTCAGTCAAACTAATTGATAAAATTTTACTTCGTCAATATTTTTGTATTAAAATAATTAACGATTAACTCAAACACTTAGATTGATCAAATTAAACATTTGATCAATCTAAGTGCTTAAAACTATATTTATTAACTCATTTTTCGACTAATCGTCTACAGAAAATTTATCTTTATGTCTAGAAATCAAGAGAGAGTACAAAAGATAAATTGGCTTTACTTATTATTGTTTTTAAATAACAACTATAGTCTTAAATATTAACAGTTATCATTGGGTGTAGTTGTTAACCTCATCGTATCCACAAATAGGGCTTTATGAAAATGAATAGACTGCGGTTGTTATTTTAATGGCCAATAAATTAATTTAATGATCGGCAATAAAATTATTGATCGATAGTTTTTGCTCTTGATTATTTCTTAGCTAATAGCCTTTTTATATAATTTTTGAACAATTTTTAATATCTTCTCAAAAGAAGATTTATAAGAATCCTGAGACGGATTAAGCAATTGTAATTTAGTCAACAATTGGGCTTCTTGCATCTGCACATCACCATCACTGTAAATTAAACCACTAATAGACTCAAGTAGCTTTTGATAATCTTTAGTAGTAGGATTAACTCCTAAATATTCTTCTAACCATTGATAACACTGACTAGGTTGAACTGGCTTAAGTTCAGAGAAAAGAGTAGCAATCTCTTGATCATCGGCAAGACCCTGAGCAGCTATCATCTTATTCAAATAATTTCGTTCTTCTTTCTGGATTAATCCGTCAATCCAAGCAGCACCAATTAAAATCTTGAGGAGTTGTTTCTTTTTATGAACACTTTTCATGGTTAATTTCAATTATTTCTAATTTTTCCTATTTCTATAATGAAGGACTTAACAAACACATGGAGGTTCTATTAACCTTTCTTTAACTTCACCAGAAAAAAGCCATCCATTTGATGTTGATGGGGCAAAATTTTTATCCATCCTGATGAAGTTACCCAATTACACAAGGGCGAATGAGCTAATGGTGCTTCGATGTACCAATTCGTATGGGTATCAAGAAACTGTTTAATAATTAATTCATTTTCTAAACAATTAAGGGTACAAGTAGCATACACTAAAACTCCCTGAGGTTTTACCCAGGTTGCCGTTTTCTCTAATAACTCTTGCTGTAATTTCGATAGCTGTCGGACCTTTTCAGGACTATGTCGCCAACGAATGTCAGGATGTCGATGCAAGGTTCCTAGTCCTGAACAGGGAGCGTCTAATAAAACTCGATCAGCCATCGCAGTGAATTGGTTGAATTGACGGCTATCTCCTGTGACGATTTTAATGGATTTTAGGTGTAATCGTTGGGCATTGGCTTGTAGTTTATTTAATCTTGATGAAGTGCGATCACAAGCAAAAATTATCCCTTTATCTTGCATTAATTCAGCAATATGGGTAGTTTTTCCGCCAGGGGCAGCACAAGCATCAATAATTACTTCTGAAGGTTGAGGATCAAGTAAATGAGTTACTAATTGCGCACTGCTGTCTTGTACAGTCCACCACCCTTCTTTAAACCCTGGTAATTTTTTAATATCTCCAGTTTTACCAATTAGTCTTAATCCTTGACAAATATTTTCTAGACCCATCACATTAATGTTAGCTTGCTTCAAATGTGCTTTAACAGTTTCTAGAGTAGTTGTCAAAGGATTGATCCGTAAATCAAGATGAGGAGATTGGTTAAACCATTCACATAGTTGGGCGGTAGTATTTTCCCCGAATTGCTGCAACCAAAGTTCGATAATTTCATTAGGAAAACTATAGAGAACACCTAATTTTTCAACAGGGTGATCAGGTAAGATTAGAGGATCAATTTTAGTCTCACTCAAACGGATATAGTGACGCAGGATACCATTAACTACCGCTGAAAGGGGAAGTAATTGGTTTTCTTTGGCTAGATCAACACTGGTGTTAACGGCTGCTGATAAGGGAATATGATTAAGATAGCGCAATTGATAGAGTCCAAGATGTAGTATTAAACGAAGATTTGGGGGTTGTTGATGAGCAGATCTTTTGCCTAGTTGATTAATTAAAGTATCTAAAGTACGCCGTCGTCGGACAATGCCGTAGACCAATTCCGTGACCAAAGCGCGATCATTTAGATTGAAATTAGTTTGGTTCAAAGCGTGGTTAAGGGCAATGTCAGCATAAGCTCCCCGTTGTTCAATTTCTTTAAGAATTACTAGAGCTAATTGGCGAGAATTTGTGTTTCCTTCAGCTGAAATTTTCATAGTTTTTACAAAACCATTTTTTTATTGAGTAGACTATCTAAGCTAACATAAACTGGCTCAATGTTGACTAGTAAATAATTAATTTATGAGTAAAATATTCCTAAATATTTAATATAAAAACTTTTTATATAGCAATTCATAAAAATAGTATAAAATACTTCGATAAATATTGAAATAATATTTTTTGTTCGAAGTATCATACTTCAATAAATACTGCTATTAATATATAATTATTGATATTATTTTTTTATTTATTTTATATTAAATTTATTTTTATTAAAAATAAAAAAATTTGATCGTGTATTAACTTTATTGAGACTTTATAAAACTATAAAAATAGTTTTATAAAGTAAAATTTTATGTAAATCTTGTTGTAATTTATTAATATAATAGTCTCTATTAATAGGTATATTATAGTTATAAGTTGTTACCTAAATACTAATTTAGGTAGTTTATATTTTAGTTTTAATTTAGATTTAAAATTGCGTAAATTAGATATTTTAAATTAGTTTTGAATATAAATATTGCTACTATTTTTTATCAAAAGTTAATAAACAAACATAGTAAAGTATATAATTTTCTGATAAAAAAATATATTTATAAGTATAAATTACAATATTTTTTTATATTTCTATTTATATATAAAAAATTAATAGATAGATATTAGATTTTATATATAAAATCTAATATAAATAAAATTATCGATAGATATTATAATAACTAAAAACTAAATTTGAACTTTAATAATTTAATCTAAAAACCTAATCAAATTGCAAAAATAATTATATTTACACTCTATCTTAATTAGAAATAAAATTTTTAGTCTTTATTAACTTTAACCTAAAATAACCTAATAAATAAAAAATGAGATTAAAACTATCATTCTGTGACTGAAAGTTTATTTATTCTACATAATTACTTTAGAAACTATTCTGTGAACTAATATTATTTAAGTAGTAAAATATGTAAAATAATACTACACTATTTTAGATTTTTAAAACTTTAAGTTCTCTAGATATACTTAATATACATATTTATATATACACATAATTTTATTATCAATAATATAGTTGTTAAAATACATATTTTTAATGTATATGATGTTATCATATCTGCAATATTTTAATTTAATTTATACCTATAGTATCAAATACTCGATTTAGTTTAATAAATGAGACTCTCAATTTAGATAAATTACCATTCCCGGTCTTGATATCTTAAATAAGATAGTAATAGGTTTATTTATATAACTTATATATATAACAATATAATTATCAAAAAAAATTATGTAAATACTAAATTTTACTCAATTTAATCATAAAAACATTAACTCTTAGTAAGAAAGAAATGATTTATACAAAAAATTGTTAAAAAATTTTATTTAGCTTCATATTTTAGTTTGTTTAAAATAAAATATAAATACATGGGAAGTTAAAATTTCGTCTAATTGAAAAGATAACACTTTCTTCTAAAAATTTTTTAGAAAGGAATCCCAAAAATATTTTATTCACTGTAGTAATAGATTATGATTATAGTAAAAAAATACAAAAAAATTTAGTAAATTAAAAGAAGAGATAGACAAAAATATTAATAATAAGAATTTAAAATAAAGAAGAAAAAACCTTGTTAACCAATCAAATTATTTAATAATTAGCTCATATATTAAAATATATATCAGTATATTAGCAAATATATACAGGGCCGAGAGTTGCTCATTAGCTAGAAAAAAAAATTAAACTTAACGAGAATGGTATTACTTTAAAAAAGTTTAGATACTCTTATCAGAGTTTAAAACACATTATAGAAAACAAGAGGGTTTTGAATAAAAAATACTTTCTACGTATATTGTAACTTAAAAAAGTTAATATAGATATATAGGTTTTGATTAACTTTTATTTAGATCGAAGCCAATTAAAATAAAACCCTATATATCTCTGGACTTCAGAATATTCCTATTTGGACAACTTAATACTATTATTTATTTTAGATTAATATAATTATATATTTTATGTTTTCTCTTTATCAAAAAAATTTTTAACCGTATCCAACTATATGATGTGAAATCAACCTATAGAATACTAAGTAAACAAACTTTATAGTTGAAGATTGACAAAATTTATAAATATATAAACTTATTTTTTTATAAACTTTAATTTATCATGAATTTACTTTGCGGTTTCTTCTGAAACGAGCTTAATACGCATCAAAGTAAAGAAAATTAACACCAAATGATTAGTAATAGTAGTAAGTTTCTTGAACAAAAAATACTTAGATTAATGTTTTATTCAAATCAAGTTATGAGGAAAACCAAAATTTTAAAAAGTCTCTTATTCATAAGATTGATTTTAATAAAAATTATTTCGAGTATACTTATTAATCAACTAGTGTTTTGGAAAACGACGTTGTTGAAGAAAGTCTGGAATATCTAACCCTGTGGGTTTAGGAGATTCTGACTCAAGAACTTTGGTAGTTGTAGTGTTGCTTACTCTTCGCACAGAAGTACTCTTTACTGTTTTTGAAGCTATATTGTCAGATTCTCCACTAAAACCTGTCGCAATGACTGTAATTATTACTTCTCCTTGTAACACTGAATCAATAACCGCTCCAAAGATAATATTGGCCTCGGGATCAACTACCTCAAAAATAGTTTCAGCAGCTGTTGTTACTTCATGAAGGGTGAGATCACTGCCTCCAGTAATATTAAAGACAACTCCTTTAGCTCCCTTAATCGAATGTTCCAATAGAGGAGAAGAAATTGCCTGTACTGCCGCATCATTAGCACGAGATTTCCCTGAACCAGTTCCTAGTCCCATTAATGCTGATCCTGCGTCAGCCATCACTGCCCTAACATCCGCGAAGTCTACATTAACTAAACCAGGAATTGTAATAATATCCGAAATCCCTTGTACCCCCTGTCGCAGAATATTATCGGCTGTCAGAAATGCTTCTTGCAAAGGAGTGTCTGGAGGAATGACTTGTAGTAACTGGTTATTAGGAATAACAATGAGAGTATCAACGTTATTTTGCAGATTATTGACTCCTTCGGCTGCCTGAGTAGTACGCCGTCGTCCTTCAAAGGTAAAAGGACGGGTGACAACCCCTACCGTTAGACAGCCCATTTCTTTTGCTACCTCGGCAACGATAGGAGCTGCTCCTGTGCCAGTTCCCCCACCCATACCAGCTGTAATAAAAGCAAGGTCGGTATTTTCTAAAGCGTGAGCGATTTCGTCTCTAGACTCTTCAGCAGCTTGAGTCCCAATAGATGGATTTCCACCAGCTCCTAGACCTCTAGTCAATTTTTGTCCGATTTGTAAACGTTGAGGTGCTGCTGATTGAGAAAGAGCTTGAGCATCAGTGTTGATAGCCCAAAACTCAATTCCAGTCAAGGAACTTTCAACCATACGGTTAACCGCATTACATCCGCCACCACCAACGCCAATGACCTTTATTTTAGCCACATTATTTGGCACTATTCTGTTGCTCCTGATGTCTTCTATAAGGGATTCTGAAGGATCGTTCAATTGAGACAAGAACAGATTATTATTATGAATACCACAATCGTCTACTGTATTGGACATTTCGGAAGATTTAGTGTCACTGAAACTCGAATTGTTAGACATTAATTTTTTACGAGAATCCATTTTATATTAATGGGTAATTAGGAATAATTAAAAATCATTAAACAACAGTATGTTTAATTACTATCAAATATAGCTAATTAGATTATAATTTAGTATACATATATAATAAATTGAATATTCACCTATATGTAATATAAAACTTACTATATCACGTAAATTTATACTATCTCATATCCTAAAAATCTGAAGTTTTCAACCCTTATATACTACAAGCATAATTGTTTTTGTTAAAAGTCAAGTGAGAAATCTTTAATAATACAGTTTAAAATAGTAAATAAATAGTTCAAAATTAACGTAATTAATGCAGCAAATTTATACTAAGGCACTAGACGAACTGAAGGAGACCGAGGATTGGTCACATCTAAGTAAAAACCCCGGTTTGGAGGAATATGCGAGGAAATTTCTCTCATTTTAGCCAAAATCCGCAATTGTTCCCGAAAGCGATTGCCATAAGGTCCAAAATAAACAGTTCCCAATTCAGTTTTTAAAATCAGATTACTTGGGTCTCGCCAATCTACTGCCATAACGTTGATAGGAGACTGAAGAATTAGGTGATATATTTCAAGCCAATAGGAACGGTACTGAGGCTCAAAACCGAGGACCGTGAGGTCTTGTTCTGTTTCAATTTTCGTATCTTTTTTATAGAACTTCTTAGGAATCCAGACCCCCGCGGCATCGAGATAGCCATCTCCTTGAGAAGAAGTCCCCATAGCAATAGGTTGTCGTTCTTTGACGGTAACAGTTATCTGGGTTGGAAAAAGTTGACGAGTAAGATGAATATCTTTCAATGGGGGTTCTGCCTTCAATTGTTGGGTCAATTCATGAAGGGGGAGTTGCCAGATAGATTGAGGATAAGATAGTTTAAGAAGCTGCCGAATTTTCTCTGAAGACAATAGTTGATTTCCTACAATCTTAATTTGTGATTTATCTTTGATGACCCAATGAGGCCAACTAAGCATCCAAATTAATCCTCCCATCATTCCCAAAAGGGCTAAAAAACGCCATACACTTTGCCATGCCTTGAATCTTCGCTGAACACGTAAAGTTTGTCGCTTACTTTTCAAAGAATTCATATCAATGGGCATGTTATTCATCATAGGATGCCTGTATCTGCTTTAAAAAAATGTTATAACTAGAGGAAAGTACTCTAATTTTAAAATAACCAACTGTATGTTCCTATGAACTAAACAACTTAATAGTAGAAGATATATCAAGTTGGACTATCAGGTTTAAGTATCACAATTGACACTCAGTTAGTAAAAATCTCTTTACCCTTTTATCTTTGCATAAATTCTAGGCTTATGGTTAATAAAAAACGCGGACTAATTCTCAGCGCGACTGTGGCTGTCCTAACTGCGGTTGCAGTCACAGGTGGAGGACTACGCTTCTCCCAGAGTCAAGCCTTTTTTCAAGATAATCCAAAAGAATTAGTTGATGAAGTCTGGCAGATAATTAACCGGACCTATGTTGACGTAACGTTTAATCAGGTAGATTGGCGAGCTATTCGTCAGGAATATTTAAAGCGTCCTTATGGAGATAAAAAGGAGGCTTATAAGGCGATTAGAGAAATGCTCGAAAGGCTTGAAGATCCATATACTCGATTTATGGATCCTGAAGAATTCAAGAATATGCAAATTGATACTTCAGGAGAATTAACTGGAGTAGGTATTCAAATTACTAAAGATGAAGAAACTAACGAATTGATGGTAGTTGCCCCAATTGAAAATACTCCGGCATTTAAGGCCGGAATTTTATCTAAAGATGTTATTACAAAAATTAATGGCAAGATTACTAAGGGTATGGATGTCGGAGATGCCGTTAAGTTAATTCGGGGTAAACCAGGTAGTGAAGTAACTTTAACTATTCGTCGTAGTGCTGAAGAAACTGATTATTCCCTTGTCAGGGCGCGCATAGAGCTAAACCCTGTTCGCTCTCGTTCTCAACAAACTCCTATTGGGTTAATTGGCTATATCCGTCTGACTCAATTTAGTAGTCAAGCTGGTCAAGAAATGCGAGAGGCTATTAAAAATTTAGAAGCCGAACAGGTTAACGGTTATATTTTAGACCTTCGTTCCAACCCTGGAGGACTGTTATATTCAAGCATTGAAATTGCTCGGATGTGGCTTGATGAAGGAAAAATTGTCTCAACAGTTAACCGTGGTGGACAAGAAGAGCAACAACGAGCTAGTAATCGTGCCTTAACAGATAAACCCCTAGTGGTGCTAGTGGATGGTGGTTCAGCGAGTGCCAGTGAAATTTTGTCAGGAGCTTTACAAGATCATAGACGCGCTATGATTGTAGGAACGCAGACTTTTGGTAAGGGTTTAGTGCAATCTGTTCGGGGATTAGGAGATGGTTCTGGGTTAGCTGTGACCATCGCTAAGTATCTCACTCCCAATGGTCGAGATATTAATAAACAAGGTATCGACCCTGATGTTATATTTGAATTGAGCAACGACGAACGCAAAGCTCTTCAACAAGATCGCGAGCGAATCGGAAGTTTTGGTGATCCCCAGTTTAATAAAGCGTTTGAAGTACTTAAACAACAAATAACGAACTCTAAAGAAAGCAACGTTCAGGCCATAAGTCAATAACATTATTTTAGGCATTTTCTAGTTAAAATTAGCAGGATTTTGCCTTAAGTCACTTAAGACTTAAATAGGGAGAAAAGGCAGGGATTTTGGTATTTGTTTTTTCTCCTTTGTTTTTGAATCATAGATAAAGAAGAGAAAGCATTATGTAAGTCTATTAAATGACTGTAGTTTCCGTAAACAAATAAACTATTTTATCAAAGAACAAACAATTTCTGTAACTAAAAATAGCTGACAGTATTTAATTTTTATTAAATCCTTCTAATTTAGTGATATTTCAATTGATTCAGTTATAGATTTTAAAAATCTTATCAACTAATTACACAATAAATTTAGGACAAAATAACTACAATTATTAAATTAGTAATTATCAGGAAACACTATATACGCACAAGTTAAGCTGTTTATTATCTAAATAAATATAATTTGAATAATTTTTTGTTTAAAATAATAAAAAATATCACGTTAATTAATTTTGGATAGCTTAATTATTTTTTAAATGTTATCCGCCTTTAAACTAAAAACAATTATTGTTTAGCTATATATATACTTCTTATTCATTGATTGTTATCATCGATCAAACTAAGCTTTAAATTTAAACTATTTCAGATCATTTTTACAGTAATAAAATAAAAACCTAATAGTGAAATCTATTTACACTTAAAATTCAAGTTTTACTTGAGTTATTTAAACTTAGTTATGATTTTTTTGATTATAGATTTATTAACTTTAAATATTGATAAATCTATAATCAAAAAAATTTAATTATTTTAGCTATTTATATCAATTTTTTCTATAAACATAGCTATTTTTTACTTTAATTAGTAGTTTATCTTAAATCTTGTTTATTGCTAAACTGACCAAAATTATAATGCGAATACTCTATGTTGGACTAAAATATAATTAAACATTTTAGAGGTTTGTCATAAGACAAGAAAGCATTCATGCAGAAAAAATATCATGTTTATGGTGCTGGTAACGCTTTAGTAGATATAGAATTTAAAGTTTCACCAGAATTACTTCAGAGATTAAATATTGATAAAGGTGTCATGACTCTTGTAGATGAAGTCTTTCAAGAGGAGTTGATAAAGAAGCTCAATGGACAACCGTGTAAACAAAGTAGTGGAGGCTCTGCTACTAATACCATGATAGCTATTAATCAATTCGGTGGTAACGGGTTTTATTCTTGTAAAGTGGCGGCAGATAAAGCAGGAAAATTTTATTTAGAAGACCTACGCAAGTGTGGGTTAGATACAAATGAACACAATGGCGATGGCGAAGAGGGAACTACCGGAAAATGCATAGTTATGGTAACTCCTGATGCTGATCGCACTATGAATACATTTTTAGGTATTTCGAGCAATTTTTCTGAACAAGAACTAGTATTCGAAGCAATCTCTGACTCTGAATATCTTTACCTGGAAGGATATTTAGTCACTTCTTCAACTGCTCAAGCAGCAGCTATGAAAGCTAGGGAAATTGCAGAAGCTTCAGGAGTAAAAACCACTTTTTCCTTATCTGATCCAAACATAGTGGAGTTTTTTAAAAATGAGCTATTAGAGATTATTGGCTCTGGGTTAGATTTTATTTTTACTAATGAAGCAGAAGCTGTAAAAATATCTAATACAAAAGATTTTTCCGAGATGATCGCTTATTTAAAAACTATAGCTAAGGGGTTTGCTATCACCCGTGGATCGAAGGGATCATTAGTTTTTGATGGTCAAATATTAGTTGAAATTGCTCCTTATCCTGTTCGGGCTATTGATACCGTTGGTGCAGGAGATATGTATGCGGGAGCATTTCTTTATGGGATCACCCACGGAATGACCTATGTCCAGGCAGGCGATCTTGCTTCACGGGCTTCTTCTCGTATTGTTACTAGTTATGGACCTCGTTTAACTACTGAGGAATTAAAATCTTTACTAACAAGTTAAAAAATTTTTCTGTTAGCAATCTACTATAGAGATATCTGACTAAATGTCTCTGTAAGTTTTAATTTATCTCTGATCACAGAGCTCTTTTATAAATGACCAACATCGGCTTTCTATAATCATGTGAAATATATATATACAGTCTGATAACCATCCATCAATAAATATGATCAAGGCTATCCGGGAAATAAATCTTCGTCCTTTATTTATTCTACGCCTACATCATTACCAAAATATTCGAAAGAAGATGCTAACAGTTAAAATTAGCTTAATGTGATGCTATAAATCCCACAACTTTAATCTCTTCAATGAGAACATGACCACAAGTTCTCATTAAAGAGATTAGAGCATACATATTTGTTGGGGAATGGCAATGAGTTACCCTCAAATATTGACACAGAGACCAACAGGCTATCAAAGTCAATTAAATCGAAAAATACTGCGACAGCCGTAACTTAAAAATCTTAATTAGAAGACTTTCACTAAACATCACAATAACTTAATGATAAGTATGTTCTGTTGAACAGACGTGTTTGATTAACAAAAAAACAGAACCTATTACGAGAGTAAAAAAATATTTTATTTTATACATAAAAATTTTGAAAAATGTTTAAATTTTACTTAATATTTGAAAATAAGCATGAAAATTGCCTCATAAATATTAAGGAAACAAAAAAAGGTACTTTGATAAAAAATATAACAAAACTGAGACACTGATCCGTTTGATTTAAAATATTTAACCTGCTAGCAGTAAATATTGATTTGTTTACCTTGATTGTAGATGAAATCTGGTTACGCTATAAATAAAGATGTAGATGTTGTATCTCACAGGATATGTTTTTTGGAAAAAAACAGCTTCTCAAACAATAGACTTTGATATTGGTTGTATCATATCAAACTATTGTTGGAGCTTTTAAAGTAAGGGCTAGTATTTGTTGAGGATGGTAGGATTAAATTCTCCTCAAAAAAGTTAACCTAAAGTAGTAAATCAAGTTATTCAGAATTAGCCTAGTGTTTTAAAGATTGATCGTTTTTAGTAAATTCAAATTTTGGGACTATCAGAGATACCCCCAAAATTTGAGACAGCCAGATTTCGAAATTGTGAATTGGGTAGTAGCGATCAACTACAGCAGTATCTGCTATAGGCTTGACGAGGATGGTAAACATTCCTAAACGATTACCAGCTAAAACATCAGTAAATAAGCGATCACCTACCATAGCTACACCATTAACTGGGAGTTGCATTGCCTGGACAGCCTGCCGTAATTTGCGTCGAGAAGGCTTTACCGCTCTTAATAGATAAGGCAAGGTTAAAGTATTAGCAATTCTCTTAATGCGACCTTCACTTAAATTATTACTAACTAGCCAAATGGGAGTGATTTGTCTAATAGTTTTTATCCATTGCTCAAGTTCTTGGGACACTTGGCTCTGTTGGAGGGAAACCAAAGTTTCGTCTACATCCAAGACTAATCCTTGAATGTGATAATAGGTAAGAATTTCTGGTGTTAGACCGAGAATAGTATCTCCCAAAACTAAATCAGGTTGTAGTAATTTGGTCTTGGACATTCGTTTATTTACCTCAATGATAATGGAGGGATCATTTTCAATCTTATTTCTTAACTTGAATTACTTGCAAACTTCCTCCTCCATAAAGTCGTTGTTGATAAGCTCGAAAAACTACTGAAGTTAACTTTGTCACTAAGTAAGTGTTGAGTAACTTTTAGGCTGTCTTCATTTCAAATATTCACTATTCATATAAAAATAGTTAGAGATGGACAAAATAAACGAAACGGTTAGTCGGCTTATGTAAGTCAGTTACAGCAACAAAACTTTCAGTGTTAAGAACCTGATAAACTTTTAAAAATTTCTTCAAGCTGCTTGGCTTACATTTTGTGGAGAACAATAAAAGCAAATCTGGTATTAACTCAACCAAATTTAAATTGAGCAAAAGGCATTTGTTTAGCTCGCTCGCCAAAATAATTAGCCTCAAAAACTGCTTTAACTGTTTGATAAAGAGGAGTTAATAAAACGTTAAGTCTGGTTGTTTTAGTAGAAAAAAAGTTAGTGGCTTTACCTCCGCCATAACATAAATCTAAAATCTTAGTATCAGACTTCAGAGGAACATTTTCAATGGTAAGGTAAAAAAACTTCCTTTCACCTTCGACACTTAGGGATACTAAACGGGAAATAGTGTTATGCAACCAAGAATATTGATGACTCCAGGTCTTTAAAATTGTGACCAACTCGTTACCCCCTAACTTATGTAACTCACTAGATTATGAATATTTTGTCATTGAAATCTCAATATTGAGCCTATATATTGTTAAACTTAACAAAGAATCCGAAAATGTTATTTATCTACATAAAATTATGGATCGCGTCGGGGTTTTATTACTAAATTTAGGGGGTCCGGAACAGTTACAAGATGTTCGCCCCTTTTTGTTCAATCTATTTTCTGACCCAGAAATCATTCGATTACCTTTCCCTTGGTTACAAAAGCCCTTAGCTTGGTTAATTTCTCTACTAAGAAGTGAAAAATCTAAGAAAAATTATGAAAAAATTGGAGGAGGTTCCCCTTTGAGAAGAATTACTGAAGCTCAAGGAAAAGCTCTCGGGAAAAAATTAGCAGAAATTGGTCAAGATGCTCAAATTTATATTGGGATGCGTTATTGGCACCCCTTTACTGAAGAGGCAATCAATCACATCAAACGAGACAGAATAGAGCGTTTAGTCATTTTTCCTTTGTATCCTCAATATTCCATCAGCACCAGTGGATCCAGCTTTCAAGTGCTTGAAAAAATGTGGCAATCTGATAGTAATCTTACACAAATTAACTATACTTTGATTGCCTCATGGTATGATCATCCTGATTATTTAACAGCGATGGCCGATTTAATTACTCAAGAATTAGATAAATGTGAAAATCCTTGTCATATCCATATTTTCTTCAGTGCTCATGGAGTCCCTCAAAGTTATGTTGACAAAGCCGGAGATCCCTATCAAGCAGAAATTGAAGCTTGTACTCACTTAATCATGAAAACCCTCAATCGGCCAAATGATTTCACTCTGGCTTATCAAAGTCGAGTTGGTCCGATAGAATGGCTCAAACCTTACACAGAAGATTCTTTAAAAGAATTAGGGAAAAAAGGAGTCAAAGACTTATTAGTAGTTCCTATCAGTTTTGTTTCAGAACATATTGAAACTCTTCAAGAAATTGATATTGAATATCGAGAAATTGCTAAAAAAGCAGGGATTAAAAACTTTTATCGAGTGCCTGCGTTAAATACCCACCCTATTTTTATTGATTCTTTAGCTCGACTGGTGACTAAATCTCTTAAAGAACCTCCTTGTACTTTTGATACAGTTATTCGTTTAAAAAAAATAAAAATTTGTCCCTAAAAACATTAGACATTAAAATTCTTCAATAAATTAATATCGAATATTAGAGAGTTGATGAAAAGTAGAGATTGAAAACTTTTATCGAGTTCCTTAGTTGAATACATACCCTATTTTTATTGATTTTTAGCTCGATTGGTAACTAAACTTTTAGAGAACATCTTTATACACCTAATACGGTTATTTGTATCAAGAAAACTTAAGAATTGATTCTCAGAAACATTGGCGTATTTGCTCTTTTTAATCATTTTAATGTTTTAGATTTATTTAATCTTATTTATTGTTTTACTTATTAATTAATAGTATTACTAAAATGTAAAAGCTATTCTAGCTTTCCTGGTTTAAAGTTAAATTGTCTCAAATAAAATAAATTTAAGTTTGTTTGACTAACTAATATTGTAAAAAAATATACCTCCTCTTTAATTAAGCAAAAATCAGTTCCTAAATCAAATCAAGACGTTAATAAACTTTTTCATAGAAAATAATAATAATTATGGACCAATGAAGATAATTTCTTAAAACTAATAAAAAGGGATTATTTTATCCTGTAAGGGTGACGGTATGCCGTAAGTTGAAGATTTATTGAAAATAATAAGAGCGCAATTTTAGGCTTCGGTATCATTAATCTTGTCTAGAGAAGTGTCTTAAAAAATTTAATACCTTTCAAAGAGGGTAATTGCAGCTAGAATTTTTACCACTTTAGTGAAAATGATACAGTCTTTAACATCAGCAAAATTAATAGTTTAAGCACGAGTCCGATAGAAGTTATGAAATGTGCTGTCTAGTATTTAGGTAGCGGTAATGGCGGGCATTCTTTTATAATTACATAACTGAACAGTCTATTTTTTTAGCACGGGAATTAGTTAATAAATTATTTTTACTCCTAAATCTCTCCTTGTCAATATAACACTATCATAGTCTTCTATAATCTATTCTAAAATTATTTACTGATTAGTGTTTCTTGATTTTTGTAATAATCGAAACACTAATTCAATTTCGTTAATATACAAATATTATTTATTTTCAGTAAAATTTAGAGATGATAAGTGAATTTATTAAAATAAGTTGAATCTAAACTCTTTTTTGTCTCGGTCTATTATGGAAATAATACATGAATCAAGATTTAATAGGTTAGTTTTTTCAGCAATTTTGTAGATAACCCACTGTTTTTGAATTTCTTTAAATATTAACCTTAATATTTGATTGAATAGCAAGATTTTGACCATAAGTTCAAAGTAATTAAGGCGGTATTCGCTTGATTACTTTATTTATCAACAAGAGGGAATAACTTCTCTTGGTCGAAGAGAATTTATCCACCAAAATTTGTTACACCTGAATTTTGAGACACTGTAAGTATTAATAGTAAATTGATAGAAGTTTCCAATCTTTCAGAAAAGATCACATAATAGAGATCTCATAAAAGTGCGAGTTTCATTGCTTACAGGTAAAAAGTTAAACCTCGTTACATTTATTCGGTCATTAACTATTTGTTTAAAAATTGCCTACAGAACCAATGATAGTAATAATTTTTACCCGATGAGTCAGATGTTTATTTTTTTTAACTTATCTTTAAAATAACTGATTTTTATAGGATTATTGATGATTAGTTCTCAGAAAGGATCCTAATTATCCCAGATTAAGTCAGAGTAAAGCCGTTTATAAATCCGAGTGTTATTATATGGTGATACTTACTTAAATTTTAACATCTAACTAGATATGAAGCTAAAGCTAAGAAAGAGTGTGATGGAAAAGATTGGCCAAGTAATAACAAATAAGACTTTAACATCATTTGTGATTGTCTTATTACTATTATTATGGCTGAATCAAGAAGTTGTTCGGGGAAATCTTGATGCTTGGGATGAAACTTTTATACGATGGGTTCGCCACTTTTGTCAACCTGGTTTATTGGAATTTGCACGATTCTCTTATATTTCGGGAGAAGCTGAAATTGTTATTTTTTTTGTTTTAGGCAGTTTAAGTTTTTTATTCTGGAAACGTTATTTAAAGGAAGCCCAAGTTTTAGCAATTTCTTCTCTGGGAATTCTTATTTTAACTGATAAGTTTTTAAAGCCTTTATTTGATCGAATTCGTCCCGCTCCAGGATTAATAGATGTTCAGGGAAACAGTTACCCTAGTGGTCACATTTCTGGTAACTTTATGCTGTATTTATACATTTCTTATTTGATTTCATTCAAGTTTCCTAAACTAACTGTTTACTTCTATAGCATATCAATTATTTTGATTTGTTTTATGGGTTGGGCGAGTCTTTATTTACAAGTTCATTGGGCAACAGATATTATTGCCGGTTTTTGCGTTGGCTATCTAGCCTTTACTTTATCTATTTTTCTTTTGAAAACTATTGACACAAAATATCGTAATTTCTAGTTATTTCAGTTATTAAAAATATTTAAATTGGATATTATTATGGATAAAATAGACGCACATAAACAAATTATAAGCAAATATAACTTTTTAAAAAAATCCCCCAAAATACTATGGCTCTTTTCTGTTTTATGGCTGGTACTAATTAGCTGGATCGCTTTTTTATGGGATTTAGGAACTATTGGGTTGATTGATAAAACAGAACCTATGTTTGTTGAAGCATCCCGTCATATGCACATAACAGGAGATTGGTTAACTCCTTATTGGAATAGCGAAACTCGCTTTGATAAACCGCCTTTGACCTATTGGCTAGTTTCGTTATCTTTTAAACTATTTGGAGTGAGTGAATGGGCGGCTCGTTTTCCTTCGGCTTTATTTGCGATTGCTTTAGTAGGTTTGAGTTTTTATAGTTTACACAATTTTGGATTTTCTAGCCTTAAACCTTTCCACTCCTCCATAGAAGAGAAAATAAGACCCGATTCTTGTAAATCCTGGTTTTCAGCTAATTTAGGAGCAGCTATTGTTGCTTTTAATCCTTTTTGGATTGCATGGGGAAGAACAGCGGTTTCTGATATGTTTTTATCTAGTAATATTGGATTAGCATTACTGTCATTTTTTATTGGTTATGCTCATCCCCTAAAAGATTCTACTAAGCAATTAAAATTATTTTCTACAAATTGGTGGTATGTGGGATATTGGGTATTTATGGCTTTAGGTGTTTTAGCTAAAGGTCCTGTAGCAATTGTTCTCCCAGGGATTATCGTCATTGTATTTCTGTTATTTGTTAATCGCTTAGGTGAAGTGATAAAAGAGACTCCTTGGTTATTGGGAATTGGGAGCTTTGTTGCTATTACTGTTCCTTGGTTTGTTCTTATTACTTTAAAATACGGTCAAGAATATATTAATACTTTTTTTGGATTGCACAATATACAAAGATTTACTAGTGTTGTTAGTCGCCATCCTGGGGCATGGTATTATTATTTTTTTGTGGTCTTAGTTGGATTACTTCCTTGGTCAATTTTCTTACCATTAGCTATTGCTCGTTTACGTTTTTGGAAACGGAGATTTTGGGTTTCTTCCCATCGTTCAAACCACCTAGGTTTATTCGCTTTAGTTTGGTTTGTTGTTATATTTTCATTTTTTTCTAGTTCAGTCACTAAATTAGCAGGTTATGTTCTTCCTTTAATACCAGCTGCAGCCATTATGATTACACTGTTTTGGAGCGAACAAATGGCAACAAAAGGAGAAAAATCGTCAGGATTTTGGATAATTTTATTTTGGCTTAGTGGATTAGCTAATATAGGAATTTTAAGTGGATTAGCTGTTGCAAGTTTCATCAGCCCTAAACTTATTGGTTACGATCCAATGATGCCCCAGTTTAGCGAGTTATTAAAGGAATCAGGTGTACCCATCCATAGTGGAATTATCTTGTCATTTTCCACTTTAGGTATTTTAATTTTACTGTTCTGGAAACATCATCGACGCTGGATTTGGGCAGCAAATTTATTAGGTTTTATGGCTTTTTTTAGTTGGGTTGCACTTCCTATTGCTCCAATTGTTGACAGTCAACGGCAACTTCCTCTGAGAGAACTTGGAACCTTGGTAAAACAAGAACAGAAGCCAGGAGAAAAATTAGTTTTTATTGGTTTTATGCGTCCGAGTATAACTTATTACACTCAACAAACCGTTGATTCTATTACTGAAACTGATATCTATAATGGTAGAGTAATTGACTATTTTAACGAGCAAGCTAATCAGCAAAATATGTCATCAACTATCTTGATAGTAGCTAAACCTAAATATTTTGAACAGTTAGCCTTAAAATCATCTGATTATCAAGTTATTGGGGAAAGTATTGCTTATCAATTAATTCGGGTAAAAATACAAACAATTTTGGATAGAGAAGCATTAATCAAACAGTTTAATTAAGTACGATAAGCTAAAGCAAAACGTTGAATTCCTGCTAGATCTGACAATATTTTGATTGAATGATAATTAGAAGAATTTTCTAACAATTGAGCTACATTTTTTCCCTGTCCGGCCATCATTTCAATCAACCAAATTCCCCCAGACTGAAGATAATTAGGAGCACTATCTACTAGATAGCGAATTGCCTCTAAACCGTCTTTACCTCCATCTAAAGCTAAATATGGTTCATGGTATTTGACTTCTGGTTGGAGTTGAGACAGTATTTCTGTGGGAATATAAGGGGGATTAGAGACCAACCCACTAATTTTACCTTTCAAATTTTCTAGGGGAGTCCACCATGATCCTTCATGAAATTGAATTTTTGAAGAGAGTCCTAAGTTTTTAGCATTTTCTTTAGCAATAGCTAGGGCGACTTCACTATAGTCAACAGCATGGATTTTTGCTTTGGGAAATATAATACCTAATCCAATTGAAATTGCTCCACTACCAGTCCCCAAGTCCACCCAATGTCCTGAGTTTAAGTTAAGAATGGAACTCTTCTGAACTGCTTGAACAGCTAAATCAATGATCAACTCGGTTTCAGGGCGAGGAATAAAAACTCCAGGAGCAACTTTCAGTAAAAAATTACGCCAAGGAGTTACACCTACAAGATATTGAATAGGAACCCTATCTTTGAGACGATGCCGCCATAATTGCTCTAAGTAAGATAGGGGAAATTTTAGGTAAATTTTTGATCGCTGCCGAAATAACTCTAACTTCAATGAAAGTCGATCTAACTCTGCTACTTCCTGAAGTACCCAGTCTACTTCTTGAGGAAGGACATTGGCGGCGATTGATTCACTTATAGCCCAACTTCGCCAAGTTTCTAGGTCCGATCCCGATACAGCAGTTCTTTGACTATCTTCTGTTAAATTTTCCATTAGCGTTGTTAATTTTGGCGATTTTCTTGGATGATTTTCATCATTTCCTGAGATGGCCATAACCGAATTTTTCGAAAAAACTCATTATCTTCTTTTTCCAAAGTACCAATTAAATTTCCCAGTAAAATTACTTCTATTTTGAGATTAGTAGCTTGGTCAGATTCCTGTTGTTTTAGGTTATTAATAACTTGTTGAATTGTCTGGTTTTCAAAAAATATAGGAATAATAGTTTCCCCATCTTGTTTGATTGTTAAATAATTTTGTTCAGGTCCTCCTTTAAGTATGTATAAGGGAACACCTCCTCTATATTCCTTTCCATCTTCACTTAGAATAGGCTTAGCAGACTCAACTTCAGTTTTAGTGGGAATATATTGAAGTGCCAATCGTTGGGATTCATTAGAATTCTTTTGAGAAACCTCATAAATTGCACCTAAAGAGATAAGTTCTACTTTATATTGATCAGCAATAGAGGGTTTATCTTTTTTAAGTTGGATCAAAAATTCATGAGCATTCTGTTTGCTCATAAAAACGTTAGTAAACATTGTTTGTTCATCTATTTTACCTCCCAACGGGACATTTTTATCGTTTACCAACATGAAAACGGGAATTCCACGGAGTAACTTAAAAATTTCTTCTTGAGGCAAGGCAAAAGCTGAACGCGACTGATACAAGCCAGAACATAAAATTGTACTAGCAACTAATCCTAGAGTGGCACCCCAACGAATCAAAGTTTTCATATTTTTATAAGAATTTAATATTTTTTAACATTTGATGAAAAATCATTTTTTATGTCAATAAATTGATGACATTACTAGCTTTTCCATCCTGAATTTCCTACTTTACTTACTGATTTTGTTTGAATGTTTCTAGTAACTTTTTTGCTGACTCTTGTGAAGGAACAAGTACTACACTTTTTATGAAGTCTTCTTGTTTTTTATCGTCACTTTCAAAGGCTGAAACAATTCCACCTAATGGAGTTACTTTGACTTCTATAGATGAAGCAAATTTAGGTTGTTGTAGTCTGATATTTTCAATTAATTTCTGTAGAGACTCTCTTTCAAAATAAAAAGGAGTAAAATTTTTCTCTCCGTCTTTTACAGACAAAAAAGTCTCTTGTTCATTGACCTTGATCATTCCGTAAAATAAAGGAATTCCAGGAAAATCTTTAGCACTAGGATCTTCTTGTTTAAGAATTGATAAAGCTGATGGAAGTTGTTTTTTTAAAGGAATAAAAGTAAATAAATCAGGAGGTTCTTGGGATTGACTTTTTTCCTTGCTTTTTAGTAATTCATAAACCTTACCTAAAGGAATAGTAATTACTTCTAGCTGACTTTGAGGATTGTCTTTAGTAATTTGCTCAACAACCTGCTGAGCATCCTGATGACTCAGATAAGTGACAAATGTTTTTTTATTATTGTCAGTAGACAATAATATTTCTTTACTGTTGCCAATAGTAAATACAGGCACTTGATTAAGTTTCTGTACAATTTGTTCTGGAGTTAATGCCAAAACACTCAAATCATAATTTAACAAAGAATAAATCATAACAGAACTTCTAGCTAATCCTAGAGTAATACTGCTACGGATGAATGATTTCATAAGAAGTTAACCTCACATTCTATGACTATGATTGACTTTATTTATACTTAATAGCCGACAAAAATGAACTAATTTTTTGGGCACAAGTTTAAGTTTAGAAAATTTATCTCTTACAAATCTATTGTTTTCATAGTAATTTTACTACCTGAGGTAGTTAAGATTCAGAATTTTTTCGATACGTGACCAGACCTTTACTTGGAGTCGGACGAAATTCGCTAAAACCAAGTTCCTACGCAATTTTATCTCATCATAACAAACTCATACTCATAGAGCTGATGAAACATCAAAGGCAGTAAAGTTGTGGGTAATCCAGTTAAAGTCGGGATGACAGGATTCGAACCTGCGACATCCTGCTCCCAAAGCAGGCGCGCTACCAAGCTGCGCTACATCCCGTATCGCGCTTACTTATTTATTGTAGCCTAAATACTCACAAATCATCAATACACCTTTGTCAAAGATTAACCTAAAACTTTTATATCATCAGGGTTGCATCTTAATTTTTGGAGATGTCTAATTGGGGTACCAAAACATCCCTTTGATGCCTTCAGGCTCTAAAACAAATCCCAGACGACGATAAAAATCTATTACCTGAGGATCAGCAAACAGAGTAATATTACTAATATTCTTATTCCTAAGTTTATGAATCATATATTTGATTAAAGCTTTCCCAAGTCCTTTATTTTGGCAACTTGGGTGGACGACCACGTCCCAAACCGTAGCGTTAAAAGCGTGATCGGAAGTTGCACGGGCAAATCCAACCAAACGCCTCTGATTTTTCTCAACTTCCCACATAGAGACTACGATAAAACTATGATGTAAGGCTTGCTTAACCTTCCGTAGGGGACGACGCGCCCAGCCAACAGCATTACATAATTCTTCGAGTTCGTAGAGATTAATATCTCGTTCGGTACTTAAGAAAATGCGCCGTTGACTGTTTGTCTCGCCTTTTATGTCTAGGGGTTCTCCGTTGAATTTCGAAGTTAGAGCAGAGGTGACTGAATCAGAAGGGTTACTAAACAATCGTTTCCAAAAGACCATGCCGACACGGCTAAGCTTTGATGTTTTATTTAATTTATACTGTATTTAGGCTATTTGGGTGGGTTTTAAGTAGACACCAAATTGCAAGGTTTTCCTTAAATCATTATATCGACTAAAAAGCCTTCTTATCAGGTTAGGATAAATATATGCCAACTATCGACATTTTGGGAGTTCCTCACGCCTATGAGCTAACATCCACGTCTTTTCAAGCATCTACCCCTGTACTTATTTTTATTCATGGATGGTTATTGAGTCGTCAATACTGGCTTCCGTTAATTGAACAATTAACACCTAACTATCCTTGTCTAATTTATGATCTCCGAGGGTTTGGTGACTCTCAGCAAGTTCGAGAAGCTTTAAATCAAGACAAAGTAATCAACTGGAGAACTTCATTTCAACGAGCCAATCCCAGTTCAACTAATAACATCTCTCCTTACGGTTTAGGGGCTTATGCTCAAGACTTAAGTGTTCTACTACAAAAATTGGCTATTAAGAAAGCTTGGCTTATAGGCCATTCTTTGGGGGGTAGTATTGCTTTGTGGGGGGCTGATGTTTGTCCTGAAACTGTTCAGGGAGTTATTTGCCTGAATTCAGGAGGCGGAATTTATCTCAAGGAAGAATTCGAACAATTCCGCTCAGTCGGAGAACGGTTAATCAGGCGCCGACCAAGCTGGCTACTCTCTGTGGCTCTAATTGATGTACTTTTCTCTCGACTTATAATGGCTTGTTCTTTAGAACGACGTTGGGGACGACAACGGGTCCTAGATTTGCTTAAAGCAGATACTCAAGCTGCGTTGGGATTTTTACTTGATTCTACAACAGAAACTAAGGTTCACTTACTCCCCCAGATAGTATCTCGTTTACAACAACCTGTTTATTTTTTGGCTGGGGACAAAGACACGGTAATGGAAACTAAATATGTTCGCTATTTAGCTAGTTTTCATCCTCTTTTTGAGGGTCAGGGGAGTAATGTTATTG
The DNA here is from genome assembly GCF_000829235.1 of cyanobacterium endosymbiont of Epithemia turgida isolate EtSB Lake Yunoko. Classification (GTDB taxonomy): domain Bacteria; phylum Cyanobacteriota; class Cyanobacteriia; order Cyanobacteriales; family Microcystaceae; genus Rippkaea. The sequence goes on along the minus strand of NZ_AP012549.1, from coordinate 185,362 downwards.
AACTGTCTAATTGTGGTCATATGTCTATGATAGAACAACCAAAGATATTAGGGGAGAAGATGTTAAAAATTATTATGAACCATAGTTAAAATTTATGCTACTTATTGACGAAATCTCTATGTATGCTTCTTGATAATCTATTTTTTCTGGAGTGTGCCATCCACCTTGCCAAAGAGCTTAATTCTTTAATTGTTTAACATTAATTCAAAAACAGATTTGGGGACTGCAAAAAGTAATTATTTCTGCAAACATCTATTTCTCTCAATCTTTGCGATTGACAACATGAAATTATCATCATCTGTATATTCTTTGTTTCTTGTCCATGAATTTATATAGACAATATTCATTAAGTATAGATTGACTTAATGACAATCAAGAAAGCATAGGTTATTTTTAGGAGTCTATTTACTATGATAGACTAAATCGTTTGCTCCAATGATTATAATCATTGGAGCAAACGCCTGAACTGAATATTGTGTTTTATATTAATGTGAAATGTGAGTGTATTGTGAGGAAATCTCTTATGTACAAACGATAGTAATAAAAATTTAATTATTCCCTGAGGAGATAAAGATAACTGAAGAGATTTTTATTTAGAAAAGAGAATTAAGCGCTCAATTGAGATAAAAAATAGGACGATTAGTAGTATATTTAAGGATACGATTAAACATTAATTGTTTCCCTAATTTTAGCGATTATAATAACAGTAGCCATTTAATTGATGAAATAAGCTCTTATTTATAGAGGGCATTTTCAAATATTTTTATAAACTTTTAACACTAAAAAAATTACCCTAAAACACCAATTGATTTAAAGATAAAAATTAAAGTTTTAAAAAATCAAGTTATGGTACATTGAGACTAATTATTTCATAAATTACTTGGGAAAATCCTGCCCTAGGGTATCACAGTCTAGTTCAAGGAAAAAAGCTTCTCTGATCATTAAACCCTTAAAAATGAAGAACATGATGGAGGTGACTTTGCAACATGAGGATACTCAAAAAATTTGTCTTAGCTCATTTAGCTTAATCCTATATCGATTAAGACAATAAATACAAAAATATTTGGGTTAAATAAGGAATAAAGTTTGTAACTGAGCAAATTTTTAAATTACGTTAGGCAGTAAGTTAAAATCAACAGCAACTACAACGGTTGTGCCAGCAATCTTATTTGATAGAGCTTCAATAAAAATACCAAAAGCTTTCTCGATAATTTAACTGGTTAAGGAGTTTAGATTACAATAAATAAATAAAAATCACAAAAAATAATGTATTATACAATTTTTTAGAAAATTATCGAAAATAATCTCTTTAAGAGATGATTAAAGTCAGTATATTGAGTGATTACTCCTATTATCAAGATCTTATACATAAACTTCAGATACTGGACATTCAACTTTCTAAGTAATCTCAATTATTAGACTTTTGTCTAATAATTGAGATTACTTAGAAACATAAAAATTAATTTAATGAAACTTTTACGACAGGAAGCTTCAAAAGCTTTGGAAAGCCAAAATATTAATTCATATCATTCGAGAATATCTCTTAGTAACTTACGTTTTTCCTTTCATTAGTAACTTATTGAGACCATAAATTAAATTGAGGTTTTACGAGCGATTAAGATAGATATTCGCAAAGAAATATAAAGTATTCAGCACGAAATATACAAAATATCTATTGTTGTACGCAATATTTATGATCATTGGCAGCAAAAATTAACTATAACTAACAATAGTCTTAACTCATCTCTTAAACACTTTCCAAAAGGTGCAGATAGAATCTGTTAACCCCCAAATAGATCCTTTGCAGTTGATTATTCCCCCTGAAGTGGAAAAAACTCTACTGTTTTGAAATTAGTACAAAATGTTAGTTTAGGGACTATTGTGGGGCTATTTCATAGGAATTGTAGTAGCTAATCTGGTAAAAATCAGGAGTTAAAAATCAGACTTTAACTCCTCATGGGCAGTTAAATTTTAACCTGAGAGCCATAATGCCAAAATACTTCATCCTAAAGTAAGGATCTAGATTAATGACCTTGCATACTCAAAAAATTCACGTCACAATTAAAAAGTGTATGTTTTTTAAACCTTTTTTGAAGAAATAATTTAAAATGACTGTCGATCAGCTAAACGCCTCTATTGCACTCTCTAAACATACTGCAGACTACGATCTTACTATTGTGGGGGGAGGAATTGTTGGTATGATTTTAGCTACAGCCCTCAAAAAATCCGGATTGAAAATCGTTATTGTTGAGACTCAGGTTCAGATAAAGGTTGCAAGCAAACCTCAAGCTTATGCTCTCTCACTACTGTCTGCGCGTATTTTAGACGCAATTGGGATCTGGGAAAAAATATTTCCTAAAGTTGGAAAGTTTCACTCTATTCGCCTTTCTGATGCTGATTATCCACAGGTAGTTGAGTTCCAAACTACCGATATTGGAACAGATTATCTAGGCTACGTGGGAGAACATAAAATGCTCTTAGAAACACTACAAACAGCGATTTTAGAGGAGCCGGAAATTCGATGGTTATGTCCGGCTGAAGTGATAGCCGTGGACTATCAAGATACAGAGGCTGTAGTCAAGGTCAAAGTGGAGGGACAATTACAGCAAATCCGTAGTAAATTAGTTATAGGAGCCGACGGCTCACAGTCGCCAATACGTTTAAAAGTAGGTATTAAAACTCAAGGATGGAAATATTGGCAGTCTTGTGTTACTTTCACAGTTAAACATAACGCCCCGAGCAATAACATAGCATTTGAACGATTTTGGTATTCGGGACCTATGGGGATTTTACCCCTTCCAGGAAATCGTTGTCAAATTGTTTGGACAGCTCCTCATTCCCAAGCGAAAGCAATTAGAGAATTAGACGAAACAAAATTTTTAAGTCAGTTACAGCAACGGACTGGAGGAATTTTAGGAAAATTAGAATTGGTCAGTGATCGTTTTATATTTCCGATTCAGTTAATGCAAAGTGAGCGCTATACAAAGCACAGACTTGTTCTGGTCGGGGATGCTGCACATTGCTGTCATCCTTTGGGGGGACAGGGGTTAAATTTGGGAATTCGAGATGTGGCGGCTTTAGCAGAAGTTTTACAAAAAGCTCATCAACAAGGAGAAGATATCGGAAGTTTAAAGGTCTTGAAACGTTACGAACACTGGCGCAGAAGCGAGAATTGGGTAATATTGGGGTTTACTGACTTTTTAAATCGCTTATTTTCTAATCAGTGGTGGTTATTAATGATATTGCGTCGGTTGGGATTGTGGTTGATTAATACTGTTCCTTTATTTAAACGGGTTTCTTTGCAATTAATGACAGGATTACTAGGGAAAATGCCTCAATTGCTTAAATAAACGATCAATTAAGTAAATCATTCTAGATTTTTAGGTGTAATCAATTTTTATCTAAATTTTAAAAGAATAATAAGAGCAGAAAATTGGTCAATTTGTTCTTCATCTAAAAGAACTCATAGGAGACTATTTATAATAGTTATCTTAAGATAACTATATGATGTATTTCGCTGAACTAACATTCCAAAAGAATCATCTAAATGGCTTAAAGAAAAAAAAATTACCTAAAAAATTTTATTTTCTTATATGTCACTTACTTAAAGTTTCGTTCAAAACAGTCTCTGAATCGAAAGTAAACTCATGATGGTAAGTCTATTCCCTCAGATTTGACAGCATAAAAAAAATAACGTTTATTTATAAAGGCAGGCTAAGAATAGGAGTAATTAATAATAAGTAAGCTTTCATACAAGAATTTGGAAGTTGTTTATGAAATTAAGGGCGATTGACTTATTCATAACCAGCAGTATTTCAAAAAGTTAATTTTTTTAGTACTAGACAAAACACTAACCTCAGCTAGTTTTGTATTAAAAATAGTATTAATTAAACTACTTTAGTCTGCACTTTTTAGTCTTATCAATTAAATAATAACATGTTTTTATTTGATTGCTGTAATAGGTTTTTGGTAAATAATAATTTATCTTAAAGTTTAAGTTTTCTCAGAAAGGAAAATTTTTATACCAATAGATAAAAACTCCAATTATATATTTTCTTTCTGTTACTAACTTTCTCAACAAATTGTTCCTATGCTTTTTAAAATATCTCCTGTATAATATATAAATTTACTGATCAATTTTTTTCCTTCCATTAAACTTCAAAGATAAACAGAAGTATTTTATCCTAATGTTAACGTATCAGCCCTTACCCAAGATGCTGATATTGTACTATAAAATCCTAGTATAGACTTGATTGATTTTCGTATCACGTACTATTTGTTTAAAAAATAACCTGTAATGGCTACTAACAATTACTCTTGTCTGAAAAACTTGTCAAGCTATTAAAAATTTCTTATTTACAAAAAAAAGAGGAATAGCCGATGGAGTGACAGCAATGATAAAAAATGAAATATAATACTGTATATTTTTACGATAGAGATCATCTGTTTTTTTTATTATCTTTGTAATAGGTTATAAATTATATTTAAAGTATTTTTATATAAGGGCATAGTTCAAGTTTTTAAGTTATAAAAATTAATATTTTTTTTAAAAAATTAAAATAAAATTCTTTAAAATAATTAGGTTTTATATATAATAGACATTATAATTATATTATATATAAAACCTTAACATAACACTTCTAATATTGTAAATCTACTCTTGGTTATTCAATGATTAAATTACTTTTTATTTTAAAATTCATAAAATAGCAGTATTATTAGAAATAGTTTAATACTAATTCTTATAAAGACAAGCATATTAATTGTTCCATTATGGATAATAATAAGAACTTTACCTATAATTAAATTTTGTAAAAATCTATGTTAATTGTCGAATAGTTAGACTTTTATCTAGCTGAGGCCTTCTTGTCATAATTGTTCCAGTCTTTGCTTAGATTATTCAAGTAGTTGGTAAAAAATTGATGACTTGTTAATCACTTATTTAAAGCCATTTAATAATTATTTTCTAAACTAATTCTCTTTTTTATCACAATTAATTAACATTATTTTTTCTATAAGTAAATGATTATATTTTAATCTAATCATAGATATTTTTTTTACTTTATGTATCTCTAAATAAGTTATTATAAATTCAACTAGATAAATTTTTTAAAAATAAATAAAAATATAGAATCAGGATCAAGATATAGATACAATTAAATTGTCGCAAATATTATATTACTTTATAATAAAATTTTTTATAAATAAATTAATTTTCATTCATCGTAACCAATAGATATATTAAGCAATTATAAAACTATTTTTTTAGGTTAATTGTGCTTTTAAGTTTATCCCATTCTCTCCTAATATTCAAGTTTATAATTAATAATCGATACAATCTAGTCATTATGACAAAAATAAAGCTATCGAAGGAGTGTTTAAATAAATACTCCTTCGATAGCTTTATTTTAAATATATCTTCAAATAACCTTCAAGGAACTAGAGAGTTGATAGGGTATCTAAATTTGAAATCAAGTAAAGTTAAAACAATGCTAGTCATGGTTTCTTATACTCTAGAATAGGATCAAAGCATTTATTATATTAAATCTTACAACATGAATTTTATTGCAGTTATCGACTATGATATGGGAAATCTACATTCTGTTTGTAAGGGAATCGAAAGAGCAGGGATAACCCCAAAAATCACTGATTCTCCTAACGAAATTGCTAAAGCTGCTGGAATTATTTTACCTGGAGTAGGATCTTTTGATCCGGCAGTTCAAAATTTACGGGCGCGCCATTTAGTTAATCCTATTAAACAGGCAATTGCTGATAAAAAACCTTTTTTAGGAATTTGTTTAGGTTTACAAATTCTTTTTGATACTTCTGAAGAAGGGAAAGAACCAGGGTTAGGAATTATTCCTGGAAAGGTCCGTCGTTTTCGTTCTGAACCTTATCTTACTATTCCTCACATGGGTTGGAATCAATTGGAATTTACTCAATCTAATTTAAGTTTATGGCAAGGCTTACCCCCTAATCCTTACATGTATTTTGTTCACTCTTATTATGTTGATCCACTTGATATAAGTGTTACCGCAGCAACCGTTACTCATGGCAGTCAAACAGTAACAGCAGCAATTGCTTTTGATAATTTAATGGCAGTACAATTTCACCCTGAAAAATCCTCCAATTATGGCTTAAAAAGCCTATCTAATTTTGTGAGTTTACTTAAATCAGTACAACTCTATAAATAACTAGAATTTTTAATTGTCTGCTTAGATAATTAAGATTAGTTAAGTTAGACTTCAATTGCAGTTACTTATTCACTTAGAGATATCTAAAAACCTATCAATAGTTTTTTTGGATAAAATTGTATTTAGGATAGATTACTATTTTAGTAGTTGGTAACTAAGACAAGTACAATTAGAAAAAACAATGGATAGTTTAGATACTCAAGAGTTTATTAGTCGTGTTGCATTGACTGATCACTATTACGTGTTTGAGTTTGGCTAGACTTTTGTATTTGTCAGTAGTTCCTAATCAATATCCCTATAATTAACTATTAACCAGAATGCGGATTTATGGAAATCGATTATTAACCACTTTACCTGGACAATTAATTCGTCCTACATCTGCTAAAGTTAGGGAGGCTTTGTTTAATATTTGGCAAGGTTCAATTGTCGAATGTCGTTGGCTAGATTTATGTGCAGGAAATGGTTCAATGGGTGCAGAAGCTTTATCTCGTGGTGCAAGGGAAGTAATAGGTATTGAAAGCTATGGGAAAGCGTGTAAAATTATTAAGCAAAATTGGCAAAAATTTTCCACGACAAATCAGACTTTTAAAGTGATTAAAGGTGATGTTTTAAACATCCTAAAAACTCTAGAAGGACAACAATTTCATTATATCTATTTTGATCCGCCTTATACTAGTATGTTGTATCAACCTGTTTTAGAAAAAATAGCAGCTCACAAACTTTTAAAAAAAGGCGGAGAAATTGCAGTAGAACATAATCCTAAATTATGGCAAGCAATGACAATCAATGGATTAGAAATTCGTCAGAAAAAATATTATGGAAATAGTGCTATAACATTGTATGTATTTCAATCGAGTTAAAAGAAGAAAATCAGAAAGCAAAAAAAATTTGTTAACTCTAATATAAATTATGCTTGTCATAGTTATTTTTTAAAAATTCCTACTTACTTTAATTTTCAAAATCGAAATGTCGCTATTATTTAACTAGTACAAATATTTTATCTCTAATAAATTCTATATTATCAATTTCATCAATTCTACTAAGTGAATAAACTATTAATTAATTAATAGTATAAGTCTAATTTAATTTGGTTTTTAATCGAAGTAAATTTACTGCTTTTATTTGCAATTATTTTAACTTTTATTTTATTAAAATTACCATTATTATTTTAATCTACTATTCTTTATAAGGGATTATATAAACACTAACACTTAGCAAATTTATTATTTATAAATCTCAATAAATTAAACCTACTGGAGCTAGTTCAACTAAATTAGTTAACAAGACTCTAGTCACCAACTAATAGTTTTCATTGAAAATATTATCTTAACTTTTTTATTTATTTTTTAATTAAGTTTTTAAGCAATATTTTTAAACCTCTATTTTAAGTTAATTTTTATGATTAAAAAAATTAACTTAAAACAGAGGTTTTTCTGTTCTAAAATTTTCTATCACTTTATTTATTTTGCTTTTATTAAAGTCTTCTTATTTACTCTTTTATTGACTTTATTTGTAAAAATTTTTATATAATTTTTACAATTTTAAATTAATTTTTTTCTTATTTTTATTGTTTATATTTTAATTAAATCATCAGCAACTAAATAACTAATTTTTCTATGGCTATTAGAATTTACGCATCAATTGTTCGACGTAATTTTACGACTTGTAATTTAACATTAACCTAACATATACATTGATTCAATTTAAATCAAAAATTATCAACTTCTTTAGAAATTTTCCTTGAATCTCTTTGAGGTAAATATTTTGAACATTCCCACAATATAGTCATTAGTGATCCCAAAACCATTCCCCCCCCTATACAGAAAGATAATAATACTCCAATGGGAAATTTGATAGATTCCAACATTAAAAATTTTAAAGAAATTTCAGTAATGTTTTGAATAGAAAAAATAGCGATTACTCCAAACCAGAAAGCAATCATTATTGTGATAATTAGATAGGTTAAAGATTTCATAATTTTATACGTACTTTTGCAATAGCACCTTATCTATTCTAGCTTAAAGAATAAATTATATTTATTCTTTTTTATTGTTTATATATATTTTTTTGTTGATATACTCAAGCGAAACTTCAGAAAAATATTTATGCTGAAATTGTTCTTCGTCCACTATTTCTAGAAATTTACTCACTTGTTTTTGAGCATTATTAGCAATCTTTTTGATCCATCTAAATTGGAACTTTTCTTCTATTTTATTGTAATTAAATCCTAATTCATACAAGGTTTCTAATCCAATTTTTAGGGTATAATTACTAAGTTCTAATCTTGTCTTTATTTGTTTTATATTGACAACTTCATTAGTACGACTGTAATATTTTGCAATTCCTAATAATTGTTGCCAAACTTCTATGGAATTTATATATTTTGGTGAATCATAAGCAAGAGCAAGTTTAATTTTTTTTTGTTGAGTTTGATGATATATTGTTAATAGTTCATCCCAGCTATTAGGACATTCTTGTAATATTTGAATTTGAGTATTTACTTTTTGAAAGTCTTCTTTATATTTTTTGTTTCGCCAATCTAACAAATAGTTATTATTATTAGTATTTTGATTAAGTTCAACATTATCTACACAGTCTCTAATAGCAATTAATCTAACTTCATAACGTTTATAATAAGAATTAAAATATAATTCAACAATAGTATCTTGGAGTTTATCAAAAGGAAGCTCATCTTTATAATGTTCCCACCAAACTCCAGGAAATCCTTTGTCAGTAGAAAAATCATGAATCTCAAAAGTTGTCTTTATATACTGTATTTTATTTTTTGTTCTGTCCTCAATATTATTGCTGAAAACATTATCAAACCAGCAATTTTGTATTAAAATTTTAGGAATAGAATTACCAATTCCACAGGGTTCTAATAATTTTAGTTCTCGAAATAAATCTTGTCCTAAGTCAACAACAGTAACAATTAAATCTACTTCAATCGTTGCTTTTAAATAAGTAATATGATCGAGTTTTTGTCGTAATTGTTGATTAATCCCTTCTCTAAATAAAGTTAAATTTTTTAGAGGTAAACTTAACCCTACAGCAAAAGGATGTCCTCCAAAACGATGTAACAAATTTTTATGATAATCCAGTAATTTATATAAATCTATTTGATTAACTGAGCGCGCTGAACCTCTGAGCATTTTTATGCCTTTAACTTCGTCTTCATTATCTGTTTCTATTATGGTTAATAAAATTGTTGGACGACTATATTCTTGAGCAATTTTTCCTGCAACTAACCCTAGAACTCCGCTATCCCATTGAGTATCTTTTAAGACAATAGCTTTCACAGTTGACAAGTCAATTTTAGATAGTTTATTTTTAACATCTTTATAAACTCTTTGTTGTATTTCTTTACGTCTTGTGTTTGCTAATTCGGTTTTAAAAGCAAGTTCGTGGCAAAGTTTTATATCGCGACTAGTTAATAATTCAACTCCAAATGTTGCATCTCCATAAATGCGACTAATAGCATTAATTCTAGGTCCAATACCATAGGAAATATCAGTAGGTCGATCACCATTTTTCTTACATAACTCTAATAATTTAGCAATTCCTGGACGAGTTTTAAATTGTTGCTGTTTGTGCAAGCATCGAATACCTTTTTGTGCTAAATAACGACAATCTCCTTTTAACTCAACTAAGTCAGCAATTAGCCCGATAGCAACTAAGTCTAATAATTGTTCTAGTGGTTCTTGAGGAATATTAGGTAATTCCTGATAAAATGCTTCAATTAATTTATAGGCTACTGCCACTCCTGATAGATTAAATAGAGAATGATTAGTGCTAAAGTAGCGAGGGTTGATAATAGCAGTAACAGGGGGCCGAGTATCTGGTAAAACATGATGATCGGTGACAATTATATCAATACCTAACTCATTAGCATAGTCAATTTCAGTTAAGTTAGTACTGCCTGTATCACAAGTCACAACTAACCGAGTTCCTGATATTGCTAATTTTTTTATTCCTTGACAATTTAATCCGTGTGATTCTGTGATACGATTAGGGATATAATAGTCAAGTTGAAGATGAGGAAGAAAAAATTGTCCTAATCCTTCCCAAAGAACGCTAGTTGAGGTAATTCCATCAGCATCAAAGTCCCCCCATATAGTTACTTTTTCTCGATTTTCATAAGCTCTTTTAAGGCGTTTAACTGCCCATTTCATTTCTTCTCCAAAAGCAAAAGGACTAGTTGGATGATAGGCATCAGCATCAATGAAAGACATCAGTTGATCTTTGTGTTGAATTCCTCGTTGCCATAGAATTTTAGCAACATGTTTTCCTTCAGAATTAGGAGTATATAATTTAACAATTGTTAGAAACCACTGAGGAATTAATGGAGATGGTGCTATTTGCCATTTATCTTGCAAGATATTCATTATAAATAAAAATTTTGCCTTTTTAATACTTTGAGTAATTTATGAACTGAGTAAAATAGCTCTGAGTATCATAAAGTAAGATAGAGTTAATTGTAATAAGTCATTATTATTTAACTGTCAAGTAATAATAGTTCAAGGAATAAACCCAAAAAAATATAAATCAAAGCTGTATTACGTGAAATTACTCCTTCAGCTAGTCCCAGAGAATAGCCATCTAAAATAAAGACAATTGAAGTAAATCCTAGTACAGGTAAAAGCTATAGCTGATATTAGTTTTACACTTAAAGCAATTATTCTTGTCAGTTTTCATAGAGGAGGTAAGTCTTGTTTAGCTACTTTTTCTTTAAAATTTATACCTTAACACCTAAAGATTCGGTGACAAAATTAATCCATTAATTCAATACATTTCCAAAGTAAAATATATGTAACAACATAGTATTTGGGGTTAAGAGATTTGTTACGATTATTGTACTAAAATTAGTACATAAAGAAAACTTTACCATTTTATTTCTATCCTAAAAACCAACCAATAAAGAAAATTTACTGGTACACCTAAAATTTATGCGTCATAGTCAGCTTGGGTAGATACTTTGAGCATTGGAGCTGCATTAAGGAGAAAAGGCCTAATCTATTTAATAAATATTGTTAATGTTAAGAGAAGAATTCTTAATCCTAAAGCTAAAACTAATCGTTAATTTCTTAGTAAGTACAGCAGCATATTATCTACAATTTTAGATTCATAAGGTCATTCTTGAACTTCTCTTAAGTTATTTAAGCAAAGTTTTTCTTTAGGGGTTACTAGTAATTTTATCTTTACCCAGAAATAAGTCATTAACGTTGATAAATTAATCAATTAATTTTATTTAAAAGTTATTCACTGTAAGTTTTGCTGGGCTGATTACAAAATCTATGAAGCGGCAGAAATTTATCCTAAAATTATTTATTGAGTAGACTGTGAAGAATGGGTTATTTCCTAATCTAAGCCAGTTGTAAAGTTAGTTTGATTCCTCAATAGCACAATTTATAAGAACTTGTTTATATTGATATTAATATAATTCATTTCAAATTAATTTCGGAGTTGGAACAAAAACGAAATTAACAGTTAAAAGTAGTTCTTATTTCTATGAAGTCCTCATCAAGTAAAACTGTAAATTAAATTTATCAAAATATTTTTATTTTTGAGTTATATTCAGAGCTTATATCGGTATAATAGGACTAAACAATTCATAGTCAAATTTAAGTAAGTAAGGGTTGAATTTTATTTGTTTGTAGACTTTCTATGATTGGCGTTAATTCCAAAGAGACCGATACAAACCAGGTTGTTGCCACAAGGTTTTATGGGTTCCTATCTGAACAGGTTTTCCTTTATCCATCACTAAAATACGATCTGCTTGCGCTGCAACCGATAAATGATGAGAAATAAAAATGACAGTCTTACCCTGTTCCTTGTAAAGACTATTTAGAATCTGGGCAGCGGTTTTATTATCAACATTCGATAGAGCATCGTCTAGAATTAATATTGAAGCATCCATCAATAAAGCCCTAGCTAGAGCAATACGTTGTCGTTGACCGCCTGAAAGAATAATACCCCTCTCTCCAACTAAAGTATCATATTTTTGCGGCAAATTCATAATTTCTGGATGAATATGGCTTTGTTTAGCTGCCCATTCTACTTCATCTCGTCCTTTAAGAGGGTCTCCATAACGAATATTATTTTCAATAGAAGTATTAAACAAGAAGCTATCCTGAGGAACATAGGCGATTGCCTCCCGTAATTGGGCTAGAGGTAACTCAGTGATATCATAATCATCTAAAAATAACTGTCCTGGGGCAATCTCAAGTAAACGGGGTAAGGTATTGGCTAAGGTAGATTTTCCGCAGCCGATTGGACCAACAATGGCTACCGTTTCTCCAGGATTAATTGTAAAGTTAACTTTGTCTAAAGCTGGGTTTTTTGCCCCAGGATAAGTATAGCTTAGGTTAAGGGCAACTAATTTACCTTTAATCTCTGATGAGGAGATAGATTTAACTTGGTTTCGATCGCGAACTCTCGGCTGTGATTGAAAGATGGCTGCTATTCGGTCAATACTCACCTCTCCCCGTTGATAGGCAGTCATTGTAAATCCCAGGAAAGCCGTGGGAAACACTAACTGTTCTACTAAAATAATTAGAGCAACAAAATCTCCAATGCTGATAGTTCCTTCATTAATTGCTTTAGTTCCAAAAGTTAACAGCAGTAATAGACTGATATATGATATACCTTCAATGATAGGGAATAAAAAGTTACGAATTTGGGCGAGTTTTAAGTTAGCTTTTAGTAGTTTTTGGTTTAGTTGGTCAAAAGCATGAATTTCGTTAGCTTCTTGGGCATAAATTTTAATTAAAGCCATGCCACTGATATCTGCTTGAATTAATTCACTAATCTCAGACAGTCCTTCTTGCACCTTAAACTGTTGATTTTGTAATTGTCCACTGAAGATATGAACTATAAATAGAATCACTGGATAGATAGCAATAGCCAATAAACTTAAGGAAATATGAATGGACAACATCGCCGGAAGAGTCAGAGCATAGGCAAAAATAATATTAATTAAACTCAATATTGCGAAGCCTACCAAACGACGAATATTATCTACATCACTGGTGGCACGGTTAATTAAATCGCCGCAGGTATTAGTAGAAAAATAGGCAGGTTCTAGGGTAAGTAAATGCTCAAATATCCTCTGTTTGAGGTCAAATTCTACCTGACGACCCACTCCAAAAATTATGAGGCGCGAGATCATGCGAATTATCCACATAATAGTTGCCAGAATTAAAATTAGAGCAGCATATGATAATACTCGATCCAAACTAAACACCTGACGCAAATCGTCGATACTATCTCGAATCAGTAGAGGAATATAAACCCCTAGAGCATTAACAACAAATAATGTGCTTGTTCCCCACAACACTTGTTTCCAGTAAGGATGCAAATATTTACCTAGTTGTCGAAGTCGTGACGTTGCCATGCGCTTGTCTTTTTTAGGTAATTTTTAAAATCTTTCCATTATTTTCTGTATAACTTGGCTTTCTTGAAATCAATCGTTTAAACATTTGGAAGAGTCATAAAACTTATTGAAATGAAATAATGATAATTATATAGGTTTTTAATTTTCTCACTCAGCCAAGACTAATTTTTTAAAAAATTAGTCTTAAATATCAATAAAATGAAAATATTTTTAAAACTTAGTTCTCAATAAATATTGATTGATTTTTATCTTCAGCTTTCCAATTTTCATTTTCACCACCAATAATCAACCTATTGATAGTGACATACTCCTTACTTAATTGATTTAAAGCATTAATCAAAATATCCAAAGCAATTAAATCACTCGTTCCCAAATCAAACCAGCAGCGTCCCCAAACTCCTCGATATTGAAACTCTGTCATATTGTGCATGAGAGCCATCATAACACTGTTAGCTGTACCTGTCTCATATTCCATATAACTAATATCAATTCCCTGATCTTGTACTTGTAAATTTTCGGCGTTAAATGCTCCCAACTTTCCTAAATAAAACCAGGCATTAAATACTTCCTCTATGTATTGTTTTTCCATAGATGAAGGAATAGTTTTAAACTCTAGCCAAATCCATAAATCAAAAGGATTAAATTCTCGAAATTGAATTTTCATATATTAAATATCAATTATTGATTAGTATATATTTATACCGACTTACTAATTTTCCACAAGTAACTTGACACTAAATTAGTCATAATGTGGGCGATAATTGGAATCGCTAGATTCCCTGTCAATAAAGCACTATAACCTAACACAAATCCTACTATCGTTGCCCATATCACGTAAGGCCACTGTTGCATTCCGCTTGAATGAAGCATTCCAAAGATTACACTTGACAGAATCACTGCGAGTAAATTTAATCCCAATGCGGGCAACATTACTCCACGAAACAACAGTTCTTCACTTAAACCTGGTAATAATCCTAACCAAATTAAATCTAACCACATTAACGGTCGAATTATTAATTTAAAGTAAATATCTGCACTTTGACGATAGGCTGGCCAGAGATGATAAATAATGCTACTAGTAACAATAATTCCCCCCGCCACTCCTAAACCACCTAAAATAGCGTTGAAGGTTAATTGAACATCCAGTAGGATAACAGACCATACTTTCTGCCAAACTTTAGCAATAATTAAGAGAATAACTGCTGTTACTCCTATTACTACTAAAATTTGCTCACGGGTTAACGATTCTATATCAGACAATTTAGGATCAGTCACGAGTTTTAGAAAAACAATTAAGGGATGAGACAGTAGGATGCAAGACACTAACACTGATTCCAGCACGATGAGCAACTAAAACACCTAACGCCTCTAAATAAGAGTTTACCTTAAGCGCCTGAATTCCGAGGGACTCTGGGGTAACTTGTAATCTAGTTTTATTTTCTGCAACTGTAATAATACGGGTGTTACGATGGCTGAAACTGAGAATAGCACTTCCTCCACAAGCAGTCTCTGGAATAATTACTGCATCTACTTGATTTCCCCAAATCACAGAATCCACAAGTGTGGACTTTAAATTCACTCCCTCTGTGTAAACAAACTGAGGTGCGCGACTCAACCCTACTAAGACGCAAGGTAAAAAAGTATAGCCAAGTTCTTCGGCTGCGGCACGGGGGGAAAGATTTGGCTCCAGGGGTAAAGGCATCAAAGCAGGAGCATGGGCAGCGGGAATACCAAATTGACGGACAATTAGGTGAGAAATAACTGCTTCTGCTCCCGCTAAGGGGTCAACTCCTTGACCATGACGGTAGTTATCTAGAGCTAAACTGTCAAGTTCGTCGGGAAAGCGGACAACAACTGCAATTGCTTGAACTTTAGCTTGGGTGATTAATGTCTCTGCTGCTCTGAGTAAACTATCTGGATTGCCAATAGTTCCCCAACTAGTCCCAGAAGAAGCAATGCCTAGATTAATCTCTAGAGGAGTGTCGGTAAGGATATAATCGGTTATGTCTAATCCTAGAGTAGCTCTCGTAGCATCAGCAACTTGTAAGTGGCGTGTTTGTAATTCTGGTTCGAGTCCTTGATCTAAAATTAGACCAACTCGGTTTTGATGAACTGGTTGCAGTCCCCAATCTCCTCGAGCAAAGCGATCGAGTCCATATCCTTCAACGTAAAAGGTGTTGGGAAGATTCCAGTAGAGTTGTGCTCCATTGAGAACATTGGGGTGTGTGATCAAGCGATCACACACTTGGGAAATAGCACGGGCAACGGGAAGAGCATCTCCAGCATAACCCCCAATAGTAGCCCCAATTCCGGTGGGAACAATTAAAACGACGGTATAAGGAAGATGAACCACTATAGTAAATTTTAATTACTGCTATTTGTAATAATTCCTTCTATGTGAACAGTTTGCTTTTTAGTGTCAACTTCCGTGATCGACCAGCGAAGAGGTTCTCCTCTTTTTCCAAGTTCAGCTTCAATCTCTTCGTGTAATTTTAAGATATTTTTTTGAAGGTTGACTTCGACAGTAATAAAATGAGTCGTCATTGCTTTTAAATTCGCATAGGTGGTTTAATTACTCTACCATAACAAATATTTCTTGAAAAAATAACCTATTAATGTAGATCAACAGTGGATAATATGTATTAATTTAATTATCATTGTAAACTGTTCTATACGGCATAATTATCTACTCAGAATTAGATATAAATCAAATTGTTTCTTTTTCATCAGCCCTTGTTAAATTTGTTGGCTTCAATTGAATGAAATCACGCAGTTTAAATCTGCATTTACTAAATTAGTTTCAATTAAGTTATAAAATAACGACTATTGTTTTATTGACTAAATTTTATTTATCATAACTTAGCATCTATTGAATCAGCTTTAGATAAAAGATCTCAACTAAGGGTTATATAACATAAATCGGCTTTTAAAAAATTAGTTTATTGCTTATAAGTTTTCCACGAGTCGGCAAAAAAAATTACTATTAGTTGACTTTACCCCTGTTAAGTCAGTTTAAATTAACCTCTATTACTTCATTGATATCTATTCTTTGAAATTAATTTAGCTTGAATTTACTCTTAAAAATTTAATGTTAATCAAATTTTTAAGATATAGTTTCTTTTAAAAGAAACTATATCTTAATTGCATTTTTTAGAAAACCCTATATAAAATTATTTTTTGCTAAGTTTTTTATAAAAATAATTTTATATAGGGTTTATTATACTAATTATTCCCATAGAAGATTTATTTCACAATGATTTAAATTATTATCCCCTCATCTTGAGGATTACCTTAATATACTACTAGTGAGTAGTATAGCAAATTAGCTGTAAATCAAGCTATACTACAAAAATAAATATAACTATTCAGTTAGTAAACTCTATAGCAATATGGTTCAAAGCCCTAATTCACGATCAGTAATAAAGATAGCATTATCGGTGGACTCTGAGACGTCTAAGTTATCTCCAGCAGTTTTCGGTATGATTGCGGATTTTTTTAAAGTTTTATCTGAAGTCAGCCGATTACAGATCGTCTGCAGTCTTAAAAGAGGAGAAAAAAATGTCTCTGAGATTATTGAAATTACGGGTTTAGGACAAGCAAATGTATCTAAACACTTAAAACTTCTCACCCAGGCAGGAATTGTGACACGAACTCAACAGGGGGTTAATGTAGTTTATGCAATCGCAAACCCTTTAGTTTTTTCTTTATGTGATTTAGTTTGCAATTCAATCGCCACTCAATTACAAAAAAAAAATAAACACTTAAAGTCCCTAAAAGTATTTCAACAATCTTTCTAGCTACGGTATCAGATGTCGGAGTAGTAAGTACCTACAATGTTCAATGTATCGGTCTAAAAATAGAGTCAAAGTTTAATGAGGAAGCTAGAAAAACTAGATTCTTAGAACAAGTCTAATAGATATATGAAAAAATACCTGCTTAAAAACCGATGTATTCTAACTGATAGATAGTTCATAGTGCTGACTTTGGAAATATTTCACCGGGGGTTTCTAAATAGCAAATATTTGCTATTTAGAAACCCCCGGTGAGATAGCAGCATCTTGATCATGAGACAGGGAAACTTGTACTGTAAGCTTGTGCGATTTGTCTGGGGGAATATCACTAAATCTATTAATCATTCAATTCTCAGCGCTTCTTAAATCTTTCATTATGTAGGGACTAAACAAACAATCAATGTTAATAACTAATAGTTTATTTTAAAATTCAATAAATTTTAATCATGAAATCGGTTATCTTCATTGAAGAGTTGAAAAATTTTTTAAAAATCATAATTTAGCTCAGGATCTCTTAAATTATATACTATCTACTAGTAGAACTTTTTATTGACTTTGGAGAACATAAAGTTCAATTGTTTAACTTGAGTAAATAATACTATTTTAAATGTAAAATACAAGTTAAAATTTTTTCTTTATCAATAGAAAATTTAAGTGATTATTGTTTCTGAGGTTTTAATTCTAAATTTGTACTACTTCTACTCTATTTTACTGTTCAAGAGCTAAGCGTCCTTGCTTACCAAGTCTAATTAAGAGAAAATACCCAAAATAAAGAACATAGACCGATAATCCTAACAGGCCTAAAAATCCAATAAATCCTTGAGTAGCATCGCTATGAATAATAGAACGATATCCTAAAGGAGCTTCAATCCAAACTTGACAGAATGGACTTGAAAGTAAATCTAGAGAAAATGCACAAGACAAAAAAGGAACACTAGCGATGACCCCTAAACTACAATAAACTGTCATTGCCCAACGCCAGGAGACAACCATTAATTTTAGAAAACTCGGAGATAAATCCTTAATTTCGTCGTTAATATCCACCCAAAACCAAAGGGAAATGGGAATCAGAATACGAGCGACCAAAGCAGTGATAAAGCCAATTTGTCCACAAAGATTTTCAAAAGTGGAGTTTTCGATCCCCCAAGCTGGGACCAACAAATAGATCGTGATCATTAATAAACTAGCTACTCGCCAATAAATAATAAGAAGACGACTAATGGCTTCTGCTTGTCGAACTAGAGACCAGATAATCAAAATTGTAGGAACTATAACAATGAATGACATCGCTAATCGATAATCAGTCCAAACTAAAGGCCGAAACCATAGTTCATCCATTTTCTTTCAATTTCCTCAAAAAACGCTCTAATTATTTTAAAGGGATGTTTTTTATGCTCAGAATAGTAGTGATGATCCGCATTTAGATTATTGTCACTACCACTAGGTTGTAATATCGGTAAATGGGCAACAGACTGTATATGCGAGTGTATTAAACTCTAGTCTTCATAAACTCGACATTCAACCACGTCAGGATTAATATCACAATTGGTCTTGAAAGGGGTTTTAGTAAGTTGTTTTTGCCTTTGGTGAAAAGCCTCCGCTTGCAGCTCTTCGACGGCATCCCAAGCGGCAGCGTAATCTCTAGAATTATCTCCTTTAATACTGCAGACGATTTTAGCGTTTTGTCTCTCTTGTTCAATTTGATTTTCGATGTTACCCATTATTCCTCCTTGGTTTTCTTGACTTTAATCTTATAGGTATTGAGATTTCAGTTTATCCTAACGGATTTGTCTGTGCCACGACTCATGTCATAGTATATATAAATCTTCTACTCATACCTACTTAATATTATGACTAATTCTTAATCTTCTCTCAAGAAAAGTATACTTGAAAGAATTGACTCAATCGCAAAATTTCTCTGTCTTTGCTTGATATCTTAAAACATACTTATTGAAGTAATCCTATCTCGTCTGTGTTTATAAACTAATAATTCTTTTTTTTTGCTCTATAGTTACTCGTCGTTTTATAATTTCATGAACTTTCTATGATCAATGAAATGCAGTGGGTGAATGCTTTATCTGTCCGTCCATCACTAGAAGCCGCAGTCACAGAAGTTGTAGATAGAGTCACAAAATCTTTATCTCAGTCCCCTGACTTGGGTATCTTATTCATTTCTTCGGCCTACGCTAGTGATTATCCTAGATTAATTTCTCTAATTCTAGAAAAGTTGTCTTTACCTATTCTTATTGGTTGTAGTGGAGGAGGAACAATTGGCGTGGATAATTCTACCCAAATCATCGAGGTTGAAAGTGGACCGGCTCTAAGTCTTACTGTTGCTAGCTTACCGGAGGTTGATGTTCAAGCCTTCTATCTTACTCCTGATAATTTACCCGATCTCGACAGTTCCCCCGATGCTTGGAGCAAACTTGTGGGTGTTCCTCTTCAACAACACCCACATTTTATTCTTTTATCTGATCCCTTTTTTTCAGGAATTAATGATTTATTAGCTGGGCTTGATTTTGCGTACCCAGATTCAGTAAAAGTAGGGGGGCTAGCAAGTACAGGGGCTATGAATGTTCAAAGTTCTTTATTTTACTATACCTCAGAACCTTCAGAGCTTAAGCTATGTCATCAGGGAACCGTAGGATTAGCCTTAAATGGAAAGATTATAGTTGAATCTATTGTCGCTCAAGGATGTCGTCCTATTGGACAGCCTTATCAAATTATGCAAGGGGGACGCAATATTATTTTACAGCTGGGAAAACTAGAAAATATGGCTCAACCCATAGTTAGTCGTTCTTCTTTAGAATCTCTTAGAGAGTTGATCAAAACGTTGGATAAAGATGATCGTCAATTAGCCAAACATTCTCTGTTGATTGGGATTGTCAGCGATGAATTTAAACACGATTTGCAACCTGGAGATTTTTTGATTCGTCATTTGGTTGGGTTTGATCCGCAAGTAGGGGCGATTGCTATCGGCAATCCTATTCGTCCAGGTCAACGAGTTCAATTTCATCTATGCGATGCTAAAACTTCGGCAGATGATTTGGAATTTCTTCTCAGGACTTATGTCACTGTTGGTGAACTAGACAAAAAGATTCGGGGGGCGTTAATTTTTTCCTGTTTAGGGCGTGGAGAAGCTTTTTATGACAAGCCAAATTTTGATTCATGGCTGTTTCGTCGTTATCTTCCCCAACCACCTTTGGGAGGCTTTTTCTGTAACGGAGAAATTGGACCGGTGGAGGGGAAAACTTTTTTGCATGGTTATACTTCTATTTTTGCACTTTTTCTTCAGCCAAATTAAGTAGATAAAAATGTATATTTATTTTTTGTTTTTTTCTAGGTTAAGGTGACAAAAAAGTTTTACTACTCCAATATACTGAGCGTATTTTTTCTCGGTAACTTATATTTATTTTGTTTTAGGCACCAGAAAACTCCATAAAAATAATGAATAAATTATTAAATATTTGTCTTGGATAGAGAAAATAAATGTTTGTTTCAAGATTGCCTCTTGTTAAATAAGATTTAATCAATATGCAAAAGAGTAAAACAAAAAATATAAGCTGAATATATCTACAAGAAATGGAGTGGGTAAATAATAAATAAAAATAATTCTCAAAGACTTATATCGCATAATACAGATTAAAAATCTAAAGTATTAAAATTGTCTTTATTAAAAAATAATAAATTTATTACGAGACTTTTATTTAAATTAAAGAATTCAGTATTTTTTAAAAAAATCGCTATAAAAATTGTATCAATAAATTAATGTCGTAAGTTAAAATAGTAGCAAATAGATTGTATCTATTGAAACAATCTATTATTTAATAATAAAAAATTTAACCTACAAACTAAAAAATCTAAATAAAAAATATTGGTCAAAAGAAAAAATAGTTTTAGTTAAAGTAAGATTAAATATATTTTTAATAAAAATAAAAAAGATTTAAGTGAAGAAGAAAAAGTTGAAATTAAATTTAATAAAATATTGCCAGTTATTTAAACAAATATTGTTAAAAACAATTAGAAGATCTTTAATAAAAATCCAGGATGAATATAAGGCCTATTGAAATTAGCTAATTGCTGTAAAAAAGCTTCGAAATAATTAAGTATTGTACTTTATAAATAATTGCTTATTTTGACAATTAAATTAGTAAGAAAAAGCTAAAAATAAAGAAAGTTCATAAATTATACACCTTAAGTTTCTTGACTAGACATTATACTAGTTCATTTCATATTATTAATCTGTGATAAGTTGAAAACCAATCAAAAAACAGATAACCTCTATATCAAAAATATTTTATAAATCATTTTTTAGCCTTTTTATACTGTAATTGTGTTGTTTGATCTTTTTTTTTGACTATTGGCCAAATTAAGCAAAAACAGAGGATAACATTAACTCCTAAAAAAAATCGGGAAATATCTCCTGAAGGAATTGCCCAAACTGCAGAATTCATGACAGTATGAATTGTTAAACAAGAAGAGACTCCTAAAGAAATTCCCAACGCAAATGATTTTCCTCGTTCATAACCTAATAACAAAACTATCAAAGTAAAAGGAACTAAAATACTAGCTAAAAAAGGATTTAGCAAAGAAGTTCCGCGAATAGAATTATCTAATTCCGGAATAGAACTCCCCATAACTCGGAAGGGCCATTGAGGCAAATCAAAAATATAGATTCCTTGCAGAAAAAACAGTCCTGAACTTCCCAAAATTAACCCCAAATTTAGAGATATAGTCCAGGCAAAAGGAAAATAGACCCTTAAAAACCAAGCCAACAGATAAGACCCTACAAACATTAATAGTTTGGGAACTAACGCCACTACACTGTAATCAATCCAAAAACGAGGGTAAAGGTAGCCATTGGCGCGCATCCATCGGAAGAAGTCCCTGAAGATAATTTGACTTCTGAAGGCTAAAGAAACCGCTTCCCCAGCATCCAATTGTCCTGCCCCGTAATGGTTAAAAGGATCTTCTCGAACATTACGAGAGGATCGTTTAAGGATAGCTAATACTTCAGATGGTTCTTTAATACCAGAAGCCTTAATTAAAGCCGCTACACCCGCGACGTGAGAGGCGGCCATACTCGTCCCCTGGAACCCGACAAAAATCGCTTCTCCCGTTTGGGGGTTAATCGTTTCTTGAATAATCTTCCCTATCTCACTACCGCCAGGGGCAGAAATATCAATTCCAGCCCCATAGTTAGAATAAGTTGTTTTTTGACCAGCTGCATCTAGAGCAGATACACTAATTACTTTAGGATAACGGGCGGGATAGGAAGCAGCATTTTTATTAGAATTCCCCGCAGCAGCAATAATAACAACACCTTTTGAATAAGCATAGTCAATAGCATCTTTCATAACTTGACTGTCACCACCTCCCCCAAGACTTAAATTAATCACATCGGCATTATGATCAGCAGCAAAGCGAATTGCTTCAGCAATATCAGCAACAGTTCCTCCACCTTCAGCAGCAAGAACCTTGAGAGGCATAATTCTAGCATGGTAAGCAATACCAGCTACTCCATACTTGTTGTTTGTCGATTGGGCAATGATTCCAGCAACATGGGTTCCATGACCGTTATCATCAGAGGCATCAGTTTGATCGTTGACAAAATCATAACCTTCAATAAATTCTGTCTGTCGTAAGTCAGGGATTCTACTAACCCCTGTGTCAATCACAGCAACAGTGATTCCTTCCCCTTGGCTATTTTTCCAAGCTTTTTCAACATGAATACTATGCAAGTTCCATTGCTTGTTATAGTCGGGATCGTTGGGTATTTCTAAAGCATTGTAAATATAATTGGGTTCGGAGTATTCAATATATTTTTTAATAGAAGACTGTTTTATCAGGTTAAGGAAAGTTTTATCCCCTGATACAGTGTAGATGTGTTCATCAGCAGAAAAAATACTATTGAGACTTACAGTCTTTTCATATTGTTTAGTAATCGCTCCTAATTGTTTACTAATAATTGAGGTAGGAACATCTTCACGAAAATTAATCACTATCGAATCAAATTTTCCCTGATTTGCTAATCCTTTGAAGTTATATAAGGCTACCCATAGCCCAATAATAAATAAACTAAGGAATAATAACTTTTTCATAAGCTTGACCAACGTTACAGCAGGTACTAGTCTAAATATTCAGAATAACCTATCTGGACCTTCAATTCTTAATTTAAAATGTTCTTATTACTTAGTTTTCAGGTAATGATTGACTAATTTTGCGGTTAATTTTAGTACAATATAAATTTAAGACTTAAAACTTAGATTCAGGATCAAAATGACTGCTAATGTTGAAATTTATACTTGGGGTACTTGTCCTTTTTGTATTCGGGCTAAAGCCTTACTCGATAAAAAGGGAGTCAAGTACACTGAATATCGTATTGATGGAGATTATGAAACAAGGGAAAAAATGAAACAAAGAGCTGAAGGTCGTAGTAGTCTGCCCCAAATTTTTATCAATAATCAACCTATTGGTGGATGTAATGAATTATATTCTTTGGAATCCATGAGTGAATTAGATTCTCTCTTGACTACGACGGTTTAACAAACCACATGTTTACCGAGAAGGGTTTGAATTTTAAAAAAATTCAAACCCTTCTCGGTAAAGATCTTCTGCTTAACAGTGGCTGAGCCTGTCCTTACTAAGCTAAGGTTATATAAGAGATATACTTAATTTGATTTAAATGTTTAATGTTTATTGCAACCAAATTTATGAAATAAAAAAACTATCTATTAAAGTATAAAAAACCTGAATAGACCCAAATTATTTTTTTATAAAACCTGATCATTCTAGAGATTATTATTTAATATACAAACGTAACAATAGAGTCAATAAGACTTATAATAATTACTCGTATATTTTTAAAAAATTATATTAAATAGTCACCAACTATTTCCCTCAACAAATCAAGTATTCTTAGGTTAAATATACTCATTGCTATATATTTATACTCAATAAATAACTAATCCAAAAAACATAAAATGACTTTTTAAAAACTAGTTTTAATTTAGGTAGTATTTCTTTCAGTAAAGTTTTTGTAATAGACTATTAATTTTAAATTTTATTTAAATTTTAAGAATAGAGCAGAAAATATAATAGTTTGTATTCAGCTTTTTTTGATATTTTTTTTAAAGATATTTTTTTATAAGAAGATAAATCAATATAGATAATAATATCTACTAGGTTTTGCTAAAGAAGTAAATTTTTGTATGATTAACATCGAAATGTATCTCTATTATAGCTTTATAAATTTTATAAATACTTAAATAAGTAATTTTTTTAAAAAAAATAACAATTAAAGCAAATTTTTTCTAGTTATTTTTATTATTTAAAAGACAATATTTTCTTGGTCTAATATAATAATTATGTAGATATTTTTAAATTTTTTTAGAAAAAATTTAACTCTGGTTTATTTATCTCTTTAGTATTCGTATTTTTTTGTTATTATTACTTTTTGGCAAGTACAACTTATATTGTTACTGGGTAATATAATTTTTATATAATCAAGCTATTTTTATTTAACTTTTAGTATATTGTTTCTAACAAAAACCTAAATTTTTTATTGTTTCTAAAATTTGTTATACTTTTTCCTTCATAATTGACTGCAGCATTATCTTATACTTATTTTAGATTTTCAACAAAAAAACTAAAATATTATTGTCAATTCTAATAAAAAATAGTACTCATTTTACTATTTGTTTACTTCCTTGCTAAGGATAAAATTATCCTAATAGGTTTTCTTAGTGCTTTAGTAAATTTAGATAAAGGTGTGAGAGTAGTAATTATAAAAATAAGAAAAATTTAAAGAACAGTAAAATGAGTAAGAGCTTGAGGTAAAAAGTTCTGACTAAAATTTAAGAGGTTGTCATGGATATTGGGAAACCCTATCATAATTTTATGAATAAATTTGCGCTACAATACAAGTGAAATAATAATAGAGATATTTCATGTAATAAAATGAATTAATAGTCTGTAAAATTATTAAACTATTAAATAATAATAAAAAGATAAAATCTTATCATATTTAAATATAAAAAAATATTTTATTCAGAAATAAATACTTTTTTTTATAAACATCAAACCATATATTAGTATCACTAAAGTTAGTCAACTAATCTTATAAAGTTTTATTTTTTTAACTAAAATATCGTGAACGAATTAGATACAGTACTAGAATAGTTAGTATCTATTTTTAGTAATGAATAACTAAAAAAATAGTAAAAAATATTAATTAAAGTTAACTTTTAAAAAGTTTATATACTCGCGAACTCCGTCAATTCTAAACTCCAAAAAATTTACTTTTTAATTACACATTATTAATTCAGTATTTATCAAAAAAAATTTGATTATGACAATAGGGTCATAACTTACTTTAATTCTCTAAGGAAGGGAGTCTGATTAGAAGACTGATATTTTTAAATTCATCTATCGGATTTAATCTAGGAGAACATAAAAGATAAACTATTTTACAAACAAAATGATGTTGTTACCTTAGAAGTTAAGCATTGTGATAAAGATTTCATGATTCTAAAATTTTCAGTTAATACTGGACAATTTATAGAGGCTTAATAACAAGCCCCTATTGTTGTTAATTTAATTGAGTAGACATAAACACATTAAAAATAATTTGTTGTTATATTTGAGCGTGTAATTAAGGGAAAAGAGTTTAACGATAAACTTCCCCATTGTTCGTTTAATAATACTCATTTACCCAAATGTCTTAACTCATTACAGACGGTTGAAGACTTTTGAAAAAAACTTGTATAATTTGTTCAACAATTTGGGGACTGGTTAGCCCTAAATCTACTTTGGATTGCTCGAGGGTAGCATGATCAACTAGGTGATCGCTCACGCCAAATCGCTTCAAAGGGATTAAAATGCCGTTATCAGACAAGACTTCAGCTATTGCTGAACCAAAACCACCCAGGAGACAACCTTCTTCTAAAGTAGCTACTCTTCCAATGCGTCGAGCGAGGGGAAAGATTAATTCCGTATCTAAGGGTTTAACAAAACGGGCATTAACTACTGTCGCTTCAATGCCATATTCTACGAGAATTTCTGCCACTTGTAAGGCTATATTTACCATGGAGCCATAGCCTAAAAGTAAAATATCATCTCCAGTACGGAGAATTTCTCCTTTACCGATGGACAAAGGTTCCCAACCTTCTTCCATTAAAGGAACTCCAATACCTCTACCACGAGGATAACGCATAGCGATAGGTCCATTAGTGTAATTAACTCCTGTCACCACCATTCGTTGTAATTCCGCTTCATCTTTAGGAGCCATGATAGTCAGGTTAGGAATACATCTTAGATAAGCGATGTCATACATTCCTTGGTGAGTCGGTCCATCTGCACCGACAATTCCGGCGCGATCAAGACACAAGAAAACGGGAAGGTTTTGAATACAAACATCATGGAGAACTTGATCGTAAGCTCTTTGTAAAAATGTGGAGTAAATAGCTACAACGGGACGCATTCCTCCACAAGCAAGACCAGCAGCCAGGGTAACAGCGTGTTGTTCAGCAATACCTACATCAATGTATTGTTTAGGAAGTTTAGCATAAAGTTTAGCTAATCCTGTTCCCGTAGCCATAGCGGCAGTAATTCCGATAATTTTAGAATTGTTTTCGGCTAGCTTAGTAAGAGTATGAGCAAAAACTTTAGAATAACTGGGAGGTTTAGGTTTATTGGACGGATGAGCTTTGCCAGTAGCTAAGTTGAAGGGACTTTGAGCATGGTAGCCTACTTGATCTTTTTCAGCTAGGTCATAGCCCTTTCCTTTGATAGTGGCAACATGAACAAAGACGGGTCCGGATACTTTATGGGCCTGTTTGAAGGTGTCAATTAACTCTTCTAGATTGTGTCCGTCAATTGGACCAAAATATTTAAAACCTAATTCTTCAATTACTGCACCTACTTTAGGCACTGCTAGACGTTTAATCCCTTCTTTAACCCTTTCCATTTCGGGGGTAAAAGACCCTCCAAAAAAAGGGAGCTGTTTAAATTGTTCTTCCAGGTTGTCTGAAAGGAATTGAACAGGATCACTCAGACGCACCTTGTTGAGGTAGCGAGAAATAGCTCCTACATTTGGAGAAATAGACATCTCATTGTCGTTGAGAATGACCATGAGATTTGTGTTGGGTAAATGTCCAGCGTGGTTGATGGCTTCTAAGGCCATTCCTCCAGTTAATGCTCCATCTCCAATCACTGCTACAACTTTATGGTCTTCTCCTTGAGCATCTCTAGCTAATGCCATCCCTAAGGCAGCAGAAATACTTGTAGAGGCGTGTCCAGCCCCAAAATGATCAAATTGACTTTCGCAACGTTTTAGATATCCAGCAATTCCTTTTTTTTGCCGTAGGGTATGGAAACGATCATAACGACCAGTCAACATTTTATGAGGGTAGGCTTGGTGTCCTACATCCCAGGTGATTTTATCCCGATCTAAATCTAGGGTTTGATAAAGGGCGACAGTGAGTTCTACTACTCCTAACCCAGGACCTAAATGTCCTCCACTAGCGGCGATCGTTTGTAAATGCTTTTCTCGAATTTGACGACTGATGTCTTCTAGTTGTCGGAGCGATAAACCATGTAACTGGTTTGGATGAGTGATTTCACTTATGTGCATGCTGTATGTTTCTCTACCATTTTGATTAATGCGCTATATTACAACTTTAATTGATTTTCTGACTTTAGTTTATTATTTCCTCATGACTAATTATAGAAACTCTGATAATTAATCTGATTAATTATCAGAGTTTCTATATATATTTTAAATGAAATTATTAACTATTTTATTAATTAAAATATTATAATTTTTGCAGTAAAAATTAAACAAAATAATGAGCGATAAGTTTTAAAAGCTTTTAAGATAAATAAATTATATAAATCAGTTTTAAGATTTGATTGAATAAATAACTATAATATATATATTATAGTTATTTATTCAATCAAGTTAATATTTAATACATTTTATAAAAAAATATTTTGTCATTAACAATACAGAATAGCTAAGTTTAAATTTTAAATTAAAAAATTAATTTACTTTTTTAAATCTATATATTAAATTGAAGAGGTTATCAACCATAATGGAATGAATGTCCAAAAAACACTTCAAAATCTGAGTAAATTAGTAATACTTTATTAAATATTTTTGAGTTTAGGTTAATTTAAATTATTTATTTTTATCGGATAATATAATAAAATATTTACTATATAAATATGCATAAAATATATATTTATATGGTAAAACTATTAAAACAATTTATTAATTTTTACTTATAAGTTTAGAGATATAAAAATTAACCATTTTACTTCAAGTAATTCATTACATTTAACTTATTTTTTAGTTTAAAATGGTCTTTTTATTTAATGTTAAATTCTTTTAGTTTAAAATCATCTACTTAGCAATTAGATGATCATAGACAAAATATAATTCTATAATTATAGTAATTTTGTCTAACAAACAATATATCAACATTGCTAATATAAACAACTTAAATTAACGCTAATATTTAAATTTTAATAATTTTTTATATTTTAATGTTAAAAATAAATAATTAAATCTAATATTAGAGTTCTATTATATTAGATAAACAAGTAAGAGAGCCTAGATTGTCAAAAATTACTAATAGGGTTAGAATAAAAGTTACTTTTTGGTTATTATTCCAATAGATATTAGGAATAATAAAATAAAAAATACTTAATTTAAGCAGCATAAAATTATTGTTTATTTTGAATAAATTAATACAATGATTATTAAATTTATATAGGTTTTTGACCTATTTATAATGAGATCAAAAACCTATATAGCTATAAAATATTTTAAGAATAAAAAACATAAAAATTATTAATCAATAATAAGCACTAATTTTATTTAAAAGATTGTTTATAATTGATGTTTTTCCTGTTATGTATTTAATAATAAAATTAATGATTTAACATACTTTATTAACCCAAATAAAAAGTAGCTTTTTATAAAATTAAGTTGCTTGAGGGTAAAATAAACGAGAGTAATAAATATAAATGTTAAAAAAAGGAATTAAGTCCTTTTAAAATAACTAGATAAATTATTTTATGATATTCTCTCAACATCTCGTTTAGATAAAGTGTGTTTAACCATATATGTTACTAAATTATCTGTTAAAGTGGATCTAAAATTAAAGATAGTTGTCGTATAAATACGATAAGCACATTCTCATCGAGACTTATTTGTAAATCGCTAAAATCGTTGGCTATATTCAAAGAAAGAATCGTAAGATTATATTGTATTAAACTAGAAAATTGACTTTTTTAGGTGATCACTCCTTTAAAATTCTCTGGATAAGTGTAAATATTCTGTTAAATTCCAGGAAATCTAGTAATAATAGAGTATTTAGCTTAAATGATGATAAATTTTAGATAAAAAGAAATTCTTAGATTGCAACTAAATGTTAAGGTTTTTCACAGATTCAACTCCTGAGACTAGTTAGGGATGATTACATTAGAAAATCTCTCTCAGGAATTTTAACGATATCTAATCTGAGTTTATTTTCTAGATCTGCTGAAAGATATTAAGTCTTATCCAAGGCTTTTAAGTTTATTTATAGAGTTCTATTAGAGATAATTTACTTAAAGATAAATTTTCAGAAAAAGGGGAAAGGAAAGAGGTTAAAAGGTAGAGAGACAGCTTTAAGTTTATAGGGAATTTATAAAGAAGACTAAAATAAAATTTAAAGCTTAAAATTTTATTTTCTAAAAATTGATTTTCAAGATCAATAAGTTGGGGTTGAGTTTCGCTACTATCTAGATAGAATACCAAGACATTAGTAATTATTCTTGATTTCGATGTATTTTAAAAAAAATAAATAAGCTAGTAATTTCTCATATATAAAATTAGATAACTTTAACAATTTTTTAAAAAATCTAGGTTTTAAATAGATAATTAGGTTTAAATTTATTGAATGTTATAAGATGAATTGCTAGGGGGTTCAATTTTTGTAGAAAAGTTTTAAACAGCAAGTATTTACTGATAAAATTGCTGAAACTTTTATCCTTTAAGTTTATATAAGTCTCTCAATTCTTATGACTCAACCAAAACACAGACCACTAGAATTAGTTGCTTTTTTTGTTTTTAGCGGTGTATTGAGCCTATTTTGGAATTTTACAGCAACTGTTCATTCTAATTCCTTAAAAGTTTCTGATACTCCCATTTATCAATTTAACTGGTTTCAGTCTATTGTGTTAGGAATGGTACAAGGATTGACAGAATTTTTGCCCATTAGCAGTACGGCTCATTTAAAAGTTGTCCCCTTGGCTTTAGGATGGGGTGATCCTGGAGTATCTTTTACAGCAGTGATCCAACTAGGAAGTATTGCCGCAGTAATATGGTATTTCTGGTTAGATTTAACAGATATTATTAAAGGGACGCTAAAAGCTATCTGCATCTCGGACTATAAATCTTATGATTTTCGACTAGCGGCAGGCATTGTGTTGGGAACTTTACCGATTGCTTTCTTTGGGTTGTTATGGAAATGGTTAGTTTCTGATTTAGATAATTCTCCATTACGCAGTATAGGAGCTATTGCAATCTCTTCAATTGTAATGGCTGTATTGTTAGCTTTGTCAGAAAAATTAGGAACTCATAAACGAGATTTTAAACAACTAACATTACAAGACGGGGTCTTAATGGGACTAGCCCAAACTTTGGCTTTAATTCCGGGAGTGTCTCGTTCAGGTTCTACTATGACAGCTGGATTATTTATGAATTTGGAACGGGCAACCGCAGCTAAGTTTTCTTTTTTATTAGGAATTCCAGCTATTACTATAGCAGGATTAGCAGAATCTAAAGAAGTTTTGGTACTAGGCTTTTCCAAAGAAATTTTATTTCCTGTTATTATAGGAGTTATCTCTTCAACAATTTTTTCCTATTTAGCTATCGCTTGGTTAACCAGCTATTTACAAAACCGTGATACTTGGATTTTTGTTTGGTATCGTTTAGGATTTGGCGTATTAATTTTAGGATCTTTTGTGTTCAATCTTAATTGAATTAAAACATATATACACTACTTTTAAGTTAAAATAATATTATAAAAAATAACACTTACAATCAATTAGTTTCTCTAATATTTTTAAAGGGGTTTCAAGAAAAATTTTTGATAAAACATCATTTGACAACATGCTAAACTTTACTATACATAAAATTTTACGGTTATTACTGACTTTCTCGGAGTGGTTAAGGTAACATTGGTTCGTCATCTACTATAATATAATCAACAAAAATAAATTGCTGTTTTATTTAACAAATTTCAGGAAGTAGGAATAGATAGAAAATTTTTGCGGTATTGTCAGATTTGTGATGAAGATAAAGACTCAAATACTAATATTTTTGAATTAATTTTGTACTAGTTGAGACTTCTGGATTGGTATTGCCAAACCCTTTAGTTTAAGCCTTTCAGAGAATATAAATTCCTACCTAATAGGACCACTGTGGACAGAGTGGTAGCAGTAGTAGATCCTCAAGCTTTAGTTTTAGGTATTCTAGTAAGGGATTTGGCTGTCTTAGAAGCGCAACGACAGGATAATCCCAAACTAGAATATGAAAATCCAATTGAGGAGTTATTTAAAAATCAGTTAGTCTGTGTAAATTTAGTATTGTTGGCTAAAACTGACTTAATTGAACCGTTTCAACTTCATCAAGTCAAAGAGTGGTTGAGATAAGAATTAAGAGCAGAAATCAAAATGGTTTCTTATAATAACAAAGAAATTAATCCTAATGTTTTATTAGATTTTAATGTTGCTGTCGAGGATGATTTTAAAAATCGTCTTAGTCATCACAATGAGGAAGAAGACCATAATCATGATGATAATATTAATTCTGTTCGAGTAATTTTAGAGCAAGAGTTTGAGCTAAAGAGCTTAGTTAATCAACTTTAAAAAATAGTTAAAACTCAAAAAATTGATTGGATCAAAGGGTTTGTACATGTTTTATCTAAACCCATTCGGTTAGTTTTACAGGGAGTAGGTGATCGTTCTTGTAAATTTAATAAACTGCGCCAAACTTGATTAGTATTGATTAATCGTCGATTAACATTAGAAAAGATTGAGTGTGAATTAAACTAGAAATGTGAAAACTCCCATTAAGAATGGGAGTTTGTTCAATCAGGTACTGTTTGTTCTCTCTTTGGAAACTCTTAAGGAAGTTTTAGTTACCGTCATTAACAAAGGCTAGAGTTAAGCTGTCGCTAACTAAGAAGTGATCTAAATGATAAGCTCGTTCTTCTGTTTTAAGTAGAATTTGCTCATAAAGATAACGAGTTGCTCTATCTCCTAAGCTTTCAGCCTGAGCGGCTTGTTTACGGAGTAGCTTAAGAACTTCCTGTTCTGCCTCTAAATCATGTTCTACCATCTCCCGACAGCCGTAAGATCCATCTGCTTCAGGGTTAAAGCAACACAATTCAGCTAATTTGTTAAAACTAGCAGCGGGAATTCCTCCAAGTCCATTTAACCGTTCAGCGAGGGCATGAACATGATCACGAACATTATCGTAACTTTCATTAAAAAATTCATGTAAAGAGTAGAATTCTGAACCCTCTACAACAAAATGATGTTTTTCATATTGAAGGTATAGTCCTTGAAAACTAGCTATCAACACGTTTAATCCTTCACAAATAGGAATGGTAACACTCTTGTCTAGCAAAACAGAGTTTTCCCCCACGTCTCCAAAAGCACGTACCAAGCCCTGAGTAGTTGTCATCTTCATGGTTGCCTTCTTTATATTAAACTTTCTATATCTAAAATACCTTATTTTAGCAACAATTTATCAATACCTAAAAATATATTAAAAAAATTAGGCTTAAGCCAAAACGGATGAACCCAGATTTAATTTAGTTCCGAATTGTCTTCGGCAATAATTTTTTTTATTGAGATACTTCAAAATAATAATTATTTATTTAGGTTTTTATGTAAAGCAATAATAGAAATTATATTTATTCGTTGATGTCAATAAACTAAGTTGATTTTTCTTTAGAATTAACCTTAAGTCATAAAAACTGGTTTATAGTGATCGTTGAAGTGTACATTATTTATCTTCAAGATTTATAAATTCCCTGACATTGCTGTATTAATCAACTATTATAAGTCCAACTAGTCCTATTGTCGTCATCCAACTTTTGAGTGTGGTTAAGGGATGATTAAGCTCTAGTAAAGAATTAATCTACTAGTTAAATTATTGTTGTTATTACTAATAAGTTTAATTATCAATTATTTCATTAATAAATAAAAAAAGATGTCAAAGTTTTTAACTATTTCTCCTTTCCTCCTTATCGGTCAATTAGAAAGTTTTGTCATGAAAAACGCACTAATAACTAAATATTTGCGTATTAAAGTAACTTCAAGAGAATTTTGGGTAGAAATTCCCAAAGAATTAGGAGTTTATTTAGATATTAAACTTTCTCCTAAGGATTGGCTAGAAATTCAAGGAACTAGGGAAACAAAGGGTAGTATGGGAATTTTTAAACTTAAAGCGGAAACTATTAAAACTTTAACTCGACCTCAAAAAGCCTGTGTGATGATTATGCCGGAACAAGCTAGTAAAAAGAAGATTTTAGTCTGTAAACAAACTAGGTGTTGGGAGCGAGGAGGAAAATCATTATATCAACAAATACAGGCAAAATTAGTTGACCGCAGTTTAATGAATCAGGTAGAAATTAGGTTGACAGAATGTCTTAAACAATGCAAAAAAGGACCGAACATAGTAATTCTACCTGATGAAATTCAATATAATCAGGTTAGTGTCAGACAAGTGGATAATTTACTCGAGAAATATTTTACTTAAGTTGTCACCAATTTATAATTTGTTTTTTTAACTTCTCCAAAACCACTGTGGCAGCTTTTCGTATTGGAGGAGTTAATTCCAATCCTAGGTTTAAATTTTTTGCTTCAATTAAGTAGACGATTACCTCTTGAGGAAAATCGTTTTTAAAAATTTTACGTCCGGCTGCTAAGGCATTATCCCACCGAAAATTATGTAAGTTATAACTTGGTGTTGGTAAGTTCTCTAACTCTTCTCCAGGGACTTCAAAAATAGTTCCTGGAGAAGAATTAGTCGAACATGCATCAATAATAATTAATTTTTGACTACCTTGAGCTTGGAACATAACTTCTATTCCAGCTGTTCCACAATCATAGATACGAACATTAGAAGCAGGATGTTTTAAAAGAAATTCCTGAAGGTTTTGAGCAATGACAACCCCTACAGCATCATCAGATCGATTTAGATTACCACAACCAATAATAGTCAACATAGACAGTATAAAAGTATCAACAAAAGGAACATCCTAACTATGAGATAACCAATTTCAGAAAAAATAATCAGCGTATGGTGAAAGTTTCCCTACCTAAGAATAGAACATTATTATTTTAGTAATCTTTCTCTAAATAGAAAATTTGTTATTTATCTATTATTTCCGTCCTGCTTTCTCTACAATTAAAATTACTTATTACTCATCGGTTGTAAATATATTGTTTTTTTTGTCCAGAAACTCTTTTCTCTTTATTTCGATTTTCTTATTACCCAGCTAAACCTAAAGATACTTATTTCCTTTAACTAAAGCGAGAAAATTTGTTTTTTGATCTTTCAGCTTGTTTCTGAGTGTCAATTAGATTTATTCTAACTTTTTTAGCTTACTTAATCCTAAATGTGCTTTGATTGCGACACTAAAAGATTGTAAGTGTCTTCTTCCAACTCGATATTTCTCATAAGTATTTTGGTGGTTCTTTCAGAGTTAGTCTAATAAATTAGTAGCTAATAAATTACAAGATTTATACTTTGACTGTATTATTCAATTTTAGAAACTAGATATTTATAGAAATTAGAGTTATAAAATTTTGGAACCATATCAAAGTAAAACTTTAAATTTTTATTTATGTAACAAAAAACTATATTAAATAGGTTTTTATTTAATATAGTTTTTTGTTACACTTAATTTTTGTCAAATTACGTGTTATTTCGATAAAAATAACGCGCAATTTGACAGTTAATACAAAATAAAACTTAAGTGCCTTAGCAAATTAAAATAAATTTTTACCATATTTTTTATAAAAATTTTAAGATCAATAATAATAGATAATTTAA
Organism: cyanobacterium endosymbiont of Epithemia turgida isolate EtSB Lake Yunoko; assembly: GCF_000829235.1. Classification (GTDB taxonomy): domain Bacteria; phylum Cyanobacteriota; class Cyanobacteriia; order Cyanobacteriales; family Microcystaceae; genus Rippkaea. The sequence goes on along the minus strand of NZ_AP012549.1, from coordinate 149,866 downwards.
ACTATAAATATCTTGATGTAGTCAGTACTCTAAAATTAGACAATATTTTTTATATTTTTTTAGTTGTTTATAAATTATTATAATTTATAAACAACTAAACTTGATTTTATCGTAAAATCTAATTCTAAAATTTTGAGTTCAAAATGTATGTCAATATTTATTTTTAAAGTTTTAACCCTGCTTCTATAAATTTTAAATACATAGTCTAAATATTGTATATAACACTTATTTTTTGTGCAAGTAAGTATTTCATTGCCATAAAAAATATTATTATTTTATTAGTTATTTCATGACATAAAAGTCATCCTGCTAAAGATTCTTCTTGATGACTATAAAAATATCATATCTTTTTTGTTATTTTATGACGCCTGAAAATTTATTCAATTAAATTAAAACTAACTTTAAATACTTTAAAATTTGTTGATTCAATTGATTATAAAAATAATATTTATTATAGAGAGTTTTCTATTCATAAACTAACTTGTATTTAAATACAAGTTGTTGTTTGATCATAAACATAAAAATACAGGTAAATAAATATAAAATATTAGTAGGATTAAAAACTTATTAAATAGTCTAATTAATAAAATATTGAATCCCAAAAATATTCTTAAGCTCGTAATAAACTATAACAATTTTAAAACATCTGCAAAATATATATTTATATTATTTAATTTTGCTAAATACTTAAAATATTTTTAAGTAGAGATACCACTATTGATAGAGCTATAAAAGATAAAATACTATATATTTGCAACAATTTATTAGATTATTATTATGATAATAAATAAAAAATTTTATAGGTTTAATTGTTATTTACAGTTAATTTTAAACCCAATATTTACAATAATTATTTATAATTTTAAATGCCTTAAGTTACTAATACTATTTTACATATTTTTACTATAATTTACTTAAGGTTTTAAATTTTCAGTATACCTTACTCTAATACTAGTAATAAACTAATTCATCTAATTTAACCAGTGCGAGTCTGCCAAAAAACAGCATAATGATATCTTCTACTAAGAGAGATAAGCTAAGCATTAAAAAATGCTGATAGCTAACTAGATTAAAAAATACTTTTTTTAATGCTTATTTTAAATAGGTGACATTAATGAATGTTGTTTATAGCGGAGAATTGCTTTTATTCATTGTTTATTCGTTTTATTTTGTGTTTGCATATACTTCTCGTATCATAAGATAAGAATTATTTTAAATTTTTATCTTAATTATTTTAAAGAAATCTTTTTTTAAAAAAAAGAAATTAAATTTTTCGATAATTTTATTTTTAGTACTTATGATATCTCATTTCTAGATAATTTAATCAATAAAAAAATATTTTTTTATTGATTAAGCCATTAAAAATAAAAAATACTGTTATTTTTCTTTACAAATTTAACTAGTTAGATTTTATTTGTAATCTTAATTTTTGGTAATAGATTAGTGCTTTTAATTTTAAAATTATATTAGTTAAACTGAGTTGAGTAGTTTGTTGAAGAAATAAAAATTAAGTTAAAATATTATAACAACAATTATTATCGATACCATAACTCTAGTCTTGTGTTTTTAGTCTTCATATAAAAGGTTTAGTATAACTCATTCTTTTTTACTTTAAACTTAATTAAAATTAACCAGATCTTAACAAAATACACACAACTTACAATCTCCAAATTTGCCAACACTATTGTATAACCAAATTGCAACGAGACAGACTACAATGATTGGGATGACCAACTAGCTATTCTGAAAGACTTTAACAAAAATATCGTGCCTAAACGTAACTGGTTGCTTTCCCTATTTGCTTTGACAGGGTTTTGGACTTTGATGACCCCCGTAATGGGACAGGCCCTTCTGCCCTACACTCCCCGATTAAACTTAGAGCAATTGGAACAACGGGGTTTAGAATTAGCCGAGGATGCGGTACAGTTAGTTCGTTTTCAACAATACGAGTTAGCCTTGTCAAGAGCCAAACTGGCTACCCAACTTGCTCCTACTCAATATCAACCTTGGTTTATTTTAGGAACTTTATATATTCAAAAACAAGAATTAGATCAAGCGATTGAGGCATTACAAAAAGCATTATCCATAGCTCCAGAAGAAGCAGGAATTAAATTTACCTTAGGAAATGCCTATTTTCAACAAGGAAAGTATCGAGCGGCGGTAAAGGAATTAGAACAAGGACTTGTCTTTAAACCAAATACACCCGCAGCTTTGTTTGATTTAGGTAATTCCTATTTAAAATTAAGAAAAATTACAGATGCAATTACAGTTTATAAAAAGGCAATTGCTCAAGAGAAAAATTTTTGGCCTGCGGTTAATAATATTGGTTTGATTAAGTACGAAGAAGGAGATACCAAGAGCGCGATTGAAGAGTGGAGAGCAGCATTAACTATTGATTCCGAACAAGCAGAGCCAAAATTAGCTGTAGCAGTAGCCTTATATGCTCAAGGGAAAACAGAGGAAGGACTTAAGTTAGGAGAAGCCGCTTTAAAACTTGACAGTCGCTATGGTGAATTGCAATTTCTAGAAGATAATCTCTGGGGAACTAAGCTATTAAAAGATACTAAAGTATTTCTAGATACTCCTAGTATTAAAGCCCTCCTAAAAAGCCTTGAAAAAACACCTTCATAGTTTACCTAAGTGGATTAAAATAAATAAATTACCTACAGACTTCTATCTCTTTTAAAAGAACTCCTGGTTGATATTTTTTGACAGTATTGGTTGTTCCATTGATTGTCAATCAACATCAATATCGGTCTTGTTCTAAAGAATGATTTTTTATCTCTTATATTAGAAGATATAATCATACGTAGCTTTATAGAGAATCTCTGTTTTATCTGAAAAAATAATAAACCCATGGGCTAATACTTCAGCAACTTAAAACATATGTTGATTTTCTGAACTTAAGATACAGCTTATCTATTGTCTAAAAATAGGAGAACTTTTAAGGATATTAACAATATCTAACACTTCTTATACAACAGCTCGCACTAATTTTATTTGAAGCTGTTAAATTTAATAGTGTAAACCTCGTAATATATTTTTTAAACAATTTTGATGATTATCTTGAATCAATTTGATTTTAATTATAGCTTTTAAACTAAAGTTTTTTTATAGAAAAAATTTAAATATTAATCAAAATACAAGCTTTAATAATTAAAGCATCAGTAGTTATTGTAGTATTAAATTTAATGCTTTAAATCTACTTAAATTAATAATGAATATTTAAAAAATCTAATTAACCTATTAAGGTAATTAAATTTTACGAATCATCTTAATCTAATCCTTATCGAACAACTATAGGATTAGATTAATTCATGTCTAAAATAGTAGATACTTCAACTCCATATTCTAATCCAGTATCAATAATGAAATTCACTTGATTATCTAAAATATCAAAAAATTTTTTTCTCTACTATAATAGTTAAAAAACCTCTTTTTTTATCAAGTGAATGTACAGAATTAGATACAATAGGATTATCTAAAATTTATAAAATTATTTGACAAATATTACTGTAGATGACTCGGATTACTATGTCTTTTTATTTGAGACTCATCACTAATTTAGTGACTAATTTTATCCTTAAAAAAAAGTCTAAAGACCAGGAATAACACTCTTCATTATTCGATAGGCTTTATCAGAGACAAAAGCATAATCAGTAACCCTACACAAAGAAGAACAGAGGCAGGTTAAGCATTCATTGCTGAACAATTGTCTCAATTGCTTAACCCGTTGTACAGCTAATTTATGATTAATATCACAACCGATAGCATAAACTATATTAGTAGGACATAAAATAATTGCCTCTTGTTTTAGGTCTTTCATAATGATTTCAATAGTACAAGATTGGGAATTATTAGGATAAAGATTGTATAGTTTAGCCATGTTAAAAATTAAAGATAAAACTTTATTTTAAGTATTAGAATAAAATTAAAATAATAACGCTTTTTTTGCCCAATAAGATAAAATTGACAAAAATCATGAAAAAAATCGGGTATTTAGACTGTCCAACAGGAATTGCTGGGGATATGTGTTTAGGAGCATTAGTTGACAGTGGTGTTCCGTTACAATATCTAATAAAAAAACTCCAACAATTAGGTATTGAAGCAGAATATTGTTTGTGGAAAGAACAGGTCCACCGTCAAGGACAATTAGCTACCAAGGTTCATGTTGACTTATTGAGAGTTAATCAGTTAACTGGGCATCATCATAGTCATAATTATTGTGTGCGTCATCTACCTGAAATTGAATTAATGATTAAACAAGCTAATTTATCTTCTCAAGTAACTCAATGGAGCTTGGATATATTCCGTCAACTAGCTATAGCAGAAGGAGCTGTACATGGGGTAGAACCGGAAAAAGTACGCTTTCATGAGGTAGGAGCTACTGATGCTATTGTAGACATTGTAGGAACTTGTTTAGGATTAGATTGGCTAGGGATAGAAGCTTTATATTGTTCATCTATGCCGAGAGGTGGAGGAATAGTTTGGGCAGCCCACGGATGTTTGCCAGTTCCTGTTCCAGCTGTAATTAAGTTATGGGAATTTCGTCAAGTTCCTATCTATAGCAATGATATTAATAGAGAATTAGTAACACCTACAGGAGCAGCTATTGTAACCACTTTAGTAACAAGCTTTGGCTCTCCTCCTCCAATAAAATTACAAAAAGTTGGTTTAGGGGCAGGTTCACAGGAATTAGTTATTCCCAATATTTTAAAGTTATGGATCGGAGAATCTCCTAGCGAAGATATTATTAATAGCTCAGAAAAAATTGCTGTGTTAGAAACTCAGATTGATGATCTTAACCCCCAAATAATTACTTACCTTTTTGAAAGGTTATTTTTAGTAGGAGCAGTCGATGTATTTACGCAAGCTATTGGTATGAAAAAGTCTCGTCCAGGAATTTTATTAACTGTAATATGTCCTCTGGATAAAATGGAAGATTGTAAGAAGATTATTTTTCAGGAAACTACCACACTAGGAATACGCTATCTTATTCAAAATCGCTCTATATTAAACCGAGAAATTCAGGAGTTAAATACAGATTATGGTATGGTAAGAGTTAAAATTGCTAGTCAAGAGATTAATGGACAGAAAACAATTATTAATGTTCAACCAGAATATGAAGACTGCGTAGTTTTAGCTAGAAAAATAAATCAACCATTACGAACTGTTCAACAGATGGTTTTGAATATTTGGCATAACAAATAGAAAGAAAATAAATAATAATTTTAGATTTATCTTTATATTCTTGCTAAACCATTTTTCAGAAGACATTTAAGGAGAATCTCTATATGAAAATAGCTTTTGCTGTCCTTAGAATTTACTTCAAATGGTTCATTTTCGGAATAGTTTTATTGTTCATAGTAAATACTTTTCAACGTAATTGGAGTACTGTCCTAACAGTAACCTTTAATAATCAAAGTTATTATTTATTAATAATAGCCTTTTTAGTTACTTTCTTTTCTCATATTTGGTCTGCGTTAGTCTGGGTTAAAATATTAAAACTACTCAAACAACCAATGACAAAAAAATGGGGTTTAAAAGTTTACTTGACTACCAATATATTTAAATATGTTCCTGGAAATATAGGACATTTTTATGGACGTATTTTTGCAATTCATAAACAAGGAATTTCTTTTAAGATTGCTAGTTTTACTGTTTTACTAGAACCACTATTTATGGCTAATTCAGCTTTAATGATTACTTTATCGAGTTATATTGTTGGAGTAAATAAAACCGCTTACAATCCTTGGTTATTTATTATACAAATGATAATCATGTTAATTGGATTGTTGGCAATTCATCCTTTTTTTATCAATAGAATATTTTTTTATTTTAAAAAAAATAACCAAGATAGTATTCAGAATAATATTTATTTTGAACATTATCCCAAGACTATTTTATTGGGAGAAATAGTATTCATATTACTAAGAGCATTAGGGTTTATTTTTACTTGGATAGCATTTATGCCAATATCAATTCTTCAAATTCCTTTATTATTAAATACTTTTAGTTTTGCCTGGCTATTAGGATTAATAATTCCTGGTGCACCTAGTGGTATAGGCGTATTTGAAGCCACCATTATTTTTCTACTAAAAACAGAAAATTTTCCTATTCAAATAGTTCTTAGTACTATTGTTATCTTTCGATTAATTAGTATCTTAGCAGAAGTTGCAGGGGCAGGATTATGGCTATTGACAAAAGAATAAATCAATAGAATACGTATGTTGATTGTAAACAAGTGTATTTACAAAAAAGATTTACATTGTATTTAATAAATTAAGAAAAATTTTACTATTAATATTTAAATTTAATTACCTAAAAATATAGAAAAGTAACTATTAAATTAGATAAAATAACAAGAGATTTATAGTGTAGTATTTACTATTTTTTAGGCTAAAAAATTAGTAAAAATATCTAAATAATTTAAATTAATTTAACTGTTTTGTAAATAATTGCTATTGAAGTTATAGCAATTATTTTTCTTTATTTTTATCGTTAATTTTTAGAGATTACTGAGTATGTAGTTCTTGCCTGAATGACACTCGACCAACTGTCCTCTACTTTTAAGACATTAATTCGTAAGACCGATTAAAGTGAAGCTGAAACTAACTATAGTTATAGAAAATGAGTTTTTTTAAAAGTTGTATTTTAGCTAATTTTATGAATTTATCTACTTTATATAGTAACTCTGTTGAATCGTCTATTAATCCCTGGTTAGTTAAATTGGTATACCATCTAGGTTGTTGGTTAGTGTTACCTTTATTTTTTGGTCAAATAATAATTACTGGTCAAGAAAATATTCCAATAACTGGGGCGACAATTGTCGCCCCAACCCACCGTTCCCGATGGGATGCTTTGATTATTCCTAAAGCTGTAGGGAGACTTGCCAGTAGTCGAGACGTACGGTTTATGGTAACATCAACCGAAATGAAGGGAATTCAAGGCTGCCTAATTCACCATTTAGGAGGATTTCCTGTTGATGTTAAGCGTCCAGGGTTAAGTAGTTTGGAACGTAGTGTTGCGCTCCTGAAAGCAGGAGAAATGTTAGTTATCTTTCCAGAGGGAGGAATTTTTCGGGACAATAAAGTTCATCCTCTTAAGCGAGGAGTTGCTCGTATTGCCCTAGAAGTAGAATCCAAAAAACCAGAATCTCAAATTAAAATTCTTCCCGTCGGGATTCGATATATCCGACCTTATCCTAGTTGGGGTACCGATGTGACGGTAACTATTGGAAAACCTATAGAGGTCGCTAAATACTCTTCAAAAAGAATAAAAAGCAGCTCTGAAAAACTAACCGATGATTTAGAAGTAATTCTTAGGGAATTATATCAAAAACAAGACCCTTAAGAATCAGTAGTAGTTGTTTTCTAAATTAAGATTATTCCACAAAAAGATGTGATCATTGAGCATGATGATATCAAAACTTATAAAAGCAAATAGCATGATAACAACAATTAGTCATATTGTTATTTGATTATTTAAGTAATGTTTAAATAGATTTTGATGTTTCCTGAAAATTGTAAAAAAATTAAGTTTTCAAGACTAACTAGTTTTATCCAGCTGATTGAAATGGTTTTTGATACTAATAGCAATCAAAAAATAATCATTACACCCTTGAATTGAGCTATGCAAAAGTCAAGGGTCCTACACAAACAGAATAGATATAATGTGATAGTGTACCCATCAGATAGATTTACACTAAATTTGTGTCAGATAATTGATAGATAGCAAAGCTTTCAATCAGTTTTCTTATTAAAGAAGTTATTCTAGCTTTTTAGCAAATTATTACTTATATACATACAATAAGTTTGGTTAAACCCAAACTAAAGTAATGAGAAGAATTCTATCTATTCTTTCTAGCTATTTAGAGTTTAAAACTAAATCTAGAAGGGGATAATATCAAATACAAGCTCATTAAATTGTCTTAAAAACATTGGAAAGTGAATATAATTAAGTCAAATTAGTTAAATAAAGTCTTGCTTTAAATATTTATTATAAAAAAAATAAATTAAAGCAATATAAATATAACTATAATTTCTTAAATATAGAAGGATAGAATCATTTATTCTTCTATATTTTATTTATAGTGACCTGCTTAAATACTTGGTTATTTTCAATACAGACTGGCTGCAGTTAAAACTTAAATTTGTCTTGCTTAAGTTCAACGCAATAATAGCCCATCATGATCGCCTGAATCGATATAGTCTAAAGAAAGGTTAATAACGTCAGTATTTAAGAGACTTACTCCAAGTAATTTAAAGCATGACTCAATACTAACTTGCTCTAAAAGATTGCAGGTTCCTAAATTTAGTATGAAATTACTTTGATTTATCCTAAAGTACAATTGATGAATATTTGTGAAATAAAGGTAAAGTTAAATCGTATGCTCATTGAGTTGTCTCTGATTAATCCAAATTATGAGATTAATGTAGGTGAAAATTCTAGAGAGTAAATTGTACTGTTCTTACAAAGGTAAATACAGTACAGCAATCTTTTATTCTGTTTGCTACAATCAGTCTATAAGTTTACATTATAGACTGATTGAATTAATCTTTTCTAAGAAAAAACTTTGCTATTGCTTACTTTTAAGCTCGTAAATTATAGAAAAAATCTAGTATTACTCCACGGACATGAGTTATAAAAAGATATTTATTAATTGCTGTCTAATTAAAAATTGCTGGCCACCCATTCCTATCAAACGAAGATATTCAACCTGTAATAAGTCGAGATTAGGTTCAGTAAAAATAAGGGGTCGATAATTTTGTTATTAAAATCCTTATTTTTAAAAAAATTTAACGTAACTGATTGTGCTAAAATAATAACAAAATACAAATTGAGTTAAAATTTACTTAAGTTTTAACTCAATTTGTATTTACTTTGGACATCTTTACAGGTGAAAGTAGTAGCTAATTTTATGATTAAAAATCATAACTTATCTTAAACCATAAGAGACTAGTAATTGTAAAATTATAGGAAACTTAAACAGTTGATAGCTAGATCTCTTTCAGTTTACCCAACTATCAAAATCGTCGAATATATTTTTATGTATAGATACCTTCTGTAAAACAGAATAATATTTAGCTAAGTTTAAAAATTAATAAATTTTTAAACTTATAAACGAATACAGCTATAGGCTATAACATAGCAGTTTGCATAAATAATATATACATTATAGATAGCTTTAACTTCATATATTTCATGAATCTCAGAAATAAAACGTAAATGATGTACACAAATAAATCTTTTTATTAGATTTTTAAATAAATTATTGAAATTGAGATGAAGCTACAGATATAACAATTTAGTTTACAACATTTAATGCTGTGAACTAAACTATTTTTTAGTTATGATTTTAATCTGCATCAACTTTATGGAACAAGGTAAACACTGAAACTCTATAGATTAAGTATAGAAACAATTTAATTAATTGTAATTTTTTCTACTTTATCAAAATAACAGATTACAATTATTTATTTTGATATTGACTGCTGCCAGATAAATACCGCCTATGACCAGGCTAATAACTTGTCTATAAACTCCAACCCAAAATTTATTTAGATACTAGTTATTCTCAAAATCTAATAGATTAAATCGATTTAATTAACTAATTTTTTTGATAATATATATAGTTAAATAACTCATTAAAAACCTTTAGATTATCAGGATTCTACATTTTTTAGATGCATAGCTCAGGAGTAGTTTCTACTGATTAACTAGTTACTATATCATATGATATATCACAAATCCGAGATAATCTCTTAGATTAATAACAGAGAAAGAAGAATAAACGATAAAAGAGTAAATTTCCAATTAATACTCTAAACAAACTAGTAGTAAATAATTAAAGCGATAGCTAAAATTATAAAAAACTGAGATTTTACTCTAATTAATAACGTTATTAATTAGGTTGTATTGCCCATTTATGCAAAAAATATTGATGCAATAGTGAAACTCAAAATAAGATGTAGATACTACTTTGGCTCAACCATGAAGTTGAATTTACTCCTTGTTTAATCATTTACTAGGAAACAAAACAGATAAATTAGAGTGAGCTTTGGTCGATTTTGCAACATAAAATGTAAATCAATTTTTGAGCTACCCCTTCCTTATATATTAAAAATCTGCCTTGAAAAGAGGATTCCAACAGTACCGATTTATTCACCTTCCGTCTTTTTATCTACCATCACTAATTGGTTGTAATGCTTCATTTCGAAGCTATTTTCTCCGTAAATTCCTGCAATTTGTTGCTGGCAACATTTAATAGCAAAATCATTAAACTGTACTTTCTCAACCTTATACATTGTCTCGAATGTTTTTGGTGTTACCCGACAAAAATCAGGACGGGTTTGATAAATACGACATTTACGGGTGTTGTGATTAAAGTTAATACACCACCCCCTTTTTCCCACTAAACTGAAGTAATGGGTTATTTCTTCCGGGGTCAAATAATCTTCTAAATCCGGACGGTCTACTGGATCAAGATTGCAACAAGCTCCACATCCTGTTACACATTGCCAAGTTGCCATAATTTAAAGAACCTTATTTTAAATTTGTAATAGGATTTTATGTATTTTTATGTTATTACTTAGAAATGCTGAAGCATTGATAGATATTATAGACTATAAGTTTTATAGATCTTTACTTTTCAAAATAAAGTTATAACAGGAACGTTAAGGAAAAGAGATGAAATTGCTAACAGCCTTAAATCTAAAATTTATTCTTTAATTAATCTTTGTAAACTCTATTATAGTCTTAGGTTTTATGGTTATATTTGTAATGGCGCTTCTCCTGAAGCCTACTTTCTATTTCCTATAGTCTCCCTGTCAGAATAACCTATAAATTCTATCAGTTTACATTCCAGGGTTTATTTTTGATAAAATTGCTGTGGTAAGCGGCAAAAATGATTTGACAGGTTTTGCCCTAAGTAATAAACCCACTTTAATTCAAGAACTATTGCACCTAGTTTGTTTTAGTTGATTTTATATTTTTACAAAGTATCGGACAAGTTCATTCTATCACTCACCTGAATAACAATTTTTACCGCTAAACACTCTATTGACGATATCCCTTACCACTTTTATACAAGCCACATCATTGTGGGAGTTAGCATCCCAGGCAGCATCGCTGAGTCCCCGCTCTGATCTCTCAAGTTGACCTCTGTAGAAGTAATTGCAGCAATATTTCCTTATTTATCTCGGATAACCATTCCAATAGAACCCTCTTGTTTCTGAATACAGTTGAGCAATAAATCAGCACGTCTTACCTTAAAAGTTGTTTTTTCATTTTTCGAGTCATTTTTTTAATATACAAAACTCTGTGAGCGGATCATAAATGAAAATATTAGGTTCTTCGACCAATTTTACCGAATAGAGAGCAGAAAAAGTTTTATCACTTTAGATTTATAAAATTAGGCTAATTAAATGAAATTTTGAGGGAGGAGACCTTGATTATGCCGCTAAATATTTGCTTAGTTCTATCCATTAACCAAACAGTAATGTGAACTAGTCTATCGAAAATAAACTTCGATCTAATTCCAACATTAAATCGGAGTTTACTTTCTATATCTTGACAACCTAAAACTACATTATTTATCGTACTTTCTTTATTTTTAAATAGTTGATAAATTTCACTAACAATATTGTGTAGGAGTTAACAAAAACTTTCTAAATCTCCTTTATCTGTAAGAAAACTTGTATTACTATGAATAATAAATTTAGGTTTAACTGTAGTCATAAGTGAAGTTAAAAGTCAAGATGACCGTTTTAACTGAAAAACACGCTTACGGCAGCGTTTGGAACAATACTTCACCTCATCCCAACACTTAGCCCACTTTTTACGCCAGGTAAAAGAAAATCCACAAACTGGACAAGTTTTTCTCGGTAAATTGGATTTTAAAGGTTGACTTGCCATAAATTATACTACTAATTTACCAGTGATCATATTATAGATAATTTTTTTGATCTTCCATTCGTCAATTCATCTTAGTTGTCACTGCTCAAGAAGTAAAACCCAACAGCAATAGAAAAGAAATACACTTCTTATGAGAGAAAAAAGAAATAATGTTTTGCGAGCTTATCTATATTTATCTGCAAGTGAGAGTGTTAGAACATTTTTGATGTATCCTGTTAACCTCTAGACGTTTATGGTAAAAACAGCGTAATTACTGGGGGTTTATTGTGGTCAATGGCAAGTCCTGGAGTATAAGTAATATTTTATCGTCAAAAAATATTACTTATACCCCTTACTTTGTTTTCTGCCCACAGGTTTTACCATAAAACTTGACATAATATAAGATTTGATACTATAATGATGGTTTGTAACATAACATGGAGAGGTGGCCGAGTGGTTGAAGGCGCAGCACTGGAAATGCTGTTTAAGGGTAACTTTAACGAGGGTTCGAATCCCTCCCTCTCCGTAGATAGAGTTAGGTAGGATGAAAGTATAAAATTTATTACTTTATAGCTGAAAATCTTCTACGATACGATTAAGATTTTGTCCTTTGGGTTTAAAAAATGATTAAGCAATTGAAATCTGGTAATTTATCCCCAGTTAATCCAAAAAGTTAAATTGAAGATGTAAAATTTTTGGAAAAAAGTCGATGCATAGCAGTAAGAAGTTATTGATTTAGTCAATAACTTAAAAATTTGTATAACATAAAAAGACTCTATTTATTATAGATACGATAATCACCAAACAGGATCGGAATAGACATAGATATTTAAAAAATCACTTCCAGCAGGAATTACTTTAATACAGGAACAAACAGGATTTCCTTCTCCTAATTCCACTTCACAAGCATGACAAGAACCCATTAAACATCCTGTGGGAATAAACACCCCTGCTTTTTGTGCTACCTCTAATATAAGTTCACCGGGCTGGGCTTCGATAGTGATTGAATGAGGAAGAAATTGTACTTTAACTGTCATAACTTTTTGAAACTTTAAGATTAACAATCTATTAATTAATTTAATATGGTTTTTGAATAAACAAATTCCTCCACCAAATTCAGCTATGTTTGTAGTAATTGCTCATCGCTGTAGACAAAGGAGATAACTCCCTACGTTAACATAAAAAATTTAACCAAGTCCGTCGCCAGACTCCATTATTAAATAGTTCGTGTAAATAACACCCCCAAACTAGAATCATCAAATAAAGAATACAAAGTCTTTTATTGCTTCTGAGACCGTAATTAAACAAGTAATTCCTTGGTTTATTTTATACCCTATTACAATTAAATTATATTCGGTATAATTAGACATTACTTTTAGTTGACGATAAATTTTTTTAGGGGTAATAACTGTTTCCATTAGAAGTAAATCTAAGCCTAAATAGAAATATTGATGGTCCTCTAATTACTTAGGATGGAGTATCTGTTTTCCTGACATTTGAAACCAGCTGCAAATCCTAATGACAACACCTTCTGATTTAATATAATCTGGTATTTTTTTCCATTTCACTTTCATAAATTTTAATCAAATCAACGATAATAGTTTGAAATCTTGTGATAATTACCGCATTAGTATGGTTCAAAAAGTCTTGTATATTAAGATAGTTTAAATCAACTGTTAGTCCTGCATCTAAAGGATAAAAATCTATGAAATTCGAAATATGAGGTAAGCTAAGAAGATTAATGGTTAAATTTTCTTTTCTATTGAATGGTTGTCAATCTAATAAATTCAAATAATCTTCCGAAGGAAACACAACATCACGCCAAGGAATGACTACCAAGACAGGAATTCAAGTGTAATTTTTTAAGCAATCAATCCCTGAATCTAATAACGATCGCTGTCCCCGAAACTTATTGGTAATAATACCATTAATTAATGCCCTTTCTTTAGGTTCAAGAAGTTGTAATGTCTTCCCACATGGGCAAACGCTCCTCCGCGATCAATATCAACTACCAAAATGATTGCTGCGTTTAAATAGCGAGCAACTTGCATATTCATTCGCTAAATCCCATTTTATATTTATTTCAGCAGGACTACCGGTACCTTCACAGACGATCACGTCACATCTTGTTTTTAAACGCTCAAGATATGATGTAATAGCATTCCATTCTTAATCAAAATACCTTTCATAAGATTCAGCTGCATGAGTTGTTCCTATCATATTTTCCTTTATAATGACTTAAAAAATCATATTTCCTTGAGGTTTCAGTAAAATGAGATTCATTTCGACTGTAAGAGTTATTTTAGCCGCCCAGGCTTGTACTGCTTAGGCGGGTCCAATTTCCCTGCCATTAGGAGTAGGTATTCAATGCCATATTTTGTCCCTTAAATGGGGTAACACGCCATCTTTGACGAACTAAAATTCGACAAATAGCCAGCCAGCCGCAATGAGAAAATATTTTCCAGCGTGGGATGTTGTTCCTAGTAGGATTATAGAGTTCATAAATAAGTTTAACCTAGTATTAAGGACATAATACTTGTGTCCAGCTAGGCCAATGACTTTTTGTATCTTTAAAATAAGAAAAAACGAATCCAACGGGTTAAGTTATCTACGATACGATCCCACCACAAAGCTTTAGACACTTCTTTGCCTTCACTTTCCCATTTAAGGATAACTTTCCGTCCTAAGGGAGTCAAACGAAAACTATCGGTAATCCCTTGTCCATCAACTTCCCGTCGTAGGATACCCACAGTAATTAACCATATCAAGTCTGTTTCGGTTTGTTGTTCTGAAAGAAATTTTTGAGTATATTTTTTTTCAACACCGGTAGATAGAGCAATTTCAGATAGAGGCACACTATTTTTCCTCATGGTAACAAATAAAGATAACTTAAACGAAGTGCAACGTAAAGCACGTTCAGCCCGTTTTAGAGTCTTGTTAGAATAGTTGAGGTCTGAGGGAGTTAGAACTTCAGTTGAAGAAGCAGTCATAAAGATTTTTTAGGGTGAAATTATAACATTTTTATCATTAAGGGTGTTCAAAAAACATTTAAGATATTATGATCGGAACTAATAAACTTTTAATCTAAATACTTAGGAATTATGGTTTTATCTCTTGGAACTATTGCACCAGACTTTACTACTATAGATGATGAAGGCAAAACTGTTTCCTTATCTGATTTTAAAGGCAAAGTCATTGTTATGTATTTTTATCCCAAGGATGATACCCCTGGTTGTACCAAAGAGGCTCAAAGTTTCCGTGATAATTACAGTCAGTATCAGGATAAAGAAATAGTTATCCTTGGAATTAGTATGGATGAACAGTCCTCTCACCGCAAGTTCAAAGAAAAGTACAGCTTACCATTTCAGCTCCTCGTTGATAGTGATGGAGAGATCACTAAGTCCTACGATGTACACGACGGAGTTCGTTCTAAGCGTGTTACCTATATTATAGGTAATGAAGGTAGAATTAACCATGTAGATGAAAAGGTCAAAACTGATAGTCACGCTCAAGATATTTTGGCAACATTAGGATAAACAAACCGTTTTCAGGTAGACATGGTCTACTTGAAAACGGTTTGTAACTATAGCGGAGAGGGAGGGATTCGAACCCTCGTCTGAGTTAATTCAGAAACGGTTTTCGAGACCGCCGCATTCAACCACTCTGCCACCTCTCCAAAGGTAGATGCTCTCTTTTCCATTATATAATGGAAAAGAGAAGCGAAATTCTAATCATAACTCTTAAAATTTCAGCGATGGCTCAGCATAGAGATCTGTTTATAAAAAGACTTCGCATATTAAAACTTGTAAACCTAAATTGGAAATCTTTTAAGTTTAGTCACGGCGTCCTTAGCAGATCTCTTGAGATATCTAGAAATATTTGGAATTTGGGGAATTTGCAAAAGAAGGTCGATAGTTCGTCGCAACAAGCGCACTAAGTCCCCTTCGTCAAGACTCGTATTATTGCACAATTCCTGCCAGTCTGTCCCTAAAGCCCACTGTTCAATTACTCCTGTCAATTCCAACCCTAACCACACTGGAATAGTGATATCATACCGAGATTGAGATTCGCAAAGGAGACGACGAATTTCTCTCAAACTTACTTTGTTTTCATCTGAATAATTAAAAACATTTAAAATCTCTGGAGATGGGGAGTAATTTGTCCAAGTGTCGTGGCGCAAGGTTTCAGTGATTAAGGCACTCACCACAGCAGCCAGATGATGAGACTCTAAACCTTCGAGGGATCCAGACATAATTACCAGTCCTAACCAAAGTTCGTTTTCTCCTCGAATGGTAGCGCAAACTTGCCCTAGAGTCGTGGGTTCATGACCATTAAATGCTTTAAACTCTCTTAAAATATCGATTAAATTAAGGAATTCTTCCCAATAATAGGATTGACGAGACTGGAGTTTATGAAATCTGACATGGCTAATATGGAGTTGTTCTCGGAGTTTCAAGCGTTGACGGTGTAGTTTTAGTAAACGAGTCGGATTTTTTTGTTGGGAAAAGGGATGACTGTCTATTTTCTCTTGAATGTTATTAATACGTTGCTGTTGCTCGATTAACTCCGGGGCGAGCTTCAACGAAAAAGCATGGTCACGTATTTGACTGTGGATCTTTGCACAATTCTCATCACCTTTATGACTTTTGCCGAAAGGAAGAGTATCAAGGTCGGGCAAATTTAGCTCCTTAATTACATTAAGGGGGAGATAAGTTTCACTGATATCGACTACATCGTTACGTTTTACTCTATACCAATAGTTATCTTCCCCTAAACATAGATAATCATAAGACTTTCCTGAGCCAGGCAAAATTGCTACTAATACGGCTAAGTGAGGACTGCGCAATTTTAGACGGTTTCCTTTGAGATAAAAAAGAGCTCCCAAATTCAACTTATCCAATTGAGGGGATATTTTTTGTCTATGGGTTTTCTCTGCTTGCTGTTGTAGAATTTTCAGCAATCGCTGTTCTTCTTTAAGACGAGCCTTAAGTTTCTCGTAAGTAAAGAGATCGGTTTCTGTCAGTCCTGCTAAATCAATATCCACTTTTGTTAATTCAGTAGTCAAACTGGCAATATTCCGCTTTTCAGGTTCTAATTCTAATTGGGCCAGGTATTCTGCAAAACTTCTCTCCAGTAAGTGTTTGGCTTCCTCTAAAGTCTGTTTTTGCAAAAGATTTAAAACCATGCCATAGGATGGAGTAAAGCAACTTTTTAGAGGTTCCAAGTCGGCAGTTGCTAGATAAGCAGCTTCTTTTGCTCCTTCAAAGGGGGTTTGGACCGTTATTACATAACCTACCTTATCCATTCCTCGTCGTCCTGCCCGCCCAGCAATTTGTAAAAATTCGGATGGTCTCAACATGCTATGTCCAGTATCGGTCCGTTTGGAAAGAGCAGAAATCACCGTAGTTCGCGCTGGCATGTTAATTCCTGCTGATAAGGTTGCAGTGGCAAACACCACTTTAACTAAACCTGCCTCAAACAACTGCTCTACTAATTCCTTCCAAACAGGAAGAATTCCCGCATGATGGGCAGCAATGCCTCTGGTTAGAGGTTCAAGTTGGTCACCTCTGACTAATTGACACTTTTTAGCTAATAATTGAAATAAATAGATTTTTGCTTCTTCATCTTTTCTTAGATAATCAAACAAATCGGCATCATAAGATAGATTAGATAAAAAGTTTAATAATGGTTGGTATAGGGGAAGATTTTCAATTTGAACCACCTGAAGTAGGTTTTCTTGAAGGGGAAGATTTCTGGAAAGAAAAAAGGTTAATAGATTATATTGTAGAGCGTGAGATTCTTCTGAAGAAACTAAGGTTAAACTGTTAAGTTTCTGTACTGATTGATCGCACCCTCGACGACTAAAAATAACATAGATAGCAGGAAGTAAGTCTTCTTGATAGAGTTGTCTAATTACTGTTATTAGATTGGGACAATCTTCACGTTTAAGTCGCCTTTTTTGGTTTTGTTGTCCCTTAGATTTTAAACAAGGATTGAGAGCATTTTGTTTCTGATTAAGGAGCGAAGAAAGTCCCGTTTTACTACTAAAGTAAAACCTCAAAGGAACGGGACGAAAATTAGAATTAATCAACTTACACAGACTGACTGTATCAGTATTTAAGTCAATACCCGGGGCAGTTTTTCGGATTTGATTTATCCAATTGGTAAGATCCTTAGGGTTACCGATAGTAGCCGACAGAGCGACCAATTGGATAGTAGGAGGACAATAAATAATAGATTCTTCCCAGACTGTTCCGCGATCTTGATTGCTTATATAGTGACACTCATCTAAAATCACGGTAGCCACGTTTTCTAGAGACGTTCCTACCTGTCCGATAGGGGTTCGGTAAAGCATATTACGGAAAATCTCAGTGGTCATAATAACGATGGAGGCATTAGCATTAATCACTATGTCTCCCGTTATTAACCCTACTAAGTTTTGCTCCTCTTGGTCCAACTCTGGACAAAATTGATCTTGAAAATTACGAAATTTTTGATTTGAAAGAGCTTTCAAGGGGGTAGTATAAAAAACACGCTTACCTCTTTCTAAGGCATGGTAAATTGCATATTCCCCAATAACGGTCTTCCCTGAACCTGTAGGTGCACAGATAACAACAGACTTTCCCTCTGTCAGGGCTGTGATCGCTTCTTGTTGAAACTCATCTAGTTCAAAGGGGAAAAGCTTATCTAAGTTTAATGGAGACGGATCTAAGGATTGTTTCACTCAAGTTATACGTACGGTTAACTGTCAAAGGTTCATATCTCTTTTCCCATTCTATTACGGTGGTCAGGGAATAAATACAAAAATAACACTGACGCAGATAAATTTTTGATTAACTGATGATTAATGATTGAGTAGATTTCTGTATAACAATTATCGTCTTATTTAACAAACCAGTACACAAGTTTACTAAAATATCTATTTTTCGTTATAGGAACCTGATAGTTAAATAAACGTATAAAGTTGAGAATTTAAAGAAAGTATGTAATATGCCCTTTTAATAAAGACTCCCAAAAAGTAGCATTATTTTAGACAAAGAGTTCTGATTAAACTAAAAAATATTCCAAATAAAAAAAGAATAAGTATAATAATTATTTTCAATAATTATTATACTTATCTACTGACTTAGAGTCTCAAACTAAACAGAATAGAAAGCAGATCATATTAAATAAGAGCTTAAATATTTTTATAAAAATATTTAAAAATCAATATAATCTACTTAGGAAAATTACTCTGAAAGATATAAATATAAGTATTAGATATTCACTCTTAGATTGCTTGACCGTAAAAATTTAAAAATAAAATTATTTATTTTTTACATTAATTTAGAACTATTTACTTGCTAAATTTTATAAATAAAGTTAAGTGTTATTATTACTTGCCAATACAAAACCGGCTAAAAATTCTTTCTAAAATTGATTCTGTAACTTCGTCTCCAGTGATCTCTCCTAATGCTTTAACGGCAACACGTAGATCAATTGTTAAAAAATCCCAAGGTAATTGATTAGCCATAGTTTTTTGTACTTGTTCTAAAGCAAGTTTAGCACGAGTTAAGGCTGCTGCTTGCCGTTGATTAATAGCTAAATCTAAATCAACTACTGTTATTTTTTGAATTTTAATCGATGCTAATATAGCTTTTTCTAAAGCTTCAATTCCTTGATTTTCTGTAGCGATTGTTTTAACAATTTGTTTTATTGTTGAGGGCAATTGTATTGATTCTATTGTTCCTAAATCAATTTTATTAATAACTAAAATTAAGGGACGGTGGTTTACTTGTTGATAAATTTCTTGATCCTCAACAGTCCATCCTGCTTGGGCGTCAATGGTTAGCAACACAAGGTCAGCATGACCCGCGGCACGACGTGATCGTTCAACTCCTATTTTTTCAACTGTATTCACAGTGTCTCGAATTCCGGCAGTATCCAATACTTGGACAGGAATTCCTCCCACCACTAACTGTGATTCTACTATATCTCTAGTGGTTCCTGGTAAGTTGGTAACAATAGCACGGTCACACTGACTCCAAGCATTGAATAAACTTGACTTTCCCACATTGGGACGACCAACAATAGCGACTTTAATCCCACTACGGAGTAATTCTCCTTGATTGACTGTGACTAAAATATCCTGTAATTTCTCTAAAATTTTTTCTAACCTCTCAATAATTAATCTGTTATTTAAAGAGGGTAAATCATCTTCAAAATCAATTCGAGCTTCTATTTCTGCAAGAATATCTAAACAACTATCATGGAGTTGATGTATTGTTTTTGCTAGTTTTCCTTGCAACCCAGCTAATGCCATTTGAGATGCTTGGTGGGAGCGTGCTCCCACCAAGTCTGCTATACTCTCAGCTTGGGTTAAGTCGATTCTACCGTTAAGAAATGCTCGCAGAGTAAATTGTCCAGGTTGTGCTAGTTTTGCTCCTAATTCTAAACATGCTTGTAGAACCTGCTGCACAGGAATCATGCCTCCATGGCAATGAAATTCTACAACATCCTCACGAGTATAAGAACGAGGAGCTAACATTAATAGTAGAAGAGCTTCGTCTATCACCTGTTTAGTTTGAGGATGGCGAATGTAACCGTAAAGAATATGATGGGTTTCCCAAAGTTGTTTTCCAGGGGAATAAAACAAAGTTTTGGCGATGCTTAGGGACTCGTTTCCCGATAGACGCACAATCCCGATGCTACCTTGTTGGGGGACAATAGCCGTAGCAATCGCAGCTATGGTTTCTCCTTGATTAATCGTCATAGTTATGCGTTAACTGGGTTTCTTGTAATTGTTCTCCTTATTATCAGTTAAAATTGCTTAATTATCTCTAATATTATTTATATTTTTTGACAGAAGTTTGTATTGAAAGTTCACTGAGGTGGAATCTGTCAATAGTGAAATATAGAATGATCAGCCTTAAGTGAAATGAAAATTTTATTTTTCGTATCACGATGGTCTAGATTTAAATATTCAAAGCGAATTTTTACCTTGAAATTTTAGTTGCTCTATAAAAAGATTCAGTATTAGTTGATATAATGGATCCGTTCATACAGCTTATATTATCGGTAATAAATGTCTTCATAATGTCAACATAACTGTGGAATCGGTAAAAAAGTAATTTATACTTATATAGGTTTTTTATAAAAATAGTTTTTAACTAGAAAATAAATTAATTATATGTAAATTTTTACCAAATAAAGCATGTTTAACTATTAGTTATTTTTATCAAAACTGCTATAAAAATTTAGAAAATAAAAAAGAGATCCTAGTTTCAACTACTTATCTGTTGTTTGTATTAAATAAACAGAAACTTTTAGATAAAATTACATTTGTTACACTTATCTCTACAAAAAAATATTAGATATAGGTACCTTAATTTTATATTAAAGCAGATAAACTTATTAAGAAATTAAATAGATGTATAGTTAGAGAATCAAAAAAGTTATAACTCAATTTAAATACTTAACTAAAGTGTAGGAATTGTCATGTCTGTAAATATTTCAGAATAAGTAAACATCATATAGCTTTCACGGAGGAAACAGCATTAAGTTTAGTCAAATTCGTAGACTTGATAGTCTTTAAAAATTTTAAATATATTTAAAGATTAACCTTAACTAATAATATTAAGAATATTTAATTTTTAGGTATTTCTTATTGATTTATATATAGAAAGTCCCTTAAAAATATAAGGTATATAAAAATAGGTTTTTATGACGTAAAATATTTTCATATATAATATAACTTATATAATAAATAGTAATAAGGAGTTATTTGCTTCTAGTCTTATTTTAATTCTAATATTAACTACAGACTTTTTGTATTTTTTTATATAAAACTAAGTATTTTAGTTTCAGATATAAAATGGGGATTTATTTAGATTGTTTAAAATTTGGTAGTAAAATTATTATGAGAGCCTTGCAAATAAGATACTCCAATATAGAGAGAAAAAAATAAAGGTTAAATCAAATTATTTGTTACTGTAACATAACATAAGAATTAACAATGTTTATACTTTTATTTTAAATAGAAAATATAAATTCATTATTTATGAGTAATTAATATTTCAGGATCAGTCTCTTTTTATAAATCAATAAACCATTAGTAATAAAAATCTAGGTGTAAGAAAATAATTAAATGCTAATTTAATTATTTTCTTACACCTAGATTTATGTTATTTTAAAGTTTTTACCCTCTAAACTAATAACTTTTATTTTCATTATTAGGAGTCTTTTATGAATAAAGTTAATCAAATTTAGTGAAATACCCTTAAATTATATTAACTAATAAAAAATACTTGAGATGATATATATAATAGAGTGTAATAATTTTAAAAAGGGAAAAAAGATGCAATTGATTGAAATATATGTTTATGAATTTTATGGATGAGTCTTTTAATAGAGGTTGAATATACAATCTAAAATTGGGAATAACTGTATCCTAGTTTTATATCTAGCAAATAAGTAATATATATTTAGTGAGGGTTTTAAAAAAATTAGTTATTTAAATATGTAGAAATTATCTTACCTAGCTATATCCAGGCAATGGATATTCAACTTAATTGATCAGAAGGTATTATTTAATTAAATTTAATCCTATTTTAATAAAATACTTTTCAAATTCTGTTATCTAAATTAGATTTTACAAAATTTAATTTAGATAACTCTTTTAGTAATCTGCTCAAATTGTTATTAATCTTTTATCTTCACAGTAATTAGTTTAGTTTAATCGTACTATTAATTATAATTGATCTTGATTATCAAAAACGTATCACGAGAACTTAGAATATAGTAGGTATTTAGTTAAAAAAGTTTCTAAGCAGTTGAATATAAACATATCGTCTTCTAAGAAATATTGAGAAACTACTTGGACTATTGTAACTTTTACCTCTATAACTTAGTCGTTATTTGCCCAACCACTTTATCTTGCATCACAACTACCTTTTAGTCTAAATTGATAATTTATAATGGTTTTCTCACGTCTTATCTTACTAAACACGCCCCACTATAACCAACTAACTCAATTAGTTGAGTTAGATCGTGCGTGTTTAGGAGGATTATGGAGAAAAAAAGGTTACCAGCGAGAACTAGATAACCCAGATAGTAGCTTATTAGTTTTATCTCTAGAATCCAATTCCATTATTGGTTGCGGTTGTTTTTGGGCAATTTTAGAAGAAGCTCATATTGTATTATTAATGATCCACCCCAACTATCAAGGACAAGGACTAGGACAACTATTGCTTTACAGTTTGTTAAAAAAAGCCGTTAACTGTAATCTAGAACGTGCTACCTTAGAGGTGCAAGTTTCCAATCAGTCAGCCATCGCCGTTTATCAAAAAATTGGCTTTCAACTGGCTGGAAGGCGCAAAGGCTATTATCAAAAAACCGGAAAGGATGCCTTGATTTTATGGCGAGGGCATTTAAACCATCCCCGATTTCGAGAAGATTTGTCCCATTGGTGGTCACATATCAGTGATCGTCTCAGTCAATCTAGTTGGCAACTATCATTAGAAGGAGGTGATGATGATATAAGTGGAAAAAACAAATGAATATAGTAACCCTAATCTAATGAATAGGAATCAAGATAATTAATCAGTTAAAAAAATTTAAGAAAGTTTTTAGATTATTCCCTAGGATATTGAGTGCTAAAATCAGCTTACAAGGGAAAGCAGCAGGTGATGGACAAATAAATCATGTTTGAACGCTTTACAGAAAAAGCTATCAAGGTCATAATGCTGGCTCAAGAAGAGGCCCGCCGTCTTGGACATAACTTTGTCGGGACGGAGCAAATTCTTCTGGGGCTAATTGGTGAAGGAACTGGAGTGGCAGCCAAGGTTCTTAAGTCGATGGGTATCAACCTTAAAGACGCTCGCGTTGAGGTCGAAAAAATTATTGGCCGTGGTTCAGGGTTTGTCGCCGTCGAAATTCCTTTCACACCAAGAGCTAAAAGAGTTCTTGAACTCTCATTAGAAGAAGCTCGGCAACTCGGACATAACTATATTGGAACCGAACACCTCCTCCTAGGGTTAATTCGTGAAGGAGAAGGGGTAGCCGCACGGGTTCTTGAAAATTTAGGAGTAGACTTGTCTAAAGTCCGGACTCAAGTGATACGACAACTTGGAGAAACGGCTGAAGTAGCTGCTGGCGGAGGTCCATCCGGACGATCTAATAAAACTCCAACTCTTGACGAATTTGGTTCTAATCTGACCAATATGGCTGGAGAAGGAAAACTTGATCCCGTAGTAGGACGACATAAAGAAATTGAACGGGTGATTCAAATTCTTGGTCGTAGAACCAAAAACAATCCCGTTTTAATTGGAGAACCAGGAGTAGGAAAAACCGCAATTGCTGAAGGTCTCGCTCAACGTATCGCTACCAAAGATGTTCCTGATATTCTTGAAGAAAAACGAGTAGTCACCCTCGATATCGGCTTGTTAGTAGCCGGAACTAAATATCGTGGGGAATTTGAAGAACGTCTTAAAAAGATTATGGACGAAATTCGTCAGGCTGGAAATGTGATTTTAGTGATTGACGAAGTACATACTCTTATCGGTGCAGGGGCAGCTGAAGGGGCAATTGACGCAGCTAATATTCTTAAACCAGCTCTAGCACGGGGGGAATTGCAGTGTGTCGGGGCTACCACTCTCGATGAATACCGAAAACATATCGAACGGGACGCAGCCCTAGAGCGTCGCTTCCAACCAGTTATGGTGGGTGAACCCTCTGTTGACGAAACCATTGAGATTCTCTATGGGTTACGAGAACGTTATGAACAACACCATAAATTAAAGATACTTGATGAAGCTCTGGAAGCTGCTGCTAAGCTCTCTGATCGTTATATTTCGGACCGCTATCTTCCTGATAAAGCGATTGACCTCATTGATGAAGCAGGATCACGAGTAAGGTTAATTAATTCCCAATTACCTCCCGCAGCCAAAGAACTTGATAAAGAGCTTCGTTCTATCCTTAAACAAAAAGACGATGCAGTCCGAGCTCAAGACTTTGATAAGGCTGGAGAGCTCCGTGATCGTGAAATGGAAATTAAAGAGGAAATTCGGTCAATCTCCTCGGCAAAAAAAACAGAAGGAGATAGCGATGACCCCTTTGTAGATTCAGAGGAAATCGCCCATATTGTAGCTTCTTGGACTGGAGTTCCAGTGAATAAACTGACGGAAAGTGAATCCGAAAAGCTGCTACACATGGAAGATACACTACACCAGCGTTTAATCGGTCAAGAAGATGCAGTGAAAGCAGTGTCACGGGCGATTCGCAGGGCGCGAGTTGGTCTGAAAAACCCTGGCCGTCCGATTGCTAGTTTTGTTTTTTCTGGACCTACTGGAGTAGGTAAAACTGAGTTAACCAAGGCATTAGCTGCTTATTTTTTCGGTTCGGAAGATGCCATGGTCCGTCTGGATATGTCCGAATATATGGAACGCCATACAGTATCTAAGTTAATTGGCTCTCCTCCTGGATATGTGGGTTACAACGAAGGGGGACAGTTAACCGAAGCAGTGCGCCGCCGTCCCTATACAGTAATTCTCTTTGACGAAATTGAAAAAGCACACCCTGACGTATTCAATATGCTTTTACAAATCCTAGAAGACGGTCGGCTTACTGACGCTAAGGGTCGTACAGTAGACTTTAAAAATACCTTGTTGATCATGACTTCTAATATCGGATCTAAAGTGATCGAAAAAGGTGGTGGTGGACTCGGATTTGAGTTTGAAGAGAATAAGACAGAGGCTCAATATAATCGTATTCGAGCTTTAGTTAATGAAGAATTGAAGAATTACTTTCGTCCCGAATTCCTCAACCGTCTCGATGAAATTATTGTCTTCCGTCAATTGGATAAAAATGAAGTTAAGGAAATCTCTGAAATTCTTCTTAAAGAAGTCTTTGCTCGGTTGACTGATAAAAACATTACTTTAAATGTTACCGAAAAGTTCAAAGAACGTTTGGTCGAAGAAGGATATAACCCCGCTTATGGTGCACGACCTTTACGTCGTGCCATTGTGCGTCTCCTTGAAGATATCTTAGCTGAGGAAATTCTTTCAGGCCGAGTTAGTGAAGGAGATGCTGCATTAGTGGACATTGATGCAGATGGCAAAGTCAAAGTTATATCCAGCGAAAACAAGGAAGATTTGTTAGCAAAGACTACAGATTGATGACGGTTTATCGAATAATTGTCTAGATTATTAAACCCAACTTATAGCGGTGGCGAATTACTTCTACTGCCGCTTTTAAAGTGGAAACTTCTCGAGATGATAACTTGTTTATATTTGCGGTAATTAAATTAAGCTGAGGATGGTTTTTTTTGAAATCTAAAGGCTTTAATCATTGTGTTAAAGCTGTCTCAATAAATATCCTGAGTTTTTCAAAAAACCCCAAATTTTAAGCTAATGGAAAATAATTTAATTTCATCTTTTTTCGATAATTTTATGATAGCTAATGATCTTAGTCTTGGTAAGCAAAAGATTATTCAGTACAGTTTAGTAAAACTAGGTCATTACCAGCTCTATGTCAATACGGTCATTAGTCTCAGCACAAATAATATTTATTGTTCTCTAAATTAGTCTTAGATATAATTATCTCCTGAGGCACGAATGACCCTTACTTAATTTTTGCCATTATTCATAATCAGAGTTTAAGAATCTTCCCAAAATTAGGCTATTAAAGTCCACCAATTTGAATTGTACATTGTCAGTCAATGGTAATAGTTGAACTTACTCAAGAAAACCTACTGTGGAAAGGACGTCAAAGAAGCACTCCACCAAGCTAACCCATAAGGTTGTTTATGTTGATTTAGGGGTTGGGGATATTGAACTCGAATTTTGTATGATCCGGTATTAGGAACTTGACAAAAAATGTGTTCAATGTTGTCTACTTTACTGATAGAAGAACAGATATTTTGAGAAATATTTTTACCTGTTGCTGGCATTAAATATAAATCTAAATTATTTAAGCCACGATTACGGAATGTTTCGCCTAAATTATATCGCTTATTTCTATTAGTATCATTCAACTCAACATGACGGTCCCAAACAAGGGTAATAGCAACATAACTTCCTTTGTTTAATGGGGTTTTTATTACATAATCATGATGTTCATTATAAGTGATCGTATCATAATTCCAACCTAAAGAAGATACTGCCTTATCAGGTTTCCATTGACCCGCACTAAATTGTTGATAAGCCCGAAAGGCATTTAGATGTCCTGTTCCCATCTCTATATCTAAAGGGGTTTTTGGGTCGCGATAGGCATCAGATTTTAACCAGGTTTGATTTTTTTTACTTAAAACTGTACGAACCATACCTAGTAATAAACCATCGCCGTGGTCTTGCAATTTATCAGCAGAATTGAGCAAGACAGCTTTCATAACTTGATGGCGACGGGAATCTAAACTCCAATTAGCTTTTTTTTCTCGTAGTTGGCGATCACCAAATTCCTGGAGTAAAGCCACCGAAGCCGTAATATGGGGGGCAGCAAAACTTGTCCCACTGACCTCATTAATTTTTCCCGACAGATCATATAGAATAATTTTATTTCCTGGGGCGACTAAACTAATTGCTCGCCTTAGTCCTGTATTAATTTCGTGTCTAATCAAACGCCGACCAATTCCTACCGGAAGCGCGCTTAAATTCGCAAAATCAACCTTAGTAAATTTCCCTTTTTGTTTAGTCGTATAAGCAGTAGTAATTCCATTGTAATGATCTGTCGGAATAGGAATACCTCCTTCCCCTTGATTGCCGGCAATTACATAAAGAACGTCATGAACCCTTGCAGACCAATCAATACATTGAGTCAACAAAGCATTGCCATCAAGCCTCGCATTTTCTCTAGGATCTCGTTGTAAAGATTCCCCAAAACTAAAATTAATCGCCCGAACATCACCACCATTTTGTTGAGCTACGTGTTGACTGGCTAAACATTCTTCGGGTTGTCCTCCTCGTTTAAGCTCACCAACAGCTGAGGCGTATAGTCTAGCCTTTGGAGCAACTCCAGGTATCCGTTTATCTTGACTCACCATCATTGTTGCCACCATTGCTGCATGGTTATCTAAATTATTGTTAGGTTTAACAAAATTGTTGCGGAAATAGACTCCTGCTAAATTAATCTTTGGATTCCAGGCAGCAATTTTATCAAACCCAAATTGTCCAGGTCGGCCAATTTCCACTTGACCAATAGCAATTTTACGTCCCGTTAGATTGTAAGGGTCTTTGTGTAACCTTTCAGCATTAATTCCCGCTTCGCCTATAGAATTTGCTAAAGCCCCAATGGTGGTCATGATTTCCAAGACACTTAAACTCCCTACCAACCATGCAATACTCTTTTTCATGTATTGTGAATCTATATCACTGTTATCACCTATATTAATGAGAGTTCTAACGTCTGGGTAGACTTGTAAATAAAAATTTCTTTTTAGAGTGGTCAATAGAGAACAAAATCTATGATTAAATTATTATCACAGTTGATTAGTTAGTATAAAAGTGATTTTTTTGAGATTTCTGTCTAAAACGGCAATTTAAAGCGAGTATTTGTTTTATTTTTACTTGGGGAATGAAAGTAAAATTCTCTATTTTTTTGAGTTTAATCTGAATATTAATAAATTAAGAGTAAATTAAATTTTTATAACAAAACTATGGCGTTAATTAACTGAGAAAAATTTATATTGCAAGAAAAAGATAACAGTTATCACAGATAAGCAGCTTTAAATAAATGTCAAAAACATCAATTGTATATATTTCTATATCTAGAAAATTAGATTCGTTTAATTTATCATATTTTAATGATCATTGTTTAATGTAATTTATTATGTATTTGTTTTTAAATTTTTTATCTTAGAAAAAATCGTTAGTTACGCCAGCATTCTCATATCTATCTTGTTTCTGTTGATGATTTTTCAGTCAACAATTCTCCAGTGACTATCAGATAAATTGTTCAATCTTATTCAAGATAATATAGTTTAATCGTTGAGTATCTAAGTTCTAGTTATCAATAACTCTCTATAGTTTGAATAATACATATAACTATTTAATACCATAGCTTAATGACTATAGTTGTACAATTATTCAGTTTGAAATTG
The DNA here is from genome assembly GCF_000829235.1 of cyanobacterium endosymbiont of Epithemia turgida isolate EtSB Lake Yunoko. Classification (GTDB taxonomy): domain Bacteria; phylum Cyanobacteriota; class Cyanobacteriia; order Cyanobacteriales; family Microcystaceae; genus Rippkaea. Next base: position 120,900 of record NZ_AP012549.1, on the reverse strand, counting down.
TTTACTTTAAAAACTGTTAATGTTATGACTGTTCTAAACCAAGGATAATTACAACTTAAATATCAAGTAGGACTAGATTGAGTATGACTGATTCAATATCATCTGAGTATACAAAATCTCGGAGAAGCAACCGAATTAATTAACTTGCTATCCCGCTCAGGAATTGAAATATGGTTAGTTATCGTTTATCAAGCCCTAGGAAGATTATAAGATAAAATCAGACAATCAAAAAGTTCTTTATGTTATTCAAGCTCCCAAACTCAACCGGACTGAAGAATGGATGATAACAATTTATTATTGGGAAATACAAATTTTTAAACTCCTCTGATATATTGCTGATAGAACTACCAATAAACTACATAAAAGGTTTGTAATTATATCAGAAGATCAAAGTCAGATGAACGCTAAACAAAATTAAATAAAAACTTTTGTAAAATAAATCTTTATTTTCTAATTATTATCATCTATCTTGCCGTTTAAATACTGTGATTATTACTATATAGTTCTTGGCAAAAAATAATCTTAACAAATCCAAGTTAAATGGTATTAATTGAACATAGCTAATCTAATATTTAAAATCATATTATATTGACAATATACTAGTTAAATAGTATTGTATTAACAACGAATATAGCTATAATTACACTTAATCTACTTGATTAAATATTTTTTACTTTATTGCTATAACTCTGAAATTTATACCATGATAGCGTAAATGATTATTAATCATATTTATTTTTATAAAAAATTTTAGGAGAGTAGTAAAAATTAGTTTTTATTACCCCAAAAATTCACAAAAATTTATTAATAAATTTTTAAAAAATAAACTAAATAAAATTATTGATTAAATCATGTAAAACTATTTAAATATTAGTTAAGATAGAGGTTGCTTTTGAATGATTTTTATATAAAAAATAAATTATTTAATTATTAAAATTAAGGTAGGTTTTGATAACTTAGTAAAATTCTACAATGACCTTAAAAAATATGACTGTAATTTCTTTAGTAAAATTTAAAAATTTATTATAGTGAATTAGTTGTAATACGGAGTGTAAAACAAATTTAATGATCAAATAATGACAGATAAGTATGTGAGTAAAGGTAATTTTGAGGCTAAAAAACAATTACTTACTCTCCATTGTTTAGAATCTAATTTTAAGTGAAGAGTGTATGTAGATTAAATTGTTTAATTATTATTAAGTTAGCTCCTTGAAAGCAGCGATCGCAAGGTTAATGTATAATTTGGCTAAATTATGTTTTTGATCTAAACTATTGTTCATTGGAAGAAACAAATATAGTCATAGCTAAAGAACAATTTAGAGTAAAAGATGAAAAGATGTTGATAACTATCAAGTAATCCTACTTTAGGTAGTTTTCAAATGTGTGCCGTATTGTTTAGCTAATATCTTAAAATACAATCAGGAAAATACGCTAGAATCTAAGACTATGCATTGTGTTCGGTTGGCGAGACTTTTATGGAAGCGTGCAGCAAACCTGTAACTTTTTCTTAAAAAGCTTAATTGGGATGGCTATCATTGATATTCGTCTAAGAGCCATTCAACTCGCTGTTAGGTATTGTCTCAAACAAAAATAGAGTTTACTCCAGTCAAGAAAAATAATTAACACTCTAATTTTGCTTAAATTATGAATAATTGAAGGTCTAAGATAAAATAACCCTTAATGATAAATTACAAACCATCTTTCTCAGAAAATACCTTAACTTTAACGGTGACACATAATTTCACTGATCCCAAAAAACAAACCCTCATCTGGGCGATCGTCCAAGCAGCCGACGACCGGAAGGCCGATGATATTGTTATTTTGAAAGTAACAGAGATTTCTTACCTAAGTGACTACTTCATTATTGCTACTGGATTTTCTACTACTCAAGTCAAAGCAATTGCCGATGCGATTGAAGAAAAAGTTGATCAGACCTGTAGACAATCCCCTTTACGCATTGAAGGAAAACGACAAGGGACTTGGATCCTCCAAGATTATGGAAATGTAATCGTTCATATTCTTCTGCCTGAAGAACGAAAATTTTATAATTTAGAAGCTTTCTGGGGTCATGCTAAACGTATTGAATTATTCTAGTTAGAAGCTATAATTATTATGAGGGAATTGTCCATAAATATCTGTCCCATTCCTGCCGAACGGCAGTCAATTAAGGAATACGAAGACTTAAAAAAATTGTGTTTTTTGTCCATTAGCAACTATAGAAAAAGAATTCTATTAGCGAAAAATTACTTATGTAGGACTATTTAAATAAATATTAGTTAGTCCGATCACTACAGCTAGGTTTTCTCCTCAAATATCCCCTAGGTTATTTATACTGTGCAATAAATAACCTAGGGGTGGGGTTAATGGTTACCCTAGTCGTCATACAATTGGGGTTAAGCTGGTGTTACATGGGCGATCGCATAAAAAAAAGATTATTTTTTATGAAAAGTCAAGATGGTATGACGGACAAACTTGGTTTAAACTTCCAAAAATGTTAACTCATGATCGTCTGATTGTTTCCTAACCAAGTAGACTCAATTCTACAACCTCTGACTCTTATAGAAATAATTGTCGTAGATACAATCATTGGTAATATCATGATGTGGTTGTCTCAATAACATTTCGACACACCCAATACCAACCCACAACCTTAAACTTTAGAATCGAATGACTAGAGGAACACGCACCCATACTCCTAAATTGAAAGTTCATTTATTACGGGAAGGCATTGTTGAGTCAGCTCATCAAGTTGAAGCAACGGTTTGTGATGCTCGTGGAAGACTCTTATCAGTCGCCGGAAATTCTGAGACCACAGCATTTGTTCGTTCAGCTCTAAAGCCCTTTCAATCCATAGCTGTAGTTACCACTGGAACCCTAGAACGCTATGAGCTAAATGATAAAGATTTAGCAGTTATTTGTAGCTCTCACCAAGGGACAGTTGAACAGGCACGACAAGTTTTCAATATACTGTGGCGGGCTAATATTGACCCTAGTGCGTTGCAATGCCCTATTCCTAAAGGATATCAAAGTTCTTTACAGCACAATTGTTCAGGGAAACACGCTGCAATGTTAGCTATTTGTCAACAACGCAACTGGCCTCTTAATACCTACCTTAAAAAATCTTCCCCTGTACAATACTTAATCCTAGACAAAATTGGTGAGTTGTTAGCTATGCCAGGGGCAGAATTGATCAGTGCCTATGATGATTGTGGAGCTCCCACCTACTCTATAAAACTTAGTCAAATGGCTCATTTATATGCTCAGTTAGCATCGGGGAATAACCTAGATTTAGAAAGAATTGTTCGAGCAATGACTTACTACCCAAAAATGATAGCTGGGGAAGGAGCCTTTGATACAGAATTAATGCGTTTGACTGAAGGAGAACTCGTCAGTAAATCTGGGGCTGAAGGCATTCAATGTGTTGGTCGTGTAGGACAGGGAATGGGATTAGCTATTAAAGTGATAGACGGTTCAAAACGAGCTAAATATGCCACAGCTCTTCATTTGTTGCGAAGTATGGGTTGGATAGTTCCTAGTATAGTCGAAACCTTGGCTAAAAAATTTGTGAGCCTTAGTAACTACAAACGTCTTGAAGTCATTGGGGAATTATCTATGATTTAAAATTATTTAGTAAATAACTTGCCATAAGCTTATACTTTCTGCTATACTCGTAAATGCAACGCGGGATAGAGCAGTCTGGTAGCTCGTCGGGCTCATAACCCGAAGGTCGGTGGTTCAAATCCGCCTCCCGCCATTCTGTAAAGGTCACTTTTAGATATAAAATCTGGCTGATATAAGTTTTTACTGAAGTGTTACATCATATTCTATTACTGTTGTATATTAACGATTGTTAGAGTTAGGTCTGCCACTAATTATTCTAGGTTTTGTGAAGGTTGTTTCAGGAATTTAGGTGGAAATCCAATACAATAGCCAGAGCTTTGAGAGGTTTTGATAATTCAGATAAATTGATAGTTAAGATGGCTGTAATTAATGTTCTTACCTAATTGCCAAAAAATGTCTGAAAATCCGATTTTGTTTTAAACATCTGTTCAGGATATCGTGACTTTATCAAAACTTTTGTTGAAGCAAAAACTAGAGGTAGTTTACTTTCTTTAACCGAGTAGAAAAAATTATGTTCTTAAGCAGTATTAAGAATATAGTTTTAAGATTCTTGACCTAACAAAATTGACCCAAAATTTAGCTTTTATTAGAGTTAATCTTTCTATTGCCAAATAAATGGTAGCTAAAAAATATAATAAATCTTACAAGTTTGAAGGAATCTACACTATTTGTTTGTAAACTAAAAAATTACTGCTTAACTTTCATAAAGTAGAAGTTTAGGACTTAACAAAAAAGTACTAAAAACTATCTTATTAAATATTTTTAAACTGAAATTACTTTCATAATAAAAATTTATAGTGTTCTTTATGTTGAAGTTTCGTCTATAGTTTTGGCTAAATTTATCTTTTTTACTTTATTCAAAAATCTTAATATCACCATATTATCTAGTCTATATCTAAGTTTTTTCTTTCGCTTTATCAAGAAAGATTACGGATTGAAGAAATGTCTAATAAGTTAGCCTCTTTACTGTTGGACATTATGGATGTCATTTCCTTGAGCAATAAGATATATCCCTAGGGATGACTACTGCTTGAGGACTTATATTTAAAGAAGCAAATACTAATACTTAATAAACCCTATCCTTATTGCTGCAAGTGACTGAGAAGTTTATTAGAACATTCTTTAATGTGGAGCAGGAAAAATACTCCACATTAAAGAATATATAAGAAGTTTATTGAATTTTATAAAAATGATATCCTGAACAGATATTAATTTAAAAAATTTAATCGAAAAGAGAGTTTATCATAGTTATTGAAGTAGTAAAGGATTAAAGAATACTAGGCTATTTATATTAAAGACTTTAGGGTAAATAGTTAATCACAAATTTTTGAACCGTCTAAAAGAATTTTAACAGTGTTATTGATTAATTGTTGAAGTTTGTCTAGAAGATATTTATAGAAGATTAATGATAAAGACAATACAAAAATTTATTCGTAATTTTACGATACTAATTTTTTAAATACTGTTTACACAGAATTTAAAGCAAAAGATTAACCGAACACCATTCCCAGTAATAAGAGAAAACCTAATATAACATTCTGAAGAAAAATTTCTCCATATACAGATCTAGGGATATTTTTTAAACGGAGGTAAAAATATTGAACTGTCCAACCTACTAGAGCAATAAATACAGTAATCCAAAATACAACTTTAAGTTTTAAAATTATTCCTAAATAAGATAATAAACCAACACTTATTGTAAAAAATATTCCTACGGCATTAGCCGTATAAGATCCAAAAAATAAGGCACTAGAATTAATTCCAATTTTTTTATCATCTTCCTGATCCGACATAGCATAAACTGTATCAAATCCTAATGTCCAGAATACCGTTATTCCCCATAATATCCAAGTAGAAAGCTCTAATCGAGCTGTCACTGCCGTCCAACTGATTAAAACAGCAAACCCCCACGCTATGGATAAAATTAATTGGGGAAAAGGAAACCCTCTCTTAGCTAAAGGATAACCAATAATCACAGGCAACGCAGCGACACAGAGCCAAAAACTTAAATGATTAAGATACAAGGATAAAATCATTGCACATCCTAGAGCAATAGAAGCAACAATAATACCTACTTTTACGGATAAAGACTTTTCTGCCAAAGGACGGGTACAGGTCCTTTCTACGTAAATATCAATATTTCTGTCCCACAAATCATTGATAACACAACCTGCCGCACTGGTAGCTAAAGTTCCTAAAATAATTATCCCCACTAATGGTAAAGAAGGATTTCCTTTAGATGCTAAAGTAACTGCCCATAGTGCAGGAATCATTAAAATTAACCTTCCAGCCGGTTTATTCCACCGCAAGAGTCGAATAATCTTTAGCCAAGTAGGTTCAGAAGTTGATTGAGAAAAAGTGACCATAAAATAAATTAGGCTAATTATTTATAACTTTTCTATTATAAAAGTTACCATAAAATTCAGAAAAGATGTGCTCAGAAAATATTTAACACTCTATGTATTAGAATATTTATTTAATATAAATGAATAAAAAAATTGACATATAATAACAGAATATTTTTTTAATTATTATTTTTTAATATTTTTTAGTAGGTTTATTATTCAAAATAAACCTACTAATGTTATCAGTTGAGTATAAAAGTATGTTTATATTACATTATAAATTAAATTAATTTATTTTTTTATATTCTATCTTCATAGACACTTCTAAACTATTTTGATTTCCTTTAAGATGAGTAATTTTGTCAAGTTATTTTTTAAAAATTTAAATAAACTATAACTCTTGCTGAATAGGTTTTTAAAACCTATTCAGATTATCTAATTTATTTCTATAAATAGTTAAATTCGTATTTTATTATCTTAGCACGTAAAACTAATCAAAATATTTGATATAATTAGCTCGATCTATTATTTTAATCTATATTACTTTTTTATTTTTATAGGTTCTAAGACTTAAAATCGAAAGCTATTTATTATTTTATTTTAAAATCTTTATTATTTTAGGCTGGAATGTAAATGTATATACCATATTTTTATGGTATTTATTAAGCTCTATCTTGATTCACTAAATTTTGTTTTAAGTCTAATTTTTGTATTTGTTAAATCTACTTACTTCTATCTCTAAAATATCTACTTGTCAATCTAACTCTACTGGTCATAGATGATAACTTAAAATTTGAGTTAATTAACTTAAATTTTAAAGGTTTTTATTGTTGTCTATTTAATTCTAATAATCAGATTATTTACTTCACTATTAAAGGAGTATTTAATAATTTTTATCTTATTTTTTTAAAAAATATATTTTTATATTTAAAAGAGCCTCCTGAGTATAAATTATTTTATAGATCAATAGCCTTCTATATATAAAGTATATCTCTAAAAAATATTCATCATTTTAATAAAAATTTTAATTTATTAAAATTTTTATCTCTATATATTTTATTTGCATGTTTTATTGAGTGGTAATTAGAATATAAAATTTTGATTTCTATTATTGGTAAAAATAAATATTAATTTTCTAAAATTAGTAGAAATTTTATTTAATTTAAAAATCATCTAAATAAGCTTTCTTTATAAGAGAGTACTTATTTTTTAATATTTATTTATCTATAAAATTTATTTTTAGTAATTTTTTACTTTTCTTATTAAGATATTAAAGTTAATAATTAAATATCTCATATATTTTTAAGAAGGTTATCTTATAATTCTAAGTAAAATAATTACAATGTATTCACTAACTACTAAAGTAATTAATTTAAGTTAATTTAGTTTTAGTTTATTTTTTGTATTAAGTCCTACTTTTAATATCTCTAATATTTCTTGAGTACTTTTATACTATTATCTTTATTTAAAATCTAGTTTTATATAGTGCATCAATGTTTTATGATTAAATATATAAATTTTATTTATCTTATTTTTTTACTTATCTTATAAACTTTAGTAATATAAATTACTTTTAATTATTACCTATTTTTATTAGTCGCATACATTTTAAATACATAACTAAATAAGTTTCTACTCTATTTTATTTAAATTTTTAATTTTTTATCTAACGTAAATAAATATCTGTAAATTGCTGTATTTGTAATATATTTTATTACTAATGTATTTAATTATCATTAACTCAACTATAAATAGAATCAATTTCAATAGTTAACTTGAAGTATTCTTTATGCTTACATAATATTTATATACAGATATATGGATATTTTTGCATTAAATTTTAGTTTAAAACTTAATGCAAAAAACAAATAAATAAAAAAAATATCTATTTGAATAGAGTAATTAAATATTCTTTAATATAATTATTTTACTCATGAGCTCAAATTTATTCAATGAAAATAATGTGATAATATATAACTTTGTGCTCAAAATCTTTATTTTAAATTTAAGTCAATTGTTTAAGTAAATTGTGGATTATTGTAAGATTTTTATTATTCATATGAATATTTAGATAATGCCTATGTAGCTTGATTTTGATTTATTGAAAAAAATAGTTTAATAAATTAACCAAAAACCTTCTTCATGTAAAAGAATCGAGAAACTGAGTCTATGACAACATCCTTTGATTACAACTTTACTAATAGTGACAGCCGTAATACTTGTTTATTAGCAGCCATTGATATTGGTACAAATTCGATCCATATGATAGTAGTGGAAATTGATAAAACTCTGCTCACTTTCACGATTATAAACCGAGAAAAAGATGCAGTTCGGCTAGGGGTACGGGAGGCAAAAACTAAAAAGTTAACCGAAGAAGCTATAGAACGGGCAATCGCATCTCTAAAACGCTGTAAAGACTTAGCCACTAGTATGAAAGTAGATCATATTGTTGCTATTGCTACCAGTGCTACTAGAGAAGCTCCTAATGGGCAAGATTTTATTCAACGAGTTGCATTAGAGGTTGGTATTCAAGTTGACCTAATTTCTGGCTATGAAGAAGCACGTCGCATCTATCTAGGAGTCTTGTCAGGTATGAATTTTCAGACTCAGCCTCATATCATTATTGATATTGGAGGAGGTTCAACAGAAATTATCCTTGCTGATGTTCATGAGCCCCGTTTTCTCAGTAGTATTAAAGTTGGAGCGGTACGACTAACAGAGGAATTGATCACTACTGATCCTGTCAGTGAAACAGAATTTGCTAATTTACAGGCTTATATACGGGGAATGCTTGAACGTCCGATTGATGAATTACGTCGTAAATTAGGTAATAACGAACAGCCCCAACTGGTGGGAACTTCTGGAACTATCGAAACCATAGTGGCTATCAATGCATTACAAAAGTTAGGAGAAGTTCCTAGTCGTCTTCAGGGTTATCAAATAGGACTTAAAGAGGTTAAAGATTTAGTAAAAAAATTTGTTTCCATGACTTATAAAGAACGGTTAAAAGTTTCAGGTATGCCCTATAAACGTGCCGAAATTATTGTGGCAGGTGGAGTGATTTTAATGGAAGCAATGGCCATGCTAAAACTAGATAATATTATCGTTTGTGAACGGGCATTACGTGAAGGAATGATTGTTGACTGGATGCTAACTCACAAGTTAATTGAAGATCGATTGTGTTATCAGGGAAAAGTACGTCATCGTAGTGTTTATAATATTGCCAGTAAGTATCAAGTTAATATAGAATATGGTGAAAGAGTAGCACAATTTACCCAAAGTTTATTTAAGCAATTAAAAGGAATTTTTCACAATTGGGGAATAGAAGAATGGGAGTTACTTTGGACAGCAACTATTCTACACAAATGTGGTTTATATGTTAGTCATTCTGCTTATCATAAACACTCTTATTATTTGATTCGTAATGCAGAACTATTAGGGTTTACAGAACTTGAATTAGAAACTATTGCCAATGTGGCTCGTTATCATCGTAAAAGTATCCCTAAGAAAAAACATGAGCCCTATAGTAAGTTGTCGGATACTCATAAAAAAATAGTTAGACAACTAAGTCTAATTTTACGCTTAGCTGTTGCCCTTAATAGTCGGCAAATAGAAGCTGTCAAAACTGTTGAATGTAAGTATGATAAAGAAGGCAAAAAGCTTTATTTACATTTATTTTCTACTGATCCTAATGATGATTGTGCCTTAGAACTGTGGAATTTAAACTATAATAAACTAGTTTTTGAGAATGAATTTGGAGTTAAAGTTGTCGCTACATTAAACTAAATTTCTGTTTCTCAGTAACAAATTAGCCTTGGCAAGGCTAATTTGTTACTGAGAAACTTATTCCTTAATTCTTCTTGTAAAGCAGGTTTTGCAATTATATCTTAAGAATTAGCTAATGATACTAAATACGGCTATAAAAACTTACTTAATAATAAGGGATAACTAATTTATATAAAACGGCATATAAAAAGTATATCTTAGTTGAATTATAGTGATAAATACCATCTAAAAAGTTAAAATTATGTAGAGTTAAAAAGGTAGTATTTCTTTTAAAGTTATTCTATATATAGATATGTATTAATTAATAGAATAATAAAAACCTAGTCTAGTGATTAAACTGAATATTAGTATCTAATCAATATAAATAGAATGAAAAGTAACTTGTGATATAGACAAAAATTGTGTTCAAAAAAATATTTAATTAAAAATTATATAGAATAAGAATATATTTTAAATTAAAAAATAATTTTAAATTAATTTATAACAATAAAATAATTGCATAAAATATTATAAATTTATAGAGTAAATATTTATGTTTTCTAAACATAGAGGTTTTTAAAAAAAATAATTTAAAATTGTATTTGTAAATGACCAACTGCTCTGATAAGTTAGGACTATAAATGGTTATATATTTTTAGAAAAATCTTATGGAATTCAATTTCCATAGTAAAAATATAAAAAAATTTATTAATTAATAAAAAATATTTATTATCCTATAATAAGTATTTTGAAATAATAAATTAATTAAATAAATTTTATTAATTTATTATTATTTTTAATAGAGGATGGTAAGTTTGGAATAGAATACCGAGTAAAAAAAATTAGATTTAATTAGTATGCTTTTAATTCTATCAGTAAAGTTTTTTATCTTAAATCTAATTAATCTTTCTATTTTTTGGATAAGTTTAACATAATTTTTATTCTTAAATAAAATTGTTTAACTATTTGACTTATTACTAATTTATTTGACTGGATAAAATCTATTTACTATTATTTGAGTTTGTCGGATTAATTTGTTATCAGCATCCAATTTTAATTCTATCTAATTTTAGAAAATTAGAAACAAAATACTATAGCTTATGTCCATTTTTTAAAATTAATATTTTTTTTATAAAAGGTAACATCTATTCATTAAAATAATATCTTCTAGTACCATTGAATAATTAAACCTTAATATAATCAAGCTTTAAACAAATTTCTAGCACAAATATTTTTAAGATTTGTGCTGATTAAAGTAGTGTATTCATCCTCTAAAGCCATTAATATATGGAGGATAATCTCTCCAGTAAAATCTATTTTTATCTGAAAATACTTTTTCTGATTTATTTATTAATATTTCTATTTTTTTGTTATTACTGTTTTTTATACAAATAATTATATTTTTTCAAGTAATCCTGTTAACCATAATCAAACTATTTTAGTTAAAGCTAAATTATTATTGAGTTTGAATAAAAAAAATTAATTTTTATTCGTCTTAGCTGTATTTTTATTATTGGTTATTGATTACTGTGTAATCTCCTGTTTTATTTACTTTTTTAATCAAAATGAAGCATTATAGTATCACTAGTAGTTTGAGATAAACGACAAACCTTAATTCTTTAGATACTACTACGATCTCTTAAGGTTTATTCAAAATTTTTGCTTTTTAGGACCATAGCGATAATTTTTACTTAAATAGCCTAATACATATTTTTTTATGCTTTAATAGCTTAACTATTATGTTAATATATCTTCATATAAATTATCTTTAATTTGACAAAAGAAACCTTTTTCTACTCAAAGAGAACATCTTATAGTTAATTTGGTTGACATAAGCAGCTTGTTAATAGTTAAAAAATAATAAATATAAATTTATATCAACTCTATTTTATTAAACTTATTTGAATATTGAATAATGTTAGGGATATATAAAACAAAAAAAATTAATTGAACCTGATTTAACTCATATACAAAATCTGATCATATGCTATCCATAATTAGAATTCTAGTTTTTGATAAGTTTTTTGTCAGTGATTAAACTTTATCTTTAGATTTTATTTTTTTAGATGGCAGGTTTTGATAAAATCGGTTTTCTCCAAACAATCTTAGAGACATTCCCCGTGTTACCCAGAAGTGGTACTCTATAGGGTGGCGAAAGAAGATTAATAAGAGTAGGTTGTACCTTAGCCAAACTCTAAGCTAACCCCTTAAACAAATAGAATAAGTATAAGTATGGTAGCCGTAACAGAACAAACCAACGTTGGTAAAATCACGCAGATCATTGGACCGGTTGTTGATGCCGAATTTTCCAGTGGCAAATTACCTCGAATTTATAATGCACTCACAATTGAAGGCACAAACTCCTCTGGGGCAAATGTCTCCATTACCTGTGAAGTGCAGCAGTTGTTAGGAGACAACCGAGTTCGTGCTGTTGCTATGAGTGGGACAGACGGATTGGTTCGCGGTATGGAAATTGTTGATACTGGTGCGCCTATCAGCGTTCCTGTAGGTAAAGTTACTCTTGGTCGCATTTTTAACGTCCTAGGAAAGCCTGTGGATGAGAAAGGTGATGTAGATATGAGTAAGACTTCCCCTATTCACCGTCCCGCGCCTAAATTAACTGAATTAGAAACTGAGCCTAAAGTTTTTGAGACTGGAATTAAAGTTATCGACCTTCTAACTCCTTATCGTCAAGGGGGGAAAATTGGTCTATTTGGTGGTGCGGGTGTCGGTAAAACTGTCATCATGATGGAATTAATCAACAACATCGCTATCAACCACGGGGGGGTCTCCGTTTTTGCTGGTGTAGGAGAACGTACCCGCGAAGGAAATGACCTCTACAACGAAATGATTGAATCTAAGGTTATTAATCCTGATAACCCTGAAGAATCGAAAATTGCTCTTGTCTACGGTCAGATGAACGAACCTCCAGGAGCTAGAATGAGAGTTGGTCTATCTGGTTTAACCATGGCGGAATATTTCCGTGATGTCAATAAACAGGACGTATTGTTGTTTATTGATAATATCTTCCGATTTATTCAAGCAGGTTCTGAAGTGTCTGCGTTGTTAGGAAGGATGCCCTCTGCAGTTGGATATCAGCCCACTTTAGGGACTGATGTTGGAGATTTGCAAGAACGGATTACTTCTACAAAAGAAGGATCTATTACCTCTGTTCAAGCAGTTTACGTCCCTGCAGATGACTTAACTGACCCTGCCCCTGCAACCACCTTTGCTCATCTCGATGGAACCACTGTGTTATCCCGTGTACTAGCTTCTAAAGGGATTTACCCCGCAGTCGATCCTCTAGATTCTACCAGCACCATGTTACAACCTTCCGTTGTTGGTCAAGAGCATTATGATACAGCTCGTGCGGTGCAATCAACTCTACAGCGCTATAAAGAATTACAGGATATTATCGCTATTCTAGGATTAGATGAATTATCTGAAGATGATCGTCGCACTGTAAACCGTGCTCGTAAGATTGAACGATTTTTATCTCAGCCTTTCTTTGTGGCTGAGGTATTTACTGGTTCACCTGGTAAGTATGTAACTCTTAAAGAGACTATTAAGGGGTTTCAAATGATTCTTAATGGGGATTTAGATGATCTGCCTGAACAGGCATTTTATCTAGTCGGAAATATCGACGAAGCTAAAGAAAAAGCCGAAAAACTGCAAAAAGACTAATTCTTCCTCAGTCAACAGTCTCTTGGATAAATACCTTTCGAGTCACTGTTGACTGATAACTAAATAATTAATAGTTAAAACTAATAGCGAATAACTGATATGACATTACAAATCCGTGTAATTACTCCAGATGGAATCGTTTTGAATGAAGCTGTAGAAGAAGTCATCTTACCAAGCACCTCTGGACAGTTGGGAATTTTATCTGGTCATGCTCCTCTTTTGACTGCTCTCGATATTGGGGTTATGCGAATCCGCCCTAGTAAGGATTGGAAAAATTTAGCAGTTATGGGCGGCTTTGCCGAAGTCGACCACGATGTTCTTAAAGTTTTGGTTAATTCAGCAGAGGTTGACAATGATATTAGCAAAGAGGAAGCACAAACGGAATTCATTAAAGCTCAAACCCATTTAGAACAGGCAAACAAAGGGGGTAACCGTCAAGAGCAAATCAGAGCCTCCCAAGCTTTCAAACGGGCTAGAGCACGTCTTCAAGCATTAGGTAGACTAGTTTAAAGATTTAGTTCCAGGAAAAAATTAGATGAGGGCAAAGAAAGGGTTAAAGACTCGTCCCTCATCTGTCAGCACCATCGAATTAATTGGTGCCACTGAAGACGACTTTTGGAAACTTGCTTTGAGCCTCAGCCATAGAGACGCGTTTACCTTGGTTACGGAGATCCTGCCAATAATTAATGACTTCTGTAGCTTGATTGAGAATTTCAATCCTTTCGGTTTCCGTAATCCAATGTTTGGCTTCTAATTCATCTTGTAACTGTTGCCAAGCATCGTTTCGTGGCCAAAAAAAATAGTCAGTTAGGGGACTGGTTCCTTTTCCCACTATCTGATCGACAGTAATCGCCACATTAGCATCTAACCAAAGTGCTTTTAAAAGAAATTTTGATTCTAACTCTAATGACTCCTGCAACAGATAAACCTCGTTTATTCTAACTACACTACGGCAGTTTATTATACCTTATTTGGTAACTGTGCAGTTATTATAAAGACTCATAGCTTTTTCAATTCCTTCTTTGAGACTCATGTCCAAAGCATTGACTACTAAGGGTAAGACCTTCTCCATAATATTTTTTTCATCAAGGGTAAACTTTCCTAAAACATGGGAAATTGTTTCTTTAGAAGGATGAGATTCACCGATTCCAATGCGTAACCTAGGAAAGTCCTGACTACTTAAGTAAGAAATAATTGATTTTATGCCGTTGTGTCCTCCAGCTGATCCTCCTAATCTAATTCGTATTCGTCCGACAGGTAAATCCATATCATCATAAATTACTAATATCGAAGCCAGTGATAGTTTATACCAATCGCTAACGGCGCGAACTGATCTACCTGAACGGTTCATATAAGTGAGGGGCTTAAGTAAGTAAACTTTCTGATTCCCTTTGACTATTCCTTCGGTAAATAAACCTTGAAAACGGCGATTTTCTGTGAAGGATAATTTCCAAGTTTGGGCTAAAGCATCAAGAGCTTCAAATCCGATATTATGGCGGGTTTTATCGTATTTATCTTCGCAATTTCCTAACCCGATAATTAGTCGGGGAATAATTAGAGAAGATGAAAGAGATTTAGACATTGAAAATACCATTATCATTTGAGTATAAACAAATTAAAACAAATCTTATAGAATAATCTCAAAAATAAGCATCTAAATCACTCCAAGATTGTTGCATTGCCTATTGACTATAAAATAAGGCCAAGTTAATTTACCATATTGAAGTTATCTAAATCCTTCAAACGCTTACACTATAAAGATTAGAGCTAGATTAATATGATCATTCGTACTGTTTTGACTACTCCCTTTATTGATCAAAAACCAGGAACCTCTGGACTACGTAAAGCTGTTACTGTTTTTCAACAACCTAATTATCTTGAAAACTTTATTCAGTCTATTTTTAACTCCCTTGATAAGATTAAAGGACAAACTCTTGTTTTAGGAGGAGATGGTCGTTATTACAACCGTCAGGCCATACAAATTATCCTTAAAATGGCTGCTGCAAATGGCATTGGACGTATTCTGGTAGGGTGTAATGGGATTCTCTCTACCCCAGCAGCTTCAGCTGTTATTCGCAAATCTAAGGCTTTAGGCGGCATTATTCTTTCAGCCAGTCACAATCCTGGAGGACCTAACGGTGACTTTGGAGTCAAATATAATGTAACCAATGGTGGACCAGCTCCCGAAAAAGTTACCAATACTATTTTTGAGAGTACTAAAACCATTAGCGAATATAAAATACTTGATGCAGCAGATATAAAACTTAATCTTCCTGGATCTTTCACATTAGGAATAATGGAAGTAGAAGTTATAGATTCTATTGCTCCTTACCTCGAATTAATGCAGACATTGTTTGATTTTGACAAAATAAAAACCTTGTTTAGTTTAGGAAGCTTTAGGATGTGTATGGACTCCCTCCACGCCGTAACTGGACCTTATGCTCGTGCTTTATTTGAGAAATGTTTAGGGGCTCCAAAAGGAACTGTAAAAAATGGGACTCCTTTAGAAGACTTCGGAGGTTGTCATCCTGATCCTAATTTAGTCTATGCTCATGACTTAGTAGAAGTTCTTTTTGGAGAAAATGCTCCTGACTTCGGAGCAGCTTCCGATGGGGATGGTGATCGAAATATGATTTTAGGACGTAACTTTTTTGTGACTCCCAGTGATAGTTTAGCAATATTAACTGCGAATGCGAAATTAGTCCCTGGATATAAAGATGGTTTAACTGGGGTTGCTCGTTCGATGCCTACTAGTACAGCCGTAGATCGAGTAGCTGAAAAACTGGGTATTGATTGTTATGAAACCCCCACCGGTTGGAAATTCTTTGGTAGCTTATTAGATGCAGGAAAAGTAACCCTTTGTGGAGAAGAAAGTTTTGGAACCGGTTCAAATCATATTCGAGAAAAAGATGGTCTATGGGCAGTACTTTTCTGGCTTAATATTCTAGCAGTTCGAGATAAGTCTGTTCAGACAATTGTACAAGAACACTGGAAAGAATACGGACGAAATTATTATTCCCGCCATGACTATGAAGAAGTTAACTTAAAACCTGCTAATGAATTGATGGATAAACTCCGATTAACGGTGGAGAATCTAAAAGGAAAGAAATATGGTTATTATGAAGTCGCCTATGCTGATGACTTTTCTTATTCTGATCCTATTGATGGTAGTGTTAGTCAAAAACAAGGTGTTCGTATTGGGTTTACAGATGGTTCTCGTATTATTTTTCGTTTATCAGGGACGGGAACAAAAGGAGCTACTTTAAGGGTTTATATCGAGAGTTATGAATTAGATGCTAGTCAGCATAATATTGAAACTCAACAAGCTTTAAAACCTTTAATTCAATTAGCCGATGAAATAGCTAAAATCAAGGAGTTTACAGGACGAGATAAACCCACTGTTATTACTTAATTTATTTTCTGAATTGAGACTTGTAGAGTAGGCAATATTCACCCTATAAGTCTCGTATTTTAGTTCAAACTAATTATTTAATAGATTTTTTAAAAACTACTTATCTGATGTCTTATTATCAATTTTAGTTTTTTTATTTTTTTATAGAGCATTAAATGTAACGTTTTTCATGCTATTTATGTATCTATTAATTTTTTACACAAAATTAATAGATACATAAATAGCATGTTTTAGAAAAGCTAATAATTTACTAGAAAATATAAGCCTTAACTTCTATAATACAAATTTGATAGATTTGATTGCTGCCTATATATATAATATGAGTTATAGGTAACCGCAGGACAGGATAAAAAATTTAATATTTAGATATATAAATTATAGTAAAAGCTCATTTAAACAATATTATTTATCAGCTTCTGTTTAAAAAGCTTTAAGTTAAATAAATAATTTAGTTAACCTTTAGGATTTATATATAATCTAGACAAGTTAATATTAAGCTTATGCCTTGATTAAGATAAAATTGTTACAATTAATATTAATTATAACAATTTTTTAATTTTTTGTTGATGTTATTAGGTTCAAAAAAAACTAGATATTTTGTCAATAACTAGAATTTAATTTACTTATTTGTTTATTATAAAATAAACTTAATAATATTATTTTAGTTTCTAATGTTTAAAAAAAAAGATAGATTTATATGTCGATTTATATGTTTTTTAAAAAAACAATTTTTAATTATTAAGGGATTAACTTCAATGACTAAAGTCGTATAATTATCAAATAAGCGTTTCACGAGTGCCCAATACATCAGATGTTAAAAAATTAATTGACGACATAATTGAGTTAACCTTAAAAAGGATAATCTACAAAATCAATGAACTTATATATTTTTTAGAAAAATATTTTTAACACGTCTTGAAAAAGTTTGATACGATTACCGATGTATCATAGTCAAGTTACTAAATAAATATAAAAAACTAATTGTTTAGTTCTATTAACACAGCCCCAGTTCGCAACGCCAAACTATGAAAATTAAAATAATTAGAGTTCATCTCTCGTGGAAACTTAACGACGATAAGGATATAACATCACAGGTATAATCACGGCTCGTATCGCATTGACTAATAAAAGTATTGATTCATATGTAATACTGCATGTAATACTAAAACTATCAGATTGATTAAGAGCCAGTAGGATTACAAATTTAAATAAATTGTCATTGTCTGCTTCAAGGGTAGCTAACTGTCTCATTTCGCCAACGACTATGATAGTTTCCTGTCCCACAGAACTATACTTTCTTGAGTGTTGATTGAACCTAGATCTCAAAATCTAAGTATCATTTTGAGCTTGTAATTTTTTAATTGTACCGCGAGCTTGCTTAGCATGATCCAAATTGCCTTGAACCTTAAATAATTCTGCGGCTTTATGTATATCAGTGAAAGCCTCTTTCTGATTTCCTATTAGGAACTTAGTTACTCCCCGATTGTAATAGGCATCAGCTGAATTGGGATTTAATTCTAAACATTTAGTGTAATCAATGATCGCTGCTTCTAATTCTCCAGCATGATTGTAAGCTAAACCACGATTGTAATAAGCTTTGGCATAATTATCATTAAGTCCAATGGCTTTAGTATAGTCAGCAATAGCTTCTTGATGATTACCAAGGTAATCTTTAGTATTACCTCTATATATATAAAAATCAGCATATTCAGGATTAAGATTAATTGCTTCTGAACAATCAGCCAAAGCTTTTTGATATTCTTTTAATTGAAAAAAGGCGTAACAACGATTACCATAGGCATAAACAAATTTACGATTTATCTTTATAGACTGATTATAGTCATTGAGAGCTTCATTGAGCTTACCCAAGATATGTTGAGCATAGCCACGATTATAATAAGCATCAGGATCTTGGGGGTTTAATTCGATGGCTTCGGTAAAATTAATGATAGCTCCTTCATAGTCTCTTTCATTAATTTTATCTACCCCTTGGTTATACCATTCAAGAGCATCTGACTCTTGAGATGGACTTGGAGAAAGACTGTTTGGAGTTATTTCTGTTGGGACATCGCTTGGTTGTTGAGACAACAGCAATGGATGAGCGGACACTAAAGAACTAGCTGCGAGAATATTGGTTAACAGTCTTAAAATATAAAGATTATTAGTTATCATTCTGGTTCGAAGTTAAGAAACAACTTTTAAATATTCTAATAGTCTAATCAAGCTCTATTAATCACAAATACAACATTAAACTTTACTATGAGTAAGTATCTTGTCCATTTTTGTTGCTACTCTATTACCTATACAACTCCCTTAAACGACTTACTTTAGTGTAGTTAGATCATTAATCGAGTAAGTATCCTCTGAGATGTGATAAGAATTTAACAATTTTAGCTAGACTTTTCGCTAGTGATGAACACGGTAATTCATCTATCTCGA
This sequence comes from cyanobacterium endosymbiont of Epithemia turgida isolate EtSB Lake Yunoko, assembly GCF_000829235.1. Taxonomy (GTDB): domain Bacteria; phylum Cyanobacteriota; class Cyanobacteriia; order Cyanobacteriales; family Microcystaceae; genus Rippkaea. The sequence continues at coordinate 101,634 of NZ_AP012549.1, read as the reverse complement.
TGAGTTCTGGTGGATATCACCCTAAAGACTTCTACTGCTTAGTGGACCTATTTTATATGCTATTATACATGATAAACAAGTTTTAGAGTTTATAGAGACTATGCTTCAATAAAACACAAAAACCAGTTATAAACCCAAGACTACGTTATAGCCTGATTTAGGAAGAAAGAAAAAAATTTTTTTGAAAAAAGCTTGACATTTTTAAATCGACTGGTGTACATTGGTAAATGCGCAACTGAGAGCAACACTCTCCCCAGCGCACTGGACCTTGAAAAATCAATAATTTAGAAGCTAACAACTGTATAGTGCCCCTTGTTATTCAAGATAATTATACATCTCACTACTTTCCCTGTCTACTAGATAGAGAAAGCAGAGAGATAAAAGTAAAGAAAGCCGGAAAACTAACTAAGTTAGAAGATACCGGCTAAAAGTCAGATCAAACACTATGGAGAGTTTGATCCTGGCTCAGGATGAACGCTGGCGGTATGCCTAACACATGCAAGTCGAACGAGCTCTTCGGAGCTAGTGGCGGACGGGTGAGTAACGCGTGAGAATCTACCTCTTGGTTGGGGATAACATTTGGAAACGACTGCTAATACCCAATGTGCCGTAAGGTAAAAGATTTATTGCCAGGAGAAGAGCTCGCGTCTGATTAGCTAGTTGGTGGGGTAAGAGCTCACCAAGGCATCGATCAGTAGCTGGTCTGAGAGGATGAACAGCCACACTGGGACTGAGACACGGCCCAGACTCCTACGGGAGGCAGCAGTGGGGAATTTTCCGCAATGGGCGAAAGCCTGACGGAGCAATACCGCGTGAGGGAGGAAGGCTCTTGGGTTGTAAACCTCTTTTCTCAGGGAAGAAGATATGACGGTACCTGAGGAATAAGCATCGGCTAACTCCGTGCCAGCAGCCGCGGTAATACGGAGGATGCAAGCGTTATCCGGAATTATTGGGCGTAAAGCGTCCGCAGGTGGTCACTCAAGTCTGCTGTTAAATACTAGAGCTTAACTCTGGAAAGGCAGTGGAAACTGAGAAACTAGAGTCCGGTAGGGGTAGCGGGAATTCCCAGTGTAGCGGTGAAATGCGTAGATATTGGGAAGAACATCGGTGGCGAAAGCGCGCTACTGGGCCGGAACTGACACTCAGGGACGAAAGCTAGGGGAGCGAAAGGGATTAGATACCCCTGTAGTCCTAGCCGTAAACGATGGAAACTAGGTGTGGCTTGTATCGACCCAAGCCGTGCCGAAGCTAACGCGTTAAGTTTCCCGCCTGGGGAGTACGCACGCAAGTGTGAAACTCAAAGGAATTGACGGGGGCCCGCACAAGCGGTGGAGTATGTGGTTTAATTCGATGCAACGCGAAGAACCTTACCAGGGCTTGACATGTCGCGAACCTTAATGAAAGTTGAGGGTGCCTTCGGGAGCGCGAACACAGGTGGTGCATGGCTGTCGTCAGCTCGTGTCGTGAGATGTTGGGTTAAGTCCCGCAACGAGCGCAACCCTCGTTCTTAGTTGCCATCATTAAGTTGGGAACTCTAGGGAGACTGCCGGTGACAAACCGGAGGAAGGTGAGGACGACGTCAAGTCAGCATGCCCCTTACGCTCTGGGCGACACACGTACTACAATGGTTGGGACAAAGGGCAGCGACCCCGCGAGGGAAAGCGAATCTCATCAAACCCAGCCTCAGTTCAGATTGCAGGCTGCAACTCGCCTGCATGAAGGAGGAATCGCTAGTAATCGCAGGTCAGCATACTGCGGTGAATTCGTTCCCGGGCCTTGTACACACCGCCCGTCACACCATGGAAGCTGGTCACGCCCAAAGTAGTTACCCTAACCTTTTGGAGGGGGACTCCTAAGGCAGGGCTGGTGACTGGGGTGAAGTCGTAACAAGGTAGCCGTACCGGAAGGTGTGGCTGGATCACCTCCTTATAGGGAGACCTCAGTTCAAGGAATAAAGCAAAAGGTATAAAACGAAAGTCTAAAACCTAGATAAAATAATGCTTTTCCTTAGAACTAATCCCAAGGTCGTGCAAGGGAAACATATCTGAATTAGCTTCTAAATTATGATTGGTTCAGGATAAGGGCTATTAGCTCAGGTGGTTAGAGCGCACCCCTGATAAGGGTGAGGTCCCTGGTTCAAGTCCAGGATGGCCCACCTAACCTAATGTGTATTGAACAGAATAACACTCAAGTACCAGTTCAGCACCGAGTCTCGCTTGAACAAAGTGAGGCAGACTGCTGGGCAGTTAGAGCCTAGTAAAGCACCTTGAAAACTGCATAAAAACGAGAAAACGGTCATTACTTACGTTACTAGATTGAAGCGTAAGAGAATATTGACCAAATAGAAAAGTCTAAGTAATACCATATTAAAATGGTCAAGCTACAAAGGGCTAACGGTGGATACCTAGGCACACAGAGGCGATGAAGGACGTAGTTACCGACGAAACGCTCCGGGGAGCTGGAAACAAGCATTGAGCCGGAGGTCTCCGAATGGGGCAACCTTAAACACGACCATCTGAATACATAGGGTGGTGCGAGCCAACCGGGTGAACTGAAACATCTTAGTAACCCGAGGAAAAGAAAGCAAAAGCGATTCCCCCAGTAGCGGCGAGCGAACAGGGACCAGCCTAAACCATCAGCTTCGGCTGATGGGGTTGTGGGACAGCAATGTGGACTGTAGCGGTTAGACGAAGCAGCTGAATACTGCACCAAAGAAGGTGAAAGTCCTGTAGTTGAAAACTTAAGCAGCCTAGCTGAATCCCGAGTAGTACGGGGCACGAGAAATCCCGTATGAATCTGCGAAGACCACTTCGTAAGGCTAAATACTCCTGTGTGACCGATAGTGAAATAGTACCGCGAGGGAAAGGTGAAAAGAACCCCAGTAAGGGGAGTGAAATAGAACATGAAACCGTTAGCCTACAAGCAATGGGAGGACGATTTAACGTCTGACCGTGTGCCTGTTGAAGAATGAGCCGGCGACTTACAGGTTGTGGCAGGTTAAGGGAAAATACCTGAAGCCAAAGCGAAAGCGAGTCCAAATAAGGCGCTAGTCACAATTTGTAGACCCGAACCCGGGTGATCTAACCATGGCCAGGATGAAGCTTGGGTAACACTAAGTGGAGGTCCGAACCGACTGATGTTGAAAAATCAGCGGATGAGCTGTGGTTAGGGGTGAAATGCCAATCGAACCCGGAGCTAGCTGGTTCTCCCCGAAATGCGTTTAGGCGCAGCGGTTGTGTACCATAGCGGGGGGTAAAGCACTATTTCGCTGCGGGCTGCGAAAGCGGTACTAAAGCGAGATAAACTCAGAATACCCGTTATGCATCAACCAGTGAGACGGTGGGGGATAAGCTTCATCGTCGAAAGGGAAACAGCCCAGACCACCAGCTAAGGTCCCCAAATGAATGCTAAGTGATAAAGGAGGTGGGAGTGCATAAACAACCAGGAGGTTTGCCTAGAAGCAGCAATCCTTAAAAGAGTGCGTAATAGCTCACTGGTCAAGCGCTCCTGCACCGAAAATGAACGGGGCTAAGTATTCTACCGAAGCTGTGGACAGGAAACTGTGGTAGGGGAGCGTTCTATGTAGGGTGAAGCACTAGCGGCAAGCAGGTGTGGACAGCATAGAAGTGAGAATGTCGGCTTGAGTAGCGAAAATATATGTGAGAATCATATACCCCGAAACCCTAAGGGTTCCTCCGGAAGGCTCGTCCGCGGAGGGTTAGTCAGGACCTAAGGCGAGGCTGAAAAGCGTAGTCGATGGACAACGGGTTAACATTCCCGTACTGATTAGAGATTGTGGCGGGGGACGGAGAAGGCTAGGTCAGCCGGATAATGGTTACCGGTATAAGTATACGAGGTGTTGAGGGATGGAGAAAACATCCTGAGCTGAGTTGCGAGTTCGACTCTCTACGGAGAGGAAGTGACTGATGTCAAGCTTCCCAGAAAAGCCCGGACCACGTTAATTTCTAATTACCTGTACCCGAAACCGACACAGGTAGGGAGGTTGAGAATACTAAGGGGCGCGAGATAACTCTCTCTAAGGAACTCGGCAAAATAACCCCGTAACTTCGGAAGAAGGGGTGCCACCGAGAGGTGGTCGCAGTGAAGAGGCCCAGGCGACTGTTTACCAAAAACACAGGTCTCCGCCAAGTCGTAAGACGCAGTATGGGGGCTGACGCCTGCCCAGTGCCGGAAGGTTAAGGAAGTTGGTTAGGGTAACCGAAGCTAGCGACTGAAGCCCCGGTGAACGGCGGCCGTAACTATAACGGTCCTAAGGTAGCGAAATTCCTTGTCGGGTAAGTTCCGACCCGCACGAAAGGCGTAACGATCTGGGCACTGTCTCGGAGAGAGGCTCGGCGAAATAGGATTGTCTGTGAAGATACGGACTACCTGCACTTGGACAGAAAGACCCTATGAAGCTTTACTGTAGCCTGGAATTGGATTCGGGCTTTTCTTGCGCAGAATAGGTGGGAGGCTTTGAAGTCTGGCTCGTGGGTCAGATGGAGCCAACAGTGAGATACCACTCTAGAAAAGCTAGAATTCTAACTTTAACCCGTTAACCGGGGAAAGAACAGTTTCAGGTGGGCAGTTTGACTGGGGCGGTCGCCTCCTAAAAGATAACGGAGGCGCGCAAAGGTTCCCTCAGGCTGGTTGGAAATCAGCCGTAGAGTGCAAAGGCATAAGGGAGCTTGACTGCGAGACCTACAAGTCAAGCAGAGACGAAAGTCGGCCTTAGTGATCCGACGGTACCGCGTGGAAGGGCCGTCGCTCAACGGATAAAAGTTACTCTAGGGATAACAGGCTGATCTCCCCCAAGAGTTCACATCGACGGGGAGGTTTGGCACCTCGATGTCGGCTCATCGCAACCTGGGGCGGAAGTACGTCCCAAGGGTTGGGCTGTTCGCCCATTAAAGCGGTACGTGAGCTGGGTTCAGAACGTCGTGAGACAGTTCGGTCCATATCCGGTGTAGGCGTAAGAGCATTGAGAGGAGCCTTCCTTAGTACGAGAGGACCGGGAAGGACACACCGCTGGTGTACCTGTTATCGTGCCAACGGTAAACGCAGGGTAGCCAAGTGTGGAGCGGATAACCGCTGAAAGCATCTAAGTGGGAAGCCCACCTCAAGATGAGTGCTCTCACAGGGTTAACCTGGTAAGATCACGGGCAGACTACCCGTTTATAGGTGCTAGGTGGACATCCAGTAATGAATGAAGCCGAGGCATACTAACAGATCGAGGGCTTGACCTTTTATGTTGTCTTAAACTTTTCTTTTCTCGTTTTTTGCAGTCTTGAAGGTGCTTTTAGCCATTTGACTTCCTGGTGTCTCTAGCGCCGTGGACCCACTGCGATTCCATCCCGAACTCGCTTGTGAAACGCGGCAGCGGCCAAGATACTTGTGGGGTAGCCCACCGGGACAATAGCTCGATGCCAGGATTTGTTTTTTAACAGAGAATCTCTTTCCTATTGGGAAAGAGATTCTCTGTTAGTATCTGGACCGATACTTTCTGCACTATAAGTAGGATTTTCAGTTATAAGACTTTACTTTTAAAACAGAAGAATGTTTGAGAAATTAGACTAAATTAGAAAGTAGGTTCTCCTTACTTTACTACCCGCTGTTTTTGAACAGCTTTAGATAATTATCAACTTCATCGCATTTTGATTTAAATATTGAGGACCTGAAGCACTAAAATATAGTAAAGTCTAGTATAATTTAAGATCTACTAATTTTGTATTTTTATTGACAACAAGTAAATTCTTAATGGTTTAAACAATTTTTAAGTTTTTAAATCATTAAGAATTTACGTTAACAGAACACCCATAACATTTGAAACTATCTTTAAAATTTTTGACACAGTGTAAGCTTAATAAAAAGTATTTGTATAAAAATAAACATGACGACTATCAACGAAAATTACTTAAAACTTAAGGCAGGATACTTATTTCCTGAAATTGCCAGACGGGTAAAAAATTTTTCCGAAGCCAATCCTAATACCAATATCATTAAGCTGGGTATCGGAGATGTAACAGAACCTCTGCCCGAAGCTTGTCGCACTGCCATGATTAAAGCGGTGGAAGATATGGGTGATCGCGCAACTTTTCAAGGCTACGGACCAGAACAAGGTTATGGCTGGTTACGGGAAAAGATAGCGGCTAATGACTTCCAAGCAAGGAATTGTGATATAGATGCCTCAGAAATATTTGTCTCAGATGGGGCTAAATGCGATACAGGAAATATTCTTGATATTTTTAGCAGGGATAACAAAATCGCTGTTACCGACCCTGTATACCCCGTTTATGTTGATACAAACGTCATGGCTGGTCATACGGGGAAAGCCAATGACAAAGGAGAATATGACGGTTTAGTTTATCTTCCGATCAGTGCAGAGAATAATTTTATTGCAGACATCCCTAGTCAGAAAGTCGATCTGATCTATCTTTGCTTTCCTAACAATCCCACAGGGGCAACCGCCACCAAAGATTATCTCAAAATCTGGGTAGACTACGCTAAAGCTAGAGGGTCTATCATTTTTTTTGATGCTGCTTATGAAGCTTTTATCACTGATGACAGTCTCCCCCATTCCATCTATGAAATTGAAGGAGCAAAAGACTGTGCAATCGAATTTAGGTCTTTTTCTAAAAATGCAGGATTCACAGGGACTCGTTGTGCCTTCACAGTAGTTCCCAAAACACTTACCGCTAAAGTCTCTGATGAGTCAGATATAGAATTATGGAAACTGTGGAGCCGTCGGCAGTGTACCAAATTTAATGGAGTCTCCTACATCGTACAACGAGGAGCAGAAGCAGTCTATTCCGATACAGGAAAAGCGCAGGTAAAGAAATTAGTCAGTTTTTATCTAGAAAATGCTCAGATCATCTGCAATCAACTAAAAAGAGCAAAGTTTAAAGTATATGGCGGCGTCAATTCTCCCTATATTTGGCTAAAAACACCCTACAATCTCTCAAGTTGGGATTTTTTTGATAAATTACTGCAAACTGCTCATGTTGTGGGAACTCCAGGATCTGGGTTTGGTGCCGCAGGAGAAGGATATTTCAGGATTTCTGCTTTCAATAGTCGGAAGAATATAGAAGAAGCTATGAAACGTATTACAACACAGTTTTCTATGTAGTCTCAGGTAAGGTGAGCTATGCCCCCTCGTTTATTAACTAAAAACTCTCTCTCTTGGGAGAGTTTTTTTAGTTAATAAACGAGGGGAAAAATCTACTATTGAGCCGCCCATTCAGTATGGATAAATTCGCCTCTAGGTTTATCAATACGTTCGTAAGTATGCGCCCCGAAATAATCCCTTTGTGCTTGGGTCAAATTCTGAGGCAAACTAACACGACGATAACTATCAAAATAGTCTAAAGACGAACTAAAAGCAGGAACAGGAATACCCAACTTGTTAGCCAACATTAACACTTCGCGCCATGCCTCTTGACGATCCAAGATGCTTTGCTTAAACTCAGGAGCTAATAACAAATTAGGCAAGGTGGGGTTATCAAGAAATGCTTTTTTAATCTTATCAAGAAACCCAGCACGAATGATACAACCGCCTTTCCAAATACGAGCGGATTCAGGTAAACTTACCCCGTAATTATACTCTGCTGAGGCCTTAGCAATTAGGGCCATTCCTTGAGCATAAGAACACATCTTAGAACAGTACAAAGCATCTCTTACTTTGTTAACAAATGCCTTGACATCTCCTTCGAATTTAGTCCTGGGTCCAGGTAGTTCTTTTGATGCAGCTACTCGTTCATCTTTATACGAAGACATGACGCGTGCGTTTACCGCAGCATACATAGTAGGAATAGGAACCCCTAACTCTAAGGAAGTCATCACGGTCCAGCGTCCGGTTCCTTTTTGTCCTGCGGAGTCGAGAATGAGATCTACTAGGTGGTTTCCGGTTTCTGGGTCTTTGTATTTGAAAATATCGGCGGTAATTTCAATGAGAAAAGAATTAAGTTCATCAGTAGTATTCCATTCTTTAAAGACATTGTGCAACTTTTCATTGCTCAACCCTAATCCATTTTTCATGATGTCATAGGCTTCAGCAATTAATTGCATATCGCCATATTCGATCCCATTATGCACCATTTTTACATAGTGACCAGCTCCACCTCGTCCCACAAAGGTGACACACGGGCCATCATCTACTTGGGCAGCAATTTTGGTAAAAATGGGTTCGAGTTCTTTATAGGCAGCTTTTGTACCCCCAGGCATCAAGCTAGGTCCTTTTAAGGCACCTTCTTCTCCACCGCTAACACCCATTCCTACAAAACCAAGTCCGGTGGATTCTAATTCTTGGGTACGTCTTTCGGTATCCTCATAGAGAGAGTTACCGCCATCAATAATCATATCTCCTTTTTCAAGGAGAGGTTTTAAGTCTTGAATGACGTAATCAACAGGTTGTCCTGCTTGAACCATCACCAGAAGTTTACGGGGCCGTTCTAAGATTTGGACTAATTCTTTTAGGGAGTAAGCCGCTTTTATATCTTTGCCGACGGCCCGGGTACTCATGAATTTGTCTGTTTTCTCGCGGCTACGGTTGTAAACAGCAATGGGATAACCACGACTCTCCACATTAAGGGCTAGGTTTTCTCCCATCACGGCTAAACCGATTACAGCAAAGGTACGTTTCGTCATATAACTGCTACCAAATCTACTTGGTTTTTATCAAAAAGGGTTTTTGCTATTGCATAAGGCATTGGTTGACTAGACATTGGTAAAAGCTGAAGCTTTGTTATGGTCAACTTTTGCCTGATGGCTATTTACTTTTCGCCTTCTGCGTAGCAGTGCACCCTAATTAATCTAACGTTTTTTAGTCTAACGTTGGATTTTTAGTTTCCCCAATTCTTTAAACAGTATCTTAACAAGGCAGTAATTGAAACTCAGAAGTCAAAAGTCAGAAATCAGCATTTAAACCTCTTTTTTCTTTAACTATGTCCACAATTGGTACTTTATGAATATGGATAATTATGCGAATATTTGTAGATCATTTTTTTTGTTAGTTGGTAGCTCTAGTTACACTTTAATTTTTATTTCATATATGTGAGCCTCTAAGTAATTGTAAATCAACAACACCACATTAAAGTTTGGTAAACTTTTGTTTGAGACATAAATAAAAGAATAAATGGATAAAAAGCAGTTATTAAGCAACTTGAGTCAATTATTGAGTAGATAAACTCATAAATTGTAAGATTATTCTCTAATTTACTTAGATTAGAACGATTGCTTAGCCTCTGATTAATGAAAAGACTGTAGAAAAAAAATTAATATAATTCGCCATAACAACTGATATCCTAGTATTTTTTAAAAGTGTTCTGCTATGGTCTTCGCGATTTTAGCTGAATTTAATCTTGCTAAGCGCACTTAAACCCTAATTTTAACCATAAAATCTAGTGCCGCTTTTCGAATTATAAAGATGTGCTCACGCAGTTAAATTTAAGTTATATGTTTGTAACATCGAGGTTTTGACTACTAACTACATCTTAAATGAAGGATCGTAGCAGTTTATAGTCTTGTTATGAGGTAGTCGACAGAAAAAATAAGACCAAAATTGTCGAAAAGTCGAGATACTGAATTTTATATACTGAAAGTAATTGAGTTTTTTTCAGAGGGATTTTTGAAGAAAGGAAAGGATACGATTATTAATTTTTACTGTACATTTTTATTATCTTTCTAGATAAATTTTACTTTTAAATACTACTGTTATGAGAGTATCTAAGCCTGGTTAAAAAAATCTTTATCTCTCATCACCCCATTTGTCTTTCTATCATAGAATAAATTGATTCTACAGGTTATAACTATAACCACTTTTAGCCCAAATTGAATGCTGACCTGGAATAATTCTTAAAAAATAAAAACCTAGAGGACAGAGCATAAGAAATTGAATAAATTAATTATATTAACCGTATTGGTAATGTTGCCTTACTCAGCATAAAAATTTAACAACCTCTCTTATAATAAATCGTAATTGCGGTATCCATGCGCTGCAATTTAATGTATTGATCAACGATAAATACATTAAATCTTAGAGAAACTTTAAATAACCTTTCTCAGGAAGTTAAAAGTAAATTTTAAACCTTTTACGTAGTAAAGAGTGCTCACTTAGCGTAATTTTATTAAAAATGGAGTGACGATCTGCTTTAAGAAATAAAACTATTATTGTAGTAGATAAAGTACAAAATTAACTGTAACAAAGTTTAAATCTCACTAAAATTACGAAACAGAAGGTGAGTTATTTTTTATTCCCTTGTTCGTACCAACGTTAACAACTGTTTGCGTGGTTTCTTTTTTATTAAAATAAACTGGTCCGACAAGAGAACTTATAAGATAAATTATAACAAATATAATTGCAGCTTAATTTCTATTTCAAAAAAATATTTTTAATTATTTTTTCCGCTATTGTCACCTATTAAAATACATAAAACTTATGTTTATTTTTTTATTAATCTGGTTATATAAAAAATTTTTTATAAACAACTGTCTAAAAAATATAGCTAAAATTTATATAAATTATTTAAGCATATCATGCCTAGTATTTTACTAATTTACTTATTAGATATAATAATTTCTATTTAAATAAAAATCTTAATAAATAGGTTGTTTTATACAAATTACGCTCAATTGTGATTAATTTAATCTAGAGCTAATATTCTACGTGTCAACTTCCTTAAGTCAAGTCCGTAGACAAGTTTTGCAAGTACATCAGCTGATTTTAAAGTATTAAAGCTTGGAAAACATCCATCAACTCCAAATCAATTAGCCTAGTGGTGAAAAAAACTTCTTGTTAACTAAATTATAGTTGAACCTACACTATATACCAAATCGAGAATTCATCATAGTTAACTTTCAATCATTATGATTAAACATCGAAGAATTTATATTGCGTTATCAGAAATTATCAACAATGTTATAGTATCGTAGATTAACCCTATAATTAGACTAAAATTACTTGCTTTAAGGTTGCTAAAGTTAACATAAATACAGTATAATTAAAGTCAAAAAGTTTTTAATAAGTTAGTTGTCATTTTTTGCTAATTATTTTTTATGATTTATGGTGTTCAAGGCTAACAATAAATAAGCAAACCTTACACACTTATTATTAAATCTTAAAACCCTGGATATAATTAATTTATTTTTTGTCTACTTTATGAAAATAAAAATAAAGAGCAAGAATTAATAATTATTAGTGCTAAACTAAAATAAATTATATTTTTTAATATTAATTAAATTATTAATATTAAAATAAAATCATGATAAATATTCATACTATTTTAACTGACTTCGAAATATCTCCAGGTTTAAGATAGATTCTTTGGGTATAACGTCCGGTACTTTTTATTTTTGTCACTGAGACAATGGCTAATTTTTATACCGCTTTATCTCAAGCTAAAAGGATGATCGATCATGGAATATATACTTTTTTTGTGGAATTTATTGAGTCCTAAAATTTCAAAGCAATTCTAGTTATTATGGTAAATGATTTAGAACCGCTTCAAAACCAACAAATTATTTTAGTAACTGGGCCTACCCCTTAAGGTAAAAGTGAGTGGGCTGAAACCCTGGCTGAAAAATCTAAGAAGCCTGTTATTTATATCGCTACAGCCTTAGATAATACCCAGGACCCAGAATGGCTAGAAAGGATTACTCGCCATCGAGGACGTCGTCTTCCCCATTGAGAAACCCGACGAGTTCCCTATTACTTATCAGTTATATTAGAAACAGTTACGCCGCCTCATTGTCTTTTGATTGATTCTCTAGAAACCTGGGTGTCCAATTGTCTAGAACAAGATGGTTTGACCTGGATAAAGACGATGGCTCAATTCTTAGACCGTTTAGAAACGACCCCGGTAGATGTTGTTTTAGTAGCTGAGGAGGCAGGATGGGGAGTCATTCCAACTTTCCCCTTAAGACGTACATTTTGTGATCGCCTAGGAAATTTAACCCGACACCTGGGGGCAATCGCCAAGTTAACTTAGGTTAACTTGGCGAACCTCTGAGAAGAGAATCATTGTAAATATAAAATTACAAAGAATGATGAAAAACAATACAGGTGTTAGCATGAGGTTGCACTGCTGACCACAGAAAGGTTTATAGATATGACTTCGGAAGCTACTAGCAATAGATCTTCGCCATAGATGCTGATTGTTATCTGGAGGGTGCTGAACAAACTATTCAACAACTATTGAATCCCGAGTGGGAGCTAGTCGAATAGACAAGGTGTGGGATGTCTTGTCCTGTCGCTATTTCTGGAGGTACTTCCCCTGTGTGCCTTATGTGTTAACTTGCCCGGTTAGCCAAATAATAAATTACCATCCCCAAGAGTTGCTATTGACAACAAAATCTACCTGGCTCACATTCAACAGCGACTTGCAAGATTAAACTACGATTAGTTCAACTTTGGTGCATTTAACTAAGCAAAGAGGATTAAGCTAATCTTTCGGCCGCATTGGCTAACTCAGAGGCGACACGAGCAGAATAGGGTTTGATAAGCCACCAGATCAATGGAGATAGCCATCCACGTAAAGTCACTGAATAGGAAATATAAGACCCGCAGAGAGTAGACTCTACTTGATAAGTGATTTTCTGTTCAATTCCTGGAATAGCTAAAACTCGCATACTTAATAATTCTCCTGGCCTTACATTTTCTACAAATAGACGAATGGGGATGGGGGTGAGGCGTGTTACTACTTGATAAATCAACCCTGGTTTCGCAATTAGTCCCAAAGGGACATTTGTTTTTGAGAATAGGGGATGCCAAGAAACATCAGCCAAATTAATTAATTTCTGCCAAAGAACGTCGACAGGGGCGGTACTAACAACACGATATCTCTTGTAAAGAGAAAAAGCACATAAAAGCTTGCCCTTAAAGGTCATTAACATTAACTTAAAAGAGAAATTAAGCATCACAATTGCGTCTACTATGATAATTCTCTGGCAAATCTATTTGACTATAGCACCTAATTTTTGCAACATTCTTAGTCAATTCAAAGGATTAATTTTTGATTAAAAACGCAATGGCAGTGTGAGGTTCTATTCTCTAATATAATTGATCATTCTTCTTGAGAAGACACCCTAAAATAGATTTTAAACTGCATAGAACACAAAATTTTAGTGATGTTAGAATTTTCAACCTATTTTAAAAAAAGAAGAGAAAGTATAGTGACTTGCTTCAGACTAATTTACTCTAAAAATAGGTAAATTAGTCTATATTACTTCTTATAGACAATTGTTAAAGTTTTAGCTGAAAATCTAGCCGCGCTCAACTGAATAGTTAGTGACAGTCTAAAGCTTTATTCCATGATAACTAAATCTATAGAATTTTAAGCTCTGTAACTCTATTGTCATCTTGTAGAATTAAAATGTCGAAGATTTGATATATCACCATTTTACTTTATGGCTTCATAAGCACCGCCAAAGAACAGAACTTTAAAATACCAACATATCAACAATAGCACACCAAATCTACTGGCGTAAGTTAAGTAACATGAATACCAAGAAGTTGACCAGAAAGGCTAATTAAGCTTGCTTGTCTGACCACCACGCAAAACCGGTAGATTCATTCAATATCACGTTCACTGGCAACATATACATGAAAGCGCGTTACTATGGGAAAGTGCCTCCTCAAAGGAAGATAAAGTCTTGGGTTTCTCTAAAAAAGCCATCAGAGTTCGTGAACTTTTGTAATAAGAAAAATATTCTTAGTGTAGAATATCTTGAACTCGAAGTCTTCTGCTGCACGTAACTCTTGAGAAACAAAGTTATAAACCCTTAGAGTCAAAGTTAGATCAACGATGTCCACAAAACTCATTCTAGAAGTACAGTTATAGAGATAGATAGTATCTTATTTAAAGAAGAGTAACCAAGACTTCTTGAAGAGAGCAATTGCGAAAATCTCTAACCAGAAACAGTTTGTTGTCACCCTAGAAAATATTTTTTCTACTTGGGTCGGTTCAAGCGAATCGATGACAAGATTGCTTAACGCTTGTGTGTTCTAATTTTAGTCATTTCACCCCATTTTTTAAAAAAATAACTTAGTACAAGCTAAACCTAAACTTTTTTGTAGTTTGTAAAAATATAGGTGAAGCCTACCCTAGGCTATTTTTCAAGATTGTCAGCAGAAGACTTACAATCCTGTATATTTCATAATCATAATTTATTGAATAACTTAATCGAGTCCCTTCGTAAAACTAAACAATTATTTTAAAATAGTTGAACTTAATCTATAATTTTCTACTTTTATTTTCTATTGACCTTGATAGCTTTTCATCTTATCTAGGTATCCTAATTTTAAAAAAATTTTTACTTTTAACACCTAAAAAATGCTAATTAAATACTAAATTAAGCGTTTGTAGCTGAAAAATCTAATTACTCAAACAAAAGCTGCAACTGTATTTATTAATCTTGAACACTCTATCAACAGAACACAGCTAACTCTTGCTTAAAAACTTTTTCTGTATTCTGTCTCGAGGTTAAAGCATTTTATAGAGCAGGCAGAGGTTTAACAATATACAATGACTCGAGGTAACTATGGTATGTTTCCACTCTAAGAGCATAAATTTCAACTTCGCCTTTTCTGTACTCACTTAAGGGGCGTCTCCTAAATTACAGTAGGGGCGACTGTAACTGAGATGAGAGGGGTTTCTAAGTCCTGTTTCTTTAAAAAGTTTTGATCGCTCATTATCCTGTCTGTATCACCATCATAGACAATCTGATCTTGCCTAAGATAATAGTGCGCTCACATAATTCCCAGGCTAAATTAATTAAGGTCGTGGGTAGCAATTAATTGAGTTAGAGAAAAAGTCTGTAGCAAGCCAATTAAATAGCGTCGAGAACAGGGATCAAGTTGGGAAGAAGGTTCATCTAACACTAACACTTGAGGCTGCATGGCTAAAACTCCGGCAGTTGCTACCCGCTTTTTTTCTCCTTCTGATAAATTATCAGCGCTCCTTAAACTATAGATTCTGGGATTTATTTTTACCGCTTCCATAGCCTCTCAAACTCTTAATTACAGGGGTTTCCCTTTATACCACCATTTTTCGGTTTAAAACCGATATCATCCCACACAGTAGGTATAAATAGCTGATTATCGATATTTTAACAAACTAAACCAACAAAATTTCTGATCTTGGTAAAATTTTGAGTATTAACTTCCTACTACCTTACTTTAATATTTCTTAACTGAGGTAGAAAAATTCCATTGAGGTGAAATTGTAAAGTGAATTTTCTCGATCAGTTTGCTCCAATTATGGCAACTCTCTTCTCCTCTTGAACTGATAAGTTAATTCCGTTCAGAGGGTAAGTCACATCGGGATAACTGTAGCTTATATTTTAAATTACAATAAAGTTATTGTATATTTTTAGCAGTAGAAGAAGTCCTTGTTTATAAAGTAAAAATCAACTAGAAGCACTAGTATAGAAACGAAGAGCAAATTGCCATAAATAGTGAGAGATCAATAATAGAGATAATGCTATTAGTATTGCGCCTAAAATCCATAAACCTTCAATTTTTCCTAAAAGTACCTTTGCCGGAACAGTGGTTAAAAAAGTAATAGGAATTACAAAAGTCAAGAAAAAACGATAGATCTTAGGATAAGCACTTATGGGATATCTACCTGCTTCTAATAATCCCCTTAGAACTTCAGTCACATTATAAATTTTGACAAACCATACACTGGTTGCTCCTAAGATAAACCAAATACTATACAAAATGGTAATGCCCAAAATTATTGTTATACAACTGAGTATATAGTCTCCTAGATGTAAAGATAGTTTAGAACTAAAATAGAAAATTATAATTACCCCAAAAACCAAATCTGAAAATCCCCAAGGAGATAAAATTCTACAAGACAACCAAAATTGACTACTAATTGGTTTCAGTAACACGAAATCTAGGGTTCCTTTCTCTACTTGTTCGACAATTCGATTTAGATTAGGGACTAAAAAAGTAGTATAAATACCTTGTAAGAAAGTAAATATTCCTACCACTATCATTGCTTCGTCCCAGGTCCATCCATGAAAGGTATAACCTGTTCCATAGAATAGGAATAGGTTAAATAAACTTCCAATCAAATTAGCAAAACTGCTAACCATAGCAATTATAAAGTTAAATCGATATTCTAATTCTGCTGTAACTGATGTTGTCCAAAATAATCGTAAAACTTGTAAATAGGTTCTCATTGTGGTCTATTGCTTAATAATTTATTTCACCATTTTTATTTCAAAATATAGTATTAAACTATGGTATTAATTCAAATATAACGCCAATTTTGCTATCTTTTTTTACCTGTGAATTTTGTCTTTCAATTTTTGTAGCCAATCGAATATTTTTAGTAATTGCATAACCAAAAGAAAGCGTTGTAATCCCTACTTCATTATCTTCACCAGGAGAGATAAAACTGTGAGACAAGGAAATATCAGATGCGCCAGTACGTGATAAGGGAAAAAACAATTTACCTCCAATGTTCACTCCACTTTCAGAATAGTTATTAGTGGAGATTGAACGATATCCTACCATAGGAGCAACATTAATATAATTTCCCAAAGGCAACAAATAATATTGTAAGTTAACCCCTCCTGCATCTCTTCTTCCAAAAGAAGTTTGATAGTCACCGCTAATTGTCAAACCAGTTTTCCCAATGAAAATATCATCAACCGTAATATTAATTCCTCCATCATGTTCAGTAGAAGGAAATTCTGCGTATCCTATTCCCACACGTGTTCGAAAACTCGGATCAGTATAAATATCATATAAAATATTAGGAATGTTATTTAACCATCTTTTTAAGACTGGGCTATCTTCAATAATTTCTTGTGGTAAATCAAAGGTATTTTCAAGCGAACTATCCTGAATAGGATTAACCTCTGATGAGAATTGACTATCAGCTGGAGTTTTCAACATAAAGATTAGGAAAATATTGGAAATAATGATATAAAACCAATAAAATCTTGGATGTAATTGTTGTTCGGTCATTTTTTAAAAAAGAGAAACACCGCTAGGCTAGCATTATAATGTTTTTTGACGTCGATATAGAGGAAACCCCGATGTTAACAATAAAATCTATATTTAGCATAATAGAGAATCTACGAGAAGTAGAAGTTATCATTCAACCTATTTTTATCTGGGTGATGAATAACTTAAGTAAACAATTGTCAAAATTAAGTTAAAAAGCATTTTATTAAATAAGTCAAATATGGTTAATAACCATATTTGACTTATTTAATAAAATATTCTAAACTAAATGTTTAGTTAGCTTTCATTGAAGTAAAATTGTAGGATTGTAATGTTGATACGATCAGAAATATTAATTTTTTAATGAAACAGGAGAAGTCAATTGGTAACGATATATAAAATAACAACGAATTACAATGGAAATATTTAGTAAACTAACTTATTAATTTAGTATCAAATTTTATTATCAATTATGAGACAAAAAATACATAAAATTCAAAGACAATCAGAGACAACTTTAACAGAAAATAAAACAAGAATCGGTAGTTTTGGCAATGATAGTGAAGGATTTGAAACAGCTTATAGCAAAGCGGTTATTTATGATCGCAGTCATTGGGGACTTCTAAAACTTACAGGAGATGATCGCTTACGTTTCCTTCATAATCAAACTACCAATAATATTAATAAATTAAAGCCAGGACTAGCGTGTGACACCGTTTTTATCAATTCTACTGGTAGAATCATTGATTTGGTTACAGTTTACGTCACAAACGACTCAATCTTGATTTTGGTTTCCCCAAACCGTCGTCACTTCTTGATGGAGTGGATAGACCGGTACATCTTTCCTATGGATAAAGTAAAAATTACAGATGTTTCCGATCAAAATATTGTTTTTACCTTAATTGGTTCCGAATGTACTTCCTTTCTAAAAAAAGGGGGGATTAATGGTTTGGCTGAACTTCTACCAGAAAGTCATTGTTTAACGGCTATAGGAGAGGCTTCTATGAGGATAGCTGTAGGAAGTGGGTTAGCTATCCCCGGCTATACCTTAATTGTTCCAATCAATCAAGCCAAAACTGTTTGGGAGCAATTAATACAATTAGGAATTATTCCTATCGGAGATCGCGTGTGGGAACAATTACGAATACGACAAGGAAGACCGCTTTTTGATAAGGAATTAACTGAAGATTATAATCCCCTAGAAGCAGGATTATGGCGAGCCATTTCCTTTGAAAAAGGCTGTTATATTGGACAAGAAACCATTGCTCGTCTAAATACCTATAAAGGAGTCAAACAAAGACTATGGGGAGTTAAGTTGAGTCAAGAGATTATTCCAGGAACTCCAGTTATTTTGGATGGAAAAAAAGTAGGAATTTTGACAAGTTGTACTGAGATTAATCAAAGTTTTTTTGGGTTAGCTTATATTAGCACCAAAGCAGGAGGAGTAGAATTAAGCATTCAAATAGAAAAAGCACGAGGAAAAGTAATAAAAGTACCTTTTTTAACCCATAAATATTATTAACTATCTGCTGGTTAATAAATTTTTGAGAAAAAAATACCAAGTAGGGCACATTAGGTGAACTTTTGATTGTTTATAAGTTAAACTATGATTTTTCTTACGCTATAATTAAGAATATACATAAGGTTTTTTTATTAGTAAAGCGTAATATAACCTACAATTTACTTAAGATTTATTACTTTTTTAAATTAAATAGATTAGCATAATTAAAGTCTAAGTTTTTTCTGTTTACTGATCTATAAAATACTTATTTTTACAGCCAAGCAGAGATTATGTTACTCAGTAAAGATGAAATAACTTATTTTTAAAGAAAAAAATGATACAGCAGCCTTAGTTGAGTATACAAGGTAGAAAACGTATGGCTTTTTATGAAAATAAATAAAAAGGTAGTAGCATAATTTTATTAAAATATGGTTTTCAAGGCATTGAAATAAATATTTTATAATACCAAAATAGAAGTAAAAAAAATACATCATAAATACAGACAAATTATCAATAACCCCGCAAAAAAAGTATAAAATAAAGAACAACAAAAAGACTTAAAAGTAACCTAAAAAAATACTATTAAATAGTAAACAAGAAAAAGCTAAGATAAAAAATAAAAATATTTTTTAGTCTAAGAAAATATTTTTTCAATAAAAGAGGAGAATAGTTATTAGATAATAAGCAGATGGATTACAAAATTGTATATATTTTAAAAATAGAACTCTCCAGAAAGTAGTAAAAAGGACTAACAAGAAAATTGAATTAATTAAAGTACAAGTTGATAGCTAAATTAATTTTAAAATAAGGTGGTTACAAAAGAGTGCTTATTAAATACCACTTTAGCTAAGAATTAAGCTAATAAGATTAGAGGAATAAGAAACATTAAAGTCAACTAATGCTAAAAATTTTCTCTATAACGAGAACAAAAGTACAAATATTATGTTAAAATTCAAGAGGATAAAAAATTTTAAAAATTATAGATTGATTAAATCTATCAGAAAATATAACTAGAAAAATAATTTACATAAAGATTATTCAAGAAAAAGAAAGATCGTGTTCCCATTCTCTAGTGTTTTCAGATAAGTAAGCGGCTAAAATTTTTCCAGCTACTCCTAACTGGTTAATTATTGTGGTTAATGGTAATAGAGAATGTTATTTCTCACCAGAAGATCGAGTTCATGTAATAAAATTGCTCTATCTAGCCTATTTTATTTGTTTAAAATCTCCCCAATTTTTCTGCCTCCTACAAAAGAAACTAGAGTGAGGACTCCCCCGTGCTGCCAAACTAACTTTTGTAGAACTTACTTGATAAAAAGTTTTAGGTTCTTCCCCTCTTGCATAAAAAAACTGTAACTATTACTTTTATATCTTATCTTGCTTTTTTTATGAAGTTTTGTAAGCGTAAAAGCTGAGCTTCAATCAGTTTCTAAAAAGTTAAGTGAGTTATCATGACAATAGACTTAAAATACCAGAGAAATCATTATAAATAATGAAAAAAATGAAGTAAGTAAGACTATAAAAAGGACTTCGTTATCAACGGAGTTCATAGACTATTTACCCGAGTTTATAAAATAGATATCTTTGTCATTCTAATTGAAGTTAGTACAGATTGCTCATAGTGAAATTACTACTTCATCGTAGTTATCTTCTACTTGAGTGTGAATAGTTATTCAAATAACTTTAAGCATTGAGATATGTGCAAATATCTCAATGCTTAAAGTTATACAAAATCATCATGAAGATTTTGGTTATATACAATAAGATACTTCATTTTTTAATTCAAAGTCATGATATGGTTACAAACTGGAGCAGTTATTAAAAAATAGATAGTAAACTGTCATGTAACATTTTAAGTTTCGATTATAACGGGGATTATGTCAACTATTCGTGTCACTGTTATCGCAACCGGTTTTAGTCAAGCTGTCCATATTCCAGGATTAAAACACCATTCTAGCACCGAGGTAATTGCTATTTACAATCATGATTTACCAAAATCCAAAGCCATAGCAGATTCTCACCATATCCCCTATGTTTTTGATAATTTTTAAAAACTCTTATCTCTAAGTAAAATCAATGCTGTTAGTCTTTCTGAACCTCTGTTGCTTCACTAAGAAATGGGTAAATAAATTTTGGAAGCAGATAAACATCTACTGTTAGAAAAACCTATGGCGATGTCAGCGCAAGAAGCAAAAGAACTTTATCATCATAACGCAACAAAAAAAATTAGTTGTCACAACATATTTTGAGTTTCGTTATGTTCCTAAGTGGCAACTTTTATAAAAATACTTACAATAAAATTATGTGAGACTAATTCGCCTAATTAAGATTGATTGGTTAGTGGCGAGTCGCGCAAACCCAGAACTTGCTTAGAATTGGTATTCCCCTTGAGATCAAGGAGGAGGAGTTTTAGGGACACTTGGCTCCCATTGTTTCGAGTATATATATTCACTGGTTATTTGGACCTTTTAAACGATTATCAGCTCAAATAATTTTTGCAATTAAAGAACGTCCTGATCCTAAAGATAATAGTAAGTTAAAGCCGGTTAATACTGATGACACTTCTTTATTGATGTTAGAACTGAATGATGGAGTACCCTGTCAAGTATCCCTCAGTTCGTTAACTTAATAATGGACACGGACATTGGGTATAAGTGAAGTATATGGCGATCATGGTACTTTAGTCTTAGGAAGTAATAACCTAAAAGATTATATTCATGGCTTTCATTTACAAGCTGCTCCTGCAGGTCAATCCCTCACAGAAGTTGAAATTATTAAACAGTTGGCATTCCCTGAACTCTTTACCGATGGAAGATTAGCACTATTTATTCGAGTCGTTGATCGTTGGGGAAAAAGTATTGATCAAGGAAAGTATTTAGTTCCCTCTTTATGTGAAGGAGTTTATTCTCAATAAATAGTGGATTTAGCCTATAAAGTAAATGATAAGAACTGCTGGGTAGACGTGCTAGATATAAAACAATATATGGATCTTGTCAACTCAGAATGATAAATCAGTAGCTAATAATGTCCAAAACTATGATTTTGACTGTATTCTGTAACTTCAAAAACTTAATTTTTATAAAAAATTTTCTGATATGCTGTAAATCTTATAAGTCAAGACTCTCAGCTTTTTTTTATTGATTATTATTTTTTCACAGCTAATCTGGAAGAGTTACGATTGATTTGTTCTAGAGTTAAAACAACCAATTATTACTGTTTCAACAGTTAATGATTTATACATAATACAACTTTAAGTAATTAACTAAAAAATAATAATATAAACTAATAGAGAGTAAAAATGATGGCAAATATAAGCAGTATAAATATTGAATTAAAAGCAATTTAAACAGAAATAAATTAGCTACTTTAAAGGTTAAAGATAATATCTTATTAAGATTATAATTTTATAATTATATAGTAATTTATTAAATTTAAGTTTTTAGTGATAATCTCAGGGATTATCGGAACCATTAATAAATAATTATTTACACATAATGATAAATCTCAAGTGAATACAGATTGATCTTCTATTGTAAAAATGGGAGTTTAACTGAGAAGAAGTGAAGTTAAAATTTTTGTTATCATTTTTCCTGGATCAGGATATCGAAACTTTATATGTTACAGCTTCTTTTGTCTTTTGTAAAAAAGCATTTTTTTACAAAATCAGCTATCATTATTTTATAAAATTTATGCTCTAGATAATAATTTTAATATGCTAATTTTTACTAATTTTTATAATAAAAATAATAAAAATTAATTTCATCAATTCTAATCCGAAGAGTATATTGAGTTTTTAAAGAACTAGTTGAATAGGTATGAAATTATGCGAGATAGCATTGCGGATTAAAACCGCATTTAACTATAAATTACTGCAGTAAATATTGACTTTTAAGTTAACTCTAGGCAACACCGATGACCGTAAATTACTTTCTAAGTTAATGTAAAATTTGACTAGTAAATTATTGGTAGTCCAAGGATATTTTACTGAAAAACTTGTTGATAATTTTATCAACAAGTTTTTCAGTAATTCCCTATTATCAACAGAATATAAAATAAAAATTAATAAAATTAATTGATATAATTATACTTTATAAATATTTTTTAATTTTTTAGAATTAATCCTATTTAAACAACATATTAAAAATATAACATTCGATAAACTGTATTATTTGTAACTCTTATATTAATATTTTTTTTGCTGATTACTTATCCATATTTCCCTAAAAAATATTTTTTTATTTTAAAGTAAAAAACTAAGATAACTTCGTGTTATGCTAAATTTAAACAATAATTTAAATCTCAATTATTGATGATAATTATCTGAGATAATCGTTAACCTTGTTATGTGCTAATTGAGATATTAACAACAATGATAGCGTTTTAAAAAATGATATAATTCACCTACTAATAGACTAAAAGCTGATTCTTTAAAAATAAATGTCACGTTCACTGAATAAATTAACAGATTGCGTATACAACCTTTGTTTGCAAGGCTTAGCTCTTACTAACGTTTCAATTTTACTTTTATAAACCACTTGATATATACCGAGTAATTACCAAGAATAATCGCTATATCTATCTTTTTATATTTTCCGTATTGCTTGAATCCCTATGTCTCATTGTCTAAAATTGTACTACCTTTTTAACCTCTTTTTTTGTAGGATACAGAACAATTGCTGTCATTAGTTTTAATACTTTATATTTGTAGCTATTTAAACAAAGTTAACTATTTTTTAGTAGTAAATTTTACTTTTATCTATTTTTTAATAAAAAAAACTTGGATATAATAAGTTATTTCATCTCTTTCTGAGCTCTCTTGAAGAGATTTTATATCTTTTCAAATCAAAGTTCTTTTTCTTCCATTTACAAAACAATATCACTATCCTTTTCTTGCTTAAATAATTACTCGATCAATTCTTTTTTAATTGTATTTTCTAATAGTTACACCCAATTTGATATCTCTTTAACTTTCTTAGCCTCTTATATTTAGATATGATGTTTATATTCTAACTCTGGAAAAGACTTTTGGGTTGCTAGTCAATTTTGATAGTTCTTGTATTCCTAATTATGTCAACTATACTCTCGGGCAGTCTACTATCGAGCGATCACTCTTTTTATAGAACTCTTTTATTTAACACTTATTTGAGCTGACTCACTTGGTTTAGTACAACTAATACCTTATAATTGCTATGCTCAACACATAAAGCCTATGTCTGAATATAACGGGTTGCAAATTAGTTTTGTCTTTGTTGTATGATCAATTCTAAAAGTAATTTTTTCTCAGCCCTAGCGACTACTTGATAAGTTGGTTCTACCATTTCAGTTTCCACCGAAATGTTGGTAATTTCCCACTGAACTAAATCTTCAACAAGATCGGAATATTGACTAGCTGCTTGTCCACATATACTACACGAAAGATAAACTTTAGCATTATGTGTTTGGGAAATTTTTTATAGATAGTTATAGCTAATTAATATTTATCGAGTTAATTGAAATTATTAATCATTGGTTAAAATTATGGGTGATATTTATAAGCGATTATCTCGGCTAACTTGTTAATGTCAAGGACAATCGCTGATTCTATTTTTAACGATTATTACGACTATCATAATTATTATCCTTTTCTTTAGTCTAGTGATGAATCAATTCGTAAGATTCAGTTTTTCAGTAAATGTTGAGGAGAACTATCCAACCTCTTGGATAGTGAAGTCTTCTTATTTAAGAGTCTTTATTCAATTGAGGTAACTGAGGTGACAGACAAAGCTTGGTTTAATAGGGAGGCATCTCCAATAGTTTTAGTAAAAAAAATAAACCAGATAAACCAGATTAAAAGTGTTCATGCTTTGACTATAGCTCAAATTCGAAGTGTAGAGGTTAAGACAGAGAAGCAGAGTATTAACACTAGTTAAAGAACTATGATGGAGTTAAAGAACTATGATGGGAAACTAGATGTTCTCTTTTAGATCCATCAATTAAAATCGCACCC
Organism: cyanobacterium endosymbiont of Epithemia turgida isolate EtSB Lake Yunoko; assembly: GCF_000829235.1. Taxonomy (GTDB): domain Bacteria; phylum Cyanobacteriota; class Cyanobacteriia; order Cyanobacteriales; family Microcystaceae; genus Rippkaea. The sequence continues at coordinate 77,193 of NZ_AP012549.1, read as the reverse complement.
TAGAACTTCTACTTTGGAAGTATTTTATAACTTAGGAAAGGGTGTGTAGTGTCAACTATTATAGCTCTTCCACAGCTAGTCGTCTAGAAGAGCCGAAGAAACTAAACAGCAGTCCTTGTTTCTGAGTCTTTAGCTGCCATCATTTTCATTAGATCTAATATCCGAGAAGAATAACCCCATTCATTGTCATACCAAGATATAACTTTAAAGAAATTGGAGTTAAGTTCAATTCCTGCTTTGGCATCAAAAATACTTGAATGACAATCTCCATTAAAGTCCATGGATACTACATCCTCCTCAGTATAGTTCAAAACACCTTTCAAAGAACCTTCAGCAGCTGCTTTCATTGCTGCACAGATGTCTTTATAACTTGTAGGTTGAGTGGTCTTAAAAGTTAGATCAACCACAGAAATATTAGGAGTGGGGACTCGTAAAGCCATCCCTGTTAATTTTCCTGTTAACTCTGGAATAACCAAAATAACAGCTTTAGCTGCACCAGTAGAAGTTGGAATAATATTTTGGAGTGCTCCCCGTCCTTCCCGAAAAGTTTTTTTGCCAGAACCATCTACGGTAGGCTGAGTGGCAGTTATTGCATGTACTGTGGTCATTAACCCTTCGGACAAGCCGAAGTTATCATTAATCACTTTAGCAATGGGAGCTAAACAATTAGTGGTACAACTGGCATTAGATACTACATGATCTTTAGTGGAATCATAATCACTATCATTGACCCCCATTACGATTGTCCTAACTTTTTCGGTATCTTTGGTGGGAGCAGAAATTACTACCCGTTTGGCTCCCGCTTTGAGGTGTTTACTGGCTGCGTCATAGGTGGTGAATAATCCTGTAGATTCCAGTACATAATCGATACTTTTTTCTCGCCAAGACAATTGTTCGGGATCTCTGACAGAAAAACAAGGGATAAATTTACTATTGACAATAATACCATCTTCTTTGGCTTCCACCCTCCCATTAAAGCGCCCATGGGTAGAATCATATTTAAGTAGATAAGCAATGTTGTCTGGAGAAATTAAGTCATTGATGCCGAGAAATTCAAAGTCAGGGTTATCGACACCAGCCCGAAAGACTAATCTCCCAATTCGGCCAAAACCGTTAATACCAACTTTTACAGTTGCCATAAAATAAGCTCCTAAAATTAAATGTACAATTTTTATTTTGAAAGCAATCAAAAAAGACTATTTGTTCTTACAGTACTGTATTTCCCGTAACTTATATCTTAAGTGAAGCCTAAAATATCAATATTTTATATATATTTAGCTGATATTTCTGTATTTCATAAATTTTTTAAAATTTTAACTATTTCATCATTCTGATTTAATCCCATAACTTAAAAAAATTCTCTTGAATTACATTGTTTGTTTTAAATCACTAAACTTTCTAAATTAGTAAACAGTCATAGCTCTTCTCGACCAAGAATTATAAATTAGTAGCTAACAAACTCCAAAACTCTTATTTTAATGAAATTCTATAACTTCAAAGACTTAATCTTTATAAGTACCGAGTTCTGATAATTTGAAAGCCTTTCATAGTAGCAATATTTACAAAAAATTGCTACTATGAAAAAATTATAGTCGCCATGCTATTACAGTTACTTAATTTTTGAATATACGTGAATAAATTTTAAAAAAATAACTATACTAAATAAAAGTAACTAATTTACAGTAATAAACTTTAAATACAAATTTAAAACGATAAACTATGACAACTACACCAGAAAACTTAACTTTAGAAGAAAATCCTCTTTCTGACAGCGATTTACGACAAATTAATGCTTATTGGCGAGCTTGTAACTACCTTGCTGTTGGGATGATTTACCTACAAGATAATCCTTTACTCAAAGAACCTTTACAGGAAAAACACATTAAAAAGCGTTTGTTGGGACATTGGGGATCAAGTCCTGGTTTGAGCTTTGTTTATATCCACCTCAATCGCCTGATTAAAAAATATGATTTAGACGCAATCTATATAACAGGTCCTGGTCACGGCTCTCCCGGAATACTCGGGCCAGTGTATCTTGAAGGAACCTATTCTGAGACTTACCCTGATAAAAGCCAAGATGAGGAGGGAATGAAAAAGTTTTTCAAGCAGTTTTCCTTTCCTGGGGGAATCGGTAGCCATTGTACTCCAGAAATTCCTGGATCAATTCATGAAGGGGGAGAATTGGGCTATTGTCTCTCCCACGCATACGGTGCGGCCTTAGATAACCCCAACCTTATCGTTGCTGTCGTGGTAGGAGATGGAGAAGCAGAAACTGGACCATTAGCCACTTCTTGGCATTCTAATAAATTTCTCAACCCCGTACGTGATGGTGCTGTGTTACCTATTTTGCACCTCAACGGTTATAAAATTGCTAATCCGACAATTTTGGCTCGTATTAGTCATGAAGAACTAGAATGTCTCTTCAAGGGGTATGGTTATAAACCTTATTTTGTCGAAGGCTCTGATCCTGAAGTAATGCATCAGAAAATGGCCGCTACCATGGAAGCAGCGATCAAAGCAATTAAACAAATTCAACAAGAAGCGCATAGTAGTGGGACAGCTAAACGCCCCATGTGGCCAATGATTGTGTTACGCTCTCCAAAAGGATGGACAGGCCCTAAAGAAGTAGATGGCAAGAAAACAGAAAACTTCTGGCGATCACATCAAGTTCCCTTATCAGAAATGCACAATAATGCTGCTCACTTAAAAGTTCTTGAGGACTGGATGAAGAGTTACAAACCCGAAGAACTTTTTGATGAAAATGGTACATTAATTTCCGAATTACAGAAACTTGCCCCCATCGGCTATCGCCGCATGAGTGCTAACCCTCACGCCAATGGAGGGTTACTCCGTAAAAACCTTAAAATGCCTGACTTCCGTAACTATAAAGTTGAAGTAACCAAGCCTGGAACAATAGAGGTGGGAAATACTTTCTTGTTTGGAAATTTTTTACGGGATATCATGGCTAACAACATGACTAACTTCCGTGTTTTTGGTCCTGATGAGACTGCATCTAATCGTCTAAGCAATATTTACCAAGCAAGTAAAAAAGTATGGATGGCTGATATTCTGCCTGAAGATGCTGACGGCACTGAAATTGCCACTGATGGACGGGTAATGGAAATATTGAGCGAACATACGTTACAAGGATGGCTAGAAGGCTATTTATTAACAGGTCGTCACGGATTCTTCCACACCTATGAAGCGTTTGCTCATGTGGTTGACTCAATGTTTAACCAACATGCTAAATGGCTTGATATCTGCAAAAATAAAGTATTTTGGCGGGCATCAATTTCTTCCCTAAATATCATGTTGTCTTCCACTGTTTGGCGACAAGATCATAATGGGTTTAGTCACCAAGATCCAGGGTATGTTGATCTTGTTACCAATAAGAGTGCAAACATAGTTCGTGTGTATTTCCCCCCCGATGCTAACTGTTTACTGTCTGTTGGAGATCATTGTTTTCGAAGTAAGAATTACGTTAACGTCATCGTTTCCGATAAACAAAAACACCTCCAATATTTAGACATAGAAAAAGCTATTGAACATTGTACTAAGGGCATTGGTATTTGGGATTGGGCTAGTAACGATGATTGTGGCACAGAACTTGATAGCCCTGATGTGGTTATGGCCTGTTGTGGCGACATTGCCACTAAAGAGGCTTTAGCCGCTACTGCTATTTTACGAGAAGAATTTCCTGAATTAAAAGTGCGGTTTATTAATGTAGTTGACTTGTTTAAATTACAACCGGAACGAGAACATCCTCATGGACTTTCAGATTGGGATTTTGATAATTTGTTTACTAAAGATAAGCCTATTATTTTTAACTTTCACGGCTACCCTTGGTTAATTCATAAGTTAACCTATCGTCGCACCAATCATGCTAACCTTCATGTTCGCGGCTATAAGGAAAAGGGTAATATTAACACCCCCCTCGAATTAGCGATGAATAATCAAGTTGATCGCTTTAATTTAGTGATTGATGTCATTCACCGTGTTTCTAAATTAGGGTCAGCCGCCGCTTATGTTCATGAACACATGAAGAATGCTATTATGGCACATAGAGCTTATGCCTATGATAATGGTATCGACAAACCAGAAATAACTGAATGGAAATGGCCTTACTAATTTTGGCTTTTAATAAATAAAGACAATCAGGAAAATCTTTTAGCGCAACATTATTATTGTGTCTTCCTATAAGCTTGATATATTTTTTATTAAAAAGAGGTTAAATAACTGATATGCAATTTTTATTTACGTGGCTTATCACAGCAATCTCACTATTAATTACGGCTTATGTTATTCCAGGCATTTTTATTAAATCCTTTTTTGCTGCTACCTTTGCTGCTATTGTGATGGGAGTAATTAATGCTATTGTTCGGCCTATTCTGATTTTATTTACATTTCCTTTAACTTTTTTGAGTTTAGGGTTATTTTTATTTGTGGTTAATGCTATTGCTTTTTCTTTAGTGAGTTATTTGACACCAGGGTTTAGCATTGATACCTTTTGGGATGCCTTATTTGGTTCAATTATTTTATCTCTTGTTTCTGGATTTTTTGGTCAATTATTAGAGCCTAAAGAATAACTTTTATATTTATGCTATTGCCATCATTTAACATCAGAGTCATTTGTCGAAAACCACAAAGCCCAAAATATCATCACCAAATTGTTTTTATTTTTCTAGTCAATTACTTAATATTTTCATTTGATTTAAATTATCTTGATCTAACTATTTAACTAATCTATTTACTCCATTATTTTTCATGATAGAGTAAATAGACATCTTCTTTTATTTTTTTATCTTCATTCAAAAACTATGATTCATTTGTTGACAATTCTCTGTGATATTTTCATTTATTTTTTTATAAGTAATATTACAGAGATTGCATTCATAAGTGTTATGACTAACAATTTGATGACTAATATTGAGGATTTAATTTGAAAACCTACTGTTGGCAGTATAGTATATATAAATACAATCCTCACTAATACCTCTTCGGATAAATAGTTTAGGTCGATAATATCTTCAACTGAAATCTTTATAATAGCTACTAACGAGGAACAACTTAAATACTCATTAGGGAAAATCTATCGTTTTTACCTTTGTTTCCATAAACTATTGACGGTGACTATAGTTAAAGTAAGTACAGTCAGGGGAATAACAACAAGAAGCATGATATTACTGAATATGTGTAGGCTATCGTGTCCCGTCGAACGTAGAATTAAATAAGTTGTGTAAGCAATATAATAACTAACAAACAGTAACCCTTCCCAACGGTCGATCACATTTCCTGTAAGGAAAATAGGTAAACAAGAAATAGTGATCGCAATCATCACTGGTAGATCAAATCCAATGGCAGCATTAGAGACAGGGATGCCTTGAGGAGAAACCATAGCCCCTATTCCTAATACAGCCGAAATATTAAATATGTTACTTCCAATCACATTACCAACCGCAATATCTCGCTCTCCTTTCAAAGTAGCCATAACTGAGGTGGCCAATTCTGGTAATGACGTTCCTACTGCAACAATCGTCAAACCAATAACTAATTCACTAACTCCAATGGTGAGGGCGATGCTAGTAGAACTTTCCACCAACCAACGAGAGCCTAAAATTAATAACCCTGTTCCCCCTAACATTAATCCTAAATTCTTCATCCATTGAAAAACTGAAATATCTTCTAAAACGGTGTATTTTTCATATTCTTTTTCTTCAGAAGGTTGTTTTGACCCTTTAACAATGAGAAAAATAGTATAAATAATTCCACCGATTACTAAAATTACTCCATCTGAGCGGTTAATCAAGCCGTCAAATCCAAACAACAAAGTCAGCAATGAAATCCCAATCATGATAGGAACCTCAAGTCTAATCAACTGTTGTGCCACTATTAGAGGCATTGCTAAGGCGGATAACCCTAAAATGACTAAGACATTAAAAATATTACTACCAACTATATTCCCCAACGCGATATCGGCCTGTCCGGTAAAACTTGATTGAATAGCCACAGCCATTTCGGGTGAACTTGTCCCATAAGCAACAATAGTTAACCCAATGACCAATGGAGAAATCCCCAAACTAGCTGCTAGGAAAGACGCACCGTTGACTAATCCTTCTGCACCAACGACTAACAATACTAATCCAGCTAAGAGTTTACCTAGCACGAAAAAATCCATACGTTGCACTCTCTTGACGTAAGGGGAGTAAATAGTCTTGATTGATCTGTTGAAGTTCTTTAAAGGAGTTGAGATGATTGATTTGATTGGTTGACTGTCCAAGTTTATTAATCGATCATCAAAATATCAACCCGATTTTTGACAAATCAACAGTTTGGCAATGTATCTGACCATATCATATCCCTTGTGCACTGTGCGCTATGGCGGGATTGATCAGACCGTCCATATTATTAGTATTTATATGTTGTCCTACTCTTTAAAAGAGTAGGATAATTAATTTTGACTGTTACATATTAACGTTTTTCCTCAGTTACAACCTCATGAATCTTCTGAGAAACTAAAAATCGAGTGAAATTAGGAACCTTTTCATGGCAATGGGGACAATACCAGTAAATTTTGTGATGATTGATATGCCGTAGAATTTGACTAGAACAAATAGGACAATTATCCATTTTTGACTAAAAATGTTGTTTGCTAAAACAATATTCACTCACTTTAAAAATAACACTTTTATAGTGTCAAAAAAGAAAAATACACAAAAGTCAAAAAATCAAAGTGGTTAATAATGAAACTAAACTCATGACAATTAACAGATAAATTTATATTTTACCTTGCCAAAGGTCTATTATTTATTTTTAGAAGAGTTAGTAGGGGTTTCGATACAGTTCTATACTGGTTTTTACATCAATAGTAAAAATTCACAGACTCCAAACTCCTATATGGCGTTCAAAACCTATCTATTTAACCCCAAATTGCTATTATATTTTTTCTAGGTTTTAAAAATTTAATAATCATATCTATTCTATACTAGTTGTGACAACATCATAATAAAAACTGGAATTCTTGTTTTACGTATTTATTAAAATCCGAGAAACTCGGTCGTGATCAATACCAAGTTTTTGGAATGATCTAATACAGTTAGGATAAAAATTATAAAAAACACTGGACATCATACTTGGTATAAAAAAGCCACAATTATTACTTAATAAAACTAAAAAAATAAGAATAAAATAATACAAAACTTAAAACAATGATAAAACTCTATATTTTTAATTCTATTTATTCATACACATATAAAGATGTGTATGAATAAATAGAATTTTCGATACAATGAGGGTAGTCTTCAATCCAAAACTATGACTTTATCAAAAGATAATACAACCCCTTCTTTAGCTAAAGACATACGGGAATTAATAGCAAAATTGTCAGAACATGAACATGGCACCCTAGTCAAACGGGCACTATCTGTCTTGTTGAGAATTGCGGGAGAAGAGATAGACCGCCTCGACTGGAAAATTTTAACTGCTACCCTAGAAGACTTAGAACAAGGGGTTAAGACTTTTTATCCTTACCGTCACATACGTAAAGTTACTATCTTTGGCTCGTCCCGTCTGTCTCCCCAAAGTTCGGAGTATCGTTTAGCAGTTGAATTTGCTCGTTATATCACTCAGTTTGGGTTTATGGTTCTTACAGGCGCAGGAGGAGGGATAATGCAAGCAGGGAATGAAGGAGCAGGACCAAAGCATTCTTTTGGACTTAATATTCAATTACCATTTGAACAAAGTGCCAACCCTTTTATTGCTGATGATCCAAAATTGATTAATTTTAAATACTTTTTTACCAGAAAACTCTTTTTTATGCGAGAAAGTGACGCAGTAGCTCTATTTGCAGGAGGGTTTGGCACCCAAGATGAAGTCTTTGAAACCCTAACTCTTTCTCAGACAGGAAAATATGGACCCTGTCCTTTGGTATTAATTGATGAACCTGGAGGCGACTATTGGAAAATTTGGAACAAGCATAACCAGAAGAATTTCTTACAACGGGGATTAATTAGTCCAGAAGATTTTAGTCTCTATACTGTTACAGACAATTTAGCTCATGCCTGTAACGTTATCCGTAATTTCTATTGCGTGTATCATTCAAGTCGCTATGTGGGAGATTTATTTGTGATGCGTCTTAATTCAGAATTATCTGATGAACAAGTAGACCAGCTCAATGACGACTATTCAGATATCCTTGTCAAGGAAACAATTTGTAAAAGTGCTGCCTTACCTAGTGAAAAAGGGGATGAAACAGAAAGCTTACCTCGCTTAGTATTTCATTTTGATCAACGCAACCTTGGTCGTTTATATAAAATGATTAATCAGATCAACCAATATAGTCCTTGTTTACCGGTAGAATCTCACCCCGAATGGAAGTAGGTAATTGTAAGAACTATGAGAAAATAACAAGGAGAAAAATATTTAACTGCTAACTTGGTAGAACTCAAAAGCTATTAATTTGTGCAATTGTACTTGATTGGCTTTGGTATTGACAATCTATTCCTCCGATGTTTCAACTACTAATTTGGATAATGAACAGTTTATTAGGGTTTCAGTTTCAATCCCCAGGGCCAATTATCTTTGAAATTGGTTTTTTTACTATTCGTTGGTATGGACTATTGATCTCGTCTTCGGTCTTAATTGGTGTTGCTTTATCCCAATGGTTAGCCAAAAAACGTCAGGTTGATCCCAATTTAATGGCTGATCTAGTGATTTGGTTGGTAATTTCCTCTATTCCCTGCGCTCGACTTTATTATGTCATCTTTGAATGGCAACAATACGCTCAAAATCCAGGGGATATCATTGCCATTTGGAAAGGAGGAATTGCCATTCATGGAGCCATTATCGGAGGAACTTTAACAGCTATTATTTTTGCTCGTTTAAATAAAGTTTCTGTTTGGCAGTTAGCAGATTTAATTGTGCCATCTTTAACCTTAGGACAAGCCATTGGACGATGGGGAAATTTCTTTAATTCAGAAGCTTTCGGTTCTCCGACTAATTTACCCTGGAAACTATATATTCCTGTAAATCACCGTCCTTTAACATATATTAATGAGGAATATTTTCATCCAACTTTTTTATATGAATCTATTTGGAATGTATTAGTATTTTTTTTGTTATTAAGTCTATTTTTTTTTGGATTAAAACATAGGGATAAAATCCAAGTAGGTACATTGTCTTTAGTCTATTTAATCACCTACAGTTTTGGAAGATTTTGGATAGAAGGATTGAGAACAGATAGCCTAATGTTAGGCTCTTTGAAAATTGCTCAAATGATTAGTTTAGTAATGATAGGATTAGGAATTTTGGGTTTAATTTGGCTCTATAAGGAAAAGCGATCACTACCAGATGTTCATTAATAATGAACATCTGGTTTTTCCATTTCAAAACCTGTTTAAATAGAAAGTAAGTTTTGGCACTCAAAATTATAGGAATAGATGTAAAATTTTTTACCGAATATACCTGTCTCGTGCTTCAATTTTAGAGAAAATTCAAACATGACGATAACCTAACTAGAAATATTTTTTAACCATTATTTTATGGTAGATTATAATTGGATAGTTCATGATAACAGTAGTGGCTAGATCAGCTAATTAGTTGTTAAATTAATTGGTCGATCTTATGGTTAATTTCCATAATTTTATTGAAAATATCTATGGAATATAGCTTCATTTTTTTATATGACTAACATTTTTTTGTTTTGTTACTTTAATCTATCCAAATGAAAACTGCTGTTGTTACTATGACTTTTAGTAAAATGACAACTTAATAATAAATCTAAAATTATTGAGAATTTATTTTAGTTATATCTTGTTTTATTTACCTATTAATCCTAATTAATAAGGAAGAAGTAGTTCAAGTTACTGTAAGCTATTGTCATCCAACAGAGAATTTAGTTTAATCGGGGTTAACCTATCTTCTCACCAGGAATGAACTAACTAAACTATAATATTGAATATATGATTATGGGAAAAGATATAAATTCGAATTTATTCTCCTATTTCATAGGAATGTAAAATACTAATAATAAAATAGTTAAGTAAGTGAGCTTAAATAAATACAAAATAAAAAATAGCTAAATAAAAGTAATTCCTAGATGCCAGTCTGTCTAAAAAATTAAGCTAATATAATTAGAAAATAAAAACCTATATCGACATCTGTATAGATGGATAAAGTATTATTGTTTTCTTTTTAACTGAGTTCAATTTTAGGATGTTTTAAAGGATAAAATTGCCCTATGATTGAGATCATGGTTTATGATTTTTTTGAATCTATTTGTTAATTTTTTCTTAGTCTTTAATCAGTAAAAAAATAGAAGCATCTCCTTATCCTTCAATATCCTTCTGACTCAATACATAGCTAAATATTTGTTTTTTGGTATTAGTTATGCCACTAATGGTTAAAGAAAAATATTTATTGACAGTGAACCGTTAAATTTATACGCATATTTTAGTCTTAATAAACTGAGATTATAATTAATATATTATTGCCATTATTTTTTCCAGTTAGTATCATTAACATAATTTTTATCTCAATTTATTAAAAATTAACTAAAATTGTTTTTCGTAGCGCACTCGAAATTCATTAAGACCGTAATCGTAGGAGAATTTAATAAACCCTTTATCTTCCACTTCATAAATAGTTTCTAAGAATGGAACAATTCTAAAATCAGTACTTCTAATCGTTTCACTGATAGTACTCTCCATATCATAAATAAGGGTTTGGAATACCATTGATAATGCTAACTGGACAATGCCAAATTGAATTAACTGCTCGGTACTTTGTCCTTGTAAAGATTCAGCTAAAACAAATAGTTGTTTTCCTAATAAGCGGACGATTTGGCCTTGACTCTGCGGAGGACTACTAGTTAAATTAATTACTGGATTACTTAGAAGTTGTTCATCTAAGTTCTCTTGACTTTGCTCAGCTAGAAGAGTTAAACAGTTTTCTAAAAGAGTTAATTCCTCCTCAGACCAGGTGGTTTCAATACGGATTGGTTGTAAAAGATGTTTAATCAAGCACGACTCAGATTTATCTTTGTCAAAACTGGGAATTAACTGATTTAAAGATCCCTTAAGAGCCAAATTTATATCAATCCGTTGTACTTTATTTAAACTATCATCAGGAATTTCAGTAGTATCGGCCGCACGGAGGTCCTTTGAGGTCTCAGGAACTTCTGAAACAATCGTCCGCAGTTGTAGATCAAGATCGGGATTTAATAATCCTTTGTCTGGATAAAAAACAATTTGATTAAGATTTCGACGTTCGAGAAAAAAGCGGGTTTCAAGAAAATTAATCAGCCCCCGATTGAGGGTAATGTTTCCTTGAGGCTTCAGGCTAGTTAAATTATTTAAAGAGCCATTAACTATTAAATCTCCCCCGAATTGAAACTGAAACAGAGGAAGAGTTTGCACCGATAAATTTTGAATAATCACTCTAAAATCCCGTAATTTAGGGACAAAAGAAACATTTTCTTGAGAGAAAAACACTTGAGGATGAGTTTTTGACGATTGAGTTAGAGCAACATTAGGTAACCCTGTAGCGATTTTTGGAGTTTCGGGTATAAAGACTTGTCCATCAGCTAAACGAACTACACCACTAACAGAAGGTTTAAGTGCATTTCCCGTAACAAAAATACTTCCTTCTATTTCTCCACTATATAATCCTTCTAAATCAATAATTCCTTTTTCAATAGCAACAGTGAGGGGGTTTTCAACTTGAGCTTGGGACTCGAATAAAGGTAAAACTCCGGCAATAATCAGGTTGCTTTGGGCAAAAGTTCCTTTTAGTTGAGAAATTTTCATGGCTTGATCATCGAGGTTAATTTCTCCGCTAATAGTTAAAGGTTCGGGCAAAGCGGCACTTTTGAAGATAGCTTCACTTAGGAGTACTTTTCCTTGGGCGTTTAAATCGTTAACCGTCAGTCCATTGAAAAGATTAATACGTCCTTGGACTTGGGCGTTAACTTGCCCCTCTCCGCCAATTAAGATTACTTGTTCTCCAGTTAAAACACTTACTAACTCTAGTGCATCTGTGCCTAGTTTTGCCTCAATGTTAAAGATATCATTTTCGGGGGTAATGGGAAAAGGAATATTAATTGCTAAGTACACAAAGGATGCATCAGTAGTAGCGAGTCGAAACCGACCATCTTGATAGCTAAATCGTCCTGGAAGGTTTTTTCTCAGTGATCGTCCTTGAAATGCTCCTGTTAAAAAGGCAAACTGTCCTTGTATTTCCGGTTGAGTAGGGGTTCCACTTAGAGTCCCTGATACATTAACAAACCCACCAATATCTACGGGAAGTTTCACAAAGTTACCTACAGTATCAACAGATAAGCGTTGCACTCTCCACTCAGAATCTATGTTTTGTGAGGAAAAATCTCCCTGTAAAGCAAACAATGTTTCTTTTAGTCGTATTTGGGCGTATTTAACTGCAATTACTCCATTAACTGACTTAGCTTGAACTTTCACAGAGTTAATGGGAATAAATTGTTCATCTAATACCACCAAACCCAAGGGTGGCACAATGTCGGGGAAGGGTTGTTGAGGATGCCATTCCCACTTATTACCCATAAATTTTAGGTTAAAAGTGGGGTCTAACAAAGTTCCTCCTAGGGCAACATTGGCATCGAAGCGACCGCGAATATCCAATTCGCTAGGAATTCCTCCTGCTTTACGGAGAGCAGCTAATTGACGTATTTTTTGATCAATAACTCCTAATAAGTTTACTTGTCCGGCAATGGTTTCTTGAGCATCTCCGACAGATTCTGGAGGGATGGCTTCAGCAGTAGTATAGTTATACTCTGGGGGTTGTAATTTAATTACGTCTAAAAACCGTTCAAGGTTAGTAACGTTTAAGGCGGTCAACAGATCTTCTACGCGACCATCATTAACCGTTAATTTTCCTTGTAAGACTAATGATTGCAGATCAAGTGAACCTTGCACATTGTAATCACTCTTCCCTAATTTTAGGCTTGCATTGTGTAAAAAAACCACATTATTTTTATATTGGACCTTTGCGGTGAGTTGTCGTCCTTCAATAAATCCTAACTTTGGTTTGTGAATAGTGAGGGTTCCCCGTCCTTCGAGAGTGGAAGTATCGATCTCCAATTGACTGCTAACCGAACCTGAAAGATAACTAGGGACACCATATTCTCTACCTAAAGAAATTCTAGCTAATTTTAGAGGTAATACTTCAATTTTAGTGGTAAGGCGATTACCTTCTAAAATTCCTTGTACAAGGATAGGAGATTGTTCTCCGGCAGTTTGACGTAATTCAAAAGAGGCGGGAACATAAGGAGCAAGACAGTTTTTTTTGGTACAAGGGGTAAAGACTGCATTAATTTTATCGTCTTTTCCTTCTAAATTTAGAGCAATTTTTTCTCTAAAAGTTGCCTTGATAGTTCCTGTTAAAATTTCTTCAAAAACTTGATCATTAAAGACAAAATTAGTAAATTTTAAATTTCCTAATAATTGGAGATTACCTGGGTATGTAGGAGAAGTTAAAAGGTTTTTCCCTAAAAATTTTCCAGTAAATTCTCCCTGACCTTCCACGCTAAGTTCTCCGAAAAGGAATTTTCGATCTGGAGGAATAATGGAAACTAATTCAGTTAAGGGTAATTGATATAAGTTGGAACTGACATTAACCGATAGGTTGAGGTTGGAAATATCAGGGTTACTCAAAAGATTAGATAATTGCAAATTTCCTTGAGCATTTAAAATTTGTCCATCGGCTCTAACGACAATATTATTAACTTGAACAGGAATAATTTTCTTTCCTGCGAGAAAATCTTCTATACTGCCAGAAAATTTAATTTCTGCGGTTAAATTAGAAATTTTAGTTAAGAACGCTTGGGGAATAATTTTCTCTGAAATCAGAGCAGTATTGAGATTAGATACATTGATGTTTGTTGTCCACTGATTATTATATAATTGGGTAGTGGTATTTATGTTACCTTGGGCCGTAGAAAGCTGTATATTAGCTATTAGTTCGACACTACTCACGTCAGGTTTAGTAGAAAGTAAAGGTATTAATTGACTAGAAAATTTTATTTTTCCTCCGATAACTTTTGCAGTAACAGGTAGGGTAGCAACAAGTTTATTAAGATATAATTCACCAAGGTGAACTGACCCATTTACCTGACCATTTTTTAATTTTCCAGCAATATTAACCAGACTATTCTCCACGACAAATTGTGCCTTGACATTAGCCTTTAAACTATTGAAGATTAAGTTTTTTGGGGATGTGAAGACAGAATTAAGATTTAATGCTAAGTCAAAACTACTCCTAATTAACTTAGCATTAACGAATAAATCAGGAAAAATCTTGTCAAAGGAAATTTGACAAGATTTTACCACTGTTTGTAGAATTCCATTGCCTAAGTCTATAGTTGCATTGACAGGACTGCCATCAATGGTTAATTGTAAATTTCCCTTTGCTTGGAGATGGTCAATATTTAAAGTAGAATTTCCTAAGAGTTTTTCCAACGAACCTGATAGGTTAAAGTAACTTTCTGTTACTTTTGTAGGAACTGCTAAATTGGAAATATAGGGATTAAGATAAATTCCTGATATACTAACAACAGAATTTATATTGTCATTAGCGAGACGACTACTAACGGCGATTGTCCCACCATCAACATCAATAGTTAAATTTCCCTGACCATTAATTTTAATTAAATGAAAATTATCTAACTTACCCGATAATTTTACATTACTCTTAGTAAGAGTAACTGACTGACGAGTAACTTGCTCAGAACAGGTAATAACCGAACAAGTAATCATTAAAAATGGGCTGAGAGAAAAAGTATTAGCTTTCAAAGCTATCTTCCATTTTTTATCTTTCAAGCTTCCTAAACCATGAATGGTAACATGTCCTTCTGCAGACCGTAAAATTGTTTCCTGAAGTGAAATTTCTATTCCTGACAATAAAATTCTTCCTTTCCCTGAAATCTGTTCTTTTGAATTGTGAATTAGATTTGGAGACTGCCATTCTATTTTACCTAATGGGTTCCCTAAAGTTCCGGTAATTATACCTTGAGCTGTAATATGGCCTAAATTAATATTTTGTTTCTTTTGAAAATAAGGAATTACTAATTCTTCTGTGGGAAGTTTAACATTAAAAGCAAGGAAAAAAGGAATTTTTTTCCAATCAGTCTTTTTTCGTTTTTTTGTCTCTTTTAGAACTCCTGGATCTACTTTTGCTCTAGCTATAATTTCTCCCCCGGCAGCAGGAATAATTCTAACTTTTTCGAGGATAAAGTGATATAAATTAGCTTTAAAATTACTCGTAAATGTCTTAATAATAACCTGATCGATTAGCAGAAGTTTTGTATTTTTAATTGTTCCAGTCAAAATAGGATTTTTAATTTCCCCATTAAGTCTAAATTTTCCTTGAATTTCTCCCTTTAGTTCGAGAGGCAACTTTAGAGGAACAATAGCAAGTAAATCTTTTAGAGAAACTGGATTAATATCAATGTTAACATTATAACCTTGGTCCCAATTAATTCTTCCAGTAATTTTGGCAATTAATTTTCCTATACTAATTTCTGTCTTTTGTAATTTAACAGTTTTTTCTTGAAAATCTAAACCCAAGTCAACTTTGAGGGGAGTTTTTAAGTATTTAATATTTGCTTCAATAGTAGAAATATTAAATACTCCTAACCCTGTAATTTTTTCTATTTCTTCTAAAGAAGGAAAATAAAATTTTAGATTACTATTTAATTGCCCATTTTTAATGATAATAGGTAAATCAGAAATCCAAGAAACTAGTTCGGATAACTCCAATTTATAAACCTGTAATTGTACTTGAGTTTTCCAACTATTAATATTGGTTTTTCCTTCTATATTAATCTCACTATTGAGAAGATTAACCTCAAAAGCATAACTAAATTGTTGATTGTCATTGGACTTATAATTATAATCTGTTTTCCCATCTACTTTAAGCGATAAAGATTTTTTAAACCCGTAAGGATGGACCATAATGTCTGCATCTTTGAGACGAATCTTAGCGTCAATATTAATTGGAAAATTGAGTTCTAATTTTTCTTTATTTCTGGAAAATTTAACCCATTCTCCTGTTTTATTTTGTTCGATAAAAAAATTAGATTTTTTGATAGTAATATCAATAATTAAAGGTCTACCAATAAAGATGGGCAGTGGATTAAAACTGATGACAATTTTTGCAGCTTCAGCATAATCTGTATCCGTCTCAGTGGTGAGAATATAAGAACGTCCAACACTAATTTTATTAAAAGAAAAGCTTTCTACTTTACCTATTTTAACTTCCCTTTCAACAAGTTTACTTAATTCTTTAGAAAGGAGAGGTGATAGTTTTTGACAGACGAAATAATTGATCCCACAATAGGTTGTTATCCCCAACATTAACAACATTCCACCCATTATCAGGGTAGAAGGCCGCCTAGCAAAACTAGTTAATCTAGTTAGCAAATTATTTTTATTAGACGGTTTTAGTGGTGAATTTGGAGGATTATTCGTCATTTTTGCCTAAGCAGAATTCAGTAAGATTTACTGATTAAGTTAACATACCTAGCTAGTTACATTAGCATCTATTTCTCATAAGCAACGGAAAATTTTTAAGTGTATCTTTGCGACTTGCTTAAATTACCCTCTTATTATTTAAGTCAATCAACTTTGACGAAACATTTTTTCCATCCTCTTGGTCTATAAACCTAAGTTGTCTTAGGAAAGAAACGATGGGAAAAAAATTAACTTTAGTAATTTGAATTTAAATGTTTGCTACAATTAGCCAATCTTCCAGTTGAGCTGGTGTAATTTTAGAAGGAATTAGATAAACTGGAGTAATTACCGCCGGAACTAGTAAAGACGCTATCCCTTTTAGTTATGTTAATGATCAGGGAAATGAGTGGGATATTCTTTGGATATTCTCGAAGTAATTCGTAAAGATATTCAAAAAAATAGGTAAACCCATTAAACTTGATTCTTAGCAGTTACTTAAAAAATAACTCAAACAGTATATTTTACCGTAAGTTATTTTGCTAGTGGTAACAAAACTTTAGTTAAAAAAGGGAGCGAGATAGAAACAATTGATACCCTCGTTGTCCGTCAAGTAGGAGTAATTTCTAAAACTAGCAACTAACGGGTAATTAAACAACAACAACCTGCTGCTAAATTAGTTATAGTAAAAGATTATAATGGGTTTAAAAAACTAGAGAAGGGAATAATAGATGCTTTTACAGGTGATGAAATTATTCTATAAAGATTAAAACAAGAATTAAGTAATACTAATGAATTAGAAGTAGTTCCAGAGCTTCCCTATGTCTATGAATCTTATACTTGTATACTTCCTCAAGATGAATCTACTTGGCGGAATATTGTGAATTACAGTTTAGTCAAATTTATGGAAGGAATTGTTAGTGATCAACTTGAAGCCGTAGCGGTTTATGAAAAGTGGTTTGGAGAAGAAACTGGAGTTACTCCCTATTCAAGAGAAGCAATTAATGATTATTTTCAAGGAACTATTAACAGTTATGAATTGGTTCCTCTTGTTCACTATTAAAGTAATATCAAAACCTGCCTTAATAATATTGCATAGCTTTATCTAATAAGATTTAGGCTATAATTCAATATTATATTTGGTTTTGGATTTTAATTGATATCGACTAAAAAATAAGTATCTGAAATAAGTACCTAAAAAGTTAAAATTATATAAAAAAAGTAGATAATATCTAATTTAGTAAGTCTTTTGGAGATAGAATTTCAAAAATAGTGTACTTGCTATAAGAATAAATTATGCTCATAGCAGGTAGAAGTTAAAAACTCAAAAATTATAATTTTAAATATATAAAAAAAGTTTTATTTAAAATAATATTAGATTACTTGAATTATATCATAATATATTAGTGGCATCAGATGATATAATATAGAAGAAAATGATTTATTGAACGCAAATAAATCAAGAAATAGATCTATTTCTTGATATTAACCTAGATTAAGATTAAATTAAAGAAGAAGAGTTTAAAGTTCTATTAGAAAAAGGTTGACTTCTACGGTCAGCCGATCCTATATCTATATATTTGTTAAACCTATAACGAAATAAACTTTATGTAATTTAATTACAAGAGTGAGTATAAAATGGTTAAACTTAGTCGATAATTTAATGAATATTTGACTAATAATATGAAGTTTTTAAAAAAAACAATAAGTATTAAATAATATTTACCAACTGATTTTTCTTGAAAAGAATTAACATAAAAATTATAGATATTGATAAATAAGTTAAATTTTCTATATTTTTAAACATAAAAACTATTGCTTCATAAATATTAAATAATGATTGACGTAAAAACACTTACTTTAAATAATATATTAAGTTTATAAACTATGCTAAAGTCTACTTTTATCTATAGAAGTTGTTATCTTAATTTATATTGTGATATAATAATTTACATGTCAATAATAAGAGTAAAAGTATTCAGTAAAGAAGTAAATTTACTGATCCATACATCGTGAATTTATTATTTTTTAATAAACAAAAAGAATGTCCTGACTATTCTAATATAATAAAATGTGTTAACCTGTAAAAGTAACAGACTAACTGACATAATAAATTTCAGAATCTCATAAAGATTTTAGTGAGGTTATCAAAAATACTTTAGATTTAATAAATTTTTATAAACTATCTAGGAAAGTTGCTTGTGTAGTAAGGGTTTTATGTTCAGATATCTAAAATTAATTATGAGATGAGTATGGCAAGTATTTAATGAGCAGAGTAAGTTACTCGATTTAAATTTAATTAAGTAAGTTGTCTTCTACAAAATACACTCTTGATTTGACGGGTTTATATTTTCAATTTATTTTTGGATTTTTCTTTGTTTATTGCTAAGCTTGTTTTTATAAAAATAATTGAGGTATCGTAATCTACTCTCAAAGAGTTTTTTAATTCATAGGAAGTTTTCCAAAAGAACTGTGCTCATACTTTACTAATTTATTTATATTTTTTTATCGAAGTTTACTTGTAATCTAAAAATTTTTTCTAGAACCAGAGAAACAATATTATGTTTAAATATAAAAGGACATAGAGTAAAAAAAATATAAATTTGGTGAACCTTTTAAAAAATACAATAAAAAAGATAATTTATAGATAAAATATTAGAGAAAAAAGTGTAATAAAAAGGACATAAAAATAAAAAAATATAAAAATTATTGAAAGGCTTTCAGAAAAGGAAGGACGGAAGATTATGATAATTAATAAAATTGCTCTGGACAATTATCTAGTTTGCACAAGCAAGTAATTCAGTTAAAGCTAAATTGAAATAATAAATATATATATTTATTATTTCAATTTATTTATTTCTATTATGTAAATTTATAGTTCATGGCTAAATATAATAGTAGGGAAGATGTTTAAGAATGAATATAATTTGGCTCAAGTAGTTAAACAAAGTCTTGTTAAAGGGAGTTAGTATAAACAATATCCATTAAAACAACATGAATTTAACTCTAATTAATATAGTCAATAATTATGAATTTATCATAAAGATTTTCAGGTTATTTAAAATTTCTGTGCTTGATAGGTAATTGGATCAAAATTAAAACGGTTGAAGAGAGTTTCGCCATAAAGATTTAAGGTAAAACTAGGTTCATCTCCTATTGCTTCTACCTGATGAATTGCATTGCTAGTAAAACTAATAATATCTCCTGGGTGAAGTATTTTTTCCCCAACTTTTTGAAGTTGATTGGAAACTTCTAAAGTTGGAAATCGCTTCCAGAAACTATTTTTTTGCTTTCCTCCCAAAGTAGCGACTACCCCCCAAGTACCATGATTATGAATGGAAGTGGTAGTTCCTGATAACATAATTTCGGTTTGAATTGTTAAAGAAAATCCAGGTTCATCATAAAGTAATGATAACGCAGTACCTGTTTTTGGGGAAGGGTCAGGAATAGTATTTTTCAACCAATAAACATTAAGAATTAACTTTCTTACCACTCGACGAATAGACTTTAGTAAATCCTTTTCCTCGTGGTTTTTTATTTCTCCTTGATTGAGAATATCTTCAAGTTCTCCCAAAAATCGATATAATCGATAGGGGTTAGTTTTGGATAACAAATCCCATTCTCTAGGAGAATCAAACCCTAAACAATTACCATTTTCTGTGACTAACCAATCTTGTTTTGCCATTTGTTCTATTTATTTTAGTAACTTCTAGAGAATTGTTTTATCTTTCGACAAGTGTCAACTGATAAGTGCATTTAACTTTCTATTAAACCATTAAGCTCTAATAAAATCTTATTTTTCGTTAATCGCTCAGTAAAATCAAGTAGAATTTCTTCTCTAATTAGTATGGGGTCGTTTCTATCATCAATAGTATTTGCGGTGGTTGCTATTATTTTTCTAACTCCTGCAAGCATTCGTTGAGAACTGTTTGACTAGGAACATAATTTAGTAAAGTAACCACCTTCCCCTAATTTAGCAGCTACTTAATGGTAATGATTAACCCATCATCAAGTCTTCAAAACTATGTATGAGAAAAAATTTTTGCCAATTATGAAGACTACATGCTGGGTAAGAATTTTAAACTACTTATGAGTAAGTAGCATTTGAATATCATAGAATACCAAATAGCAAGATAGATCAGAAGCTATTTTTTTACAATGTTCTTAAACATTCCCTGAGTATTTAGGTTAAAGATAAAGAGATTGACGGGGAATGAGTTGTCGATTGTAACAGTTCTGAATCAAATCAACTTACTGATTTATTAAGTTTGCTATCAGATTTTGACAAGTAGAACTTAATGGCTAAGTCATCTAGCAATTTAGTAGAGTCTTTATCAAGGTAATTGTCGGCCAAGTTTCCTTAATTGTAATAATAGTTGATTATGTCTTTATTCTATAAGTTTTTTGTACTTGGTTATAGTAAATCAGCTTCTTGCAGTTAGAGTATTTACCTTGAGTGACAACAATACTCATGTGTTGCTTTAGTTTTAGACACATGAAGTCTTACTTTTATAAGTAGTAGTGTAGTAGAATGACACCAGAGGTAAATAAACAGGATTTTCTTACAGTTGACTCAGGAGTGTATAGAAAGGATCTCTAATAACAAACATTCCCAAACTAATTGAGATTGTACATGACTCAAAAGATAGAGATGAGATTTTTCTAAAACTTCTAATATTTTTTTGTTATTAAATTTTATCCAAAAATAATATTGCATATATTTAATTAACCATAGTTGAGTTTGAATATCTAATTTTTTAGCAATATTTTTCGACAATTCTAATGCTTCTATTGGATTAGAAGGTATTTCTTTTATTTTTTTATATAGTTCTTTTGGGATATTATCTAATTCTTGATAAGCGACAATTGCTTCTCCTGGACTTCCTTGAGCGATGTCTATTATATATAAATGTTGAAGAACTTCTTCGTTTCCTTGTTCTTTGAACACCTTAATTAAATCTTCAGAAGATAGACTATGGAAAGTAATTTTCTGACAACGAGATACTAAAGTTTGAATAAGCTGATCTATACGAAGAACTAGTAGAATTAAAGTAGCTTGCCCTGGTTCTTCTAAAGTTTTTAATAATCCATTGGCAGCTGCTTCGGTCATAGTTTGAGCATCTTCAATAATGACTAAAATTCGAGGAGCTTCTAGGGGAGGACGGTTAAGAAATCGGGTAACTTCTCTGATCTGCTCAATCCGAATTTGTGGAGGAATTTGGCGGGTTATTCCTAAATTTTTAGCTTCTTGAACCGTAATTAATTGACCTTGATATTGATAAGTTGGTTCTACCCACAATAAATCAGGATGATTTCTTTCTCTTATGCGCTTTTGAACTAATAATTGTTGTTTAGGAGGAATGTTGACGCATAGCAAAGCTTCGCTGAAACATTTAGCTCCTAAACTACGTCCAACACCAGCAGGACCGGTAAATAGATATGCTGGAGCAACCCGGTTTTTGGCAATTGCTTGTTCTAACAATTTAACAGCTTGAGGCTGTCCGATTAGTTGCTTAAAAGGGTTGATACTCATTAATATGGCAGGTAACAGTTTTAATTAATCTATCTTTAATTAGGAATTTTAGATTTATGGCTCGATATACTTCTTCTTATCTGGTTAATTTACCTGTAGACCAACTTCCTGAAGCAATCGACAAAGTTTTGCAATTGTGTGGACTCGAATCAGTTTACAATGCAACGGATTATATAATGGCACGAGAAATTCCAGGTCAGGTAGTTTTCTCCAAATTAGTGACAGTGGAAATTCTTATTGATAGCACTAAAGCAAAGAGTGATGAGGTTCCTATTACTTGGGTGATCAAAAGTGATGAATTACCCTTACAAGTTACTAACCATTGTCAACAACGATTTGAACAGATTCAGGAAACAATCAGTCAACATGAACAATGGCATTTAATTGCCTCTGCTACAAGTTAATTATTATCAAGTATATCAAAAGCGTAAAAAATATGGGAAATTTCATCTGTCTGGGTGAGTCTGATGTTAATTTTGCCCGTAATCCAAGTCACTAGTCGGATTGAGTTGGAAACTGACGACGCAATAATAGGGAATTGGTGACTACGGTAATGGAACTACAAGCCATTAAACTTCCCGCTAAAGCCGGATTAACACTAACTCCCAGAGTTGGTAGTAGGATACCTGCGGCGATTGGAATAGCTAGGACATTATACCCTAAAGCCCAAAAGAGATTTTGACGGATTTTATTGAAAGTTGCTAAACTCAGGTCAATGGCTTGAACCACCGATAATAAATGTGTTCCCATTAAGACAATATCTGCTGTATCTAAAGCCACTTCTGTAGCTCCTTGTAAAGACACCCCTAAGTCTGCTTGAGCCAGTGCTGGGGCATCGTTAATGCCGTCTCCAACCATAGCAACTTTCTTGAATCGAGGGTGAGAGGCTAAAAGAAAAGATATTTGAGCTTTGGTCTTCTGTTGTTGAAGAAAGTGAATTATAGTAGCTTTTTCAGTAGGTCGAACTTGAGCAAACACTTGATTAATGCCCAGTTGTTGGGCGATGGACTCGGCAACAATTTGGCGGTCTCCTGTTAGCAAAATAACTTCTAGTCCCTTTTCTTGAAGACGGGTTATGGTTTCTTTTGCATCAGGACGCAAGGTATCTTCGAGTACGATAACTCCCTGGACTTCCTTCTCAAGTACTACATAAACTAGGGTTTTGTCTTCTTTGATTAAGGCTCGTTCCTCGTTTAAGGTAATACCCTGTTCTTTCAACCAGTCTTTGTGTCCTAAGAAAACCGATTTCCCTTCAACTATTGCACTTACCCCTAGTCCTGCTTGAGTTTGGAAATGTTCAGCCTTCAGGAAAGACAATTTCTGACGTTGAGCTTCTTCTAAAATAGCAATCGCTAGGGGATGATTCGTGCCACTTTCAATCGTTGCAGCCAGTTGTAACAATCTTTGAGGGCTAATTGGGGCTAGGGGGATACAGTCGGTTACCTTCGGACATCCTAAAGTTAAAGTTCCTGTTTTATCAAAAACAATAGTATCAAGTTTATGCACTTTTTCTAAGACATCTCCTCCTTTGATCAATAGCCCCCGTTCTGCTCCGATCCCTGTTCCTACTAAAATAGCGGTAGGAGTCGCTAACCCCAAAGCACAGGGGCAAGCTACTACTAAAACAGCGATCGCCAACTTTACACTTAATAATATAGGAGAAGAGGAAAGAGGAGATGAAAAGAGGGCAACTTCTGCCTTTTTAACTCCTATTGAGTGGCTGTGACTGGTCATTTCCAAGACCTGAGGATAGATTTTTGTTCCGACCACTAACCAAAATACTAAAGTCAGTAAGGCCAGTACCATCACCCCATAGGCAAAATAGCCAGCAACTGTATCAGCAAATTTTTGAATGGGAGCTTTACGAGTTTGGGCATCTTCAACAGAGGTAATAATCTGGGCTAAAGTTGTATCGTTTCCGACATGGGTTGTTTTAATGGTGATTGCTCCTGACTGGTTAAGGGTTCCAGCAATCACCCTATCTTTAGCTTGTTTAGGAACCAGTACTGACTCCCCTGTTACTAAAGATTCATTTATAAGGGTTTCTCCTGTGACTACTTCTCCATCAACAGGAATCTTTTCCCCTGGAAGAACCCGTATCCATTCTCCCATCTGTACTTGTTCAACAGGAATTTCGATGCTAGAAGTATCTTCTGTAAAGGGATCACCGATTAAACGGGCGACAGACGGTTGTAAAGCAATTAAAGCTTCTAGGGCATCGGAGGCACGGTTTCTTGCCTGTCCTTCTAAGGTGCGTCCTAATAAAATAAACCCCAACAGCATGACAGGCTCATCAAAGAAACATTCCCACCCCAAATGGGGAAATAACAAGGCGATTAAACTTGCAACATAGGCACTTACAGTTCCTAAGCCCACTAAGGTATTCATATTGGCCATCCCGTGACGTAATCCCCGCCAACCATCGATAATAATTTCTCGTCCAGGAATTGATAAGGCTACAGTAGCCAGCCCCCCATGGAACCATATATTACTTATCACGGGAATTGTAAAATTTTCTAAATGTTGTAAGTGTCCTAACCCTGAAAATCCCAATAATATAGCAGCAGTAGTTAGTTTCCATTGATATTGTAGCTTCTGTTGTTCCTTACGTTTAGCCGCATTCGAATGGGTTAGACTTAAGATCTGGTTTGACGAATTCCTTAAATTAGCGGGAAAACCAACCCTAGTCAATTTATCAGCTAGAGCTTGGGGTTGAACTTCCCCCAATTCATATTCAACAACGGCAACTTCAGTAATTAGGTTAACACAAGCAGATATAACCCCAGACTGTTGACTTAACTGCCTTTCTACTGCCTTGACGCATCCGGCACACTTCATCTCGTGTACGTCTAAAACAACGGTTTCTGTCTTAAGTTGGGAAGGAGTTTCTTCAGTTTTGGGGGACAATTGCACCATGTTATTTAATTTTATTAGATAGGATTGAGATTAATTACAAAGTTAGACTCAGATCTAAATTTTAGTCAGCCTTAGAAGGATAGTGCATCTTGGAGTGAGCATTTTAACATCATCTTCAACATTCGTCAGGTGTTTTATACAATATCGTCAACTACCTCGATTTCAGAGGTAGCCAATAAAGATTTGCATCTAGACTCAACCTTAACTCTAAGAATTTTTTCAAGTCCTTCAACTATTTCATAAGCCTCGGCTTCAAAGTTTGATAACGGCGGTTTTCCATTATGTTGAAAGCGGGCAAAACGTTTTTAAGTCAATTGTAGTTTTGTTAATAGTCTCTTTAGACTTTAGGAAGTAACGACAAGCACACAATTATTCTCTCACTGCGGAGGAAAACTCACTTTAATTGGGACAGAACGAACAATGGCTAGAACAAGATGACGATGGATACTATTCTGCAAGAACTTAGCAATCGCTTACAAGCAAAAATAGGTGTTTCGTCGGTACATCCGGTTTTGTTGCCACTTTTCTTGATGGAGGATAAGCAGAAGCTTTTATAAATGCAATGCAACGAGGTTAACCATCACCTAGAATAGTCATCGTCAACAATAAAGAAAAGATTCAGACTACCTTTCTACATTAATCTTAATAAGTTTTTCAGATAAATTAAGTAATAAGCAGTCAATCAAATAAAAAGGTTAATAAAGATGAAACAACTTCCTATAATTTCTTCTTTATAAGTCTGTAAAAACAGCACAGCAACATCAATATCCAGAGCATAAGCTCCACAAAACAATTATAGCTGACCAGATTTAAGAAGTGCTTTTCTGCAATTGGGAAAAACCCTGTAATGAATTTTCCCAATTACCGCTTCGATATTTTTACCTGCCAAAAGTAACCACAATGGTCATAACTTTACCTTTTTTCAAATGAGAATGGCATCTTTTTCTATAAACAATACGCTCGATTGAGAAACGGTATGACTATTTAGTCATTCATAAATATTGTTTGTTTAAGCTCACTATTTGTTACAATTTAACTCTAGAAGTTTTAACTTATTATACAAATTCTGATTAATTTCATTCAACTAGACAGGGTTAATACTAAGCTTAGCCTCATATTTTTTTTGTACCAGAGAAAAAGGCTTCGGAGTGGAGAGTTTCCAAGAAAAAAATACATAAGTAAACTTTTATAATCATAATTGGATTTGATATTAGCATAGTTAACAGCTTATCGTACAATCTGTACAGGCATCACTAGATAGGTCATTTTTATTCCCCCTAAAGGAGTTAAGATTACGGGTTGATTATCTGCATTTAATTGCATCTGAAATTCCTTAGTCGGTAACGCCTTAAGTCCATCCATTAGATATTTAACGTTAAAAGCAATATCGCCGCTCTCTCCGGTAATTTTAGCCGCTATAAATTCCTTAGCCTTGCCCAAGCCTTGCGCTTCTACCGATAACGATATTTGCCCTTTTTCTTTATCAATCGTACATTTCACTAAGTTATTTCTTTGATCGGCCAACACAGCTACCCGTTCAAGACTACTTATAAATTGCTTTCGATCTAGACTCACTGTCCGTGCAAATTGAAGGGGGATTAGTTGCTCATAGGAGGGGTATGTTCCATCTAATTTACGACTGGTAAGTCGTTGTTCTCCCAATTCAAACACTATCTGAGCATTATCCACATATAAGGCTACTGTATCTGTACTCTGACTATTAGCAAACATCCGCTCTAATTCCCTTAAAGCCCTAGCAGGAATAGTGACCGCAAATCCTGCAAAATCTCCTTCAGGCATTCCTTTTGCCTCTTCTTCTCCATCTGGTTCAGTTTGTAGAGGGGTTTTCACTACCGCTAAACGGTGTCCATCAGTGGCAGCAAATTCCAACCCATCAAGAGTTCCGGCAACATGAACTCCTGTTAAAACTTGTTTAGTTTCATCATTACTGGCAGCAAATAAAGATCCTTTTAACCCTTCGGCTAAAATAGCGATAGGTAATTTGAGGGTGTCTCCTCTTTCTACTGTAGGAAGTTTAGGAAATTCTTCAGCACTCATAGCTTGTAGTTGAAACTGTCCTGATGCAGATTTGAGGATAATTAACTGGTTGTCGTTTTCTAGAGCATCTTTGTTAGTGATAAGGCTAATTTCTCCTTCTGGAAGTCGTGAAACAAGGTCATTGAGGAGTTTAGCTGGCAGGGTAATTTTTCCTCCTTGGTTAACATCAGCACTAAAGCTGGTTTCAATGCCTAAACTGAGATCGAAAGCGGTAAGGCTAACTCGTCCTTTTTCGGCATCCACCACTACTAATACATTGCCTAACACAGGGTGAGTGGGACGGGATGGAACAGCACGACTGACTAGAGAAAGATTACTGTTAAGTTCGCCTTGACTGCAAACAAATTCCATGGGGTAATAGCTCCACAATAAAACTAATTTCTTTCGAGAAACTGTCTGTCAAAAAACATTTTGTCGTTATTTGATATAGTTAATACTTCAATGATATCTGAACTTTGGTCGAAGGCAGTATTAAGTAAGGCATCTGACATTGCCAAAAGCTTTACCTTTTACATACATAGGCGGTGGTGATATAACTCTTACATATTTGCCCACTATTAAGTGCCTTTAGGCTTAGATTGATAAGCTACAAAATCATAAAGCAATTTATCTATGATTAATGGATCGGCTTAATGTTAACATAATCCCTCATCATCAATAAATAAGACCTAAGGGCATAAACATTGTATGCCCTTAGATTTCGTTAAAACTTGCCTCTAACAATTTACACGTTAAAGAGGATTAAAATTAATTACGAGTGAGCCACTTTTGTCCATTTAGGCGTTGTAACGTATACAACACCATTAAATCTAAAGTCACTTTTCGTTCATCAATCATAAACGATTCAATCGTACTTGGAGGAAGTCCATTAATCCCATAGGAAAAAGCTTTGGAGCCGTTAATATCTTCCTCTAGAAAGTATAAGGTAAACTGACGTTGACCTTTATTCCAAGTTCCAATAACTTGCCAATATGGCTCATTAGTATCAACACCAGAAATAGCCGATTTTTCCTGAGAAAAAGATAATTTAACATCACTTAGTCCAGTTTCGGTCAATTTTTTGTGCAAAGTTGGGGTGAAATGCTGCTCCATAAATTCAGTAAAAGGTTTATCTTCAAGAGCAGGGGGTTTTGCCTTTTTTTTAGCTGTCAGTTTAGCGTTAGGAGTAGTTTCTTCTGCCATAATCAAAGTGATTGGGTAAACCTGTAATCGCAATACAACAAATACTCAAAAGTCTAGTATCTTTTGAAAGATACGTCAGGTCTTAATCTATAACAAATCATCCCTTAAAGACTACTAAGTTTTGACAGAGACTCGGAATTTCTCAAGATTATTCGGTTATGATTTGCCACTTCAGAAAAATTTAGGGATAATGACCAACGAAACCTTTGTGGGTGATGAGAAAACATCAAGGTATTATGGTCTCTTGAGTTATGAATCAATCTACTAAATCGCTGATCGCAGTCAAAGAATTTCCCGATAAAAAGAAAGTTATTTTGAACTTGGGTAAATTACCTTGGCAACTATGGGTAATTGCCCTTATTTTTGCATCGGGAATGGTAGGATTTGCTGCCACTTCTATGTTACTTAAATTGCCAAAATCTCCCCAATGTACTAGAATTTTCTGGCCGATTGCCTCAGCTTCGATGCGGATCTATTGCGCTCAACTTGAAGCAGCTCAAGGAACCGTAGACAGTTTACTCAAAGCAATTAATCTAGTAGAAGCCTTACCCTCAGATCATTCCCTACGAAGTGAAATCAACAAGAGTGTAGAGGAATGGGCGATCGCTATTCTCGATATCGCTGAAGAAAAATTTCAAAGTGGACAACTTCAAGAGGCTATCACTATCGCTCATAGAGTTCCTAATCACGTTCAAGTTTATAGTGTGGTTGAAAAAAGAATCAAAAAATGGCGATCACTGTGGCAAAAAGGAGAAGAGATTTTCGCCGAAGTTGAAGAAAAGCTACGAAAATCAGAATGGAATAAAGCCTTTCGTTCAGCAGTTAAACTGCTGAGTCTACCAAACAAATATTGGGCAACAACGGAATACGATGCAACTGTTAAACAAATTCAATTAGCCCAAGAAGAAAGCAAGAGACTTAGTAAAGCCTATCGGATATTCCGTCGAGGAGGAGTCGATAATTGGCTGGCGGCGATTGCTGATGCCCAAAAAATTTCTAACGATAGTTACGCCTACAGAGAAGCCCAAAACTTAATTGAGAATGCTAAAAACAAGCTAGTCAATCATATTGAAGGGTTATTAGAAGCTCGTCGTTGGCAACCCCTCCTCAAT
Source organism: cyanobacterium endosymbiont of Epithemia turgida isolate EtSB Lake Yunoko (assembly GCF_000829235.1). Classification (GTDB taxonomy): domain Bacteria; phylum Cyanobacteriota; class Cyanobacteriia; order Cyanobacteriales; family Microcystaceae; genus Rippkaea. The sequence continues at coordinate 47,920 of NZ_AP012549.1, read as the reverse complement.
GTGGTTGATCGCCTCCCCCAGAGCCTTTTACTAACAGAAGAGATTGATGACTGGAAAGCTTTGTCCAATGCAGGTATGGAAACAAAAATAGGCACGGTAGAAAGCCTAGAAATGGCCATTGCTTCAGCCCAAGTAATTAACTCGGAGCGTCCTCTATACCACAAAGCTCAAGATCTAATTAATCGTTGGCAGCTCGAAATCGAGGATGTTACCCGTCTTAAAGAAGCTCAAAACTTAGCACGTGGGGGAACTATTAACGATTTAAATGCCGCCATTGCCTATGCCGAATTAATTCCTTCGGGCAACCCTCGCTACCAAGAAGTACGTCAAAAAATTCAAACCTGGATCCTGGAGGTTCAACGAGTTGAAGATCAACCAATTTTAGATAAAGCTCAAGATATAGCTCGTGAGGGAACTGTTGTGGCTTTTAAAAAAGCGATCACTGAAGCTAGTCTTATTACTTTTAACCGCACTCTTTATGATGAAGCACAAAGAAATATTCATCAGTGGCGTGCGAGTATTCAACGGCAAGAGGATCAACCGATTCTTGATCAAGCTATTTTTTTAGGAAATTCCAAAAATTATAATGGTGCAATTCAGGCTGCTAGACGAATTGGCCCAGGTCGAGTTCTCTTTCGAGAAGCCCAAAATAAAATCCGTCAGTGGCAACAAGAAATTAAAGCTCAAAAAGATCTTCAAGAAGCTTATCTTATAGCCCAAGGAGGAACATCCCAAGCCTTGGGATCAGCCATTGAGGTCATCCGTAAAATTCCCGGCTCTACGCAAGTTAGCAATCGAAGCCGACAAGCCCTCAACCGATGGAGTTATCAACTGTTGTCTATTGCCGAAGATAAGGCTCGCAAAAGTTTATTGCAAGAGGCCATTAATCTTGCCCAGATCATTCCAGCTGAGAGTACTTCCTATCATGGGGCTCAAACTCAAATCAGAGTTTGGCAAAAAGCACTTAACCTTCCTACTCCTTCTAATCCTCATACGTTGACAAAGCCTCCTAGCCTTTCTAAGTCTGCCGTTCCACTAACAAATGATCTCATTATCGAAACTAATCACTAAGAGTCTAAGCCCACTTACGGAAAAATAATCTATCTTTCCCTGCACTACCCCTAGGCTGTTCTAAGTGGTCAATTATAAATATTGAAATATGATACTTTTGATGCAAAGTCCTGTCTTTAATCTTACTGAAGTGTTTTGTAACTTGAATCATTCATTATTCATCAAAAATCCGAACAGTATTCTAAGCTTGTTCTCCGGTTAACAGCATTTATTCTTAAAAATTAATGATAAAAAAGCATTTTATAATCCGGTAAATTATCATTGTTTTATAAAACTTATGCTCCGGATAATGATTTTAATACGCTATTTTTTTTACAGACTTGCAAAGTATAAACTACAAAAAATACTTTGATAAGTCTACTTCAATAGGATTCTTTTATTAGCTTACGGTAGAGCATACCTAGTGAAGTTTTTAATAAGAACGCATCCTGTCCTTATTTGTAAAACAAGAAGGGCATAATTTTTCTAATTGTATGTGAGCAAAAAAAACCCTAAAATGCTTAAAATTTATTGTAGAACTTAAGCACCAACTGTCTTGAGAATGTGGTCAACTGTCCTCGTTGCTGATTAGACTCTAAGACTACTTATGATGATAAGGATAAGAAATATAAAGAAAAATAATATATCTTCTATTTTAGAGAGCAAACATTGACGAGTGATTTATTCACGAAGTACTAAGTCGTCTTTACATTTTCTCAAGACATAACTATAAACTGAACGATAAACACTCAATTTATAGTAAATTACCTCAAATTGTTGTCTATCTGATATTACTTTATGTTAACTATGTTAGAACGAACATCAGTTTAGTCTCCCCTAATACCTCTGTTAAGATAGATGAACCTGTACAAACTCTCAAGCTGTGCATAAGTTTTCTGTATATCGGTCTATTTATAGGTGGTATAAATCTTTAAATCCTGAGTCTATCTCAGGAATGTATTGGGCTGAATAGGTAATTAGCTTGTTAAAAAATTTACTGTAGAGAGTTTTCAGACTCAGAAATCAGAGAAAAAAAGAAATTAAAGATGGGGAGGAAGGGGAATTGTCCGACAGAGAAGATGGTGATTCAGATATTATCTAACACTCCAATGGTTTTTAATCGCGGATCACTAAAATCATGGATGATCAATTTAGCACCACATTCGGACAATACCTTGTCTGAATGAGTGGTAGAGATACCCACAGTAAAAATTCCTGCACCTACAGAAGAATAAATACCAGTCGGGGAATCTTCAAAAACAAGGGCTTCATCGGGGGCAATATTCAAACACCGTAAAGCCTCTTGGTAAGGATAAGGGTCTGGTTTAGCTTTGGGTAACTCTTCCCCTACGATAACCGTCTCCCAGAAGTCATGGAGTTTAAGAGCTTTTAACATAAAATCAGCATTAGAACGAGGGGCATTGGTAACAACCGCCGACTTTAGCTGACAATCCCTCAGCCAATCGAGTAGAGTAGACAATCCCATAAGCGGTCGCAACTGGTCTTGTGCTATTTCCCGAAAATAGGCTTCTTTATCATTACTTAATTGTTGAATTTCCTCCTCAGAAAGTTCTGATAGCCATTGACGTAAAAAATCCTGGTTATGTCGGCCATTAATATTTTGCTGATAAAAAGATAAGTCAATGTTTAGCCCATATTTCTGTAGCCAAGATTGCCATATCGAGAAGTGAATTGTGTCAGTATGGGCAATTGTTCCATCCAGATCAAAAAGGATTGCTTTAAGCATTGGTTAAGAAAAACGTGTGGACACTTCTACTTACCGGGAATTATAGCACTACGCAAAAACGTTATAACAGTTTTTAAATTAGAAAATTTGAGTATTTAAATAATTTGCTCGAACGGGAAAAATATGCCTATCGTAATCTATGGTTAGTTTTTAATCCACACAAAACTTAAATTTTTTTCTATTTATTTCTACTGTGATGATTAAACTGATAGAAAATCCACATTTTTGGGAGTCCTGACATCTTAGGAAAAATTAATTTAGTCTTCTTGTTCAGAACAGCTGACAAGACTGGATATGTAAGACAGTCAATATCAAGCATTAAATATACTAAAATTATGAATGATTTACATTTATCTAAACAATAGTCTCTAATTAAGGAAATCACCTTTTCAGTATCGTTTGATTACTTGTCTTAAATATAGTGGAATATTTTGGTAGTTTTGGAGACCCTTCTCTTGTAGTAGCAGGAGAAACACACACTTAATATAAATATTGCGCAAGATGAGTTTGATATCTATGTCAAAACCAATAATACAAATCAAAATTATGCCAAATATCTAAGTGGCAATCGCGGCAAAGTCTAATTGTGGACAACAGTTCCTTTTAAGCATTGGATTGTAGTTCCTCTAATCTATAATTCACAAGCAATAATACTTTCAAACATAGCCAAATGCAGGTTAAATTTCCTGTTTTAGAGGTATTTATCTGAGATGAACTTGACAATATGATTAAAAAATGTGGAGTGACAATATATTTAAGAATATAATGCTATTAGTTTCAGTTAACTAAGAAAAAGAAATAAACAGGTTACATCTTTTAACAAATCAAACCAATATTGAATACCCAGTTCATGAGTTCACAAATAATGGTAGCAACATTAAATAAACTGTCTATGAGATTTAAAAAAAGTTTTAAAAGAACGTTTATGAAGATTAGCTATCAAAAGTCTAAATAACGTTATCCCAAAACCGTCCATGTTAGATAGTAGCAACTGCAACCGCAGTCAACTATATTTTATGTTGAAATCGAGCTAAAAACCACTAAGACACAGACCAAAAAAACTTCTACATTGCAGTTAAGTCAAAGTACTTAGTGCCTAATGGTTTTAGGCTTTCAGCTGTCCTTCTATCATCCCAGCTAGATTTCAATTAAACGCAAGTTATTGATCTAAATAGGAACGACAATAATTGCTTCAAAAGGATTTAACGTTAAAGTTTCCTGAACAATTTTATCTTTTGATTGAATATGAGTGGATAAGAGAATTTTCCATGACGAATTTCTTTGATGGGGTAATTGTGCTAAAGAAAATTGAGTATGGTTATCCGACATATTAAGCGCGATTAAAGCATTTTGGTCCTTGTAAGACCTCATATATGCCAATACCATAATATCATTTCCTAACATAGTCAATTGACCCAGACTCAATGGTAGCAGATCTCGCCGTAATTTTAGTAGTTTTTTGTAATGATTCAAGACGGAATTAGGGTCATCCGTTTGTACAGCAACATTGCGCATTTGATAATCTGGATTAAGTTTATACCAAGGTTGACCAGTGGTAAATCCCGCTTGAGGTTGACTATTCCATGGCATCGGAGTGCGACAGCCATCACGACCTTTATAGTCTGGCCAACGAATTCGACCTCGTGGGTCTTGAACTTCTTCGATGGTTTCTGGAGGATAATCTCGAAGTCCTAATTCTTCTCCATAGTAAATAAACGGGATACCTCGTAGAGTTAGCAACAAAGTAGCTAACAATTTAGCCATTGCATCGGAATTTTCTTCTGTTGCATAGCGACTGGTTGCTCGTTCAAAGTCATGGTTACTTAAAACTAAAGTAGTTGGCAGATCTTCTAGAATTTGCTGAAACTCCATAATCATTTCTCGAAAATCGTGAGCATTTACTTGGGGAAGGGTACTTAAGAAAAAGTTAAAAGGCAATTGAATTTCATCATCTTTTTCTCCATAAAATCGCCTGATTTCATTAAAATTTGGAACCCAAACTTCTCCAATTAATAAAGGGTCATCTTGATGATTTGTTTTGAGATGATGACGTAGTTTTTTTAAAATTTTATGGTTGTCAGGATGATTGATAGTGTGAATAGGATCTTGATTGAATTGATAAATATTACGCAGGTAATCAGGAACCCTATCAAGGATAGGATTATCCAGTAATTGAGGATCTTCAAGCAAATAATTAATGGCGTCTAATCGCAGTCCTGCTACCCCTTTATTTAACCAAAAATCACAAATACTAAACATTTCTTCAACAACAGCTGAATTACGCCAGTTAAGATCAGGTTGTTCATGATAGTGAAAATGATAATAATATTGATTAGTTTTAGGATCAAAAGTCCATGTTGATCGCTCAAATCCTTCCCAATTATTAGGGGGACTGCCATCGGGTTTCCCGTCACACCAGATATACCAATCTCGTTTTGCAGAGGTGCAAGAACGACGAGATTCAATGAAAAAAGGGTGTTGATCTGAGGTATGGTTTAAAATAATGTCAACGACGATTTTCAGATTACGTTTATTGGCTTCTGAGATTAAGTCTTCAAAGACTGACATATTTCCATAGCGGCTATCAATATTTTTATGACCACTCACATCGTAACCAAAATCAACGTGAGGAGATTCATAAAATGGAGTAACCCAAATAGCATTAATTCCCAACTCTTGTAAATAATCTAAACGATTTACTAGTCCTCTTAAATCTCCAATTCCGTCTCCATTAGAGTCTTGAAAACTACGAAGACAAACTTGATAAAATACAGCTTCATTCCACCAACTTGACATATTTTGCTTCTCTTTCCTAAGATATAATAATTATATATTAATAGTGTCTCCGTATATTGTTGAGTAAAGAGTCACTAGAGAATACAAATCAATATCTTTTGGCTAGAGTAAGAACTTGGTATAGAAAAAATACACTGTAAGTAATCAATTATTTTTTTATACGAAGAATTCATTGATATCCTTATCCATAAAAACTGAAAGAAATAGCACAAAATTTTTGAAATATAGATGCGTTCTCAAGATACAGTAAGTTATGAATATAAGCTGAGTTTATATGTATTTTGAAAACTTTATCCACCCTATTCTCTATCTAAGTTAAGAGTAATTTAACTTTAAAATTTGGAGCTTTATTGATATTTTTGGTGAGTTACTTAGTGGCGATGGAAAACTGGAACCGAACATTCACTGTAAGCGTGAATAAACCAACTATTTTGTCAAAAATTCTACAACAGTTTACTCCTAAATCTCATAGAATGCCTCATCGATTCAACGGGGTTTCTGTTTTTAGGGGTAAAATTAACGACAACAGAATCTATGATTACACCAGTAAAACTGGTATAACTTCTGAGCGATATACAAATAAATGTAATTTTTTATACTGAGTATGATAGTCCAACCACGGAGGAAAATCAAACCTAACCACAGACTTAACTTGGGAATTGTCCTAAGTTTAAGTCCCCCTTCACAACAAATGGACTAAACAGGTTGTCACTATAGAGTTAGTCATTGCAAAACATCAGGGCATTCGTGGAATTTCCATACCGTTTTAACAAAGGTATCAATGAGAATTGAAAATTTAAACTTCAGCATCAGAATTGTAAATAGTGCATCAATTCGGAGATGATTGAGCCTGTTAGAGCTAATCTTCGTTGTAAATCAGCGAAGTTCTTGTAAAAACCGTTCTCGCGACGATTGTTGACCAGGTTTTGAGCAAGATTAGCATCAATAACAGGGATATCTTCAAGTTGTTCTAAGGTAGCGTAGTTGATACTGACCCGTTGAGACATTAATAAACTTTGGGGATCACGGTAGGAGAAAACAAGAATAGGAGCCAGGGGTTTAAGACTTTGTATTGGAATACTTAAAGCAGCAGCTATGTCTTCGATACAGAGTAATTCTACCCCCATTGAGACTAGCGCTACTAAGGTACGCCCTTGGTGAATGGAAAGTCCAGGCAATCTCAACCAATCATCTACACCTGCTTGATTAACATCAATTGTTACTCCTGATTCTGCTGCAATCGCAACTTCTTCGAGGGAACAGAACCGATAATAAGGATCATTGAGAATACGCTTACGGATAGCTTGTCGATTAAGATTGAGCTTTTTTGACCAACTAGAGAGTACCATAAATTAATCCAGAAAAGGTTGGAAAATTGTGCTGCTTTTAATTTCATTGATGATACCAAATTCCAACAATAATTCCCTAGCTTTCCTTTGTGTTCCCATATTTTATAGCCAACTTTGTCTAAAAAAATGACGATAAAATTCAAATGTAAATAGCCAATTTCTCTATCTTGTGGCATAATCTTGCGAATGGGATAACTACCTAAGTCCCAAGCAAGTTGTGGTGATCAACATGGTCAGGTAACATGCGCAAAGTAAAACCGAACTACAACGGACACATCGTTAAGATGTGAGGAGAATTGTGTCAGTCAACAAAACCTATCCGACAAGTCCTACCCCAAGTAAACCATTATCCTCAAAAAAGTCTAATGCGAAAAAGCAAAAGGGTAACTGGTTATTGATTGGATTAGGATTAACTGCAGTATCCCTAGTTTCTGCTATGGCTGGCGCTTTTCTTTCTATATCATTTTCTGCTACTCCTCTAAGGCAAAGTAGTCTGACTCCTGGACAAGAAAAAGTTTTTAATCAAGACAGCACTATTGCTTATAGAAATCTACGATTACCTGAATTAAGTCGTCCTATGAATCTCTTAGTATTGGGTACTAAAGTTTTAACCTCAGAAGTGAATGAAAAACCCGAAGAAAACTTAGGATATCATGCCTTAGTGAATTCTTTTAAAGGGCTATCGGATACAATGGTTTTATTGCGTTTTGATCCTAATCAAGATAAACTTAGATTTTTATCAATCCCTAGGGATACTCGAGCCAATATTGGTAGAGGGATTCGAAAAATCAATGAAGCCAATTATTATGGGGGAGCAGCTTTAGCTGCCGAAGCCGTTAGTACTCTTTTAGGAGGGGTTCCCATTGATCGTTATGTCAGGGTGAACATTCAGGGAGTAGAAAAAGTGATTGATGCTTTGGGGGGCGTTAATGTTTATGTCCCCCAAAATATGAAGTACACTGACCACAGTCAACATCTCTACATTGACCTTAAGCAAGGCAAACAACATCTAGATGGGGAAAGAGCGACTGCATTTTTACGCTTTCGTTATGATCGCTATGGAGATATAGGACGGGTACAACGACAACAAATGTTAATGCGGGCGGTGGTTGAACAAGCCCTTAGACCTCAGACAGTTCTAAAAATACCTGAAATTCTTTCAGTGATTGGGACTTATATTGATACTAATTTAACTGTTGAAGAGTTAGTTGCCTTAGCCGGATTTGCTGCTCAGACTAAACGATCTGATGTGGAAATGTTAATGGTTCCTGGAGGCTTTAGTGGCGATGGCAAACAGAAGATAAGCTATTGGATTCCTTCCCCTCATAAAATCAGGGAAATGGTTGTAGACTACTTCGATCATGGTAATTACCCAGACTTTGAGAACAAAAATCCCACTCGTTTGAGAATTGCGATTCAAGATAGTGTTGAAGACTCAAAGGCCGTGGAAGCTATGGTTAACTATTTACGAGAGAGGGGTTATGGTAGAGTTTTTGTGAGTGATGACTGGGGAGAACCCTTGGCAACTACTCGCATTGTCGCCCAGCAAGGAGATGATTTAGGGGCGGCTTCATTGAAAGCTATCCTAGGGGTAGGAGAAGTCTTAGTCGAAAGTACCGGAACCCTTTCCTCTGACATTACTATCGTATTGGGCCAAGATTGGCAACAACAGTATCCTAGTTTTGAAAGTCCTACTGCAGAGAACTTCTTACAAACTCAGCATAAAAATTAGTTCTTGTCTTTTTTGAAAAAGCATTATCTGGAGTATTGACTTTCTAAAAAGAAAATACTATGATGGTATACCCGAAGGCAAGCGGACGTGGCGGAATTGGTAGACGCGCTAGATTTAGGTTCTAGTGTCCTTGGCGTAAGAGTTCGAGTCTCTTCGTCCGCATTCAGTAAGATGATATAAGTTAATCTTATTTTAAGATATCATTGTTGTGGTAGAAACTCTGTCAAGGCATAGTCATAGATGAAAATTGTGCAAGTTTCTCAATCGGATGTGGCACCTTCTCAATAGTCTATCGATCCTCTTACAATAAGGTCTCATCCTATTGTTAGAGCAATAACATTATTGCCTTCATAACTAAATGACTATGCTGTTGAGCAATCGTTATCAAATCTTAGAAACTTTGGGTCAAGGTGGCTTTGGAGAAACTTTTTTAGCTATTGACACTCAGATGCCCTCAACTAGAAAATGCGTTATCAAACAGCTGAAACCTACATTACAACAATCTCAATCGATTCCACAGTGGTTACAAGAGCGATTTAAACTTGAAGCGGCTGTGTTAGAAAAATTGGGCGAGAATCATCCACAAATTCCCTGTCTGTATGCCTATTTTTCTGAAAATAATCATTTTTACTTAGTACAAGAATGGATTGAAGGAGAAACCCTTTCTCAAGTTCACCAAAGACGGGGAAATTTTTCGGTAACGGGAGTCACAGAACTTCTTAGCAACATCTTACCAATTCTCGATTACATTCATGCTCACCATATTATTCATCGGGATATCAAACCCGATAATATTATTATCCGAGCTATAGATGGTCAACCGGTCTTAATTGATTTTGGTATTGTTAAAGAAGCGGTGGCCACTATGATAAATAGCAACGGAAAAACCGCCTATTCTATCGCCTGGGGAACTCCTGGCTATATGCCATCTGAACAAGCAGCTGGTCGCCCAGTTTATTCAAGTGATCTCTATAGTCTAGGGTTAACTGCAGTCTTTCTACTCACTGGAAAAACTCCTCAGTATCTAGATATTGATCCTCACACAGGAGAAGTTCTCTGGGGTAAAGAAATTCCTGATCTTGATTCTGATCTAACTAGTATTATTAACCGCACTCTTTGCTTTCATCCGAAGGATCGCTTCCTCACAGCAAAAAAAATGTTGGCTTCCCTAAATATTTCATCGCCTACCGTTACTGCTGCGACTATAGCGGTTATGTCGAACCCTTCTTGTTTAAAACCCCAATTATACCCTTCTGCAAGCTCCTCAGAATGCGACAGGGAAACCCCTTGGGCTCTTCTAGTATTAGGCTCTTTTTTAGTCGTCAGTGCTATTTTTGGATCCTTGATCTTAGCATTTATTTTAACGACTAAAGAACGTTCTAGTCCTTCTTTATCTCCCTCAAACGTCCTAAAATCGATTGAATTACCGTTAAAAACTACTCCACCGTCTCAAATTAAACGTTTTTCTACACCAGAGCCAGAAGTTTCTACTACGCCAGAACCAGAAGTTTCTACTACGCCAGAACCAGAAGTTTCTACTACGCCAGAACCAGAAGTTTCTACTACGCCAGAACCAGAAGTTTCTACTACGCCAGAACCAGAAATTTCTACTACGCCAGAACCAGAAGTTTTTTCTACTGATGAATTGCCGTCTATTCCAGAACCTACAAAAATTGTTCCTATCCCCATTGAATCTCCTTCCCTAGGCACTTCTTCTCAGCGTAGTTCTTCCATTTCAGAACCTAAGTCCACTCCCACGGCACCCGACGGCATTATTATCGATATAGAGCCTGAACAGTCCCGACGCTGATGTAATGGTACAAGCGTGTAATATTATTTATTACGTGTTATATTATATTAGCTTTGAGGAGAAGTTACGGTCTTAATCTTTCCCTCAATAGGTCTATGGAGAACCGTTTTAACTTCACTAAATTTTTGAAATTTTTAAATAGTTGTCATTGGACTTAATATCTTTAAAGATGTTGGATTGAAGTGCCTACCATGTTTTTACTTAAATCGCGAATCTCTAGTATGTGTCTCAAAGAAGTAAAACAAGAAAGTCCCAGATCATCATAGGAATTATACTCTTCCGTCGTACGGGTAGGATGATATCAAAATTATCTAACTTAGCTTTAGCTGAATTCCACATAATCACAGATTAGTTTGGCTCTATAGTGTGTACATTTTTAGTTCTTTAACTCTACTAAATAATTGATAATAGACGCTTGAACTAAGTTTTTTACTTCTTATTCTACAGATTTACCAACTTCCCGAAATTCTATCCAGTCAGGAATATAGGCTCCATAATAGAACTTATGTTATTAATAGTCTTTCTTAGCCAACAGCCTAGTAAAATAGGTAAAGATGATTATCAGCACAACCAATAAAAACCATTAAGTGAATGCATGCTAAGCTCAATAGAATATATGTAACTAAAGCAAAGGACATATAGCCAGAATCTTAGTTGCTGGTGAACACCATAAAACAGAAGATTTTTTGCTCCAAACCGTAATGCTTTGCGAAGATAAAAAAAATTAAATTTTACACTACTTCTTCTCTGAATTAATCTTTTATAAGATAGCCTGAGCCAATAGCTGCAAAAGTGACAATATTAAATTAAGTATTGAGCATTGATCCGATGCTCAAGTATTTGTTGCTAATTCACGAAGGGCTCAGATGTTAAAAGTAATTCTCTTGGATTTTAATGAATGTATCATTAATAATAAAGGAATTTATAAATGGTTAATTAATAAGATTCTGTTAAGAGAATGATTCAGAATATCAACGTTTTTGTTTCGGGAAAAGTGACTATAATTTTCTTTTACCTGTTTTGTAAAATAGAGATAGCTTAGTTTCTACAGATTATTTAAAGAAAATAATCGATCAGAGAAGTAAAACCGCCAATATACGACAAGTATAAAATTTAAAAAATTCTCTATTTATCAATATTTAGAATACTTTTTGAAAAAATTAAGATGGAGGACCCCAAAATAGCATAGTTACTAGTTTTTTAATTGAGGTAAAGGTTATATAATTGGGCCATAAATTATATTTTATAATTTTAAATAGAAATATTAGTAAAGTAATTCCAACTAAACTTAATTAAACAACTAAAAAAAATAATTGAATAAGTTGTCTTTTGAAAAGCTATATTTACTTACTATTTCAACCTGAAAAACGTTAGCAAAAGCTAAAGCAACTTCTTGACGGATTTTTGATAATTTTATATTAGGAATAAGTTGCTCCAAACTTCCTAAAGGTTTATCTTCAATTCCACAAGGAATAATCTCTTTAAATCCTTTTAGGTCAGGGTAAACATTCAAGGAAAACCCGTGCATTGTAATCCAACGACTAACCTTAATCCCAATGGCTGCAACTTTATATCCTTCTACCCAAACTCCTGTTAAACCAGATATTCTTTCTCCTTTAATTCCATATTCTTGAAGCACTTGAATAATTACTTCTTCGAGTTGTCGCAAATACCAATGTAAATCTTGTTGGTAATGGCGTAAATTGAGAATGGGATATCCTACTAATTGACCTGGACAATGATAGGTAACTTCCCCTCCCCTTTCAATACGATGAACTTCATAAGAGGTCGTGGTAAGGTCAAATTTTAGGAAATCTAGACTAGATCCGGTTCCCAAAGTATAAACAGGAGGATGTTCAAGTAGTAAAAGGATATCCTCTAAAGTTGGGTCTTCTAGGCGTTCTTTAACTAGTGAACGCTGCGTCTTCCAGGCTAACTCATAGGGGATAATTCCTCCCTGGTAGACAACACATCGTCGTTGTTGTCCCTTATGGTTGAAAGTCAATCGAGAAGTTGGTCTCATCTCATGAAGATAATTTTAAGAAACATCAAGATGTGCTAAGGAAAATGACAAGAAGATAAAAAGCGATGCTAGAAACAATACAAACATGTTAGTCTAAGTACGTCTGATAGTTCTCTTTAAGTGGGAAATTGGGGAGAGAAAACCTAGATATGTTTTTTCTGTTCGACTCTTTTCCTTGATTGGTAAATACAGTCAAGAAATCTGGGAGTATCCTAAGTTTTTTTGACATTGAGCCTTAATAAAACACTAAAGTGAAACGAGAGATAAAATACAAATTGAAAAATAGACGGAAGTTGTTTTTCGACAAAACTATATCATTGCTCTGTCTTAGATCAAGCCGCAATAAAGAAGAGATAAATTACGATTAAGATATCTAAAAGAAGGTTAAAAAGCTAATGAAAAAATATAAAATATCTGATACGTTAGCTCAAACTAAACTAGTAGTATTTAAGATGCTAATTCATCTTTGTTTAGAAACAAGCAGCTAGTTTCTTGATTGCTGTTTGATGTGAATAAAGTTTAATGAACAATGGAGTATTAAATATGAAGCTTTTGATACAGGGTAATAATATCGACATTACCGATTCTATTAATAACTACGTACAAAAAAAGCTCCAAAAAGCAGTCAAACATTTTCAAACAATAACAACGAGAGTTGATGTACATTTATCGGTAGCTCACAATGCTCGGATTATTGATAAGCATAAAGCAGAAGTAACGGTTTATGCCAATGGCACTGTTATCAGGGCTCAAGAAGACAGCACAAATCTCTACGCTAGTATTGACTTAGTTTCTGATAGAATTGCTCGTCAACTTCGCAAATATAAAGAAAAACTAGATAAAAAGAAATCTTACAATCTGGTTAAAGCAGCAGAAATTGTTGAGGAACGTCCGGTAGAAGGGGACTTGATTGGTGATCGTACCCCAGAATTACCACCTGAAGTCATCCGTATGAAATATTTTGCTATGCCACCGATGACTATTGATGAAGCCTCACATCAATTGGAATTAGTAGACCATGATTTCTATATGTTCCTCAATAAAGAAACTAATGAAATCAATGTTGTTTATATTCGAAATCATGGTGGATATGGTGTAATTCAACCTCGTGGGACCAATAAAAATGGCAACACTTCTCATTAAATTTATAGTTAGCCAACTAGTTTCACTCAGTCCAACATCACAGGGAGGATTAAACTCCATTCCTCCTGTCTTTTCGCAGTTCTATTTTTTAAAAAAGTCAAAATAATTATTCTTAATCGTAGTATTTTGGCTGTTTTTTGCTATAAATACTGAGGTTCTAGGCTCGATTGAGCTAAATCTGGGATGAGGACGATACGTGAGCAAATGTGAGTGCTAAAATGATTAGGCTCTTCTGAGATTAAGGGTTAAACTTTGTTAGACTTGAGACGGCAAGCAAGTCAAAATTGAGCAAGGTTTTAGATTGAGTTCTCTCAAGAGTGGATCAGAAATATTGTAGTATGGTGGGGTTTATCGATAGACCTAACATCAGTAAAAATATAAGTAAAATCCAAAGAGACTTTAAAAATTATGGATAACTAATTTTCTTGTAAATTTTGATGGCGTCAAGTTTAAATAGGAGTTCTATTTTGATAGATTCAAAGTGAAGAAAGAAAAAAATGTTAGTTGCACCGAAAAATAGAGTCATACTCCACAGATATTTTTACTAAAATAATAAAAATTCACAATAAAACCCATCGAACAACTCAACAAAATAGCAGAATATTTTAAAGTCAGCCATAGTTTTGTCAATTTTATCCTTAGACGTTAGAAATCAACAAAAAGAATAGAACTATGCGCTCATAACCGATAAAAAACCTCTTTAATTGAGGAATAGTAACTTAGCGTTTTAGAATAATTTCTAGAAGAAGACAATAATGCTACTCCATAAAAACTAAGTACTCGCTTACACGACAAATAGGTGTCATAGTTAGTATTTTTATCATTCATGTTTTGTTTAGTCCAAAAACTTAACTTGCCCCTAAAAAATATACTTAATATCTTGAAACTTTACATATATAGGGTTTTATCTTTTAGATAGAAATATTTTGACGACACTTGAACAACTCAAACTTTCAGACCTAATTATGACCGACAAAACCAAAGTTAAGCTAGCCATGATTCGTCAGTGTATCAGAAAAATTAAAGGGAAACGAGCTTATGTAAAATATCCCAATAATTGAGGAAACAATATTACCTTAATTGGAGAGCTCGCTAAATTGAAGTTTTCACCCCTTTTATTTTTAAACGATGGATAAATTAAAGAAACGTCTTTCACTGATAAAATAGAAGTACTAATATTATTGTAGCTAGAAACTTGTATGGTCATGGATAATTTATCGGCTTATAGACTTATAAAGCACAACAAAAGTTAGAGAACTGATAGAATCTATAGGAACACAAGTCTTATTCTTATCTCTTTATTCTGCTGATTTCAATTCCATTGAAAACTCTAAGTTGAAAATTAAACAACATTTGAGACTTTAAGAATTCTCAAATTATTAAGGTCTCAAACGCGCTATCAATGAAGTAATTTAGTAACTGATGAATAATATATAGAATACCAACATCTGTAGTCAGAGTTGACGAAAATAGTATCAACTAAAATTGAAGTAAGGCAGAAGGAGAAAAGGTTTAAAAACTCGAGAAGAAAATAAGGGTATGAGAACCGAGTTTAGTATTGGCTGAAAGTTCCCGATAGTTTAACTTATGGATTACTTAAAGCTCTACTTTTGCTTTAAGGCTAACTATTTTCCACGGAGTAATTTCAGAAAAGTTGGGAATAGGTTCTTCTAAAAGATTTACTTGATTAATAAATGTTAAATCCAGGTTAGTAGTCACAGAAATTAAGGTGGTTTTACCCTCACATTCGTAACATCGTAAAACCCAAGCATTCGAGTGATTTTCTGCTGGCTTAAAAGCTGACAGAATTAAATTATCTGAACCCAAATTTAAGAATTGATTGACTGGCGGTAATGTCGTCGGTTGATTCGTTTTATTTTTTGAAGAAACAACCACATTTAGGGGAACGTTTAATTCATATCCGCGCTGTACAGTTTTTGCTTCTTGCCAACTTCCTTGATGGGGATATATGGCATAGGTAAAATAGTGCAAACCACGATCACAATTAGGATCGGGCCAACGGGGACTTTTTAAAAGAGTAAGTCTCAAGCGACAACCTTGACTATTATAACCATACTTACAGTCATTTAAAATACTGACTCCATAGTTTTGAGACTTATCTGTTAAATCTGCCCATCTTAATGCAGGGACTTCCCATTTAGCTTTTTCTTCCGGGGTCTTAGGATAGTTTGTTCGTTCAATAGCAGCAAAAGGAATTTCATAGGTTGTATAATCACTGTCTAAATTAAAGGAAAAAGAACTTTTTACCAATACATGAGTTTCTTGCCAGTCAACTTTTGTTTTAATTATAATAACTTTTGAGTTAATTCGTAAACTATAATCTTGACAAAATTCTGAGTTTCCTAGTTGTCGAATTACTCTTATTGTCCATTGTATAGGACCCATTTCTAAATATTCAATGGTCTTTAATTCAGTTTCTGGCAAGGGATAATCATTATAATTGGGATCAATATTCCAAGCATCCCAATATTGTCCTTGATCTTGAAATCCTTGCAATTGATTACATTCTCCCCTAACAATTTCTTTTTTAGCGACTTTATCAAAAATACTGTTTATATTTCCTGTTTCAGAATTAATAGTAACTTTTAAGTATTGATTCTCAAGACTACAATCATTATTATTGACTATATCAGTGTTTTCTGAAGTTTTGTCGGTAGGACATAACCAGAAAATGCGGTATCCAATTGATGGAATATTTTCTGCGAAGAATAAAAGTTTATTATCGGTTGATAGTTGAGAGGTTAATTGATTTCCTTCTGAATCGTAAATTTTACAGTTATTTTCTGTTGCTGAAAATTCGATAACTTCTGATCTTTGCCAATTTAGAGAATTAAAAATTATCAAAGGAATAGCCTTAGTTTTAGGTGATTTTGGCAAGGAAATTTGAGAAATAATCGTTTGGAAAGAATCGTTTAATAAAGATTTACTAATTTTTAAAGCTTTCTGCCAATCTTTATTAGCTTGATTAAAAACTTCAGGAATAGAAGTTCCCGGTAAAATATCATGAAACTGATTGAATAAAACTTTTTTCCAGGCTTTTTCTAACAATATTTTGCTATCAACATTAACATTTATTTTTTGAATAATTGTTGCGATAGAAAACCATAATTCAGCTTGATATAGCAAATCTTCACAGCGACGATTATAAAATTTTTGATCAGCATGAGTTGTATAGCAACCCCGATGTAAATCTAGATAAAGTTCATCATCCCAAACCGGAATATAATCAGAAATTTCTCTCAATTTATCTAAATAATCAATAGCTTTAGTAAAATTAATTTCAGGAAAAAAAGGAGACTGTCTCCAACGATTTTGAACAGTTAACATATCACGAGTTGGACCTCCTCCATGATCTCCCACTCCAGGCAACCACAAAGCATCTTGCAAGCCTGTTTGTTGCTTCCATGAAATAGAATAATTAGTCATTCTCAGAGGATTAGTGTTCATAACTCCAGCGACGTTTGGAGGAGAAATAAGAGTTAATAATTGAGTTCCATCGGGAGATTTCCAATAAAAAAACCCATAAGGGAATTTTACATTAGTATTCCAGTGAAGTTTTCCAGTTACAAAATATTTAATTCCACTCTGGTGGAAAATCTGTGGCAATTGCCAAGTAAAACCAAAACTATCAGGAAGCCAAGCAATCTGGGTTATTTTTCCAAATTTTTCTTTAAAAAAACGTTGTCCATACAACAGTTGTCTAACCATTGATTCTCCAGATGCTAAATTTACTTCTGGTTCAACCCACATTCCTCCTAATATTTCCCATTTTCCTTGTTTATATGCTTTTATAATTTCTTTAAAAAGCTGAGGGCGATGTTTTTCTATCCATTCATAAAGAACAGGAGTTGTATGACCAAAAATAAGCTCTGGAAACTCTTTCTGTAGGTTTATGACAGAATCAAATGTCCTCTCTCCTACATCCCAAGTTTCATCAACTAGCCATAACCAAGCCATATCTAAATGAGCATGTCCTAATAAATATAAAGAGTAGTTTTTAATATTTTTAGCCAAAGGTTTAAGACTTTTACGTAATTCCAATAAATGGCAATTAAATTTTTTTTTGTTCTCGACAATATTCCAGTTTATTCGATTAATTATTTTTTGAAATAAATTTATATTTTGAGGTTCAAAAGCAGACAAATAATTGTATAATATAGTTAGCTCATCAGCAACAAAACCAGGGTCTATTAAACCTATATCTGTTTCATAAATGAGTTGAGAACTCATTAGCCCACCAATATCATGACTAGGACTAACTAAACGTAATAAAATCAAAAATTCCTCTCTTGGTTTAGCAGATTTACTTACTAAAATCCTAGCTGAAGAATCAAATAAGTCTCCCTCTTGTACTAATTTTTTGTCAATAAAAATTTCTGCTTTTTCTGCCCACCAAGTTAAAGCTAATTTGACGGTTAATCCTGACAGAGGATACCCCCTAATTTCTTGAGGAATTATAAGCTTTTGAGCTAACCATTTAACCTGTTTTCCTGCTGGACAAACAATGTAACCTTTCTGATTCAGAATAACAGGTTTCCAAATATCTATATCGATAGAATCAAAAGAGATTTGCTCAGAAATACTAAGCCAAGAAGATTGGATATTAATCTGCGTTAATTTACGGAGTTTATCAAGTATTTCAGTAATCGTCATAAATTTTTCTCGGAGACTTTTTACAAATGAAACTTTAAGACTATAAGATGAGTAAATTACAATAGGTGTCTTGAATAAGAGTACATTAATATATTTTTGTTCACCCTACAAAACTTATACTATGTGTTGAGAATAATAAGAATCACTAAAAGAATGATTAAAATTAGTTTATTAATAGTTAAAATATTCTAAATATTTGTTTGGTAAAAATGATACAAAGAACAGCATGTAATATACAAGTACTTACAAACACAACAGCTTAGGTTTATTTAACCTATAATCTAACGAGTACGGTTAGATTGAAAATAAGTAATATAACATCCATGATTTTTCAGTGAATAATAGTTTTACGTTAAAGAATTGCATCGACCTTTAAGATACTGAACAATACAATATTGCCAATATGGATAAGTCTTTTATAAAATAATGCAAATGCAAGGATTTCTAAATCAATTATTGTCCATGTTTGTGAAACTAAATTTCTTACAATTTTCATCATGTTGGACAAATCTGTTTTAGACCAAGAAATATGACTCATGTCAGCCGAATTCACCCATCATTTATGGATATTAAACGACTTTCTGCCCTATCTAATAACTATATTTTTGTGCTTCATAATCCTACTGATCATACTGCAGCTGTAGTTGATCCAGCTGAAGCGACTCCCGTTTTACGATGTTTAGATGAGCTAGAAGCCCGACTAGTAGCTATTTTTAATACCCATCATCATTGCGATCATATTGGGGCGAATAATATTTTAGTTAAAAAGTTTCCTAACCTTTGTGTCTATGGAGGGATAGAAGATCGGGGTAGAATTCCTCACCAACAGGTTTTCTTGAAAGAAGGTGATCGCGTTAAATTTGCTAACCGGGTGGGAGAAATCATCTTTGTCCCTGGACATACTCGCGCTCATATTGCTTACTATTTTTGCCCAGAATCAGCTGAAAATACCGGAGAATTGTTCTGTGGAGATACTTTATTCTCAGGAGGATGTGGACGGTTATTTGAAGGGAATCCAGCACAAATGGTTAGTTCATTAGATAAGTTACGAAATTTACCCGATAAAACTCGTGTGTGGTGCGCTCACGAATATACCTTAAAAAATCTTCAATTTGCAGTAAAAGTTGATCCTGATAATGAAGTCTTAAAAAAGAGATTCGATCAAGTAAAAAAAATGCGTCAAGAACAACAAGCAACCGTTCCTTTTTTATTAGGAGAAGAAAAAAAAACTAATCCTTTTTTGCGATGGGATAGTGTTAGTTTACAATCAATAGTAGGGGTAAAAGAACCGGAACAAGTTTTTGGCAAAATCAGAGCTATGAAGAACAATTTTTTAGGATAAAATTATGATTATTTAATCATTACTTAAATATTTTTAGCTATTTTTTCTATTTTCAATAGTTCTGTATCCAGTTTTTATACTTCCATCTTAATAGAGATAAATACGGTTATTACCCTCTAAGTATTTTTACTTCAGAAAATAGAACTATGTTTTGGTTGGCTAAATCTAAAGTGTAATTTATATCAGTGTCTATTCTTAGATTGATTTACTAGCAATAGTATTCTTATTTATTAGTCCAATTAATATTGACATTCTGTTCTGCATAGGTGTTCATTAATATTGAGTTGTCTAACTAATAATCTTCTGTATTATATTTTTTATTTATTTAAGTAAAATCTACAATACTTAATCTCTAATTGACTTAGACTTGCTAAAAGGTTTTTATACCTTGTATTTTTATAGATAAAATAGTACGTTTAATACTATTTACTATAGTAAGCTGATGAAAAACAGTTTTGATGATAATATTTTTAGAGATTATTTTAATACCTTAGTAAATTAGAATTTTAACTAAAAAAGTCTTTTATATTACTCAACCAGAGAATAACGTTTATTTTTATAATAGCTTAAAAGCACATGACAGGGAGACTAATAAATTTTTATTTGGCGAGTGAATAACCTAGCCTGATAGAGTTTTTGTTGCTAGACTGCTAACATAGCTTGACCAGCAACACATGACGTAATATCTGTAGATTTTGTGCTAGTATTAGAACGTTTACAGCGATAATTAAACCCTAATTCTTTAATATCCCTTTATAAACTTTGCTGACGTTCACTATGAGCACGTAAGTCAGCAAGATCTGCAGGACTTTAATTATTAGTTCCATGGGTTTTTTAAAAAAAATTGTATTTATCATCGTTTACTAACGTATCGCGGAGAGATAAATTAACAATGTTGCCTTGTGATTTTAAATAGTGGCGGATATTAAGTTCTAATAAATATCCACCATGTCGTTTCATAAGATATGTAATTTTGGTAACGGCAATTTATCCTAGCACTGCCTAATTAAAATTCATATCTTCAACAATTGCTGTGTCACTTAGTTGCAAAATTTATTTAACCTGTTTTCAGGTAACTTAGTTACCAAATTAAGCTGTTTTTATGGTTTTGTGATACACTTAGCTAGCTAGTTCGATTTTCTCCTATCGTTATAGGCTAACGTCCATAATTTGGAAATCCATCCGTCCCAAATTAAGCTATGAACTTGTTTTATCTTAGCAAGAAGACATTGATTAATATATTCTGATTGTACAGTCGAAGCGAATAAATAATTGACTAATAGTATTTGTTAAGATAATGGTATGCTTTTTAAGCAAACTACTATTTTAAAAAAAATTATTCTTATACTCTCCTTGAGATAAACTAATAGTCAATTCTCCGTTAGATTTTTAAGAAATATGGACAGCATTTAGACAAAAATTTCCTACTTCTTCTGTTAAATAATTAAAACTATCTTTCTATTCTAAATCTCAAATCACTTTAGCCTATAAATAAGATTCAAGCTAACTGTTACTTTTAATTGCTAGTTCTTCAATAGTCTGTTCTTGAATAGATTTGCAACTAATACCAACCGTTGATCAATAATAGAGGCATTAATGTATAAGGTCTTTATTCTAGGAGAACATAAAACTACTCAACTAAAATATATCATAATCGAATAATATCACAAAGTTGATTGTCAACCGATAACGGCTAATTTAGTGAATAATAAATCATTGATCATGCATTATATGTTTAAAAAACTATAAATTAGGGATTTAGTAGCAAAAATTAATTATCTAATCGGCTTCATTTAAATACCATTCACTTTTTAACTGATTCAATTAAAACTAAAGTTGGCAATGTATTTCCCTAATTGAGTCATAAGAAAAATTTATCTGGGTTAGAAGCAAAATCTCGTAAAAACTTTTCTCATCAATTATCTTTAATTTGTAAAAAAATCTTCCTCACCTTCTTCTTTTATTTCAAATAAACCTAATTGTCATAGCTCAGAATCATCTACTATTAACTCGCCCTTCATCTTTGAGAGAGAACTTGTTAGTTAGTATTATCTTGAGGAGCATATCTCATAGTTATTAAACCTAGACCAAAACCAACCTCGTAAAGTTGTAAGCTAGATTGTCTATTTATAGCATTTTGAGTGATTATGAAGTATGGCTGTATCTATTGGCAAATTGATTCTAATAGTACAATTGTAGCGTAAGTCTTGTTATTTAATCTTCTGTCTCTATTGACCCCGATTTTTATTGACTAAAATAAGTCTTTAACGCTTCATGAACAATTCTATTCATTGGTTGTTTGTTTATCTGTGATACAGCTTTAAGTTGAACAAACATCTTATCAGAAATACTTACCCGATGTTGATTTTTGCGAATACGACGCGGTTTTATAGGCTTATAAGTTTCACTAAACGATCTTAGAGACTTAAAGCCGACTCGACGACAAAATTTACCAAAACTTTCTTGTTCTGTCTTCTCTTGCTTAAAATAGACAAATAGAGGCTCTAAAAATTTCTCTATATTTTTGTCAAGTAGTTTCTGGAGGTAAGGTTCAGCCAAGTTAGTTTGATTAGGACTTCCCCCTAACCAAATTTGGTAAGTGTTTGGTGCACTTCCTACAAATCCTAATTCAGCCATGTAGGGACGGGCACAACCGTTTGGACATCCAGTCATCCGAATGACAATTTTCTCTGATGCCATGTTTAATTTAGATAAAACTGTTTTAATCCGCTCAATAATCCCAGGTAGGACGCGTTCCGATTCGGTAATGGCTAACCCGCAAGTTGGTAAAGCTGGACAGGCTATCGAATAACGGGTTAAAGCATCAATTTCTTGAGGATTAGTAATTACGCCACAATCTTGCAGAATCTCTTCAATCGCCTCTTGATGACTAGGGTCAATCTCATAGAGAATAACGTTGTGGTTAGCTGTTAACCGCATAGGTAACCTGAATTGTTCGGTAATCCGGCGTAGGGCGGTTTTGAGTCGTAAGTTTACTTCGTCTTTTACTCGACCATTTTCAATCGAAATTCCCAAAAATAAATGACCATCTCCCTGTTCATTCCAGCCTAAAAAGTCTTGATATTTCCATTTAGGAAGTGTTTTGAAAGGATATAGAGATTTACCAAAGTATTCTTCAACCTTAGCGCGAAATTTATCTATTCCCCAGTCATTAATCAGATATTTCATGCGAGCGTGACGACGTTGAACTCGATCGCCGTAATCCCGTTGAGTGGCAACAATGGCTTTTAATATATCATAAACATCTTCTTTAGCTACATAACCGATGGGTTCAGCTATCCTTGCAAAGGTTTCTTCTTTGTTATGGGTGCGTCCCATTCCACCTCCTACCAGGATGTTAAATCCTTGCAGGATTCCCTGACTGTCGGTCATCACCACTAAACTAACATCATGGGTGTAAACATCAATGGAATTATCCCCTGGAACAGTTACGCTACATTTAAATTTACGGGGCATATAATGTTCCCCATAAATAGGTTCTTCTTTACCAGCAAAAATGGTTTTATTACTATTGTATTGACGGGCAGCGACTACTTCAGGAGACTCTTCCGCACTGAGAAATTTTTCTCCATCAAGCCAAATCTCATAATAGGCTTCAGTTTGAGGTCTGAACAAATCAGCGATTTTATCAGCATATTCCCAGGTGTATTGGTACTCAGGACGATTTTTAAACGGTGCAGGAGGAGCTAGAACGTTGCGGTTTAGGTCCCCACAAGCTCCAAGAGTTGACCCCATGTTTTTGATAATTGCTGACACTGCTGCTTTGAGATTCTTCTTTAAGATACCATGAACTTGAAATCCCTGGCGTGTTGTCACCCGTAAGGTATGGTTTCCATATTCATCACTAAGGCGATCAAGAGTCAGATAAAGTTCAGGTGAGATAAACCCTCCAGGATTGCGAGTCCGCAACATCATTTGATAATCTTTTTCTTGTCCTTTAACTCGATTATCTCGGTTATCCTGTTGATAAGATCCATGAAATTTAAGAATTTGAACAGCATTTTCTGTAAAATGAGTTGTCTCTTCTAAAAGTTCTGTAGCTAGAGGTTCTCTTAGAAAGTTACTCTTCTCCTTAATTGCTTCTAGCTTGGATATTTTCCTGGTGAGTGAAACTGAAGTATTTACCATTTCTATGAAATTAAACGAGGAATAAATTTGGATCTTCTCGCCCTTAACCTAAGTTATACTTTGGTTTATATTCTAATATTTTAACGTTATTAAGCCATACTAATTCTTTAAGAAATGTGACGGTTGTCTGTGAACAGTGTTTTGAATTACTTATATAATTTTTCTTAAAAAATTAGGGGAATTTTTGTTATAGAGAAGTGTCCAAATTTTTAAATCAAAAATTTTTTATATTCTTTATTATCTGTATATTTGTTATGTATTAACTTCTGTTTTGTGACTTTTACCTCGTTTTACCTTGCTTATTGACTATCGACTACTTTAAACTAGAAAATAGAGCCATTAATATTAACAGACATTAATTAACAGATATTAATTAACGGACATTTATGGGCAATATTTTCGGACACTTATTTCGCATCACCACCTTTGGCGAGTCCCACGGTGGAGGGGTTGGAGTCGTTATTGATGGTTGTCCTCCACGCTTAGAAATATCCGAAGCTGACGTTCAGGCTGACTTGGATCGTCGCCGTCCTGGCCAAAGTAAAATTACTACCCCTCGGAACGAAACTGATACCTGTGAGATTATATCAGGAGTTTTTGAAGGAAAAACTCTAGGGACTTCTATCACTATTCTAGTTAGAAACAAGGATGCGCGATCGCAAGATTATGATGAAATGAACATGAAGTTTCGTCCCTCCCATGCGGATGCCACCTACGAAGCGAAGTATGGAATTCGTAACTGGCAAGGAGGAGGAAGAGCTTCAGCAAGAGAAACTATTGGGCGAGTAGCCGCCGGTGCAATCGCCAAAAAAATTATCAAACAAGTAGCCAATGTGGAAATTGTCGGTTATGTTAAGCGGATAAAAAACCTTGAAGGAATCATTGATCCGTCAACAGTTACACTAGAAGAAGTAGAAAACAACATTGTACGTTGTCCTGATGAAGAAACCGCAAAAAAAATGATTGATTTGATCAATCAAACTCAACGAGACAAGAATTCTATCGGTGGGGTAGTTGAGTGTGTGGCGCGTCAGGTTCCTAAAGGACTCGGACAGCCGGTTTTTGATAAGTTAGAAGCAGATTTGGCAAAAGGAGTGATGTCTCTTCCAGCGAGTAAAGGGTTTGAGATCGGCTCAGGGTTTTCCGGGACCTTATTGACCGGAAGTGAACATAATGATGAATTTTACATCGATAGAAGTGGAGGAATTCGCACTACGACTAACCGTTCTGGCGGAATTCAAGGGGGAATTAGTAATGGAGAAAATATCATTATTAGAGTAGCTTTTAAACCCACAGCAACTATTGGAAAAGAGCAAAAAACAGTGAGCAAAATAGGACAAAAAGTCACATTGTCCGCAAAAGGAAGACATGATCCTTGTGTATTACCTCGCGCTGTTCCGATGGTAGAATCAATGGTCGCTCTAGTCTTATGTGATCATCTCTTGCGTCAACAGGGACAATGTGGAGTGATTTAGTTGGTAGTTGAAGTATGAGAAAGATTACATCAGTTATTTTAGCAGGGGGGTATGGAACGCGAGTTAAACACTTGCTTCCAAACGTTCCTAAACCTATGGCTTCTGTCGCTGACAAACCTTTTTTAGAGTGGATTTTAAGATATCTTAAATCTCAAGGAATAACCCAAAATATTCTCTCAACGGGTTATTTATCAGAAGTAATTGAGGAGCATTTTCAAAACCAACCTGTCCCAGACATAGAGGTTTATTGTTGCCAGGAAAAGCAACCGTTAGGAACTGCAGGCGGTTTTCTTAATGTAGTTGAGCAGACTAACATTTCTTCTAATTCTTGGTTAGTGATGAATGGAGATTCTTTAATCGTTGCACAATTCAACAAAATGATAAGTTATTTAGATAATTATGAAGTTGATGTAGTAATTTTAGGAGTATCTGTAGAAGACACTTCTCGTTATGGTTCCTTAGTGGTTGATAAATCGGGAAATCTTATTAGTTTTGCTGAAAAACGCCAAGGTGCAGGAATTATTAACGGCGGAGTCTATTTATTTCGTCATCAGGTTTTAGAGAAGTTTCCATCAAGATTTCCACTAAGTTTTGAATATGATGTTTTTCCGGCACTACTCAATAAAAAACAATTAATTAAAGTTCATCAAATTAAAGCTCCATTTTTAGATATTGGAACTCCTGAAACTTTACCCAAAGCAGAAGCTTTTATCCTAGAAAACTTTAGCCAATTACTTAACCCATGCTAATTTCACGCGCACCAGTTAGAATTAGTTTTTTTGGCGGAGGAACCGATTATCCTGAGTATTTTCTCCAGCATGGAGGTGCAATATTAGCAACTTCAATTGATAAGTACTCTTATGTTACAGCAACTCCCTTTCCTAGTCATTTGTTCGATTATTTAATTCGGGTGTCTTACCGAAAAGTAGAATTGGTTAAAACTGTTGATGAATTAGAGCATAATGTTTATCAACAATGTTTAAAATTCTGTGGTTTAGAAAAAGATATTGAGTTGCATAATGTAGCTGACTTACCGGCGTTTACAGGGTTGGGCTCTTCTTCTGCTTTTACCGTATCTTTACTCCAAGCACTGCATAGTTTTAAAGGGGAATTTGTGAAGCCATTAGATTTAGCTTATGAAGCCATTTATGTAGAACGCTATTTAGTTAAAGATTGTGTAGGATGTCAAGATCAATTAATGGCAGCGATGGGGGGATTTAACTTAGTAGAGTTTAGGACTGAAGAAGATATAATTGTCACTAGAATTCCCCTATCTTCCCAAAGATTAGCGGAGTTTGAATCTCATATTTTTATTGTTTTTACTGGAATCAAACGCAAAGCATCTCAAGTGGTGGCTAAGCAGTTAAAACGGGTCGCTGATAATACCGATACTCTTAAAAAAATGCGGAAAATGGTTGACCAAGGATGGGATATTTTAACCACTAATCAACCCTTATCAGCTTTTGGAGAATTATTACATCAGGCATGGATAGCCAAACGCAGTTTAGATACCATAATTTCTAACCCAGAAATTGATAATCTTTATAAATTAGGTCGAGAATCAGGGGCTTGGGGTGGTAAACTACTAGGTGCAGGGGCAGGAGGGTTTATGTTGTTTTTTGCACCTCCAGAATCACATGAAAACCTAAAGCAAACTTTTACTCACCATGAGGTACTTTCAGTCAAAATAAATGTCCCAGGATCTCAAATTATTTTTTCATAATTTATATTTTTTCTATATTTTTAAACTTTATTTTTCTTTATTTTTGACTAGATTTTACATTAACCGTGAACTATTCTAGTGCTGTTGTCTCGGGTCAGCTTAAAGCCGAAGAAACCTATACAGCTATAGAGAAAGCGATTATGATAGCATGTTGCTTAGTTCTCTTCGGTTTTTTTAGGGTAAATATATTTAGGACTATTATTCAAGTGGATATCTTTGGATGGATAAGAAGACCAGCTAATTCCATGTTTGGGAGGATTTGCTGATGCAACAAATAAGGCAGGCGGTAGCATTTTGGGGAGGGGGGGTTGACACTCTTATCCATTGTCAACGGAGATGCTTTACAGTATCGTAATAGATTAAATTGGGGTAGGTATATTATTTTGATTCAAAAGTCTTTAATTACTTAGAAATAATTCCACTGAAATTATAGAAAAATGTAACCGTAAAAATACCTAAGGATATAGCTACTATAGTGAATAGTTAATAGTTCATGTTACCTAAAGAAAAATTGTTAAAAGGAATTAAAAATCGAGAAGCGATTGCCCGTATTCTTGATCAAGCGGAAATAGCCTTAAAAACTTGGGAAATCGTAGTCAGTGACTTTCTTTGTCCTCCTGCCATCGTTGAAGTTCAAGGACTATTTCAAAGATTAGCTGAAGTTGAAATTGTGGCATGGGGAGGCTATCCTCAAGCAGAACGGCAACGAGTGAGTATAGCTCGTTCTGAAATTTCTCTGGATGTTTCCGAAATTCCACTAGCTGCTTTGTGTATTGCTGGAAACTTTCTATTTGATCCTGCTAACCATCGAGACTTCTTAGGGGCAATTTTAGGAACAGGAATCGTCCACGAAAAGGTTGGAGATATCATAGTGCTAGAAGAACGGGGAGCGCAGGTAATAGTAGTTCCTGAACAAGGGAAATTTCTTGAAATTTCCCTTGTTCAGGTGCGTTCAGTTCCGGTGAAAACCCAATTAATAACATTAAATGAATTAAAAATCCATTCTCCTAAAACCAAGAAAATGACTACTGTAGAAGCATCTATGCGCTTAGATGCGATCGCCTCAGCAGGTTTTGGGATGTCTCGTAGTAAAATGGCTAATGCAATTAATTCGGGAGATGTACGAGTTAATTGGAAAGACATTACTCAGACAAGTCATACTGTTGAATCTGGGGATTTAATTGCCGTCCGAGGTAAAGGACGTTTAGAAGTCGGGGAAGTTACTTTTACTAAAAAACAACGTTATCGGATTCAACTAATCCGATTTCAATAAGAGAAAATATAATCCAACCTCTACTTTGTTATTGTTGGAGAGTAAATAAAAAAGGATAATATTTGGACAAAAATTAAGGATATTCTCTTTGACTACTGTACAAATGGACAAAACATTAAAAAATTGCTAATTTATATGTATATAGTTAAATTAATACAAGAATTAAGTTAACGTAAGGCCGAGCAGTTACCCCAAAGGCTTGATTTAAATTTTAAAATTTAATCTTCGAGATAAACATTACTCAATAATAAGTTGGGAAGACAAAAACGATTTAAAGTGACTCAAGAAAATATATATTATCATCAATTATTTAGCTAATAAAATAGGAATTACTTTAATCTCTAAAATAAAATTTACTCCTCGGGTATCAGACTTGATATTTTATGACATATCCTAAATAAATTAACCATAAAATGCCTAAATCAATTGACAGCACCCGTACTTATTTGCAAGAAATTGGACGAACTCCTTTGCTAAGTCCTGAAGAGGAATTTAACCTTGCTTCTCAGGTAAAAGAAATGGTTTCTTTTTTAGATAAAGAAAAATTAACTACGGAAGAACAAAAAATAGTCAAGCGAGGAGAACAAGCTAAGCAAAAAATGCTTAAAGCCAATTTGCGTTTAGTAGTTTCTATCGCTAAAAAGTATCAAAACCGTGGATTATCTTTATTAGATTTAGTTCAAGAAGGAAGTATTGGGTTAATACAAGGGGTTGGGAAATTTGATCCTGATCGCGGTTATAAGTTTTCTACCTATGCTTATTGGTGGATTCGTCAAGCTATTACACGAGCGATTGCTCAACAAGCACGAACCATTCGTCTTCCCATTCATGTAACCGATAGTTTTAATAAAATCAAAAAAATACTACGGGAACTTTCCGTAGAATTAGGACGGAAACCTACCGAAGAAGAAATGGCTCAAAAGCTAAAAATTACTCTAGAGAAACTACGAACTATCAGCCAAGCTGTTTATAAAACGAACTCTCATAGCTTAAACATTGTTCTAGACGAACATAATACAGAGTTAGAAGATATTCTACCCGATGAAACAAGATCACCAAATGATTTTGTATATCAACAAGAACTAGAATCAAAAATTGGTGAATTATTAAACAATTTACCTCCTAGTCAAAGAGAAATTATTACTTTACGCTATGGTTTACAAAATGGAAGACGAATGAGTTATAAAGAAATTGGACAACAATGCGGGTTAAGCTATAAAAGAGTACGACAATTAAACAATCGAGCCATGAGGACTTTGAAACGGAAAGCTGTTCCTTTTCAAGAATTAACAAGATAAATAGCATACATAGTAGGGTAGTGGGCAATGTCCACCCGGGTATCTCATCTTAGATCGTGTAGACCTTAACTCACATAAATATTGATACTAATTCCGATCCTATCTCATTTTAAATCTGATAATCGGTAATGTTGAGTCCTTCTCAAGTTAGAATTTCATTGATTACATTGATTAAACTTAGTTGAGCATTTGATGCTATAGCTATAAATTAAGTTGAGATGCTGAGCTTGACATAATTTGATTTAGACACAGCACCTTTAGAAAAATGTCAGGACAAAACTTTTTGATCATCATAAATACACTGAAGGTGGAAAGTATTAGCGGGGAACTCCTTGAATAACTGGACGAATTCCCGTCCCGTCAAATGGACCTGGATCACCACTCCAATTAAAGTCGCTGATTCGTAAACTGATAGAACCTACTTGAAGACGGCTATTATAACGTAGGAGAATATTGTAGGTACGGCGACTATATTCAAGGAATAAATCCGTGTTAATTTCATCATCAGTATCGATATTTAAGGCGCTTTGAACCCCAAAGCGTACAGGTCCATATAGCTGTTGGGTTAATGCCCAAGAGATGGTTTTGAGATCGGCAAAACGATCGAATAAAAATGGAGAAGGATCTCCGCGCAATGCCTGACTAAAAGAAAGATTAAACCCTGTATAATCGAAAAAGGGGCGGGAAAAATTGCCCAATTGTCCTGAGACTCCAATACTACCTGAAATCGAAGGTTGAGAATCACCATTACCATAGAGGCTGGCCACTCCTGTCACACTGGTGGAAAGTTGAACAAAAGGTAGTACAGGAGTAGAAGTGTAACGCAGCCCTTCTTTAGAAGTTGGGGGTAAGGCTTTCCCTACCCATAACATAAAGGGTCGGCTTACCGATGCGGCTCCTTGGGTACGAAAGAGGGTAACACGATTATTTTCTCGAATTGGGGCGAGTAACTCTGGTTGATCCGTGTCGGCATTAACATTTTGCAGAGATGCCTGATAACTCAGCCGCAGTAACCCTTTCTGATCAAGAGGAATTTGAGGAGACACGAAAAGCAACCCCAAACTATCCCGGACAGTTTGGAAACCCAAGGAGCCATTAAAAAGACGTTCACGATAATTATATTCAAATCGCAAATCATTATCCATACTGAACAAGGGAACCTTCTGTTCAAAATAGGTTTTTGTTCGGATATGTTCTTCAGTGCGGTTATTAAAATCTAGACTCGTCAGTGAGGTTCGGGAAAATAATTTAGTGTTCTTACTAAAGTTAGCCTCAACTCTGTTGATAAGTCCGAATGTTGGGGGACTAATAGCATCAATGTCGTCTGTGTCTGCATCAAAGAGATCAGTATTGGGATTGTCTGTAGTAATACTGTCAGGAAATAATCCTTTTTGGATGTAATATTGGGGCTTAAGTTCCCAACTAACCATATCATCATCAACTATATTAAAGCCTCGTTCCACATACAATCCTCCGCGATCTCGGTCATCATAACCAAAAGAAATTACCCCAGGTTGGCGATCACGCCGATCTAAAATCAACCGATCTTGGGTGGGAAAGGAATTTGTTTGATCAAGCACCACTCGCGAATTAGTCAATTTTACCTCATCTACCAAGGGAGCAATATTGCGAAATGTTGCTGTTTCTGCTCGAATTTCTAACTCAGGGGGGGAGAAGGGATCATTAGTTAAACGAGCATTCGTGGCACTCCATCCATCTCCATCAAATTCCATTCGTTCAGACTGGAAGCGGATACGATTGATTTGTCCTCCTTTAGGCGGCACTTGGGTCGCTGGTAGATTAGGAACATCACTTCCCAGTCCTAAGGCTTCCTTTCCAAAATCAAAGGAAGTTCCGAAACGAAACCCTTCAGTAGTAGTGATTCGTTGTAGAGGCTGATTTACCGCTAAGCGTTCATTTAAAGTTTGGTTGGGAATAAGATCGTTAGTAGAATCGTTGGGTAATCTTGGCGAAAAGTCTTTTCCTGTTGTAGGTTGATAAATCTCCCCATTAGCGTTGAAGACCACCCCTTGATCTTGCACAAAATAATACTCAAACTTTTCTCCGCGTAGGGTTTGTTCTCCTCGTTCTAGTACTACTTCTCCCTCGGCAACAACAAATTGATCGGGGAGATTAACGCGCATGCGCTTTGCTAATAGAACTCCATTAGCAAAGCGCATGACCACATTGCCTTCGGCGTAGACTACCTCTTGTTTAGAATCATATTCTTGACGATCAGCAATCAATTCCACTACCCCTATGGCTTCTTCTGGGATTGAAGCGGTATCTAGTTCCGGTGAGGATTCAGGAATAATTTCCAATGTTTGTTGACTTATAGAGGTTTCTTGTCCTTTAGGTGTAGAAGAGGTTAGGAGCTTAAATTCTTGTATTGGCCCTCTTCGTTTACGAGTAACGAGACGATGGACTGTATTTGAGAAGCTGTCATGACGTTGATTGAGCCCAAAGACCAGGTTAGGAACTGGATTAATCATTGTTGATGTGCTTTTTGTTGAAGACGGTTGACCGACAGAAATCGGATTCCCTAATGTCCTAGCACTATTGTCTTCAGATGAAGAATTAGGGGGTAAAGACTTAGTGGTAATTTCTTTGGGGTCAGACAGATAAAATTCAATAACTCCAGGGGGTTTTGTCGCTGGGATTTTTTCAGACGACTCTAATGATGGAGGTTCGAGCATCAAAATTGGGATCTGAGAAATAAGGGGGGGACGTTTTCCAAGGATGGTGTGAGTGGACAATCCTTTATTCAGAATCTCCAGGCAATTGCCTTGAGGGTCAAGGGCTATAGGTTGGATTAGTGCGGGCGGATTAGGTGGCGGAACGAATGGGGGCATCTTTTCGATAAAAATCAAGCTTAAGGGGTCAATTGCTACCTGCAGCGTGACTCAGCAGAAGAACGCTCGGGACGAGCCGTACCTCGCCCCTGTCGTCTTAATCACCTAAGTTAACACAGTCAAATTATGCTTACTCAAAATCTTTCCGTCTAGGGTTACGAGTTTAGTCACTCGATAGAAAACTGAAGACAAACAGAGAAATGAATAAAGCAACGACTATATAAACTGCAATTTTTAGGATTAGCATCTTATTTTAATCTCCTGATTAAAATGGACTCCAGTTTTAAAATAAACGTTTCATCCTGCTAACTTTATCGCATTTTAGGATTGACTTGGAAAGGGCCAGAGGGTAACAGACTGATGAAGTCATGCAGTGACACGGTGATACAGTGGTCAAAATTAACTAAGGTAGTTGACACCACAAGATCCCAACAATCTTTATTTAATCTCAAAAAAATTTTTAATTGTACCAATTTTAATTTTTGGTACAATTAAAAATTTTTTCATTGAACTAGACAAACGCTTTGTCAGTTTAACGCTGTTTTGGTTCATGGATGGATAATCCTCAAAGTTTACTAATAGGCTATACAAGTTTATTCTAGTTTTTACTTCATAAAAAATACTATAGTTATCATCAGGTTTCTTGTATTATAAATATAAATAAAATTCTAAGTTTAGATACACTCTAAACTTAGAATTTTATTTATATTTTTGTTTTAATAAATAATATTGTAGTTTTTGAAGCTAAATATTAAGATTAATTCATTATTTATTTTTTTATTAAATATTTAAGATATACTGATTCTAATAATTTTGAAATACCTAATATAATTTATTGTTATTGATGTTTTTTAAAAAAGCTAATTTGGAATATTTTTTATAAAGTAATATGATTAAAATTGCTGTTTTTAACAAAACTCTAAACCAATATATTTGTCTATCAATATCTATTCATCTCTGATTTATACCATTGAGATTACATGGTATTGATTATATTTGAATTGAACTTTTTGAGGTTAAAGATAATTAAATAGGCATGATTAAAATAGATGAGTTTATTGACCTTGATATAGATATAATATATATCTATAATTTTTAGTTCCTTAAAAAAAAGTTGATTTCTCATTTTTATTGAAATTTATTCTGCAGTAAAATAAATTTATGTGCTAATCTTATTTTTTTTTTATATATAAATATCATTGAATAATAATATTTATATATAAAATTTTTCTTGATTTTATATTAGATTTTAGTTCTATTATATTAGATTTTTTTCTTAAAATTTAATATTTTTAAACCAAGTTTTAAAATCAATACTGCCTTAAAAATAGATAGAATAATTCTACTATACTAATTCAACTAGAATTTACCCACAAAAATATACTCAGCAGATAACTAAATACTCTAATAAATAAAAATAGACTAAGCTTAAAGTTCTATTTTTTAGAATTAAATTATTTTAATTCTAAAAAATAATTACACTAATAGATGTTAATTAAAATATAAATCGACTCTTTATCCTTACTGAGAATATCTACTGGTGCTACGGAACCGCTATCACACAATTAAGTCACTATAGCAGGATTAACCTCCACACGAACTTTTTTGACTCCCGCTGGAGCCATTGTACTAACTCCAGTGGAGTGTAACATCGATGTCCTTCACTTACAGAAACTACCCGTTTTATATCAACCCCTAAAGGAGTTACCAGCTTATTTAATATCATGAACAGCTATCGTATTTACGACAAAAAAGTGCAAATATAGCCTTTATTTGCTAAAAAAAGATGTATTGATTTTAAAAAATTACAAATTACCGCAGCACCTAAGTTTACTGTCACTTTACTACTTTTAACCCGTATTTAATGCCTTTACAATTCAGCGTTATATTCCTAAATTAAAGTTAAAAATCTTGAAGCTGCCCCAATTTGACACAATTTGGTCGATGGCGTTATTAATCACCCCTGCATCGAAAAAATAGTTTTGCAGTTGGATAATACGGTTGTCAATAAGGTAGTTAGCGTAAAGGCAGTTAGCGTAAACGTAGTCTAGTACAATTCTGACACTCTTAGGGTCAAACATTTAGCCGCCCCCGCTTTAAGAAATTTTGTTAAAGACAAAGGAGGCGATTCGAGTAAGGAGGAAGGGGATAATATATCAACTAACCACCACTGAGAGGACAAAAACAAGTGTCCAGATGGGAGAATCACTCGTCGATCAAGTGTAGGGAGAGGACTTCTGTCTTCAACCATAGAGTATAAGTCGAGTTCATATCGAAACCCATGTCCCTTCAAAGGGAAAATGCTCGGATATTCCGTAGACGGTGAAACCATTTTCCTCGAACTATTTTTTGAAGTAGAGGTCTTCTCCTTGGTGTTCTTTGTGGTAAAATCGACTTGGAATAACATTGTCCCCTAAAAACAACCCTAAATTAGCGGTAAATAGTATATCTGTCTGACCTTTTTCGGGAGTCATCAGATTGACGATTGCCAAATATTTTATGATTTGATAGAAGTTCTGTCACTGTTCCACAGCACGATTACGGTTTAATTTATGAATATTTTCTTCCATCTATAGATAAATAAGATAATCTACGCCATAATAATCGGGAGCGCACATAAAAAACGAATCGAGTCAATTATATATAAATACCTCCCAAAAGGTAATCAGTAAGTGAAATACTGCAGCAACTTAATGTTTTTATTAACTAGCTTATAGTTGTGACTAGTGCAGTGTTTTGACTCTTCACAGAAAGCTTTACTAAATTCCTCAGTTATTTTATAGACCAAGTTTTTGTTTTACATTATTGAGTCATTTTTCTCTAGTCTATCCCTAGTTATTTATAACATATAACTCGTAGGCTTATTTCTTCTTTAAATAGTTATATTGTTATTTGTTCTTATTTCTACTTTTATAAAATTTATAGGTACAATTTTATGTTTGAATTTAACAGTTTTTACTCAAGACAAGTCAAGTCTATTTTGAGTTAATCTTTACAACAATTAGACATGATTAATATTTATCTGTTACACCAGAATACTATAAAAAATTTACTTGATAAGTATATTAAAAAAGTTAAATTTAAATAAATTATTTTTATAAAAAAATCTAAAAAAATAAGTAAATTGTTAATATTTTGATTATTAAATTACTATGAATGCTTAATTAATATGACTTTTACTTTTTAATATAATTAGATATCCAGTATTATAAATATTTATTTAGAATTACTTAGTATAAGATTTATATTAAGAGTAATTTAACTACAGAAATAGTAAAATTGAAAAAAAAATAGATTTTTAAAAGTTTGATGTTGTTTAAAACAAAGATATATTTTTTATTTAAACGTATATTAATACTCTATCCAAGAGTAGATTAATTAATATTTAACATAAAAAATATAGCTTAGTTAACTATAAATAATTAAACTTACCATTATCTAATAAATAAAAAAATATTGTATAAAACTATAAGAGGTTACTAAAAAAAGTATAATTAAACATCTCAATTTTATCAAATTGCAAAAAAATATAGCTTAGCTTTATAAGATTTTCAATAACACTATCTATATTGTAACAGAATAAAATTTATAGCCTTAAAGGTATCACCTTTAAGGCTATAAATCAAAACATAAAGAATAAAATCACAGGAGAACAACTGAATGTTAAAAAGTTATCGTAAACACAAAGAGGAACGCGCAAAGTTGGGAATTCCTCCTTTAGCCTTAACGGCAGAACAAACTTCGCAACTATGTAAACTTCTTAAAAATCCTCCTGAAGAACTAAAAAAAGAACTTTTAATGTTACTACGAGATAGAATTCCCCCTGGTGTAGATGAAGCGGCTTATGTCAAAGCAGGATTTTTAACAGGGGTAGCTAAAGGTGAGATAATCTGTACTACAATCTCCCCTCAAGAAGCAGTGAACTTATTAGGAACCATGATAGGTGGCTATAATGTACAATCACTGGTCGGACTGCTTAAATCTACCGACAGCAACTTAGCATCAGCAGCAGTCACCGCATTAAGTAGAACTATCTTAGTCTTCAATGCGTTTAATGAAGTCTTAGAATTATCGGAAACTAACCCCTATGCCAGACAGGTCATCGATGCTTGGTCTAATGCTTCCTGGTTTACCAATAAACTTAAAGTCCCCGAAGCCATTATCGTCACTGTCTTCAAAGTTTGTGGAGAAACCAACACCGATGACCTGTCCCCCGCCCTCCATGCAACCACAAGATCGGACATTCCTTTACACGCCTTAACTATGCTAGAATCTCTTGTTCCAGAAGGAATAGAAACTATTGCTAGACTCAAAGATAAAGGCCATCCCATTGCTTACGTAGGGGATCTTGTTGG
This sequence comes from cyanobacterium endosymbiont of Epithemia turgida isolate EtSB Lake Yunoko, assembly GCF_000829235.1. Lineage (GTDB taxonomy): Bacteria > Cyanobacteriota > Cyanobacteriia > Cyanobacteriales > Microcystaceae > Rippkaea. The sequence continues at coordinate 11,129 of NZ_AP012549.1, read as the reverse complement.
AACGGGGTCTTCCCGTAAGTCTGCCATCAATTCTATTTTATGGCATATTGGGAATGATATCCCTTTTGTCCCCAACAAACGTTCAGGAGGATACATTATTGGCGGAAAAATTTCCCCTATTTTTTTCAATACGGCTGAAGATTCCGGTTCATTTCCCATTGAATGCGATGTCAGCAAAATGGAAACCGGAGACGTTATCATTATCCATCCCTACAAAGGAGAAATTACTAACGAAGCAGAAAAAATTATTGCAACCTTCATCCCTAAACCTGAAACCATCTTAGACGAAGTACGCGCAGGGGGACGTATTCCTTTACTTATTGGACGCGCCTTAACTGATAAAACTCGCCAGGCATTGGGACTTGAACCTAGCACTATTTTTGTTCGTCCTATCTCCTCTATCGAGGACGAACAAATACCTGGGTTTACCTTAGCACAAAAAATAGTTGGTAAAGCTTGCGGTTTACCTGGGGTTCGTCCAGGAGATTCTTGCGAACCCATAATGACGACTGTAGGTTCTCAAGATACCACAGGGCCTATGACCCGTGATGAATTAAAAGAGTTAGCCTGTCTAGGGTTCAATGCAGACTTAACTCTACAAAGTTTTTGTCACACTGCCGCTTATCCCAAACCTGTCGATGTCAAAATTCATAAAGAGTTGCCGGATTTCTTCTCAACCCGTGGGGGGGTCGCGTTGCATCCTGGGGATGGTATCATCCACTCTTGGTTAAACCGAATGTTATTACCCGATACTGTCGGGACTGGGGGGGACTCCCATACTCGCTTCCCCTTGGGTATATCTTTCCCGGCAGGTTCAGGGTTAGTTGCATTTGCAGCAGCATTCGGAGTAATGCCTTTGGATATGCCAGAATCAGTGTTGGTTAAGTTTACTGGGGAATTACAACCTGGGGTAACTTTACGGGACATTGTTAATGCTATTCCTTGGGTAGCCATACAAGAAGGTAAATTAACCGTTGCTAAAGAGAAAAAAATTAATATTTTCAATGGACGTATCATGGAGATAGAAGGTTTACCGAATTTAAAGGTTGAACAAGCATTTGAATTAACAGATGCTACGGCAGAAAGGTCTTGTTCAGGAGCTACTATTAAGTTGGAAAAAGGGACTATTGCTGAATATTTACAGTCCAATGTTGTCCTAATTAAAAATATGGTGGCGCGAGGTTATCAAGACTCTAAAACTTTGGTACGTCGTACAGAAAAAATGGAACAATGGTTGAAAAATCCTGTATTGCTGGAAGCAGATAAAAATGCTGAATATGCAGATACTATTGAAGTTAATTTAAGTGAGATTAGAGAACCTATTGTTGCTGCACCAAATAACCCAGATAATGTTAAACTAATGTCCGAATGTTCAGGAGAAAAAATTGATGAAGTATTCATCGGTTCTTGTATGACAAATATTGGACATTATCGCGCTGCTGCTAGTATTTTAGAAGGACAAAAAATAGGAGTATATAGCGGTTTACCGGTACGTTTATGGATTTGTCCCCCAACTCGAATGGATGAAAAAAAGCTACGGGAAGAAGGTATTTATGATATTTTTAAAGCTGTTGATGCGCGGATAGAAATACCTGGATGTTCTCTATGTATGGGTAATCAAGCACGTGTAGAAGATAATACGATAGTGTTTTCCACTTCTACCCGCAACTTTAATAACCGTATGGGTAAAGGGGCTCAAGTTTACCTTGGTTCTGCAGAATTGGCTGCGGTGTGTGCCTTATTAGGAAAAATTCCAACAGTTGAGGAATACATGTCCATTATCACAGAAAAAATTAAACCCTTTTCTAGTCAATTATATTGTTATTTAAATTTCAATCAAATTGAAGGTTTTCAAGACGAAGGACGGATTATTCCGTTAGAATAAATAACAAAGATTGAAGATATTTTGGGTATTCCAAAAGAAGTCTTAAGTTAGAATAATAGGGCGGGTAATGTCCGCCTTCTTATTGGTCATCCATCAGGGGCAACATTAATCAAGGTAAATTTTATAAAAATTTTGGGAGAGATAGACAAGTAGCGAATCTATTTCAGAAGCGGCATTTATTAAGGTAAGATGCTATGAATATAAAATTATATCTCGATATTGACCCAAGTATTTTGTTATCTAGATTGTTTCTATCAAAGATTAAAATGGCATTGTTATTCTGTTCCTTAATTGAAAACCTTTATCAAAAAAAGATAATAGTTTCATTTAATAGTAGGGAAAAATATGCCATGGATAATGATTTTAGTGTGCTGTTTTTTAGAGACTCATAAAAGAGAAATTATAGAAATAAGTTGACAGTCAATTATTGGCTTTTAAATTAACTTATGGCAACATAGATGACCGTAAATCTGTTCCTGAATTAAGGTAATACTTGAGTTTAAAACTCTTGAAATACTGAGGATTTATTGCCCAAGAACTCTTTGAGAGATTAAATCAACGAAAATTTAAAATAATTACTTACTATAAAATAATCAGTAAACTTAATTAATCAACTTTTATCTCTTAAATATTCTTTAATTCAAACTATTAATGACTAAATTTAAAACATGTATAATATCGAATATTCAAAATATATAAATTTTTGTAACTGTTTTATTGACTTTTTTTACTCTACTGATTGCTTATCTATATTTACTTAATAAACTTTCTCTTAATTTATGTTGAGAAGGTAATTTAGCTTTACGTCTTACTTTTTTGAAATAGTTATCGTAGTATTGTTTTATAAGTACTAAATTATATAATCGTTAAAGTTTGCAAATTTGAATTTAGATATTTAGAACAAAACCTGTATTATTAAATAATAATCAATATTAATCGTTAATATAAGTTAATAATTAGTATTTTTCTTTAAAAGAATACTAATTATTACAATAATTATAAATATTATTTTTTTATGATAAAATCATTTTTTTATCGGTAAATATAAGCTTAATTTTTAATTGCCGTTGTTCCATTATTAAAAATAGAAAACCTAAGATAGATAAAAGTAATTTACTATCGCATCACTAAGAGCATAGTCTAATATAATTAGACCATACTCTTAGTGATTAAGTTAAAATTGTATAACAAGCAACTCTTATAGATTAGCTGTAACAATTGTTTAATAAATAAAAGATAAAGGTATTACCATGTAATGCTTTATATGTATCTAACTACTTATTTTTTAAAAATTAAAAAATAAGTAGTTAGATACATATAAATAGTACTATATTAATGTAGGTTTTATATTGAAAAGTGATAATGAAAAACAAATATAAAAGTGTATAAATAGAGTTAGCGACAATAATTATGAGCAACTAGTATCATCTATTCGCTTAAGATTGTTTTTCAAGTCGGAGCAAGAAAAGACTTTATTGGGGTTAAGTCAAGCTTAAATAAGTTGCTTAAAGAACAAAAGATAGAGTTAGTGTCATTATATTCTCGGCAATAGAGTGAAAACTGAGGGAAATTGCCATTTATTTCAAATGTACTTCCTCGACTTAAAGATAGAAAAAAAGGTTTGAATATGGATAAGCTTTAAAGAGCGTTCAAAGTGATGCTTTTATTCTTATTCTCTAGAATTCGATGGCATTAAGAACAAATGGAAAAAAAAAGACCATGAATATATATTAGCAATAGCAGTTATGGAAGTTGTCTAATTATTTTGAGAAAAAAATAGTTTAAAAGTGGCAATATTTTTTATTTAAAATAAAAAAGTATAGATTTTATCTAACTAGGTTAAAGTTTTATGCTAAATTAAAGCGAACTAATACAGATATTAATTTTGAGCTTTATTCGATTTTTTTTGACTAATCTTGGGTATTAATTAATAGTGTATTTAATTTTTTAATACTTTTCAATATAGTATTATTTATGTCCAACTACTAAGGTATTGCAATTTAATTATTAAAATAAGCTGTCCTGAAAGACAGTTTTTTAGCCTTTTGCCATCTTATAACTCCTAAATATACTCAAGTTACGAGCAAATAGTTTGCTTTTAGCATCTCTTCAACCACTAAATAAATACACTTATATTAAGTTGATAAACATTTGTCCCAACAATAACCCCAGAATAAAGATCTATGGTTTAGTGATATAAGATTGCTTCTCAAATAGTAACTTTCAGGTAATGAAGTATCAATATAAATGAGGTAAACTCAAAAACCTATAATTATTACAGGAGCTTAGTCATAAGTTGGGTTACACGCAACGAAAGCTCTCACTCAAAAATGAAATTGCCACGTTGTCATGGCCTGTCGCAATTTAGAAAAAATCCATAAAGTAGCTCAGGCAGTAAAAATCTCCCAAGACAACTACATGCTCTTAGCCTATTAACCTAGAAAGCTTGAAGATTGTTCAACGGTTTGCAGAAACTTTTCAGGATACTGAGAAATTTTTAGACGCTCTATTGTGTAATGCAGCCATTTATATGCCATTACTCAAAGAACCCTTGCAGTCGCCTAAAGGCTATGAGTTAACCATGATTACCAACCATTTATGACATTTTTTCTTATGTAACTTGATGTTAGACTATCTCAAGTACTCACTATCTTCGGAACCCAGACTAGTTATTTTAGTAATCTTTACTCACAACCCCGATGAATTAGGTAAAAATTACATGATAACCCGATTTAAGAAAACTTCAAGGGTTTATAGAAGGCTTTTAAAATCCCTATTTTAGGATTGATAGGAAAGCCTTTGAACCCATCAACGAAAACTTATAAAAACAGTAAAGTATGTAATGTTATGAGCATGTGAGAACTACATCGACGGTATCAGGAGTCAACTGGCATTACTTTTAGATCCTTTTATCCTAGATGTGTTTCCATTACCATTCCTTTCCGTAACTACTATTCCCTGTTTCGACAACTTTTCCCTTTGTTCTAAAAATATGTCACTAAAGGATTTATTTCTGAAGAATTAGCCGTCGTAAAGCAAATAGCTGAAGTCGTCGCTGCTCCTGAGTATAATCAATCAGGAGCCCATTGAGGTTTGGGAAATAGATAAAAGAAAGATTGCCGGTCTTTCATGGTAATGGCTGAAAATTTTCTATAGAGGTTTCTGGTCTAGCTCGATGATTTTGTGGAGAATAATAAGCAATGGCAAACATCGGTAAGGTAAGTGTTAACAAAGCGATCGTGGTTCCTATAATATAAGCCCACCTGTGAGCCGGAGGCTCTACAACCTTCCCTGACGGAGTACTATATTCCATAAAAATGGCTGATTGACCTGAACTCAATAAATTGTCATCAATGAGGTTTCAATGATAACCTCGTTATTTTCATTGTAATAATTTTTTCTTGACAAGTGTTAGTATTGTTAATTCTTAATTAAACTTCGGTGAAATACATGAAAAAATACCACTAAAGAGTGAGTAGTCATCCTAAGCAATCGAAGGCTAATAATTGACTTTATGTATTATTATTTAATAAGTAATAATACTTGTAATGTGTATGTAACTAATTTGATAGTTAATTTTATAATATGCAATAGTCCTAATTATTTTCTTGAATAGACTTTAAGGGGTTCTCGAAGAAAACGAATAGAGAAATATTTTAAAGTAGAACGGAGAAATATTTTAAAGTAGAACGGAGAACTATAGGTTAACCAACATCAATAAGCATCAACACTTCTGGCAACTTCCAATCAGTGACTTTTAAGCGCTCTGGAAAAAACAGGAGGAGGTGAACGAGAACGAGGTCATATCTCAACAGAAGCCAAGGTATGTTTGTGCAGTAACAGTAAACACAAATGAGAATTCAAACCCTAAAATATTGACCATAATTTTAATCTAAAACAAAAACATCTGCAGATTCACCCAAAATCTCTAACAAACGAGGTTTGCCATCAACCAGTTCATTACCTTTATTGCCAATTAAAACTTTCAACAATGGTTGAATCAGAGTTGATTGTTCGTGCCTTTTCTACTAACTTTTCCCAAAAGCCCTTAATGTTTTTCCTTGCCTTCATATACCACCAAGCTTTTATTTTTCCTAGCATAGATCCAAAGAAATTTTTACATCCCAAGGTTAGGGTAAATTAAAAATAGAATTTAACTTTCGGAAGATTAATGACTACATCAAGACTTTCCTCCCACATCTCCCACATCTTTTACCAACTCAACCATATAGTGACCCATTTCAGGGTAGGTAATATATTCCCTACTTAGTGGAGTAACTTGCTTTTTAAAAGTTAGGTTTCAGTAGGACGTGCTTACCTGGTTTAACAAAGCTTACTTGCTATGCCCCTGAAAGACTATAATAATTTTTCTAAGGAAAGTTGTCAACTAGGCAGCTCATTAAGACTTAGTACAAATTAAATTGACAATAGTAGATATTACATTGTTTTAAACATTGGATATTATTTATTATCGAGTAAATACTCACTTAGATTCGCTAAAGCAGCAATTATAAAGAAAAAATTCAGAGCATGTTCAGCCTAAACCAGAAAAGGTGTTTTATTGTAAAACAATTTGGTAAAGCCCATCACGATAAAACTTATAGAAGATCATCAACTATTGGTTAGAAATATCAATTTTTACACTTTAGGGATTAGTGCTTAGGCTTGGGGTGATAGTTCGTTTTGGAGTTATGGTTCTGACGACAGAGAGAAAAATTCTAGAATACTTTTGAGTCCGCCGTAGCCGCTAATGCAATTGTTTTTGATTATGATTTCTTAGTAAACAGATAATGTTCCTCTAACGATTAATCAAGTTCATTATTCGTTGCTGACTAAATAAATTAAATGTAATAAGATTCTCGGCACTGTTGGTCAGTTAGGGATAACCATTTAAGTTTAAAGTTCATTCGTTTAAAGTTCATTCGTTTAAAGTTCATTAACTGGGAAATATAACCACAATAATCAATAAGTTACAGGCCTCATAAAAATTTATCCTCAGTTATTTAACTTAAAACTCTTAAAAACAAAAAAATTAATTTCAATATTTATCTTAAATCAATCGTAATAATCCTTAGAATATCAAGATATTTTTTGCAAAAACTTGATTTTAACATAGAAAAAATTGTGCAATTAATCGAAAAAAGATTCAAACAGCACTGTAACACCGTTCCAAAATTAACGGAATTTATTTGAGAAAAATATGCTGTTCTCGTTTGGGTAGAGGTCAAGTTACCAACATTATAATTACTTTTCATAATTCATGAATATTGGACCTTCAGATGATTTTATACATCAAATATTTTTCTCCATTGCAAAAAAACATTTCCTAATCCGGTAAACTATCATCGCTTTGTGGATCTTATGCTCTAGGTAATTATTTGACTGTACGGTTTTTTACCGACTTGCAAAGGAAAAATAATATGAATTAGTTTCACAAACTCTACTCCAATCAAAGTTTTTCATCAATCTTGTAGTAGAATATTTTGAGTTTTTGAAAGCTTAGTTGGACGGGATTAAAATTTGTAGTACATTTTTTTAGTTGAACTACATCTAATCATAAACGACTGCGGTCAATTATTGATTTTGAGTTGACTTCAAGCAACAATGACGGTGTATTTATTCCAGAAAATAAATTATTTAGAAACCGAAAATACCTTGTTGATATAACTTTTTTAAAAGCTCTATTAACAAGAATTGAAAACAATCACTCACCATCAACAGAATATAAACTAAAAGTTAGTAAACCTCATTAATATCGTTGTGGTTTAGCTTATGTATCGGAAAGAATAACTGTGTTTTATACTTCTTATAACTCACATGTATAATTATATTTTATAGTAGTTTAAGTCTCAATTAAGATATCTTTACAAACTAACGTTTAACTTCTGTGATACCAGTGATCGCTGACAACAAAAACCACCCCAACAGATTGACCCGAATATCAAAAAGAGTGACATCAAATAGATTGAATAAAATACAACTGCAAAAACTTATTAAATAAGTAAACAGTAGTAAATGTTCTTGACGTTTTTCTTGCTTATTAGACCATTGAACTAAATTTCTTACCCCTCGAAATATCACATTTCCCACAATGCCACAAAAAAGTAAAGTTCCAGGGATGCCAATTTCAGCAAACAACATTAAAAATAAGTTATGGGGATGTCCCATCCACACATTCATTTCAGCTTGGTAGACTGGGGTAAAATTCCGGAGTCCCCATCCTAACCAAGGCTGTTGTAATATCATCGCTCTAGCGACTTTCCATTGGGTAGTCCGTAAAGCAGTGACGTAGCGATCATCATATAATTCATCCGTCAACCTTGTCCAAAAATAAGCAGGAACCAGTTCACGTATAGTTTCCTGTCCCCAAGGAACCCAGGCAGCCCAAACAACCATTCCAACCGCGATAACCGCTAGGTAAATGGCCCAATACCAACGTAAATAAATGGCAAAGGACACCATCCCTAACAAGGCTAATCCCCAGACACTACGAGAATTGGTAAAAATTAGTCCCAGTCCATCTCCTACTACCGCAAGACTGAGAATAGTTAGTTTCCCAATTATCTCTCGTTTGTGTTTTGCTTGCCGGTGACGATAGATATAAATCCATAACCCTATGGCTAACAAAAAAGAAACCAGAAGATAAATAGCTAAAATATTAGCATACATCAAAAAAGAAGACATTCGTCCATCAGGGTTACCATAAGCCAGTAATTTAATCCCAATACTCCTAAAAAAAAGTGGACTTTCCCAACCCCATCCTAGTTGCATAAACCCTAATCCAGTCAGGAGAATAGACGTTAAAACCACCCACCAAGCAAACTGATACAATCGATATAAATTAACAAAAAAAATGGGGAAAGCAGCTAATAGAAGAATTCCTGGTAGAAAATTTGGCAATCCTTGTAAGGCAAGAATAGGTTGAAAAGCAAAAAATGATGTAATAACCAGCCAAAGACTGAATACTCCTAATATCCAGGTAAAACGCTTAGAAATAATTTGGTGAAAACGTTGCTGCCACAGGCTAAACAAGGCAATCACTAAACCTACACCCCCAATAGTGGCAGAAAAGGGGAATAAAAAGACCCCAAACTTGAGGAAATTCTCTACCCATTGAAGATCATTAGATCTTGACTGGAAACTCGACAACAAAGACTTCACAATATCAATTAAATAGTTGACAATATTTAGAATATAAACGATAAATATTGACTATTTTCACTTATCTAAGTGGTTTCCCAACATTCGGTGCGAGTAAGACGAATTTGAGCTAAGGCAAAAATGACTGGAATAATGCGACCGTAATTAGTAGCAATCGCTCGCCATCCTAAATCAGCCAACAACCAACCCCATAACATCGGACCAACAAAAGCAAAAACTCCACGAAACGTCCCATAACGGGCTGCTGTCGTCACCATTCTTAGTCTAGCGGTGTTAAGTACAATTTGATTAGCTGCCACTGTCCCAGCCCCAACTACAGCTTGTTTTGCAACTTGATAGCGAGCAAAATGGAGGACAAATTGTTGAGCAATATGTTTAAGTAGCCAGGGTTTCACGAAAGAGTTTATCGTGATCACGCTGCTACCCTTCAACAAAAGACTAAGGCGATTGTTCTGAAAGTTAGCAGGGTGGGTTTCACCCCGGTTAGAGTTAGCTAATGATAGTTCTATTCCTTTCATCAGGGTCTTTTGTTCACAAAGAGGAAGTTTTTTCCAAGCTTTACTGACCAAATAAAGAAAAATGTCTGCTTCAATATCGGTGGTAGGCATCTGGTTAGAATAAGAAATTTTTAAATACTGACAAACACGAATAAGAATTTGACGGTAGCTAACTTGATTACTCTTTTTTCGTAGGACCGTGATGCCATCAGCTCCCAGGTAACGAAACCGTTTTTCCACCGCATCTATCCAACTTCCCCAGTCTTGACTTTCTACTTCAATGGGGTCAGGGGTTTGCAAATAATCGAGGGGATTAAATTTACGACAAAAAAGTATTTGGGTTAAATGACGTAGATCTTCTTCTGTCGCTAATTCTAGTACTGCTCGCAGTTCATCCAATGTTGGGACCTCCATCAAGGGATTTTGAGATTTACTTGATCTTATAGATTTTTAGGTTCACTGTGAGTTAGTATATAATATAAGTAGTTAAGACAGACTGATGCACTAAACAACTTTCCAAAAGTTCTCTTAGTCATTTAGACCTTTTAATTTTAAGTCTATGACTGCAAACTCAATATTATGTTATCAGAGACAGGTAAGAAGAGAGTTGCCTAGCCAACTTCACAGGGTAAGCAATAGATGATTATATAGTAGAATTATGCATTTCTTCTTAGGGTAAATAGGCCTTTACCTAGTTTTATCCTTTGCAGTCAAAACCTGCTTCATAATCAAGAATTTGCCCTCGTCGTTCACTCACCAGTTTGAAGACTAGGTATATTCAGAAAGGGCATACACCGCAACCTAGTAAAATTGGTTCTAAATAAAACAAAATTATAATTGAATGATAGAACTAACAGGTTACGGTGGCATCCATATGCACTACTGAAAACCCCAAGGAATAATGTCCAAATGTTTCTAGACCTCTATTGTTACTCCAGGAATATTCTGTTTAGCAATAACTCTCTCCATAATGGTTTAATAAAAATGAAATTCTTCTTCTCATACCACCAGATTTAATGTCGAGGTGAACATCTCAAAATGCATCATATTCTCCATTTAAATGCTTATAGATTCATGAATATAAGTTGATTAATGAATCGTCTTTGCAGGGAATTTTGGATGATCGAGTTGTCATGGATAGGTTATGGTCACAACGCATATAAAGACAATCTAGAAATGTATTTTTCCTTGTTCTCATCAAATTATCTCTTTGTTATCTCAATACTGTTCCCAATACAAAAAGATGTCTTCTTGAACTAATTACTCAATATTTCAGGCATATTTAAAATAAAATTATATAATTTGGGGTTAATTAGTAGGTTGACAAATTTATATATATATGACCATTTGTAGCTTCAGCTTACCATAACAGTTGCTCTTCCTTACATGATACTTCAATCTTGTATTATGACTAACTTTAATCTTACTCTATTTCCATTAAACAAGCATATATATGCTTCGACTTGTGGATATCTTTTTTATAAATATCAACTTTTAAAAGTCAATATTTCTTGTTGAATAAACGCGCATTTTCTAAGTTTTAGTCTCAGACTCTAACAATAATATATGAGGGGTTTTTTAAAAAA